>JAOWLD010000001.1 GCA_025751475.1 Rhodobacteraceae bacterium XHP0102
TTGCGTCAGCGTGAAGGTCCGTTCGGTTGCGCCTGCGATATCGTTCCCGTCCGCTTTCCACTGATAGCTGAACTCACCAAAACCATCCGGATCCAAAAGAGCCGAGGTGTCCACTGTGAGGACCTCGCCTTGACGCACCGTGCCGACGATCGTGGCGGTGCCGGAGACGTTAGAAGTCGCCAAATCTATTGTTATTGTTTTCTGGGCAATTTCAGACTGGTTCCCAGCTTTATCTGTTGCGGTGGCCAGGATTTTGTATGTCCCGTCAGGCGGGAAGTCTGAAACTTGCGTCAATTGAAGCTGGGCCCCGGTAACTGACCAAGTACCACTTTCTGATGCTACTACAGTGACTGGTCCGTAAGGATCGTCTTCAATTTGTAAAGAAACTGCCGAACCGGCTTCAGCTTGGCCAGAAAATACCAGGCTGGACAGCTCATCTACCGTGAGAACATCATCCCCCATGAAGGTGTTGAACGACGGTGCGTCTGGTGCTTCAAAGTCAAAAATAATTTTATATGATATGCTGTTGGTGTTGCCTGCAGCGTCAGTGGCAGTCACCGTCTCCAGATATTCACCGCTGACTAAGTCGTTGGCAGTCAACCCGCTCTGGCCAACTGTCAGGCTGTAGGCATAGAGCGGGGAGTCGTCCGTAAGTTTCGGTGCGAGAACGCCAGAAACTTGTTCGGGGGTGATTTGGTATGTGCGCGTCGTAAAGGATGATCCAGCATCGAGTGCACGCAATTCGATCGTGATGGTCGCTGTCGGATCATCAGTATAGCCTTGGGAAAGCACTGAGTTTGGATCTGAAAACGCAGCGGTTATCTCGTCTATCGCATCAAGGCCGACATAGTCGTCCTCATAGTTAAAGGTCCATGAGGGATCGATTACAGCGGGCCATCCTGAATCACCGCCATCTCCGATAAGAAGGAACGGCGCTGTAGTGTCTGCCGCGTTCACGCTTTCAACAGCAGAAGTTGCAGCGCTCAAGACTTTTTCTTCGGCGCCACCGCCATCGGTATAGCTGACGGCGACCGTGATAACCTTGCCAACCTCGTCTTGCGTCAGCGTGAAGGTCCGTTCGGTTGCGCCTGCGATATCGTTCCCGTCCGCTTTCCACTGATAGCTGAACTCACCAAAACCATCCGGATCCAAAAGAGCCGAGGTGTCCACTGTGAGGACCTCGTCCTCGGTTGCATCGCCCGTGATGGTGACATTCCCGGTTGGGGCGTCGTTGATATTTTGAACAGGGGCAGTCGTTGCTACTGCTCCTTGCCCGGAAATAATTTCTAATTTGCCTTTTTGGTCTGTATAACTAACTATCGCTGTTATACTTTTTCCAACATGCTCTTGTGTTAGAAGAAGCGTACTTGCCGTGGCTCCTTCCAGCGCCACCCCACCTGCTATCCATTGATAACTAAAAGGCCCAAGCCCATCCGGGTCGCTTATGGGGGAAGTATCGATTTCAAGAGTATCGCCTTGAATTGGGTTTAATTCGAATGGCCAGAAACGTGAATTTATTAGCACATCGCCAATTGGCGGCTGATTTTGGGCCCCAACTATTGATGTTTCCTGACTAATTACACTTTCCGAAGTTCCTTCATCATCGATATAGCTGACAGCCACGGTGATGACCTTACCAACCTCATCTTGCGTCAGAGTGTAGGTGCTGTCAGTCGCACCGGCGATGTCAGAGCCATTTGCCTTCCACTGATAGCTGAGCGTGCCGAGACCATCGGCATCCACAAGAGCGGAAGTGTTGGCGGTCAGAACGTCGCCTTCAGAGGCTGTCCCGGTGATTGTAACTTCGCCTGTTGGAATGTCGTTGACGTTGGCCACCGTTACGGTCGCAGTGCTTGCGATGGTTTCCAGCGTGCCCTCACGATCGGTGTAACTTATCTCGACAGTGATCGCTTTGCCGACCTCAGCCTGGGTCAGCGTGTATGTACTCGCTGTCGCACCCACAATGGCAACTCCACCTGCTTTCCAGGTGTAGGCGAGCGTGCCGAGGCCATCGGCGTCGGCGAGCGTGTTGTTCGCGATGAGGGTCTGCCCCTCCTTCGGCGTACCAGAGATTGTCACATTTCCTACCGGCGCGTCATTCACCGCTGCGACGTTCACCGTGACCGTTGTGTCCGCGCTATCGGCTGTGCCGTCCGTCGCTATGTAGCTGAAGCTGGCCGCGCCATTGAAGTTCGCCGTCGGCGTGAAGGTGATCGTGCCGTCCTGGTTCAGAACTGCCGTCCCGCCGGTGCCCGAGGTCACACTCCTGCTGCTCAGCGTGTCCCCGTCGGCATCCGAGTCATTGCCAAGAAGATCAGCCGCGGTAAAGGTCACCGCCGTGTCCTCAGTTGCCGTAAGGGTGTCAGCGACAGCCACCGGTGCGTCGTTGACGTTGGTCACCGTGATGGCCACCGCTTTCGTGTCGCTAAGGCTGCCTGTGCCATCGTCCGTGGTCGTCACTGTGATGTTGTAAACGTTGTTGGCACCCGCATCCGCAGGCGCCTCAAAGTTTGGTGCACTTTTGAATGTCACCACACCCGTGCTGGCGTCGATGTCAAACAGGTTGGCGTCTGTACCACCCAGCGTGTAGGTCAGCGTGGTGCTAGCATCCGGATCAGTAGCTGTCGCCGTGTAGACAGCGCCTGTGCCATTCTCAGCAAAGCTGGCTGTTGCCCCAGAGGTGATGCTCGGCGCTTCGTTGACGTCGGTGACGCTAACGCTGACAGCCTTGGTGCCGCTCAGGCCACCTGTGCCGTTATCTGTCGCAATGACGTTGAAGCTATAGCTCGACTTGACTTCGAAGTTGGCTGACGCCTTGAGCGTGACCGCACCCGTGCTAGAATCAATATCTAGGAGCGATGCGTCAGCGCCACTCAGACTGTAGGTTAGCGTCGTGCCAGTATCCACATCGCTGGCCTGTGCAGTATAGATCACTGTGCTGGAAGCAGCATTTTCTGCAACACTGCCCGTGGCCACAGAGACGATTACCGGCGCATCATTGACTTCCGCGATATTCACAGTGACCGTCGTGGCCTCCGTGTCTGCGGTGCCATCGGTTGCAATATAGCTGAAGCTGGCTGCGCCGTTGAAGTTGGCCGTCGGCGTTAAGGTGACCGTGCCGTCCTGGTTCAGAAGGGCCGTGCCGCCGGTGATCGAGTTCACGCTCTTGATGCTCAGCGTGTTGCCATCGGCATCCGTGTCATTGCCCAGCAGATCAACGGCGTCATAGGTTACAGCCGTGTCCTCGGTCGCCACCAGCGTGTCAGCGACACCCACAGGCGCGTCATTCACGGCCGCGACGTTCACCGTGACTGTGGTGGCCGCCGTGTCTGCGGTGCCATCGGTTGCGATGTAGCTGAAGCTTGCCGCGCCATTGAAGTTCGCCATTGGTGTGAAGGTAACCGTGCCGTCCTGGTTCAGAACGGCCGTGCCGCCGGTGATCGCGGTCACACTCTTGATGCTCAGCGTGTTGCCATCGGCATCGGTGTCATTGCCCAGAAGATCAACGGCGTCATAGGTCACTGCCGTATCCTCGGTTGCCGCCAGCGTGTCAGCGACACCCACCGGCGCGTCGTTCACCGCTGCGACATTGACGGTGACCGTTGTGGCCGCGCTATCGGCGGTGCCATCGGTCGCGATGTAGCTGAAGCTGGCTGCGCCGTTGAAGTTCGCCGTTGGCGTGAAGGTGACCGTGTTGTTGTCGTTCAGAACCACCGTGCCGCCGGTGATCGCAGTAACGCTCTTGATGCTCAGCGTGTTGCCGTCGGCATCCGTGTCATTGCCCAGCAGCTCAGCGGCTGCATAGGTCACCGCCGTGTCCTCGCTCGCCGCCATGGTGTCAGCGGCACCCACCGGAGCGTCGTTCACGTTCTGCACCGTTCCGGTTGCGCTGCTCTCGACCGTCTCAACGGTAGAGCCACCATCGGTGTAGCTCACGGCGATGGTGATGACTTTGCCCACCTCGGCTTGCGTCAGCGTATAGGTGCTGCCAGTCGCACCGGAGATCGTCGTCCCGTTCGCCTTCCACTGATAGTTGAACGTGCCGAGGCCATCGTCATCGGCCAGTGTGGAGGTGTCCGCAGTCAAAACCTCGCCCTGGGTCGCTGTTCCAGTGATTGTCACTGCGCCGACCGGAGCGTCGTTAACGTCCGTCACAGTGATTGTGAACGACTTGCGTAGCGTCTTGCCCCCAGCATCGGTAACATCAACTAGGATATTAAACTCTGGCGTTGTTTCAAAATCTGCCGCCTGCTTCAGAAAGAGCTCATCATCATTTCTGATCTCGAAATACTGCCAATGTGTCCCATGCTTGACTATTGAGAAGGCGCTTGTGGGCAAATCTGCGTCATCTACTGCCGACAATTTTCCTATAAAAAGATCTTCGGCATTCTCAAGGATCTCGGTATTCGACAATGAAATAGATACTGGAGCAGCGTTTTGAACCGCCTCTGATACCCTCTCGACGTCAGAAAAAACTACCGACTGGCTTCCGGAGCCCGGAGCTTCAGCTTCAGCTTGCGATGCTTCCTCAAGCTGCTGCTGAAGAACCTGTGTTGTCGACAGGGCATTTTTAACTTCATCAGAGGAGAGAGAACCGCCCGTTTCGACAACTTGTGTGACAGTTGTGTCGATGACGGCATTGACATTAATGAGAGCGGAAGACGTAACATCGGCCAGATCGTCAAAAAGGTCGGTGTTTAGATTTCGATCGCCCTGTTCGTCCAGCGCCAGAAGGTTTCCAGCAACTGCTTGTGAAATTGCACTGATATCCTCAGCGCTTGTAAAATCAACCAGTTCAGTTGCTCCATCGGCACCTTTACTTGTGACAAGCTGAACAACAGCAGAAAATGCTGCTGACATGGCTTCATCCTCAGTAACACCCGTACCTTCTGCAACGGCCGCAAAACTTCTTACAGTCGCGACCAATTGCTGGGCTATCACCTCTACCCTAGCAGCCTCGGCATTGTCTGTGCCTTGCGCATAAGGATCGTATTCAAGAGGATCGACCCCTGCGGGTAGCCCAAGTATCTGTGCAACCTGCGTGGGGGTCAAAGCGCCACCGGATTGCGCAATTATGCTCGTGACTGGCGTAACAACCGTCGCACCAGCTGGTGCAGTCAGAGTTAGGCCGTCGAGAGCAACTCCAGATGATTGGTCGATTGTGTTAGCAGATGTTGTCGCGATTATGGTCGCTGCCCCAGCTCCCTCCAAAGTGAATCGACCGTCTGAGTCGGTTGTGGAGGATGGTTCGCCAAGATCAAAAGACCCATTGCTATTTATATCAGCGAAAACAAACGCGTTCTCTAATGGGCCTTTAACAACCCGACCCAAAAGTGAATTTAGGCCGTCGTCAGCTCCATCACCAGCATCAGTCCCTCCGCTGCGACACGCGGCCAGCGCCAGGAGCGACAGAGGCGTAAGTACAACAAGTTTTGAGCTCTTGTTCTTCTGGTTGGAGCTTTGCACCTTTTGAGGGCGTGCATCCTCTTTTTCAGTTTGATGATCTCCTCTGGGCAGAGGTAGTTCGCATTCAAGAGCAGGACGGCGAAGCGTCGGCATTGCAATTGTGGTTTTATTTCCAATGCGCTCGGACATGCGTTCTTACTCCAATGCCACGTTGTATTGTTACGATACTACTATGCTGGACCACGCCTAACGAGGCAAGCGTCAACAGCCTGACCCAGCTCCAGCTGTAACTTGAAAAGTCGATTTTCAGTGGAGAACGTTCTGCAAGTTCGATGTAGGTGTGGGAAGCTGGTCACTTCGTGAAAGTTGATCAAGATTTTGATTCGGTCCGTTGCTCCCAAGGTAGCGCGGATGGTCGCGCTGAAGTCAGTTCAAGTATTCGCAATATTTTACCTGCGATGAGCACATCTCGGACCCAACCCAGCGCTTGCCACCAGTCTTCATAAGCTCGCCGCGCCGCCTCAATCTGCTTCGCATCCGGTCGAAACATCACCGGACAGGCACGCACTTCCACCGTCCGCCACTTCCCGCGCGACAGCACTCGCTCAGTGCCCACCACCACGGTCGCTGCATGATCGCCGTGTCTATTGCGCTTCATTTCCACGGGGACACAGCGTGGTACAGCCCCTGGCATCCAGTCTGGCGTCAGCCCAGCGCGGGCGAGCTCTGCCACGCGAATGGCCATCCGCTTTCCGCCGAGGTTGTCAGGCATTCCCGCTACAGTGGCCGCAATCACTTCGGCGTCTTCGTGGGTGTAGGTGCCCATCTTGTACTGGCCGCCGTCGATTTTGCAGCCCAGCGCCGCCCTTTGCATGAGGACGTATTCGAGACCGAAGCCAAATCCCTGGCCACGCTCTGGGTCGGGCGGCTCGGGTAGTTCCAACTGGGCATGCTCAACGCGAAACGCCCATTCCAGCGCCTGCTGCACGGACATGACCCGCTTCTGTCTCCCCCGACCGGCTTGCCGTGACGTGGTGTGCAATTTGCGATCGTGTTTCATCGAATACCTCGTTCGCGTAGGCGCTCGACGGTCACGAGGCCCCGGGCCAGCATGGCATCGCGCATGGAGTTGGAGATCGCGCTGACGGGCAGGTAGCGATCGGAGTTGACCATCTCGGCGTAGAATGCGGGCAAGTCGGTGATTGGCCGCGTTTCGGACTTCGCGGACTTTCGCGCCTTGCTCCGACCACGTGATTTTGCATCCGCCTTGCGCTGGGCGGCGCGCTGCATCACCCGATCCAGGCCCTTGGGCCCATCTGGCGGCTCGGGGTGTTCCTGGCGGGACGCTTCTGCGGCCTCGAGGATCTCGGCGCCGGTTAGGCAAAGGTCCGTTTGCCAGCGCCGAACATGTTCCCGGGGCGGCCAGCCCTGCCACCAGCCGGGGAGAGGCCCGTCAGGGTCAAATCCCAGTGCCGCCAGCAGCGATCCGAAAAACTTTTCATCGACGATTTCGCGCGCTCGCGCGTCCTCCTCCTCCTTTACTGGTTTACTTACTGGTTCTCTTACAAGGTTACTGTCCGGATTTCGGACACGGGAATCGGCATTTTCCGGACACGGGTCGAGGGCAAAATCGGACAAGGCTCCGTGTGAGGATTTCGGACACGGGTGCGGGTTATCCACAGGTTTATCCTCAGAAATGGCTGTGATTTCCGAATCCTCAGCTTCGCCTGTGTGGGTCGCTTGGAAGCCGTGTCCGGATTCCGGACCCGGGACCGCGCGATCTTGGGTAAAGCCCGGCTCGAAGGCCAAGATGTAGCGGGTCGGCATCTGTCGCTTGGTGCCTGGATTCAGCCGCTGTACGCGGCGGATCAGCCCAGCGCTCTCGAGCAGCGTCAGGTGGTCATTCAGCGTTGATCGGCTGATCTCGCAATCATGGGCGAGCTGCTCTTGGGATGGAAAACAGCCGAAGTCTGGGTTGAACCGGTCACAGAGATGCCAAAGTACGATTTTGGTCGTGGGCTTTAACCCCCGCTGCTGAATGGCCCAATTGGTGGCGGCATGGCTCATGGCGCGACCCTCCCCGTTGGAGAGGCCACGCGCGTCGTGACCCCATGATCCGCCAAGGCGCCCAGCGCGTCATCAAGCGATCGTACCGGCGCCCAACCGAAGCCTTGCGCCAGCACAGCGTCTCGGAATTCCTCCTGCGCTCGGCTCAGCCGCCCTTTGAGGGATTTCAACTCGAGGAACAGGACCTTGCCATCACAGAGGATGATCAAGTCGGCAAAGCCGGGATGGACGCCCATCCCCACGAGGATCGCCTGGCGCTTGGCGCCCCGTGGGCCAGCCTCCGTCACCTCATTGGCACAGTGATGGATGATGGCGCCCTTGGGGAGGGCAAAGCGCAGCGCGGTCACGACGGCGCGCTGCAGATCTGCTTCTGGAGTTCCACGTCGTTTCATGAGCGGCCCTCCTGATCTGGCGCAGGAAGCCGCCCGGGCGTTTTGGCATCGAGCACGACAAGCAGGATGCGCGCGTCCTCGCGTTCTTCTGGTGTCTCGCCGTGCTGGACCAACACATTGCATGCGAGGCGCACCAAGTAGTCGGAATGGTGAACCATATCGGCGACCACCATGCGCGCCTCGCGCCGGCGCTCTTCAATCCACTCCTGGCGGACACGGTCCCGGGCGCTGGGCTTGCGGAAGGGAAGGGGTAGGCTCATCGGCGTGACCCCGCACGTCGTGGCGCAGGGGCTTCCTGCAGCAACAACCATTCCTGCACGGCATCTCGGCGGTAATAGATCTTCCGGCCGGCGCGTACGCAGGGCGGGCCGAAGCGGATCTTTTCCCAACGGTGCAGGGTTTCGACGGTGACCCCGAGCTCAAGGGCGAGGTCGAGGCGGCTGATCCAACCGCTCATCAGGCGCTGAGGGCTATTGGATCGGGGGGCAGTTCCAATGTCTGGCATCTGGGTTCTCCTGAGTTTGGCCCGACGCGGGCAGGGTTCAGGGCTTCAGAAGCGCAGACGGGAAAGGGTGGCGGGAAGGCGGAGACCGGCGGTGATGCGCCAAATGGCTGCCGGTCATTGATATCATTGAGTTTTTGCGGGTTTGACGCTGAGTGGCGGCCGCAGCCGAGGGCGCCGCATAGCGCCGGCGAATTGACCGATGCAGAGTGGCAGCGACCCAAAACTGGCCAATTTACAAGATTTCGCCGTGTTTCAGCGGGTTTGACGGACGTTCAAAGGTATTCGCCCAACCGGCAAGGGGTCCGGACCCTTGCTGGTCATTGATTTTAAACGGAATTTACAAAATCAGGGCTTGGTCTGGGAGCGAAATGGCCTGAGGAGCACGCTTTGGGCGGCGAAACATACTCCGCTGGCCGGTAGATTCGCCCAGCGCGATGAACGCTCGCTGGTAATTTCTCCCATGTTTTCAACGACCGGCAGAGTTTTGCCGCATCACCGCCGGTCACCGCCTATGTGCCGCCCAAATCCTCATGCTTCGCTTGATAAGCCTGCGCATCTACGCCTGTGTCATGCGCATGAAGGAGGTATGAACATGGTCAACCGATTGCGATTAAATGATAAAACCGTGCGCGAGCAGATCCCGGAAGAGGATCGGGCCTACCAGGTTTTCGACACCGAGATACGAGGGCTTTCCATCCGCGTGATGCCCTCGGGCGAGCGGTCTTTTGTTATGGATTACCGCTTTGCCGGACGGCAGCGCCGCATGGCGATCGGGCGCTGGCCTGAGTGGAGCGTCACGGCAGCAAGGGAACGCGCCCGCGACCTGCGCCGCCTGATCTGCGAGGGCACAGATCCCATGGAGGAGCGCGACACGCTGCGAGAGGCACCTCGTTTCAACGACATGATCGAGCGGTATTTGATCGAGCATGCCTCAACGCTGACGCCTTTGAGCGCGTCTGATCACAAATCATTCCTGACCAAGCTGGTCGCACCGCATTGGGGCAATAAGCTGGTGACCGAGATCACGCCGCACGATGTGACAAAGCTCTTGAACCTGATTGCAGAGGGCAGGGCGCGACCATCCAAGGCGAAGCCGAACAATCGTGCGCGCAAGCTGCAAGGTCGCAAGCCAACCCCCGTGCGCGCCAACCGCGTTGGCGAAGTGCTGCGCAAGATGTTTAACCTTGCCATCCAATGGGGCTGGCGCACGGATAATCCTGCCGCTGGGTTCAAAAAGCGTGTCGAGACCGCGCGGGAGCGCTTCCTCTCCCATGAAGAAATCGGCCGGCTGGCCGAGGTGTTGGATGCGGCCGAGGATCAACGCGCCGCCGGCATTATACGCATCTGTATGCTGACAGGCGCGCGCGTTGGAGAGGTCCGCCAGGCGCAGTTCGAGCAGTTCAATCTGGAGCTCGGAATTTGGTCAAAGCCTGCAGCGACCACGAAGCAGCGCAAGATCCACCGGGTGCCGATCTCTGCGGATGTCGCGGCGATCGTGCGTCAGCGGGCGCTCGTTGTGCCCAAGGGCAATCCGTGGCTCTTTCCTGGCGATGTGCCGGGCCAGCCCGTCAAGGAAATCCGCCGGTTTTGGGTGAAGGTGCAGCGCGAGGCAGATCTGCCGGATGTACGCATCCATGATCTGCGTCACACATTTGCCTCGCTCTTGGTCAGCGGGGGTGCTTCGCTGGAAATGATCGGGAAGCTTCTTGGCCACAGCCAGATGCAGACGACCCTGCGTTATGCGCATTTGATGGACTCGCCCCTGCGCGCGGGTGTCGACGCTGTGGCCGGCATGTTCCGGCCACGGCCGAAGATTGTGCATGACGCGGATGCCGATAAAGAGGCCAAGCGGGCCTGAAAACGGCGCCTGCTTACTTCTCGCCGCGCATGGCGCGCCAGAAGGGGCGCAAACGACGGCGGATGGTGCTCTCGTCGGGGATCTCCCCGTTCTCGGCCACATCGGCGAACCAGTCCTGAAGATAACCGATCAGTTCGGCCTGGGTCTCTGGAATGCCATGTTCGTGGACGCGCTTCAGCAGCGCCACATACATGCCTTCCCAGTCATAGGGCGAGAGCGCACCGGTGCCGCCGCCAATGCGGCGCAGAAGGTCATATTCGTCTTCGAACCTCAGTACGTCCTGACCGGTGATCAAAAGGTCCGCGATGGACACCTCGACCCCATCCGCGGGCTCGGTAACATAGCACCAGTCTTGGGAATGCTCGGGCTTGATCCGTTGCAGCTTGATGACCGTGGGGCCGGTCCCGGCGCGGCGAAAGAGGGGCAGCATATCCATTGGCGAGATGGTGATCTTGCCGGAGACCTTCTCGTCGCCGCAGATCGCGAGAGAAATCCCTGTGACGATATCCAGTTTGCCTTCCGTGGCCCAGCCGCCAATGTCGGCGATGGTGCAGCCCCATCGCGATGCGGTTTCATGCAGGGTGAAGAATGCTCTTTGAGGTAGTGCCATGCGGGCTCCAGTTCTGATGTCGAGGTAGGACAGCGGGCGGCCTGGCAAGTTGCTGACGCCGCCCAAGTGGCAGCGAGGCAGAAACTCCGGGGTGCAGGCCGCATGAAGCTGCACCCCCGCACTCATGCTCATGCGGCGACTGCCAAATTCTTCAATCGATCGGCATCCTTAGGACGAATCGTCCTCTCTCAGGTTATAACCCAGGCACTACGTCAAAAACTGTCGGAGATACCCGCCATGTCGTTCCAAAAGGCACAAGACCTGTTGAAACTCGCAGGCATGTCCGCCAGCCGGCACGGCGGCATCACTGTAAAGGAGGTCGCCGAAGCGTTCAGCGTGAATGAGCGGACCGCCCAGCGCATGATCGCTGCCCTGAAAGATGTCTTCCCAAGTATCTCGCATCAGACGGACAGCCAGCGCCGCCGACGGTGGAAGCTGCGCGACACCAGCATGCTCGGCATGCAAGGGCTCTACCGCCGGGAACTCGTCGCGCTCGAGGCCAGCATCACGCGGGCTGAGCGGGAGGGCGCGCATATGGAAGTGGACGCGCTTCGGTCCCTGCGGGACCGCTTGGTGGCAACCTTGCCGTCAGCGCAGGCCCGGAGCATGGAGGTGGATGCTGAGGCGATCCTCGAAGCCAAAGGCTATGCCTGCCGCCCAGGCCCGAAGGTCAAAACCTCTCCGGCTGTGCTGAACATCGTTTCGACTGCCCTCAGAGGGCCGTTCCGGCTCATCATCCGATACAAAGGGGCGCAGGATGCCAAACCGCGCAAGCGTGTGATCGAGCCCTATGGGATCCTGCTCGGCACGCGACACTATCTGATTGCTCGTGATAGGGCCAAGGATACCAGCCTGCGCCGCTTCCGCATGGATCGGATCGAAATGGCTGAGATCACCAATGACTGGTTCGAGAAGGACAAGGACTTCGATCTTGAGGCCTATGCCGCCCGATCGTTCGGGTCGTTTCACTCGGACGAGGAGTTCACGCGGGTCGTATGGCGGTTCAGCCCAGCCGCTGCGCCGACGGCGCGGGAGTTTGAGTTTCATCCCAAGCAGGAAATGTCCGACTTGGAGGATGGCGGCTTGCTGGTCAGCTTCGAGGCTAGCGGGCTGGTGGAGATGGCATGGCATCTGGCGAAATGGGGTAGGGAGGTCGAGGTGCTTGAGCCGGCGGCGTTGCGTGAGATGGTGAAGGGGTGTGGCGCTGAGCGAAACCGAGTGCTTCCATAAGGCCACCAGCAGACTATCTGGCAGGCTGTCCAGAAAATTGACTAAAATGTTGCCAAAAATACACAAATAAATATCCAGGGTTAGCCAGAAAATTTGCCAAATATTTTTCCAAATTGGAAATGACAGAACTCCTGTGTTGGGCGATGGTGTCTTCAGAGTAGGGAGAAAAAGACATGCAGTCAGACGCGACACAACCTTCATGCGGGATCCGTTTTACATCTCATGCACAGTTGAGAAGCCAGCAGCGTGGGCTTCGTGAGAGCCACCTCAATGTGGTCTACGACTTTGCTGATCTAGAGCTTCACGTCGGTGGTAGCTGTCGCCGACTGTCGATCTCAGGGAGAGAATTACGACGCTTAGTCAAGGAGGGAATGCTGGCACCGAAAGAGGCTGAACGCTGCAAGAATGTCTCTCTGATCGTCGACGGTAGTACTTTGATCACTGCTTATCGGCACTGACTAACCCAATAAATGAAAAAGCTAAAGGTGTAGAGATGAAGCAGGTTAATTCGAAGGCTGAGCTTTTGCTTGCAAAGCATACAAGCGAAACTATCGATGAATTAATCCGGAGATTCACAGATAAAAAACTAGATCTCGCAGACCGACGGACTGTGGCAATCAATATGGGTAAACTGGCTGCAAGCATTAACCCAAAAGATCCTTTGGATGGTGCCAAGAAAATCACAAAAACCGCAGGGATGTTTGACTCCCATTGGGCAAAACGGACACGTTTGTTTCGGTTTCCAGAACAAGAAGCCGCGACTGATTTAGGCGTTGATCAAGTATACTATGCTGATCCGCGTGTCTTTTTGTCGTTGGCGAAAGCCTCGGGCAGGTTAAGGAGCGGCTCCAACGACAAGACCTTGCAGGCTCAGGGTGAAAAAGAAGCTATACGGCTCATGCTACAAGGGACTAGTTTCCTGCCCTCATACAAACCAGAGACGCAGGCGGAACGGTCTTTGGAGGCTATCATGGAGCAATATGGACTTCGCGTGTCGGAGGCCATTAAACAGAGAACTCGTATCAAAGACCTTTGGGCGACGCTTGAGGCAACTCCTGTTTCTTTGGAGGTTAGTGAAGACCCGCTGCCACCCTCCGTCTATGGAAGTTCTGCAGCATGCCCACAGGAGTTGCTCCAGCCCGCATACAAAGACTTCATTAAGTATGGTCAATTCACACCTTCAAGAACCTATGCGGATATGGATTGGGCTCAGCCAACAATAACTATTGGCTATCTTCTGGTCGCTTATAGGGTGCATGCGCTTAAAATTCCCCATGATAAGGTAGACTTGTTTCCTATGGATTGGGGGAAATTCGAAGGATGTGCCAATGAAAGAAATCAATGGTTGGACAGCATAGGATTTGACGTTGAAGGCCATCAATTTGCTGACGGTGAGGTTGGAAGAAATCAAGCCGAGCTTGTCCCCGTAACTGTTGGTTTCATCCACAAGGTTGGGCTGGGGGTGAAGAAGGGATCTGATGGAAGCGCCAAATTGCAGCTTCAGATTTGGCGGGCGTCACGTGACCGTGACTTTCAAGGCGATACTGATTTCCTTGTCTCGTGTGAAAACTATCAGAGTGACTTTCTAAGTGTGTTCGGGAACATAGCGCGAGATTTTGGCAAGTATGCTAACGAAACGGAGGGATTGAACTTGCCAGTCCAAGTTTCGCTTGGTCCAGATTTTGATTACGATAATGAAGATGAATACGCGTTTGATGCTTGGTGTCAGGACTATGCTTTTAATTGCTATGTGGCTGAAAGTTGTGTGCCTGATGGATCGACGCCAGAGCGATTTCTTTTCCTGAAAGATGGCTTTGAAGCGGATAACTGGGCAGAAGAGGATGATTTCGAGGAATATCTGCAGATAGTTAGGCCTGAAGGTTGGCTTGAATCTCCAGGTTCTGCCAAGCTTATGTTTGGGTCGTCAAACATTATGTTCTTGCCTGTGCATCGAGAGGCCGAACCGAAAGCCGGTGCCGCGAAAGAGGGCAGCATCGCTGCATCGCTTTTGGAAAATGCCCTAACAGCTGCGCCAGAGAACCGGATAACACAAAAGCTCATTGAAAAGGTTTCTTTGACGGCTGAAGCTGGTCTAGCTTTCTGTGAAGCGCTCCTAGAGCGCAGCCGCAATGCTCTTAGCAATATTTAGAGAGTGAGGCAAATAATGAGCAGAGTTAATCTCTTTGATATCGGCAAAGCTTTCTATCAAAGGTCGCGCCGTGATCCGCAAAGTAGGATCAAGGAAGAAGCTTACAAGACTTCGCGGGAGTTATGGGAAAACCATAAAACCAAGAGGGAACTCTTAAGCATTATAGCGCGGTTGAAAGATCTTGAACGTAAATCTCAAGGGGTTCGTGTACCTCAGGCGGAAAAGGCAGAGCGAGCTGTCAGGAGTGGCGAGTATTTTGTTAGTATACCTCATGAGATTTCGCATCGCTACAATGAACAGCCTGGCAGGGTTTACATTATGACATCGGCATCAAGACCCGGCGAGTGCAAGTTAGGGGCAACAACGATGAACATGTTTCAACGGTGCCTCGCCTATCACAAGAAGTTTGGCTACCGCGTGACGGATGTCTTCGCCTTTGAAACCGATAAGCCTTTTGCTTTGGAGAAAATGGTCGCCGAACAAATTTCAGAGCTGCGCGTGGCCGGAAATGTGACTGGGGATTCAAACGAATGGTATCGCATCGAGCCTAACCTACTTAGGTCAGTTATCATCAGTGTCGCTCGAGCAGCCTCATAAGAAAAGTTAAGTATTGGATTTAAAAATGAATCCTGAGTTCGTCACGAATTTGGCCGTGGCATGCACCCTCGCTCTCACTGTTGGTGTTTGTCCGAGCTTCGCCCAGGAAAGATGGGTCGTCCAAGATAATGAATTAATATTTAATATGGGTGTTCCATATCGTGATGCGCCGAACGAGGTTGGGCTTATCAAAAGGGATGTTGAAGAGTTCAAGCTGGTAATTATGGAAAATCCCGCTGTGGACACCATCGTGGTTTCGGGCCGGGGTGGTTATGGACCTGCCGGAGATGAGATCGCAGATTCAATCTTAGACTTTGGTTTTCATACGAGGGCATTTGGCGATTGCCTAAGCGCCTGCACAAGAATCTTCTTGGCTGGTGATATTAGACGCCTCTCGCCTGAGGCTTCACTCGGGTTTCATCGCCCTTACGTGCTTAGAGAGGAAGAGCAGGCATACTATCTTGCTCATCGGATGAATAGGGGATGGCACGACGAGTTTGACTATGTTGAGTTCATTTATGATGTCGGTTTGGTCGACATGCTGGACAACGTAGAATTTATGGTGTCGCGTAGGGTGGCTTTTGAATTTATTGCTCAAGCTTATTCATATGGCAGTTTTGAGATGTGGCGCCCTGAAGTAGACTTGCTCCTGGAAAGTGGGGTCGTCACTGCGCTCGAATGATCTTGATGTAAACGTGCTGTTGATAGTTGGCGGGCATAGATTTGGGAGGTGGGTAATCATTGATCGACATGTTTAGGGCTGTCCATGTCAACACCATGTCAACGAGCGTACGTCATTTTTTGAGTGTGAGGCACGGTGGATGTGGGCCAATTTCAGCGAGTTTCAGGGCTGAAGATTTGTGAATTCAAAGGCTTACCGTCTATGTATCTGAATTTATTAAGTTATTGAGATCGTTAAATAATGGGCTCATAACCTGAAGGCCGCAGGTTCAAATCCTGCCCCCGCAACCAAAATCAAAAAACATCAGGTCAAAACGGCGCGCACTGAAACCGAGGTCTATGCACAGTGTATTTTCGCTGTGCCGAAGGGCGCGTGCGCGGCCCATATCTTCGTACTGATTTAGGGTTACACCTGAGATACGGCGCATTAACTGTGCTTTACCCATTTCATGTCAGATTTGACCGATTGAAAGATCCAGTGCGCGGGGACTTTGGCCCAGAATGGCCGAACGGCACTGTGTTAACTCTGATCTCCCATCGCCTGCATCACCGCCTCTACCACGATTTGTGCGATGATGGGCATCATATCGGCCTCATAGTGGATGCCATCTACAGGCGAGACGGCAATTCGCCCAGCGAGATCGGCAAAGGTCACCCCTTCCCGCGTGGCCATTGCCTCCAAAGCTTTGCCAAGGTCGACCGATTTTGCGTGGCCGCCTTTGAAAATCTCATGTAACACGCCACGCTCTTCGATGGGGGGTGGGGCAATCACCACGATGGCGGGCGCATCGCCCGCAGGGCCGCAGCTTGTCGCGCGCACCGCTTGGATCAATTTCGCCACGGATTGGGCAATATCCACGGGTCCAACCGCAAAGCGCGGTTTCAGGTCATTGGTGCCCAACATGATGACCACACAATCAATCGGACGATGACTTTCTAAAATGGCAGGCAATACCCGCGCGCCATTTTTGTGTGGCCCCTCGACTGGGTCATCATGCACGGTGGTGCGGCCTGGTAATCCCTCGTCAATGACGCGCCACCCACTGCCCAATGTGTCGGACAACCGCTGCGGCCAACGCAGATTTATCGGGTAACGCTCGAACTGGCCCAGAACGCGCAGTGGCACAGTGCCATGGGTGTTGGAGTCGCCAAACAGCAGCAGGGTTTTGGGTGCGGGGCTCATGGTATCAGGTCCTCGTCTATCCTTAAATCAAAGGCACAAATGGCACGCCGCAGCCTGTCAAAAGCATACAAGCTGTTAGAAGGAGGATGATCCGCATTGCTTGCCTCACGGGTTAACACCGATCGGCACGATAGCTTGCGAAGCTGTGGTTGGAAAGAGACGCATAGCTGTTGCAGTGCTGTGATCTTCGGTCTTTAACCTATCCGCGATGGCGCGCGTGGGATGTGAATTATGCCAAATCAAATTGACGCATTTAAAAAGCGCACGGGCGTGATCCGTATTGTTGGCCACCGCGGTGCGCGCGGGGTGTTTCCTGAAAACACCATGCTTGGCTTTGAATACGCTCTCGCCTCTGGCGTGCCGCTGTTAGAATTTGACGTTGTTCTGACCGCTGACGATATCCCCGTGATCACCCATAACCCTACGCTGCACAAGCAGACCTTTCGGGATCAGACGGGCCAATTCATTTCCAAGGAGCTTCCCATTCGCAGCCTAAGCTTTGCGGATCTTGGCCGCTATGAGGTGGGCAAAATAGATGGCACCACCGCCTATGGCGCGGCATTTCCCGATCAGGCACAAGTGGCGGGGTTGCGGGTCCCCGCATTGGCGGAGCTATGCGCATTGGTTAAACATCCCCGTCATCACGCAGCCCACCTGCTTTTGGAATTGAAATCCGACCCTAGGCTTATCGATATGCGCGCGCATTTTGTGGCGCAGGTTCTGCGGGTTATTCGCGACCATGAAGTCGTCGGGCAAACTGTGCTGCACAGCTTCGACTGGGAGATTTTGGCCGAATGTAAGGCCCAAGCGCCTGATATCCCCACCTCCTTTCTCAGCATTGCCAGCGAACCCGAATTCAATCTCCCTGATGATCTCCCCGCTCATATCAAAGCGGCGGGCGGGGCGCTGTGGTGCCCACATTTTCGGGACATCACCGCCGAGGACGTTGCCTATGCGCAAACCATGGGTTTGGGGGTGGTTGTGTGGACCGTCAACACCATTCCCGACATAGATCGGATGATCGATTTTGGCGTGGATGCCATCTGTTCAGACTACCCTGGACGCGTGCAGCGCCGCCTTTCAGATCGGGGCCTGCTGTGGGAGTGACGCTGCAGAAGCGATATTCCCATTTCATTTCAATGCATAAAGCGCTTCATCCCCTTGGGTTGTGACACCTTTTTGTATTTTTTGAAAATAATTCCGCACTTTCTGATTTAGCCTATGGGATGACCTTGCGCTTACAGGCAAAGGTCTGTCGCCGCCGATCAGGGCGCGGCGGCGCATAGCGCGACTTATCGTTCAGGCTTTGTTGCAGGAGGAGGCGACAAAGCATTGAACAGGGAGGGACAGGAAGATGTCAACACCATCTATTGGAACGCCAGATCAACTGCGCGATCCCAACTATATGCCGCCGCTGCCACAGGCAGTGCCGCTTGGAATTCAACACGTTTTGGCGATGTTCGTCTCGAATGTGACCCCCGCCATTATCGTATGTGGCGCTGCTGGGTTTGGGTTTGGATCAAACAGCCCCGACTTTCCGCAAATGATTTATATGATTCAAATGTCCATGTTCTTTGCGGGTATTGCGACATTGTTCCAGACCATTGGCTTCGGTCCCGTTGGGGCGCGTTTGCCGATTGTGCAGGGCACAAGTTTTGCCTTTATCCCAATTATGATTCCACTTGTGGCAGGTAAAGGTGTTGATGCGATTGCGGTTTTGATGGGTGGCGTCTTGGTGGGCGGTTTGTTCCATGCTGTCTTGGGTCTTTTCATTGGCCGATTGCGATTTGCGTTGCCGCCTCTGGTCACAGGGCTTGTTGTCACGATGATTGGTTTGGCTCTGGTTCAGGTGGGCATTCAATACGCTGCGGGTGGGGTCCCAGCGATTGGCACGGCGGAATATGGGTCGGGCCTGAATTGGGTGATGGCGGGCACAGTGATCTTTGTGACGCTGGGATTGAAATTCTTTGCGCGGGGAATGCTGTCTGTTTCTGCCGTGTTGATTGGCCTTTTGGCGGGCTATGTTGTGGCCTTTGCCTTGGGGCAGGTGAACTTGGGCAATGTGGCGCGCGCCTCCAGTTTTGCCTTGCCAAATCCGCTCCATTTCGGACTGGAATTTTCGATCGCGGCCATCATCGGTTTCTGCGCCATGTCATTTGTCTCTGCAGTCGAAACGGTGGGCGATGTGTCTGGGATCACCAAAGGCGGTGCGAACCGTGAGGCGACCGATCAGGAAATCCAAGGCGCGACATTTGCAGATGGTTTGGGAACGGCGGTTTCCGGTCTGTTTGGCGCGCTGCCAAACACATCATTTTCCCAAAATGTTGGCCTGATCGCGATGACGGGTGTGATGAGCCGTGGTGTTGTCACCATTGGCGCAATTTTCCTGATCCTCTGCGGTTTGGTGCCGAAAGTGGGCGCGGTGATTTCTTCCATCCCAATCGAAGTCTTGGGGGGCGGTGTCATCGTGATGTTCGGCATGGTTGTGGCTGCGGGTATATCCATGTTGTCGGATGTGCGGTGGAACCGCCGCAATATGGTGATTTTTGCGATCGCGCTCTCTTTGGGTTTGGGTCTCCAGCTTGAACCAGACGCACTGCAATATTTGCCAAGCACGATCAAAATCTTGGCCACATCGGGTATCCTTCCCGCAGCTTTGATCGCGATTGTTCTCAACCTTGTTCTTCCTGACGAACTGAGTGCTGAAGCCACCGAAGAGGTTTCGGGTGGTATGGCGGGGAAACGCAGCAAGTAGAGACATATTTTCATCTATCGATTGACAAAGCGGCACAGTCCCCTGTGCCGCTTTGTTCATATCTGGGCTTGTGCAGTGGCCCGTCTGGTGTAGATTTTTGCAGATGATAGAAAATAAGGTCAAAATTTGAGGCGCAGGCAGTGACGGGACAGCAAAAGCAATTATGGATCATGGTGATCTTGCAGGCGGCGATTTCCGCCTCAAGCCTCGTGGTGGAGATTGTCGCGGGACGGATGATTGCACCCTATGTGGGCATGAGCCTTTATACATGGACCGCGATTATCGCGGTTGTTTTGGCGGGCTTTTCGGTGGGGCATTGGTGGGGTGGACGCATTGCGGCACGCGAGCGGGACAGTGCCTTGCGCGTAACGGCATGGACAATGGTTGCCGCGGCGCTAACCACCGCAGGGGCAAGCTTGATGTTGCGCGGTTTCGCGGCGCCCCTGATTGAGGCGTTCAGCCATCCATTGGCGGCGATCACAGCCTTGAGCATGGTTGCGTTTTTTCTGCCCTCTCTCTTTGCGGGCATCCCCGCCCCCGTTTTGACGGTGGTCGCCATGCGCGGGCATCCCAAATCCGAGCAGGTCTTGGGTGTGATGTTTGCAACAGGTGCCATCGGTGCAATCCTTGGCACTCTATTGGCAGGATTTTTCTTTGTGCCGCGATTGGGGTCGATGACCACCTTGATGGTGATTGCGGGCATCTATGCGCTTGCGGCAGCGGTGTGTTTTGGGTTGGCAAAGATCAAGCCGCGCGATGTTGGCTTAGGCCTCGCTGCCTGTGCTTTGATGGTGGGGATTGGGTATCACGCCCTCAGCCAACCGCCCGTTTGCGATGAGGAAAGCGAATATTTTTGCATCCGCACGGTGACCCTGTCCGAAGATGAGGGCGCGCGGGTGCATTTGATGGTTCTCGATCATCTTGCCCATGGCATCAGCGGCGAGGCCGAGCCGCAATTGATGCTGACCGAGCATGGGGCGATGCTGGATGCCCTGCCGCGGATGCGGATGGGGCGGGTTGACTTCACATCCCTGCATATTGGCGGCGGGTCCTATACGGTTCCGCGAGCATGGGCCGCGCGGGGCATGGAGGGGATAACGGTGGTCGAGATTGATCCCGCCGTAACCCAAGCGGCGGCGCATGATTTTTGGCTTGATCCTGATCAGATGACGGTGCTTCACCAAGATGCGCGTATCGCGTTGCGCAACAGCATGATGCAATATGATGTCATCATCGGGGATGCGTTCAATGATATCGCCGTGCCCCCGCATTTGATCACGCAGGAGTTTTTTCAATTGGTCCAAAGCCGCCTGACCGAAGGCGGCGTTTTTGCGATGAATTTGATCGATAATGTCGACCGATTGGACGCTTTGGCCGCAATGATTGTGACGCTACAATCCGTGTTTCCAAATGTAGAGGTCTGGACCGCCGCGCGCGCGCCCACCCCAGGAGAGCGGCGGATTTTTGTCTTGCTGTGCAGCGACACTCAAAGCCCTGTTTCACAAATCAACACCCGCGCCCCTGACCCGATTTCGTTTCAACCGCTTGATGCGGGGTTCGTGGCGCAGATCCTTGCCCAAAAGCAACCAAGGATTCTGACGGATGATTATGCGCCGATCAGTGCATTGATCGGTTTTGAACCGATTTTGAACTAACCCTGCAAGAGTGTCGCGCGCAACTCAGCCTCGTCCACCGAGCAACCCGAAAAATGCGCCCAAGCATGGACGCCTTGGAAAAAGAACAATTCCCATCCTGAAATGATCTCTATCCCATGTGATTTGGCGGCTTGCAGAAACGGGGTTTCGAGCGGGGTATAGACCGCATCAAACACCCATTCGGCCCCCGCCATATACGCGGGGTCCATGGGCGTGCCGCCATAACCGACCATGCCCATTGGCGTGGCATTCACCAGACCTGTGACGGAGGCAGGGCGCTCTATGACCTCGCGCCCCGTGGTGATGTTTAGCTTTGGGAAAACATGGGCCAAATCGCGGGCCAAAGCTTGGGCCTTGTCGCCATCTTTGTCGATCAGATATAAAGCTTCAGCGCCCAAATCGGCAAGACCAAAGGCGATCGCCCGCCCCGCCCCGCCTGATCCGATGATCATAACCTGCTGCGGTGGTTTGGTGTTGCGCGCGGCGCGATATGCGGCTTTGAACCCAGTGTAATCGGTGTTCTGTCCCAAAGCGCCATAAGCTGTGAACAATACCGTATTAACCGCGCCCATGGCGCGCAAAACCGGATCTTGCAGTTCTACCAACGGGACAACTTTTTCTTTATAGGGCAGGGTGATGTTCAACCCTGCGTAAGCTTCATTTTGGGCGGTCTCAAAAACCTCTAAAAAGGTTTCTTCTCGCAGGGCAGGAATGAGCAGATCATAGCGCACAGATATGCCGTTGAGCGCCCCTGCGATCTGATGCAGACGGGGCGCGCTTGACTGTGCGATGTTATCCCCAATCAGGCCCAGTTTGAGTTCGGGCTTTTGCAGTGGGGTGTGTTCTGTGGCGTTCATGAGCTGCTCGATTGATTGGCGTGTTATGATTTGATCATCTCGCCATGATTGATCAGAGGATGCAACTTTTGTTGAAGCATCATTGTTGGAGAATGGCATTCTCCCATTCGGCCAAGAAATTCCGCCTATTGAGCGGGTCAAGGTAGACCATCAGCGCAGGACCAAGGCGGATCGGTCCAAAGCCTGAGCCTGTGGCGGGGACTGTCGCCGCATTCAACGGTGGCAGGGGCCAATCTTCCGCTCCATTGCGCAGCGCAATCGTCAAAAGCGCATCGATGAACGCGCCAGCCTCGGTCGGGTTCGGGGCCGTATTGGGGATCAGTGCGGTGCGCAAAATCACATTAGAAAAATCGGTCATGCGCAGTATTTGCACCCGCCCCTCGGATTGGTCGGCCAAGCGCTCGGCCGCATAGCTGCCCAAGACATTATAGGCCAAAGCCAGTTTGCCGCTCATGACATCTTCAATCATCGGGCCAGAACAGCAGTAAAGGGCAGGCTGCAACCGGCCCATGACCTCAGACAGGCGCCAATAGGCATCAGTGGCGCGGTCCTCTTGAGTGGCAAAAAGATATCCAAGGCCGCTGTCGCGCACGTCATATGTGCCAATCGCACCTGTAAACCGTTCGGGATTGTCGCGCAGGATGGTGATCAACTCTTGCCGTGTTTGCGGGATCTCCAGCCCGTCAAAATGCTCTGTTGAAATCAGGACCACGGCAGGCTCCGTGGTGAAAGCGAAAATCACTTCGCGCCATTGCGCCCAATCAGGCAGGTTTTGCGTGATGGGCGAGCGATGTCGCCGCGCCAAGCCGTCATTGGCCAATTGAAACTGTAAATCCATAGCCGAGGAAATCACCACATCATAGACGCCGCCCGCATGGATTTCACTGTAGAGATCGGTTGAAGACACGACCGTGTAATCAAGATCAAGGCTTGGGTTTTCGGCATGGAACGCCATCAGATAGGGGGTAAACACATCGAGGTCCGCGGTCGACAGAATGCGCAGCACCTCATCACCGCTGCCCTCGATCCAGAGGTGGTCTTCTGGTTCAAAACCCGCTGCGGGTGTTAACGACAGACTCAGGCCAAGGGCAAAATAAGCGAGGCGCATACGCCGCTCCCTTCTGCTTTATTGCGCAATTCCAGCCGCCCTCCATGGGCGGATAACACGTCAGCCGCGATGGTGAGGCCAAGGCCAGAGCCGACAATATTTTCGGCATTCTTGCCACGTTTGAATCGTTGTGTCAGCATTTCGGCGGGATCATCGCCAAGCCCTGCGCCTTGGTCGATGATGGTGATATGTGCCTCGCTGTTTTGCGCCGTGACACGCATCAAGATGGTGGTATCCTCAGATGAATATTTGATCGCGTTGTCCAAGATATTGCGCAACGCATTGTCCAGTAAGACCGCGTCACCTTCCACGCATAGCGCCTCCGCTTCAAGGTCAATCTCAATGTCTTTCATACTGGCAGTTGGCACCATTGAGGTCACCGTTCGTTCTGCCAATTCTTTGAGAGAAATTTGATCTTTCAGCAAATCATCGGCTCGAAAGGCGACCGTGGCGTGATCCAGAAGCTGCCCCGCGGAACGGGAGCTTTCGTCAATCGCACGGATCATCTGGCGCAGGCGGTCGCGTTCTGCCTCCGTTTGCGCATTGCGCAGGGCAAGATCGGCATGGACCCGAACGGTGGCCAAGGGCGTGCGCACGCGATGGGCGGCCTCGACAATGAAATCTTCGGACCTGCGGATGGACTGACCCAAGCGATCCATGAAACGATTCAAGGCCGCAACCAACGGGGCCAATTCGCGCGGTGCTGAACGCCGCAAGGGGCGTAGATCAGATGGCCCGCGCCGCGAAACCGCCTTTGCAATTTCGTTCAAGGGGCGCAAAGAGGCGCGCGCCGCGAAAAATGACAACACCACCGCGATCAAGAAAAAGGCAATTGACAGAAAACCTGCTTGGCGAGACAGGCCACGCGCGATGGTGGCGATGCCTTCGCGGGTTTGACCAACGGTGACGATGACCTGCACGGGGCGATTGCCCGCCAAGATGCGCCGTGACACGGTCGCCATGCGTAAGGCCTCGCCGCGATAGGCGTTGGTTGTGAAGCCAACTTCGCCCGCGCGGATGCTGGGGTCACTGCTAACGGGCAAGTCTTCGTATCCTGTCAGCAAGGCCCCATTTGCCGTGATGCGATAAAACACCCGATCTTCGCTGATTGCGCCGAGCATCGAGAAGGCGGAATAGGGCAGTTCGAGCCAAACCTCCCCCTGCTCACTGCGCAAGGTTTCGGCAATGGCCGTGGCTGCTGCAGCCAGAACATTGTCTTGGGTCTTTTCTGTCGCTTGCCGTGCAAAACCCGTCACGATGCCCCAAGACAGGAGCGACAACAAGGCCGCGACAATTGCCAAGTATAGCGTCAATCGCCGCCCGATAGAGCCCGTGGTGTGCTGTGCATCCGTCATGCGGGTTTCACCTCCATCCGATAGCCGATACCGCGCACGGTTTCGATGTGGATATCAGTGCCATCTAGCTTTCGGCGCAAGCGACCGACATAGACCTCGATGGCGTTTTCGGTGATGTCCGCATCATAGGAAAACAGCCGATCCATCAGCTGCGCTTTGGATAGGATTTGCCCTTGGTGACGCACGAATACCTCCAAAAGCCGCAACTCACGACTGCGCAATTCCATGGTTGTTGTGTCATGAGAAAGCGTGCCCGCAAGTGGATCAAATAGGGTGGAGCCTAAAGAAATCTGGTTGCGCGCAGTGCCCCCACGGCGGCGCAGCACAGCGCGACAGCGCGCTTCGAGTTCCGAAAAATCAAAAGGTTTTGTGATGTAATCATCTGCGCCTTGGTCCAATGCCCCAACGCGGTCTGACACTTGGCTGCGTGCGGTGAGCATGATGACTGGTGTTTCAATATAGCTGCGGCTTTGCGCGAGGAAAACGCGGCCATCTCCGTCAGGTAGCATCACATCCAACAAAATAAGGTCGTAGCTTGCCGAAGATAGGCAATCCCGCGCATGGGCGAGATCGGGCGCATGATCCACAGCATGGCCATCAAGCACCAAGCGCTTGATCACGGCCTCGGCCAATTCCTCATTGTCCTCCACAAGCAAATAACGCATCGGTCTGCGTTACCCCCCTCCCTTTGTGGCTCTTTTCGTCCACAGGGCGCGTTGCTTCTGGCCTACTCGTGTCAGGCTCATGTCAGCTTTCTGTGGTGGGACTGGACTATGGGCGGTGGAGGATCGCCTGTCAAATGGGAGGATTATCACATGAACACCTTTGGGTGGACACGCCGCGCCGTAATCGCGGCTGCAACAGCAACATTGGCCTTGTCAGGTATGGCCCAGGCAGATGGCCATAAAATGATGGATCAGGTCCATTTCCTCATCCCTGGCGGTGCAGGCGGTGGTTGGGATGGCACAGCGCGTGGCACGGGCGAGGCATTGGTCAATTCTGGTTTGGTGGCCAATGCCACATATGAAAATATGTCGGGCGGCGGCGGTGGCGTGGCCATTGCGCATTTGATTGAGAACGCCGCCTCCAGCGATGGCACGTTGATGGTAAACTCAACGCCTATCGTGATCCGTGCTTTGACGGGTGAAATTTCTCAAAGCTTCCGCGATCTGACGATGGTTGCGGGCACAGTTGGCGATTACGCGGCCCTGGTTGTGACCGCCGATAGCCCATTGACCACGATGGAAGATGCCTTGGCATCCTATCGTGAAGCACCCTTGGATTTCGCCATCGGTGGTGGCTCGGTCCCTGGTGGGATGGATCATTTGGTTGCTGCAATCGTGATGCAGGCGGCGGGTGAAGACCCCACCGCATTCAACTATATCGGTTATGACGCGGGCGGCGAGGCGATGGCGGGTCTGCTTTCGGGCGAGATTGACGCGCTGTCGACTGGTTTCTCCGAAGCGGTCGCCTTGGCCGAACAGGGTGAGGTTCGCATCTTGGGCGTGACCGCGCCTGATCGTGTGCCAGCCTATGCCGAAGCGCCAACATTTGCCGAGCAGGGAATTGATGCCCAATTTGTAAATTGGCGCGGCTTCTTTGCGGCGCCTGGCATGGCACCAGAGAAGGTAGAGGCCTATCAGGCCATGCTGGCAGCCATGATGGAAACCCCAGAGTGGGAAGAGGTCCGCGCACGTATGGGCCTTGTCAATATCTATCGCCCTGGCGCTGATTTCGTTTCCTTCTTAGAGGCGCAAGAAAAGCAGATCGGCGATCTGATGCGCGAATTGGGTTTCTTGTAATCCGATTGCCCTAATGTGCACTCGCCATGGGCGGTCCTTTCATGGGCGGCCCATGGCCCAGATTTTGTAACTAAATTTGCCCAAGACAAGGGAGGCAAGCATGGCTTTGGACCGCTGGATTGCATTGGTGTTTGTCGCGCTGTGCTGCGTCTATGGCTATGCGGCGTTCTTCACGATGGATCACCTTTTGCCTGCGATTTTGCAGCGCAATCCGATTTGGCCATCGACATTCCCGAAAATTTTATCGGTGCTTGGCGTGATCGTAGGCTTGGTGGTGTTGCTCTCGCCAAAGGCCAAAACGGACGCGCCCGATACTTCGAGCGCTGCGGATGCCATAGATCACCGCCGTTTGGGCGACTATAATTTGGGGCAGGCTTTGGCTCTTTTGGTGTTGATGGTGGCTTATGCATTGGCACTGCGGCCCATCGGATTTTTGGGCGCAACCGTTTTGTTCCTCGCGCTTGGCGGGTTCATTTTGGGAGAACGGAAACTTCATATTCTGATCCCCGTGGCTGCGGTGGCGGCAGGGTCCATCTGGTATCTCGTGCAAGAGGTTCTGGGGATTTTCCTGCGCCCTTGGCCTGCGTTTCTGATTTGAAGGGGGTGCATTATGCTTGAAGGTTTGCTTCTTGGACTTGCAGCGGCTGTCACGCCCTTCAACCTTGTGATGGTTGTCTTGGGCTGCGTGATTGGCACGGTGATTGGGATGTTGCCCGGTCTTGGGCCGATGTCGATCATTGCCATCATGATCCCTGTTGCGATTGGGTTGGGTGATCCGACCGCTGCGTTGATCTTGCTTTCTGGGGTCTATTACGGCGCGATTTTCGGGGGATCGACATCCTCAATCTTGCTCAATGCGCCGGGGGTTGCGGGGACGGTCGCGACTTCATTTGACGGCTACCCAATGGCGCAGAGGGGACAGGCGGGCAAGGCCCTGACCATCGCCGCGATTGCTTCATTTGCAGGGGGCACGATTGGCGCAATCTTGTTGATGATTTTTGCGCCCGCGCTGTCCTCGGTCGCGCTTTTGTTCCATTCCGCAGAATATTTCGCGCTTATGGTGGTCGGGCTTTCTGCCATCGCGGCTTTTGCGGGAACAGGGCAGGTGGCCAAGGCGTTGATGATGACCATCCTTGGCTTGATTATGGGCACGGTGGGCGAGGGGGCTTTGTCGAATATGCCCCGCTTTACCTTTGGCTTGATGGAGCTGCAATCGGGCTTCTCCTTCATCACCCTTGCCATGGCCATGTTCGCGCTGCCCGAGGCGCTGTTCTTGGTGTTGAACCCTGCGCGCGGCGCACAAAGCGGCGCTGGTTCAGCGATCAAGGATTTGCACATCACCAAGGATGAGGCCCGCAAAATCGCCCCTGTGATTGGGCGGCAATCCTTGCAGGGCTTTTTCATCGGCGTTCTGCCAGGTGCGGGGGCCACGATTGCGTCTTTCTTGGGCTATGCGGTGGAGCGCAATATTGCCAAGGGCGCGGAGCAAGCAGAATTTGGAAAAGGCTCGATCAAAGGGTTGGCCGCGCCTGAATCTGCCAATAATGCGGCCTGCACAGGCTCGTTCGTGCCGCTGCTGACCTTGGGTATTCCAGGATCGGGGACCACGGCGATTTTGCTCGGCGCTTTGATTGCGCTCAATGTCACGCCTGGTCCGCGCCTGATGACTGATGAGCCAGATGTGTTCTGGGCTGTGATCATTTCGATGTATATCGGCAATCTGGTGTTGTTGATCCTAAACCTGCCGTTGATCCCATATATTGCGAAACTTCTGACAATCCCGCGCGCATATCTGATCCCGTTCATTTTGTTTTTCACCATGATGGGCAGCTACATCGGCCAAAACAATGCGACCGAACTTTTGATTTTGGTGGGGTTTGGGGTGGTTGCTACGATCTTACGCTTTGCGGATTACCCGCTTGCGCCTTTGTTGATCGGGTTCATTCTTGGCACCATGATGGAAGATAATTTTGCCCGTGCGATGCAGCTTTACCGTGGCTTCGGCTTTATTCTAGAGCGCCCGATGACCTTGGCGCTGCTGATACTCGCGGCGGCTTTGGTCTTCGTTCCCGCCTATCGTGCGCGGCGCGCGCGGCTCCGCCAAGCGGGTGTTGCTGATGGAGATTGATCAAGGCTAAGGGTCACGGATATCAGGCGCGATATGCCCTGCGCCTGAACCTGTCTTGTATTGCAAAAGGCTTATCCAGTGCGTGTCACGGAACACCGTATCTTGCGCGAAACTTTGCCCACACTCGCCATTGGCGCGCTTGGGGCGGGTCTTTTTTGGCTCATTGGTTTTCCAGCCTATACGCTTACGGGGCCCGCGGCTGCTGTTTCGGTGGCGACTTTGCTGGGCATGAAAAGTCTGATCCCCATTGCGCTGCGCGATGTGGTTTTTGTGGTGATCGGTGTCTCCATTGGCAGCACGGTGACCCCTGAGGTGATTGAAACCGCGCTGACATGGCCGATTTCCTTAGCCGTGCTTGCGGTGACCTTGGTTGTCTTGATCTTGGTCTTGCGCGTGATTTTGATGCGTGGCTTCGGGTATGATGCCCTGACCGCAACTTTATCCGCCACGCCTGGGCACCTGAGCTATATTCTCAGCCTGTCCACGACCATGGGGGTTGATGTGGCGCGCGTGGCTTTGGTGCAGGCAACGCGGGTTTTATTGCTTACGCTTTGCGTGCCTGTGCTGATCTCGCTGTGGGGGATGACGGGCACGGCCTATGTGGTGGATTATGGGTCAATCGGCCTTGTGCCCGCCGCGTTGGTGTTTGCGGCGGCCTTAGGTTTGGGGATGTTGTTCAAGCGGTTTGGTATCCCTGCACCGCTGTTGTTAGGGGCCATGGCCGCCTCTGCCATTGGCCATGGTGCAAACCTCACCCCTGGTGCCTTGCCGCATGGGTTGACGGCTGCGGCCTTTATGGTGATGGGGTGTCTGATTGGAACGCGCTTTCGCGGATTGGATCGCAAGGGGCTTTTCGGGGCATTGACGGCAGGGGCGATTGCCACATTGGTGTCCTGCGCTGTGGCGGCCATTGGCGCTATGATTGCGGCGGAGTTGATTGGCCTGCCCCCTGCGGCGTTGCTTTTGGCTTTTGCGCCTGGCGGGGTTGAGATCATGGCGGCCTTGGCGGTGTCCACGGGGTTGGAGCCAGCCTTGGTTGCCGCCCATCACGTAATGCGGCTCTTGATCCTCAGCCTGCTTGTGCCGATTTTGATCGTGCGCCTACGAAAATAGCGGGCGGTGCCAAACGGCCACGCCCTGCCATTTGGTCAGCCAACCAAGTAATTGGCGGCAGCCATCCAAATCGGAATTGACAAAAGCGCGATTGGCGTGCCGATCCCTGTGGATGTGCCGATGTAGGCCGAAGGGTTTGCTTCGGGCAGTGCAGCGCGCAATGTGGGAGGGCCCGAAATGTCAGAGCTTGACGCGGCCATCACCGCCAAAAGAACCATGCCGCCTTCAGAAAACCCTGTGATGTGATGCGCCACAAGGCCAAGCCCAAGGCCAATTGCACCATGCAGGAACGGGGCACAAATTCCGTAGATGAGGTAGGCATGGGCCACTTTGCGCAATTCAGAAAGCCGTGCCCATGCCTCCATCCCCATCACCAGCATCAGCAAGGACAACAACCCGTGAAACAGCGGTTTATAGAATTCCTGATACACGGCATCAGGTTTCGCAAAGAGGCCAATGGCAATCCCCAACAGCAAGGCTGAAATGGCAGGGCTGCGCAGCGTATCGATCAGAATGGATTTGGCCAGTGATCCTGCCTCTTGCCCGCCTGCGCCAAAGCTGATGGGCGCGCGCCCTGATCCGCCGCCCAGCGCCAATGTGCCGCCTGAGACAAGCGCGGTCTGTTTGCGCGCCGCAGCCATCCGCGCCACCAAAATGGCCGTGATCAGGGCGGCAACGTCCATAAACGGGTAAAGCGCGCCGATATAGCCCTCATAGGCGACCCCTTCGGCTTCAAGCATCGCCATGGCTGCTGCGAGTGTAGAGGCCGAGACAGCACCGAAAAGCCCTGCCGTGGCCATCGCGTCCATATCGCTCACACCGCGCAGTTTGCGCAAAGCAAAGCGGCCCAAAAAGACGATTGCCACGCCTGCCACGGTTGCAGCGAATGCAGGCACGAGTAATTCGGTGATGTTGGCTTGCGCGATTGCTATCCCACTCGACAAGCCGACTTTGAGCAACAGCAGCATCACGATCAGCTTATAGATCGGTTCTGGCATCTCAAATTTGCTTGAAGCAGCGGCCAAAACCATCCCGCCAATCAAAAAGGCCAAGGTGGGTTTCTGCAACTGCTCCACCACGGTTGTTATGATGTGAACGACAATGTCCATGGTCTTCCCCTTTATTTTCTTTGGGGGGTGTCACCGATCTTGTTGATTATATCAAATATATGTTTTCTTAGTTTTTGTTCTGTTTTATAGAATTTTAAAAAGGGGGCTGCGATGCAAAGACTGAACCTTCATCACCTGCATCTGTTTCACGCCATTGCCCAAGACGGCACGCTGACGGGGGCTGCGGCGCGCTTGAATATCTCGCAATCGGCGGTCTCAACCCAGCTGCGGGCTTTGGAGGCGGCCTTGGGCCATGATTTGTTCGAGCGGCGCGGGCGCGGCTTGATCTTGACCGAGGCGGGGCGCATCGCATTGGATCATGCCGATACGATTTTTCGCACCGCCTCCGATCTGATCGGCACATTGAGCGAGGCATCGCGTGCGCGCAGCCGCCTTCGGGTGGGGGCTTTGGCAACGCTGTCGCGCAATTTCCAGATGCAGTTCCTCAAGCCCTTGCTGATCCGTGATGATGTTGAGGTGAGCGTGCAATCGGGCACGCAAACCGATCTTCTGCGCGGACTAGAGGATTTGTCCCTTGATGTCGTTTTGACCAATCTTGCCCCGTTGCGTGACGCAACCAATCCGTGGCTTGTTCATGCGATGGATGAGCAGCCCGTCAGTTTGATTGCCGCGCCCGCGCGGGTTGCCGGGCAGACGGGGGATTTATCGGCGATGATTGGTGAATTGCCCTTAATCCTGCCCAGCCCGCAAACCGCTATTCGCGCAGGGTTTGATGCGCTGGCGGCACGGCTTGGGATCGTGCCGATCGTTGTCGCGGAGGCTGATGATATGGCCATGTTGCGGCTGCTGGTCCGCGAGGATGCAGGCGTGGGCGTTATTCCCCCCATTGTTGTGCGCGATGAGCTGGCTTCGGGCCGTCTGGTCGAAATGGCCCGTTTGCAGGGGATCACGGAGAGTTTTTTTGCCGTAACCCGTCCGCGGCGCTTTCCCAATCCCGCCTTGGCGGAGCTTCTCAGGCCTGTTGGCGCCCTCTAGAAAACGATCTGTGCCAGTTTCGTGTCGAGATAATCCTCGATCCCCTCGCGGCCCCCTTCGCGTCCAAGCCCTGAGAAATTCGTTCCGCCAAATGGGGCCTCGCTGGCCGCTAAGGCAAAGCTGTTGATCCCGACCATGCCCGCGTGAAGCGCGGCCACGGTGCGCTTGGCCCGTGCGGGATCACGGGTGAACGCATAGGCCGATAGTCCCATGGAGGAGGCATTGGCGCGGGCCAAAACCTCATCCTCGTCACTAAATGTGGTGATGGCGGCAATGGGGCCGAAATTTTCGTCAGCAAAAACACGCATCTTGTCGGTCACGTTGCTGAGAACTGTGGGGCGGTAGAAAAAGCCTGTGTTATGCGCGCGGTCCCGCGTGCCGCCACAGTGCAAGGTGGCGCCGTCCCATACGGCCTCCTCCACGATACGGGTGATCTCAGACAGGCGGCGGGCATTGATGAGGGGGCCCATCTCGCTTGTCTCGTCCATCCCATCGCCAAGCGTCAACGCATCCGCACGTTTCGCGAATTCGGTCACGAATTCATCGTGCAGACTTTCGTGCACGAAAAAACGGTCAGGTGTGACGCAGACTTGCCCCGCATTGGCGAATTTGGTTGGCACGACCATATCCAAGGCCACAGCAAGCTCCGCATCGTCATAAATGATGAGGGGCGCGTTGCCGCCTAATTCCATCGACACTTTCTTGACCGTATCCGCCGCGTCCCGCAGCATTTGCTGCCCCACACGGGTCGAACCGGTCAGGGATACTTTGCGCACCCGTGCATCTTTCATAATGGGATCATATGTGTCCGCCGTGGCCCCGACAAGCAGGCCAATGGCCCCGTCAGGCCATCCCCCTGCGCGCAAGCAATCCACCATGAGCATCGCAACCCCAGGTGTTTGGGAGGAGGGGCGCAGGATCACGGGGCAGCCTGCCGCCAAGGCAGGGGCCAGCTTGCGCGCAGGAAGCGCGGCAGGGAAGTTCCACGCGGTGAACGCCGCGACAATTCCCACAGGTTCCTTGGTCACCTCAAAGCGGCCACCTGGCACGCGCGAGGATATGATGCGACCATAAATGCGGCGGGCCTCTTCCGCATACCAACGAAATTGATCCACCGCCAAAACCCATTCACGGCGGGATTGCGCAATCGGTTTCCCAGTCTCCAAGGAAATGGTTCGGGCGGCCTCTTCGGCGCGCGCCTGCATGGCATCAGCGCATTTGTGCAGGGCATCTGCACGACCAAAGCCCCCCATCTCAAGCAGTGGCAGGCGGGCATGATCGGCGGCATCAATGGCGCGCTGCGTGTCATTGACCGAAGCGGTATATGCGGCCCCGAGCGGCGTTTCACTGACGGGTGAGATCACATCGCACGTGGCCGCGGATGTGACCCACGCCCCGTTAATAAACAGCCCGAAATCGGCATACATTTTACAAGCCCTCCCACGGTTGCGCGCTTAAGGGCTATCCGAGTCGGCCTCTCTATTCAACAAAAAATGCAGAATCAATTTTTCTGCAATACACGTTGCAAGCAAGGCTAGGTTCCGAACCCGATGGTGGCCGCAACGGCGCGTTGCCAGCGTGCATAATCGGCTTCGCGTCTTTCTGGGTCGAGCTTGGGCAGGAATTGCCGATCCTTGGCCCAAGTTTTGGCGAAGCCTGCTTGGTCGGGGTAAAGCCCCGCTTGATACCCTGCCAGCCATGCAACCCCACGCGCCGTTGTCTCAACATGGGTGGGGCGGTCCACGGGTGCGTTCAGGATATCGGCCACATATTGCAGCGTATAGTCCGAGGCGCTCATGCCACCGTCCACCCGCAAGACGGTTTGGCCCGTGTCCACGGCGGCCATATCCGCGCGCATGGCTTCCATCAAATCACGGGTTTGAAGCCCGACCGATTGCAGCGCTGCGCGGGCCAGTTCATTGGGGCTGGTGTTGCGCGACAGGCCAAACACCGCGCCGCGGCAATCGGAATTCCAATAAGGCGCGGCAAGCCCTGTGAAGGCGGGCACGATTGTGACGTTTTGGCCTGGGTCGGCCGCGATGGCCATGGCTTCGGTGTCCGCTGCGTTGACGATGACCCCTAAACCGTCACGCAGCCATTGCACCACCGCGCCGGCAATATAGATTGAGCCCTCCAGTGCATAGGCCGTTTGGCCGCCGATGCGATAGGCAATCGTGGTCAGCAGTTTGTTTTGGGAGGGGACAGGGCTTGCCCCTGTGTTCATCAGTGCAAAGCAGCCCGTCCCATAGGTGACCTTGGCCATGCCTGGCGCAAAGCAGGCTTGGCCGATGGTGGCTGCTTGCTGATCGCCTGCCACGGCGCGAATGGGAATCTCTGCCCCAATGGTCGCCTGTGTGGTCGTGCCGAAATTGCCGTCACAGTCCAGCACATCGGGCAACAGCGCGCGGGGGATATCAAAGAGGTCGAGGATCTCTTGGCACCAGTCGAGGCGGTGAATGTCGAACACCATGGTGCGCGCGGCGTTGGTCACATCGGTGACATGGGATGCCCCCCCAGTGAGCTGCCAAATCAACCATGTGTCAACGGTCCCAAAGGCCAATTCCCCCGCTTCGGCCCGCGCCCGCAGGCCTGGAATTTCATCCAGAAGCCACGCCAATTTGCTGGCTGAAAAATAGGGATCAAGCACAAGCCCCGTTTTGGCAGTGATCATGGCTTCATGGCCTGCCTCGCGCAGCTTCATACAGGTCTGCGCTGTGCGCCGATCTTGCCAGACGATGGCGTTATGCACGGGCGCGCCGGTCTTGCGATCCCATAGCACCACGGTTTCGCGTTGGTTTGTGATGCCGATGGCCGCGATGTCCCGCACGGCAAGCCCCGCCTGCTGCACCGCGCCTGCGATGCAGGTTTGGGTCGTTGTCCACAGATCCATTGCATCATGTTCCACCCATCCAGAGCGTGGATAATGTTGGGTGAACTCGGCTTGCGCCTGTGCCAATGCGGCGAAATTTGCATCATACACAATCGCGCGGGTCGAGGTGGTGCCTTGGTCGATGGCAAGAATATAGGTCATGGGCGAGTGTCTCGTCAGTCGCAGGAAATGATGTGGGTCACAAGCCCCCAGTCGCGGCAGCGCGCGGCCAAGTCTGGGGCAAGCGGTTGGTCGGTGAACAGCGCGTCTACTTGCGATAAGCGCGCGATTTTCGCAGGCGCGGTGCGGATGAATTTGGAGTGATCCGCGACCAGAAACACGCGGCGTGATTGCGAGAGGATGGTTTGACTGACACCAACTTCCTGAATGTCAAAATCGAGCAAGTCTCCCTCCTCATCGATAGCAGAACAACCAATCACCGCGAGATCGAATTTGAACTGCGCAACAGCATCTGAGGTCAGCTTGCCGACCAGCCCGCCATCGGCGCGGCGCAACTGCCCCCCTGCAAGAATGATCTCGCAATCAGGATTGGCGGCAAGGATCGTGGCCACATTGATATTATTCGTCACCACAAGCAGGTTTTTGTGATGCAGAAGGTTTTGCGCGACCGCCTCGGTTGTGGTGCCGATGTTGAGGAAAAGCGAAATATCATTTGGGATTTCTGCGGCACAGGCCGCGGCAATACGCGCCTTTGCTTCGGCGTTGAGACTGCGCCGGGTTTCATAGCCGATATTGGCCACGCCAGACGGAAGGATCGCCCCCCCATGCACACGTTCCAGCTTACCTGCATCGGCCAAGTCGCTCAGATCACGGCGTATAGTTTGGGTGGTCACACCGAAATGCGCGGCAAGGCCTTCAACGGTCACTTTGCCCTCACGTCTGGCGTGCTCCAAAATCTCGGGCCAACGAAAGCTTTGCGACATATGCGTTTATTTTCCTTTTCGTGCGACCCTGCCTACATTTGAGCATATTATGAAGAAATTCAGCGGTCAATTCTATCTAATTGTCCAATAATGAACATTATCGAAGAAAACTGTTTTCGTTTTTGTTCGCTTGTGGCATAGGGGCCATGTTGGTTCAGGAGTGCCGAAAGGACAAGCGCAGCATATGAACAGCGAAATTGACGACATTTTCATCATCGGCGGCGGAATCAACGGCTGTGGCATTGCCCGTGATGCGGCGGGGCGTGGGCTTAAGGTGCGCTTGGCGGAAATGAATGATCTGGGCTCGGGCACGTCTTCTGCTTCGACCAAACTGTTTCATGGCGGTTTGCGCTATTTGGAATATTTTGAATTCCGTTTGGTGCGTGAGGCACTGATAGAGCGCGAGATTTTACTATCGGCCATGCCCCATATTGCATGGCCAATGCGCTTTGTGTTGCCCTATCACAAAGAGATGCGCTTCGAGAGCCAAACCCCCGCTTCGCGGCTTTTGGCGCGGGTGATGCCGTGGGTGGCGGGGCGGCGACCGCGATGGCTCATTCGCCTTGGATTGTTTCTGTATGACCATTTGGGCGGGCGTAAAATCTTGCCTGCGACCTCGGTTCTGGACTTGCGTGCAACGCCTGAGGGGGCGGCGTTGCAGGATAAATTTTCCATGGCCTATGAATATTCTGATTGCTGGGTGGAGGACAGCCGCCTTGTGGCGCTGAATGCTCGTGATGCGGCGGCGCGCGGGGCGGTGATCTTGCCCCGTCATAAGGTGGTGTCGGCTGCGCGCGTGGATGGCATTTGGCAGATCAGCACGCAGACCCGTGATGGTCAAACCCATCACCATCAGGCGCGGATCTTGATCAATGCAGCAGGGCCTTGGGTCAGCGATGTGATTGGCCAAAAGATCGGCCAAAACAGCAAAGGTGGCGTGCGCCTTGTGCGGGGCAGCCATATTGTGACCAAGCGCCTTTATGACCATGAGAAATGCTATTTCTTTCAAGGTCAGGATGGGCGCATATGTTTTGCCATTCCCTATGAGCAGGACTTCACGCTGATTGGCACCACTGACCAAGACCACCATGATCCCGATACCCGCCCCGAATGCAGCGCGGAAGAGCGGGATTATATGCTGGCCTTCGTGAATAAATATTTCAGCACGGCTGTCACCGCCGAGGATATCGTTTGGTCTTATTCTGGTTTGCGGCCTCTCTATGATGATGGGGCGCAATCGGCATCTGCCGCCACACGCGATTATACGCTCATCCTTGAGAGCGAGGGGGATGCGCCCTTGCTGAATATTTTTGGGGGAAAAATCACAACCTATCGCCGCTTGGCCGAATCTGCGCTTGCGAAGATTGCAGATTTCACCAAGGACGCCAACGCGCCGTGGACGGCAGGTGTGGCCTTGCCTGGGGGTGATTTTGCGGTGGGTGATGTGGATCGGCTGATTGCGCGCCTGGCGGCGGACTATCCGTTTCTTATGCCCAAATGGGCCACCCGCCTCATTCGCGCCTATGGGCGGGATGCTTGGACGCTTTTGGGGGATGCCAAAACAGCCGATGATCTGGGCCGCGATTTTGGCGCGACATTGACCGCGTGTGAGATCCAATGGCTCATGAAACATGAATTCGCGCAAACCGCCGAGGATGTGGTCTGGCGGCGCAGCAAACTGGGCTTGCGTCTCGACCCCTCGCAGGTCGCGGCCATTGATGACTGGATGCAAAGCGCCGCACCGCAGATGGCAGCAGAATAAGCTAATCAAACAGGGACAGTTGTGCGGTTGTCTGCTTGGCGGCCCGCTTTGTCTTGCGGGGGGATTTGCGGCTGCCATGGCGGGTGAGAACCGCTGCCGCGCCCGCCTTGTGATCTGGCGCGCGGCGCTTTGCCCAAATCTGATCTTTGGCCCATTTGGCGCGTGCGGCGGGGTCAAAGATCGGTGCGGGATACGTGCGTCCCAAAATTCCATGCGCGTCTGGATGTAACCATGGGCGGTGCAGGGCATCCCCTGACAGGCCCTCAAGTTCAGGCACCCAACGGCGGATGAACACCCCCTCGGGGTCTTGATCCAACCCTTGCTTGATGGGGTTATACACGCGGATCGTGTTGATGCCTGTTGTGCCAGATTGCATTTGCACCTGTGACCAATGAATGCCTGGCTCGTAATCGGTGAACATCCGCGCCAGATGCAGCCCAGTTTCGCGCCAATGGAACCACATATGATAACTGGCCACTGCCATGACCATCGCACGCATTCGGAAATTGAGCCACCCTGTGTGGCGCAAGGATCGCATACAGGCGTCAAGGAAGGGCAGGCCCGTTTGCCCCTCTGTCCAAGCCTCAAACCAAGGGTGTCCCTGCGGGTCATCGCGCAAGCCATCATAGGATGGGTGCATATTCGCCCATTCGATCCGTGGTTCGTCTTCCAGTTTTTGGATAAAATGACAGTGCCAATAGAGGCGGGATTGAAAGGCGCGCAGTGCGCCGCGCCAGTCTTTGTGGCTCGGCCCTTTGGGTAGGTTCGCTGCACGCTGTGCGGCGGCTTGTGCCACCTCACGCAGGGAGATTGTGCCGAATGACAGATGCGCAGAGAGGCGGGAGCAGGCCTGTGCACCTGCAAGCGGGCTGGACATCGCCGCGCGATAAGGCGCGCCGCGCGTGGAGAGGAAACTGTGTAATATCTCATGCGCGGCGTTCGCCCCGCCGTTTTGAATTTGCGTGCCTCCATCAGGCGCAAGGCCCAAATCGGCGGACTTTGGCAAGTTGAAATCAGGCGCCTCGTAAATCGGTTCCAGATGCGGGGTTGCATGGCAGGGATGCGACATCTGTCTGTCCCATTCCCCCGCCCATCCATCGCGCGAGGTCAATTTTCGGATCACTCCGAATTGACGCGGCTGATGCCAAGGCAGACCCTTGGATTTGCACCAAGCTGAAACCCGTTTGTCACGGGCATAGGTCCAATCATTCCCCGTTTCTTGATGTGACCAAAGTGCCCCAATGGAGCATTCTTGCGACAGCGCCTCCAGAACAGCGACAGCCTCCCCTTGGCGGACCAAGAGGGGCTGACCCAAGCCTGCGAGGGTGTCGCGCAGTTCTGTCAGCGATTGACGGAGGAAAATCCAATGCCGCGCGCTTGCATCTGGTTCAGCCCAAAAAGCAGGCTCGATGATGTAAAGGGGCAAAACAGGCCCGCGCGCTGCCGCAGAAGCGAGGCAGGCGTGATCGGTGATACGCAAATCGCGTTTGAACCAAACAAGCTGAACGGGCCGTTTCATCATAATTGGGCAAATTAGGGCGGCTGCACGACTTGTCAGCCATTTGTCCAGTCGACAGCGCGGCATTTGCGGCCTATGGATATGGTATACCAAATTTTCGTGCCAATCATGCCCACCATCCCAGACCTTCCGCAAAACACGCCCACCCCACCCGCACCCCCCAAAACCCCGAGCAACCTGAAAGGGTTGGCTCTGATGGCGGCGGGGTTTTTTCTGTTTGCGGCTGTCGATACGATGGCCAAATTTTTGACCGATAGCTTCCATCCCGTGCAGATCGTTTGGACGCGGCAATTGGGGCTGTTGTTTGGGGTTGTCGTTTTGTTGATGTGGCGCGGGCCAGTGATCCTGCGCACCGCCAAGCCGCGTTTGCAGGTGGTGAGGGGGGCAATTGCGGTGATCTCGGCCACCTGTTTTATCCTAGGGGTCAGTTTTGTACCCTTGGCCGATGCGGTGGCCGTGACCTTTGTGGCGCCGCTGATCGTGACTGTCTTAGGGGCTGTGATCCTGCGCGAACGGGTAGGGTGGCACCGTTGGGGCGCGATTTCCATCGGCTTTATCGGCACGTTGATTGTCATCCGCCCTGGGTTGGGGATCGTCCATCCTGCGGTGCTTCTGGTGTTGCTGGCTGCCAGTCTCTTCGCGCTGCGTCAGGTGCTCTCACGCATGATCGCGCCCTATGACAACACATATACCACGGTGGCTTATACGGCGCTTGTGGGCAGTGCTTTGATCAGCCTGCCGTTGCCCTTTGTTTGGATTTGGCCCAGTGATCCAACCTCAATCGTTCTAATGATTTCAATCGCCGCCTTGGCGGGGGTAGCGGAATTGATGGTGATCCGTGCGCTTGAAATCGCCGAAGCGGTGGTTCTTGCACCCGTTCATTACTCCATGATCCTGTGGTCCGTGATGTATGGCTACCTCGTCTTTGCGCAATTGCCAGACAGTTGGACCTTGGCGGGCACAGCCGTGATCGTGGCAACAGGGCTATATACAATGCATCGCGAGCGATTGGCCGCGCGCTCATGAGCGTTGTGGGTCCAGCCGATTGGCGGCAAGAGCCGACAGAGACAGCAGAACACTGGCCGTGATCAAACAGGCCTCTACGCCGCCTGCCTGATAGGCCAACCCCGAAAGACCCGTGCCAAGCAGCCTGCCCGCGGCATTTGCCATGTAATAAAAGCCAACGTCTTGGCTGACGCGCTCAGATTTGGAAAAGGCGAGGATCAAATAGGAATGCAGGGCCGAATTGACGGCGAATATTCCGCCAAAAGCCAATAGCCCCAAAACCACCGTTGCGGTCAGCCAAGGCGCAGGGGTCGCCGTGGCCCAGACCGTAAGCCCCAACGCAGCGGGGATAGGGATCAGGGCCAAGGCCCAAAACCGCGCATTGCGGGCCAAGCGCGGCAGATCATTGGCTGAAGCCTTTAGAATTTGCGGCGCCATGGCCTGAACCGCGCCGTAAAGAATGATCCAGATTGCCATAAACGTGCCGATCATGAAAAAGGCCGCGCGGCGGCTTTCATCGCTGCCATCCGAGAGCACCGCATAGAAATAAACGGGAATGCCCACCACGAACCACACATCGCGCGCCCCGAATAAAAACACACGGGCCACGGACAGGCGATTGATATTGATGTCGCGAGAGATGACGGATGAGAATTTGGTCGATTTTTTTCCCTTCGGGAGGCCTTCGGGCATGAACAGCAAAACGGCGATCAGGATCAGACCCAGAACGGCGGCCATTCCAATCAGCGCAGTGTCATAGCCATAAAGCGCCAACAGCGCCGCACCCAAGAGGAACCCCAGACCTTTGACTGCGTTTTTGCTGCCTGTGAGCCAAGACACCCATTTGAGCAAGCCCGCCCCTTCGGGGGCCAATAGCTTAACCGCTGATTTGGAAGACATCTTGGCCAAATCCTTGGCCACGCCTGAAGCCCCTTGCACGGCCATCACGTAAAGGACAGATGCGCCGATAGACCACGCAGGATCAAGGGCGGTCAGGGCCAAAAGCGCCCCCACCTGTAGGATCAGCCCTGCATAGAGCGTGCGGGTCAGGCCAAAGCGTGCGGCCAGCCAACCTGCAGAAAGATTGGTGATCACCCCTGCAAGCTCATAGAGCAAAAACAGATAGGCCAGTTGAACGGGGCTAAAGCCGCGTTCGTGGAAGGCCAAAAGAACCAACATCCGCAGCGCACCATCCGAGAGCATGAAGGCCCAATAGGACGCCGTTACGGCTATATAGGCGGGCAGGGCGGATGGCTTGGGCGTGGTCATAGGTTTGCGCCAACCATACGCGCCACATCGATCAGGCGATGGGCATAGCCCATCTCATTGTCATACCATGCATAAATTTTGGCCTGCGTGCCGTTGATGACCATGGTTGATGGCCCATCCACGATGGAGGAGCGGGTATCATTGGTATAATCCGCGCTCACCAGAGGGCGCGTTTCAAAGCCCAGAATGCCCTTCAACGCGCCATCAGCGGCTTTGGCGAAAGCGGCGTTGATCTCCTCCGCCGTGGTTTCGCGGGCCAGTTCAAACACGCAATCGGTGATCGAGGCATTGAGCAGTGGCACGCGCACGGCGTGTCCGTTCAGCTTGCCCTTTAGTTCGGGATAGATCAGCGTGATCGCCGTGGCGCTGCCCGTGGTGGTCGGGATCAGCGAGTTCAGCGCAGACCGCGCGCGGCGCAAATCCTTGGCGGGCCTGTCCACGATGGTTTGGGTGTTGGTCACATCATGGATCGTGGTGATGGAACCGTGCTTGATCCCAAACTCCTCCATCATCACCTTCACCACGGGGGCAAGGCAATTTGTGGTGCAGCTTGCAGCAGTCACGATGTGATGGGTGGAAGGGTCATAAATATCATGATTTACACCAAAAACGATATTCGCCGTTGGGCCGTCTTTGACGGGGGCGGAGACGACCACCTTTTTCACACCTGCCGCGAAATAGGGGGCCAAATCAGCCTCGGTTTTGAATTTCCCCGTGCAGTCGATCACCACATCCACGCCGCCAAGCGGTAAGGCCGTGAGGTCTTTTGTGCCGATGAAGGGGAGGGTTTGATCGTTGATAACAACCGCATGATCCGTCGCAGAAAAGGCGGCAGGCCAGCGCCCATGCACCGTATCAAATTCCAACAGATGCGCGTGCATCGCGGCATCACCCACGGCATCATTGATCCAAGCAATATCCGCGCCGCTTTCGATCAAAGGGCGCAAGGCCAATTTGCCGATGCGGCCCAATCCGTTCAGAGCATAGACGGTCATGTGTTTAATCCTTCAGCGGCAATTCTGCAATTTCATCCACCGCCTTTTGCAGCGCTGCGCGCTCAAGGCTTTCGATGGGAAGGGCTGTGAAGGCCGCGATCCGATTGCGTAACGCGCCATAGGTTGCTTGGAACACCAATGCCCGCTCGGCCTCCGTGCCCGTGGCCTTAACAGGGTCAGGCAGACCCCAGTGCCCGCTTACGGGTTGGCCTGCCCATGGGGGGCATTCCTCATTCGCGGCAATGTCGCAGACGGTGAAAACGAAATCCATGTGCGGCGCATCCGCAGCCTGATAGAGGCTGATATGTTTGGAGGATAAGGTGCTTGTGTCATGCCCTTTCTCCGCCAGAAGCGAGACGGTCATCGGGTTCAGGTCACTGTAGGGGCTGATCCCTGCCGAATAGGCATTAAAGCGATCTCCGCCCAATTCGCGCAGCAGCGCCTCGGCCATTATGGAGCGCGCGGAGTTCCCCACGCATAGGAACAGGACATTGAAGCGATCTTTGGTCATGGTGTTTTCCAATTCTGGGGGGCAAAGAGAGGGCAGGACGACCCGTCCACGACAGCAATCCGCGAAAAGCATCGACATCATATCTTGCGCGGCTGGTATCGACACCCGATAGCGCAATGATGTGCCGCTGCGGTTTTGTTCAATCAGCCCCGTGCCATGCAGCGCATTGAGATAGGCAGACAGGGTTGAGGGTTTGACCCCAAGGGCTGTGCCAATCTCGCCCGCAGCCACCCAATCGGGATAGCGGCGCATGAGCAGCCGATAGATATCAAGCCGTGGCGCGTGACCTAAGGTTGAAAGCTGTGTGATGAGTGTATTTTCCATATTTCATGAATAATCGAAATAAAGAGTCGCTCAAAGCCCCAAACCGCCCTGTCATAAAAAATTCACGGAAAGCTAGACTAGCCTGCCAAATGGCTTTCGCCGCGGGCCTTGGCCAAGGCAATCTGGTGCTGACGTTCGCGGAAGCGCGCGCGATCTTCATCGCTGTGCTCGTCCATACATTGATGGCAGGAGACGCCTTCTTCGAAATGAGGATGTTTGCGATCTTCCTCAGAAATTGGGCGGCGACAGGCGCGGCACAGGCCATAAGGCCCCTGTTTGAGGCCGTGACCGACAGAGACGCGTTCATCAAAGACGAAACACTCGCCCTGCCAAAGGCTGTTTTCCTGCGGCATTTCCTCAAGATATTTTAGGATGCCACCTTTGAGGTGATACACCTCCTCTACGCCTTGATCTTTGAGGAAGGCGGTGGATTTCTCGCAGCGAATGCCGCCTGTGCAGAACATGGCGATCCGCTTATTGTGGAAGCGGTGTTTGTTCTCCTCCCACCATTGTGGAAACTGGCGGAAGCTTTCGGTCTGTGGGTCGACAGCGCCTTTGAATGTGCCAATGGCCACTTCGTAATCATTGCGCGTGTCGATCACGGCAACATCGGGGGCCGAGATCAATTCATTCCATTCTTCCGGCGCAACATAGGTGCCCACGATTTTGAGCGGATCTGTTTCAGGCACGCCCATCGTGACGATCTCGCGCTTCAGGCGCACTTTGAGGCGGCCAAAGGGCATATCGGTGGCGGTGCTTTCTTTCCATTCAAAAGCGGCACAACCAGGAAGGGCGCGGATATGGGCCAAAACGGCGTCAATTCCTGCGCGGCTGCCTGCGATGGTGCCGTTGATCCCCTCGCGCGCGAGCAAGAGTGAACCTTTGACCCCCTGCGCTTCGCAAAGCGCAAGCAGGGGCGCACGCAAATCTTCGGGCGCGTCAAATCGGGTGAAGTGATAAAGGGCAGCAACGATATACATGGCGGCGATTTACGCCCTTGCCTTGCACAACTCAACCCTTAGGTGATGCGGCACACTGCCCTTTGCCGCGAAACATCTTTTTCCTAAATGGCGACTATAGATTGGCTTGATAGAGTTTCACCGTTAAACCGCCAAAGGCCACGGGGCGGCTCACCTCTGCCCAAGGGAGGCCAGTGGATTTCGCCAATCCCTCATCCGCGGTGACCATACCAAATTGCCAGCCGTGAAACCGCTCCTGCATCACCGCGCCAATCGCGCCGTAAAGCCCAAACAGCAATTTGCGATTGCCAATCCGCGCGCCATAGGGCGGGTTCAGAATGACCAAACCATTTTGCTTTGTCGGTGGTTCAAGCGCACTGAGGGGCTGGCAGGCAAAGCTGATCCAATCCGCAACGCCTGCCCGTTCGGCATTGGCGCGCGCGCCCGTAATGGCCCCTTGGTCCCGATCGAACCCGTAAAACTGCACGGCTTCGGCCTTGCGCGGCGAAAAATTGCGGCGCATCGCGGACCAATCCGCATTTTTAAATCCTGCAAGCTCTTCAAAAGCAAAACTGCGCCCGCGTCCTGCGGGCAAACGCGCGGCAATCTCGGCAGCCTCAAGCAGAAATGTGCCCGAGCCGCACATGGGATCAACCACAGGGAACTGCCCATGATAGCCGCAGGCGCGTAGAAACAGGGCGGCCAGTGTTTCCTTCATCGGCGCTTTGCCGATGAATTCCTTGGCCCCGCGTTTGTGCAGGCTTTCGCCAGAGGTATCGAGGCTGAGTGTGCAAAGATCATCTTCGATGCGCAGTTTTATCACTATCTGCGCCTCAGGGGTGGGCGTGCCGCCAAGGGCCGCGCTGATCGCGCCTTCGATCCGTTCAGCGGCGGCACGCTGGTGGTAAATTTTGGATTTGCGACTTGTGGCTTCGACCCGCCATGGCCGATCGTTTCGCAAAATGGCGCCCCAATCCAATTTGCGCGCGCGCTTGTCTAATTGCGCCAGATGCATGGCGCGAAATTCTGCGATGCGGATCAAGACGCGCCCCGCGCCGCGCAGCCAGAGATTGGCGCGCATTGCCTCTGACAGATCACCTTGGCAGATGACGCCGCCCGCCACGGGGTGCACGCCTGCGAAAGACAGGCTGCGCGCCTCTTCGGCGAGGGTATCCTCCAATCCTGGGGTGCCTTGCAGGAAAATTTCCATCGCTCTTGCCTTTATGGCCTATCATTTGCTCTAAACGGCGCGAAACACGCCTGCTTGGAGCCTAGCCATGGTCGATATCGCCACCCGTGTCCATAACCATCGCTGGAGGATCGACCCCATCGTGCGCTCGCTGATCGACACGGATTTCTACAAATTGCTGATGTGTCAGTCGGTGTTTCGCAATCGACCCAACACCCAAGTCGCGTTCTCGCTGATCAATCGCACCACGCGCATTCCGCTGGCGCATCTGATTGACGAGGGCGAATTGCGCGAGCAGCTGGATCACATCCGCACCTTGCGCCTGACCCGTGGCGAAAGCACATGGCTGCGCGGGAATACATTTTATGGCAAGCGGCAGATGTTCCGCCCCGATTTCATGGAATGGTTCGAGGCGCTGCAACTGCCGCCCTATCATCTCGAACGCGTGGGGGATCAATATGAGCTGACCTTTGAAGGGTCGTGGCCCGAGGTGATGCTGTGGGAAATCCCTGCGCTTGCGGTTTTGATGGAACTGCGTGGGCGCGCCGTGCTGAAGGATATGGGCAAATTCGAGCTGCAGGTGCTGTACGCCCGCGCGATGACGAAACTGTGGGAAAAGATCGAAAGAATGCGCGCGATTGAGGGTTTGCGCATCGCTGATTTCGGCACAAGGCGGCGGCATTCCTATCTGTGGCAAGACTGGGCTGTGCAGGCGATGATCGAGGGCTTGGGGGGTAAATTCGCGGGCACCTCGAATTGCCACATCGCGATGAAGCGCGACATTGAGGCCATCGGCACGAATGCGCATGAATTGCCGATGGTTTATGCGGCTTTGGCCAAAGACGATGCGGAACTGGCCCGCGCGCCCTATGATGTTCTGGCCGATTGGCATGAGGAACATGACGGGAACCTGCGCATCATCCTGCCTGACACCTATGGCACGGTGGGGTTCCTCAAGAACGCGCCCGATTGGTTGGCGGGGTGGACGGGTATCCGCATTGATTCAGGGATGCCAGAAGCAGGGGCGGAGGCCGCCATCGCATGGTGGAAATCCCGTGGCGAAGACCCTACGCAGAAATTGGTGATCTTCTCAGATGGGTTGGACGTTGAGAAAATCGAGGAATTGCACGCCAAGTTTTCAGGCCGCGTGCGCGTGTCCTTTGGTTGGGGCACGCTCTTGACCAATGATTTCCGCGGTCTTGTGGCGGATGACGCGCTGGCCCCATTTTCCCTTGTCTGCAAAGCCATCAGCGCCGATGGCAGACCCACCGTCAAACTGTCCGATAACCCAGAGAAGGCGATGGGGCCAGAAGCGGAGATTGCCCGCTACAAGCGCGTGTTTGGGGTGGGCGAACAGGAACGGGTGGAGGTGGTGGTTTAAGTTATTTCGAGAAGGCTTCTAGCTGAGCAAGCAGCGTCTTTGCTCGGTCAATTGTATTCTTTGAAAGTAGAATATCAGCATCAGAGGAAAGCCCCTCTTGAAAGGCCAGTAGTATCCCCTTTTTCGTAGCATTGCCTTTAGTTGCGTTTAGGCCCATTTTGTTCAAGTCGTCAGCGGTGAAGAGGTCTTCTACCTCCTCTAGGTTTGGATCAAAGTCGCTGATTAGAGATATTTCATTATCAGAGAGAAGGAACTCACGGGCATATCTCTGTTTTTCCTTCTTTCCAGCCTCGTCTGAGTCAAGCACAACTCTGATCCCCTTTCCCCATCCGCGCAGAAGCGCAATAAGGGCACTCATGGTTCCAGCCCCGAGGCATGGATAGAGGCGAAGCTTCCCCGATAGATATCTTCGGTTGAAGTATTGCAGGATATAGTAGTCCGATTTGCCCTCCACTAAAATACCAGCAGCATCTATGTCAAAGCGTGAAGGCACAACTGAAAGCCGATCAATAATTGGTTGAAAGTAAATTGTTTTTGAAGGGCTTTTCGAAATAAACTGTTTGTATGGCGTTACTTCGACTTTGACGGTGGCGTCGTCAAGCATAGCCTCGTCGATCAAATTTCCTGATGCGTGAGCAGGCTCATTCTGGACAATGTAGGTTTGTTCTAACCAATGGGGATGAACAAGGTAATGGCTGTGTGTTGAATAGATCAAATGGTGTGGTGGTCGAGCAATTTCCGGGAAGCTCTCAATTAGCTTCTGTTGAGCGGATGCGTGAAGGTTTGATGCTGGTTCATCCAAAAGAAAAATTACAGGCCGCCCATTATTTCTTCCCGCGCGAAACTGCGTAAATAGCAGAAATGAGAAAAACCAGCGAAAACCAAGGGAGCGCGTTTCGATTGGATATGTGTCCGCGCCATCCTTCACGCGAAATTGAATGAAAATATCGTGTTCAGTCGGACTAATCCCCTTCTCTTGCTGATCTTTTGTTTGCAGGCCTTCATCCGCGTCCCAAGATATCTCTATTTCTTTCTTGCCTGGATCCTCATGAAATATTTCGTTCCATTTTGAATAGACAACTTTGCTGACTGTGCGGGCGGCATGCCTTACAACCTGATCAATCTGCTCCCACTCAGTGGATTTTCTAAAGAATGGAATAAAGCCAGCCCACTCAAGCTTAAAACCGTCTTGTTGGATTCTGCCCGTAATATGATCTTGGATCTGAAAGCCCTTGCCTCCAAAATCAAGAATATCTTGAAAAAGTAAACGGTAGAAAAGATTTCTGCGATCTAGGGGTCGGCCAGAAAGATAAATTCTTTCCGGGAAGTCAAAGACAAATGTGGGAAAGTAAGCGATGGTTGGCATAAGATAACGAAGTGTGTTTGCTACAGCATTAAGCTCATCTTTAGTTGCGCTCCGAAACTTCTTTTGTCTTGGTTTTTTGACCAATGGCTGAAAACCAATTCTAAAAAAGTTATTTACTGGTGAGCCGTTCTGGTATGATGAAACTCGTTCAAATTTGAAATTCTGAGGTACTGCGCCAAGATCAATGTGAAGGTCGTGTTCAAGAAGGCCTTCGCCAATCGCATCCAAGTCACCGTCATCGAGGCCAACTACGGCAGCAATGGACACTTCTCCAGTAAAGTACGAAATTTTGGAGCGCGGTACCGCGCCTGTGCTGTTTGTTCCACCGCGTGAGGTGTTTCCAACGACAGTGTCGGCGCTCATGTCTGGAGCGAAGGAGTGAATTGCTTCCAACACTGTAGTTTTGCCGCTCTCGTTTAGTCCAACGAGAGTAATCACTCTTGCGTTCTTCGTGGTGGAGAGTTCTAGTTCCGCGTATTCGATACCTTTAAAGTTCCTGATTTCGAAACTCTGGTAGTGCATATCGACGCTCCATAAAATGATGCGTCAATATGATAATATAAATATGCATAATGCAACTTCATTATGTGCTCACCCCTCGACTTTCCCCCGTCCCGCCTTTACCTCTGCGCGCAATTTCTTCGCTTTGATCCGCCGTTCTACCGATCCCTTGGTGGGTTTTGTCGGGCGGCGGGGTTTGGGGGTGACGAGGGCGGCGCGGATCATTTCGGCCAGTCTTTCGCGGGCGATGTCGCGGTTGCGGGTTTGGCTGCGGGTGTCTTGCACAAAGATCACCACAGCGCCGTCCTTTGTCCATTTCTGCCCTGCGATGCGCGCCAATCGGCGTTTCACCGAAGCGCTCAGGTGGGGGGAGCGGGCGGCTTCGAAGCGCAATTCCACCGCCGTTGAGACCTTGTTGACATTCTGACCGCCTGGCCCTTGGGCGCGGGTGAAGCTTTCGGTCAATTCCCAATCTGCGATGGTGATCTCTTTGGTGATGGTCAGCATCTTGGCCCCCTCCTTGCTGCGCGGGTGTTTCCGCACGCAACCTCACCCATAGCTTACACGCGGTCCGTGGCACAGTGTTGAGCAAAGTTTTCTTGGCGCAAACCCTTGTTTGCGCGCTGCGCGATAGCTACATGACGCGCATGATGTTACCGCCGCATTGCCCCTTTCAGCCGCGCTGTGCAAGTGACCCGTCCGCGCGGGCCTGTGCCTATTTTGGTGAGTTGCGGTCGTGATGCTTAAGATTATCAGCTTGTTTTTGATTTTCATGGCCCTTCTGGCCATGTTTGGAAAACTGCGCTTGCCCAAGTTGAAATCCCGCAAACCGCGCTGGCCGCGTGATCCGATGGATAAGGATAAATCAGAATGACCGCGCATTTTGCCTTGGCGGGCTTGGGCTTGGTAATATTGGTTCTGGCGGGCGATGCACTGGTGCGAGGGGCTGTGAACCTGTCGCTGCGCTTGGGGATTTCGGCGCTGATCGTCAGCCTGACCATTGTGGCCTTCGGAACCTCCGCCCCTGAATTGCTTGTGTCCATCCAAGCTGTTTTGGTGGATGCGGGCGGTTTGGCCTTGGGCAATGTTGTCGGCTCGAATATCGCCAATATCTTGCTGGTTTTGGGGCTGCCGGCGCTGATCTCGGGGCTTGATCCCAGCGTTTCCGACACACGAAAAAATTACGTTTTGATGATTTGTGCCAGCCTCGTCTTCATCGTGCTGGCTTTTTTCGGGCCATTTGTCTGGTGGCACGGGTTGATCCTCTTGGCAGTGTTTTTGTTGATTTTGGGGGATCAGGTCCGTCATGCCATCGTAGGACGCTCACCCGATGATGCCTCCGAGGCGGAGCCTGAAGAATTGGAAGGCGCCGACCCGTCCATGCCCTCGTGGAAGATCGCGGTTTACCTTGGCTTGGGCTTGGTCGGGTTGCCGCTTGGGGCGGATTTGCTGATCGACAGTGCCACACATATTGCGCGGGCCTATGGCGTGTCAGAGGCGGTGATTGGTCTGACCCTTGTGGCTTTGGGCACGAGCCTGCCTGAATTGGCGACTTCGGTGATGGCTGCCTTGCGCCGCCATGCCGATGTTGCTTTGGGCAACGTGATTGGGTCCAATATTTTCAACTTGGTGTTCATTTTTGGTGTGGCACCGTGGTTTGGGGCCGTTCCTGTTGCGATAGAGTTTTTGCGCTTTGACCTTTGGGTGATGCTTGCGGCTTCACTGGCCTTGGCCCCATTTGTGTTCTTGCGGTGGCGCATGGGGCGCGCCGTGGGACTTCTCTTCGCGGCGCTCTATATCGGCTATGTAAGCTTCTTGTTGCAGTAGTCGGAGGATCACATATGCCCGCAGCATTGGTGACAGGCGCGGGGCAGCGCTTGGGTCAGGCAATGGCAATCGCCTTGGCAAAAGCGGGATATGATGTTGCGGTTCATTACGCCTCTTCCCGCCAAGGTGCGCAAGACACCGCAAACGCGATTGAAGCAGAAGGCCAGAGGGCCGTTTTGGTTCAGGCCGATCTGTTGGACGAGGCGCAAACCCAAAATTTGCTATCAGAGGCGCGCAGCAAAATTGGCGCGGATTTTTCTGTCTTGGTCAATAATGCCTCGATCTTTGAGTTTGACACCTTTGGTGGTTTGACCCGCGAAAGTTGGGATCGGCATATGAATTCGAACTTGCGGGCCAGCGTGGTTCTGTCCGAAGCATTTGCTGCGCAAGCCCCGAAGGCCGAAAGAGATGCACAAGGTGAGCCACGTGCAAGATCAGTGATCATCAACATGATTGATCAACGGGTGCACAAGCTGACCCCTGATTTTGTCAGTTATACTTTAGCAAAATCTGCGCTTTGGACCTTCACCAAAACCGCCGCACAGAATTTGGCACCTGATATTCGCGTGAATGCAATCGGGCCTGGACCGACTTTGCGCGGCGGGCGTCAGGACGCAGAAGCCTTCGCCAAACAACGCCAAGCTACAATTTTACAGCGCGGTGCAGATTTGGACGATATTACAGATGCTTTGCTCTATCTGGTGCAGGCCAAGGCTGTGACAGGGCAAATGATCGCTGTGGATGGGGGGCAGCATCTTGCGTGGGCCACGCCCGATGTTATCGGCACGGAATAGGTATTATTTTAGAACATGATTGCAAGTTGTCCACCGCAGCAAAGTGATTAACGTTCGCGTAAAGGTTTGGTGACGAATTTACGACATTGGCATATTGCAAAAGAAAATTCATAATATTTTCAAATGGTTATTTGACTGCTTAAAATTTAAGCAATTCACAGAACGCGCCGAAAAACAAAGAAAATTTCTGATGCTTCAAGGGTTTTCCGCAGGTTTATCCACAGGTTTCGTGGATACATTTTCCCTTGAATTTGGGGCCTCTTCGTTGCAGCGCGATTTGGAATCAGGGCAAAGATAGGCAGTATGAGCGAATCCGAAAACGAGAGCATAAATCAAATCCCTGCCCCTGCCACCGCGCGGGTCGGGCATGAGGTTATTCGTGACTACTTGAGAACCTTAGACAATAGTCCAGGCGTGTATCGAATGCTCGATGCGCAAAGCCGGGTTCTTTATGTTGGAAAGGCGCGGGCGCTCAAACGGCGGGTTTCGAATTATGCGAAACCATCAGGCCATTCTGCACGCATTGCGCGGATGATTTCCGAGACCGCTTCGATGATGTTCCTGACCACGCGCACGGAAACCGAGGCGTTGCTGCTTGAACAGAACCTAATCAAGCAACTTAAGCCGCGTTACAATGTGCTGCTGCGGGATGATAAAAGCTTTCCCAATATCGTGATCGGGGGGGCACATGATTTTCCCCAAATTCGCAAGCACCGCGGGGCCAAGACCGAGAAAGGCCAATATTTTGGCCCCTTCGCTTCGGCGGGAGCGGTCAACCGCACGTTGAACCAATTGCAAAAGGTGTTTTTGCTGCGCAACTGCAGCGATACCACATTTGACAGCCGCACGCGGCCTTGTCTGCTTTACCAGATCAAGCGCTGTTCGGCCCCTTGTGTGGGCTATATCAGCCGCGCCGATTATGCGGGCACCGTGGCCGATGCCGCACGGTTCTTGCGCGGTCATTCCACAGAGATACAGGCACAATTGGCGGCGCAAATGAATGATGCGGCAGAGGCCATGGAATATGAACGCGCCGCCGCCCTGCGTGACCGCATCCGCGCGTTGACACAGGTGCAAGGCAGCCAAGGTATCAACCCCCAAACCGTGCAAGAGGCGGATATCATTGCGCTACACATGGAGGGTGGGCAGGCCTGTGTTCAAGTGTTCTTTATCCGCGCCAATCAAAATTGGGGCAACCATGATTATTACCCGCGTTTGGGTGGCTCAGAGTCGCCTGATGAAGTGATGGAGGCGTTCCTAGGACAGTTCTACGACAACAAGGAGCCGCCGCGCCAATTGATCCTATCGCAGAGTTTTGAAGAAACCGCATTGATGGAGGCGGCCTTGGCACAAAAGCGTGGCGGCAAGGTCGAGATCCTTGTGCCCATGCGGGGCGAAAAAGCCGAGTTGGTCGAGGGCGCATTGCGAAACGCGCGTGAAAGCCTTGCGCGGCGCATGGCCGAAAGTGCCACGCAAAAGAAACTGCTGCAGGGCCTCGCAGAAGCCTTTGGTCTGGATGGTCCGCCTGCACGGGTCGAGGTATATGACAATTCTCACATCCAAGGTGCGCACGCTGTTGGCGCAATGATCGTGGCGGGGGCCGATGGTTTGCTCAAAAGCCAATATCGGAAGTTTAACATCCGCGGCGATGATCTGACCCCAGGGGATGATTTTGGCATGATGAAGGAAATGCTCACCCGCCGTTTTCAGCGTCTGTTGAAAGAAGACCCAGACCGAAAATCCGAGGCTTGGCCCGATCTGTTGCTGATTGACGGTGGCGCAGGGCAGGTGAGCGCTGTGGCACAGATCATGGCGGAGCTTGGGATTGATGATTTGCCCTTTATCGGTGTGGCAAAGGGCGTGGATCGGGATGCAGGCAAGGAAGAATTCCACCGCGTGGGTCGGCAACCTTTTGCCCTTAGGCGCAATGACCCTGTGCTTTATTTCATCCAACGTCTGCGCGATGAGGCACATCGCTTTGCCATTGGCGCGCATCGCGACAAACGGTCGAAGGCCATTGGGACAACCCCGCTAGACGAGGTGCCAGGCATTGGGGCCACGCGCAAGCGCGCGCTTTTGGCCCATTTTGGAAGTGCAAAGGCGGTGGCGCGCGCGGATTTGGCCGATTTGAAAGCGGTGGAGGGCATTTCGGATCGCATTGCAGAAACCATTTATGCCTTCTTCCATGATGGATCATGAGCGAGTAAGACTACGCTCATGACATGGACGCTTCCAAATATTCTGACGGTGCTTCGTCTGTTTGCCGCGATTGCGGTCGGCTTGGCCTTTGCCATTTTTCCCCGCCCCTTGGCAGATTGGGTGGCGTTGATCTTGTTTATCGCGGCGGCCACGACAGATTATCTGGATGGTTATCTGGCGCGCAAATGGGCGCAGGTGTCGCGGTTTGGAGCGATGCTTGACCCTATTGCAGACAAGGCGATGGTTGTGATCGCTTTGGCCGTCTTGGTCGGCCTATTTGATCTGACCATGGTGCTGCTTTGCCCCGTGGTTTTGATCCTGTTTCGCGAGGTCTTTGTGTCTGGGTTGCGCGAATTTTTGGGGGCAGATGCAGGGCGGCTGAAAGTGACCAAATTGGCCAAATGGAAAACCATGGCCCAGATGGTTGCGATTGTGTTGTTGTTCTTATGGGCGATTGCCGAACATAATATGCAGGCCAATCACTCCTTCACCACGCTCAGTCTGCACGCCTTGCGCGATGTCCTTGCTGTGATAGGGCTGGTGATGGTTTGGCTTGCGGCGGGTCTGACGGTGGTTACGGGCGTTGATTACTTTCTGAAAGCCTTGCCATTTCTGAGCGACCAAAAAGGGTAAGTGATGGTAGAAGTCCGATATTTTGCTTGGCTGCGTGAGCGCTTGGGAACGGATCGCGAAACGATTGCGAGCGGCGCGTCCACGGTGATCGAATTGGTGGCCGAACTGAGACGTCAATCCGAGGCGCATGATCTGGTCTTCTCGGACCTCGCGGGCATTCGAGCGGCAGTGGATCAGGAGTTGGTCGATATGGATCACCCGATTGCCAATGCGCAAGAGATCGCCTTTTTCCCACCCATGACTGGGGGGTGAGACCCATGTCCATCGACATCCGCGTGCAAAGTGCTGCGTTCGATCTTGGCGCTGAAGTCAACGCATTTGCCGCCGCCGCACAGGGCGCAGGGGCGGTGGTCAGTTTTACGGGGGTGGTGCGCGACCTGCCCGAAGAACCGCTCGCCCATATGGAAATCGAGCATTACGCGGGCATGACGGAGAAGGCGCTGTTGCATATTGCCAAGGAAGCGATGGCACGATGGCCGTTGGTGCGTGTGTTAATTATCCACCGTTACGGGGTTCTCGCACCGAGCGAGAAGATCATGATGGTTGCGACCGCCTCCCCCCATCGCAAGGCGGCATTTGAAAGCGCGGATTTCTTGATGGATTACCTCAAATCCCGCGCACCGTTTTGGAAAAAAGAAGCGCGCCATGATGGGCGCGCGGATTGGGTCGAAGCCAAAGACGAGGATGAGGCGGCGCTAGCCGCGTGGAAAAAAAGCTGATTTCAGGCTTTTTCTAATCTGCTGCGCAAATCATCATTTTCGCGGCGTGCGTCCCGCAATCCCTCCATCGTGGTGCGCAACTCTGCCTCCACCTGCGCCAATTGTGCGGTAAGCTCACTTTCGCGTTGCTCGATATAGGTGATGGCTTGATCGCGTAACTCCTCTGCGTCATGGAGATCGGATGCAAGGCGTTCCAACTCATTGACATCGGCATCTGACACGCGTGTCATGCGATGCACCAACCAATTGGCAAACCATCCCATCGCAAAAGCGAGGATTAAGATAATCGTGATGGCGATAATGAATTCTGTGCGGTTCATTCTGGCGTTTCCTCGCCTTCTGGCGTTTCGGTGTCCTGCGCGGTTTCGGACGGATCATTTTCAACAGTGCTGCGATCGACCAATTTAAACTCGATCCGGCGATTTTTCTCGCGCCCTTCCTCCGTTTCATTATCGGCAATGGGGTTGGTTTCGCCATAGCCGCGCGCTGAAAGGTTAGAGACCAAGATACGGCGGGCCAACAGCCCATTCAACACGGCATCTGCACGCGCTTGGCTCAAGGTCAGGTTCATCTCCTCGCGCCCTTGGCTGTCTGTGTGGCCACCGATTTCCATCTCAACATGGCGGCAATCGGGTAAAATTTCGGCCAATCGGTCCAAGATTTCGCCGCTGCGCGCATTGATCTCGATGGAGCCAGGATCAAAGGTGATCTTTGTTTCCGATAAAAGCCCATTGATCCGTGCGATGCAGGTTTCAGGGGCCATCAACTCTGGTTCGGGTGCGAGGCTGGTATCGAGTGTGACATTCACGTCAAATGCTGCCCCGTCCAATTTGTCGGACAAGAGCCGCGAGATCCCCTCAATATCACCCCGCGCGGCAGCTCTGCCGCTGATGGACAGTTTTGCGGGGGTCAATAGAATTTCGCCATCATGCAGCATGGACAGGGCTTCTAGCCCTGCCAGACTGCGCACGGACCAACCTTCTGGCAGTGTTGCATCTAAATTGGTGGCCATATCGACATTCTCACGGCCAAATAGCGCTTGTGCATAGGCCTGGTTGGCGGCTGCGAGTTGCGCATCTGGCAGGCGGCCCCGCAATTGAACGGCACCTGTTTCAGACAGGCTGGCGATGAATTCTGGTTCTTCTTGGACACCATCGCCTTGCGGTGTGGGCGGCAAGGTTGCTTGGAGCGAGAAAAGATCGGGCAGGTTGCGGTCCAATTCGCCCACCACACGATCAAAGTCGCGTTGCGCTGTGCCTGCCTTGGCAATCAAACTTACATCCGCATCTGAAAAGGTCAGCGTCCCATCGCCGAGTTGTGCCAGAGCCGCGATCGCGACTTCAATTGCGCGCGCCCATTCGGTCGATGGAACCCCAAGACCGACATCGCAGGTTTGATCTGGGGCCAAGCCCGCCGCTTGGGCAGCCCTTAGGATGCGCGCGGCGCTTGCCTCGCTATCGGCAGAACAGACTTCAAGTGTGGCTGTGTCATCCTCACGGGTCATGCGAAAGGCGAAAGGGGTTATAACTGGACGCGGGGCGGAAATATCAATGATGATCTCGAGCCCCGTTTGGGGGTAGCTGCGCAAGCGCGACAAGGCGCTGTCGCGCTCTGACGTGCTATCGGCCACCGCTGTAACGGTCACCTTGCCTGCTGTCACCGAAACTTTCGAGCGCGGCAAAAGCCGCAGTGCCCGCAGGCCATATTCCAGCGCCGCATCCCATCCTTGAGGTTTGGGGAATTCCACGGTTTCAACTAGATTTGCGACTTCAACCCCGTTGGTGATATCGGCAATCCGCGCCGCGATGGTTTCGCCATCGGCATCGTTGGGGATCAGGCCAATCATTGAAATGCCATCACTGTTGCGCAGCATCTCAAGCAGAAAATCAGGGGTTTTGATCCCTGTCGGGTCGGCCACCGTAATGTGATCAATGATCCGTTCATCATCAATCACAGCGGCCACTTGGGTCAGGGCGCGGAAGCGGGCGGCCTCGTTAGGGGCCTCTCCGCCAAGATGCACTTGCAACCCATCCCCGTGCAGCGTGACCCATTCGATACCCGATTGCGCCAAGCGCTGCTCCACCGCTGCGACAGAACGATTTTCTGTCGACACCGCCGCCGCGTAGGCCACGAGATAAGAGAGACAGCCCGCAACCACAAAGGTCAACACGCCGGCAAGGTTGGAAGTCAATTTCATAGTCGCTTTAGCACATCCGATTTTGGCCTAAGCAAGGCTTAAATGTTAAACTCGTGAGGATCAATCACAGCCATGCGGCGATGGCAAGAAATAGCGCAAAGATCAGTCCTGCATCGCGGTTGCTGCGAAAAAGCAGCAAGCAGCGCTCCACATCATGAATGTCGAGACGCTGCATTTGCCAGATCATATGAGCGGCAAATCCCATAACACCACAGAGCCCCAAGATCAGGGGCAAACCCGTCAGTGTGATCCCGATTGCCGCAGCGGCGCAAACCGTGCTGAGGATCAAAAAGCCCCAAAGCCACAGCGCCGATTTTTCGCCAAAGAGCCGTGCGGTGGATTTCACCCCGATCAGCGCATCGTCTTCGCGATCCTGATGCGCATAGATCGTGTCGTAGAATAGGGTCCAAGCGATACCCGCGAGATAGAGCAAGATCGGCGCAAGCGTGAGATTGCCTTGATGTGCGGCCCATGCCAAGAGCGCACCCCAATTGAAGGCGATGCCAAGAAAGACTTGCGGCCACCATGTGAAGCGCTTGGCGAAGGGATAAACCGCAACAGGCAGCAGGGCGAGCACACCAAGCCAAATGGCCGCTGATTTGAAACTCAGCAAAATAGCAAAGGATATCAGCGCTTGCGCGACCAGCCATATCATCGCGGCCTTCACGCTAATTTGCCCAGATGGCAATGGGCGCGAGCGGGTGCGTGCCACGCTTGCGTCAATCTCACGGTCCGTGATGTCGTTCCATGTGCAGCCTGCACCACGCATCAAAAACGCCCCCATCGCGCAGGCCACCGCAATCCATAGATCATAGACTGTGCCGCCTGCAGGGTCTGCGGCCACCGCCAATGCCAGCCCCCACCAACAGGGCAGCAGCAAAAGCCATGTGCCGATTGGGCGGTCTGCACGGGACAGCCGCAAATAGGGCCGCATCATGGACGGAGCGCGGGTGTCGACCCAATTGCCGTCATCCGCGTCTTGCACGCGACCCTCTGGCATTTGGTTATCTGCGCTCATATGATCCCCTCATGTCCCAAACCGCTAAGATACGTATTTACCTAGACCAGCCCCTTGGCCAAGCGCAAACACTCTCTCTTGCGCGGGATCAGGCGAATTATCTTTTTGCGGTCATGCGCCTTTCGGTTGGTGCGGAAATTCTTGTGTTCAACGGACGTGATGGCGAATTTCTTGCTGAAGTGCGCGAGGCCAATAAGCGTGCGGGGCGATTGCTTTGCAAGCAAAAGACCCGTGATCTGCAGGTGCCGCCCGATCTGTGGGTTCTGTTCGCCCCGATCAAAAAGGCGCGCACCGATTTCATCGTGGAGAAATCCACCGAGATGGGCGCCGCGCGGATCATTCCTGTGCAAACGGAATTCACCAATTCAGAACGGATCAGGCAAGACCGTTTGCAAGCCCATGCGATAGAGGCGGCCGAGCAATGCGGCGGCACTTTCGTCCCTGAGGTGACCGAATTGATGCGGTTGGATCGGCTGCTTGGGGATTGGCCACACGAACGCCAGATCATTTGGGCTGATGAGGCGCGCGTGGGGATGGCTGCCGCCTTGGAAGGACGCGAAGATCAGACAAAATGGGCCTTGCTCATAGGCCCTGAGGGCGGGTTTTCTGCCGAGGAGCGGGCACGATTGGCGCAATATCCCTTTGTCACACCCGTCAGTTTGGGACCTCGCATTCTGCGTGCCGATACGGCGGCGGTGGCGCTATTGACCTTGTTTCAATCACATCTGGGGGATTGGCATCATGATCCGGCCTGAATTGCGTGTGTTATTTCTGCGCTATGCCGAAACGATACTGGCCGCCTGTGTTGCGGGTGTCGCACTGTGGTTGATCACCCGTCCGAGCCCTATTTTGGCTGGTGTCGGATGGGTTGTTTTGGTTTTGGCCCTGATAACGGGCTTTGTTGCACTGCGCCGCGCGCGGTTTGCATCCACGGGTCAAGGCGCAGGCGTGGTTCGTCTGGTTGAGGGCCGCATCGCGTATATGGGGCCCGTTTGGGGCGGGGCGGTGGATTTGGACGACCTGCAAAGTCTTGCTTTGCGCAAAGAAGCAGATCAGGGCTTGGCGTGGGTTTTGAAAACCCATGACAGAATGCTTGCAATCCCATTGGATGCCCAAGGGGCGGAGGTCTTGGTCGATGGGTTTGCGGCTTTGCCCAAGCTGTCCGTGGCGGCTCTGATCGCGGCACGCGACAAGAATAAGGAGGGCACGCATATTCTCTGGACGCGTGGACTTGACACCGATGGCCAAGCGGGCCAGTTGCGCATGAGTGTGCAATCATAAGTGAAGCGGGAGCAGCGCCCATGTCGATACCTCAAGAGGGCGGTGGCCCAATTGAACATGAAAGCCAATTGGCCGCGTATTTGGCGGCAGGCTGCAAGCCGCGCGACTTATGGCGTATCGGCACGGAGCATGAAAAATTTGGCTATTGTCGCGACAGTCTGAACCCGCTGCCCTATGAAGGGCCCCGCTCGGTCAAAACTGTTCTTGAGGGGCTACGCGACAGATTTGGATGGTCGCCTGTGATGGAGGGCGATCATATCATCGGACTGACCAAAGATGGCGCGAATGTCAGTCTTGAGCCAGGCGGCCAGTTGGAGCTTTCTGGCGCACCCTTGGAGACAATTCACCAGACCTGTGACGAGGTGAACCAACATTTGCGCGAAGTGCGCGAAGTGGCCGATAAAATCGGGGTGGAGTTCATTGGTTTGGGTGCAGCCCCGATTTGGCGTCACGATCAGATGCCGATGATGCCCAAGGGGCGCTATCGGTTGATGACTGGTTATATGGATAAGGTGGGAACCATGGGAAAGACCATGATGTATCGCACCTGCACCGTTCAGGTGAATCTCGATTTTGGGTCCGAGGCGGATATGGTGCAAAAGCTGCGCGTGGCTTTGGCGCTGCAGCCCGTGGCCACCGCCCTGTTCGCCAATTCGCCGTTTTTGGATGGCAAGCCCAATGGCCATAAATCTTGGCGCGCGCGCGTCTGGCGCGATCTTGATCCAGCGCGCACGGGAATGTTGCCCTTTGTCTTTGAACAGGGCTTTGGATTTGAGGCTTGGGTGCAATACGCCCTCGATGTGCCGATGTATTTTGTCTATCGCGATGGGGTTTACATTGACGCGCTTGGTCAATCCTTCCGCGATTTTCTCAAAGGTCAGCTGCCCGCTCTGCCTGGTGAGGTGCCAACCCTGTCAGATTGGGCAGACCATTTGACCACGATTTTCCCTGAGGCGCGGGTGAAAAAATTCATCGAAATGCGCGGAGCAGACGGTGGACCTTGGCGCAGGCTGTGTGCGCTGCCTGCGTTTTGGGTTGGCCTCATGTATGATCAATCCAGTTTGGACGCCGCATGGGATTTGGTGAAGGGTTGGGATGCCGAAACCCGTGATGCGCTGCGTGTGGCCGCATCTGTGGATGGGCTTGCGGCGCAGACGCATGGGATCAAGATGCTTGATCTGGCCCGCGATGTCGTGGCCTTGTCGGAGGCGGGTCTCAAAGCCCGTGCGCGCGCGGGTGCGGGCGGGCTTGTGCCTGATGAGACGCATTTCCTCAATGCGTTGAAAGAAAGTTTGGACAGCGGCAAAACCCCCGCCGATGAATTGCTGGAACGCTATTACGGCGATTGGGGCGGTGATCTGACGCGGATTTACGAAGACTATAAATATTGATCAGGATTTTTGGCCGATTTTCGGTTCAGTTCCCGCCAACAGCCTTTTGATATTGGCGTGATGGCGGTTGAAAATCAGCGCGGCCAAAATCACCGTGACCAAGGCTGTGTTCGGGTAGCCAAAAATCACCACAAAGACAGGTGACAGCAGCGCAGCCACAAGGGCCGAAAGGGAGGAGATGCGGAATATGCCTGCCACGAGCGCCCAAGTGGCGCAGGCAGCAATTCCAGCAGGCCAAGCGAGCGCCAAAAGCGTGCCGAGAAATGTTGCAACGCCCTTACCGCCCTTGAAGCCAATAAAGATCGGGAAGCAATGGCCAAGAAAAGCGGCCCCACCCGCGATTTGCGCGGCCTTATCGTCAAAAAGGGCGCGCGCGATTAGAACAGCAATCGCACCCTTGCCCGCGTCCAAGCATAAGGTCAAAAAAGCGGCCAGTTTATTACCTGTCCGCAAGACATTGGTGGCACCGATATTGCCCGAGCCGATGCTGCGCAAATCACCCAATTTAAAAAGCCGTGCCATGACAAGCCCAAAGGGGACCGAGCCCAGCCCATAAGCGGCAAGCCCGACCAGACCCAATTGGATAAGGCTAAACTCTGTCATGCCCCCGTCCGTTCGTAGATGCACGCGCCGTTGACGTAGCTTGCCAAGACCACGCCTTGCAGGCGCGCGCCATCAAAGGGGGTGTTTTTTGATTTCGACTGAAGGGCGAAGCGATCCAGCACGAAGGGACGATTGGGATCAAACAGGATCAAGTCCGCCACTGCCCCATCAGCAAGACTGCCACCTTGCAGCCCAAAACGGCGCGCGGGATTGAGCGACAGCGCCTTGAACAAATGGGGCAATGATATCCCCGCCCCATGATGCAAGCGCAGCGCGCCGGGCAATAATGTCTCCAAGCCAACCGCCCCGCTTGCGGCGGCCTCAAAGGGTAGGCGCTTGCTTTCTTCATCTTGCGGCGTGTGCATGGAGCAGATGATATCGATCAGCCCCTCGCGCAAAGCTTCCACCATCGCCACGCGGTCTTCCTCGGCACGCAGGGGCGGCTTGACCTTGAAGAAGGTGCGGTAATCGCCCACGTCAAATTCATTCAGCGTCAAATGGTGGATTGAAATTCCTGCCGTCACGTTCAGCCCTGCCTCTTTCGCGCGGCGCAGGGCGGGCAAGGATTTTGCGGTGGAAATCTGATCCGCGTGATAGGCCACGCCTGTCATCTCGACCAAGGCAAGGTCACGCTCCAGCCCCATCCGTTCGGCCATAGGGGAAACGGCGGGCAGGCCTTTTAGCGAGGCGAATTTGCCTGAGGTCACCGCCGCACCTTCGGACAGGACAGGGTCTTGCGGGTGGCCCACGATCAACGCGCCAAGACTGCGGGCATAGACCATGCAGCGGCTTAGAACCTTATTGTCTCGCAGCACTTGGTCGCCATCGCCAAAGGCCACAGCCCCAGCATCGAGAAGAAACCCCAGTTCGGTCATCTCGCGCCCTTCGCGGCCCTTTGTCAGGGCGGCCATGGGCAGGATGCGGACCGCAGTTGCATCTTGGGCACGGCGGCGCACGAATTCGAGGGTTTCGGGCGTATCAATCGGGGGTGTGGTGTCCGCACGGGTGACAATGGTGGTTACGCCACCCGCCGCCGCGGCAGCCCCCGCGCTGCGGAAACTTTCCTTATGCCGTTCACCTGGTTCACCGATTTTCACGCCGATATCGACCAGACCTGGAGCCAGGCACGCGCCTGCGCAATCCACGACACGCGTGGCTTTTGGGGTTGGGCGGCCTTGGCCTTTTGCGGCGATCTGCCCATCTTTGACCAAAAGCCAACCGAGGCTATCGGTTCCTGCCTCAGGATCAATCAGGCGAGCGTTTTCAAAAAGGATGCTCATATCTGCCTCCCCCGTTCGGCCCGTCTGGCGCGCAAGTTTTGCGCAAGCAAATCCATCGCTGCCATCCGCACGGCAACGCCCATTTCGACCTGCTCTTGGATCACCGAACGGTTGATGTCATCGGCGATTGTCCCGTCAATCTCAACCCCGCGATTCATCGGGCCGGGATGCATCACAATTGAATCATCCTTGGCGGCGCTCAGCTTTTCGGCGTCAAGGCCAAAGCGGTGATAATATTCCCGCTCCGATGGAATAAATGCGCCATCCATCCGCTCTTTCTGAAGGCGCAGCATCATCACCACATCGCAGCCTGCAAGCCCCGCCTGCATATCATCATACATCTCTACACCCCATTCGCTGACGCCCGCAGGCATCAACGTGGGAGGGCCGATCAAGCGGATACGGTTTTCCATTTTCCCAAGCAGCAGGATGTTTGAGCGCGCCACGCGGCTATGGGCAATGTCGCCACATATGGCAATGTTGAGGCGGTGCAACCGCCCCTTGGCGCGGCGAATGGTCAGCGCATCCAATAGGGCTTGGGTTGGGTGTTCATGCTTGCCATCACCTGCATTCAGAACCGCGCAGTTCACCTTTTCCGCCAAGAGGTTCACCGCGCCTGAATGGGGATGACGCACAACCAAGAGGTCGGGATGCATCGCGTTCAGCGTCAGCGCCGTATCAATCAGCGTTTCACCCTTTTTCAGGCTAGAGGCGGCCATGGCCATATTCATTACATCGGCGCCAAGACGTTTGCCCGCCAATTCAAAACTGGCTTGGGTGCGGGTAGAGGCCTCAAAAAACATATTGATCTGGGTCAGCCCTTGTAGGGCGTCACCATGTTTATCATCGCCACGCTCCAATTCAGCGTAGCGATCCGCGAGATCAAGAACTGTAACGATTTCGTCAGGGGCAAGTGTTTCGATACCTAAGAGGTGGTTTTGGCGAAACGACATCGGGCCTCCCCTGATCTGCCTTTATATTCGACTGCGCCGCTTATAGGCTGTCTTTGGGGGCAGACACAACCCAAGGTTTGCGCGGGTGCTATCGCCCATTTACCTCACCGCGCGCTGGCAGTAGCATTGCAACCATGCGCAACGATCTTGATCAGATGGACTATTGGGACGCTTTTGCCGCATTGAGCTGGCAAGTGGATTTAGGCGTTGCCGATGCGTTGGCGGAGGAACCGATCAACCGTTTTGATCTGGAGCCTGAAGCCAAGCCCGCACCACTTGCGCCAAAAGCCGCACAGCCTGCGCCTGCACCAAAGCCTGCCACCGTTTCGGATTTGGCCAAAGCGGCCGAAGCGGCGGCACAAACCGCCCCTTCCTTGGATTCTTTGCGCGCGGCAATGGCGGATTTCCACGGCCTCGATCTGCGCAACGGTGCGCGGAACATGATTTTTTCTCAGGGCAATCCCGAGGCTGATGTGATGGTCATTGCCGAGGCCCCAAGCCGTGCCGATGATGAGGCAGGTCAGGGCTTTAGCGATGAAGCGGGCAAGCTGTTTGACGCGATGTTTGCTGCGGTTGGACTGTCGCGCAATGCAGAGCTGCCAAAGGCGGCGCTTTACGTCGCCTATGTCTCACCGTGGCGGATGCCGCAGGATCGGCCCATCACCGAGGCCGAACACAACGTGTTGCGTCCCTTCTTGTTGCGCCACATTGCCCTGCGTGCGCCAAAGGCGGTGGTTCTTCTGGGCAATGGGGCCTGTGCTGCGGTTCTCGGAAAATCGGGGCTGCAACGGTTGCGCGAGGCGGACCAAACCGTAACAGCACGGGCGCATATTTGCCCTGCATTCCCCATTTATGCGCCAGAGCGTTTGATGGCCATCCCCTTGCTGAAACGCGAGGCTTGGGCTGATCTGTTGAAGTTGAAAGCCACTCTTGAGGGCCGCACATGAGCCGCATTGACGAGACACGCCCATTCATTCCCATTGGTATTGCGGTTCTTGCCGTGTCGGACACGCGCGATTTATCTCAGGATAAATCGGGCGATCTTTTGCAAGATCGGATCACATCAGCGGGCCATCATCTGATCCATCGCGAGATGTTGCGGGATGAGCGTCAGGACATTGCCGAGAAGCTTCGCGCATGGTGCGCTGATCCTTCGGTTGATGTGATCTTGACCACTGGTGGCACAGGCTTGACGGGGCGCGATGTAACGGTCGAGGCGCATCGGGATGTTTACGAAAAAGAGATCGAAGCCTTCGGCACGGTTTTCACGATGATCTCGATGCAAAAGATCGGAACATCCGCCGTTCAATCCCGCGCCACGGGCGGAGTGTGCCAAGGCACGTATCTTTTTGCTTTGCCTGGAAGTTCGGGCGCCTGTGCCGATGCATGGGACGAAATCTTGCGCTGGCAGTTGGATTATCGACACCGCCCCTGCAATTTTGTTGAAATCTTGCCGCGCTTGGAGGAGCATCGGCGCCGGAAGTGACCATCTGGGGCGTTTCAGAAGAAAGATAGGGTCACTATGCCACGCTATTTTCATCGGAGCTTCCTGCGCTATCTTTGGAATGTGCATTTCTGCTGAGGCGGTCATTTTATGAAGTTTTTCAATCGGGCGTTAACGGGTCTGTTTCTGAGCGCCGTCACCTTCGGGCTTTTGTCTTTGGCTGTTGGTGCAATCTGGGCCTCTTTGCAGGCGCGTATGTCGGATGATGGGTTTGCACCCCCTGTTCGTGAACGCGTTTTTGCCGCTGAGGTGCTGACCCTGACCCCGCAAAGCCTGCGCCCGGAATTGACCGTTTTTGGTGAAATTTTGCCACGCCGCAGCTTGGAATTGCGTGCGGCTGTTGGGGGGCGTGTTGTTGAATTGGCGCCAAATTTCCGCGAGGGCGGACGGGTTGAGGCAGGGGCACTGTTGGTGCGGATTGATCCTGCCGAGGCAGAATGGGCGCGCGACACGGCCGCAGCAGAGTTGGCCGATGCCATCGCGCAAGAGGCGCTGCGCCGCCGCGCGTTAGAACGTGCGCGCGACTTGGCCGAGCGGGGTGTGGGCAGCCTGACCGCAGTGGAGGCAGCAGAATTGGCGGTCGCCTCGGCCAGTCAAGCCACATTGGCCCGCAGGCAGGCCTTGGCCGATGCAGAACGTCAATTGGCCGACACGGAAATTCGCGCAGGTTTCGCGGGTGTGCTTTCGGAGGTCGATCTCGCAGAAGGGCGGCTTTTGAGCGCAAATGAGCAATTTGGTCGCCTGATCGACCCCGATCAATTGGAAGTGGCCTTCCGCCTTTCGACCGCACAATATGCACGGCTCGTGCAAGATGATGGTGCGCTTCCGCCCTTGGATGTCGAGTTGCGCCTTGATCTTGGTGACCAAGTTTTGACCCTGCCCGCACGTTTCACCCGTCAAAGCGGTGCGGTCGGTGCGGGCCAGACGGGGCGATTGCTGTTTGCTGACGTGCTGCGCCCAGGCGGGTTACAGGCTGGCGATTTTGTGACCGTGCATTTGACCGAACCTGCTTTGGACAATGTTATGATCGCACCTGCCACGGCTCTTTCGGATGGAACGCGGGTTTTGGTTCTGGGTGAAGATGATCGTCTTGAAGAAGCAGAGGTTACCTTGCTGCGCCGTCAAGGCGATGATGTCATTTTCCGCGCGGATGCATTGATAGGGCGTGAAATCGTAGCGGCCCGCACGCCTGTTTTGGGGGCTGGCATCAAGGTTGATCCGCTGCGCCCTGATCCAAGTGGCGCTCTTGCAACCCCACCCGAGGCGGAGGTTGCGCTTGACCCTGAACGCCGCGCGCGGCTGATCGCCTTTGTCGAGGGCAGTTCTTTCATGCCAGATGATGTCAAAGCGCGGCTTTTGGATCAGTTGAACCAACCGCGCGTGCCCAGTGGGGTGGTGGCGCGGCTTGAAGATCGTATGGGGGGCTAAACGATGCGGGCGCTTCCGTCTCAGGCTTCGGGCATCCTCTCCTATTTCACGCGGCATCGCACTGCGGCCAATCTGGTTTTGGTGGCGTTAATCTGTGTGGGTCTTTTTGCCCTGCCGAATATGCGCGCGCAGTTTTTTCCTGATGTGGTTGTAGATGATATCGATATCACAGCGCGATGGGACGGCGCAGGGGCCGAAGATGTTGATCTGGCCATTGTGGGTGTTTTGGAACCCGTTTTACTGGCGATTGACGGGGTTGTGTCATCCCAAGCCACCGCGCGCGAAGGTGTGGCAAGCCTGCGTTTGGAATTTGAGCCAGGCTGGGATATGGCCCGCGCCGCAGATGATGTGCAGCAGGCTGTCGACAGCGTGACGGATTTGCCGCAAGACGCTGATACCCCCGAAGTGCGGCGCGGCATATGGCGTGATCGCGTGACCGATGTGGTGATCACAGGTCCCGTTGCACCCGCGCAACTGGCGCGTTTTGCGGATGAGTTTGTGGCGCGGCTTTTTGAGCAAGGGGTCACGCGCACAACCATTCGCGGCGTGGCCGCTCCAGAGATTTTGGTGGAAGTGCCAAGTGTGCGCTTGATCCAATATGATATTTCGATGGCCGATATTGCTGCGGCCATCGCCGCTGAGGTGGACAGCGCGCCTGCAGGTGCCGTGGACGGTGCAAATGCTCGCGTCCGCGCAGGCACGGCCAAGCGCAGTGCCGAAGAAATTGCCGCTATTGCGCTGATCCGTGATCCCAATGGGCGCACCGTTTCAATCGGGGATGTGGCCCGCGTGGTCGAATTGGCAGTCGATCGCGACAGCGCCTATTTCGTGGCGGGAAATCCCGCGATGACGGTGCGTGTGGATCGCTCTGATAAGGGGGATGCCATTGCAATCCAAGCGCAGGTGGAGGCCGTGGCTGCGCAGATGGAGGCAACCTTACCAAAGGATGTGCAGATTGATCTGATCCGCACGCGAGCGGAGTTTATCTCGGGCCGTTTGAATATCTTGCTGTCCAATGGTCTAACGGGACTGGCGCTGGTTCTGGCGCTGTTGTTCTTATTCCTCAATGCGCGCACGGCGTTTTGGGTGGCGGCAGGTATCCCTGTTGCGATGCTGGCGGCGGTTGCCTTGATGTATGCGGCAGGTCTGACGCTGAACATGATCTCGCTTTTTGCGCTGATCATTACATTGGGCATCGTGGTGGATGATGCAATCGTGGTGGGGGAACACGCGGATTACCGCCATCGCAGCCTTGGCGAAGACCCTGTAACCGCTGCTGAAACCGCAGCGCGGCGCATGGCGTCACCCGTTTTCGCGGCGACCTTGACCACAATCTTGGCCTTCGCGGGTCTTGCGGCTATCGGCGGGCGCTTTGGTGATCTGATTGCCGATATTCCTTTCACCGTCATCGTGGTGCTGACGGCAAGTCTTGTGGAATGTTTCCTGATCCTGCCCAATCATATGTCCCATGCTTTGGCGGCAACGGCCAAAGATGCATGGTATGATCGACCCTCACGGTTTGTGAACCGCTGGTTTGAGTATCTGCGCGAGCGCTACTTCCGCAACTTCATTGGGTTTGCGGTAAAGGCGCGCTATCCCGTGATTGCGCTGATGCTGCTTCTTTTGGCAACGCAGGCGGCCAGTTTCCTGCGCGGTGATGTGACATGGCGCTTTTTTAACGCGCCTGAGTTGAGCTCCGTTTCTGGCAATTTCGCCATGCTAGACGGGGCTTCGCGTGATGACAGTCTTGAAATGTTGGCCGAGATGCAGCGCGCGGTTGCGGCAGTTGCGGCGCGTTATGCGGCCGAGCATGGCCGTGATCCCACGGCTTATGTTTTGGCTGAAATCGGCGGCAACACGGGCGGCCGTTTGGCATCTGCGGATGGCAAGGACTCCAATCTTTTGGGGTCCATCTCGATAGAGTTGATCGACCCTGATCTGCGCCCCTATTCATCCTTCGCCTTTGTTGCCGATTTGCAAAGCGAATTGCGCCAAACACCGATGGTCGAGGAGGTCAGCTTTCGCGGATGGCGTGGCGGGCCAGGGGGGGATGCGATTGATGTGCAAATCGCTGGTGCCTCTAGCGATGTGTTGAAAGCAGCGGCACAAGCCGTGAAAACGGCGCTCTTGCCTTTCCCTGAGGTGTCCGCCCTGACAGATGATCTGCCCTATGATCGTCAAGAGTTGAGCTTGTCCTTGACCCCACGGGGCGAGGCTTTGGGGTTTGAAATCGAAAACCTCGGTCGCATCTTGCGCAATCGCTTGGGTGGCGTTGAGGCGGCGCGCTTTCCAGAAGGTTTGCGCACGGCCACGATCAGGGTGGAATTGCCCGAAAGCGAGCTGACCGCAGATTTCCTAGATCGGATGTTGCTGCGCGATGGCGCGGGCAATTATGTGCCTTTGGCGGATATCGTCTCGGTGGAGACACGGGTTGGGTTTTCCACGATCCGCCGTGAAAATGGGCAGCGTGTGGTGTCGGTTACGGGCGATTTATCAGAGGATGATCCAGCCCGTGCCGAAGAAATCATGAGCACGCTGCGTGATGACATTCTGCCGCGCCTTGAGGCGCAATACGGGGTGACAACCATCCTCTCGGGCTTGGCCGAGCAAGAACGCGATTTCCTAGATGACGCTTTGCTTGGGTTCATGGCCTGTATGGTCGGTATTTACATCGTGCTTGCATGGATTTTCGCCAGTTGGACGCGACCTTTGGTGGTGTTATCCGTCATTCCCTTTGGATTGACGGGCGCGATTTTTGGCCATTGGCATTGGGATGTGCCGTTGTCGATGTTTACGGTGGTGGGTCTGATTGGGATGACGGGTATCATCATCAACGACTCCATCGTCTTGGTGTCGACCGTGGATGAATACGCCAAAGAGCGCGGTTTGATCCCTGCTATTGTCGATGCGGCCTGTGATCGTTTGCGCCCTGTGTTGCTGACCACGCTCACCACGGTTCTGGGCCTTGCGCCTTTGCTGTTTGAAACCTCGTCACAGGCGCAATTCCTCAAGCCGACCGTGATCACTTTGGTCTATGGTTTGGGCTTTGGAATGTTTGTCGTCTTGTTGCTCGTGCCCGCGGTTTTGGCGCTGCAATTGGATGTGGGCAAACGCGTGACGGCGATGCGGCGCGCCTTGCAGGCCCGGCGACGCATGGGGCAGGCGGGCATCCTGTTTGGCCTTGCCACAGGCGCGGTGAGTGTTTGGTGGGTTTTGGTCCTTGGCGGGCCTGTCTTGACGGGCGCGGCATGGGGTTGGGCCAGTGCCATTTTACCCAGCACGGGCTTTGGCGCTTTCCTTGTCTTTGCTGCGGGGGCGCTTGTGCTGGTCGTGGGCTTGGGGTTGGCCTTTGCGCGTTCCGTGCGCAAAGCTGTGCCTTAACCCGCTTCGCAGCCCATCACCTCAATTGCTTGCTCAGCGCCGATAAAGGTGATGCGCAGATCGGAACGCTCTAGCATGAAGGGCAAGCCTTGGGGTGGAACCAGATCCGCGGTGGCGGTGACATTTTGGGCCTGTCGTTCGTAAATCGGCGGTGACATCCACATATCGGGAATGGGCAGTTCAAGCATCATTGTCTCAGGCCCGCCAAGATCAGGCAGACGTGCCGAGATTGTCACCTGCAACCCATCGGCAATCGGACGGATGTCACATCGCGCTGGACCCGCACCGATTTCGGACGCAGGTGTGGGTTGGTCTGCAAGCGCGGCGGCAATCACTGGATCTTGCGCGCCCGAAGCATTCAAAACCCCTTCGAGTTCGAGGGTGACGGGCATACAAATCTCGTCGCAGACACCGATATGCAACTCTGCGAAAAAAGCCACATCTCCTGCGCCATCGACCAAATCCAGTTCAATGGGAAAGATCACATTCTGACGATAGCCAATATTGGGAGTGCCTGCGGTGAAGATCACTTCGGGCCGAGGGAAATGCATCCAAGCCCCCTCGATAGCACTGGAGCGCCCGAGCGTCAGTTCAGGCGCAAGCCCGCCATCTCCGGGGCTGCGCCAATAGGTTTTCCACCCATCAGCCAATGTAATGGCCACAGCGCCCAAGTGATGACCGTTTTCCAAACGCCATCCCGTCAGGAACCGTGCGGAAACCACATCGTCCCCGTTCAAAAACACCGTTTGTGCTGAGGCGCTGGACGCACTCAAGGCCTGCACCGCACAACTTAGCGCGGCGGTCAAAGCGATGCGCATACCACCCGCAAAACCACGGGCGCGCCTAAAGCAGGGTCTGTTGGGGCTGTCCTTCATGGCAGCTACGGTTAGCGGCTGAACGCGGGAATGAAAAGTCACGTTTGAGCGAACAGAATTTGATTTCTCGCCCGATGGCCCTTGCTCTTGATCTATCGCGCGCGCATTTTGAGATCATGATACAGGACCAGACCATAGACCCAGAAACGAGTGATCTATCGGGTAAACTGCTTGTTGCGATGCCTGGGATGGGTGACCCGCGGTTTGCCCATGCTGTGGTGTTTCTCTGCGCACATGATGCAGAGCAGGCCATGGGGTTGATTATCAACGAACCGATGCCCGAGTTGAGCCTTGGAGAAATGTTTGAACAATTGGGCATCATGACAGGCGAGGAAGGGTTGCCCAATCTTCCGATCTGCTATGGTGGCCCTGTCGAGCAGGGGCGCGGGTTCGTGTTGCACGAGGCGCGTTATGGCGCGGACAGTGACAGCCACGCAGGACGTCTTGCGGTCAATGATGATTTCGCAATGACCGCAACATTGGATATTCTTGATGATATAGCCCAAGGCAATGGCCCGGATCGGGCGATTGTGGCCTTGGGATATGCGGGCTGGGGACGTGGCCAGTTGGAACGTGAGATGGCCCAGAATGCATGGCTGATTTGTGATGCGGCCCCTGACTTGGTGTTCAGCGTTTCTATGCCGCGAAAGTGGGAAGCGGCCATGGCGCGGCTTGGCATTGATCCCATCCTTCTTTCGGCGCAGGCAGGGCGCGCTTAGGGGGGTTAGGGTCTGGGCGCCGCGGCGCGAAGGAGCCTGTCATTGATGGCCAAGCCCAAACCCTTGGCGGGGATTGGGGCCACATCAATTCCTGTGAAATCGCCCGCGGCCACGCGCGCATCTGCGAGGTGCAGGATCCCAAAAAGACGGCTTGCCGCTTCGCGCAAATCGGCGCTTTCAGACAAGGTGACATCTGCATCGTGCTGTGGCCCAAAGGCAATGCGATATCGCGTAGGGTCCCTCAGATCGGAATTGATCCGCAAGGCCGCGCGGGGTGCATAATGGCTGGCCATTTGGCCCGGTGCTGCGATCCTTCCAGGCGTAAGGTCAGCGACCAAAGGCCCCGTGATCCGCTCCAGTTCCTCACGCGCGATGCCCCCTTCGCGCAGCAATTTTGCGGATCGGCCACTGGCATCAACAATAGTTGATTCAAGACCCACGGGACAATCGCCCCCGTCCAAAACCGCTGCAACCCCTACGCTCAAGGAGTGCATCACATGATCGGCCTGCGTGGGCGATAGATGGCCCGAGCGATTGGCCGAAGGGGCGGCAATTGGCCCGTCAAATTCAGCCAACAATGCCTGTGCAACTGGGTTTTGTGGCACGCGCAAGGCCACGGTGGGCAGTGCTGCGCTGACCAAAGAAGACAGGCCATGGTCGGACCGCAAGGGCAGCACCAAAGTTAAGGGACCTGGCCAAAATGCAGCGGCCAAGTCACGGGCCATTGATGAAAATTCTGCAAGGCCTTCTGCCGCCTCAACATCCCTGAGATGCACGATCAGTGGATTAAATGTGGGTCTTCCTTTGGCCTCGAACACCTTGGCGCAGGCCAGATCATTGCGCGCATCCGCACCAAGGCCGTAGACCGTCTCGGTTGGGAAGGCGACCAATTTGCCTGCCCGAAGAAGGCCTGCCGCCGCCGCGATGCCATGCGCATCTGCGGCGAGCCTTTCGGGGCGATCAGCGGGCGGGGAGGCTTGTGGCATATGTGTTCATGGCCTAGACGGGTGGAATGATCTTTGGGGCGCTATAGCGTGACCCCGTCCTGATGCCAAGCAGCCGAAGGTGATGTGTCACATGATCCGACATCCGTTCGAGATCCCGCCTGCCAAGGGCAGCGGCGTTGAAATTGCCGAAGGTGTTTATTGGATTCGTCTCTCGATGCCGCTTGGCCTTGATCATGTGAACATTTTTGCCTTGCGCGAAGAAGCAGGCTGGACGTTGATTGATACGGGTCTTGATGTGCCCGATGTGCGTGCTGAATGGGCGACGATTCTCAGTGATCTCTTGCGCGGTGATCCCATCCTGCGCGTGGTGGTGACCCATCACCATCCCGATCATGTCGGGCTTGCGGGCTGGTTTATGGCACAGGGTGCGGAGTTGCTGATGACGCGCACCGCATGGTTGACGGCGCGGATGCTCACATTGGACGAGCAACCGATCCCAAGCCCCGAGGCAGTGACCTTCTGGCGCAGCGCAGGTATGGATCAGGCACGTTTGTCCAAGCGCCTTGATAATCGACCCTTCAATTTCTGTGACACCGTCTATCCTTTGCCATTGGGCTTTACCCGTTTGGATGACGGGGCAGTGCATCGGTTGGGTGGGCGTGATTGGGTCGTGCGTTTTGGCCAAGGCCATGCGCCAGACCATGCCACATTGTGGTGTAAAGATGCACCAATTGTCTTGGCAGGAGATCAGCTTTTGCCCTCCATTTCGCCGAATTTGGGGGTCTATCCGACCGAACCTATGGCCGATCCTGTGGCGGAATGGTTGCACAGCTGCGCCAAATTCGAAGCACTGGCGCAGGATGATCAATTGGTGCTGCCAGGTCATAAACTGCCCTATTATGGGCTGCCTCATCGGTTGCGGCAATTGTCAGACAATCACCATGGCGCATTGACGCGGTTGCGGGACCATTTGGCTGTGCAACCGCGCCGCGCGGTGGATTGCTTTGCCCCGCTGTTCAAGCGTCAGATTGATGATGGCACCTATGGCCTTGCCATGGTCGAGGCGGTGGCGCATCTCAACCACCTGTTCCATCGCGGGGAGGTCCTGCGGGAAAAGGATGCAGACGGGGCATGGGTTTGGCGTTTGCGTGCATGAGGCGCGTGCAACGACAAGGCGTGCCATAAGAATTTTACAATGCTCGTGTCATAGTGTCGCGTGACAGGCGCGCAGAAATTCGCTATGCGCAATGCCAATGCGACCAGAATGATGGAGACGACCATGGCAAAGAACGAACACAAGCAAGGCTCAATGGACATCAGCGAACAAGAAAAAACCTTTGACGGCTTCATGACATGGAGCATTCGTGTGGGTGCTGTTGCGATTGCGGTTGTGATCTTCTTGGCCCTGTTCGCGCGCTAATCCAGAGATCGAACACTGATGGGGTGGCGTTCGTATCTGTCGATCTTTCTGACTGTGGTGGCATTGAGTGGCTGCGCGAATCCTTCGGTATTCGCCAGTGACGCTGAGATCGCAACCGTCAGCTATCGGGAGCCAGGACCAACGCGCATCACGCTGTTGACGATGCTGCGGACGGAAACGGGCGCAGGCGCGCACAGCGCGCTTGTTGTGGATGACGGCACGCAGCGTTTGGTGTTTGATCCTGCGGGTGGTTGGTTTCACCCTGCTGCACCAGAGCGCAACGATGTGTTGTTTGGCATGAACCCCACGCTTTATGGGTTCTACACGCAGTGGCACGCGCGCGAGACGCATCATATCGTGGCGCAAGAGGTGATCCTCTCACCAGACCAAGCGCGATTCGTGGCGCAACGGATCCAAGAAATCGGCCCAGTCCCGAAGGCGAATTGCTCACGTTCGATCTCGGCACTTCTGGGCGAGTTGCCGCAATTTGCGGATATGCCTGTATCATGGTTTCCAGAGCGCACGATGAGAAATTTCGCGCGGTATGACGGCATCCGCACCTATGAAATCTGGGATGATGATGACGAGGGATGATCCCCGTCTGCATCCGTGATCTGTTCCCAAAAAAGAAAACCCCCGTGCCTAATGGACGGGGGATATCTTTTTTGAAGAAAACTTCGCTTTTGTGAAAGAGTTGCTCAGAGCAAACCTTCACGCTGCGCTTTTTTCCGCGCCAGTTTGCGCGCGCGGCGGATGGCTTCCGCTTTCTCGCGTGCTTTCTTGACGGAAGGCTTTTCGAAATGCTGCTTCAGCTTCATTTCACGGAAAACGCCCTCGCGCTGAAGTTTCTTCTTCAGAGCGCGCAATGCTTGATCAACATTGTTGTCGCGAACACTCACCTGCATGTGGTGTCACCACCTTTCTAAGTTAGAGTTTCAAATTGCAGGAAGTGGCCATTTAACAAGAATCTGCTAAGTTGTAAAGCAAGACCGAATGAAGGAGCACCCTGATGGAGAGCCAAGCCACAACAGACCTCAAAGCACGCATTGTCGCGGCGGCTTTGGATCATGTGCCGTTTGACGGTTGGTCGGATGCCGCATTATCGGCGGCCTTGCGGGATTGCGATGTCGATGATGGCACAGGGCGGGCCTTGTTTCCCCGTGGTGCGGTTGATCTGGCATTGGGTTTTCACCGCCAAGGTGATGCGGCCTTGCTTCGTGACTTGCGCAACGCGGACCTGTCGGAAATGCGTTATCGCGACCGCGTGGCCTATGGGGTGCGCCTGCGCCTCGAGGCGGTGGCCGACCATAAGGAGGCGGTGCGCCGTGGCACAACCCTTTTCGCCTTGCCGATTCATGCGGCTGATGGGGCGAAAGCGCTGTGGGAAACCGCCGACACGATTTGGGAAGGGTTGGGGGATCGGGCCAATGACTTCAACTGGTATTCCAAGCGCGCGACACTGGCGGGCGTTTATTCGGCCACGCTGCTATATTGGTTGGGGGATCAATCGACAGATCATGAAGCGACATGGGAATTTTTGGATCGCCGCATCGAGAATGTGATGCAGGTTGAGAAGCTCAAGAAATCCGTCAACGAAAACCCCGCGTTGAAGCCTTTTCTGGCGGCGCCAAATTGGCTGCTTGGAAAAATTCGTCCGCCTGCACGGGTCGCTCGCATTGACCTTCCTGGATATATTCGGCCAAAAGACCAGCAGTGAAGCCAGTTCTGGAGCGATAAATGACCCTGCCCGAAACAATGCGCGCGGTTGAAATCAGCGAGGCGGGCGGGCCAGAGGTATTGGCGCTGTGCAGCCGCCCTTGCCCACGCCCTGAGGCGGAGCAGATTTTGATCAAAATCGCCTATGCGGGTGTCAATCGCCCCGATGCCTTGCAGCGCGCGGGTCTCTATGATCCGCCCAAAGGGGCGTCTGATCTGCCAGGGTTGGAGGCCTCTGGAACCGTTGTCGCCGTGGGTGATGCCGTATCACAATGGCAGGTGGGTGACGCGGTTTGTGCGCTTTTGCCTGGCGGGGGGTATGCGGAATACGCGCTGACCCATCAATCCCATGCGCTGCCCGTGCCCGCGGGCATGGGGCTGCGCGAGGCTGCCGCGCTCTGCGAGACGTTGTTCACGGTCTGGTCGAACCTGTTTCAGCGCGCGGGCCTACGGGCAGGTGAGCGGCTTTTGGTGCATGGCGGCGCGTCAGGCATTGGCACAACCGCGATCCAGTTGGCCCGTGCCTTTGGGGTGCGGGTTTTTGTAACCGCGGGCCAAGATGAGAAATGCAAAGCCTGCGAGGCCTTGGGCGCGGAGCGGGCAATCAACTATAAATCCGAGGATTTTGTCGAGGTGATGCGCGCGGAAGGGGGCGCAGATGTGATCTTGGACATGGTGGGCGGTCCCTATCTGCCGCGCAATATCCGTGCGCTCGCCGATGATGGTCGTCTGGTGCAAATCGCGTTTTTACAAGGCTCCAAGGTTGAGGTGAATTTCGCGCAAATGATGACGCGGCGCTTGACCCTTACAGGCTCCACCTTGCGGCCCCAATCGGATGCGGCGAAAGCCGCGATTGCGGAAGAGTTGCGCGCCCATGTCTGGCCGCTGTTGGAAAACGGTCAAATCGCGCCTGTGATGGACAGTGAATATGACCTCACCAAAGCCAGTGACGCACACGCGCGGATGGAGGCCTCCGCCCATATCGGGAAAATTGTTTTGGCCGTTGCCTCTTAGCGATTTTCAATCATAGCGACCAATTCGGGCAGCCCGCCCAAATCGGGCAGGCGGTGATATCGCGAATGGGTTTCTGGGGCCTCCGCCGCTTCCAAAGCCCAGATGTATGCAGAGGGGATATAAACCCCGAACGCGCCCACTTCCAAAGCGGGGATTACGTCTGATTTCATCGAATTGCCCGCCATCAGCGCATGATCGGCGGCCGCCCCGTGGCGCTGAAACGCGCGTGTATATATCTCAGGCCGCTTGTCGCTGACAATTTCCACCCCGTGGAAGTAATCACCTAAGCCTGATTGGGCCAGCTTGCGCTCCTGATCTAAGAGATCGCCCTTGGTGATGAGAACCAGTTTATGCGCCTGCGACAGATCGCGCACCACACGCTCGGCATGGGGCAAAAGCGTGATGGGATGTTGCAACATATCCTGACCCGCAGCGAGGATCTCGGCAATCACCGCCCCGCTGACCTTTCCTTCGGTCACCTCGAGGGCGGTTTCGATCATCGAGAGCATGAACCCTTTGATACCAAAGCCATAATGGCCAATATTGCGCCGCTCGGCTTCGAGGAGGCGCGCCTGCAAGTCATCCTCTGGGCAGCAATCGGAAAGCAGTTCTGCAAATCGGGCTTGGGTGACGCGGTAGAATTCCTCGTTTTGCCACAGCGTATCATCCGCATCCAAACCGATTATTTGCAGCTTTTGTGTCATTACGTTAAGCACGGCCGAGGCATATGCCTTGCGGCCCCTTTTCTGAATCACCTCGTGGCTTATATAAATGCGCAAGGGAAATGGCACTATGCGTAAGCCAATTTTAGACCAGATGGCCAGTTTTGGAGTTGATATGCGGCGCAATGGCTTGACGATGATGGCGAAACCTCCTGTGGAGGAAAACGACACCACCGTCATATCCAAAACCAAACCGAAAACACAGCGGCCACCCATGTATAAGGTGCTGTTGTTGAACGATGACTACACCCCGATGGAGTTTGTCGTTCATGTTCTCGAACGGTTTTTTGGCATTTCCCATGCGCAGGCGGTCGAGATTATGTTGACCGTGCATAAAAAAGGTGTGGCCGTTGTCGGTGTGTTCTCATATGAGATCGCGGAAACCAAGGTGGCGCAGGTGATGGAATTCGCGCGCCGCAATCAGCATCCGCTGCAATGCACCATGGAGAAAGAGGACTGAACCCCAGTCCCACAACATCGTATGACCCCTGACCGTTGGATTTCCGCGCTTGAACAAAATGTGCTGGACCTGTCTGTCCCGCACAGGTTGTTGGTGCTTGGGGCGCAGGCCGATATGCAACTGACGGGCTTCGGCGCTGAGGATGTGCTGGCCGTGCAAGGCTTCTATCCTGATTACAAAATGCTAGAGGCGCGCGGTCTGACGGTCGTGCCTGCCCTGCCAGAGGGTGCGGTTGAGGCCTATGATCTTGCCCTTGTGATTGCGCATAAATCCAAGCCCCTAACATTCGCACGGATCGCGCAAGCATTGATGGCCCTGCGCAAGGGTGGGATTTTAATGGTGGACGGGCCGAAAAACCTTGGGATCGAGTCGATCCTCAAGGCGGTCAGATCTGCTTTTGTGGGTGTCGAGGTGTTCTCGAAATCTCATGGTAAGCTGATATGGCTGACCCGTCCCGATGACCTTCCTGCGTGTTGTGCAGAGTGGCTGGGACATCCCACCCAGACGGAGGAAGGGCATCTTGTCCCCGTGGGCGGCTTTTCAAACGATGGGCCAGATCAGGGGTCGGAAATTCTCATTGCGCTTGCGCCCAAGCTCAAAGGTCGGGTGGCCGATTTGGGTGCGGGTTGGGGCTATATTGCAGCGCATATTTTGGATGAACAGGCCGCAATTGAAACCCTCGATTTGATTGAGGCGGATCATGCGGCCATCGAGGCGGCGCGGCAGAATATAACGGATCCGCGCGCGCGGTTTTTCTGGGCGGATGCCACCGAATTCAAGCCTGAGGCGCTCTATGATGCGGTGCTGTGTAATCCGCCTTTTCATACCGGGCGCGCGGCTGATCCTGCTTTGGGGCAAGCGTTTATATCGGCGGCAAGTCGCCTGCTAAAGCCCTCTGGGCAATTTGTGATGGTTGCAAACCGCCACCTGCCTTATGAAGAAGCGCTGAAGACGTATTTTTCTACGGGCCGTATGCTGGCGGAAATGCACGGTTATAAACTCTATCAAGCGAGCAAGCCAAAAACGGCGCGTCACGCGCGCTGATTGGGGCAAAGGGGTTGCAGATGTCCTTATCCATTCAAGGGAAAACAGCGATTGTAACGGGTGCGGCCAATGGCATTGGCCTTGCGATTGCGCGCCATTTTGCCGATTTGGGCGCAAATGTAATGTTTACGGACCGCGATGAAGAGCGTCTTTTTGACGAATGCGGTGCTTCTGACGATGAGCGTGCGCCGAATATCCGCGCTTTTGCGGGTGATTTGAGCGAGAAATTGACCGTGGCCAATCTGATTTCCGCCACGATCGATGCGTTTGACCATGTTGATATTCTGGTGAATGCCTGTCGCCAGATCATGCCAACCGATCCGTTTGATCCTGCAGACCAGAGCATCGAGCAGATGTTGCAGCAAAACCTATTTACGTCCCTGCGTCTGAGCCAAGCTGTGGCGAAAAAGATGATTGGCCAAGCCAAAGGTGAGGACCGCGAGGAAGACACGATTGGTGCGATTGTGAATATTTCAAATATTGCCGCGCTGCGCAGCCATCCAGATTTGTTGGGCTACTCCGTATCATTGGCTGCGCTAGAGCAGGCGACCCGCTCCCTGGCCTTGTCCTTGGCGCCAAACCGCATTCGCGTGAACGCGGTTTCCTTTGGTTCGGTCATGTCGGCCAGTTTGCAGTCAGGTTTGGCGGAAGATGAGGCCAAGCGCAAAGATATTCAAAGCCATACACCGCTTGGTCGCATCGCCTCCGCGCGTGAAGTGGCAGGCGCGGCACAATTTTTTGCTTCTGAGGGGGCAGGGTTTATCACGGGTCAGGTCTTGTGCGTGGATGGTGGGCGCGGTCTGCTTGATCCCGTATCTGTTCCGCTCCATTAAAAAAGCCGCACAGCCTTGGGGGCGTGCGGCTTTGATGGTGATTTAAGGGAAATCCCAAAGGATCAGTTGTCGTCATCATCCTTGTCGTCAGGCAGGTTGAAGAAACTGTCTGCGTCATAGGTCTTTTCGTTTTCCGCTTCGTCTTGATCTGCGGATGCGTCATTCCCCGACAAGGTAAAGGTCTCAAGGCCCGAAATTGCGCTGGGTATTTTGGGTTCTGGATCGCCTGCAAGGCTTTGTTCAGTTGAGACCAGTTTGCGCCGCTCGTCATCGCTCATCACGATGCCCTCTTTTGCGCGTTTTGCATTCGCGGCTTGGACTGCTGCATCCAGTTCGGATTGTTTACACAGACCAAGCGCAACAGGATCGATGGGCTGGATATTTGAGATGTTCCAATGCGTGCGTTCACGAATGGCTTGGATTGTTGGTTTCGTGGTGCCAACCAGTTTACCGATTTGCCCGTCTGACAATTCAGGATGAAACTTCACCAACCACAGGATCGAGGCCGGGCGGTCTTGCCGTTTCGACAGGGGCGTGTAGCGCGGGCCACGGCGCTTTTCCTCACCCGCAGCGGCGGGGTTGTGTTTCAGCTTCAGCTTATGCGCGGGATCATTCTCGCCGCGGGTGATTTCTTCTTGGTCGAGTTGATTGTTGGCAATCGGGTCAAACCCTTTCACGCCAGTCGCCACATCGCCATCTGCAATGCCTTGCACTTCCAATTCATGCAGCCCGCAGAAATCGCCAATCTGCTTGAAGCTAAGGGTGGTGTTGTCCACCAGCCAAACGGCGGTGGCTTTGGCCATAATCGGTTTCGTCATCTGTAGCTCCTTTTCGGATGCAATCGGGCGGGCGCTGAAACAACGCTGCGGCGGGGCCGCAATTCCTCGATTTCGGGGAAGTTGCCCGCTATATAGGACAGCGATTGGCACAAGGAAAGAGGGAAACGCGGGATGGGGTGCAGATTGATTGGAGCCATGCTCGTGGCGGCGGCGCTTTTGGGGGGCGCTCGGGGCATGGCGGCGGATCAGGCAGGTGAATTTGATCTTTACGTCCTTGCCCTAAGTTGGACCCCGACTTGGTGTGCCATCGAAGGCGATGCGCGCAATGCCGCACAATGCGAGGAGGGGGCAGGTTACGGGCTGACCTTGCATGGGTTGTGGCCGCAATATGAGGCGGGCTGGCCCAGCTACTGCAGCACCTCTGCACGCGGGCCAAATGACCGCATGACCGCCCAGATGGTTGACATCATGGGCAGCTCTGGCCTTGCTTGGCATCAATGGCGCAAACATGGGGTGTGTTCTGGCCTGTCTGCTGAGGATTATTTTGCGCTGTCGCGTCTGGCTTATGAGGCGGTGGTCATGCCCGAAGTCCTCACTGCGCTTGACCGCCCTGTGCGTTTGCCCGCCCAAGTGGTGGAAGAGGCATTGCGGGAAGCCAACCCTAACCTCGCCGATGGCGGTGTTGTCACAACCTGTCGTGACGGACGGGTGCAAGAACTGCGCGTTTGTTTGACACGCGACCTTGTCCCGCGCAACTGCCCTGCGGATATGGGACGTGACTGTTCGTTGCGTGAGGCATTGTTTGATCCGATCCGCTGATGTGCGCTTGCGCCTGAAGGACGAGCGTGCATCACTCACGGCCTCAAAGCAATCGGGAGAATCGGTATCATGACTGCCCCCATTCGCGTGGCGATTAATGGCTTTGGCCGTATCGGGCGCACCGTGCTGCGCGCATGGCTTAAGGGCGGATGGCCCGAGGTCGAGATTGTCGCCATCAACGATATCGCACCGCTTGAGACCTGCGCCTATCTGTTTGAATATGATAGCGTTTTCGGCCCTTACGCGGGCGAAGTGGCCTGCGCAGATGGTGCATTGGTGATTGATGGGCGTGCCATTGCCTTTACCTGCGAGCCTGATCTGGCGGCGCTGCCCCTTGCGGGAGTGGATATTTTGATGGAGTGCACAGGCCGCGCCAAGGATCGCATTATCGCCGAACAAGGCTTGCAAGCAGGTGCGGCCCGTGTCTTGATCTCTGGCCCTTCGCCTGATGCGGATGTGACCTTTGTCCTAGGTGCGAATGACGCGGCACTTATGCCTGAGGCGCGGATCGTCTCCAACGCGTCCTGCACGACCAATGCCACAGCCCCTTTGATACGGGTCTTGGATGAGGCCTTTGGGGTTGAAACTGCGCTGATGACGACCGTGCATTGTTACACGGGCAGCCAACCCACCGTGGATATGCCGATGGGGGATTTGGTGCGTTCGCGCGCGGCGGCCCTCTCGATGGTGCCCACAACCACCAGTGCGGAGCAGTTGATTGATCTCGTGTTGCCGCATTTGGCAGGGCGGATCACAGGCTCGGCCATTCGGGTGCCAACGGCTAGCGTGTCTTGTATCGACTTGGCGGTCATCACCGAACGGCGACCATCGGTTGAGGCGGCGCGCGATGTTCTGCGCGCGGCCAAAGGGCCGATCTTGGGCTATACCGAGGCGCCTGTTGTCTCAACGGATCTTCGCGCACGTCCCGAGTCACTGATCGTGCAAGGAGATCAGATCAAACGCTCGAAAGGCGGGATGCTGCGGGTCTTTGGATGGTATGACAATGAATGGGGCTTTTCGGCACGGATGTTGGACGTGGCACGAAAGATGGGCGCGCAAGCCTGAACAAGAAAGGAGCGAGGAGCATGGCAGATTGGAAAAACTGGATGCGCGAGGCGAATTATATCGCAGGCGCATGGGTGGGCGCGGATGATGGCGCGACCCTCGAGGTTACAAACCCCGCCACGGGCGAGGTGATTGGGCAAATCCCGAAATCTGGCCATTCAGAAACCATGCGCGCGATTGATGCAGCCCATGCAGCCTTCCCCGCTTTTGCAGGAATGGACTTGATGGGGCGTTTGGCGCTGTTGTGGAAATTGCATGATGCGCTGATGGATAACCAAGACAGTTTGGCCGAATTGTTGACCCGCGAGATGGGCAAACCTTTGGCTGAAGCAAAGGGCGAAATTGCCATCGGTGCGCAATATTTGCGTTGGTATGCCGAGGAAGCGCGCCGCGTGAAGGGCGAGATTGTTCCTGCAGGTATCAATGGGCGGCGTATTTTGGTGACCAAACATCCCGTGGGTGTCGTGGGGATGATCACGCCTTGGAACTTCCCTTCGTCAATGCTGGCGCGCAAATTGGCGCCCGCTTTGGCGGTTGGCTGCACGGTTGTGGCGAAGCCTTCGGAAGAAACCCCCTATTCGGGTTTGGCTTGGGCGGCCTTGGCCGAAGATGTGGGCTATCCCAAAGGGGTGATTAACATCGTCACGGGGGATGCCCCCGCCATTGGTGGTGCGATGATGGCGCGCCCTGAACTGCGCAAAGTGACCTTCACAGGCTCGACCAATGTGGGCAAGCTGCTCATTCGCCAATCGGCCGATACGGTCAAGAAAGTCTCAATGGAACTAGGTGGCAACGCCCCGTTCATCGTTTTTGACGATGCGGATTTGGATCGGGCGATTGAGGGGGTGATGGCCTCGAAATTCCGCAATTCTGGTCAGACCTGCGTCTGCGCCAATCGTGTTTTTGTGCAGGCAGGGGTGCATGATGAATTCGTGGCCAAATTGGTTGAGAAAACCCGCGCCCTGAAGCTTGGTGATGGTATGGAGGCAGGCGTGACCCAAGGGCCGCTGATCAACCAAGCGGCGTTGAAAAAGGTTGAGGGCTTCGTTGAGGATGCCAAGGCCAAAGGGGCAACCGTTGCCACGGGCGGAATGCGCGACCAGTTGGGCGGCACATTCTTTCAGCCAACCGTGTTGACGGGGGCAAATGCCGATATGGAATTTGCGCAGGAAGAAATCTTTGGCCCTGTTGCGCCCGTGTTCAAATTTGAGACGGATCAAGATGGGATTGATATGGCCAATAACACCCGCTTTGGCCTTGCGGCTTATGCCTATACTTCGGATTTGGCGCGTGCGATGCGCCTTGATCGGGATTTGCAATATGGCATGGTCGGGATCAATTCAGGTATGATCACCACGGTGGAAGCGCCGTTTGGGGGCCTCAAGGAATCGGGCCTTGGCAAAGAGGGCGGCAGCCAAGGGATCGAGGACTATCTCAACACCAAATATGTCTGCATAGACGGAATTTAGTTCCAATTCCCTCGACCTGTTGCGTGTGGGGGTATGCGCAATGGTCGAGGGGCGCTTGGGCGCAAGGGGTCTGTCTTGACCCTATGTCGGGATAACGTCCCAGAACGGCAGAGATTTAGTCAGAAGGATTTGCGCGCACTTAGCGCGGCGGTGATGGTGCCGTCATCGAGATAATCCAACTCTCCGCCAATGGGCACGCCTTGCGCCAGAGATGTTATTTTCACTTGCCCCGCGCGCGCCATTGGGGCCAATTCGCCTGCGATATAATGGGCGGTGGTTTGACCATCGACCGTCGCGTTCAGAGCAAGGATCACTTCCTCGACCCCGTCTTGGGTCACCCGTTCGACCAGACGCGGGATGCGCAAATCCTCGGGGCCGATATCGTCTAGTGCTGACAGGGTGCCGCCCAAGACATGATAGCGCCCGCCGAAGGCGCGCCCGCGTTCCATCGCCCACAGATCGGCCACATCCTCGACCACACAAATCAGGCCATTGGCGCGCTTGGGGTCGCTGCAGATGGCGCAGACCTCATCGGTGCCTATATTGCCGCACGTGAGGCATTCGCGTGCTTCGCGTGCCACTTCGGCCAAGGACTCGGCCAAAGGTATCATCACGGCTGCGCGTTTCTTGATCAAATGCAAAACCGCGCGCCGTGCCGAACGTGGCCCAAGCCCTGGTAACCGCGCCATCAGCGCGATCAAATCCTCAATTTGGCGCGCGCCTTCGCTCATGGAATTCAGAACGGCAGCTTCATGCCCGCGGGCAAGCCAAGCTCGGCAGTGATTTTCTGCAATTCTTCCTGACTGCGATCAGAGGCTTTTGCTTGCGCGTCTTTGATGGCGGCCAAGATCAAATCTTCGACCACTTCTTTGTCATCTCCATTGAAGATGGAAGGGTCGATATCCAAACCTACCAATTCGCCTTTGGCGCTGGCTGTGGCCTTCACAAGGCCCGCGCCTGCTTCCCCAGTCACACGGATTGTGTGCAGGTTTTCTTGCATCTCCGCCATGCGGCTTTGCATTTCCTGCGCCTGCTTCATCATCTTGGTCATATCGCCAAGACCGCCAAGGCCTTTGAGCATATCCATCATCCTTTGTGGTTAATCGTCTTCAAACGGGTCCCATTCATCCTCGATCTCGGGCAAGGCCTCGATCGCGGCATGGGCTTGAATGTCTTTATGGGTGCGAATATCGGTGATTTTCGCATTTGGAAAGGCCGTGAACACCGCTTGCATCAGCGGATGGGCTTTGGCTTCTTCCTCGCGTGCGCTGCGTTGTGCTTCGGCTTGTTCGGCAATGGTGGGGCTGCCACCCGTGGAGACGAGGGATACAATCCACCGCGCCCCTGTCCATTGGGTGAGCCGTTGTCCCAAACGCGGGCCAAGGTCATCAGGGGCGCGTTCGGTGGGCTCGAATTCGATCCGTCCCGCGCGATAGGAGGCGAGGCGCAGGGCCGTTTTCACCTCAATCAGCAGTTTCATATCGCGCATTTCTTCGATCAATTCGACCACATGATCGAAGGTTGGATAGCGCGCCAAGAGCGCCTCGGGGGCTTGGGCGAGGGCCGCTTGTGGCCCGGCATGAGATAGGCCGCCGCTGGTGTGCATCGTCCCTTGTGCTTGTGTCGTTGATCCCCCGCCTGAAGGGGACGCAGGCCCACGCGGGTTGGGCGCAGGAGGTGGTGTGCTGGACTGCAATTTGCGGATCAGATCATCTGGGCTTGGCAATTCCGCCACATGGGTCAGGCGGATCACGGCCATCTCAGCGGCCATCATGGCGTTGGGCGCAAAGGCGACTTCCTCTAATGATTTCAAAAGCATCTGCCACATCCGCGACAGATGACGCATTTGCAATTGGCCAGATAGCGCCATGCCGCGGCTGCGCTCGTCAGGGGACACAGACGGGTCTTCTGCCGCTTCTGGTGTGATTTTCACAACCGAAAGCCAATGCGTAACATCCGCCAAATCGCGCAGCACAGCCATCGGATCGGCGCCATCGGCATATTGTGTGGCCAGCTCGTCCAAGGCCCCCTTGGCATCGCCGCGCATGATCATCTCGAACAGATCCATCACCCGACCGCGATCGGCCAAACCCAACATGGCGCGCACCTGTTCGGCGGTTGTTTCACCCGCGCCATGGGAAATGGCTTGATCAAGCAGGCTCAAGGCATCGCGCACCGACCCTTCTGCTGCGCGGGTGATCAGCGCCAAGGCCTCATCCGCAATTTCAGCTTTTTCCAATTCCGCAATCTTGCGCAAATGCCCGATCATCACTTCAGGTTCGATGCGGCGCAGATCAAAGCGCTGACAGCGCGACAGAACCGTAACGGGCACTTTGCGAATCTCGGTTGTTGCAAAGATGAATTTCACATGGGCAGGGGGTTCTTCCAACGTCTTGAGCAGCGCGTTGAAGGCGCTGGTCGAGAGCATATGAACCTCGTCAATGATGTAGATCTTATAGCGTGCACTGGCCGCGCGGTAATTGACGCTTTCAATGATCTCCCGAATGTCGTTGACGCCCGTGCGCGAGGCGGCATCCATTTCCATCACATCGACATGGCGCCCTTCGGCAATGGATGTGCAATGCTCACACTGTCCGCAAGGCTCGGTTGTGGGCTTGCCTGTGCCATCAGGGCCGATACAGTTTAGGCCTTTTGCAATGATCCGTGCGGTGGTGGTTTTTCCCGTTCCGCGAATCCCTGTCATGATAAAGGCTTGCGCAATTCGATCGGCTGCGAAGGCATTTTTGAGGGTGCGCACCATTGCATCTTGACCGATCAAATCGGCGAAGCTTGCGGGGCGATACTTTCGCGCAAGCACCTGATAAGCTTGATCGGTAGGCTGACTCATATGGGGTTCCGTAAGCTCCTGACTGTTTTGGCTTGGCAGAGCGTCATCTTGCCCGCAAGCTTACAGGCAAACTAGGCGCAGAAGCGCGGCGCGGCAACCGCTTCGTTTCGGTCGCAAGGCAGGGGAAAGAAGATGCAAGACAGATCACGACTTTTGGCCTTCCTATTTTTAAGCGCTGCCACCCTATTTGTTCTGATTGTCTATCTGTGGGCATGGTCTTCGGCAGATGGGTTCCGTGGCCTTCCTTTTGGCTTAACATCGGTTTTTGTGATAGTGCACCTGCCTGCCGCGGGTGCAGGAATTTGGCTCTGGCGCCAAGGTGCGCTCGGTCGCATGGGGTATCTGGTGCGCGCCATGACCGTCTATTTCTGTTGCGCAGTGGCCTTTGCCATGGGTGGGAATTACCTGTGGGCCTCGCTTGTAAATGGTCTTTATGGCGGCGGGATGTGAACGCTTGTTTCACGGCGCTGAGGGCAGCGGCCTCGATTATACGTCTGACCAATTGATGGCATCTTTGCGGATTATGGCCTTTGATGCGCCAAGCGTGAATTCGATCAAGCGGAACGTTTACGGCAAGCGCGGGCTAAAATATTTTGGGAGAAGGTGAGAGGCTGGACAACGACCCAAGCGGGACTCGTTACGGCTGCTTCCTTCCGGATCTGACCGGGTTGGCGAGGAGCCTGTCCGCGCCAACCTCTCAAGGCCTAAGTAATCAATCTGTCCCACGCTTGCAAGGGCCGCATCGGTTTTAGACTTACAGTGTGATCTTGAATTTGGAAAAACCCTGGGAGGATTGCCCTTGATAGATCAGGCCGCGATCTTGGGCGTCTTGGGTCAAATCTTGCGCGCCACGACCTGTTTCAAACATTGCGACCCTACCGCCAAGGGGCGTAAAACGCCAAGGTGTCTCTGCCGCGATCCTCAAAGGAGCGTTGCGCGTGATATAGTCGGCCAAGATATTTTCCACCGCTGGCGCGTTGTGCATGACCAAGCAAGCCCGTCCGCGCGCGGGGGCATCGAAATGCCCGCCGCCGCCCGCACGATAGGAATTTGTCGCCACTAAAAAGCGCATCTCGTCATCTATTGGACGGCCCCGATAGGTGATGGCTTCCACACGCGAAGCTTTTGGGTCGCGCAAAAGACCTGTGCCATCGTAGCGGGCGGGTTTCGCCAGATTGATCTCGTATTCCAAGCCGTAAATCGTGTCGAAATTATAACTCATGGCTTGCGGGTCGATCAGGTCACTGGGCTGGTCTTTGATCTGTGCAAAACACGCAGCGCTGCGTTCAAGCCAGTCTCGCAAATCCGCGCCTGTGACCTCAACCACTTCTAAACTGTTGGGATAGAGGCAGATTTCAGCGGTGTGTTTGCGCAAAAGATCGCCTTTTGGAATGTCGATGTAATGCAGCGGTCCCGCCCTGCCGCCTGCTTTATAGGGGGCCACTGCCGCCAAAAGGGGCAGGTCGCTGACGCCTATATGTTCGGCCAAATACCGTTTGGCCGCATCTTGTTGCGCGTGGGCAAGCAATGTGCCGATCTGGCAAGAGCCAAGCATTGAAAAATAACTGTGGAGCCGCGTATGGGTCGTACCAATCGGGCTGCGAATGTGCTGCAACACGCGATTATGAATGGGTTGTTCTGGCGGCTTTGGATGGGCTTGGGGGCGCAGCATATAATGCGCGCCGTGGCTTGCCATAACGCGCCATCTGTCTTGGCTTTGTGCCAATGTCAAATGGAGGATGCCCAGACCATACCCCCAAAATTTGGGCTGCACCGCGCCGCGCCCGTGAATGCGACCGCGATAGTGGTCAAGCGCGGGCAAGGTTTCGGATTTTGCGACCGCGGGATGAGGGAATATTTGATGCGTATGACCAAAGATCATGGCATCAATCTGTGGAATTGCGGCCACCGCATAGGCGGCATTTTCGCCTGATGGATCATTGCCTGTGCGGTCAAGACCACTGTGGCATAGCGCCACCACAATATCCGCACCTTCGGCCTTAAGCGTTTTGGCCAACTGCGCGGCGGTCGCGGCAATATCGCTGACGCTGACCCGCCCACAAAGATGGGCGCGGTCCCATTTCAAGATTTGCGGCGGCACAAACCCGATCAGGCCTATGCTCACGTCATGGGGGTTTCCCATAGTGTCGGTGAACTGCCGTTTGAGGATCACGGATTTCTGGAAGGTGTCGTGGCTGTCAATCTCGGTGACATTTGATACGATCACTGGAAAATTTGCCGATTGTGCAATCTGACGGGCGAAATCCAACCCGTAATTGAAATCGTGGTTGCCAAGGCCCATGGCATCATACCCCAGCGCATTCATGGCCGTGATCATCGGATGGGGTTCATCCTCGCTTGCGGCCACATCACCTAAGGGCGTGCCCTGTATCGTGTCTCCATTGTCCAGCAAAAGCACATTTGGAAAGGCCCCGCGTAGCTTGGATATCGTGGGCGCAAGTGCATCAAGCCCCCGTGACGGGTCGGGACGATCGTGGAAGTAGTCATATTGGGTTAAATGCGCGTGAAGATCCGTGGTCGCCAACAGCGTAACCTTAAGCCCTGCTTTGGAATGGGTTTCTGTTTTCCTGTTTGGTGCAGCCAATGGTCAACCCTTTTCTATGCTTTGGTATTAGGGTCCGATCTGCTCCGTTTGGCAAGCCAAATGCGGTTGCGCCTTCATCATCTCTCTGGCAGCTTGCGCCGTGAAAAAAGGATCACACAATGCCCCTACTTCAGACTGCCCCTGCTGTGACGTTTGGGGGATCGCATCTGGATCGTGCGGCGCAGCTGCGCGATGATCAGGCTGCATTGGCAGAGATCGCCGTTGTCCAAATCATAGTGTTTTGGCGCGGCAAGGTTTTGTGCCACCGCGATGCTCAGACAGGTGCAGCACGGCTTTGTTTTTTGGAACGCAATGCCAAGCTTCTGGACCATTGCGCGGTGGGGTCTCAGATGTTTTTGGGGCTTTCTGAGGTGGGCGCGGGCTATTTTGCGCGTGAATTGCGCGATTGGACCCCTGAATTGCCCGATGATGTGACGCTCAACGCTTTTTCTGATCAGTCTGAACAGGTGCATCCAGACGCGCCAGAGGGGGCCGTCTTTTTGGAGCTGCGCAGCATCATGATGACGCTGTCCCCGCGCGAGGCGGAAGTGGCCGCAACCGCGCGTGCATTGTTAAATTGGCACGGAACGCATGGGTTTTGTGCGCGCTGTGGCAGCGCCTCTGACATCGTTCAGGCGGGGTGGCAGCGCAAATGCCCGCGCTGCGGGGCATCCCATTTCCCGCGCACGGATCCCGTGGTGATTATGTTGGTGACATATCATGACCGCGTGCTTTTGGGACGCTCGCATGGCTGGCCTGCGGGGATGTATTCCGCCTTGGCGGGGTTCGTTGAACCAGGAGAGACGATCGAGGCGGCCGTGCGGCGTGAGGTGTTGGAAGAGGTGGGCATTACCACGGCGCGTGTCGCCTATATCGCTGATCAACCATGGCCTTATCCCAATTCCCTGATGTTTGGATGTGTCGCGGAGGCCACGAGCACGCAGATCACCCTCGACCCCAATGAATTGGATGATGCGCGCTGGTTGACACGGCAAGAGGCGATGGATGTCTTTTGTGGGTCACACCCAGACATATCTTCGCCGCGGAAAGGGGCCATTGCGCGGTTTTTACTGGAAAACTGGTTGGCGGATCGGTTTGTATCACAGCCATAGGCTTGGCGTGCAGGATATAATGCGCAAGGCTTTGGGTGATTTGGCCAGAAAACACCCAAAGCCTGTGCGAAATGGCGGCGATGATGGGGGTGATGGAACATGAAATTCAAAGCAACGGAAGATATTGATGCCCCGCTTGAGCTTGTTTTCGAGCGGTTTTGTGACTTTCGACATATCGAAGACGAGCTTACTGGACGCGGCGCAAAATTGACCCGAGAGGGTGGGTGGGTGCAGCCGCGCAAAGGTGCGTCTTGGTCGGGTGAAATCAAATTGCGCGGCCGTGCGCGGCCTGTCTCTTCGCAGATTACAAGCTTGATCCATGAAGAAGCTCTGACGATTGAAAGCCAGATCGGTGGGATGCAGAGCCTCTATGAATTGCGGTTTCAAGGGATCAATCCGCAAATGTCCCGCGTGAGTGCAACGCTTGAATTAAAACCCACCACTTTGAGCGCGCGTCTGGTCATCCAGTCTTTGAAGCTTGCACGTGGGCGGGTTTTGCAGCGGATGACGGGCTATTTGGTGCGCCGAGGCAATGAGGTGGAGGCGGAATTTCGCGCCTCGCTGGGCTAATCTAGCCTTGCGGGGTCATGGCCTTGCGTTGCCGTGCGCGTTCAAGCCCCAATTTGCGTTCGCGTAAAATGATCGCAATGCCCGCAGCGATGATGATCGTGGCCCCCAACAGCATGGTGCCGCTTGGGACCTCGTCAAAAACCATATATCCTACGCCAAGCGCCAGAAGCATGGAGCTGTATTCAAAAGGCGCAATCAAGGAGGCATCGGCCTCGCGGTAGCTGGAGGTAAGCAGAATTTGCCCCACGCCGCCAAGCAGCCCTGCGAGGATCAACAGCCCTGCCTCCCGCAGATCGGGGATCACCCAACCCCAAGGGAGGGTCAACAGTGACAGCGCCGTGGCCGTGATCGAGAACCAAAAGACAATCGCGGAGGTGCTTTCTGTGGCGACCATCTTGCGCACGAAAACTTGTGCGAGGGCTGCGCACACCGCGCTCATCAACACAATCATCGCACCAAGCGCCTCGGCATGGGTGGTATCTGCCGCATCCAAGCTCAGGCGTGGGGACAAGACGATCACAACACCCACCATGCCCAATGCGACCATGCCAAGGCGAAAGAGGCGCACATCTTCACCGAGGAACATTGCCGCGAAAACCACCACCAAAATCGGCGCCGCATATCCAATCGCTGTGACTTCTGGCAATGGCAAAAGGCCAAGCCCCGCAAAGCCCAGACCCATCGAGCTGGTGCCAATCACCCCGCGCCAGACGTGTCCCATGGGTGAGACAGTGCGCAGCCCGCTTGACAGCTCATGCCGATACCAGAGCCACGCCATGATTACGGGGATCGCAAAAAAAGATCGGAAAAACACAGCCTGACCAGGCGGAACATGATCGGATGTGGCCTTGATGAGCGCAGCCATGGCCACAAAGACGCAAACGGAGGCGATTTTATAGGCAATGCCGCGCAGCGGATTCATTTCAAAGGCTTTCCAATCAGGATAGCGCGACCATGCGCCCCGCGATTGCCTCTGGCAAGTGCGGATTACGCGCCGTAATCGCGGCTGGGGTCGGCTGGATAGCTTCCCAAGATTCGCAATTCACTTGTGAAATACTCCAATTCCTCAAGTGCCAACTGCACCGCGCGATCATCGGGATGCCCCTCGATATCGGCATAAAACTGTGTTGCTGAGAATGAGCCGCCGACCATGTAGCTTTCAAGTTTGGTCATATTCACGCCATTGGTCGCGAACCCCCCCATCGCCTTATACAGTGCCGCAGGGATGTTGCGGACGCGAAACACGAAGGTGGTCATCATATGTGGCGCGCGGGGGCTGAGATCGGCTTTCGGCTCCATGATGAGAAAGCGCGTGCGGTTGCTGTCTTGATCTTCGATGTGGCGGGCCAGAATATCCAGATCGTAAATCTCGGCTGCAAGTTCCGATGCCAGCGCAGCTTTGCTTGGCTCACCCCAAGCGGCCACATCACGCGCCGCGCGGGCATTGTCGGTGGTGACACAGCCTTTTATATTGTTTTCTTTCAAGAATTTTGAGCATTGCGGCAAAAGCACGAGATGTGACCATGCCTCGCGCACATCGCTGAGACGTGCACCTTTGACCCCCAAAAGATTGATGTGAACACGCACGAAAGCTTCGCCCACGATGTAAAGGCCGCTTTCGGGCAGCAGACGGTGGATATCCGCCACGCGGCCATAGGTGGTGTTTTCGACAGGCACCATCGCGGCTTTGGCGCGGCCATCCCGCACGGCTTCCATCGTTTCCTCGAAACTGGCGCACGGCAGCACATCCCAGTCGGGCCGCGCTTCGCGGCAGGCTTGGTGTGAATATGCGCCAAGTTCGCCTTGGAAGGCGATACGGGGTGAATGCGAGGTTACAGTCATCGTAAAAATTCCAGATGGGCGTTGTGTCGCGCTTCCTATACCTTGCCATCTTGGGATGGAAGACGATAGATAGCGCGAAACTTGGGCTAGAGAACGGGAACGACCATGTTTGATACAATGACCATCACAAAGGCAGGCGCATCTCTGTGTGCGGCTCTGCTTGCACTTCTCCTTGCTGGTTGGGCCAGTGACGGGCTTTATTCCGTTGGCACGGCAAGCCATGGTGAGGACCATGTGAGCGGCTACCCCATTATGGTGGCCGATGCTGAAACCGATGCCCCCGCGGAAGAGGTGGTCGAGGTCTCTTTTGCAGATGTTTACGCCGCAGCTGACGCAGGTGCAGGTGAAGGCCTGTGGCGCCAGTGCCAAGCCTGTCATGCGCTGGAGCAGGGTGTGAACGGTGTTGGGCCATATATGTATGGTGTTGTCGGTCGCGCGAAACATTCTGTGGATGGGTTTAATTATTCCGATGCTCTGCTGGCGATGGAAGGTGACTGGACACCTGAGAACCTGAACGATTTCCTAGAATCGCCGCGCACATATGTGCCAGGCACGGCCATGGCCTATAATGGGATGCGCAAGATCGAGGATCGCGCCAATTTGATCGCCTATCTCGCGACCATCGGCAACTGACCGCCGTCTGGCATCACAGCTCAAGACAGACCGCCCGCATCGCTGGGCGGTCTTTTCGTATCACAGTTCTGCGCGTCTGTGCGTTCAGGTCTGGTTCTTTGCCGCATGATTGCTAAGTTATCCGTCAGGACCTAATCAACCTGAGCGGTGGATGAGAAAAATGGCGGGGGTGAGACGATGCGTCATGTGATGAGGCTGCCGAAGACCTTGAAATTGGGCCTAATCGGGGCTGTGGCCCTTGGATGTGCAGCGGCGCAGGCCATGGCACAAGACCTGATCGAAACCCATGCGATATCGACATTTGGGACGCCGAAATACGCAGCGGATTTTGAGCATCTCGACTATGTAAATCCCGATGCCCCCCAAGGTGGTGAGATGTCTTTCTCGTGGTCTTCGGGCACATTTGATTCCCTTCATCCCTATACGCGTGTCGGAAATTCTGCGGTTCTCGCCACGATTTTCTTTGAATCCCTTTTGACAAGCACGGCGGATGAGATCGGATCGTCTTATTGCTTGTTATGTGAGACGATGCGTTTCCCGCCGACCCGCGATTATGTCATCTTCAAATTGCGCAATCAGGCGGCGTTTTCGGACGGCACGCCCGTGACCGCAGATGATGTGTTGTTTTCTTATGAAATTCTGCGGGATGAGGGTCTGCCCTCGTTTCGGGCGTCCTTGCCCATGACGATTGAAAGCGCCGAAGTGCTTGGCCCGCGTGAGATCAAATTCACGTTCAATCCGAACAGCCCTATGCGTGGGCGGATTGAGGCAGCGGGGGGATTGCCCGTGTTCAGCCGCGCCAGCCATGAGGCCTCAGGCTTGGCTTTTGAGGACAGTCGCCTGACCCCTTTGATCGGGTCAGGGCCTTATATTCTCGGCGAAGCCGAGCCTGGACAGCGCGTGATCTATGTGCGCAACCGCGCGTATTGGGGCAATGACCTGCCGATCAATCGCGGTCGTAACAATTTTGACAGCATCCGTATCGAATATTACGGCGATGCCATTGCGGCTTTTGAGGGGTTCAAGGCGGGCAATTATCTGTTCCGTCAGGAATCAAGCAGCCAGACTTGGGCCACGGGTTATGATTTTCCCCGTCTGAATGAGGGGATCATCCTGCGCGAAGAACTGCCCGATGGATCGATCACCTCGGGCCAGAGTTTCGCGATGAACCTGCGGCGTGAGAAATTCGCAGACCCGCGCGTGCGCGAGGCGATTGCGCTTATGTTCAACTTTGAATGGACGAACCAGACGCTGTTTTATGGCCTTTATGCGCAAAATACCAGTTTCTGGGAAAACACCTATCTTGCGGCTCAGGGCCTGCCCTCGGAGGCGGAATTGGCGATATTGGAGCCGTTGCAGGACCAATTACCCGCGCGGGTCTTTGCCGAAGATGCGTTTGCCGCCCCCGCGTCTGATCCCGACCGCAGCCTTGATCGCCGTGCGGCGCGGCGCGCCTCTGCCCTCTTGGAGGATGCAGGGTGGCAGGTTGGCGATGATGGGATGCGCCGCAACTCCGATGGTGCGACCTTGAATGTGGAGTTTCTGAACGCCAGCCCGCTTTTTGATCGGATTATCAACCCTTATGTCGAAAACCTCCAAGCGATTGGGGTCAATGCTGTGCTGACCCGCGTGGATCCCGCGCAGTTGCAGCAGCGTCAACGCGATGCTGATTTTGACATCGTGACCGACCATTTTCCCATGGGCTTCGAGCCTGGATCAGGGTTGCGTCAATATTTCGGATCCCTTGGGGCGGATGAATCCCTGTTCAATGTGATGGGATTGGCCGATGCGGGCGTGGATGCGTTGATCGAAAAAGTGGTCGATGCGGAGACGCAAGAGGACCTTACCCCCGCGGTGCAGGCCTTGGATCGGGTTTTGCGCGCCCATGTGTTCCGCGTGCCTCAATGGTATAATCCAAACCATTGGGTCGCCTATTATGATATGTATCGATACCCAGAAAATTTACCGCCCTATAGTTTGGGGTTCTTGGATTTTTGGTGGGTCGATCCCGAGGCGCAAGCGGCGCTTGAAGAAGAAGGCGTCTTGTAAGCGGCATGGCAAGTTACATTCTCAGACGCCTGCTTTTGATGATCCCGACCTTGTTCGGGATCATGGTGATTAACTTTGCCCTTGTTCAGTTTGTTCCGGGCGGGCCGATTGAACAGGTGATTGCGCAGCTTGAGGGCGAGGGCGATGTATTCGCGGGCATCTCTGGCGGGGGTGGTGATGCAGGCCAGCAGATGGAGCAGGTGGGCAATGATTACCAAGGTGCCCGCGGTCTGCCCCCGCAATTCCTTGATCAACTGAAGCTCGAATTCAATTTTGCCCGCCTCGTTTGCGAAGATGGGTTTATGGGCACACCCAGCTTGCGCGCGCCCGAATGCACGGCCGAAGACATCCCTGCTTTGGAGCGGTTTTTCCTGATGATGGGCGATTACTTGCGCTTTGATTTCGGAGAAAGTTATTTTCGGTCGATTTCGGTGGTGGATTTGGTGATTGAGAAACTGCCTGTCTCCATCACCTTGGGGCTGTGGTCGACCCTCATTGCCTATCTGGTTTCGATCCCGCTTGGCATCCGCAAGGCCGTGCGCGATGGCAGCCGTTTTGACACTTGGACCAGCGGCTTGATCATTGTGGCCTACGCCATACCCGGTTTCCTATTTGCGATATTGCTCTTGGTGTTGTTGGCGGGCGGCAGCTATTTCCAGATTTTTCCGCTTCGGGGTCTGACATCCGACAATTGGGAAGAATTGAGTCTGTTGGGCAAAATCGGGGATTATTTCTGGCACATCACTTTGCCCGTTCTCGCCTCAACCATTGCGGCCTTTGCCACGCTGACGCTTCTGACCAAGAACAGCTTTTTGGACGAGATCAAAAAGCAATATGTGATGACCGCCAAGGCCAAAGGGCTATCTGAAGGACGGGTTTTATACGGTCATGTGTTTCGCAACGCGATGTTGATCGTGATTGCGGGCTTTCCTGCGGTGTTTGTCTCCGTTTTCTTTGGCGGATCGCTGATCATCGAGACGATTTTTTCGCTCGATGGTTTGGGGCGGCTTGGGTTTGAAGCTGCGGTAAGCCGCGACTACCCTGTGATTTTTGGCACGCTTTTCGTCTTTGGCCTGATCGGTCTGGTGGTCGGTATTTTGTCCGATTTGATGTATGTCTGGATTGATCCGCGCATTGACTTTGAGACGCGGGAGGTGTGAGGCCGTGATCACGCTCTCCCCGCTCAACCAGCGCCGCTGGCGGAATTTCAAGGCCAATCGCCGCGCCTTCTGGTCTCTGATGGTTTTCTTGGTGCTTTATGGGATCAGCCTTTGTGCCGAGTTGGTCGCCAATGACAAGCCAATTTTGGTGCAATATCGTGGGGCTTATTACACACCGATTTTCAATTTCTATCCTGAAACCGAATTTGGCGGCGATTTTCGGACCGAGGCGGTATATCGCGACATTGAGGTTCAGTGTTTGATTATTTCTGGTGGGTTGGAGGCCTGTTGGGACGACCCCGAAGGCGTGATTGACGCGGTTCAAACCACGGGGCTTGTCGATGGCGCGGAGGTGGCGCAGGGTTGGCTTCTGTGGCCACTTATTCCCTACAGCTACAACACCGTGAATGATCTTGGCCGTGCGGCACCTTCGCCGCCCGATGCCAATCACTGGCTTGGCACAGATGACACGGCGCGCGATGTATTGGCCCGTGTGATCCATGGGTTCCGCCTGTCTGTGACATTTGCCCTGATTGTGACCGTTATGGCCTCGGTGATCGGGATTGCCGCAGGCGCGGTGCAGGGCTATTTCGGCGGTGTCATCGATCTCATTTTTCAGCGCGTGATCGAGATTTGGGGCGCGACCCCAAGCCTTTATATCATCATCATCGTTGCAGCTATTTTCACGATGGATTTCTGGCTTTTGGTCTTCTTGATGGTGCTCTTTGGCTGGACATCTCTGGTTGGTGTGGTGCGGGCCGAATTCTTGCGCGCGCGCAATTTTGAATATGTGCGCGCGGCGCGCGCCCTTGGCGTCTCGGATCGGGTTATCATGTTCCGTCACGTGCTGCCAAATGCCATGGTGGCCACGCTGACCATGCTGCCCTTTATCGTCACGGGCACAATTGGATCTTTGGCGGCCTTGGATTTCTTGGGTTTTGGCTTGCCCTCATCCGCCCCGTCTTTGGGTGAAATGACCTTGCAAGCCAAGAACAACCTGCAAGCGCCATGGTTGGCCTTCACCGCGTTTTTTGCCTTTGCGATCATGTTATCGCTCTTGGTGTTTATTTTTGAGGGGGTGCGCGATGCGTTCGACCCCAGAAAGACCTTCCGATGAGCTTGCTTAAGGTGGACAATCTGCGGGTCACCTTTCATCAGGATGGCCGAAAAATTGAGGCTGTGCGTGGTGTTTCTTTCCATGTGGGGGCGGGCGAAACCGTGGCCTTGGTGGGGGAGTCTGGATCAGGTAAATCCCTCACGGCGTTGTCCACCGTGGCGCTGCTGCCTGATGCGGCTGAGGTGTCGGGCGAAGTGCAGTATCGCGATGAGGTGCTGACTGGGGCCTCCGAGGCGCGGCTGCGCGCGGTGCGGGGCAACGATATCAGCTTCATCTTTCAAGAGCCGATGACATCGCTAAACCCTCTTCACACGATTGAAAAACAATTGGGCGAGGCGTTGAGCCTGCATCAAGGTCTGAGCGGCGCTGCGGCGCGGGCACGCAGCGTGGAGTTGTTGGAAAAGGTTGGGATTTCGGATGCTGAAAGCCGTCTTGGGGCCTACCCCCATCAATTATCGGGCGGACAACGGCAACGGGTGATGATCGCCATGGCGCTGGCCAATGGGCCCGAATTGTTGATTGCCGATGAGCCGACCACAGCTTTGGATGTGACAATCCAAGCGCAAATCCTTGATTTGTTGGCGGCGCTGAAAAAATCCGAAGGGATGAGCCTGTTGTTCATCACGCATGATTTGGGCGTGGTGCGCAAAATTGCGGATCGGGTCTGCGTGATGCAAGCAGGCGAGATTGTCGAGCAGGGCAAAACCGCTGATGTGTTTGGCGCGCCGCAACACCCCTACACGCAAAAGCTTTTGGCGGCGGAGGCCACAGGTGTGCCTACCCCTGTGGCCGAGGATGCGCCTGAGGTGATTTCTTGTGATGCGCTGCGGGTCTGGTTTCCCATTACAGCGGGCCTTTTGCGCCGCAAAGTGGGGGATGTGAAGGCGGTGAATTCCGCCAGTTTGTCGATCCGTGCAGGTGAAACGATTGGTGTGGTTGGGGAATCTGGGTCAGGCAAAACCACCCTTGCCTTGGCGTTGATGCGCCTGATCTCCTCGCAAGGGGCCATCCGCTTGGAAGGGCGAGATATCCAAAGCCTAAAGAGTGCCGCGATGAAGCCGCTGCGGCGCGATATGCAGGTGGTGTTTCAAGACCCCTATGGATCCCTTAGCCCGCGGATGACGATTGAGCAGATTATATCAGAGGGGCTGTTGATCCATCGCCCCGAAAGCAAATCCGCGCGGCAAGATCGCGTGGCAGAAATGCTGCGTGAGGTGGGCCTTGATCCCGCGATGATGCACCGCTACCCGCATGAATTCTCAGGTGGGCAGCGCCAGCGTATCGCGATTGCCCGCGCGATGGTTTTGGATCCGAAACTTGTGGTTTTGGATGAGCCAACATCGGCGCTTGATATGACCGTGCAGGTGCAGATCGTAGAATTGCTGCGTGATTTACAGGCGAAGAAAGGCTTGGCCTATCTATTTATCAGCCATGATCTGCGCGTTGTGCGGGCCTTGGCGCATCGGATTTTGGTCATGAAATCGGGCGATGTTGTCGAGCAGGGTGACGCCGCGCAGGTGTTTGACGCGCCCACGCATCCCTATACGCAATCGTTGCTGAAAGCGGCGCTGCGCCATTAAATCGCCGAGGAATGGCCCTCGCTGCGCATTTCATAGGCATCGAAGGCCCGCGCGATTATGCGCGTCAACGGCCTGCCGTCTTTATGGATCACAAAACCCGCGTTGGTCACAGCCACCATATTGGGGAAGTCATGCGCAACCCTTTGCAGCAGGGTTTCCAGATCTTCGGGTGCGATGTCGAAATCGCGCAAAATTTCCGCGCGGTTGATGTTGAAATCGCACATCACGGCCTCGATCAGGCGCGCGCGCAGACGATCTTCACCCTTGAAGAGGTGACCACGCCCTGTGGCCAATTCCCCAGCGCGCACTGCTTTTTGATATTCGGCCGTGCTTGAGGCGTTCTGAGCATAACCTTGGGGAAAGCGCGAAATGGCCGATGCACCAAGCCCGAGCAAGGTGTCACAGGTGTCATCGGTATAACCTTGGAAATTGCGGCGCAGGCGTCCCTCACTCGCCGCTCGGCCGAGGCTGTCATCGGGACGGGCAAAATGGTCGATGCCAATTTCCTGATAGCCATCCCACAGAAACAACTCGCGCGCCACATCAAACAGTTCCAACCGCGTCTCTGGGGTGGGCAGCGCCTCGGTGGGGATCATGGACTGTCGTTTCGACATCCATGGCACATGGGCATAGCCATAAAGCGCGACCCGATCTGGGCTGAGGGACAGCAACATCTGCACCGTTTCCGCAATGCGGGTCGCATCCTGATGGGGAAGGCCGAACAGGATATCGGCGTTCAAGGATGTAATGCCGCGCGCGCGGATCGCATCCACCGCGGCCTTGGTCACATCGTAGGTTTGCAGACGCCCGATGGTGTTTTGGATTTCGCTGTGGAAATCCTGCACGCCGATGGAGGCGCGGTTCATTCCCGCGGCGACCAATGCATCAAGGCGTGGCCCATCGATTTCATTGGGATCAATCTCAACTGAGAACTCGCAATCCGTGTCCATCGGCAGGACAGTTTCAAGATGGGTGGCGAGATCAGTGATTTGCGCAGGGCTGAGCAAGGTGGGCGTGCCGCCGCCCCAATGCAGTCGCGCAAGCTTTACACCCTTGGGGAGGATCGCGGAGAGGTTGGTGATCTCTTGTTTCAAGCTCGCCATGTAGGCGATGATCGGCTCATCCGATCGCACCCCTTGCGTGCGGCAGGCGCAGAACCAGCACAAGCGGCGACAAAACGGCACATGGATATAGGCCGAGATGCGCGCGTTTTGGGGCAATTCACTGATCCAACCCTTGAAAATCCCCGAAGTTACGTCATTCGAGAACTTGGTGGCGGGTGGATAGCTTGTGTAGCGCGGAACCTTCGCGTCAAACAGACCCAGTTTACGGAGTTGCGTCATATGATCCATAGGTCTAGCATAAGCATCAACGACCGGCTTTGGATTGACCTAGATCAACCCAAAGAGAACTGAGCTAAATTTACGGATGGCTTTTATGCCAAACAGACCGCTGACCCTTCCAAAGCAGGACTGCGCTGACTGTCCCATTCGCCACAAAGCCGTATGCGCGCATTGTGAGCCTGATGAGCTGTCTGTTCTGGAGGAAATCAAGTTTTATAAAGGGTTTTCTGCGGGCCAGCCCATTGTTTGGGCAGGCGATCAGATGGAATTCGTTGGCTCTGTTGTTTCTGGTGTGGCGTCCATGACCCAGACCATGGAGGATGGCCGCCGCCAGATGGTGGGGCTTTTGTTGCCATCCGATTTTCTGGGTCGTCCGAATCGCGAAACGGTGGCCTATGATGTGCAGGCAGCCACCGATATTGTGCTGTGCTGTTTCCGCCGCAATCCGTTCCAACAGTTGATCACGACCACTCCCCATATCAGCCAGCGCTTGCTGGAAATGACATTGGATGAATTGGATGCGGCGCGTGAATGGATGTTGCTTTTGGGGCGCAAGACGGCACGCGAAAAGATTGCGTCCTTTCTCACCATCATTGCGCGGCGCGATGCCAGTTTGAAAAATATGTCCTCTCTCGGCGGGCCATTGACCTTTGATCTGCCCCTGACCCGCGAGGCCATGGCCGATTACATGGGTTTGACCATCGAAACCGTCAGCCGCCAAATGACGGCGCTGCGCAAAGATGGCGTCATCGAATTGGACGGCAAACGCCACATCATCGTCCCTGATTTTGAAGCCCTGCTGGATGAAACAGGCGATGATGATGATGGGGGCTTGCCATCGTGACTTTTCCCAGATTGTAATCTCCCATTGAGGCGCACTTGGCCAGATGTGCGCGCAGATGGGGGAGTTCTGTCATGAACAGACGGGGTCTGATGTTGGGTGCTGCATCCGCGTTGGCTGCGCCGCGGTGCTTGTATGGCAGCGTGTCATTACCGCAGCCGCGTGCCGTGTTGCGCAGCGCATGGTGGGATGATTCTTACGCGCGTGGCTCCTATTCGCATTTGGGTCTCACGGGCGGGCGCGCGGACCGCGTTGCCTTGAGCCGCCCTATCGGCCCACGATTGGTTTTGGCGGGAGAGGCCACCGAACCAGACCATCCTTCCACCGTGCATGGCGCAATCTTGTCGGGGCGGCGGGCGGCGGAGCAAATCCTTGAAATGGGTGTTGCTCATGTTGTGATTGCGGGTGCGGGGGTTGCAGGCTTGGCCGCTGCTGAATGGTTGTTGCACGCGGAGTGTCGGGTCGAAATGGTCGAGGCGCGCGATCGCATCGGCGGGCGCGTGGTCAGCGACCGCAGTCTCGGCTTTGCGGCCGATTTGGGTGCGTCTTGGATTCACGGCAGACGCGGCAATCCTGTTACTGAATTGGCGCAGAGTGCGAACCTCTCTTTGATGCGCAGCAATTGGGAGGAGAGTGTGACCCGTGATCGGAACGGACGGGTGGTGGATATGCCCGCATGGTTGGAGGCGCATAGCATGGCCAATCTGGACTATGCCGATGATCTGGATCACCTCTCCGAGCGCGCTTTGGAGGAGGGTGTGGGATTTGATGGTCCCGATGTTTTGATCAAGGGCGGGTATGATCAGATTTTACGGGCCTTTGAGCTGGATGGGCTTGAGTTGCACCTCAATGCGCCGATCAACGAGATCGAGCATGATGCGCGTGAGGTTTCCATCAAAAGCACGGCGGGGCAGTTCTCCGCGGAAGCAGCGATTGTGACCTTGCCCCTTGGTGTGTTGCAGGCCGATACGGTGCAGTTCTCGCCCGCATTGCCCGCATCTGTGCAAATGGCGGTGTCGCGCCTCAAAATGGGCAGTTTGGAAAAGGTTTTCCTCGCTTATGACGATGTATTCTGGGATCGCGATGCCGAAGTGATTTTGGCCGCTGATGCACGTGATGGCGCTTTTGCGGCTTTCGTCAATCTTGTGCCCTTGACGGGGGAGGCGGCTGTCATGGCGCTTAACGGGGGCGATTATGCCCGCAGCCTCGCCGCATATGACAGCGTGGAACTGGGCCAAATAGCAAGCGCGGCCTTGGCCGCGCTTTACCCCTAGCGCAGCTTAATGCGCCATTAAGATGGGGGTCTTGGCTTCCGCCAACAAATCGCGTGTTGCCCCGCCCAAAATCGCCTCGCGCAGGCGCGAATGACTATAGGCCCCCATGATCAAAAGATCAGCGTCACGGTCCGCCGTGTGGCGGGTGATTTCATCGCTGATCCGACCCAAACGGCGCGGCACAAGGCTGATATTGGCATGAACACCATGACGACTGAGCCAAGTTGCCAGTTCTTCACCTGGCTCTGCGGGGGAGGTGCCGCTTTTTTCAGGGTCAATAATGAGAATATCCACCTCATCCGCTGCTTTCATAAGTCCCAGGCCATGGCGCGCGGCGGCGAGGGCTTCGGCACTGTTGTTCCAAGCCAAAACGATGCGGCGCGCAGGGTTGGGGATCGTGGCCCCTTCTGGCACCACCAACACAGGCGCGCCCCCCTCGAACAGGGCGGCCTCGGTGACCATCGGCGCGTAGCTTGCCGTATCGCCACCATAGGGCAGGGGCAGGATGACGAGATCCGCGAAATGAGCATTCGCTGAGATGACGCGCCCCAAGCCTGCCGACTGGGTGACGGTGGCCTCAACCTCGTAGGCAACAGCCTCAGGCTTCAGCATGGCTTCCGCACGGGTCTTGATATCGAGCGCCTCGTTTCGGGCCAGTTGGAGGGTTTCATCGGTCATGATCGCGGCGCTTGCCCCAGCTACGAAATAGCCTGCCTGGGTTGCATCAATCCCAAGCGACAGCACCCGCAGATGCGCGTCAGTGGCGCGCACATAGGGAACAATAGACGCAAGGGTTTTCTCAACCGAATTGGGGTTGTCGAGCACCGTCATGATGGTGGGAAAGGGCATGGCGCATCTCCGTCACTGATGGAATTTCATACCAGAACCCTATGCCCTCAAAGCCTCATCGGCCTTTGATTTGGGTCAAGAGAAAGCGCGGAAACGATTGACATGGATCAAGGAGCGATTGCCGCACATGAGCGATTTGAGGGGCAATAGGAAACAGCTTTAGGGGTCTTCGACTCACCCTAAAAGCGATACGAAGGGACGATCTATGCTTGATTATGCAAAGCTATTGATCCTTGGATTGGTCGCGGTTTTGGCCGCGATTGCAGCGCAATATGCCCGTGACCTGCCTTACATGGTGCACGCCGTTCTGGTTATGCTGGTGGCGGCAGGCGTATTTCTTTGGCAACTGCGCCGCATGGGGGAGCCTGCGCTTCCCGCACCCATGGACGAATATAATGACGGGCCAGTGCGCGCCGCCACAATCGCCACCGTGTTCTGGGGCGTTGTGGGGTTTCTCGCTGGCACATTCATCGCCTTTCAGCTGGCCTTTCCGCAGCTGAACTTTGACTGGGCGCAGCCATACGGTAATTTTGGTCGCTTGCGTCCGCTGCACACTTCGGCGGTGATTTTTGCCTTTGGTGGTAACGCCCTTCTGGCAGCCTCGTTTTATATTGTGCAACGCACCACGGCCGCACGGCTGTGGGGCGGTGGTTTGTCTTGGTTTGTGTTCTGGGGCTATCAGCTTTTCATCGTTTTGGCTGCAACGGGTTACCTTCTTGGTGCCACGCAAAGTCAGGAATATGCCGAGCCTGAATGGTATGTTGACCTCTGGTTGACGGTTGTTTGGGTGGCGTTTCTGGCTGTTTTCGTGGGCACGCTGATCCGCCGCCGCGAGCCGCATATTTATGTGGCCAACTGGTTCTTGCTCAGCTTCATCGTCACGGTGGCGATGCTGCACGTGGTCAATAACCTTGCCATCCCTGTATCGGTGTTTGGGTCGCGCTCTGTGCAAGTTTTCTCAGGCGTGCAAAACGCAATGACCCAATGGTGGTATGGCCACAACGCAGTGGGCTTCTTCCTGACGGCGGGCTTCTTGGGTATGATGTATTACTTCATCCCCAAGCAGGCCGAACGTCCCGTCTACAGTTATAAGCTGTCGATCATCCACTTCTGGGCGCTGATCTTCTTGTATATCTGGGCGGGTCCACACCATTTGCACTACACAGCGTTGCCTGACTGGGCTTCGACTTTGGGCATGGTGTTCTCGATCATCCTGTGGATGCCCTCTTGGGGTGGCATGATCAACGGCCTGATGACGCTATCGGGCGCATGGGACAAGCTGCGCACGGACCCTGTGTTGCGGATGATGGTCACTTCGGTTGCCTTCTATGGGATGTCCACATTCGAAGGTCCGATGATGTCGATCCGCGCGGTGAACTCGCTGTCGCATTACACCGACTGGACGATTGGCCACGTGCACTCTGGTGCCTTGGGCTGGAACGGGATGATCACCTTTGGGATGCTCTATTACCTCGTGCCAAAACTCTGGAACCGTCAGGCGCTTTATTCCTTGCGGGCCGTTTCTTGGCATTACTGGTTGGCGACCATCGGGATCGTGCTTTATGCATCCTCGATGTGGGTCACAGGGATCATGGAAGGCCTGATGTGGCGTGAAGTTGATGCGCAAGGCTTCCTTGTGAACTCTTTCGCAGACACGGTTTCGGCAAAATTCCCAATGTATGTTGTGCGTGGTCTGGGTGGGGTCTTGTATCTCGCTGGGGCGATCATCATGGCCTACAACCTTTGGATGACTGTGCGCAAAGGCGCTGCCACACGGCAGGCCCCTGCCATGGCACCCGCAGAATAAGGAGGGCGTGAGAAATGGCTCTTGAAGGTCACAAGAAAATTGAAACCAACGCCACGCTTCTGCTGACGCTCAGTTTTCTGGTCGTTACCATCGGCGGGATCGTGGAAATCGCCCCCCTGTTCTATCTTGAGAACACAATCGAGGAAGTGGATGGGATGCGTCCTTATTCACCCCTCGAATTGACGGGTCGCGAAATCTATGTGCGCGAAGGCTGCTATGTCTGCCACAGCCAGATGATCCGTCCGATGCGCGATGAGGTAGAACGTTATGGCCATTACAGCCTTGCGGCTGAATCCATGTATGACCATCCGTTCCAGTGGGGTTCCAAGCGCACAGGGCCAGATCTGGCTCGTGTGGGCGGGCGTTATTCCGATGCTTGGCACGTGGATCACCTGATTGATCCACAATCGGTTGTGCCTGAATCGGTGATGCCGCCTTATGGCTTCCTCGCTGATCGCGTGATCTCGCCAGAATATGTGGTGGATCTGATGGAGACCCACCGACTGGTTGGTGTGCCATACACCGATGAGCAGATCGAAATGGCGGCCTTTGATTTTGTCGAACAAGCCACGACCTTTGGCGATGCGGGTGTTGTAGACCGTTATCCTGGGGCACAGCAGCGCGATTTTGACGGCAATCCCGCCGTGACCGAAATGGATGCTTTGGTCGCTTATCTTCAAATGTTGGGCACTCTGGTCGATTTCTCGACCTTTACGCCTGACGCAAGCCGTTAAGGGGAGGGCTGATCTGATGATTGATGACAGCTACACCATCATGCGGATCTTTGCTGGCTCATGGGGTGCCGTGTTCTTGTTCGTGTCTTTCATTGCGGTGGTGATTTTCACCTTCCGTCCAGGAAGCCGCCGCGTGCATGAAGACACGGCCAATATCCCGTTTCGTCATGATGATAAGCCCGCAGCCCCCCGTGCTGCGATGAAGGAGGGACGGCAATGACCGACCACAAGACCGATCACCACAATGATCCCACCTTGCAAGCGGGCGATCCCGAAACCACGGGCCACTCCTGGGATGGGATCAAAGAGTTCAACAATCCGCTGCCGCGGTGGTGGCTCTGGACGTTTTATGCGTGTATTGTCTGGGGTCTTGGCTACACCATCGCTTATCCTGCTTGGCCGCTTTTGAAAGAGGCAACGCCTGGATTTTTGGGATATTCGACCCGCGCCAATGTGGTCGCTGACATCGCTGAGTTTGATGCGATGAATGTCGGACTGCGCGAGGCGTTGGAGCGTGTTGAGTTGACCTCTGTCACCCCTCAAGACACGCCTGATCTTTACAATTACGCCATTCAAGGTGGCGCTGCGACCTTCCGCACATGGTGTGCGCAATGTCACGGCTCTGGCGCGGCGGGGGTTCAGGCGGCTGGCTATCCAAACCTTTTGGATGATGACTGGCTTTGGGGTGGGTCAATTGAAGACATCCACTACACCGTGGCCCATGGCATTCGGAACGAGGATGATCCAGATGCGCGCTATTCGCAGATGACTGCTTTCGAGGGTATGATCCCTGATGAGGAAATCACAGCGGTGGTGCATCATGTTCTGGCCATCTCTGGTCAGGAGCATGACGCAGGCCTCGCGATGGCGGGGGCGGAGGTCTATTCCTACAACTGCGCGTCTTGTCACGGGGAAGAGGGTTTGGGGGATCGCTTCCTTGGTGCGCCAAACCTGACCGATGCCATTTGGCTTTACGGCGGCTCACCTGAGAAGATTGAAGAAACGGTGCGGTATTCCCGTTTTGGCGTGATGCCAAATTGGACGGATCGCCTGTCGGAGGCCGAAATTCGCTCGGTTGCTCTTTATGTCCATTCGCTTGGGGGCGGTGAATAACCACCGCCCCTTGGCAAGCAAATCCACGCTTTTAAGTCAAAGTGTGGTGCGGCGTCGGCCTCGGTCCTGTTCGCGCGTTTCCTACGGGGCCGACGTCTTCCTTCCCAACCTCTCTCCTGTTCGCTCAGGGGAGGGGTTTTTTCATCTGCAAAAGAAAGCCTGAAATTGATGCAAGTCAAGGTGGGATGCGCCCCGCAGTCCTAGGAATATCATGCGAAATAGGACTAAATCCTCACATGGATTCGAATTATGACCACAAGCAATGAACCGCCAAAGCTATATGCCGCGCGCGAACCCGTCTTTCCACGCCGCGTTTCAGGCAATTTCCGAAATTTAAAATGGGTGGTCATGGCGATCACCTTGGCAATTTATTACGTCACCCCTTGGATCAGGTTTGATCGTGGGCCGTCTTTGCCAGATCAAGCCGTTTTGCTTGATTTGGCCAATCGGCGGTTTTTCTTTTTTTGGATCGAGATTTGGCCCCATGAATTCTATTTTGTGGCAGGCCTATTGATTATGGCGGGCTTAGGGCTGTTCCTATTTACCTCAGCCCTGGGTCGGGTTTGGTGTGGCTATTCCTGCCCACAAACCGTCTGGACGGATTTGTTCTTTACGGTTGAACGCTGGATTGAGGGGGATCGAAACGCCCGCGTTCGGCTGTGGAACGCGAAATGGGATGCGCGCAAAATCCGCCTGCGCCTGTTCAAATGGGCGGTTTGGTTGGCGATTGCGGTTGCTACGGGCGGGGCGTGGGTGTTCTACTTTACCGATGCGCCTACGCTTTTGGGGAATTTGTTTACAGGGCAAGCGCATCCCGCAGCCTATACAACCATCGCAATTTTGACGGCGACAACCTTTGTTTTCGGCGGCTTTATGCGCGAGCAGGTTTGCATCTATATGTGTCCTTGGCCGCGCATTCAGGCCGCGATGATGGATGAGCATTCGATCACAGTTGCCTATCGTGACTGGCGCGGTGAGCCGCGCGGCAAGCACCGCAAGGCCGAGGGCGCGGATCAATTGGGCGATTGCATTGACTGCAACGCTTGCGTCAACGTGTGTCCTGTAGGGATTGATATCCGCGATGGACAGCAATTGGAGTGCATCACGTGCGCTTTGTGCATTGATGCCTGCGATGACATGATGGCCAAGGTCGGCAAAGAGCGTGGGTTGATCGACTATATGGCGCTCACCGATGAAGAAAATGAGCGCGCAGGTAACAAGAAGGTCTCGATTTGGAAACATATCTTCCGACCCCGCACAATCATTTACACGATCCTATGGTCGGGCATTGGCATCGGCCTGACGGTTGCGCTGTTTATGCGGGGTAATATTGATATGACGGTCGCGCCTGTGCGCAATCCGCTTTATGTCACGCTCTCGGATGGCACGATCCGCAACACCTATGATATTCGGTTGCGCAACATGACCCATGATGACGCGCAATTTGCACTCAGTGTTGTATCTGACGCTGCGCTGGAAATCAGCTTGGAAGGCGAGGAAGGGATTTTTGTGACCGTGCCCGCCGATGAAACCCATTTGCAGCGCGTCTATGTTTTGGCCGCCCCCGACAGCGCAGCGGCAACCTCGGCCCGCACCGATATCCGCTTTTGGATTGAAAATATGGCAACAACGGAGCGGTCTTCGCAAGACAGCAGCTTTGTAGGGAAGGATACGCAATGAACGCGCCAGCAAACAATCTCACCAAAGGCCGTTTGACAGGCGCCAAGTTCTGGATGCTGTTTGTTGGGTTTTTCGGGCTGATCATCGTGGTGAACCTGTTCATGGCCTACAAGGCCCTGTCGACTTTTCCTGGGCTTGAGGTCAGTTCATCCTATGCGGACAGTCAGGATTTTGATGTCAGACGCGATGCGCAATTGGCCTTGGGTTGGCAGGCTTCGGTTGAAACCCGTGCGGATGCCACAGGGACCACGCTGATTTTGCACCTCGATGATGAGACAGGCGCACCTGTTATCCCTGCGCAGATGGACGCGCTTTTGACACGGCCAACCAATCAAACCCAAGATCAACAGCTTGCCCTGCAATTCATCGATGGCGCATGGCAAGCGCCTGCGGTTTTGGATCGCGGTCGGTGGCGTCTGCGTCTGACGGGATTGGCGGATGATGGCACCGAATATCGCCATAATATCACCTTTTGGATGGATTGAGCGTGTCGCGTGGCCAGCACCGATTTCCATATTGAGGAACGACCAAGGCCTGCGGCCTGTCCCGCTTGTGCAGTGGCCCCTTTGGCAGAACATCTCGCTGAACTGCCAACTGATGCGGAAATCATGCTGTCTTTGCCCACGATCCATTGCGCCGCCTGCATTTCGGCGGTGGAACGCGCATTGACCAAAACCCAAGGTGTGGTTGATGCACGGGTCAACCTGACGCTGCGCCGCGCCGCGGTCAAGACAGATGGGTCGGTCGGCGTGGATGATCTGGTCGCGCGTCTGGCCGCGATTGGCTATGAGGCCCATGAGTTGGATGCAGGCCTTCTGAGCACCACCGCCGCGCAACGGCAGGGTCGTGATCTGCTGATGCGACTGGGCGTGGCCTTTTTTGCGATGATGAATGTCATGTTGTTGTCGGTTGCGGTTTGGTCGGGCGCCGAAGGTGTGACACGCGACATGATGCATTGGATATCTGCCGCAATCGCGATCCCTGCCGTGATCTTCTCTGGGCGCCCCTTTTATGTTTCGGCATGGTCCGCCTTGCGGGTGCGGCGGCTGAATATGGATGTGCCGATCACGCTGGCCATTGTTTTAGCGGTGGTGACCTCCCTCTATGAGACGGCACATTCGGGTGCGCACGCCTATTTCGATGCGGCGATCTCGCTTTGCTTTTTCTTGCTTGGCGGACGCTACCTTGATTTCAAAACCCGTGCCTCGGCGCGTTCGGCCGCGCAAGAATTATCGGCCTTGGAGGTCCCGCGCGCCCTGCGTCTAAGCGCTTCGGGTGAAGAGGTGGTGGCAGCTGCCGATTTGCGTGTAGATGATGTGATCCGTGTGCGCCCTGGTGGACGAATTCCTGCCGATGGCGTGGTCACCCATGGCACATCCGAACTGGACCGCTCCCTGATGACGGGTGAAAGCCTGCCTGCCGCAATTGGCATCGGGGGTCTGGTCAGCGCGGGCGAAATCAATCTGACAGGGCCGCTGGAATTGCGTGTGACCGCATCGGGGCGGGACAGTTCGCTTGCGCGCATTGCCGATTTGGTTGCAATGGCCGAAGCGGGGCGCAGCAATTATACGTCACTGGCCGATCATGCAGCCAAGCTTTACGCGCCATTCGTGCATATTCTTTCCGTATTGGCCGCGATTGGCTGGTGGCTTTACACGCAAGATATGCGCGTCTCTCTGAATATTGCGGCGGCGGTTCTTATCATTACCTGCCCTTGCGCGCTTGGTCTGGCCGTGCCTGCGGTGACCACGGCGGCTTCGGGGCGATTGTTTCGCAAGGGCCTGCTCATCAAGCACGCTACGGCGCTGGAGCGTCTGGCCGAGGTGGATTGCGTGGTTTTTGACAAAACAGGCACGCTGACCATGGGCGCGCCTGAGGTGATATCTCTTGATCATCTCAGCCAAAGACAACAGGAGATCACCGCCGCACTTGTCGCAGGCTCCGACCACCCGCTGTCACGGGCTTTGGCGTTGGCTTTGACACAGCGCGGCATCCGCCCTGTCACGGTTGAAGCCCTGCACGAGGTCTTGGGGGCAGGGGTTGAAGCCCATCTTGATGGTCAAACCATTCGTTTGGGGCGGGCCGAATGGGTGGGCGCTGTGGCGGTGGATGAAACCGCCACCTATCTTGCGATTGGCGCCGAGCCTGCCATCGCCATCACGTTCCGCGACCAAATTCGGGATGGGGCCACAGCCACGATTGCGGCTCTTCGGGCAAAATCGATGCGGATTGTGATGTTATCGGGCGACCAGAAAGGCGCCGTATCCCGTTTTGCAGCCATGGTTGGGATTGAGGAATATCAAGCAGCCGTATCGCCACAGGACAAAGCGGCCTATCTCCAAACATTGGCCGCCGAGGGGCAGACCGTGTTGATGGTGGGGGATGGGCTGAATGATACGGTTGCATTGGCCTCCGCCCATGTGTCCATTTCACCTGCATCCGCCTTGGACGCGGCGCGCGCGGCCTCTGATATGGTGCTGTTGGGACGGGATTTATCGCCTTTACCTGAGGCGATGGAGGTGGCCAAATCTGCCCGTGCGCGGATCAAGGAGAATTTCACATTGGCCACGGCCTATAACGTGATTGCGGTTCCCCTTGCCGTGGCGGGCTTTGCCACACCGCTTATTGCGGCTTTGGCGATGTCGCTCTCCTCAATCACCGTGTCCTTGAACGCCTTGCGGTTGCGGGGTTAGACTGCGGGTATGGATATTCTCGCAATTCTCATTCCCGCCTCACTGTTTCTTGGCTTCATTGGCTTGGCTGCATTCTTTTGGTCGTTGAAACGCGGGCAATATGAAGACCCAGATGGGGATGCCGCCCGCATTTTGCGCAGCGACTATGACGATAAGCCAAAAAACGAGTGATTAAGGTCCGACCACCATGCAGGCCATGTCGCGAGCGATCAGTCTTGCGCAAGCGCGGTTGGCTTCATCTTCTGTCATGCCCGCAAATTGAGCTTCAAATCCACCTTGCCGCTGCGTGACATGGCGCAAGGCCTGTTGCAGCACTGTCTCCGACAGAGCGGTTTGCAGCAATAGCCGCTCCGCGGTGTTTTGAGTGGGATATCGACCCAGCGAGATCGCAAAAAGCCGCTCGCCACTGGATGTGGCACGGGTCACAATCTCGGGCCTTTCTGGCAGTGCATTTTCCAACAGCGCGGCGGCCAGTTCCACGGGACGTTGACTGGGCAGCAATGCTTCCTCAGGGGCAAGTTCGGTGGCGGGTGCAGATGCAAGTTCCGGGCTTGGCGCGGCATCCACGCGCACGGCCTCAGTGGTTGGTGGGCTGGCGGCAGCCGCAGGTGCCACTGGCGCGGCAAGGGCCTCCTGCACGGCTTCATCAATCGCCGCGAGCAAGGTCTCCGAAGGCGGCGATGTGCGAGAGGGGCGCGGTTGTGGGACGAGGCTGCGCGTTACAATGCCCGAAGGGCGCAAGGTGCGCGCCGCTGGCCCACCCGCATAGTCATTGGAAGGTCCAGAGGCGCTGCCCCCTGCGTAAACGGGAAACCCTGCCAGTTGTAATTCGGCGCGCGCGGGCGCGCGGGCAAAGCCCATATCCAGAAGTTCCATCACCCGCTGGTTGCGCCAAGCAGTGGACTGGCCACCGAACACCGTGGCGATCACGCGCACGTTGTTGCGCTCAGCGGAGGCGACAAGATTGAAGCCCGCGGCACGGGTATAGCCTGTTTTGATCCCATCGGCGCCTTGGTAGGCGGCCAGAAACGCACGGTTTGTGTTGCGCACAGTGGCCACACCTGCATCGGTGGAGAGGCGCGAGAACAGATTGTAGTATTGCGGGTAATCATAGACCATCCGCCGTCCCAAGATGGTCATGTCGCGCGCTGTGGAAAGGTGACCTTCTTGGGTCAGGCCATGCGCATTGCGAAATGTTGTCCGTGTCATCCCAAGCGCCTCAGCCGTGCGGTTCATGCGCCGCGAAAACGCGGCTTCGGATCCTTCGATGGCTTCGCCAATTGCGGTGGCGGCATCATTCGCGGATCGCACAGCCGCCGCGCGCACAAGATAGCGCAGGCGAATTTGCTGGCCTGCCCGCAATCCCAGTTTTGAAGGCGGTTCAGCGGCGGCGTTTTGCGAGATGGTCACCATGCTGTCCATGGAAATCTCGCCCAAGCGCACCGCTTCGAAGGCGATGTAGAGCGTCATCATTTTTGTGAGTGAGGCAGGGTGCAGTCGCGTGTCAGCGTTACGCGAGTGGAGAACATCGCCAGAGCGCGCATCCATAACCATAGCGGCATAAGGCGCTGCCTGCGCGCAGCTCGCAGCAAAAAACACACCAACAAAAAGCCCAAAAAGGGCGGAAATATACCGACTATATGCCACGAGACCTGCTCTCTTTGCCTCAATTTACCGTCTTACGCGGTTGTTGTTGGGTATTATTAAGTCAGAACCATGCAAAAATCCATGATAAAGGCTTCGGAGCTTCGAGATTTCTTAGAACCACTTGCCCAAGCGGTTAAGCAGTTGCGATTGCAAGTAAGTTTTGCACATTTCCTGCGCGTTTTTTGTTTCAGGGCGTGACCTCGCGGCAAAGCTGGTGTTAATTGCGGCAGATACAACTTTAGGACGATTTCAATGCACGACCCATTTGACAGTCAAAAAGCCCGCGCCTCTGCGTGGTTTCGCAGTTTGCGTGACGATATTGTCGCCGCTTTTGAAGATTTGGAAGAGCGCCAAGGCGGCGCGGCCCCTGCGGGGCGGTTTGAGGTCAGCGAAACAAAGCGCCACTCGGATGACGGCAGCGATGCAGGTGGGGGCCTGATGAGCGTTATGCGCGGGGGTCGCGTGTTTGAAAAAGTTGGTGTCAATGTCTCGACCGTGCATGGCACGCTTGGCGCGCGCGCGGTGGCCGCCATGTCGGCGCGCAAGGACATGGAAGGCCTGCGCGATGATCCGCGGTTTTGGGCCTCGGGGATCAGCTTGGTTGCGCATATGAACAACCCCCATGTTCCTGCGGTGCATATGAACACGCGGATGTTCTGGACACCGCATGGATGGTGGTTTGGGGGCGGCTCTGACCTGAACCCCTGCATCGAATATGCGGAGGACACGGCGCAGTTTCATGAGGTGTTGAAGGCCCATTGTGACGCGCATGGAGAAGATATTTATCCACGTTACAAAGCATGGGCGGATGAATATTTCTTCGTGCCGCATCGCGGTCGCGCGCGTGGGGTCGGCGGCATTTTTTATGACGATCTTAACACGGGCGATTGGGAGGCAGATTTTGCCTTTACCCAAGATGTTGGTCGTGCCTTTTTGCCTGCATTTTTGGGGGTTGTCGAAAAACGCCGTGAGATGCCCTTCACCGAGGCAGATCGCGAGGTTCAGCTGATTCACCGTGGTCTCTATGCCGAGTATAACTTGGTCTATGACCGCGGCACGAAATTCGGCCTCGAGACGGGGCATGACGCGAATGCGGTGCTGATGAGCCTGCCGCCTTTGGCGAAATGGGTTTAAGCCTTGGCCAAGAGGCGCTGGTAGACGTTGATGATCGCCTCCGCCTCATGATCGAGTGAGAAGTGATCAACCATATGGGCGCGGGCAGCTGCGCCCATTTTTGCACGCAGCGGAGCGTCCTGAAGCAGATGGTCGATCTTTGACTTGAGGCCCGCCTTATCATCAATCCCAACCAAATGCCCCGTTTTTCCGTCAAGGATCAATTCTTCAAAAGCGCCTGCACGGGTGGCCACAACAGGCACGCCACAGGCCATTGCCTCGAGCGGTGTCAGCCCAAACCCCTCGTAGCGCTGTGGGGCCACAAAGAGATCAAGTGCCTGATAATAGGGGATGATTTCATGGGTGGCGACTTCGGTGGGGAAATGCACGCGCCTTGTCAGCCCTGCGGCAGCAATCCTTGTCTTTAAGTCCTTGAGATAGTCTTTATGCCGATCTGTCGCGCGCCCAAGGATTACCGCTTCGGCCGTTTTATGTTGGGGCAACAAGTCGATCATGGCATCGACAAAACGGTCTGTGCCCTTTGAGGGGCGGATGCGGCCATAGCAGCCGATCAGCGGACCATTTCCGAAGCCAAGCGCAGATTTTAGCGCTGCGCGGTCAGGGGAGGGTCTGAACCCTTCAACATCAATCCCATGCAAAATGACGGTTGCGGGGCGATTTAGAAAGGCCGCGGTTTTTTGCGAGGTGGCAATCACATGATCCATATGATTGATCAGCCATTTGGTATAGCGGGTGTGGTGGCGCTGCGAGGCGGATGTGAACAGAAGTTTCAACCGCTTTCCCAATAGAAATTTCAGCGCAATGCCCGCAAGCATTTCGTTGTTGCGTCTTGCGTGCCAGACCCGCCAGCCTGATGGACCTTTGCGGGACATGGTCAACAGTGCCGTCAAAGGCACGCGCGGCACGGCGGCGGGCAGTCCGACACCCACCGCTGCGATGCGCGCATGGTCCGCTTGACGCGGCACAAGGCGCACAATGGTCGAAGTCACCCCAGACAAGCGCAGCTTGAAATTGGGGGCGAGAATATCGATTTGATCAATCCTTGGGTGCACCATGCCCTGAGCGTTACCGCGCGAGTGGCACTTGGGCAAGCGCCGCTCTTGTTAGACGCGGCGAATTTCCTCAAGCAGAACATGAACATTCTCGGGATCAGCTTCAGGTGTGATGCCATGACCGAGGTTGAAGATATGTGGACCATTTTTCAATGCATCGACAATCCGCCGCGCTTCATCACGCAGCGCATCCCCGCCTGTAATCATCAGCTTAGGATCAAGATTGCCCTGAATACAGCCATCTTTTTGCAGATGCTCGGCGGCCCATGTCGCGTCAACGCTGGTGTCGAGTGCAAGGCAATCCGCGCCCACGGCCTTGGCAAAGCCGATATATTTCTCGCCCGCTTCACGCGGGAATGCGATCACGGGCAAGCCTGGAAAGCGGCGCTTCATCTCTTGCGTGATCTTCTTGGCGGGTTCCAACGCATAGCGATCAAAAGCTTCACCCTTGAGCGAGCCTGCCCAACTGTCAAAGATTTTTACCACCTCGGCGCCCGCCTCGACCTGTTTCGAGAGATACTCGATGGTCGCATCAGTCAGGAGATCCATCAGCGCGTCAAATGTTGTTGGGTCTTCTTGGCGGAGCTTGTGCGCGGGGGCTTGGTCTGGCGTGCCGCGCCCTGCGATCATATAGGTTGCCACCGTCCATGGCGCGCCTGCAAAGCCAATGAGCGTGGTCTCTTTGGGCAATTCCTGAGACAAGATTTTAACTGTCTCATAAACGGGCGCGAGATGGTCGTGAATGTCATCTTTGCCCTTCAGCGGCTTTAACCCTTCTGGACCTGTAATGGTTGATAAACGTGGGCCTTCGCCAGTGACAAACCACAAATCCGCACCAAGCGCGTCAGGGATGAGCAGGATATCGGCAAAGAGAATTGCGGCATCGAACCCATAGCGGCGGATGGGTTGTAAGGTGACTTCTGCGGCCAAATCGGGCGTGTAGCACAGCGAAAGAAAGTCGCCCGCCTGCGCGCGTGTTGCACGGTATTCTGGCAAGTAGCGCCCCGCTTGGCGCATCAGCCAGACGGGTGGGGTGGGGAGGGTTTCGCCGCTTAAGGCGCGCAGAAGTGTTTTTGTCATGGTCGATCCGATTTTCTTGTGCCAAATTTCTTTGGATGTAGGCTCGAACCTGTCCTAACCTGCCCAAGCCATGCTGTCTATGGTTGTCATGTCAAGTTGACAGAGATAGAAGGAGCCTATGAAAAACGAACGACCAACACCCGCCTCTCCGTTGCGCATTGGCACGCGCGGCTCACCGCTTGCTTTGGCGCAGGCGCATGAAACCCGCGCCCGACTGTCTGCTGCGTTTGATCTGCCGCATGAAGCCTTTGAGATCGTGGTGATCAAAACCACGGGGGATAAGATTTTAGATCGCCCCCTCAAGGAGATAGGTGGCAAAGGCCTGTTTACCCGCGAGATTGAGGAAGACCTGCTTTCGGGTGCGATTGATATCGCGGTGCATTCCATGAAGGATATGCCCGTCTTGCAGCCCGCAGGTTTGTTGCTTGATTGCTACCTCCCGCGCGAGGATGTGCGCGATGCGTTTGTGTCACTTAAATATGACAGTCTTGATGCCTTGCCCGCTGGCACCAAGGTTGGCTCCTCCTCGCTGCGCCGCAGGGCGCAATTGACCGCGCGCCGCCCTGATCTGGAGGTGGTGGAGTTTCGCGGCAATGTGCAGACGCGGATGAAAAAACTGGGTGATGAGGTGGCGGCTGCAACCTTTTTGGCCATGGCGGGGCTGAACCGTTTGGCGATGGCAGATGTCGCACGCTCGGCCATTGCCACCGAAGATATGCTGCCCGCCGTGGCACAAGGTGCCATTGGGATTGAGCGGCGCGCGGATGATGCGCGCACCGCCGAGATGCTCGCGGCTATTCATGATCATGATACGGGGATCAGGTTGGCCGCGGAGCGGGCCTTTTTGGCGGGTCTTGATGGGTCTTGCGAAACGCCGATTGCGGGTCTCGCCGAAATTGATGGCACCACCATGCGCTTACGCGGGGAGATACTACGCCCCGATGGCAGTGAGGTTTTGACCGAGGATCGCAGCGCGCCCGTGGATCAGGCGGCAAAACTTGGCGCGGATATGGCGCGCGATTTGCGTGCACGGGCGGGTGAGGATTTTTTTGATTGGATCACCGCCAAGGTTTGAGCCATCCCATCCTAAATGAAAAAGCCCCGCCTTCGCGGGGCTTTTTTGTGTCGTATCATCACTCTTGCCAAGAGACCCCTGTAAGGTCATTGGCCTGTGTCGGCGCGTTTTCCCACAAGCCTTGCAGGCGCGCATCGGCCACACCCGTTTTCGCCAATTGGAACAGGTAGCCGTTCACATAATCATCTGCGATCATGCGCTGCATTTGCATCATCACTTCGCTGCGTGCGGAAGGGTCGCTTTCCAAGGTCAGCGCATCGTTCAAGGCAACAAATTCGGGCCGGGCGTATTGGAAATAGTAATCCGCGCGCGCGTAAATGCCGATATCCATCGGTTCGGTGTGGCTGACGATGGTGAGATCAAAATCACGACCACGGAAGACCTGCTCCAGCCATTGCGCCCATTCCAAATTGGTGATTTCGGTTTCTATTCCCACCTCACGCAATTGCGCGGCGATGATCTCGCCACCACGGCGCGCATATGCGGGTGGAGGCAGCATCAGGCGCAATGTCACGCCCTCCAGCCCTGCCTCTTGCAGCAATGCACGCGCGCGATCTGGGTCGTAATTGGATTGGGCGGTCAGATCGACATAATCGGGATTATGCGGCGCAAAATGTGTGCCGATTGGCGTGCCATAACCAAACATGGCTCCGTCAATAATGTCTTGACGATTGATCGCGTGGGAAATCGCCGCGCGCAGGCGGATGTCGTCAAGCGGGCTTTGCTTGTTGTTCATCGCCAAAATGGTCTCGCCCTCGGTCGAGCCGATAATCACGTTGAAGCGTGGATCTGCCTCAAATTGCGCCAAGGTTTCGGGCGCAGGGAAGTTTGGGAATGCGTCCACATCGCCCGCCATCAAGGCGGCAAAGGCCGCATTCGGGTCTGTGATGAAACGGAAGGTTGCATTTTCAAGCGCTACAGGGTCGCCCCAATACGCGTCATTGCGGGTCAGTTCCACGCGGTCACCTTGCACCCAATCCACAAAACGGAACGGGCCTGTGCCAACGGGAGATGTGGCATTTGTTTCCGCCGTTTCTGGGGCCACGATCACGGCATCACCCCATGCCATTTTGAACAAAAACGCCCCATCGGGTGCGTTGAGGGTGACAACCACGGTGTCTGGGCTTTCGGCGGTGACGGATGCAATGCCCGCAAAAAGTGCGGCTTGCGCATTGGTGGTGCCTTCGGCGCGGGCGCGATCAAGACTAAAGACCACATCATCCGCGTTCATTTCACTGCCATCGTGGAAACGCACATCGGGTGCAAGGGTGAAGCGATAGGTCAGCCCGTCTTCTGAAATCTCCCATGACCGCGCAAGCGCAGGTTGCACGGACCCATCAGGGCCAAACCGTGTTAAGCCTTCAAAGACATTGGCGTAAACAACCTCATCAATCGCTGCTGCCGCACCTGCGGTAGGGTCAAGATTTGGTGGTTCAAGCACCATGCCAATTTTGATGTCATTGCCTTGTGCAAAGGCGCATGAGGTCGAAAGAATGAATGCCGTGGCGGTGGATTTCAGAAACCGAACCATATGGCCCTCCCGGTTGAAAATTTCTGCTATCGTAGTGTTGCAGCCGTTGGTCTGGCAAGCGTTCTGGTTGTATTGGCCCGCCAGTGACATGGCTGTTAAAGCAAAACATTTGATGCGGGGCGGCGCATACTGTCGCAGAACTGTCATTTCCGACTCGCTCGAATCGTCATCAACCGTTAACCGTTGGAGTCGGATCGGCGGCCGCTGATTCTACGAAGACTTTGGACATTACGTGGGCCTTGATCCATTTGGCCTGTGGTATATGGCTGAGGCCAATTCGGGAGACGTGCATATGGTCAGTGAAACGGCACAGAAGATTCTTGCCCTATCCGCCGATGAGGTAACCAGATTCGTGAAAGAGCAGGCAAAGAGCCGCAAGCTTTCAACCATCATGAAAGTGCTCAATGATGCCGCGCTCAAAGGCGACAAGCTGGCACAGCGCGCGATTGAGCATATGGGGTTCGTCCTGCAACCCTAAAACGGTGGCAGAAGTTCAACCAAGGTCAGGGCCATCACCAAGGCGCTGTCTTGCATATCGTCTACGCCGATCCATTCATCCGGTTGGTGCGCCAACTCCAAAATACCAGGTCCGTAGGCGATACAGTTTTTCAGTTTTCCAATGCGGTCGATATGTTTCTGGTCATAGGTGCCAGGGCTGACGACAAATTCTGCTTTTCGTTCTAAAACGCGCTCAATTGCCTGACCGACTGATTGCACCAATGGGCTACGATCATCGGTCATACTGGGCTGCACTTCAAACAGGTCGGAAATCTCGTAATCAAATCCAACGCGCGTGGCTTTGATCTTGTCGAGCATCGCGGTCACTTCCGCTTTTACGTTTTGGATATCTTCCTCGATGAGAAAACGCCGATCAATCACGATGCGGCAGCGGTCCGCGACACAGGGGGCAGGAAGACCCGTGTAATCCGCGCTTTGCTCGGCTTCGCCGCCATGAATTGAGTTGATATTCAGGGTGGATTGGCGGGCCTGTGGCGGGACGACTGGCATCGCAGTATGTTTGCCCTCCAAAAGTGGCAGAAGATGCGTTTCAATTTCGGATAACACCGCCCCCATGTGGGAAATTGCACTATCGCCTAAAAATGGCATAGAGCCATGTGCAATCCGTCCCTTGGTTTCCACCTCTGCCCACCAGACCCCACGATGGCCAAGGCAGATGCGATCTTTCTGCAGTGGTTCGGGAATAATGACGTGTTGCACGCGCGAAGGGTCAAATCGTCCCTGTTCGGCCAAATAGGCCACGCCGCCGAACCCGCCCGACTCCTCATCCGCCGTAGCGGAGATTTCAATCGCGCCCTTGAAAGTGGGATGGGTCGCAATAAAGGCCTCGGCTGCGATGATCGCCGCGGCAATGCCCCCTTTCATATCGCAGGCACCGCGCCCGTAAATCCGACCATCTTCCAACACGCCGCCAAACGGGGGTTTGGTCCAGCCATGGCCGACTTCCACCACATCATGATGGCCGTTGAAATGTACGGTGTCACCCGCCATACCACCTTCGTATCGCGCCACCATATTCCAACGTGGATGGGTGTCGCTGTCCGCAAGCGCGCCTTTGGCGCGGATCAGCTCAACTGTGAAACCCGAAGCCTCAAGTCGTGTTTTGAGATAGTCACAAATCTCAAAATAATTCTGCCCAGGCGGATTGAGGGTGGGAATACGGATCAGGTCTTGGGTCAGGGCAATCAATGCATCACGCCGTGCGGCGATTTCCGCTTCAAGCTGAGCTTGGCTGTTGATCCCCATGTCATTCCCATATGGTGCATGATTACATATTCAGCTTGCGGCGGGAATTTAGCTATTGCAAGCCCATGCAATTTTTCAACTCCTGCTTATATTCGGCAAGAGAGGGAAAAAACGATGTGGGGGATTTGGGTGTGATTGTTCGTTTGGCCTTGCTGATGCTGGTTGTTCTGACGGTGGTCTTTGTCTCGCTGTATTTTTATCTGCGTGCGGGTCGGCGCGAGGCTTTATTGGCCGAATGGATGGCGCGTGACCCTTCGGAAGCCGCCAACGAGCATCGGGATGATTGGATTAATCGGCGTCTGGACGCTGCCATGCGCCAAACGGCGTGGCGCTTGGCCATTTTGGTTTATGCTGTGCCACTTGCAGGGCTGTTTCTTTATGTCGGGTTCACCGATCCTTTCGTGCCCTAAGGTGGTATGGTATTGGATGGCTCAGGGGCGATAAAGGGGTGAGCGACAGATGCGATGGCCACGGATCACGGCACTATTGGTTTTGGGCGCGCTGATTGTCGCGTTTTTTCATTATACCCTGCCCAAGCGGGACATTTTGCGGATCACCCAAACCGAGGTAATCCGACAGGATTTTTCTGGATTTAATCGGTTATTCTATGCCCGTGGGGACACGGGAAATGCGCAATTGGACTCGCGGGATTTGCGGTTGGTCAATACGGTCGATGCGCAGGGCCAAGTCCATGTGTTCCGCAATGAAGACACGGGGTTTGGTTGGCCACCCTATTTCAAGCTAGACAGTTCAGATGTGCAGGCCGAGGCCGCCAATTTGGTCTCGACCCAACGCGATCCGATCTGGGTCGCCGTGACCCATTACGGGTGGCGATCGCGGATTTTGACAACCTATCCCAATATTGTCGGGTTGCGGCAGGTCGATGGGCCAGAGGTGACGCTGATCCCTTGGATGCCTGTGGCGATTTTGGTGTTTATCGGGTTGTTGGCATTTGTCCTATGGCGGCTTTGGGAGCGCTTTGAGACGCGGGTGATTGACCCAATCTATGACCGCGCAGCGGTTTTATGGTCCAAAAGTCGCAATCGTTTTCGCGGAAAATAAAGGGTGTAGCTATGGATGCATGGGATGAGGTGCGCACCGCCTATCATGTCGCGCGGCTTGGCACGGTTTCAGGCGCGGCGGATTATCTCTCTGTGCATCATGCAACGGTGATCCGCCACATTGATGCGCTGGAAAGCCGTCTTGGGGTGCGCCTGTTTCACCGCCATGCGCGCGGCTACACCCCAACGGAGGCGGGCAAGGATTTGCTGGCCACGGCGGCCGAGACCGAAGCACGCTTTTCACAATTGGCCTCACGCATTTCAGGGCGCGGCGATAGTTTGACGGGGGAATTGGTTCTCACCGCTCTTGGATTTATCACACCTCTTTTGATGCCTGCTTTGGCTGAGTTGCAAGATGACCATCCTGATTTGCGCATTCGCTTGGTTACAGACGAGCGTGTTTTTCGGATGGAGCAGGGGGAGGCGCATATCGCCATTCGCGCGGGCACGGCCCCAAGCGAGCCTGACAATGTCGTTCAGCCCTTTATGACGATCAATTCGCATCTTTGCGCCAGCCGTGCCTATGTCGAAAAGCATGGCAACTTTGATCTTGCGCAGATCGAGGCGCATCGCTTTGTTGCCACCACGCAAACCGATCCGCGCGCCCCGTTTTTGCGGTGGATGCAGGATCATGTGCCACAGGATCAGATGGTGCTACGCGCCTCTGATTATGCCACCGTTATCGAAGCCGTGCGGTCAGGCATCGGGATTGGGTTCGTGCCTGAATTTATCGCCAAGCAGGATGACAATCTTATGGATGTCATGCCACCCTTATCCGATTGGGCGGCCACGATTTGGCTTGTCACCCATGTTGACCTTCACCGCAGTCCCAAGGTGCAGCGTGTTTTGGCGCATCTCAAAGCGCGGGTGAAGGGCAGCGCCGTGACGGATTAATCCGCATCGGGGTCAGCAGCTAATTCATGGGCGAGAAAGGCCTCGAAGGCATCCAAGTTTACGGCCTCGAATTGCCCAAAACTTTGCATCCAAACACTTGCCGCACGCAATGCGTCTGGTTCAAGCTTACACCATTTCACGCGGCCACGTTTTTCTTGTGCAATCAATCCTGCTGCAGCAAGGATGCCGAGGTGCTTGGAGATTGCAGCCAACGACATATCAAACGGTTCCGCCACATCGGTCACGGCCATGTCATCCTCCAGCAGCATCGACAAGATCGCGCGGCGGGTCGGGTCGGCCAAAGCGGCGAATGTAAGATCGAGACTATGCGTGCCCATATGTCGATGTATCTGGCCTAATATGATAATCGTCAACCATTTGGTTGAATATGCGAAATGGGCGCATTTTTTATGCGCCGCGCTGTGCAGCGGGTCAGCCCAAACTGTCGCATCATAATTTTAATGTTTTATAACAGAAGGTTAACGATATTGCCGCAGGTGCAAAGTTTCGTTGACTCTGGCAGGCGTGCTTCATAGGTTCCGCGCAACACCCGATGGGCGTTTTCTGAAGGTGCTTCACGCATGACCGAGCCATCGCCAGACCCTAATCGCCTCAAGGCATTGGAGGAAAAACTGGCGGCGCTGCGCAGGCGGGAGGAGGATCAGAAATCACCGATGGGAGAACATTATTCCCAAGCGCAGCACGCGTGGCGGATGGTGATTGAGCTGGTCAGCGGCTTGTTGATTGGCTTCGGTATCGGTTGGGGGCTGGATAGCCTTTTGGGAACGACCCCTTGGCTGATGGCGATTTTTACAATGCTGGGCTTTGCCGCAGGGGTCAAAACCATGATCCGATCCGCGCGCGAGCTTCAGGACAAACTCCAAGCCCGCCCGATGGCGGATGCGGATGATGACAAATAAGGGGATGCACCGTGGCTTCGGATGTAGCGAATTCTGACCAGAACAAGCCTGCCAGCAAGGGCAAGCCTATTGCCTTTGTTCTTTTGGCGATTGCAGCTGTGCTGTTCATCTTGGGGCTGTTGGATGATTATGAAGGCGGCTTCGCGATCCATCCGATGGATCAGTTCATCGTGTCTCCGTTGTTTGGCGATGGCCCAGTGCATTGGTATACACCCACCAACGTCACAATGTGGATGGCCCTGTGCATCTTGTCCATTGTCGCCTTGATGGTCATGGGCACGGGCGGTCGCGCGATTGTGCCATCACGCGGTCAGTCGATCGCGGAATTGGTGTATGGTTTCGTGCGCAAAATGGTTGAGGATGTCGCAGGCAAGGATGCTCTGCCTTTCTTCCCCTATGTCTTGGCGCTGTTCATGTTCATCTTGTTCTCGAACCTGCTTGGCCTCATTCCCATGAGCTTTACCACGACGTCCCATATCGCGGTTACGGCCATTTTGGCGGCTGCGGTGTTCTTGACGGTGACGGTTGTGGGCTTCGTGAAAAACGGCACCGCTTTCCTTGGCCTGTTCTGGGTGACATCAGCGCCCCTCGCGCTGCGCCCCGTCTTGGCGGTGATTGAGTTGATCTCTTACTTTGTGCGCCCCGTCAGCCATTCCATCCGTCTTGCGGGCAATCTCATGGCAGGCCATGCGGTTTTGAAAGTTTTTGCAGGCTTTGCAGGTGCGATGGGCGCTGCAGCCTTCGCCCCGATTTTTGGCGTGGTCGCGATTTACGGGCTGGAAGTGCTCGTATCCGTGATCCAAGCCTATGTGTTCACCATCCTGACCTGCGTCTATCTGAAAGACGCGCTGCATCCGCATCACTAAGCGGGCGTTACGGTCACGGAACCCCTCATTCAGCCAATTCCAACGTAAGGAGAAACGCAAATGGAAGGCAATATCGCAGAACTCGGTCAATTCATCGGTGCAGGTCTCGCGGGCATGGGTGCCGGCGTGGCAGCCCTCGGTGTAGGCAATGTGGCAGGCAACTTCTTGGCCGGCGCATTGCGCAACCCCTCTGCAGCAGCAGGTCAGACTGCAACGCTCTTCATCGGTATCGCGTTCGCAGAAGCCTTGGGGATCTTTGCATTCCTCGTTGCTCTTCTGCTGATGTTCGCGGTCTAAGCCTTTAGAGAACCATCCTTACGGCTGGGGCGCCCTGTGCCTGTGGCAGGGGCGGCCCAGTGTATCAAAGGTTCCAGGAGGACGTGATGGCAGACACTGCCTATAATTCAGGAAATGCAGCCCAAGGCGGCGAAGCCGCTTCAGGTGGTATTCCCCAACTCGACTTTTCCACTTTCCCGAACCAAATTTTCTGGCTCGTGGTCAGCTTGGCTGTTGTTTATTTGGTGCTTAGTCGCGTTGCCTTGCCGCGCATTGCTGCGGTTCTTGCGGATCGCCAAGGTGCAATTTCCAAAGATATTGCGGCGGCCGAAGAGCTGAAAGCCAAGGCGCTGGCTGCGGAAGAGGCCTACAACCAAGCTTTGGCGGATGCGCGTGCGCAGGCTCAAGACATCATTGCACAGACGCGCGGTGAGATTGCGGCTGAATTGGCCGATGCCACCGCGAAAGCAGACGCACAGATTGCGGCCAAAGCGAAGGAGTCTGAGGCACGCATTGCCGAGATCCGCGCGGGCGCGGTCAAGAATATTGAGGCGGTCGCGAAAGACGCAACGGCGGAGCTTGTCACTGCCCTTGGGGGCCCAAAGCCAGATGCAAAGACGCTTAAAGCGGCCATTGCAGAGCGGATGAAAGGATAGGCCATGACAGCGCGTATCACACCTCTGGCGGCAGCGGCCTTCGCCTTATTCGCAACACCCGCCCTCGCGGCAGGTGGGGGTTATGGTTTTACCTCCTTGTTCAACACCGACTATGTTGTGTTGATCGGCTTCCTGATCTTCGTGGCGATCCTGTTCTACTTTGACGTGCCTGCCATTTTGATGAAATTGCTTGATGGACGCGCCGAGACCATTCGCAACGAATTGGATGAAGCGCGCGCGTTGCGGGACGAGGCACAAACGCTTCTGGCCTCTTACGAGCGCAAAAGCCGCGAAGTGGCGGAGCAATCGCAGCGCATTATCGACAATGCCCGCGCCGAAGCCCAATCCGCTGCTGAGGCCGCAAAGCAAGATTTGCAAACCTCGATTGCACGCCGTCTGAAAGCGGCCGAAGAGCAGATTTCCAGTGCGGAAGAAAAAGCCACACGCGAACTGCGCAATCGTGCGGTGGACGTGGCGATTGCCGCAGCGGCACAGATCCTAGCGGCTTCAACCACCGCAACCGAAGCCAATAAGCGGATCGATGCGGCGATTGCCGAAGTCGAAAGCCGCCTGCACTAGGCCGCAATTTACAATCTCTTTTATACTGAGAAGGCCCCGTTTCTGGGGCCTTTTCTTTGTGCATACTGTGTGCGTCTGCGCATATGTCGTTTTCCGTCATTTTTCGGTCGGGCGGGCGAGGCGGCGCAGCGCGACCTCTGGCAAGAGATGACAAACAACGATCACGCGCGGGAGCCGCCATTATGAAAACACAAGTCAAAGCCCTGGTTGTCGGTGGCGGTGCCGTTGGTGCCTCGATTGCCTATCATCTTGCAAAAGCGGGATGGCAGGATGTGATGCTTCTGGAACGGGATGAGTTGACCGCTGGGTCGACATGGCACGCCGCAGGCCTGTTGCCCTTGTTCAATATGAGCTACGCGACCAGCCATATTCACGATTATTCTGTGAAATTTTACAAGACACTTGAGGAGGAGACGGGCCTCAACGCGGGCTTTGCCGTAGTGGGTAATTTGCGCATGGCGCAAACCGATGCGCGGATGGATGAATTCCGCCTCTATGCGGCAACCGCCGAGACGGTGGGCATCCCCTACGAATGGCTGACGCCCGCGCAGATCAAAGATCGCTACCCGCTTGTGCGGACAGAAGATTTAAAAGGCGCGCTGTTCCACCCGACCGATGGTTACATCAATCCTGCGGATGTGACCCAAGCTATGGCCAAGGGCGCGCGCCAGCGTGGTGTAATCATCGAACGCAAATGGCAAGTCGATGGCTATGAATGGACTGGCGAGGCATGGCGGGTCACGGTGACCAAGATGGTCGAGAAGGGCGGCAATCTTGTGCCATCTGAGGAAACCGCAATCATCACGGCGGAACACGTTGTGACCGCCACAGGAAATCATGCGCAGCGCACCGCAAAATTGTTGGGGATCAAAATCCCTGCCATCCCCGTGGAGCATCAATATATCGTCACCGAGCCTGATCCAGAACTGGTGGCCTTCCGTCAGAACGGCGCGCCTGAGCATCCCGTGCTGCGCGATGCCGATGCAAAATGGTATGTGCGCGAGGAACGCGGTGGTTGGATCCTTGGCCCCTATGAGGAAGGCGCACCTGCCTGCTTTGAATATGCTGTGCCCGACAGTTTCCGCGCAGATCTCTTCCCGCTCGATCTCGAGCGGATCGAAGAAGAATATATGTCGATGATCCACCGCATCCCGTCCAGTGAGACAGTGGGTCTGAAAGACGATTACAATGGCCCGATCTGCTACACGCCTGACGGGAACCCATTGGTTGGCCCTGCGCCAGGTCTTCGGAATATGTGGTTGGCCGAAGGCTTTAGCTTCGGCATCACGGCGGCGGGTGGCACAGGCTATTATCTGGCGCAAATGATGGTCGAAGGTGAGGCGGAAATCGACATGGCCAGCCTTGACCCCAAGCGCTATGGCCAAGATTGGATGACCACTGAATATGCCGCGCGCAAAAATGAAGAATGCTACGCCCACGTTTATATTCTTCACCACCCTGACGAAGAACGCGAAGCCTGCCGTCCTTTGCGCACAGGCCCCGCTTATGATCGTCAAAAGGCACTGGGCGCGCAATTTGGCTGCGTGAACGGGTTTGAGCGTCCCAATTATTACGGCCCCAAAGACGCGCCGTCTCATTTTGACCATGATGCACGCAGTTTCCGCCGCGGCGGTTGGTGGAATTTTGCCCGCGAGGAGGCCGAAGCGATTCGTAAAACCGCAGGTCTGATTGATGCAACAGCCTTTGCCAAACACCGCGTGTTCGGGCCTGGGGCGACTGCTTTCTTGGATTGGTTTACCTGCAACGCCTTGCCCAAAGTGGGGCGGATCAACCTGACCTATGCGCTGACCGATGCGGGCACGACCCGCACAGAATACACAATCATGCGCATTGCGGAGAATGATTACTACCTCGTCTCTGCAGGCGCATGGGAGGCCTATGATGGCGATTACCTGCGTAAGGCCGAAGAAGATTTCTGGGCCAAAACCCAAAGCACAGGCCATTGGTTCGCGGTCGAGAACGTGACCACGAAATGGGGGGTCTTTGCCCTTGCAGGGCCAAATTCCCGTGCGATCCTAAACGAGCTTGTCCGTGACGCCGAGCCAGAAACACGCCTCTCGAACAAGCGTTCCCCATGGCTGTCTGTGCGCGACATCGAGCTTGGGATGGTGCCCGTGCGCGCGGCGCGTGTGGCCTATACGGGCGAGTTGGGCTGGGAATTGCATCATCCGATTGAGATGCAGAACCACCTTTGGGACCAGTTGATGGCCGCAGGCGAAAAGCATGGGCTAAAGCTTGTTGGCGCGCGCGCGCAGAACTGGTTGCGTCAGGAGAAATCCTATCGTGCCTTTGGCAATGAACTTGGCCGTGACGCAACGCCGTTGGAGGCGGGATTGGATCGCTTTGTTGATCTCTCGAAAGAGTTTCATGGCAAGCAAGCAATGCTGGATAAGGGCATCCGGTCGAAATGCGTGACGCTGCTGATAGACGGGCCGCAGGATGCCGATCCATGGGGCCGCGAAGCCTTGTTTGATGGCGAAACCCGTGTGGGGCGTCTGACATCGGGCGGCTACTCGGTGCATTTCGGCAAGCAGATTGGCATGGGCTACGTGAAACCCGACTATGCGCAGGTGGGTCAAAAGCTAAAAGTGATGATCATGGGCGCGCTTTATGACGCGGAAATTACCGAAGACAGCCCCTATGACCCGAAGAACGTCACGATCCGTGTGGATGGCTGATCCCCGCTGATTGGGAAAGGGTTCCTCCCGTGAAGGCCGCTTTTTGTCCGTTGGGCAGAGGGCGGCCTTTTTTTCTTTTCGCGGGTCTGCGCATTTCATAGGGTGGTCGCATGGGACAGTCACGATTCATTCATTTGCGCGTGCATAGCGAATATTCGCTGCTTGAAGGGGCGATGCGGATCAAATCCCTTCCGCAAATGGTGGCCGATGCAGGGATGCCTGCGGTGGCTGTGACCGATACGAATAATATGTTCTGTGCGCTTGAGTTTTCCGAATATGCGGTCAAGGCAGGGGTGCAGCCGATTTTGGGCTGCCAGATTGATCTGGCCTATGACGTGGCCCCGCAAGGGGAGCGCCCGCGTTCGCCCCGCGGCATCGTGCTTTTGGTGAAATCCGAGCAGGGATATCTGAACCTGCTCAAGCTCAACTCGCATTTTTATTTGCGGGGGGATGGGCAGATCCCCCATGTCACTTTGGAGGAATTGGCCGCCCACCATGAGGGGTTGATTTGCCTCTCTGGAGGGCCAGAAGGCCCATTTGGGGCTTTGCTTGGCGCGGGCCAAACGGCGAAGGCTGAGACGCTGATGAAGCGGTTGGCGGAGATTTTCGCAGATAGGCTGTATGTCGAATTGCAGCGTCATCCGATTGATGGCGGTCTGCCCGAAGCCGAAGCGCTGAGTGAACCGCATTTGATCGAGATGGCCTATCAGATGGGATTGCCGTTGGTGGCGACCAATGATGTCTATTTCCCCAAGCCCAAAATGTATGAGGCGCATGATGCATTGATCTGTATCGCGCAAGGCGCCTATGTCGATCAACAGGAACCCCGCCGCATTCTGACGGCACAGCATTATTTCAAAAGCCCTGAGGAGATGGTGACGCTTTTTGCGGACCTGCCCGAGGCAATTGAGAATACCGTTGAGATTGCCCAACGCTGCGCCTACCGCGCCCGCACGCATGACCCGATCTTGCCGCGTTTTGCGGAAAATGAGGTTGAGGAATTGCGCCGTCAGGCCAACGAGGGGCTTAAAGCGCGTCTTGCGGTGATCCCGCACGCAGGGTCAGTCGAAGAATACCAAAAGCGCCTCGATTTTGAATTGGATATCATCGAAGGGATGGGCTTTCCGGGCTACTTCCTGATCGTGGCCGATTTCATCAAATGGGCCAAGGACCATGATATTCCTGTTGGACCAGGGCGGGGGTCAGGTGCGGGCAGTTTGGTGGCCTATGCCCTGACCATCACCGACCTTGATCCTTTGCGCTATAGCCTGCTGTTTGAACGCTTCCTCAATCCTGAGCGCGTCTCGATGCCTGATTTTGATATCGACTTCTGCATGGATCGCCGCGAGGAGGTGATCCAATATGTGCAGGAGAAATATGGCCGCGACCGTGTCGGGCAGATCATCACCTTTGGTGCGCTGCTGTCCAAGGCCGCCGTGCGCGATATCGGGCGGGTTTTGCAAATGCCCTACGGGCAGGTAGATCGCCTGTCCAAGATGATCCCCGTTGAGGGGGTTAAACCTGTCAGCATTGAAAAAGCTTTGGCCGATGAGCCGCGCTTGCGCGAGGAGGCGCAGGCCGAAGAAGTGGTCGCGCGGCTTTTGGATTATGGCCAGCAGGTCGAGGGGCTTTTGCGCAATGCCTCAACCCATGCGGCGGGGGTGGTGATTGGCGATCGCCCCTTGGACGAATTGGTGCCGCTATATCAAGACCCGCGTTCGGATATGCCTGCCACGCAGTTCAATATGAAATGGGTGGAACCTGCGGGGTTGGTGAAATTCGACTTTCTGGGTCTCAAAACCCTAACGGTTGTGCAAAATGCGATTGATCTGATCCATGCCTCGGGCCGCGATTTGCATATTGCGCCAGATGGTCGCGCGCTCTATCAGCCACCCAAAGGGGCCGAAAACCAGATCAACGCAATCCCGCTGGACGATGAAGCGACCTATGCGCTTTACGCCTCGGCGAAAACGGTCGCGGTGTTTCAGGTGGAAAGTTCGGGCATGATGGATGCCCTGAGGCGTATGCGCCCCACCTGCATTGAAGATATCGTGGCGCTTGTGGCGCTTTATCGCCCTGGCCCGATGGAGAATATCCCAACCTATTGTGAGGTGAAAAACGGGATCAAAGAGCGCGCTTCGATCCATCCGTTGATTGATCACATCCTAGAAGAGACGCAAGGCATCATCGTTTACCAAGAACAGGTGATGCAGATTGCCCAAGTTATGGCGGGCTATAGCCTTGGCGGCGCGGATTTGCTGCGCCGCGCGATGGGTAAGAAGATCAAAGAGGCCATGGATGCCGAACGCCCCAAATTCGTGGAAGGGGCCAAGGCCAATGGGGTCGACAAGGCCAAGGCCGAAGAAGTGTTCGACCTTCTGGAAAAATTTGCCAATTACGGGTTCAACAAATCGCACGCTGCTGCTTATGCGGTCGTCAGTTATCAAACTGCTTGGCTTAAGGCGAACCACCCTGTCGAATTCATGGCCGCGGTGATGAATTGCGATATCCACCTGACGGATAAGCTGTCGGTCTATAGTCAAGAGATTGACCGTTTGGGCATCGAAGTTGTGCCGCCTTGCGTGAACCGCTCGCAGGCCTTGTTCTCGGTGTCTGAGGGGCGCGTGGTCTATGGTCTCGGTGGCCTGAAGAATGTGGGTGTCGATGCAATGCGCCTGATCGTGGAGGGGCGCGGGGATCAGCCCTTTGCTTCGGTGTTTGACGTGGCGCGGCGGGTTGACCTGAAACGCGTGGGCAAGCGCCCGCTGGAGATGCTCGCCCGTGCAGGGGCTTTTGATGAGTTGGACGCGAACCGCCGCCGCGTGTTTGACAGTCTAGATGCGCTTGTCGCTTATTCTGCAGCCATCCATGATCAAAAATCGTCCAATCAGACCTCCCTGTTCGGGGAGGGGGGCGATGATCTGCCAGAACCGCGCCTGTCCAATCCGCCAGATTGGCTGCCAAATGAACGCTTGGCGCAGGAGCATCAGGCGGTGGGCTTCTATCTATCTGGCCATCCTTTGGATGAATATATGCCAAGCCTGAAGCGTTCGGGCTGTCTTTCCCTGCGCGAGGTGGAGGCGCGGGTGCAAGGGGGGGCTTTCGTCACGAAATTGGCAGGGGCTGTTGCCGTCAAGCAAGAGCGCAAAAGCCAACGCGGCACCCGCTTTGCCTTTGTGGGCCTGTCTGATCCAACGGGGCTATATGAGGTGACAGTGTTCTCCGACCTGCTTGAATCTGCCCGCCATCTGTTAGAGGCGGGACAGAATGTGGTGCTGACCGTTGAGGCCACCTATGAGGCGGAGCAATTAAAACTGCTCGCTCGCGCGGTGCAGCCGATTGATATGGTTGCCGCGCAAGGCGGGGCCACGGGACTGCGTGTCTTTGTTGAAGATCAAGCTGCCCTGCCGCAATTGGCCAATGTTCTGGAAAGCGCGAAATCTGGTGACACATCCCGATTACAAGGCCCAATCCTATTATGCCTCACCGCAACCGATCTGCCGGGCGAGGTGGAGGTGCTTTTGGGGGATGACTTCCCCGTCTCACCTCAAATCAAAGGCGCGTTGAAATCTTTGGGCGGTGTCATCGCTGTGGAGGAGGTCTAAGCCTCACCAATGCGGTGGCTTTTGATCTGCGGCAGGTGCATCGCCCGCAGCCACGCGGTCGGCTTCGCGTTGCATCAGCATCTCGACACGTGCGGTCAGTCGGGCAATCTCGCGGTCTTGGCGCGCGACCACCTCAGACAGTTCATCCACCGTGCGGGTCAGATGGGCGAGATGGATTTCCAAATCATCGCGTGCGGCGCTCATGGGGCCTATGGTCCTTTGCCTGTGATCGGGTCATTGCGTTCGGGGCGCAAACTAACCTTTACAGGCATCCCGTGACCACCCCTCTCTTGCCCCTTTGACGTGAGGGCGCTACACCACGCGCGAGTTCGAGGATTTGGTCATGGCAAAAGAGAAAAAACAGCCCCGCCCCAAGGCGGAGACGCCGCGTGGATTTCGCGATTACTTCGGCGCAGAGGTGTTGGAGCGGCAAGAGATGCTGGCCAAAATCGCCGAGACCTATCAACGCTACGGTTTTGACCCGCTTGAGACATCTGCCGTGGAAACGGTGGAGGCCTTGGGGAAGTTTCTGCCTGACACGGATCGCCCCAATGAGGGTGTTTTTGCGTGGCAGGAGGAGGAAGATGGCGGGTGGATTGCGCTGCGCTATGATATGACCGCCCCCTTGGCCCGTGTTGCGGCGCAATATCGCAATGATTTGCCAAGCCCCTATCGCCGCTACACTTTCGGCCCCGTTTGGCGCAATGAAAAACCAGGGCCAGGGCGTTTCCGCCAATTCTACCAATGCGATGCCGATACGGTCGGCGCGGCCAGTGTTGCCGCTGATGCCGAGATTTGCGCGATGCTGTCAGATGCGCTTGAGGCCGTGGGCATCCCGCGCGGCGATTACGTTGTGCGGGTGAACAATCGCAAGGTCTTGGACGGGGTTCTGGCGACCATTGGCTTGTCAGCCGAGGATGAAGCCACCCGCCAAGCCGTGCTGCGCACGATTGATAAATTCGACAAAGTGGGCCGCGAAGGCGTGGTTCAATTGCTGACCAAGGGCCGCTTGGATGAGTCTGGAGCCTATATTGATGGCGTGGGGCTTGATGCGGCGGCGGCGGATCAGATTGTGGCATTCCTGTTGGCGCGTGCAGACAGCAATGCCGAGACATTGGCAATGCTGCGCAAGCTGATTGGCACATCTGCGATGGGTGCGGCGGGGGTGGATGAGCTTGAAACCATCGCCTCCCTTTTGGCCGCCCAAGGCTATGGCCCCGACCGCATCGTGATCGACCCTTCCGTGGTGCGCGGGCTTGGCTATTACACAGGCCCCGTTTTTGAGGCGGAATTGACCTTTGAGATTCTGGATGAGAAAGGCCGCCCCCGCCAGTTCGGCTCGGTCGCAGGCGGCGGGCGCTATGATGATTTGGTCAAGCGTTTCACAGGCCAAGATGTGCCTGCAACGGGTGTCTCTATCGGGGTTGATCGTCTCTTGGCCGCATTGCGCGCCAAAGGGCGGGTCAGTGGGGCGATGCAGGGGCCAGTCGTGGTGACGGTCATGGATCGCGACCGCATGGCGGATTATCAAGCCATGGCGACTGAGCTGCGCAACGCGGGCATCCGCGCTGAGGTTTATTTGGGCAACCCCAAAAATTTCGGCAATCAGTTGAAATATGCCGATAAACGCGAAAGCCCTGTTGCGGTGATCCAAGGCTCGGACGAGGCGGCGCGTGGCGTGGTGCAGATCAAGGATTTGATCTTGGGGGCTGAGATTGCGGCCAATGCAAGTCTTGAGGAATGGAAGGCGCAACCTGCGCAGCGCGAAGTCGCGCGCAGTGATTTGGTCGCTGAAATTCGCGCCATATTGGAGCGTCAGGGATGAGCCAGAAAGTGGCCATTCGCGCAGATGCCGAACGGTTTTTTTCGGCTTTTCAAGCGGCGGGCGCGGTGGCCTTTGAGGCGGATCACCTCTTGCCTGCGGATACATTGCTGGACCTCTATGGCGAAGATATCCGCGCGCGGGCCTATGTGACCCATGACCCCAATCGCGGCGAGATGATGCTGCGGCCCGATTTCACTGTGCCCGTTGTGCAGCGCCATATGTCGGACGGGGCGGAGCCTGCGCGCTACTGTTACATGGGCGAGGTGTTCCGCAAACAGGAGGCCAGCCCTGCGCGTGCAAGCGAATATCTGCAAGTGGGATATGAGCTGTTTGATCGCGATGATCCCGCGCGTGCAGATGCCGAGGTTTTCATGGTTTTCGCACGCCTGCTTGCGCCCTATGGGCTGCGCGCGGTTACGGGGGATATTGGAATTATTCTTGCCGCAATTGCTGCGCTGGATACGACCGCGCGGCGCAAGCGCGCGCTGCGGCGTCATGTGTGGCGGCCCCGCCGTTTTCGCCGATTGTTGGATCGGTTCGCAGGACGTGTGGCGGCCCCAAGTTCCCGCGCGGAGTTGATTTCTGCAATGACGCAAAACGGTGCCGAAGCTTTGGTCGCGGCGGCTGACCCATGGGTGGGCTTGCGCGCCCGTGGCGATGTTCTACGCCGTATGCGGGCTTTGGCGGAGGATGATTCCGCCCCTGCCATTTCAATGGCGCAGGCGGAGGCTTTGGACAAGGTTCTGTCCTTGCGGGAAACGCTTCCCAATGCTGTGGCGCAGCTGCGTGATTTGGCGGTGGACCTGCCGTTGCTGGACCCTGCGATAGATCGTATGCTGCGCCGCACTGAAGCGCTGTCCGCTGCGGGTATTGCTGTAGAGGATCTGTGGTTCGAGGCCTCCTATGGGCGCACGAATATGGAGTATTATGACGGCTTCGTCTTTGGATTTTTCAACGAGGCCGACCCGCATATGCCGCCTGTGGCCACGGGTGGACGCTATGATGCGCTGACGAAAATCTTGGGCAATGGCCGTGAGATTGCTGCCGTGGGCGGGGTAATCCGGCCTGAGCTGCTCTACGGTTTGTCAAAAGAGGAGCGCGCAGGATGAGTTTGCGGATTGGCGTGCCCTCCAAAGGCCGCCTGATGGAAAAAACATTTGAATGGTTCGCTGCGCGTGGGATCGAGATGCGCCGCGCGGGATCGGAGCGCGATTATGCTGCCGAGGTGCAGGGCGCAGATATGCAGTTGATGCTGCTGTCAGCAGGAGAAATCCCGCGTGAAATGGCGGCGGGTCGTATCCATTTGGGCGTGACGGGCACGGATCTTGTGCGCGAGAAAATCCCCGCTTGGGATCAAGCGGTCGAAGAATTGGCCGAGCTTGGATTTGGCTTTGCTGATTTGGTTTTGGCCGTGCCGCAGTGTTGGATTGATGTGGATTGCGTGGATGATCTGGACGCGGTTGCGGCTGATTTCAGAGAGGCCCATGGGATGCGTCTGCGCATCGCCACGAAATATCACCGTCTTGTGCGGGACTATTTGCGGGCCGCAGGTGTTGCTGATTATCAATTGGTCGACAGCCAAGGTGCAACTGAGGGCACAGTGGCGCATGGCACGGCGGAATTGATCGCTGATATCACCTCAACAGGGGAAACCTTGCGGGCGAATAACCTCAAAATCCTATCGGATGGTCTGATTTTGCGCAGTCAGGCGGTGCTGTTTCGGGCGCGTGGTGCCGAGTGGACGGATGGGGCCCGCGCAGCCCTTGATGGGCTGAAAGCCAAACTTGCGATCTAAAGCACACCGATTTCGGCCAAAGCGGTTTGTAATTCACGCGGTAAGGTTTCTTCTTCCGCGCGATTGGCATTCAAGTCGCGGGGGCTGTCCTCGGGTTTGAGATAGCGCCAGCCTTGAAAGGGGCGTTTGGGGGTGGGGGTGACGCGGGTGACATCCCTTTCCAAAACGATGCCGCAGCGTCTGATCCCATCGCCGCGATCAACCTCCTCTAAGGCCAATATCTTTTGGCGGCATAGGATTAAGCCCTTGAACACCCAGTAAAGTGATCCGCCTGCTAGAATTTCTGCCTCACGCTTGGGCCACATCCGTGTCACATGGCGCGGCAGGCCCGATGGCCCCAAGGCGCGCGGGTTCTTTTGCCAGTCCAAAAGATCCTGCACCTCTTCGGCACCGACACATAATTTGACCAGATTTATGGTGCTGCTCATATCTCTTCCCCAAAGTCCCTCAAGATATGGTATGCTATTTTCCGTAAGGTTCAAGTTGACCGCTTGGACCGAGGTCCCTAATTTGATCCTTCCCACCTGAAAAGTGAAAGTCTGACCAATGTCTCGTTTTGCCGCCCCGATTGCTGAACAAATTTGGGATATGAAGTATCGGCTGAAACAGGCCGATGGCACACCTATTGATCGCACTGTGGAGGATACATGGCGGCGGATTGCGCGGGCTTTGGCCTCGGTGGAAAAAGACTCCGCCTATTGGGAAGAAAAATTTTACGAAGCCCTTGAGGATTTTAAATATCTACCCGCGGGCCGCATCACGGCAGGTGCGGGAACGGGGCGCAGCGTGACGCTGTTCAATTGCTTTGTCATGGGCACAATTCCCGACAGCATGAGCGGCATTTTTGATATGCTTAAAGAGGCGGCTCTGACGATGCAGCAGGGTGGCGGGATCGGCTATGATTTCTCGACCATCCGCCCCAAAGGTGCGGATGTTAAGGGCGTGGCCGCGGATGCCTCTGGTCCGTTGAGTTTCATGGATGTTTGGGATTCCATGTGCCGCACCATCATGTCGGCGGGTTCGCGCCGTGGTGCGATGATGGCGACCATGCGCTGTGACCATCCCGATATCGAAGATTTTATCACCGCCAAATCTGATGCGGCGCGGTTGCGGATGTTCAACGTCTCTGTTCTCGTGACAGATGCCTTCATGGAGGCCGTCAAGGCGGATGGTCCTTGGGAATTGGTTTTTGACAACAAAGTCTACCGCACTGTGCAGGCGCGTGACCTGTGGAACCAGATCATGCAATCGACCTATGATTACGCCGAACCAGGTGTGATCTTTATCGATCGGATCAATCAGTCGAATAATTTGGCCTATTGCGAAACCATTGCCGCGACCAATCCTTGCGGCGAACAGCCCTTACCACCCTATGGGGCGTGTTTGCTTGGCTCTGTTAACCTTGCACGGCTTGTGCGCGCGCCTTTTGAGGCGGATGCAGCCCTTGATCTGGACGCGCTCAAGGATTTGGTGCGGGTCGCGGTGCGGATGATGGACAATGTGGTGGATGCCAGCCGCTTCCCCCTAGAGGCGCAGGCCCGCGAGGCGCAAGCGAAGCGGCGGATTGGGCTTGGCGTGACGGGTTTGGCCGATGCGTTGCTGATGTTGGGTTTGCGCTATGGGGCCGATGACGCGGTGGCGCAATCTGAAATTTGGATGAAAGAAATTGCCCATGCGGCCTATTGGGCCTCGGTCGAATTGGCGCGGGAAAAAGGCGCATTTCCGTTGTTTGACGCTAAGGCGTTTTTAGCTTCGGGAAATATGGCGCAGATGGATCAAGATCTGCGCGATGCGATTGCCAAAGACGGTATCCGAAACGCGCTTTTGACCTCGATTGCCCCGACAGGCACGATCAGCCTTTATGCGGGCAATGTCTCCTCAGGTATTGAGCCTGTTTTTGCCTACAGCTACACCCGCAAAGTGTTGCAGCGGGACGGGTCGCGCAGCGAGGAGGAGGTGACCGATTACGCGGTCAAACTGTGGCGCGAGAAAAGGGGTGATGCGGAATTGCCCGATTATTTCGTCAATGCGCAGACCCTCTCACCGATGGATCATGTGCGGATGCAATCAGCTGCGCAAAAATGGGTCGACAGTTCGATTTCAAAAACCATCAACGTACCCGAGGATATCAGCTTTGAAGCGTTCAAGGATGTCTATCTACAGGCCTATGAAACGGGCTGTAAGGGCTGCACCACTTATCGTCCGAATGATGTGACGGGCAGTGTTTTGAGTGTTTCTGAGGCAGAAGCAAAGCCAGATGGCGCAACCGCGCGCGAGGCTTCTACGGGGGAGGTGGTTTATATCTCAGAGCCGCTCGACAGACCGCAAACGCTTGAAGGCAACACCTACAAGCTGAAATGGCCCGACAGTTCGCACGCGATTTACATCACGATCAATGACATCGTGCTTAATGGCCATCGCCGTCCGTTCGAAGTGTTCATCAATTCTAAAAATATGGAACACTACGCTTGGACCGTTGCGCTGACGCGGATGATGTCGGCTGTGTTTCGCCGCGGTGGCGACATCAGTTTCGTGGTGGAGGAGCTGAAAGCGGTGTTTGACCCGCGCGGTGGCGCATGGATTGGCGGAAAATATGTGCCTTCCATCTTGGCGGCGATTGGCGGCGTGATCGAACGCCATTTGATCTCCATCGGATTTATTGGCGGTGAGGGTTTGGGATTGAAAACTGACCCCACCGCTGAAATTTTCGACATGGGTGCGGCGCGTTCACATACGGCAAGCTGTGCATCTTGTGGCTCATCCCAGATGCGGATGAGCGAAGGATGCATGACCTGCAGCGATTGCGGCTATTCAAAATGTGGCTGAGTGCTGTGGACAAACCACCACAGTCATAAACAAAATTTAGACACAATTTAAAAATATAAAATTTGCGAGCGCTGCAGCGGTAACCTGTGGCCAAGATTGATCCGCGCATGACATTCTTGCGCGTTGCTTGCAAAGGTTATGGTCTCATGCGGCTTTTTTCGGGCGGCCTTCTCCTCGTGGTGGCGGTTTTGGTCGGGGGGGCGTTGCCCGTTACGGCGCAATCCTCTGATTTCACATATTTGGGCAATGGGCGTTTGCTCAACAATGATGTGATCGGTGATGGCAATGATCGTTGGCGCACAGGTTCTTATTCCGTCAGCCTCGTCTATGGTTCCGAATGGCAAGGGGATTTGAGCACCAGCCCGCGCGATGTGATCGAATTTCGCTTGCGCGGCGAAGTAATCTCGCCGGCCAATGTCACAAACCCTGCGCTGAACGACCGCCTTTATGCGGGTGTTCTGGCCTTTGGGGTGCACAGCCATTTCACATGGCGTGGTGCCGATATCGTGGCGGGTGCGGATGTCTTGGGGTTTGGTCCGCAGACGGGTATCCGCGAATTGCAGCGCGATTTGCATGAGGCATTGAGCCAACCCGTTGTGAATTCTGCCGATCGCGAGTTGCAAAACAAAACGTTGCTTGATGTGAACCTTGAGGCCAGCAACGAATATGCGATTGGCGCGCGGGCTTTTGTGCGGCCCTTCATTGGCCTCGCTTACGGCGCAGAGGATTTGGCGCGTCTTGGTTTTGATGTGACCTTGGGGCACTGGGGGCAGGGCGGCCTGCGTCTGCGTGATCCGATCACAGGGCAGCGGTTCAGTGGGATTGCATCCGATCAGGACAACGGCCTTTCCCTCGTCTTTGGGGCTGATTGGGCTTACGTGGATGCCTCGGAATATCTGCCCTCAGGACATGGTGCCGAGCTGCGTGAAGATCGTCACCGTGTCCGCGGCGGGGTCCATTTCGGTCAAAACGGATATACGGCCTTTTACGGGCTCACCTATCTGTCGCCTGAATTTGCGACCCAACGCGAAGGGCAGATGGTTGGTTCCGTCAGCTTAGGCTGGAATTTCTAGCGCCAAGTTTGCGAAAATTCGCGCATTTGACTCAAAGGGGATTCACAGGGCGAATCACCCATGCTAGGCTTTTGCTCAAGCCGATAAAAAAACGGCACCTATTGGGGTAAGTGAAGGCAGGCATCGCATGAGCATGGGGTTGCGCGGTGCGTTCATTATTGCTTGGGCGCAGACGCGGATCGAGGGAGACTCGGACTATAACAAAAAAGATCTGGCTGAAGGGATGAGTTGGAGCTGGCACGGTCGTGCCTTCCCGCTTGAAGGCAATGACGCCGCCCTTGTTCTGACATCCAGCCGAGATCTTCTTCAGCTTCGTGCGAAAGCGGCGCGGGTCGTGCATAAATTCATGCATCGGCCCGCGCCTCTGCATTCTCAAGACTTGGATGCACATGATCCTTTATACCGAGGCGGCTTGATCGTTTCTGATGGCGTGCGCTTTTATACGGCCATTCCGCTCACCTTGGAGAACAGCCGCGAGACCGTGTTGCTGTTTCCCGATGGGATGCCCCCTGCGCGCCAGCATTTGACGATTATTGCGGTTGGGTCGGCCTTCCATGCGCCGCGCCAACAGAGCGCCCCGATGGTGTGTTTTGTCAAAGGCACGCGCTTGGCTGGGATCAAAGGCGAGGTTGCGGTTGAGGATATTGCGGTTGGTGATCACCTGATCACCCGTGACAATGGACTTAAGGAGGTGCTGTGGATCGGGCAGCGTCATTTATCAGGCGCGCAGCTTTTTGCGATGCCGCATCTGCGCCCCATTCGCTTGCCGCAGGGCATATTTGGCGCGGGCCGCCCTGAACCTGATCTGTTGGTGTCCCCAGATCACCGCGTTTTGATCAAATCCCCCGAGGCGCGCGCGCTTTGGGGGGAGAATGAGGTGATGGTGCGCGCACAGGATTTATTGGCCGACATGGGTGCGCGTGTCGATCATCGGAGCGGATCGGTCACTTATTTCCATATTATGCTGGAGGGGCATCAGGTGTTGATTGCCAACGGCATGAGCGTGGATAGTTTCCACCCCGCTTCGGTTGCGCTGTCAGAAGATGATCCTGATCCAGAGGCGCACGCCTGTCTGGAAGACCTCTATGATCGGCACCCAGATTTTTTGACCCATCCTGATCTTTTTGGCCCATTTGCGCGGCGGATGCTTGGTGCAGCTGAGGCCGCAATTTTGGCTGCGCATCTGGGGCAGGGCCATGGGATTTACGGCCTAAGCTCGGCTTGATTTCCCCACACGTGCTTGACAGCGCGAGGAATCCCCTATAGCTCGCCCGTCATTGAGGCACCGCTTGCGGTGCTTCTTTTCATTGGTGTTGGTGGCCCCCGCAAGGGAATGCCTGTCGGCCAAAGCGCAAGCTGCGGCAAAGGACAACGCCCTTCATAGCCCCGATCAGGGGCGTTTTAGCGAAGGAGATCAGCCGTGACCAAACGCACGTCTGCCAAGTATAAAATTGACCGCCGTATGGGCGAAAACATTTGGGGCCGCCCCAAATCCCCCGTCAACCGCCGCGAATATGGCCCAGGCCAGCACGGTCAGCGCCGCAAAGCGAAACTGTCTGACTTTGGCACGCAGTTGCGCGCGAAGCAGAAGCTGAAGGGCTACTACGGCGATCTGACCGAAAAGCAATTCCGCCGCATCTATGCAGAAGCCGAGCGTGTAAAGGGCGATACAGGTGAAAACCTCATCGGCCTGTTGGAGCGCCGCTTGGACGCCGTAGTTTATCGCGCGAAATTCGTGCCAACCGTTTTTGCGGCCCGTCAGTTCGTGAACCACGGCCATGTTTTGGTGAATGGCAAGCGCGTCAATATCCCCTCCTATCGCGTGAAAGAGGGGGATGTGGTCGAAGTGCGTCAGAAGTCCAAGCAATTGGCAGTCGTTCTTGAGGCCGTGCAATTGGCCGAGCGCGATGTGCCTGATTATGTCGAGGCGGATCATTCCAAGATGACGGCAACGTTCGTGCGCACCCCTTCCTTGGGTGATGTGCCTTACCCCGTGATCATGGAACCAAACTTGGTCGTTGAATTCTACGCGAAGAACTAATCTTCGCCGATCCGACCCAAGATCTCAAAAGCGCGCCGAAACAGGCGCGCTTTTTTGTGGCTGTTCCTTTGGTCGCTGCGCGTTATGGTGACGCAAAGCGAGGGAGGCGCGCATGGCCACGCGAAAAAGCCCGATCATTTTGGATGAGGTGACGCAGCCCGAAGGGGCAATATCTCCGGTGGATGCGCCTGCGGTTCTTGATGAGACTGAGCGTGATCCCATACCCCACTTGGCGCGTCCCTCCCGCCCTGTGGCGATGCGGCTGTTTCTTTGGGCCAGTGGCGTTTTGTTGGGCGCGATATTGATCAATGCCGTGTGGGGTTTTGTGCTCGACATGATGGCGCGTGGCACGGTTTTGGGGCAGGTGGCGATTGGTTTGGTGGCACTGTTCCTTGCCGCCGCTTGCTTTTTTATCCTCTCCGAATGGCACGCCTATCGGCGCATTTCCCATCTCAGCGATTTGCAGGATAAAGCGAAGGTGATCTTGAAAGACAAAAACCTCGCGGGGGTCACGGCGCTGCGCCGTGATCTGAAGGTGCTCTATCGCGGGCGCGCGCATTTGACCGCAGCAGATGCGGCCTTGGTGGGGTTTGACGAGATGTTTGATGCGGAGTTGCGCTTTAACGCATTAGAAGCCGCTTATCTGACCCCCTTGGACCATATCGCGCGGGCTGAGATCGCCCAAGCCGCACGCCGCGCGGCCAGCTTGACCGCCCTCTTGCCACTTGGCGTTCTGGATATGATCCTTGCGCTTTGGATCAATCTGCGGATGATCCGCCGCTTAGCGGAAATCTATGGTGGACGCACAGGCAGCTTTGGCGCTTGGCGACTGTTGCGTGCCGTGATTGCGCAGCTCTTGGCGACAGGCGCGCTGGTGTTGGGCGATGATCTGATCAGCTCCACTTTGGGTGGTTCCTTGGCGGCGAAACTCTCACGCCGCTTTGGCGAAGGGGTGTTCAACGGGGCGATGACCGCTCGGCTTGGGTTGATCGCGATGGAGCTGTGCCGCCCCTTACCCTTTGTGGCCGCCCCGCGTCCCAGTTTGCGCAGCGTTTTGTCGGATGCATTTTCGGGGCTTTTCAAAGGCGCAAACCCCTAAATGCCGAAAAGCGCTTCTTTACCCCATGCGTTTGCGGGGATATACGGCATCTCATGAGACGGATGAACACGCAGATTGCGATACGAATTATCTGCCCGGCGCTCTGATCAGCAGGGCCGCCGGGATCAAGGTGTTGAGCTATCGCGCCGCTCTTTCCCCCCTCTCTTTGGTCATGGCTTGCCATGCCGCATCCAGCCGATAGGATTTTCTTTCCATGTGTGCCGACCTTCCCGATTATAAAGACACGTTGAATCTTCCCCAAACTGATTTCCCGATGCGCGCAGGCCTGCCGCAGCGCGAGCCTGACTGGCTGGCCCGTTGGGAGAAAATCGGTGTCTATCAACGGCTGCGCGATAAGGCGACAGAGGCGGCCAAGGCAGGCGCGCCGCGCCCGCCCTTCGTGCTGCATGATGGCCCCCCCTATGCCAATGGCAATCTGCATATCGGTCACGCGCTGAACAAAGTGCTGAAGGATATGGTTGTGCGCAGCCAACAGATGATGGGCCATGAGGCGCGCTACATCCCAGGTTGGGATTGCCACGGCCTGCCCATTGAGTGGAAGATCGAGGAGGCTTATCGCGCCAAAGGCCAAGATAAGGATAAGATTGACGTTGTCGATTTCCGTCAGCAATGCCGCCGCTTTGCCGAAGGGTGGATCGATGTGCAGCGGGCCGAGTTCAAGCGCCTTGGCGTAACGGGGAATTGGGACAAGCCATACCTGACCATGGATTTCCACGCCGAGGCGGTGATCGCGGGCGAGTTTATGAAATTCCTGATGAATGGCGCGCTTTACCAAGGCTCAAAGCCCGTGATGTGGTCGCCCGTGGAAAAGACCGCACTGGCCGAGGCGGAAGTGGAATATCACGAAGTGACCAGCCATATGGTTTGGGTTACATTCAAAGTGATGGACCAAGCGCTTCATGCAATGGACATGATCCCTGGGCCTGTTCCAACACCAACGCTCGCCGAAGCTGAAGCAAGCGTTGTGATCTGGACAACCACACCTTGGACTATTCCACAAAATCGGGGTGTGTCCTACAATTCGCAAATAGCCTACGGGCTCTACGAAGTTATTTCTTCGCCCGAAGGTTCGACTGCGAAGGCAGGGTCTTTGGTTGTGGTTGCTGACAATTTGGCCGAAAATGTGTTTTCCGCGGCCAAATTAGAACCATCGATGTATCGCAGAATTCGACTGGTTTCGGCCAGTGAATTAGAAGCAGCAATCCTCGCTCATCCCTACGCAGGCATCGAAGGCGGCAATGGTGAGTGGGATTTCCCCGTGCCGATGGTTGCGGGCGATCATGTGACCGATGATGCGGGAACGGGCTTTGTGCATACCGCGCCAAGCCATGGCGATGACGATTACCAGATGGGCCTGAAATATGATCTGGGGATGACCTATAATGTCGAACCCGATGGCACCTATCGCGCCAGCCTGCCGATCTTTGGCGGGCAGGCGATCATCTTGCCCGATGGCAAGGAAGGCCCTGCCAATGTGTCCAACATCAAGGCGCTGCACGCGGCGGGTGCGCTTTTTGCCAGGGGCAAGTTTAAGCATTCCTACCCCCATTCATGGCGCAGCAAGGCACCGTTGATTTATCGCAACACACCCCAATGGTTCGCCGCCATCGACCGCGAGATTGGTGGGGATGACACCTATGGCAAAACCATCCGCGAACGCGCACTGCGCTCAATTGATGAATTGGTGACGTGGACACCGCAGACAGGGCGCAATCGTCTGTATTCGATGATTGAAGCCCGCCCTGACTGGGTCTTGTCGCGTCAGCGCGCATGGGGGGTTCCACTGACCTGTTTCGTGAAGAAAGACGCAGGCCCAAGTGACCCTGATTTCTTGCTGCGCGATGAGGCGGTGAATGCCCGCATCCTTGAGGCCTTCAAGGCTGAGGGCGCAGATGCATGGTATAAGGAGGGGGCCAAAGCCCGCTTCTTGGGCAATGAATATGATCCAGACGCCTATGAGCAGGTCTTTGACATCTTGGATGTATGGTTTGACTCTGGCTCGACCCATGCTTTCGTTTTGCGCGACCGCGAGGATGGCTCTGAGGACGGGATTGCCGATCTTTATCTCGAAGGCACGGATCAGCATCGCGGGTGGTTCCATTCCTCGATGTTGCAGGCCTGCGGCACAATCGGCCGTGCGCCCTATCGCGGGGTTCTGACCCATGGCTTTACGCTCGATGAGAAGGGCATGAAAATGTCCAAATCCTTGGGCAATACGGTCGCGCCGCAAGCGGTCATTGATCAATATGGCGCGGATATTTTGCGCCTTTGGGTGGCGCAGTCTGACTATACGGCGGATTTGCGCATTGGTCCTGAAATCTTAAAAGGTGTCGCAGACAGCTATCGCCGCTTGCGCAACACGATGCGGTTTATGCTTGGATCTCTTGGCGATGTCACGGCGGCGGATCACACCGAGGCCAATGATATGCCAGAGTTAGAGCGGTTTATCCTGCACCGTTTGGCGGAGTTGGACCAGACCGTGCGTGAAGGCTATCGCAAATATGATTTCCAAGGTGTGTTCCAATCCTTGTTCAACTTTGCAACCACGGATTTGTCTGCCTTTTATTTCGATATTCGCAAAGACGCACTTTATTGCGATGGCAACACGTTGGAGCGCCGTGCGGCACGCACAGTGTTGCTGCATTTGTTTGATCGCCTGACCACATGGTTGGCGCCCATCCTGACCTTCACCATGGAAGAAGTCTGGCTAGAGCGGCACAAAGACCCCGAGGCCTCTGTGCATCTGGTGGATTTCCCTGACACCCCCGCCGCGTGGCATAACCCAGAACTGGCCGCAAAATGGGCGATGATCCGCCGTGCGCGCCGTGTGGTGACAGCCGCGCTTGAGGTGCAGCGCCGTGACAAGGTAATTGGCGCCTCGTTGGAGGCCGCACCCGTCATCCATGTCGCTGATGCCGAGATGCGCGCGGTGCTGCAATCGGTCCCGTTCGAGGATTTGGTGATTACCTCTGCGGTCACTTTGACGGATGCGGCGGCCCCTGCCGATGCGTTCGCCTTGCCCGAAATCGAAGGGATCGCCGTGGTCTTTGCCAAGGCGGAAGGCGAGAAATGCGCGCGGTGCTGGAAAATCCTGCCCGATGTGGGCCGTCACGGCCACGCCCATGTCTGTGGGCGCTGTGACAGCGCCTTATCGTAATCGCCACTTCGTGACTTGGAACCTGACCCGAAAGGGTTAGGGTCCTGTGTAGATGTAAGAAATGAGGGACGGATCATGTCGGAAAATGCGCCATATACCCCGCCGAAGGTTTGGGTTTGGGACAAGGAAAATGGTGGCAAATGGGCGGGGCTGAACCGCCCGATTGCAGGGCCAACCCATGACAAGGATTTGCCACGGGGGAATCATCCGTTTCAGCTTTATTCCTTGGCCACACCCAACGGGGTCAAGGTCACGGTAATGTTTGAGGAATTGCTGGCCGCGGGTCATGCCGCGGAATATGACGCGTGGCTGATCCGTATTGGGGATGGCGATCAATTCGGGTCAGGATTTACGGATGTGAACCCCAATTCAAAAATTCCTGCCTTGATGGATTATTCGGGTGAAACGCCTGTGCGGGTGTTTGAATCAGGCGCGATTTTGATGCATTTGGCCGAAAAATTTGGCGCCTTCTTGGGCCGTCCAGAGGATCGGCCAGAACTTCTGTCATGGCTCATGTGGCAGATGGGAAGTGCGCCCTATCTGGGCGGCGGGTTTGGGCATTTCTATGCCTATGCCCCATTTGCGCAAGAATACCCAATCAATCGTTTCGCGATGGAGGTGAAGCGCCAGTTGGATGTGCTTGATCGTCATCTTGCAGGGCGCGATTGGATGGTGGGCAGCGACATAACCATTGCCGATATTGCCATTGCCCCATGGTATGGCCGTCTTGTGCGCGGCGAGGCCTATGACGCGGGCGAGTTTCTCTCTGTGCATGAATATAAAAATGTGGTCGCTTGGGCCGCGCGCTTCTATGCCCGTCCCGCCGTGCAGCGCGGTGCGATGGTCAACCGCACCTATGGCCCGATTGAGGGGCAATTGCACGAGCGCCATTCTGCCGATGATTTCCTGAACCGCACGCAGGATAAAATCGGCGGGTGATTATTCGGTGAAATGCACCTCGGCTGCGCCCGCCTGCATAACGGGTTGGGCGCGGTCAAAACGTAAGTAAGCCAGTGCTTGATCGCCCGCGATGCTGTGGATCCGCCCCACCTCGCGCCCATCTGCGGTGATGGTTGTGCCTTCCTCCGTTGCGCCGCTGATCTTGACCCGCGCCAGACCTTTGCGCAGCTCGGTCTTGTGTTTCATCCGCGCTGTCACCTCTTGGCCGACATAGCACCCTTTTTTGAAATCCACGCCATTGAGGCGCTCAAAACCAAGCTCTAGGATATAGCTGTCATTGGGGATCAATTCGGACCCATGTTCGGGGATCAAATGGGCAATGCGCGTGGTTTTCCATCCTTCGGCATCCCATGAGTTGGGCAAGCCTGACTGATCATAAGCCCGCCAACCAAGGGCCGCATCACGCGGATCTGCGAATGCCCCGTCAGGTTGCGCGCCATATCCCACAGCAACGGATATATCCGATAGGGACAGCGCAACATCAGCCCGCAATTTATACATCGACAAACGCTGCATCAGCGGTGCGGCCAAATCAGCGTCCACATCCAGCAGCACATCATCGCCGCGATTCAGCATGAAAAAATCGGCCAGATATTTTCCCTGCGGGCTTAGGATCGCGGTATAGCGCAGACCATCGCCCACGGGCGGCACGGCATTGGTGGTCAGCCCTTGCAAGAATTTCTCGCGGTCTGATCCTGTGATCTGAATGATCTTACGATTTTGTGGCTGATCGTTGCCCATGGCGCTGTTTCCCTTGTCCTGACCAGAGAGCTAATCATTCTTGCGCTCTTGCCAAGGTCGTCAGAGTAATTGAAATTGCACCAAGACGCAAAAGCCTGTGCCTTGCTTTTTGCGGATTTCAATAAAGGGACAGTTCCATGAGCCTTGCCAACGGTCGTCATTATCTTGCTATTCCTGGCCCTTCGGTCATGCCTGATCGCGTGTTGCAGGCGATGCATCGCCCCGCACCGAATATTTACACAGGCGAATTGGTTGAGATGGTGCATGGGCTGATCCCTGACCTCAAGGCTGTTGGTCGTGCAGAAAATGCAAATGTGGCGATTTATATCGCCAATGGGCATGGCGTCTGGGAGGCGGCCCTTTGCAACACGCTGTCGCGGGGCGACAAGATTTTGGTGCTCGGCACGGGGCGGTTCTGCCTTGGCTGGGGCGAGTTTGCTGCCGCACTGGGGATCGAGTGCCAGATCATCGATTTCGGCGCCCAATCCGATATCGACATGACCCGCGTGGCTGAGGCTTTGGCGGCGGATAAGGCGCATGAGATCAAGGCGGTATTGGCTGTGCAGGTGGATACGTCAACCAGCGTGCGCAATGATATCTTGGCCTTGCGCCAGACTTTGGACGCGGCGGGGCATCCTGCGCTGTTGTTCTCCGATAACATCGCCTGCCTCGCCTGCGATGCGTTTGAATTTGACGCATGGGGCGTGGATGTCATGGTTACAGGCAGCCAAAAGGGTCTGATGACCCCACCCGGAATTGGGTTTGTCTATTTCTCGGAAAAAGCGGATCAGGCGCGCGAACGGGCCAATTGTGTAACACCCTATTGGGACTGGCGGCCACGTGTAAACCCGACCGAGTTTTACAAATACTTCAACGGCACCGCGCCCACCCACCATCTTTATGGTTTGCGTGTGGCTTTGGACATGATCTTGCACGAAGAAGGGTTGGAGGCTGTTTGGGCGCGCCACGCGACCTTGGCCCGCGCCGTATGGGCGGCGTTGGACCGTTGGGGGGCTGCTGGTCCAGTAGCGGCTAATATTGCGGACCCTGCGAAACGGTCCCATGCGGTGACCACGGTGGATATGGGCACAGGGAATGGCGCGAAGATGCGCGATTGGATGACGGCCACCGCAGGGGTCACGCTGGGTATTCCTTTGCAGGGTTTGCGTGCTGACCATGCGCAAGGGGCGGATTTCTTCCGTATTGGTCATATGGGCCATGTGAACGCGCATATGGTTTTGGGTCTTTTGGGCAGTTTGCAGGCGGGGATGAAAGCCATGCAAATCCCACATGATCCAACGGGTCTAGAGGCCGCGATTGAGGTTATCGGCGGGGCGGGGTGAGTGACTCAAGGGCCGCAAGCGCCTTTGGCAATTCCGCCTCGAGATGCGCCAACATCGGCCCATCGCCGCAGGAGATGCGGATCGTGCGGTTGAACGGCGCCACGCTTGGCATTCGAATGAATACACCGCGCGCGGCCAGTTCCTTGAGCAAGGCCGCCGCATAGGCCCCATCCCGCCCGCAATCGAGCGCCACGAAATTCGTGGCTGAGGGCACCGGGTGCAATCCATTTGCCGTGGCTATGCGCGCAATCTCGGCGCGGGCTTGGGTGATTTTTTGCACTGTCGCAGTGAGGTGTATCTGATCTTGCAGTGCCGCCAAAGCGCCCGCTTGCGCGATACGGCCCACCCCGAAATGGTTGCGGATCTTATCAAAGGCACGGACGATGTCAGGATGGCCTATCGCGTAGCCCACCCGAAGTCCTGCAAGACCATAGGCCTTGGAAAAGGTGCGCATACGGATCACGCGAGGGTGGTGGACATCCATGGCGGGGATCGCATCTGCAGGGGCAGTGTCGGCATAGGCCTCATCCAAGATCAGAACCGTGCGTTCGGGCAACGCTGCGATAAGCTGCGTGATAACCTCTGCCTTGTGCCATGTGCCCATCGGGTTATCTGGATTGGCAAGATAAAGCAGCTTTGCATCTGTCGCGCGCGCGGCTGCCAGCAAGGCCTCTGGGTCTTCGTGATCGCCTTTATACGGAACAGCCGTCACCTTTCCGCCATATCCAGTGACGTGATAAAGGAAAGTCGGATAGGCCCCAAGCGAGGTGACCACCGCATCGCCCTCGGCCACCAAAAGCCGCACAAGATAGCCCAATAGACCATCAATCCCTTCGCCCACCACGATATTCTCAGGCGCAACAGCGTGATGGGACGCAAGCGCGTGGCGCAGCGTATGGTTTTCTGGGTCGCCATACATCCAAACCTCACGCGCGGCGGCCTCCATCGCGGCAATCGCATGGGGCGAGGGGCCAAAGACGCTTTCATTGGCACCAAGCCGTGCGGCAAAGGCATAGCCTTGCGCGCGTTCCTGCGCTTCAGGGCCGACAAAAGGCACTTTTGCAGGCAGACCCTCGATTAGGGGGGTGTAGCGCGGATTGGTCATCATGTGGCCCTCGCCTGTGGCCCCTGAGGGTGCCGCGATGATTTTGCTCTTTTGCGCTTCTTCCAAAAATTTCCTGCTCTCGCAAGCATCATGTCGCTTGTGCACCGCCCTGCCTGCCTCGCGGATTTGGCAAGGTGGTGACAGGGGCCGCAATCGGCGTTAAGGGAGGGCCATGCAGTCTGCCCCTCAAGAAAGCCCAAGTGCCATGTCCTTTGATCGCTCTATCAAAATCGCCCCTTCGATCCTCTCCGCAGATTTTGCCGATTTTGGCCGCGAGATCCGTGCAATCGAAGCCCAAGGTGCTGATTGGGTGCATATTGACGTGATGGATGGTCATTTTGTGCCCAACCTGACCTTTGGTCCCCCCGCAGTGAAGGCGTTTCGCCCACACGTAAAAACGGTGATGGATGTGCATTTGATGATCACACCAGTCGATCCCTATATTGAGGCCTATGCCGATGCAGGTGCGGATATTTTAACGGCCCATATCGAAGCTGGCCCGCATATTCACCGCACGCTGCAAGCCATTCGTGGGGCAGGGATGAAAGCGGGGGTGGCACTCAATCCTGCAACACCAGCCGAGAGCATCGCTCATCTTTTGGACCTTTGTGACTTGGTTTGCGTGATGACAGTTAATCCCGGTTTTGGCGGACAAAAATTTATTGACCTGACAGATAAGATCGCCCGCCTGCGTGCGATGATCGGAGATCGTCCCATCCATATCGAGATTGACGGTGGGGTTGATCCAATCACCGCTCCTTTGGTGGCCGCCGCAGGGGCGGATGTTCTGGTCGCAGGATCGGCCGTGTTCAAGGGCGGCTCGGTGGAGCGTGCCGAGGTCTATGGCGCCAATATCGCGGCAATTCGCGCGGCTGCATCTCAGGCCCAATAATCTAAGGCCCAATAAATAAGGCGCGCAAAAAAGCGCGCCTTATGAGCGTTTGAGGCGTGGGTTCAGTTGCCAGTGGAACCTGCTTCCAACACATCTTCTAAAGTGCGCAATCCTGTGCGCGGGGCTTGGACAAGCACGGCCATGTTGCCGGGCTTATGCTCGTTGCGCATCATTTTCACATGGGCCAGTGGCAGATCCTCCCATGGGAACACCTCTGACATACAAGGATCAAGGCGGCGATCCAGCATCAGTTTATTGGCCGCTGCCGCCTGTTTGAGATGGGCAAAGTGACTGCCTTGAAGGCGCTTTTGATGGCTCCACATATGGCGCACGTCAAAGGTGCAATTATACCCGCTTGTGCCTGCGCAGATCACGACCATACCCCCGCGCTTGACCACGAAGGTGGAGACGGGGAAGGTGGCCTCACCTGGGTGTTCAAAGACCATGTCGACATTCACACCTTTTCCCGTGATGTCCCAGATCGCTTTGCCGAAGCGGCGGACTTCGGCGAACCATTCGGCATATTCCTCTGTGCCGACCTCGGGCAGGCGGCCCCAGCAATTGAAATCTTTCCGATTGATCACGCCTTTCGCCCCAAGGTCCATGACGAATTGGCGCTTGTCCTCTTCGGAGATCACGCCGATGGCATTCGCGCCCGCCGTGTTGATCAACTGAATGGCGAACGATCCAAGACCCCCTGACGCGCCCCAGACCAGAACGTTTTGCCCAGGTTTCAGGTCATGCGGCTCATGGCCAAAGAGCATCCGATAGGCAGTGGCGAGTGTCAGAGTGTAGCAGGCGCTTTCTTCCCATGTCAGATGCTTGGGGCGCGGCATCAACTGCTGTGATTGAACGCGGGTGAATTGCGCGAAGGATCCATCGGCGGTTTCATAGCCCCAGATGCGTTGTGAGGGCGAAAGCATCGGGTCGCCGCCATTGCACTCCTCATCATCACCATTGTCTTGATTGCAATGGACCACGACCTCATCGCCGACCTTCCAGCGCGTGACCTTGTCGCCAACGGCCCAAACGATGCCTGCCGCGTCTGATCCGATGATTGCATAGGGGGCTTTGTGTTGATTGAACACGGATGCGGGTTTGCCCAAGCAGGCCCAGACACCGTTGTAATTTACGCCTGCCGCCATCACCAAGACCAGAACCTCATTGCTGTCAATGGTGGGCGTGTCGATCACCTCAAGCTCAAGCGCCTTATCGGGTGTGCCATGGCGCTCTTGGCGCAGAACCCATGCGTGCATGGTGGGCGGCACAAACCCCAAAGGGGGCATTTCGCCCATATCATAGAGGTCTTTTTCTGGCGCCTCGTAAGAGGTGGGCGTATCGTTACTGTCCAAAGCCATTGGGGCCTCCATTGCTTGCGCCAAGTTGTGGCGGGTGGTGCTGCGATGCGGAATCGCGCGTTTGCTTTTGCAGCATTGAATATCCAAGGCCGCGCAACAATTCAAATAAAATTACAATTTTTTGGAAATAAAATGTCGCACCATGCGCTTTGATGGACGGGTGCCGCTTCGCCGCTTGCAATCCTGGGTTGCAGGGCATTTCTCAACGGCCTAATTTCATGCGACATAGTCCATCGCGGGTGGTGGCCCTGCGTATTCTGCGCCGCAGCGAATTGACAGAGACATAAAGTTTTCCATATACCTCATTTTGAGTAAGGATATTGCGAAAGACGAATCTGGAGGGCCAAATGTCCGCATTGAACAAAGACAAGCCATGGTTGATCCGCACCTATGCGGGGCATTCCACTGCGCAAGCCTCCAATGCGCTGTATCGCAGCAATCTTGCCAAAGGGCAGACGGGCCTTTCTGTGGCCTTCGATTTGCCGACCCAGACAGGCTATGACAGCGACCATGTGCTGGCCCGCGGTGAAGTGGGCAAGGTTGGTGTGCCCGTCAGTCATTTGGGAGATATGCGGACCTTGTTCCAAGATATTCCGCTTGAACAGATGAACACCTCGATGACGATCAACGCGACAGCCCCGTGGCTTTTGGCGCTTTATATCGCGGTGGCCGAGGAACAGGGTGCCGATATCGCGGCCCTGCAAGGCACAGTGCAAAATGATCTTATCAAGGAATATCTGTCGCGCGGGACCTATATTTGCCCGCCTGCGCCTTCGCTGCGGATGATCGCGGATGTTGCGGAATATTGCTACACCCATGTGCCCAAATGGAATCCGATGAATGTCTGCTCCTATCACCTGCAAGAGGCAGGCGCCACACCCGAGCAGGAGTTGGCCTTTGCCCTTGCCACAGGGATTGCCGTTCTAGACGCGTTGAAGCCGCGCGTGGCGGCAGAAGATTTCCCTGCGCTTTGTGGGCGTATCTCGTTCTTTGTGAATGCGGGCATCCGTTTCGTGACGGAGATGTGCAAAATGCGCGCCTTTGTCGATCTTTGGGATGAAATCCTTGAACAACGCTACGGCGTATCGGATCCCAAATTCCGCCGCTTTCGCTACGGGGTGCAAGTTAATTCTTTGGGCCTGACCGAGCAGCAGCCAGAGAATAACGTCTATCGTATCTTGATCGAGATGTTGGCGGTGACGCTGTCCAAGCGCGCCCGCGCCCGCGCTGTGCAACTTCCTGCATGGAACGAGGCGCTTGGGCTGCCACGTCCATGGGATCAGCAATGGTCGATGCGGATGCAGCAGATCATGGCCTATGAAACCGATCTGTTGGAATATGGCGATCTGTTTGATGGCAATCCCGTTGTGGATGCCAAGGTCGAGGAATTGAAAACGGGCGCGCGCGCTGAATTGGCCAATCTTGACTCTATGGGCGGTGCAATCATGGCGATTGATTACATGAAAGCGCGCTTGGTTGAGGCAAACGCAGACCGTGTGGGTGGGATCGAGCGCGGTGAAACCACCGTTGTGGGTGTGAACCGCTTTACCCAGTCCGAGCCTTCACCATTGGTTGATGAAGAGGGCGGCATCATGGTGGTTGATCCCGCCGTTGAAGCCGATCAAATCGCGCGGTTGAATGATTGGCGCAGCACCCGCGATGAGGCGGCTGTGAAAGCGGCGTTGACCCAGTTGCGCGCGGATGCTGCAGCGGGACGCAATATTATGCCCGCCTCTATTGCCGCTGCGAAATGCGGTGTGACCACTGGCGAATGGGCCGAAGTCATGCGTGCGGTGCACGGCCAATATCGTGGCCCAACGGGCGTTTCAAAATCCGTCTCGAATAAGACGGAAGGTCTTGAGGATATTCGCGCTGCGGTGGATGCGGTGAGTGATAAACTGGGCCGCCGCCTGAAATTTATGGTCGGTAAACCTGGGCTTGATGGTCATTCCAACGGGGCCGAACAAATCGCCTTCCGCGCAAGGGATTGTGGGATGGAGATCAGCTACGAAGGCATTCGTCTTACCCCTGAAGAGATTGTGACAGCCGCGCTTGCAGAAGACCCCCATGTGATTGGCTTGTCGATCCTGTCGGGAAGCCATGTGCCATTGGTCGAACAATTGATGGTGCGCTTGCAGGATGCGGGCCTTGGCCATCTGCCCGTGGTTGTGGGCGGCATTATTCCAGAAGCGGATGAAAAGCGCCTGCGCTCCATGGGTGTTGCGCGTGTTTATACCCCGAAGGATTTTGAATTAAATCGTATCATGTTTGATATCGTGGCTTTGGTTGAACCGCGATCCGTGGCTGCGGAATAAAAAATATCAAGGTTTCGGAATATATATAAACGCCAATTTTCTATTATTGCTATTTCTTTATTTCAGGCGTAATTGTCGTGCCAGTTTGAAATTCCAAACGGGTTGGAGGCATTATGTCTATTGATCTTTCTTCCATGTCGAAAGATGAGCTTGTTGCGCTACAAAAAGAAGTAACTGTGGCAATTAAAGATTTTGATAAACGCAAAAAGAAAGAAGCCCTGATTGCCGCTCAAAAAGCTGCTCAGGAATTTGGTTTTAGCCTTGAGGAAGTTTTGGGGGGGCGTAAAGCGGGCGCGAAAGTTGCGCCGAAATACCGCAACCCAAGCAATCCAGAACAAACGTGGACAGGCCGTGGCCGTAAACCCCTTTGGGTTGTTCAGGCGCTGGACTCTGGCAAATCTCTGGATGATTTGACGATCTAAAATGAATAAAGCCGCCCGAAAGGGGCGGCTTTTTCCTTTAAATTGCAATCACATCCAAAGGTGGAAATCCGTTAAACCCCACGGATGCGTAAGTCGATGTATAAGCCCCGCAGCTGCGGATGATGATCTTATCTCCGCCTTTCAGGCCAAGAGGCAATTGCACGGGCCGCTTTTCATAAAGCACATCTGCGCTGTCACAAGATGGGCCTGCAAGAATGCAGGGGCCAGTGACTTCGTGATCCCGCTCAGTGATGAATTGATAGCGGATTGCCTCATCCATGGTTTCCGCAAGGCCTGAGAATTTGCCAATGTCGAGATAAACCCAACGGCAAAGGTCATCATTGGATTTCTTCGACACCAAGAGAACCTCAGCGGCGATCATACCTGCCTCCCCAACCAAGCCCCGGCCAGGTTCCGCCATGATGCGGGTCACATTGCCAAATTTGGCACGCACCTGATCCATAACTGTGCGGGCGTAGGCGGTGGGGTGAGGAATATCTTCACCATAAAAGGCGGGGAAGCCACCGCCGATATTGAGCAGGCTTAGATCATGGCCTGCGGCGCGAGCCGCGTGCCAGACTGCCGCGATTTGATCCAATGTGTCGCCCCACATCATCGGGTCACGGGTTTGGCTGCCGACATGGAAGGACAGACCCACAGGATCAAGCCCCAAGCCACGGGCGTGGTCGATCAAACCCAAAACCGTCTCGCGGCTTGTGCCGAATTTGCGTGTCAACGGCCAGTCTGCACCTGAGGCTTCGACAATCACGCGGATATAGACCTGTGCATTCGGGGCATGGGCGGCGATTTTATCCAATTCTTCCACTGCATCGGCCGCGAAAAGCGTGATGCCTTGTGCGTGGGCATAGGCAATATCGGCAGGGCGCTTGATTGTGTTGCCATAAGAGATATGCGCAGGCCGCGCGCCATGGGCCAAGCAGGCCTCAATCTCGGCGCGGGAGGCGGCATCGAAATGCGCACCAAGCGCCACCAGACGCGCCAGAATTTCAGGCGCGGGGTTGGCTTTGACCGCGTAATGAATATCCGCATGGCCCAAACCCGCTTTGAGCGCATGATACTGCGCTTCGATCCGCTCCAGATCCAAAACAAGGGTCGGGCGATCAAAATTGGTGCTGCGGATATAGCCCAAGAGACGGGCATCGGGATCAATGGGTTGAGAAATAGCTTCGCAAACCGAAGGCTCGGCAAAAGTAGCGTTCATGTGCATCTCCAATAGACATGGGACCCATCTGGGCCAGACGTTCCAAGGGAGACGTTACCGTCGCTACATTAACCGCGTGGGTGCTAGGCCCACCTCGCCAGAGGCGCGTGCGTTGGCGTCTGTGCGCGGGCGTTTGCATCACTTGCGATGAAATAGCAAGAGAATTTTTTGCAGCCCCTCTCACAAACCATGGCTGCGGTCATAGCCATTGGCGGGGCGGGGGATGAAATCGGCGGTCAAGTCGCTGTCGAACACCTCCACCAACATCGGGTGGCAGGTGGCGCTGTCCGAGGAATGTTCCGCCCCGCAATCGCCGCCGGGGCAGGCGGATAAGGCACCAAGCAGGTCCATTTCCGCAAGGAAATCGAGATGATCCCCCGCCCGCGCAGGTGTGGCCTTCATGAAATACTGGCCCGTGTCACGGGTAAACCCTGTGCACATAAACACGTTCAGCACATCATGCACCGCCATCTCAGCCTCGGCCAAGGACAGGCCCGTATGTGCGGCCAATGCGCGGGTCAGGTTGGAATGGCAGCAATGGTGATACTGCCCCCCAGACAGCAGGTTATGCGTATAGGGATCACAGCGCGTGCCGATCACATCATGCACCGCGCCGCCAAAGGCATCACGCCCATACCATGCCAAACTGTCCTCTAGGATCAGGGCCATGGCGCGCAGATGCGGCAGGTTGGAATAAAGCGTGTGGCCCGTGCTGACATGGCTGCCATGGATGGCGCGGGTTTTGCCTGAAAAGAACCGCTCGGACAGATCATGGGCGTTCCACAGGTTCAAATCCCCCACCTGCGCCCCTTGGGGCAGGGAGATGCGGAAGGATTGCCCCGCCTTCACCTCGAAACAGGCCGCTTCGCGCGGGGGGATCACCACCTCGGCCGTTTTGCGCCATTCGCGGCGCGCGCGGGCCATGCGGGCAGGGTCGGGCGCGGGCAGGCTGGCGGTGGGATAGCAGATCACAGGCGCCACCGCGCGGCGCGCCTCGGCATCCTGTGGCGCCTTGATATGGTCTGTCATAATGCGCCCTCCCGCATGGGTTTTGACCCGTTCTAGCGGGAAGGCAGGTGTCAGGCCAAGGGATTAATACAGACGATACCCCTCAGCCCCCGCAGGGGTCGGCCCGTGCGGGGTGTAATAGCCAAACATCCCCTCAAGATCAGGGTCATCAAGGCTAGGCGGTTTCTCGTTACGGGACGCGATACGGGTGGAGTTACGGGTCTTGTTACGGGTCTTGTTACGGGGCACAGGATAGGCAAATGCCCAAAACAGGTCTTGCAACATATGGATCATCTTTTCGCCCTTTCACGAGGCAGAGGTGATCCTCCCTATGAGGGTAGTTATAGCATGAAAATTGCATATGATATATAAAAATTATTTCAAATATAGGATTCGAGGATGGTGTGATGTCTAAACCTAAAAAACTCATCAAGGCTGCAATTATCTACGACTTTGACGGCACCCTTGCGAAAGGCAATATGCAGGAGCCTAGCTTCATTCGTTCAATGGGAATGACGGGAGATGATTTTTGGAAAGAGGTCAAAAAGCGCACACAACACGAAGATGCAGATGAAACTCTGATGTATATGTATCTTATGCTGGAACTGGCGCAGAAGAAGGGCGAACGGTTTACAAAAGAGTATCTTCAAAATCACGGCAAAGATATGACCTTGTTTGCAGGGCTGCACAACGGCGAGTGGTTCGAAAGAATTAACGATTTCGCGCGGCAGCATGGCATAGCCTTGGAGCACTATATCATTTCTGTTGGCTTAGAAGAGATGATCTCTGGTCAAGAGATAAAAAAGAATTTTAAGAAAGTATACGCATCGAAATTTCTATACCAGCCGGAGGAGCAGGGTGTTGCTATTGGGCCAGCAGTCGGCATCAATTATACAACGAAGACCCAATATTTATTTCGGATAAATAAGGGCATAGAAAACCATTACGAAAATAAAAAGATCAATAAATATATCCCTGAAGGGGAGAGGGAAATCCCTTTCGAGAGGATGATTTTTGTGGGTGATGGAGATTCAGATATTCCAACCATGAAAATGCTTACTTATAAAGGCGGCACTTCTATTGCGGTTTATGATCCTGAAAGGACTGAACGCGATTTACATAAAATCCACAGCCTTATTTCAGATTCCAGAGTGGATTTTACTGCGCCAGCAGACTATTCTGAGAATTCTCGGCTAGACATAACAGTCAAAGGCATTGTTGGAAGAATGGCGAGAAAAAGCCGACATCATTTGTGATGATGGCAGGAAACGTTAGTTGCTAAAAGGGGCCTTTCGGCCCCTTTTCTTTTCCTCTCACAACTGCCGTTCCACCATCATCTTCTTGATATTGGCGATGGCCTTGGCGGGGTTTAGGCCCTTGGGGCAGGTTTTGGTGCAGTTCATGATCGTGTGGCAACGATAGAGTTTGAACGGGTCTTCCAACTCGTCCAGACGCTCGCCCGTGGCCTCGTCACGGCTGTCGATGATCCACCGATAGGCGTGCAGAAGTGCGGCTGGCCCAAGATAGCGGTCGCCGTTCCACCAATAGCTGGGGCAGGAGGTGGAGCAGGAGGCGCACATCACGCATTCATAAAGCCCGTCCAATTTCTTGCGGTCTTCGATGGATTGGCGCCATTCCTTTTCGGGGCGCTGCGTTTTCGTCTCAAGCCATGGCATGATCGAGGCGTGCTGCGCGTAGAAATGGGTCAGGTCGGGGATCAAATCCTTGACCACGGGCATATGGGGCAGCGGATAGATTTTCACATCGCCCTTGATCTCATCCATGCCATAGATACAGGCCAGCGTGTTGATCCCGTCAATATTCATCGCGCAAGAGCCACAAATCCCCTCGCGGCAAGAGCGGCGGAAGGTAAGCGTTGGGTCGATCTCGTTCTTGATTTTGATCAGCGCGTCCAAGACCATCGGCCCGCAGCTGTCCATATCCACCCAATAGGTATCGACACGGGGGTTTTGCCCGTCATCGGGGTTCCAGCGGTAAATCTGGAATTTGCGCAGGTTCGTGGCCCCCTCGGGCTTGGGCCAGGTTTTGCCCGTTGTGATCTGCGAATTCTTTGGAAGGGTGAGTTCTACCATGGTCGTCTCCGTCTCACTGGCTGCCCGTTTCGGGGTAGAGGGGTGTTTCGGGCGCTTGGCCCGTCAATCTGGTCACGCAGGTGGTATAGACATCTTCGGGGTCGCGCCCTGCAAGGTAATCCGAGGAAAGGCCGATTTGCACACCCGCAGATGTGCCGCCCGTGCCAACACCCACGGATATTTGGGTTTGCGGCCCTGTGGCGGCATCGGCGCGTTGGCGGCATTGCGCCTCGGCCTGCGCCATCGTGGGGGGCTTGGGCGGGCCGCAAGCCACCAGAAGCGCCAGAGCGATCAAGGGCAGGGCGCGCATCATGGTCGTGTCTCCTGCACCCAATCGGTTGGGTGGGTTTCATAGCCAAGCGCCACCAAATCCGCGCCGAATGTTTCGGCATAGTCTTCGGCAATGGCACGGGGGAGTTCTTCGCGCCACCGCGCGGGCGCGCCCGAGTCGATATGGATATCCAAAGTCGCGCCAATGCGATCACGATGGGTCATGGATCCGAACAGGGAATGATCGAGGAAACACGCACGCCCAATGTCGATTGCGCCCGCGTCAAAGCCCAAGAAATACAGGATGTCCGCGAAAAGCGCGCCATCCTGATCTGCCATCAAATCCTCGTATCGGATTTCGGCAAATGTATCGCGGGTGTAATCCCATGCGGTCATTTCCGCGATGGTTTGCGCGTGCCGCCCTGCCATCTCAAAGCGCAATTGTGAGGACAGATCAGGCAGGCTGCGCATATGGTCGAGATAGGATTTTCCGCCAAGCTTGGGGTCTGGCAGGGCCATCTGCGGCTCGCGCGCATCGGGCACGCGGGCATGATAGCGCGCGCCTGAGATCAGCACATCGCGTGGATCACGGATCATGTGCAGACCGCGCATATCCGTGCGGGCCAGAGTCTCGGGAGCAAAATCGGAGGACCAATGCGCGATGACATTGCGCCCCTCCGCTGCCGTGGCGGTTTTGCCAAAGCCGAAGGGGAGGTTCAACTTGTAGCACATCGCGCGGAACACCCAGCGCATCCACAGCGTGCCCGTCTTGTGGTGGGTGCCGATGCAAATCAGGCGCACAGGGGTGGCGGGCGCAGTGATATGATCTGCGCCCGTCTGGAAATCGGTGGTCATTGTCTGCACGCCCACCGCATTCTCCCTTAGTAAACCCGCGCTTTCGGCGCGATTTTCTTCAGGTCGATCCCGCCTTCAGAAACAGGGGTCAGCGGGTCGAGGTGCACGGGACGGTAATCAAGTTCCACTTTTTTGCCGTCCACCACGGCCAAGCTGTGCTTGCGCCATGTCTTGTCATCGCGATCTGGATAATCCTCATGCGCGTGTGCGCCACGGCTTTCTTTGCGTGCCTCAGCAGAGACAATCGTGGCCAAGGCGTTTGGCATGAGGTTGGTCAGCTCCAATGTCTCCATCAGGTCTGAATTCCACACAAGGCTGCGGTCTGTGACCGACAGGTCATCCATTTTGGCCGCAACCGCCGCCATTTTTGCGCAGCCTTCGGCAAGCGTTTTGTCAGTGCGGAAAACGGCGGCATCCGCTTGCATGGTTTTTTGCATTTCAAGGCGCAGCTCGGCGGTGGCAACCGTGCCCTTCGCATGGCGCAGCCCGTCAAAGCGGGCAAGGGCCGCGTCAAGGCTGGCTTGGTTCAAGGCGGGGTTTGCGGTTTCAGGATCAACCACTTTCCCCGCGCGAATGGCCGCCGCACGACCAAACACCACAAGGTCAATCAGCGAGTTTGAGCCAAGGCGGTTCGCACCATGCACCGAGGCGCAACCCGCCTCGCCTACGGCCATCAAGCCAGGAACGACTGCATCGGGGTTATCCTTGGTGGGGTTTAGAACCTCGCCCCAGTAATTGGTGGGGATGCCGCCCATGTTGTAATGCACAGTTGGCAGCACGGGGATCGGCTCGCGGGTCACGTCCACGCCCGCAAAAATCCGTGCGCTTTCCGAGATGCCAGGCAGACGCTCGGCCAATGTTTCTGGCGGCAGATGGTTGAGATGCAGGAAGATATGATCTTTCTCTTTCCCGACACCGCGCCCTTCGCGGATTTCCATGGTCATGCAGCGCGAGACCACATCGCGGGACGCGAGGTCTTTGTAGGTTGGGGCATAGCGTTCCATGAAACGCTCGCCCTCTGAATTGGTCAGATAGCCACCCTCGCCACGCGCGCCTTCAGTGATCAGGCAGCCTGCGCCGTAAATGCCCGTTGGGTGGAATTGCACGAATTCCATATCCTGAAGCGGTAGGCCCTGACGCGCGACCATGCCGCCGCCATCGCCCGTGCAGGTATGTGCAGATGTGGCCGAGAAATAGGCGCGACCATAGCCGCCCGTGGCCAGAACAACCATCTTGGCATTGAAGGCGTGCAGCGTGCCATCATCCAATTTCCATGCCAGAACGCCTTGGCACTGGCCGTCTTCGGACATGATCAGATCGGTTGCGAAATACTCGATGTAGAAATTCGCATTGTTCTTCAGCGATTGACCATAGAGCGTGTGCAAGATCGCGTGGCCTGTGCGGTCGGCCGCGGCACAGGTGCGCTGCACGGGTGGGCCTTCGCCAAATTCGGTGGTGTGACCGCCAAAGGGGCGCTGATAAATCTTGCCTTCTTCGGTGCGCGAGAAGGGCACGCCGTAATGTTCCAATTCGTAAACGGCCTTTGGCGCTTCGCGGGCGAGGTATTCCATCGCATCCGTATCGCCCAGCCAATCCGACCCTTTGACCGTGTCATACATATGCCACTGCCAACTGTCAGGCCCCATATTGCCCAAGGAAGCCGCGATGCCGCCTTGTGCCGCAACAGTGTGTGAACGGGTTGGGAAAACCTTGGTCACGCAGGCAGTCTTGAGGCCCTGTTCGGCCATGCCCAGTGTCGCGCGCAGGCCCGATCCGCCCGCACCCACAACGACAACGTCATAGCTGTGATGGTGAATTTCGTAGGAAGCGGTCATGTTCCGTCTGCTCCTGTCTGTCTGTTCAAAACGCGAGTTTTGCAATCGCGAAAAGCCCTGTCGCCATCAGCCCGTAGGAGATGATCGAAAAGGCGATGAGAGAGGCTTTGCGGGTCAGTCCGCCTGTATAATCCTCGATTACGGTTTGGATGCCGAGGCGGAAGTGATGCAAGCCCACGATGATCATCAGCGCCATAATCAAGGCGCGCAGCGGGTGACCAAGGGCCACAATCACAGCTTCATAGGGTTGTCCAAGCAAAGGGCCAAAGGTGAACACAAAAATTGGCGTCAACGCCAAGAGAGCCACCGAGGTGACGGTCATGGTCCAAAAATGTCCTGTCCCCGAACCAGCAGAGCCAAGACCCACGACACGTTTGCGATCTGTTGCGAATTTCATATCTTGTGCCTTTCCTGCCTTAGACAACAAGGATGGTGAGAAGGGTAAGGACCACCGCGCCAAAGATCATGGCCCAACCCATGCGATCAGCCGCGTCCAATTCCAGACCCCGGCCTGTGTCCCAAATCAAATGGCGCAAGCCGCCCAGCGTGTGATACCATAGCCCAAGAACGGATGCGGTCATGATCACATCCCCGAGGATGGAGGTCAGTAACCCATCGACAAGCTCAAAATAGGCTTGGCCCGTAGCGGCGGCCAGGAGCCACCAAACAATAAGAATCGCGGAGCCAAGCATGGCAACGCCCGTAATGCGGTTGAGGATAGATGTCGCGGAGTTGAGCTGTTTGCGATAAATCTGCAAATGCGGCGACAAAGGGCGATTGCCCCGATTTACGTCTGCCATTCTGGGAACCCTCTCAGGTTGTCGTGGTCTGGTCTTCTGTTCAACGACTATCCATACGCGAATTTTCGTCCCTGTCACGGGGGTTGCGGGGTCTAAGCGATGAATTTCGTGCAAAATTTGATGATTTAGTGTCGCAAGATAGGTTTTGTGATCACAAGTTAAAATCCCGTGATCACGAAAATTGCGCTGAATTCAGCTTTTGATCCTCAGCGCGGCATCAGTACCCAATAATCCAGATCAAGAAGGATATGGGGCAGGTATTTGCCCGCCTCATCGCGCAAACGTCCTGCGGTTCCCGCGGCGCTCGTTGCAACAAGGCGCAGACGCAGCGCGCCTACACTGGGCGATGCGGTTTCGGCTTTGTCCAAAACCTCAGACCATGCACGGATCGTGGTGCCTGCAAAGCATGGGTTGGCATGGGCGCCGCCATTGATCCCCGCGATCACTTGCGCATTGGCCAAACCATTAAATGACAAGGCCCGCGCCATCGAGATGACATGGCCGCCATAGATCAACCGTTGGCCATCTTCGCGGAAGGTTGCGTCAAAGTGCACCTTGGCGGTGTTTTGCCACGCGCGGGTGGCCAACATATGCTCGGCCTCCTCAACGGTGACCCCGTCAACATGGTCGATCACTTCGCCGATCTCATAATCGCCCCAGCGATGCGGCTCGCCCGCGCGGGTGAAATCGTAATCCCCAAAATGCAGCCCATCGGGGCGGGTTAACGTATCGGCGGCGATCACATTTTGCAGGTCTGGGATCACCGTTTCTGGGGCAGGGGCATCCAGATTGTTTTTGCGCACCATCACCCAACGCACATAATCCAAAACCACGTCACCGTGTTGGTTCGTGCCTTGGCTGCGGACATAGACCACCCCCGATTTCCCATTGGAGTTTTCTTTTAGGCCAATCACTTGGCTGCGCGCGGTCAGGCTGTCGCCTGCATAGACAGGTCGCAAGAAACGCCCTTCGGCATAGCCCAGATTGGCCACAGCATTGAGCGAGATATCGGGCACGGTTTTGCCGAATACGATGTGAAAGGTGATCAGATCATCCATAGGGCTCTGCGCCAGCCCGCATGATTGCGCAAAGGCATCGGAGGAATGAAGGGCGTGACGGGCGGGATAGAGTGCGTGATACAGCGCACGTTCCCCCCTCGAAACCGTGCGTGGAACGGCGTGCTCAATCACTTGGCCGAGGCGATAGTCCTCAAAGAAATTGCCAGAATTGGTTTTCATCATACCGTTCCTTTGCCTCTTTATTGCTGCCCAAGTTTCATATCGGGGTGATAGGCATCTGCGATGTGTTTGGTCACGGCTTGAGCGCAGCGCATTTTGTTTGTGCTTGGATCGAAAGCATAGCAGGGGCTGCCATAGAGCGCCCACCCCTTGGCCAAAGCCTCTGACACTTTGTGACAAAAAACGGATGTGTCTTCCTCAGTCAGAAGACGATAAATCATATGCGCCTCAGCCATAGGGGAAATACCCCAAAAGGGTGTGGACATACCCGACCGCCACCATCGCAACCGCGCCCGCCACCAATGCCAATCCGTCTTTGGCAATGCTTGGGTTTGCGGGGCGCACCCAATCACGGCCTTGGCGGTTGATAATGATCACCGAGGCCACGGCCCAAGCCAGCATTCCGCCAAACAGAACAATCGAGGCCAAATCGCCATTCACCAAGAGGTGCCCGATGGCCCATGCTTTTATGGCCGAAAGCTGTTTGTGCCGAACGCGCGCTGCGATTGTGCCTGCGATCTGCGACAATGCAAACAGCCAAAACGCAATCAACATCAAGAGGTTGTTGACATGGGTCAGGAAGGCAGGCGGGGACCAGAGTTGCACCACAGGGGCGGCGCGATACCCGACAATCATCAGCGCCACGCCTGCAAGCATGGCCACGGTCAGGATCAGTCGTCCTTTGGGATCGCCCAACTGGGCGCGAAAATCAGGCGCAAGGCGTTTGACCCAATGGCCCCCCGCAAAAAGGGCAAGCCCGATGATGAGGAGAAGATAGCCCATTACTGTTGCTCCAATTCTGCAATTGCTTCTGCTTTTGCAAGCGTGGCGCGGGCCGTCTCAACGTGAAGGTTTTCTACGATTTTTCCATCAACAACTGCGACCGCTTCGCCACGTGCGATGGCTTCATCATAGGCTGCAATCTGGCGGCGGGCGAGGTCAATCTCGGAATCGGATGGCGAAAAAACCTGATTTGCAATTTCAAGTTGCGCAGGATGGATCAAGGTTTTGCCATCCATGCCCCAGTCACGCGCTTCGATACATTCTGCGTGCAACCCATCCTCATCCTTGAAGGCGTTATAGACACCATCAATGCAGACAATCCCATGGGCGCGTGCGGCCATCAGGCAGGATTGAAGCGCGAAATGCATCGCGGCGCGGTTGCGCGATCCAAGGTCCTTGGCCAAGTCATTCGTGCCCATGATGAACCCTGCCATACGCGGTGCGGCAGCAATGGCGCTGGCGTTCAAAATGCCAAGAGGTGTTTCCATCATTGCCCAGATGCGTGTTGCCTGCGCTGCGGGGATGGTGTCGAGATAAGCCGCCACCGCCGCGATATCATCTGCGGAATTCACCTTAGGCAGCAAAATGGCCTCTGGTCCAATCGTGGCAAGGCTTTCAAGATCGTCTCTGCCCCAGATCGTATCACGGCCATTGATCCGTATGATCTGCGCCCGTCTGCCGTAGCCGCCTGCGGTGAGACATCCCTTGAGAATATCGCGTGCAGCGACCTTTTCATCCGGGGCTACAGCGTCTTCGAGATCGAAGATAATGGCATCCGTCTGCAGGCCTTGCGCCTTTTCCAAGGCCCGTTCCTTTGACGCGGGAATATAAAGAACGGAACGGAAAGGTCGCGCGCTGCGTGCGGGTGTATCAGGCATATGGCCCCCTTGGGTGACTGATTCTGCGTTGCAGCATAGAAAGCAGGATGGTCGCGCGACCGCAAGTTACGTTTTGACGCATATAAAAGAAATTTTATTTCGCGAAGGCGCAGAACTAGAACAGCCCATCATAGACAAGTTTCATCCCTGTCAGCACTAAGGCGACATAGGTGATCCCGAAAAAGAGCCGTTCTGGAATGGCGTGATGTGCTTTCACTCCTGCCCATGTGCCCAAAATCGCAACAGGGGCAAGGAGGGCGACATCGCCCATCAATTCCCATGAAAACAGGCCCAAATAGGCATAGCTCGCGAATTTCATGAGATTGATTGCCCAGAACACGATGACGGTTGTGGCTTGATACAAGGTTTTCCCAACATCGCGCTGCGAGAGCATGAAAACCGCAACCGCGGGTCCACCTGCATGGGAAATGAAACTGGTGAAACCTGCTGCGATCCCCGCAATAATTCCGTCCCGGGCTGAGAAATCGCGCGGTTTTGGTGAAATCCATGCCCGTGCTCGCGCCAATTGGAACAATGGAAACAGCAGCGCAATCGCCCCTATCATCAGGCGCAGCGCATCTGCTGAAATGATTTTGAACAACAGTATGCCCCCGATACAGCCAAAAACGGAACCGATCACCAAGACGCGGGTTGAGGGGCCATCCCATTGTTTCCAATAGGGTTTCAGCGCCGAGAAATCCATGATGATCAGCAGAGGCAGCATCAGCGCCAACGCATGGGTTGGCTCCATCACGATGGCGAGAATCGCTGAGGAAACAAAACCGATGCCGGACCCAAAGCCGCCCTTGGACATACCCGCGACAAAGACAGCGAATGCGGCTATCGGCCAAAGCCAACCCTCGAGCATGATTTCCCCTCCGCATCAGGATTTTTTGTCAAAATACAATGTTTTGAGGTGAACAAAAGCCCCAAGCCGAGGGGGGGATTAGAATGCGGCGGCGGTTGGCGCCGCAGCGCGGATCGCTGTGCAGAGACTTGCAAGCAGGCGGGGGCGGATGTAGGGGACGGGTCAGTTTCAACTCGGATCCGGAGACCTTTCTCATGGCCAGACCTAAGATTGCACTGATCGGCGCAGGACAGATTGGCGGCACGCTTGCCCATCTCGCGGCGCTCAAAGAATTGGGCGATGTCGTTCTTTTCGACATTGCTGAAGGCACCCCACAGGGCAAGGCCCTTGATATCGCTGAATCCGGCCCGTCCGAGAAATTTGACGCCAAGCTGAAAGGCACGAATGATTATGCTGACATCGCAGGTGCTGATGTATGCATCGTCACCGCAGGTGTGCCGCGCAAGCCTGGCATGAGCCGCGATGATCTTTTGGGGATCAACCTGAAAGTCATGAAATCCGTGGGCGAAGGTATCCGCGATCACGCGCCAAACGCCTTTGTGATCTGTATCACCAACCCACTTGATGCGATGGTTTGGGCGTTGCGTGAATTTTCGGGTTTGCCGCATGAAAAGGTCTGCGGCATGGCCGGCGTTTTGGACAGCGCGCGCTTCCGCCATTTCTTGGCCGAAGAATTTGACGTTTCGATGAAAGACGTGACGGCATTTGTTTTGGGCGGTCATGGCGACACCATGGTGCCTTCCGTGCGCTATTCCACAGTTGCAGGTGTTCCGTTGCCCGATCTGATCGAAATGGGTTGGACCACAAAGGATCGCTTGGACGCAATCGTGCAGCGCACCCGTGATGGCGGTGCGGAAATCGTGGGTCTTTTGAAAACTGGGTCGGCCTTCTATGCGCCTGCCACATCCGCGATTGAGATGGCCGAGGCTTATCTCAAAGACCAGAAGCGCGTCCTGCCTTGCGCGGCCTATTGTGATGGCCAGTTTGGCCTCAAAGGGATGTATGTCGGTGTTCCGACCATTATTGGTGCAGGCGGCATTGAGCGGATCGTTGAGATCAAGCTCACCAAGGATGAACAGGCGATGTTCGACAATTCTGTTGAGGCCGTGAAGGGCCTTGTCGATGCCTGCAAAGCCATTGACGAGAGCCTCGCCTGATTACAGGCTGTTTTGGAAATGAAGATGAAAAGGCGGCGATCTGCGCCGCCTTTTTCTGTTTGAAATATTGGTGAGTCGCAGCGATTGACACACTCTTAAGGCGAGCGCTTTGGTGACAATCACATGACGCCCTTTTGTGATCACGCTTAATTTTTCTGTGATCACAAATGCCGAATTTTGCCCATAAAACTAAGCTGCCGCACAAATTGCCGTTTATTTTACGTGGCGGGATGTGTTTACACCGCGTGAAATGACAGCAACACACGGGACAGTTTCATGAACATTCATGAATATCAGGCGAAAGCCTTGCTTCGCCAATATGGCGCACCGGTCAGCGATGGCCGCGTTGTTCTCAAAGCCGAAGAGGCGAAAACCGCCGCAGGCGAACTGGACGGCCCGCTTTGGGTGGTTAAGGCGCAAATCCACGCGGGCGGACGCGGTAAGGGCAAATTCAAAGAAGCGGATGCGGGTGAAAAGGGCGGTGTGCGTCTGGCAAAATCCGTTGAGGAGGCTGCCGCCGAAGCCAAAAAGATGCTGGGTCGCACCCTTGTGACCCATCAAACGGGCCCAGTGGGTAAAGTTGTCAACCGCATCTATATCGAAGATGGCTCTGGCATTGAGCGCGAACTTTACCTCGCGTTGTTGGTGGATCGTCAGACCAGCCGCATTTCCTTCGTTTGCTCGACCGAAGGCGGCATGGATATCGAAGACGTGGCGGCAAAGACGCCCGAAAAAATTCTGTCTTTCTCGGTTGACCCAGCCACGGGCTATCAGGCCTTCCACGGACGCCGCATTGCTTTCTCGCTTGGTCTTGAGGGCAAGCAGGTCAAGGAATGCGTGAGCCTTATGGGTATCCTCTACAAAGCCTTCGTTGAGAAGGACATGGAGATGCTTGAGATCAACCCTCTGATCGTCACTGACGAGGGCAGTCTCAAGGTGCTGGACGCGAAGGTTGGGTTTGATGGCAACGCGATTTACCGTAACGCGGATATCGCAGCCCTTCGGGATGAGACCGAAGAGGACCCAAAGGAGCTGATGGCTTCGAAATATGATCTGAATTACATCGCATTGGACGGTGAGATTGGCTGTATGGTCAACGGCGCGGGTCTTGCGATGGCTACGATGGATATCATCAAGCTTTATGGTGCGGAGCCTGCCAACTTCCTTGATGTGGGCGGCGGCGCGACCAAAGAGAAGGTGACCGAGGCGTTCAAGATCATCACCTCTGACCCTAATGTGAAAGGTATTCTGGTGAATATCTTCGGTGGCATCATGCGCTGCGACATCATCGCGGAAGGTGTGGTTGCCGCGGTGAAAGAGGTTGGATTGCAAGTGCCATTGGTCGTCCGTCTTGAGGGGACGAATGTGGAAAAGGGCAAAGAGATCATCAACACTTCTGGTCTCAACGTGATTGCGGCGGACAACCTGTCTGACGCGGCGCAGAAAATTGTCAAAGCGGTGAAAGGCTGAACTTATGGCTGTTCTTGTCAACGAAAATACAAAAGTCATTTGTCAGGGTTTCACTGGAAGCCAAGGCACGTTCCACTCCGAACAAGCGATTGCTTATGGCACCAAGATGGTGGGTGGTGTGACCCCTGGTAAAGGCGGTCAGTCTCATTTGAATCTGCCCGTGTTCGATAGCGTGCATGAGGCAAAAGCCGTGACCGAGGCGAATGCATCGGTAATTTATGTGCCACCTCCCTTTGCGGCGGACAGTATCCTTGAGGCAATTGACGCCGAGATGGAATTGATCATCTGCATCACTGAAGGCATCCCCGTGCTTGATATGATGAAGGTCAAGCGCGCCCTCCAGGACAGCAAATCGGTTCTTATTGGCCCGAACTGCCCTGGTGTGATCACCCCTGACGCCTGCAAAATCGGTATCATGCCTGGGCATATCCATCGCCGTGGGTCTGTGGGTGTTGTGTCACGCTCTGGCACGTTGACCTATGAGGCCGTAAAGCAGACCACCGATGTGGGCTTGGGCCAGTCGACCTGCGTGGGCATTGGTGGCGACCCCATCAAAGGCACCGAGCATTTGGATGTTTTGGAATGGTTCTTGGCCGATGATGAAACCCAGTCGATCATCATGATAGGTGAAATTGGTGGCTCCGCGGAAGAAGAAGCGGCGCAATTTCTGAAAGATGAGGCCAAGCGTGGCCGCAAGAAGCCCGTTGCAGGCTTCATTGCGGGACGCACGGCCCCTCCAGGCCGCCGTATGGGCCATGCAGGCGCGATTGTCGCAGGCGGCAAAGGCGGTGCTGAAGACAAGATCGAAGCGATGAAATCCGCAGGGATCGTAGTGGCCGACAGCCCCGCGACCCTTGGCGAAGCGGTTCTCAAAGCCATCGGTTGATAACATTGCCTCGCGCATCTGGCTGATCTGGCTTGCGCGGGGCTTTTCCCTTTTTAGGTGCGGTCATGACTGAACAAAGCTCGAATGATATCTTCCACGCCTCCAGCTTCATGCAGGGGCATAATGCCGAATATCTCGATCAGCTTTATGCGCGTTATGCGCAAGACCCAAACGCGGTCGAGGAAAGCTGGCGGGCATTTTTTGCCAGTTTGGGCGATGCACCAAATGACGCCAAGGCGGAGGCCGCAGGCCCTTCTTGGGCCCGCGCGGATTGGCCCTTGCAGCCTGCTGACGATTTAACCCACGCGTTGACGGGGGAATGGCCTGCCGCAGCGGTTGAGGTAAAAGGTGCCGATAAGAAAATCCGCGAAAAGGCAGAAGCGGCAGGGATTGAGCTGACCGATGCACAAGTGCAGCGCGCCGTTCTCGATAGTATCCGCGCCTTGATGATCATTCGGGCCTATCGTATCCGAGGTCACTTGATTGCGGATATTGACCCGCTTGGTATGCGCGATCAGACACCGCACCCTGAACTTGATCCGCGCAGCTACGGCTTTACCGATGCCGATATGGATCGTCCAATTTTCATCGACAATGTTCTTGGCCTGCAAATGGCCTCGATGCGTCAGATAATGGAGATCGTGAAGCGCACATATTGTGGCACCTTCGCCCTGCAATATATGCATATTTCGGATCCAGAGCAGTCCAGTTGGCTGAAAGAACGGATCGAGGGCTATGGCAAAGAGATCGCCTTCACGCGTGAAGGCCGTAAGGCGATCTTGAATAAATTGGTCGAGGCCGAAGGGTTCGAGAAATTCCTTCATGTCAAATATATGGGAACCAAGCGCTTTGGCCTTGATGGCGGCGAGGCGTTGATCCCTGCGATGGAGCAAATCATCAAACGCGGCGGCGCACTTGGTGTCAAAGAAATCATCATCGGGATGCCCCACCGTGGCCGCCTGAGTGTTTTGGCCAATGTGATGGGCAAACCCTATCGCGCGATTTTCAATGAATTCCAAGGCGGGAGTTTCAAGCCCGAAGATGTGGATGGATCTGGTGATGTGAAGTATCACTTGGGCGCGTCTTCGGATCGCACCTTTGACGACAACACTGTGCACTTGTCCTTGACCGCCAACCCCTCACATTTGGAGGCGGTGAACCCTGTGGTTTTGGGCAAAGTGCGCGCCAAACAAGATCAAATGGGTGACACCAATCGGCATCAGGCCTTGGGGATTTTGCTGCATGGTGATGCGGCCTTCGCGGGTCAAGGTGTTGTTGCCGAGGGTTTGGGGCTTTCGGGTCTGCGCGGACATCGCACAGGCGGCACCATCCATATCGTGGTGAACAATCAGATCGGGTTTACCACCGCGCCGCATTTCAGCCGCTCCTCTCCCTATCCGACTGATATTGCCTTGATGGTAGAGGCGCCAATTTTCCATGTGAACGGCGATGACCCCGAGGCCGTGGTGCACGCTGCCAAGGTGGCGACCGAATTCCGCCAGAAATTCCACAAAGATGTGGTCATCGACATTTTCTGCTATCGCCGCTTTGGTCACAATGAGGGTGATGAGCCGATGTTCACCAATCCGGTGATGTATAACCGGATCAAAAAGCACAAAACGACTCTTCAGCTTTACACCGAGCGTTTGGTGCAGGACGGGCTGATCCCCGAAGGTGAGATCGAGGATATGAAGGCCGCTTTCCAAGCGCGTCTGAATGACGAGTTTGAAGCGGGCAAGGAATACAAGCCCAACAAAGCGGATTGGCTGGATGGCCGTTGGAGCCACCTCAATCGCGAGGGCGAGGATTACCAGCGCGGCGAAACCGCCATTAAGCCCAAGACGATGAAGGACATCGGCAAAGCCTTGACCACGGCGCCTGAAAATTTCGCGCTGCACAAAACCGTGGCGCGCCTCTTGGAAGCCAAGCAGGAAATGTTCGCCAGTGGTGAAGGGTTTGATTGGGCCACGGCGGAAGCTTTGGCCTTTGGCAGTTTGCTGACCGAAGGCTACCCTGTGCGTCTTGCGGGTCAGGACAGCACGCGTGGAACATTCAGCCAACGCCACTCGGGATTGATCGACCAAGAAACCGAGGATCGCTATTACCCGCTCAACCATATCCGCGAGGGGCAGGCGCGTTACGAGGTGATCGACTCGATGCTCTCGGAATATGCTGTTTTGGGTTTTGAATATGGCTACAGCCTTGCCGAACCCAATGCTTTGGTGATGTGGGAAGCGCAATTTGGCGATTTTGCCAATGGCGCGCAGATCATGTTTGACCAGTTTATTTCGTCAGGCGAAAGCAAATGGCTGCGGATGTCGGGCTTGGTGATGCTGTTGCCGCACGGGTTTGAGGGGCAAGGCCCCGAACACTCCTCCGCGCGTCTGGAGCGGTTCTTGCAAATGTGCGGCCAAGACAATTGGATCGTGGCCAATTGCACCACGCCAGCCAATTACTTCCACATTCTGCGCCGCCAGATCCATCGCAGTTTCCGCAAACCCTTGGTCTTGATGACGCCAAAATCGCTTTTGCGCCACAAGCGGGCGGTCTCGCGGGCCGAGGAATTTACAACGGGGTCTTCGTTCCACCGTGTGCTTTGGGATGACGCGCAATATGGCAACTCTGATCTGAAGCTGAAATCAGACGATAAGATCCGCCGCGTGGTGATCAGTTCGGGCAAGGTCTATTATGATCTGCTTGAAGAGCGCGATGCGCGGGGCTTGGATGATGTCTATCTTCTGCGTCTTGAGCAATTCTATCCCTTCCCTGCGATGTCTCTGATGAAGGAATTGGAACGCTTCAAGACCGCCGAGATCGTCTGGTGTCAGGAAGAACCGAAAAACCAAGGCGGGTGGACCTTTGTTGAGCCTAATTTGGAATGGGTTCTCAGCCGCATTGGTGCAAAGCACAGCCGCGCCACCTATGCAGGCCGCGCCGCTTCGGCCTCGCCCGCAACGGGCTTGGCCTCACAACATAAAGCACAGCAAACCGCGCTCATCCATGATGCGCTGACGATTGAAGGGTAAAGACAATGGCGACAGAAGTCCGCGTGCCCACTTTGGGCGAATCCGTGACCGAGGCCACCGTGGCGACATGGTTCAAGAAACCAGGTGACAGCGTTGCGCAGGATGAAATGCTGTGCGAGCTTGAAACGGATAAGGTCACGGTCGAGGTGCCCGCGCCCACCGCAGGCACATTGGGCGAGATCGTTGCCGGTGAGGGCGAAACGGTTGGGGTGGATGCGTTGTTGGCAACGATCAGTGCCGCAGGCGCAGCCGCCGCTGCCGCCCCTGAAAAGGCACCCGCCACTGGCGGCACGGTCGATATCATGGTCCCCGCTTTGGGGGAGTCCGTGACCGAAGCGGCCATCTCCACGTGGTTCAAGAAGGTCGGTGACACGGTCGCGCAGGATGAGATGCTGTGCGAGTTGGAAACGGACAAAGTATCCGTTGAAGTGCCTGCCCCCGCCGCGGGTGTTCTGGCGCGCATTGACGCGGCAGAAGGCACGACCGTCAACGCGGGTGGCCAGCTTGGTGTGATTTCCACCGATGGGGCCGCCGTTGCCGCCCCTGCGCCCGCCGCGGCCCCTGCCGCCGCTGCATCGACAAGCAGCGGTCGGGATGTAGAAGATGCCCCATCAGCCAAGAAGCTGATGGCGGAGAAAGGCATTGACCCTTCAGCCGTTCAAGGCTCGGGCAAGGATGGACGCATCATGAAAGAAGATGTTTTGAAGGCCGCAATCGCCCCCGCCGCAGCGCCTGCTGCTGCCCCTGCCGCCGCGCCGCGCGCGCCTGTCGCCGCTGAGGATGCTGCCCGCGAAGAACGGGTCAAAATGACCCGTCTGCGTCAGACGATTGCAAAGCGTCTGAAGGATGCACAAAACACCGCAGCTATCCTGACCACCTATAACGAGGTGGACATGACCGAGGTGATGGCCCTGCGCAATGCCTATAAAGACGAGTTCGAAAAGAAGCACGGCGCGCGCTTGGGCTTCATGTCCTTCTTCACCAAGGCCTGTATCCATGCCTTGAAAGAAGTGCCTGAGGTCAATGCTGAAATCGATGGCACCGATATCGTTTACAAAAACTTCGTGCATATGGGCATCGCGGCAGGCACGCCGCAGGGTCTGGTTGTGCCCGTGATCCGCAATGCCGATCAGATGTCTTTTGCCGAGATCGAAAAGGCCATTGCCGAAAAGGGCAAGCGCGCGCGCGATGGCAAGCTGTCTATGGCCGAGATGCAGGGCGGCACGTTCACCATTTCCAATGGTGGGGTTTATGGCTCGCTCATGTCATCGCCGATTTTGAACCCGCCACAATCGGGTATCTTGGGGATGCATAAAATCCAAGATCGCCCGATGGTCATCAATGGCGAGATCAAAATCCGCCCGATGATGTATCTGGCGCTGTCCTATGACCACCGCATCGTCGATGGCAAAGGGGCGGTGACCTTCCTTGTGCGCGTCAAAGATGCGCTGGAAGACCCCCGCCGTTTGTTGATGGATCTCTGATCCCTCAAACGATCGAGAAAACGACCGCGAAACGCCCCTGTTCTGGCTGCATAGGATGGGGGCTTTTTGCTGTCTAATACCCCGCCTGACGATCCACCAGATGCAGGAAGGGCAGGCCCGCCTCACCACGGCGGATGTTTTCGGCGATGGTTTCTGATGCCGTCTCGGCCCTCGTGGCCGAGGCGATATGCGGGGTGACCGTGACGTTGGGATGCGCCCAATAGGGATGGGTGCTTGGTAGAGGCTCCACCGTGAACACATCCAAGGTGGCAGCGGCGATATGGCCCTGATCCAATGCGGCCAAAAGCGCCGTATCCTCAATCAAACTGCCGCGCCCAGGATTGATGATCTTGGCCCCTTTGGGCAGGGCAGCGAGGGTGGTTTGATTGATCACGCCGCGCGTGGCGGCGGTATCGGGCAGAAGTGTCACCAGAATTTCGGCATGGCGCAGCGCCTCCAAAAGCCCGTCTTCGCCATGATAACAGGTGATGCCCTCAAGGGATTTGGCGCTGCGCGACCATCCCGCCACGTCAAAGCCAATCCGCGCGAGGCTTTGTGCGGAGGCCGCCCCTAAAACCCCAAGCCCAAGCACCGTCACCTTGCGGTCGCGCGCCAGGGGCGGCACCAGATCAGCGCGCCACAGACCATCTTGGCCTGCGATGAAATCATCCATCATCAGGTGATAGCGCAGCACATGACCCGTGACGAATTCCAACATCCCTTGGGTCAGCCCATAATCCACCATGCGGGCAAGTGGCATGGTGATTGTTTCATTGCCGACAATATCCTCAACCCCTGCCCAAAGACTGAGCACCGCCTTGGCGCGGGTGAAGGGGCTGAAATCCTGTAATCCTGAATTGGGCGCATAGATGATGTAATCCACCTCTGCGGGCTCCGCCTCGGTCACAAGCACGGCGTGATCCAAGCCAACCTTCCCAAGCGCCTTGCGCAAGGCAGGTTCATATTCGGCCCATTTTTCAGATTTGGCAGCGAAAAGAATGACGGGTGCAGGCATGGGCGGCTCCGTTGGTTCGGGATTGGTTCAGCGCGGGCGGTGAATATGGGCCGATTGGACAAGGCCAAAAGCGGCCAACAGCACCATCATCGCCGTGCCGCCATAAGATACAAGCGGCAAAGGAACGCCCACCACAGGGGCCAAGCCCATCACCATTGCCATATTGATGGCAAAATACAAAAAGAATGTCGCCGCGATCCCAAGGCTGAGAAGTGATGCAAAGCGGTCCTTTGTCGAGAGCGCGGTCCAAATGCACAGCGCCACGATCAAGAGATAGATAAACAACAAAGAGGACGCCCCAATAAATCCGAATTCCTCTGCCAATGTTGTGAAGATGAAATCCGTGTGCTTTTCGGGAAGAAAATTGAGGCGACTTTGCGTGCCCTCCATAAACCCGCGCCCCGAAAAACCGCCAGAGCCAAGCGCGATCTGGCTTTGGGTGATGTGATAGCCCGCGCCAAGCGGGTCTTGGGTCGGGTCAATGAATGTATCGATGCGGCGGAATTGGTAATCCTTGAGCAATTGCCACTCGGTGCCGCGTGATGCGAAAACCGCGAAGACCGTGGCCCCGCCTGCGGCGATCAACGTTGCGAAATAGGCCCAATGGACACCTGCCGCAAACACCACGGCACCCCCGCCCAGCAGGAGCAGCAATGCTGTGCCCAAGTCGGGTTGTTTGAGGGTCAGAAACACGGGGATCAAAATCAGCACCAGTGGCGGCAGGATATAAAGCGGGTGGGATGTCTTGGCGCTGTCAATCCGTGCATAATAGGCGGCCAAAACCATCACGATGGTGATCTTGGCCAATTCAGAGGGTTGCAGACGGAATGGGCCGAGGTCGAGCCATCTTTGCGCGCCCATACCCACCGTGCCAAAGAATTCTACATAAAGCAGCAGGATCAAAGAGACGGCATAGCCCAAACCAGAAACCAGCCGCCAAAAGGCAATCGGGATCATGGCGATGACAAACATGGCGGTCATGCCAATCGCGAAACGCTGTGCTTGTGGCATCACCCAAGGCTCCATCGAGCCGCCCGCGACCGAATAAAGCATCATGAAGCCGATGCAGGCCACAATGCTTAGGAGCAGCACCAAGGGCCAATTGAGGTAGAGCACCTTGCGCCATCCGCTTGGCACTGTGTTGATTTGATAGAGCGAGAAACTCATGCGCGGCTCATCCCCGCGCCGTTGGAGGAGGGGGCATCGGTGCTGCCACGGCGGGGCAAAAGCTGCATCGCGTCATGACGCTCTTGCACGCTGCGGCGTTGGTTTGCGGGGTAAGCTTCAAGCGGCGGAAGGCCATCGAACATCGCATAAAGAAGGATATCACGCGCCAAAGGTGCAGCCGCCGCCGAACCACCGCCACCATGCTCAACAATGAGCGAAATTGCATAGCGCGGTGCATGGGCTGGGGCATAGCCGACAAAAAGCGCATGGTCGCGGCGTTCCCACGGCAAATCTTCATTGCGGATCACGCCTGCGGCCCGTTCAGCAGCAGTGATGTTGCGAACCTGACTTGTGCCCGTTTTACCTGCAATCAGATAGTCTTCAAGCACCGTGCGGCTGCTCAAGGCCGTGCCACGCTCGCCATTGGATACCTCAAACATTCCTTCGCGGATTATAGCAAGGTTTGCAGGGCTTACATCAAGGCTGGTCACGGGGTCATAATTCGGCTCAACGCCGTCAATACTGCGGATCAAGCGCGGCTCGAGGGCCAGACCCGAGGCCAAGCGCGCCGTCATCACCGCCAGTTGCAACGGAGAGTTCAGCACAAACCCCTGACCGATAGAGGCGTTGAGCGTGTCACCCATGACCCAAGGCTCACCGCGATTGGCCAATTTCCACTCCATGGTCGGGGCAATTCCCGTGGCCACACCTGAGAGCGGCACCTCATGGCGCACGCCACAGCCAAATTTTTTAGCCATTGCTGATATCGCCTCGATGCCCACGCGCTGTGCGAGATCGTAGTAATAAACATCACAGCTTTGCGCCAAACCTTGGACCAAATTCATACGTCCATGCCCGCCGCGTTTCCAACAATGAAAGCGGCGATTGCCCAATTGCATGGAGCCACCACAAAACACGGTTTCATTCGGGTCGATCAAACCCGCCTCAAGAGCCGCCAGCGCGACCACCATTTTATAGGTCGATCCTGGGGGATAGAGGCCCTGTGTCGCCTTATTGGCCAAGGGGCGGTAGGGGTCTTCGTTCAAGGTTTGCCAAATGGACGATGGGATGCCGCGCACAAACAGGTTGGGGTCATATGTGGGTGCGGAGGCCAGCGCAAGGATGTCGCCGCTTTGCGTGTCCATCACAACGGCGCCCGCGCTCTCCCCCGCAAGCCGCGCTTCGGCGTAGTTTTGCAGATAGGCGTCAATGGTCAGCTGCACATCTGCGCCTTGTTGTGCTGCGCTGCGATCCAATTCGCGCATCACACGGCCTGCGGCGTTGACCTCAACGCGCTTGCTGCCTGCTTTGCCGCGCAGGACATCTTCAAGCCGTGCTTCGACATTGTACCGCCCGACCTGAAAATCAGGAATTTGGAGCACAGGGTCGGTGTCGCCTGTGGTCTCAAGGTAGTAATCTGATACGGGCCCAACATAGCCCACAACATGGGAGAAATCGCCGCCAAGCGGATAATTGCGTGACAGACCAACATCGGGCGTGATGCCAGGCAGGGCAGGGGCATTGACCGAAACCAAGGAGAACTCCTCCCAAGTGAGGCGGTCGGCGATGGTCACGGGGACAAAAGGTGGGCGCGACATCATCTCATCGCGCGCACGGTCCAACTTGTCACGGTCAAGATTAACGAGGCGGCTCAGTCGCGCCAAAACCAAATCCACATCGCCCGCATCTTCGCGCACCATGGTGATCCTGTAATTCGGGGCATTGTCAGCGAGGATGGTGCCTTTGCGGTCATAGATCACCCCGCGGGCAGGAGGCAAAAGCCGCAGATTGATCCGATTTTCTTCCGCCAAAAGGCGAAAATCATCTGCGCGTTCCAACTGTAAATAGCGCATTCGTCCTGCCAAAACGAGACAGGTGGTGGTCATAAGACCCCCCAATACAATCGCACGGCGCGACAGTCGGGCGCTGCTGTCTTCGTTTTTGCGTTTCTGACTGCGGGCCATGGTTATACGTTGTCCGGATCTGCAGCGTGTAGTCTATCCAATCCCAAAAGATATTTCGAGACGAGAACAATCACCGGATAACAGGCAATCGTCACAATTGCGTGCAGCGCCACCTGCAAGAAGGGTGCTTGCTCTGCAAGAAGCACGCCTAAAATTATGCGTTCGGCCAGTGTGCAAAGGGCAATCGTGCCCGCCACCATACCAAATTCCCCAAGGAAGGTCATATTGGCGACCTCTGGTTGCACTCTGCGCAGCCTTTCGCTGGCGAGCACCACAATCAGGGCCCCGAGGCCAACAGGGGCATGGGTGAGAAAGTCATAGATCAAAAACACCGCTGCAACCGCGCCGAGAGGCACGATATTGGGTTGTCGCAAAAGCCATGCAAAGGTCAGCGCCATGATCAAATGTGGAACAGGTATTGCCCCATCATCACGTCCCAAAGGAAGAATTTGCCAAATCAGGACAAAAAGGCAAAGCGTCAAGTAATAGCTGCGGAAAAGCCAGATACGCGCGGTTAATGGGTCTGTCATGTGCCATCCGCCCTTGCATCAGCACTTGGGCTGTCTTCGCTGGTTTCGGCTGTCTCTGGCGCAGGGTCGGAGGGGCTTGGGGCAAGCGCGTCCAATTCTGGGATCACTGGATCGGGCAAGGGCGGGCCGATCAATGTGTCGCTGTCGTTCAAGGGCACGACATCAGGGTTTCGCATCACGCGCAGGAAATTCAAGCGACCGAAATCGGCGGCGAGACGCGCGCGAAAGGCGCGCTCAGGGTCTATGACGATTTGACCAACCAGAAGCCCTGCGGGGTAAAGCCCATCTGCACCTGACGTGACAATGCGGTCCCCAGCGGCGATATCCTCTGGGGTTTCGATGAATTCAATCAACGGGGCGCTGCTGTTATCCCCCGAAAGCAAAGCCTGCTGTCCAGAGGGTTGGATCACCACGGGCACGCGGCTGTTGCTGTCCGTGACCAACAATACCCGCGCTGTGCGTTCACCCAGACCTGCGATGCGACCGACCAGACCCAATCCATCCATCGCGGCCCAGCCATCCTCCACCCCATCGCGTGCGCCCACATTGAGCAGAACCGAGCGGCGGAAGGGCGAGCCGCTATCCGCCAGAACGATGCCCGAAATCCATGTCAGCGAGGGATCAGGCTGCACGCGGTTGAGGTCCAACAAACGGGCGTTTTCCTGCTCCAATTGAATAGCCGCTTCGCGCCATGCGCGCATCTGCTGCAACTCGCGGCGCAATTGCTCGTTTTGTTCGTATAACCGCGCATAGGATTGGAAATCATCGACCATGCGCGCCAGCCCCGTGACGGGGGCCATGGCCCATTCCATGTTGGGGACAATGCGATCTACAACGGCGGCGCGGATGCGTTCAGCCCTTGGATTGTCAATCCGCCACAGCAGGATCAGCCCGATCAAGAAGAGTATCAGGAGCACAACCAACAAGCGCCGCATAGGATGTGCGAGATTTTCCTCGTGTCTATCCCGTGCCATGGTCGCATAACCTTGTCATCACGCCTCAGTCCCTTCTCCCGATAGGACGGAGACTGACTCAATCACGAATCGTAATCAATGGCGTGGCGGAGTTGCTTTTCGTATTCAAGCGCCTTGCCCGTGCCAAGTGCCACGCAGTTCAGGCTTTCCTCAGCCACCGAAATCGCCAGACCCGTTTGCTCGCGCAAGGCCAGATCAAGGTCGCCAAGCAGCGCGCCACCGCCTGTCAACATCACCCCGCGATCCACGATATCCGCCGCCAGATCAGGTGGGGTGGCTTCAAGGGCACTCATGACCGCCTCGCATATTTGTTGGACGGGTTCTGACAGCGCTTCGGCCACATGGGCTTGGTTGAGTTCGATTTCCTTGGGCACACCGTTCAATAGGTCGCGACCGCGAATGGCCATGATTTGGCCTTTGCCATCGCGGGGCATAACGGCTGTGCCGATGGTGGTTTTGATCCGCTCCGCCGTGCTTTCGCCGACAAGCAGATTGTGCTGGCGGCGCAGGTAGGAGATGATCGCCTCGTCCATACGGTCCCCCCCGACACGGACAGAACGTGCATAAACAATATCAGCCAAGGACAGAACGGCCACCTCAGTTGTGCCGCCGCCAATATCCACCACCATATTGCCGGTGGGATCCGTGATCGGCATCCCCGCGCCAATCGCAGCGGCAATTGGTTCTGCAATCAAACCTGCTTTGCGGGCACCTGCCCCCAAAACCGATTGACGGATCGCGCGTTTCTCTACGGGCGTTGCGCCATGCGGCACGCAAACGATGATTTTTGGTTTCGTGAAGGTCGTGCTTTTGTGCACTTTGCGGATGAAATGTTTGATCATTTCTTCCGCGACATCAAAATCTGCAATCACCCCATCGCGCATTGGGCGGATTGCTTGGATTGATCCAGGGGTGCGGCCAAGCATCAATTTGGCATCTTCGCCAAAGGCCAAGGCCTTTTTCACACCGTCTTTCACTTGATACGCCACAACAGAGGGTTCGCTCAGAACCACCCCTTTCCCGCGCACATAAACCAGCGTGTTTGCTGTGCCCAAATCAATCGCCATATCGGCAGAAAATAGTCGTCCAAGTCCAAAAATCATAATCGGGCGGTCCCAAAGAGTAATCTTGCGCAGACGAGGTTGACCTGTGTGCAGCCGATCACCCTCTGATAGGCATATATGCAAAGGGCTGTGGCAAGGTAAAGAAGAATAAGGGCATAGCCTGCGGACAAGCCAAGGTAATTCAGAAAAATCCGCCCCATTGGGGGCGAATTTTTGGGATCATCTCAATTTGCATCGCGATAGGAAACTTCTTTCACATCGCCACCTGATTTTCCGCGCCGCAGGATCAAGCGGTTCAGCGCGTTGATATAGGCTTTGACGCTGGCCACCACAGTATCTGTATCGGCCGACTGCGCGGTTGCAATTCTGCCCTCTTCCTCCATCCGCACAGAAACGGTCGCCTGTGCATCGGTGCCTTCGGTCACGGCATGGACCTGATACAGCTGCAACCGTGCGGCATGGGGAAAAGCCTGTTTAACCGCGTTGAAGGCTGCATCGACAGGGCCATCCCCCGTGGCGACCACGGTCTTTTCCTCATCCCCCACACGGATCACAAGGTCAGCGTTCTGGGGGGCTTCGGTGCCGCAGATCACACGCAGGAATTTCAATTCCAAATGGTCGGATGCATCAATGGCCCCCGTGTCCGTGACAAGGGCCACGATGTCGTCATCGTACACTTCTTTTTTGCGATCCGCCAAAGCCTTGAACCGCACGAACACATCGTTGAGCTGGTTGTCGGCCAATTCAAAACCCAATTCTTTGAGCTTGGCGCGCAACGCGGCGCGGCCTGAATGTTTGCCAAGGGGCAGCGAGGTGCCAGACAACCCGATATCCTCAGGGCGCATGATCTCGAACGTGTCTGCAGATTTCAGCATCCCATCTTGGTGGATGCCCGATTCATGTGCAAAAGCATTCTTGCCCACGATGGCCTTGTTGAACTGAACGGCAAAGCCCGACACCGTGCTGACGCGGCGGGAGATATGCATGATCTTCTTTGTATCGACACGGGTGTGGAACGGCATGATGTCATTGCGCACGCGCATCGCCATCACGACCTCCTCTAGCGCGGTATTGCCCGCCCGTTCACCCAGCCCATTGATGGTGCATTCAATCTGACGTGCCCCGCCTTCAACTGCGGCCAAGGCATTGGCGGTGGCCATACCAAGATCATTGTGGCAATGGGTGGCAAAAATCACCTCGCCAGCCCCGGGCACCTCGGCAATCAATCGCTCTATCAAACGCGCGCTTTCGCGCGGTGCGGTATAGCCGACCGTATCGGGGATGTTGATGGTTGTGGCACCCGCATTGATGGCAATTTCGACAACGCGTTTGAGGTAGTCCCACTCGGTGCGGGTGGCATCCATGGGTGACCATTGGACGTTGTCGCACAGGTTGCGTGCATGGCTGACGGTCTCGTGGATGCGTTCGGCCATCTGGTCCATGGTCAAGTTTGGAATGGCCCGATGCTGCGGGGATGTGCCGATAAAGGTGTGGATGCGCGGGCTTTTGGCATGGCGCACGGCGTCCCAACAGCGGTCAATATCTTTGAAATTGGCACGTGCCAGGCCGCAAACCGTGGCGTTTTGCGACTGTTTGGCAATTTCCGAGACGGCAGCAAAATCGCCTTCCGAGGCAATTGGAAAGCCCGCTTCGATAATATCCACGCCCATGTCATCGAGCAGCATGGCGATTTCTAGCTTTTCGGCATGGCTCATGGTTGCGCCAGGGCTTTGTTCGCCATCACGCAAGGTTGTGTCAAAAATCAAAACGCGGTTTTTGTCGTCACTCATGGGTTCTCTCCCCGCCAATCAGGTGTCGGCCCTGTGCATTCACAAACGGGCCTTGTCAATCAATCAAGCTGTGTTTTGGTGAAGTGCTCGGCGCTAAATCCCCCCTGAGCGGTCGCGCCGAAAGGCACGCTCAGAGGCGGCTAAGAAGAAGCGTTAGCAACGCACTTTGGCCGCGCGAGGGGCGGCTGTGCGTGGCTGTGATATGGCTTGCGCTCTGTGTCATAACAGCCCGACTATGCCGCGCAAGCAGACGGATGAAAACCCCTTTTTTGACCCTTTCGGAAAACTTGCCCTGATGGCCAAGACTGCTAGTTCCCACGGCATGACAGATCACAGATTTCAGCGTGTCCTGATTGTGGGCGCATCGGGTGGCATCGGGCAAGCCTTGGCCGAACATTACGCATTGGGGGGTGCGGCGATAACGCGGCTGTCCCGCCGCAACACTGGTTTTGACCTCACCGATCCTGATGGTGTAGAGGCACAGCTTGGTGCCTTGGCGGGACCGTTTGATCTGATCATTGTTGCAACGGGCGCTTTGGAAATCGAGGGGGTTGGCCCCGAAAAATCTCTGAGCCAAGTCAATGCAGATGCGCTTGCGCGGCAATTTGCGGTCAACGCCATTGGCCCCGCTTTGATCTTGCGCCATGTGCCGCGCTTGATGGATCGGCAAGGCGCCGGCGTCTGTGCGGTGTTGTCCGCGCGGGTGGGATCGATTGGGGATAATCGCGCGGGCGGGTGGTATGGGTATCGGGCTGCAAAGGCTGCGGTGAACCAAATCGTGCGGACAGGGTCGATTGAATTGGCGCGCAGTCATAAAGGCGCGGCCCTGATCGCCCTGCATCCTGGCACGGTGCGCACAAAATTCACCGAAAACTATCTGGGTCGCCACCCTGCGGTTGCGCCTGAGGAGGCGGCCGCAAATATCGCGCGCGTTTTAGCTGAGATCGGCCCTGCGCAAACAGGCCAGTTCTTCGATTGGAAGGGTGAGGCCGTGCCGTGGTAAATCGCGCCCCGCCCCGCTTGATCCTTATTTTAGGGGATCAATTAAGCCATCATATGGCTGCCCTGCGCGAAGGAGATAAATCCCGCGATATCGTTGTCATGGCCGAGGTTTGGGATGAGGCAAGTTATGTGCCGCACCATCCCAAGAAAATTGCCCTGATCTTTGCAGCGATGCGCAAATTTGCGCAAGAATTGCGGAATCATGGCTGGAATGTCGCGTATACCCGCCTTGATGATGCGCAAAACACGCAATCTTTGGTGGCTGAGGTGATCCGCCGTGCCGCCGAAACAGGTGCGCAAGAGGCCATTGCCACAGCCCCCGCCGAATGGCGCGTGATCGCCGCCTTGGAGGAATGTCCAGTCCCCGTCCATCAATTCCCCGATGATCGCTTTTTGTGCAGCGCGTCAGAATTTGCCGATTGGGCAGAGGGGCGCAAAGAATTGCGGATGGAATTTTTCTATCGAGAAATGCGCCGCAAAACGGGGATATTGATGGCGGGCGATCAGCCCGAAGGGGGGAAATGGAATTTTGACCACGACAACCGGGAGCCGCCCAAAGAGGGGCTATTCAATCGTATGCCGCCACAATTTGAACCTGATGATCTGGTTGCCGAGGTGCTTGATCTGGTTGAGGCGCGGTTTGGCGCACATTTTGGCCGCTTGCGCCCCTTTTGGTTTGCGACAACCCGCGCAGAGGCCTTGGTCGCGTTGGAAGATTTCATCCAGAACCGACTCCATGATTTTGGTCGGTATCAAGATGCGATGGTGCAGGGTGAGGCGTTTCTAAACCACTCGATCCTTTCGATGTATTTGAACATCGGTCTGTTGAATTGGCGTGAGGTTTGTCACGCGGCAGAGGCCGCCTATCGCAAAGGCGCCGCACCCCTAAATTCGGTTGAGGGGTTTATCCGTCAGATCATCGGGTGGCGTGAATACATACGCGGCATTTATTTCCTTGAGGGGCCAGATTACACATCGCGCAATGCGCTTGGGCATGATCGTCCCTTGCCTGCTTTTTACTGGTCAGGCGAAACGGAGATGGCCTGTATGCGGGATGCGATCCTCCAAACGCGTGACCATGCCTATTCGCACCATATCCAACGTTTGATGGTGACTGGAAATTTTGCGCTTCTCGCGGGGGTTGATCCCAAAGAGGTGCATGAATGGTATCTGGCGGTTTACGCCGATGCCTTTGAATGGGTTGAAGCGCCCAATGTCATCGGGATGAGCCAATTTGCCGATGGCGGCATTGTCGCCTCAAAGCCATATGTGTCGGGCGGCAATTACATCCATAAGATGTCAAATCATTGTGGGCGTTGCGCCTATAAGGTGAAAGAAAAAATTGGGGCGCAAGCCTGCCCCTTCAATGCGCTTTATTGGCATTTTTTGATCCGAAACGAAGAAAAATTCGCAAAAAATCCGCGTATGGCGCAAATGTATCGCGTTTGGGCCAAGATGGATGCCGATACGCGCGCTGCAACTCTTGCGACTGCTGAGGCCAATTTGGCGCGCATTGAACAGCTATGAGGGGCATTTTGGGGCTTCCCAAACCATCAGCTTATCGCTCATAGCTGATCCACGCGCCCTGCCGATCACTGGGATCGTTGCGGGATGGCGCGATGGGCTTCTAACATGATTGACGTATATGCGGCGCCTGCCGCGTTTTCTGAGGCGGAATGCGCGCGGCTTCTTGAGCAAATCGCCACTGCGCCCACCCGTGACGCGAAACTGGTGGGCCAAGCGCAGCACCACAACGTGCGCCGCGCGGATCTGGTTTGGCTAGACGAGGTCGAGGGATGCGAATGGGTAACGGAGCGCGCGATTGATCTGGTGCGCGTGGCCAATCGTGAGATGTTTGATTTCGATATCACCGATTTTTCGGAAAGCCCGCAGGTTGCCCGCTATGACAGCAGCCGCGAAGGTCATTTTGACTGGCATTCTGATATTGGGGATGGCCGATTGGCCGCGCGGCGCAAGCTGACAATTGTGATACAATTGGATTCAGGCGCGGGGTATGAGGGGGGCGATCTACAGATCATGCCGAGCAATCACACTGTGACCGCCGCGCGCGGGCGGGGCGATGCAGTGATGTTCCCGTCCTTCATGCTGCATCGTGTCACGCCTGTGACCAAGGGCACGCGACATTCGTTGACCTTATGGTGTCACGGCCCTGGTTTCAGATAGCTCGATTTCGTCACAACCCCTGAGCGCCGATATGGACAAATCTGGCGCGCTGTGAAAGACGGGGCGCTTGAAACACAGGAGGTTTTGAGCATGACAACCGTCACCCGTTTTGCGCCATCCCCAACGGGATATTTGCACGTTGGCAATTTGCGCACGGCTTTGTTCAACCACCTGATTGCACGGCGCACGGGCGGAAAGTTCATCTTGCGCCTGGATGACACCGACCCTGAACGCTCAAAGCAGGAATATGCGGACGCGATCCGCGAGGATTTGGAATGGTTGGGCCTGACATGGGATCAGGAGGAGCGCCAATCAGCGCGACTTGATCGTTACGAGGCCGCCGCCCAAGAATTGCGCGACAAGGGTCGGTTCTATGAGGCGTTTGAGACACCCACGGAACTCGACCTCAAGCGCAAAAAACAACTCAATATGGGCCAGCCGCCCGTTTATGACCGCGCTGCGCTGAAACTCAGCGCGGCAGAGCGTGATGCGCTACGCGCAGAGCGCGGCATGGGCGTGTGGCGGTTTTTGCTCAATCAGACACGTATTGAATGGACGGATGGCATTTTGGGCGATTTGTCGATTGATGCGGCCAGCCTGTCTGATCCTGTGTTGATCCGCCAAGATGGGCAGTTTTTGTATACATTGGCCTCGGTGGTTGATGACACGGATATGGGCATCACCCATGTTGTGCGTGGCTCGGACCATGTGACCAACACGGCCACGCAGATACAGATTATGGAAGCGTTGGGCTTTGGCGCGCCTGCATTCGCGCATCATTCGCTTTTGACAGGCCCGCAGGGCGAGGCGCTGTCCAAACGGCTTGGCACTTTGGCCTTGCGCGATTTGCGTGCGGCGGGCGTGCATCCGATGGCGCTTTTGTCTTTGATGGCGCGGCTTGGCTCTTCTCAGCCTGTCGAGATTGCAAGCGATTTGGACGAACTGGCCGCAGGGTTCGATCTGGCGCATTTTGGGGCTGCCCCAACGAAATTTGATGTTGATGATTTATATCCGCTGACGGCGCGCATATTGGCTGCACAGGATTTGAGCGTGGTCGCCGATGCGGTGCGCGCGGCGGGGGTTCCTGATCATCTTGCCCCCCTATTTTGGCAGGTGACGCGTGAAAACATCACAACGCTGCATGATTTGGCGGAGTGGTGGGATTTGTGCCGCGATGGTGCAACGCCTTTGGTGGATGAGGAAGACCGCGTCTTTGTCGCGGAGGCCTTTGCAATCTTGCCTGAGCCGCCTTACGGGCCAGAGGCTTGGTCAACATGGACAAATGCGGTAAAAGAAGCGACTGGGCGCAAGGGCAAAACCCTGTTCATGCCGCTGCGCAAAGCTGTAACGGGGCGCGCGCGCGGGCCTGAAATGGCCGATCTTATGCAGCTTTTGCAAAAGAAACCCACGCTGTAACAGCCTGTTGAAAGCACCGTGTTTTTCATGTCACCCTCGCTGGTAGTGGGGTGGCACATAAAAAGGTGACGGGTCTGGTGAGCGCGCAATCCGCAAAGCAGGGAAATTTCCCTCAGATATGCCAAACTGGTTTTGCGGGTATGGTCGTGCGGTTTGGCGACCATTTGAACGCGGCGGGCAATCGTGCCTGCCTTGCTTTTGCAGCTGCGGTGAAGCGGTCTGAAATAAACGGCGTTTTGGAGGTTTCCAGCGCATTGCAATCGGTGCTGCTGCACTATGATCCTTTGCGACTGACACCGCAAAAATTGCACGGGGTTTTGGCCGCACTTTTGAATGAACAGGACTGGTATGCGGCGGCCCTTCCGAATGGCCGCACGCTGTGGGAGGTTCCCGCGGCATTTGGCGGGGTATATGGCCCGCAATTCGCGCAAGCCTGTGCCTTGGCAGGTGTCGATGAGGCCACGGCTGTTGCTGAAATATGTGGCGCAGCTTTGCGGGTGCAGGCGATCGGTTTTGCGCCCTCGCAGCCCTATTTGGGTGAATTGCCACCCCATTGGAATATCCCGCGTAAGGCTGAACTGACACCACAGGTGCCCAAGGGGGCTTTGGTGGTGGCAATCCGTCAGATCGTTTTGTTCTCCGTGCCATCGCCCACAGGGTGGTTGCATATCGGGCAAACGGGGGTTGGGCTTTTTGAGCCTGACCGCGACCCAGCGTTCATGCTGCGTGCTGGGGATGAGATCGTGCTGCGCCCTGTGGCAGCGGCGGATTTTGAAGCCGTTCGTTCCCGCGACCCATTGGGTGGCGCGCGCGCGCGGGTCATACCATGACGGGTCAACTGCTGGTCCATCAAGCGGGTCCATGCGTCACCGTGCAGGATTTGGGTTGGCACGGCTATGTCGCGCAAGGCATTTCGCGCGGTGGTGCCATGGATGTTTTGGCGATGGCGGAGGGCGCGGCACTGCTTGGCCAATCGTCATCTTGCGCGGCGCTAGAGATGGCGGGGTTTGGCGGCCAGTTCAGCCTGACCCGAGATTGCGTGATTGCCCTGACGGGGGCCGAGATGCGCGCGGACATAGACGGGCGGGCCTTGGCATGGAACGCAAGCCATATTCTGCCCGCAGGCGCGCGCTTGACGCTTGGGGCGGTGATGCGCGGTGTCTATGGCTATCTGCATATCGCGGGTGGATTTTCCCCGCCGCCGATTCTGGGCGGGTGCGGCACGCATTTGGCCGCGGGCCTCCGCGCGCCCATCGCGGCAGGGGCAGAACTGCCCTTTGGCGCAGCGCCCACGTCCCGCGCAGGTCTGACCTTGGCTGTTGCAGATCGCAGCGCAGGCGGGGTCATTCGCATTTTGCCAACGCTGCAAAGCGATATGTTCGGGTCTGATCTCTTGGCGGCGTTTCAGAACACAGGCTTCACGCGCGACCCGCGCAGCAATCGGATGGGGGTGCGGTTATCCGCGCCCGATGCGCCCAATTTTGCCCCTGAGGCCGCGCGCAATATCCTGTCTGATATCGTGATGGAGGGGGATATCCAGATCACAGGCGATGGCACGCCCTATGTCTTGATGGCCGAAAGCCAAACCACAGGAGGCTATCCACGGATCGCGCAGGTTCTCCCTTGTGATTTGCCGCGCGTGGCGCAACTCTCAACTGGGGCAGAGATCAGATTTCAGATGATCAGCCACAATGAGGCGATCGAGATTGAGCGCGCCGCACAGGCCGCGCGCGCGCAATTGGGGGCAATGTGTCAGCCCGTGTTGCGGGATCCGCGCGAAGCGGGTGATCTTCTGGCGATGCAATTGATCAGCGGTGTGACCGCTGGGGAGGACGAAGGATGAAGGTCGATCTTAATGCCGATTTGGGCGAAGGTTTTGGCCCGTGGCCGATGGGCGCTGATGCGGCGATGATGGATGTGATTTCATCGGCCAATATCGCCTGTGGCTTTCACGCGGGTGATCCCGATCAGATGTTAAAATCCATGTCCGCCGCCGTGGCGCGTGGTGTGGGCCTTGGGGCGCACCCTGGTTTTCCAGATTTGCAAGGATTTGGGCGACGCCAGATGCAGATGAGCCATGAGGAGGTGACCAATATGGTCACCTATCAAACAGGCGCTGCCATGGCGATGGCCCGCGCGGCAGGGGGGCGCTTGCGCCATATCAAACTACACGGGGCTTTGGCCAATATGGCAGCCGATGATGCGGCCCTTGCGCGCGCCGCCTATGAAGGGGCGTTGCGCGCTGATCCTGAGCTGATTGTCATGGTCATTGCCAGCACCGCGCAGGAAGACGCCGCTCTGTCGCTTGATGTGCCAATTGCGCGCGAGATATTTGCCGATCGCGCTTATCTGCCCAATGCGCGCTTGCAAGATCGCCGCGTGGCGGGGGCTGTGATCCATGATCCGCAGATTGTTGCCGCGCGCATTCTGACAATGCTGCGCGAGGGTGCGATTGTCGCCGAAGATGGCACGCGAAGCCCGACCCCCATTGATACGATCTGTCTGCATGGGGATACGCCACAAGCGGTGGAAATCGCCCGTAATTTACGCAAAACCCTCGAAGCCGAGGGGATCAACATCGCCGCGTTTTAGGAAGAGACGGTTGGTTTCGCCGTTTTTTGCACGCGAACAGTCGCAATTGATGTGATTGTTCTTGAAGCGGGCCGCGTGTTTTCATATTCTAGCACCACATATAGGGAGACATTGCGTCACGTGCGCAAGGCCGAAGGAGCAACCGCCCCGGTAAACTCTCAGGCGAAAGAACCTATATGTGCATGAACTCTGGAGAGTGATGCGGTGTTGCGCATCCGCCGAAGGGATAACGATCTCAGGCGCAAGGACAGAGGGGGCATCGACAGCCGATTTTTCGGCGTAACAGATTCCGAGCCTGTCTCGGGTTTTGGAGGGTTGATGACCACGGGGCTATTGGACTTACCACTGAGCGGACTTCATACGGAACTGGGCGGGAAATTTGTGCCATTCGCGGGCTATTCAATGCCTGTGCAATATGCGGCGGGTGTAATGGCCGAACATCTTTGGACGCGCGAAAAAGCGGGTCTGTTCGATGTCTCGCATATGGGGCAGGTGCGCTTGCCGTTAGATCAAGCTGCGGCGCTTGAGCGGATTGCGCCCATTGAGGTTGAAGGCCTCGCAGAAGGCCGCCAGCGCTACGGTTTTCTCACTAATGAGGCGGGCGGTCTGGTCGATGATTTCATGATCGCGCGCTATGAGGATTGTTTCGTTGTCGTGATCAATGCGGCCCGCCGCGCCGAAGATTTGGCGCTGTTTGAGAAACATTTGACAGGGTTTGAGGTCATATCGGACCGTGCCCTTTTGGCCTTGCAGGGGCCATTGGCCGAAAGTGCCCTTGCCAAACTCCTGCCTGATGTGGCGCAGATGCGTTTTATGGATGTGCGTAAATTGGCGTGGCAGGGTGTGGAGCTTTGGCTGTCACGCTCGGGCTATACAGGCGAGGATGGGTTTGAGATTTCAGTGCCCGTGACCTTGGCCGATGACTTCGCCCGCGCATTATTGGCAATGGATGCGGTCGCGCCCATTGGTTTGGGCGCGCGTGACAGTCTGCGGATGGAGGCGGGTCTGCCGCTTTATGGCAATGACCTTTCCGAAACCATTTCGCCCGTTGAAGCAGGGCTGTCTTGGGGCATTTCCAAATCCCGCCGCCCAGATGGGGCCAAGGCGGGCGAATATTTGGGCGCGGCGGTGATTGCCTCCCATCTTGGGGGCAAAGCTGCACGCAAGCGCATTGGCCTTGTGCCAGAAGGGCGCGCGCCGATGCGCGGCGGCGTGCCGCTGTTCTTATCCGAGACAAGCGCGACACAAATAGGTGAGATCACGTCAGGCGGGTTTGGCCCAAGCTTAGGCCACCCGATTGCGATGGCGCTTGTGCAATCTGACACCGCGGCAGATGTGCCAATCTGGGGCGAGCTGCGCGGCAAGCGGCATCCTATGCGGCAGGTTGATCTGCCATTCTTCAAAACATCCTACAAACGATAAGACAGGGAGTAACCCAATGCGTTTCACAGAAGAACATGAATGGTTGTTGATCGAAGGTGATCTGGTTGTGGTGGGGATTACCGAACACGCGGCGACCCAGTTGGGTGATGTCGTGTTTGTGGAATTGCCTGAGTTGGAAACAGCCGCCGCGAAAGGTGACGAGGTGGTGGTGATCGAATCCGTCAAAGCCGCCTCTGATATCCTTGCCCCACTTGACGGTGAGATTGTCGAGGTCAATGACGCTTTGGTCGATAATCCCTCTTTGGTCAACGAAGACCCCACAGGCGAGGCATGGTTCTTCAAGATGAAAGTGGACGATCTTGCGGCGGTCGATGCCTACATGACCGAAGATGAATACAAAGATTTTATTGGCGAATAAGCCCCCGAGCAGGTGTGTGACATGACAAAATGGATGCGTGAGACCTATGACCCGACCGATTTTGGCAATCGCCGCCATATCGGGCCTTCTCCTGCAGAAATGGCAGAGATGTTGAAGGTGATTGGGGCGCCAGATTTGGATGCGCTGATCAATGAAACATTGCCGAAGGATATCCGTCAGACCAAACCGCTTGATTGGGCAGCGATGTCCGAGGCGGAATTGCTGACGCATATGCGCGAAATTGCAGCCAAGAATAAGGTCATGGTGTCGATGATCGGGCAGGGGTATTATAACACCCACACGCCGCCTGCGATCCAACGCAATGTCTTGGAAAACCCTGCTTGGTATACGGCCTATACCCCCTATCAGCCCGAGATCAGCCAAGGCCGCCTTGAGGCCTTGCTCAATTTCCAGACGATGGTTGCCGATTTAACAGGGCTTGAGATTGCCAATGCCTCGCTGCTCGATGAGGCCACCGCTTGTGCTGAGGCCATGGTCATGGCCGAGCGGGTTGCGAAATCAAAGGCGCGCGGGTTCTTTATCGATCAAAACTGCCACCCGCAAAATATCGCTGTGATGCAGCGCCGCGCCGAACCTTTGGGGATTGAGGTGATTGTGGGTGATCCCAAGGATTTGGACGCAGGCACGGTCTTTGGTGCAATCTTCCAATATCCTGGCACGTTTGGTGATTTGAATGACCCATCTGCGCAGGTTGCGGCCTTACACGCGGCAAATGCGGTGGCGATCATGTGCACAGATTTGCTCGCGCTGACCGTGTTGCGGGAGCCAGGCTCTTTTGGTGCGGATATTGCGGTCGGCTCCGCACAGCGCTTTGGCGTGCCTTTGGGTTACGGCGGCCCGCACGCGGCATTTCTGTCGTGCCGCGAGGCCTATAAACGCGCCATCCCAGGTCGGCTTGTTGGCGTCTCGGTGGATGCGCAGGGACGCCGCGCCTATCGCCTGTCCTTACAGACGCGCGAACAGCATATTCGCCGTGAGAAAGCCACATCGAATGTTTGCACGGCACAAGCACTGTTGGCCGTTATGGCTTCGCTTTATGCGGTGTTCCATGGCCCGCGCGGATTGCGCGCGATTGCGCAGCGGGTGCATCTGCACGCGGTGCGCCTTGCCGCAAGCCTAGAGGCGGGTGGGTTTGCGCCGCTGACGCATAGTTATTTTGACACAATCACAGTCAAGGTCGGGGCCAAACAGTCGCGCATTATGGCGGCGGCTGTGGCGCGGGGGATCAACCTGCGTGACGTAGGCCAAGATCGGATTGGTATTTCCGTGGATGAGGTGACGACCGAGGCGCATTTGGCCGCGGTATGCGAGGCGTTTGGCACAGCGCTTTTGGAGGCGGTTGATGCACCAGCGATCCCTGATGCGCTTTTGCGGGAAACGGATTATCTGACGCATCCGATTTTCCACATGAACCGCGCGGAATCTGAGATGATGCGCTATATGCGCCGCCTGTCGGATCGCGATTTGGCGCTCGATCGTGCCATGATCCCGCTTGGCTCCTGCACGATGAAGTTGAACGCAGCGGTCGAGATGATGCCAATCACATGGCCTGAATTTGGTGGGCTTCACCCGTTTGCCCCGCAAGATCAGGCCGAGGGCTATGCGCAGATGCTCGCGGCGCTTTCGGATTATCTTTGCGAGATCACGGGCTATGACGCGATGTCGATGCAGCCCAATTCAGGCGCGCAAGGGGAATATGCGGGCCTTCTGACCATCGCCGCCTATCATGAGGCGCGCGGGGATCACCACCGCAAGATCTGTCTGATCCCTGTGTCTGCGCATGGCACCAACCCTGCCTCTGCACAGATGGCGGGGATGGAGGTGGTTGTGGTGAAATCTGCGGAAAACGGCGATGTCGATCTCGTGGATTTCCGCGCCAAGGCCGATGCCGCAGGGGACCGTTTGGCCGCTTGCATGATCACCTATCCGTCCACCCATGGCGTGTTTGAAGGCACGGTGCGCGAGATTTGTGAGATCACCCATGCCCACGGGGGGCAGGTCTATCTGGATGGCGCGAACCTCAACGCCATGGTGGGCCTGTCCAAACCGGGTGAGATCGGGGCAGATGTCAGCCACCTGAACCTGCACAAAACCTTCTGCATCCCACATGGGGGGGGTGGGCCAGGCATGGGGCCGATTGGCGTGAAGGCGCATCTGGCGCCCTATCTGCCAGGACATCCAGAATTGGACAGCGATCAAGGGCCAGTGTCGGGCGCGCCTTATGGCTCGGCTTCGATTCTGCCGATTTCTTATGCCTATATCAAATTGATGGGCGGGGCAGGGCTAACGCAAGCCACCAAAATCGCGATCCTCAACGCCAATTACATCGCCAAGCGCCTGTCTGAGGCCTATCCGATCCTGTTCACGGGGCAGGGCGGGCGTATCGCGCATGAATGCATTCTTGATTGCCGCCCCTTTGCCGAGGCGGGTGTGACGGTCGATGATATCGCCAAGCGTCTGATGGATAATGGCTTTCACGCGCCCACGATGAGTTGGCCCGTGGCAGGCACGCTGATGGTTGAACCAACTGAGAGCGAAACCAAGGCAGAGATTGACCGTTTCTGCGATGCAATGCTGGCCATTCGGGCAGAGATTGCCGATGTCGAGGCGGGCAAAATCGCCGCCGAAGACAGCCCCTTGCGCCATGCGCCCCATACGGTCGAAGATTTGGTTGGCCCATGGGATCGCGCCTATAGCCGCGAGGTGGGCTGCTTCCCTGCGGGGGCGTTCCGCGTGGATAAATATTGGCCGCCCGTGAACCGCGTGGACAATGTCTATGGCGACAGGCACCTGATCTGCACCTGCCCGCCTGTCACAGATTATCTGGATGCGGCGGAATAGGCCTTCAGCCCCCGAAGCGGCGATAAAGCTGATCGAGCGTGTAGGTTTTGGCCGCTTCGGGATGCGGGTCTGACACGATATTTGGGTCTGCGGGGAGACAATTTTCACCGCAGACCTGACGCATCACGCCCGTTTGGCCATCAATGAACCACAGCCGCCCCGCGGGCGTGGCGACCCAACCATTCGTGCCACGGCTCATATCGCCCTCAACATCAATGGTGGAGGGCACTTCATTGTCATAGCGTGGATCAAAGGCCGCATGGGTGTGCCACGAGGAAATGATCTGCATCCCCGCGCGCGGCTCCATCATCGCGCAACTGTCATGCCCGCCCCAACTGGATTTCGAACTGGACAGGCGCCCCGCTTGATCGCGCAAGACATAGCCGCACACCTCGCGGTTATAGGTGATGGAATGCTGGTTCATCGAGCGCATCAAGGCTTTGACGAATTGCAATTCATCCGCATCTTGGGCATGGGCGGAGAGGCCGAGGCATAGGCCAAGGAACAGACTTGCAAGGGCCAACTTCATCTTGGGCATGGGTGATGCTCCCTGAACCAGTTTCCTGTAAGATAAAGGAATTGGGGCCGTAAACCAGAGCTTGGATTGGGAAATTAGGTTTTAGGGGGCGTATGGGGAGCTTTGCGGATATGCGTAAGATGGATACTTCGTATCGTGTTAGGTGGGACTAGTACTCTTTTAGACGTTGTGCTGGAAGCAGACCTTCGTGCATCTTGCAACTAAGATCTGTTCCGCAGACAAAGCGCCATTTCAATTTAGTCGGACAAATACCATCGTCTCGGCATAAGCTGTTCTTGTATCTTTAATGGTTTTAGACTATGTGTAAGTTAGTAATGGGATGGTCTAACCGTCCGTTCATTGGCGAGCCTCGGCTCGCCTTTGAATTTTACAGCCCTTCGTGAAACACGTCATATTTTCCGATTTCACAGGTTGTTCCGGAGCAAAAGTGAAGCTTTTTCAGCAGTACCTCAATGGCACGTTGATCGGTTTGTGGCCTTTGACCTGTTGCATGAAGGTAGTGATTCCCAATTGGCCGGGCCGTGAGATCGGCGATCTGAAGGCCAGTCGAGTTGCTTTTCTTGTCCATCAGTTCAAGCCGAAAATTCGAATAATTACGGGTTGCCACAGCAGCTAAGAGTGATCCTTGCACCGACACCTGCTTATAGGCCCTGCTCAGAGCGGCATCATCGTCGTGGCCACGGGCTTCAAACACGATGTGCAGCTGCTTTGCCAATTCGTCTGGGTCGTGGACTTTGAGATAGGTCTCAATCTGACGGAACCCCCTTGAAAGAGAGATGTGATATGGATCGTAAGACTTGTGCCATTCAGGCACCCTCGGCTTGTCGATCACGACGCAGAAGCAGCGAAACTGCGCATCGCGCATTAGCTGCGTCAATTCATCCATAAAAGCGCGTCTACGATCACCTTGGAGCCGTTCGTACTTTGAACGAACCGCAGGATCTTTTATCTTGTCAGGTTTCCTTAGATCGCGTTCATGCAGTACGATGTTGTCGCATCCCCAGTATTTAAATTTTAAACGACTGAAACGTGGGATCAACTCTTCAACGTAGTGGTCTTTTTCAAACATACAGTAGTTGACACAGAGCAATGGATATTCTGGCGCTGCCTTCCAATTGGAGTCCCCGCTCTCATCGACATAGATGACATATTTGCTGAACTCTGACATCGCTCACAATATATCGCTTTTTCCTCTCACCGTGCGAATTTCTTGTATTTTACCCGTTTCGGCTCAAGTGCATCTGGGCCGAGGCGGCGTTTTTTGTCTTCTTCGTAATCGGAGAAGGCGCCTTCGAACCATTCCACATGGGCCTCGCCCTCGAAGGCGAGGATATGGGTGCAGATGCGGTCAAGGAAGAAGCGGTCGTGGCTGATCACCACCGCGCAGCCTGCGAAATCGGTCAGCGCATCTTCGAGCGCGCGGAGGGTTTCCACGTCCAAATCGTTGGTCGGTTCGTCCAACAGAAGAACATTTCCGCCTGATTTCAAAAGCTTGGCCATATGCACGCGGTTGCGTTCGCCCCCTGACAACAGGCCCACTTTCTTTTGCTGGTCCCCGCCTTTGAAGTTGAAGGCCGAGCAATAAGCGCGGCTGTTCATCGTGGCATCGCCCAGTTCAATGATCTCGGCCCCGCCCGAAACCTCCTCCCAAACTGTTTTTTCTGGGTCAAGCGCATCGCGGGATTGGTCGACATAAGACAGTTTGACCGTATCGCCATATTCAAGCGTGCCCGCGTCAGGCCCTTCTTGGCCCGTCAGCATCCGAAACAGCGTGGATTTACCCGCGCCGTTCGGCCCGATCACGCCCACGATCCCGCCTGGGGGCAAGCTAAAGCTGAGATCTTCGATCAACAGCTTGTCGCCATAGGCCTTGGTCAGGTTTTCGATCTCGATCACCTTCTGACCCAAGCGGGGGCCATTGGGGATGACGATCTGCGCGCGGCTGATTTTATCGCGCTCGGATTGGCCCGCCAATTCCTCATAGGCGTTGATACGCGCCTTTTGCTTGGCCTGACGCGCCTTTGCGCCCTGTCTGATCCATTCCAATTCGCGCTCAAGGGTTTTCTGGCGCGATTTATCCTCGCGGGCCTCTTGCTCAAGGCGTTTGGCTTTCTGCTCCAGCCAGCTTGAGTAATTCCCCTCATAGGGAATGCCGCGGCCGCGGTCGAGTTCGAGGATCCAGCCCGTGATGTCGTCAAGGAAGTAACGGTCATGGGTGACGATCAAAATCGTGCCTTTGTAGTCGATCAAATGCTGTTGCAACCAAGCGATGGTTTCTGCGTCCAAATGGTTGGTCGGTTCGTCCAACAGCAGCATATCTGGCGCTTCAAGCAACAATTTGCACAGCGCCACGCGGCGGCGTTCCCCGCCTGAAAGATGCTCTGGCATCGCCTCATCGGGTGGGCAGCGCAACGCCTCCATTGCCACATCAATCTGGCTGTCGAGATCCCACAGGTTGTTGCTGTCGATCTCATCTTGCAGCGCGGCCATTTCATCGGCGGTTTCATCCGAATAGTTCATCGCCAATTCGTTGAAGCGATCAAGCTTGGCTTTTTTCTCGGCCACACCCAGCATGACGTTTTCGCGCACGCTGAGGGTTTCGTCCAGTTGGGGCTCTTGCGGCAGATAGCCCACCTTTGCGCCCTGCGCGGCCCATGCCTCGCCAGAGAAATCCTTGTCCCAGCCTGCCATGATCCGCAACAATGTGGATTTACCCGCGCCGTTGACACCGACCACACCGATTTTCACACCCGGCAAGAAGCTGAGGCGGATATTCTCGAAGCATTTCTTGCCACCAGGATAGGTCTTGGAGACACCGTCCATGTGATAGACATATTGATAGGAGGCCATGCGTGCTTATCCTTTGCAGATGGAATTTTCCCTCTTCTAATGGGGATGGCCGTGCTCGGCAATCGCTTCGCCTGCTTTCCTTATGGTTTGGCTTCGTGATAGAGGCCAATCATTAGGTTTTTTGCTGCGAGTTGCCGCCCCTTGTTCCGCCACACCATCCCCTTTGCGCCTGAGGGCGCGCGCATCGGCCTTTTTGGAGGGTCTTTTGACCCGCCGCATCAGGGGCATTTGCATATCAGCTGCGAGGCGTTGAAGCGTTTAAGGCTCGATCAGGTCTGGTGGTTGGTCAGCCCAGGCAATCCACTGAAAACACATGGCCCCGCACCTTTAGAGGCCCGGATTGCCGCAGCGACACGCTTGCAAGGGGGGCATCCGCGATTGCGCGTCACAGATATTGAAGTGCAGTTGGGCACAAGATTCACGGCGCAAACCCTGCGTCAGCTGCGCAGGCTGTATCCCAAGCAGCGCTTTGTTTGGATGATGGGCGCAGATAATTTGGCGCAGTTTCATCGCTGGCAAGATTGGGAAGATATCATTGCCACTGTGCCGCTGGCCATCTTTGCGCGCCCAAATGCGGGTCTGCCTGCGCGGTTTTCCAAAACGGCTCGCGCCTACGGCGCGGCGCGTATCGTGCCTGAATTGGCTTTTGGGTTGGCTGATTATGATGCGCCTGCATGGGCCTATCTTAATCTCCCTTTGCGCCATGATAGTTCCTCACAATTGCGCGCGGCGGGTGTTTGGGCTTGAGAACTAAGCCAGTTTTGGGCTTACTGAAGATCAAGATGGCCAAGCAAGATGGGGATTTTGCGATGATCACACGGCGTGGGCTGTTGGCAGGTGGCCTTGCGGCCTTTGCAAGCGCCGCGCGGGCCGAAGCGCCGCTGTCCTCTCTTGTGCCTGTGCCGCGCCCTTTAGAATTTGCCACTGAAGCGGAAAGCCTAGCGCGTTTGGTTGCGCAAAGCCCTTATCAAGGCGCGGTTGGGGCCATCGTGGCCGATGCGCGCACAGGTACGATTTTACAAGATTACAATGGCCGTGTGGCGATGCCGCCTGCCTCTACGATGAAAGCCCTCACCACGCTTTATGCCCTCGAACATTTAGGGGCAGGATATCGGTTTTCGACCCGTATCCTTGCAACGGGCAGCTTGCGCAACGGTCGGCTTGATGGGGATTTGTGGCTGGTTGGATCAGGTGATCCGCATCTCGATACAACAACCTTGGCGGATCTTGTTTCGGGGCTGCGCGAAATTGGACTGCACGAGGTCAGAGGGCAGCTTTATCTGGTTGATGGTGCGCTGCCCACAATCCCTTGGATCGATCCAAGCCAAGCGGATCACGCAGGTTATAACCCAACGATTTCTGGCCTTAATCTGAATTTTAACCGCGTTTATCTGGCTTGGGCACAGGGGGTGAATGGCCTGCAAGTGGGATTTGATGCCCGCGCGGATGATCTGCGCCCCGCCATTTCGGGCATTGGTCTGGAGCTTGTTGATGGCGCGGGTCCTGTCCTCAGCTATCGGCCTGAAAGCGCCACTGCGCGGGAAGGGTGGCGGGTGGCCCGAGCGGCGCTGACTGGCGAGGGCGGGCGTTGGTTGCCTGTCCGCAATCCAAGCGCCTATATGGCCGAGGTGTTTCTGTCCTTAGCCCGTTCTTCTGGGATTGTGATAGATCGGTTCAGCGTCACGCACAGCGCGCCCGCAGATGCGGTGGTGCTCTCCGAAGTGCAAAGTGCCCCGTTGGATGCCTTGCTGCGTTCAATGTTGCGCTATTCGACCAATTTGACAGCAGAGGTGGTTGGGTTGCGCGCCACCCAAGTTGCGGTTAGCCGCAATCGCTTGGATTTGCGTGGCTCGGCGGATCAGATGGGCGGTTGGTTGGCGGGGCAATTCATGGCGGGAAAGCCCGACTTGCACGATCACTCTGGCCTTTTGGAGGCCAGTCGCATCACGCCTGCGCAGATGACGGAAGCTTTGGTTGCAGCAGGGCCGCGCAGTCGGTTGCGCAGCCTCTTGCGGCCGCATCGCGCCGATGAGGAGACGGCCACGCGGCTTTCTGGGGTCGATGTTGTGACAAAGACTGGCACGTTGAATTTCGTGTCGACCCTGACGGGATATATCGAGGGGCCAAATCGACCTTTGGCATTTGCGATTTTCAATGCGGATTTGGCACGGCGTGCGGCTCTTGGCCCCGATGAACGCGACCGTCCTCCAGGGGGGCGCGCATGGATTGGCCGCGCGCGCAGGCTTCAAAACGAGATGATTGCGACTTGGGCCCGCCAATTTGGTTGATAGTTATCGGTCTGGTGGGGTCCAATCTTGAGGGGGAATATTACGCCGCTTGAGGCGCAAGGCCAAACCAATTGCCACCCCTGATGCAATCGCAACGGTCAGGTCTGTAAATACGGTCAGACCCAATGTCAGCAGAAACAACACCCGATCCGAGACGCGCCCCGCTGTAACATAGCCGCGCCAATGATGGGGTTCGGACATATTCCACGCGGTCAACAGCAGCAGCCCCCCAAGTGCGGGCAGTGCCAGATAACTGGCCAAGGGTGATGCAAAAAGAAATACACCTAAAATCACCACTGCGTGCACCATTCCCGCAACGGGGGTTGTGGCCCCCGCGCGAATATTGGTGGCGGTGCGGGCAATGGCGCCTGTAGCGGGCAGTGAAGCAAAGAGCGCACAGGCGAGGTTCGCCACACCTTGCGACATCAGTTCGGCATTGGGGCGGTGCACTTGGCGGGTCATGCGATCCGCAACCATGGCTGACAGGAGCGACTCAACCCCCGCCAAAAAAGCAATGATGAGCGCCGATGGCAGCAATTCCAACACCCGCTCATAGGTGATATGAGGCAGGCTTGGCCACGGGAATTCACTTGGCAAAGCGCCAAAGCGACTGCCGATTGTGGCCACATCAGGCAGAAGGAAAAAGCTGGCCAAAGAGGCGCAGGCGACAGCAACAATCAGCCCTGGGAATTTGGGAAATAGACGGCGCAAAGCGATGATGGTGACCATCGTGCCAAGACCAATGGCCAGACTGCCAAAGGCAATGTCATTGCGGTTTTCCCATATAGCGCGCAATTTACCCGTGAAATGTGCAGGTGCATCGATCAACGCCAACCCCAAAAAATCGGGCAATTGGCTTGCGGCGATAATCACGGCAATGCCCACGGTAAAGCCATTGATGACAGGTTCTGGCACATGGGCAATGAGGCTACCTGCACGAAACAGCGCTGCGATTGACAGGATCACACCCGCCATCATTGTGGCCAAGACCAACCCATCCATCCCAAATTGGGAAATGACATCGTAAACCACAACGATGAAGGCGCCCGTTGGCCCGCCAATTTGGACATGGCTGCCCCCAAGTGCGGAGATTAAGAAGCCGCCCACAATCGCTGTGATCAGCCCGTGGATTGGTTCCGCCCCCGATGCAATGGCAATTGCCAAACAAAGGGGGATGGCCACCATGGCCACTGTGATCCCTGCGAAGATGTCACGAAATGCAGCCGCGGCCGTGTAGCTCGGCCACGTGCTTAGAATTTGTGGTTTCATTTTGCCGCCATCGAATCGCGGCTTAGTCCACCGCGCTAAAGCGTAATATGCCTTGCGCGCGCGCCCCGTTCAATCGCCGCCGCCGCGAGGCGGTCAATGTCTAATTGATAGCGGATTTCCATCAGCATCCGCAGTTCGGTTTGCCCCAAGAGGCCATCTGCCGCCGCCACATCGCAGCACAATGCATAGGCTGTCTCAAATAGTTTTTCAGGAAGGGCATCGCGCACAAGACCAAAGAGCGCGTCTAGCCCATCTTCCTCTTCGAACAGATCAAACACAGTTTTTGAGACATTCTGCATCCGATCCGCATCGTAATTTGCGAAGACGGGCAAATTATTCACCAAAGCCTCGATGGTCACCAGCTCTGCGGTGCCAACCGACTCATCAGAAAGCGAGACCGCCATCATCAGCGCGACCAGCGCATCTTGTGCAGAGAGGGAGGTTTCGGAGGTCATGAGGCATCCTTTCAGGGTTCCGTTTAGGTTTAGATTATTGACCCCGCGCGGCTGCCGCAATAGGTGCAAGGGCAATGTGGCCACCCGATGCCGCGCTTGTGATGGATGAAGCCAAATGTCTGATTTTCGTGATGCTGCCCTCAGTTCCAAAGCTTGGCCTTTTGAGGAAGCGCGCGCGATTTTGAAACGGTATGAAAAAGCCCCGCCTGAAAAGGGCTATGTGCTGTTTGAAACGGGCTATGGCCCCAGTGGTTTGCCGCATATCGGCACATTTGGCGAGGTGCTGCGCACCACAATGATCCGCCGTGCTTTCGAGGCAATCAGCGATATTCCAACGCGGTTGATCTGTTTCTCAGATGATCTGGACGGGATGCGCAAGGTGCCAGGCAATGTGCCAAACCAAGATATGCTGCGCGAGCATCTGCAAAAGCCGCTGACATCGGTGCCTGACCCATTCGAAGAATTCGACAGTTTTGGCGATCATAACAACGCCATGCTGCGGCGTTTTTTGGACACCTTCGGTTTTGAATATGAATTTTATTCCGCGACTGAGTTCTACAAGTCAGGCCAGTTCGACACGGTGCTCAAGCGCGCGGTTGAGCGTTATGATGATATCATGAAGGTGATGTTGAAATCCCTGCGCGAAGAACGCCAACAGACCTATTCGATTTTTCTGCCGATCCACCCTGAAACAGGCCGCGTGCTCTATGTGCCGATGAAAGAGGTAAACGCGCAAAACCATACGATCACCTTTGATGATGAGGATGGGCGTGAATGGACGCTGCCCGTGACGGGTGGCAATTGCAAATTGCAGTGGAAGCCCGATTTTGGCGCGCGCTGGGCCGCATTGGGCGTTGATTTCGAAATGTATGGCAAGGACCATTCGACCAACACACCAATCTATGATGCGATTTGCGAAATTTTGGGCACGCCTGCGCCGCATCATTTCACCTATGAATTGTTCTTGGATGAGACGGGGCAGAAAATCTCGAAATCCTCGGGCAATGGAATTTCGATTGATGAATGGCTGACCTATGCCTCGACCGAGTCTTTGAGCTATTTCATGTTTGGCAAACCCAAAACCGCGAAGCGGCTTTATTTTGATGTGATCCCAAAAGCGGTGGATGAATATCATCAGCAATTGCGCGCCTATGTGGATCAAGACTGGGCGCAGAAATTGGCCAACCCCGTGCATCACATCCACAATGGGAATGTGCCTGCCTCGGATATGGTGGTCAGTTTTGCGATGTTGTTGAATCTTGCTTCTGTGGCTGGGGCAGAAGACAAGGAAACCCTTTGGGGGTTTATCCGCCGTTATGCGCCCGATGCCTCGCCTGAAACCAATCCAGATATGGATCAGGCCGCAGGTTTTGCGGTCCGCTACTACAATGATTTCGTGAAGCCTGAAAAAACCTTCCGTCTTCCCAATGACACAGAGCGCGCAGCGCTTGAGGATTTGGTGGCGCGTCTCAAAACCTATGATGGTCCGATTGAGGATGAAGCGCTACAAACCCTTGTTTTCGCGGTGGGTAAGGATCACGGGTTCGAGCCATTGCGCGATTGGTTCCGTGCGCTTTACGAGGTGTTGATGGGGGCAAGCCAAGGCCCGCGCTTTGGCGGCTTCATCGCGCTTTACGGTGTGGCGGAAACCATCGCACTCATAGAGGCGGGTTTAAGCGGCGCCTTGGCGCGCTGAAAAATTTGACCTTGGTGCCAAACCTTCTACTTCCCCTGCAGTTGGGTGCGTCAGGGGAAGGCGATGATCCGTTTTTTGCTCATTCGGTTGGGATTGATCTGGGTGATGGCCTTTGCTGTTCTGCCTACTGGCAGCTCTGCCCAAAGCATGGCCGATGTCGACAGCCGTGTTGAAGCGACCATCGCCGCGCAATTGGAGGCGTTTCGGGCGCAAGACATCCCCCGCGCATGGAGCTACGCCAGCCCCCTCATCCAGAGTTTATTTGGGGATCAAGATCAGTTTGCGCGCATGGTCGAGCAGGGATATCCAATGGTCTGGTCCCCCATGACCTATCGTTTTGGCACGGCGCGTGTCAGCGGATCGACCGTTTTGCAAACGGTGGAAGTGATTGACCGAGATGGCCAAAGCCATGCCTTGGTCTATGAGATGATCCAAATATCAGGGGAATGGCGCATCAATGGCGTTCAGTTTTTGCCCCAAGCGCCTGCAACGGTATGATGCGCTTTAGAGTTTCTTAACCAGTTTGGCATAGAAGCTGCGCGCAACGCACAGCTCTTCTTTTAACTTTATATCTGCGAGGTTCCGTAAAGGGCCTCGTGGGATATGCGCGGTATCGGCTCTTTACGGAACGTCCCAAGAATGGGGGTTCCATGAACCAAGTGATCACCGATGGCCTGCAATTGATGCCGCCACCCTTTGCCGATGGTCTTGCGCTATGGTCGCGGGAGGATGGGCGACCCAATCAGGATGTCTATGCCAACGCAGCCAATGCAGCCCTTGTGGCGGCAGATGCCGATTTTGGCACTTGCCTTGAAATCGTGAAAATCGAAAGCACGACCAAGCTTCGGTTTACGGGAGAAACACCGATCCGTGCGGGACTGTATTTGCAAATCCGCGCGCGGATTAAGCTGATCTCTGGCACGGCGGCCACGGCGCGCATTGGCGCTTGGGCGGGCAGCGCTGCGAATACGAATATCGCGGGCGTAGCGCAATTTGGTCCAACCCGTGCGGTGGACACATTCGGTGAGGTGGTGGAGTTATCCGCCATTGTGGGTGTCGGCGCGCGCACAGGCGTGGATATGGTCTGGGGCGGCTCTGCCGTTTTTGGCCATTTCGGGATTGATATCATCGGCGACAATGGCGGTGTTTTTCGTGTCGAGAGCATCGAGATCACAGACGCGACCGAGATTTATCACCGTGACTTGATGGATTGGGTGGATGTGACCGATTTTGGGGCCATCGGGGATGGGGTCACCGATTGTCGCGCGGCGTTTGCGGCGGCAGATCAGGCTGCGCAGGGACGTGAGATGCTGGTGCCCGCGGGCGTGTATTTCATTGCATCCTCGCTTGGGATTGATGCCAAGGTGCGATTTGAAGGGCGGGTGACCATGCCTTCAGATGCGCGCCTCGCTCTCAACCAGAACTTTGATTTGAACGGCTATGCAGAGGCCTTTGGCAATGCGGAGCTTGGCTTGCGCAAGGGCATCCAAACCCTCCTCAACCAATCTGATTTCGAGGGGTTTGATCTGAACGGTCGCCGCGTCATCTTGAGTGAACCTTTGGATGTCCAGGCCGCGGTCGGCAATCGCACCACTTATGCCAATCGCCGCGTGCTGCGAAATGGTCAGTTGACCCCAGATAATTCGACCGCATGGGAGGATGATTTTGTCACGGCCACGGCGCAATGGTCTGCCAGTGATCCCCTGAGGTTAACCAATATCGCAAATGTCGCGCAAATTCCGGTGGGATCCTTGGTCACGGGTGCTGTCGGTGTGGGGCGGGAGGTCTATGTGCGCGCGCGCAATATTGCGGCAGGCACAATCACCCTTTCCTTGCCATTGCGCGTTCCGCCGCAAACCCAGACCTATGGCTTTCGGCGGTTCAAATATCTGCTTGATTTCTCGGGCTTTCAAAACATCCAACGCTTTATCATCACAGATATTGAATTTCTCTGCGCGGATCGTGCAAGCGCCGTGATGTTGCCCATTGATGGATTGGTTATCCAAGTCCATGATTGTTTCTTTACGGGGCCAAAAGATCGCGGGATCACCTCACCAGGGGAGGGGTGTCAGGGCCTCCAAGTCGAGCGCTGTCAATTCCTGTCCAAAGAACAGGCCGCGCGGGTGGAAGATCGCGTTAGCATCGCGATCAACCTCAATTCCAATGATGCGAAAATTCGCGACAACCGCGTGGTGAAATTCCGCCATTTCATGGTTGCGGCTGGCACGGGCTATCTGATTTCGGGCAATCACTTTTTCCAAGGGGATGATCTGCCAAATGGCGTGCGCAGTGCGGGGTTGATCCTGACGGCGACCAATGTGCGCTCAACCGTCAATGGAAATTATATTGATAACTGTTCGATTGAGTGGATCAACGAACATGATCCTGCACCCGAATTTTCTGGCGAGCTGTCCTTTGGTGCCTTGATCATAAATGACAATATTTTCATGTCGATCCGTTCGGCTCCGTGGTTCAGTTTCTTGGTCATCCGGCCACAGGGGCCTGGCCATTTTATCAATGCGCTTTCGATTTGTGACAACTCATTCAAACATATCCAAGGCGCGGCCTTGGAACGGGTGGATGCGGTGGACAGCAGCATTGCACCGCTGGACGGAAGCCGCACCAAGAATTTCCTGATGCAAGGCAATACCTATCACGGGATCATAAAAGACACGCAAAATCCCATTACTTTGGCTGTGACCGAGAACAGTCCGCAGCAGGTGTGGGAGGTGGATTTGCGGGATTGGTTGCCCTTCGAAGGGCAGGCGCGGGTTGCATCTTCGGTGTTGCCAGAGGGACCATTGCGAAACAGCGCCAATGTGGTGCAATACGCCACGCCCTATGCCACGACCCGTCATGGGGTCGGGCGCGGGTCTATTCGCCTAAACTGGCCTCAGCCCTTGCGAGGGACAGTGCAACTGACCGCGCGATGCGACACGCCCTAGGGTAGAAAGTCATTTCGCGTCAGGCGGAAAGCCTGACCAAACCCGCCATTGAGAAAGGCGGTTTGAATTTCAAACTCAATCATGTGAAAGTCACCAAAATCAAAATAGAGCTTTGCTTTGGGGTAGGCGGCCAGATAGGCCGTCTTTTTTGTGGCTTTGTCACAGGGCTTTGCACGGGCTGTCAGGCTCAGACGGGGGTGGGTCAGCGGATCGCCGCGATCTGGAACTGAGCCAACCAACAACCCGCAAACGGGGTTGGTGGCCAGTGCTGTGCTGTGGCTTGACAATGTGGAGATCAGGCTAAGGATCTGCCCTGTGTCCTGCTGCCAGATATAGGCCACGCGGCTCAGAGAGGGCAGGTGGCTTTCGGGATCAATCACACCGAGGGCCGCATATGTATGACCCGCTAGAATATCGCGGGCAAGGGTGCGGGCCGCGTCATCTGCTGGCCTGACAGGATCAGTTTCGTTTTTCATAGTCCTGCGCCTTTCGCTTGCAACTTCCCCATCTGCGCGCCAGTTTTGGGGCCAAACAGGTCAGAAAAGGACACGTCACATCATGGCATCAATCTGCCCCTGTGCCTATGCGCAAAATACCCAGATTTTGAAGGCGCTTTCCGCACATGGTTGACCGTCTCAAAGCGCCGCATCAGATGAAAATTGTGCTTTTCCAACCTGAAATTCCAGGGAATACGGGCACAATAGGGCGCACCTGTGTCGGTTTGGACATGGAGTTAATTTTGATCCGCCCATATGGGTTTGAGCTTTCCGAAAAATCGGTGCGCCGCGCAGGGCTGGATTATTGGAAATATGTCCGCCTCTCCGAATATGATGATTGGGATGCGTTCATAGAAGCGCGCGCGCCGCGTGCGGATCAGATGTTTCTTTTTGAGAATGATCGCGCGCAATCCGCATATGAGGTCGCGTTTCCCAAAGATGCCTATCTGGTCTTTGGTCGTGAGACCACGGGCCTTTCGCCCGAGATCATCGCGGCGCATGAGGATCGTTTGGTCTCCTTGCCGATGTATTCGGCCCATATTCGCTCGTTGAACCTGGCCAATATTGCTTGCGCAGCAGCCTATCAGGCCCTGCGCAGTCATGCCTTAGCGTAAAGCGGCAAGCAGAGTTTGTGAGGGCTGACCCGTGACGGGCCATCCCATTTCCGTCTCAAAGGCGCGAATGGCAGCCTCGGTTTGTCGGCCAAAAACGCCATCGACTGTGCCCACATCGTAGCCGCGCCGCTTTAGCCCTTCTTGGATTGCGCGGCGGTCCTCGATCATCAGCCCGTATTGATCTGGCGGGAAGGGGGTGGCAATTGGCCCTTCACCGCGCAGGCGGCCTGCGAGATAAATCACACCAAGCGCATAGTTTTCAGATGCATTGTAGCGCAGCAAGGCCCCGAAATTGGGAGAGATCAAAAAGCCTGGTCCGTTGCGCCCCGCAGGCAGCATGAGCGCGGCATTGCCCAAATCGCGGGATTGTTCTGTGACGGGGATGACCCCACGCGCGGCCCATGTGGCCAAGCTTGCGGGCGCGCCCCGTCCCGAAGGTCCATCATAGCCGATGGGCAAGCGCACCTCGCAGCCAATGCCAAATTGCCGTTGCCAATTGCCGCCTTCGGCCAGATAGGCGGCGGTCGAGGCGAGTGCATCGGTGGGATCAACGCCCCAAATGTCCTTTTTGCCATCACCGTTGAAATCCACCGCATGGGCCGCGAAAGTGGTGGGGATGAATTGCGTGTGCCCCATCGCACCCGCCCATGAGCCTTTCAATTGATCGGCCGTGGTGTGGCCATCTTGCAAAATTCGCAAAGCCGCAAAAAGCTGCGCCTCGAAGAATGCGCCCCGCCGCCCGTCATAGGCCAAGGTAGAGGCGGCAGAAACAACGGGAATGTCGCCGCGTTTTGCGCCAAACTCGCTTTCAACACCCCAAATTGCGGCAACAACATCGCTGGGCACGCCGTATCGCGCTTCGATCCGTTGCAGGAGGCGCGACTGGTTGGTGTAAGCGGCGCGCCCTGCGGTCACTTTTGGCTCTGAGGCGACAAGGTTCAAGTAGTCTTCAAAGCTGCGCGAAAATTCTGCTTGGTTGCGGTCGCGCGTGATGACACCTGGCAGATAGCCCGTGCCGCGAAATGCCTGCGAAAGGGTCACAGGATGGATGCCCCGCGCCTCGGCGCGGTTTTTGAATGCGGCAACCCATTGCGCATAAGCCGCATTGGGGGTGGGTTGCAGATCGCTTGGTGTCGGGCCGATGAAATTACGGCCCGCTTGGGTGAGACCGTCAAGCGGGTTGCTCACACAGCCGCCAAGCAGCGATGCGCCCGTTGTCAGCATCATCATACGTCTGGTGAGGGTCATGCTCGTGGCCTCTTCTTGTTGCACGAAGATTAACAAATCCTCGCGGGAAGGGCGACAAAAATGCGGCGTGCAGTGCCGCAAAAATTGACCGTGCTGCGGTTTTGTTGCAACTATAGCGTGAATGTGTCATGGGAGGAACCAATGCGCCGCGTCATCTTGTCTTTTTGTTTTGCAACCGCTGTTGCGGGCACCGCTGCCACCGCAGAGCCTGTTGGGATCACCCCAGATATGATGTCCGCCACAATCCAAACGGAGCAAGGACCCGTGGAGATTGCGCGCATCCAAGATACGGAGAACCGCTTGACGGGTGATTTCGCGCTGACATCGCGCCCCTGTCCCAATTTCTGCATCCAACCGATGACCCCTGCAGAGGGCGTGACCACAATCGGTGAATTGGAACTGATCGAGATGCTGCAAGCCGAGGATGCAGTGGTGATGGATGGACGGATTCGTTCGGAATTTGAGGCGGCCACAATCCCTGGCGCAATTTCCGTGCCCTATACAGAGGCCGCGGATCGTTTGGGTGAGTTTGGCTGTGAAGTGGATTTTGATGGCTATATTTGCGAGGGTGATTTGCCCCGTGTGGTGCTGTTTTGCAATGGTCCATGGTGTGGCCAATCCCCCACTGCGGCGCGGCGCATGATCGAGGCGGGCTTTCCTGCCGAGCGGATTTACTATTACCGCGGCGGGATGCAGGTTTGGCAAAGCTTGGGGCTGACGACTGTCGCTGGGCGGTGAAAATCCCGACAGCGCGCGCCTATCTGCGCCGCTTAACCCCACCCCGTTGCCCAGGCCGCCCTGCGGTGCTGCGCCCTTTGGCAGCGCTTGCCGCCTCGACCGCTTCATCCACGGCGGATTGACGCGCAAGCGGGTCATCCGCCACCGCCAGTTCCACGGCCTCTAGGCGCTTGACCTCATCGCGCAAGCGCGCGGCCTCTTCGAATTCTAAGTTCTCTGCCGCTTTGCGCATCTGCGCGCGCAACCCATCGAGATGGGCGGCCAGATTTGCGCCGACCATGGGTTTGTCGATCTTGGCGGTGACGCGGCTCATATCGACATCGCCTTGGTAGAGACCCGCGAGGATATCCTCGACATTTTTCTTCACGGTTGCGGGTGTGATGCCGTGTTCCTCGTTATAGGCGATTTGCTTGGCGCGGCGGCGGTCCGTTTCGGCCATAGCGCGCTCCATGCTGCCCGTAATCCGATCCGCATACATGATCACACGGCCATCGGCATTGCGCGCGGCCCGTCCGATGGTCTGAATGAGCGAGGTTTCGGACCGCAAGAAGCCTTCCTTATCGGCATCCAAAATCGCCACAAGCCCACATTCAGGAATATCCAAACCCTCACGCAAAAGGTTGATCCCAATGAGAACGTCAAACGCGCCAAGGCGCAGGTCGCGCAGAATCTCGATCCGTTCGATTGTATCAATGTCGCTGTGCATATAGCGCACGCGCACCCCTTGCTCGTGGAGATATTCGGTCAAATCTTCGGCCATACGTTTGGTCAAAGTGGTGACAAGCACACGCATTCCCTTGGCGGCGACTTGGCGGATTTCATCCAATAGATCATCCACTTGTGTCTCAATTGGTCTGATCTCGATCTGCGGATCCAACAGGCCTGTGGGACGGATCACCTGTTCGGTAAAGACGCCTCCCGCCTGCTCCATCTCCCATGCGGCAGGGGTGGCCGAGACAAAGATGGATTGCGGGCGCATCGCATCCCACTCCTCGAATTTCAGCGGGCGGTTATCCATGCAAGAGGGCAGGCGGAACCCGTGTTCGGCCAAGGTGAATTTGCGCCGATAGTCGCCGCGATACATTCCACCGATTTGCGGCACGGTGACGTGCGATTCATCTGCAAAAACGATGGCATTGTCGGGGATATATTCAAAAAGCGTGGGCGGCGGCTCGCCCGGGGCGCGGCCTGTCAGATAGCGGGAGTAATTCTCGATTCCGTTGCAGACGCCCGTGGCCTCAAGCATTTCGATGTCGAAATTCGTGCGCTGCTCAAGGCGCTGTGCTTCGAGTAATTTCCCTTCTCCCACCAATTGGTCAAGGCGTTGGCGCAATTCCTCTTTGATGGCCTTTACCGCCTGTTGCATGGTTGGCCGTGGGGTCACGTAATGCGAATTGGCGTAGATACGAATTTTGTCGAATTTATCGGTGCTCTGCCCCGTGAGCGGATCAAATTCGGTGATCCCCTCCAATTCCTCCCCAAAGAAGGACAGACGCCACGCACGATCCTCAAGGTGGGCTGGCCAAATTTCCAGACTGTCGCCGCGCACACGGAAAGAGCCGCGCTGAAACGCCTGATCATTGCGGCGATATTGCTGCGCGACCAAATCCGCCATGACTTGGCGTTGGTCATACTCTTGCCCTGCAAACAGATCGACCGCCATGGCGGTATAGGTCTCGACTGACCCGATCCCGTAAATGCAGGAGACCGAGGCCACGATGATCACATCATCCCGCTCCAACAGCGCGCGGGTAGCGGAATGGCGCATTCGGTCGATCTGTTCGTTGATTTGGCTTTCTTTTTCGATGAACGTATCGGTGCGCGGCACATAGGCTTCGGGCTGATAGTAATCGTAATAGCTGACGAAATATTCCACTGCATTCTCGGGGAAGAAGCTTTTGAACTCGCCATAAAGCTGCGCAGCCAAGGTCTTGTTGTGGGCCAGAATGATGGCGGGGCGCTGTGTTTCCTCGATCACTTTGGCCATGGTGAAGGTTTTGCCCGTCCCTGTTGCCCCCAACAGCACCTGATTGTGATCCCCCGCTGTCAGGGCCGCTGCCAATTCCGCAATCGCGTTGGGTTGGTCGCCCGCGGGTGAGAATTCGGTTTGCATTACAAATTTTTTGCCGCCCTCTAATTTCGCGCGGGCCATCCGCGCGCTGTTGCTCCGACCTTCGCGTGGCGAGGTTTGCGAGCCTGACAAATTGGGCATGGCTTGGGGTGAGTTGTTATGCATCTTCGGCCTTTTTGACGCGGCGCGGGCTGCGCAGGGTTGGCCTATATCCTATCGCGCATCCTGCCAAGGGCAAGCAACCGCGCCCCGTGATGGGCGCTGTGCGCGATCGTTTCTCATGTCTTAAGCAAGCCATAACAATTTTCTGCAAATTTATACAACTTTAAGGCGAAATTTTGTTTGCATCCAAAAGAAAATTTTTTTACCTTGATTGTGCAAGCAGCAAATTGGTTGTCGGTCGGGATCGCACCACCCACCCCTCGCTCCCTAGATCTCGGCCGGCAATCCAATTTCAACGGCGATGCATATACCGCATTCCTCATCTACATCTTGCAAACCCCCTGTATTTTGCCGATATGTATGTGGAATTTGAGCTATCCTTCGGGGTGCGATCGAGACGGAGACAGGCATGGTTGCGCGCATTTACAAACCCGCCAAAACGGCAATGTCATCTGGTGTTGCGAAAACCAAGGAATGGGTCTTGGAATTTGCGCCCGCCTCCGCGCGTGAAATCGATCCTTTGATGGGTTGGACCTCAAGCGGGGATACCAAGGCGCAGGTGCGGCTTTATTTTGAGAGCCAAGAGGCGGCAGAGGATTATGCCCGCACACATGGCATCGAGGCCGTGGTGCTGCGCCCCAAGACGCGCAAACCCAATTTGCGCGCAGGGGGCTACGGCGAAAATTTCGCCACCAACCGCCGCACCGTTTGGACACATTGAGCCGCTGACCCCCGTCTGCACCGTTTACGCGCGCCACAAGAACGGGTAATCAGCCCCCATGCGGTCCCTTAGCTCAACTGGATAGAGCAGCTGACTTCTAATCAGCAGGTTCGGGGTTCGAGTCCTCGAGGGATCGCCAGAAAAATAAGAAAAAAATTCACTTTTATATCTTCGCGCGGAATATCAGCGAGACATTCAGCGAGACGAAATGGCGTGGAATCGCGTAATTTGACGTAGACGGCAAACCACCGTCCTACGCGCGCGTGGCTGCGTGTTTGCTCCCGCCCGCGCGCGCGTTGCTCCCGTTCCGGTGTGCTATTTCTCTCTGCAATGCGCGGCACATGCCTGACTTGACCGACCCGCTGTTGCCCGTTGCCCTGATAACCCTGCGGGGATGCTTGAGTATGTCGGCCTGATAGGATAAGCGACCAATGCTATGTATGCGTTTGATTGCAAGTCAGAATTTCTCAATAAGATACAAAAATGAATGACATAAAGTTGTGTGTAATGGTGGCGCTTTTGCTGCCTGTGTTGCCGACGTCTGCGCTTGCAGAAAATCGCCTGGGTTTCTTCGGGTATGAGCGTGATAAGCAGGACGCATTACTGACGCTGTCGAGCCAGTGGAATGCAATCGATACCTATAACACCACGATTTCGAATTTCCGCCTTGCGGACCAGCAAAGCTCAGAAGAGCAAGCGGCCTATGGCTTTGGATACTCTAGTGCGAGCGATACGGGTCCACAGCTCACTTTTAACCTGTCAAAACTTTTTGCGGAGGCATCCACCACGGCGACCAGTAGCTTTACCATCGCTTACGAGACGCCCGATGAAAAATGGTTGTCAGGCATAAGACTGTCTTCGACCAATCCCTCAAATGATCAAACTGTGACATCATCTACCGTTTTGTTGAGCCGCCTTTTCGAGTGGTCGGCACACGAGCTGCGTATTTCAGGCGAGGCGACGTATTTACATGACCACAATCATCTCAGTGATGAGGTTGGCTCCTCGCATGTAAGTGTGTCTTACGAATATGATGATACGCAACATGACCTAAAAATTATCGCATCGCGCTTAGACAACCAGAGCTTCATCGATACAACAACTGGCTCTAGTGATTGGAGCCACAGTTATCAGGTATCGACACAGTATCTAACACGCATCAATCAGTGGCGACTGGGCTTCACAAGAATTGATACCAATCAGACAGATCCTCGTGCAGGTGATAGCTCAAGCACCCATTTGAACGCCATCTATGATCAAGACCGTTGGCAGGTCATGGCAACTGTCGGGGAAGACAAAATTGAAGGCGTAGAAACCAGTCTATATACTTCCAACGCCTGGCGGCAGGATCGTTATGCACTCTCCTACGTCTATCAGCTCTCGCAAAGCGCGTCATTGATCGCAAACGCGACGCATCTGGCGGGAAACCAAAGCAGACATGTTCCAGCCTTGAATTTGCCAAACCACGTGAGTGTTGATCAGACATCACTCTCTGTGCAGCTGATGTATAAGTTTTGAGCGGCAGCGGAGCCACTCATTCAGTGAGTGTCAGCAAGTATCCGTGTAAAAGGCGTCGGAGCTTTTTATAATATAATGGCGTCCCCCAATCGGGATTATCTTCTAGCCGAGCCGTTAGAATGTCCAAGTCCAAGCTTTGGATGACGCCACTCAGCTCCGCACGATCAATTGACAGATCTTTGGTCTGTGCATTTTTTGCGAGGAAATCGGCAATAATAGACGTCAACCCATCGAGATGCGGATGAAACTCTTGATGTGTTAAGTTATGCTCTTTCCACAGCATTTGCAGGATTTCGTGGGGTATTGTGCAATTTGCGCCATAAAACACATCTGCGGTGAACGTGCAGAACTCGTTGAGTGAGCGAGGCTGATCAGCAAGGTGTTTGGCATAGACCTGTGTGGAGAGCTGGCAGGTTAACTGGTAGCCTTTTAGCAAGAAGCTTGTATGGCCCTCAAACAGGCGGAAGAAGGTTGAACGTGAGTAGCCTGCCTTCTCAATCAGGCGCATGACGTTTAGGCCTTCAAGGGATTTGGATCTGGCGCCGAGGCGAAGGGCTGCGACAAGAAATGCTATGAACTTGTCATCAGGGACGTATTGATGTGCGGCCTCTTCGATTTCTGGCACCCATGCAGAAATCAGCGCATCTGGATCTGCGGAGTGCTTGTCAAAGTCGAAATCGGTGATGGCGAGCGGCACGTAAAAAGCCTCGCAAATGGGGGAGCCAATACATCCGCAAATGGGGTGCGGTCGTCACGTTCAACGGCCAGAGCAACGATTAAAACCCAAGTATCCCAGCCTTGGATGCATGGGTCAATAGGGTTGCAGTTCCATGGTTTTACCAAGAAAAAACATATACTTACGCGAAATATGCAAAACACAGTTCCAAATCTGGGCCGAGCTATTGATTAAGTGAATAAACATAAGGCAAAGCAACGACGTGTAGCATTAGAGGGCTTCAGTTTTGCTGATCGCAACGGCACATACCAATTGTAATCTAGTCAGGGGATTTACTTTGGCTGCTTTGTCGTATGGCGGTAGAACGTGTCGCGCTCAAGCATTATTCAGTAATTTGGGGTTGCCGAAAGCGGTTCGCCACTTGGGCTTCCGGAAGGCTGAAAACATGCGGAAAACGCTTACGATAGCTTTTGCGCCTTTTACGCTGGGTGGCGATCCGGCTTACTCGCTTGCTGCAAATGTCGGGCTGAAGAGCGGGGCGGGGCTTGGACTACACCTCGACAAGACTTCCATCGGGCCAATCGCCCGTGGCTTCGATTTTCTGGGCTATCGGCATGATCGCACGGGCTTGCGCCTGTCCGAGGTTACGCTGAAACGCCATCAGGAAAAACTGACCCGGCTTTATGAGCGATACCAGCGCCGTCTGCGGGCCCACCGCGGGCAGCTGGTAGGGCAGTCAACCATACCGCGTCCGGATCGCGATCCAGCGCGGGCTTATCTCAATCCACAGCCTCAGATCACATCGCAAAACGACATAGTTCAGCGACTTGAGGCTTACAAAAAGCGGTTCGCCGCTTGGGCCTCAGGAGGGCTGAAAAGATGCGAAACTGGTTCACAATCCCCGCGGTCGTTTGTCTTGGCTTAGGAATCGGTTCCGGGGCCAACGCCCAAACCGAGCTGACCGCGCTGAATGACGGGTACTCGCTTGGAGGTTGTAAGGTCGACGTGGTGGACGACCGAGCCGGGGGGGGGGGATTGGTGGTGCTATTGAGAGCCGTTGGGCGAGACCCGGTATTAACTGGTGCCTATGAAGCGGGGACGCTGCCGTGGGCGGTCCCGGCGCACGCTGTCGAGGGCGTGTGTGGGGTTGCTGAGGGCAGCGTAACTTTGACGTCGGCGTCAGGTACGTTCACGACCACCGCACCATTTGGATTAACGCACGTTGATAACGGCGCCGAAACGTTCATTGGGTGGGGTTATGCCCCTGAGGGTGTGGGCGCCGGGCCAGAGGGTGCCGTCATAACCGCAGCGACACAACAGCTCACCTCTCAAATCAGCGGCAACCAGCGTCTGGTCCGTGAAAGCCGCGACCGTTTCATCGCAAGCCGCCGCCAAATGGACGGTGTTGGTGCAGGCATCGCCAGCCGCAACAACGTTGCCTTTGACGTGGATCCTACATTTGCACTCAATGGCACAACAGTCAGCACACGCGGTAATTTCTTCGGTCAAACCGGCGACTATGCCGGCACGCAGCGCCGGCTTGTTTTCGGCGACTTTGATGTGCAGCATGATAGCGACACAGGCAGCAGCACGGCTACACTCACCGGCCGTATCGCTTGGGAGCAGATGGTGTCTAACGACACGATGCTTGGTTACTTCATCGGTGGTGAGCTGGCGCGGTCAGACATTGAGGGTGCATATAACGGCGACCAGGACCGCATTGGCGTAACCATTGGCGGATACGCTGTGCATCAGCTGCAAGACGATGTGTTCTTGGATGGCTTTCTCACTTTGGGTGCTGGCCGTAACGACATAGAAATCAAAAACGATGCGCAGACACTTGAAAGCGATTACAACACACGCACAGCAACTATCGGTGCCGCCCTGTCCGGTGTGTATGAGTATGAGCAATACGAGTTCCGTCCTGAACTCGCTGTAAGCTACGGCAAGACCTGGATTGGCAACGTTAGCTTTGCAAGCGTAGATAACACCATCAGCGTGGATGCAGGCAATGTCTCCATTGCCAATCTCACCCTGCGGCCAGAAGTGGTCTGGGCGTTAGACGCAGACACAGTAGCGGACAGCAACAGCCAGTTCAGCTTTGCGCCGCGTGCCATTTGCGAACGCCGAAGCGCCACTACTAGAACGGACGACTGCGGTGGTGGTGCTGAGCTTGGACTGAGTAGTGCCTCCAGCGATGGACTGAGCAGTGCTGAAATCCGCTTAGCCCGCGATCGCGTTGGCAGCAGCTATCGATCGAGCTTTGCAGTTAATGTTCAACACCGTTTCTGATTTTGAAGCATAGAAACAATGTGAGGGCGGCCTGCGGGTCGCCCTTTTCATTGGCAGGAAGGCAGGGCTGTTTTTGAGAGAAGCCTTTCAATGATCGGCCGGGGTGCAGCCTCCGGCTCGCCAATAGCCAGTCGCAAGCAGCTTTTGCGCCGCGCTTGATCGGTGAAGGAGTTCTGACGGTGGGCTGGAACGGGATGACTTTGGGTTCCACTGTTTGCGTCGCAGTTCCACGGTCCTAGGGATATAGATGCGGTTTTGATAATAGGCCGCAGTATGGGGTGGATGCATTCTGCAGGCTGTCAACCCCATCAACCCTGTCCACTCCAGTTGATAGGGTTGATAGAGTTGATAACCTAATTGCTAGGCGCCAGTGTCCCATCATCCAATCGCTGAACCAAACCACATTCAATTAGCCGCCCGACCGCCTTGGACACTTGCGATTTATCACGGCTGATTTCCTCTGCGATGAAGTGTTGCGTGCAGCGAGGCCGCTCACGTATGACGTTTAATACGGCGCGCTGCGTATCGCCGAGTGCGGCCTCGACTGATACACCTGCCGCTTGATAGCCCTGCGCGGTCCATTTGAACGTCAACTCCTGCTCCTCAATATCTTTTCCCGTGAGCAGCATGTTGATGTCCTGGGTGCCTTTCTGGCGCTGCAGAACCATAATCGTTTCTACGGTGGCCGAAATGCCCGTTGAACCCAAAATCATTTCAATCGGTGATGCCTCCATACCTGTGGACTTCCGATTGTGATGCACCACGACAATCGCAATCCCAAGTTTGTGGGCAAGTTGGCGAAGGTTGCCAAATTCTGTGCTGGTGACTTCGTAGTTCTTCTCACGCTCAGATGGATTGCGTATCGACGCAACAGTGTCGATTATGACGCAGCGGAGATTGGGGTTTTCGGCGACGAAGTTTGTGATGAGTTCCAGCGCAGCTACGCCCTGCGGCAATGCTTTCTCACTGGATAACATTGGCAGCACCTTGAACTCTGGTGATGCTGCAAATGGCCGCAAACGCCGCAGTCGAGACTGAAACCTTTGCTCGTTATCCTCACTGGCAATGTAGAGCGTCCCGTAGCCTGCCTCGGCAACCTGAAGTCCAAACTCCATCGCAATCCATGATTTTCCAACCTTCGGCGCGCCTGCAATCAACGCGAGTGTAGGAGTGGGCAAATAGGGCTTTAACAACCATTCGGTCGGTGGGAAGTCTGCCTTGAGCAGTTCATTTCCGCTCCAGATTTTGTAACCGCTCGTGATTGATACCGTGACAGGGTCTACGACATTCTCGAGGGCGGCACGAACTGCTGCATCACCTTCGCTGTCCCATAAGTCCCACCAGTCTTTCACAACAGGGGGGGTGACATGGGGCAAGCCTGCAGCTTTTACAGCTTTGCGTCCTGCCTCATCATTGTCAGCTGCAACAATGACATTGTAGCCCTGTGCCTTGAGCTGCTTAGCTGAAGCAGGAAGGGCATTTGCATCTAGTGCAAAAAACACCTGCTGACCTGTCACGAGATACAACACAACGGCATCCGCCCAACCCTCGGTGACGTAAAGGACATCTGACTTCTCGCCAATAAACGTGCCAGCTCCTTCTTTTTTCATGCCTGGGCTGAAGCGCTTTGAGCCATCAGAGTTGATGAATTGTTTGCCGCGAAATTCATCCGTTTCGATGTCACGAATTTCGACAACAACCGTGTTGCCGTCACAGACAGCGCCTGTGCCTGCAAGCTCAATGCGTTTCTGAATGTGATACGGCACATCGCACTTTGGTGGCCGTGGTACATCTGGCACCTGTGGCTCGAACTTTGGCAGCAATCCATCTTGCTCCATATGGCGTGTTCGGTCGGATAAGGCACAATCTTTGCGACAGTGATGTTTCAGCTTGCCATTATGGTCGGCAATCCAGAATCGGTCGTCGCCTCCACAATTGGGACACGGACCATGCCATTCATGGCCAACTCTTTTCAGCCCATATTTTTCAATGATTGGCTGCGAATACTGATCAAATGGAATATCCATTGCTTAACCTCAATATTTGATTGGCGGCCAAGCACGTGGTATTCTGAATGTGGTTAAAGCGTTCAAACTAACCCACCCAGAAGCCGCGTGCCTCAGGCGCGCGGTTTTCATTTTGGCGAGTAGGCTTTTTCTGGAGCCTGAGGCCGAGACGGCAGCACATCCACCACATCCGTCGCATCACGCTCTGAGAGGCCCTCGAAGCGGCGGAGTGCCTTGATTAGGCCTGGTTTGGTAGCGGCGAAGGAAACGGACTTCCAGCGCTTTGCACCGTCTGTTGTCTGCACAAGCCACTGAATGCCTTCGCGGCAGACAGCGATGCGCAGGTTGTGCAGCGGCCGCGCTACAACATTCATGTAGAGGTCGCTGGTTTCGGATGCGCGAGCATTGATGATCATTGGCCACACTCCTTTACGGAGCAGGATGGCGACCGACCCGTGCAGGGTCCTGCCTCAAAGCCACCCCCGTGTAATTTGATGAACGGGGGGGTATCGGTGTGCTGGCTCATTATCACACCTCCGCTTGCTTATAAGCGGGGGCGGCTTCAAACTTTTGCTCCGCGTGTTGAAGCAGTTCTTCCACCTCGAATATGGCCGCTTTGTTTGGACGGCGAACAACCAGAGGCCATTTTTCTAGCGTTCGCGGGCTGATTGGAAAAAAGAGATGGGTGACTATCGCTGCAGCTGTCACTTTGTCAGCGTATTTCGGCAGAGGTTGATCTGGATGCCATTTAGGGTTGCGTAGCATTAGGTAGCTCCAAGTTGTTGGTTGCCACCCTTAGATACCTTGTCGAATCATCCCACCTCGCAATCTGCCTAAAATTCAAGTTATCCTTATTTTTCACGCTCAAAGCGTCGATACGCTTGCCAAATGTTGTCTACTTGCTTCGGTGAGAGTGCGAATTTTTTCGCAACTTTTGCAATGATCTGGCTGCGAGTGCCTTTGGGAGGAGTGTTCTTCAGGCTAACAAGTCGCGAAGTTGTAACTTTGCCCCTGCATTTTTTGTTAATTGCCTTGATTTCCTCATTGATATCAGCCTGATGCTGCTCATAGCCCTCCTCGAGTTCGTCATCGCCTTTGCTTTGAAGCCATTGGCGTCGTTGCGGGACTGATATCGAGTTCACCTTGCTCCATGTGGCCTCCAATTCCGTGGCCCCGATTAGCTTGTCTCGTCTCATGCGTAGGGCGGCGTCTTGGGCCTGCCTGTGTAGGGTTTCACAATCTTGGCCAACTTCCATTACGAACCAAAAATCCCATTTACGAGGCCGCCCCGCTCCGCGTCGTTTGCCACCGTGGCTGTTCAACGGGCGTTGCTGTTGTTTGGAACCCATAACCAACCCTCCAGCAGCGTAGCCCAGGTCCGCATCGCATCGCGTCTTTTATCGAGGAGCTTTGCATGCTGATAATGCTTGATGACGCCTCCGCGTGTCTCGCTTTGTTTGTGGTTCAATAATCCATCTATTACGTCCAGTGACACCTCTGAATGTTCTGCCATTAATGTCGAAAATGTTCGCCTCAAGTCATGCAGTGTAAATTCCTCTACCCCCGAAGCCTTTCGCACCTTTTTATTAAAATGGCTCCAAGATTGCATTCTTGCGTCGGGAATTCTTGATAGTTGGAATACTCTAAATTCCTGCGGCGCCTTGGAATGACCAAGAATGTCAAATGCTAGGGGTGTTACTGGCATCACGAAATGAGCAGAATTTTTTGTGTCTGTGTGCGATAACCGAATTTCACTTTGCGAATGTATTACTTGTGACCAGGTTAGGGTAGCGCCTTCATCTGCCCGCAGTGGCGTCGTTATCATGAACCTAAGGTATCGCAGGTATTCAGGCTTTAAACTTTCACATTGCCACAGCCGCTTGAGTTGTTCGGGCGTGTAGTAGGACATCCGTGGCGGCGGTGGTTTAGGGCGTCGCTTTTTCGCAATTAAAGAAGTGGGGTTTGTGTGGATGACCTCCTCATCGATCAGATATTCCAGAAAACGCGAAAGCGCGCCGAAGCGGTGACGATTGGTTGCTGGTGCAAGGTGGTGTCGCTCCAAAAGCGACCTGATGTGTTTAGTATCAATACAATCAGGACGGAGGTGGCATGCTCCCATTTCCTCCAAGCTGAGGCGGACATGCCGAGTTTCATCTCGCTCGTGTTTGCTTCCTCCACCATTCAGCTCGCTGTGAGTGTAAATTTCAAGCCATTCGCTGCAGGTTTTTTGCCGTGCTTCTGCAGCGCGCTTCAACGCAGTTTGTTCGCGTTGCTCCAGCGCGGGGTCGAGGCCATCACGGACCTGAGCTTTAATTAGCTCAGCTTTGGCGCGGGCTTCACTCGGCGTCATTAGAATCGGATCGCCTAGCTTCATGGCTCTTTGGGGATGGCGCTTGCCACCATCTAAATAGCCTCGTTTGCGATATGTATACACCCAGCTGGAACTAGAATTGTTAATTACCAGTTTAAGGCCAGGGCAGCCTTCATCCCTGAGCGTTAGCCTTTGATTTATGGCTCTTTGCTGTTTGATGAATTTGTCGATTTTTGATCGATCGATATAGCAAGATATGGTCGGCATTTATCAGCGAGACTTTCAGCGAGACAAATTGGGGTAAGTTTGCGAAGCATAGCGTAGTTCAATACTTCTTGAAAATGTAATTTATTCAAAATAATTGGATTAAAATGCTTACTTGTCCCTTAGCTCAACTGGATAGAGCAGCTGACTTCTAATCAGCAGGTTCGGGGTTCGAGTCCTCGAGGGATCGCCAGAAACCTTGACTTGAATGGGCAGTTCAGTCTGCGTGGTTTCTGCTCAAACAGTTGACGGATCACCCTTTGGAGATGCGGATTTAATGACCCATTCGCTTGGCTTTCAGTTCATGTCAGCGGCCCAGATTCGTTTTGGTCGCGGCATTGTGGATGAGGATCTCGCAAGTTCTATCGTAGGTTTTGGCACAAAGGTGCTTCTTGTCACTGGTCGGAGCGGTGTCCGCCATGCGGGCGCACAAGCCATGGTCACCCGCCTCGCGCCGATCGAGACTGTGACGATTGCCAGCGAGCCTGATCTTAAGACCATCGAAGCGGCCGTGATGCAGGCGCGTGGCTTAGGTGTGGATATTGTCCTTTCGATTGGTGGCGGCGCGGTCATTGATGCAGGAAAAGCGATCGCTGCGCTGATCCCCGCGCCACACCCCGCACTGCGGTATTTGGAGGTCGTGGGAGAGGGGCGTGCGCTTGATTATGCGCCCGTGCCGTTTGTTGCGATCCCGACCACCGCGGGGACAGGTGCGGAGGTCACCAAAAATGCGGTGATCTTTGTGCCTGAGCATAACCGCAAGGTCTCATTGCGGGATGATCGGATGCTGCCGGTTTTGGCCGTTATTGACCCGTGCCTATGCGATGGGATGGGGCGTGCGCAAACCATGATGAGCGGGCTTGATGCTTTGACCCAAGTGGTTGAACCTTATCTGTGCACCCGCGCTAACCCGTTCACAGATGCGCTGTGCCGTGATGCCATTCCGCGCGCCGTGTCGGGGCTGCGCCGCCTGTCTGATGCCTTTGATCGCGATGGCGATGACCCGCTAGCGCGCGATGATGTGGCATTGGCATCGGTGATTGGCGGCCTTGCCTTGGCCAATGCGGGGCTTGGGGCGGTGCATGGTTTGGCGGGGCCTGCGGGCGGCTATCTGGCGCAACATGGCCTGATCTGTGCCCGCTTATTGGTGCCTGTTCTTTTGGCCAACGAGGCCCGCGCCGAAAGCCCCGCATTGCGCGGACGCTTTGCTGATCTGCGCGCATGGATGGGGGATGCCTTTGGCGTCAGCCCCGAGATGGCCTTTGAGGCCTTGGCGCGATTTATCGAGGGGCAAAATCTGCCGCGATTGGGGCAAGCGGGTCTGCCCGCAGATAAGATCGCACAGATTGCACAAGCGGCGGCAAGTTCGTCTTCGATGAAGGCGAATCCAGTGGATTTGACCGCGTCTGATTTGACCGAAATTCTGCGCGAAGCCTTGTAACCCAAGCCCCAAAATACCTGTTGCAATCGCAACAATCGCGTGGGTTTCAGCTAAAATTCCAAAGATTTTTTCAAGAATTTATCCCATGAAATCAACGTAAAGTTGAGGTCGTTCGCATCTTTTCTGCATTGCGGCGTGTAATCCCTGTTGACGTAATTTTGCCTGGGTGCAAGAAATTACACAAAGTGTAATATTTTTCATTGTGGCGACGTATTGCCGCGCGAGGGGGGATCACGGGTTATGCCGAAGCCAAGGATGATCTTTGGGGATGCTCATGGATTATGAGGCTAGTCTCGCCATTCGGGCTGCGTGGTTGCACTACGCGGGCGGTTTGACGCAGGCGGCTGTGGCCAAGCAGCTTGGCGTGCCCTCCGTAAAGGCGCACCGCCTGATCTCACGTGCAGTCCAAGAGGGCGCGGTGAAAGTGTCGATTGATGGCGATATCTCGGAATGCGTGCGCCTAGAGAGCGAGTTAAAAGCGCGCTTCAATTTGGATTTTTGCGAAATTGCCCCCGATATCGGCGAAGAAGGCTTTCCCATTCGGGCCTTGTCGATCGCGGGGGCAAGCTTTCTGCGCCGTGAAATTGAGCATGGCGGGCACAACTGCATCGGGGTCGGCCATGGGCGCACTTTGGCGGCTTCGGTGGCAGAGATGCCGCGTCTTGATGCCAAGGGCGTGCAATTTGTGTCCCTTTTGGGGGGGCTTACGCGCAATTATTCGGCCACGCCCCATGACGTTATGACCCGCTTGGCCGAAAAAACAGGCGCAACCGCCTATGTGATGCCTGTGCCGTTTTTCGCCAACACTGTCGAGGATCGCGAAGTGCTGCTCAGCCAGCGCGGTGTTTCGAACGTGTTTGAGCTGGCCGCAGGGGCAGAATTAAAACTTGTCGGGGTCGGCACGACCGAGCCTGACGCCTCCCTGGTTTCATCGGGCATGATCCAGCTCGATGAAATCCAGGAAGTCATTTCTCAAGGCGGGGTGGCCGAAATTTTGGGCCACTTCTTTGACGAGAAAGGGCAGCCGTTGGAAACAACCCTGTCCTCACGAACGCTCTCGGTCGGGCTGGAGGAGCCTCGCCGAACGCGGATTGTCGCCATTGCTGGTGGCAAGGAAAAGATCGGTGCAATCCGATCTGTTTTGATGAGTGGCTGCCTCAGCGGCCTCATCACTGATGAGCGCACAGCAATGGCGCTTGTGGTCCAAAAATCCTGATTGGTATCGGGATATAACGGGAGGATACCCTATGTACGATAAGGAAAAGCAGCTTGCCGAGGACTTTGTTGCAAAGAAAATTGGCCGCCGCGATCTGATCAAGGGCATGTCGGCTTTGGGCGTGACCACTGCACTCGCATCCACTTTGGTGAATGCTGCTGCAACCCGCGCTTTGGCGCAAAACGGATTTAATTGGCGGGCGCATGAGGGGACAACTATCAAACTGCTGCTCAACCAGCACCCCTATACCGATGCGATGATCGCAAATCTTGAAAACTTCAAAGCCCTGACAGGTATGGATGTGCAATATGACGTATTCCCAGAAGACGTCTATTTCGACAAGGTGACAGCGGCGCTGTCCTCGCGCTCTAGCGAATATGACGCTTTCATGAGCGGCGCATATATGACTTGGACATATGGTCCTGCGGGCTGGATTGACGATCTGAACGAATACATCATGGATCCCTCCAAAACCAACCCAGATTACAACTGGGAAGACGTTTTGGAAGGTGTGCGCAAATCTTGTGCGTGGAACGGCCGTCCGGGTGGTGCCTTGGGCTCTGACGATGCGATGCAGTGGTGTATTCCACTGGCCTATGAGCAAAACAACCTGACCTATAACAAGCGCGTTTTTGACGCCAATGGCCTCAGCGTTCCAACCGATCTTGACAGCCTTGTTGACACGGCCGCTGCTGCAAAAACAGCGATGGGCGATGGCTATGGTATCGGTGTGCGCGGTTCGCGGTCTTGGGCAACGATCCACCCAGGCTTCTTGTCTGGTTATTCCAACTTTGGCCAATCAGATCTGACCGTTGCGGGTGATGGCACGTTGTCTGCCGCGATGAACACGGATGTGTCGCGCAACTTCCACAGCAAGTGGGTGGAAATGATCCAGAATTCTGGCGCGCCTGACTGGTCGACCCATACATGGTATCAGGTCGGTACAGATGTTGGCGCAGGTAAATCTGCGATGATGTTTGATGCCGATATCTTGGGCTATTTCATGAATGGTGCAGGCAATGCAGAAGCGGGCAATCTTGCCTTCTCCGCATTCAAAGCCAACCCTGATGCTGCAGCGCCCACACCAAATATCTGGATCTGGGCAATGGCGATGTCGTCCTTCTCCACCAAAAAAGATGCGACATGGTATTTCCTCCAGTGGGTGACTGGCCCTGAGCATCAGCTGTTTGGTGCACAGGATATGGACCTCGTGAACCCAGCCCGCAGCAGCGTTTGGGCGGATGAAATGTTCCGCAACAAGCTGTCTGCGTCCTACTCTGGCTATGTGGATATGCATGATGTTTCCGCCCCTGGCGCTTCCATCAAATTCACCGCACAGCCTCTGTTCTTCGACTTGACAACGGAATGGGCGGCAATGTTGCAGCGCATGGTTGCGGGCGAAGTGCCTGTAGATGAAGGCCTAGATATGTTGGCTGAATCGGTAAACAGCCAGCTTGCTGAGGCAGGACTGCGCTAAGCGATCAAGGTAAGGTTCGGGGGTGTCATAGCATCCCCGACCCGACCATTTTTCACAATTTATTTTCTAATTTGGTGACGCCCTGTAAGGTTCTTACCTTGCGGACGCCATAAGAGGGACTGAAATGTCTGACACCTCATTTAACGCGCCACCGCGGCGCAGGTTCAAAGTCAGTCGTAAGTTTTTGCCATATGTGCTGAGCTTGCCTGCGCTTTTAACCTGTATCGGCATTTTGATCCCTTTCTTCACGGCCGTTTGGTATTCGCTCCAGCGGTATCGTCTGTCTCAGCCTTGGAACCGTGGGTTCAATTGGGGCGAGAATTACCTGAATTTCATGACCGATGACGCGTTTTGGAACACGTTACAGGTGTCCTTGACCTATGCGTTTTTCGCGGTCACGGCGCAGCTTTTGTTGGGGCTTGGAATTGCGCTGCTTTTGCAAAAGCGCACCATGTTTAACAATTTCGTCTCGATTATGCTGCTGATGCCGCTGATGACGGCCCCTGCATTGGCCGCGTTGATGTGGAAGCTGATGACCAATCCTGGCTTCGGGATTTTAAGCTATCTGGCCAGTTTAATCGGGCTTGAGGATTTCAGATGGGCCTCTGATCCGCAGACCGCCATGCTGACCGTAGTGATTGTGGACGTTTGGGTTTATACGCCATTTATCATGATCCTGCTGCTTGCAGGCCTACGGTCATTGCCAAAGCAGCCGTTCGAGGCAGCTGCACTTGACGGTGTGCCGCGCCTATTCGTTTTTTGGCGTATCACGCTGCCGATGCTGACGCCGTTCCTTTTGACCGCGACCTTGTTCCGCGTGATCGAAAGCATTCAGCAATTCGACATTATCTACGCCATGACCCAAGGCGGGCCTGGCAATACGCTGACCGTGTTTCAGGTCGAGGCCTATTTGAATTTCTTCCAATCCACCAATGTGGGGCGGTCTGCAGCGCTTTTGATGATCCTTTGGGCGATCACCTATGTGCTGTCGAATATCTTCATTAAAAACTGGTTGCGCCTGCGTGAAAAGCAGCGCGGCGAAGCCTGAAGCGCGGAGGGGGCATCCATGGAAAGCACTAGTTTGATTGAACGCATCCTGCGCGGCATTGCCATCACGGTGGTAATCTTATTCTTCATGTTTCCGATTTTCTGGATTTTCTTGATGAGCCTCCAGACGAACGAAACGATTTTGCGCGTCCCGCCTTCGATGGTGTTTGAGCCGAGTTTGCAGAATTATCGCGCGTTGATCACAGGGCAGTTGGAGACACAAACAGGCACTTTGGAAATTCGGTTCATGGGGAATCTGTTTAATTCCTTTTTCCTGTCCACCACCTCCGTGGCGATTGGTTTGCTGCTTGGCGTGCCTGCGGCTTATGCCTTTGCACGGCTGAAATTTCGTGGCTCTGAGGATATCGCCTTCACGCTTCTCTCCTTCCGTTTCGCACCGCCCTTGTTGGTGCTTCTGCCTTTGACGATTTACTTCCAGCAGATCGGACTGGCCAACACCTATGGCGGGTTGATCTGGGTGTATCAGCTGATTGTGCTGCCCCTGATCCTCTGGATCGTGCGTGGCTATTTCGAGGATATTCCCGCAGATGTAGAATATGCCTATCGTATCGCTGGCCATGATTTCTGGGCGACCTTCCGCAAAATTGCGCTGCCGCTTGCTGGGCCAGGTATCGCCGCGGCTGGGCTTTTGGCTTTCATCTTCGCGTGGAACAATTTCATCTTCGCGCTGGTTTTGGCCTCGGCTGATAAGCAGCCAGTCACGGTTGGTGCTTTGGCGTTTATCACGGCATCTGGTATTCAATACGGTCAAATAGCGGCGGGCATAATATTGTCGATTGCGCCGACATTCGCCCTCGCGCTTTACGCGCAGCGTTACCTCGTTGAGGGTCTCAGCCTTGGTGCGGTGAAAGGATAAGAACATGAGCTTGGCTCTCAATAATATCGTAAAACGCTTCAAGACAGAGACCGTTCTCAATGATGTCAGTCTCACTGTGGAGACGGGTGAAACGCTTGTGTTGTTTGGTCCATCGGGCGCAGGAAAAACTGTTTTGTTGCGCCTGATTGCAGGGGTTATTGAACCTGATGCGGGGCAGATTTTGATTCATGGTAAGGATATGGATGGGGTCGAACCCGAAGATCGCGGGATCGGGATGGCGTTTCAAAACTTTGCGCTGTTTCCCCATATGGATGCCAGTGCTAATATCGCGGCCCCTTTGACCGCGCGGCGCATGGGGCAGGGCGCAATTTCTGACACAGTCGGAAAAGTCGCCAAAATGCTGAAGATCGACCATGTGTTGCATCACAAGCCCAAGGAATTGTCGAACGGGCAAAAGCAGCGCACGGCTTTGGCGCGTGCACTTGCGGGCGCGCCATCAATCTTGTTGCTTGATGATCCGCTGCGCAATGTGGATGCCAAGCTGCGTTTTGAGATGCGTCTGGAATTGCCACGTTTGCTGAAAGATCAGCAGGCCACAGTGATCTACGTGACCCAAGATTACAAAGAGGCGATGGCCCTCGGCGACCGCATCGCGGTGATGAGTGGTCACGGCATTCAACAAATTGGCACGCCACAGGATATTTACCTGAACCCCGCAAATATTGATATCGCGCGTCTGTTTGGGGATCCCGTTATCAATCTACTGGATGTGACTCCTGAGGCGGACGGCGCAGGTGTTGTTGTCTCGGTTTCAGGTCAGCCGCTCAGACTTGATGCGGGCTATGCCGATGCTGTCGGGCAGGATTGTGTGATTGGCATTCGCCCTGAAAGCCTGCGCTTTGTCAGCAAAGGCACCAAGGGTGCAATTCCTGTCACGATTGAAACAGAGGCGCCGTTAAACGAGAAAACCGTCACCTTGGCGCTTACAAAAAATGGCCGCGAGATTATGATCTCTCGCCCTGCTGGGGAAATCGCGCCAAGCAGTGGTGACGCCTATGTGGCCGCAGATACATCTCAGGTTTACCTTTTTGACCGCAAGACTGGTGCCCGCGTTGAACATTCTTCGGCAGAGAACAAGAAAAAGGGAGCAGCCTGATGACAGCGCAACTGACGCTTCAGGGCGTTGATAAATTTTATGGCCCGATTGGCAAAGGCGTTCATGCCGTGCGCGATATCAATATGGATATCGAAAAAGGCGAGATTATCGCCCTTCTTGGCTCGTCTGGCTGTGGCAAAACCTCGACCTTGCGGATGGTTGCAGGGTTTGAAGAAACCAGCCGTGGCAAAATCCTCATTGCGGGGCGCGAGGTACAAAACCTGCCCCCTGTGCGGCGCAATGTGGCGATGGCCTTTGAGGGGTATTCGCTTTATCCCACTGTAACTGTGCGCGAAAATATTGCCTTTGCCTTAAAGGCGCAGCGTGAAAGCGATGCGCAGGTGGATGCCAAGGTCAATGAAGTGGCCGAGATGTTGGAAATCACAGCCATCCTCGACAAATTTCCTGCATCTATTTCTGGCGGGCAGCAACAACGCGCGTCTTTGGCGCGGGCTTTGGTGCGCGATGCTGATCTTTATCTCTTGGATGAACCAATGGGTCAGCTTGAGCCGCAATTGCGCACGCTGTTGCGGGGTCGGATCAAATATTACATCAAGGAACGTGGCCTGACCGCGATCCTTGTGACCCATGACCAGACGGAGGCCAATGCCATGGCAGACCGTATCGCGGTGATGGAAGGGGGCGTTTTGCAGCAATTCGCAAGCCCCGATGAAATCAAACTGGCCCCAGCCAATCTGTTTACAGGCACATTTGTGGGCGAGCCACCGATGAATGTGTTTTCCGCCCGTGCGGCCGAAGTGTCAGGCGATATTCAGTTCCGCCTCGATGCAGGGGTCGAGCTGACCTATAGCGCGGATCAATTCGCACCTGATCTGCGCGCGGCGCTGCTGTCGCGGGGCGAGGTTGTGATGGGGGTTCGCCCCTATGCCGTGCGCCGTGCCAAAGACAAGGGCGGGGCGGCTGCGCAAGTGGTGGCCAATCAATGGTTGGGGGATCAAACCCATATCGCCGCGGCCTTTGCAGGCAGCACGGTGGTCTTGGTCGAACATGATCGCGCCGATATTGCGATGGGCGACACCATCAGCGTTGAACTAAAACCCGAAGACTTACATTTCTTTGACCCTGCAAGCGGGGCCGCAATCAGCCATGGGACGCAAATGGCATGAGCGCATCAGGTGCAGACATTCTGATTGGAATTGATGCAGGCACATCGGTGATTAAATCGGTGGCCTTCAGCCTTGGCGGGCAGCAGCTTGCCATGGCATCGGTTCCGAATGTCTACCACTCTGACGCAAGCGGGGCGGCGAGCCAGTCCTTGGCAGACACATGGGCGGGCTGTGCGCAAACGCTGCGGGATTTGGGCGAAAAAATCGAAAACCTAGGGGCGCGGGTTGCTGCGATTGCCGTCACGGGACAGGGGGACGGCACATGGTTGGTGGGGGCAGGGGACAAGCCTGTTACCGATGCTTGGCTGTGGCTTGATGCGCGGGCCGCGAAAACTGTGGATCGCCTGCGCGCCAGCGCCGCGGATAGATCGCGCTTTGCCAAAACGGGGACAGGCCTCAACACCTGCCAGATGGGCACGCAAATGGCCCATATGGATCAGCACCATCCCGATTGGTTGGAGGCGGCCGAAGTGTCGCTGCATTGCAAAGACTGGCTTTATCTTAAGCTGACAGGCACACGCGCGAGCGATCCCTCTGAGACAAGTTTTACCTTCGGCAGCTACAAATCGCGTATCTATGAGGCGGATGTGATTGCGGCTTTGGGGTTGTCCCATCGCGCGCATCTTTTGCCCCCTGTGGTGGATGGGGTGCGCGAGACGCATCCCTTAAGTGCCGATGCCGCAAGCCAAACGGGCCTGCGGGTAGGAACGCCTGTTTCCCTTGGCTATGTCGATGTGGTGTGCACCGCCTTGGGGGCAGGGATTTATACCCCAAACGCCCCATCGGGGTGCACCATCCTTGGCTCAACTGGCATGCATATGCGCGCCACTGCCGAGGCGGATGTCGTCCTAAACGAGGGGCGCACGGGCTATGTCATGGTTCTGCCTGTGCCAGGGATCGTGGCGCAAATCCAATCGAACATGGCGGCCACATTGAATATTGATTGGGCGCTGAAATTGGGCGCGAAACTGATGGCCGAATTTGGCCATGAGGTCAGCCACAAAGAGATGGTGGCCCGCATTGATGATTGGCTATCCGCCACCCGCGCGGGCCAGATTCTGTATCACCCTTATATTTCCGAAGCAGGTGAGCGCGGCCCCTTTGTGGATGCGCGCGCGCGCGCAGCCTTTACGGGGTTGGCCAGCAATCATGGCTTTGCCGATCTCATTCGCGCGGTGATCGAGGGCTTGGGGTATTCCGCGCGCGATTGCTACAGCACAATGGGGGCCGTGCCTGATGAGGTGCGCCTCACGGGTGGTGCGGCGCGTTCGGCCGCGTTGCGCAAGATTATGGCTGCCGCGATTGGCACCAATCTGCGCAGTTCGACCCGCGAAGAGGCGGGCGCCGCAGGGGCGGCGATGATGGCGGCCTGCGCTATTGGGGTCTATCCCGATATGGATGCCTGTTTGCGCGATTGGGTCGAACCCGCGCTTGGTCCGATTGAGGCCCCAGATGCCGCACTTGCCGCGCGCTATTCGGCGCTGTTCCCGTCTTATCGAGCGCTGCGTGAAGCCGCGCCTGTGGCGTGGACTGCCCTCGCGCAAACCCAATCGCAACAAGGAGAATAATAAAAGTGACAACCAAAATTGCGATTATCGGCGATTTGTTCATGTTGCCTTCGGCCTTTGAGGAGGCGGTGACATTGGCCTGTTCAGGCAAGGATTTAGATATCCGCACTCGCCAAGATGCATGGCCCGATGAGCCGATGGAACACGGCTATGCGGTGGCGGGCATGGATGGCCTGAAAGAATATTTTGGCACAGCCGATGATGTGGTCGACTTTGTCGGGGATGCAGAGATTTTGATCACGCAATTGGCGCCGATGTCGCGCGGTATGCTCGAGCGTCTTCCTCATCTCAAGATGATTGCCGTCTCGCGCGGTGGCCCAGTGAATATTGATATGAAAGCGGCCAAGGATCACGGGGTTTTGGTCGTGAATACACCCGGCCGCAATTCTTCGGCGGTGGCGGAGTTCACGCTTGGGGCGATCCTGTCGGAAACCCGCCGCATTCGTGCAGGGCATGAGGCACTGCGCGCAGGCACTTGGCGCGGGGATCTTTACCGCGCCGATGTGACGGGGCGCGAATTGTCAGAGATGACGGTGGGTGTCATTGGCTATGGGGCGATTGGCACTAAGGTCGTGCGCCTGTTGCGCGCCTTTGGAACCCGCGTTTTGGTCTGCGACCCCTATGTGCAACTCAGCCCTGAGGATGCGCGCGATGAGGGGGTCAGCCATGTCGATCTCGACACGCTTTTGGCGCAGTCGGATGTGGTCACCCTACACAGCCGTGTCACGGATGAAACGCGGGGGATGATGAACAAGAATGCGTTTGCCAAGATGAAGCCAGACGCGATTTTCGTGAACACGGCCCGCGGGCCGATGTGTGATTATGACGATCTCTACGCGGCCCTCACGACAGGTGAAATTGCAGGCGCGATGCTGGAAACCTTCGCGGTTGAACCTGTGCCCGTGGATTGGCCGCTGCTGCAATTGCCCAATGTCACAATCACCCCTCATATTGCGGGTGCGTCTGTGCGCACCGTCACCTATGCCGCCGAGCAAGCCGCAGAAGAAGTGCGCCGCTATTTGGCGGGTGAGCCAGCACGGAACCCTTGCGCATGAGTGGCCCTGCATCAGAAAAGCAGCTGCGCGATGATATTGTCGCCGCCTGTCACAAGCTGGAGGCGATGGGACTGAACCGTGGGGCTTCGGGAAATATCTCTGTGCGCTATGGCGATGCGATGCTGATTACACCTTCGGCCATTCCCTATGATGCGCTGACACCTGATATGATTGCGGTGATGGATTTGGGTGATGAAACAGGCACATGGCAGGGGCCAAAAGCCCCTTCATCTGAATGGCGGTTTCACCGTGATATTTTGCGCGCGCGCCCCGATATGGGGGCGGTTGTGCATACCCATGCGCCCTATTGCACGATTTTGGCAGATGCCCGCCGCCCGATCCCTGCCATTCACTATATGATCGCGGCGTTTGGCACAGTGGAGATCCCCGTGGCGGGCTATGCGCGCTATGGCACGCAAGAGTTGTCTCAACAGATCATCGCGGCGCTTGGCCCTGTGCAGGGTGGCACCAGGGGCTGCCTCATGGCCAATCATGGCATGATCGTTGGGGGTGCTGATCTGACGCGGGCTTTGTGGCTTGCGGGCGAATTGGAAAGCCTTGCGCATCAATATTATCACCTCCTTGCCATTGGCGGGGGGCACGTTCTGAGTGCGATTGAGATTGAAGACACTGCACGCGGCTTTGAAAGCTATGGTGTGCAGTCGAAAGGGGACGGTGCATCATGACGCAAACGGTTGATCTGTTTGTCATTGGCGGCGGCATCAACGGCGCGGGGATCGCGCGTGATGCAGCAGGGCGTGGCCTTTCGGTGGTTTTGGCGGAAAAGGATGATCTGGCACAAGGCACCTCCTCGCGCTCGGGCAAGCTTGTTCATGGCGGTTTGCGCTATTTGGAATATTACGAATTTCGCCTTGTGCGTGAGGCATTGATCGAACGCGAGGTTTTGCTGAATTCGGCGGCCCATATCATTTGGCCGATGCGGTTTGTTTTGCCACATTCGCGCGATGATCGGCCTGCATGGTTGGTACGTTTGGGGCTGTTTCTCTATGACCATTTGGGTGGACGCAAGAAATTGCCGCCGACACGGGTCTTGAACCTTCGCACGGCCCCAGAAGGGCGGGCGTTAAAAGACAGCTATAAAAAGGGGTTTGAATACTCAGATTGCTGGGTCGATGACGCGCGTCTTGTGGTGTTGAATGCCCTTGATGCGGCCGAACATGGGGCCAAGGTTTTAACTCGCAGCGCCTGCACCTCGGCGCGGCGCGTGGATGGGATGTGGCAGATTGAGGTGCAAGATGGGCGCACAGGCGAAAAACGCCAGTTTCGCGCGCGCGCCTTGGTGAATGCGGGCGGACCATGGGTGAATGATATCATCGGCCGTGTCGCGGGCAGCAACAGCCGCCGCGCGGTGCGCTTGGTTAAAGGCAGCCATATTATCACCCCCAAATTTTGGGAGGGGTCACAGGCCTATCTGGTGCAAAACCACGACAAACGCGTGATTTTCATCAACCCCTATGAAGGGGATAAGGCCCTGATTGGCACCACTGATATTCCCTATGAGGGCGCGCCTGAACGGGTCGAAGCAGATGAAGATGAAATCACCTATTTGCTCAACGCGGTAAACCGCTATTTCAAGCGCGCGCTGACGCGTGAGGATGTGATTGAACATTTTTCGGGGGTGCGGCCGCTTTATGATGATGGCAATGGCAACCCGTCTGCTGTGACGCGGGATTACGTTTTTGACCTTGATAAAACGGCGCAGGTTCCAATGTTGAATGTGTTCGGCGGCAAGATCACCACTTTTCGCAAATTATCTGAACACGCGATGCATAATCTGCGCGAGATTTTTCCGCAGATGGGCGGCGATTGGACGGCGACCGCGCCGCTTCCTGGGGGGGATATGGCGCGCGCCGATTTTGAAGGCTTTTTGCAAGAGGTCAGCGCGGCCTATCCATTTTTGCCGTTTGACTTGTGTCACCATTGGGCGCGGCTTTACGGCACGCGGATGCATCGCTTTTTACGCGGCACTGAGGGCCTCGCCGATCTCGGGCGCCAATTTGGCCCACGCCTCTATGAGGTTGAGGTGAAATATTTGCGCGATCATGAATGGGCGCTCAGTGCCGAGGATGTGCTGAAACGGCGCACCAAGGAGCATCTCAATATGACCGATGCCCAGATGGCCGATTTGCAGGCATGGTTTGACGATATGTTGGAGAAATCCGCATGAGCGCGCCTGCGCGTCCCGCTGACTTGGATGATTTGGCCGAATATTCTGCCAAAATCGGGGCCGATCCTTTGTTGATACAGGCCGCGGGCGGAAATAGTTCCGTGAAATCGGGCGATGTCATGTGGATTAAGGCCTCGGGCACGGTTTTGGCGGATGCGCTGCGGCGCGATATTTTCGTGCCCTGTGATCTGCCAAAGATGCGGGCCGCCCTTGCCGCGCAAAGCGCCAATGCCGATCAACCGCAAGAGTTTTTGTTGCAAGAGGGGGGGCTGCGGCCTTCGATTGAAACCTCGCTTCATGCCGTTTTCCCGCAGCGTGTGGTGGTGCATGTGCATTGCGTTCATACGCTTTGCATGGCGATCCAAGCCGACCCTTTGGCCGCCATTGGCGCAGCGCTTGACAGTTTTTCTTGGGGCTATGTGCCCTATGCGAAACCAGGCGCGAATTTGGCTGCGCAGGTTGCGGGTCTTGTGAGCGGCGGTGAGGTTGACGTGATTATCTTGGGCAATCACGGCTTGATCGTGGCGGCAGATAGCGTGCGCGCGGCCGCATCTCTGCTCTCAGCCGTGCATGAGGCGTTGCGCCCGACACAGGCCCCCTTGACGGGGCCCACGGATATGCCTGATCTGCCCAAAGGGTGGCAGCCCGCACCAGACAGTTTGATCCGCCTTGGCAAATCTGCGGATCTGACGGCGATGGCCACCGCGGGCAGCCTCTATCCAGATCATGTGATTTTTTGCGGTGTTGCAATCCGTGCGGTGGCCTCTGTTGCGGATTTGCCAAACCCAAGTGACCCGAACACGCCCCCCGCGATCTTGGTACAAGGGCAAGGGGCGGTTATTCGGGCTGATGCAAGCGCAGGTGCGCGCGCCTTGGCGCAATGTTTGGGCGATGTTCTGGGGCGCAGCGCGCCTGATGCACAACTGCATTATCTGAGCGCTGAACAAAATATGGAACTTTTGGATTGGGATGCCGAGAAATATCGGCAGGCCTTGAATGCCTGATCTTTATCTCGGCCTTGATATCGGCACATCGGGCGCACGGGCGCTTGTGATGTCGGAGGCAGGCGTGGTTGTGGCCAGTGCGAAATCCGCCATGTCGGATCACGGGGCCAATCATCGCGATCCGATGGTGTGGTGGGCTGCGGCGCAAACGGCCGTGCGGGGGGCTTTGGCGGACTGTCCTGCAAAAGATATCCGCGCCGTGGCGGTGGATGGCACATCTGGCACGATGCTGGCCTGTGATCGTGGGCTTGTGCCCTTGGGCGATGGGGTCATGTATAATGATCCGAGTGACGATCATGGCTTGATCGCGCGTATTGCGGCGGCTTCGCCCCCGCAAACGGCGGCGCGGGGCGCGACCAGCGCCTTGGCCCGCGCGGTCGCCCTGCATCAAGCGCATCACGGCGTGAAGGGTTTGCAAATCTTGCATCAGGCCGATTGGATTGCTGCAAAACTGACGGGCATTGTCGCCAGTGACGCGAATAATGCCCTAAAAACGGGCTATGATCCCGTGGCGGGGGCATGGCCTGATTGGGTATCTGGGTTTCTGCCGCTTGATCTATTGCCCGTTATTCATGATGCAGGCACAGATTTGGGGGCCATTGGGGCGAATGATTTTGGCCTTTCGCCTGACACCCGACTGGTTGCGGGCACGACAGATGGCTGCGCCTCTTATTTGGCAACGGGGGCCGATCAAGCGGGAGATGGGGTCAGTGTTCTCGGCACGACCCTGACCCTGAAAATCCTGTCGGATCAGCCCATTTTTGCGCCTGAATTCGGGATATATAGCCACAAGGTTTTGGGTCTTTGGTTGGCAGGCGGCGCATCCAATACGGGCGGGGCTGTGATTTTGCAAGAATTCCCCAACCAAGATATTGCGCAGCTCTCGCAGCAGATCGACCCTGATGCGCCAACGGGTCTGGACTATTACCCCCTGACCCAAAAGGGCGAGCGGTTCCCCATCAATGATCCAGAGCTGCCCCCGCGCCTTGGCCCGCGCCCTGCGCAAGATTGGCGGCATCTTCAGGCGATATTCGAAGGGATTGCGGCGGTCGAAAACCGCGCCTATCGCCGCCTGGCCGAATTGGGCGCGCCGCCCTTGACGACCATACGATCTTTGGGGGGCGGGGCGCAGGATCGGGCGTTTACGGCCATTCGCCTGAATACTTTGGGGGTTCAGCCCCGCCACTCCCTCTCAGGTGAGGCCGCAATGGGGGCCGCGATATTGGCCCAAAAGGGGATGCGCAGATGAGTGCCACCTTAACCACATTGCGCGATCTGGCCGATCAATATGATGCCTTTTTAATTGATCAATTTGGCGTTCTTTTGGATGGCGCTGGGGCCTATGATAATGCCCCTCTCGCCCTGTCGGAATTGGCCAAAACGGGCAAGCCTATTGTGATTTTGTCCAATTCTGGAAAGCGCGCAGCACCCAATGAGGCGCGGCTGACGCGTTTGGGCTTTGCGCGAGGGGATTATCAGATTGTGCTCTCCTCTGGCGAGGCGGCCTATCGCCTGCTGTCAGAAACGGGGGCGGATAGGCGGGGTGCGGCCACACCCGTCTGGTTGCATGCCCGTGACGGCGATCAAAGCGCGATTGAGGGGCTAAACCTGCGCCCTGTTACCTCGGCGGCTCAGGCCGACCTCTTGATCCTTGCGGGCAGTCAAGGGGATGAGCGGAGCCTTGAGTGGTATCGTGCCGAACTTGGGCCTGCGGCACAGCGCGCTGTGCCCTGCTATTGCACCAATCCCGACCTCGAAATGTTGACCCCGAAAGGCAAGGCCTTTGGGGCAGGGCGGATTGCGGCGCTCTATGAAGAGTTGGGGGGCAGTGTCACCTATATCGGCAAACCCTATCCGCAGATTTACCAAATTGCGGGACAGATTTTGGGCCAGATTGCGCCGCGGGGGGTCTTGTGTATCGGCGACAGCCCCGCCCATGATGTTTTGGGTGGGGCAAGTGCGGGGTTTTCAACCGCGCTTGTGCGCGATACGGGGCTTCATGCGGGGGCCGATTTTGCCCATCTTCAAGAGATTTGCGAGGGTCTGGGCGCACGGCTTGACCATGTGATACCTGCCTTCGACTGGGAGCGTTAAGATGCCACTGACCTTGTCATTGAACACCAATCCTTTGGTCAATCGCTTTGCCGAAATGGATGATCTGATCTTCACAGTTGCGCGGGATATCAAAATCCGCGACCTGCAATTGACGCATGAATTCATCAACCCCGCATGGCCCGCCCATGTAACCGCGCGGCTCACGCGTGAGATGGGGCGGGCCTTGCAGAAAACGGGTGTTCGAGTGACCTCGGGCATGACAGGGCCATATGGGCGGCTGAACCATTTCGGCCATCCCGATGCCGAGGTGCGGCGGTATTATCTGGATTGGTTCAAGCATTTTGCCGCCATCACGGCCGATTTGGGCGGGCGGGCTTTGGGCACGCAGTTTGCCATTTTCACCTATCGTGATTTTGATGACCCTGCGCGCCGTGCCGCCTTGATTGAGATCGCCCTCGATCATTGGGCAGAATTAGCGGAATATGCCAAGCCGCTTGGGATTGAGCATATTTTTTGGGAGCCGATGAGCGTTGGCCGCGAATTTGGCGACACGATCGAAAACGCCATGGCGCTGCAGGATCAGATTGCCGCGCGCAATATGGCGGTGCCCATGTTCATGATGGCCGATATTGATCACGGCGATGTTACATCACGCAACCCAGATGATTTTGACCCATATGCCTGGGCGCGCACGGTGCCGCCCGTCTCACCCATCATCCACATCAAACAATCGCTGATGGATAAGGGCGGGCATCGTCCCTTTACCGCCAAACATAATGCGGTCGGGCGGATCCAGCCCGCGCCACTTTTGGCGGCTTTTGCAGAAGGCGGGGCGGTGGATAACGAGATTTGCCTTGAGTTGAGTTTCAAGGAACGGGAGCCAGATGATCGCGCCGTGGTGGCCGATATCGCCGAAAGCGTGGCCTTTTGGGCACCCCATATCGACACAGGCGCATCTGACTTACGGATATAAAAAAGCGGCAGGCCGCGTGGCGCCGCCGCTTTTTGAAATCGTTTTGAACGCGCCTTAGAGAATGGTCTGGCCCGTTGCAGCCCAATCTTTGGTGAATTGTTCAAGACCCTTGTCGGTCAAGACGTGCTTGGCCAGCCCCTTGATCACTGCGGGTGGAATGGTCGCCACATCTGCACCAACCATAGCCGCATCTTTCACGTGATTTGCAGTGCGAATAGACGCCGCCAGAATTTCAGTTTCAAAGCCGTAATTGTCGTAAATTTCGCGGATTTCTGCGATCAATTCCATGCCATCAAGATTAAGGTCATCCAAGCGCCCGATGAAGGGGCTGATATAGGTTGCGCCTGCCTTAGCGGCCAAAAGCGCCTGATTGGCCGAGAAGCACAAGGTCACATTGGTCTTAATGCCCTTGTTGGTGAAGTGGCGGCACGCCTTGAGGCCATCCAATGTCAGAGGCAATTTGATGACGACATTGTCGGCGATCTTCGCCAGATGCTCGCCCTCGGCCACCATGCCTGCGAATTCGGTGGCGGCCACTTCGGCAGAAACAGGGCCATCGACCAACGCGCAAATTTCGGCGATGACTTCTTTGAAATCACGGCCCGACTTCGCGATCAGCGAGGGGTTCGTGGTGACACCATCGAGCAGACCGTAGTCGTTCAGCTCGCGGATTTCATCGACCACGGCGGTATCGACAAAGAATTTCATGAGGGGCTCTCCTTGGGGCATTAGGCGCAAAGGGGATGCCTTAGCGCGGGTTTCTTGGCGCTTCGATAACGTTCTAGGACGCAATCTGCAAATCGCAATTCATTACGTTGTTCCTTATCCGACCGCTTAAAATATCACAACAAAGAATCACAAAATCACATTTATATATTGATTTAATGATCGCCTCTGATAGCGTGCGGCTGATAAAAAGGGGATCAGATGAAACTGGAGGCGCGCCGCGAGCAGATATTGGGATGGTTGGCCGAGGCGGGATTCGTTGGGCTGGATGATCTTGCCGCGCGATTTGCTGTGTCTAAAATGACGATCCACCGCGATTTGGATGATCTTGAGGCAGCAGGTCTGTTGCGTAAGTTGCGCGGTGGGGCCTCGATTGAGGCCAGCGCGCAATTTGAGGCCGATTATCGCTATCGCGCCTTGCGCCATGTTGAGGCCAAGCGCCAAATCGCCCGCGTTGCGGCAGATCAAGTTGAGACGGGAATGCGCGTGATGCTGAATGATGGCAGCACCGCTGCGCTTTTGGCCGAAGAGATTGCCCTACGTGGGCTTGGCGTGACGATTATCACCAATAACCATGCCGCCATTCACGCCTTGCAAGAGGCCGCACGCGTAACGCTGATCACCCTTGGCGGCCGCTATAGTCGCAAGTTTCACTGCGCGACAGGGCCCATGGTGCAAGCCGAAATTGCCGCGATGCGGGCTGATCTTGCCTTCATCTCAAGCCCCGCAATTGACGGGCGGGCGTGCTATCACATGGATGAGGGTGTGCGCGCCATAAAGGCCGCGATGATCACGGCCGCTGCGCGCCCCATTTTGATGGCGGAAGGCGCGAAATTCGGGCGCAATGCCCTGTATCACCTTGCCGATTTAGACGCGTTTTCAGCCGTTATGACCTATGACTTGCCGCAGGCCCAGAGGGCAGCTTTGGCAGACGGAAACCTGCCCTTCACCGATGCAAAGGAAATTTAAGATGTCCGAATTTTGGGTTGGCACCAGTTGGAAAATGAACAAAACTCGTGCCGAGGCACGGGAATTTGTTGCAGGCCTCAAGGCGGCGCAGACCCCCGCCGACCCGCGCATCCAGCCTTTTGTGATCCCGCCTTTCACGGCCTTGGCTGAGGTCGCGACAGAATTAGCGGATAGCTCCGTGATGGTGGGAGCGCAGAATATGCACTGGGCCGATCACGGCGCATGGACGGGCGAAATTTCCCCCCTGATGCTGCGCGAGTGCGGGGCGCAGATTGTTGAATTGGGCCATTCTGAGCGGCGCGCCAATTTTGGCGAGACCGATGAGACAGTTGGGCTAAAGGTTGCGGCTGCGCTGCGCCATGGCCTTGTGCCCCTTATTTGCATTGGCGAGAGTTGGGCCGAGCGTGAAGCAGGGCGCGCCACCGAAGTTTTGCGCGCGCAAACCGAAGCAGCCTTGGCGCAAATTGCTGCGCCTGACCGCGCCCGTGCTATTTTATTTGCCTACGAGCCCGTTTGGGCAATTGGCGAGGGGGGCGTGCCTGCCACCGCTTACTATGCCGATGCGCGCCATGCTGAAATCATCGCAGTCACGCAGGCAGTGATGGGCCGCGCTTTGCCCTGTCTTTATGGCGGGTCGGTCAATCCAGAGAATTGCGCAGAATTGATCGTCTGCCCGCATATTGATGGGCTGTTCATTGGCCGCTCTGCGTGGAATGTGGCGGGCTATCTCGATATCTTGGCGCGGGTGTCGCGCGCCATTCAATCCCTATGATCGCAGGAGGAATGATCATGAAATTGGCAATCGCAGGTGACAGTGCAGGTGACGGTTTGGCGCGGGTTTTGGCGGATCATCTTAAGGAAAGCCATGAGGTGACGCTGATTGATATGGATGCAGCAGGCGCGGAATTTTACGCCAACCTGTCTGAATTTGTGGCCAATCGCGTTTTGAAAGGTGAATTTGAACGGGCGATTTTGGTCTGCGGCACGGGAATTGGCGTAGCGATGTCCGCAAATAAGGTCAGGGGTATTCGTGCGGCACAAGTGCATGATACCTATTCAGCCGAGCGTGCCGCCCTGTCGAATAATGCGCAGATCATCACGATGGGTGCCCGCGTGATTGGATCGGAATTGGCAAAATCTATCGCGGAAGCCTTTCTTGCGCAGCATTTTGATCCTGAAGGACGCAGTGCCAGTAATGTGGCCGCGATTGATGCATTGGACCAATCGGGGTGACCCGCGTGCAGCACTATTGGAACGAATCATACGGTCAGATACCCGTGGGAACGCCGCCTGTTGTAAGCGAAAAGGAGCCTAAACCCATGCGAATAGGCTGAAATTTACCCACCATCTGGTGGCTTCGCGCCAAAAACCCTGCTTTTCGGTTTCGAGATGGATTGGAAAGGCTTATACAGTTTTGAAACACAGATGCGCTTGCGGGGAGGCATGACATGATCAGATCGGAACTGGTGCAAAAGCTTGCAGAAGAAAATCCGCATCTCTACCAACGCGATGTTGAGCGCATTGTGGCGGCGATTTTTGATGAGATCATTGAGGCGATGGCGCGCGGTGATCGGGTCGAACTCCGTGGCTTCGGCGCGTTTTCGGTGAAAAAGCGTGAGGCACGTGTTGGTCGAAATCCACGCACGGGCGAAACTGTTTCCGTGGATGAAAAGCACGTTCCGTTTTTCAAAGCGGGTAAATTGCTGCGTGAACGTCTGAATTCCTGAGCAAGCGAGGGCAACCCGTGATCCGATATGTGAAATTGCTGTTTATGCTTTGCGTTGGATCGGTTTTGATATTTGTGGCCATTGCCAATCGCGGCTTGGTCACCGTTCATCTTTTGCCCACGGAACTGGCGCTTTGGCTGGATGTTGATACATCGATATCCTTGCCGCTTTTCTTGATCATTTTTGCGGCAATGACCATTGGCTTGATCTTGGGTTTTGTGTGGGAATGGTTGCGCGAGCATCGTTATCGCGCTGACGCAAGCCGCGCCAAACGGGATGCCACGAAACTGTCGCGCGAGTTGGAAAGTCTCAAGGGCGCGGCCCGCGCGAAAGAAGGGCAGGACGACATTCTGGCCCTGTTGGACGATGACAAGCCGTTGCGGCTTGGCTGATGCAGCGATGAGCATTGCGATAAAATTCTGCGGTCTTTCGCGACCTGAGGATATTGACGCGGCGGCGGCGGCAGATGCGCGCTATGTCGGATTTGTTTTCTATCCAAAATCTCCGCGCGCGGTCTCGATGGTGCAAGCGCGCGCCTTGGCGCAAGTGACCCCTGTCGGTTTGGCAAAAGTGGGCTTGGTGGTCGATCCTGATGATGCGTTTTTGGATCAGCTTATGGCACAAGTGCCGTTGGATATTTTGCAATTGCATGGACATGAGATGCCCGCGCGCGTCCTTGAAATTCGCAAACGCACGCGCCTGCCTGTGATGAAGGCGATTGGGATAGCGGATCAAGCAGACCTCGCGCAGATTGCCGATCATGCAGCAGTGGCCGATCAGTTGCTGATTGATGCCAAACCCCCAAAGACGGCTGATCTTCCAGGCGGCAATGGGTTGTCCTTTGACTGGCGGCTTTTGGCGGGGCGCAGATGGCCTGTGCCTTGGATGCTGGCGGGCGGATTGTCCCCTGAAAATGTGCGTCTTGCGGTTCAGATGACGGGGGCCAAACAGGTCGATGTGTCTTCTGGTGTCGAGCGTGCAGCGGGCGTGAAAGACCCTGCGATGATGGCCGCCTTTGCGCAAGCCGCGAACCCCGCCTGACGCCTTTGCCTGCCTCTTGCTCAATCTTGCCGCCCGCGCTAGGCAGGGTGCTGAATATAAAAAGGTAAGCCCGATGCCCGATGATATCTTGAACAGCTTCATGACTGGCCCTGATGAGAATGGCCGCTTTGGCCAATTTGGCGGGCGGTTTGTCTCGGAAACGCTGATGCCGCTGATCTTGGAGTTGGAAGCGCAATATGAGCGAGCCAAAACAGACGCTCGTTTTTGGGCAGAGATGCACGACCTATGGACGCATTATGTGGGCCGCCCCAGCCCGCTTTACTTTGCCGAGCGCCTGACTGCGCATTTTGGTGGCGCCAAAATCTACCTGAAACGTGATGAGCTGAACCATACGGGTGCGCATAAGATCAACAATGTGTTGGGTCAGATCATTTTGGCCCGCCGCATGGGTAAAACGCGGATCATTGCGGAAACAGGGGCGGGGCAGCATGGGGTGGCGACCGCCACCGTATGTGCGAAATTCGGTTTGAAATGTGTGGTCTATATGGGCGCGCATGATGTGGAGCGCCAAGCGCCCAATGTGTTCCGTATGAAGCTCTTGGGGGCCGAGGTTGTGCCTGTGACTTCGGGTCGTGGCACTTTGAAAGACGCAATGAACGATGCGTTGCGCGATTGGGTGACCAATGTGCGCGATACCTTTTATTGCATTGGCACGGTCGCAGGCCCGCACCCTTACCCTGCGATGGTGCGTGATTTTCAAGCGATCATCGGCAAAGAGGCCCGCGAACAGATGTTGGCTGCTGAAGGCCGTTTGCCTGATACGATCATCGCGGCCATCGGCGGTGGCTCAAACGCGATGGGGCTGTTCTACCCGTTCTTGGATGACAAGGAGGTCCATATCATCGGTGTCGAGGCGGGCGGTAAAGGCGTGAATGACAAAATGGAGCATTGCGCCAGCCTCACAGGGGGGCGCCCTGGCGTGCTGCATGGCAACCGCACGTATTTGCTGCAAGATGAGGATGGCCAAATCCTTGAGGGCCATTCGATCTCGGCGGGTTTGGATTATCCTGGCATCGGCCCTGAACATTCATGGCTGCATGATATTGGCCGCGCGGAATATGTTTCGATCACGGATATCGAGGCCTTGGAGGCGTTCCAACTCTGCTGTCACCAAGAAGGGATCATCCCCGCGCTAGAGCCGAGTCACGCCTTGGCCCATGTGGCAAAAATCGCGCCGAACCTGCCCAAGGATCACCTGATCTGCATGAATATGTGCGGCCGTGGCGACAAGGATATCTTTACCGTGGCGCGGGCCTTGGGATGGGAGATGCAGGGCTAAGTCAGCCCTGTGTCTGGGACCGATCATATTGTGTGAGCACGTCAAGCGGCACGATATTCAACGTGCGAATGTGGGTGGCGCTGAGATTGAGCTGCGGTGCCACGCCTTCTTCATGCGCCTGCAAAAACCGAGTGGCGCATAGGCACCATCGATCCCCCTCTTTGAGCCCCGCAAACCCATATTCAGGTCGAGGGGTGCTGAGGTCATTGCCGACATATTTGGAAAATGCCAGAAATTCGCGCGTCATCACCGCACAGACGGTATGTGCGCCTGTATCCTCATCGCTGGTGTCGCAACACCCATTGCGGAAGAAACCCGTCATTGGTGTCCGCGAACAGGTTTCAAGCGGCTTGCCGAAAACATTAATACTCTCATCCATTTGGAAAACCCTTTTTAGCGCGCGCTTTACCCTATAAAGCGATCTAGCGCTTTAGCGGAAACGATCCACCAGTTTTTGCAAAGCGCTGCGTGGGTCTTGGGCTATGGAAGGGTCTGCTTTGGCAGATGCGGGTTTCGCCACTGGGGTAGGGGGCGCTTTGGGGGGTATTGGATTGACCCGCAGCGCAACCGAATTTTGAAACTGTGCCCCGTTGCCCTTGGCCAATGCGGGGGCCCCATCCGCGATCCCGCGCAAGAGATCCTCCAACCAAGGCTGATCCGCTTTGGCGAAGTCCGACAACACATAGCCTGCCACCCGATCCTTATGGCCAGGGTGGCCGATGCCCAAGCGCACGCGGTGATAAGCCTCGCCAATATGCTCATGCAGGGAGCGCAGGCCGTTATGCCCTGCATGGCCGCCGCCCTGTTTTAGCCTGAGCTTGGCGGGTGCAAGATCCAATTCGTCATGGAACACGGTCACATCCTCGGGGGTGAGTTTGAAAAACCGCATTGCTTCGCCCACAGATTGGCCTGAGCGGTTCATGTAGGTTTCAGGCTTGAGCATGATCACCCTCTGCCCATCCAGCACCCCTTCGCATATCTGACCTTGAAACTTGGCCCGCCATGGTGAAAACGCGTGATCTGAGGCAATGCGATCAAGGGCCATGAAACCGATATTGTGACGGTTTTGGCTATATTTTGCGCCCGGATTTCCAAGACCAACCCAAAGTTTCATATCCGCTGTCATACCTCCAAAGCCTGCGCCATGAAAGGCTTATGCGCGACAAAAATAAAGGCGCGAAGGATGCTTCGCGCCTTTATCAATTCGTAAAGCGTCAGGCCTGATTATTCGGCCGCCGCTTCCTCACCTTCGGCTGCTGCTTCATTATCGGCGCTGACCAAGCCCGATGGGGCGGTGATATTTGCAATCACGAAATCGCGGTCGATGGTCGGCTTAACGCCTTCTGGCAGGGTCACATCCGAGATGTGGATCACCTCGCCGATGCCGCGACCCGTCAGGTCAACCGTGATGCCCTCTGGGATATCGCCCGCGATCACAGACAATTCCACTTCGGCGCGCACAACGGTCAAAACGCCGCCGCGCTTGATGCCAGGCGCGGCTTCGTGGTTGATGAAGTTGACTGGGATATACAGCTTCACCCGCGAGGTGCGGCGCAAGCGCATCAAGTCAACATGGGTTGGCAAATCCTTTACCACATCGCGCTGCACGCCACGGCAAATGACGCGCACATCTTCCTGACCTTCAACCTTGAGGTTGAACAGGGTCGACAAGAAGCGGCCTTCTTTCAGGCGCTTGAGCAATTGGTTAAAGGGGATTTGAATGGCGAGCGGATCCGCCCCACCACCATAAACAATACCGGGCACTTTGCCTTCACGGCGTGCTTGACGAGCGGCCCCCTTGCCTGTCCCCGTCCGTGCCTCGGCGATAAGATCAGGAATCTCACCAGCCATAGCTATCTCTCCATATGTTATGGGCCGCCTCCAAGGGTGTCGGGCCCGTGAAGCCGCCGCTTTAACCGCAATTTTGCACTTTGACCAGAGTAAATTCGCTCACTTGATAGATATATCGCTTGAGCCGCCGCAGCGTGCGAGGTAGCGCTTTGTCATGCGTGCCCTCACTCGGATCAAGGTTGATTTGTCGCTGACCATAAGGCCTGTTTTTGGTTTTATGGTTCTGGGCGTTTTTTGGGGGTCTTACGCGGCGCTTGCCCCCTTGATAAAGGCGCGTATCGGCGCAGGCGATGGGCTGTTTGGCACATTGCTGCTGATGTCGGCTTTGGGTCTGGTGACCGCGATGTGGTTGGCCCCACGGGTGGATCGGCATTTGGGGAAATGGGGTCTGCCTGTCGGCGCAGCTTCGCTGGCTTTCTCCTTTCTTGTTCTTGGATTTGCCCGCACGCCACTTGAATTTGGCTTGGCTATGATCTTGGCAGGTGCAGCATCTGGCTTGACCGATGTCATCGTCAATTCCCGCGTGTCCGAGGCCGAAACCACGCATCGCCGCCCGTTGATGTCTCTCAATCATGCAATGTTTTCATTCACCTATGCCATTGCGGCTTTGGGCGCGGGGATTGCGCGAGAATTCGGCGCAAGTGCATTTGTTGTTTTCCTGTCGCTTGCGGTGGTCGTGTGTCTGGCGCTGCCCGTCATGCGCAGCCCTTCGATGCTATTGGGTTGGAAGCCACAGGAGGGGGAGGCTGCCCCGATTGATCTGTTGCCGCTTTGGTCGGGTCTGATCATCTGGCCGGGCTTGGTCGTGATGTTTGGTTTCATGTCAGAAGCCGCTATGGAGAGCTGGTCTGCGCTCCATATCGAACGCTCGCTTGGGGGGCGCGCTGTTGAGGGGGCCATTGGCCCGTTCATGTTGGGTTTGACGATGGGGCTTGGTCGCCTTGCGGGGCATTTTCTGACTCAAGAACAGGATCCGTTGCGGATGATTTCAGCCGCCGCATTGGTCTCGGCGGCAGGGGCGGTGATGGCGGCCCTCGCACCCTATCCTGAGATCGCATATTTGGGATTTGCCATTCAGGGTTTTGGTGTCTCTATCATTGCGCCCCTCGCGCTTGGCCTTGCGGGCCAAATGGCGGGCGCGGGGGAACGCACAAGGATGATCGCCCGCGTCTCCGTGGTGGGATTTGCCGGGTTCTTACTGGCGCCTGCCATGATGGGATGGATGGCGGAATTGTCCAGCTTGCGCGTGGCCTTCCTCTTTATCGCGGTGATCCTGCTGGTGATCCCGTTGATTTGTGCGCGTGCCTTGCGCCCAATCGCGCCAAAACCCCAATCAGGGCATGGGGATTAATCCCACTCCCCGCTGAAGTTTTTGGGAACAAGCAGGTTGTGTCGACCAAGCGCCTTGACATCCCGCTCGCCGCAGAGCGCCATTGTGCTGTCCAGTTCTTTGTGGATCACTTCCAAAGCGCGGGTCACGCCAGCCTGCCCCATCGCGCCAAGTCCGTTGACGAAGGCGCGCCCGATATAGGTGCCTTTCGCCCCCATGGCCAATGCCTTGAGCACATCTTGGCCTGAGCGAATACCACTGTCGAGATGCACTTCGATCTTGTCGCCAACCGCGTCCAAAATCGGCTCTAACATACGGATTGAGGACAAGGCCCCATCCAACTGCCGCCCGCCATGGTTGGAGACGACAATCGCATCCGCCCCCACATTGGCCGCCATTTTTGCATCTTCAGCATCCAAGATGCCTTTGATGATCACAGGCCCGTCCCACATCTTGCGGAATTGTTTGATCCGCTCCCAATCAAGGCTTTGGTCAAAGGCCTGCGCCGTCCATGCGCTGAGTGATGAGGGGTCATCAATCCCATCCACATGGCCCACAATATTGCCAAAGAAGCGCCGCTTGGTGCCCAGCATCTCAAGGCCCCATTGCACTTTGGTCATCATATCCGCCACGGATTTCACCGTGAATTTGGGCGGGGCCGACAGCCCGTTTTTGAGGTCTTTGTGGCGTTGACCCAAAAGCTGTAAATCCACTGTAATTACGATGGCCGAGCATTTCGCGTCTTTTGCGCGTTGAAACAGCCGCGTCATGAAATCATCGTCTTTGAGCGTGTAAACCTGAAACCAGAATGGCTTTGTCGTGTGCTCCGCCACATCTTCAATCGAGCAGATCGACATGGTCGAAAGCGTGAAGGGCACACCGAATTTTTCGGCGGCGCGCGCGGCTTTGATCTCGCCATCAGCGCGCTGCATTCCTGTGAGGCCCACGGGGGCCAAGGCCACGGGCATGGTGACATCATGGCCGATCATGGTCGCGGCGGTGCTGCGGTTTGACATATCGACCGCCACCCGTTGGCGCAGGCGGATTAGGTCAAAATCTGATGAATTTTCGCGAAAGGTCTGCTCTGTCCAGCTGCCCGATTCTGCGTAATCGTAAAACATCTTTGGCGTGCGCTTTTGATGCAAACGGCGCAGGTCTTCGATCTCGGTAATCACAGGCATGATCGCTCTCCTCCCAATGGCTGGTAAGGAAGTCTTACCAATTCTCGGGGCGTCCCGCAATCATTTGGCGCGATGCGCTCCATCGGCCAAGGATTTCACAAAGGCCGCAATCTCGGGCACGGGTTTGCCCTGCTCAATCAGGCTCACGATGGCGGAGCCGACAACCGCCCCATCGGCCACGCCTGCAATCGCCTCGGCGGCCTCGGATGTTTTGATGCCAAAGCCCACAATAACGGGCAGATCGGTTTGTGATTTGATCCGTGCCACCTCTGGCCCGACATCAGCGGCTTGGGCATTGGCGGCGCCTGTGATGCCCGTGATCGAAACATAGTAGATGAAGCCAGACGTGTTTTCCAACAGCTTGGGCAGGCGTTTGTCATCACTGGTTGGTGTCGCCAGACGGATGAAATTCAGCCCTGCATTTTGCGCAGGAATGCACAGCTCGCTATCTTCTTCGGGGGGCAAATCAACGATGATCAAGCCGTCAATCCCCGCGTCTTTGGCTTGCGCCAAAAAGCGATCCACACCGCGGCTGTAAATCGGGTTGTAATATCCCATCATCACAATCGGCGTGTCGTTATCGGTTTTGCGCAGTTCACGCGCCATTTGCAGCGTTTTGTCGAGGGTTTGCCCCCCTTCAAGCGCGCGCTGCCCGGCAAGCTGAATGGTTGAGCCATCCGCCATCGGATCGGTGAAGGGCAGACCCAATTCAATGATATCCACGCCCGCCGCAGGTAGGGCTTTGATCAATTCAAGCGAGCTGTCGTAATCAGGATCGCCCGCCATGACATAGGCGACAAAGGCCTTTTTGCCCTCACGCTTAAGCCGTGCAAATGTGGTGTCGATCCGTGTCATGCCTGCCTCCCGCGAAATCGTTAGGATGCGGTTTGCGGCAAATGGCGGCGGAAATCAATGGGGCCTAACGGGTCGGGGCCATTGCCCCGCCGCAAACTTCGCCCTAGAAGGCAGCCAACGCGCATCACGGAGGTCGCTTGCAATGGGTTTCAAAATGGGAATCGTGGGTCTGCCCAATGTTGGCAAATCGACCCTGTTCAACGCCTTGACCAAAACCGCAGCCGCGCAGGCCGCGAATTTCCCCTTTTGCACCATCGAGCCGAATGTGGGCGATGTGGCCGTGCCCGATCCACGCCTTGAGAAATTGGCCGCGATTGCAAGCTCAAAACAGATCATCCCAACCCGCATGACCTTTGTCGATATCGCGGGCCTTGTGCGCGGGGCCTCTAAGGGCGAGGGGTTGGGCAACCAATTCCTTGCCAATATCCGCGAGACGGATGCCATCGCCCAAGTGTTGCGCTGCTTCATTGATGATGATGTGACCCATGTCGAGGGCCGCGTTGACCCCGTGGCCGATGCTGAAACCATCGAAACCGAATTGATGCTCGCTGATCTCGAAAGCATCGAGAAGCGTTTGCAAAACCTGACCCGCAAGGTGCGCGGTGGTGACAAGGAGGCGGTGCAACAAGAGCGCCTTTTGAAAGAGGCGCAGGCGATGCTAGAGCAGGGCAAACCCGCCCGCATGGTCGAGGTGGCCGAGGATGACGCGAAAGCGTGGAAGATGTTGCAGCTTCTGACCACGAAGCCCGTGCTCTATGTCTGCAATGTGGATGAGGCCTCCGCCGCCACGGGCAATGACTTATCCGCACGGGTCGAGGAGATGGCCAAGGCACAAGGGGCCGCTTGCGTGGTGATCTCTGCCGCGATTGAAGAAGAAATCAGCCAGCTTCCCGCCGAGGATGCCGCCGTGTTCTTGGGCGAAATGGGTCTGGAGGAGGCAGGTCTCGACCGCCTTATTCGCGCGGGCTACGAGCTGTTGGCACTGGAGACTTATTTCACCGTTGGCCCCAAAGAGGCCCGCGCATGGACGATCCGCCAAGGCACCGCCGCGCCACAGGCCGCGGGCGTGATCCATGGCGATTTCGAGCGCGGCTTCATCCGCGCCGAAACCATCGCCTATGAGGATTACGTCACCTTGGGCGGCGAGGTCGCAGCCAAGGACGCAGGGAAAATGCGGGTCGAGGGGAAAAGCTACATCGTCAAAGATGGCGATGTGCTGCATTTCCTGTTCAACGCCTAATCCTCCCGCCGCGCCACCCCCGTGACACCCGCCGCAGCGAAGGCAAGGATGATCCAGCCTGCGCTAGAGAGCGCCCATTTGCCCCACCACAAGGTATATCCTGCCCATCCGCGCGATGTGGTGGGCGCCCATGCTTGGGTTTGGCCGAAATCAAGGATCGGGATGACCACATCCGCCGCCCAAGCATAGCGGTTGAATGTTTCCCATGATTGTCCTTCGGGGGTTGTGGCCCACGCTTCGGCGGGGTTTGGGGCGGCAAGACTGTCTGCCCAATTCGCGGAAGTCAGGATCACATCGGAATTTGGCACCATATCGCCTGCGCGCCATGCCCATGCGGCAAGGATGGCGGCGATGCCCCACAACACAAACAGCGACCAAATAGCCTTGAGCGGGCGGTGGCCATAGTCGATGAGCAGGTGCGAGGCATAGGCGAGAGCGCGCGAAAACATTGCCAAAAGTAATGTCCTAAGCATCTTGAACCATGCCCAACGACCATCGTGCAAACGCGATAATTGGCGCGCCCGCTTCCATTCCTCCGCCGCGATCTTACGGTCGCGCGCAACCAGAACATCCTTCGCCGCCCGCTCATGCCCCATGGCGCGCAAGACCTTCGCCAGTTGCGTATAGGGTTGAGGCTTGAAGCCTTGTTTCTTTCCTCGGTCGACTTTCGAGAGCCAATTGAGCCGTATTTTTCCTGTAGTGGCAGCAGCAATGATGCGGTCATAAGTGAACCCATCAAGGATTACGCGTCCGCCTTCAGGCCAATCCTCTACCCTGTCCCTCAGCGCCCCGACATGGCCAGCAGAAAAGTCGATATAGCCTTCGGGGACTTTGATATCACGGAATACAAGCGCGCCGTTGCAGACAAGATGTTGAGCGTTCAGCGCATTGCCATTTGCTTTCTCAAAAGTGCCATTAACGCAGGACAGCTGCCCGCCGATCACCGCGCCTGACAGGCTGACCTCGCCCGTGGCGTGGAAGTCGCCGCTTAGGAAAACATCTCCCGTCACCCGCGCGCCTTGAGCGTTCAGCGCATAGCCGTTCGCATTTTCAAACCTGCCGGCTGTGCAAACTAACTGCCCGCCGATCACCGCGCCATAGAGGTTGACTTCGCCCGTGGCGTGGAAGCCTGTGCGCAGGAAAACATCCTGCGTAACCCGCGCGCCTTGGGCAATTAGCTCGGGGAGGGCGCTGCCGCCTAGGTTCAAGAATTCGAAGCTTGTATTCAGTGCGGCAACGAAGTGTTCGAACCGACAATTGAACAGACCCGTTCCGCCTTTCGCCGTGGCAAAGGACAGATCAAGCTCCTCCGCCACATAGGCCCCTTTGATATGCACGCCCCGATCATGGGTCGGGTCGCCCTCAACCCCGCCCGTGATCAAGGCGCGCAGCACCTCTGCGCGGATCGTGCGGGCGGGGTCTGGCCCTTCTGGCCGCCTGCCATTGCCAAGCGTGCAGGGCAGCCCCGCACGACAGGCGTCAATCGTCTTCACTTCCGCGGGCAATAGCTCGCCGCCAACCAGTGCTTCCCATTTCTCCAAGAGATAACCCCTTATCCCCAGTTTAGCCCCCCAAGCTTAGACGGCAGGGGCAGGGCGCGGCAAGCGCTTTGGCATTTCCACGCAATTCCCCCCTTGCCCCCCCGCGCCCATGTCGTTAGACGGGTCGGCGGAGACGTGGCCGAGTGGTCGAAGGCGCTCCCCTGCTAAGGGAGTAGACGGGAAACCGTCTCGTGGGTTCGAATCCCATCGTCTCCGCCACCTGACCCTTCGATCTTTCCCCCATCGCTGAATTCCCGCATAATCCCAAGACAGCCATGCGCGGGGGATGAGATGAAGCTTGAATTTCACCATATCAATTTCGTGGCGGAGGATGTGGATCGTCTGCATGATTTCTATACGGGCATTTTGGGGTTGGATGACATTCCGATCCAATCCTTTCCCCGCCCCGATGCCACGGCCCAAAGCGGCTATGCGGGCAAGATCCGATTTGCCACGGATGGGCAGATGCAGATGCATTTGGCCACCAAGGATTTGGGCGTGGCCTTTCGCAATGGGGAGGTGATCAACCCCGTTGAGCGCGGTCATATCGCCTTTCGCACCGATGATATTGCGGGGTTCATGGCGCTGTTGGATCGCCACAATATCCCCTATTCGGATTACGGCACGGCCTTTGCCAAAGAATGGCATCAGGTGTTTTTCCATGACCCTGAGGGCAATGTGATCGAGGTTCATCAAGCGGTATGAGCGGTGCTCTTTGGCTGCTGTTTGGCGCGGCGTTTCTCGCGGCAACCTTGATCCCTGCGCAATCCGAGGCGGTTTTGGTCGGTCTTCTTTTGGGCGGGGCCTATCCTGTCTGGCTCTTGGTGGTGGTGGCGGGGGTGGGCAATGTTCTTGGCTCCTGCCTCAACTGGAGTCTGGGGCGGGTGGCGGCGGGGCAGGCGCATAAACCGTGGTTTCCCGTCTCGCCTGCGCGCTTGGCACAGGCGCAGCGGCACTATCATCGCTGGGGCTGGATCAGCCTGTTTGCCGCATGGGTGCCGATCATAGGCGACCCTATCACATTGGCAGCGGGCGTGATGCGCGAGCCGTTTTGGCGCTTCGTTCTGGTGGTGAGCCTTGCAAAATTCGGCCGCTATATCCTGTTGGCCGCCACGGTTTTGGGGGTGATGTCTTTTTCTTGATGGACGGGCTTTCCATTCTTTGATGATCCCCTACCTGATCTGAGGGACAGACAAGAAAGAAGGAGAAAATCCAATGGCAGATTGTGGTTGTGGACGCTCCCCCACGGGCAAATGCGTGGGATGGCATGATTTGAGCGAAGAGGCCTATCAGGCGAAGAAAGCCGAATGGGAAAAGCGTCAGGCCGAGAAAGCCGCGAAGTGAATTGGGGGCGGGGGGCCTGCGCATCCCGCTTCACGGCGTGCGGTCGCGCCAATCTAGGGTGATTTCTGTGCCGTTTGCGCCGCTTTCGATCCTGATTTGGATGCCAAGATCTTTGGCGCGCCGCTTCATCCCCAAAAGGCCATAGCCGTTGCGGGTTTGGGTATTGGCATCAAACCCCTGCCCGTTGTCGCTGATCTGAACCATGTCGCGCTCTGTGTAAATGCGGATGGATGTTGCGTGGGCGTGTTTGATGGTGTTGGTGATCCCCTCTTGCACGATCCGCGCAAGGGCCAGATTGTGGGATGGCCCTTGGCTGGGTAAAATCGGTTCCTGCTCGACCTGCCAATCAAAGCTGAGGTTTTGGTCGGCCATCAATGGCTCCAACCGCTCGCGCAGCATCCCCAAGAGCGTGGCAAGAGACTGGCTGTTTTCCAACCCGTCCAGCATCAGCGCCAAGTCGCGCATGGCTTCTTCCAGTGCATCGCGGATCACGGCATCGCCGCGCCCATGATTGTCGATATAGGCGATGGTATTGGCCAAAATCCCGCCAATCCCATCATGCAGGTCCAGCAAGATCCGCGACCGCTCCTTTTCAATTGCGGTGGTTTCGCGTTCCTGTGCGAGGCTGTTGTAACTTTGCTCCAATTCCATTTGGATTTTGGCGGCCACCTCCGCCATCTCTAAGGCACGAGATTTGTTATCTTGCATGGCGGTGATCAATTGCGACATGAACAAGAAAATCGCCACAGAGGCCAGAAAGATCGGGGCCATGTGAAATAGGTTTAACGGGGTGATTGGTTCGGGGCTGAGCACCAAGATGATTTCAAACAAGCCCATCGCAAGCGGCACGCAAAAACATGGAAAAAACCACAGGAATGTGCTGCTGCCCATGATTTTTCGTTTGACCCAAAATGCCGATAGAACAAACGTTCCAAAAATCGCGTTCGTGGCGTTCAGTCCAGCGCCATACAGCAACGCGTAATCGGGCGGCATCAGGGTGATTGCAAATAGGAACGAGCCCGCAATCAACCAAGTGAAACTGCGTTCGATGAAGGGAAAATTCAGTTCAAGATAACGCAGCACGAATTTCATCAGAAACAAAACATAAAGCGCAGGCGCGGTTGTCCAAATCACGGTCCAGATCGGGTAGGGGATAAATGGCATTGGGTGGGCGTAATGGGTTAGGAATACCACCGCACAAAAAGCGGAGGCCGCCAGCCAGAGATGCACCTCCTCATCTTGCAGTGCGCGGCGCACGATCAGATGGCCGATCAAAAGCAGCACCATCATGCCTTGCGCGAACACGGCCAGATCGACAGCGATGCGATCACTGAGGATTTTCCTCTGACTCAGCATTTCGGAAGGACCGATGAAGAAGGGCCATATTTGCACGCCTTCTTGACCGTAGCCGCGCAGATGCAACTCCAGCGTGACCTGATCCCCTGTGAGCGTGGCATCGTTGACATCGACCAATATGGCACGGTTCCATTGTCGCGCCTCAAGCGCAGGCATTGGTAAAATCTGCGCCTCGTTTACGGTGATGCTGAGTGCCCGTGTGACGCGTGGGACGTAGAGGGCCAAAGGGTGTTCAAGTTCGGCAATATCTACCGTCACCCGAAAATAACGGTCCACCAGATCAGCGCTGCCCCGCGCAGGGATGAGATAGGGAAGGGGCGCAACCTTGCCGCCATCGCAGTCCATCCGGTCCCCAGTCATTTGACAGATTTCAACGGCGTTTATTTTCCGTGCGCCGTCAATCTCGGTGATGGTGCCGAATTTGGCTACGACAAACAGCAAGAAAACCGCAGCTGTGAGTAGCCCAGTAATGAGCGCGCCGAGGACAAGGTTCTTGACGGTGATCTGATCCGTGCGACCCAAAGAGGCGGATGAGGTCATTACAACAGGCCCATGCGCGTGGCCGTTGCCACCGCTTGCAGGCTGGAGCCAACACCCAGTTTGCGATAGATTGAGTTGATGTGATTGCCGACCGTCCCCTCGCTGATCGAGAGCTTTTCGGCAATCTCACGCCGTTTGTATCCGCGCGACACGGCATTGAGGATTTCCATCTCGCGCTCACTCAAAGGGCAATCATCCCTGTCACTTTCGGTGTTGCGATATTCCCGCGAGACGATGCCCAAAAGGTGACGGGCAATTGCGGGGCTGATCGGACTGCCACCGTTTATAATGGCGTGGATATCTTCGCCGACCGTATCGAGGGCGCCGCCTTTGAGGATGTAGCCTTTTGCCCCCGCGCGGATGGCCTCAACGACTCGCGCCTCATCCCCAAAGATAGAAATGACCAATGTATCAATGGCCCAATCGGCTTGGCGTGCAGCGGCAATCGCATCAATTCCTGACCCGTCTGGCAGGCCCAGATCAATCAGAACAACGCGGGGGCGGTGTTCGTAGATCATGTTAATGCCGTCCTGCAGATGCGTTGCTGTCGCCACGACCTGTAACCCTTCCGTGTTGTTCACCGCGAGTTCAAGCCGTGTCATGATCTCGGTCTTATCCTCGATAATGATCACACCATGCATCTGTCTGACCCCACGAAAATCCCCAGCTTTAGTGACCTCCAGTTTTGATGCAATCCTCGCAAAACGATATGTATGTTTCCATATATTTTTTATGCACGAATCATGTGCTACCCAATTTTTCACGAACGATATGACTGGGGAAAATTAGGGGACAAGAGGATGTTCGATCCGAGTGGTCGCAGCTACCGCCGTTCATCGGCGCGCAATATGCTGACGTCATTTGCGAAATTGTTTTTGGCGCTGATTGTGCTGGCGGTGTTGAGCATGGGCGTTGTTTGACCGATTGGCCCTCGGGTCGCACGGTAAGACTGGGGACGTAAAACGACTGGGGAAGCGCAAAGGCGCATGGGGCATAGCCCTGTGCGCCTTTTATTTGTCAAAAAATGCGCTGATTTTATGCCCTTGTAAAAAATTATCATTTTGATCTTTTCCGATAGGTAGGAATTTTATAGGCTCACGTTAGTTAACCTCCCAGGTGGGACGGGTTTTGTGTAATTTTGTGTTGGTGAGGACATATAAATGTCAAAGCAAATGGCGCTTGCGGAATTGAATGTGTTGGCGGATTCAGGCCGCTTTCCGATCTTGAAAGGCTTTATGCGGTCCCCATCTCATTGGGAACTCTTGTGCAATATTTACGTTTTGGATGGTGATGAAACCTACGGGATCAATGATTATATTGATATGTGCAAAACAGGCAGCGTGACCCGTTTGACGCTGTCGAATTTCTTGCGGGCGCAGATATCGAACGGCGCGTTGGATGTTCAATTCGGTGCGAAGAAAAGCCGTAAGACCCTAACTCTTTCAAGCGCGCTCAAGGCGGAGGCCGAAAGCTTTTTCGCATTGCGCTCACGGCTGATGAAAGAATACGCCTAAATCAATCTGATATTTTTTTTCTGCTTATCAGCTGGGGTGCTGTGACGGTGGTGGTCGCCTTGCCCTGTGGGGATGTGAAATATGGGTTTCACATTGCATAGGGCAGGGTTTATCACCTTTTTGATGGTCCATTGCGGGGCTTGTCGGTCTGGTTATCACAGCAAGATGAATTGGGGGGTGATTTGGTGATTGCAGAGAAATCTAATCTCACAGGGACGCGGATGACGGCGGCGCATATGCTGCGCGTGGCTTTTCTGGCGCTTTTTGGGGTGGCGGGTTGCCCTCAGTTGCTTGCGGCGCAGGAGGTGACCTTGCGCTTGCACCAATTCCTGCCTGCACAATCCGTGGTGCCTGCGCAAATTTTGGATGTCTGGGCCGAGAATGTGGAACAGGCTTCAGGTGGGCGCATTGCGATTGATCACTACCCATCCATGCAACTTGGCGGCACGCCCCCCGAATTGATTGACCAGCTGCGCGATGGCGTGGCGGATATCGTATGGACCGTGGTGGGGTATACGCCGGGACGCTTCCCAACCACGGAGGTGTTTGAACTGCCCTTCATGGTGGCGGATGCCGCCGCCGCGTCCTATGCCTATTGGACGATGTTTGAACGGCATATGGCCCAAGGGGAGTTTGCCGATTACCATGTGCTTGGCACTTGGGTGCATGGGCCAGGTGTCTTTCATGCGAATGCGCCTATCCTTGAGCCTTCCGATCTTGCAGGGATGAAAATGCGCGGCGGTTCGCGCCCTGTGAACCAGTTGCTCGAACAACTCGGTGCGGAGCCTGTCGGAATGCCTGCCCCTGCCGTGCCAGAGGCGCTGTCGCGCGGGGTGATTGATGGCGCGACTTTCCCGTGGGAAGTGACATCCTCGGTGCGTGTCGCGGAATTGATCAGTTACCACACTGAATTTGAAGGGCCAGCCGTCTACAACCTGACCTTTGTCATGGCGATGAACAAGGATGTATATGCGGGTCTTCCAGATGATCTGAAGGCGGTGATTGACGCCAATTCGGGATTGGACTTCTCGGTCTTTGCGGGGCAAACACAGCAAGCCGCAGATGCACCTGCCCGTGACATCGCGGTGGAATTGGGCAATCAGATCACCACCATTGCCGAAGCTGATGCCGTGGAGTGGCGCGACTTGGCCGCCCCTGTTTACGCCGCATGGGTTGCGGATATGGCGGCCCAAGGACGCGATGGGCAGGCCCTCATTGACGAAGCGCGCGCGCTGATGGCGGAATATGAGGCGCAAAATCCGTGAACGGACAAAGGGGGTAAAAGCCCGCCCCATGGTCGATCAACTTGTGCAAGCCTTAGCCAAATCCATGGCGCTCTTAGGGGGGGCTGTGCTCTGTGCTGTGATCCTGATGGTGGGGGTGTCGGTATTTGGGCGCACCATCGCAGACCTGTTGCATCCACTCCGCGACACGGTTCCCGCAGCGGGGCATCTGTTGGATCTGGGCATTGGTGCCATACGGGGCGATTATGAATGGGTTGAGGCGGGAATGGGCTTTGTGGTTTTTGCCTTCATGCCATGGGCGGCGCTGCACCACGCACACGCCCGCGTTGATCTTTTTGCCCCCTATATGCCGCAGGGCTTGCGCCGCCTGACCCATCTTCTGGGACTTTGGGGGTTTGCCCTTGCCTTTTGCGTGATCGCCGTGATGCTTGGCCTTGGGACATGGTCCAAATATCAATCGGGACAAACGAGCTTTATTTTGGGTCTGCCTGTTTGGATACCCCAGGCCGCAGGCGTGGTGGCAGCCTCAGTTGCCGTTTTCGTCACAGGCTATGTGGCCCTATCCGCAACGCGCGGGATCATGCGCGATGAGTGATCTTTGGATCGGTATTCTGTCCTTTCCCGCTTTGCTTGCGCTCATCTTTTTGCGCATTCCCATCGGTCTTGCTATGTTTGGTGTAGGCTTCTTGGGTCTTGTGGCGGTGCAAGGCGATGCCAGTCTGGCATTGGCGCGGCTGCGCAGTGAGAGCTACACAACCTTTTCCAATTATGCGCTTTCGATTATTCCGATGTTCTTGCTGATGGGCCATTTCGCCACATTGGGCGGGATGAGCCGCGCCTTGTTTGATGCGGCGGCCTCTTTTCTTGGGCATCGGCGGGGTGGGGTGGCGATGGCCGCTGTTGGGGCCTGTGCGGGCTTTGGAGCGATTTGCGGCTCCTCCTTGGCCACGGCAGCCACAATGGGGCGCGTGGCCTTACCCGAGTTGCGCGCGCAGGGCTATTCAGGGGGCTTCGCCACGGCCACTTTGGCGGCGGGGGGCACGTTGGGTATTTTGATCCCGCCCTCGATTGTCTTGGTGATCTACGCGATCCTGACCGAACAGAATATTGCGAAACTGTTCATTTCTGCCTTGGTTCCAGGTATTTTGGCGGCGGTGGGATATGCGGCCGCCATCGCGATTTATATGCGCCGCCATCCAGCGGAGGGCAGGCTGACCCCGCGTGCATCATGGCCCGCACGTCTGCGCGCCTTGCGTGCAACATGGCCAGTTTTTGCGGTTTTTCTGGCTGTGGTGGGCGGGATTTACGGGGGCGTATTCACCCCGACCGAAGGGGCGGCAATCGGCGCTTTAGGGGCGGGTGCGGTGGCGTGGGCACAAGGGGGACTGTCGCGTGACAGTTTCATCGAAAGCCTTCTTGCCACGGCCAGCACGACCGCGATGATCTTCTTCATTATTCTTGGGGCCGCGTATTTCAATGGGTTCCTTGCGCTTACGCAGGTGCCGCAAGGCTTGGCCGAATGGGTGTCGGGATTGGGCTGGAACCCCTATGTGATCCTGATCTTGATCTTGGCGCTTTATTTGATTTTCGGCTGTGTGATGGACAGCCTCTCGATGATCTTGCTGACAATCCCGATATTTTTCCCTGTGATCCTGTCTTTGGATTTCGGTTTCCTTGATTTCACGGCCTTGCAACTGGATGCGGTGGCCAAGGTTTTGCAGGGTGATGTGTCGGGATTTGGTGCCGACCTATTGGCGCAAGCGCGTGCTGCCATAGAGGCGGCTGTGCCCCTTGATCCAGAGAGCGCCCGCGCCTTGGGCGTGCGCCTGACCGAAGCACGGGTCGCCCAGATGGAGGCGGAACTTGTCGCAATTTGGTTTGGCATTCTGGTGCTGATTGTGGTCGAGACGGGCCTGATCACCCCCCCTGTCGGGATGAACCTTTTCGTGATCTCGGGGTTGGATCGCGAGACACCTGTTGCAGACACCTATCGCAGCGTTGTTTATTTCGTGGCCAGTGATCTGCTGCGTGTGGTGCTTTTGGTGGCTGTCCCTGCCATCAGCTTGTTCTGGCTGATCTAAGCCTTGCTCGTGCTGCGCAGCGGGCTAGGATAGGTAAATGTAGTGCTGAGGGAGGGACAAGATCATGGCAAAATTGGCATTTTTGGGTTTGGGTGTCATGGGTTACCCCATGGCGGGGCATTTGCAAAAGGCAGGTCACGCGGTGACCGTCTATAACCGCACCACCGCCAAGGCGGAAAAATGGGCCGCGGAATATGGCGGGTCTTTTGCGACTTCGCCGCGTGCGGCGGCCGAAGGCGCGGATGTTGTTTTGTCTTGTGTCGGCAATGATGACGATCTGCGCGCCGTTGTTTTGGGGGCAGATGGCGCTTTGGCAGGGATGGCCAAGGGCGCGCTTTATGTCGATCACACCACGGTTTCCGCGATTGTGACCCGTGAACTGGGCGCGGCGGCGGCGGCGGCGGGTGTGGGCTGGGTAGATGCCCCTGTCTCGGGCGGTCAGGCAGGCGCAGAAAACGGACAGCTTGCTATCATGTGCGGGGGGGCAGATGCCGATTTCGCGCGGGCGGAGGCGGTTGTGGCTGCCTATTCCAAGGCGACTGTGCATTTTGGGGACTTGGGCAATGGCCAAATCACCAAGATGATCAATCAGGTTTGCATCGCGGGTGCAATTCAAGCCGTATCCGAGGGGCTGTTCTTTGCCATGCAGGCAGGGCTTGATGCCAAGAAAGTGGCCGCGCTGGTCTCGCAAGGAGCAGGCGGGTCTTGGCAATTGGCCAATCGCGCTGAGACGATGGTGGACAATAAATTCAATCATGGATTTGCGGTGGATTGGATGCGCAAGGATTTGTCTATCGCGCTGGGCCAGGCCAAGGAATTGGGTATATCCCTGCCTGTTACCGCAATGGTTGATCAATATTACGGCGATGTGCAGGCCTTGGGAGGCGGGCGTTGGGATACGTCCAGCCTGATCCAGCGCTTCCGCAAATTGCACGGATTGGACATCTAAGCTGATGGCCAATCCGTCCGATTTGGAAGGGTTTTTACGCGCAGTTTTTGACGCGGCCATTTTGGCCGTTGACCCGCGTGCCATCTTGGCGCCGTTTTTGCCGCAACGTCCCAAGGGGCGTGTTGTGGTGATGGGTGCGGGCAAAGCAACCGCGCGCATGGCACAGGCGGTGGAGGCCGCATGGGGGCCATGTGAGGGGCTGATCGCCGTGCCGCATGGCGCACGCTTGCCCTTGGCAGGGATTGAGGTGGTGGAAACCGCTCACCCCGTGCCTGATGCGGCCAGTGAAGCCACCGCGCGGCGGATGCTCGATATGGCGCGGGGGCTTGGCGCGAATGATCTGGCGCTGTTTCTTATTTCGGGCGGCGGTTCGGCCCTTTTGGCCGCGCCCGCTGAAGGGGTGAGCTTGGCGGATAAACAGGCGGTGCATCAGGCGCTGTTGCGGTCAGGTGCTTCTATCTCGCAGATGAATCTGTTGCGCAAAAACCTATCTGCCATCAAGGGCGGGCATCTGGCCGTGGCGGCCCATCCCGCGCAAGTGGTCACGCTGTTGATTTCCGATGTGCCAGGGGATGATCCCGCCATTATCGCCTCTGGGCCGACTGTGCCTGACCCCTCCACTCTCGCACAGGCGCAAGCGGTTGTTGCGCGCTTTGGCCTTGATTTGCCGCCAAAGGTTGCGGCCTTTCTTGAGACAGGGACGGGAACCCCCCCTGTGGATCACCCTGTGTTCGCTGCGGCGCAGACCCATATGATCGCAACGCCCATGGCAGCTTTGCGTGCCGCGCAGACCCATGCGCAGGCGCTTTGGCCTGACCTGAATGTGGTGATTTTGGGCGATGCCTTGGAGGGGGAAGCGCGCGATTTGGGCCAAGCCATGTCAGGGATTGCGCAATCAATCTTGCGCCATGGTGTCCCGTTTGCCGCGCCCGTGCTGCTGCTGTCTGGGGGGGAAACCACAGTGACCCTTGGCCAAAGCAAAGCAGGGCGGGGCGGGCGGAATTCGGAATTTCTGTTGTCTTTTGCTGCGCACGCGCCCGAAGGTCTGTATGCTTTGGCCTGTGATACGGATGGGATTGATGGGGCTGGTCAAAATGCAGGCGCGATATGGTCGCCGCGTGTCGCCAAAGCCAGCGCGGCTTTCGACAAATTGGCCTATCTTGTGGGCCATGACAGCCTAAGTTTTTTCGAGGCAGCGGACGGGGTGATCACCACAGGTCCGACCCATACCAATGTCAATGATTTTCGGGCGATCCTGATCCCCGCAGGCCTGTCATCATGATCACATTGGATGGATTGACGGCTTCCGCTTTGGCGGCGTTTGACACGATCATTGACGTGCGCAGCCCGTCAGAATTTGCCGAAGATCATATTCCTGGCGCGATCAACTGCCCCGTGCTTTCTGATGAGGAGCGCGCATGGGTGGGCACAGTCTATAAACAGGACAGTCCCTTTGCCGCGCGCAAGATCGGTGCGGCCTTGGTGGCACGCAATGCGGCGCACCATATTGAAACACAGCTTGCCCAGTATGATGGGTCATGGCGGCCTTTGGTCTATTGTTGGCGTGGCGGGCAGCGCTCAGGTGCCTTTGCCACGATTTTACGGCAGATTGGATGGCGGGCAGAAGTGGTTGAAGGGGGCTATCGGGCCTATCGCCGTTTGGTTGTGGCGCGGCTGTATCATGATCCGATCGGGTTCCGTGTCATCCGCCTAGATGGCAATACAGGCAGCGCCAAGACCGAAATCCTCCACCATCTCGCGCGGCGCGATGTGCAAGTGTTGGATTTGGAGGGGCTGGCCGCTCACCGTGGTTCTAGCCTTGGCGAGATGGCGGGCGGGCAGCCCAGTCAGAAAGCCTATGAAAGCGCGATTGCGGGTATGATTGCAGGCTTCGATCCCGCCCGCCCCGTTGTGATTGAGGCAGAATCCGCGCGCATCGGGCGGTTGCGGATACCGCCCAGTCTATGGGCCGCGATGCGTGACAGCCCGCGGATCATGCTGGACATCAAGGACACGGCCCGCGCAGCATATTTGGCGCGGGCTTATGCCGATTTAACGGCGGATAAAACGGAGTTTTCTGCAAGGCTTGCCCATCTAAAAGGGCTTCAAAGTCAGGAACGTCTGGATGCTTGGCAAGAGATGATTGCGCGTGGCGCATGGTCGGAGCTCGCATTGGCCTTGATCCAGTGCCACTATGACCCCGCCTATGCCCGATTGCGCGCTTATGAAACCGCGTCATCGGAAATTCTGCGCATCTCCAAGACCCGTCTCGGGCCCGAGGATATCGAACAGATCGTGGAGGAAATTGTCAGCACGCTCCAAACCTAAAAAGGGGGCGTTGGCCCCCTTTTTGGTATCAGCGGCGGCGATCGCGTCTGGTGCTCATCGGTTGGAACGCCACGCCCACGTGCGCCTCGCAATAGGGTTTGCCCTGTTGCACAGGCAGGCCGCAGAAATAGAAATTCTCGGTGGCGGGATCCCCGATGGGCCATTTGCAGGTGCGTTCGGTCAATTCCATCAGGCTGATGCGTTTGGCGTGGGTTTCAACTTCCTTGACCTTGGCCAAGGCCTCAGGGCTGATTTCATTGGCCGAAGGTTGCGGTGGTAGCGGCTGACCTGCTGGAACAATCGGCTTGCGCAATGGGGTGACATTATTGGCACGCGGTGCGGGAACGCTGCTCGCCGCCTCGGCCATTGGTTTGGTGTCTGGTGCAGACCGCGCCTTGCTGGCAGCTGGCGCCTCGGCGCTCAAATCGCGTTTTGCGTTTGCGCGCGCGCTCGCTGCGCTTGGCTCGGCGGGTGCTTTGGTCTCCTTCACCGATTTCGGCGCAGGTGTTGTGGTCGTTGTGGAGCGGTTCGACAGCCCCAGACGATGCACTTTGCCGATCACCGCGTTGCGGGTCACACCGCCAAGCTCCTTGGCGATTTGGCTTGCGGATTGACCTTCCGCCCACATTTTCTTGAGTAGCTCTACGCGCTCATCGGTCCAGGACATCATGTCCCTCCTGCATCAGACATGGCAATTTGGCCTTTTGGGCCGATCGTGTATTGGCGCGCAATGCGCCAGATACAAAAAACGGGATATCGACCTTTTGAACCCAAAAGTGAACCCCTATTCTAACGGGACCATGGCCCAAAACAAGGGGCCAAAACAAGGGCAAAACCCTGCAGCGGCGTGGCGGTTTGCGTTTATCCACAGCTTCAGAGGGGTTGAGGTGCCGATGGCCCTGCTCTACCTCTGGCACAAAGAACACAGATGGGCGGTTCGATGGAGAGCAGAACATGAGCACAGAAATGGGCGCGCGGCGATTTGGCCAGATGAATTGGTTGGGCCTTTACACCTTGATCTGGCGCGAAGTGATGCGCTTTGCCACAGTTTGGAGCCAAACCTTGCTTGCACCTCTGGTCACGGCGGGCCTGTTCATCGCGATTTTTTCGCTCGCCATCGGAACGCAGCGTGGTGACGTTATGGGCGTGTCCTTCGTGCATTTCATTGCACCTGGCATTGTGATGATGACCGTCATTCAAAACGCTTTTGCAAACACCTCCTCCTCGATTGTCATTTCAAAAGTGCAGGGCAATATCGTTGATACATTGATGCCCCCCCTCAGCCCGTTGGAACTGGTTCTTGGCTATATGGCGGGTGGGGTTGCGCGCGGGTTTATGGTCGCCCTTTGCACCATGGCGGTCATTTTTCCGTTCATCGGACTTGGCATGGCCCATCCGATATGGGCCTTGGTTTTTGTGGTCCTCGGCGCCGCATTTCTTGGGCTGGTGGGCGTGGTCGCGGGGATCATCGCGCAAAAATTTGACCAGATTGCAGCGATAACCAATTTCATCGTGACCCCGCTGAGTTTTCTGTCGGGCACGTTTTATTCCATCGAGGGCCTGCCCCAATGGCTCTATGTGGTGAGCCATGTGAACCCTGTGTTCTACCTGATTGACGGTCTGCGCTACTCGGTTCTGGGCGTGTCAGACAGCAGCCCCGTTTTGGGGCTGGCTGTTGCAGGCGGCGCCACGCTGGCCATTGCCTTTGCGGCTTGGGCGATGTTCCGTTCAGGCTATCGCCTCAAAAGTTAAAGACCAAGACACCAACGCATCACCGCCTTTTGCGCATGAAGACGGTTTTCGGCCTCGTCAAAGATCACGGATTGCGGACCATCCATCACCTCATTGGTGACTTCTTCGCCCCGATGCGCAGGCAGGCAATGCATGAACAATGCGTCCTCCTTGGCATGGGCCATCAGGGCGGCATTGATCTGATAAGGGCGCAATTGGTTGTGGCGGCGTTCCTTGGTGGTCTGGCTGTCATGCATCGACACCCATGTGTCTGTCACCACCAAATCGGCCCCTTCCACGGCACGCGCAGGATCGCGCACAATTTCGATTTTCGAGCCTTTGGCGCGGGCTTCTTCCACGAAGACACGCTCAGGATCAAGGGTTTCGGGGCCTGTAAAGGTCAGGTCAAACCCAAACTGCCCTGCGGCATGGATCATCGAGGCGCAGACATTGTTGCCATCTCCCGACCAGACCACTTTCTTGCCTGCAATCGGCCCGCGATGTTCTTCATAGGTCAGGATATCGGCCATGATCTGGCACGGGTGGGTGCGGTTGGTCAGCCCGTTGATGACAGGCACAGTGGCATTCTCGGCCAATTCCAACAACACATCCTCCTCGAAAGTGCGGATCATAATCAGATCAACGTAGCGCGATAAAACCCGCGCTGTATCTGCAATGGTTTCGCCATGGCCAAGTTGCATCTCGCTGCCCGAAAGCACCATGGATTGGCCACCCATTTGGCGCACCCCCACATCAAAAGAGACCCGCGTTCGGGTTGAGGGTTTTTCAAAAATCAGCGCCACCATATGGCCCGCAAGCGGCTGTGCGTCATCAGCGGCACCTTTGGGCCTGCCTGCCCGCGCCTGCTTCATCGCGGCGGCTTGGTCGATCATAGCCCGCAAATCGGCAGGTGCGGTTTTGTGGATATCGAGAAAATGGTTCATCCTGTTGTCTTTCGTTCGCGGCGGCGATCACGCGCCTGCGTCAATGGCTTCAAGCGCAAGCGACAGGCGGGTGACCGCCTCTTGCGCTTCGTTTTCGCTCAAGGTGAGGGGGGGCAGTAGGCGCACCACATTGTCCGCAGCAGGCACACTGAGCATCAATTGGGTTTGCGCGGCGCGCACGAGGTCAAGGTTGCTGATTTTGCACTTCAGGCCCAGCATCAGACCTTTGCCGCGCACCTCTTCCAGATGATGGGGGAATTGGGCAATCAACCCTTCTAGGCCCTGACGCAAAGCACCGCTGACGCGCGAGACATGGTCGAAGAATCCATCCTCTAGCATGGCCTCCATGACGGCGATGCCAACCGCGCAGGCCAAAGGATTGCCGCCATAGGTTGACCCATGGCTGCCCGCGACCATGCCGCTGCCCGCATCCTCGGTGGCCAGAACCGCGCCCAGCGGAAAGCCGCCGCCGATGCCTTTGGCAACCATCATGATATCGGGGGTCACACCTGCCCATTCATGGGCGAAAAGCCGCCCCGTGCGGCCCATCCCGCATTGCACCTCATCAAAGATCAGCAATGTGCCCGTCTTGTCGCACAGATCACGCAGACCTTTTAGGCATTGCTCAGGCACAGGGCGAATGCCGCCTTCGCCTTGAATGGGCTCGATCATCACGGCGCAGGTTTGATCGGTGATGGCCGCCTCAAGCGCCGCGTGATCGCCCCATTTCAAATGTGTAAAATGTGGCATCAAAGGGCCAAAACCCTTGACCATCTTCTCAGACCCTGCCGCTGCAATCGCGCCCGTTGAGCGGCCATGAAACGCGCCCTCAAAGGCGACAATCTCAACACGATGCGTGGCGCCCTTCTCGGCATGATATTTACGCGCCATTTTAATGGCCAACTCGGCGCTTTCGGTGCCAGAATTGGTGAAGAACACCCGATCCGCGAAGGTGTTTTCAGTCAAGAGATCGCCCAGTTTTTCCTGCTCTGGGATCCTGTATAGGTTTGAGACGTGCCACAGTTTTTGCGCTTGATCGCTCAGGGCTTGGACAAGTTTAGGATGGGCATGGCCCAGCGCATTGACGGCGATGCCCGCTGTCATGTCCAAAAATCGGCGACCATCTGCCTCGACCAGCCAAGCGCCTTCACCCTTCACGAAGGAAAGCGGGGTGCGGTTATAGGTTGGAAGAATCGAGGAAGTCATCGCTCGGAAATCCTTGTGGTTGACCGCGTCATATGCGGTTTTGTGAAAGTCGGGATTGAACAGAGGAAATATCTGCTGCGCAAGGGCAGCGTGACAAAAAACACCAAAACCCACACCGTTTTTGGTGGGGTCAGGCCAAAGCCTTAGCGTCGGTGACGCGTTTGCGTGATGTGATGTGTTTTGACTGTCATAGGGCGCTGCATAAAGCTTTTCGATTAAACAGGCCAGATGAAAAAACGGACACCCAACTCGGGGTGTCCGTTTGGATATTTAGGCCACTTCGGCCAAGGCCTGTTTTGGGGTCACGCCAAGTGCGGCGCAAATGTCACGGGTCAATTCGGGGGTGTTGAGCGTGTAGAAATGCAAATCCTCAACCCCACCTTCGATCAGGTCCGAGCACAACTCCGTGCAGAGCGCGGTGGACAAAAGCGCTTCGCGGTCATCGCGGATCGCCTTTTCATAGGCCTCATCCACCCATGCGGGGATATGCGCCCCACAAGCGGCGGCAAAGCGGCGCACGCGGGTCCAATTGTTGATGGGCAAAATACCAGGGATAATGGGTGCTGTGATCCCTGCCTTTGCACAGGCATCACGGAAGCGGAAAAATGTATCCGCTTCGAAGAAGAACTGCGTGATTGCGGAATTTGCGCCTGCATCCACCTTGCGCTTGAGGAAATCCACGCAAGCTTGCAGGTTCTCTGCGTCTGGATGGGGGTCTGGATAGGCCCCGACACGCAAATGGAACTTACCCGTTTTGGCCAAGGCTTCGACCAATTCAACCGAGCTTGCAAAGCCCTCGGGATGCGGTGTGAATTTACCTGCGCCCTTGGGTGGATCGCCGCGCAATGCCACGATCTCGGTCACGCCTGCCTCGGCATAGCTGTCTGCAATGGCCAAGGTTTCCTCGCGGGTGGCGTTCACGCAGGTGAGATGGGCCGCAACCGCCACGCCGTAATTGGCGTGGATGGTTTTTACCGCGTCATGGGTCAAATCCCGTGTTGTCCCACCTGCGCCATAGGTCACGGAAACGAATTCGGGCGAGAGCGGGGCAAGCTTGCCCAATGTGTCCCACAGACGGAAAGAGGCCTCAATCGACTGCGGCGGAAAGAATTCGAATGAAATACGCGGTGCGGACATGGTGATTCTGAAATCCTTGAATTGCTTGCGATCTTGTCGCATAGAGATGCTCAGTGAAGCAAATTCATAAAACTCATCATCAATATGAGGATGATATGCATATAGAGTTTCGCCACCTGCGCACGATCAAAGCGATCCATGAATGTGGTGGCCTCGCCAAAGCCGCCGATCAGTTGCACATCACGCAAAGTGCTTTGAGCCATCAGATCAAGGGGCTTGAGGATCAGGCGGGGTTGGAATTGTTCGTGCGCCGATCCAAGCCGATGAAACTGTCCGCCGCGGGGATGAAGCTGTTGCGCTTGGCCGAGGAGGTTTTGCCGCGCATTGAGGCACTGGAGGATGAGTTTTCAGGGCTTCGGTCGGGCAAGTCGGGGCGGCTGCATATCGCCATCGAATGTCACGCCTGTTTTGACTGGCTTTTGCCCGTGCTTGAGGCGTTTCGCACGTCATGGCCTGAGATTGATGTCGATATTCGCCCTGGATTGCAATTCGAGGCCCTGCCTGCGCTTCTGCGTGAGGAGGTGGATTTGGTTGTCTCCTCCGACCCCGAAGATTTGGACGGGGTCGATTTTACCCCGCTCTTTGATTACGAGCCTGTTTTCATCTGTTCTAAAGACCATCCGCTTGCACAAAAGGATTTCATCAGCGCCGAGGATTTCGCGCAGGAGACCTTGATCACATATCCCGTTGATCGTGCGCGGCTTGATGTGTTCACCGAAGTTTTGATGCCCGCGGGTGTTGAACCAAAAGCAATCAGGCGGGTCGAGTTGTCCGCCGTGATTGTGCTTTTGGTCGCCTCCATGCGGGGTGTGGCGGTGTTGCCCGATTGGGTGGTGCGCGGGCAAGCTGTGCAAAATGCCTCCATCGTGGCCAAACCTCTGACCAAAACGGGTGTCACCAAACGGCTCTATGGGGCCACAAGGGCCGAGGACACGGCCAAGCCCTTCGTGGCCAATGTGCTGCGCCTCGCACGCACGGAGCCGCCAAAACTTCAACGGCGCGGCTGAGGCCTGCACAGTTTTTGAGGAATTCACAGCCCTGCACCCTTGGCAGTGGCGCAGTCGCGGGCTATAGGGCGCGCCTGTTGCTTGGGCTTTTTGCCCGCCCGAAAGGAAATCGAAGATGCAAGGTTCGGCCAATCTCAATGTTATGATCAAAGCAGCCCGCAAAGCGGGGCGTAGCTTGCTCAAAGATTTTCGCGAGGTCGAGAACCTACAGGTGTCCTCCAAGGGGCCAGGGGATTTTGTCAGCCGTGCAGACCGTGCCGCTGAGGAATTGTTGCGCGAGGAATTGATGGGCGCGCGCCCCAATTACGGGTTCTTGGGCGAAGAAGGGGGCGAGATTGCAGGAACGGACCCAACGCGCCGTTGGATTGTCGACCCGCTTGATGGCACCACGAATTATCTGCATGGTTTGCCCCATTGGGCGGTGTCCATTGCACTCGAGCATAAGGGCGAGATCGTTTCGGCAGTGGTCTACGACCCAAGCCGCGATGAATTGTTCTATGCCGAGAAAGGGGCGGGTGCATGGCTGAACGACAGCCAGCGTATGCGCGTTTCAGGGCGCACCAAGTTGATCGACTCGATTTTCGCCATGGGTGTGCCTTTTGGCACGCAAAAATATCTGCCCGCCGTTCTGCGCGATATGGGGCAGCTTTTGCCTGTCTGCGCAGGTGTACGGCGTCTTGGGGCAGGGTCGCTGGATTTGGCCTATGTCGCGGCAGGGCGCTATGATGGGTTCTGGGATTACCACCTCAAACCATGGGATTTCGCGGCTGGTTTGCTGATCGTGCGCGAAGCGGGTGGTTTCGTGGAACCGATGCGCCAAGGTCAAGATTTGATGGAGGATGGTCATTTGATCGCGGGCGCAGCCTCGATTTTTGAGCCATTCGCCAAGATCATCCGCAGCCGCGAGGCCGATTAAGCCGTTGCACCCTTTGGGTGTGCGGCCCTGTAGATATCCATCAAGCGCTTGTTGTCCACCGCCGTATAGGCCTGTGTTGTGGACAGGCTTGCATGACCCAGAAGTTCTTGGATCGCGCGCAAATCCCCGCCCGCATTCAACAGATGCGTGGCAAAGCTGTGGCGCAGGGCATGGGGTGTGGCACTTGCGGCCAGACCCAATTGCAGCCGCGCACGTTCTACAATCAAGGCCACAATGCGTGCGTTGAGCGGTCCGCCCCGTATCCCACGAAACAGGGGGCTGTCCGCGTCCAGATCGAAGGGACATAGCGCGGCGTAGCGTGCGACCGCCTCGCGAGCGGCGGGGATCACGGGCAACTCGCGCTCCTTGTTGCCCTTGCCGCGTATCCGCAACACCTCTCCCAAGGGAAGCATGGCGCCTGATAGGGACAAAGCCTCCCCACGGCGCAACCCGCACCCATAGAGCAGGGTCACAAGCGCCAGATCGCGCGCTTGCACCCAAGGCCTTGTGTCGCCCGTTTCCACCTGTGCGAGCAGATTATGCGCATCCCCCTCGCTCAAGGGGCGCGGCAGGCCGCGTTGATAGCGCGGCGCGCGGATCGACAGCACCACGGAAGCATCAAACCCGTCACGGTCGGACCACCAATTATAAAAACTGCGCACCGCAGACAGCCCCCGCGCCAAGGATCGCGCACCAACCCCGCGTCCCCGTTGCGCTGCCATATAGGCGCGCATATCGCGCAGGCTTAGGGATTTTAATCCATCGGGTGTGCGATGATCGGGATCATGAGTGGCTTGGAATTCCAAGAAGTCACGCAGATCGCGCGCATAGGCCTCGATGGTGGCGGGCGCGCGACCCTCTACCCCGCGCAGATGGGTCAACCATCGCTGCAATAGGTCACGTGTTGCGGGGGCGATTAACATCGGCCTAGCCTAGGTATTTGAGCATCACACGTTCAAACACACCCGCGAAGAAGGCCAAAAGATCCGTGCCTTGGCTGGGTCGGAAATGATGTGGGTCTTCCGCCGCAAAGGCCAACATCGCGGGCAGACGTTCAGGCCCCATGTTGAGGCGCACCAATCCTTCAGACTTGATCCATTCGGCGGCTGTGCCGAAAACCTGCTCGGCATGGGGGCTGGCACCGCGCAAGGTGACTTGGCGCATCGGGATATCGCGCCCCCCTGTGAGATAGGCATCCACAAAGCCTTCGGGCACGATGGTCAACACTTCGTCCAATCCGCTCAGATCATCGGGATCACGTTCTTCGGCTTCATGACTTTCCAAGACCAGCTTGGCGCGATCTACGCGCAATATCTCGGGCAACTCAGCCGCGGTGATCTTGAGAAAATCCTCAAAATCCGCAGCTTCTAAGACGCGCAAAACGGCCCGGTGAATTTGTTGGGTTCCCGTAAGATTTTCATAGGCAGCCGCGATAACGGAGCGATGCGTGTCCTCAAGTCTTTCGAGGCGGTTTTCCAACCGCTCCATCGCGATGCCCCGCATATCGACCACATTGCCGCCCATCAAACGGTCATTGGCCGAGATCAGAACGCGCATCAGGTCGCGATCCTCTAGGATTAATTCGGGGTCTTTTAGAACGCGCTCACGCCAATCGCCGAGCATTTCTGCTTTCTGTGTCACTGTCCTTGCCTCATTCTGCGCGCCCCGCCTTTTGGGGGGCATCTCGTTTGTGCCACGATCTATTGCCGTGTTGCTTACTCGTTACGCGCGCCACCTTACACCAAAGTTTTTCCGATTTCTGCCCTATTTTTCACTTCTTGAAAATGACGGGGCGGAGGGTGGTGGTTTTGGCACTTTTCATCGCGGCGCTTGCATGGTTCTTTGCATATACCCCGCTTGATCCTGACTTCAAAAAAGATTGAACGCCAAACGCGATGGAAGATGAATTTTTCAAAGAAGGGACGCTTGTCGGCGTGCTGACGGCCGAGCCGTTGGACCGTGTCCTTGATTATCGCGCGCCAGAGGGGGGATGCGCGATTGGCGCCTTTGTCGAGGTGCCGCTTGGGCCGCGCCGTGTGATTGGCGTGGTATGGGGCATGGGGCAAGGGGGCTATGATCCCGCAAAAATCCGCAAAATTGCCAGCGTGCTTGATGTGGCTCCGATGCGTGTTGAGATGCGCCACTTCTTAGAGCGCGCGGCGCAATATACGTTTACGCCCTTGTCGGCGATGCTGCGCTTGGCGACACGCGCGCCGGCCCTTGGGGCCACACCGAATGCGCGCAAGCTTTATACACGTGGGGCAAAACAACCTGATCGCATGACGGATGCCCGCGCCCGCGTGATGGATGTGATTGCAGAATACGGCGGAGCTGCGCTGACACAATCGGAGCTTGCACAGGCCGCGGGTGTCAGCAATCCGGTGATCAAAGGCTTGGTAGAGCAAGGCGCGCTCGCCCAAGTGGAAGCCCCGCGTGATACACCTTTCCCTGCCTTGGATCATCGCCTTTTGGGAAAGCAACTCAGTGGCGATCAGGCTGATATCTCGCAACGTCTGCGCACAAAGATTGCCGCGCGCGGTTTTGGCGCCAGTTTGCTCAAAGGGGTCACGGGGTCAGGCAAAACCGAAGTCTATCTTGAGGCGGTGGCCGAGGTCTTGGCGCAAGGCCAACAGGCGCTTGTCCTTTTGCCTGAGATTGCCCTTTCTGCGGAATTCCTGACGCGGGTTGAGGCGCGGTTTGGTGCGCGCCCTGCCGAGTGGCATTCGGGGATCACCATGGCCGAACGGCGGCGCGTCTGGAAAATGGTGGGGGAAGGGGGCGCGCAATTGGTGGTTGGCGCGCGCTCTAGCCTGTTCCTGCCGTTCCGAGATTTGGGTTTGATCGTGGTCGATGAAGAACATGATGCCTCCTACAAGCAAGAAGATGGCGTGTTCTACAATGCCCGTGACATGGCTGTTCTGCGCGGTTCCGTTGCAGGCGCGCAGGTGATCTTGGCATCGGCCACGCCTTCGCTCGAAACTTGGGCGAATGCGGAGGCGGGTAAATATGAGCGCTTTGATCTGCCCGCACGGTTTGGCGCGTCTGAATTGCCACAGATGAGCGCGATTGATATGCGCCTTGAGGATGTGCCTTCGGGGCAATGGATTTCTCCGACCTTGGCGCATGAGGTTGCGGCGCGGATTGCGGCGGGAGAGCAAAGCTTGCTGTTCCTCAATCGCCGTGGCTTTGCGCCGATTACGCTGTGCCGCGCCTGTGGGATGCAGATTGCTTGCGATCACTGTGATGCGCGCATGGTGGAGCATCGCTTTCAAAAACGGTTGATGTGCCATCAATGCGGCGAAACCAAAGATATTCCCGAAGCCTGCCCTACCTGTTGCGTTGAGGGGAAATTGACGGCCTTGGGGCCTGGGGTCGAACGGATTGCCGAAGAGGCGCAAGCCCTGTTTCCACAGGCGCGCGTGGCGATCCTGTCATCGGATTTGTTTGGCTCTGCCCGCGCGCTCAAGACGCAGATTGCGGAAATAGCCGAAGGCGGATGTGACATCATCATCGGCACGCAATTGGTGGCGAAGGGGCATAATTTCCCCAATCTCACCTTGGTCGGTGTGGTGGATGCTGATCTTGGGCTGCACGGCTCTGATCTGCGCGCCTCTGAACGGAGTTTTCAGTTGATGCGCCAAGTGGCGGGTCGCGCAGGGCGGGCAGAAAAAGCGGGGGTCGCTTTGATGCAGACCTATCAGCCTGAGCACCCCGTGATCACTGCCATTCTGGCCAATGATGATGAGGGGTTCTGGCGCGCAGAGGCCGCAATGCGCGAGGCAGCAGGGATGCCGCCTTACGGGCGGCTTGCGGGGATTGTCATCTCAAGCCCTGATGTGAAGGAATGCTTTGATCTGGGCAATCATCTGGCCCGCCATGATGCCGCGTTGCGCAAGATCGGGGCGCAGGTCTATGGGCCAGCGCCCGCCCCTGTTGCGCGGGTGCGGGGGCGGCATCGTGTGCGGCTGTTGGTCAAAGCCCCGAAAGGCGCGCCCATTCAAGCGGTGCTAGCGCAGTGGCTTGCAGGGTTGAAATATTCCAACAAGCTGCGCCTCTCGGTGGATATTGATCCGCAAAGCTTTTACTGATCTGCGAATTTGCGCGCAGGAACTTCCCTTGGTGCGCAAGCCCCGTTAGAAGGCGGGGGTGATTTGACAATGAGGATCGCATCCATGAGCGCGCGCGGCACATATCCTGACCCAAAAGCAGGGATCATGCAGATTGCCCTTTATCAGGGCGGATTAAGTGCGCTTCAGGGGCATCAAAACCCGATCAAACTGTCGTCAAACGAAAATCCGTTTGGACCAAGCCCCAAGGCCCGCGCGGCGATTGAGGCGGCGGCAGCGGATATGCACCGCTATCCTGACACGGGCCATACGGCGCTGCGGGCCGCTATAGGCGCGCTGCACGGGCTTGACCCTGATCGTATCATTTGCGGTGTTGGTTCGGATGAGGTGATCCAGTTTCTATGCCATGCTTTTGCAGGGCAGGGGGATGAGGTTCTGTTCACCGAGCATGGATTTGCCATGTATCGTATCTGTGCGCTGATGGTGGGTGCCACGCCTGTTGAGGTGCCCGAGGCAGATTTCCGTGTCGATGTTGACGCAGTTATCGCGGGGATCACCCCACGCACCCGACTGGTGTTTATCGCGAACCCCGCAAACCCAACGGGCACATTCCTGAGCCTTGAGGAATTGACACGGCTTGCCGATGCAATGCCGCCAAAATGTTTGTTGGTTATCGATGCAGCCTATGCTGAATTTGTCGATGGCTATGATGGCGGTGCAAGCCTTGCAACAGCGCGCGACAATGTCGTGATGACCCGCACGTTCTCCAAGCTTTATGGGCTTGGGGGCTTGCGGGTGGGATGGGGCTATGGCGTGAAAGGGTTGATTGAAATTCTCACCCGCCTGCGCCAACCCTTTAACCTCTCAACCCTTGCACTTGCGGGGGCAGAGGCCGCGATTGCGGATCAGGAATTTGCTCAAAATTCGGTGCGTATCAACAATGCCGAGCGCGATAGCCTGACGCGTGGTTTGCGTGATTTGGGGATCGAAGTCTCGGACAGTGAGGCGAATTTCATTCTGGCCCGATTTGAGGATGAGGCCATCGCCGATGCGGCTGATGCGTTTTTCAAATCGCGCGGCATTATCGTGCGGGCGCCGAAATCCTATAAAATCCCGCATGGGTTGCGGATCACCATCGGGCGGCCTGAGGATAATGTTCATGTTCTGGCGGCAATGCGCGCCTTTAGGGGGGCGGAATGAGCCAGCTTTACACCCGTGTTGCCCTGATCGGTTTGGGCCTGATTGCAGGCTCAATGTCACTTGCCATGCGCCGCGCGGGCCTTGCAGGTGAAGTGGTGGGCTATGCCCGCTCGCCCCAGACGCGGGATATTGCGCGCGAAATCGGGCTTTGTGATCGTATCGCGGATGATCTGGCAAGCGCGGTATCAGGCGCGGATTTGGTGGTTCTCTGCGTGCCTGTCGGCGCGATGGAGGATGTTGCACGCGAGATCGCCCCGCATTTGGCCGAAGGTGCCACCGTCTCCGATGTGGGGTCTGTGAAACGTGCGGTGATCGAGGCGGTTGCCCCGCATTTGCCAGAAGGGGTGGATTTCATCCCTGCGCACCCGCTTGCAGGGACAGAGCATTCTGGCCCGCGTTCTGGCTTTGCGGAGCTGTTTGATAATCGCTACGTCCTGCTGACCCCAGATGCGGATGTCGCGTCTGATGCGGTGGCACGCCTGCGTGCGCTCTGGGAAGGCTGCGGCGCGAAAGTGGAGGAAATGGACGCAGATCACCATGATCTGGTTTTGGCGGTCACAAGCCACACGCCGCATTTGATCGCTTACACAATGGTCGGTGTCGCTGATGATTTGCGCCGCGTGACAGATAGCGAAGTGATCAAATATTCTGCGGCGGGTTTCCGCGATTTCACCCGTATCGCGGCCTCTGATCCGACCATGTGGCGCGATGTGTTTTTGTCCAACAAAGACGCGACCTTGGAAATTTTGGGCCGCTTCACCGAAGAATTATTTGCCCTGCAGCGCGCTATTCGGCGGGGTGATGGGGATCATCTGCACGCCTATTTCACCCGTACCCGTGCTATTCGGCGCGGCATTATTGAGGCGGGTCAGGATACGGATGCGCCTGATTTTGGACGGATCGCGCGCAAGAAAGACTAGCGCAGGATCAATCGTGGCGCGGGGCCGATGGGAATGGGTCCTGCAAAAACGCCGCCGCCGTTAAAGCGCAAGATGATGTCGAGGTTTTCTGGCCGCCCAGACAGTTGGGCAAAGAACCCCAAGCCGCCATCGAGCAGGTCGTATAGATCTTGCCCAATCACGCCTGCACGCAGCGCTATTTCGAGCATTGTGCGCCAGTTTTCGGCACGCAATGCCAGCTCCCCTTCGGGAATGCCTTGGGGATCAACCTGTAAATCGCCCGAAGCCCGCAGCACCATGTCCCCCCAAATGGCTGTGGCCTCACTGATGGTGATTGTAGTGACCTGTGGGCGGGCTTGCTCTAGGGCGGAAATGTCCCAAGGGCGGTCAAAGCCAAAACGACCCTTAAGGGTTGATTGGCTGAAGATTTCGGGCATCAATGACGCAGGATCAAGACGTGCACGGATCACATCGGGAATGGACAATTCTGTAATCGAAGCTTCGAGATCATAGGTCTGATCCTGCCCGTCCAGCCGCGTGATTTCGATGGAGGCCGCGTTCAAACTGGCGCGCGATCCATTGTCTCGGGGTTCTGCGATGCTTAGATCGCGCAGCTGCGTTGTCGCCGTTGCGAGTGCCAGATTGCGGGTTGGCTCAAGCGCCAGATCAGAGCGAAAAAGCGCTGATGCAATCTCATACCGTGCCTCGGGTGTTGCGAATATATGCTGGCTTGGCCATGTCACGGCAATGTCGCCTGCGGATCGCAAATTCTGGTCGATCAAGATTTCAGGTCCAGACCAAAGCCATCCTGTTTCGGGGTCAGCCAGTTCCAGATTGGGAATCCGCGCGTTTAGGTTTAGGGGAAAACCCTTCACCTCAATCGCATCATGTGACACAAGCCACCCATCGGCCTCGCGTGCATCAAACCATGCGGATATGGTCGATTTGCTTGCATAAGCAAGACCAAACCAAATGCCACTGGCCACAAGGCAAAGCGCCACGATGAGAATGATGATCTTTTTCATGCCGCATTCCATAACGCCACAACCTATGGCTGCCAAGCCGCAAAGCGTGAGGCAAGCCGCATGACGGACCACAGCACCCCGCTATGGGTCTTTGGCTATGGCAGCCTGATCTGGAACCCTGGATTTCCAGTGGCGCAAACGTCCCGCGCGCGTCTTTTGGGGTGGCGGCGGTCGTTTTGTATGGCCTCCATTCATCATCGCGGAACGCCCGAAGAACCGGGATTGGTTTTGGCGCTGGATCAGGCCGAAAACACGCATTGTGACGGCGTGGTGTTTCGTGTGGCCTCTGGCCATGAAAGTGCCACCCTCGATTATTTGCGGGAGCGTGAATTGGTCAGCTCCGCCTATCTTGAGACGCGCCAGACCCTGCACCTGAACGAAGGCGGGAGGCTTGAGAATGTGTTGACCTATGTGATTGACCCCGCGCATTGCCAATATCGCGGTGATCTTGATTTGGAAACCCAAGCCCAAATCATTGCCCGCGCGATAGGTGGGCGGGGGCCGAATGATGAATATTTGATCAATACGGCCGAGCACCTGCAGCAGATTGGCGTGCCTGACGCGGAATTGGCGTGGCTTGTTGCACGCGTTGCTGAGATAAAATCCCGCTAACGGCTGCGCATGGTTGGCAGCACGGGGCAAGGGCGGTAGGTTGGGCACAACAATGGCACAGCGAGCAGGGCAGGAGTGATTTTGATGAGCGGCAGCACTGCGCAGAGAGTTGGCACCAGTTTTACCCGTCCAACCCGTCAGATTTTCTTGATGCTGATCATCTGCGGGCTTGTCGCCTTGGGGGCTGTGTTCGTCTATCCGATGGTTCTCCCTGTGTTTTTGGCGAACCCCTATCTTAACGGCACGATTGGTGTGGTGTTTTTGGTTGGCGTCATGGCGTGCTTTTGGCAGGTCTTGCAGCTCTTCTCATCCGTGCATTGGATCGAAACCGCAGCCAGCACGGGCCATCTGGATCAACGCCGCCCTCAGCTTTTGGCGCCACTTGGCGCAGCGCTGCAGGGACGCGGCACACGGATGCAGCTTTCGACAATGACCACCCGTTCGATTTTGGACTCGGTGGGTGCGCGGATGGAAGAAAGCCGCGATATCACCCGTTATTTGGCAAATCTTCTGATCTTCTTGGGGCTTTTGGGCACGTTCTTTGGCTTGGCCACAACGGTGCCCGCCGTGGTCGACACAATCCGAGGCTTGCAGCCGAGTGAGGGCGAAGAAGGCTTGGCGGTGTTTGGGCGTCTTATGGCAGGCCTTGAAGACCAGCTTGGTGGCATGGGCACGGCCTTTGCCTCGTCCCTGTTGGGCTTGGCGGGATCGCTTGTCGTTGGCTTATTGGAGCTTTTCGCAGGCCATGGCCAAAACCGTTTCTATCGTGAAATGGAGGAGTGGCTGTCCTCGATCACGCGCACAAGCTTTGCCTCCTCTGAAGGCGAAGGCGGTGGAGTGGATCGCGCGGCCGTGGCCACGGTTTTGGATCATATGGTTGACCAGATCGACAGTTTGCAGGCCATGTTTGTCCAATCCAACACGCGCCAAGCCGAAGTCGAGGCGCGGATGCTCGAGATGACCCATGCCGTGACGCTGTTGGCGGAGCGCATGACACCGCAATCCCAAGAAATCGCCGCGCGTCAGGCCGATGCGCAGGAACGCTTGGTGGAGCGTCTGGATGTGCTTGGCACGCTTGGTGGCTTTGATGATGAAGCGCGCGCGCGGATGCGCTCGATTGATGTGCAGCTTGTTCAAATTTTTGAACAACTTGCGGCTAAATCGAACAAGTCTTCGCCAGCGGAAGGTGAATTGCGGGCCTTGCGCCGTGAAATGGCCGCGCTGACGGCGGCCATTCGCCGCGTGACGGAGGTTGAGGATGGTGGGGAAGGGCAGGGCTGATGGCCTTTCATCGCAGAACGGGCAATCGATTTTCTGCTGCGATCTGGCCAGGATTCGTGGATGCAATCACCGCGCTTTTGATGGTGATGATTTTTGTGCTGACCATTTTTATGGTGGTGCAATTTGTCCTGAGCGATGAAATCGCCGCACAGGACACCGAACTGGCCGAGCTGAACGCCGAATTGAACGCATTGGGTGAGGCATTGGGCCTCGAACAGGCGCGGGCATCCGAGCTTGAAAATCGTGTTGCCACCTTGGGCGGGCAATTGTCCGAAGCGCAGGCCAGCATCGCCTCTTTCGAGGAACAGGTGGCCAGTCTCTTGGCGCGTCAAGCGGAATTGCGGGCCGAAGTGGACAGCACCCAAGCCGCGCTTTCTGACAGTCTGTCGCGCGAGGAGGCTCTAAATCTTGCCCTTGCGCAGGCCCGCAGCGAGGTGGACGCCGCAGCGGAGGCTGCGCGTTTGGCCGCGGCACGGCGGGAGGCGTTGGAGGCTTTGCTTGCTGATCTGCGCGGTGAAAATGAGACTCTGCAAACCCAGCTTTCCGAGGAAGAAGCCGCGCGTCTGGCCGATGCCGCTGCGGCCCAAGCCTTGCGCGACAGATTGGCTGATGCGGATGCGGAATTAACCGCGCTGACACTGGCCTTGGAGGCGGAGCGCGCGCGGGCAGAGGAGACCCTGACCCTGTTGGCGGCGGCGCGGGCCGCGCAGGAAAACCTGCCCGCGATTGAAGATTTGCAATCGGAGTTGACAGAGCGTGAAGCGTTGTTGGCGGTGGCCAATGCCGAGCTGGCCGATGCGCAAGAACAATCAACCGCGGCACAGCGCCGTGTTGCGGTGTTGAACGAGCAGCTTGCCGCCTTGCGCGCGCAATTGGCCGCCCTTGAAAATACATTAGACGAATCCGAGGCCCGCGATGAAGCCGCCCAAGTTCAGATCGATGCGCTTGGCACAAGATTGAACACGGCTTTGGCGCAAGTGGCCGCAGAGCAACGCGCCCGTGCCGAGTTGGAGGCGGCTGAGGCGCAGCGCCTAGAGCGATACCGTTCCGATTTCTTCGGTCGGTTGCGCGAGGTGCTGGAGGGGCGCGAAGGCGTGCGGATCGTGGGCGATCGCTTTGTGTTTTCGTCCGAGGTTCTGTTTCAAAGCGCGCGCGCCGATCTCAGTCCTGAGGGACGCGCGCAAATTGCCAATGTCGCGGAACTGTTATTGCAGGTTTCCGGTGAAATTCCTGATACGATTGATTGGATCATTCGCGTTGACGGGCATACCGATAACGTGCCGCTTTCCGCGAATGCGGCATTCGCCAATAATTGGGAATTGTCGCAGGCACGCGCCCTGTCCGTGGTGCTCTATATGAGCGAGGAATTGGGCATTCCTGCGCGGCGTTTGGCGGCAACCGGATTTGGGGAATATCACCCTGTGGCGGAGGGCGACAGTGCCGCCGCACGGGCGCAAAACCGCCGGATTGAGTTGAAACTGACCGAACGCTAACGCAGCACTATCTCGGTCTCGCGCATGGATAAAACGCGGTCCCCGCGGATCAAGGCAACCTGCCCCACGTAGCGCCCTGCCGCCCATCCCCCGCGTGGCGCGCGCAGACCTGAGGCGCGAAAGAATTGCGCTTGGTCGCGCTCGATTGTGACCGCATGGTCATGGATGAGATCGCCATTTGGTGCGATGATGCGGATCTGGATCACATCGCCCGACTGCCCGCTATGGGCAAAGCCCCAAACCACCAAGGCCGCGCTGCTGCGGGTGGCAAAAGGCAGATGCGCGCGGCCCGCTTTGATGGCTTCATAGTCGGGCACGGCATCGGCAAAACCCGCGCGCATGATGTCGGCCTTTGGCGCGGGGAGAGGGGGCTGCCAAAGTTGTGATGTTGACAGGCCACAGTGCCCTTCGGCGCTTTGATTGAAGGGATCAATCACCATGCCCTGCGCGCGCAAGGTAAAATGCAGATGTGGAAACTCCGTCCGACCAGATAGGCCAATGGCGCCCAGACGTGCACCTGCGGACACGGTTTGGCCCTCGCTGACCGCGATGCTGCCTTCAAGGAGATGGCAATATTGGCTCTGCCACCCGTCAGGGTGATCAATCACAACGCCATTTCCGCAATCTTGACCCGCGGGCATTGCATCGACCCCTTGATCGGGAACCCCGTCTCGCGTGGCGCGCACAATGCCATCGGCAGCGGCCAGAACGGCGACATTGCGCGCAAGCTCGGCCAGATCGGCAAGGCGGAAATCGGTGCCTTGGTGCCCGTCATAGCTTTGTGGGCCGCAGGTGTAGTCATGCGCGCCAGTGCTTGGGTCATGGTCGACATATTGTTGGATAAAACAGTTTTCGCCCAAGCGGCACTCCACGGGAAAGCGCAGGCTTGGCGGATTGGCATAGGCGGTGAAGGAGACAAACGCACAAGCGACCCCGCCGAAGAACGGGATCGCTTTTGACGTAAACCATGCGTTTCGTGTCATTCAGCCGTCAAAAGCGGCGGCTTTTTCGAGCTGAGGCGCGGTGGCGCACCATTTTCGATACGCAGGTCGATTTTGCCATCTTTGACCCCGACACGGACATTGCCGCCTTTGGCCAATTTGCCAAAAAGCAGTTCCTCAGCCAGTGGTTTCTTGATCTGCTCTTGGATCACACGGCCCAAGGGACGCGCACCCATCCGATCATCATAGCCCAAATCGGCCAGAAGTTCGGCAGCGGGCTTGGTCAACTCAATCGTGACATTGCGATCGAGAAGCTGTGCTTCGAGTTGCAAAACGAATTTCTCGACCACTTGCAAAATCACATCTTTTGGCAGCGCGCCAAAGCTGATCACCGCATCCAAACGGTTGCGGAACTCAGGCGTGAAGGTGCGCTCAATCGCGGCGGTGTCCTCACCCTCACGGCGGTCACGGCCAAAGCCGATGGCCGCCTTCGCCTGTTCGGCTGCGCCCGCGTTCGATGTCATGATTAAAACGACATTGCGGAAATCAACCGAACGCCCGTTGTGATCCGTCAAAGTGCCGTGATCCATCACTTGCAAAAGGATGTTGAACACATCGGGATGCGCCTTTTCGATTTCGTCCAAGAGCAACACACAATGCGGATGCTGATCCACCCCATCTGTCAAAAGCCCACCTTGGTCAAAGCCGACATAGCCCGGAGGTGCGCCAATCAGGCGGGACACCGCGTGCTTCTCCATGTATTCGGACATATCGAAGCGCAGCAACTCCACCCCAAGCGTGTCGGCCAATTGCTTGGCCACTTCGGTCTTGCCCACACCCGTGGGGCCAGCGAAGAGATAGTTTCCGATGGGCTTTTCAGGCTCACGCAGACCCGCGCGCGCCAGTTTGATGGCGGAAGCCAAAGCCTCGATCGCTTTGTCTTGGCCAAATACAACGCGTTTGAGCGTTTTTTCCAGATCGCGCAGCACCTCGGCATCGTCTTTGGAGACGTTTTTCGGCGGGATTCGCGCGATTTTGGCCACCACGGCCTCGATTTCCTTCGGGCCGATGGTTTTGCGCCGTTTGCTGTCAGGCAGCAGATGCTGCGCGGCGCCCGCCTCATCAATCACGTCAATCGCCTTGTCAGGCAATTTGCGGTCATTGATATAGCGCGCAGCCAGTTCAACCGCCGTGCGGATCGCATCAGCGGTATATTTCACATCATGGTGGCTTTCAAAATAGGGTTTGAGGCCACGCAGGATTTTCACCGAATCTTCGACCGATGGTTCATTGACGTCAATCTTCTGGAAGCGGCGCGATAGCGCGCGGTCTTTCTCGAAATGCTGACGGAATTCCTTGTAGGTGGTCGAACCCATGCAGCGCAGCTTGCCACCCTGCAGCGCGGGTTTCAGGAGGTTGGAGGCATCCATCGCGCCCCCTGAAGTCGCACCTGCCCCAATCACGGTATGGATTTCATCGATGAACAAAACCGCGTCTGGGTGATCTTCCAACTCTTTGACCACAGCCTTGAGGCGCTCTTCGAAATCACCGCGATAGCGTGTCCCTGCCAACAAAGCCCCCATATCAAGGGAGTAGATTGTGGATTTTGCCAGAACATCGGGTGTTTGACCCTCGACAATTTTTTTCGCAAGCCCCTCGGCAATGGCGGTTTTCCCAACGCCTGGATCACCCACCAACAGCGGGTTGTTTTTGCGGCGGCGGCAGAGCACCTGAATACACCGCTCCACCTCGTCATGACGTCCGATCAGAGGGTCAACATCGCCATCATGGGCCTTTTTGTTCAGATCAACGCAGTATTTGGCGAGGGCGGACTCCTTGGCCTCCCCGCCTTCGGGCGGATTGCCACCTGTCTCGATCCCCTCATCCATCGGGTCGGTCGCGCCTGATACAGGGCGGCTTTCGCCAAAGGACGGGTCTTTCGCCACACCATGCGCAATGAAATTCACAGCGTCATAACGGGTCATATCCTGCTCTTGCAGGAAATAGGCGGCGTTCGATTCCCGTTCGGCAAAAATAGCAACCAGAACATTGGCCCCTGTCACTTCCGTCCGACCAGAAGATTGCACATGAATTGCGGCGCGCTGAATCACCCGCTGAAAGGCGGCTGTGGGCACCGCCTCCGATCCTTCGACATCGGTTTCAAGCGTGGCCAATTCTTCATCAATGAAGGCGATCAAAGTTTCGCGTAACGCGTCAATATCGACACTGCAGGCGCGCATCACTTTGGCTGCGTCTGGCTCGTCCAGTAGGGCCAGCAATAGGTGTTCCAAGGTTGCCAATTCATGCTTGCGCGCATTTGCCTGCGCCAAAGCAGCGTGAATGGCCTGCTCTAGGGTATTTGAAAACGACGGCACGATCAGTGCTCCTTTCGTTGCGGCCAGACAAGCCCGATGGGTTCGGCCCACCAGCGCTGAGTCTCAGCCATAGCCTCATGGTATTAAGCTTCGGTTTTATTTTGCCAGTTTCAAGCGAAACTTGAAAAAAAACAGCCGTTCAGCGCAATTTTGCCAGAGAATCAATCAGAAGTGATCTTTGCGCCGTCTGATTTCAGCAAAGCATTCTGCATCGCTTGCGCCTTGCAGACCAAGCCGCGCTTTGAGTTCAGGATCACCCGCACGCAAAAAAGGATTGGTGTCCAATTCCAAGCCGAGCGGGCTTGGCACAGTTGGCATCCCTTTGGCCCGCGCTGCATCAATGCGCGCCGCCCGCGCGCGCAACGCGGCATTTTCTGGATCAAGTGTCAGCGCAAAGCGTGCGTTTGATTGCGTATATTCGTGACCCGAACAAACCAAAGTGTCCTTTGGCAACGCGGCTAATTTTGAAAGGCTGTCCCACATTTGCTCGGGCGTGCCCTCAAACAGACGACCACAGCCTAAAGCCATCAAGCTATCAGCGGTGAACACCACCCCCGCTTGCGGGAAATGAACGGCAATATGGCCGATTGTGTGGCCTGACACATCCAGCACCGTGCCGCGCAAGGCGCCGATTTGGACCACATCCCCCTGTGCGAGTGCGCGATCCAAGGGGGGCAAACGATGACTGTCTGCCGCGGCACCCCAAACGGTCAGGGGGCCGTTCACAGCCGCACGTAAATCAGGCAGGCCATCGACATGATCCCAGTGGTGATGGGTCAGCAACACATCGGTGATGGACCAGTCGCGCCGGGCGCATTCGGCGATGATCGGTGCGGCCTCTGGCACATCAACAATCAAGGTCTGCCCCGTATCGCGCAGGTGCAATGCGAAGGCGTAATTGTCCGTCAAGCAAGGAATTGTCACGATTTCGGTGGCACATTGGGGGTCTGGCATGGCAATCTCCTTGGGCGCTCGATGAGAGCGCGGCACAGTCGGTGCCTAGACAAGCGCAGGACAAAGGCTTTTGCAATGCATCTCGATGTGGTGGATTTGCGACATTTCTACTATCGGACTCGATTGGGCCGCATTGCCCAAAAAGCCGTGCGTGACGCCATGCTATCCTTGTGGCCGAATGTGACGGGGCAAAGCGTGGTTGGGTTTGGTTTTGCTGTGCCACTTCTGCGCCCCTATTTGGAACAATCGCGCCGCGTGATCGGGTTGATGCCACAAGGCCAAGGGGTGATGCCTTGGCCAGCAGGGATGCCCAATGTGGCGGCGCTTTGTGACGATGCGCTTTGGCCCCTTCCCGAAGGTTTCGCGGATCGTCTGGTGATGTTGCATGGTCTGGAGACCAGCGATGATCCTGCATCCTTGTTGGACGAGGCATCCCGCACGCTTGGGGCGGGGGGGCGTGCGCTGTTTGTGGTGCCCAATCGTGGGGGATTATGGGCGCGCAGCGATGCAACCCCGTTCGGCTATGGGCGGCCTTACAGCCTGTCACAGTTGGAGGCGCAACTGCGTCATCATGGGTTTGTCCCAGAACGCCACCGTGCCGCACTTTTTGCCCCGCCAAGTCACGCGCGGTTCTGGCTGAGATCCGCCGATGTGATGGAGCGGGCGGGACGGTGGATCAGTTCAAACCATGCGGGTGGGGTGATTATGGTCGAAGCGAGCAAGCAGGTCTTTGCCCCGACCAATCGCGGCCATGCCGCGCGGGTGCGCAATCCGCTGCGCATTTTGGACGGGGTGCCAAGCCCCGCAACGGGCCGTGTGCGCCGTCAAAATCGTCTGATTATTTCGCAGATGCAGAATCGCTAAATCCACCAATCAGGTGGGCCGAAGGCGTTTGGCGGTGAAAAAGAGGAGAATTTCTGCCCTTGGGGCGTGTTTTTTTCAGCTTCAAAGCGTCGCAGATTGCTGAACTTTTCACTAAGCTCCGAAAAAACAAAGGTTTTGCCAAAATACTGTTTGCGCCATCGGCGGTTGCAGCAATTAAAACCCTCTGCTAAACGACCGCAAAATCTGAGGAGCAGCGACCCAGCTTGGGTGCGCAGACGAACTGCTCGGGCGTGGTCCTCACGCTGCCCGAGCCAAAATGTTGAAAGGGTGGACGTGTCTGAATCGGCTTCGATCTCTACGGGTATTGCTGCGCGATATGCGACAGCGATGTTCGACCTGGCCAGCGAGGCGGCTGCGATTGACGCGCTTGCGAAAGATGTTGATGCGCTCGAAGCGGCCCTTGCGACAAGCGCCGATTTGCGTGACCTGATTTCCTCCCCGATTTACCGCCGTGACGAGGCACAGGCCGCCATCGGTGCTGTGGCCAAAGCAATGAAGCTTGGCATGGTGGCAACCAACACGTTGCAAGTGATGGCCCAAAAGCGCCGCCTGTTCACATTGCCCTTGGTCTTGCGCGGCGTGCGCGAACAAATCGCACAGAGCCGCGGTGAAATGACAGCCGAGGTTGTTTCGGCCAAGGCGCTGACGAAAACCCAAGCGGATAAGCTGGCAAAAGCCGTTTCAGCCTCCGTTGGTAAAAAGATCAATCTGAATGCGACCGTTGATGAAAGCCTCATTGGCGGTCTTATTGTAAAGGTTGGCTCGAAGATGATCGATAGCTCGATCCGCTCCAAGCTCAACTCCCTCCAGAACACCATGAAAGAGGTCGGATAATGGCGATCCAAGCTGCAGAGATTTCCGCGATCCTGAAGGAACAAATCAAAGGTTTCGGTCAGGATGCCGAAGTGGCCGAAGTTGGCCGCGTGCTGAGTGTTGGCGATGGGATCGCCCGCGTTCACGGGCTTGATAATGTGCAAGCTGGCGAAATGGTTGAATTCCCTGGCGGGATTATGGGCATGGCCCTCAACCTTGAATCCGACAACGTAGGTGTCGTGATCTTCGGCTCGGACCGTGACATCAAAGAAGGTGACACGGTTAAGCGCACCAATTCGATCGTGGACGTGCCTGCTGGCCCAGAACTTCTGGGTCGCGTTGTGGATGGCCTTGGCAATCCGCTGGATGGCAAAGGCCCGCTCAAGGCAAAAGAACGCCGCGTTGCGGACGTCAAAGCCCCTGGCATCATTCCGCGCAAATCGGTGCATGAGCCAATGGCGACTGGCCTCAAAGCCGTTGACGCGATGATCCCGATTGGCCGTGGCCAGCGCGAATTGATCATTGGTGACCGTCAGACGGGCAAGACCGCCGTGGCATTGGACGCAATTCTGAACCAGAAAAGCTACAACGAAGCCGCGGGCGATGACGAAAGCAAAAAACTTTATTGTATCTATGTTGCGGTTGGCCAAAAGCGCTCGACTGTGGCGCAGTTGGTGAAGAAGCTGGAAGAGACAGGCGCGATTGAATATTCAATCGTGGTCGCCGCGACCGCTTCGGATCCTGCACCGATGCAGTTCCTTGCACCATATTCCGCAACCGCGATGGCAGAATATTTCCGTGACAATGGCAAGCACGCGCTGATCATCTATGATGACCTCTCCAAGCAAGCTGTGGCCTATCGCCAGATGTCCCTGCTGCTGCGCCGTCCTCCAGGTCGTGAAGCCTATCCTGGTGACGTTTTCTACCTCCACTCTCGTTTGTTGGAGCGTTCTGCGAAGCTGAACGAAGATTTGGGCGCAGGGTCTTTGACCGCATTGCCCGTGATCGAAACCCAAGGTGGTGACGTTTCGGCCTTTATTCCAACGAACGTGATTTCGATCACGGATGGCCAGATCTTCCTTGAAACCGATTTGTTCTATCAGGGTATTCGCCCTGCTGTGAACACAGGTCTATCGGTGTCTCGCGTGGGCTCTTCGGCCCAGACCAATGCGATGAAATCGGTGGCAGGTTCGGTGAAACTCGAATTGGCGCAATATCGTGAAATGGCGGCCTTTGCGCAGTTTGGGTCTGATCTGGACGCGGCAACACAGCGCTTGCTGAACCGTGGTGCGCGCTTGACCGAGTTGATGAAGCAGTCGCAGTATGCACCGCTGACGAACGCGGAAATCGTATGCGTGATCTTTGCGGGGATCTCAGGCTTCCTTGACAAGATCGCCGTGCGCGAGGTTGGTCGCTTTGAGCAAGGTCTGCTTCAGCATTTGCGCGGTAAGCACAAAGACGTTCTTGATTGGATCACCAATGACGATCCAAAGATCAAGGGTGATGCAGCCGACCGACTGAAGGCCGTCATCGAAGAATTCGCCGCAGATTTCTCGTAAGGGGACGGGTTTATGCCAAGTCTCAAGGATCTGAAAACACGGATCGAGTCGGTCAAATCGACCCGCAAGATCACCAAGGCCATGCAGATGGTGGCCGCTGCGAAACTGCGCCGTGCGCAGGACGCGGCCGAAGCTGCGCGGCCCTATGCCGATAAAATGGCAGCGGTGGTTGGCGGTTTGGCCGCTTCGGTTGGCGGTTCTGACGGTGCGCCACGCCTATTGGCAGGCACGGGTCAAGATCAAACGCATTTGCTTGTCGTGATGACAGCGGAGCGTGGTTTGTGCGGTGGGTTCAATTCATCCATCGTCCGTATGGCCAAAGCGCGTATTGCCCAACTGATCGCGCAGGGCAAAACCGTAAAGGTGCTGACCGTTGGCAAAAAGGGGCGCGAACAGTTGCGCCGTGACTATGCGAACCTTTTGATTGGTCACGTTGACCTATCGGAAGTGAAGCGCGTGGGTTATGAAAACGCGGCAACCATCGCAAAAGATGTCATGGCACGCTTTGACGCGGGCGAATTTGATGTCGCTACCATCTTCTACAACCGCTTCCAGTCGGTGATTTCCCAAATCCCAACTGCGCAGCAAGTCATCCCTGCTGTGTTTGAGGATGCCGCAGAAGATGCCGGGGCAGAAACCCCCTATGATTACGAACCTTCCGAAGAGGCAATCCTATCTGATCTGTTGCCAATTGGCGTGACAACGCAGATCTTTACCGCCCTTCTGGAAAACGCAGCTTCGGAGCAGGGCGCGCGGATGTCCGCAATGGATAACGCAACGCGCAATGCTGGCGATATGATAGACAAATTGACGATTGAGTTTAACCGTTCGCGTCAGGCTGTCATCACCAATGAGTTGATTGAAATTATCTCGGGCGCGGAAGCGCTCTAAGGAAACCGGAGACACGACATGGCACAAGCAGTCGGCAAAATTACTCAGGTCATCGGCGCAGTCGTTGACGTGCAGTTCGAAGATCACCTGCCGGAGATCCTGAACGCGCTTGAGACCGAGAACAATGGCAAGAAACTGATCCTCGAAGTGGCGCAGCACTTGGGTGAGAACACCGTCCGCACCATTGCGATGGATGCGACCGAGGGTCTGGTCCGCGGCGCGAAAGTGACCGATTTGGGCGCCCCCATCACCATTCCCGTGGGCAACGCAACGCTTGGTCGCATCATGAACGTTGTGGGCGAGCCGATTGATGAAAAAGGCCCCGTAAAGTCGGATGAGACGCGCTCCATCCACCAACCTGCGCCTGAGTTTTCGGAACAGTCCACCGAGTCTGAAATCCTCGTGACGGGCATCAAGGTGATCGACCTTCTCGCGCCTTACGCGAAGGGCGGCAAAATTGGTCTCTTCGGCGGTGCGGGCGTGGGTAAAACCGTTCTCATCATGGAATTGATCAACAACATTGCCAAAGTGCACTCGGGCTTCTCGGTGTTCGCGGGCGTGGGTGAACGCACGCGTGAAGGCAATGACCTTTACCATGAGATGATCGAATCTGGCGTTATCAAACCAGACGCGCTGCATGAAAGCCAAGTGGCCTTGGTTTACGGCCAGATGAACGAACCTCCAGGGGCGCGTGCACGTGTGGCTTTGACAGGTCTGACTTTGGCGGAACAGTTCCGTGACCAGTCGGGCACAGACGTATTGTTCTTCGTGGACAATATCTTCCGCTTCACGCAGGCGGGTTCTGAGGTGTCGGCGCTGTTGGGCCGTATTCCTTCTGCTGTGGGCTATCAGCCAACATTGGCCACCGACATGGGCGCGCTGCAGGAGCGGATTACTTCGACCAAAGCAGGCTCGATCACCTCGGTTCAGGCGATCTACGTTCCTGCGGACGACTTGACCGACCCTGCACCTGCCACCTCGTTTGCGCACCTTGACGCAACCACGGTTCTCAGCCGTGCGATTTCGGAATTGGGCATCTACCCTGCGGTGGACCCGCTCGACTCGACCTCGCGCTTGCTTGACCCAGCCGTGATTGGTGATGAGCATTACAACGTGGCTCGTGACGTTCAGGGTATCCTTCAGCGTTACAAGTCGCTGCAGGACATCATCGCCATCCTCGGCATGGACGAATTGAGCGAAGAAGATAAGCTGACCGTGTCTCGCGCACGGAAAATCCAGCGCTTCTTGTCGCAGCCGTTTGACGTTGCGAAAGTGTTTACGGGTTCTGATGGTATTCAGGTTCCGTTGGAAGACACCATTGCATCGTTCAAGGCGGTTGTTGCAGGCGAATATGATCACCTGCCCGAAGCAGCCTTCTACATGGTCGGCGGTATTGAGGACGTGAAGGCCAAGGCCGAGCGTCTGGCAGCAGAAGCAGCCTGATAGGAGGGCCGAATGGCCGAAGCGTTCAAATTTGATCTCGTCTCTCCTGAGCGCCGCTTGGCGTCATTGGACGCGACAGAGGTGCAAATCCCAGCGGCAGGGGGTGATCTGACGGCGATGGCAAACCATGCGCCCACGATCACAACCCTGCGTCCGGGCTTGCTCCAAGTCACGCATTCGGGCGGTCAGGATGACTACATCGTTTTGGGTGGGTTCGTTGAGATCAGCGGCGAAAAGGTGACCGTTCTTGCGGAGCGTGCTTTGCCCCGCGCCGAAGTGACCAAAGCACTCCATGCTGAAATGGTGGAGGAGTATCGCCAAGCGCATGAAGCAGCCAAAGCAAACGCTGCGGTTGATCCGACCCTTGTTGATGACGCAGCCAAGCGCCTCTCGGATATGGAGGCGTTGGGGGATCACATCACTGCGTGATGTCCGCCGCGGCAGGGCCAAAATTAAGGAAGGCGCGCCAGAAGAAAGGCGCGCCTTTTTTCATGGACGCGCCTTGTATAGTCTGGCTCGAAAACGTAAGGCGCTTAACGGCCCCACATCCCGTTGGGATATAGCCCCTCGTAAATCGGCACGAGCGTTTCTGTCTCAAACAGGGATGACACGCTGGTGCCGTTCCAAATGTTCAATATGGCCTGTGCGAACATCGGTGCGGTTGGAACGATGCGGATATTGGCGCAGGTTTTGACGGCTGTTGTTGGCTCGATCGTATCGGTGATGACCAAGGATTTCATCACCGATTTACTGACACGCTCGACCGCGGGGCCAGACATCACCCCATGCGTGATATAGGCGTGCACCTCTGTGGCGCCGTGTTCCATCAGCACCTCGGCGGCTTTGCACAATGTGCCCGCCGTGTCGCAAATATCATCCACGATCAAGCACCGCTTGCCCTCGACATTCCCGATCACGGTCATCTCTGCAATCTCACCAGGCTTTTCGCGGCGCTTGTCTACGATGGCCAAAGGTGCGCCGATCCGTGTGGCAAGTTCCCTTGCGCGGGCCACCCCGCCCACATCGGGCGAAATCACCATGACGTCATCCACCTTGCCCTCGAATTGGTGCAAGATATCCAGCGCGAAAATGGGGCTGGCATATAGATTATCTACGGGGATATCGAAAAAGCCTTGGATCTGGGCGGCGTGCAAATCCATCGTCAACACCCGCTCAACCCCGCCTTCCGCGATCAGATTGGCCACCAGTTTCGCGGAAATCGGCGTGCGCGCTTTGGTGCGGCGATCTTGGCGGGCGTATCCAAAATAGGGGATCACGGCCGTGATGCGCGCGGCAGATGAACGGCGCAGCGCATCGGCGATGATCAACAGCTCCATCAAATTGTCATTGGCGGGTTTTGAGGTGGGCTGAACGATGAACATATCTTCACCGCGCACGTTCTCGTAAACTTCAACAAATATCTCTTGGTCGTTGAACCGCTCAACGCGGGCATCCACAAGACCGACTTTCATTCCCCGATGCATCGACATCCGTTTGGCGATGGTCTTGGCCAATTCGGGGTTTGCATTACCAGAAATCAATTTGGGGTCTGAGGCGCTCATCTTTTTGCAAAGTCCTTGATCTGTGCAGGGGCGCGCCCCATCTGGCGCGTTGACACCCCCTAGCACTCAGGCCAACGTGACGCAAAGCCAAAAAGGAACCGCGAAATGTCGCATATTGATTATTATTTCTCGACCATCTCCCCTTACACCTATTTGGCAGGACTGCGGCTTGAGGAAATCGCGGCGTCTCACGGGGCGACAATTCGGTATCGACCCTTGGACATTATCGCGCTTTTCGCGCGCACGGGCGGGACACCACCCGCGCAGCGCCACCCTGCGCGGCAGGCCTATCGGCTTCAAGAATTGGCGCGCTGGTCTAAGAAGACGGGGCTCGCCCTCACGCAGAAGCCCGCATTTTTTCCAACCAATTCTGCGCCATCCTCCTATGCGATCATTGCCGCGCAAAATGAGGGTGGGGGGGATTTGGCCGAATTGGTCCACGGGTTCACGCGTGCGGTGTGGCGTGAGGAAAAGAATATCGCAGAAGATGATGTGATCCGCGCCGCTTTGACTGCGGCAGGGTTTGATGCTGACCTTGCGGATCGTGGGCTTTTATCGGGCGCTGAGGAATATGCCGCCAACCTAGAAGCCGCGGTCGAGGCGGGTGTTTTCGGCGCGCCCTTCTACGTGGTGGATGGGGTCACGCATTTCTGGGGCCAAGACCGGCTGGACGATTTGGCACTTCATCTAGAGGGCAAGCTTTAGCCCGCCTTAAAGCAGTCCAATAGGTTCTGCACCTTTTCAGGCGTGCAGGACCAATCCGTCACAAGGCGGCAAAGGATCAATTCATCTTCTGGCCCCTCAAGCGAAGCATTGAACGGAAACAGGTAATATTGCGCACCCTCCGCAAAGGCGCGTTTATGGGCCGCGCGGGGCAGATGCGCAAAGAGCATATTGCCCGCGGGTTCATGCGCGATATGCACCCCCTCGATCTGCGCCAGTCCTGCCCGCAATTCAGCCATGCGGGCATTGGCGGATTGCGCCAAACGCAGCCAGAGATCATCGCGCGTATAGGCCTCCATCTGCGCAGAGAGAAAGCGGTGCTTTGACCAAAGATGTGCGCCGCGCTTGCGGCGCAATTCAAATTCCCACGCCTTTTCAGGGTCGAACAGGATCACGGCCTCAACACCCATGCAGCCATTTTTTGTGCCGCCAAAGCTGACCGCATCCACGCCTGCCTTCCACGTCATCTGAGCAGGGCGACAGCCAAGTGCGGCACAGGCATTGGCAAAGCGCGCGCCATCAAGATGGACGGGCAGGTTGTAGGATTTTGCCACATCACTCAGCGCCTTGATCTCAGCCAGGCTATAGGCGGTGCCGACTTCGGTGATATTGGTCAGGCTGACAGGACCGCGCTGCATTCCATGCACGCCCTTGTCACCTGTATGTGCAATCACCTGCGCCAAGCCATCGGGGAGCATCTTGCCGCCTTCGCCCTCTACCAAGGCCAATTTTGCACCATTGGCAAAGAATTCGGGCGCGCCGCATTCGTCCTCCTCGATATGGGCGATGCGATGGCAGAAGATCGCCTGCCACGGCTGAACCATGACCGACAGGGCCAAGGCATTGGCCGCAGTGCCTGTGCTGACGAGATACACGGCCGCCTCGGGGGCCTCAAAAAGCGTGCGGATGGATTGGCGCACGCGTGCCATGGCATCATCCGCGCCATAGGGCATGGCATAGCCCTCATTGGCCGCTGCAATGGCCGCAATCACCTCTGGATGGGCGGGGCCTGTGTTGTCGGAGGCAAAGTTCATAATCCTGGCTCCTCGATGATGTAATCTTCCCAGTCTTCTTCGGGAATGTCGAATTCGGCAACGGTGATCCCGCGCGCGGAGATGCCCGCCTGATGCACCGTTTCAGGATCGCCAGAAACGAGCGGGTGCCACCAAAACAGATCTTTGCCCTCATGTAGCAAGCGATAGGCGCAGGTTTCTGGCATGAAATAGGCCACATCGGCCATGCTCTCTGCGGTCAGTTGGATGCATTCTGGCACAAGGGTTTTGCGGATCGCGTATTGTCCGCATCTGCAGCTTGCATCATCGAACAGCCGACAGGCAACCCGCGTCAACGCCACTTCGCCTGTATCGGCATCTTCTAGCTTGTTGAGGCAGCATTTGCCGCATCCGTCACAGAGGCTTTCCCATTCCCCTGCCGACATCTCGGCCAAGGATTTGCGTTTCCAAAAGGGGGCTTTCTTGATCATAACGCGGCAAGGATATCGCGCGCCATTTGGCTATCGCGATCCATTTGCGCAATGAGGGCCTCAAGACTGTCGAATTTCTCCTCACCGCGTAGAAATTCCACCAGACCGACTGACATATCCATGCCGTAAATATCGCCCGAAAAATCAAAGATGAAGGTTTCGAGATTTGGCTCTTGTCCGTTGAACATTGGGCGCACACCAAGACTGGCAACGCCGTGATAATGGCCCGCATATGGGCCGCTGCGCAACTCGACCAAGACAGCGTAAACGCCAAGTTTGGGCACGTGCAACCCATCAAGGGCCATATTGGCCGTGGGGTAACCCAAGGTGCGTCCGCGTTTCTCACCATGGATCACGGGGCCTTCGATGCGGTGCCAATGGCCAAGCATCGCGCGTGCGTGACGCGGGTCGCCTGCGCTGAGGGCGTCACGAATGGCCGTGGAGGAGACTGCCACATCCCCCGCATTGAGCAGATCAACCACCGTCACATCAAAGCCATAGCGCGCCCCAAAGGTGCGGAGCATTTCCGTGGTGCCTTTTCGGCCCTTTCCGAAACAGAAGTCCGATCCCACCACCAGATGCCGCAGGCCAAGACCCTCGACCACAATGCTGCGGATAAAATCTTCCGCCTCAAGGGAGGAGAGCGCGCGATTGAATGGCAATTCATAAAGAATATCCACGCCCATTTTTTCGAGACGATTGGCGCGGGCTTCTGCGTTCATCAGACGAAAAGGCGGGGCATCGGGGCTGAAAAATTCGCGTGGATGCGGCTCGAAGGTCAGCACGCCCAAGGGCGCATCATGGCCCCGTGCCAGATTGATGCAATGCGCGTGGCCCAGATGCACACCATCGAAATTGCCGATGGCGACCGAGGCGCCACGGTTTTCAGGCCTGACAAATTGATGGTCACGAACAATACGCATAGTGCCCGAATATCCAAGCCCGTGATCTAGGGCAAGTATCAGGTCGGGAAAAATCTAGCGTGGCGGTGAGGTTAATCGAATTTCCGTGAGGGTGCGAGAACCACCGCTTCGCCCTTCAGGACGGGTTTGCCGTCAATCAAGCAGCGGGTTTCAAGCGTCACGCGGCGTTTTGCATGGTCAATTGCGGTCACCTCAACTTCGGCGCGCACTTGATCGCCAGGACGCACGGGCGCCATGAATTTTAGGGTTTGGCCCAAGTAAACGGTTCCATGCCCTGGCAGCTGCTCGCCGATGACGGCGGAAATCAGACCTGCGGTCAGCATCCCGTGTGCAATGCGTCCTTGGAAGATCGTGTCGCGGGCATACTCATCATCCAGATGGACGGGATTGCGATCGGTCGATACCTCAGCGAAGAGTTCAATATCGCGATCTGTCACCGTTTTGGTCAGATGGCGTGTCATTCCCAGTTCGATGTCTTCGATACAGATCGTTCCACGGGGAAGATTATGGCTCGTGTCCAACATTCCAGTCTCCAAGAGAAATGCCCTTCGCTAGAGTGAACCATATCAAATTTCTGCAATGCAGCAAGAATTAAATTCAAATTCTTGCGCCTATGTTGTAATTTTGTTGCGCGACAATATGCCCAATCAGCGCAAGAATCCGATGCTATAGGTCGGGAATTGGCCGTTATCCGTCAGATATTGCGCCAATTTTTTGGGGTCTGGCTGATCGATTGTGCCTGTCTCTAAGCGGGCCAAGCCACCTGTGATAAACAAAGTGTCGATGCCTTCGCCTATCCCACCTTGAACATCGGTGAACAGGCCATCGCCAACGGCTAAGATTCGGTCGTCACTGATGTCATATTCATTTTGCACCAAGCGCCGCCGTGCAAGGTCGTAGATGGGCGGGTGCGGTTTCCCGAAATAGAGGCTCTCGCCGCCCATTTCGGTGTAAAGCTTTGCCACTGCACCCGCGCAATATTCACGGCTTTCGCCGCGATCCACCACGATGTCAGGATTGGCACAGAGAAGTTTTAGTCCACGCGTCTTTGCCAACAGCAATTGCGGGCGCAGCACGGCAGGATCGGCAAGAGGGTCAAACGGACCTGTGCACACAATCCCATCCGCTTCGGCCACATCAACTTTGGTCAGCGACACAGGGTTTTTGATTATCTTCATGGGGGCGAAAAATGTGTCATCGCGCGGCTCGCCAATAAAATAGACCTTCTCGCCCACCGCCCCTGTCAGCAGCGCCGCCCGTGCGCTATCGCCTGAGGTGGCGATCATGTCCCAAGCATCGCGCGGAACCCCCATTGCATCCAGTTGCTTGGCAATTTCGACATGGGCGCGCGGGGCATTGGTGACCAAAACCACCACGCCACCCTTGGCGCGAAAGGCCTGAAGGGCCATAACCGCATCGGGGAAGGGGGAAATGCCATTATGCACGCAGCCCCAAAGATCGCAGAACAACGCATCATACCGTTCGGAAATCTCTGCGAGGCTGGAGATGATCGTAGGGGTGTCTGCTGTGCTGAGGGTCATGGCGCGGGCTTTCTGTCTAAGGTTCTCCGCGCTCTCTTACCGCGCCCTGTGATGGTATAAAAGGAAAAGGGCGGCCCGAGGGCCGCCCTTTCATCAAAACTTCATCTTATTAAAGCGCAAGGTTCGGGATGATCTGTTTCTTACGGCTCACAACCCCTGGCAGCACGACCTGATCGGCATCGCCCACCACGGCAGAGAAACTTTTTTCAGCCACTTGGCGCACCAGATCATTGGGCACAAGCAGGGTCGCCTCTTCGCGCAAAATATCGATGACAAACAAGAGAACCTGATCCGCGCCATCCTCGGCGGCCACGGTGACCATGCTGTCCATCAGACTGGCTTTGCGGGCCAGCACGATGTCTGGTGATGTGGTTTCGAGAACCGACACGCGGAAGGATTTGCCACCCACCTCATAGGTCTTGCTGTCCATGCGCAGCAATTCCGCGTCCGAAAAGCGCGACACATCTGATTTTGCCGCGAACATTTCAGCGGCATAATCAGGGATGGACACGCCCAGATCAGCAGCCAACCCTTCGGCAACGGCGCGGTCATGCGCGGTCGTGGTCGGAGAGCGGAACTCAAGTGTGTCAGACAAGATGCAGGACAATGCCGCGCCTTTGGCCCAATTTGGCATCTTTGCGGCATCTTCGCCCATCAGGTCGATCATCAGGGTCGCAGTGCAGGCCAAGGGGCGTATGGTGATATCAATCGGCCCTTTGGTTTCAAGTCCGCCCACCAATTTATGGTGGTCGATGATGGCCTGAACATTGGCCGCATTGATTGAGGCAGGCAATTCAGCGGGGTTGTTGGTATCCACCACAACACAAGCCTGACCTTCTGCGACATCGTCAATGAGGCGTGGCTTTGGCAGGTCCCATTTTTGCAAAACGAAGGCGGCTTCGGTGTTCGGCTCGCCCAACAGAACGGCTTCCGCCTCTACGCCCTTCACTTCATTGAGATACCATGCCCATAAAATCGGGGAGCCGGTGGAATCTGTGTCCGGCGATTTATGGCCAAAGACCAAAGTGCTCATGATTATATCCATCTTTTTATGTGAAAACTTGCGCGCCTTATAGGACAGGGTTTTGGCCATGTCACGGGGGGCAAAGCGGGGAATTTGTCGCGGCTTTGGCTTTAATTTCCAAAATTTTGGCGGGGTTCATGCGCGGAGAAACTTTTTTCGCAATTTTCCGCCTGCGGCCCGTTGACACCTTCGCATCCCCTGCCTATCTGCCTGTCGTTAGCACTCGCATCAACTGAGTGCTAATACAGTGAAACATACGAACCTTAAGGAGTGTTCGACAGATGGCATTGAAACCACTGCATGACCGCGTGCTGGTTCGCCGCGTAGAAAGCGACGAAAAGACCAAAGGCGGTCTGATCATCCCCGATAGCGCAAAAGAAAAACCCGCAGAGGGCGAGATTGTCGCCGTTGGCGAAGGTGCACGTAAGGACTCGGGCGAGCTGATCGCAATGAGCGTCAAAGCTGGCGACCGCGTCTTGTTCGGCAAATGGTCTGGCACCGAAGTCACGGTTGAGGGCGAAGAGCTGCTCATCATGAAGGAATCGGACATTCTCGGCATTATTGCCTGAGACCGGTTCTGATCGAATTTTAACCTGATTTCATCCAAGGAGGAGCCCAGAAATGGCTGCCAAGGAAGTCAAATTCAACACCGATGCCCGCGACCGTATGCTCAAAGGCGTCAACATCCTTGCCAATGCGGTAAAGGTGACCCTCGGCCCGAAAGGCCGCAATGTGGTTCTGGAAAAATCCTTCGGTGCACCACGCATCACCAAAGACGGTGTTTCCGTGGCGAAGGAAATCGAACTGGAAGACAAGTTCGAAAACATGGGCGCGCAAATGGTCAAAGAAGTGGCCTCGCGCACCAATGACGAAGCGGGTGACGGCACCACCACAGCAACCGTTTTGGCCCAAGCGATTGTGCGCGAAGGCATGAAGTCGGTTGCGGCTGGTATGAACCCAATGGACCTAAAGCGCGGCATTGACAGCGCGGTTGCCAAGGTGATCGAGCAGATCAAAGCATCTGCACGCCCTGTGGCAGATTCTGACGAGGTTGCGCAGGTTGGCACGATCTCGGCAAACGGCGAAGCGCAAATCGGCCGCATGATCGCAGACGCGATGCAGAAAGTCGGCAATGACGGCGTGATCACCGTAGAAGAGAACAAAGGCCTTGAGACCGAAGTGGACGTGGTCGAAGGTATGCAGTTCGATCGCGGCTATCTCTCGCCCTATTTCGTCACCAATCCCGATAAGATGGTTGCGGAATTGGACGACTGCTTGATCCTGTTGCATGAGAAGAAATTGTCTTCCTTGCAGCCTATGGTTCCGCTGCTCGAGTCCGTGATCCAGTCGCAAAAGCCGCTTCTGATCATTGCAGAAGACGTGGAAGGCGAAGCTTTGGCGACCCTCGTGGTCAACAAGCTGCGTGGCGGTCTGAAAATCGCTGCGGTCAAAGCCCCTGGTTTCGGCGATCGCCGCAAAGCAATGCTTCAGGATATCGCCATTCTGACGGGTGGTCAGGTGATCTCCGAAGACCTCGGCATGAAGCTGGAAAGCGTTACGCTTGATATGCTTGGCTCGGCGAAGAAGGTGATGATCAAGAAAGACGACACCACCATCGTGGATGGCGCAGGCGACAAGGCAGAAATTGAAGCCCGCGTTGGCCAGATCCGTCAGCAGATCGAAGAAACCTCTTCCGATTATGACAAAGAGAAGCTGCAAGAGCGCGTTGCCAAATTGGCAGGCGGTGTTGCGGTTATCAAAGTCGGCGGTATGAGCGAAGTCGAAGTGAAAGAGCGCAAAGACCGCGTTGATGATGCGCTGAACGCAACCCGCGCTGCCGTTCAAGAAGGCATCGTTGTGGGTGGCGGTGTTGCCCTCGTTCAGGGCGCAAAATCCCTTGATGGCTTGACTGGCGAAAATGCCGATCAAGACGCAGGTATCGGCATCGTGCGCCGCGCGCTTGAAGCGCCATTGCGTCAGATTGCTGAAAACGCAGGCGTTGACGGTGCGGTTGTTGCGGGCAAAATCCGTGAATCCAAAGACGTCAAGTTTGGCTTCAACGCTCAGACCGAAGAATATGGCGATATGTTCAAATTCGGTGTGATCGACCCTGCGAAAGTGGTGCGCACTGCGCTTGAGGATGCAGCTTCCGTTGCAGGCCTCTTGATCACCACAGAAGCAATGGTGGCAGACAAGCCGAAGAAAGACGATGCCCCAGCAATGCCTGATATGGGCGGCATGGGTGGCATGGGCGGCATGATGTAATCATGCCCTCAAGGCCCATTGGCTTTGAACAAACAGAAAGGCCCGCGTGATGCGGGCCTTTTTTAATGCTAAGGTTTTAGGCGCGCTCAATGCACGCTGACAGGCGTTAGATCATTTTGCCGCGCCACGACAAAGGCCAATGCCCGATCTTTGACAAGGGCCAATTGCGTGCCTTCCTCGGTTCCAATCGCATAAAGCTGCTCCTGCGCGCCAGCTTGGGCGCGGATTTCTGAGGGCAAGCTCGCAACGGCCACGGGGCGAATATAGACGATGGGCCGCTCGGCTTTTGCATTCAGGCTTTTGGGATTGGTCATTATTTACCCCCTTTCGTTTGCAGCGATTTCGAGGCTGCACCAGAATTTGAAATCTCGATTTTGCGCACAACGCTGTCGGGCTGCAGGCGGTGCAAGTCGATATGCAACAGCCCGTGCTCCATGGTGGCGCCTGTCACCTCAACCCCATCGGCTAAGACGAAGCTGCGCTGAAATTGCCGCGCTGCGATGCCGCGGTGCAGGAAGATGCGCGCGCCATCTTCGTCCGATTGCCGACCACGGATCACCAATTGGCGGTCTTCTTCAGTGATCGAAAGATCATCCTCGGCAAAACCCGCCACCGCTAAGGTAATGCGATAGGCCGTGTCGCCGCGCTGTTCGATGTTATAAGGTGGGTAGCCATCATTGCCCGATTTTGCGGTGCGTTCGACCAGACGTTCCAGTTGGTCAAACCCCAACAAATAGGGGTGCGTCCCAAGGGTTAGTTTCGTCATAAGGCACATCCTTTGATAAGCGATCTGTGCAAGGTTCAGCCCCGCCAAGCGGCGACCGACATAAAGGTGAATATGGGGTCGGGTCGAAAGCGCCGCAAGTGGTGATTGCAAAGATGACCTCAACCCGCGCCATTTCCTTTGCGTGACGGGGTGTGGCGCGATATGTTGCTTGGGTAAACTGTAGAGAGCGAGTCTTCATCCCCTCATGAACGCCCCATCTGAATTGAGCCACGAAGACGTGCTGCGCATCCGTTTGGAAGTTCTCAAGCGCGAGCATCGCGATTTGGATGAGGCAATCGCGGCTCTGGAGACACGACCAAACCCCGACCAATTGACCTTGCGCCGTCTGAAGAAGCAGAAGTTGGCATTAAAAGATGCGATCACCCGCATCGAGGATGAGCTGACACCTGACATTATTGCATAGTGGTTTGATCTCGCTATAGTGCGCGCTTCCGAGAACAGGGTTTGCAAAGGATCTCCCATGGCGGATATCGAAATTGGCATCATCATGGGCAGCCAGTCCGATTGGCCGACCATGCGCGAGGCGGCCGAAATGCTGGATGCATTGGGGGTTTCTTACGAAACAAAAATTGTCTCCGCACATCGCACGCCAGACCGTTTGTGGGATTATGGGAAAACCGCTGCGAGCCGTGGCTTGAAGGTGATTATTGCGGGCGCAGGGGGGGCGGCACATTTGCCAGGCATGATGGCCTCAAAGACCCGCATCCCTGTGATCGGCGTGCCTGTGCAGACCAAGGCCTTGTCAGGGGTCGATTCGCTTTATTCGATTTTGCAGATGCCGCGTGGCTTTCCTGTTGCCACCATGGCGATTGGTGCGGCTGGGGCGGCAAATGCGGGGTTGATGGCCGCCGCTATTTTGGCGGTGCATGATCCTGATCTGGCGGCGCGTCTGGACAAATGGCGCGCGGATTTATCGGCCTCCATCCCTGAGGAGCCACGGGATGACGCATGAGGTTTTGCCAAGTGGCAGCACCATCGGCATTCTGGGCGGCGGGCAACTGGGGCGGATGCTGGCCATGGCCGCCGCTCGGCTTGGCTATAAAACGCGGATCTTTGAGCCTGCGGCCACCGCCCCTGCGGGTGATGTCGCGCTCTCGGTCACGCACGCCCCTTATGAGGATCACGCAGCCCTGAAAGATTTTGCGCTGGCCTGCGATGTTCTGACCTTCGAATTTGAGAATATCCCCGCTGAGGCGCTGGCGCTGTTGGAAGAGGCGCGTCCCCTTTTCCCCGCGCGTAACGCACTCGAAGTGTCGCAGGACCGCTTGGTTGAGAAGGATTTCCTCAACAGTTTGGGCCTGAAAACCGCGCCTTATGCGGTGATTGACAGCGCCGCAGATCTCAAGGGCGCTTTGGCGCAGACGGGCTGTCCTGCGATCCTGAAGACCCGTCGTTTTGGATATGATGGTAAGGGGCAGGCGCGGGTTATGGCCGAGGCAGAGGCGGAGGCCGCCTATGCAAGCCTGAACGGGGCGCCCGCCATTGCCGAAGGCTTTGTGAACTTCAGCCGTGAGGTCTCTGTTATCATCGCGCGCGGGCGCGATGGCCGTGTTTCGGCCTATGATCCTGGTGAAAATATCCACCGCGATGGCATCCTCGCAACCACCACTGTTCCTGCTGAATTGCCTGCCATGCTGCGCGCGGATGCGGTGCTTTTGGCCTCGAAAATCGTCACTGCCCTCGATTATGTCGGCGTGATGGGGGTTGAGTTATTCGTGACACCCGAGGGCTTGGTCGTCAATGAAATCGCGCCACGCGTTCACAATTCGGGCCATTGGACGCAAGCGGGCTGCGCGGTGGATCAATTCGAGCAGCATATCCGCGCCATTACGGGCTGGCCGTTGGGAGATGGTCAACGCCATGCCAATGTGGTGATGGAAAATCTGATTGGTGCTGATGTGGCCCGTGCCGCCGAAATGGCCGATACGGCGGGGGTGCAAATCCATCTCTATGGCAAAGATGAAACGCGGGCGGGGCGCAAGATGGGTCACATCAATCGGGTAACGGGCGCCGCCTGAACGCGGCTTGGGGTTGATTTGCCGCGCTTCTGCACTTGCACCCTGCGCGTGCTTGATTATAACGCCATCAATTTGCACCGCTCTCACGGCGTCTTTTTGCGCGCGCGGTCGTTCGTCCCCTGTTTCGCCGCACGTCTCGTGGCAGCCAAGACCGAGGTTTTCTGATGCCCAAAAGAACCGATATCCGCTCCATCATGATCATCGGCGCGGGGCCAATCGTCATTGGGCAGGCTTGTGAATTCGACTATTCTGGTGCGCAAGCCTGCAAGGCGCTGCGCGAAGAGGGGTATCGGGTGATCTTGGTCAACTCGAACCCAGCAACCATCATGACCGATCCTGAGTTGGCCGATGCCACTTATATCGAGCCGATTACCCCAGAAGTGGTTGCCAAGATTATCGAGAAAGAGCGCCCCGATGCGCTGTTGCCCACCATGGGCGGCCAGACGGGCCTGAACACGGCGCTGGCCTTGGAAGAGGCGGGTGTTTTGGAAAAATTCGGGGTTGAAATGATCGGCGCGAAGCGCCCCGCGATTGAAATGGCCGAGGACCGCAAATTATTCCGCGAGGCGATGGATCGGATCGGCTTGGAAAATCCACGCGCTACGATTGTTGCCGCGCCCAAAAAGGAAAACGGAAAATTCGACATTGCGGCAGGGTTGAGCCAAGCCTTGGAGGCCCTAGAAGATATCGGCCTTCCCGCGATTATCCGCCCCGCCTTCACCTTGGGCGGCACAGGCGGCGGTGTGGCCTATAACCGTGAAGAATACGAATATTACTGCCGCTCAGGTCTTGAGGCCTCGCCCGTGGCGCAGATCTTGGTCGATGAATCCCTGCTTGGTTGGAAAGAATATGAGATGGAGGTTGTCCGCGATAAAGCGGATAACGCGATCATCGTCTGTTCTATTGAAAACGTGGACCCAATGGGGGTGCATACGGGCGATAGTATCACGGTCGCGCCTGCGCTGACCTTGACCGATAAAGAATATCAGATCATGCGCAACGGCTCTATTGCAGTGCTGCGCGAGATCGGGGTCGAGACAGGTGGCTCCAACGTGCAATGGGCGATTAATCCAGCCGATGGGCGCATGGTCGTGATCGAGATGAACCCGCGCGTGTCGCGCTCCTCCGCGCTGGCCTCCAAGGCCACGGGTTTTCCAATTGCGAAAATCGCGGCGAAATTGGCGGTTGGCTACACGTTGGACGAGTTGGACAATGACATCACCCGTGTCACCCCTGCCAGCTTTGAGCCAAGCATCGATTATGTGGTCACGAAAATCCCGCGTTTTGCCTTTGAGAAATTTCCAGGGTCCAAGCCAGAATTGACCACCGCGATGAAATCCGTGGGCGAGGCAATGGCCATTGGCCGCAGTTTTCATGAATCGGTGCAAAAGGCCTTGGCCAGCCTTGAAACGGGTCTCTGTGGCTTTGATGAGATCGAGATTGCAGGCGCGCCTGACAAGGCCGCCGTGATCAAGGCTTTGAGCCTGCAGACACCTGATCGTCTGCGTGTGATCGCCCAAGCGATGCGCCATGGCCTGACAAATGATGAGATCGGCCATGTGACCAAATTTGATCCGTGGTTCTTGGCTCGCATTCGCGAGATCGTGGATGTCGAGGAGGATATCCGCAAAAATGGTCTGCCACGCGAGGCGGACGCCTTGCGTAAGATCAAGATGATGGGCTTTACAGATGCGCGGTTGGCCATGTTGACCGCGCGCAGCGAGGCCTCTGTGCGGGCGGATCGTATAACTGCTGGCGTAATTGCCTCCTTCAAACGGATTGACACTTGCGCGGCCGAGTTTGAGGCGCAGACACCTTATATGTATTCCACCTACGAGGCCCCTGCGATGGGGGATGTGGAATGTGAGGCGCGCCCCTCCGATGCAAAAAAAGTGGTGATTTTGGGTGGTGGCCCGAACCGCATCGGGCAGGGGATTGAGTTTGACTATTGCTGTTGTCATGCCTGCTTCGCGCTGACGGATCAAGGCTATGAGACGATCATGATCAACTGTAACCCTGAGACGGTCTCGACAGATTATGACACCTCTGACCGTCTTTATTTTGAGCCGCTGACCTATGAGCACGTGATGGAAATTCTGCGCGTGGAACAGGAGGCGGGGACGTTGCATGGTGTCATCGTGCAATTTGGTGGCCAAACGCCGCTGAAACTGGCCAATGCCTTGCACGAGGCGGGCATTCCAATCCTTGGCACATCGCCCGATGCGATTGACTTAGCCGAGGATCGCGAGCGGTTCCAACAGCTTGTGCAGAAATTGAACCTCAAGCAGCCCGAAAACGCGATTGCACATTCTGATGAGGAAGCAAAAGCCGCCGCTGAGGCCTTGGGATATCCTTTGGTGATCCGCCCCTCATATGTGCTGGGCGGTCGCGCGATGGAGATTGTGCGCGATACGACGCAGCTCAATCGCTATATCGCGGAGGCTGTGGTGGTCTCAGGCGATAGCCCCGTGCTTCTCGACAGCTATCTTGATGGCGCGACCGAGGTTGATGTGGATGCACTTTGCGATGGTGACGCGGTTCATGTCGCGGGGATCATGCAGCATATTGAAGAGGCGGGCGTGCATTCTGGCGATAGTGCCTGTTCCTTGCCCCCTCATACACTCAGCGATGCGATTATTGCTGAAATCATCCGCCAGACCGAGGCACTGGCGCGCGCGCTCAATGTGGTTGGTCTGATGAATGTGCAATTCGCGGTCAAAGGCGATGATATTTATCTGATTGAGGTCAACCCGCGCGCATCGCGCACGGTGCCATTTGTGGCCAAGGCCACCGACAGCGCCATTGCCTCAATTGCCGCGCGTTTGATGGCGGGTGAAAAGCTATCGGCCTTCCCAAAGGCCGCGCCGCATCAGCCCGTGGACGATGAAGCGCCCATCCCCATGGGTGATCCGATGAGCCTATCTGATTTCCGCACGCCGTGGTTCTCGGTCAAAGAGGCGGTGTTGCCCTTTGCCCGCTTCCCGGGCGTGGATACATTGTTGGGTCCAGAAATGCGCTCCACGGGTGAGGTGATGGGATGGGATCGCAGCTTTGCTCGCGCCTTCCTCAAGGCACAGCTTGGCGCAGGGACTGTTTTGCCATCGGCAGGCACAGTATTCTTGTCGATCAAAGATGCGGATAAAACCCCGATCTTGGTGGAAACCGCACAAATTCTGACCGATTTGGGCCTCAAGATTTTGGCCACATCTGGCACGGCAAAATTCTTGGCTGATCACGGGATTTCCTCTGATGTGGTCAACAAGGCCTATGAAGGCGGGCGCACCATTGTCGATATGATGAAGGATGGGATGGTCGATCTGGTCTTGAACACGACCGAAGGCGCGCAGGCCGTGGAAGACAGCCGCTCCATGCGCACGGTCGCGCTCTATGACAAAATCCCGTATTATACAACGCTTTCTGGCAGCCATGCCGCGGCCCTTGCCATGCAAGCCGCGCGTGAGGGTGCATTGGCGGTGCGGTCCTTACAGGGGTAATATCCTCTCACAACCCCGCGCGCAGAACTGGCCAATTGGCATCTGCGCGCGCGATGTGACCTGAGATGTCCCGCTCCCATCGGTTTTGAATGCGGCGAGAGGCGTTGAGGTAAAGCTTGCCCTCCACGATACGCCACGCGTCAGGATCAATTGGTGCGGTGTACCCTTCGGAAACCGCCCAAGCACAATATCCACCATATTGTGGGGCGTAGCTCTCAGGCGCATTCAGAAACAAATCGCGGTTCTGCGCGCTTGTGAAATGCCAAACCGTGCCGCCCCATTCAGCGGCAAATGCCTCATCGCCTGATTGCGGCGTGCCTGTGATGAAATAGGCGACAGGATCATATCCACGCAGCGCCACCCCATCGCGGGTGAAGTATTGCTGTGAAAAGGCAGCCTGCCCAAGGAGCCCCCCAAACAGGGGCAGGGCAAGACCGCCCAAAAGTGCATCGCGGCGGGTGATCATTGGAGTTTATCCTCTCATACGGGTGATACCTGCGCCCAATATAGGGTGCGGCTCAATCACGTGCTGTGACGTTCGCGTGAAGGCGGGACGGCTTGCGCGTTGTGCCGTTCTTTGGCCATATGGGGCAAACCAGCGGGGGCGTGAGGCATGGCCAAACTTTACTTCAACTTCTCCACCATGAACGCGGGTAAATCGACACTGCTGTTGCAAGCCGCGCATAATTACAGCGAGCGCGGCCAAACGCCGTTTTTGCTGACGGCAGGGTTGGACACGCGAGCGGGTCAGGGTGTCATTGCAAGTCGCATTGGCCTGTCAAAGAAGGCCGAAACCTTTGCGCCTGAGACTGACCTGTTTGCCTTGATCGAGGCGGCTCATCACGCGCAGCCCATAGATTGCGTGTTCCTAGATGAGGCACAGTTTCTAACCAAGGCGCAGGTCTGGCAATTGGCGCGTGTGGCCGATGATTTGGGTCTGCCCGTGATGACCTATGGGCTGAGGGTCGATTTCCGCGGTGAATTATTCGAAGGGTCCGCCGCGCTTTTGGCATTGGCCGATGATCTGCGTGAAATTCGCACAATCTGCCATTGCGGGCGGAAAGCCACCATGGTGGTGCGAAAATCCCCCGATGGCAGCGTTGCCAAAACGGGGGATCAGGTGCAAATCGGCGGCAATGAAACCTATGTCAGCCTTTGCCGCCGCCATTGGCGCGCAGCGGTCGGGGATAACCCGTCAGCATAGCCGCGCGCCAAGTGGCGCGTCCTTGTCAGGCACGGCCAAAACCACATCCCCGCCTGCATCATGAAATCCAAGCACAAGGGCCTCAGACATAAAGGGGCCGATCTGGCGCGGTGGGAAATTCACCACACCCATCACCAATTTCCCGACCAAATCCTCGGGGTTATAATGCTGTGTAATCTGTGCCGAGCTTTTCTTGATCCCAATCTCTGGTCCGTAATCCACCCATAGCTTGATGGCGGGTTTGCGGGCTTCGGGAAAGGGTTCGGCACGGGTGACGCGACCAAGACGGATGTCAATTTTCAGGAATGTCTCGTAGTTGGTTTCCATGCAGATCATCCTTTCAACGCGCGGGATCGTGCCGCAGCGGCTTTGACTGTGTCACGGATCAGGGGCGCAAGGCCGCTTGTCGCATCCATCAAAACCTCTAGGCCCGCCTGCGTGGTGCCATTGGGCGATGTGACGTTGATGCGCAATTGTTCGGGGCTCTCTTGTGCGTCCATCGCCAAGGCCCCTGCACCTGCGACTGTGGCCTTGGCCAAGTCCATCGCCATCTCATCAGGCAGGCCTTCGGCGCGCGCCGCCGCAGCGAGGCAGTCAATCATATAAAAGACATAGGCAGGACCAGAGCCCGAAACACCTGTCACCGCGTCAATCTGATCCTCCGTTTCAAGACGCACCACCTGACCCACCGCTTGCAAAAGGTTATCGGCAAGGGTCAAATCCGCTTCGGTGCAATTTTCATTTCCGATCATCGCGGTGATCCCGCGCCCGATTGCGGCGGGGGTATTGGGCATGGCACGGATCACTTTGGCCTTTGTGCCAAATTCTGCTTCAAAGCGCGCAATAGGTGTGCCTGCGGCCACAGAGATCACCACAGTATCGCTTCCCATCGCGGCGGTCAGATTGGGAAGGGCCGCGCCCATCATTTGCGGTTTCACCGCAATCACCGCAACGGCGGTGTTCTCGGGAATGGGTGTGTTGAGTTGCACCCCAACCGATTTGAGCCAGTCCGAGGGATGTGGGTCGATCACGGTGACCGAGGCAGGTGGGATGCCCCGTGAGAGCCACCCCTCTAGCATTGCAGACCCCATTTTCCCGCAGCCAAAAATCACCATGCCACGGGCGGCAATATCGTCAAACACCATCAGCTCTCCCCTGTTGCTTTGCGCAACAGGTTAGGCCCGACCGAAGCCTTCGGCAATGGCCACTTGGATGGCTTCGCTTGGTGATTGGTTCCCCCAGCAGGCCAATTGGAAAGCGGGGTAATAGCGTTCGCTTGCCAAAATGGCGGTCTCAACCATGCAGGCAATCTGTTCGGGGCTTGCCAGTTGATCCCCTGCGAGAACCAAGCCATAGCGATAGACCATCATCTTCTGCTCGGCCCAGAAACTAAAGGCACCCGCCCAACATTTGTCATTAGCAAGGTTCAATGTCTCGTAAAGCTTGCCCATAGATTCGGCGGGTGGGTCCATGTCGAAGGTGCAGATCATCCGCAGCGTTTCGTCATAGCTCGACCATGCCAATGTCACCGAATAGGTGCGCCACTGCCCCTCAAGGGCCATTGCGATTTGATCATCAGCAACACGGTCGAAATCCCAGTCATGCCGTGTGGCAAGGGTTTCAACGATATCGATGGGATGGAGGTCTTCGACATCCATATACTGCTCGGAAAGTGACATTGCCCTAGGCCTCGTTCTTGGCAGCCTGTCGCGGGCATTGGGTTTATTCCCAATTTGCCCACTAAGGCTGGGTGTCTCCACTAAGGGTCGGCTGATTTGCGCGATCCCATACCAAATATGGTGCGGTTACTTTATCCACCTGTAAAGCAATATTTTGATGACGCATCCAGAAATTGCGGTTTTCGTAATCCTGTCCACAAGAATTTGGGGGCTGTGCATAAAGAAGGGGCGGCCTTTGCATGGCAAGACCGCCCCACATCCCTGACGCAACAGTGCTGCGCTTATTTTTTCTTCTTTTCCAATGCTTCAAGGCGGGCGGACAGGGCCTCGTTTTCTTCACGGGCTTTTTGCGCCATGGCACGCACGGCATCGAATTCTTCGCGGGTGACAAAATCGCGATCGGCAAGCCAGCGATCCATCAGCGATTTCATGGCGTTCTCCGCCTCTTCGCGCGCGCCCTGCGCCACGCCCATGGCATTGGTCATCAACTGGCTGATATCGTCCATCATTTTGTTGCGGGTCTGCATGGGCTATCCTTTGTGTCGTATCCGTGAAACTTTCGTCTGTTCCCTGATATGGGACATATACCGCGCCGCTTCAAGGTTGACATCGCCGCATGGGGGCCTATCCAAGGCGTAACCCAGACCCCGCGACCAAAGAAAGAGGTCCGCGATGATTTACGCGATACCGTTTCCTGATATCTCGCCTGCGCTGTTTGCGATTGATATGGGCGGGTTCCAATTCGCCTTACGTTGGTATGCTTTGGCCTATATCGCGGGGTTTGTGATTGCTGCGTGGATGATTGGGCGGCATTTGTGCAAGGCCACGCTGTGGCGGAACACCACTGCGCCGATGGCACCTGATGTGGTGGAGCCGCTTTTGACATGGATGGTCTTGGGCGTGATCCTAGGGGGGCGTTTGGGCTATGTGATCTTTTATCAGCCCAGTTATTACCTGCAAAACCCTGCCGAGATTTTACAGGTCTGGCAAGGGGGGATGTCCTTTCATGGCGGCTTTTTAGGTGTCGTGATTGCAGGGGTTTTGTTTTGTCGCATCCATAAGGTCAGCCTCGCCAGTTTGGCCGATCTTTTGGCACTGGCCACGCCGCCTGCTTTATTTCTGGGGCGCAGTGCCAATTTCATCAATGCCGAGCTGTGGGGACGCCCCACCGATGCGCCATGGGGGGTCATCTTTCCCGGCGCGGCGGCGCAGGACTGTGCGGGACCTGTCGGCATTGTGATGGATGCTGGCGTACAGTTCTGCGCGCGCCACCCTTCGCAGCTGTATGAAGCGCTGCTTGAGGGTCTTATACTAGGCCTAGTGATTTTGTATTTGATTCATCGCCGTGGATGGCTCCGTGTTCCTGGGCAGGTGGCGGGGCTGTTCTTCTTGGGATATGGATTAGGGCGTTTTATCGTGGAGCATTTTCGGCAACCCGATGCGCAGTTTTTCCTGAACCACCCCCGCGGCTATGCGCTTTGGCTGTCGGATGATATCGGGGTGACGATGGGGCAACTTCTATCCCTGCCGATGGTGGTCGCGGGTGTCGTGGTGATTGCGGTCGCGCGGCAGGTGGCACGGCGCAAGGCGCGGGCCTAATGGCAGCAGGCGGGCTTGAAGCGCGGCTTTTACGCCGCATCGCACAGTCTGGCCCACTTTCTGTGGCCGAGTTTATGACCGAAGCTCTGCTGCATCCTGAATTTGGGTATTATATGAAACAGCCCGCTCTTGGCCGTGCAGGGGATTTCGTCACTGCGCCCGAAGTTTCGCAAATCTTTGGAGAGGTGATTGGTCTTTGGCTGGCGCAGGTTTGGATGGATCACGGCGCATGGCCTGCGGTGCATTTGGTCGAGCTTGGCGGCGGGCGTGGCACGTTGATGGCTGATATTTTGCGTGCGACCAAAGGTCTGCCTGCCTTTGGTGAGGCGATCACGCTGCATATGGTGGAAGCCTCGCCGTTGATGCGTGCCGCCCAAGAACAGGCGTTGGCGTCATTTAGACCGCAGTTCCATGACACAATCGCCACCCTGCCAGACGGGCCTCTGTATCTTGTCGCAAATGAATTTTTTGATGCGCTGCCTGTTCGGCAATTCCAAAAAAGCAGTGAGGGATGGCATGAGCGGCAGATCGGTGCGGATGAAACAGGGCTGATTTGGGGGCTTGGGCCTCTGATTGCCCCTGATTGGCTGACCCCACAGTTTGGCCCTAAAGAGGCGGGCGCGATTGTCGAGGTCAATAGGGCCGCCGAGGCCATCATGGCGGATATTGGCAGACGGGTTGCGACACATGGTGGCGCGGCTTTGGTCATTGATTATGGAGATTGGATCAGCGCAGGCGATACCTTTCAGGCCATCAAGGATCACAGCTATGCCGATCCATTGGCGGCTATTGGCACCGCCGATTTGACCGCCCATGTGGCCTTTCAGCCTCTCGCGGCCAGTGCCGCACCCGCCCGTGCAGCCCCGCTACAGCCGCAAGGTCTGTTTCTCGAACGCCTTGGCATCACCGCGCGCGCGGAACGTTTGGCGCAAAATTTACGCGGTGACGCATTGGACGCACATATTGCCGCGCATCGCAGGTTGACCCATCCCAAAGAAATGGGACAGCTGTTCAAAGTGCTGGGTGTGACGCATCAAGATGCGCCACCCTTGCCCGCCTTGGATGATATGGAGACGAGGGAAAGTTAAGATGGCCGCGCATTTTGCCCCGATCGATCCGATTACATCGCCCCTTCTGGCAGGGGCACATCATGGATTTTTTACCCGCAAGGGCGGCGCGTCCAGCGGTATCTTTGCAAGCCTTAACTGTGGCAATGGATCATCGGACCAATCGGATTTGGTCGAGATCAATCGCGCGCGCGTGGCCCGTGAAATGGGGGTCGAGGCAGATTGCCTGATCACCGTGCATCAAACCCATTCGGCAGACGCGGTTTTGGTGGAAGGCCCGATTGGCGGAGGCAAGCCAGAGGCGGATGCGCTCGTTTCTCGCAACCCAGGCTTGGCGCTTGCGGTTTTGACGGCGGATTGTCAGCCTGTCCTGTTTCACGAAGCTGATGCAGGGGTGATTGGGGCGGCGCACGCGGGCTGGAAAGGGGCGCAGGCCGGTATCCTTGAATCCACGATTGATCTGATGGTGGCCCAAGGTGCGGCACGCGATAATATTCGGGCCGTCATCGGGCCAACGATTTCCCAAGCCAATTACGAGGTGGGTCAAGAATTCTTCGAGAGTTTTGTAGATGATGATCCGAATGCGGCGCGGTTTTTTATCAACGGGGCAGCGCCTGATAAATATCTCTTTGATTTGCCAGGCTATGGTTTGATGCGATTGCGTGCGGCGGGGATCGCACAGGCCGAATGGTGCGGGCATTGCACCTACCGCGAGACAGAGTTGTTTTTTTCCTATCGCCGCGCCACACATCGCAGTGAGGGGGATTATGGGCGGTTGATTTCGGCCATCCGCCTTTGACCTGTCGCCGTTGAATTACCTTTATCTTCCGCCAATGTGACGGGATTTCGTCTCAACTTTGCCTGATTTCTCCACGATCTTCCCCCCAGACAAGCGCGACAGATGCGCGGTTTTTTGGAGAGATGCAGATGAAAACACGTTGGATGGAAACGGTGATTGCCCTGTCACAGGCGGATGCACCACGCTTGCCTTGGATGCGTGATGTGGCCGATGAGCTTAAGCACCAGACATTGAATGCAGACCTAGGACAAAAGCGGGCCAGCTGATCCCGCTTTTCCCTTAATCCATTTTTGCCAAACGGTCCTCGAGCACATCAAAGGGCACGCCTGGCTCGTCTTTTGCGCCGCGAATGACCAAGGAGGTCCGCACGCTGGCCACATTCGGCGCTGCGGTCAAATGCTCCGTAAGGAAGTTTTGGAAGGTCGAAAGATCAGGCGCCACGCATTTCAAGATGAAATCAATTTCGCCATTGAGCATATGGCATTCACGCACCAACGGCCACTCATTGCAGCGGTTTTCAAAAGCGACCAGATCAGCCTCCGCTTGGCTGTGAAGGCCTACCATTGCGAAAACCTGCACCTCGAAGCCCAACATCCGCGCGTCTACTTCGGCGTGATACCCGCCGATGAATCCTGTCTCCTCCAAGGTGCGCACGCGGCGCAAACAGGGTGGGGCAGAAATGCCAACACGTTTGGCCAATTCCACATTGGTCATCCGCCCGTCACTTTGCAGTTCTGCAAGAATCTTGCGATCAATCGGATCGAGTTTGGTTGTTGGCATTATTGTTATCCTCTCGCTCACGATTTGCGATCCTGAGCGATAACGCCAGAAAAACGCAACTTTATTACGCACCCGCGCAATATATGGAATATTGGACAGCGCTTTGCAAGGCTTTGGCGGGGGTTTGCGAGGGCTTTCATCGCTCGCCATGGGGGTTTATATCAGAGTGAAAGGATTTGTGGCGCAGGGGGTGAACAGCCCGTGCTGCAAGGATCATTGGACAGATAAAGGAGCCACCCCATGAGTGCCACACGTCACACGCGCGTCTTGATTATCGGGTCTGGCCCTGCTGGCTACACCGCAGCGGTCTATGCCAGTCGTGCCATGCTGGAGCCGATTTTGGTTCAGGGCATACAGCCAGGCGGGCAGTTGACCATCACGACCGATGTGGAAAACTGGCCAGGTGATGCCTCCGTCATGGGGCCTGATCTCATGGTGCGGATGGAGAACCACGCGCGTGAAATGGGGGCCGAGATCATTTCGGATCACATTTCTGATCTCGATTTGTCACAGCGCCCGTTCCGTGCCTCTGGCGATACAGGCACAATCTATACCGCCGATGCGGTGATCTTGGCCACAGGCGCACAAGCGCGGTGGTTGGGCCTGCCTTCGGAAGAACATTTCAAGGGATTTGGTGTGTCTGCCTGCGCCACCTGTGACGGGTTCTTTTATCGCGGCCAAGAGGTGGTGGTGATTGGCGGCGGAAACACCGCGGTTGAAGAAGCGCTGTTTTTGACCAATTTCGCTTCGAAAGTCACCCTGATCCACCGCCGCGATAGCCTGCGCGCGGAAAAGATCATGCAAGACCGCCTGTTCAAACATCCCAAGATCGAGGTTCTTTGGAACCATGAGGTGGACGAGGTCGTGGGAACGGATGCGCCACGCGGTGTCGAGGCGGTGAAGGCTCGCCACACAGAGACAGGCGAAATCACCGAAGTGCCATGTAAAGGGTTCTTTGTGGCCATCGGTCATGCGCCTGCCAGTGAGTTGATCAAGGATCAGCTGAAACTGCATTCTGGCGGGTATGTCTGGGTTGAGCCGGGCACCACTCGAACATCGATTGATGGGGTTTTCGCGGCGGGTGATTTGACCGACCATACCTATCGCCAAGCGGTGACCAGCGCGGGCATGGGTTGCATGGCGGCATTGGATGCGGAGCGGTGGTTGGCGGAACAGGCCGCAGGTGCCGCGCAAGCCGCCGAGTAGAGCAAAGAACAGAAAGGGCCTAAATCGCCGATTTCGCAGCACCGCCATTTGCGTGGATGCGGATCGGCGATTATCCTGTTTCTTTTTTCTATAAAATTTACGCCATTGCTTGAATTTTGCCACAAAGGGGCGCTAAGGCGGCTTTCAATGGGGTGCCGCAGATGTGTCGTGGCCCCTTTGGTTTGACTTAAACGGAAAGTATTCTTGATGGCTGCCCCCCTTCACGCCCCGATCCCCGAACTTTATGTCTCTTACGACTCCGCGCAGAAGCTCAAGCTTGAGGCGGCGGAGTTGCTATCATGGGATCTAACCGCGCGCCAAATCTGCGATTTGGAATTGTTGATGAACGGTGGGTTTAACCCGCTTAAAGGGTTCTTGGGGCAGGAGGATTATGACAGCGTGGTCGAGACCATGCGTCTGGCCGATGGCACGCTTTGGCCGATGCCAATCACGCTTGATATTTCCGAGGACTTCGCCGCCAAGGTCGAGACGGGCCAAGATATCGCGTTGCGCGATCAAGAGGGGGTGATCCTTGCGATCCTGTCCATATCTGACAAATGGGTGCCCAATAAGGCGCGCGAAGCGGAAAAGGTGTTTGGCGCGGATGATCTGGCCCATCCTGCGGTGAACTATCTGCATCATGTGGCAGGCCCCGTTTATTTGGGCGGGGCGATCACGGGGATTCAGCAGCCGATCCATTATGATTTCCGCGCACGCCGTGACACGCCCAACGAGATGCGGGCCTATTTCCGCAAATTGGGGTGGAAGCGGATTGTTGCCTTCCAAACCCGCAACCCGCTGCATCGCGCGCATCAGGAATTGACCTTCCGCGCCGCCAAAGAGGCACAGGCAAACCTGTTGATCCATCCTGTGGTGGGCATGACCAAGCCTGGCGATGTGGATCACTTTACCCGTGTGCGCTGCTACGAAGCGGTGCTTGATAAATACCCTGCCGCAACCACAACGATGAGCTTGCTGAACCTTGCCATGCGTATGGCTGGCCCGCGCGAGGCGGTGTGGCACGGCTTGATCCGCGCCAATCACGGCTGCACCCATTTCATCGTGGGGCGCGATCACGCAGGGCCAGGGAAGAATTCAAAAGGCGAAGATTTCTATGGTCCCTATGACGCACAGGAGCTGTTCAAACAGCACCAAGATGAGATCGGCGTTGAGATGGTGGATTTCAAGCACATGGTCTATGTGCAGGAAAAAGCGCAATATTACCCCGCCAATGAGGTGTCCGAAGGCGATACGGTTCTAGATATTTCGGGCACGGAACTGCGCCGCCGTCTGCGCGAGGGGTTGGAAATTCCCGAATGGTTCAGCTTCCCTGAAGTGGTGCGCGAATTGCGCCGCACCTCCCCGCCGCGCAGCCAACAAGGCTTTACCGTGTTTTTCACGGGGCTTTCAGGCTCGGGCAAATCGACCATTGCAAATGCTTTGATGGTCAAGCTGATGGAAATGGGCGGTCGTCCTGTGACGCTGCTTGATGGGGATGTGGTGCGCAAGCATCTCTCCTCGGAATTGGGGTTTAGCAAGGAGCACCGCGATATCAACATTCGCCGCATCGGCTATGTCGCCTCGGAGATCACGAAGAATGGCGGGATCGCCATTTGTGCCCCCATTGCGCCCTATACCGCGACCCGCCGCTCGGTGCGCGAGATGGTCGAAAGCTTTGGCGCTTTTGTCGAGGTGCACGTGGCCACCAGTCTTGAAGAATGCGAGCGCCGCGACCGCAAGGGGCTTTATAAATTGGCGCGCGAGGGCAAGATCAAGGAATTCACAGGGATTTCTGATCCTTACGAGGCCCCAACCGCCGCAGAATTGGTGGTTGAAACCGAAGGCACCGAGGTGGATTACTGCGCGCAGCAAGTGCTGTTGAAACTCGAAAGCATGGGGCTGATCGCGGCTTAAGCGCTACTCTGCCACGGGGGCATCCGCAGGGTCGTTTCGTGGCTCCGCCACATTTGGGTCTTCTGGGGTGGGGGGCAGATCATCTGCACCCGCCCCAATCAATTGACCATTCTCCCAAAGCCCTTCTGCGACTTGGCCCGACACATAGGTCAGGCGCCCTTGGCCATGGCGTTTGCCGTTCTCAAATGCCCCCTCATAAACATCGCCCGAGCGGTAGGTGGCAGTGCCATTGCCAGTGATTTCGCCCGCAAGCCATGCGCCCTCGTAAACAAACCCATCGGCCATTTCCAAGCGGCCTTGACCGTCACGCAGGCCGCCGATGAATTGCCCACGATAGGTGCTGCCATCAGGGTAGGTTGTGATCCCCTCGCCATCGCGCAATCCCGCGCGCCAGCCGCCTTCGTAGCGATACCCATTGGGGGCGGTCATGACACCTTGACCTTCTTGACGACCTTCGAGGAATTGCCCCTCATAGCGCAAACCATCCAGATAGGTTGCAACGCCAAAGCCCTGCATTGCACCCGCGACCCAATCCCCCTCATAGGTTGTGCCATCGGGGTATGTGATTTTCCCTGTCCCATGTGCAAGGTCGTTTTGAAAGCTGCCCTCATAGACCACACCATCAGGATAGGTCATTACCCCTTGGCCTTCGATGCGGCCTTCGACCCATTGACCGTCATAAATCAGGCCTTGATGGCCTGTGAACCGCCCTTGACCGTGGCGGCGGTCATCAAAGAATTCTCCCTCGTAGAGATCGCCATTGGCATAGCGCACAATGGCCTGACCTTGCCTTGCGCCATTCACAAGGCCACCTTCGTAGATGTCGCCATTTGGTTGGCTTAATCGGCCTTGGCCATTGATTTGGTCATTTTCCCATGCCCCTTCGAACACCATGCCGTCCGAGGTTTCCAAGCGTCCCTGACCGTGGCGCATATCGCTCAAGAAGGTGCCCACATAGGTCGACCCGTCAGGAAAGGTTAGGCGACCTTCGCCGTGCTTTGCCCCTTCACGCCACGCGCCCTGATAGACATATCCGTCCGCATTGGACAGTCGTCCTTGGCCGTGCTGTTGCCCGTTTAAAAAGCTGCCCTCATAGCTCATGCCATTGGCATAGATGGCGCGCCCTTCGCCAGACATCATTCCATCCGCCCAAGCACCGATATAGGTGGTGCCGTCAACGAATGTGATTGTGCCCTGACCATGCGGCTTTCCCGCGCGGAATTCACCCTCATAGATGGATCCGTCTGGAAAACTCGCGCGGCCTTCGCCCATGATCTGCCCATCGACCCATTGGCCTGTGTATTCATAGCCATTGGGAAGGGTATAGGTGCCCGTGCCATGTTGCAGCCCATTGCGAAATTCGCCGCGATAGATTGCGCCATTATCATATTGCTGCACATCGCGGATGATCTCATCCTGCTGCGCCGCCATTGGGACAGCGAACCCAAAGAGACATATCCCAATCACGCTGGCCCAGATGACTTTGGCCCTGATGAGTTTTGCCCTCATTACTTTGGCCTGTGCCGCAATGAAAAATGGACGGGAGGGGCGTTTCATACGGGGTGCGGGTCCTGTTTTTGCTCTCGCTTCTGTTCGGAAACTATTGAAGCCTTGCCGCTCTCGCAACGTCTTTTGCGCCAAAGCGCACAATCCCCTTGCGCAATTGCCTTGGCCTCTTGGCCTGATCTGCTAGAACCTGCCCAGAGAAGGCAAGAAAGGCATGGCTCGCAATGGCGTCTCGGTTTGTTTTGAGTATTGCGCAAATGAACCCCACGGTGGGGGATTTGGCTGGGAATATGGAAAAGGCCTTGCGCTTGTGGCACGCGGGCCGTGATGCGGGGGCGGATCTTGTGGTGCTGCCTGAAATGGCGCTCACGGGCTATCAACTGCAGGATCTGGTGACCCGTCCCGCGTTTCTTGATGCGGTTGAGGGCGTGTTGGCGGATTTGACCCAATCCATAACAGATGGCCCTGCCTTTGGCATTGGCCTGCCTTTGCGCGCAGCGGGCGGTGGGGTCAACAATGCCTATGTTATTTTGAAAGACGGGGCACAGATCGCGCGCGTCAACAAGCATCACTTGCCCAATGACAGCGTGTTTGATGAGAAACGCTATTTCGTGTCTGGCGCGCCCTCTGGGCCCGTGCGGATCGGAGATTTGCGCCTTGGCATCCCAATTTGCGAGGATGCTTGGCACGAGGACGTGACAGAAACCATGGCCGAGGCGGGCGCGGAGGTTTTGCTGGTTCCCAATGGCTCACCCTACCATCGCGGCAAGATGGGGCTGCGTCAAAACCATATGGTGGCACGGGTCATCGAGACAGGATTGCCGCTTGTATATCTCAATCTTGTGGGCGGACAAGATGACCAGATTTTTGATGGGGCCAGTTTTGCGCTGAACAGTGGCGGCTCTCTGGCGGCGCAGATGCCTGCGTTTGAGGAGGGGATCAGCCATCTGACCCTCACGCAAGACGGGCAAGGCTGGCAGATCGAAAAGACAGCGCTTGCGGCGATGCCAGATCAGCTTGAGGCAGATTATCACGCTATGGTGTTGGGACTGCGCGATTACATGGCTAAGGCTGGGTTTGCGCGGGCGGTCTTGGGTCTTTCTGGCGGGGTCGATTCCGCGCTTGTGGCTGCCATTGCCGCAGATGCAATCGGAGCAGAGAATGTGCATTGCGTGATGCTGCCCTCACGGTTCACTTCGGACACGTCTCTTGAGGATGCGCGTGCAGTGGCAAAGATGCTTGGGACCAAGTTGGACACCCTTCCGATTGAGGGACCGAAGGAGGCGGTGGAGGCCACTCTTGCCCCTCTTTTCGCGGGGTTGGCCCCAGATTTGACCGAAGAAAACATTCAATCCCGCCTGCGCGGCCTGTTGTTGATGGCTTTGTCGAATAAATTTGGCGAGATGCTGTTGACCACGGGCAACAAATCCGAAGTCGCGGTGGGCTATGCCACCATTTATGGCGATATGGCGGGAGGGTATAATCCCATCAAAGACCTCTATAAAACCCGCGTCTTTGCGATGTGCCATTGGCGCAATCTCAACCATCGCGATTGGATGCAAGGCCCCAATGGGCCTGTGATGCCCCTGCGGGTTATCGAGAAACCGCCTTCGGCGGAACTGCGTGCAGATCAGACGGATCAGGACAGCCTGCCGCCCTATGAGGTGTTGGACGCAATCCTTGAGGGATTGATTGATCAGGAGCTGAGTCTGGCTGATTTAATTGCACAGGGCTTCGATCCTGCCGTGGTCAAGCGTGTTGAGAAGTTGATTTACATTTCTGAGTATAAACGCTTTCAATCCGCGCCGGGTGCGCGGCTGACCCCACGGGCGTTCTGGCTGGATCGGCGCTATCCGATTGTCAACCATTGGCGCGATCCATCGGCAGGCTAGAGGCATGGAGGCGCTCAAGCTGACATTTCAAGGTGGGCAGGTCTTGGGGCCAGATGGGTTTGCCTCACGCGCTTTGAACATTGCTGATGGACAGATCAGCGATGCACCGCAGCCGCGTGTCTTGGATGTATCGGGCTATTTGATCCTGCCCGGCATCGTGGATTTCCATGGCGATGGGTTCGAGCGCCATGTGGCCCCCCGCCGTGGCGCGGTGGTTGATCCGCGGGATGGCTTGGTTGCGATTGAGGCGGAGCTGGCCGCCAACGGGATCACCACGGCCATGCTGGCCCAATTTTATTCTTGGGAAGGCGGGATGCGCGGGCCTGAATTCGCGGCGAAAATGGCGGCAGCGCTGCAGGAGGCCACGGGCGGGATCTGCGATATGCGGTTGCAACTGCGCTTTGAGGTGAACCTTTTGGATCATTACGCGCAGGTTCTGGCTTTGGTCGCCCGTCATGATATCCGTTGCGTGGTGTTTAATGACCATCTGCCCCACGCGGCATTGGCGGCTGGAAAGCGACCGCCGCGCCTGACAGGGCAGGCGCTGAAATCTGGTCGTTCGCCTGACGCGCATCTGGCGTTGTTGCAACGTCTGCACGCCAATCGGCCACGCGTCAGCGCAGCCTTGCGCGATCTGGCGGGCAAGCTGCGCGCAAAGGCTGTGATCCTTGGCAGCCATGATGACAACACCGTTGCCGACCACAGGGCGATGGCGGATATGGGCGTCTGCCTTGCCGAATTCCCTGAAACCGAGGCGGCCGCACGGGCAGCGCGCGCCTGTGGCAATGGGGTTGTCATGGGGGCGCCCAATGTGCTGCGCGGTGGCTCCCATGCGGGGAAGGTCTCGGCCGCGGATTTGGTAGGGCAGGGTTTGGTCGATGCGCTGGCCTCTGATTATCACTATCCCGCGCTTCTGCGTGCGGCGCTGAGGCTGTGGCAGGGAGGCATGGCAGTAGAGGCGGCATGGGCGTTGATTTCATCGGGACCTGCCCATCTGTTGGGCCTCACAGATCGTGGCGAGATTGTCACGGGCAAGCGCGCCGATCTGGTGCTGCTGGACGCGCGCAGTCATAAGGTTGCTGCGACCATAGCGGGCGGACGGATTGCCTATCTCAGCGGGGATATTGCAGGGCGGGTGTTGTCATGATGCGACTTTGCCTTGCCGCCCTGCTGACCCTGATCGCCTTTGCGGCCAATTCCGTGCTGAACCGAATGGCCGTGGCAGGCGGCCACATCAGCGTGGGCGATTTTGCCTTGTGGCGGGTTGCGGCGGGCGCCGTGGTGCTGCTCGGTCTCAGTTTGATTTTGCGCGGAGGCCGCTTTGCCAGCATCGCACGCGCCAATCCCAAGATGCGCCTCGCAGGGGGTTTGTGCCTTGCCACCTATATGCTTGGCTTTTCATTGGCCTATTTGAAATTAGACGCGGGTCTGGGCACATTGCTGCTCTTTGGCGCGGTGCAATTGACCATGTTCGCAGCCTCGCTCGTCTTGGGGGAGGGGTTATCGCCGCGCCGTTTGCTTGGGGCAGGGGTGGCTTTTGCGGGATTGATTTGGCTGCTGCTTCCTGCGGGTGATGTTGTTCTGCCGTTGGATGCTGTGGCCGCCATTGCCATCGCAGGGATCGGTTGGGGGGGATATTCCCTTTTGGGGCGCAAGGCGCGTGATCCAATTCCCGAGACAGCGGTGAATTTCATCCTTGCCTGTGGGATATGCGCGCTTGCTTTGGCGGTGTTCCCGTTGCCACAAACATCTCCAACTGATGCCACTGGGCGCGGGCTTGCGATCTTGTCGGGCGCGGTCACTTCGGGGCTTGGCTATGCATTGTGGTATACGATCCTGCCGCATCTGGGTGCCGCGCGGGCGGGGCTTGCGCAACTCAGCGTGCCGCCCTTGGCCATCATGGGCGGTGTGGTGCTTTTGGATGAGGTTTTGACGCTACAGCTTGTCATGGCAAGTTTGGTTGTAATCGGCGGTGTGGCCTATGGCCTCACAGGCCCGCGCAAAGCTTAGCGCAGGATCGGCTCCAGCGCGTCATAGATCATCATTTCACCATCCCATGCGGCACGGATCAGACTGTCAGGCTTGATCTGTAGCGTGGCACATTCGCTGCGCGTTACCCAGCGGCGTTCGGTGACCACCCCTTCGGGGTCGCGCCACGCCCCTCGTGGATCACCAGACACATACGAGACGTGGAAATAGATATCCACCTGATGAAATGTGCCCGTTGGATCGTGGAATTCATTCACAAGGCAGGGCGTGCCAATGGCAACCTGCAACCCTGTTTCTTCGAAAAATTCGCGGGCAAGGTTTTCGGGTAAAGATTGCCCTGCTTCGACACCACCGCCTGGTGCGCAATAAAGCCCTCCTTCGCGCCCTTTGTAGGCATTGACCAAGAGAAGACTGTCTTCGATCAGAAGCACGCCCCGCACCGCCAAGCGCGGCTTGATGCGAGGCGTGCCGAGGTTCATGAGCCTGCACGCTCGTCAATGATATTGGGCGTGAGGTTCATGGCCAAAGCCAAAGCGCCAAAACGGGCTTCGGCGACCTCCCCAAATAAATCCCGCGCCGCATCGCTGAGGAGATGAAGATTCAGCCTTTTTTGCCGCCAATTCGCGTCAATAAAACAATGATCAAGCGGTTTTTCCAATGTCAGCATGGCGCCAAACCGCATGGCGCGTCCCAAAATTTCAGCCTCGCGCACTTCGGTTTCGGGCAACAGTGTCAGCAGGTCGATATCAAAATTTGTGGTGTCGCGGTTCGATTTGTAGCGGTGCAGCAAAGCCAGCCCCAGATACACCCGCTCCCAATGGGCTAAGCCCCCCAAATTCGCACGGGTTGCATTGTCGAAACAGGTTTCCGCTCGATAGTCAGGGTGCGCCCGCCATGAGACATCGTGCAGCAAGCAGGCTGCGCGGATCAGGCGTTTTTTGTCGGGCTTTGCTTTTGGGAACAGCGGCTCAACGAAATGATAGAGTTTGCGTCCAAACCCAGGGATACGCGCGGACATCGCCTCGGCATGGCGCGCCGCTTCGATGAGCGGATCGCGCTTGCGCAGCTCCTCCGACATTTGTTCGTAAAGCAGACCTTCGCGGATGCCATAGCTTGACACGGCCACATCGCGCGGTTTGAGGTTACGGAGCAATTCCTTCAACACAAGCGCGGCCAAGGGGACAAGCCGCAGACGCTCGATGCTGGTGCCTGTTTGCAGGCGCAAGGTTTCAATATCGGTCTTGGCAATATATTTCAGCGTTTCCAAAATTGCCTTTGGTGTCATCCGATATTCATGCAGAACCTTAAGCGGATAACCGCGCCGCTCCATATCGATGCGTGCAATTGCCCGCCATGAGCCGCCGACCAAGAACAGCCTTTGATGCGGGTGTGAAAATTCAGTCTTCAATTCAGAAATACGCGTTTTGATATGGGCCTTGATGGCGCGCTTGCCGCCTTTGATCCCCATAAGTTTCAAGGGGCCCAGATCGACTGATCTGCGCTGTCCAATGGCACCGCCCCCCTCAAGTGTGGCCAATTCCATTGAGGAGCCGCCAATATCGCAAATCAACCCGTTTGCGCCCGGCCATCCCAACAGCACGCCTTGGGCGGAGAGGCGGGCCTCCTCCTCGCCTGCGATGATGCGGATCGCAAGACCTGTTTGTTCGAGCACCTCTTTGCGGAATGCAGCGCCATCCTCGGCATCGCGCACTGCCGCAGTCGCCACCGTCAAAAGCGGAGATACCCCCATGCCCTTGCTCAACGCCGCAAAGCGGCGCAAGGCGCTCAGGGCGCGCAGCCGCCCTTCGGGGTTCAAGCATCCTGTTTCCGCGAATCCTGCTCCAAGCCCACAGAGGATTTTTTCATTATAGAAATAGGCAGGGCTTCGCGCCGCACCATCAAACACCACCATCCGCACGGAGTTTGACCCAATATCAATAACCCCAACGCGGGACAGGGAGCGCGCGTGATCCGCATCGAAAAGCGGCGCACCAAACGGACCCCATTCAGGGTGATCTTCGATCTGCAATTCGGATCTAACCGAGGGTGCCGCGATACTCATAAGCCCATTGTTTCCACAAAGCGTGGCTAAACGTCAATCATCCGTGTGGGTCAGTTCTGGCACATCATTCGCCCCCGCTGAACCGCGACCAGACAGGGACGGGTTCTCCATGAAAAAGCGGTGGCAATTGAAGGGTTGATCAATCCCGCTCAGGTCGGGGCGAATGTAGCTGCCATCGGCCTGCAACAGCCAGCTTTGTGCCACGTCAGCCATATTTGCAGCCATCACTTGGCTGACAATCTGCGCCTTCACGGTTGGGTTTTTGCATTCAACAAGTGTCTCGACCCTGCGCCCCAAATTGCGGCCCATCCAATCGGCGGAGGAGATATAGACTCGCGCTTTTTTGGACGGCAGTTCGGCACCGTTGCCAAAGCAGATGATCCGCGAATGTTCCAAAAAACGCCCCACGATGGATTTGACGCGGATCGTTTCGGACAGCCCTTTGATATTGGGACGCAAACCGCAAATCCCCCGCAAGACAAGATCAATGCGCACCCCTGCCTGCGAAGCGCGGTAAAGCGCGTCAATCACGTCTGGGTCAATCAGACTGTTCATTTTGGCCCACATGACGGCGGGACGGCCCGCCTGTGCGTGGCCAATTTCGGCCTCGATCCCTTCCAAAATGCGGGACTTAAGGTTGATGGGCGAAATGGCGAGGTTTTCTAACCCTTCAGGTTCGGCATAGCCGCCGACATAGTTAAACACCTTCACCGCATCGCGCCCCAGAGCATCGTCACAGGTGAATAGGCTGAGATCGGTGTATATCCGCGCTGTGATGGGGTGGTAATTGCCCGTGCCATAATGGGTATAGGTCACAAGCTTGTCACCCTCACGGCGCACAACCGAACTGATTTTCGCGTGGGTTTTATAATTGATGAACCCGTATATCACGTGCGCGCCCGCGCGCTCCAATTTGCGCGATTGGCGAATATTCGCAGCCTCGTCAAAGCGGGCTTTCAATTCAACAAGGGCGGTGACGGATTTGCCGTTTTCTGCTGCTTCGCAGAGCGCGGCCACAATCGGGCTTTCGTTCGAAGTGCGATAAAGCGTCTGTTTGATCGCCACCACATTGGGATCGCGCGCGGCCTGCGCCAAAAAGCGGATCACCATGTCAAAGGTTTCATAGGGGTGATGCAGCAGCATATCCTTTTGGCGGATGGCGGCAAACATATCGCCCTCAAAATCCTGCACCCGTTCAGGGACCCGCGGGGCGAATGCAGGCCACAGTAAGTCGGGGCGCTCGTCAATCACCAATTCTTTGAGGTTCACAAGACCAATCATGCCACGCACCTCGACAATCTCGGTGTCATCTACCCCAAGATTTTCGATGATTTCGGCGCGCAAATCATCTGGCGCGCCCGTGCTGATTTGCAAGCGCACCACTTCACCGCGGCGGCGGCGTTTGAGCGCGGTTTCAAACTCCCGCACCAAGTCTTCGGCTTCTTCTTCCAATTCCAGATCACTGTCGCGCAGCACGCGGAAGCTGCAAGAGCCCGTCAATTCATATCCGGGAAAAAGCTTGTTCAAATGCAGGATCAGCAAGTCTTCCAGAGGCAGAAAGCGGGCTTCGCCTTCTGCAGCAGGCAGCGCGATGAAGCGGTCAATCTGCGCTGGGATTGGCAAAAGTGCGGATAAAATCCGCCCATCTTTGCCACGGCGCATTTGCAGCGCCAAGGCAAACCCCTCATTTGGGATAAAGGGGAAGGGGTGAGCAGGATCAATCGCCAATGGCGAAAGGATTGGAAAAACCTTCTGGATAAACACCTTTTCCAGAAAATCCTTGTCGCGCGCCTTGAGGTTGGCGCGCGTGCACACCGTGATGTGCTCTGCCTCTAAATCTTGCTTGAGTTTGCGCCAAACCTGTTGTTGATGGGTCATCAATTTGCGGGCATCGGCGTTGATCAGTTTCAGCTGTTCGGTTGGCGTGCGCCCGTCATCGGAGGGGGTGGCGCTGCCCTCATGCGCCAATTCGCGCAAACCTGCCACACGCACGGTGTAGAACTCGTCCAGATTGCCTGCAGAAATTGACACAAACCGCACGCGTTCCAACAGGGGGACGCGGGGGTTTTCTGCCTCCTCTAACACACGCCAATTGAACGCAAGCCAGCTGAGCTCGCGGTTGAAAAACCGCGATGGGCCAGAAATCTCGCGCTCGGTCAACGTCACGGGTTCGGGCAAAGGGGCGGTGAGGAAATCGGTCATGTTTGTCATAATGCGTGTCTCTAACCTCAGACCGTCACAGTTCCGTGACAGTCCTAAATCGGGATGATCCCTCAATTCGTATCTTTCAAAATGGCGCGTGCGTGTGAAAGACTGGGCGATTTTCCCTCAGAAAGGGCTGATTTGTCCAATGCAATCACAAATGCCATCACCGCTTTGAAACTGCGCTCCATGCGCGGCAGGGCGTAATGCAGGACTGATGCGGGCAAGCTGATCCCGCGATCTTGTGCCAGTTTCATCGTCACGGCCATAAGGGCCGCATCATCGGGGGCCTCAAGGCGCAGCAAGTCGCTTTGGCGCAAACGACTGTCAAGATCGGGCAGGGATATCCCCCATGTTTCGGGCTTGTCGCGCGCGGTCAGCAGCAGCGGCGCATGGCGCGCAGCGGCGCTGTTGTGCAGATGAAAAAGCAATTCCTCGCGGTGTCGTTCGCCTGCAATTCGGTGGCAATCCTCAATCGCTAAGGCGGGCGCCTCCATCAAGCTGGGCAGATGTGCTTCGTTTAAATCACTTGCGGCGCAGATTGTGGCCTGTGCCTGCGCGCAAAACACATGGGCAAGATGGGTTTTGCCTGCGCCCTCTGGCCCAATCAAGATCATTTTGGCCATGGGCCAATGCTGCCACGCGTCTATGCCCGCGACCGCCACAGCGTTGCAGGGAGACAGAAAGAAATCCTGCCGCCCCATGGCCGCGCGATAGGGCAGGTCAAATTGCATCTGCTCGGCCATGTTACTCGTCCTGCGGCGGTTCAAGCCCACGATAAAGCAGGCTTGCCTGATAGCGGGTCAGTGCAAAGCGCACCAAAACCCCGATCATTGCAGCAACGGGCACGGCCACCAACAGACCGACAAAGCCAAACACCGCCCCAAAGGCAGAGAGCGCAAAGATCAGCCAAACGGGATGGAGCCCAACCGAGGAGCCAACCAGTTTTGGGGTCAATACATTGCCCTCCAACATTTGACCGACTTGGAAGATGACCGCGATGGCGATGATGCTCCACCAGTCACCCCAAAACTGAAACAAGGCAAGGCCCACCGAGAGAAGCCCGCCAACCAGCGCGCCGACATAAGGGATAAATGTCAAAAGCCCTGCAATCAGACCCACGACCAGACCAAATTGCAGCCCCACCACCATCAATGCGATGGCGTAAAACGTGCCCAAGATCAGGCACACCGTGCCTTGTCCGCGCACGAACCCCGCCAAAGTGCGATCCACATCGCGCGCGATTTGGCGGATTACGGGGCGGTGGTCGCGGGGCAGCAATTCATCAATGCGCGCCACCATCCGATCCCAATCAAGCAGCATATAAAACGCCACAACTGGCACAACCACCATGAACACAATCGCATTGACCACGTTCATCGCGGAACTCAGTGCGGTGTTCAAAAACTCGCCGCCGCGCGCTTGGATGGTTTCACCCACCGAGACCAAGGATTGCCGCAACGGTGAGCCGTCCTCCATCAGGGAAGGGAATTTATCGGTCAAAAACGTTTGTAAATCGCGGAAGATTTGTGGCGCAGCTTGGATCAATGCGGTCGTCTGTGCCACGATCAAGGGCACGATCACAAAAATCGCAGCCACCACCACCAAAAGGGCAATGAGCGAGATCACAGTGGTCGCTGCCGCGCGGCTAAGGCCCCATTTCTCCAAGCGATCCGCCACGGGATCAAGGAAATAGGCAATTGCCCCGCCCACCACAAAGGGCAGGATCACATCGCCCAAGAACCACAGCAACCCGAGAAAGGCCGCCGAGATGCCACCCCAAATTGCCACTTGCTGTTTGATCGGCAATGCCATGCGCGCGCGCCCTTGAACCCGTTTCCCGTATAGCACATCTGCGGCATTGCCGCCTGTGGTTCAAGGGGTTTCGCTAAAAGCGCGCCGTAAAACTAGCCCCGTGCTGCGCGGATCAAGCGCAGAATATCTGCCGCCGCTGCGGGGATATTCGTGCCAGGCCCGAAGATGGCCTTCACCCCTGCGGCCTTGAGGAAGTCGTAATCTTGCTGCGGGATCACGCCGCCGCAAATGACGATGATTTCCTCGGCACCTTGCGCCTTGAGCGCAGCGATCAGTTTGGGTGCAAGGGTCTTGTGGCCCGCTGCCTGACTGGAGATGCCCACAACATGAACATCGTTGTCGATGGCATCTTGGGCCGCCTCATCGGGCGTCTGAAACAAGGGACCGACATCCACGTCAAAGCCGATATCGGCAAAGGCGGTGGCAATGACCTTTGCCCCGCGATCGTGGCCGTCTTGGCCCATTTTGACCACGAGCATTCGTGGACGGCGGCCCTCCTCTTCGGCGAAGGCTTCTACGTCTTTTTGGATTTGGGCAAAGCCCGCATCGCCTTCATAGGCCGCGCCATAGACGCCCGCGAGAGTTTTGACCTCGGCGCGGTGGCGCCCGAATGTTTTCTCCATCGCCATGCTGATCTCTCCTACGCTGGCCCGTGCGCGTGCCGCGTCAACGGCCGCTTCCAGAAGGTTGCCGCCCTCTGCCGCGCGGCGGGTCAATTCGGCCAAGGCCGCCTCGACCGCCGCCCCGTCTCGGGTGGCGCGGATATGGTCAAGCCGCGCGATCTGTGACGCGCGCACCTTGTCATTGTCGACCTCAAGAATGTCGATTTGGTCTTCTTTTTCCTTGCGGTATTTGTTGACGCCCACGATCACCTCTTGGCCGCGATCAATCATAGCTTGGCGTTTGGCGGCGGATTCCTCGATGCGCAGCTTGGGCAGGCCAGAGGCGACCGCCTTCGTCATGCCGCCCATTTCTTCGACTTCTTCAATCAGCTTCCATGCGGCTTCGGCCAGATCATGGGTGAGTTTTTCCACATAGTAGGACCCTGCCAAAGGATCGACCACATCGGTCACACGGGTTTCCTCTTGCAGCACCAGCTGCGTGTTGCGCGCGATGCGCGCCGAGAATTCGGTGGGCAGGGCGATGGCCTCATCGAGCGCGTTGGTGTGCAAGCTTTGCGTGCCGCCCAGCACCGCTGACATGGCCTCATAGGCCGTGCGGATCACGTTGTTGTAGGGGTCTTGCTCCTGCAGGCTGACGCCCGAAGTCTGGCAATGGGTGCGCAGCATTTTCGAACGGGGATCCTTGGGGGCAAACTCATCCATGATCCGCGACCACAACAGGCGCGCGGCGCGCAGCTTGGCGATTTCCATGAAGAAATCCATGCCAATGGCAAAGAAGAAGCTGAGGCGGCCTGCGAATTTATCCACATTCATGCCGCGTGCAATCGCGGCGCGCACATATTCGCGGCCATCGGCCAAAGTATAGGCCAACTCTTGCACCAAATTCGCGCCCGCCTCTTGCATATGATAGCCAGAGATCGAGATCGAATTGAATTTTGGCATCTCGTTTGACGTGTATTCGATGATGTCGGCGACAATCCGCATCGAAGGCTCAGGCGGATAGATATAGGTGTTGCGCACCATGAATTCCTTGAGGATGTCATTCTGGATCGTGCCTGACAGAGCCGCGCGCGACACACCTTGTTCCTCACCCGCCACGATGAAATTCGCCAAGATCGGGATGACCGCGCCGTTCATGGTCATAGACACCGAGACCTGATCGAGGGGGATGCCATCGAACAGGATTTTCATATCCTCAACGCTGTCGATGGCCACGCCTGCCTTGCCCACATCTCCCTCGACACGGGGGTGGTCGCTGTCATAGCCGCGATGGGTGGCCAGATCGAAGGCGACCGAGACACCCTGCTGACCTGCGGCGAGGTTCTTGCGATAGAAGGCGTTTGACTCCTCCGCGGTGGAGAAGCCTGCGTATTGGCGAATTGTCCAAGGGCGGCCTGCATACATTGTGGCCTTCACCCCACGGGTGAAAGGCGCAAATCCAGGCAGGTTGCCCATATGGGGCAGGCCTTGCAGGTCTTCTTCGGTGTAAAGGGGTTTGACCGTAATGCCCTCAAGCGTTTCCTTGTTCAAACCTTCAAGCGGTTTGTCGCGCAATTCCTTGGCAGCGAGGTCTTGCCAGTCTTTTTTGCTTACAGTCATATCGGTCTTCCTTTGTCTCACATCCGCAGCGCAAATCATTGTGACGTAAATGCAATTTGGCGCAGTTTATCGCAACTTAGGCCTTTGGTTTCGGTATATCGGCCCTATATGTCAGTCATCAGCAGGAGGCGTGATGAAACGGCTTATTTCCATTGTGTTCACTGTTTTTTTTGGGCTTTGGCCTGTTTCGGCCAATGCCGAAGATATGCGGGATCTGACGATCTTGCGCGCCCAAGACGTGGTCTTGGAGGATTACCTCTGGATCTCGCGCCCGCTGATCGTCTTTGCTGAGACCGAGGCGGATCCCCGCTTTGTTGAACAGATGGCGCGGCTTGCCGCGCGTCCTGAGCCTTTGCTTGAGCGCGATGTCGTGGTGATTATCGACACTGAGCCCGACACCCCATCGGACATTCGCACCACTTTGCGGCCGCGCGGGTTCGCGGTTGTCATCTTGCAAAAGGATGGCCGTGTCGGCCTGCGCCGCCCCAGCCCGCGCGATGTGCGCGAGCTGACCCGCGCGATTGACAATTTCTCCCTGCGACAGGACGAATTGCGCAACCGCTGAGGGGAGGGCGGGCAGGGTCATCTTACTCGAACTCCATGATGACATCGTCCACGGCAAGGCTATCGCCCGCAGCGGCATTGATCTTGGCTACGATGCCTTTGCGCTCGGCACGCAGAATGTTTTCCATTTTCATGGCCTCAACCGTGCAAAGGGCCTGACCTTCTTGCACCTCTTGGCCCTCTTCCACGCTCAATTTCACCATCAAGCCAGGCATCGGGCAAAGCAGAAGGCGCGAGGTGTCAGGCGGCAGCTTTTCGGGCATCAGGCGGGCCAATTCTGCCTGACGTGGGCTGCGGATGAACAATTTAAAATCGGCACCACGCGTGCGGACACGGAACCCTTGCGGTATTTTTGCCACTTTGAGGGTCAATGGGCTGCCATCTACCATGAGTTTTGCAAGCATTGTTCCAGGGCGCCAATCGGAGGTCACGCGCATATCTTGCCCGTCTGCAAAGCGGATTGTGGCCCCGTCATGGTCGGCGGTGATGGTCACGGGCCATTCTGTCTCGCCCATACGGGCCACCCAGTGATTGCCCACCACGCGCTCGTGGTTGTCCATCCGACCTGAGACGCGCGTGCGGCGGATTTCACTGACGCGATACATGGCAGTCGCGGCGGCCACCACACGGCGCATCTGGTCTTCGGGCAGGGTGACCCCTTCAAAACCTTCGGGATATTCTTCGGCGATAAAGGCCGTGGTCATGTCGCCTGAGACGAATTTGGGGTGATCCATCACCGCCGATAGGAAGGGCAGATTATGCCCAATTCCTTCCAGCTCGAACCCATCCAACGCGTGGCGCATGGCCTCGATCGAGTCAGGACGCGTGGGGGCCCATGTGCAGAGCTTGGCGATCATCGGGTCATAATACATACTAATTTCGCCGCCCTCATAAACACCCGTGTCGTTGCGGGTGGCGGTCTCGCCCGTGGCGGCGTCCCCATGCCATTTGCCGTTTTTAACCAGCGGACCTGCGGCCACCTCGGCGGGTGGGCGGTATCGGGTCAGACGACCAATTGAGGGCAAGAAATTGCGATAAGGGTCTTCGGCGTAAAGGCGGCTTTCCATCGCCCAGCCTGTCAAAGTGACATCTTTTTGCGTCAGCGGCAGTTTTTTGCCCGCGGCCACGCGGATCATCTGCTCGACCAAGTCAACGCCCGTGATCAATTCGGTCACGGGATGCTCCACCTGCAGACGGGTGTTCATCTCAAGGAAATAGAAATTGCGATTGCCATCGACAATAAATTCCACCGTGCCTGCGCTGGTGTAGTTCACCGCTTGCGCCAAGGCTACGGCCTGTTCGCCCATGGATTTACGGGTGGCTTCATCCAAGAAGGGCGAGGGGGCCTCTTCGATGACCTTTTGATTGCGGCGTTGGATCGAACATTCACGCTCGCCGAGGTAAATGCAATTTCCATGACCATCGGCCAAAACCTGAATTTCGATGTGGCGCGGTTGGGTTACGAATTTCTCGATAAAGATACGATCATCGCCAAAGGAGTTCGCTGCCTCATTTTTGGATGATTGAAACCCTTCGCGGGCCTCGTCATCATTCCATGCAATGCGCATCCCCTTGCCGCCGCCGCCCGCGGAGGCTTTGATCATCACGGGATAGCCAATCTCATTGCTGATTTTTACGGCTTCTTCGGCATCTTCGATCAGACCCATATAGCCAGGAACGGTAGAAACGCCTGCCTCTTGGGCGAGTTTCTTTGAGGTGATTTTATCCCCCATCGCCTCAATCGCGCCTGCAGGTGGCCCGATAAAGGCCACGCCTGCCGCCTCTAGGGCTTGAGCAAATTTTTTGTTTTCGGACAGGAACCCATAGCCCGGATGCACCGCTTCTGCGCCTGTTTGCTTGATTGCGGCCATCACCTTGTCGATGACGATATAGCTTTCATTGGCGGGGGCGGGGCCGATATGCACGGCTTCATCCGCCATCTGGACGTGAAGCGCATTACGATCTGCATCCGAGTAAATCGCGACAGTGGCGATCCCCATCTTGCGCGCCGTTTTGATCACGCGACAGGCAATTTCACCACGGTTGGCGATTAGAATTTTCTTGAACATGGGTTCACGTCCCTTCCTCTTGGGCCTCACTCAGGCCGTCTGTCTCACAAGAAAAAACCGCGCACGGGGATGATCCCCGCACGCGGTTTTTTGAAATTTCAAATTCTGTGCGGCGTTAGCGGCGGCAGATGCCCACATCGTCACAAAGCGCGCCGCCCGCAGCACCGACAACCGCGCCTGTGGCAATATTTCCATCGAGGACGATGGCCGTAGCCGCGCCTGCGGCAGCACCCACGCCTGCGCGCTCAATGTCTGAAGAAACGCAAGCCGAGAGTGCCGCGCCGATCGCGACCAAGCCGACAAGCTGGAACAATTTTTGCATTTTGGATCTCCTGTCCGATTTCTGCCTCTATAGCCCAAATATACATGGATTTTAGCGGCAAGCCTAGAGGGTCGATGCGCAGGGCGCACCGACCGTATCGAAGGGGAAACTAGGAAACATGGGGAAGGCCGAAGGGCCTCCGCGCAGCGCAAATGATAGGAGGTATTTTTCGCTGCACAACCAAAGATATGGGTCGCTTTGGAGCGCATATCAAGCGATGGATGTGACGCATTATGGCCATCGGCGGCTCTTTGCTCAGGGGGGTATGATGTGGGCAGATTCATGCCGATTGCCCTTCCCATATGCCCGATCCGTCAAAAGCTTCGGGGAAGGCCGCTTGGGCACGTTGCACGTCAATTTGCAACAATGCCTCGTAGCTTTCGGGATCAAACGGGTCTTCCGCCGCAATCACTTCACGCCCAAACAACCACGAAAGGCGACCCGCATCCAAATTGCCGCGCTCAAATGGGGCGTCCCCAAAATAGAGCCACAGCGCCTCCATGAAGGCCGCATCTGCACGCCTGTCTGCGGCCTTGCGGTCGGCAAAGCGTTCGCGGCGCTTGAGCGGGGTGGCCCCTTCGCGGCTTTCTCGGCGAATTGTGAAATGATAATCGGTTCCTGGCAGGCGCGATGGGAAGCCGCGATGTTTGATCATGGCTGCACCTCCAACGGCGCAGCCATGGCAAGCCATTGACCAGATTTGCGCGGCTTATCTGTATTTGTTGAATACAGGCTCTGGCAGGATTGGGGCAGGCTCAACGAAGATAACTTCGTCTTGAACGGGTGCTTGGCGGGCGCAGCCCGCAAGACTTGCAAACCCGACTGCAACCAGAATGATTTTGATGCTCGCTGACATCTTGCTCTCCTCAACTTTGTTATAAGCGCCCCTCCGCGAAAGGATGAGCGCAGCACTTTGGCCGCGACACCGCAGCTTGTGCGCATCATATACGCAGCGCGAGGAAATTCCCAATATAAATTAAACATGATTTTCATGTCCGCGTTGGGCGGCGTGCGGGTCGAGGTCACAGCGGGATGTTGTCGTGCTTTTTCCAAGGCATACTGCGTTTCTTGCGGCGCAGCATGGCAAAGGCTTTGCAGACCCGCTTGCGGGTGGATTGTGGTTGGATCACTTCGTCAATAAAGCCGCGCTCGGCTGCGACAAAAGGATTGGCAAAGCGGTCTTCGTAATCCTTGGTGCGCTGCGCGATTTTCGCGGTATCGCCCAGTTCGGAGCGATACAGGATTTCGGTGGCACCTTTGGCCCCCATCACCGCCACTTCGGAGGTTGGCCATGCGTAATTCACATCCGCGCGCAGATGCTTGGACGCCATAACCACATAGGCGCCACCATAGGCTTTGCGGGTGATGACAGTCACCTTTGGCACGGTCGCCTCGCCATAGGCAAAGAGCAGCTTTGCACCATGTTTGATCACACCGTCATATTCTTGCTTGGTGCCAGGCAAAAAGCCTGGAACATCAACCAATGTCAGGATCGGAATTTCGAAGCAGTCGCAGAAGCGCACGAAGCGCGCGGCTTTGCGGCTTGAGTCAATATCGAGAACGCCTGCCAAAACCATGGGCTGATTGGCAACCACACCCACGGTTTGACCTTCAAGGCGAATGAAACCCGTAATGATGTTCTTGGCAAAATTCTCCTGAATTTCGTAAAAATCGCCCTCATCAGCGACTTTCTCGATCAGTTCTTTCATGTCATAGGGCGTATTGGGGTTGTCGGGGACAAGCGTATCAAGGCTCGTCTCAATGCGATCTGGCGTGTCATAGAAGGGACGCACGGGGGGCTTTTCGCGGTTCGACAAGGGCAAGAAATCGATCAGCCGCCGCACTTCGGAAATCGCCTGAACGTCATCCTCAAAGGCGGCATCGGCAACCGAGCTTTTCTTGGTATGTGTCGAGGCCCCCCCCAATTCTTCGGCGGTGACGACCTCATTGGTCACGGTTTTCACCACATCTGGGCCTGTGACGAACATATAAGAGCTGTCTTTGACCATGAAGATAAAGTCAGTCATCGCGGGGCTATAGACCGCACCACCGGCACATGGCCCCATGATGAGGCTGATTTGCGGGATGACGCCAGAGGCCTCGATGTTGCGCTGGAAAATCTCGCCATAGGCGGCCAAGGAGGCGACCCCCTCTTGGATGCGCGCACCGCCCGAGTCGTTCATCCCAATGACTGGGGCGCCATTCTCCATGGCCATATCCATGATTTTGCAGATTTTCTGGGCATGGGTTTCGGAAACAGAACCGCCCAGAACCGTGAAATCTTGGCTGAACACATAGATCAGGCGGCCATTGACGGTGCCCCATCCTGTGATCACGCCATCCCCGCTTGGTTTGCTGTCAGCCATACCGAAATCGGTGCAGCGGTGGGTGATGAACATATCATATTCTTCGAAGGACCCCTCGTCGAGCAGCAATTCGATCCGCTCGCGCGCGGTCAGCTTGCCTTTGCTGTGCTGGGCATCGATCCGTTTTTCTCCGCCACCCAAGCGCGCCTCTGCACGGCGATCTTCAAGCTGTTGCAAAATATCCTTCATCGGGGCGATCCTCCTCCTGCCGTTTGGATTGTCGCGCGGGGCGCGGACATTTTTGGACGGCGTCATAATTTCGTGACAGTTTATGGAAGGTCGCAGCGTCTTGCGAGTCCAATCTGGTAAATTTGCAAATTACTTCGCTTTGCTGCTACCATTTTTGCAAACTAGCAAATTTCGGAGCCCTGCAATAGGGTTCTAATTACGAACTAGACAGTTCAGTCAAACAGGCATAGCCATAAGTCATGCAGGACGTTTCTTCGCAGCGGTTTCTGGATCGCCGCACAGCCCCATCCATTTTCACCTTGATCGTGCTTACAGGCTTAGGCGCGCTGTCGATGAATATCTTTCTGCCCTCTTTGCCGCAGATGGCAGAGTATTTCGAGGCAGAATATGCCGTGGTGCAGCTTTCAGTGGCGCTTTATCTGGGCGTGAACGCGGCGCTTCAATTGTTGGTCGGCCCGCTATCAGATCGATATGGGCGCAGGCCCGTGATGCTGGCAGGCTTGGCCATCTACGGTGTTGCGACCTTGGGATGCCTTTGGGCACCTGATGTTGTCACCTTCCTGATCTTTCGCATGATCCAAGCAAGTGTTGTGGTCGGCCTGGTTTTGGGGCGTGCGGTGGTGCGTGATTTATATCCGCGGGATCAGGCAGCTTCGATGATCGGCTATGTGACTATGGGCATGGCGATTGTGCCTATGGTTGGCCCAGTTATTGGCGGTGCCTTGGGTCAGGCCTTTGGGTGGAAGGCGAATTTCTGGCTGCTCTTTGCGGCGGGGATTGTGATTTTTGCGCTGGCCTGGGCGGACCAAGGCGAGACCGCGCGCAAAGGGCAGGGGCGGTTGCGGGATCAATTTGCACAATATCCAGTCCTGCTGCGGTCGCGCCGTTTTTGGGGCTATGGCCTGTCGAGCACTTTTGCCTCAGGCGCATTTTTTGCCTATCTGGGCGGCGCACCTCTGGTGGGCGCACGCGTCTTTGGTTTGGAGCCTGCGCTGTTGGGTTTGTTTTTTGGCGCGCCCGCTTTGGGGTATTTTTTCGGGAATTTCATCTCGGGACGCTATTCGGTGCGGATCGGGATTGATCGGATGATCCTCTGGGGGTCTTTCATCACCTTTGCGGGCCTGTGCTTCGGATTGGGTCTGTTCATTTTAGGCTTCAAAACCGCAGCAGTGTTTTTCGGCTCAATGACCTTTGTGGGTCTGGGCAATGGCATGGTCCTTCCCAATGCGACCTCGGGCATGATGTCGATCCGCCCGGATTTGGCGGGAACAGCATCGGGGCTTGGCGGGTCGATCATGCTGGCGGGTGGGGCCAGTTTATCCGCGCTTTCAGGCGTGCTGTTGTCCCAAGCGGATCAGGCCTATCCGCTGATTTATCTCATGATCCTTTGCGCGGCAGCGGCATGGATCGCAGCCTTCTACACGGCACGGCGCAACGATGCCTTGCAGATGCGATAGATGCGCCCCCTCAGGGCTTGTGGCGCGCGGCCCCCTTCGCTAACAACGGCCCTATAAACGGGCAAAGGGTGAAGGAGAGGGTTTGATGCGAATTTTGATCACCAATGATGATGGCATCAACGCGCCTGGATTGGCCAGTCTTTCCAAAATCGCTCATGAGCTTGCAGGCCCGCAGGGCGAGGTTTGGACAGTCGCCCCTGCATTTGAACAATCAGGTGTCGCGCATTGCATCTCCTATGTGCATCCAACCATGATTGCAGAGCTTGGACCCAGAAAATTTGCGGCCGAAGGCACGCCAGCGGATTGCGTCTTGGCGGGGCTTTATGATGTGCTGCAGGACAGCCCGCCCGATCTGGTCCTCTCGGGTATCAATCGCGGCAATAACTCTGCTGAGAATGTGCTGTATTCTGGCACGATTGGCGGCGCGATGGAGGCCGCGTTGCAGGGTCTGCCTGCGATTGCCTTGTCACAATATTTTGGCCCTGAAAATGCACATCTCGACAATCCTTTTGAAGCCGCAGAGGTGCATGGCGCTGACTTGCTGCGTGCACTTCTCAAGCAGGCGCATTGGGATCAGAACGATTACCGGTTGTTCTACAACGTGAATTTCCCGCCCGTGGCCGCGGCAGATGTCAAGGGCCGCCGTGTTGTGGCACAAGGTTTCCGCCGTGAGACAAGTTTCAAGGTCGAAGCGATGATCGCCCCCAATCAGCGGCGCTTCTTATGGATCAAGGGCGGCGCGCAAGATGTGCCGACCCAAGCGGGCACCGATGCCCATGCCAATCTTTCGGGTTATATTTCGATCACGCCGATGCGAGCGGATTTGACCGCGCATGATGCTTTGGCAGACCTTAAAGCACGCCTTGAATGAGCCGCCGTTGATGCATGATCTTGCCGAACGAAAAATGCAATTTCTGTATACCTTGCGCTCCAAGGGGATCAGCAATGCGCGCGTTCTGGCCGCGATGGAGAAGGTGGATCGCGGGGCATTTGTGCGCGGCCACTTCGCGGATCGCGCTTATGAAGATATGCCCTTGCCGATTGCCTCGGGCCAAACCATTTCGCAGCCTTCGGTTGTGGGTCTGATGACGCAGGCCCTTGAGGTGACCGAGCGGGATAAGGTTTTGGAAATCGGCACGGGCTCGGGGTATCAGGCGGCCATTCTGTCGCATTTGGCGCGCAGGGTTTACACGATTGATCGCCACCGCAACCTGACCCGTGCCGCGCAGGAGGTCATCACGGCGCTGGGTCTGCCCAATGTTACCGTGGTGACGGGGGATGGCTGTTTCGGGATGGCCGAGCAAGCGCCGTTTGACCGTATCCTCGTCACTGCAGCCGCAGAAGATCCGCCAACGCCGCTGATGGCGCAGTTGAAAATTGGTGGGATCATGGTCTTGCCCGTGGGGCAATCGGATCAGGTGCAAAGCTTGATCAAAGTGCGGCGTCTTGATCATGGATTTGACTATGAAGAACTGATGCCTGTGCGCTTCGTTCCTTTGGTCGAGGGGCTTGCCGAAGGATAATCGGTGCAAAAAGACAGGGCACAATGGGGTGCAAAGGGTAGAAACGACCCGTCAGTTTGATATATAGTTTTGTGAAACAACGCGTGTCGGAGCAACCGATGCCCCCTCTGGTGGCATGACCAGAAGCTGAAAGAGCAGATGATGAAACGCAATTCCCTTCTGGCGCGCGCTGCGCCGATGTCACATTTGATGATGCTCGGATTGAGTGCAGCCTTGTTGACGGGCTGTGTTGGCGCGGTCAGCGATTTGGATTTCGATTTTCGCGGCAATGCCATCTCCAACACCGATTTGAGTGCAACAGCCCCCCGTCCAGAGCCAGACGCGCAAGGTCTAATCACCTATCCCAACTATCAGCTGGCAGTGGCGCGTTCGGGCGATACGGTGCGCAGTGTGGCAACACGGCTTGGGATTGATGCGGAGGGATTGGCGCGGTTCAATGGGCGCGGCGCAGACGATGCCTTGCGCCGTGATGAGATTTTGGCGCTGCCGCGTGATGCGCGGGTGGGCAGTGCATCTGCTGCGCGCGACATCACCCAGATTGCGACATCCGCGATTGACGCCGCCGAGACCCGCAATCCTCAAGCGCCAGTTGTTCAATCAGGCGATGAGCCTGTGCGTCATCGCGTGACCCGTGGGGAAACCGCTTATTCGGTGGCGCGCCTCTATAATGTTTCTGTGCGTGCGCTTGCAGATTGGAACGGGCTTGGCCCAGATTTGGAAGTGCGCGAAGGTCAATATTTGATTATCCCGCTTGCGCTTGAGACGGCCACGGGCAACCGCGCGGATGGCGCGGCGCCTGGCGCCTCAACCCCGCCAGCGCCGCCTTCCGCGAGCCAAGCCTTGCCTGCTCCCATTGCAAGCCAAACCTTGCCTGCACAAGAGGGCGCCAGCGCACAACCCGCAACCAGCACGCCTGCGCCGCGTCCCGCCACCACAACGACACCCACATCTGCATCTGCGCCCGCAGCAGATGCAGGTGGTGCGCTGTTGCGGCCTGTGCAAGGCAATATCTTGCGTGCCTTTTCGGCTGAAAACGAGGGTGTTGACATCGCGGCGGCAGTCGGCACGCCCGTGCGGGCCGCCGAAAGCGGCGAAGTGGCTGCAATCACCCAAGACACGGATCAGGTGCCGATTTTAGTGCTGCGTCATGCCGATGGTTTGTTGACCGTTTACGCAAATATCCGTGCCATCACCGTGGCACGCGGGGATCGGGTGACGCGCGGACAGACCATCGCAGAAGTGGGGCCAGGCACACCGTCTTTCTTGCATTTTGAGGTGCGGCGCGGATTTGAAGCCATCGATCCGATGCCCTTCTTCGACTAAGCCCCTGAGCAGCGGGAAACAGGCAGCATCATGCATTGGCTTTATCTCACGATTGCGATTGTCGCCGAAGTGGCAGGAACAAGCGCGCTGAAGGCCTCGGACGGGTTCACGCGGGTTGTGCCATCTGTGGTGGTTGTGATCAGCTACGGTTTGGCCTTTGTCATGCTTGCACAGGCCTTGCGCGTTTTTGATTTGGCCGTGGCCTATGCGATTTGGTCAGGCGCGGGCATCGCCGCGATCGCACTGGTCGGGTTTTGGTTCTATGGGCAAAAACTTGACCTCGCAGGGACCATTGGGATTGGCATGATCATCGGTGGGATTGTTGTGGTGCAGCTTTTCTCCAACAGCGCGCATTAGCATCTAGTCCACAGGCCCCCTTGCCGCATCGCGGCTGATGGCCTAAGCGGTTTGGGTGACATATCTGCGCCATTTCAATGTGGTGCTGCCTTATCATCCAAGAGGATCGCTATGCGCCTAACCCGCTATTTTCTGCCTGTTCTCAAAGAAACGCCCTCCGAAGCGCAGATCGCAAGCCACCGCTTGATGCTGCGCGCAGGCATGATCAAACAGGCCAGCGCGGGGATCTATAGCTGGCTGCCTTTGGGTTATAAGGTGCTGAGGCGGATTGAGACCATCGTGCATGAAGAACAGATGCGTGCAGGCCATATTCCAATGCTGATGCCGACCTTGCAATCAGCGGACTTGTGGCGCGAGAGCGGACGCTATGATGATTACGGGCAAGAAATGCTGCGTATCACAGATCGCCATGGCCGCGATATGCTCTATGGCCCGACCAATGAGGAATTGATCACCGATATCTTTCGCGCCCATGTCGGCAGTTACAAGGATTTGCCGCTGACGCTGTATCACATCCAATGGAAATTCCGCGATGAAATCCGTCCGCGTTTCGGCGTGATGCGGGGCCGCGAATTCTTGATGAAGGATGGGTATAACTTCGACCTGACGAAGGAAGATGCGCTTCACGCCTATAACCGCCATTTGGTCAGTTACCTGCGCAGCTATGAACGCATGGGGCTGCAAGCCATCCCCATGCGCGCCGATGGTGGCCCGATTGGGGGCGATTACACCCATGAATTCCTTGTTCTGGCCGAGACAGGCGAGTCCGAGGTGTTTTATGACAGCGAAATCACCGATCTGCGCTTTGGTGATCGGGATATTGATTACGACAATGTCGACCAATGCCAAAGCGTGTTGGAGGAATTCACAAGCCGCTATGCGCGCACCGATGAAACCCATGATGCCGAGATTTTCGCACAGGTGCCCGAGGCGCGTCAGCGCGTGGCGCGCGGGATTGAAGTGGGCCAGATTTTCTATTTTGGGACCAAATATTCAGAGGCGATGGGGGCTGTGGTCTCGGATCGCGAGGGCAATCGCGTGCCCGTCCACATGGGCAGCCATGGCATTGGTGTGAGCCGTCTTTTGGGGGCCATTATCGAGGCCAATCATGACGAGAACGGCATTATCTGGCCTGAGGGTGTAACGCCGTTCCATTGCGGAATCGTCAATCTCAAACAGGGTGATGAGGCCGCAGACGCCGCTTGTGACGAGATTTACAAGGCCTTGAGCGCCAAGGGTCTTGAACCGCTTTATGATGATCGCGCCGAGCGTGCAGGGGGCAAATTTGCCACGATGGATTTGATTGGCCTGCCATGGCGGATCACTGTTGGTCCGCGTGGCCTTGCCAATGGCGTGGTCGAACTGACCTCGCGGCGCACGGGTGAAAGCGTTGAGATGAAGCCAGAAGAGGCGATTGCACGGCTGGTTGACATTTACGCGCCTCATTTTGAACACGTCAAAAACTGAGGGAGCAGGCGATGTCCGCATCATCGAACCATGGGTTAGAGATTGATTGGGAAACCATTCCTGCACCTGTGGATGATGGGGCGGCGGATCATTTGCGCGGCGAACGTTTGCCCGATATGGCCTTGCGCGCCAGCGATGGCCACAGCGTGCGCTTGGCCGCATTGCGGGGTTTGACCGTCATCTTTGCTTATCCGCGCACGGGGCGGCCCGATGTCGCCTTGCCCGATGGGTGGAATGATATTCCAGGCGCGCGGGGGTGCACCCCGCAATCTTGCGCGTTCCGTGATCTCTATGCGGAGCTGCGTGCCCTTGGGGTGGATCATCTTTTTGGTCTGTCCACCCAAGACAGCGCCTATCAGGCAGAGGCGGTCGCGCGCCTGCACCTGCCCTATGCGATGCTTTCCGATCAGGAATTGGCCTTGCGTGATGCGCTGCGCTTGCCAAGTTTCGAGGTGGCGGGGGAAGTTTTGTTGAAACGTCTGACCTTGATCATTCGTGATGGGATCATCGAGGATGTGATTTATCCTGTCTTTCCGCCTGACGAAAACGCGAGCCAAGTTGTGAAGCGGCTGACGAAAGCCTAGATCAAAGGGGAAACCCCGTTGCAAGGAGTGGTCATGAACCGCGCCCCAAATGCCGCACCGACCCCACCTGCGCCGCGCCCCTTTGCGCGTTTTGAATTTTTGATTGCTGCGCGCTATTTGCGCGCCCGCCGCGCCGAGGGCGGGGTCTCCGCCATGACATGGATCAGCTTTCTGGGCATTGCCTTGGCGGTGGCGGCACTCATCGCCACCTTATCAGTGCGTGCAGGGTTTCGGCATGAGTTTGTGGGCACGATCTTGGGCGCAAACCCACATATTTCGGTTTATGGCGCGCCCAATTACAGCGCCACTGGCGCGATGACGCGAGAGATTGCCGATTACAGCGACATCTCGGCTGCGATTGCCGCCTTGGATGGCGTGGCGCACGTGGCCCCTGTTGTCACGGGGCAGGTGATGGCCGCCGCATTTGGCCGCAATGCAGGTGTCGAGGTGGTGGGGATCACGGATACGGATCTGCGCAATTTCCCGCTTGTGGCAAATCCAGAACGGGCTTGGGGCGATTTGAGCCAATTTGATCAGGGGGTTGCGATTGGATCGGGCGTGGCACGAGAGTTGGGTGTGGTTGTGGGCGATCAAATCCGCTTGATTTCCCCCGATGGTGCACGCACGGCTTTTGGCACAAGCCCGCGCATCGTCAGCGCGGAGGTGGTTTATATTTTCCAAGTGGGTCGGTTCGATATTGATCGGGTCCGGGTCTATATGCCGCTGGATCAGGCGCAGCCCTATTTCAATCGTGACGGCCAAGTCGACCGTGTTGACGTGATGCTGAACGATCCAGAGCGCGCCACCGTCATGGTCGGGCAGGTGCTTGAAGCGGCAGGGCCGCTTGCCACCGCTTGGACATGGGAAGACAGCTCGGGCGCGTTTTTGCAAGCCTTGCAGATGGAGGATAATGTGATGTTCATCATCCTTTCCATCCTTGTGATGATTGCCACGCTCAATATCGTTTCAGGCCTCATCATGTTGGTGAAAAACAAGGGCCGTGATATCGGAATTTTGCGCACGGTTGGCCTCACGCAAGGCGCGATTCTAAGGGTGTTTTTCATCTGTGGGGCATCGGTGGGCGTGGCGGGCACGTTGTTCGGCGTGGCGCTTGGATCGGCCTTTGCGATTTACATTGATCCGATTTTCGCCGCGGTGAATTGGTTGGCAGGGGGCGGGGTATGGGATCCGTCCGTGCGGTATCTGTCGCAATTGCCCGCACGGCTTGAGATGGGCGATATCATTTCTGCCATGTCCCTGTCGCTTGGTCTGTCCTTTCTGGTGACGATTTTTCCTGCCCGCCGTGCGGCACGGATGAACCCTGTGGAGGCGCTGCGCTATGAGTGATCAGCCCGTCTTGCGCCTCGAAGGGGTGGAGAAATCATATAATCTTGGTCGCCCCAATGAGACCCGCGTTTTGCAAGGCGTTGATTTGCGCATTGACCAGGGCGAGATTGTTGGGCTGATTGCCCCCTCAGGCGCGGGGAAATCCACGCTTTTGCATATTGCAGGTCTGCTTGATACGCCTGATGCGGGTCAGCTTGATCTTTGCGGTCAGGCGATGGCGCGGGCCACGGATGCGGCGCGCAGTGCCGCGCGCTGTCGTGATTTGGGCTTTGTTTATCAGTTCCATCATTTGCTGCCCGAATTTAGCGCGACCGAGAATATCATCCTTCCGCAATTGGCCCTTGGCCATCCACAAGCCGTGGCAGAGGACCGTGCAAAGATGCTGTTGGATCATGTGGGCCTTGCGGCGCGCGCCCATCATCGTCCTGCTCAACTCTCAGGCGGGGAGCAGCAGCGTGTCGCCATTTGCCGTGCCTTGGCCAATGCGCCACGGATGCTGTTGGCGGATGAACCCACGGGCAATCTTGATCCTGATACGGCGGATAGGGTGTTTGATATGTTGCTGGGCCTTGTGCGCGCTTCGGGCATGGCCGCACTTGTCGCCACCCACAACCACGCTCTGGCCGCACGGATGGATCGCGTGGTGGTTCTGTCACAAGGTCAAATCGCGCCGCATCAGGGCTAGGGGCGCGGGTTAAGAGAGCAGATTGCCCAAAAACCTGTCGATTGCCCGCAAGGCTTGATCGCGCAGATCATCAGTCTCCATCAATATCTCATGCGCGGCACCTTGGATTTCCAAAATCTCAGCCACGGGCCATTGAGACAAATTTGCGCTGATTTGCGCGCGCGACACAATCCGCTCATCCGTTCCCACGAAGGCCAAAACCGGAATATTTTGTGGGGCTGTCAACCCTGCTAGGGCGCGACATTCGCGCAAGGCGTGATGCACCCATGCAATCGATGGCCCGCCAAGTGCCAACAAGGGATCGCGTTTGACCATGTCAGCCAGCGCGTCCAGCCGCGCACGGTCATGGGTCAATGGGTTGTCCTCAAACGCCATCGGCACATAGGGGCCTTGCGTTGGCGCATAATGCGTGTGCAATCCAAGTGGCTTGGCCAGATGATAGCTGATTTTTGCCAAAAGACGCAGCGCAGGACGCAATTCAATATCCCACATAGGGGCGGAGAAAATCGCCGCAGCGGGTCGAAACCCGTTGTGCAGGGCGCGCAGGCCAATTGCCCCGCCCATGGAATGGGCAAACATCACCCATGGTTGGGGCAGGTCGCACTCCGCGCAAAATTTCAAAAACGCGTCAACATCTTGCTGATATGCCGCGAAATCCGTGACATGACCGATTTCAGAATCCTGAAGCAGGCGCTGGGACAAACCCTGTCCGCGCCAGTCCACCGCCGCCATGCCCCAACCACGTGCGGAAAATTCTTGCGCGGTTTCGCCGTATTTTTCCAAAAATTCGGTGCGGCCTGAAAATAAAATGATTGTGCCTTTTTCACCTTTGCCCCAATGCCCCGCGCGCAGGCGCTTGCCGTCTGCCGTGGTGATCCACTCCAGATGGGTGGGTTGGGCATGGCCGAAAAAAGCGGGTGCGTTCACGCCAAGACCCCACCCAAACGCATGGCTGCGCCCATATCCCCCTCCAATTGAAGCTTGCCTGACATATAGGCCATTGCGGGGTTGAGCCGCCCTGCAAGAATGTCTTGAAACACCTCGGATGTGGCGCGCATGGTGACATCTGCAGGTTCCGCCTCGTCACTGGGGCGCACCTCTGCACCTTCAATGATCACACAGCCCGCGCCCTCGATCACGAATTTTGCTGCGCCCTCATAGGGTTTGACCAGTTTTGCGGCGATGGCATCCACCGCTGCGGCGATCAATTCGGACATGGTTCATTCCCTTTATTGCGCCTTGTGGTCCATGAAATTCCATATCAAGGCTGGATGTGGCGCGCTTGGCTGCTAGTTTCCTTCGCATGATGTGCGTTATTCGGATCAGCTTCAACATCCTGATTGCGGTATTTCTGGCAAATACGGCTGTTTCTGCTGTGGCTCATGCGCAAACCGTGCCACCCATTCAGCAGGATGACGCAAGGAGCGAGGCGCAGTTAAACGCCTTGCTCGAAGAATTGAAAGCGCCTGTCCTGCCTGATTGGCAACGCGTTGAGGCGGAGATTTTGAACCTTTGGTCACGATCTGGATCGCCTGCGATGGATTTGTTGTTGCGCCGTGGCAGACAGGCCATGGCCCGCGATGATTACCAAGCGGCTTTGGCCCATTTGACCGCGCTGACGGATCACGCACCCGAATTTGCCGAAGGCTGGAACGCCCGCGCGACCCTTTTCTTTGAAATGGGCGATTATGGCCCGAGCCTTGATGATATTGCGCGCACCCTGGCCCTGAACCCAAACCATTTTGGCGCGCTGACGGGTTTGGGGATGATCATGGAAGAGGTAAAAGCCTATTCGCACGCATTGGACGCTTTTCGTGCCGCGCGCGCTATACATCCGCATCGCCCCGACCTAGAACAGGCGGTGGAGCGGCTGGAGCGCCAGCTTGAAGGAATCAGCCTCTAGAGACGGGGCGGGCAGGGTTCTGCCTGAGAGGGCAAGACGGGCGAAATGACAGGCACAGCGCTGGGCCAAGGGCGGATCGCCGCCGTATTGGGCCCGACCAATACCGGCAAAACCCATTACGCCATCGAACGGATGTTGGCACATCGGACAGGGGTCATTGGCCTACCTTTGCGCCTTTTGGCGCGCGAGGTCTATGATCGTATCGTAGCAATGCGCGGCCCTTCGGTGGTCGCGCTCGTCACTGGCGAGGAACGCATCATTCCCGACCGTGTGCAATATTGGGTTTGCACGGTCGAGGCGATGCCTGCAAATCACGCTTGCGATTTTCTGGCGGTGGATGAAATCCAACTTTGCGCTGATCCTGAACGGGGTCATGTCTTTACGGATCGCTTGCTTCATGCGCGGGGCTTGCATGAGACGTTGTTTCTGGGTGCGGATACGATGCGCGGCGCGATTGCGGCGCTTGTGCCAAAAGCGCAATTCCTCAGCCGCGAGCGCTTTTCGGACCTGACCTATACGGGGTCAAAGAAGATTTCACGAATGTCGCCGCGTTCAGCCATCGTGGGGTTTTCGGTTGAGAATGTCTACGCCATAGCCGAGCTGTTGCGCCGCCAAAAGGGCGGTGCTGCGGTTGTGATGGGTGCGCTAAGTCCGCGCACACGCAATGCGCAGGTCGATCTCTATCAAAACGGTGATGTCGAGTTCCTTGTTGCGACAGATGCCATTGGGATGGGACTGAACCTTGATATCAAGCACGTGGCCTTTTCGGGATTGCGCAAATTTGATGGCCGTAAGATGCGCGATTTGGCCCCGAATGAATTGGGCCAGATCGCGGGGCGCGCCGGGCGGCATACCTTGCCAGGCACATTCGGGGTCACGGGCGAAGCCAGCCCCTTGGACGATGAGGTGGTCAAAGCCATAACTGAGCACCGTTTCGCTCCTATTCGGAAATTGCAATGGCGCAACAGTCAGCTGTCTTTTGGGTCGATCTCGCGTCTTTTAATGTCTTTAGAGGCACAAACTGACAATGAATGGCTGACAAGGGCGCGGGCAGCGGATGATGTTGTGGCGCTGCGCGCGCTGTCGGAACGGGCCGATGTGACCCATCGGATCAGGGATGCCCATGATGTGCGTCTGTTGTGGGATGTGTGCTGTATTCCCGATTTTCGCGGGATCAGCCAAGCTGAGCACAGCAGCCTTTTGGCGGGCATCTTTCAATATTTGCATGAGTTGGGCCGCGTGCCTGATGATTGGCTTGCGCGACAGGTGAAACGGATTGACAGGCAAGATGGTGATATTGACACATTGTCGAAACGCTTGGCCTATATCCGCACATGGACATTTGTCGCACAACGTGCTGCTTGGGTGGATGATGTCGCGTATTGGCGCGAGGAAACCCGTGCGGTAGAAGACCGCTTGTCAGATGCGCTGCACGCGCGGCTGACCCAAAGATTTGTCGATCGGCGCACATCGGTTTTGATGCGGCGATTGAAGCAGAAGGAGAGCCTTGTGGCCGAAGTGAATGAAAACGGGGAAGTGACGGTCGAGGGTCAATTTATTGGCCGCTTGGATGGGTTCCGCTTCAAGCAGGACAGTGCCGCCACACCCGATGAAGCGAAAACCCTACGTCAGGCCGCTGTTGCGGCGCTCAAACCCGAGATGCATTTGCGCGCAGATCGTTTGTATAACGCGCCTGACACGGAATTCGATTTCACAGAGCAAGGTGGATTGATGTGGGGGCAATCTGCCGTGGGCAAGTTGACCGCGGGCAGCGATGCGTTGCGTCCTGTGGCGGAGGCTTTCGTGGACGAAGATGCAGGCACGGAGGTGATCCAAAAGGTTCAGCGCCGCTTGCAGCATTTTATTGATCGCAAAATTGCCGCTTTGTTTGAGCCAATGTTGGCGATGCAAAAAGACGAGACCATTACGGGTCTCGCCCGCGGCTTTGCCTTCCGCTTGTCTGAGGCGATGGGCGTTCTACCCCGCAGCGCAGTTGCAGATGAGGTGAAATCGCTTGATCAAGAGGCCCGTGGTCTGTTGCGCAAACATGGGGTGCGGTTTGGTCAATTCACGATCTTCATGCCTGCTGTTTTGAAGCCTGCGCCCACACGGCTGCGCCTGGTGCTTTGGGGGCTGGCGGGCAAGTTGGATGAATTCCCCGAAAGCCCACCTGCAGGTCTTGTGACCATCCCCAATGATGAGAAGGCGCCTGTCGATTATTTCACCATGTCGGGCTACCGTCCCGCAGGTTCGCGCGCGATCCGCATTGATATGTTGGAGCGTTTGGCGGATATGTTGCGCAAAGAGGACAGCCGCGCAGGGTTCGAGGGCAATGCGGATATGCTGTCGATCACGGGCCTCACCTTGGAGCAATTTGCCGATCTGATGACGGGTCTGGGCTATAAGGCCGAGCGGGGCGAACGGGTGAAGCAAAAGGCACAGGCCGCCCCCACGGCATCCGAAACAGGGCCCGAGGCATCGCATGACGCGGAAAACCAAGGCGCGCAAGGCAGCGTGCCAGATGTGGTGGATGCGCCCGCCACGGATGTCGCGCCAGAAAGCGCTGCGCCTTTGTCGACCGAGGCCAACCCAGACGCGCCTGCTGAAACGGAGGTGTTTTACACATTCCAATGGGCGCCGCGCCGCACAGAGCGCAAGCCTCATCCGCGCCGCGAGGCGGGGGGCGATACTGGCAAGCCACAGCGCCCCAAAAAGGGCGGGAAGCCCGCACGCGGCCCGAAAGGCAAGCCCGAGCAAGGCGCACGCAATTTCAGCGCCAAGCCTGAAAAAAAGGATCGTATTGATCCCGATAACCCATTTGCACAGGCATTGATGGGCCTAAAGGAGAAGGGTTGAACGTAGCGCGCGCAACCATGCGGCTGGATAAATGGCTGTGGTTTGCACGGTTTTTTAAAACCCGCAGCCTTGCCACCCGCATGGTCGAGGAGGGGGCAATCCGCGTCAACGCCAACCGCGTGAGCAAGCCTGCCACTTTGGTGGGGGCGGGCGATGTTCTAACCTTCGCCCAAGGTCGTGCGGTGCGGGTGGTGCGCATTGCGGCCCTGCCCACGCGCCGTGGACCGCCTTCTGAAGCGCAAGAAGCCTACACCGATTTGAGCGAGGTCAAAGACACCATTCTTGAAACCGTGTCTGACAAAGGACAGAAACGGCCTGACAAACGCGAAAGAAGACAGGCCATTTCTTTGCGCCATGGGGCGCTTGAATGATCCTGCAGGGAAGATTAAACCCCTGCGCAAGACGTCTATGAAAGAGTGATGACCCGATGACCTATGTCGTGACCGACAATTGCATTGCCTGCAAATACACGGATTGTGTTGAGGTGTGCCCCGTGGATTGTTTCTATGAGGGGGAGAATATGTTGGTCATTCACCCCGATGAATGCATTGATTGCGGCGTCTGTGAACCAGAGTGCCCCGCCGATGCAATTCGCCCCGACACCGAGCCTGACATGGAACAATGGGTGGAGTTTAACCGCAAATGGTCGGAGGCATGGCCTGTGATCATCACCAAAAAAGATCCGCTGCCAGAGGCCGAGGAGATGGATGGGAAAAGCGGAAAAATGGACCTCTTCTCCGAGAAGCCCGGCGAGGGTGGCTAAATCTGGTTTTAGAGAATCGATTCGGCGCGTTTTTGCCCCGCCTTTTTGTTTGCGCCCTCACCGTTTCCATCGTGCAAACCCTTTAAAAATGGGATTATGCGGCGTGGTGTAAGAGCCAACTTTCTTGCAGCGGTGTTTTGTGTTACAATGTCGTTGCAAACTTTTTTGGAATCACCGCCCAAACCAACATATTCGCGGGCTATTGGCCATTGCCTCACATTCCGTTTTGATCGCTGTTCAGAAAAGCTGGTCTTTTCTGGGAGCGTTTCTTTCGGTTGAACGGCAGTGGTGGCCCGTGGGAAGGACAAAACGCAGATGAGCAAGTCGCGTAAATCGCAAGAATTCAGCCCGAATGACTATGTGGTCTATCCAGCCCATGGTGTTGGCCAGATCATTTCGATCGAAGAGCAAGAGATTGCAGGGATGCAATTGGAATTGTTCGTGATCTCGTTTGAAAAGGACAAAATGACCCTGCGCGTGCCAACAGCCAAGGCCAGCGAAGTGGGGATGCGCTCGCTCTCTAGCCCTGATGTGGTGTCCAAGGCCTTGGACACGCTCAAAGGCAAAGCGCGCGTGAAGCGGGCCATGTGGTCGCGCCGTGCTCAAGAATACGAGCAAAAAATCAATTCTGGCGATTTGATTGCCATTGCCGAGGTTGTGCGGGATTTGCATCGTGCCGATGATCAACGCGAACAAAGCTATTCCGAGCGCCAGTTGTATGAAGCGGCGCTGGAACGCTTAACCCGTGAATTGGCCGCAGTTCAAGGAATGGACGAACGGGGTGCGCAGCAGCGTGTGGATGAGGTCTTGACCGCCCGCGCGGCCTGATCTGTCACGGCAGTAAATTGCAAAGCCGCGCAAGCCCAGTTTGCGCGGCTTTTTTCATGTCAAAAGCGCGACACAGGCCGCGAGCGCGGCGATTTCACTGACCTGTTGGCTTGCTCCCAGAACATCGCCCGTTTGGCCCCCGATTTTCGCCTGTGCGAGGGCGGCAAGAAAGAATGCGGCAATGCCTGCAATCAGGAAAACGGCCAGACCCTCGAGAGGGCCGATCAAGGCCACGCAAAGGGCAAGGCCAAGCGCCGCGGAAATCCCAGTCGAAAGACCCGAAGTTTGCCCGACTTTCTGCGACAGACCATCGCTGCGTGGATTGGGCATATAGCGCATCATCGCGACCATCGGCGCGCGGCTGAGGGCGGCAATGGCGATCAGCGCAAGCGGTGTTTGCGCGATCAGCGTAATGATTAAGCTTACGCGCAACAACAGCGAAAGGATCAAGGCCACAACGCCATAGACCCCCACATGGCTGTCCTTCATGATGCGCAGACGGTCTTGCACCGACCATCCCCCCCAAAAGCCATCTGCGACATCCGACAGCCCGTCTTCGTGCAGCGCCCCGCTGGCCATAATCATCGCGCCAAGGGCGATCAATCCTGCAACGGTAAGGGGTAGACCTATGCCAAGGGCCGCGCCGCCAAGGCCCATCCCAATCGCACCGATCACTGCGCCCACGATTGGGTAGGCCCATGCCGCCTCTGCACCGCGACTGTAATCGGGCTTGATGGGCAAAGGCAGTCGGCTGAGGAGTGCAAAAGCCACGCCGATATCCCCAAGTTTTGGCAAGCTTCCTTGAAGCGGATTATGGGCCATATCTGTGATATTCCTATTGTCCTTGGGTTTCTCTATCGGATAGCACAAGGCCCACGCAATGTTTTCATCTTTGGGGGTGCCGTGACTGTTTTTGAAAGCCAAGCGGATATCTATCACGCGCTGACTTCTGCTCCAAAGCCTGATGCGACCGCACGGAAGGCGGCACTTGAGCGCAATGCGCAATTGACCAAGCCGCCCGGCGCTTTGGGACAGTTAGAAGAACTGGCGATCTGGTATTGCGCTTGGCGTGGAGATGCGCGCGCGCGGGTCGAGAGGCCACAGGTTATCGTTTTTGCGGGCAATCACGGCGTGACTGCACAAGGCGTCAGTGCCTTTCCCGCTGAGGTCACAGCGCAGATGGTGGCGAATTTTGAAACGGGTGGCGCCGCAATCAACCAGTTGTCGGAATTGGCGGGCGCCACGATGCGGGTGCACGCTTTGGACCTGGACCGGCCAACCGCGGATTTCACACAAGGCTCCGCCATGTCGGAGTCCGATTTTTTGGACGCGTTCAATCGTGGCTGGGGGGCGGTCGATCCAAGCGCGGATCTTTTGGTCGTGGGCGAGATGGGGATCGGCAACACGACCTCGGCGGCGGCCGTGGCCTGCGCGTTATATGGCGGAGAGGCCCTTCATTGGGTGGGGCGCGGAACGGGCGTGGATGATGCGGGCCTTGCCCGCAAAGCCGAAGTTGTGGCGCGTGGAATTGCGGCCAACCCTGACAGCATGACCAACCCATTGACCGCGTTGCGCTGCCTGGGCGGGCGGGAGCTTGTGGCTATGGCAGGAGCCATCGCCGCCGCACGGGCTGCGCGCATTCCTGTCATTCTGGACGGGTTTATTTGCACGGCAGCGGCGGCGGCTCTGGAACGGACCGTGACGGGGGCTTTGGATCATTGTGTGGCAGGACACCTTTCGGCGGAAGGTGGGCATGAGAAGCTGTTGGCCGCATTGGGCAAGACCCCGCTTTTGAATTTGGGCCTGCGTCTTGGCGAAGGCAGCGGGGCCGCTTTGGCCATTCAAATCCTCAAAGGGGCTTTGGCGTGCCACTCTGGAATGGCAAGCTTTGCTGAGGCGGGCGTGAGCACGCAATAGCGGCCCGCTCACGCGTCTGGCAGTTTGGCTTACAAGGGCAGGGGGCTGTCCAGCTTGATCTGCTCCATCACGATTTGGGTGTGTAGTTTTTCGACCATCGGATGGGGCAATATGATTTGGTCGATCAAGGCGCGCAGGGCATCCAAATCGCTGCACCAAATGCGCAAGACCGTATTCTCGGCCCCTGTGATGTCGAAGGCCGACACAATTTCAGGCGTGGTTTGCAACAGTCGCGTGAAATCATCCATGAGGGATGGGTCATGGGGCGCGCGGGTTATGGTCACAAACGCCTGCACACGGAGGCCACAGGTGGCGGGGTCGATATCAACGCTCACACCGCGCAAAACACCTGTATGTTCAAGCTTTTGACGTCTGCGACCCGCTTGAGAGGTCGATAGCCCCAAATGGCGGCCCATATCCTGCGCGGTCATGGCGCCGTTTTGTTGCAGCGCGCGCAAAAGTCGGCGGTCTGTTCGGTCCAGCATACGCAAATCACCCGATATAAATAAATTATATGCGTATAATTTGCATATATATGATGAAAACCCAAGGGTTTTGCGCGTGGCTTATAAGCCGCCCACAATCATCGGGCGCAGCTCACGCTCCAGTTTGCGCAGCATGGCGGCTTCGAAATCCGCATAGTCCTGCGCGTATTCGACAAAGGCGGCAGGCCCACGCATGATTTCGCGCTGATAATATCCGATAATATCTGGCGCTGCACCCCCAATGGCCAATCCGTTCACGGTGACCCCCTCGAAGGGAAAATGGTTGAAGGCGTGCTCGGGCTTGAAGCCCTCGTTATTCTCACCATCGCCTGAGATATCAAGCGTTTTGAAGTCGCAATCAGGAGAGGCGGCCAATTGGGTCGCGCCAAATCCAAGCGCATATCCAAGTGCAGTTGGAAATTCGTCATCCCCGCGCGGCGCGTTTAGGATTTCTGTGGCAATCCCGCTGAGGGTGGCGGGGTTATCAATAAGCTGCCACGCGACCAAGACCTGTTGTTGCCGCCGCCCTGACCATTCGTAGACGGAGAGGGCGACTGGCCCGCCCCCATCGAGGAACGCCGCTATCACGGGTGGGCTGACCAATGCGCGCGCAAGCCCCGCGCGCATCAGATCATGTTCCGCTGCATCAACCGAAGCGGAGGCATCCAAACCCAAGGCCAAGGCCAAGCGGCAGGCATGGGCCATTTGGGGCAGCATCACCGCCGCCCCACAGATCAGCGCAGCCCTTACCAATGCCCAATATTGGGCATCGACACCCAAGGTTCGGCAGGGGTTTGCGCCGCACCTTTTTGCAGCAATTCGACCGACACATTATCGGGCGAGCGCACAAAGGCCATGCGCCCATCGCGGGGCGGACGATTGATCGTCACGCCATGATCCATCAAATGCTGACACATGGCGTAGATGTCATCGACCTCATAGGCGAGATGGCCAAAATGACGGCTGTCTGAGGGCAGGCCATCATCGCCATCCCAATTATAGGTCAGCTCTACGGGACAATCTTCTTGACCCTCGGGGGCCATGAAGACCAAGGTGAATCTGCCATTCTCATAGTCCGAGCGCCGCGTTTCCTTCAGCCCCAAAAGCGCAAAGAACCGCTGGCTGGCCTCCAAGTCTTGGACCCGCACCATGGTATGAAGATATCGGATCGTCATTGATGCCTCCCTTTCGTCACTTCCTCTGCGCTGAAACTAGCGCATGATAAACAGAATAATAGGGGGCAGCGGGGAAGAAAACCCATACTCGATATTGCGGTTTGTGGAAAAATCGTTTCAATATATAGCGTAATGATGGCCCAGCTTTTGGATTTTGGACGATGCAACAATATCATGATCAATTGGCGCTGATCCTTGAGAAGGGTGTGGATACAACCGACCGCACGGGCACGGGCACACGCAGTTATTTCGGTCTACAAGCGCGCTATGATCTGAGCGAAACCTTCCCGTTGATCACAACCAAAAAACTACATCTCAAATCCATCATCCATGAACTATTATGGTTTCTCGCAGGCGACACGAACATTGGTTATCTCAAGGAAAATGGCGTTTCGATCTGGGATGAATGGGCCGATGAAAATGGCGACCTTGGCCCAGTTTATGGCCATCAATGGCGGCACTTCCCCAAGGTCATACGCGGGGCAGATGGGGCCGTAACCATTGGATCGGTCGACCAGATTGCCAATTTGGTCGATATGATCAAACGCACCCCTGACAGCCGCCGTTTGATTGTGTCGGCTTGGAACCCGGGCGAGGTGGATCAAATGGCACTGCCGCCCTGTCATACGCTGTGGCAGGTTAAAATCTTGGACGGGCGGCTGAGTTTGCAGCTCTATCAACGCTCTGCTGATATGTTCTTGGGCGTTCCATTTAACATCGCCTCCTACGCGTTATTGGCGGTGATGCTGGCCCATGTGACGGGCTACAAACCTGGTGAATTTGTGCATTCCATAGGCGATGGTCACATTTATTCCAATCATATGGATCAGGTCAAAGAACAGCTGTCGCGCGACAGCCGCCCCGCACCGACCCTGCGGCTTGCCCGTGATGTCGGCTCGATCTTCGACTTCCGTTATGAGGATTTTATCATCGAAGGCTATGATCCGCACCCCGCGATCAAAGCACCTGTAGCGGTTTAAGGGGCGCGCGCATGATTTCACTGGTGGTGGCACGGGCGCAGAACGGTGCGATTGGTAAGGGCAACACGATCCCGTGGCACGCGCCCGAAGATTTGGCCTTTTTCCAACGCGAAACCATGGGCGGGGCGGTGATCATGGGCCGCAACACATGGGAGAGCCTGCCGTTTAAGCCGCTGAAAAACCGCCTCAACATCGTGGTCAGTCGGGATAAGTCCCTGCATGAAACGGTGGTGAGTTCCGTGGACGAGGCGATCAGCACGGCACGGGCGGCGGGCTATCCGCGAATTTACGGCATTGGCGGCGCACAGATTTACGCGCAAATGCTGCCGATGGCAGATAGGCTTTTGGTCACTGAGGTTGATTTGGTGATTGCGGATGCGGATGCCTATTTCCCCGAAATCACCCAAAGCGATTGGCGCGAGGTCTGGCGTCACCAACTGCGCGGCGATGGCCCTGCGTGCATTGTGCGGGAGATGGTCAGGGCTTGACGTTTTGCCTTATCCAATTTCGCGCTAGTTTACGGTTTAGGGATTTCCCCGACACAGGCCATTGACCCCATGACCCTATTGATCCTCTTTGTGGCGACATCTTTGATTTTCCTCATCGCTGATGCGGTGATGTTGAAAACGGTGCTGCAACCGATTTTTGCGCGTCATATCGGGGCATTGCTTTATGAAGGCGGGTTTCGTCTGTTGCCCGCAGTTTTGTTCTACCTGACCTATATGGGTGGTATTCTGTATTTTGCCTCCACCCCCGCGATGCGTGCAGATACGCCAAGCCTTGCTCTGATCAATGGCGCAATTTTAGGCTTTGTGGCTTATGGCACCTATGAATTCACCTCTTGGGCGGTGATGCGCGACTGGCACCCGCAAATGGTGGTGATGGATGTGATTTGGGGTGCCACGCTGACAGGGTTTGCCGCATGGGGTGGGGTTATGGTCGCGCGCGCCCTGTCTAGCTGATAGGGCAAGCGCGCAAAGCGGTGCTGTTGCCTTGCGCGCAAGGGATGTAGGGTCAGAGAATTTTCAATTCGACCGCGGAGGCCCGACCATCACGGCCTTCGCGCAGCTCGAAGCTGACTTTTGTGTTATCGGCCAGTTCTTTCATTCCCGCTTGTTCAACCGCTGAGATATGCACAAACACATCTTTGCCGCCGCCATCAGGCGCAATAAAGCCGTAACCTTTGGTGGTGTTGAACCATTTCACAGTGCCAGTGGGCATTTTCGCATCTTTCCTGTCTCAAATCTCAATCCCACAGGCGGGTCTGCGCGTGGGGTGCAGCCAGGGCCGATGATCCAACTTTTGCTGCCGTCTCAAAAAGGCGGTTCAACAGGTGACCTAGAGGCACGCCGAAAGAGTGCCGTGGTTTTGGTAAAAATCAAGAAAAACTCTCTGGAACCTGCTCAATCAGGCCCTATGCTGTGTCTTACGTGATAAAAAAGAGGCACAGATGCAGATCATTGGGTTGAAAAATTGCGACACCTGTCGCCGCGCCGTGAAGGAAGCCACGGCCGCGGGCCGTGAGGCAAAATTGCGGGATTTGCGCGAAAATCCACTCACCAGCGCAGAGATTTCGCAGTTTTTGGCCAAATTTGGCGCAGATGCATTGATTAATCGCAAATCGACCACATGGCGCGGTTTGGATGACAAGGCCCGCGCTTTAGAGCCTGCCCAGATGTTGGCGGCCTATCCCAGTCTCATGAAACGCCCCGTCATCATCGCGGATAACGGGGCGCTTTATTTGGGATGGGGCGCGGATGTGAAGGCCGCACTGCTGTAATTCACCCGCGCAGGTCAGGTGCAATCGCCTCAATGGCCAGCGCCTCAATCACCGCGTCTAGCGGTTGAACGGAGGTCTGGCTCTCGCCCAAACGGCGCAGGGTGACGGTGCGGTCTTCCATCTCTTTGCGGCCAACGGCCAAGATCACGGGCACTTTGCCTGTGGAGTGTTCGCGGATTTTGTAGTTGATCTTTTCGTTGCGCTTATCCGCTTCCACTTTCAAGCCACGCTTTTTCAGAAGCGCCACGATTTCGTCCACAAAGCCATCCGCCTCGGAAACGATAGAGGCCACCACAACTTGACGCGGGGCCAACCAGAAGGGCAAGCGACCTGAGAAGTTTTCGATCAAGATGCCGATGAACCGCTCGAAACTGCCCAAAATTGCGCGGTGCAGCATGACAGGGCGGTGTTTCGCGCCATCCTCACCGATATAGGTTGCGTCCAGCCGTTCGGGCAAAACGAAATCCACCTGCAATGTGCCGCATTGCCAATCGCGGCCAATGGCATCGGTCAACACGAATTCCAGTTTCGGGCCGTAAAACGCCCCTTCGCCTGGGTTCAGCTCGTAGGCATATCCCGCGGCCTCAGTCGCGGATTTGAGTGCGGCTTCGGCCTTGTCCCAGACCTCATCGCTGCCTGCGCGGGTGTCGGGGCGGTCAGAGAATTTCACACGGAATTTCTCAAACCCAAGATCCTTGTAAACTGCTGAAAGCAATTCGATGAATTGCTTGGTTTCATCCTCAATCTGCGCTTCACGGCAGAAGATATGCGCGTCATCTTGGGTGAAGCCGCGCACCCGCATGATCCCATGCAAGGCGCCCGATGGTTCGTATCGGTTGCACGATCCAAATTCAGCCATGCGCAAGGGCAGGTCGCGATAGGATTTCATGCCCTGATTGAAAATCTGCACGTGGCAGGGGCAGTTCATCGGTTTCAGCGCATTGATTGCCTTTTCGCGGGCGTGTTCCTCGTCCACTTCCACGATGAACATATTTTCTTGGTATTTTTCCCAATGGCCTGACGCTTCCCACAGACGGCGGTCAACGACTTGCGGGGTGTTGACCTCGACATAGCCGCCCTCTTGTTGGCGGCGGCGCATATAGTCTTGCAGCGCCGTGTAAATGCGCCATCCGTTGGGGTGCCAGAACACCTGTCCTGGGGCCTCTTCCTGCATATGGAACAGGTTCATCTCTCGGCCCAAGCGGCGGTGGTCACGCTTTTCGGCTTCTTCTAAGAATGTCAGATGCGCCTTCAGGTCATCGCGATTTTTGAAGGCCACGCCATAGATGCGCTGCAACATGGGGCGGGTGCTGTCGCCGCGCCAATAAGCGCCTGCGAGTTTCATCAATTTAAACGCGTCAGCGGGCAATTGCCCCGTGTGCTGCAAATGGGGGCCACGGCACAGGTCTTGCCAATCCCCGTGCCAATACATCCGCACGGGTTGATCCTCGGGGATCATGCCAACCAATTCGACCTTATAAGGTTCACCCGCCGCCTCGTAATGGGCAATCGCGCGTGCGCGATCCCAGATTTCTGTGCGCACGGGATCGCGGGCGTTGATGATCTCTTTCATCTTCGCCTCAATCCGACCCAGATCATCTGGGGTGAACGGTTCTTTGCGGTCGAAATCGTAATACCAGCCATTTTCGATCACAGGGCCGATCGTCACTTTGACATCGGGCCAGATTTCTTGGACGGCGCGCGCCATCACATGGGCGAAGTCGTGGCGGATCAGCTCCAACGCTTCGGCGTCATTGTCCTTCATGGTGTTGATGGCGATGTGGGCATCTGCCTCAATCGGCCACGCCAAGTCGTAATGCGCGCCGTTCACTGTGGCGCTGATCGCCTTTTTCGCAAGCGAGCTTGCGATGCTTTCGGCCACTTCGGCGGCGGTGACGCCTGCCTCATAGCTGCGGGAATTGCCATCGGGAAAGGTCAGGGAAATCTGTGGCATGGCCATAGCTCCTCGTCAGTTTGGCGCCTACGAAACGCCCGGTTGCGGGTCAAATGTTCGGTTGTGTTGTGGCGCGGCTTCTGCGCGGTGTCAACTCTTGCGCGGAGGGGCGGGTTTTTGGCATGGAGGGGGAACGGCCCCATTACCGAAAGCGATCCCATGCCCGACTATTTGACCACATCCACATCCCGCCGCTTGGCCTATCATCTGACCGAAGGCACCCATCCGATGGTGGTGTTTTTGGGGGGGCTGCGATCCGATATGGCGGGCACCAAGGCTATGTTTTTAGAAGACTGGGCCAAATCCCGTGGCCGTGCTTTTCTGCGCTTTGACTATTCTGGCCATGGGGACAGCAGCGGGGCGTTTAGCGAAGGCTGCATCGGGGATTGGGCCGAAGATGCAGCCGAGATTTTAGATCGCCTTGCCCCCAAGCGGGTGGTTTTGGTTGGGTCTTCCATGGGGGGGTGGATTTCGCTGTTGATGGCGCGGCGTAGCCCAGAAAGGATCGCAGGTCTGATGGGAATCGCGGCGGCACCCGATTTCACCGAAGATGGGTTTTGGGCCAATTTCAGCGAAGACCAGCGCGCCCAAGTGATGGGACAGGGGCAGACCGCACTGCCGTCAGAATACGGGGAGCCGATGATCGTCACCAAACGCATGATTGAGGATGGGCGCGAAAATCTGGTTTTGCGCAGCCCTCTTGCGATTGAGGCCCCTGTGCGCCTGTTGCAAGGCACCGCGGATGAGGCGGTGGATCAAGCGGTCGCTTTGCGCCTATTGGCGCATCTGCGCTGTGATGATCTTCATTTGGAATTGGTGAAGGGCGAAGATCACCGCTTTTCCAGCCCGCATTGCCTTGATCTTTTGGCGCGCAGGCTGGACGAGCTTTTGGAAGCGGCGGCTTAAACGACCGCTTTGATTTTGGCGGCCGCGTTATTCGCGTCAATGAAGTCGAGAACAAGCGGACGAATATTGTTGCGCCAACTTTTGCCCGCGAAAATCCCATAATGGCCTGCGTCAGGCTCAAGGTGACTTGCTTTTTTACTGTCAGGCAGGCCAGTGCACAGGTCCAGTGCAGCAACGCATTGCCCCGGGGCGGAGATATCGTCTTTGCCCCCCTCCACGGTTTTTACGGCGACCGAGGTGATCTTGCCGATATCAACGCGCTTGCCCGCCACGGTGAACGTGTTCTTCGCAATCTCACGCTTCTTAAAGATACGATCCACCGTAGAGAGGTAGAATTCGGCGGGCATATCCATCACGGCCAGATATTCATCATAAAAGCGGTTGTGCTTGTCGTTATCTGAGGCTTCGCCCTTGGCAACCCGCATGATCTGGTCGGTGAAGGCACGGGCGTGTTTGCCTGCATTCATCGCCATGAAAGAACTGAGCTGTTGGAGGCCAGGATAGACCATGCGGCCTGCGCCTGCATATTTGAAGCCTACGCGCTGCAACATGGAGTGTTCCAACTGACCCATGGTGACACGATTGCCGAAATCGGTGACATCGGTGGGCGCGGCCTCTGGGTCGATTGGGCCGCCAATTAGGGTCAGTGAGCGGGGCTGCGCCTTGGGGTCTTCTTCCGCCAGATAGGCGGTTGCCGCTAAGGTTAGCGGTGCGGGTTGGCACACGGCGATCACATGAGTGTCTGGCCCCATGTGGCGCATGAATTCAACCAGATAGAGGGTGTAATCCTCGACATCGAATTTGCCCGCGCTGACAGGAATGTCGCGGGCATTGTGCCAGTCGGTGACATAGACATCGCAATCAGGCAGCAGGCTGAGCACGGTGGAGCGGAGAAGGGTCGCATAATGGCCCGACATCGGCGCGACCAAAAGAACCTTGCGCGCCAAGGGGGCGCGGTCGCTGACGGTAAACCGCAGCAAGTCGCCAAAAGGTTTTGCCAAGACCACTTTGGGGCTGACCGCGTGGTCACGTCCATCTGGCATGGAAATTGTGTTGATCATCCAATCTGGCTTTGTTGCCATGCGGGCAAAGCTGCGCTCCATCACCTCGCCCCAAGCAGCGGTCATTTGGATCGCGGGATTGGCCACAAGCCCCAATTGTGGGTAAGAACACATCGCGCGCGCGGTGGATCCCAGCCACTGGTTGGTGACGCGCATGGTTTCCATAAGATCATAGGTGAGCAGTTGTCGCATCGGGTGCATATCTCCAAAGTTGCAATTGGGCGCCGTCCACGCACCCTGCGGTAAATCAGCCCTACCCCCTCACCTCAGTAAAGCCTCCCTATGCAAATGCAGCATAATGCGGATAAAATCAAGCAAAGTGACGATCCGCGCGTGAGGAGGCAAGGATCATGGGTGACCATTTAGATAAGTTGAACGCGAACCTGAAACGCGTAGAGGAATTGAGCCAGCGTTTGGTTGAAGCCCTTGCAAATAAGGGGAAAAATGATCCTGGCTTGAATGGTCCTGGGCCTGATCTCTATATGAAAGCAAGCCTCGCCTACTGGTCGGAATTGGTGAACAACCCCGCAAAATTGATGGAGCGGCAGGTTAAGTTTTGGGCTGATTCCGTCACGCATTATGCAGAAGCGCAACAGAATCTTGCGCAAGGCAAGCTAGAGCCGCCCGAAGATCACACGCCAGATGATCGCCGTTTTTCCAATCCATTGTGGAAAACGCACCCCTATTTTAACTACGTCAAACAGCAATATATGATCTCGGCCAATGCGATTGAGGCTTCGCTGCAAGATCTCGAAGGGCTGGAGCATAAGGACAAACAAAGAATCGAATTCTTTGCCAAGCAAATGGTCGATCTTTTTGCGCCCACAAATTTTCTGGCCACCAATCCCGATGCCTTGGAGCGTGCGGTTGAGACCGAGGGTGAAAGCCTTGTGAAGGGTTTGGAAAACCTCGTGCGCGACATCGAAAGCCATCAGGGGGAGTTTTTGCCAAGCCTTGCCGATGGGACGGCCTTTGAACTTGGGAAGAACATCGCAACGGCACCTGGGGCGGTGATCTATCGCAACGAGATGATGGAGTTGCTACAATTCGAGCCAACAACAGAGACGGTCTACAAAAAGCCCGTGGTGATTTTTCCGCCATGGATCAACAAATACTATGTGATGGATCTGCGCCCCGAAAACAGCCTGATCCGTTGGATTGTTGATCAAGGCTATACGCTTTTTGTGGTGGCGTGGAAAAATCCCGACAGCAGCTACGCGGATAAGGGTCTCGAAGATTATGTTGAGCAGGGCTATCTCAAAGCGATCGAGGTCGCCAAGGAGATCACTGGCAGCAAGACGGTCAATGCTGTCGGCTATTGCATCGCGGGCACAACCCTCAGCCTGACGCTGTCCTTGCTTAAGAAACGGCGCCAGAAGCCAGTTTCCTCGGCCACCTTTTTTACCACATTGACGGATTTCTCGGACCAAGGGGAATTCACCGTATTTTTGCAGGATGATTTTGTAGACGCCATCGAGCGGCAGGTGGAGGAGGACGGGGTTCTCCACAATAAATATATGGCCAAGACCTTTAGCTTTCTGCGCGCGAAGGATTTGATCTATGGCCCTGCCGTGCGCAGCTACATGATGGGCGAGGCCCCCCCTGCGTTTGATTTGCTCTATTGGAACGGCGATGGCACGCATCTGCCCGGCCGTATGACGGTGCAATATCTGCGGGGTCTGTGCCAAAGCAACGATTTCGCCGAACGCAGTTTTTCCCTGATGGGCCAAAAGCTGAAAGTTGGGGATGTTGATTTGCCGCTATGCGCAATTGCCTGCGAGGCCGATCATATTGCCGCGTGGAAAGACAGCTATCGCGGTGTCCAAAAGATGGGATCAAAGGACAAAACCTTTATCCTGTCCCAGTCAGGGCATATTGCAGGGATTATCAACCCGCCCAATAAAAAGAAATACGGGCATTATACGAATGCGGACCTGACCCTGGATGTCAAAGACTGGCGGGAAAAGGCGGATTTCCATGAAGGATCATGGTGGCCACGGTGGGAATCATGGCTGCGTGGCCATTCAGGCAAACGTGTTCCTGCACGGATTTTGGGTGAGTCGGGTTATAAAATATTGGCTCCTGCACCAGGAACATATGTGACAGAGACGCCAGAGCTCTGATATTCCACACAGATTTTCGCCCATGCTGCAGCGCAGAAAAACGCTTGACTTGCTGCGGTGCAGCATGGCATATACTGCATATGCAGCAAACGCAGCCCGCGAAACACGCGATCACATATGGAGTAAAGACTATGGCAAAAACCGCCGCAAACGATTTCACCAAAGCCCTTCAGGACATGATGAAGGCGTATCCAATGGACATGACGGCAATGACCGAAGCGTTCAAAAACTCTGCCGCTTTGAGCGAAAAATTCTCCAAAGTTGCTCTCGAAGCAGCTGAGAAATCCGCTGAGATCCAAGCTGGTTGGACCAAAGACACCATCGCGAAATTGGGCGATGTTGCAAAGGTCAAAGAAGAGCCTGCAGATTACAGCAAAGCGATGACCGATTTCGCGTCTGCACAGGCAGAAATCGCAGCTGAAAACATGGCTGCTTTCGCTGAAGTCGCGAAAAAAGTTCAGATGGACACTGTTGAGTTGATGATGGCCGCAGGCAAATCCGCAACTGACGAAGCGTCCGCCGCTGTGAAAAAAGCAACTGCTGAAGTAACTGCAGCTGCCAAGAAGGCCGCGACTGCCGCAGCCTAATTCACAGGTCACTGTGCCGCGCCCTTATCCTCCCTTCGGGCGCGAAAAAGAAGGACAGGCCTCACCGCCTGTCCTTTTTGCATTTGCAAAACAATCGTTGTTTTTTTTCTGCAACGGCTTAGGCTGTGATCTTGGGGTGTTAAAGGGACGTGATGTCAGGGAGAAATAAAATGGCACAAGCTCATGAGCCGCTTTTGATCAAGCGCTATGCCAGCCGCAGATTGTATAACACGGAAACCTCTGACTATGTGACGCTGGATGACATCGCGGGCTTCATTCGTGCGGGCCGTGAGGTGAAGATTGTCGACTTGAAATCAGGCGATGATTTGACGCGACAATTCCTGTTGCAGATCATTGCGGAGCATGAATCGCGCGGCGAAAGCGTGCTGCCGCTTGCGGTGCTGAATGATCTTGTGCGCAGCTACACAAGCCAAGCACAAAGCGTTGTGCCCGATTTTTTAGCGATGTCTTTTGATATGCTGAAACAGGGCCAATCCGCGATGATGGAAAATATGAGCGCCATCAATCCAATGGCATCAATGCCAGGGTTCGAGGCCATGCGCGCCCAACAAGAGGCATTTATGAATGCGATGACGGGTGGGTTGGGCAAAGGATGGTCTGCGCCTCACGAAGAGGACGCCAAACCCGCCGCAGCCGCCGATGAAGATGAACTGGCCCAGATCAAAAAGCAGCTTGCAGAATTGCAAACCAAGCTCTCCAAGCTTTGAGCGATAGGTGTTCGGGCGACTATTTAAGATGATCGTTTGGCTTACTTTGCCAATGCCCGCCAGCCGATATCAGAGCGGCAAAACCCCTCGGGCCAGTCGATCGCACCGACCATTTGATAGGCGCGGTCGCGTGCTTCGGCGAGGTTTGACCCGCGTGCGGTCACGTTCAGAACCCGTCCCCCTGCGGCGGTGATTGCGCCATCCTTGGCTTTGGTGCCCGCGTGAAACACCATGTGGTTGCTGTCCTGCGGCAAGGCGGACAAGCCATGGATCACGCTGCCCTTTTCATAGGCGCTAGGATATCCATTGGCCGCCATCACCACAGAAATTGCGTGATCCTCGGCCCAATTCACCTTTATCTGATCCAACCGCCCTTCTGCGCAAGCGAGCATTAAATCCAACGCCTGCGCGCCAAGGCGCATCATCAAGACTTGGCATTCAGGATCGCCAAAGCGCACGTTGTATTCGACCAAGCGGGCTTGGCCGTCTTTGATCATCAGCCCTGCATAAAGCACGCCGCGGTAAGGCGTGCCGCGTTTTGCCATCTCTTCAATCGTGGGCTGCACAATTTCGCGCAAGGCGCGCGCGGCGATGTCATCGCTTAGGACGGGTGCGGGGCTATAGGCCCCCATGCCGCCTGTATTGGGGCCCTTGTCATTGTCAAAGGCGCGTTTGTGATCTTGGGCCGTGCCGATGGGCAGGATGCTTTTGCCATCGGAGAGGATGAAGAAACTGGCTTCTTCACCTTCCATAAATTCCTCGATCACCACCTCGGCACCCGCATCGCCAAATTCGCCGCCGAACATATCCTCAATCGCGTCCAACGCCTCGGTCAGGGTCATTGCCACGATCACGCCCTTCCCAGCGGCGAGGCCATCGGCCTTAACCACGATGGGTGCGCCCTGTGCCTCGACATAGGCCCGCGCGGAGGCCGCATCGGTGAACCGTGCATAGCCTGCGGTTGGGGCCTTGGCGGCGTCACAGATTTCCTTGGTAAAGGCTTTGGAGGCTTCAAGTCGTGCGGCGGCTTTGCTTGGGCCAAAGGCCAAGATACCTGCCTGCGAAAGCGCGTCCACAACCCCTTCGGCCAAGGGGGCTTCGGGACCAACGATCACAAAATCTATCGCGTTCTCGGCAGCGAAATCCACCACCGCTTGCGGGTTGAGAATGTCGATATCGGCGCAAGCCGCGATTTGTGCGATCCCTGCATTCCCAGGCGCCACCATCAGAGCATCACATTTTGGGTTTTGCAGCACGGCCCATGCCAAGGCGTGTTCGCGTCCGCCACTGCCCAAAATCAAGATATTCATCACATCCGCTCCACTTGGCCTTTTCGTTGCCGCGTTCTAAGCTGCGCGGGTATTCAACGCAAGCCAAGCCAAGGGATGAGGGCCAAATGTCGGATTTGATCGAAGATACGGAGGGCGGAAACGCGCCAGAATTTTCGGTGTCCGAGATTTCAGGTGCGGTGAAACGCATGATCGAGGGTGGCTTTTCGTATATTCGTGTGCGTGGCGAATTGGGGCGTATTTCGCGCCCCGCTTCTGGCCATATCTACCTGACGCTGAAAGATGATCGCGCAAACTTGGATGCCGTGATCTGGAAGGGAACAGCCGCGCGCCTTGCGCACCGTCCCGAGGAGGGGATGGAGGTTATAGCCACAGGCCGCATGACCACATTTCCAGGCCAATCCAAATATCAACTTGTGATCGAAGATATGCGCCCCGCAGGGGCAGGCGCATTGATGGCAATGCTAGAACAGCGCCGCGTAAAATTGGCGGCTGAAGGCCTGTTCGATGCCGCGCGAAAGCAGGAATTGCCCTTCCTTCCTGAGGTGATCGGGGTCGTCACATCCCCCTCAGGCGCGGTGATCCGCGATATTCTGCACCGTCTGCGCGACCGCTTCCCGCGCGAGGTATTGATCTGGCCCGTGGCCGTGCAGGGTGAGAAATGCGCGCCAGAGGTGGCTGCGGGCATTCGTGGCTTCAACGCGCTTGCCCCAGACGGCCCCCTCCCGCGCCCTGATTTGATCATCGTGGCGCGCGGCGGCGGCAGCCTTGAGGATCTTTGGGGGTTCAACGAAGAAATCGTGGTGCGCGCAGCCGCCGAAAGCATGATCCCGCTGATCTCTGCCGTAGGGCATGAAACCGATACCACTTTGATCGATTTTGCCGCTGATTATCGCGCGCCCACGCCAACGGCAGCGGCGGAACGCGCCGTGCCTGTGCGGATGGATATTTTGAATTGGGTCCAAGATTGTGGCGCGCGCTTGTCACGGGGGGCACAGGCCACGGTCGCGCAACGCCGTGTGCGCCTCACGGATTTGTCCCGTGCGCTGCCACGGCCCGCCAGCCTCTTGGAAAGCGCACAGCAGCGCCTTGACCGCATAGCGGATCGGCTAGAGCCTGCCTTGGTGCAATCTGTGCAAACGCGCCACCATCGGTTGCAAACGCTTGGCGCGCGTCTGCCTCCTGCATTGGATCGCGCCTTGACGCAAAAACGCTTGCCATTTGAGCGTGCAAGCGCCCATTTGCGCCCCTCCGTGCTGACCCGCGCGATTGCAGATGCGCAGCAGAAATTGGCCGCACTTGAACGGATGCGGCAAAGCCTTGGCTATACCGCAACACTCAAGCGCGGCTATGCGGTGCTGCGCGAGGGCGAGGCCCTGATCACCACGGCCTCAGGGGTGAAAGCCGCAAGCCAAATTGAAATTGAGCTTGCCGATGGTGTGGCACAGGTCAAACCACTGCCCTAAACGGGCTTCAGGAATTCGCTTGCTGCGCCTTTTGCGCAGGCTATAGTTTTGGCTCAGGACCAATCCAAAAATCCAAGGGGGCCATTCCATGCCGATCAAAAACCGCTTTGCCGAATTGCTGCCTGAGGTCACGGCGTGGCGCCGCGATCTGCACGAAAACCCCGAGATTCTCTTTGAAACCCATCGCACATCGGCCGTGGTGGCCGAGCGTTTGCGCGAATTTGGCTGTGATGAGGTGGTCACAGGGCTAGGGCGCACCGGGGTTGTGGGCATCATCAAGGGAAAATCCACTGCATCGGGCCGCTGCATCGGATTGCGTGCCGATATGGACGCGCTGCCGATCCATGAGGAAACAGGGCTGGATTATGCCTCGAAAACACCTGGGGCGATGCACGCCTGTGGCCATGACGGGCACACGGCCATGTTGCTTGGCGCGGCGAAATATCTGGCCGAGACGCGCAATTTTGATGGCACGGTCGCCATCATCTTCCAACCCGCCGAAGAGGGCGGCGGCGGTGGCCGTGAGATGGTCGATGACGGGATGATGGAACGCTTCGGTATCCAAGAGGTTTACGGGATGCACAATTGGCCTGGGATGCCCACAGGCGCATTCGCGATCCGACCTGGCCCATTTTTCGCCGCGACCGATCAATTCGATATTTATCTGACGGGCAAAGGGGGCCATGCCGCCAAACCGCAAGACACGATTGACCCTGTGGTGATGGGCAGCCATCTGGTGCTTGCGCTGCAAACCATCGCCAGCCGCAATGCCGACCCTGTCAAGCAGGTGGTGGTGTCCGTGACCATGATCCGCAGCGCGGGCGAGGCCTATAACGTGATCCCCGAAAAGATCCACTTGCGCGGCACTGTGCGCACGCTTGATCCAGATTTGCGCGCATTGGCCGAGGCGCGGATCACGGCGATTGCCAAGGCCACGGCCGAGGGGTTCGGCGGGCAGGCCGAGGTGCAATATCACCACGGCTATCCTGTGATGATCAATTCGGACGAGCAAACCGAATTCGCCGCCGAAGTCGCCCGCGCCGTATCAGGCGATTGTGTCGAAGCGCCCCTGATCATGGGCGGCGAAGATTTCGCCTTCATGCTCAACTCCCGCCCTGGGGCCTATATTCTGGTCGGCAATGGCGACAGCGCAGGGGTGCATCACCCCAAATACGACTTCAACGATGAAGCCATCCCTGCAGGCTGCAGTTGGTGGGCGGAGATCGTAGAGCGGCGGATGGCGGTGGGGTGAGGGGGTAAACCTACCCCCCCGTATGGCTCATATGGCGTGACATCTGACCCGCCACTTTTTGGCGGGAATAGTCGAAATCATGGCCTTTGGGTTTGCGGGCGATGGCGTTGCGGATTGCCTCTTGCAGAAGCGCGTCATCATCGCTGTTGCGCAAGGGTGCGCGCAGGTCGGCCATGTCCTCTTGGCCCAAGCACATATAGAGCTGCCCCGTGCAGGTCAGGCGCACGCGATTGCAGCTTTCGCAGAAATTATGCGTGAGCGGCGTGATGAACCCGATTTTCTGTCCTGTCTCCTCGAGGCGGACATAGCGCGCAGGGCCGCCTGTGCGTTCGGCCAGATCGGTCAGGGTAAAGCGCGTGGCCAGACGCGCGCGCAAATCCGACAGGGGCCAATATTGATCAAGGCGGTCTTCATTGCCCAGATCGCCCATTGGCATAACCTCGATAAAGGTCAGATCCATATCGTGCTGCGCGCACCAAAATTGGATGTCGAACAGCTCATCCTCATTGAACCCTTTCAGGGCCACCACATTGATTTTGACGCGCAGACCCGCGGCGCGGGCGGCCTCAATCCCCGCGAGGACTTGGGGCAGGCGGCCCCAACGGGTGATGGCGGCGAATTTGTCATCTTTTAGCGTATCAAGCGAGACATTGATCCGCCGCATCCCCAAATCATAAAGCGGCTGCGCAAAGCGGCTGAGTTGGCTGCCATTGGTGGTGAGGGTCAATTCCTCAAGCGCGCCTGTTTCCAGATGCCGCCCCATCGCCTCGAAAAAGGTCATGATGCCACGGCGCACCAAGGGCTCGCCGCCCGTGATGCGCAGTTTCTTGACACCCAAAGTCACGAAATTAGAACAGAGGCGGTCCAACTCCTCCAAGCTCAACAATTCGGCCTTGGGCAGGAATGTCATATTCTCCGCCATGCAATAGACGCAGCGAAAATCGCAGCGATCCGTGACGGAGACGCGCAGATAGGAAATCGCGCGGGCAAAAGGGTCGATCAAAGGGGCGGTCGTGTTCATGGGGGCGAGCCTAAATCAGGCCGCAAAGCTTCTGCAAGCCCTCATTCGATGTGTCGCCGCAGCCGATTGATCACGATCCAGACAAGCGCGATCACAGGGATCACCGCGGCGGCGGTCAGGGTGGTTTTTGATATTCCCAAGGGCGCAGACAGAGGGGCCAGCATATAGGCGACAAGATTGATCGCATAGTAGCTGATGGCCACCACTGACAGCCCCTCCACCGTGCGTTGCAGGCGCAATTGCAAATCGGCGCGTGTGTTCATGCTTTCAAGCAGCAATTGATTTTGCGCCGAGCGATCCACATCCACCCGTGTGCGCAGCAAATCGCCCGCGCGGATGGCCCGTTCGGTGATCTGCTGCAAGCGGTTTTCATTGGCCTTGACCGTTCGCATCGCGGGATCAAAGCGGCGCATCATGAATTCTGAAAAGGTCTGCCGCCCTGCGAAGCGTTCTTCGCGCAAAACGGCCACGCGTTGATTGACGAGCGCGTTATAGGCCGTTGTCGCACCAAAGCGAAACGCACTTTCAGACTGCAATTTTTCCAATTCCGCCGCGATGCTCAGAAGCCGATCCAAGGTTTCTTCTGGTTGGGCAAGATCACCTGTCATATCGGCCACCAGACGCGACAAGGTTTCGTCCAATTCGCCCATCCGTGTGCCGATATCGCGGGCGCGTGGCAGGCCAAGCATGGACATGGATTTATAGGTCTCGATCTCACAGATGCGCTGCACAACACGGCCAATGCGCCGTTCGCCTGTATCGCCTGCAACGAAGACCGCAAAGCGCATATGCCCTGCGCTATCAATGCGGAAATCCCCCGCAATTACGGCGCTATGATCCAGAACCGAGCTGACCGCGAGGCTTTCTGGAACGAACCATTCTTCCACTTGCTGTGCGATTTCCGCATCATTGGGGGCAGGGGCCACACGCAGGTGCAGCGAGGTCACGCGCGTGCCTGGGGCCGCATTTAACCAATCCTCGGGGAAGACTTGCCACAGTTCGGGATCAAAAGGGCGCTGTTCCTTGCCCTCGATGAACACGGTATAAGTTACGAATTCCGTATGCATTTCCCACTTGATACGGAATTTGCCCAAATCGCCAAAGTAGTGCGTGGCATCAGGTTGAGGGTGCGCCGCACCAAAACGATCCAGAAGTGCAACAAGATGGGCGCGGTCAAGGTTGCGGTCGCGCTTGACGGCATTTTGCGGCTGTTTGATCGCCAAAAACAGGGCCTGTGACGGCGCGTTCAGCGAGGGAAAGGGGCGCGCGTGCAGTTCATTCGCGAGGGCATAGCGCAGAGGATGATCTTGTAGCATGGGCCAGTCACGCCTTTCAGGCGGGGGGAAGATGCCTCAAATTGACGAAAATCTTTCGATATGTAAACCGAAAATTTATTTGTATTTTAAAGGTTTATCTGCACACCGCTGTATGCAGCTATCCTTGTCACGTCACCGCGTTACGGGTTTTCCATTCGGGGCGGTCCCATAGGCGGTCTTGTGTGATCTGGGCAATGGCGGCTATCGCCGCGTCAATTTCCGCTTCCCCGATATAGAGCGGTGCGATCCCAAAGCGTAGAATATCGGGTGCGCGGAAATCACCGATGATCCCCCGCGCGATCAGTGCTTGGCACAGCGCGTAGGCCTCCCCGAAATGAAAGGACACTTGACTGCCGCGCATCGTTGCATCGCGCGGGCTGGCCAAACGTAAATCAGGACAGCTGGCCTCGATGCCCGCGATCAAACGCTCCGATAGCGCGACTGAGGCGCTGCGCAGATCCTCAAGATTTACGCCGTTCCAGATGTCCAAAGCAGCATCCAAGATTTGCATTTGCACCACCGCAGGGGTGCCGATCCGCATCCGATCCACGCCCGTGGCAGGGGTATATTCCAATGGAAAGGCGAAGGGGGTTGCATGACCCAACCACCCGTTGAGCACCGTGTGGGCGTGGTCGCGGTGTTGAGGTGCCACATAAATAAAGGCGGGCGCCCCTGGCCCACCATTGAGGTATTTATAGCTGCAGCCAACGGCGAAATCCGCGCCTGTTTGTGCCAGATGCACGGGGAACGCCCCCGCCGAATGGGCCAAATCCCAGATTGTGATGATACCCAAGTCACGCGCCCGTTCGGTCAGGCGCGCCATGTCATGCCGCCGACCTGTGCGATAATCCACTTCGGTCAGCATCAGCACACCAACCCTGTCATCAAGCGCCGCTTCGACCGCCTCAGGGGCAACCGTGCGCAACACATGGCCTTGATCCATCGTTTGGATCAGCCCTTGCGCCATGTAGAGATCAGAAGGAAAATTGCCTTGATCGCTCAGGATCACCTTGCGATCTGTCATCGCCAAAGCCGCCCCAAGCGCCTGATAAAGTTTCAAGGATAAGGTATCGCCCACTTGAACGGTTTTAGGTTCAGCCCCGATCAACGGCGCAATGCGGTCCCCCAATTTGCGCGGCAGATCAATCCAACCTGCGCGGTTCCACGCCGTGATGAGCATCTCGCCCCATTCCTGCTCTAGCGCACGGGCGGCTGCTTGCTTGGCGGCAATCGGCAGGGGGCCGAGGGAATTGCCGTCCAGATAAATCATCCCTTCGGGGATATAAAAGCCCGCGCGTGTTTTGCTGAAATCGGTCATCTTCGGCTCTCCCTGTCCCGCATGGGGTGCCTTATTCCATGCGGGAGGTCAATTCATGTTGCATGGCTGCGTTCTGCCTCTGGACATTGCCTTCGGATATGACAATTCTCAATTTGAACGGAAATTGCGCGGTATACGTTTGTATGCGAAATAATATGTCGCGGATTGGGTCGTTGTATCCACCCGCGGCGCTTGTTATGGGGGCATGAGCCATCAATAACTGGCCAAGAACTGGAGGGATGTCAGCGTGAAAATTGGCGCGGTAAAAGAGATTGAACCAGGTGAAGCGCGGGTCGCCATGACCCCTGACAGCGCTGTGCAATTGCAAAAGCTGGGTCATGAATGTGTGATTGAATCAGGTGCAGGTGTTGCCGCAGGGTTTTCTGATGCGGCCTACAAGGATGTGGGTGTGAGTGTCGTCAAGACGGCAGCCGCCCTGTTCAAAGCCTCTGACGTTGTGATCAAAGTGCGTCCGCCGCAACCTGCAGAAGCGAAGCGCTTGACCGAAGGTCAGACACTTATTTCTTTCTTCTGGCCTGGCCAAAATGAAGAATTGATGGAATTGGCCCGCTCCAAAGGCGCGAATGTGATCGCGATGGACATGGTGCCGCGCATTTCCCGCGCGCAGAAAATGGACGCGCTGTCGTCAATGGCGAATATCGCGGGCTATCGCGCGGTGATCGAGGCAGGCAATAACTTTGGACGCTTCTTCACAGGTCAGGTGACGGCGGCGGGCAAGGTTCCGCCTGCAAAGGTTTTGGTGGTGGGTGCAGGCGTTGCGGGGCTTGCGGCGATTGGCACCGCCACATCGCTTGGCGCGATCACCTATGCGTTTGATGTGCGCCCCGAAGTGGCAGAGCAAATTGAATCCATGGGCGCGGAATTCGTGTTCCTTGAGTTTTCGGATGATGAGCTGCCTGATGGGGCGGCGACAGGCGGCTATGCCCCTCCGCAAAGCCCTGAGTTCCAAGCAAAGCAATTGGCCAAATTCCGCGAGATCGCGCCAGAGATGGATATCGTGATCACCACGGCATTGATCCCAGGACGCCCTGCGCCATTGCTGTGGACCAAGGATATGGTCGAGGCGATGAAGCCTGGCTCCGTCATCATCGATCTGGCCGCCGAGCGCGGCGGCAATTGTGAATTGACCAAGGCAGATGAGCGGATTGTCAGCGACAATGGCGTGGTGATTATCGGTTACACCGATTTCCCAAGCCGCATGGCGGCGCAATCCTCAACCCTCTATGCCACCAATATCCGCCATATGTTGGCTGATCTGACCCCTGAAAAGGATGGTCAGGTCGTTCACAATATGGAGGATGATGTGATCCGCGGGGCAACTGCGGTGTTTGGGGGTGAGATCACCTATCCGCCACCCCCACCCAAAGTGGCGGCCATCGCGGCACAGAAACGCGAAAAGCCCAAGGAACTGACCCCCGAAGAAAAGCGCGCGCAGGAAATTGCCGCCTTCAAGGCGCAGACCAAGAACCAAGTGACGCTTCTCACGATTGGTGCGGCGTTGGTTTTGGGTGTGGGCCTTATTGCCCCTGCAAGTTTTATGCAGCACTTCATCGTCTTTGTGCTGTCGGTGTTCATCGGGTTCCAAGTTATTTGGAATGTGGCGCATAGTTTGCACACGCCGTTGATGGCGGTGACCAATGCGATTTCCTCAATCGTGATCTTGGGCGCGCTGATGCAAATCGGTTCTAGCTCTGCGCTGATCACGATCTTGGCGGCACTTGGTATTTTCATGGCTGCGGTGAATATTTTCGGCGGCTTCCTCGTGACACGGCGGATGCTCGCCATGTTCCAGAAATCGTAAGCGGCAGGGGAAAGTAATATGGATTTCGGTTTCACCATTGCGGCTTATGCAGTCGCGGGCGTCCTCTTCATCCTGTCGCTGGGCGGTTTGTCGGGACAAGAAAGCGCGAAACGCGCCGTTTGGTATGGGATCGCAGGCATGGCCATTGCGATCTTGGCCACGTTAATCGGTCCAGGCTCGGGCCTGTGGCTCATGTCTGTGATCTTGATTGCGGCAGGCGCGGGTGTTGGCTATCAGCTTGCCACCAAGGTTCAGATGACGCAAATGCCCGAACTGGTGGCGATCATGCACTCACTGGTGGGTCTGGCTGCGGTGTTCGTGGGCTTCAATGCCCATATCGAGTTGGTCAGCGTGGGCGAAGTGCTGCGTGAGGCTGGCATGGCCTTCCCACAACCCAAAGGTCCGCTGGCCGCACCTGTCTATGAAATGCTGGGCACCTTGTCGAATTTTGCGGCCCTGTTGGGCAAGAAAACAGCGGTCGAAGTTGGTATTCTTCGGGTCGAACTGGTGTTGGGCATCTGGATTGGGGCCGTCACCTTTACAGGCTCCGTGATCGCCTATGGTAAGCTTGCGGGGCGGGTGAATAGTGCCGCCAAGCAATTGCCAGGTGGGCATATTCTAAACGCGGTTGCCGCCGTGGCATCGGTGGCTTTGGCTGCGATGTATTTGGGCGGTTCTGGCGGTTGGACGTTGATCGCGCTGACCATTCTGGCGCTTTTCATCGGCTATCACCTGATTATGGGTATCGGCGGTGCGGATATGCCTGTCGTGGTCTCCATGCTGAACAGCTATTCTGGTTGGGCGGCCGCCGCGATTGGCTTTAGCCTTGGCAATGATCTGTTGATCGTTGTGGGGGCTTTGGTCGGCTCTTCGGGTGCTATCCTCAGCTACATCATGTGCAAAGCCATGAACCGCAGTTTCATCAGCGTGATCTTAGGCGGCTTCGGCGGTGCCAAGGGTGAGCAGCAGGCCATTGAGGGCGAACAGATCGCCATTGATGTTGATGGTGTTGCCAATGCATTGAACGAGGCCGACAGCATCATCATCATTCCAGGCTATGGCATGGCGGTGGCGCAGGCGCAGCAAGGCGTTGCGGAACTGACACGCAAGCTGCGCGCGGCGGGCAAAACCGTGCGTTTCGCTATCCACCCCGTTGCGGGACGTCTGCCTGGGCATATGAACGTGCTTCTGGCCGAGGCGAAAGTGCCCTATGACATCGTTCTGGAAATGGATGAGATCAACGAGGATTTCCCCTCCACCGATGTGGCCATTGTGATTGGTTCAAACGATATCGTGAACCCTGCAGCCCAAGAAGACCCGAACTCGCCCATCGCAGGGATGCCTGTGTTGGAGTGCTGGAAGGCCAAGCAGGTTTTCGTCTCCAAGCGCGGGCAAGGCACGGGCTATTCGGGCATTGAGAACCCGCTGTTCTACAAAGAGAACACGCGGATGTTCTATGGTGATGCGAAGGCCTCCATCGACAGCTTGCTGCCGAAAATCGCCTAAGCCCACGTGGCGAAAGAATGACAATCAGGCGGCCCTAATTCAGGGCCGCCTTTTTTATGGCAAAACGCCTTGTGCCGCAGGGCGGGCAGATAGCAGGGCAATGCGATCTCGGATTGTGTCGCGAATTGGGGTCTCGTTTTGGGTGTCGTGCAACTGCGTGAACCATGCCGCAGGTGGTGATTTCCCTTTGGAATGCCCCGCCCATGACAGGCCCCGCAAGACCGCCTCGCCCTCTTGCGGCAGGCGGTCAGGGATATCCTGCCCGCTGAGTGTGGCCCAAATCCCGCTCCAGACGCGGGCGACTGTCCATGGATTATAGCCCCCACCCCCTGTCACCAAGAGACGCGGGCAGCCCAAAGATTGAACGGCAGCGACCATATCCCAATAGCTTTGCCCAGACAGGCAAAGCCGCGAGAGCGGATCATCTGTCACCGCATCTGCACCGCATTGCAACACGATGGCCTCAGGGGCGAAGGCGGCCAGTGCAGGCAGGATCAGCGCATCGCGTATAAGCGCCATTTCCGCATCATGAAATTCACGCGGCACGGGCAGGTTCAGGCAATTTCCCCCGCCATCATCCTCAAGCGCTCCTGTAAATGGCCAGCGCCGCTCTTCATGCACAGAGATCATCAAGACATCGGATGCGCCCTTGAACCCATGCTCCACCCCGTCTGGATGGTGGGCGTCAATGTCGACATAGGCGATACGCGTCAGCCCCTGCTGCCGCAAAGCTGTGATCGCAAGCGCAGGGTCATTGAGATAACAAAACCCGTTCGCGCGATCAGGCATCCCGTGATGCGTGCCGCCACCAGGGTGAAAAACAACACCACCAGCGCGCAGCAGTTCAACAGCCAATAGCGCGCCGCCTGCACCCGTGGCGGGGCGGCGATACATTTCAGGAAAGACGGGGTTTGCGACTGTCCCAAGGCCGTGGCGCGCGCGGGTGGCATCATTCACATCTTGCGTTTCCTCCGCCCGCATCAGCGCCTGAATATAGCGAAGGTCGTGCCATGCACTCAGGGCTTGTGGCTTGGCGCGGGGGCTTTGGCGATAGTGCTCAGGGTGCAGCCACCCCACTGCGCGGCACAGGTCCATCACGGTTGAGACACGCGGAATACGCAGGGGGTGCCACGAACCATAGGTTGATCCGCGATAAATCTCTGAGCCAAGAAAGAGGGGTGCCTTCACAGGGTCTAGCGCGCCAATTCGCGCTCAACCGCCTGAATGATCGCACCGCTTGTTGGGGCCGTTAGGCTGGACCAGCTTTCGACAAATTCGCCATCACCATCGATGAGGAATTTGGAAAAGTTCCACCTCGGCCGCGCATTGTGTTCGCGCGCAAGCCAGTCAAAAAACGGATGCGCGTCAGGTGCTTTGATCCGCGTGATTTCGGTCATAGGCAAGGTGAGATTGTAGTTCAGCTCGCAAAACTCGGCGACCTCAGCCGCGCTCGACAATTCTTGTCCAAAATCATCTGACGGCACAGCCAAGACGATCAAACCTTGATCCGCATAGCGCTCATGGAGGGCCTGTAGCCCTTCGTATTGCGGCGTAAATCCACATTGTGAGGCGGTATTGACCACCAAAATGGGCTGCCCGCGCCAGTCCGAGAATTGATACGTGCCGCCGTCAATAGAGGGGAAGGTGAAGTTTTCCACAGCCACAGCCATGCTGGTTCCAACAACCCAAACAGCAAAAGCGTGGCTCAAGACGCGTAAGCGTTGCATAGATACGGCTCCGACAATCGACCTATGGATGAAAAATTAGACGCATTGGTCCAGAGATCAAGGGCGGATGCGCCACAGGTCTGCGCCCCAAACCGCCAATTTTATAGATTGTTTTGCATTTTGGTTTGATCTGAGGCAATCTGGTCAGAATTATCTCAAGCCAAAGGCAAAACGAGCGGCGCATGAGTAATCTGAGAACAGTACAGGGTCCATTGAAGGTCGCGGGCGCGTCAAAACGCGAGCCGCGGTCACAATTTGCCGCCCTCTGCTTTCGCCGCAAAAAGAAGGGTGTGGAGATTTTGTTGATCTCCTCTCGCGACAGTGAGCGTTGGATTATTCCCAAAGGCTGGCCAATGGACGGCAAGACCCCTGCCGAAGCTGCGGCTGTTGAAGCATGGGAAGAAGCTGGCGTGAAAGGCAGCACCTTGGATCTTTGCGTGGGTCTTTATTCTTACAGCAAGGAAATTGACGGCAGCGAGCCTGTGCCATGTATTGTGTCCGTATTCCCGATCGAAGTGAAATCACTGGCCGAGAAATACCCCGAAGCGGGAGAGCGGCGGCGCAAATGGTTTTCCCCGAAAAAAGCCGCCTCAAAGGTGCGAGAGCCTGACCTAAAGGCGATCCTCAAGGGCTTTTTGCCACCTCCCGTTGTGGCGTGATTTTCTCTCTTGATTTGGCGTTGGGCGCGGATGTAACGATCAACTCCACGCGAAAAGCTGCCACTGCGATAGGTTTGCAATGATCCGCTATAGGCTCAAATGTGCTCAAGGGCACGAGTTTGAAAGTTGGTTTCAATCCGCATCCGCCTTTGATGATTTGGCGGAGCGAGGCCTTTTGTCTTGTGGAATTTGTGGATCAGATGAAGTGGCCAAGGCGATTATGGCCCCGCGTGTGTCGGCCAAACAAACCTTGGATCACCACCACGACCTGCAGGCGCAACCGCTGGCCGCCGCGACAAATGGGGCGTTGAGCGCGCCAGATGACAAACTGCAGGATATGATCCAAGCGATGCGCAAGCATATCGAAGAGCATTCGACCTATGTTGGCAAGAATTTCGCCGCCGAGGCGCGCGCCATTCACGATGGCAGCGCGCCTGAGCGGATGATCCATGGTGAAACCGCGCCCGAAGAGGCGAAAGCCTTGATCGAGGAGGGGGTGAAAATCGCGCCCTTGCCCTTCTTGCCGAAATCCAAGGCCAATTAAGCCTTATTCGGGTTCCGTGCGGGGCGGTGTCAGTCCGATTTCTTGATAAAACGCGCGATCCTCCGCCTCGATCTGCGCCTCTTTGGCGGCAATCAAGGGAGAGTGGGCGATCATCTGGGCGATTGATGGGTCGCTTTGCCCTTGGGCGCGCATTCGGGCCACCATGTCTTTTGCGACAGGGGGCAGGGGTTGCGTGAACAAAACCTCGTCTAAGCGAGAATAGGGGAAGCGGTGCGCTGCTTGCAACGCAGCAATGGCATCTGCGTAATCAGGCCGTGCCTGAAGGCGGGCAAGGCGGGCCGCATGAAATTCAAGGCTGCTGTGATAAAGCCGTTGCAAGGCGCCATCGCACAGAAGCCCAGATATCTCCTGATCAAGGGCGGGCCCTTGTGTGAGAAGGCCGTGATCCGTCTTTTCGTTGCGATCAAAGATGGTGAAATAGGCCAGATCATATTTGCCTTTTTTGTTGTTCACATTGCCGCGCATCCCGCGCAGCAGGTAATTTTCACAGCTGCGGGTTGCGTAGTGTTTTACCTCGCCAAAGTCGCGCCCCAGTGTCAGGGGCGAGCTGCGCCAAGCGTCACGTTTGAAGCGCGGCGGCAAAGGCAGGCCCGACCCGTTCACCCAAGCTTGCGCAGCCAAGGTATCTTGGCGCGCGGCCTGTCTCTTCTGTCCCGTAATCGCGGGCCGATGAATGCCAAGCCGCATATGGGGAAACGGTCGAAACAGGGTTTTCACACCCCAGCCGCGTTGAAAGCCGTCCCGCGCGCCTTGCACATAGCTTTGTGTCACAAGACCAGGGTTCCAATGCATCAGCCCACATGACCCCATGAAACGCCAAGTCAGTGCGATAGCATCGACATGGCCATCCGCCTCCATCAGTGCGATAAATTCGGGTAAGCGGCGGGATCGCAGGTCTAGAAACTCGTCACAATCAAGCACCATGACCCAATCGCTGCCTTGGACCAGCAGGCTGTCCGTTGCCCGTTTGAGGGCCGCGGCTTGGGGTTTTTGATGCGCGGGCACAGGGTTTGGACAATGGATCACGGGCAAAACCGTGCCCAATCGCTCAAGCATTTCGGGTGTGCCATCTTGGCAATTGTTGGTGTAAACTACGATCTGCGTAAAGCCGATGGCGAGATGGTAAGCCACCCATTCGATCAGGTATGGCCCCTCATCCTTCATCATGGTGACAAGGGTGATTTGGGTCATGTGTCGTTGTCGGTGCGCCCTACGCCAAGCCGCTCCATCTCGCCGCGCCCACTGTGGGATACGGCGTGGATCAGATCACCTTTGCTGAGGTTCTGCACCTTGGGTGTTTTCTTGAGGAAACCTGCCTTGCGCAAAGCGGCGCCCAATTTTGGAAAATCCAACTCCCCTATGGCGCTGTAATCGATGCGATGATGTCCTTTATTGACCCAAACATCGCGCAGCACATTGATGGGCGTGATCTTGGCCCCCGTGAAACTTTGCAAATGTTCGGCGAGGTAATCTTGCAGGGCGGTGGGGCGGCGGGCGATTAAGCCGATTTCAGTGTCAGCAGAGAGGGCGAATGCAGCCAAGTGAAAAGCGGATCCGTCCAAACCAACGATACATTTCGCCGCACGATAACGTGCCAATTGATCCATCTGCGAATGCAGTTGCGGATGATAAACCTCGTAGCCTTCGGCCGCGAGCATCTCCTCAATCAGATGTTCCGCAAAGACGCGCCCTTTCTGGTCGCGAATTTGTGTGCGCGAGATATACAGCTTTTCGCCGCCTTCAGGGGTGATTTCGCTTTCGACACAGGCGCGCATATGGGCGCGATAGCGCGGAGATCCGATCATACGGGCCTCATGCCCGAACCCTGGATCTGGAACGATCAACCGCTCCACACGCATGGGCACTGTGACGGGCATCGGCTCGCGCCCTTTGCTGAACAGTTCCAATAAGTCACGATACTGTCGCCGCGCGCGCCAAATTGTGTTGGGGCCTGATGGAATAAAGAGCACAGATTGCACCTCGGGGGCGCATTCATCCATGGCCCATAGGCGCGATGTGGCCTCCACCAACATATGCCCGAAATGTGGGCGCAGCCAACCTGCATAGAGGTGGCAGCCCGGCATATGCTCTAGCGGGCCTGCCAAAATCTTCGGGTCAGGCGGTGGTGCGGCTTTGCGCGGGCGTGGGAATTCGCGTGAGAATTCGACAAACTGCCCGTCCGCATCCAAAACTCCGCAGGCCCCTGTTTCGGGGTCGGGGGGGCAGACCACGGCGTTTTCCAGCGTGACATATTCATCTGACAGACCTGTGGAGTTGTGCAAGGTCACAACATGGCCTCCCCGACCTCATCTTCATCGACAAAGCCCAGCTGATGGGCGCGCTCCAAAGGCCAGCTTTGCAAGACGTGCCAATCCAGTGCTGTGCTGCCTGCACGGCGGCGTGCTTCGACTTCGACCTTATAGGTCATGCTTTGCCCCACGCGCCGCTCCCCCTCATAGGACACAGGCAGGGAAGCATGGGTGACCAGCCTGCGCACCTCATTGTTTTTGTCATGAGGTTGCAGCGCCATGTCCTCGACAAAAACGGGCTTGCGCGGGGTGATCACGTTCAACTCTGGCATCGCATAGGCGTAGCGCACATCAACGGCCATGTTCCGATTATAGGATTTCGTGATTTCCAAACGATAGCGATCTCGTCCGCGTTCGCTCAAGATCACGATTGCAATCGAGGAGATCATCGAGAAAAGCCGCAGGTAATTTTCGTCCAAGGCTTCGGCCAAGGCCAAATCCGCATAGGCGCGGCGGTGATAGAGGTCATTGTATTCTGCGCGATCAGGCAAACAGCCCAGTTGGCTTTTCCCGAGATAGAGAATATCCGCGCCTTCAGGGGGCGGTGGCAGGATTGTGCTGTCCCAGGTAAACATCAGATCATCATCGCAGATCATGAAGGGTGGCTTGGCAAACCCATCAAAAGCCGCGGCATAAGCGGCGGCGACATTTTTCTTTTTTTTCCCATAGCGTGTGACGCCATCCACAAAGTGATGCGCGATCCCCAATTGGCTAAAGCGCTCACCCATAGCTGCGCGGCGGGCGTGCTGCGTGGGCAGATTGATGATGGCCGCTGGAATGTTGCGTAAATCAAGCATCGGCTTCCTCCCGTTCCAAGCCCCAGACCATGCCGCCTGCAAAGCGGTGTTTGGGCGCAAACCCCTGACGCCGCAGTCGCCTGCGACAGCGGATCACCCCTTCATCCCCGTAGTGATTGGGATGAAACTCCAAGATCACCGCACGCAGACCTGAGAGATCCGCATGGGCAAGGAATTCAAACTCCGCCCCTTCGATATCCATGAGCAGGATGGTTGGCTGAAATATGGTTTTGACAGCGGACCATGAAACGGTCGGCACTTTGATCGGCTTGCGCCCTTTTGGCCCCACCTCATAAAGCGAGGAGCCGAGATATGAGCCATGGATGTGGAATTTCACATGATCGGGCCGTTTGGGATCGGCAAGGACAATTTCATTGCGCGCCTCGGCGCGGTTTTCCAAATTGTTCAGCGCGTAAAACTCACGAATTGTGGGCAGAAGCTCGGGGTTGGCTTCATAAGATAAAACTTCGAGGTCAGGGATCAGTTTTGCCGCCAAGGCCCCCAAAAAACCAACGCCTGCGCCCAACTCCAACAAACGATCCTTGGGGCGCAACATCGCCTGCAGCGCCAAGCGCTCGGGTCGTTCATGTCGTCCTGCCACCATGGCCTCAGCCCGCACATCAGGGATAAAAGGGGAATGTGGAATGCGCAGCCCTTCAAACTCAGCCAAAATATTCGCGGTGGCGGTTTTTTTCTTCGCAGGCATTTTAACCCCTCACAAAATAAGCCGCATCGGCGCTGGAAGCGGCTGAAGATCAGGCGCGACATAAGGCGCGCCGAGATACCAGAATTTCCCACGCGCGGTTTCTTGGGCGCGGCGTGTCGTATTGATATCCTTGTGCAAAGTACTGAAATCAGGCTCAGGGGCCGCGGGCAGGGGCTTTGCGGATTTTGGCGCGGGACAAAAGCGCATCAAATAGAGGCTTGTATCCAGTCGCACCTTTTGACGATTTGATCCCAATCCCTCGGGCGCGTATCCAATCCGCACCCGTGAGATGCATGGTTTGCACAGGTGCGGTGCTGCGCGAAACCCATGAGCGGCCTCCAATAGCGTGCCCTGCTTGATCTGTTTGTCAGGGATCATCACTTCAATGCCAAAAGGCGCCAATACCATCGGTGTATCTTCGCGCGCGAAATGTCGGTGCAATTGCGGGATCAGGCGGGAATTATGGCTTGGGTGTGGGGCAATGATTTCATCGGCCCGCACCGTGATGACCCAGTTGTAATAGAGGCTGAGGCCGCTGGCATAATGTGACAAGGCTTGCCACAGCGTCTCGCTGTTCTCTGCCATATCGGCATCACGCGGCAGGCTCACGCGGTTGATGCCCTGCGCGATTTTGGGAAGGCGTGGTGCGTCAGACGGGCCAAGGAGATAGATATTTGGCGCGCCGATTTGCGTGATCCAGTAGTGCAGCCAATGGTTGCGATGGGGCAGATTGGAATGATCCCAGGGGGCAACAAGGGCCAAATCTGCCTTTGAGGGATCAGCGCGTGTGGTTGGGGTGGGCGCTGCTGCAATGGGTGCTGTGGCTTGGGGCGCGCGCGCAGGAGCGGCAACGGGTTTTGGCGGTTTCTCGCCCTCGGGCAAAGGTGCAATGCCCGCAGGTGGGTTTGACAAGAACACCCAATTGATCCGCCGCGTGCCCGCTTGCGTTGCCAAAGCGTGCCGCGCATGAGGGCGCATCCCGCATTCTTCCAAAATCTGGCCGCGCCGATAATGCAGCAGGCGAATGTCTTGATCTTGCGGCACAGGTTTGCCACGCAAGATACCCCCGATAGAGTAATTGTATTTCTCGTCCAAAATGTTCCAACGCGCCCCTGCACGCAAAATCGCAATGGGCAGGCTCATTTGATCGAGATAGGGGCGCTTGTGGTCGATCTCCACCGAGGCATCGATATGGCGCGCGGTCTCCATCCAGATGTCTGCAAAGCTTTTGCCATCCGCGCTGCGATGTGCCTCGTCAATGACAATCAGCCCTGCATTGAAATAGGGCGCAACCTCAGCACGCGTGTCGCGGGTCATGCGGATACGTTCTTCGGGCACGTCCATCCCAAATTCGCCATATAGACGTGGCCAGATGGATTGATCGGTCCAGCGCATGGAGGTTGAGGCAACAACCCCGACCATCCCTTCCGCGCAGAGGTCATGCCAATCCGTATCTTTGATGAACAGCATATCGCTGTCGAGAAAAGCGCTGTAACGGGTTTCGCGCGGCTCGAGTGCCGCGAGGATTTTATTGCCATGCGGATATTCAGGCAAAAAACGATCCACCGCCTCAAACCCCCGAATATCGCAGCGCAAGCGGCGCATCACTTCGCACCCATCATCGCTGAGCTGCGCAAGCTTGTGATTGGGACAATAGGCAACCAGATCAACGCTTTGCCCGAAATGCAGGCGCGCAGAGGCCGCAAGGTGACAGGCCATCACCTCGTAATTGGGAGGCTCCATGATGAAAAAGAAGGTCAAGCCCTCTTTCATGATACATCACTTTCTGGATTGGCCAGTGTCATCAACCCATGCCGCATCGCACGGCGAAACAGATCGCCGTCTACCCCCAAATCGCGCTTGTAGTGATAGGCCAGCGGCCAAAGCCCTTCATAGGAACTGGGCGAAGCGCGCAAAATCGCGTCTACTTTTTCAAGCTGACCGAACATTTTAAGCTGCCTCAGCCCGTGATAATGGATCATGATTTGATCGGCTGTGATGAATTTGGTCGTGTTGTTCCAGATCCGATCAAGCCGTTTCGGTCCCCATGCAGGGTTCATGGCAAGCGCGGGCAAAATCGAGATCGTATCCAACCAAGGGCGCCGGTTGGCCAGTGCATCGACCGCGTCCAATTTCCGCGCCATGTCATGCCAGACCTGTCCAAAATGCGGCACGCCTGCGCCCGCATCGGGAAAAAGGATCAGGCCCGCATTGTAAATCACGCGTCCACTGCTGCCGTGGGGATAATCAATCACCTCATCGGGTGGCGTGCGGTTCGCCCCTGCAAAGAGCAGCTGCCATTGCGCGTCTTCGCTGGTCCAACCATTGATCGTATCAACACAAAGCCCCACTTGCCCCGTGTCAACCTCGGGTAAAATCGCAGCGTCACGCACCATCACCATATCGGTATCCATGAACAAATACCAATCCGCCCCCGTGACCGCATGGGCGGCAATCAACTTGTTGCCCGCAGGATATCCATCGACAAAGTCATTTGTGATCGGGGTGAGATCAACATCGCATTGCGCAAGATATTCGAGGGTTTCTTCTTGCAATCCATCGATACGCTCGGCACGACAAAACCCCTCCATCACGAAATCATCTTGGCAATGCACCCGTAACGAGGACATGAGCAGATGCGCCTGCACCTCCAAAGGGCCAGGTTCAATCATGAAAAATATCTTCAGTTTGCGGCCTGTCATCGTTCTGCACCGCCCCAATTCGGGGTCTATCTCTCATTTTAGTTTATAATTTATTTCTGATTTATATCACTAAGTGACATATTGGTGAAGGTCACCCCAAAAATCACCGATGGGCTGGCACGCAAGGGGACAGCTATGACAAAAAAGGCACCATTGGCCGCATTGACCATGGTTCACGCGGAGGATTTTTTCCTCCGCCGCTGGATTGCGCATTGGCGAAAATATCTGCCTGATGAGGCGATTTATGTGTTGAACCACGGCGGCAATGCGGATGTGGCGAAGATTGCCAAGGGCTGCACCGTCATCAATCTGCCCTATGATGCAACCAAAAAGGCCGTTAATCAGCGGCGTTGGCAAATCTTATCCTTGCATGGATCAAGCCTGACGCAGTTTTACGATTGGGTTGCCGTCAATGATGTCGATGAATTTGTGGTTCTTGACCCCGATCAGGGCGATGATCTGTTGGGATATTTGGCGGCCATCCGTGTGCATCCTGACTGCCCGCCTGCGATCACAACATTTGCGGTTGAAATCGTTCATGTGCCAGAATTGGAACCAGACGACATTTTGTCAGGCGGGCCAATCATTGGCAAAAGGCGCATCTATCGGCTCAATGCCAATTATTGCAAACCTTGTCTGATTTCTCAGCCCACGGAATTCAAGGCGGGCGGGCATGGGGCCAATCACGCGCAAATCTATGTCGATCCGCATCTCTATAATTTTCATCTGCGGTTTGTGGATTACGACTATTGCATGGGTCGGTTTCGCAAAAGCCTGCAACGCCGTCTTGATGGCAAATCCGAGGCCGAGCAGGCGCAGATGAAACAGGGCAATTGGGGATGGGCTTATGTCGATCAAACCTTCGAGGAAATGAGCAAGCGCGCGCCCGTGGCCGAGACAATCGCGCATCCAGAATTCCGCAAGGCCATGCTGGAGCAGCCTATCCTGCGCCCCCCCTTTACCCTCATGGGCGGCGGCAGACCGAACGAGAATTACAGGCTACCCGCGCGGTTCAACGGCGTGCTCTAGACCGATGCAATTGGAAACCTTGGGCGCATTACGCAAAAATGCGCCGCATCACTGCCCGCGTGGGCCGTGTGGAAAGGTGCATAAACGCGACCTTGAAGTTGCAGCCTGATGGCTTGGTTCATGGCTTCCCGCGCGCGTTCAGAGGCGATCAGAATTTTCGCATCCTGCGCCAAATGCGGCCAAATATATTCAAGCTCGCGCAAGGTGAGATGATCAGGATCACAGACCACCACCATGTCGAATTCGGTCTCTTGAGATAGGGGCGCGGCATCCCAGATTTTGCCAGCATGGACCGCATGGTGCGTGGGTAAAACGCCCCTGAGCCAATCTGCCGCCGCAGGCACATAACGCCCGCGCAACGGGGCATTTTTGTCCTTTTCATTGGGCCAACGGCATCCGTCATAGGCGTGCAAAACATCATGCGGGCAAAGATGTCCATGGGCCAAGACCAAATGCCCTGTGTCAAAACCAAGCAGGCAAACGCGCTTGGCCTGGCTCATCCATCCCAAGATTTGGCTGCGCAGGTTTTGGGTGCGGGTTTTGAACTTTGCCTCCGCAAGGGACTGGTTCTGTTGGTTGCGGAAATAGAACATTCCGTTGAAGCGCGGCGCAGGGTCTTCTGCACAATGCGCCATGGTCGCTTCGAGATGCGCGCCAAGGTCACGGGCCGCTGCCGTGAATGCAGGATCGGCTTCAAGGGATTTTGCAAGGACCGCTGCGGCCTCCGCCGCCGCGATGCAGGCCTTGTCCTGATCTGGTCGCGGGGCCACGGGTTTGCCTTGCCCGCCCAAAAGGCGTTCAAGCAGGTCATCGTGCCGCTGTTGCATCCGTGCGCGTTGTTCTTGGGGGGATAAATGCGCCTCGGCGCGGGCATAGGCCCATAGCGATGTGCCATATTGCTGCTCGGCATAGACCTGATCGGGGCCATCATAATATTTCGAGGGGTCGGATTTATGCCAAGGCAGAAAATAATGCATTGGCCAAATGGTGACGGCGCGCTGCTCTGGGTCATGCGCGCGCAACAGCCGACCCAAAAAGCGATTGCCCGTGGAGACTTCGGGTTTGCGCAAATCGCTTGGGCCAAGCTGGGCCAGTTCATCAATAATGCGTTTCAGAAACGGATGGCGCGGAGGGCAGGCCAAGATCGGGCAGACTGCGCGCAAAGGATCATCCTCGAACCTGTCCCAGACCGTGTAGGCTTTGCTTGGATCTGTGAGCAATTCATCAATCGGGTGTTTGCAAATCGCATCGGCATCCGCCATGAAGCCGCCGAATTCATACAGAATTTCATAGCGCATCATATCTTGCACACCCGCATAATAGCCGCGCCAGAAATATTCGTTGATCAAATGGCGCAGACGAAACGGATAGCCTGTCAAAAAATCATTGTCATAGATCGTGTATTCCCAATCAGGGTGTTGCGCGGGCCATGTCTGCATCCAATGCTGTGGCGCAGGTTTTGGGCCAATCCAGATGTGACCCAAGCGTTTTGGGATTGCGGGCCTATCCGCGCTCATCCCAAAGCCTGAGTTGGGTCAACGCCAATCTCCCGACACATCCGCCATGCGTAGGAATTTTCAAGCGGTGCATTCTTTTGCCACCATGGTTTTGTGCCATTGGTGTAGAGATGCACGGACAAGGTTTCATCCGTGAACCACCCTTCCACGCGGCCATGGGGGTCATAGAAAATATCGTTCAGCTGGAAAGGCACAGGATAGAGCACATCAGGCGTCATCGCGCGATCGAAATCGCCCGTCTCCTTTGCAAAATGGGTAAAGGCTTGAGGGCCAAAAGCGGTGCGTTCCGTGCGATAGATTTTCACCGCATGAGGGGCGTTTTTTTGGCGATCCATCTTGTTGCGCTGGTTCTTGTTCCACCACGCGGGATAATCAGGCAGGTTGTCGTAGTAATCGATCAACTGGTCGATCAGCGCAGAGTCGCGCGGCAAACCTACCACCCCGCAATTCAACGCGCCGCGCATCCCGTGGCCTGCAAAAATCCACTCCAGTTCATCAGGAAAGGGGCGGTGGCAAAACGCATCGCAATCAATCCAGATTGCGCCCGTTGCTTTGATCATTTTGTAGCGAAACACATTGGACAGAAAAGACGCCGAGGTTTCCTCAACGATCTCCATTGGGATATCCATGATCTCGGTTGCAGGACGCAATTCCACCCCTTCGGGCGCGTTTTGCAGCTTGTCCGTGCAATAAAGCGTGACGGGATGACCATGGCGCAAATGCGATTTGAGGCAGAGAATATTGAGATAATGCAAACGCTCGCCAATCCAAAGCGAGGCCACGGGGCGGCGGTTTAACTCCACGATTTGTCTCTTTCCTTACTGGGCCTCAGGGCGGGATTTTTGTTATTAAATTTATCTATACTTTATGAGAAATTTGCGCAATCTCAAGTCATCTGATGCGCTCTTGTGAAATCTGTGCGGCAAGTGTTTCGCAATCGGGCGCGCCGATCACATCGGTGATGGACAGTCCCAATCTGATGCGCACACCGCCCCATTCAGGATGGTAACTCAGGCGGGGCTTTGCGGGCCATTCAGACAGGTCATAGCGCTGCGCCGCCTCCCACTGTTCGATCACACAGACCCCGCCATAAGCGATGCGAAAGGTAACAGCGCCAGAGCCAGGATGAATCTGGTTTTCTCCCGTGCCGACCAGCACCTCGTCATCACCATGCCCCAAGACCACGCGGTTTCGCCCTGGCCCTGTGTCGATGAAGGAACTGCCATCGCCATCCATGATGAAATCATTGCCATGCCCGCCAAAGAGGCGGTTGTTGCCCCGCCGTCCATGGATAACATCATCCCCTGTGCCGCCGTAAAGCTGATCTTTGCCGGGGCCGCCGTATAGCGTGTCATTGCCTTCGCCCCCGTAGAAATAGTGGCGCGTGTTGGCCAAGGTGGCGACCGCGATCAATTTGTCATCGCCCGCGCCCCCGTAAAAGGTTGCACCGCCATATTTTGGGCCAAACATCACATCATCGCCGTGCGACCCTGTGACATCCACAGTCACCCGCTCCGAGGTTTCAAATTCAATCGGGCTTTCGGGATGGGCGACAATTTTCAGAACCTTGCCCGTTTTCCCATCGCTTTCTTTGCGGCTGACCACTGTGGCGATGCGGATTTTTTCGACATTGGCAGGGCAGTGCAGCACATAATCATCAGGCCCTGCCATATACCATAGCGTGTCAGTGCCGCCGTCTTTTTCCTCGACAATCTTTTCGGCATCACGGCCGTAGGCCCAGTAATTATTGTCGGCTGACCCGCCCGCAAGCACCACTGACCCATCCACCGCCATCATTGCGTTCACGCCCCGTTCGGGGTTCTCAAACCCGCGCAGATCAAGCCCCAGATCAAGCGCACCCTTGACCAATTCAGCGCGCAGAAATTCAAGCGGCCCTGACGCGGCAAGGTTCGTGGTCTCCCCTGGGTCTTGGATCAGATCGTAAATATGCTCTTCCCCATTGGGATAACGGAAATAGCGATATTGCGTATAGCCTTCGATCGAGGGGCGCACAGACAGCGTGCCGAACACTGATGTGACGGGGGATTTGCTGCGGTCATACGTCCCAAAGGCGGGGTTGATGAGGGGCAAGAGGCTTTGCCCGCTTGTCCAATCGGGGCGCGGTGGCAGCCCTGCCAATTGCATAATCGTTTTGGGCACATTGTGTAGGCTCACGGGCAGGTCAACCACGCTTGGCGTGATGTGTTTATGCCAAATCGCAAGTGGGATATGGGCAGCGCTGTCCCATTGGGACATCTTGTGAAAACTGTCGTGATTGCCAAGGTTGAACCCGTTATCGGACAGGAAAATCACCGTGGTATTGTCACCCAAAGGCGAGGCCTCAAGGGCATTGAGAAACCGCCCAATCTCGTGATCCACATGGCTGATAGCGGCGAAATAGGCGCGCACCACTTGCCGCCATGCCTCATCCCCCGATTTCTCAGGCGTCCAACGGCCATTGGCGATATAGGCCGCCTCATAGACCGCAAACCCCGGCTGTGGTCCATGGTAATCTTCAGCGGCGGCAATGCTGGGCCAACGGATCGCGCCCGCATCATATTGCGCATAAAACCGATCAGGGCAGTCGAGATTGTAATGCGGGTGCTTGAACCCCAATTGGATCAGGTGCCGCCGTGCAGGGTCAGCGCGTTTTAGAAAATCAATCGCATTCTGGGCCACTTGATGGTCATAGAAGCGATCATCTTGGCTGCCGTCATCATTGGGGTGATTGATCCCGCGAATACCTGGTCCACGGTCGAGATAATCTTTGATTTTGCTGCGCTTGCCCTCATCGGCGGCGCGAATATCCTCGTGAAACAGCATCCTTCGATAGGTTTCGGGCATAGGGCGGTAATTGGCATCCACCTTTCCCGTGGTGAAAGTGTAGAACCCCGCGCGGCGCAGATCATAGGCCCAAGCCCGCTCTGGGGGCAGGATATCGCGCCAAAAGCGGTTCAGATCAACAAGGCCAGATTTGAATGGAGATAGCCCCGTTGCCAGTTCCGCGCGGCAGGGCGCACATAGCGGAACCGTGGCATAGGCGTTCGAAAATCGCACGCCACGCGCCATCATACGGTCGAGGTTTGGTGTTTGAATGCGGATCCCGAACGTGTCGCGCCATGTGACCATGTCGATCATATCATCGACCCAGATGACGCAAATATTCCCGTCCGTGATGCGGTCAGGCGAGAGCGTCATAACGCGAGATAACCCCAAAGATAATAGTGACGCAGTGCTTCCAAGCGCGCACGCGCTTGGGCATCTGGGTCCATCAGCAGGTCACAATCGGGCCAAAGCAGCACATCCAATATGACCCCGCCGCCTAAGGTTTTGGGCAATCCGCGTCTGTTCGAGCGGCAAGCAATGAAGAAATCCGCAGGCCCGCGCAGGCCCGCGTCTTGGCCGCTTGCGCTCTGCACTCCGCGCTCCGTGTCGCAGATCAGGGCAACCTGACTGCCTTGGACCGAGGCCACGATCAGCCGCGGTTGATCCAACGGCGCAAGGGGGGCTTTTGTTGTCAACTCCAATGCCCCTTTGGTGTCCTTGAGCGTGACTTCTCCATCACTTTCTGAGAGGAAAATATAATCCCCCCGATCCCCTTTGCCTTGGGCTTGTGCGGTGTTCATACTCCAAAGTGTTCGCGTCTGCCCTGTGGGGTCTGGCAGATAAATCACCGCAGCGCTGAAACGGGTGGGGTTGGGGCAGGCCGCTTCTAGCACCATGCCGCAATTGATCTCAGGCTTGGCTGCAAGCCCCGCAATATCTCCGATATATGCGGCTTTGCCGTGGCCCTCATTCGGCAGGCTTGGCAAGGCGCGCCCGTCACCTGCGCGCGCATCCCATGCGAGGAGCTCATCTTCTGGCCCCACTTGCATCCCTGCGCCCTGACCTGACAGCCAAATTGCGCCAAGCGTGCCTATGTGGGACTGCAAGCTGTCCAAATCTGCGTTGCAAATCGCGCCGAGGGGTAAGGTTTCGTCCAGCTCAATCATTCTGGCCCCCATCCGTGATCGGCAGAAGGGCAGGCAGGGCGTAGCGGGCCAAAACCCGCCCTGTGCGAGAGGCAAGCCGCCAACCATCGCGCAGCGCACCCGCATTATGAACACCGACCGCGTAGCAAAGCCGAAGCTTCTCCCCCAGGGGATGTTTGTCACATTCGACCAAGATCAACTGGGGATCATCCTTGTCGATCCGTACGGATTTGATCTGGGCGCCATTTTCCGCACCCTGCAGCGAAAAACCCGCCATTGCCCCCGCGCCAAAAGGATCATCGCGGTCGATCTCCAATGCGCTGTCGGCACGCGCTGTAACGCGGATCAAATTGGGTTTTTTCATGCTGCGTTCGGCCAGATGCAAACGGGGGCAGAGCCATGTTGTGCCAGCGCTGATCGCGGCCGCACTCATCTCGGCCATCTCAACCTGCGCCTCTGGGGTGGGGCGATCATGGCTGTTGCGGGCGAACATATAACTGGGGGCGGATTGCACAAAGCGGTGCGCGCCATGGTTCCACCCCAATTCCCATTGCCCTTCAATCGCGGGGCTATCGGCCAGCGCGGCGCTGCCCGTGTCAAAGCGCGCCAAGAAAAGGGGGTGATCCAAGCCTGCGGCGTGAAACCCATCTTCAATCGCAGACATCACCTGTAGCATCCCGTCCCGATATTCGGCTGGGCTGCCACCTATGGCCTCCATCGCGAAATCAAGGTGCACGGCTAAAATCTTGGCGGGTTTCCCCATTGTCTCGGCCGCTGCCTTTATGTTGCGCGCGGCTTGCAACAGATTGTCCAATGCGATGCCCTGTGCCAAAGCCTCAGCGCTGCTTGATGTATCTGTTTCCACCCGCGTTACGAATAAGCGCAGCGGCTCAAATTTTTCATACTGCCAATGCAGGAGCGTCTCGGCACAGAGGGCCTCATGTGTCATCTCGCGCAGCAGGCCAAGGTGATCGGTGGCCTTCGCGGCCTCAATTCCCGCATGGCCAACGGCGCCGATGTCATCCTCGGGGGCAAGAATATGATGTGGGAATTCAGCGATGCGCGGCAGCGCGGTTGCAGCCCGCGCGCCACCGAGGCCCAAAATGCCGTAGACGGGTCCCGCTGCATCGGCCAAAATCGCCCCGCCGCTCAGATGGCGGCGAAAGCGGCGATTGCCCTGCTGCCCTGCAAGCCGTGCGGTGAAGGTCAGCCAATCGCCCGTTTGTGCGACATCCCACGCATCAACCCCCTCCAAAGCTGCGGCCAGATCAGGGGTATCTCGCGGCTTTCTCGATGGGCTGTCATCGGCCAGTGTCGCAGCGGCAAATCCCGTTTGCGGCAAACGCAGCGCAATATCGGCAATCACCTTATCCGACAGGCGCATCACCAATCCCGATGGATCGTAACGGATGACGGCACCGTTTTGCGCCATCACGATCACCCCGTGACCAGCAGTCTCCATCAACGCTTTGCCGTGCCCGTGCCTCTTGGTAGATTTTGCCATCCCGTGCTGGCCCCTCTCGTTGCCCGAGTTTCTCGGATCATTGTGCCGAAGGCTAGACCATCTGGGCCATGAAATCCAGTTGAAATAGGTCTATTTAATATGCAAGTTTGGGATAGAAAACATAAGAGGTGCCATGAGCCAAGCCCCGCTTCATCTGCCCGCGCCCTGCGAGATTTCAGCCGCTGACCCTATGCGAGCGTTCCGCGTTTTGGGGCAGACCGCTGCGCTTTGGTATCAGCGCGGGGAGAAAACCCCACGGCACCTTGTGGTCAGTTTTGATAATCTTGCCTCTCTTGATCATCCCTATCCGCGTGCGCCATGGCTTTATCGGCACCTTGGGGGCATAGGGTGCAGTTTTTTGGGCGTGCAAAGCCATGCCAAAGACTGGTTTCGCACAGAAGATCCTGCAGAAATGATTGCCATGCTGGCAGCGCAGGGGTTTTTCGCGGCTTTTGAACGTGTCGTTTTCGCGGGCGCCTCCATGGGCGGCTTTGGGGCGCTGAATTTTGCACCGCTTGTTGATGGGGCGGAGGTGGTGGCCTTCTCCCCTCAATCGACCATGCAGCGCGCCATTGCCCCATTCGAGACGCGCTTTCCATGGGCGGTGCGCAATTCCGATTGGTCGCGGCCTGAATTTTTGGATGCCGCTGCCGCGATTCCGCATATTCCAAAGGTGACGCTGCTCTATGATCCGCATATCCGCGCGGATTTTCTGCACGCCAAACGCCTTTCTGGTCCGAATGTCACCCATGTGAAGTTGGCGCATTGCACGCACGAGGCTGTGCGTGTTGTGGTGCATTGTGAGGCGATTGGAATTTTGCTGGAGGATGTTCTGGCCACAGGGGCAATCAGCCCGCGCTTTTGGCAGGCCTATCGCGCGCGGCGGGGCATCCGTAAATGGGCGCGCGCTTTTGCTCAAAACCTTTCGGCGCGTGGCCATGCGCCCCGTCAGGGGCTCGCGGCTTTGACGGTTTTGGAGGCACGGGAAAAATACCTTTTTGCGTTTCAAGCCCGACAGAAACTTCTGCCATATTTGAATGCGGACTAGCGCTGATACAGCAGCGAGCCAGAATGTGCGCGCGCCTCGTCTTCGACAAAGCCATGATGAAGCAATGCGGCCCCAAAGCCTTGTCGCAATAGATCCGCGCGCGCATCGCTTTCAAAGGGAAGGATCACGCGGGTGACGGGTGTCAAATCGGCCCCTTTCAATGCTTCGGCGTCAAGATCAGCATAGTGATTGATCCGCAGCGTGTCGGGGCGGAAATCGTGCAAATAGGCGGCAAGGCCCGTTGCCGCGCCCGCGCGGTCAGTATCGAACACCAAATCACCTGCAACCAATTTGAACTTAGCACTGTTGGCAAGCGCATTTTTTTCGGCAACGCGCATCGCCATTTGCGCCAATTCTGGCCTCGTTTCTTGTGCCATAATAACCGTGTCGGACAAATCGCGTGCCAGTTTCAACGCGATAAATCCCACTCCCGCCCCCAATTCCAAAAGCCGCATCGCCCCTTCGGCATAGGATGTTGCGTTGCGGGCATGGCGGCGCTCAAATCGCCCTGTCAGGATCGCACTCAACGCTTCGGGTGCGAAAAGACGCGGATCTGCAGGCAAGAGAAGATCATGATTGGCAATCCAATCCACGGCCACATCGGCGGATAAGTCGATTTTGCTTTGCACATAGGGGTAACCATCGGCCGCCGCCCATCCTGCAACATTGTCATTGCGGCGTTCTTCCTTGGGCTGATCGGCCACGGATTTCTCCACGCGGCTCATAAGGGCCGCGATTTTGGCCGGGTCGCGCGCTTGCGGTGGCTTCGCCTCGACTTGTGTAATGGGCACGGCGGATGCCGCAATCAAGCTGTCGCGCAGGGTGGTGTAGGCTTCGGTTTGCTTATATTCCGCCAAGCGCGCCTCAAGTCGCGCAAGCGCTGCCTCGTGTAAATCGCGCAAAATCGGGTCGGCCAGAAGCGCTGCCATAATATGGCGGCGCTCCTCGGCATGGCGCAAAATCGCGCGATCCTCTACCTCGTTGCGATCCTGAAGCGACCAGTAATCGGCGTTGTATTTATCCTTTTTATTGTTCACATTGCCGCGAAATTTGCGGATGGCATAGGCATCCACGGATTTCACCGCGTAATGGTTCATCTGCGCCCAATCATAGCCCAAAGTGCGGCGGATCGAGCGCCAGCCCCGAAATTTAAAATAATCCTCCATCGGCAGGCCAGAGCCGTTCAGCCATTTCACCGTGTCGGGAAAATCGGTTTCAAGCCATTTGTTCTTAATCGAGGGGCGATGAATGCCCAGTTTCCAATAGTCTGGATCAAACTTGAACAGGGTCTTCACCCCCCAACCTTTGTTCCAAAGGGGCGGAGCCGCGCGCAGATATTGCTCGGTCACAGGGGCGCGCGACCACTCCACCACGCCGCCTGATCCGAAAATCCGCCATGTGATGACAATCCCGTTTGCGCCACGTTCAACCGCATCGGTGATCATCCCATCCACAGTGCCAGTTGGGTGCGAGATTGCGAGGAACTCATCCGCGTCAAAGACCAAGACCCAATCGGCGGATTGAACCAAGGGTTCGGCCTGTGCATGGTTCAGCGCGGAGGGCTGTGGTTTATGCCCCTCAGGGATCACGTTTTCACGGTGATAGCACAGGCCCAACACCTCAAGGCGTTGCAGCATTTCCACCGTGCCATCGGAGCAGTCATTGGTATAGACCAGAATATCCGTGAATCCCACGGCCACATGATGCGCCACCCATTCCAAAAGATAGGGCGCCTCGTCCTTCATCATGGACACTGCCATCACACGCCCATGCGGCGATTTACGCTTGGCCAATTCTGTCAGTAGCTCTGCACCGCCCGTCATATATGCCCGATAAATTACTTTGTTATTTGTGCCTAATATTGTGACACAGGCCGTGACAAAAGCGCAAGCTGCATGGCGAAGGATGGCTTGGGGTGGGCCTAACGCCCCCCCGCTACATCGACAATTGTGCCTGTGACATAGCTTGCCGCATCCGAGATCAGCCACGCCACCACTTCGGCCACTTCGGCAGCGGCGCCGATCCGCCGCAATGGCACCTCATTTTTCTTTGTGACCAAGCGATCCCCCACGCCCGCGGCGGCATGAATTTCTGTGTCAATCAGGCCAGGTGCGACCGCGTTCACCCTGATCCCTACAGGCCCCAATTCGCGGGCAAGCCCTAAGGTCATTGTGTCAATCGCGCCTTTGGAGGCGGCGTAATGCACCCATTCGCCTGCACCGCCAAGTTTTGCTGCGCGGCTGGACATCAAAACGACAGATCCGCCTTGGGGCATCGTGGCGGTGGCGGCTTTGGTGATCGCAAAGACACCCAGAAGATTGGTATCAATAACACGCTTTAAATCGGCCATGTCCAAGTCGCGCAACGGCAGGGCAGGGCCAGTTATGCCCGCATTCGCGAATAGGGCAATGGGTGCACCAAAGCGCGCCATGCATTCGGTGACCACCGCCTCCGCCGCTGCGGGGTCAGCGGCATCGGATTGCAAGGCCACGACTTGCGCACCCTGTGTCTCAAGTTCGGCACAAAGGGCTTCTGCCACAGCGGCATTGCTGTGATAGGTAAATAGAACCTGATACCCTGAAAGGGCCAATCGGCGCACGGTTGCGGCCCCAATCCCCCGTGAACCGCCCGTGATGATAACGGGGCCTTTGCGATCAGAAAGCGACATCGCCTGCCCCCTTCAAATCCAACATCGCGCGTGCTTCGTCAGGTGTTGCCACCTCTAGGCTCAGACCCTCCAACAGAGCGCGGGCTTTTTTGACTTGGTCGGCATTGCTTTGCGCCAATTTTCCAGGCGCGGCCCACAGGCTGTCTTCAAGTCCGACACGGATATTGCCCCCTTGCGCGGCGGCTTGGGCCGCCACGGGCAGTTGATTGCGCCCTGCACCCAAAACCGACCACACATAAGCATCCCCAAACAACCGATCTGCGGTGCGCTTCATATGCGCGACATCCTCAGGGTGGGCACCAATGCCACCCAAAAGCCCGAACACAGTTTGAACCAAGAAAGGGGCTTTGACCAAACCGCGATCGACAAAATGCGCCAGCGTGTAGAGATTGCTTGTGTCATAGCATTCAAACTCGAACCGCGTGCCGTTGGCATTGCCCGTGCGCAGGATATGTTCGATATCGGCAAAGGTGTTTTTGAAGACAAGGTCGCGGCTGTTTTCGAGATGTGCGCGCTCCCACTCATGTTTGAATTCTTTGAAACGGTCGAGCATCGGATAAAGCCCAAAATTCATGCTGCCCATATTGAGCGAGGCCACCTCGGGCTTTAGCTCTGCGGCGGGGCGCATCCGCTCGGCCACGGTCATATGGGGCGAGCCGCCTGTTGTGAGGTTCAACACCGCTGAGGTCGCCTGTTTGAGTTGCGGCAGGAATTTGCGGAACATCTCAGGGTCTTGCGTAGGCCGCCCGTTTTCAGGGTCGCGCGCGTGAAGGTGCAGGATGGATGCGCCTGCCTCAAAGGCCTTGATCCCGTCATCGATGATTTCTTGCGGGGTGACAGGCAGATAGGGCGACATGGACGGGGTATGGATCGCGCCTGTGACAGCACAGGTGATGATAACTTTACGCGGCGCTTTTGCCATTTTGTGACCTTTGCTCAGTTGGAGTGAGGGGCGTTTCTAAGATATCTATTCTGGGGCATCTATTCGGGGGCATCTAAAGGGTTTCGACACCCGCGCAGACGCTCAAGGCTTGACCCGAGATATTCGCACCCCCTGCGGAGGACAGGAACAGACAGAGTGCGGCAATGTCCTTGGGGCTGACCATGCGGCGCAGCGAAACTTTGCCCAGATAGGTGTCGCGCATTTCCTCGAAACTGACGCCTGTCTGTTTGGCGCGCGCGGCGATCACGCCATCAATACGTGGGCCTTCAACGATGCCTGGCAGGATGGCATTGGCGCGCACGCCTTCGGGGCCAAGCTCGGCGGCAAGGGATTTGGCCAACCCTACAACCCCCCATTTCGAGGCCGCATAGGGTGTGCGAAACGCATAAGGCAGCCGCCCTGCCACCGATGAAATGGCGATGAATTGACCCTTGGATTTCACCAATTCCGCACGTGCATGATGGGCGGCGAGATAGGCCCCTTTGAGGTTGATTTCCAGCGTGTCATCCCATTCGTCGGGGGTTATGGCATCCACTGTGGCGGTTGGCCCTGCAATGCCTGCATTGGCGATGACCACATCCAGCCCGCCCAAATGATCCATCGCCTCGGCAAACAAGCGGGCGGTGTCGGACGGGTCTGCGGAATTGGCCTTGGTGCCCGTGATCGCCGCTCCGATTGCCCCTTCAAGTGCGGTGGTATCGATGTCGGAGATATGTACCCGCGCGCCCGCCTCGACAAACCCGTCTGCAATGGTTTTTCCAATGCCGCCCGCGCCCGCGGTGATCAGGACGCGCAACCCTTCTGGTGGCCTTAATGATGCGAGAATAGACATGGAACAATCCCCTCCCTTGGTTGACCCTTTCACGCCAGTTTGGGGAAATTCCAATCCGTTGAAAAGGGGCAAGTTTTTGTGCAAGTCTTAATCGGACAGGCCGTGCCTTGTGACTGCGCTGCGCAACGGCGTATGTGGTCTAGGTCGGAGGTTTGTTTAGGCAAGCCACGCCAAGGAGATCAAGGAAAGGGTTGAGGTCCAGATGATGACGGGTGCGATCACATCGGTGCGGACCCCATGCAGCATCGCCAAAGCAAAGGACATGGCCCCCGCAGGCCCCGCAGCGCAAAGCACAATCAACGTGTTCCAAGCCACAGGTCTTTCGCCCAAATGAAGTGCGGCATAAATCACGGCGGGAAAAACCAAAAGTTTGATCAGCGAGACGATAACGACACTGGCATTCGGGGTCAGCGGATGGCCCGACAATATCACGCCAAGGGCAAATAACGTCAGCGGCGCCGCGGCGGCCCCTGCAAAATCCAAGCCCGTTAAAATTGGCACAGGGGCGGCGAGGCCCACCAGATTGGTGATGACGCCAAGCACGATGGCGATCAGCACAGGGTTGCGGGTCATGCGGATCAGTGATTGTCGTATACTGGCCTCTGGGTTGGCCATCAAATCCGTTGTGATGATGAAAAAGGCGAAGGTCACGCTTGCATCCCATGCCACAATCGCGGTGATGGGAAGGGCTGCGACTTCGCCATAAATCAAATAGGAAATGGGCCAAATATAGAGCAACGTGTTGACGAAAATCGCGGCCATGGCCAAAAGCCACGCCTCGAGCTTTTCGCGGCGCAATCCATAGCGGCAGATCACATAGGCCAATGTAAACACCACCATCTGACAGCCTGCATAAAGCGCGATTGCGTCAAATTGAAACGCGTGCCAATCAAGCTTGTTGATCAACGGAAACAGCAGTGCAGGTTGCAGCATCAAGAAGGCCACGCGGTTCAGAACGCCTGCATCCGCGCCGCTGACCACTTTGGTGCGACCTAAGATAAAGCCAAGTGCCATCATCGCGAAGACGGGCAAAATGTCGTGCGTCAGTACATTCAGCATCGCAGGCATCAGACGGGCTTTCTCGTTTTGGCGGGGTGGATCACTTGGGGTGTCCTTGGAGCGTCCTCGGGGCGTCCTTGGGGGGGCGTGTCGCCAAGGGCAGTCCGCTTTTTGTGGGCTCTTCAGGTTCAAAATAGCTTTCATGTTCCGCACGGATACGGACCAGTTGCGCATGAATCCTAGAAAGATGCGCGCGCATGATTTCGGCGGCGCCCTCGGGATCATGCGCGGCCAAGGCGTGGGTTAAGGCAAGATGGTCATCCCACGCGGCTTGCGAAGAAAATGCTAGGGACAACATACGCACCCGATCCATGTGGCCTTTGTTTTCGGCGATCAGGTCCCATGTGAACTCCAACCCCGCCCGCAGGCAAATTTCACGGTGGAAGGCATCGTCTAATTCGTGGAACCGAAGCTTATCATCCGCATCCATGGCATCTTTCTGTGCCGCAACCAATGCCTCAAGCGCAAGGATATCCTCCGCCCGCAAACAAGTGGCGGCATGGCGCACCGCCTCTGCCTCTAGGGCGATCCGAATGAACTGGGCTTGCATCACCGCTCGTGTGGAAATCAGCGAAATCAATGTGGCGCGTTGCGGGCGGATCAGCAGGAAGCCCATTTTGGATAGGCGATAAAACGCATCGCGCACGGGCTGCCGCGAGACATCGAACCGCTTTGCCACTTCCGCCTCTGACAGTTTTTCACCAGGCTTCAGATCAAGGTTCAAAACCTGTTTGTGTAATGCATCATAAACCAGATCCGCAATCGCAGGGCGAGCGGTTCGGTCGCGCGAGATCAGCGGCGTGGTTTGGGTCATTGATCAATCTGGTCCTGTCCGATTGACCTATCTTATATACTAGCATATCAGTTGGCAATATGAACGATGAAAGACCAGCGCCATGGCCCTGTTAAGTGATGATCGTCTTTTGCCCGCAGCGCCCGCGCAACGGGATTTGGCGCGTGATCTTTATGCACAGGTTAAGGATGCGCCGATCATCTCACCGCATGGGCACACGGACCCGCGTTGGTTCGCGGAAGATGCCGCTTTTGAAGATGCGGCGAAACTGTTCATCACGCCAGATCACTATGTGTTTCGAATGCTCCATTCCCAAGGCATTGCGTTGGAGGATTTAGGCGTGCCACGCGCCGATGGGGGCAGCGTGGAAACAGACCCGCGCAAAATATGGCGGCTGTTTGCGCGGCATTATCACCTTTTCGCAGCGACCCCTTCGCGGATGTGGATTGACCACGCGCTGCAAGATTTGTTTGGCTTAGATCAAAGGCTATCGGCGGAGACGGCAGACGCGGCCTTTGATGCGATTAACGAGAAATTAGCAAGCCCCGCCTTTCGTCCCCGCGCCCTATTTGAGCGGTTCAAGTTAGAGGTTCTCGCGACCACCGAAAGCGCGCTTGATGATCTCGCCCACCACCGTGCGATCCTTGACAGCGGATGGCAGGGCCGCGTCATCACCACCTATCGTCCCGATGCTGTGATTGATCCAGATTTTGAGGGGTTTGTTGGCAATGTCGAGGCGTTTTGCGCCTATGGCGGCGGGGGCGTCTCATGGGACAGCTACCTTGCCGCACATTATGCGCGCCGCAGGGTCTTTGCGGCGCACGGGGCCACGGCGACCGATCATGGCCACCCTACGGCCAACACGGCCAACCTGTCGCAATCAGAGGCGGCGGCCCTGTTTGCCGAAGTTGTCACGGGCGCGGCCACCCCTGGCAAGCGGGAGCTGTTTCGCGCGCAAATGCTGACCGAGATGGCGCGGATGTCGGTTTCGGATGGGTTGGTGATGCAAATCCATGCAGGATCACAGCGCAATCACTCCGATTGGGTCTTGGCCCGCTTCGGTCGCGATAAGGGCTATGATATCCCACAGCGCACCGATTACGTCACCGCATTGCGCCCCTTGCTACAGGAATTTGGCCGCGCGGAAGGCTTTCACCTGATCCTTTTTACCTTGGATGAAACGGCATATACGCGCGAATTAGCGCCCTTGGCGGGGGTATACCCTTGTCTCTTTCTTGGCCCGCCTTGGTGGTTCCATGACAGTTATGAGGGGATGATGCGCTTTCGCCGCTCGGTCACGGAAACCGCAGGGTTTTATAACCTCGCAGGGTTCAACGATGACACCCGCGCCTTTTGCTCGATCCCTGCGCGCCACGATGTCGCGCGGCGGGTCGATGCGGCCTATTTGGCGGAACTGATTGTCACGGGCCGCTTGGACGAAAGCGAAGCGGGCGATCTCATTCAGGAATTGACCACGGGGCTTGCGCGCCGTGCCTATAAACTTTGAAAGGACCCTCCCGATGATCGAGGTTGAAACCCGCCACGCGATCCATCCCGACCACGCGAAAGGCATGGATACGGCCGCATTGCGGGCCTCTTTCTTGGTTGAAGGCCTGTTTGAGGCTGGTAAGATCAAGCTGTGCTACACGCATTATGACCGCTTCACCCTTGGTGGTGCGGTGCCAAATGGCGGTCGTTTGTGCCTTGATAAAATCGCTGAGACGCGCACGGCCAGTTTCATGGAGCGCCGTGAAATGGGCATCGTGAATATCGGTGAGGCAGGTCAAGTCAGCGCCGATGGCCAAACGTGGGAAATGGCACAGGGCGATGTGCTTTACCTTGGGATGGGCGCGGGTGATGTGACCTTCTCTGGGGCAGGGCGGTTTTACATCACCTCCGCCCCCGCGCATCACCGCTACCCGCATCGGCATCTCACCCCCGAGGACAGCAACCGCGTGGCCTTGGGCGCGGCAAAGACCGCCAATGAGCGGGTGATCAACCAATTCATCCATCCGCTGGTGATGGAAAGCTGCCAATTGGTGATGGGCTATACCACCTTGGGCCAAGGTTCAGTCTGGAACACCATGCCGCCGCACACCCATGATCGGCGCATGGAGGCCTATCTTTATTGGGACATGGACCCAGAGGCGCGGGTGCTGCATCTGATGGGTGAGCCGCAAGAAACCCGCCATTTGGTTGTCGGAAATGAGGCGGCGGTGCTTTCGCCCCCTTGGTCAATTCACGCGGGCGCAGGGCACGGGCACTACCGCTTCATCTGGGCCATGGCGGGGGACAATGTCGATTTTACGGATATGGATTTTGTGGCGCTGGAGGATCTGCGATGAGTGCCTTTTCCCTTGCAGGCAGACGGGCCTTGGTCACAGGCGCGAATACGGGCATTGGTCAAGCGATTGCTTTGGCCTTGGCAGATCAAGGGGCATCCGTCACCTGTGCGGGGCGGCGAGACTGCACCGAAACCTGCACGGCGATTGCGGCAAAGGGCGGTGTGGCCGATGAGATGATCCTTGATCTTGCAGACCCCATGGCCGCGCGCGATATTTTCGCGGGTGCGGGGTATTCGATCTTGGTCAATAACGCAGGCATTATCCGCCGTGAGGACAGCCTCGACTACACCGAGGATGATTGGGACGCGGTGATGGATGTCAATCTAAAGGCGCTGTTTTTCACGACCCAAGCCTTCGCCAAGGCGCATCTCGCCTTGCCCGCGCACGGGCCCGCGGCGGTGGTTAATGTCGCCTCGCTTCTCGCCTTCCAAGGCGGCATCCGTGTGCCCGCCTATACGGCCTCAAAACACGGGGTGGCAGGATTGACCAAAATTTTGGCCAATGAATGGGCGGCACAGGGCATCAACGTCAACGCGATTGCGCCAGGCTATGTTGTTTCCAACAACACCGAGAACCTGCGCAAAGATGCCGATCGCAACGCAGCAATTCTGGCGCGTATTCCCGCCGGCCGATGGGGCGAGCCGTCAGATATCGGTCACACGGCGGCTTTTCTCGCCTCCCCTGCAGCGGCTTATATTCATGGTGCGGTGATCAATGTAGATGGAGGATGGCTTGCCCGATAAACCTTTGACCCGCACGGCACCCGCCCCAAAACCCGGTATTGTCCATTTGGGCCTTGGCGCGTTTTTCCGCGCGCATGGGGCGATTTACACGCAACAGGCCATGGCAAAGGCAGGCGGGGATTGGGGGATCATCGGGGTCTCTCTCAAATCGCCCACAACCCGCGATGCGCTGCTGCCGCAAGATGCTGTTTATCATGCTTTGGAACTTGCCCCAGATGGCGCAGAGCTTTTGCTTGTCACAAGCCTAAGCGCGGTTTTGGTTGCCCCCGAAGACCCCTCTGCGGTTTTGGCCGCAATGGCCGACCCTGCGGTCAAGATTGTCTCGCTGACCGTCACGGAGAAAGGCTATTGCCACCATCCCGCAAGCGGGGCCTTGGATCGAGATCATCCTGATATCATCCATGATCTGACCCATGACAGCCCGCAAAGCAGCATTGGCTATCTCACCCGCGCGCTTGCCCTGCGCAAGGCGGCGGGTATCCCGCCTTTCACGGTTTTATGCTGTGATAATCTGCCCCATAACGGGCAGCTTTTGCGCGGGCTGGTTTTGGAATTTGCGCAAGCGATTGATCCCTCCTTGGCGGATTGGATCGCGCAAAACGGTGCCTTTCCCTCCACTATGGTGGATCGGATCGTGCCCGCGACCACGGAGGAGACACGCGCAGAGGTGGCACGCTTTACGGGCTTGGCTGATGCCGCCCCTGTGGTGCATGAACCTTATCGCCAATGGGTGATGGAGGATGATTTCGTGGACGGTGCGCGCCCCGCATGGGATCAGGTCGGGGCGGAATTGGTGCGCGATGTCGCCCCTTTTGAAGATATGAAACTTCGGATGCTCAACGCCTCCCATTCGGCCTTATCTTATTTGGGCTATGTTGCGGGGCATCACACGATCACCGATGTCATGGCTGACCCCGTGTTTGATGCCTATGCGCAACGTCTGTGGGCGCGCGAGATCATTCCTCATTTGACCCCGCCTGAGGGTGTATCGCTTGAAAAATATGCCGCAGCCTTGCGCGCGCGGTTCAAGAACCCTGCGATCCAGCACCGCACATGGCAAATCGCGATGGATGGCAGTCAGAAATTACTACAGCGGTTGCTTGGAACACTGCGCGCGGCCCGCAAAAAGGGGGCCGAGGATGGGGGGTTGATCCTCGCTGTTGCAGGGTGGATGCGCTACACGGCGGGTCTTGACGAGGCGGGGGCGGCAATCGACCTGCGTGATCCAATGGCCGATGCGCTGCGCGCGGTCCATTCAAGCGTGGAGGGGGCTGAAGCGGTCGCACGGATTTTGGACATTGAGGCGATCTTTGATCCAAGCCTTGCCGCTGATATCCGCGCGCCTGTGACGGATGCCTATCTGGCCCTGTCCCGTGATGGCGTGCGAAAAACGCTAGAGGCCTATCTTGCCATCTAGCGCGCGATCCGTGCTTTGGCGGCGGCAACAATGGCCTCGGTGGTGATGCCGAAATGGGCGAATAATTCGGGCGCTTTTGCAGAGGCGCCAAAGCCCGTCATGCCGATAAACGGGTCATCCGGGGCCAAAAACTGATCCCAGCCAAAGCGCACTGCGGCCTCTACGCCGACACGCGGGCCATCACCCAAAATCGTGGCTTGTGTTTCAGGGCTTTGGTCGTGGAACATCTCCCAACAGGGCAGCGAGACAACCGTGGCGCGGATGCCCGCCTGCGCCAGTTCCGCGCGCGCCTCAAGCGCAAGCGCCACTTCGCTGCCCGTTGCAATCAGCGTGATGTCGCGGGGGTCTTCGCCTGCCAGAATATACCCCCCATTGGCACTGCCCGTGACTGGGGGCAGCTGCACCAAATCCTGACGGCTCAGGGCCAAAAGGGTGGGGCCTGATTTGCGCCGCAGGGCGTGATCCCATGCCATGATCGTTTCGCGCGCATCGGCGGGGCGCATGACCCAGAAATTGGGCATGGCGCGAAAACTGGCGAGGATTTCAACGGGCTGATGGGTCGGCCCATTAGACCCGACCCCGATGGAGTCATGGCTAAAGATAAAGAGAACGGGTAAGCCCATCAATGCGGCCATCCGCATCGCGGGGCGCTCGTAATCGGCAAAAGCCAGATAAGTGACATTGACAGGGATCAGCCCACCATGGGCAGCGATCCCACAGGCCATTGCCCCCATCAAATGCTCCCGCACGCCGCAATGCACGTAGCTGCCTTGGCGGTTCTCAGGGCCAAAGGCCGTGCGCCCGCGCTTGTGATTGGTGGGGGCTTCCAGATCGGCGCAGAGGATGCACAGTTCGGGCAAAGCGGCCTCTAGCCCTTCGCAAATATCACCCGATGAGGCGATGGTTGCGCGGGGCGCGCCCGATGCGGTTAAATGCGCTTCAATATCGGCCATAATTTCTGGCCAGTTTTGGGGCAAAATACCCTCCATGCGGCGGGTGAATTCTGCGGCCTTTGGGTCGGATTTAAGACGCGCGGCCCATCCCGCAGCGGCATCCCCTCCGCGGGACATGGCGGCTGTCCAATCGGCATAGATATCCTGCGGGATGACAAAGGCCTCATGCGGCCAATTGCGCGCGGTGCGCGCCTCGGCCGCATCTTGGGGGGTGAGCGGCGCGCTATGGCCACCGCGTTGCCCCTCAAGGCGGGGGATGCCGCGCGCAATGATGGTGCGGCAGGCAATGAGAGAGGGGCGGGGGTCTGACGTTGCGGCGGTTATGGCCGCGTCAATTTCCGCAATATCATGGCCATCCACCTCGACCACGTGCCACCCTGCGGCGGCGAAACGGGCAGGGACATCCTCGCTGATCGACAGCGCGGTATCACCGTCATCGGTGATATGGTTATCATCCCACAAGAACGTGAGCCGCCCCAAGCGCAAATGCCCCGCCAGTGAAATCGCCTCTTGGCCAATGCCCTCTTGCAAGCAGCCATCACCGACAAAGGCCCATGTGCGGTGGTCGCATAATTCTGCACCGAATTCCGCGCGCAGACGTTCCTCCGCCACGGCCATGCCAACCGCACAAGCGATGCCCTGACCCAGCAGCCCTGTGGTGATTTCAATCCCTGCATCCTGCTCAATCTCAGGATGCCCCGCGCAGACCGAGTGCAATTGTCGAAAAGATTTCACCGCTGCAAGATCAACCTTCTCATAGCCTGAGAGGTGCAGCAGCGCGTAAAGCAGCATCGAGCCATGACCATTGGAGAGAACCACACGATCGCGGTCGGGCCAAAGCGGGTTTTTGGGGTCAACTTTCAGGTGATTGGCATAAAGCGTGGCGGCAATCTCCGCCATACCAAGCGGCACGCCCTGATGACCTTCACCCGCCGCCACAATCGTATCCAGCGCCAAAAAGCGGATTGAATCGGCCATGGATTGGATCGTCATCGTTCCTATACCCCGCTGTGTGGCAGCATAATTATCAGGCATCATAGGGAGGGGGAGGGGCGCAAAACCATCAATATTTTGCGCATTACCTTAAAGCCTAGCTTAATGTTTCTTCACTTATCTGCGCTTGTTCTTTGGGGCTGCCCTGCCGCATCTTTTTCGCGTGATTTTGTGAAAAAGGGGGGGTGCCTGTGACAGGCGCAAGCGGGGGGAATATGTCGCTGGCACAGCGGGCTTGGGCCATTCGCCGCAACGCCTTGCTGATGGGCGAGGTGCAGGGCCAAGGGTATATCGGCCAAGCCTTGGGCGTGGCTGATGTTCTGGCGGTGTCCTATTTCCACGCCATGCGTTACCGTGCGACCGATCCCGAATGGGAAGGGCGGGATCGCTTCTATCTCTCGATTGGCCATTACGCGATTGCGCTTTACGCGGCGCTGATCGAGGCAGGTATTCTGCCAGAAGAAGAAATTGCCACCTACGGGATGGATGACAGTCGCCTGCCGATGTCAGGCATGGCGAGCTACACGCCCGGCATGGAGATCACGGGCGGCTCCCTCGGCCATGGGTTGGGGATTGCGGTTGGTGCGGCTTTGGGCCTCAAGCGCAAGAAGAACCCCGCCTTCATCTATAATCTGCTGTCTGATGGTGAACTTGGGGAAGGTTCGACATGGGAGGCGGTGATGTCGGCCACGCAATGGCACCTTGATAATCTCATTGCGATTGTTGACTTCAATAACCAACAGGCCGATGGCCCTGTGCGTGCGGCCCTTGCGCAAGGCCCCGAAGCGCCAAAGTGGCAGGCTTTTGGTTGGTTTGCTCAAGAGGTTGACGGCAATGATCTTGATGCGGTTGTTGCCGCTTTTGACGCTGCACGCAATCATCCCGCGCCTTGCCCGCGGGTGATTATTTGCAACACCAAAATGTGTCGCGGGATTAGCTTTCTGGAGGCCCGCGAAAAGACGCATTTTATCCGTGTGGAGGCGGATGAATGGGCCAAGGCATTGGCCGAGCATGAGGGGAAGAAGCCGCGATGACTGTCCCGCAATATTCCCGCCGCGGGTCAAAGTATGAACCGCGCACAGCCGCCCGCGGCACAGATGCCGTGCGCACTTCGGCCATGATCGCCTCGCTTGATGCGGAAGGGCGCGACACGGTCTCGGCCCCCTTTGGTCATGCGCTGGTTGAGCTGGCAAAGACCCGCCCCGATATTGTGGGTCTTTCGGCCGATTTGTCGAAATACACCGATCTGCATATCTTTGCCCAAGCCTATCCTGAACGGTTTTATCAAATGGGCATGGCCGAAGGCTTGCTGATGTCCGCCGCTGCGGGGCTCGCGCGTGAAGGGTTTACACCCTTTGCAACCACCTATGCGGTTTTCGCCGCGCGGCGGGCGTATGATTTTATCGCCATGGCGATTGCCGAGGAAAACCTGCCTGTCAAAATCGTCTGCGCCCTGCCTGGCCTGACCACGGGCTATGGGCCAAGCCATCAAGCGACCGAGGATATGGCGATCATGCGTGCCATGCCCAATATGGTGGTGATTGATCCCTGTGATGCGGTGGAGGTTGCCCAAGCCACCCATGCCATCGCATCCTATAACGGCCCCGCCTATATGCGGCTTTTGCGCGGACAAGTGGCCAATGTCTTGGGCGTGTATAACTATAACTTTGAACTCGGCCGCGCGAAGATGCTGCGCGAGGGCGAAGATGTTTTGATCATTTCCTCTGGTATCATGACCATGCGCGCGTTGGACGCAGCGCAGGCTTTGGCGCAGGACGGGATCGGGGTTGCTGTTTTGCACAGCCCCACGATTAAGCCTTTGGACCAAGAAACCATCCTCGCGCAGGCGCGCAAAAACGGCCGTCTTGTGGTGGTGGCTGAAAATCATTCGATCACGGGTGGTTTGGGGGATGCGGTGGCCAAAACCCTGATGACAAATGATGTCTTTGTGCCTTTGCGCCAAATTGGCCTGCCAGACGCGTTCTTGGACGCAGGCGCATTGCCGACATTGCATGACCAATACGGGATCACGGTTGAACGGATTGCCGCGCAGCTGCGGTGTTGGCTGGATCAATAACTGCGCGCGTGGCGCGATGGGAGGAGAGGCGAGAATGGGTTTGTTGGATGGACAGGTTGCGATCATCACAGGGGCTGCCAGCCCGCGCGGCCTGGGCAAGGCCACGGCGCGGCTGTTTGCCGAACATGGTGCGAAAGTGGCCATTTTGGATCTGGATGAGGCGCAAGCCGAGGAGGCCGCCGCTGATTTGGGCGCGGGCCATATCGGGCTTGCCTGTGATGTAACGCGCAAAGAAGACTGTGATCGCGCGATTGCTGTGATCCTTGAGGCCTATGGCCAGATCGATATTCTGGTCAATAACGCGGGCATCACGCAGCCGTTGAAAATCATGGATATCGGGCCTGAAAACTATGACGCGGTTCTGGATGTGAACCTGCTTGGCACGCTTTACATGAGCCAAGCCGTGATCCCGCATATGAGGTCGCGCAAAACTGGCAAATTGGTGAATATGTCCTCAGTTTCCGCGCAGCGGGGCGGGGGCATTTTTGGGGGGCCGCATTATTCGGCGGCTAAGGCGGGGGTTTTGGGCCTGACCAAAGCCATGGCGCGCGAATTGGCCCCTGATGGCATCCGCGCAAATGCCATTTGCCCTGGGTTTATCGCGACTGATATCACCGCTGGAAAACTGACGCCTGAGATGAAAGCGCAAATCGTGGCTGGTATCCCGATGGGCCGCGCGGGGGAGGCATCAGACGTGGCGGGCTGTGCGCTGTTTTTGGCCTCTGATCTCTCGGCCTATGTGACGGGGTCTGAGGTGGATGTAAATGGTGGCTCTCTGATCCATTAGGCCTCAGACTTCTGCGCCTCGCCCCAAGTCAAATTCAATTCGGGTTTGGCGCAGGTTGTGACGCGCGCAGGCGGTGGTGATATCCGCTTCAAATGCGGCTGTTTGGGATTTGAGCCAAGTCAGAAATTCCTGCACCGCACGGCGTTTGATATAGCGTGTGGGGCAGATGGCCCAATAAGACGAAAAGCGCAAAACAGGCAGCGCAGGCAGCACGGGCACGAGGCGGCCCTCGGCAATCTCAGGCATGGCCAAGGACATACTGTCGAGCACCACCCCAACCCCGTCCACCGCCAATTGCAGACCCATTGAAGAGCGATCCATCAAGATGGGCATATGGCGTTTCGTCAGGGTCAGACCATGATGATTGAGCCAGTAATCCCATTGGCAGAGCGCGCGGGGGGTGCCGATCAGACGGGCGGCTTCTAGAACGGCAGCGGGATCATCGCTCTTTGGCAGCGTGTCTAGGTAATCGGGGCTGCACAATGGCAAGACGCAATCGTCAAAAACGGGTTCGCTGTGATAGCCAAGCCAATTGCCCTTGCCGTAGCGCAAATCCAGCTCCATCATCTCACGGTCGAAATCGGTGGGGTCAGGGGCCGCATCGATATGCAAATCCCAATCGGGATGATGGGCGATAAAATCGGACAGGCGCGGACCCAACCACCGCACGCCGAAACTTGGGGTGACCCGCATATTCAGCTGATAGGTTTCGCGCTTGCGCGTGAAATTGCGGTTTGTGTCGCGCAGCATCCGCAGCGCCACACTGGCCGATTGAAACAGCTGTTCCCCCTCCAATGTCATGCTCAACACACGGCCCTGACGGCGAAACAGCTTCACGCCCAAATTCTGTTCCAACAGCTTGATCTGTTGGCTTACCGCAGACGGGGAAACCGCCATTTCTTCAGCGGCACGGGAAATCGTGCCACGGCGGGCCACCGTCTCGAAATAGAGAAATCCGTTGAGGTTGGGCATTCGAGACATCGCAAGACCCGTCATGAAGGGGGAGGGTGGGAAGGCGCATGAGGATATGCGCCTTCGCTCGGATCGGACGTACGGACGTTTATTTGGCCGCTTCGGCCGTTTGCTTTTGCGCGCCGAGGCCTTTGACCTCGATCTCCATAACATCGCCAGGCTTCAAGAAGCGCTGTGGCTTCATGCCCATACCCACGCCTGATGGCGTGCCCGTTGCGATGATATCCCCTGGCACCAGCTTCATGAACTGGCTCATGTAGGAGATGATATGCGCCACACCAAAGATCATGTCATCGGTGTTAGAGTCCTGCACAACCTCCCCGTTGAGCGCGAGGGTCAGCCCCAATTTTTGGGGATCGCCCACCTCGTCTGCTGTGACCAGATAAGGGCCAGTGGGGCCGAATGTGGGCGCGGATTTGCCTTTGATCCACTGGCCGCCTTTCTCAATCTGGAATTCCCGCTCGGACACATCATTGATCGTGCAATAGCCCGCGACATAGGACAGTGCATCTGCTTCGCTGACGTAGAGCGCTTCGCGGCCGATCACCACGCCCAATTCAACCTCCCAATCTGCTTTCACGGAATTGCGCGGGATCACCACAGGGTCAAACGGGCCTGATAGGGCAGAAGTGGCTTTCGAAAAAATGATTGGTTCTTTGGGCGGTTCCGCCCCCGTTTCTGCGGCGTGTTTGGCGTAGTTTAAGCCGATGCAATAAAAATTCGGAACCGATGCCAAGCAGGCCCCAATTCGCCCTGGGTTGGAAACAACAGGCAAGCTGGACAGATCAATCTTACGGATCGCGTCCAATGCTTCAAGCGACACAGCGGCACCTGCAAAATCAGCGACATGGTTCGACAGGTCACGTATGTGACCTTCCGCATCCAAAATCGCGGGTTTTTCCTGACCTGCGGGACCGTAGCGCAATAGTTTCATTGATTATTCTCCTGCTTTTTGTGTTTGTATCTGATCCATTTCCGCAGCAATGGAATGGGTTTCGATCTGTTGCCGTATGTCCTCGGCCAATTGCCAAAGATGGGCATCTATGGCATCGCGTGCGGCCTGCACATTGCGCGCGCGCATCGCGTCTAGAATGGCATTGTGTTGCGTGACCACGCGCTCTCTGTTGCGGCGTTGGCGCGCCGCGAGATATCGCGCGTGCCACAAGCGTTGCAGATAGGAGCGATGGGTCTCTGCGAGCGCCAAATTATGCGAGGCGGCCGCGATGGCCGTATGAAAAGACATATCGATCTCGAACATATCGAGCGGGTCTGTCTCGTAAAAATGTGCCGCCATGTGGTCCACGATGCGCTGCAATTTTGTCAGATCGGCCTCAGTGGCATATTTGCACGCCAGTTCAGCCGATAGTTTTTCCAAGGCAATCAGAACCTCGGCTTGATCGGATACAGATTTGAAATCCAATTCCGCCACAATCGGGCTGCGCGAGGGGCGCAGCACAAGCAGACCTTCCTTAGACAAAATGCGTATCGCCTCGCGCATGGGGGTGCGACTCACACCCATTGCAGTTGCGGTGTCCCGCTCTTTGACTGGATCGCCTGGCAACAGATCGCCGCGCAGGATGCTGCGCCGCAATTGCTGTGCGACCTGCTCCGCTAATGTCGCGTCATCATACACTGTTCGGCCCTCATATTTCTTGCAGTGTTATCATGGTCAAGGGAGGTATCAGCTACGTGAGTGACAAGAAAAATCTTCCTTTCAGAATTTGGTATACCAAAACTTGTTGATTGTCGATACGGGTTTGGCTACGGTCGATTCCCAGATGGTATACCATCTTGGTTGTGCAGCTTTCGTTTCGCGCAACTGGTGCAAATGGCGGCTCCAACAGCCCCACCAAGGGAGGAAGAGATGAAACTCAACACTTTGTTTACAACGGCGGCGGCAACCGCGTTGCTGGCAGGCGCGGCACTGGCAGAGCCTGTGACTTTGCGCATTTCAACCCACTATGCGACTGAGCACCCCACCGGCCAGCGTCTGGCCCAGTGGGTGGATGACGTTCAAACCATGTCCAATGGCGAGATCACCATCGAGATGTTCTACTCCTCACCTATCGTGGGGACGACAGAAACCTTCGATGCGGCCATCAATGGTATTCTGGATTGTGACGCGACTGGCGGGGCCTATCAGACAGGTAAAAACCCAGCGTTCCAATTCGTGGGCGACATCATGGGCGGCTATGAAACGGCATGGCAGCAGTATTCATGGCTGTATTACGGTGGCGGATATGAGGCAGCGCAGGAGCTGTATAACGAGTTCAATATGCAGCTGATTGGTTGGTCGATCTATGGTCAAGAATCGCTGTCATCGTCATCCCCGATTGCGACCATCGAAGATCTGCAGGGCTGGAAGTTCCGTTCTCCTCCTGGAATGCAGACCGAAATCTTTGAGAAGCTTGGCGCTTCTCCGATTGTGATGGATTTCACCGAGGTGTTCACCGCGCTTGAAACGGGGATCATCGAAGGGGCTGACGCGTCTGGTCTGGCTAACAATGTGGGCTTGGGTCTCTATGACCTTGTCAGCCACGCAACCTATCCTGGGTTCCATTCGATGCCATCCGACCACTTGGCCTGTAACCTGGACGTGTGGAACGGCATGACGGAATCGCAGCGCCGTATCATTGAGACGGCATGGCAAAAGTTGTCGTTCCAGATCGCGCTTTATAACGACCGCGCAAACGCCGCCGCAGCGGCAGAGCTGACGGCCAATGGCGTGACCTTGCACAACCTGTCTGCCGAGGATCGCGCGGCCTTCCGTACGGTTGCACAGGAGGCATGGGCCGATTGGGCGACACGTTCCCCAGAGGCGGCTGCACTGGTGGATAGCCATGTCGCCTATATGACCGAGCTTGGTTTGATCAACTGATCAGGCGCAGACCATAAACATCACTTGCAAGCCCCTGACAGAAGGGGCTTGCTTGTCTTTCACGAATTTTTTGCCTCAAGGGGGGAAGGGCAATGGCTCAAGACAGCCTTTGGTTGGGATCGTTGAGAAAGCCTATGCGCAGTGCGGCAATTGGGTTTGGTGCGATAACGGCCTTAATTTACGCCTATCTGATTTTTGGTCAATTTGCCTTTGAAGACCCTATTGGGATGCACGAGATGATCCGCCCTGCGGGGCGCCCGCTTGTGGCGGTTATGCTGCTTGCGATGCTTGGCACATTCCTGTGCACATCCGTCTACCTGTCGGACACAAAAGGCGCGATTGAATCTGAGCCCGATGGCTTCTTTGACGTGCTGTCGCTGATCACCTCCCGCATGGCCATGATCATGACCGCGGCCATCGTGCTTGTGATGTTCTACGAGGTGGTATCGCGCTATGTTTTCTCGCGGCCAACGCTATGGGCAAATGAACTGTCGCTTTGGATTGCCGCATTTGTATTCCTGCTTGCGGGCCAATATGCCATGCAACAACGCAGCCATATCCGCATTTATGTCATCTATGACATGATGCCTCGCTGGGCGCAGAAATCTTCCGATGTGTTGTCAACTTTCTTGATCGTGTTTTTCGCATTTGCTCTTATTTGGGGGGGATATGATGACGCGGCAGCGCGTTTCGCGCGGATGGAGACCTTTGGCACCGCATGGGATCCGCCCATCCCTGGATTGCTCAAGCCTGCCATTTTGTTGATCATTGCACTTGTTGCTGTGCAGGCCGTGTCGAACTTGATTTCTGACTGGAACAAAGCCCCCGAACATCTCGCGCATGACGAAATCGACGAGGTCGAGATCGAAAACATCCGCAAGACCTTGGAGCGATAAAAATGGAATTTTTGGAACTCTTCGCTTGGCTGAAGGTCGATAGCCTTGCCACCATCAGCCTTGTCTTGCTGCTTGGTATCTTCGCGCTCTTGGCGATTGGGATGCCGTTGGGATTTGCCTCCGCCTTTCTGGCGGTGGTGGTTTTGGCCATGAAATTCGGCCCTGAATTGATTTTTGCCGATTTTGGCCGCGGGCCGCTATCGGTGGTGGCGCAGGCCGTTTATCGGCAGATGACCAATTACGTGCTGATCTCTGTGCCGTTGTTTATATTTATGGCGGCGCTGCTCGAGCGCTGCGGGATCGCGCGGGATATGTATTCCGCGCTCAACGTCTGGCTCAGTCGCACCCGCGGCGGGATCGCGGTGGTTACGGCCATTATGGGCGTGATCATGGCGGCCATGTCGGGCATCATCGGTGGTGAAGTGGTTCTGCTGGGTTTGATCGCCCTGCCGCAGATGCTGCGCTTGGGATATAATCAGAACCTCGCCATTGGCACCATCTGTGCCTCGGGTTCTTTGGGCACAATGATCCCGCCTTCTATCGTGTTGATCTTTTATGGGCTTGTCACGGAAACCTCGATCAAGGCGCTGTTCACAGCATCCTTCTTGCCGGGGTTCATGTTGGCCAGTTTCATTATCATCTACATCTTGGTCCGCACCAATATGAACCCAAGCTTGGCACCGCTGCCAGAGCCAGAACCAGGAATGCCTGAGGGCAGCGAGAAAGCGCTGCGCTTCTTGGGCTTCCTCGCGAAGTTCTCGATGTGGGCAGGCGGGTTTCTTTTGGCACGCGCCTTGTTCTTCACCGTCACAGGCAGCAACACGATCCGTGAAGGCGTTGATCCGATCCCCTTGGGGATGGTGGCAGACCTTCCCTATTTGGTGGGGGTGGTGATTTTGGGGGCAATCACGGTTTACGGGATTGTCGGCAAAGAGCGCACCGCCGAAGGGTGGGAAATGGGCAAGGGCCTGATTGCACCCACCGTGGTGATTGGCGTTGTGCTTGGCTCCATCTACATGGGCATTACGGGCATCACAGAGGCGGCGGGCATGGGCGTTATGGCCGTGTTCATTATTGGGCTTATTCGCCGCGAGATGACCTTTGACATCGTCTGGGACAGCTTGATGCGGACGTTGAAATCCACAGGAACCATCATCTGGGTGACCATCGGGGCGGCTTCTCTTGCGGCTGCGTATACTTTGGCGGGTGGACCAACCTATGTGGCAAACCTGATCATCGCTTCTGACCTTCCAACCATGGGTATCATTTTGATGATGATGCTGATTTTCCTGATCATGGGGATGTTCATGGATTGGATCGGGATTGTGTTGTTGGTGATGCCAGTGTTCCTGCCCATTGTGATGCGCCTGCCCGTTGAGGAAATTGGGCTGTTCGGGGACCTTGATCCACGCCATGTGGCGATCTGGTTTGGGGTGGTGTTCTGTATGAATATGCAGGTCAGCTTCCTGTCGCCACCCTTTGGCCCTGCCGCCTTCTATCTGAAATCGGTGGCGCCACCGCATATCACGCTGACGGCGATTTTCCGTGGCTTCTTGCCCTTCATCGCTCTTCAGCTGACGGCTCTCAGCGTGTTGCTGATCTGGCCACCAATTGTGACATTGTTCCTCTGATCTAACGGAGCAGGTCACTCAGTCTTGGAGCGCGCGCGAGGGGAAATGTCTTTACGCGCGCTCGATCGTCAAAACGGCCCTTAGTGAGGATAGGTTGTTTGCTCATGAAAACAGTGCGGCTTTCTCAATCGGATAATGTGGTTACGGCGCTTCAAACCTTAGAGGTGGGTATGGAGGGCGCGCGCGAATTGATCCCGCGTGGTCATAAAATCGCCATGGACGACATCCCCAAGGGTGCGCCTGTGCGCAAATACGCTCAAGTGATCGGTTATGCGGCGGAAGACATTGCCAAGGGCGCGCACGTGCATACGCATAATCTCGAATTTCGCAACGTGGATACGGAGTACGAATTCGCAACCAATTTGCAGCCCGCAGCCCCCGCGCGCGAGACAGATTATTTCATGGGCTACCGCCGTGCGACAGGCCGCGTTGGGACACGCAATTACATCGCGGTTCTGACCAGTGTGAATTGTTCTGCCACTGCCGCGCGCTTGATTGCAGAGCATTTCACGCCCGAGCGATTGGCCGATTATCCCAATGTCGATGGGGTGGTTGCCTTTGTGCATGGCACGGGCTGTGCGATGGGCGGCGATGGCACAGGGTTTGAGCTGTTGCAGCGCACGCTGTGGGGCTATGCGCGCAATCCCAATGTGGGGGGCGTGCTGATGGCGGGTTTGGGCTGCGAAATGATGCAGATCGATTGGTTGATCGAGTCCTATGGGCTGAAACCTGGACCGCTGTTCCAGACCATGAATATCCAAGATATCGGCGGTTTGCGCCGCACGGTGGAATGGGGGATCGAAAAGATCAACGCCATGCTGCCCATCGTAAATGACGTAAAACGCGAGAAATGCCCCGCCTCGGAATTGATGGTGGCGCTGCAATGTGGTGGCTCGGACGCATGGTCGGGGATCACTGCTAATCCTGCCGTGGGCTATGCCTGCGATTTGCTGGTCGCGCAGGGTGGCACGGGCGTCTTGGCGGAGACACCTGAAATCTATGGGGCCGAGCATTTGCTGACCGCGCGCGCGACCGACCGCGCCGTGGGGGATAAGCTGATTGAGTTGATCAAATGGTGGGAAGGCTACACCGCGCGCAATGGCGGTTCGATGGATAACAACCCCTCACCTGGCAATAAAAAAGGCGGTTTGACCACGATTTTGGAGAAATCCTTAGGCGCCGCCGCCAAGGGTGGCACAACCCCGCTGACGGGGGTGTATAAATATGCCGAACCCGTTACCGCAAAAGGGTTCACCTTCATGGACAGTCCTGGCTATGACCCTGCCAGTGTTACGGGGCAGATCGCCAGTGGGTGCAATTTGGTTGTGTTCACCACGGGGCGCGGCTCGGCTTTCGGCTCCAAGCCTTCGCCCACCTTGAAAGTGGCAACCAACAGCGAAATGTATAACCGTCTGATTGATGACATGGACATCAACGCGGGCCGTATTCTGACCGAGGGTGCATCGGTTGAGGAAGTTGGGCGCGAGATCTACGCGGCATGGTTGCGCATGGCCTCTGGTGAGAAATCCAAATCCGAGGCGCAAGGCTTGGGCGATTTTGAATTCGTTCCGTGGCAAGTCGGCGCGGTGATGTAAGGGGGGGGAGGGTGACACACGCGCTGCCTCTTTGCGTGATTGGTGCAGGGTCGATCGGGATGCGCCATGTCGAGGTGGCGCAGGCCTCTCCCCTGATTGCCCTGACCGCCATTGTCGAGGCAGATGCAGCACGGCGCGCGGAATTGCGTGCGCAAGGACTGCCTGTGGTGGCACATTCTGACGATATCCCGAAAACAACCAAGGCCGCCGTGATCGCCACGCCCACGGGCGCGCATCATCAAACCGCGGTTGAGGTCATCGCGCAAGGTTTGGCGGTGATCGTGGAAAAACCCCTTGCGGCCACCGTTGCCGAAGGGCGCGCGGTGATCGCTGCCGCACAGAGGGCAGGGGTGCCATTGGTGACGGGGCATCACCGCCGCTGCCATCCTTTTGCGATAAAGGCACGCGAGTTATTGTCGGATTTAGGTGACTTGGTCGGGGTGCAGGGTCTTTGGTCTTTGCGCAAGCATGATCGCTATTTTGACCCCCTATGGCGGCGCAGTGCGGGTGCGGGGCCGCTGATGACCAATCTCAGCCATGAGATGGACCTTTTGCGTTTTCTGATCGGTGATGTGGCCGAAGTGACCGCGTTAACATCTTCGGCGCGGCGGGGTTTAGAGGTTGAGGACACAGCCGCGCTCGCCTTGCGGTTTGACAACGGCGCATTGGGATCGTTTCTGATTTCAGACGCGGGTGCCTCGCCTTGGAGCTTTGAGGCGGGCAGTTTCGAAAACCCCGCAATTGCGGGCACAGGGCAGGATTATCTGCGGATCATTGGCACGAAAGGCGCGTTGGAATTTCCATCGCTGCGGCTTTGGTTGGCTGATTACGCGGGCGAGGTGGAATGGTCGAAGGGCCTCAGCCCAAATACGGGCGCGCCTTTCGCGCGCATTGATCCGATCCTTGCCCAGATGGAGCGGTTCGCGCAGGTGGTCGCTGGTGCCAAAGATGATGTTCTGTGCAGCGGCGCGGATGGGTTGGCGGCGATGGAGGCGACATTGGCCGCCGCGCTCTCGGCAAAGCGGGCCGCGCCCGTGGCGCGCGGTGGGGTTCCCCCAGATTTTCGCGGTATCTAGCGGTGCCGTGACGCATGACTTGGATGGCAGATTATCTTGGAAAGGAAAAACTATGAGACTGAAAGGAAAGCGTGTTTTCATCACAGCCGCAGGTCAAGGGATCGGACGGGCCAGTGCGCGCGCCTTGGCGCGGGAAGGGGCCTATGTGATTGCCACGGATCTGCATGATAAATTTTTGGCAGATTTGGATGTGGCGGAAAGCTTTGCATTGAACGTTCTCGATAAGGCGGCCTTGGTTGATGCCGTGACCAAGGCGCAGCCTGATGTTTTGGTAAATTGCTCGGGCATCGTGCATTCTGGCACGATTGAGCAAGCCACCGATGACGAATTTGACATGGCGATGAACCTCAATGTGCGGGCGCATTTTCATGCGATCCAAGCGGCGGTTCCAGGAATGTTGGAGCGCGGACAAGGCGCGATTGTGAATATTGCCTCGGTTTGTTCTTCGATCCGTGGTTTGCCGAACCGCTTTATCTACGGCACGTCCAAAGGGGCCACGATTGCGCTCACAAAACAGGTGGCTGCTGATTACATCACCCGTGGCATCCGCGCGAATTGCATCGCGCCAGGCACGGTGGATACGCCAAGCCTTCAGGAGCGGTTGCACGCAACGGGCAATTATGAGCAGGCAATGAAGGATTTTGTCGCGCGTCAGCCCATGGGGCGGCTTGGCACGGCTGATGAGATTGCGGAATTGGTGGTCTATCTCTCTTGTGATGAGACCAAATATATGACGGGTCAATGCGTTGCCATTGATGGCGGCATGACCATGTAACGCCCCGATGAGCGCCCCCGCCCCAAGAGAGAACCGCGTGCTTGCAGGTGTTCTGACTATGGCCTTGGCCGTGGTCCTGTTTACCTGCATTGACACCTCGGCCAAATGGCTGACCATCGTGGGCATTCCTGTGCTGCAAATTGTCTTTGCGCGCTATGCAGGGCATTTTATCTACTCGTTGGCCATTTATCTGCCCCAAGAAGGGGCGGGGGTGTTCCATTCCAATGCACCTGCAAAACAGGTTTTGCGCTCATGTGCCTTGTTCATTGGCACGATCATGAATTTTCAAGCGTTGAAATTCCTGCCGATCACCGTGACCACGACCATCTCTTTTGCGGGGCCGATTGTGATTACGCTGATGGCCATACCGATATTGGGCGAAAAGGTGGGCCTGCGCCGCATCATTGCGGTCTGCGTGGGGTTTTTGGGCGTTTTGGTGGTGATCCAGCCATGGGGGGCGGAATTCCACCCCGCCATGTTCCTCAGCCTTGGCACGCTCTTTATGGCCTCCACCTATTTCATCATGACCCGCCTTTTGGCAGGCATTGAAACAAATGCCACACAACAGGTCTGGGCCAGTGGAATTGCCACTGTGGCGCTGTTCCCCTTTGCCCTGAATGTTTGGGTCTGGCCTGACACGGCCCTTGGCTGGGTCGTGCTGTGCATCATCGGGGGATTTGGCGCATTGGGTCATATCGCGGCCACAACCGCGCATCGGTGGGCCGATGCCTCGATCCTTGCGCCGATCATCTACACACAGGTGTTTTGGGCGGCCTTGGTGGGGATCGTGATTTTTGAAACCTTCCCCACAGTTTGGACGCTGGCAGGTGCCGCGATCATTATCGCCTCGGGTCTCTATATTTGGCAGCGGGAACGGCAAAAGGGCAAACGCCCCGTTTTGCCCGAATGAAAAAAGGGTGCCTCCCGCAGGATGCACCCCCAATCACATAAAGAGGCCCCGATTAGCCGCGCCCAATATAGGGCATATTGGTGGCCATGACGGTCATGAATTGCACATTCGCCGCAAGCGGCAATTCCGCCATATGCAACACCGAGGCCGCAACATGGGCCACATCCATCACGGGTTCAATGGCGATGCTGCCATCGGCTTGCGGCACACCCTTGGTCATCTTTTCCGCCATATCGGTCAGCGCATTGCCGATGTCGATCTGTCCGCAAGCAATATTAAAGGGTCGCCCATCGAGGCTGATGGAGCGGGTCAGTCCTGTGATCGCGTGTTTGGACGCGGTATAGGGTGCTGATCCCCAGCGGGGCACATAGGCCGAGACGGACCCGTTGTTGATGATCCGACCGCCCTGAGGGGATTGCTGGCGCATGATCCCAAAGGCCGCCCGGGCCGCGATGAAACTGCCCGTGACATTCACCTCAATCAGATTGCGCCAATCGCTGACGGACAGTTCGTCAATCGGTGCGCCGCCAAGGCTGACACCCGCGTTGTTGAACAAAGCATCCAGCCGCCCCCAAGCTTCATAGGCGTTCTGAAATGCGCGGGCCACGTGCGCCTCATCGGTGACGTCACAGGGCAAGATCAGTGCGTGATCATGCGCTTGGGCGGTTTCTTCCAAGGCTTCCGCACGCCGCCCAATCAGGCCAACGCGCCATCCATGGGCGAGGAAATGCCGTGCCGTGGCGCGACCCACGCCGCCACCGCCGCCGGTGATGATGATCGTTTTTCCCATAACGGCCTCCCCTCAGTGATTGTCGCGTGGCAGATCGCGGCCAATTTTCTGATAGGCTGTGGCCAATTCCAAACAGCCACCATCGGCCAATTGGCCCACATGGGTGCGGTAAATCTCCTGCCATGGTGTTTGGTGGCGCAATTCTGGCGGGGTCCATGCATCCTTGCGGGCCTGCCATTCCGCATCATCCACCAAGGCATTGAGGGTCGAGCTGTTGAAATCCAATCGCACCATATCGCCCGTCTGGAGATAGGCCAATCCGCCTCCCACCACACTTTCGGGTGAGGCGTTGAGGATAGACGGGCTTTCGGATGTGCCTGACTGCCTGCCATCGCCCACAGTTGGCAAATGGCTGATGCCCTTTCGAATGATGTGATCTGGTGGCTGCATATTCACCACCTCCGCCGATCCAGGATATCCGACCGCGCCTACGCCACGAATAAACAGGATCGTGCGCTCATCGATGCCAAGGGCTGCGTCATTGATGCGGTCGTGATAATCCTCTGGGCCTTCAAAGACCACCGCCTTGGCCTCGAACACACCTTCATTGCCAGGTTCCGAAAGGAAGCGTTTGCGGAAATCATCCGAAATCACGGAGGTTTTCATCAGCGCGCTGTCGAACAGGTTGCCAGACAAAACCTTGAAGCCCGCATTTTTGCGCAAAGGCTTGTCATAGGTGGTGACAACACTGTGGTCGCGTGAGGCGTGCCCTTCGAGGTTCTCGCCCATGGTTTTGCCTGTGGCCGTCATCACCCCGTCATGGATGCGGCCTGCCTTGCGCAGTTCTCCCATGATCGCGGGCACACCGCCCGCACGGAAGAAGCTTTCGCCCAAATATTCGCCAGCAGGCTGCATATTCAACATCAAGGGAACATCATATCCGATCTTTTCCCAGTCGCGCACATTCAGCTCAACGCCGATGTGACGGGCGATGGCCTGCAAATGTGGTGGCGCATTGGTCGATCCGCCAATCGCGGCATTGACCACGATGGCGTTCTCGAATGCCTCGCGGGTCATGATGTCCGAGGGTTTGAGATCCTCATAGACCATCTGCACGATCCGCTTGCCTGTCTCATAGGCCATCGCCATCCGTTCGCGGAAAGGGGCGGGGATCGCGGAATTGCCCGTCAGGGACATTCCCAAGGCCTCTGCCATTGCATTCATGGTTGAGGCTGTGCCCATCGTGTTGCAGTGCCCCAAAGAGGGCGCAGAGGAGCAGACGCGGGACATGAATTCTTCGTAATCAATCTCGCCTGCGGCCAACAGGCGGCGGCTTTCCCACACGATCATGCCTGATCCTGCGCGCTTGCCATTCCACCAACCGTCCAACATCGGGCCGCCGTTGAGCGCGATTGCGGGCAAGTCGACCGTTGCGGCCCCCATCAGCATGGCAGGTGTGGTCTTATCACACCCCGTGGTCAGCACCACGCCGTCAATGGGATAGCCGTGCAGCACCTCGACCAAAGACAGGTATTGCAGATTCCGATCCAGCGCGGCGGTTGGGCGTTTTCCTGTTTCTTGGATGGGATGCACGGGGAATTCCATCGGAACACCGCCCGCCTCACGGATGCCCGCCTTGATGCGCTCCATCAAAAACACATGGATTTTGTTGCATGGCGCCAGATCCGAACCTGTCTGCGCGATGCCGATAATCGGACGCTCACTTTGCAATTCTTCGCGCGTGAAAGTCGAGTTTTGATACCGCTCCAAATAAAGCGCCGTCATTCCTGGGTTGTTTGGGTTGTCGAACCACTCCTGTGAGCGGAAACGTTTATTGGCACGGGTGTTGGACATTTGCTTCTCCCAATCAGCGGCGATCCGTTTGGCCTGCGGTTATTTTGGTACACCATTTTTCACGGCGCTATTGTTATAGAAAATTCAAATGGTATACCAAATGCAAGAGCAAAGCGATTTATGGTGAGAAATCATTATGAAACACATGGGTTTTGGGGCGGTTGCCTTTGGAATTTGGCTGATAACCACCGCTCCTGTGGCTGCGCAAGACGCCAAATTGACCTTGGATATGTGTTTGTCTGACCGAATCTCAGGACGAATCGAGACGGAGGCGCAGTTGCTCGACTGTGTGGCGGAGGCTTTAGCGCCCTGTCAGGCAGAACCAGATGATATGCACGCGGTCGCCACTTTATGTTTCCGCAACAGTCGCAGCGCCTTTGATGCAGGGATCAGCGCGGCAATGACCCGCCTGCGCGCGGGGCAGGATAACGCGTTGATCACGCTTCTGAGCATCGAGACGAAATACGATATGCTGAGTGGGCTTCTTCAATGCGATCGGATGGAGGAGTTGGCGCTGGCCTTGTCCAACATCGGGCCAGATGCCATTGCGCGCCAAAAGGCACAGTGCCAAGCCACAACATCTGCGCTGGTTTTGGCCCGTCTCACCCTACGCAGTGAGGGTGAGGAATGACGCAAATCCAAACTGCAGCGCGGGCCTTTTGGAAGGGCTATCTCGATTGCGCGCCTTTCATCCTAATTGTGGTGCCCTATTCGATGCTATTTGGCGTGGTTGCACGCGATGCAGGGTTGGATTTGTTGCAAACCATGACGATGACCGTTGTGGTGATTGCAGGGGCTTCGCAATTTACCGCCGTTGCGTTGTTGCAGGATCAAGCGCCTGTGTTCATCGCGCTTCTGGCGGCCTTAGTGGTCAATCTGCGCATGGCGATGTATTCGGCCGCGCTTGTGCCCTATGTCGGCCATGCCCGATTTTCCACCCGCGCTTTGATGGCCTATCTGATGGTGGATCAGGCCTTTGCCGTTGCGGTGCGCACCTATGAGGATCACCCCAATATGCCGCCTGCGCATCGGGTCGCGTATTATTTCGGCTGCATGGCGCTGATTTGCCCGTTCTGGTACGGCTGCACATTTTTGGGTGCGGTGATCGGTGAGGCGATCCCAGCTTCGCTCTCATTGGATTTCGCGGTGCCCGTATGCTTCATCGCCTTGACGGCTCCTTTGCTGCGCTCCGCTCCACATATTTTTGCGGCCTTTGTTGCGGCCTCGATGGCGTTGCTTTTCGCTTGGCTGCCTTGGTCTCTGGGCCTGATCGTTGCGGCCTTGTCGGGCCTTGTTGCGGGCGCGCAGGCGGAATTGCTCTTGCGCCGCCGAAAGGCGAGGGGGGCGGCATGATCGATGCGGGTGATTTTTGGCTCCTGACCGCTCTCTTGGGGATCGGCACATTTTTGATCCGATTTTCTTTTTTGGGGATTTTTGGGGGACGCAGCCTGCCTGATTGGGCGCAGCTGCATTTGAAATATGTGGGTGTGTCGGTCTTCCCCGCCTTGGTCGCCCCCTTGGTGATGTGGCCAGAGGCAACAGGGGGGGCGATTGATCCTGTGCGGATCATCGCCGCGCTTGCGGCGTTTCTCATTGGTTTGCGCTTTGGCGTGATCTGGTCGATTTTTGCAGGGATGGGCACGCTTTACGCGCTGCAATTCCTACTGCCTGGCCCGTGAATGGTATGGGGCCAATCAAGATAAACACAGAAGGAAAGGGAGAGGACATGGCACAAGGCGAAAATAAAATTGATCTCAGTGGTCTGAGCGCCGTGGTGACAGGCGGTGCACAGGGGATCGGATATGCCGTTGCCGCGCGTCTGTTGCGTTCGGGTGCAAGCGTGGCGCTGTGGGACATCGATGCAGCGCGCAACGAAACGGCGGTGAAGAGCCTCGCCTCGCTCGGTCCCGTGCGGGCTATGAGCTGTAATGTAACCGATTACGCTTCTGTTGAGGAGGCTGCCCGCGCGACCGAAGCCGCACTGGGGCGCATTGATATTCTCGTTAACAGTGCAGGCATTGCAGGGGCCAATATGTTGGTCGAAGACTATAGCAACGAAGAATTTCGCCGCGTGATCGAGATCAATTTGATCGGCACCTATTTCACAAACAAGGCCGTCATCTCGGGCATGAAGGCGCGCAATTTCGGGCGGATCGTGAATATTGCCTCGGTGGCGGGCAAGGAAGGCAATCCCAATGCCAGCGCCTATAGCGCATCCAAGGCGGGGGTGATTGGCTTTACCAAATCCTTGGGTAAGGAATGCGCAGGCCATGATATTGCGGTGAATTGCGTGACGCCCGCCGCGGCACGCACGGCGATTTTTGATCAGATGACGGAAGAGCACATCAATTATATGCTCTCAAAAATCCCGCGCAATCGCTTCCTCGAAGTGGATGAGGCCGCCGCCATGATCGCATGGCTTGTCAGCCGCGAAAACTCCTTCACCACCGCCTCGGTGTTTGACCTATCAGGGGGCCGCGCGACCTATTAAACGGCGCGCGCGCATTTACCGAAACGCGCTTTTGGCGCCTGCGCTTTCTTGGGTTTTGAAGATTGAACTGTTGTCGGGCGCAGGCGGCAAAGGCATACGCACGGGCACGGTCTCAAGGCGCGGCGTGAGGCAGGCTTTGCCCGTGATGATGCGCTCCTGCAAATCCTCCCAAAAGCGCCGCTGCCCCAATTCGTGGATATAGGAAGCCGCGCCAAGGATCGGCCATGCATCTGCCTTGGCGATTTCATAGAACAGAATATAACGCGGTCTATCGCTGACATTTGGGGCCGAGCCGTGCAGAATACGGGCGTGATGCACCGTCATGGATCCTGCTTTGCCCGTCAAAGTCACAATCTTGTCGCGCTCAAACAACGGATCATCAGGGTTGATCGCCCCTGCAAACACCCCGTTCATGCTGTGATCCAAAATTGGCCCTCGATGGGTTTCAGGGATCACCATCAACGGGCCATTGGCCGCGTCCACATCCTCAAGCATCAGGCCAAAGGCCAGAAGGTCATCATTGGTATGTGGGTAAAAAGCCCAATCTTGATGCCATTCCACCGCCGCCCCACCGCCTGGGGCCTTGGTGTTCAGCTTAGAGGTGATGATGGCCGTATCGGGGCCAAGCAGGCTTGCCAGCACCTCCGTCATGCGTGAATTGCGCAGCACCTCCCAGAAATAGGGATGCTGCTTATGCGGGATTTTGATCCGCGTCAGGCGCGGGCTGTCTGGCCCGTGGCCCTTGTCGAGATCATAGACCGCGTTGCTTTCGCGCACATCGCGTGACGCCTCGATGAATTGCGCGGTCAGGCGGCGCAGTTCGTCCAATTGGGAGGGGCTGACCGCGTCCTCCACCATCAGGTATCCGTTCTTTTGGTATGACGCGATCTCGTCTTTGGACAGCATGATAAGCCCCCCTTTTGATGCAGGCGTTACTTTTTGCCTTTGGCCACTTCTGCGGCCAAATCCATTCCGTTTAAGTTGCCAATGTGATCCGACAGCATCGGCACAAAATCCGCGCCTTTTCCGATGGCTTCGGCATGGGTGAAATAATGCCGCGCGGCGGAGGCCATAACGTTCATCACGCCTGCATCTGTGGCCATCGCATTCACATAGCGGATGTCCTTGGACAGGTTTGCAATCGAGAATTTATGTGCATTCTCATCCCTGTCGCAGACATATTGCATAAACGTCCCAAAAAAGCCTGAGCCAAGGCGACTGGGCGCGATGACTTCGCGAAACGCATGAGGCGAGATGCCAACAGCCGCGCCCAAAACGGTCGCCTCCGAATAGAGTGCGGCGTAGGATGCGCCCAAGAAATTCATCAAAAGCTTCATCTTGTGGCCTGTGCCGACCTCACCGATGCGGGTGATTGTGCCTGCCCAGCAATCAATAACGGGATGCACCTGATCAAATAACGCGGCATCACAGCCCACCATGGCATCCAGCATCCCTTCCTCGGCCTCTTTGGGTGTGCGGCCCAAGGGGGCATCGACCATATGCGCGCCGACCTCGGCCAATTTTGCCGCCATGGCCATAGTCGAGGTCGGATCAGCGGTGGTTGTGTCGATCACGATCAAACCTTTGCGCGCACCTGCGATGATGCCGTTTTCGCCTGTGATGATCGCTTCGACCTGAGGCGAATTGGACAGGCACAAATGGATGATGTCGCATTTTTCGGCCATGTCGCGGGGCGATGCCGCCTCTTGCGCGCCCATCCCCACCAAGCTTTCAACAGGGGCACGATTGCGATTGCCCAAAATCCAAAGATCATAGCCGCCTTTGAGGATGTTTTTGGCCATCCCATGGCCCATGAAACCAACGCCAATAAAGCCGATAACGGGTTTCTGTGTCATGATCTTTTCTCCCTTTTTTTTCTAAAGACTGGCCGTAATGCCGCCATCCACAAACAGCGTATGGCCATTGACGAAACTGGACGCATCAGAGGCCAGAAACACGCAGGCCCCCACAAGTTCTTTGACTTCCCCCCAGCGGCCAGCGGGGGTGCGCTTTTCAAGCCATGCTGAAAATTCGGGGTCAGCCACAAGGGCCGCGTTGAGCGGTGTGTTGAAATAGCCAGGTGCGATGGCGTTGCAATTCAGCCCGTATTTCGCCCAATCGGTCGCCATGCCCTTCGTCAGGTTTGCAACCGCTCCCTTAGATGCCGTGTAGGGCGCAATCGAGGGGCGGGCGAGGGCGGTTTGCACACTGGCAATGTTAATGATGCGGCCTTTGCCGCGTGCGATCATGTGGCGCGCGACCGCTTGGGCCACGTAAAACACAGAATTTACATTGGTGCGCATGAGCCTGTCGAAATCATCGGCGGGGAAATCTTCGAGCGGCGCGCGATGCTGCATTCCCGCATTGTTGACCAAGATATCAATCGCGCCGTGCTCCGCCTCGAAACCATCAATGGCGGCGCGCGTGGCGGTGGCTTCGGTCACATCGAAGGGCAGGGTTTGCACGGTCGCGCCGTTGGCGCGCAGCGCGTCTGCGGCCTCTGCAAGCCGATCCGCGTTACGGGCATTGAGGACAAGTGCGGCGCCCGCTTCGGCCAGGCCTTGGGCCAAGGCAAATCCGATCCCTTGGGACGACCCCGTGATCAGGGCGCGCCGCCCCTTGAGGTGAAACAGTTCCATAAATCCTCCGCCTGTTCTGGGCGAATGCAGTTCGTGCATTTCTGGCGGGGCTGCGCCCGTCCTGCCCTTGACAATTCCCGCTGATCCCGCGTTCTATGCGCAAATGGTATACCATTTTTGACGCGGCGCAAGGGGCTGCCTCAGACGCGTATCGGGAGAGGGTATTTTGACAAAAGCGCTTTACGTGGACGGGCCAAGCAATTTGCGGATCGGTGAATGCGACACCCCATCTTTGGCCGCAGGTGAGCTTCGTGTGGCGCTCAGACGTGGCGGCATTTGTGGGTCGGATTTGCACTATTTCAACCATGGCGGCTTTGGGGCAGTGCGACTGCGGGAGCCGATGATTTTGGGCCACGAGGTCGCGGGCGAGGTGGGCGAGGTCGGCCCTGATGTGGTGGGGTTTCGCGCTGGTGATTTGGTCGCGCTGTCGCCCTCGCGGCCCTGTTTTGACTGTGTGGAATGCAAGCGTGGCCTGCACAATCATTGCCTGAATATGCGCTTTTATGGTTCGGCCATGCCCTTCCCGCATATTCAAGGGGCGTTTCGGCAGGAGATCATCGCCCGCGCAGAAAATTGCGTGAAGGCAGACGGGCTTTCCGCCGCAGAAGCCGCCATGGCCGAGCCACTGTCGGTCGCGCTTCATGCTGTGCGCCGCGCGGGTGAAATGGTCGGGCGGCGGGTTTTGGTGACGGGCTGTGGTCCAATTGGGGTTTTGGCCATTATGGCCGCGCGCCGTGCGGGTGCAGGCGAGATCATTGCCACGGATATCAGCGAAACGATGCTTGGATACGCAAGCAGGGCGGGGGCGGATGTTTGCCTGAACACCGCCCATGATGCGGAGGCGCTGACCCCCTATGCGACAGGTAAAGGCACAGTGGATGTGCTATTTGAATGTTCGGGCGCGCAAGCCGCGCTGAACACGGCCATACCCACCATCCGTCCCCAAGGCCGTCTGATCCAGTTGGGGATGTCGGGTGATATGCTGATCCCCATGATGCAGATCACGGCGCGGGAATTGCAGTTGATGGGTTCATTTCGCTTTCACGAAGAATTCGCCATGGCGGTTCGCATGATGCAAAATGGGCTGATCGACACGCGGCCCCTGATCACACACAGCTTTGCTTGGACTGAATTTGAGGCGGCCTTTGCCATGGCCAATGACCGCACACAAGCGATGAAAGTGCAATTGGAGTTTGGCCCGTGCTGACCTTCGCGCTTGCGGTGATTTTGCTGATTATCACCCCTGGACCTGGGGTTTTAAGCACTGCAGGCTTTGGCGCAGCTTACGGGTTTCGTCCCTCCCTGCGCTATGTCTTGGGGTTGTTTATCGGCACGAATTTGGTTCTTTTGGCCGTGGTTTCAGGTCTTGCCGCCGTGGTGCTCTCCGTGCCGTGGTTGCGGCTCGTGCTGATGGGCGCATCGGTGGCTTATTTGCTGTACCTTGCGGCAAAAATCGCCTTTGCAGGCGCAAAGATTGCCTTCATGGAAGCGGCGGCTCCACCCGGCGTTTTGGGCGGAATTCTGCTTCAGGCGATCAACCCCAAGGCCTATGCGGTCAACACGTCACTGATGACGGGATTTGGGTTTGCACCTGACAACCTGGGCTTTGAAATCGTGGCAAAAATCCTAATCATCACGGCGATTTGGGTTCCGATTCATCTGGCATGGCTCTGGGCAGGGGTGGCCTTGCACCGTTTGGATTTGGCGGCAAACACACAGCGTGTGATCAATATGTTTATGGCCTTGGCAATGTTAGGTGTGGTGGCCCTTGCGCTTTGGTCCAGTATGGGGGGGCAGGGATGAAGATCACCAAATTGGAAACCATCCGTGTGGCCGAGCGCCCCAATTTATTATGGGTCAAAGTGCATACGGATGAGGGTGTCACGGGGCTTGGTGAGACATTTTTTGGGGCAGGCGCGGTTGAGGCCTATATCCATGACACGCTGGCCCCTTTGGTCCTTGGTGAAGACCCGCTGCGCGTTGAATATCTTGCGCGGAAATTGGAGGGCTATCTGGGGTGGCGCTCAACAGGGGCGGAGGCGCGCGGCAATTCGGCCTTTGATATTGCGCTTTGGGACTTGTGGGGGAAGGCCACGGGCCAACCCGTGGCGCAGCTTTTGGGCGGCTTCACCCGCGACAGTATCCGCACTTACAACACCTGCGCGGGCAATGACTACATCAAGAAAGACGCGGGGCAGAACACGCGTAATTTTGGTCTGGGTGCGGGGGATCAATATGATGATCTGAATGCCTTTTTGCATCGCGCCGATGACTTGGCCCATTCCCTTCTGGAGGAGGGAATTACCGCGATGAAAATATGGCCCTTCGATGCGGCAGCAGAAGCCAATGAGGGCGCGCATATTTCTGCGGCGGAATTGAAAGCGGCGTTGGTGCCGTTTGAGAAAATCCGCAGCGCGGTGGGCGATCAGATGGATATTATGGTTGAGTTTCACTCGTTGTGGCAATTGACACCTGCGATCCGCATCGCGCAGGCGCTGCAGCCTTATCAAACCTACTGGCATGAGGACCCGATCCGCATGGATAATTTTGCGGCCCTCGCGCGCTATGCCAAAGAAAGCCCCGCACCTGTATGTGCGTCTGAGACGCTCAATGGGATTGGTGCCTTTCGTGACCTCTTGGCCGCGCAGGCGGCGGGGATTGTGATGTTGGATTTGTCATGGTGTGGCGGACTGACCGCCGCGCGCAAAATCGCCGCGATGGCGGAGGCGGAAAAACTGCCCGTGGCCCCCCATGATTGCACGGGGCCTGTGGTCTTGGCCGCTTCTACGCATCTGTCGCTTTCGGCCCCCAATGCCCTGATCCAAGAAAGCGTGCGCGCCTTTTACAAGGGGTGGTATGCCGAGATCGTCACGGGCCTGCCTGAGGTCAAGGACGGTCACATTTCGGTCAGCCGCGCGGCGGGTTTGGGGATGGACCTGATCCCCGATTTGGATCGCGCTTTCACAACGGCGCGCCGTGTGTCGCAATGAGGGAAAACTTGGACGATCATTCACGGTCAATCGCGGTATGCGCCCTTCTGCGGGCCGTCAATGCCGTGGTTCATCCGCGCAACTTCCACAATCCAATCCAGATCTGTCCATCACGATAAGAAAGGGCAAAGCATGATTTCCACAAAAGATTTTGAAACCAACGGCATTTACGTAGGCCGCGTTTGGCGCCCAGGTATTGGGCCGGCGCTTGTGCGGCTTGACGGTGGGGATGTGGTCGATATCACCAGCCGTGATTGCCCGACCATGCATGACCTATTGGAGGGGGATGATCCCGCCGCCGCTGCGCGCGCGGCTAAGGGCGCGGTGATCTGTGGCCTTGATGATCTGGTCGCAAGCAGCCTTGCCGCTGCGCAATCAGGCGATGCCGATGCCTTGCGCCTCTTGGCCCCACCTGATTTGCAGGCGATCAAAGCCTCTGGCGTGACCTTCGCCGAAAGCATGGTTGAGCGCGTGATTGAGGAGCAAGCGGCAGGCAATGCGGATTTAGCCGATGGCATCCGCGCCCGCGTGAAAGCGGTGATTGGCGACAGCTTGTCAGGCATTAAGCCCGGATCAGATGCGGCGATGAAGGTGAAATCGGTGCTCCAAGAGGAGGGGCTTTGGTCGCAATATCTCGAAGTGGGTATTGGCCCTGATGCAGAGGTCTTCACCAAATCTCAACCGATGGGATCGGTGGGCTATGGCGCGCTTGTCGGGCTGCACCCGATGTCCAGTTGGAACAACCCAGAGCCTGAGATTGTTTTGGCGATCAATTCCAAGGGCGCGATTGTTGGGGCCACGCTTGGCAATGACGTCAATCTGCGCGATGTCGAAGGACGTTCTGCGCTGCTTTTAGGCAAGGCAAAGGACAACAATGCGTCCTGTGCAATCGGCCCCTTCCTGCGCCTGTTTGATGACAGCTTTAGCCTTGATGATATCCGAGTGGCGGAGCTTTCCATGCGGGTTATGGGCGAGGATGGGTTTGTTCTGGAAGGGCATTCTTCAATGACCAAGATCAGTCGCGACCCTACCGATATCGTGGCGCAAACCATCGGGCGGCATCACCAATATCCTGACGGGTTTTTCTTGTTCTTGGGCACAATGTTTGCCCCCGTCAAAGATCGTGACGCGGCAGGTCAAGGCTTTACCCATCATGGTGGCGATGTGGTGACCATTACCGAAGCGCGGCTTGGATCTTTGCAAAACACGGTGCGCCTGTCGACCGAATGCCCCGACTGGCGTTTTGGCACGGCGGCCTTGATGCGCAATTTGGCAGAGCGTGGATTGATTTAATGGGGTCGTCCTTCATCTCTTTGGGGGAATGTATGGTCGAGCTGTCCGATCAGGGCGGCGGTCTTTATCGGCGTGGCTTTGCGGGGGATACGTTCAACACTGCATGGTATGCGCGCCGCATTTTGCCACAGACATGGTCGGTCGCCTATGGCAGTTGCATCGGGGCGGATGCGGCCTCCGCCGAGATGCGCGCCTTCATGGAGGCGGGCGGGGTCGACACAAGCGCCCTGCGCGTGATCCCAGATCGCACTGTGGGGCTATATATGATCAGCCTGGATCAGGGCGAGCGCAGCTTTTCTTATTGGCGCAGTCAATCGGCCGCGCGTAGCCTCGCCGATGATCCCGCATGGCTTCAGGCTACTTTGGCGGGGCGCGATGTGATTTATTTCTCGGGCATCACCTTGGCGATCCTTTCACCTGAGGCACGGGGGCATTTTTGCGCGGCCATTGCAAAGGCGCGTAGGGATGGCGCGCTGGTGGCCTTTGATACAAACCTGCGCCCGCGTCTGTGGGAAGATCACGCCACCATGCAGGCAGGGATGATGGCGGGGGCGGCAGTGGCCGATATTATTTTGCCCTCATTTGATGAAGAACAAATCCTGTTCGAGGGCGCGACAGCCACGGATACGATTGCGCGCTACCGTGCAGCGGGGGCACATATCATCGCGCTGAAGGATGGCGCGGGGGATGTGCAATTGTGGGATGCGGCGGGCGGGGTGCGCGTCTTGCCCTGTCAGCCCGTTGATCCTGTGGTCGACAGCACCGCCGCAGGTGACAGTTTTGGCGCGGCCTTTGTGGCCCATGTGGCACAAGGCCGTGGCCTAGAGGAGGCCGCCTTAGCCGCGATGCAGCTTGCGGGTCAGGTGATCCAATATCGCGGCGCTTTGGTGCCACAGATTTTTGAGGGAGAAACCTAATGCATATTCTGATTATTGGCGGCGGCGGTGTCGTTGGGCAAAAGCTGGCCCAATCCTTGGCCAAGCGGGGCACGTTGCGTGGGCAGGCCATCCGCAAGATCACCTTGGCCGATATTGTCGACCCCGCCATGGTTGATGCCCCCTTCGAGGTGGCCTGTGTGTCCTGCGATATCAGCAACCCCGCCTCGGTCGCGGCTACGCTTGGGGCGGATGTGGATGTGATCTATCTGCTCGCCGCCATTGTGTCTGCCCATGCGGAAGAAGATTTTGATGCAGGGCTGTCGATCAATCTGATGGGCACGCTGAACGTGTTGCAGCGCGCGCGCGAATTGGCGACAAAACCTGTGGTGGTCTTCACATCGTCTATCGCGGTTTACGGCGGTGAAGTGCCAGACCCGATTGTGGATCACAGTTTCCTCAACCCGCAAACCTCATACGGGGCGCAAAAGGCCATGGGGGAATTATTGGTCAATGATTTCAGCCGCAAAGGGTTTGTTGATGGGCGCGGCTTCCGCCTGCCCACCATATCTGTGCGGCCTGGCAAGCCCAATCGCGCGGCGTCTAGCTTTATGTCGTCGATTTTGCGCGAGCCGCTCAATGGCCAAGAGGCGATTTGCCCTGTCAGCGATGATTTCCCGCATTACTATCTCTCGCCGCGCAAATGTGTGGAGAACCTTATTCGCGGGGCAGAGATTGAGGCCGCTGATCTCGGACAAAACCGCTGTATGATGATGCCAGGCAAGATGTGGACCATCCGTCAGATGATTGACGCGATGACGGCCGTTGCGGGGCCTGAGCCTGCGAAGCTGATCCGTTTTGAGGCGCAACCCGCCATCCAAGAGATCGTCAAAGGCTGGCGGTTTGATTTGCGCCCTGAAAAGGCGCTGAAACTGGGCCTGAGTGCGGATGAAAGTTTCGAAGATAATATTCGCTATTATCTCGAAGATGATAAACCCACCGCTTGAGGGCTGCGCGATTTGTAACGAAAACCCCCGCCTTGGCGGGGGTTTTGGGGGTCGATCAATTGACGGGCGTGATCAAGGCCGTGCCCTTCATCATCGCATGGATATTGTCGCGCTGAAGCGCGGCCATCGCCGCCCGTGTTTCAACTGTGCCTGACCCCTGATGAGGTTGGATCACCACATTGGGCAGGTCGTAAAAGCGCGGGTTGATGTTGGGCTCATTGAGGAACACATCCAAAGCCGCGCCGCCGATCTTGCCACCCTCCAATGCCTCTAGCATCGCGTCTTCGTCAATCGTGCTGCCGCGTGAGATATTGACGATAATGGCACGCGGGCCAAGGGCCGCAATCACCTCGCGCGAGACGAATTTGGCCGTATCAGGCCCGCCAACCAAGGCCACGACCAGATAATCCACCGCGCCTGCAAGGCTGACAGGATCCGCGTGATAGGTCCAATTTGGGGTCTCTTTCTCGCTGCGGGCGTAGTAATGGATATCCATTTTGAACGCGGCCAAACGATTGGCGATTTCGCGACCTATGCGGCCAAGTCCAACAATGCCGACCCGCCCGCCTGAGAATTTGCGATTGAGGCGATATTCCCCGCCCGTTTTCCATTTGCCCGAGCGCGCCCAATCTGCTGCTTGGGTCATCTCGCGGACCTGCATCAAGAGCATCCCAACAGCAATATCGGCCACATCATCGTTCAAAACATCGGGGGTATTGGTGACCTTAATTCCGCGCGCATTTGCAGCGGGGATGTCAATCGCATCATATCCCACCCCATAATTGGCAATAAGCTTGAGCGCGGGAAGCAAATCCATCTCTGCCCCGCCAAAAGGCATATGTCCCTTAAAGGCCACGGATTGAATCCCCCCGCGTGTTCCCGCATCCAGCGCTGAAAGCTCGGCAGGGGCATCCAGAAAAATGGGGTCAAACGCGGCTTTAAGGTCTGAAATATCGCTCTCGCTATAGGCGCCAATGGCCAGCGTCTGGGTCATATGGTGGTCTCCCTTCCGTCAAATGGTATACCAAACCTTGTCGTCCCCAAAGGTGACTGTCAATGTGAAAGGACAGGCACAGCTTCTAGCCCTCGCAAATCTCGGTGACCGATTTTTTGACTGCGGCAAGGTCAAAGACGCGATCCAGCCAGTCAGGTTGAAAGATCACCGCGCGGGCTTTATCAATGGCCATCAAGGCACCGTCTGAAAATTTCCCCTCGGGATAAATGCCAAAGGCAATCGCCAATTCAATTTTCAGGTGGCCCAAGATGAAATCATGCGCAGCAGGTTCGGGAACGCCCATGGAAATTGCGCGATCTGTGGCTTCGCGCAAGGCAAGCGCCATGGTCGCCCCGACCGTTTCCGAAAGGGCAGGTTCCAGCACTGCGATATTTTCAAGGCTACACCGATGGGAGCGCGCAACAGGCGCATAGATCACCTTGGCGATATCTTCGCACAGCGCGTAATGCGCCTCTGGCCCTTGGATCAAGGCGCATACGATCCCTTGTGGCGCGGCAACACCGCCGAAATAATCTTGTTGGGCTTCGATGCTTCCATGTGCCTCCAGAATATGGGGGTGGCAGGGGTGGGTGCAAAAATAGGTGATATCCTCCCGGATGGGCATTTGGCCCGCATAGGGGGCGGCGGCATCAAGAACAATCACCGCAGCCCCTGATTTGAGTTGATCCACGAAGCCATGTGCAATCTTTCCAATCAGACGATCTGGCACGGCCATGACCACCACATCGGCATCGCCAAGCGCCTGCTCGCTTGCCACACAATCCAGCCCCGTTTCGGATTTTAGCCGCGCTTGACCCGCCTCTGTTACCTCGACAGGGGCAAGGTCATGGGCCGTCAGCATCAGGTTGCGCGCAATCCGCACGCCCATTTTGCCGCCCGCACCAAGAAGTGCAATTTTCGTCATGATCTATCCTTTCGCTTCGGCACGCGCGCCGTTTTTGATCCAAGAGAAATAATCAGGGCTGCCCATCTGCCCGCCTTTCAGGGCCAGTTCCAAGCCGTCAAACTCAGCGGTGTCGCTGTGACCTTTGAGCAGCGCCGCGCCCGCTGTCGTGGCCCCGATGGCGGTCAAAGCAAACAGCCCCAAGGCCTGCGCAGCAAAGCCTGACGTGTCGCCGCCTGCGATGATTGCGCGGGGCAGGCCCGTGTCCCGCAATAGATCGCGCAGAAGCGTGCCAAGACTTGCCCCGATCCGCGCATTGGCCTCGTGCGGCGTCAACGCGGAACCCACGAGGGCCGCGCGCATGGCCGCAACGGCAGGGTCATCTGGCCCGCGTGCGCTGCAAATCAACGGGTCGCGCCCTGCGCGCAATGTGGCCATGGCGGTTTGATACGCATCGGCCATTGCGGCCTTGGCCTGCGCCCCGCCCGAAATCAGGGCAGCCGCGTTCAATGGGATGATCACAAAGCCGTCTTCCTCGGCGCGCGTAATTTGCGCGGCGGTGATGGGCGAGACGGATCCAGAAATTGCAATGATCTGGTCCACTTTGCCAAAGCTTGGTGCAGATGGCTGTGCGGGCAGAGCCCCCGACTTCTGCCAATGCGCGACCAGCGCATATTCCACCCCTTGCGAGCCGATGGCGAAATGCCCGCCTGTGGTCGCCGCCTCCCAAATCAGCGCGCCTAATTCAGCGGCATGATCCATGGTCATGCAATCAAGACAGATGATCTTTGCAGCCGTCTGCGCGCGAAGAGCGGCCAGGCCCGTTGGGTTCAGATGCTCAAGAGACAGGGTCGCGATGGGGGTCTTTGTTTGACTGCGGAGATGTGCGGCGACATCGGCCTCCTGCATGGGGGTTACGGGGTGAGTGGACATGACGGGATGGCGGTCAAGGCGATAGACCTCGGCGCCTGCTGCCGCAAAAAGATGACCAAAGGCCTGATAACGGCGCAAGGGTGGTGCGGCGATCAGGCAAGACACCCAATCGCTGTCCTGCACGGCAAGGGCCAACTCTACGGCCTTTCCGATGGACCCCGTATGGGGGGCGCTGTCGAGGGTTGAGCAGGTTTTATAATGCAGGATCGGCGCGCCAGTGGCGGCCAGATGCGCGAAAAGAGGGGACAGATACGCGGCCATCCAACGGGGCGATTGACTGCGCGCCGTGGTGGCAAGGCCGATGCCGCGCATCGCGCCGAACCGTGCCGCCTGCGCTGCTGTGGGTGGGGCGAGATACAGCACGCTCGGCAGACCTGCGAAGCTTAACACCTCCATCGTGGCGGCGGAGCCTGTGAAATCGTCCCCCAAGAAGGCGATCAATGGGCCATCGGGAAGCGTCATTTGCGATAGGCCTCAAGGGCGCGGGCCAGCTCAGGATGGGTTTTCGCATAGGTTGCGGCTGATATGCCCGCTGTGGCCGCGTCCCACGCTTGGCGCAACGCGGCCACGCCTGCACGCGGACCATCAGGGTGGGCCATGATCCCACCCCCTGCGGCGTAGATGCAATCCGCATGGCCAATGTGGCGGTAGGTTTCGGGGGGTTGCAGCGCGGATTGACCAGAGGAAAACACGGGCATGGGAATGCAGGGCGCATCCTCGAAAAGCGGGGTCAGCAGCGCTTTTGCCGAGGCGATGACGCTTGCGTCACTTTCGCTGAATTTGTTTTGCAGCCCGTTGACGTGCAGATGATCGGCCCCCGCCAGTCGCCAAATTTTCGACCATGCGGTATACTCCCATCCCAGCATCGCTGCGCGGCTCAGATAACCCCAACCGTTGCGATGTGCATGGATGGGCAAATTGCTGTGGCGCGCGAGGCCCAAAAAACCCGCGATGCCGACCGAATTTAGGCTGACCATCACGCAGGTTGCCCCACGCGCCTGCGCGAAATCGTGGCGCGCGCGCATCTGGTTCACCTCGCCGGTCAGGTTGAAGGCATACATCACCTTTTTGCCTGTGCGATCTGCGTGGGTATTGATGACATCCATCACAGCGGTGACGCGGTCCTCAAAAGGGCAGGCGGGGCCATTGGCCTGCAACTCATCATCCTTGATGAAATCTATGCCTGCTTCGGCCAATGTGGCGACCAACTGGGCCGTCTCCTGCGGGCCAAGCCCAACCGAGGGCTTGATGATCGTGCCAATCAACGGGCCGTCCTTGACCCCCGCAAGACGGCGTGTGCCACCGATCCCGAATTTGGGACCAGAATAGACATCGGCAAAGACACGCGGCAGGCGAATGTCCAAAAGACGAAGCCCTGAGAATTGCGCCAGCTCAAACAGATTGCCTGCAACGGTCGCCATGAGATTGGGCAGGTCTGGCCCGATATTATCCAAAGGCCAAGACAGCGTGACCTTGGCGCGATGGTAATGCGCCCCTGTCAGCCCGCCCAACAGGCTTGGGGCCTCGACCGTCTCAAGCGGCGTCAGGCTGATCACCTGCGCCCCTGCACGGGCTTGCAGTTCAGGCGTTTCGCCAGGCACTTTGACGAAGGTTCCCGCGCTTTGTTCGCCCGCCATCACAGCGGCCGCGCGGGCGGGATCAATCGGGGTTTCGATCAGGTAATCTGCTTCAAATCTGTCGCTCATTGCGCGTGATCCTGATGGTAAAGGGCATTGGCGCGCTCCAGATGCTCGCGCATGGCATGGGCCGCTGCCGCGCCGTCTTGCTTGGCGATCCCATCCAGAATCGCGCGATGCTCGGCCAAGGTCACAGGCTCCAGACCTAATTTATGGACCTGTTCCTTGTGAAAGGCGCTCATCCAAGAAAATACGCCCTGCGTCAGTGTCTCGAAAATAGGGTTGCCCGATATGGCGGAGATACGGCGGTGAAATTGCCCGTCAATTTGGGTGAACAGTGGCACATCGTGCCGCGCCGCGGCTTGGGCGCGCAAAAGCTGTTCTAGATCATTGAGATCATCTGCGCTGCGGCGTGCGGCGGCAATGCGAACCATCTCAACCTCCAATGCCGTGCGCGCCTCCTTGAGATGCTCAAGCGAAGACTGCGAATGGGTCAGAATATGGCGCATCGAAATGGCCAGTTGATCCACCAACCCATCCAAGGAAGGGGTCGCAAGTCGGGGTTTGCCGCCATGGCGAATGTCGATCACACCCTTATGCTGAAGGCTTTGCATGGCTTCGCGAATTGCGGGACGGCCAATGCCATAGCGCGCCATCAGCGCGCGTTCACTGGGCAGGGCATCCCCAGGCTTCAGATGATCCTCACGGATCAGGGCCAAGAGGCGGTCTTCCACCTCATCTGACAGTTTCTTGGGGCGAATGGTCTCGTTCGGCTCGGTCATGCGTCCCTGCGAATCTGGTATACTGGTCATACCAGTTTGGCGAAAAGACAGCGCCATGGCAACCCATGGCCTCGCCATTATTCAGCGATGGGTCTTGAGCCAATCCAGCGTCAGGTCGGTGTCTGTTTTGGGTTTATATTCTGCTCCAAGGGGCTGCACCCATCCCAGCCTGCGGATATGGGCGAAGATATGGGCGTAATTCAGCTCGCCCTCATCAGGCGTGCCGCGATCAGGAACCGAGGCGAATTGGATATGGCCAATATAGGGCAAGAGGCGGCTCAGGCGGTGGGTTAAGTCCCCCTCCATCAATTGCACATGATAGCAGTCAAACATCAGCCGAAGATTGGGGGCCGCGACCTCCTCGATGATGGCCGTGGCCTGTTCGGTGGTCGAAAGGAAATAGCCCTTCGCGTCATAGTGGTTGAGCGGCTCAATCAATATGGTGACGCCATCGGGTGCGGCCTGCGCCGCCGCATAGCGGAGATTGGAGACGAATGTGTGATGGGCGGCTGCGCCCGTGGCAAAACCCGCCATCGCATGAACCGCCCGCGCGCCGATATTGCGGGCGTAATGCAAGGCTTCGTCAATCGCGGCGCGGGCTTCTGCCTCGCGGTTGGGCAAAGCTGCCAATCCGTTTTCGCCAGCCGCAACATCCCCTCGGCTTGTGTTGAGCCCAAGCATCTGGAGCCCCGTTTCATCTAAGGCGGCCTTGACGTCAGTCGGATCATAGGCATAGGGCCAATGACACTCCACCGCATCAAAACCTGCGGCTTTCGCGGCGCGGATTGCGTCAGGCAGCGGCCGATCGGCCCAGAGAAAGCCCAAGTTTGCGGAAAATTGCATCAGTCCCACTCCACCTCGAATTTGGTGACCACATCGCGCACCTGTTCAGGTGATAGAAGTTTTGGATCAAACCCGCGCATCATGATCGCGAGTCTTGCGGTGTCCTCCAACTCCTCGATGGCGTTGCACGCCGCCTCGACATCTTTGCCCGCGACCACAGGCCCGTGATTGGCCAGCAAAACCGCGCTGCGCTTGCCTCCCAAGCTGCGCAGGGCTTCGCCCATGGCGGCATCGCCGGGCATGAAGAAGGGCAAAAGCTTGACCTTGCCCAGTTTCATGATCGCATAAGGCGTCAGGGGGGGCAGCACGTTGTCGGGGTCAATTTCAGGCATCATGGACCATGCAACCGAATGGCAGGAATGCAGATGCACCACCGCCCCCGCTGATTTTCGCGTTTCGTAAAATGCACTGTGCAGTGGCATTTCCTTGGTTGGGGTCAGCCCCCCGATATGCCGCCCTGCCGCATCAAAGCGCGACAATTCTGCGGGATCAAGCCGCCCAAATGAGCTGCCCGTGGGCGAGACCAACAGCCCACCATCCTCGGTGCGGGCAGAGATATTGCCCGTTGATCCGCCTGTCAGGCCACGGTCGAACATGGATTTGGCAAGCAGGCAGATCTGTTCGCGCAATTTGGTTTCAGAACTCATATGCCCTCCAATTTTGCGAACGCATCGCTGAAAAATCCTTCGGCCCCAAAATTTCCAGATTTAAGGGTCAACGCTATCTCATGCCCGCCTGAACGACAAAAACACCAAGGCACCCCTGCGGCGATTTCGGGGCCAATATGAAGGCGGTCAACGCCCAAGGCCGTGGTCACGGCGCCAGAGGTTTCACCGCCTGCGACCACGATACGGCGCGCACCGTGGTTTCGGGCGGCGATGGCCAGTTCGGCCAAAGCGGCCTCGACCAGCGCCCCCGCCTGTGCCTGCCCCAATGCCGCCTGCGCTGCACGCACCCTATCAGGTGCGGCGGTTGCATAAATCAATGGCGCATCTGCAAGGTCTTGCGCGGCCAGCCATTGGCGGGCGGGTTCTACACCGTCTGCTTGGAGGGCCAATGGATCAAGCTGATATGCGGCTTTGCCTTGCGCGATATAATTGGCCACTTGGGCATTGGTCATGGCCGAACAACTGCCAGAGAGAACCACGCCTTCTGTCCCAATGTTGCGCGGGATGCTTGCCTTAGCGCTGGACGAAAGCAGGCCGTTTCGGGCGAAAATCTGCGGTATGGGCATGGCGATGGCGGAGCCGCCTGTCAAAAGCCGCAGATCGGCGCAAGCCTCGGCAATGCGGGTCAGGTCGGCGTTTTCCACGGCATCCACCACGATATGCGCGACCCCTTGATCGGCCAATTTAGCGCAAGCCTTGCGGATGTGATCCGCCCCTTGTGCCACCGTCAGCCGATCAATCAACCCCACCTGCGCGGTGACCTGCGGTTGCAGCAGGCGCATCAAATTGCTGTCGCGCATTGGGGTCAGAGGATGATCCTTCATTGGGCTTTCCGACAAGGGCAATTGGCCCACAAACAAATTGCCCATAAAAATGGCGCGGCCGTTTTCGGGAAAGGCGGGGCAGTAGATGGTCTGTGTCACCCCCAGATCGGCCATCAAAGCCTCGGCCACGGGGCCGATATTGCCTTTGGGGGTTGAGTCGAAAGTCGAGCAATATTTCCAGAAAAATTGTTGCGCGCCTGCGGCTGTGAGCCAAGCCAGTGCCGCGCGCGCCTGCGATACGGCATCTTCGACAGGTTCGGTGCGGATTTTCAGGGCGATAACCTCGAAAGGGCTTGTGTCTTGTGGAGGGGTATCTGGCACCCCAATCCGCAACGACACAGGATAGCCGCTGCGCGCCAAAAGCCCTGCAAGATCGGTCGCACCTGTAAAATCATCCGCAATCGCGCCAAACACTGTGGCCATGGGTTACGCCCCTTCAGGCAGGGTGAGACCTGCGGCTTTGGCGTAGATCTTGGCAAGCGCCGCGTCATCCTCAAGCCCAAGTCCCGCCTCAGCCGCCGCACGAAATTGTGCCAAAGCTGTTTCGGTGATGGGCGCAGGGAAGCCCATAGTTTGGGCGATATCCAAAACGATCCCCAAATCCTTGGGCCAGATATTGATCGTGCTGCGGGGGGTATAGTTCCCCTCGATGATATGGGGGGCGCGGTTTTCCAGCATCCAACTGGTGCCTGCGCTTTGCGAGATCACTTCAAGAAAGCGCTCGGGCGAAATGCCTTGCGCCAGTGCAAAGGTGATTGCCTCTGCCATCGAGGCGATGTGGATGCCCGCCAGCATTTGGTTGGTGGCTTTCATCGCGGAGCCCGCCCCTGCGCGCGCGCCCATCTCAAAGACTTTTGCAGAGATGGCATCCAGCGCGGGTTTTGCGGCGGCAAAGGCCGTTTCGCGCCCCGATGCCATGATGGTCAATTCGCCTGATGCGGCTTTGATTGCACCGCCAGAAATGGGTGCGTCCAGATAATGCAGGTCCAACCCTTCTGCCTGCGTTTCCATGGCGCTTGCGGCATCAGGGGCCACCGTGGCGCAGGACAGGATCACCGCACCGCTGCGCAGCTTGGGCGCAATACCCTCGGGGCCAAAGAGCACGGCCTCGGTCTGCGCGGCGTTTAACACAACCACGACCAGCGCGTCCAAGTCCCCCGCATGGTCATGCAAGGCCCCTTGTGCTGCGCCCTCATTCTGCAAGCGTGCCACCGCATCGGCGTTGATATCATGGCCCCAAACCCGATGGCCTGCTTTGATCAGGTTTTGCGCCATGCCATAGCCCATGGACCCTAATCCGATTATGCCGATATTTTGCATCGCTTCGCCCCTTCTGTCCTGCGCGGGTGCCGTGATCGCGCTTGTGGTTGTTCCCCTCTTCACATAGCGTTATCGCTTGGGTATCACAAGTTTGGTATACCAAAATTTCAAGGCATCGGCCTTGTCGTGGAAGGGAGCGTGTATGTCTGATTTGCAATTTGCCCAAAGCCTCTCGCGTTTGGGCACGGAATCCGCCTTCATGGTATTGGCCCGCGCGCAAGCTTTGGCTGCGGAAGGGCGCGATATCATCAATTTGGGCATCGGCCAGCCCGATTTCCGCACGCCTGAACATATCGTTGAGGCGGGGATTAAGGCACTGCGCGATGGGCATCACGGCTATACACCTGCCAATGGCCTGCCTGCGCTGCGCGAGGCTGTGGCGGCCGATTTGCATCGCCGCCATGGGGTGGAGGTAAATCCCGATTGCGTGGTTGCCGTTCCTGGGGGCAAGCCCACTATGTTTTTTGCAGTCATGATGTTTGGCGAGCCTGGGGCCGAGATCATGTATCCCAACCCTGGCTTTCCAATTTACGAATCCGTAATCCGCTATTCTGGCGCAACGCCTGTGCCGATTGCATTGCGTGAGGAAAATGGGTTTTCCTTCTCAGCGGAGGAGGTCTTGGCGCAGATCACGCCCAAGACGCGGTTGATCATCATCAATTCGCCCGCAAACCCCACAGGCGGCGTGACCCCGAAGGAGGAGATCGACAAGCTGGTCGCGGGCCTGTTGGATCACCCCCATGTCGCGCTGATGTCGGATGAGATTTATTCCAATATGCTGTATGGCGCGCGCGCGCATATCTCGCTTCTGCAATATCCCGAAATTCGGGATCGGTTGATTATGCTTGATGGGTGGTCAAAGACCTATGCCATGACAGGGTGGCGCTTGGGCTATGCCGTGTGGCCCGAGGCCTGCGTGCCTCATGTGACGCGTCTGTGCATCAACGACCATTCCTGTGTGAATGCCGCCACGCAATTTGCAGGCATTGCGGCGCTCAATGGCCCGCAAGATGCCGTGCGCGAGATGGTGGCGCAATTCGATGCGCGCAGGCAGGTGATTGTCGAGGGATTGAACAAACTCAAAGGGGTGACCTGCACCGATGCGGCGGGTGCGTTTTACGCTTTCCCCAATATCACAGGCACGGGCATGACCGCCGTTGAGGCACAGAACCTATTTCTGAACGAGGCGGGCGTGGCCACCGTGGCAGGCACAAGCTTTGGCGCGATGGGCGAGGGCTATGTGCGCTTTTCCTATGCCAACTCCACCGAGAATATCCTCGAGGCGCTCGATCGCATTGCGAAGGTCTTGTAAGCGGTTAAAGACGCGCGAGGGGGAACCTTCGCGCGGCCTTTTTCATGATCCAGGCGCTGCTGCGCAATGGGCGCCGCTTGCGGCTTGGCCTGAACCCAGTGCCAGAATGGCAGGGGCGCGGAACGGATCAAGCGGTGCGCTGTGGCTGAGGTCAAAGGCCAAAAGCCCTGCGATGATCACGAAGAGCGCGATGACCCCGTGTTTGCGAGACAAGCTCATCAGCGGGCCTCCAACTGCAAGAGGGGGCGTAAACGCACCCCGATGACTGATCCCGCAAAAGCCGCGACAAACCACACCCATCCATGCAGGCTGCCCGTGGAAATGCCGCTGAAGAACGCGCCCACATTGCACCCAAAGGCAAGCCGCGAAGAGTAGCCAAGGGCAAGCCCTGCAAATATCGTCGCCGCCCATGCCAGTGCAGGCAGGCGTGGGATGGGTTGCGACAGACCCGCGCGCCATGCCGCAACGATAAAGGCCCCCCCAATCAGGCCCAGATTGGTCAGCGAGGTAACATCGGTGAGCAAGCTTTGCGCGATGCGTTCGGCATGGGCGGCACTGCCCCAAAACGGATTGGCAGCCAGATCAACACCTGCGGCGCTGGCGCCTTTGGCGACCCAAAGGCCCAAACCATAGACCACGCCCCAAGGCTGACCTGCAACGACAAGATTGCCAATCGCCAAAAGGGCCACCACGGCGGCTGCGATGACAAGGCGGCGGGGCAGGCGGCGATTATCGTGATCCGCAAGCACCCAGAATAGGGCGGCAGCAAGGCCAAGCGCTGCAAGTGTCACGCCAAGACCCGCGGCCCCAGAAAGAGGGGCAAGCGGCACGGTCCCAAGCGCGGTCCACCAATTCAGATGCGCCGCACCAAGGAAGCTGCCGATGGCAAAGAAGGGCAGGGCAACCAAGGCAATCGGATTGCCGCTGCCTGCATTGACCAATGTGCCCGATCCGCACCCAAGGACCAGTTGCATGGCGATGCCGAACACAAAAGCGCCGCCGACCATGGCAAAGCCGATGGGTGCGTGCGCACCGATCAATTCGCCCCCGTTCTGTGCCAAAAGCGGAAAGGCCGCTGTGGCCACAAGGGCGATGGCCAGAAGCTGCGCAAAGATGCCCGATGGGTCGCGCCGCAAGATCATCGCGCGCCATGGTCCCGCAAAACCAAAGCGCAGCCCTTCGAGGGTTGCACCAAGGCCAAAGCCGATCAGCAACAACAGGCCAAACCGCGCGCCAGCCGCAGCCGCGAGGATTAGAACAAGGGACAGCGCGGCAAGCAGAAGCGCACTACGCCCCCAGACGCGGCTGCGCTGGGGGCTGTGTTTTACGCGTTCACGGTCGTCATGGGCCAAATGGGCCATCATGGCACTCCTTAGAAAACGGATTTGATTTGGTTCCACAGGTTGCGGATCGGACCCGGCACATTGGCCATATCATAGCCTGCATTAGACCAGCCCACCATGGATTCGGGGTAGAGTTTCACATTCTCAATTCCCGCCAGTTCCGACAGTGCGAACCAGTTGGTTGCCGCCCAATGGCCCGTGTTGCAGAAGGAAACGAGGGTTTCTGCTTCGCTAAACCCTTGCGCATCGGCCAAGGCGCGCGCGGCTTCGGCATCCACAATGGCGGGGCCATTGTCGAACCAACTGCTGTGTACGAAATATTGCGACTGTGGCAGCGTGCCAGGACGGGCTGCGGCAGGGTGGCTTTGGTCACCATTCCAGAAGCTTTCAGGCCGCGCATCGAGCAAAAGGCCATTGCTTTCGCCTGAAATCACAGTTTGGATTTGCTCAGGTGTGGCCGTCCACTGGTCAGACAATGCGACTGTGATCATGCTTGGTGTGGCGGCTGTGGTCTCGGTTGACAGGGCCAAACCTGCCTCCTGCCAAGCTGCAACGCCGCCGTTCAGGATCGAAAGGTTCTCGAAGCCAGCCGATTTCAATGTCCAGTAAACCCGTGCCGCCGCACCAAAATCGGTTTCATTTGCGCCTTGATGGGCAATCACGACCGATTGGCCCTGACGCAAGCCCAATTCGCGGAACAAGGTGGTCAGGGTTTCTGCGCTTGGCAATGCGCCTGGATTATCTGCGGGGCCACGAAAGCGGCCATAGGGGGCATTGATCGCACCTGGAATATGGCCCGCGCTATAGGTGTTTACGTTCTCTTGGCCTTCTGCCGCTGCGGGCGCGCGAATGTCCAAAATCACGGGCGCATTCGCGCCCAGGCTTGCATTTAATTCAACGGGGCTGACCAAAGGGCCAAATTGCGCCGCTGCAACATTGACCATCAGCACAAGGGCTGCGGCTGCGTAGGAAATAAGTTTCATCTCACGCCTCGATTCTGAGTTAGAGGGACGGTTACAGTCGCGCATTTGGCGTGCCTGCGTGCCGCTGACAAGGGGCGCGCGGGAGGGATGGCCTCGCGCGATGCGGCGAAAATTCTGGTTCGCTTCTTGTGATAGAATTTCTGTTTGTTGCGCCGTCAACACGCGAAAATACGTTCCGTAAAATCGCCTATATGAGAATATTTTTGTTCTTATTTAACACATCAGCAGAATTCTTGGAACATTTGGCCTGTTCTCATGTCGGGGCAGTGCCGGGGGTTGCCGTGCCAATCATTCATCTGCGCGCACGCGCAAGACCTGTGCCCGAGGCAATAATTCTTGTGGACCACAAGCCTAATACACCTTTAAGCTGAGTTGAGCTTATGTTTTCGGGAGAGTGATATGACACCTTTTATGAAAAACCTCACAGAGCGCCCTTGTCATACGGTGACCTCGAAGGCGTCCCTATCAGAGGTGATACAGGTTTTGGCCGAACATAATATTGGTGCGGTTGTGGTTGAAAACGGCGCAGGCGGTGTTGCGGGGATCATATCGGAGCGGGATATCGTGCGCCAGTTGTCGAAAACGCTAGATATCGGTGATCTGTCGGCGGCCGATATCATGACGCGGGATGTTGTGACGGTGACACCTGCGACCCTCTCGTCCGAGATGATGCAAATTATGTCGGACCACAATTGCCGCCACCTGCCGATTTTGGCGGATGGAAAGCTGGTGGGTGTGGTCTCGAACAGGGATGTGATGAACAGAACCCTCGAAAAATACAAAAACGAGGCCGAGGCGATGCGCGCCTTTATAAATTCTTGATGCGGGTCCAACCCTCGCGCGGGTTTTTGCGCGAACCAAGGGTTGGACCACATCTCATTCACCCATAGACCAAGCCACCGTCCACAATCAGATTTTGGCCCGTGATCGCGCGCGCCCATGGGCTTGCGAAGAACAAGACCGCGTCAGCCGCTTCGTCTGGCGTGGTGACGCGGCGCAGCGGGGTGGCGTTGGCGATTAAATCAAAGACGGCGTCAGGGGTGGCGGAACTGGCATCTGTGGTGCGCAGCAAGCCCCCAGATATCATGTTGACCGTGATCCCCTTTGGTCCCAGCTCCGCTGCGGCTGTGCGGGTTAGGGCCAAAAGCGCTGCTTTGGCGGATGTGTAATCGTGATAGGGCACCACGGGATTTTGCACGAGATTTGTGCCGATTGTGATGATGCGCCCAAAGCCCATCGCCTCCATTGCGGGCATCACGGCTTGGATCACGTTCAACGCGCCCAAAACCGATGTTCCATGTTGTGCCGTGATCTCGTCAGCGGAAAGCTGCGCCAGCGTGCTGCGGGCATCGCCGTTGAAACTGTAATCTGCCAACGCATTGTGAACCAAGGTTGTGATCGGGCCTGTCCGTGCGACCATATCAGCCACCTCATCTTGCTTGAGGATATCCGCCTGAATTGCGATGGCACGATCCCCAAGCGTGGCGGCCAAGGCTTCGGCGGCTGCTTTGCTGCTTCGGTAATTGATCACAACGCTGGCACCTTCGCGCACGAAGGCTTTTGCAATGGCCGCGCCAAAACCGCGCCCTGCGCCCGTGATCAAGACAGTTTGGTCGTGAAGGGGTTTGCTCATGTTGGTTGCTTCCAAAGTTCGTTAAAATGATGAATCGGCCCGTGCCCCTGGCCAACGGTCAATTGATCCGCTGTCGCGATTGCCTCTGTGACAAAGGATTTCGCCGCGCGCGCGGCGGTCTCGATGCTATGACCCTGAGACAAATGCGCCGCCAAAGCGGAGGATAAAGAGCAGCCCGTTCCATGCGTGTTTTTTGTATCCGTTCGGGGGGCTTCAAACCAGTGAGCCGTCCCTTGGACCATCAGCACATCTGGGCTTATGTCCGCGTTCAAATGCCCGCCCTTGATCAAAGCGGCTTGCGGCCCAAGCGCCGTTATATCGGCGGCCTGTGTGATCATGTCGGCTCGTGTTTTTGCCTCTGGCTTGCCCACCAGTTTTGCGGCTTCGGGCAAGTTTGGCGTGACAACAGTTGCGATGGGCACCAGCATTTCGCGGATTGCCTCCATGGCATTTTCCGCAATCAGGGGCGCGCCGCCTTTGGCCATCATCACAGGGTCAAGCACAATAGGAAGATCGCCGTGATCGGCCAGCGCTTGGGCAATGGCCGTGGCAATCTCGGCGGTGCCCACCATGCCAATTTTCACCGCATCCACGCGAATGTCAGAAAAAACGGCTTCAATCTGTGCGCGCACGAAAGCGGGCGTCATCAATTCCACGGCGCTCACACCTTGGGTGTTTTGCGCTGTCAATGCGGTGATTGCCGCCATTCCAAAGACCTTATTGGCGGCAAAAGCCTTGAGATCAGCTTGAATACCCGCGCCACCTGATGGGTCTGAACCTGCGATGCTGAGAACATTCTTAATCATGACTTGCCCCCTCCATGGCCTGAATGAATCTCAGGGCGGCTTGGTTCGGATCGGGTTGCCCGCATATGGCCGAGACAACGGCAACGCCTGCGCAGCCCGCCTCGATTGCGCCTCGTGCATGGTGCGCCTTCAGCCCACCAATGGCGACACTGGGCAGGGCTGCCGCCCCTGCCATCTCGGCCAGACCTGTCATTCCGATAGCGGGTTTGTGATCGGTTTTGGTTGCGGTCGCAAAAACGGGACCCAACCCAAGATAATCCACCAGCGTTGGATCAGCCGCGGCAACCTGCTCAGGGGTTTCGCAAGACAATCCGATGATCTTACCCCGCCCCAATCGTGCACGCGCAAGGTCAGGGGCGATATCCTCTTGGCCGATGTGAACGCCATCCACATCCGCGGCAATCGCCGCCTCGATATCATCATTGATCACAAAAGGGGTGCGGGTCTTTTGCAGGATCGGTTTAAGCGCAAGCGCCATCTCCACGCGCGCGCGGCTGCTGGCTGTCTTGGCGCGCAATTGCACGAAAGTCACCCCGCCGCGCACCGCCGCTGCGACCGTGTCCAACAGCGATGGGCCTGGGCAAAGATCGGGGTCCGTAACCAGATAGAGCCGCAAGGTGGCGGGCTCTAGCGCCATCTGTTTCAGCGCCATGTGATCCGCGCCTCCTCGATATCGCCAGGCTCAAGCGCGGCGAGTGTGTCGAGGAAACTTATCCAAAACGATCCTGGCCCCTTGGCCCCTTGCCCCGCTCTTTCGCCTGCTTCTGCGAAATGGGCGAAAGCGGCAACTGTCGCCTCAAGTGGCGTGGTGATCGCCGCATATCCGCCCGTGAGTGCCGTCAGCGCACAGCCAAGCGCCGTGATTTTGGGCATGATTGCACAGCCGCCCGTGATGGTCGCGCTGCGGGTGCCATCGGTGATGAAGTCTATGGGGCCAGATACGGCCACCACGCTGCCTAGGCGTTGCGCCAGTGTGATGGCGCAGGCCTCGGCGTCTTCGACCGCATCGCCCGCATCGGCCCCTTTCCCCGCACCTGTGCCGCCTGAAAGCGCGATGATCTCCGAGGCATTGCCGCGGATGATGCTGGGTTTTAAGTGCAGCAGATCTTGCGCGGCTTTGGCCCTGAAGGGCGTTGCAAAATGTGCGACAGGGTCCAACACCCAAGGCACGGACGCATTTTGTGCCGCGCCTGCGGCCGCTTTCATGGCGGCAAGCCACGGTGCAGAGAGCGTGCCAATATTGATGGTCAGCGCCCCCGCAATCGGGGCAAATGCGGAGACTTCCTCCTGCGCGTGGATCATGGCGGGCGATGCGCCTGCCGCCAGAAGAACATTGGCGGCTGTATTCATGGCAACGTAATTGGTGATGCAATGCACCAAGGGCGACTGCGCCCGCAAAACGTGGAGTGCCTGATTGGGTGTCATGTGGTCTCTCCGCAGTCACGGCGTAAAGAGACAAGTGGCCAGAGCGACCCGTTTGCCTCCCTCCGCCAGCATTATCTGGTTCAGGTTCAAAGGGTGCTTCTCAGCCTTGCGGCGCCCCTGGCTTATGAGGGCATAGTCACGCCTGATCTGCGCGAATGTCAAGATATGATCTGGCCCTGTGCGACTGCCCTTTCAGGGGGTACAGCAGATTGGGGCCTGCTTCAGAACGCGCCAGTTGTTGCGGCGTATGGCTGAAGGTTTGATGGCTTCAGATGCGCCACGCGTCAAATTCTAAAATGGTCCGCCCGTGTGCAAGGCCCAATTCCGAACCATTTATGGTGTCCAGTCTCGTCAAACCGTCACTTGCGCCGCATATCTGGATGCAGTGAATTGCCCAAGATGTGATCGGAATGATGCACAACATGAGAGGCATGGCCAACGATCAACGGATCGGGGGGTTGCACAACATAGGTATTTTTATCTCGGTAGTCGATTGACGATAAAAAATGACGCATACAATTAAGGCGTGCGCGCTTTTTGTCGTTGGACTTTATAATCAACCAAGGCGCATCGGCCGTGTCCGTGTAAAAGAACATGGCTTCTTTTGCCTCTGTGTAGTCATCCCATTTATCGAGTGAGGCCTTATCAATTGGCGACAGTTTCCACTGTTTCAGGGGGTCGGTCTCCCGCGCTTTGAACCGCGCTTGTTGTTCCTCCTGCGTCACGGAGAACCAGTATTTGTAAAGGCGGATGCCAGAACGCACGAGCATGCGTTCAAATTCTGGGGCCTGACGCATAAATTCTAAATATTCATTAGCGCTACAGAACCCCATAACCCGTTCAACGCCAGCGCGATTATACCAAGACCTGTCATATAGAACGATCTCACCATTGGTTGGTAAATGCTCAATGTAGCGCTGAAAAAACCACTGGCCCTTTTCGCGCTCGGACGGTTTGTTGAGGGCCACAACGCGGGCGAGCCGCGGATTGAGATGTTCCGTAAAGCGTTTGATTGTGCCGCCTTTGCCAGCTGCATCCCGCCCCTCAAACAACAAAACAAACTTCTCACCCGTTTCTTGCGCCCAGAGCTGCGCCTTTAGGAGTTCAGCTTGCAGGGCAACTTTTTCCGCCTCGTATTCGGATCGCTCCAATTTGGTGTCGTGAGGATATGCGCCAGTTTCAAATGCATGACGTATTTTATCTGGAGTCACAGTCGGAAAACTGGCTTGGATTTCGGCTTGTTGCTGTTGGGCCATAGTAACGCTCCTAATCATTAACAAGCAAAATTAATAAACCACCCAGATTGGATGCGCTTTGATCTAGCACAATTCAAAGGCATGATCGTTCGAAGGCAAATGGCAGCTCAAATAGCACATTCTGCGGCACCATATGGTGGTGGTTGATGTCGAACAGGCAGGTGTGTCCTTCAACCAGTTATCCTGCCGTTATGCGTATTTGTGCCTACAGGCGCCCCCTTGGGATCAAACATGATCAGGCACCTTTGTGTGCCACAGCGCTCTAACCCCAAAATCGGCGAAAAAAGCACCGATTCAGTCAGCACCTAAAACACCGTGTTCAACACCGCGAACGCATTCACGCTCTGGTGTGTATAGTGTGTATCAGGTGTGTATCGCTATTTTGCGAAGAAAAAATCGGCTAAGTCATTGATTTTGTTGGAGGCGAGTACCGGAATCGAACCGGTGTACACGGATTTGCAACTAAATTACTCAATCTTAAGTATTTGATTTATAATAATATTATAACTAAAAAGTGTGAGTGTGTATCATAATGTGATAATCCGCGGCTATCGTTTTTATGCGTTTAACTGTGTTCAACATAGTAAAACAGCATACCAAATCAGTGCCAGTTAAGTCATCGTATTTTTGATGCAACAGTGGGCAGCAGCGGTCTTCTAGAGTACAATTGATACAAAGCAGCATCTGTAACGATGATCCGAAATATGCCTCACCTCTCTCAAATCAATAAGGGTAATTTGAGCTTTTCAGCGAGGCGCTTCGCGAGCTCCTGAAGGTATTTGAAGGATTCAAATTTTGACGTGGGATAGCAGAGCCCAATACGATCAAGAACGTTAGGGTCCCTATGTCGCTTCCGGCCATCTTTGCTAAGAACTCAAGGTCTTCAACCATTTCCAGGCGCAGCAAGCTGTCGCCGCCCTTTCTGTCATTATCTACCTCTGCCTTTGCCCTTGCGGCCTGCGGCGGCGGTGAGGAGGCAATTTCTGGTGAGGGGGCGAGTTCTAGCGCATCGGGCGTCACTCAGGCTGGCGTTGCGTTGAAAGGCCTGTTGGAGGACTTTCGTGTCTTTGTAGATTCTAATGGTAACGGGGTGTACGACGCGGGCGAAGCAAACGCTCTGAGCGCCGCGGACGGATCCTTCTCGCTGGCAGTGCCCACAGGATCTGCGCTGTCGGGTGAGGTGACATCCACAACCGTGGATCACGCATCGGGTCGCGTTATCGAGGGACTGTTTTTGAGCGCTCCGAGCGGTGCGTCGATCCTCTCGCCAATGACAACAATTATCCAGCAGACGGGCTTGAGCGAGGCGGAAGTGCGCCAGGCGTTCGGGCTCTCAGTTAATCTTCTGGAGTATAACCCATTTGCGGCTGCCAATGTGACCTCCGACGCGACGCGTGCGGTGGAGCAAGTCGCGCAGCAGGTCGCGAACATCACTCGGAACTTGACGGCTGTGGGTGAGGGCACGGGCTTAAGCTCTCGCACTGCTTTCGACATTGCGAGCGCGGCGTTTAACTCAGTGGTGACGACTCATATCACGGAGGGCACTGCGGGCTCCTTGGATCTCTGGGGTGATGCCACGATGACTTCTGTGCTCGATGCCTATCGCGCGGGTCTCGTAAGTGCTGGCCACTCTGTGACCGCATTTGACGCCCTGAGAACTGAGCTCGACGCCGGCCTAGACATTATCAACCAACGCATTCTCGCGGTGGCAGACCCGACTTCGACTGAGGCGCAGGCGGTGTTTGGGCTACCAACGGATTTTTACAATGAGATAAAAGCCGCTGCCGCAGCTATCGCAGCGGGCAACGCCAATCCAGGCCTCTCACTGGACAGCTGGACGGCGATTACGGCTAAGGTCGCAGAGAATGGCTATACTCCGCCTGCGCCACCCGCGCCGCCGGAACCTCCCGCACCTCCCGCGCCGGCCCCCGTTCTCACAGTGAACGCCCCGGCTGCTGCCTTCACCGTGCAGTCAGACATCAACGCGACACTCGAGATGACGGGTGGCGCGGTGCTGGGCAATCTCGTGGCGGGCAATGCCTTCACGCTGACGACGGGTGGTGCGGTGGCGACGGGCACGCTCTTTGCGCGAGCCAATGGCCAGACGAGCGTGGCCTCGGCCCAGACCTTTACGCTGGGCACGGCTGGTAATGACGTCATAGATACGTCGGGTGCGGGTGCGCGGGTCGACTACATCCTAGGTGGTGCGGGCGATGACAACATCGACGCAGGAGCTGGCAATGACTACATCCTCGGTGGCTCTGGCAATGACACCATCACGGGTGGTGCAGGTGCGGATGTCATCAACGCCGGTGCCGGAGCAAACGTAATCACGGATGCTGGCGTTGGTGAGGATACGATTAGTCACAACGCAGCCAGCTCCACAGTTCAAATCAATGCGACCGGGTCAGATTGGATCAATGTGGCAGCTCTGGCAGTTGGAGTCACCGTAACGATTAGTGGCGACACAACGACTAATCGAAATATCGATGCAGTTCAATCATCGCACGGGGTAACAATTGACGGTCAGGCGCTAACAAGTGGTCGAGGTACCTATATCGGTGGTGTTGGTAACGATACGATTACTGGTGGCGATGGTGATGATTGGATTCGAGGTCGTTCTGGTGCCGACAGTCTGATTGGTGGTAAAGGTAACGATGTCTATGAATATCTTGGTACGTTCGATGTAGATGGGACTGAGACGATCACAGAGCTCACTGGTGAAGGTACTGATCAAATTCGTCTCCAAGGCACAACAGATTTTTCTGTAATGGCTGCAGCTAATTTTGACGAGATTGAAGAAATTAATATCGCCGGGGCTTTTACTGCGACCTTCACCGGAGCACAACTAACAGGTGAGACGATTTCCCTGATCGGTGCGGATGGCGTTCAGGAAGTTGTAGTTAACGCGACTGCTGGCGGCACCACTGACCTGTCAGGTATCTCCGCAGGCACTAACTGGACTGCGGGTACCGATAGAGTCATCATCGATGGCTCGAGTAGCGCAGACACGATCATAGGCACGGCTACTGACGACACCATCACGGGTGGTGCAGGTGCGGATTCGCTGACCGGTGGGGATGGTGATGACTTATTAATTGCCGACGACACTGATACGATCGACGGTGGTGATGATAATGACACGGCAGTATTTACGGCAGCTGTTTCGGCAGCGAATTTGCTGGACGCAGATTTGGTGAACGTTGAGAACGTGGGGGTGATAGGTGCCTACAACTTCGACTTTAGCGCTCAAACTGAAGCACTGAATATTTCAGGTAGTTCAGGTACAGGCGACGATGCTGCTAAGACTATCGTAGGCGGTGCCGGAGGTGACACCATCCTCGGTGGCTCTGGCAATGACACCATCACGGGTGGTGCAGGTGCGGATAGGCTGTTTGGTGGAGATGGCGATGACATTTTTCTGATCGATGCGGTAGATAAAGTAAAACCACCACCACCCCCTCATCATCTTATTGGTGAAGTCATTCACGGCGGTTCCGGTATCGATATAATACGTTTCATATCGACTAAGCCCAGTGATATATTAACTCTTACTGCTGATGTTTCAGTAGAAACTATTGAGCTCAGCGATGCAAATGGCCTTACGACCGGTACCGCTACAACAGGCATTGATGCTAGCAACATGGCAAGTCCAGAAAACGTCTCCCTGCGCGGGAATGACGGGGCAAACCAACTAACCGGTAATGGTGGCAACAATACGATATCTGGCGGTGGTGGTGACGATACAATTCGTGGTGGTGCAGGTAGTGATTTGCTTACGGGCGGCGCGGGTAGCGACGATTTCTATATGAACTTGAATAATGACGGGGTGGATAAGATAACAGACTTCCAGGTGCTGGCTGACAACGTGATCTTGGAGTTGACCAGCTTGAAGGATCGTGGCGGTGTTACAGTCACTTCATTAGACATAACAAACTTGAGTTTCGCCTCAATTGACAATATCGATTCTGGCACCGCGAGCCTTGGTGATGGTAAAGTGATTGTCGAGGTGCTAACCGAGAGTCGGTTTGGCTTCGACTCTGGTCTGGCGGTCAATCTTGATGTTGCGACTTCAACAGCTGCGGAGATCGTGGCAGAAGTAGAAGCGATATTTGCAGGTAACAATTGGGGTGGCGATGCGGAAGCGCCTTACATCGAGAGCGCTAACTCCGAAGAATTGCTGTTTGTCTTTTATGAAGCGTCAGAAAAAGGCGACACGCAAGATGCAGTGCTTGTTCGGGCTAAAGGAGATGGGGATGCCGACAGCTTTAGCGGTGAGCTTACCCTTCATGCCATTTTGTTGAACGTTGCCGATAATAGTATGTCGGGTGCGGATTTCACAAATACTTTTGCCATCATCACGTAGTAACATTGTGATTTTTCGTCAAAGCAAAAATCGTGCGCTCAAAGTAATTTTCTGGTTAAATGCAAATTTACTGGCCGCGCCGAGTTGCTGAGGCAGTAGTTGGCACTGCCTTTTGCTTTTTCAACGTCATAATGCATAGCTGAAAATATGTAATTTTATCCAATTTCACTCAGATTTTCACTCAAACATAGCACACTTCGATTGTGAGCCTGTACCCGTATCTGCGTACCGTGCCAATACAGCTACTTTCTAATCCAACCTTATTCAATTTACGCCGCAAGCGCAAAATTCTTAGTTCAATTGATTTGCTTAAATCAGCATCCAAATCCATCCCAAGGATTTCGGCAATCTCGAAGCGCTCCAGGCCACGCCGACCAGCTAGGATAAGTTTTTGCATCAGGGTGGCTTCTTTTTCTGACAACTGTACTGTTGAAGGCCCGTTATGGAGGGTCTGTGCCTTTATGTACGGCATGTGCTTCTGCCGATATGGTTCTTTTGAGCGCGCCTCTAGGCGTCGTACCGCCCCCAATATTACTTCTGGCGCGGTGGGCTTTGCCAGGTAGATGTCGCATCCAGACTCATATCCGCGAGCCATGTCCGCACTGCTGTCGCGTGCCGATAGTACGACAATGCCACGCCAAGGGTGTATTTTGCGAATTTTTCGCGTAAGTTCGTATCCGTCCATCTCAGGTAAATTAATGTCAATTACATAAATATCTGAATATTCGTTCGCTGTGAGCAGTGCCTCTGCGTCCTCGTATGTTGTCACGCTGAACCCGTTCTGTTCCAGAAACAGCTTCGTTAGGCGCCTAAGGTCTTCATTGTCTTCTATGATTGAGATTGTCGTCATGCTCACCTCTAACCCAAGCATATTCTTGGGCTGCCGCCGATTCCTTCAAAAACCTACGACTTTTGCAAAGTTAACTTGGCCATGAACGCGGTTCCATCAACCTCAAAATCAAGCGCCCCGCCCATTTGACGAGTAAAACTCCTCGCAATGTAGAGGCCAAGCCCTGAACCGGGCTTGCGTAGTCCAGTCTTGTCGCGGAAATATTTCTCGCCTAGTCGCTCGGGATTGCACAGTGGTCGTGTCACTTGATTTGAAATCAAAATTTCAACGGTGTTTGCCTCTGCCCTCGCACTGATTTCAATGCTGTTGGGTTCGTCTGTGTAGTTGACCGCATTCTCCAATAAATTTTTTATGACAATGCCAAGCAGTGCGGGATCTCCTAAGACACTCGGAAATTCTGGTGGGCATGACATCTGCAGGCTTCCCGCGTTGATTGTAGCCGACCGCAGCAGCGAGCAGACGTCGACGCTCGATATGTCTACGATGGTCCCGCCTGCCTCTAACCGCTCCACGCGTTCAACTTGAGATAGAGTGCTCTCAATTGATCCAATTGCTGTATTCATTAGGCCAATGTTTAGTTGCCCAGTTGCATTTGCCATTTTCAACGTCGCAAGTGGCGTCTTAATTTCGTGTGTGAGCGTATTGAGTAGTTGCGCGATCTCATTTCGAAAACGTATTTCGGTATCACGCTGCGCAGTAATTTCTATATTTTTCTGGCTGATCGTTAAGCTTTGATTTGCAATGTGTCGCTGTTGGCGTGCCAGCGCAAAGACCATAAAGCCACCTGGGATGATAGCATAAACTAAAAACGTAAATTCGATGAATTGACCGTATCTCTCGTTCCCAGAGCTTGCCAAAGCAAAAACGCCTAGGACTGGTAGCAACTGCAGTGTGAAATACGCAAGCAGCGCTAGTGGCGATAAAGCCAAGTCCTGACGTGACTTAGGCGCAGTCCTAAGCCACAGTGCAATGCTTGACGTCACACAGAATAGCAATGATCCAAGAACACTTAAATTGTTGATTTGCAGAGATGCAGTGATTTGGCCGTTAAAAAATAAGACAAGCTTGGCTGCTGTAAATGCTAAGATAAATTGAAGAAATATTCTAACCATTTTTGGTTTGGATTGTGCAGACAGGAGCGCATAGTCAAAAATTTGAGCAACCGAGATATAAATCAGCGCACTTAAATTATGGGCAAAGTCTTGTGGAGGCAAATGACTGGTGGAGAGTAGGTATCGTATGATGCCAGAGTGGATATTGATTGTCGCAATAAATAAAACCAGCCGCAGGGCGAATAGAATGATCAGTCGGTTGGGCTGGGTAACAAGTGAGCTGACTGCCCATGCTAAGTAGAACAGGCTGACGGCGAGAGATATGGCAAAGGCTATCATGAGCCTAAATGACGTGCGAAGGATTTGGGACTGCTCCTCAATCGTCACAACTGGTTGTAAGACGTTTTGTGATTGAAGCTTGACATAAAGTCGCGTGAGTGTTTCGGCTGGCGCTAACTCCAGACTGTACCCCGCTGGCGCGTATGTCTCGGGAGATGTTACTGTGTCGCCAGCCAGCATTAATTTGGTACCGGCTTCGGAAAACACTTCGACACGGTCAATGTGCACGGGACGAATGAGCAAGATCGAGTTTGGATGTACCGCGGGAAGCTCGATGCGGAGCCACACAGCGTTGTCTATAAAGCCGAGGCTCTGCCCGTTACGAAACTCTATAAATGCACTGTCATCTAGCTCGGCTACACTCGCTCGCCCTACCTCGGTGACTTGATAGGATACGGCAGGGAATGTGGCTTCGGCATCCGCCGGATTCGGCATGGCGAAGACGAACGCCACTGAGAACAAAATCCAGTTAATGGTTTGTGCAAGCCCGTTCATATTTGTTGTCTATCGCAGTGTACACTTTATGACACTGGATATCAGGTAAGGAACTACTTTCAAAGGTTTGCATGGGATTTGGTTCAGGCGGGAAAGGGTATTTTGGGGAGCAACGGTGTAGCAGGTATCAATAGCACGGCCTGATATGAACATCATAAAGGTCAACTTCTCCAAACCCATGCCAGTGGTTTGTGTCAAGATACAAAGGCCGCTGTGTTCGCGGTTGTCCCCCAGGTTCTTGTCGGCTGCGGGAGGAGCGGAGCATACGGCAGTCATGATAGCTTTGACGTTTCTACATTTGTGGTTGTGGGTATATTAGAAAAATTTTTACGTATCCTGCCTCCATTGGTGACGTTGCCTTCTGCCGCCGATAGAGTATTTGAGCATAGCCAGCATAATTTTTTTCAACTACTTGTTTTGCATTGAAAAAATAGAAAAATGTGTTGGAGACAGCACAAAGAGTCACGTACAGCGTCAACTCACGTTTACCGCTACACTGGCCTAGCATCACCACCGTCCACCCCACACAGGGCCCGTACAGCGCGTCGTAGGCGCCATTAAGAAGCGATTGAGCTGATCGGCGCCTTTGGTGTCTGTGGCTTGAGGCGATCAAAGTCTGCCTGTGAGATGCCAGTGGAGATCGCATTGATAACCGGCTTGCTGGCAGGCTCGGAAGATTGAGATGGTTTAGCTGGCTTCACTTTTGACTTTGGGATGGGCATTGGTGCTTTGGGACCTAGAGCTTTGCCCTTTGCTTTTGGCTTAGCCTGTTGCGCCTTTAGCCTGCCATCCAGTTTGTTCGCGAGGAAGCTTGCTGTGTTGGCAAAAGTTTTGAGGTCATCCACCGCCTGCTCCACACTTGCAGCTCCTGATCCTTTCTCGATCACATCAATTAGGCGGCGCAGTTCCTCACGATCATCCATGAGCCGCCCCTTTGCAAAACTGGGGTGATGCAAAATCACCAGGCAGACGGGAAAAGTACTGGCCTAGAAAAATCCGCGCGGCAGATTTTTTATCCTGCAGGACCCATTTCGAACACGTGTTCATGCGCTCATCCTTTCAGGTGCTCGCCAAACAGCCTCCGCCTGTCGCGCTATGGTCTGATCACACAATCCTTTGAGGCGCTCAAATTGCAGCGCCAGTTTGCCGTGCTCCGCTGTGCCTGTGGCTCGTAGGCGCTCAGCATAGTGTCCTAGCTTATGCGAACAGATCGCAAGTGTTTCAACACTCGGCCCAGTTCCATGATTGCGCAGGGTGCGAATATACCCCTCACTGCGCCCCAGCCAGGCCCTGCAAAACTCTGGTGTGTTGCGTACAGCGCCGCTCCCAATCAGCTCATCTCTCAAATGTTCAAGTAGTTTTACGCTCATATTGCCTCCTCAATATCAAATATATACAGATATTTAGCCGATATTTGACCGCTTAATTCCTAAGCCGAATGCGCTGACAACAAAAAGGGGCGAGTGTATGGGCCGCGGAGTCATGGGGGCACATAAGACAAGCAAGCAAAAGCACTGCCGCAATTTTTGATTTTGCAGTCCTACGCTGCGTTCAAATGGGTAAAACACCACAAGAATTTTCGGGCTTCTAGACTATTTATGGAGCAAACACAGTAAACTCGTTTACAGGTTTAACACAGTAAACTTTTTAGTCGGTGACTCGAAGGTGACGGCGCATCCAGATGTTATCAAACAGAAAAAAGCCAAATTTCGCGTGTAAGGTTAATCTGCCTGAAGCTGTGCAAAGTTCCATAAAATACGCCTAAAGGGCGATCAACCTTACACAGATGCAGGAGGCAGATGCGCCAAAAGGGCGTGGCCTCAGCAGCTGTTACTTCTGGTTCAAACACAGTGTTTGAGTTTACTGTGCAAAACACAGTGTTTTACAACACAGTGTTTGAACTTTTTATCTCTTCAAAACATGTACTTAGGGTTTTCAGAAAGCTCACTGAGGAGAGTGAATTCTTAAGATTTCAATCATAGGCTGTCAGAATTCAGCCCTCCTTTTCACAAATAAACGGCTCGCCTGCCTCGTTGATAAATACACGAGGAGGACATGCATGACATTCGCGCAGCGCAAACAGGAACGCAGAGCTTTGATGAAACACCTGCTGGAGCAGGACTGGGATGTGTTCGGCACGCTTAAGTTCGTGAACGGCAGAACTATTGGCAGAGCCACCGCTGACAAACTCCTCCGCAGCTATTGGAACCGCGTGGATCGCGTGTTCTTTGGGCATGCTGCTGATCGACAGAACATACGTGTGCCACGCTGGTGCTTTGCCCATGAAGGCTCAGACAGCGAGAACTTCCACATACACTTCCTGCTCAAGTCGCCACTTATTGATACTAAGCATGCCTGCTGTGTACTGAATGCGGTTTGGGCGCAGCATCACAAACAGACAGGTCCCATGGCTAAGAACTGGATCATGCCTGTAAAGGACCGATGGGATGCAGCAAACTACGTGACCCGCGAATATTGGCGCATGGGCGCAGACACCCAACTCTTGGAAATCTCTTGGGATCGTGGCTGTCCTGAGGCGATGCTTGCCTATCAGCATGAACAACAGTCGCAGCGCATAAATAAAGCAGCAAGTCCCATTTGGATGCAGCAAGCTCAAGCAGCTTATGCAGATTATTGGGCAAGATATTCTTCAGAGGGCATCACAGCCCTAGCGTAGCGTGGCAAGGCCCCTTCGCACTGACGTATATCTGACAATCAGCAGTCGATCGTGTCGTAGATGAAAATCTTGACACATCCTTGTTCAGTGGCATCAAACAGCAAATGCTCAAACAGCAGTTGATCAAACAAACTACGTGAAGATCAAACACAACGAACAAAGAGCTCAGCGAGCGAACGAGAGAACAAATCACAACAAGAACATCAAGCGTCAGCGGATGACACCGCTAGGCGCTTTTTTTATGGGCGTTCTTTCGGTCTTCTGCCGTAATGCCATTTCCTGTCACATGCCCTGTCTTTTCGGTCGTCCAAGCACATCTGCGACCATATGCTTCTGATATAAAACGAAAATATCGGAGCAAGCAGATGAATGCATTGGCAAAACTTAACTTTAAGACAGTCACCAAAACCACCACACGTGATCCTGTGATTGCACGACGTGACAAGCTCGTGGCGGGGCTCAAAGAACAAAAGCTGGTCTATGCCGCTGCACTTGAGGGGAAAGATCATAGAGTTGAACGACACAAATGGATGAACAACGAACATGGAGAGCGAGTGTCAGTTCAAACCCATCGCCGTGTGCGGCCGTGGTTCTTTGAGCAGGATGGGGGCTGGTATGTGCAGTGCCGTTATGGGGCACGCATCTTGGCTGTTGATGGCACCAACAATGCAGTGTTCGTCAAAACACTCAAAGAGATCGAACCTGTTCTAGATGCATTTATTGCGGCGGCGTCCTCAGGCGAACTGGACGGTGCCATCGACAAAGCCACACAGCGAGAACCACGACATAAACCAGGGGCAGCCAAGGCAAGCGCAAATGCGTGAACCCGATGTTGCAGCCATAAGAGCACTGAATGATCGCGCACGGCAGAGCTTCACGGGCTGTCGTGTGGCGATCACAGCGGGCATAGCAGCACTTGGTCATGACGCTGTATATGACATCTTTGACCTCATCAAAGCCTATGACGATTTTACTCCCGCCAATGATCCCTACGGCGAGCATGACTTCGGGTCATTCTATTGGGGAGAACATCAGGTGTTTTGGAAATTTGATTACTACGACCTCGATTTCACCATGCATTCACCTGACCCCGCAGATGAAACCGTTACGGCACGGGTGCTGACTGTGATGTTGGCTGAGGAATACTGAAGAGCCACTGGAAGTTTTGTTGACGCTGGCAATCACACCCATGTGCTGATACCCGGTCGGCATGTCAGCAATCGACCTTGGCCCATTTGTTCTCAGCATTGAACGCTTCGCAGCACTGCTCGGCGTGGTCGTGTTTGTGGTCCTCGCAGAGATCCTCGCACGTGTAAACAAACATCCCGCCTTAAGCACTTGGTCCAGCACAACCGTTTTATGGGGGTTTATTGGCGCTCGTTTAGGCCATGTGATCGCCTTCTGGCCTAGTTTTGCGGAAGAGCCCTGGCGCATCATTGCAATCTGGCAGGGTGGGTTCTCTGTAGCAGGTGCAGCAGTTGGCGTTGCAATCGTTACTGCTTGGGCATTGTGGCGATCCTTGCCCTTTGTACCTGCCGCTTCAGCGCTTTGGGCAGGCATTATCGCATGGCAGGTTGTTTTATTGGATGTCGCGCCCCGTGAGCCGGTTGCATTGCCCACAGAGCCCTTGGCCACAATCGCGAACGACACAATACACCTTAGCGCATTGGTGCCGCCAGATACGCCGATCATTATCAACCTTTGGGCCACGTGGTGTCCGCCCTGCCGCCGTGAGCTGCCCATGCTCACAGAAGTCGCAGCACAACGTGATGACCTTGTGTTCCTGTTCGCGCCCCAAGGCGAAACTGCGGCCCATGTCAGCCGATACCTCGCCGAACATGATCTGCAGCCAGAACACGTACTGATCGATACCAGCGGGATGCTTGCACAGCATTATGGCACCGTGGGCTTGCCTGTGACCTTATTCATCGGCACTGACGGGCTGCTTGCTCACACACATGTAGGCGAGATTTCGCGCGAGGTGCTGTTGGGCCGGATCGCGCGGCTACAGTAGTGCGAGTTCAAGCGAGTAGAACGCTGTCGTGTAAAATCTCATACAATTAGCATTCTATGAGATTTTCTCCTAAGTCATTGAAAAATATAAGGATCATGCGTGGCGTGATTTCGGTCGACCAACCGAAACCTCAGACTTTACAGTCATTTATAGCAAATGATTATGTTTTCAGGGGATCGCACCATGCGCCAAGCACAGACAATCAACGAAGCCCAACTGCGCCGTGTATTACACTACTGCCGCAGTCGTCGTCATCCAACTCGTGACGAGACTATTATCCTGTTCAGTTTCTACGCAGGGCTTCGGGCTAAGGAGCTGGCAGCACTCAAGCGTGGGGATGTGTTTGATGAGGACGGCAACGTGCGTGAGCAGTTCATCTTGAGCGCAGCGCAGAGCAAAGGCGGCAAGACACGCACCGTGTACCTGAACCAGCGACTACGCAGGGCTTTAGCGGAATACGGCGCAAAACTGTATCTGCAGGACCCAAACCGTCCACTGTTTGAAAGTCAAAAAGGCGGGCACTTCTCGGCCAACACCATGTGCCAGCTGTTCCTGGACATCTACAAGGCTGTGGGCCTCAAGGACGCATCAAGCCATTCGGGGCGGCGCACATACATCACCAGACTGGCCAACAAGGGCGTGGGTGTGCGTTTGCTGGCAGCTCTGGCAGGGCATAGCCACATTTCGACGACACAGCGGTACATTGATGTGAATGCAGAACAGCTGAGTGCAGCGGTAGAGCTACTTTGATTATCGTTTTAGGCCACTAGCCGCCCAACACCCGCGTTAATCCGTCTTCGCTTAACTTCTCCGCTTCAAACGCGATCAAGGCACGTAGGCGCAGCTCTTCGCTCGGATCATACCCGGCACGTGATACACCGAGGGCAATCAGCAGGGCGCATTCGCTCAGTTTCCCCGCATCAAACAAATCAAAGGCTTTGGAGGCCGCAGAAAGAGCAGGGGCCTCTTGTGCCTCAACAGGCGCTACAGACTGTTGCACTGGCTCAGCCACAGTCACGGTGTTTTTCAGCTCAAGCTGCTCGTTGCGCAAATCGCGCCCCGAGTGCAGCCCTGGGTTCATAAAGGGCGATAGCTTGCTGTAAAACCGGTCAAGCACGCCCGTGCTGTTGCCCATTTGCCTGCTGAGTGCATGAGTGCTGAGCCCGCGCTGTAGGTCCAGTGTCGCATAGAAGTGACGCCAGCTGTAGAGCGTTCGCTTCTTCCCATCTGCGCCGTATGTAAGCCCAAGCTTTTCTAGGAGCTTCTCGAAATTGCGCGATAGGTTCGCCCGCGCCACCCGCTGACCCAAACGTGTGACAAACACATACTCATCCAGTTTGGCGTCGATCACTTCATTCAGCGTCATGCCCATCAGTTTAGGGTTGATTTCAATCTGACGTTCAAAAGGCCTTATCGCGCGATCTCGTGCAACCAAAGGCCGCTGACCTGTCTTGCCGTCTACGAACAGTCCCAGATAGGTCTGATCCTCCTCTTGCAGCCAAAGCAGGTTCTTCCACTTGAGATCTAGGGCTTCCGTGCCATGCCGCATGCCAGTGTTGGCAAGGATCAGTACATAGTTGCGCAGAACTTCGCGTGTGCCAGCCGTGATGGGCTTGTCTGTGAGTTTGTGGAACCCGCGCAGCTCCTCATAGATCATGCGGTATTCTTCACGGGTAAAGCTGCCCCGACTTTTGGTCTTGATACCGTCATTGATAGGCTTTGGGCGAATGGCATGCGTGATCCAGCCACGCTGCTCGGCTTCATCCAGCACGCGGTTCAAAGCCGTGTTGTGCGTATTGATGGTGCTGTGATGCGCTTTGCGCCCCAGCTTCTCCGTGCGCCACTTGCCAAAATCCACCAGTGCCTTTGCATCAATGCTGGAGACATCATAGCCGCCAAAATAGGGGACAAGGTATTTGTCGATAGCAGTGATGTAGTCTTTGAACACAATGTGCCCGCCGCCTGCATCCAACTCTTCCTGCATCCTGTCTCGCGCAAACTCAGCCACACGCTTAAACTTACGGGTGCTTTGCGGCAGGTTGTTCTTGGCGCGATCCTCAGCGGTGTAAAAGAACTTCATCGCCAAATCTGTGGCACGCTCAACATCCTCAGTCTTTGTAGAGAACCTATGCCAGCTGCCGTCTGCGAGCTTCACGCGGGCTTGCCATTTGGCGCTGCGTTGACGCTTGTCCAAGCGCACATATTCGCTGATGCGGATGGTTTGGACATCCTGTGACATGTCAACAGCATACAGCGCAGGGGCACTTAGGAAAACTGCGCATATTATGGCACAGGCAGAAATCTGCAGCCTTTGCCCTGTTCAGCACAGCGTCTTACCCCAAAAAACGGCTAAAAAAGCACCGATTCAGGCAGCACCTAAAACACCCTGTTCAACACAGCGAACGCACGCAGGCTCCGGTGTGTATAGTGTGTATCAGGTGTGTATCGCTATTTTGCGAAGAAAAAATCAGCTAAGTCATTGATTTTGTTGGAGGCGAGTACCGGAATCGAACCGGTGTACACGGATTTGCAATTAAATCACTTAACGCTTAATAATTGATTTACAATAATAAAATTTAGTAAATATCTAGGTGTGTATCAGACTGCGCTAATCCGTGAATGTATTTCTCAGGCTGTAAGCGGTGTTCACCACAGTAAATTAAGAGACGTTTTAACAAGTAATGAGTTTATAATCCTCTGCAATACAGCAATGGGTAAGTTTGTGTGAAACACTCCTAACCAAAATATGCCTGACACACTGCATCAGGCGCACCGTCCATTTTGATATTGCCGTGTTCCAGCCATAGCACGCGGTTGCAGGTCTTCATGATTAGATCGCGCGAATGACTTGCGATCACCAAGATCTTGGTTGCTTGGATCAGTTCTGTTAGGCGCTCTTCTGCTTTGTGTTTGAATCCTTCATCACCTACCGAGAGCCACTCATCCATCAACAAGATCTCTGGACGAATAACAGTGGATACTGAGAATGCTAGCCTTAGGTGCATGCCACTGGAATAAGTCCGCATGGGCATATCGATAAAGTCACCGAGCTCTGAGAACTCGATAATCTCGTTCAGTTTGGCAGACACTTCTTTCTTAGTGAGGCCCAACAACGCCCCGCGTAAAAAGATGTTTTCACGGCCCGTGGCTTCATGATCAATGCCCAGGGAAACATCAATGAGTGAGGCAACATAACCTTCTGATACTACGCTTCCATGCGTGGGGTGATACACGCCGCTTAACACACGCAAAAGCGTACTCTTGCCCGCACCGTTGTGCCCCACCAAACCCACGCGATCACCATCGGACAGCGTGAAGTTCAAATCCTGCAAAGCACGCATCACCACGTGTCCGCTTTGATCGGCACTGAGCCTGCCGCCTGTAGCTACCTGCATCAACCGAGTTTTTAGCGAGCGACTGCTGGCATTAAAAATAGGGATCTCTACCCCAGCCTGAATGAATTGAATCTGTGCCATATCGTTACAACCAGTACGCCACACGGTGGCGTAAACGAGAAAAAACCAGTAGGGTAAAGCCCCAGCCAACAATAGCAATTACCAAAATCACCAACCAACTGGTCAAGCTGGGTACGGCTCCCAACAGTGGTGCACGTATCAGTTCCAGCAAATGGTAAAACGGGTTGAACTGAAGAAAGGTCGCGCCCATACGATCCGGCAAGAGCGACGGCATCCAGATAATTGGCGTGAGGTAAAATGCCACCTGCAACACACTAACAACAATCTGCGCCAAATCGCGATACCGTGCGCATAGCAAGGCACACAGCAATGCTATCCAACTCAAACACACCGCCACCAGAAACAAACCCGGAACCGCCAGCAGCGCCTCTAGCCCAATACCCTTGCCCATGACCAATAACACCAACGGCAAGATCAGAATGTTGTGAGCAAGTATTAGAAGATTACGCCAAAGCACCCGTAAAATATGGACAAACAGCGGAATGGGTAGCTGCTTGATCATCCCTTCCGCCTCAATAAACCCAGTGCAACCTTCATTGATAGTGCCAGTGAAAAACGCCCATAAGATAATGCCTGCTGCCAGAAATGGTAGATATTCATCCATTGGTGACCTAAAGATCTGCCCAAAGACAACACCGATGGTGGCGATCATCACACCCATGCTGATGGTCAACCAGAACGGACCAATTGCCGAGCGGCGGTAACGGCCGCGGATGTCGTGCAAACCTAAGGTGGATATGAGGGATAGCTTTTTAAAGCTAGAAAGAATTTCATTCATTGTGGGACTGCCGCTCGAAAGAAACGTGCATATGCCTCGCCCATCGCTTTTCCATTAAATGTGCTTTCATAGCGCAATCGAGCTGCAGCGCCAAACCGCGCATGGTCATCCCGATGATGCAGTAAATAATTCATCGCACCTTGGAGAATCTGAGGACGGTTGCGCTGAAACAATGTCGCAGGTCCCACCATGAACCCATTGATCAGCGTCCATGTAATCAATCCGATGGCGAGATGCGGAATGAAGACCTCTTGCACTGCAGCTCCGATCTCGGCGTAAAGTAGCCCAAGTAATATAATAAACAGCGATGGGTCGATCAGCAACCACAATGGCCCCAACGCCGCCCGGCGGTAACGGATCAGGAACTGAAATATGGATACACTAATACTCGAGGCAAGCATTATGACTAAAGACGACGAAGCCACAAGCCACCTCCAGGATTCCGGCCAAACGGCGTGTCATGCTTTGCTATTTCATCCTTGTGACAACGGTCGAAATAGTCATTAAAAAATAATATCTGGAACTTATCGTTATAGGTTAGGAACGTCCTGACAAAATATATCTCGTTCCATCCCCTGTTCTCTTCGATGAGCCAGCGATCCGGATACTCGAAAGGCCAGAAAATATCGTGGAAATGAACAATCACGCCGGGTTTGAGGATCGGAAGTATCTCAAAAAGTTCAAAGAGGAGGTCGCTGCCGGTCTTGGCAACATGGGAGCTGTCGATAAACAAAATGTCATTATATTCAAGACACTTGAACAATTCAGTGTCGACATTCTGAATTTTGTCTTCAATGATTGTGACATTTTCTTCATTGTAGCCGTCGCCGATAAGCTTATGCAGATTATTGGGATAGGGTTCGATGAAGGTCGTCTTGGTTCCGAGCATGATTTTGTCAATCGTGTCCAACGCGAGCGCGGAAGAGTGACCTGATCCAATTTCAATGATCCGCATTGGACGAAACTTGCAGAGGATCCCATAATATATCGTCGCGTCCCCGTAGGAATACATGTTGTTGACATAATGGTATCGGTAGCCGGACTCTGCCGCGTGATCCTTGAATGGGATATCTGCAACAAAAGGGGCCAGCTGGTGCCAGAATTCGACCATTGCCTTTGGGTCAAGATTGATTCCGGCCGGAATCGTCGGGCTAAAGCGTTTCATACGTTCAAGGCGCACCTTGACATCTTCTACGTCAGGGATCGGACTATAGTAATGCCCAGGAGGCGCAAACAATTTGTCGCTCATTCTTATCGACCTTCTAACTTAGCCCTAAAAAGTAACTTCTAGCATAATCAAAAAGCTCAATATCGACCTCATTCAAGCTTTTGAGATATATCAAGTCCCTATCCGAAATACCCTCGATTGAAATGGTGTATTTGCTCGTGTTTAGAACCGATAGTTTGATCGAAAGATTGTAAGATTTCTCGATACGGATGATCCCCGGCTCCATCGCGGTAAAATCGATCAGATCGATCTTATTAATATTATTTAATGCGATATCAAGGTGCGAAGGCGTCATATCAGCGTTCTTAAAATAAATGCTCGACAACCTCCGCACCATGCCATTCGATAAATCCTATATGACGGCCTCATTGCCCGTCCTGATCCAGTCGGAGAAGGAATTATTCTTTGCGCAACGAACGTCCTGCGTCACCTTCTCGCCGTCGCGCGGCTTGTAATTGTGATGTTAGTTGTAAACCGACACGACCCGTTCAATTGGATCGCGAACAATGGAAACCAGTTTTTCGACTTGAAGCTTCTGGAACGTGTCAAAGTTGATGTGCCCGGAAGAGAAACTATGAGTGTCCAAGAGTTCCAAGAAGTTCACATCTTTATATTGACTATCATGGCGCAAAGGGCTGATATCAGCTTGCAGGAAGTTTGAGGCCATCGCCTGATGGAACGACATGACTGCAGCTTTCGGAATGTGTAAGAAACCTATCTTGATAGATTGCGCTCTCCGCTCATTCGCTGCCAAAAAATTTTACCTGTTCAGATCTGTTAAGGCCCCGAACCCGCTCATAGGCACCATCCAACAATCTTTGTCGGCAGGCTCGAATCTCAGCATCAAAGGGCGTGTGATAGCCAGAGGTAACCTTCGGAATCAATTCAAATTTGCAAGCGCCAGAGTAACGCGACCACAGGTTCCAGTCTTCCAGTTGGTCCAACTCTGAATTAAAGCCACCATACTGCTCGTAAAGGCTCCTGCTGAACAAGATAGCCTGGATAGGAATGAAGTTGCATTTCTTCATGCGCTCACGATCGAACGGAAGGCGATGCATGTTGGGAATTGTGTGCATCACTTCAAGATAACCTTCGTTATCATCCGGAACGGTCTGCACGTCCCATGCCAATGCATAGGCTGCAAGCAATCCAGAATTCGTTTGCAGCTTATCAGCTAGCAACTCCACATGATCCGAAAAAAGGTAATCATCATTGTCAAGGAACATCAAATAATCCCCGGTCGCGTGGCCGAGGCCATGATTTCCGGCGCTCGCTCTACCTGTTCCAGCTGACTGGTGATACTGAATATCGAAATCGTATGAAGCCGCGATAGCACGTATCAGATCACCTGCGAAATCAGTTCTATCCTCAACAATGATATGCTGCACATTACTATAGCTTTGGTTCAATACAGATACGATGGCCTCGCGCAATGAAGCGATGTCGGGACCGTGCGTTCGTGTGATAACGCTGACCTTTCCATTTTTAATGCCGTCTTGTAAACAATGCATTGGAACATCATGACCACCCCGAGACATGACATAATCGAAGCCGTTGAATGGAAAAGCGGCGTTCACGCTTGGCCGTTTCTCGCGTGTAAAATGGTCTTTGTTACGGTTCACGATGGCAGCAGCTGACTGCACTGCTGCGCGTCGATCGAGATCCGTCTCACCCTCTATCAATGCAGCGAGCATCTTGTAGCCCTCGGCGGCTTCCTCCTCGCTGCCATACCGAATCCGCAGAAGAAGATTTGCAGCAATTGAACCAGACAATTGATGAGGCCGCATCTTGGGCTCCTGAAAGTCCACAAAATGTGTAACGCCGATCTTTGGTAGATAGCGCAGTCTAAAGCCGGCACCGCGAAACCGATAGGACAACTCCACATCCTCACCATACATGAAGATACGGGGCTCATAACCACCGACCGCCATATAGGCACTGCGCCGCATCAGTACACACGCATGTGAAGACCATGCGGTCTCCAATGTGATCGGATCATAGTACTTGGGATGTTCATAGGGATACTGGCGAAACTCCCAGCTTGCCACGTCGGGCTCATCCACCATAGCCACTGCGACCGCACGAGCTATACTCTCTGGATGAAACGCAAGGTCGACATTAGTAACCAGGACGAACTGATCATTGCTTTTCTGAATAGCCGCATGATGACCTGAACCAAAGCCGTCATTCAGGCGCTGGATTATCTGGAAGGCGCGAAACTCGTCTCCGAGTTCAGCCTTGTACTTCTTTAATAAACCCACCGTGTTGTCCGAAGACTGGTGATCGACAAAAACAATGTTTATAAGTCTCAAAGGAAAGTTTTGTATTCGCAGTGTTCTGAAGAATTCAGGCAGCCATCTTTCCGAATTATGTGTAACGGCGCTGATTGTAATAGGAACACCGGATAGTCGATCAGTGTCGACCGAAGCACTGCAATAGATAATGTGCCATTTGCTGAAAAGCACGTTGCTCCTGTTGGGGATCGTAGCGTTGACAAAACTCATGTTTCCGTGGGCCGAGTTTTGGACCGCAGATTCACCATATACACCCGCAGTTAGGTAGTTCATTCGTCGAACAACGCCACGGATGCCTTCGGATCTCAGCACTTTTAATCCCTTGATCACAGCTGATCTTGATCCACCAGAAACACTAATCAGAAGGTTGAAGGTAGTAAAAAGCATAGTGGCCATGCGTGTCGCGCGCATAATTAGATTTTTCATACTTCTTATTCGCCACCCAAACCAGCGTATCGGAGCGTTACTAAAATGGTCATCGCTACACCTTGTTCAAAATGATTCCGAGCAATAGCCCGAGGTTGCCGAACAAGGTTTGGCGATAGATGCCAGACCGTTTAAAAAGAAAAAGACGCTTAATCAGCGAGGACTGACGCGCTTCTATGAAATCACTGAGGATCTTGCGATTGTCCGCTGTGAGTACGTGCGAATGTTCCGACAAGGCCTTGAGATTAATGTCGTTCCATGCACGGAATCGGCCTTGGAGTAGGCCGCGAATGCGAAGAAAACGTGCACGCCAACTCGTGTTAGCGCCGACTATATTGTGCTCATGTTGTCGATACTTGAGGCAAGGTTCTGGATCATACACCACACAACCGCCTGCACCAGACACGATTTGATAAGACCACCAGTCATGTGAAACGACAGTCTTATCTACCGCTGCGTTTATAATGAGATCGCGCGCAGCTCGGTTAAAAACCATGGTATTGCCACCGCCGATATTTTGAACAAGCGCATTGGCGAAAGACGGGGGCTTATTGAACCGTGGCGAATACCCCAATGTCTGCATACAAATCGCATCAGCGATTTCCGTACGAGCGCAATAAAGAGCTGGGGTGTCAGAGGGGATAGTTTCTAGCGCCTTAATTGCTCTATCCAATTTGTCATTGTGCCAGATGTCATCTTGATCGGCGAAGGCAAAGTATTCAAACTCAGTATGTATGCTCGCTAAGCCACCTAGAAAATTACTGGTGAAACCGACGTTGTCACCGCTGGTGGTAAGGGTGATTTTTGACGTTGGATGCTGATCAAAAATTAGTCCATCAAGCGAAATCGGAGTTTTAGATGCATCATCAAAGATAAAAACATGAAGCTCTTTATGAGTTTGTCTAAAGATGGAGTTTAGTTGCTCTTTAATATAACTTTGGCCGTTGAAATACCCTAAGATTATGGCAACACGTTTTTTTCTCAGGGTACTTTCTGAATTTCGAATGTCGTGCGAGCGTGGATGAGCATCATAATACATACTGCGGGGCAGGCACGTTGTGAGGCGTTCTGCGCTAGCAGACTGCTTGCCGCAGTCAACTAAACGCGGTGGCGCGTTAAGCGTTGTACACCCTAACGAATTCAGACTGGCTTTTGGCTGTTCACCGTTCTCAGAAATAGTGTGAAGCCTATGCTTCGCCTCGATATTTTCCGGAGTAAAGTGATAAGGTTTCACTGTAGATGCTCGTTAACAATCTGGGTGACTCGTAAAGCTATTGCTCAAGGAGTTCAAGCCTTTGGAGTGGATGTTTAGGGTCGATATTCGTTGCACCCAAGCCGACGCCCCACATTGCATCCGCATGAAGCACCATTCGAGCTATGCATATCCTAGCCATAGGGTCTAGATTTGAGGAGCACGTTCCCTCAACCAAAATCTGTGAATATTTAGCTCGCTTTTAGGCGCAGTACATCAACTCACGTGTGCCGCTACACTGACTTAGCGTTACCACCGTCCACCCCACATAGGGCCCGCACAGCGGATCTTTGACGCCATTAAGGCGCGACTGAGCTGATAGGCGCCTGTGGTGACTGCGGTTTGAGGCGATCAAAGTCTGCCTGCGAGATGCCAGTAGAGATCGCATTGATCATGGGCTTGCTGGCAGGCTCTGGAGATTGGGATGGTTTGGTAGGCTTTACTGGAGACCTTGGAATAGGCATTGGTGCCTTTGGAGCTGCAGCCGCTTTTTTTGCTTTTGGCTTGGCATCTTTCGCCTTGAGCCTGCCATCGAGTTTGTTTGCGAGGAAGCTTGCTGTGTTGGCAAAAGTTTTGAGGTCGTCCATCACTTGCTCAACACTTGCAGCTCCTGATCCTTTTTCGATCACATCAATCAGGCGGCGCAGTTCATCACGATCATCCATGAGGGCCCCCTTTGCAAAACTGGGGTGATGCAAAATCACCAGGCTGAGGGGAAAAGTACTGACCTAGAAAAATCCGCGCGGCAGATTTTTTATCCTGCAAGACCCATTTCGGATACATGTTCATGCGCTCATCCTTTCAGGTGCTCGCCAAACAGCCTCCGCCTGTCGCGCTATGGTCTGATCACACAAGCCTTTGAGGCGCTCAAATTGCAGCGCCAGTTTGCCGTGTTCAGCCGATCCTGTGGCTCGCAGACGCTCAGCATAATGCCCCAGCTTGTGCGAACAGATCGCAAGTGTTTCAACACTCGGCCCAGTTCCATGATTGCGCAGCGTGCGAATGTAACCTTCACTGCGCCCCAGCCAGGCCCGACAAAACTCTGGTGTGTTGCGTACGGCGCCACTCCCAATCAGCTCATCTCTCAAATGTTCAAGTAGTTTTACGCTCATGTTGCCTCCTGAATATCAAATATATACAGATATTTAGCCGATATTTTGCCACTTACTTCTTAAGTTTGAGTGCACTGACAACAAAAAAGGGCGAGTGTATGGGCCGCGATGTCAGGCAGCACACGAGACAAGCAGGCAAAAGCACTGCCGCAATTTTTGATTTTTCAGTCCTGCACTGCGTTCAAATGGGTAAAACACCACAAGAATTTTCAGGCTTCTGGAAAATTTACGGAGCAAACACCGTAAACTCGTTTACAGGTTTAACACAGTAAACTTTTTAGGCGGTGACTCGAAGGTCACTGCGCATCCAAATGTTATCGAACAGAAAAAAGCCAAATTTGGCGTGTTAGGTTAATCTGCCTAAGGGTGTATGGGTTCGTCAAATTTTCTTGATTAAAGCGATCAACCTTACACAAACACTATCCGCTCGTGCGCACAGGAAACTCGCCTCTTCCAACGCCCTCGATAAGCAAGTGTGCACAGCGCAGATCATGCTGCACGGCTTTGCGTTTTGCCCGTCTCAGTTCGATATCAATCTCGCGTGTCGAATGGCCTAACCGCTGCATGTAGCTGCGCGAAATCCCGTTTGTCTGAGCGGCGGCATGATGGCCCACGCGGTCAGCTATATCTTCATCAGTCATATCGGGGCACCGCTTGCGCCATTTATAAACCGCAAGGTGTCGGTGTAGGTTCATCAGTACGGGGCGGCGGGCTACTGGATATACTGCGGCTGATCGATGAACAGCCGCTCGTTCTGGGAAGAGCAGTTGCGTGTGTAATGCTTTTAGACTGCGTTCGACTGCTTCCGCACCCAAGGATACATCAATCTGCACATCTACAATGTCAGCGCCATCCCCAAAGTCGTGTTTGTGTTCGGCCAGGGCGACAGCTGTTGGCTCGGTGAACAAATGACTATGGCTTGCCCACCACGTGCGAAACGTTTGCCCGTAAATATCACCAAAATCGCGATAGAGATCACTGCAAGCACCAATGCCACCATTAGCACATGTGTCGCGGTAATCTTGGTTATAACGCAGATACAGCCACCAATAGTAATAGACCGAGCATTTCCAGTTAGGAGCTCCGCGATAGGGTGGGTTAGGGGTCTTTTTACTCCCAGATGAATAGCTGAAACTGGGCGCAGCGTGTTTGAAGGTCGGCGCATTGCGTGACCGGCTTTTGTGGCATGAGCCACGTGACTCAACGAGTTCCAACACCTTCGTTAGGTAAGACGAATAGCTTGTTTGTCCACATTCTTGGAGCTGCAAGGTCGAATCGCGACCCTGTGGCTCTCCGCCCGAGGGCCTTGCTGCCTGACAGAAAGGACAACCTATGTCTGATACAACTTATAAAGTTCAACTTGAGAAAACACTCGACCAAATCTCAGCTGCTCGTGCGGCTTGGGAGGAGGGCACCCTGAAAGCCTCGAATGATGAGCTCTATGCCATCCTCGAGCGTTGTTATGCCGTGTTTGCTGAAATGAAAGATGACACGGCCAAGCGTCGTTCGCTGAATTCTCTGCTCACAGATCGCAATATGAAGCCACGGACCAGCACCAGCTTGGGTCTAAAGGTGATCCGCTATGTTTTTGGCAAAGAGGGCAACCGAGAAATGGCCTATTCACGGGTTCTTACGATTGCGCATGATCTGAAGCCAGAAGAGCAAACCCTCACGAGCTACATCGAAGAATGTGGGGGCGTAGAAGAGGTACGTCGCTTAACAAAGATCAAAGATGGTAAGTCGATGACCTCGAGTGATTATAAGCAAATTGCTGTAGCCGGTCTCAACATGGCCCGCATTCCTGTGGCGAGTTTTGATTTGCCTGAGTTCATCCAGCCTAACAGCGAATATGATGAGGACTATGTCGTTGGCCTTATCCGCTGCAATCCCGATGGCACAGGTGATCTCTTGTTTGGCAACAACGATGCCAAGGTGATCGATACGGTGCTGATCGCATCGGGCAAGTATCTCGATCAAAAAGCGCAGGATGATCAGAAAGGTCTTGAGGCAGCTGACGTTGCCAAGCGGCGCACAGAAGACGTCAAAACTTTTGCGCCCAAGCTCTTTGCGGCCATGTCGCCCAAAGTACACATCAGCGCCGCTGTCCCGGCAGCCGAGTGACCAAACTCGTTGCGGGGCGTGCATGCTGACGTCCCGCAGCGTGAACCCTCTTCTCCCGAAAGGATATCCCTATGACCTTCGCTGAACGTCACAGGCCGCGGTCTGTGCAGGACCTTGTATTTGCCGACCCTAATGTCGCCGCGATCATTGACCGCTACGCCTATGCCCGCCCCTCCAAGCCTCTGTTGCTTTATGGCGCACCTGGTACGGGCAAATCTGAAGCCCTGCGCCTGATTGCAGAAACCCAGTTTGCTCAAGCAGGCATTGAGTGTGAAGACTTCACCGTAAACGGCGCGGATGCCAATAAGGGCATCTTCGATAAAATGCTCAACATGGCGCAGCTTCAGATGTGGCCTGTCGGCACGCCCGCAATCATGGTCATCGATGAGATCGACGAGATCGAGGGTGCGCTTCCAGGCAAAACCCGAACCTTTATTGAGCAGCACAGGAGTGTGCAGCTTCTGGCTAGTACCAACTATATTAAAAAGCTGAAGCCCGCCCTGCAAAGCCGCATGCGCTGTGTGGAAGTCAAAAAGCCCGCACCGCTTGATTGGGTGTCGCGTGCCCATGCGATCCTCACAGCTGAAGGTGCAAACGTCACGACCACCATTGTGCAGCAGCTGATGGCGAACTTCACGGGTGATGCACGCGACTTCATCGATTACCTCGAAGAACAAGTGGACGCAGCACGACAATTTAGGCCTCCTGCCTCTGCGCAGCCACGCACAGTTGCCAGCATCCTGAACCAAGCGTCAGGAGGCACTCCATGAATGATTACGTCAAGGATATGCGGACAGAGTTCAGGCTCTTTGAACTCTATGGGCTTCGCGAAGTGGTTACCGCCGCAAAAACCTCAAACACAGAACAGGCGGATTTTGTGCCGCTCGCTGAAACCGTTCTGGCCGAGAACCAAGCCCGCGCCTTCGCCGCTCGCTGGCCCACGCTCACAGCAGATGAACAAACGCAAATCTGCACAATGTTGGAGACAGATCATGGATAGGCAAACACTGATGCTAGAACTGAAGGGGCTGTCGCAGGTTGTCGATGCTGATGTGCGTGACCTCGTTTACAAGCGCCATGCTGTAAGCGCGTTGGCGGATGAATACGAGCCGGTAAATCCCTATCATGACATGTTGGATCAGCTTGAAACTGATCTCATTCACGCGATCGATCGTTCTATCTTTGAAAATCTCCCGCGAGAAGCAAGCAATGTCTTTGCCGCTCAATGGAACCAGATGTCTGCGTATGAGCAGTTTCAGTATCTTGAAGATTACGTGCGCGGCGCTTCAAAATAAGCCCCCGAACACAGGTGCTGAATTTGCATTCTGAGGTGTAGTTCTCAACTCAGATCGTCCAGTAATAATATGAGCCTTTTTACAAAAATCTTCTTCCGCGCGTTGATAAATACACGCGGAGGAGATTGCATGACATTCGCGCGGCGCAAACAGGAATGCAGAGCTTTGATGACGCACCTGCTGGAGCAGGACTGGGACGTGTTCGGCACGCTCAAGTTCACTAATGGGCGCACGATTGGCCGCAATACCGCCGACAAACTCCTCCGCTCATACTGGAACCGCGTAGACCGTGTGTTCTTTGGTCATGCGGCAGACCGCCAGAACATACGTGTGCCGCGCTGGTGCTTTGCCCATGAAGGCAGTGACAGCGAGAACTTCCACATACACTTTTTGCTCAAGTCTCCCATTGCGGACCCGGTGCATGTTTGCTGTGCGCTAAACGCAGTTTGGGCACAGCATCATACACAAACAGCACCTCTAGCCAAAAACTGGATCATGCCGGTGATCGACCGATGGGAAGTGGCCAACTACGCGACCCGCGAATACTGGCGCATGGGTGCGGACACACAGCTGTTGGACATCACCTGGGACGCAGGCTGTGCAGAGACAATGCAGGCCTACGAGCATGAACAACAGGCCCTGCGCATAAATAAAGCAGCAGGTCCCATTTGGATGCAGCAAGCTGAGATGGCTTTTGCGGATTACTGGGCAAGATATTCCTCAGAGGGCATCACAGCCCTAGCGGAGCGCGGCAAGGCCCCTTCGCACTGACGCATATCTGATAATTAAAACTGGATCGTGTCGTAGACAAAAATCTTGGCACATCCTTGTTCAGTGGCGTCAAACAGCAAATGCTCAAACAGCAATTGATCAAACACAGCGAAAAAGAGCTCAGCGAGCGAACGAAGAAATCAAATGAACATCAAGCGTCAGCGGATGACACCGCGAGGCGCTTTTTTTATGGGCGTAGTTTCGGTTTATGTACGCACGTCAATAATTGACAGAAGTTAAGCTTTTTTAATTCCTACAAAGTCAATCAACGCAGATTTACCGCTGTGCCCTGAACCCTCATCCAGCATGTCTTCGTATGCTTCACACAGTCGAATATCTAAATGCTGATAAACATCACGCAGCATTGCTTCTGTATACAGATGCTCAGGATTGGGTGGGCCACCAGTGCCGAATTCAACCTGTTTGGGTGTGTAGCCATGAACCAATAACGTTCCGTTGGGTTTGAGGGCCGTTGCTAGACCGGACAGCACTTTAGTCATGTGGCTCGGTGGAACGAATTGGATGAACACAGCGACCACATTATCGTATTGCTCAGAAGACCAATCTCTCTCAAAAATGTCTTCCACCACATAATGAACGTAAACATTGCGTTCCTCGGCCAAGCGCCTTGCTTTAGCTAAGCCCACCTCAGAATAGTCAGTCGCGGTAACGTCAAAGCCCCTGCTAGCGAGATATACAGAGTTTCTGCCCTCACCGTCTGCCACAACCAATGTCTTACCTTCAGGAACGAGGAAGGTCTCAAGTTTCAGCAATGCCTTTGCTGGCTCTGTGCCGAACACATAATCATCTGCTGCAAAACGTTGGTCCCAAGGGTTCATCCGATAGCTCCTCAATAACACTGCTGTTGGTTATCAGCACGGGCCATACACCGCGAGGGGTTTATACAGCCACCTGCTTAAGAACGCCTGTGCCAACTCGAATCCAAAAGCTGATCTGCCTCAGAAGCAACGGGCTAATCTTTTCGGTCGTCCAAACACATCTCTGACCATATGCTTCTGATATAAAACGAAAATATCGGAGCAAGCAGATGAATGCATTGGCAAAACTCAACTTCAAAACAGTCACTAAAAGCAACACACGTGATCCTGTGATCGCCCGACGTGAAAAGCTCGTGGCGGGGCTTAAAGAGCAAAAGCTGGTCTTTGCCGCTGCACTTGAGGGCAAAGATCATAGGATCGAACGGCATAAGTGGATGACCAACGAGGTCGGGGAACGGGTCTCAGTCCAAACGCATCGCCGTGTGCGGCCTTGGTTCTTTGAGCAAGATGGCGGCTGGTATGTGCAGTGTCGTTATGGGGCACGTGTGATTGCTGCTGATGGCACCAATAATGCTGTGTTTGTCAAAACACTCAAAGAGGTGGAACCTGTTCTGGATGCATTCATTGCCGCAGCTTCAGCAGGAGAATTGGACACAGCCATCGCAAAGGCCACCCAGCGGCAGCCACGATTGAAGCCGGGCTCAGCCAAGGCCAGCGCAAATGCGTGAACCCGATGTTGAGCGAATAAGAGCACTTAATGATCACGCACGGCAGAACTTCACAGGCTGTCGTGTGGCCATCACAGCGGGCATCGCAGCACTTGGGCATGATGCGGTCTATGCGGTCTTTGACCTCGTCAAAGCCTATGACGACTTTACGCCAGACAATGATCCATACGGAGAGCATGACTTTGGGTCGTTGTATTTGGGGGAACATCAAATCTTTTGGAAATTTGACTATTTCGACCTCGACTACACCATGCACTCGCCCAACCCCGCAGATGACACCGTAACGGCGCGGGTGCTGACAGTGATGTTGGCCGCCGAGTATTGATTATTTGATAAAACGCCATGTTGCATCAGAGCCTGTCGTTAGCAATAGAGCACAAAATCTGGCAAAGTGTCATAAGAAAGTGCAATCGGATCAACGGGGCGGCTTAATAGCGTGAGTTCCGAAAGATACTGGATCACTTCTTCTACTAACGGGTTGACCCAGTCGGTAGGAAGATTTGCACGTTCGTTCGAGAAAATCTTAAAGGAGCACTCATAAGACGCGCTATCAAGTGGCGGTGTTTCATTTACCATTTGATAGCCTCAGAAACTGATTTTGGGGGAGGCTTTCTGACCCAAGCTTAAACTGTAAACTTTGGTCGGATGTGAAGCACCCAGAGCACCTGAAAATGTGACGTTGCCTAGACTAACTGAGCAGATTCCGAAACGTCAATTATTAAGGGTTTGTTGGTGTACTACTCGCAACCAGGTTTTGTGATCTCGGACATAGGAAGAAGTGCATAGAGCTTCATAGATTGGTATATCTGCTCGCTCTGCAGACACGCGATAAGCCAGAACAGCAATGTCGTTTTCTAGCATAAGGTAGCGTTCCGTCATTGATACAGTTCGCCATCTCTGAGCCACAGATTTCTCCCGCCAAAGTGCCTCACCTTGCAGAATGCCAATAGGGTACGGAAATACAAAAACTGCTCCTTTTGCCGTCATGTGCCGTGCGCTGTCCAGGCCTTCCATCCAGAACCGTTCTTCAAGCGACCACAACTGATCTTCATCACTCATTCGCGATTTCCTTACATTCGTTCACTACATCGGACGTTCGGGCTGTGCCATTAATAGGCTGGCCACCACCCACCGGCTTTTAAAAATTATGTAATTTGATTCTAGCAAGGCGCATGAAGATTACGTACTTCAGTTTCACTATATCCGTCTGCTTGCATGATAAGATGTATAAATGGATCGGCCATCATCGCCTCAAGAAAAGGATCCTTTGATTTTTTTAAAGTCACCTCATCTTTAGAAAGAACAGCTTCAAACTCGACCAATGGCAAATGAATAGAGCGCTTCAGACCTGGATTTGAAGTACATGGATGGAGATGTAGAATAACGGAACTCAAGTGTTTCTTCTGAGTTTTGCTATTTTGTGAACAGTGCTCAGAAATCTCTATGTCATATTTTCCTGCTGGCAAGGTCTCATGAAAGCCTTTTATCTTAAAGGCGTTTTGTAAGGTTATTTTTTTATTTATAAAGCTAGCCATAATTAATTTCCTGTCATGAAGTATGTTAAAAAATTTCAGGTTATTATTTGAAAATGTATGAGAATTTTATTTAAATTTAATAGTATTAGGTAATAAGTAATTACACCTATACTTGATTTTTCGGGCTATTTTCCTAGTACACATTCACCATCCAAAAGCTGAAAACTACGATCGCATCTCCAAGAGTTCCCTGAGCGGTCAAGATGTGCATTTTCAGGCAGTTCAATTAAAAGACACTTGTCGTCTGACGGCTCAAAACCACGTTCACATGTCCATCCAGTTCCAGTGGTATCTGCTGATAAGTATGCGTTATCGGGCACTATCACGGGTATGCAATTATCACGGAGCTGTCGATACCCGCGCTCGCATTCCCAGCCGTATCCTGAAGGTCTTAAAAATGCATTTTCGGGTATAGGAATTACTTCACATCTTATGCCACGAACTTCCTCGTATCCCCGTTTGCAAGCCCAGCCATTGCCGTAGGATCTACCATTCGCGTATGAATTTTCAGGCAGCGCGATGAGTACACAGCTCCCCTCATTAAAACGATACCCAAGACTACAGTTCCAGCCGTCACCATAATTTTGTGCCTCTGCGTTTTCTGGAACGGGACCATTACCATCTTGCGCAAAAGCAGAAACAGCAAAAGCGGAAACTGCAGCAACACAAACCATATACTTAATCGTGGTTTGGATGGTCGCCCGTGCCTTGATAAAAATACGCACTAATTACTCCTATAAGATTACTCATGAATATGACTAGAAACTGGATCGAGCCCCACAGCTATAAAGGGCAGATTAATACACGATTGAGCATCCACACATGCTATTTTAAAATCCAACTTACCGTAATTGTGACTTAGGTAAGTATAGACACTGGCATCTATCAAACAGCGAAAGTGGTTATTCTTCGCAAAAGCACTTTCAGACGTAGTCCGATTTTTAATCACACTTATTCAGTGGCTTTTACACAGTGTGCGCTAAGCAAGATTAGCTCTGAGTTGAACAAGACCATACTTAAACGAAGGCGTTCACAGCAGCAGACCTTGATGAATAGTATATGGGTATGCTGAAGTCGCTTGTCAACGCAGCGCTCAACAAAAGCTTCGACAATGATCGATTTCACAATACAAAATAGACAAATTTTAAGTTTTTACCAGAAACAAGAGTTGTATTGAGTGATCGTTGTTCATAGCGAACGCGTGCTTCCGTTCATTCGGCTTGAGTAGAGCTCTTACTACGACTCTGATCTTACCATGCAATCACCTGGTCCGGCCGATGAAACCTTCAATGCGCTGGTGCTTATGGTGATGTTGGCTGAGGAATACTAGGAATTAAAAGAGCGTAATTCAGTTAATTTTATTATGAACCACTTGATCAACGATTGATCTAGCACGATCGCGTACCGTTAATGATGCCTGCCCGTAATATGGCGTCATTTTTGTCATAAACGCGAGTTTCTTTCCAGCTTTGACACCGCCTTCAAATTCCCTCATGGCTTTAACTGCGTCGAGAAACTGTCGCATTTCATGGCAGTCATGGTTAACGTCATCTGTCGCTTCTGCTGCCTGAAAAAGAAGAAGTAGCAAACGTTCATTCGCCGCATTATTTTTTCTTTTGATCGCCCACGCAGATAAAAGGGCAACCACCATGATAGCGACCAAAGCGCTCATAAAAATTGTAATCCATTCCATGTCGGGGCTTTCACTATGAGTGTTCGACGCGGTGGCACATTAATTTTAAGTTGTTGGAACTGTTTGCGTGCGCTTAATGCTGCACACAGATGGAGCATATAGCCTCCCAGAAGGTGATCACTACATCATTGGGACGTTTAAAGAGGAGCGCCAACTAAACCGCCCAAACTTTGGGCAAATATCTTGCTCTAGGCGTTGATCTTACCATTCACTCACCTGATCCGCCGACGAAACCGTTACGGCACGGGTGCTTACGGTGATGTTGGCCGAGGAGTACTGACACCAAATATGACTGGCACAACTGCCAGTGCCGTGCCAAAAATTCCCCATGATTGAATTTCGGCAACTTCCCAATGACAGCGCCTTAATGGCGCATTCGCCTCTGTTGCGGGCAGCACAGCTGACCCTGCAATACACTCAAGATCATGGGTCTATTCCACTTACGCCCAGCAAAGCATTCAAGCGGGTCTTTGTGCGCTGGGCTGCTGAACATTTTGACTGGCCCAACATGGGGTACGAAGAGTTGTTCAGCGTCAACAAGGTGCTGAACGAGTATGACTTTAAGCCGCTTGAGCTGCTGCATTTCTTGTTGATCGAGCTCAAACTAGGGCGGCACTACAAGGGGCAGTTCAAGATCACCAAGCGAGGCGCGGAGCTGTTGGCAAATCCAGCGCAGCTGCTCAACACCTTGGTGCCGTTTTACATCCTCAACATAGATCACAGCAGCTACAGCCGCAGCGGCGAACAGCCTTTCGGCAAATGGGATGTGTGGCTCAACGTGCTCAATGTCGAACTTGAGAACGCTTCATCCGAAATCGAGCTGTTTGAGGTGTTCTACGGCAAACTCAGTGACGCACCGATGGCATGGCGGGCGACATCAGCATTTTACAGCTGTGTATTGCGCCCTCTGTGCTGGGCGGGCGTGTTGCTTGAGCACAGAACCAAAGGCGTCAGGCGGTCTGACGCGGTGTACCTCAAGACACCATTGTGGCCTGCGTGGTTACAGTTGGACACGGACAACTTGGTGCAGCCCGCGCAGCGCCACTAACTGCCCTGTTAACTGCGCAGTTTTCACGAGCGCGAGTACACAGCAGAAAACCTCATAGAAGTAACAAAGTATGAGATTTTCGCTTAAGTTATTGAAAAATATAGAAATCATGAGTGGTGTGATTTCGGTCGACTAATCAAAACCTCAGACTTTACAGTCATTTGTAGCAAATGATTATGTTTTGAGGGGATTGCATCATGCGCCAAGCACAGACGCTCAACGAAGCCCAACTGCGCCGTGTATTACACTACTGCCGCAGCCGTCGTCATCCAACTCGTGACGAAACTATAATCCTGTTCAGCTTCTACGCCGGGCTTCGCGCAAAGGAGCTGGCAGCCCTTAGGCGTGACGATGTGTTTGATGAAGATCGCAATGTGCGTGAGCAGTTCATCCTAAGCGCAGCACAGAGCAAGGGCGGCAAGACACGCACTGTATACCTCAATCAACGGTTGCGCCGTGCATTGGCTGAATATGCAGCAGGATTGTACCTTGCTGATCTAAATCGTCCGCTGTTTGAAAGCCAGAAAGGCGGGCATTTTTCAGCCAACACCATGTGCCAACTGTTCCTCGACATCTATAAAGCTGTGGGGCTCAAAGATGCCTCAAGCCATTCGGGACGCAGGACTTATATTACCCGATTGGCGAACAAGGGAGTAGGTGTGCGCTTGCTCGCGGCGTTGGCGGGGCATTCTCATATTTCAACAACACAGCGGTATATCGATGTGAATGCGGAGCAGCTGAGCGCGGCGGTAGAGCTACTCTAAACTCTGCCGCACATACTCGTCTTGAGTAAGTTCAAACCGTTTCCCAGTCAGCATGTCCTTCTTCAAACGCGGCGTTAGATGGCTGTAGTGGCGCTCAATCATACCAATCGATGTACCCATCTGTATGGCCAGTGCGTGGATATCCATCCCATCATTCAGCAGCGCGAACGTGGCATAGGTGTGCCGTAGGCTATAGAGCGTGCGGTTCTGCCCTGTTCGGGGGCAAGTGATCAGCCCTGTCTCAGTGACAAAAGCGCGGAAGGTCTGGTGCAGGTTTTTTGAGACTGTGCCATCCGGCAAACGGAACACGGGCAAATCCACACGCTGCTGAAGCAAATCCTCAAAGTGAATGTCCTTGATGTCATCGCTGCGCTCGTGAATGCGCTTGAGGTAGTTGATAGTGCCTGAACGGCAGATGATGTCTCGCCTGCCCGTTTTGCCCCGCACACTCATTTCTAAGTACTGGAGCCCATCTTCTTCAAAAAGCGTGATGTGTTTCCAGCGTAGGTTCAGCGCTTCAGTGCCATGCCGCATGCCTGTATTGGCAAGGATCAGTACGTAGTCACGCATGAGATAGCGCATGTCTGTAGGCTTCCCTGCTTTGCCTTGATCAATCCAGTGAGGTAGCTTGCGGATCAGTGTGCGGTATTCGTCGCGTGTAAAGTCAGGACGGCGTTCACTGCCTTCCCCCTTGTTGGCCAGCATGGGCACATCTTTGTGGGCAAGGAAGCCGCGAGCTACAGCTTCTTCGAACACGCGGTTCATGGCGGAGTTGTGGGTGTTCAGCGTTGAGGCTTTCGGTTCACGCCCCATCTTCTCCCGCCGCCACTCGTAGAACTGCTGGATTTTCTCGTAGTTGATTGAGGTCACATACTGCGCCCCAAAAAACGGGATCAGATATCGCTCTATGCAGACGATGTAATCACGGTACACCTTTTTGCCCAAGCCCGCGTCCAGCTGCTTGCGCATGTCCACAATCGCCAGTCTCGCCACGTCAGAGAATTTCTTAGTGACAATGGGCAGATCGTTTTTGTGGCGGAACTTGTACTCAAGGTAGGTATCGCGGGCGTATTCCTTGGCTTCTTCCAAGTCCCGCTTGCCCGTGCTGACACGGACAGTGTGCCCGTCGATGCTGAACGCTGCTTGCCAACGCCGACTGCGCTCACGGCGATACACACGAACCTCGCCGTCCAGTATCAGATGTGTATCATCGCGCAGCTGCCGCATGTTGTGCTCCTTACAGCGACAGTAGGCTCACTGCACCAACAAGTCTATGGAAGTGTGTTTTTAATTGAGCTTTTACAAACACTGTATTCGAACACATTGCCTTGAACCAGTTGTGAAAATACTGCTTTGCAACTACTTATCCATGACAAATTGCGGCTAAAAGTTGGCGTTATGCTGGAGATGTCTAAGTGGCCATTCTTCGGTCAAAACGCAGAGCCTTCCAAAATTGAGGTGCACAATGCGTAATAAGACTTACCCTATCTGGCCGCTCGTCCATGCCTTCCGCTTAATGGAGTTGAATTTAAACCAGATCATGCAGCTGGCGGCGGTGGATGCTGATATCGCGGACGACACCACAGCGACAGTTGCAGCAGAGCAGATGCTTCGACTTTTTGAAAGTGCCTATCAGGTTGATGGTCGCCCTGACTTCGGAATTCGCATTGCACTCAAATACACAAATGTGCCTTGCGGAATTGGATTTCATGCCTTTGGTGGTGCACCGACGTTTGGACACGCCATCAAGCTGATGATCAAGTATAAGGGCGATATAACACCTGAATATATGAATCGTAAAGACGATGGTGAGTTTTTCGAACTGCTCTATTATCATGAGCGTGAAGACATGGGCAGCTTGTCACTGCTGCTCTCAGTGGTTTGGCTACTAGAAATGTTGAGGATCAACTACAAAACTCCACCAAAACCTGTGGCCGTAACCATTACCGATGCGGTGCCCGGCCTGCCGCTCTACGAAGAACAATTGGGCTTCAAAGTGACATTTGGCGAATCCAATTCAATTAGATTTCATAAATCAGCACTGGGCCTCAAGCCATTGGCTGCAGATATGTTCGCGGCGCTGAAAGATGGCGATGACTTAGCCAACCGAAAAATGAGCAATGCTGATGAGGATGCCCAGTTGTCGGATGTCATTAAGTCGATTATCCGCCAAAATCTGCAATCCGGCGAAATTCAATTAAGAGATGTTGCGCATTCTTTGGGAACAAGTCCGCGCACCTTGCAGCGACGCCTGTCCGACGAAGGGATCACGCTGCAGGCATTGAAGGAAGAGGTGCGGCGTGATCTGGCGAAGCGCTTGCTGCAAAGCAATGATCTGAAAACAACAGAGATCGCTGATCAATTGGGATATTCAGATCCCGCTACATTCTTCAAATCCTTCAGGAGCTGGTATGGCACAACGCCAGCCCAGTATCGCGACGCGCTTAAACGCGCAGGTTAACCCCCTTCGGGCTGTGCACTCCGTTGAATTTTTGTCTTTGATCTGAGCTGGCACTACCGCCGCTCAGCCTGTGGACCGTGTTTGGGCCCAACCCCGCGGGTACGATTGGCGCGCTTTGCCATAAAATTGGCGCGTGACGCTAATGACGGGACATGAGCCAGTAGGGTATTTCTACGCCTAAGTGCCTGAGGATACAGGGCTAACCTAAACAGGGTAAGAGTTGTTGCCCATCATAGACCACAATGCGGCTTAAAAGGGCGCTTAACCGCTCTTTCCAAAGGGGAAACAAAAAATGAAAAATTCGCTTAAAGCCCTCTCAGTTGTTTCTATTGCGATAGGGTTTTCGGCCGGAAATGCAATTGCTGATGAGGGCATTCAAGAGTTTGATGGCATCAGTGAGAATTTTGGCAATTGTAGCGTTTTCTATGAGTATACCATTGCAACGAACAGCGCCTACATTTATTTAGCAACAAGTACCGATTATCTTTTATACTTTGGTGTAGATAGTTCTGGTGTGTTTGAGGACAATGCAGGAGGGGCAAGCGACAGCACTGCTATTGCGGCAGTGCTGAGCACATTATGTAGTTTGTCCGAAGAGGATACATTTGAAAACGTTGAATATGTTGCGCCTGCCGGGACTTTAGAGAACCCTCAGCCCTTTGGGTTGAGGTTTACATACAACGATACACCGTATGTCTTCGCGATTGGCGATCCTTTCTCGCCTGCAGCGACACCTGCGTCTGAATTTGCAGCCAATACAAGCGAAATCGGTCAAGTTATCGTGGAAGATGCGCAGCGCGTGCTCAACAGCACATTGGCTGCCAATCGCCGAATGACAATTGATGCACGTGAACGGTTCATCGAAATCCGCCGCCAAATGTCTGGCGATGGTTCTGGTCTTGCCAGCCGCAACGTCGTGGATTTCGACGTGGATGATACCTTTGTGCTAAATGGCGCCACATTGAGCACCAGCGGCGAGTTCTTCCAGCAGAGTGGCAACTATGAAGGCACACAGCGTCGCCTGTTCTTCGGTGACTTTGACGTGCAGCATGACAGTGACACGGGCAGCAGCACTGCCACACTCACAGCTCGTGTTGCATGGGAGCAGATGAGCAGTGACCAAACCATGCTGGGCTACTTCATCGGCGGTGAGCTGGCACATTCAAACATCGATGGTGCATTCGAGGGTGACCAAGATCGGGTAGGTGTCACAGCAGGCGGCTACGCTGTTCACCAACTTGCTGACCAAGCGTATCTGGACGGCTTCCTAAGCTACGGCATTGGTCGCAACAACCTAGACATGAAGAACGACGTGCTGGCACTGACCAGCGATTACACCACACGCACGGCAACAGCAGGCGCAGCACTGTCGGGTGTGTACGAGTACGAACGTTATGAATTCCGCCCCGAGCTTGCATTAAGCTACGGCAAGACCTGGATTGGTAATGTAGGGTTCACTGGCCGGGCCTATGGGCTGGTGGATGACACGCTGAGCTTGGATGTAGGCAACGTGAGCATTGCCAATCTGACCTTGCGACCGGAAGTTGTCTGGGCACTGGATGCGGACACTTTTGCCGACAGCCGCAGCCAGCTTAGCTTTGCACCACGTGCAATCTGCGAACGCACCATGTCCACTCGCCGTGTCGAGGACTGTGGTGGTGGTGCAGAACTTGGACTGAGCAGCATGTCCGAAGACGGCCTGAGCAACGCAGAAATCCGCTTTGTCCGAGACAGAGTTGGCAACAGCTATCGATCAAGCTTTGCGCTTAATATCGAACATAGGTTCTGATTTTTAATCATAGCAACTACGTGGGGGCGGCCTTTGGGTCGCCCTTTTTGTTCCAACCACAGTGTTTCACACACATTATTCCGAATACGGTGTCTCTACCACCATAGCTCAAGAACTGTGGGCTGCACACAACCGCCAATGCTTTTGCTCAAACACTGTGTCCTAAACACTGTGTTGCGCAATAAGTGTGGCTCCGCGAGAGACAAACAAATGTCGTACGGTCTCACCCCCGCTTGTAGCCCACACTAAGGTTGTGATCAGTCTCACAGGTATCACCCGAACAACACTCAAAGATGTTGGACTTGCAAGTCGCACATTGCTCATGCCCGTGCACAACAATTGTATTCAGCGGCGACTGACATCTCGGGCATCGCTGCTTATGGCGATTATCAGGGTGAAGAAGGTTATCCATAACGACTGAAGCACTTCTCATCTCTTGAATAGACTTAGAAAGACCTTAACTCGATTAATTCTGAAATCTATGCAATTCACCGTTTAGGATTAAATTTGTGTCCTCGCGCAGCTGCTGCATTAACAGTACCATCAATCCATCAGAAACTTTGAGGGCAAGTAGAATATCCCTATTTATCTCGCGCCCGATTGGTAAATCGCTGTTTCAGCTTTGTAAGTATGTCACTGCTCAAAGGAAGAAAGATATAACTTATGAGCACAACGTTGAGTGAAATCAACAAAGTCGACTTCCATCCTTGGGGGAAGGTTGCGGGAAACAAAAAACTGGCAAAGTAGTCTAAGAGTGCGCTCAAGACGAGTATCCAAAAAAATCAAGATCACAACTATTTCGATCTTTTTTATCTGGGTTTTTGGATGCAAAATTTGGGCAAGTTCATTGAATTGAGAGTGCTTCGTAGTCGTTTGTGGATGCTGATCTAAGTTTGCAAGGCAACTATTGCGAACGTCCGAATTTTCCCACTCTTGAAGGTTCCCCCTTGAATTGAATGAAAAGATATTCACCAGCTCGCAATACTGATCGTCCTCAGACAGGCTGTTGTGATGTCCAAGATACCCCGTCTGATTGGCCGCCGCTCTCTGCAGTTCAGTAAGCGATTGCAAAATGTCGTCTTTGAAATCGGAATGGAACCGTCGGACGATTATGGAAAGTACTGGAACCGCATCGTTTGACATTGCCGGCATTTCCTTTCAATCACTCTGATTGTCTTGGGCCTATGCTATTTGCGATATGTTTCTGCATACAACCGCCAGCGCGTTAACTAACTTAACGGTTCACAGCGCCGGACTGAACTGTGTAATTTTCAGCAATCCCTAAAACACACTTGCAAGCCAAAGCGTTTCGGTCCTTATTCTGACCATGGCGCATGGCGCCGTCCCTATAATTTGTGAAATCCTGTACACAAATTATCTAAACTTTGGGCTAGCAACTGCTAGCCCTTTTTTTGTGAGAGAGATATCATCACCAAGCTGTCACATGTTGTGTCCTAGCCAAACAATATGGCTCAAAGCACCAACACGTCTACGAAAGTATGTGTTCCAAACGAGAGGAAAAGGCGAGAAGCTGTCCTTTGGTAGTCTAGTTATTTTTTTGTGTGGCGATCAAATTGACAACGTCCGCGACAGTAACAGAGTTCATCTGGATGGGCTCTTCAAAGAACTGCGCACAACCGCCCTCAGATGAAATCGACCGATCTACTAAACGGCATCTCGCGCAGGCGTTCGCCCGTGGCAGCAAAGACGGCATCAGCCAAGGCTGGCGCGGCAGGAGCGGTAGCCGGCTCGCCCAGACCGCGAACACGTTCGGCGCGTTGTAACAGTTGTGTATGGAACCGCGGCGTCTGGTGCAAGCGCATTCCTTCAAAGGAATTAAAGTTCGTCTGCTGCACCGCATGGTTTTCATAGGTCAATTCGCAATTCATCGCGTGACCAAGACCGAAGATGGCTGCGCCAGTAAGCTGGGCCTCGGCGTTGACCGGGTCAAAGACGGTACCGCAATCGGCGGCGATCCAAACTTCGTCGATGCGGATGCCACGGTCTGTCATGGTGACGTCAATGACCTCAGCCACGGGCACGCCATGGGTGTGGGCAAAGGCAATGCCCCGCCCGCGTCCCGGTCCGATATCGGCACCGGACCAGTTCGACATTTCGCCAACAGCCTCCAGAACGCGGCGGCTGTCTGCGTCGGCGATTAGACGCAGTCGTTCCTCGAGTGGATCAGCGCCGGCGGCGTGGATTAATTCAGACAAGAAGCTTTCATGAAAGAAGCTGTTGGAGCAGGCCCCCGGCGAGCGCCAGGAGCCAATCGGCATCATCGGCGGCGCAGCATAGCCGGTCACGCGGTAGTTGGGGATGGCGTAGGGCTGGTCGAAGGCACCCCAGACCAGCATCGTGTCAGGCCCCGGAGGTACGATGAAGATGCGCCCGAACCACGAGGAAACAAGTGAAGGGCTGATGCTGTCGAGGTCGTAGGCCAACACACGACCATTCCCGACGGTCCCTCGGCCAACGGCCATGTGCAGGGGGCGTGGGAAATCATGGGTCATGTCCTCTTCCCGGCTCCATGTCGTCTTGATGGGTGTGCCGGGCATGGTGGCGGCGATCTGGATCGCCTGCACCACATAGTCATGGTCGAGCCTGCGGCCGAAACTGCCGCCAGCGGAAAGGGCGTGGACGGTGACCAAGGATGGATCGACACCGGTCAGCTTTACCGCCGCGTCACGCACCACAGCGGGGATCTGAGTTGCGGTCCAGATCTGCACTCGGTCCGCCTCGACCAGCACGGTGGCGCTGAGAGGTTCCAAGGCGGCATGGGCCAGAAACGGCGAACGGTATTCGGCCTCAATCACCGTGGCGTCGGCAAGTGCCGCCTCGACATCGCCATCGTCGCGCAAACGGCTGTTGCGAAAGTCATCCGTGCGAGCATCCACCAGTGCTTGCCACATTTCGGCGGAACTGGCGGGATAATCAGGAGGCAACCAGTCGACTTCCAGGGCCTGTGCCGCCTGAAACGCAAACCAGGTGTTTTCGGCAATCACTGCGAGCCCCTCGTTCACCTCGACCACTGACCGCACGCCTTGCATCGCAAGAGCGGCATCGGCATTGTAGCCCGCCATACCACCGCCGCGACCAGGGTTGGCGCGAACGGCCGCGTGCAGCATCCCAGGTAGCACCACATCGATACCGAAGTCCTGTGTTCCAGTGGATTTGGCGACGATGTCGAGCCGCTGATAGGGCTTACCCAAGCGCGTCCACTCGGAGACAGGACGGAGTGTCACATCAGTAACAGGCTCGATTGCCGCAGCCTCAGCGCTTAACTCAGTATATGAAATACGTGTCATGTCGGGCAGAACTACATGCCCGTCCTCCGTCCGTAAGTCGGCGTGAGCAATGCCTGTGCGCGCCGATACGGCGGCCTTAAGGGTTTCGCGGGCTGTTGCTCCGGCAAAGCGAAGAGTTTCATGCAGATCGGCGACAGACGAGGATCCGCCCGTGAACTGAGAACTTGTCAGCCTGGCGACCTGACCCATTAAATCGCGCACAGTATTGGGCACGATCCCCTGATCCCACGCCGGAAATGGCAGGCTTTCTGCGGCAACAGTGCCGTTGAAATAAGCCTGATTTGGCTGGCCTGGGTCGAGCGTGACAGTGGCTGGATCGATGTCCAACTCCTCGGCGATCAGCATCGCTTGCGTCGAGGTAATGCCTTGGCCCACATCTGCACGGGGCACGATGAATGTGATGCCCTGTGGAGTGATCTTGACGAAAGGTGTCAGTGCGGCCTCTCCTTCAGCCAACCCCTCAAGCAGAGGATTTGGCGTTGGGCGAGTGACGAAATAAGCCCCAAAAGCCACACCACCGAGAATAGAGGCTGATCCGATGAGGAAGCTGCGGCGCGCAATGGTTCCAACACGTTCCATGGCTCACATCTCCCTTATTGCGCTGGCGGCAGCGTGGACGGCGGCGCGAATGCGGGGGTAGGTCCCGCAGCGGCATAGATTGCCTGACATCGCAGCGTCGATGTCCTCATCTGTCGGTTCCGGGTTGCGGGCCAGCAGGTCGGCGGCCTGCAGGATTTGGCCGGATTGGCAGTAACCGCATTGCGCGACCTGATGGTCGATCCATGCCGCCTGGATGGCGTGCAGCGCATCAGGCGTGCCCAGCCCCTCGATCGTCGTGATTTCGCCCCAGACATCGGCCAGCGCCACTTGGCAGGACCGGACGGCCTCGCCGTCGATATGGACAGTGCAGGCGCCACATTGGGCAATGCCACAGCCGTATTTCACGCTGGTGATGTTCAGGCCGTCTCGCAGTACCCAAAGCAATGGCATATCGCCTGGAAGGTCGACCACGTGTTTGGTGCCGTTTATCTTGAGGTTCATGGCGTTCTCCAGTCGGCTAGTGGGTAAGACTTGCGTTGCAATGATCCCAATCTAAACCCGCCAGCACAACTCAGCGATATGCATATACAGTCATCAACATGCATGTTCGGTCAGGCGGTATTCATAGGCTGGCTCTACCGAATTCTTGGTGGCATTAAGACAAGGACTTTGAAAGTTTGGTTGCATGGATCATTCACAAACCTATTCCCTCTTTATGGCGACGGAAGTGGTGTGCCGCATCCTTGGCGTAGATCCGCAGGTGATGCTCAAGACCGCCGGCCTTGGTGACCTTACGCTACGCAGGTCTGAAGCGCGGGTGACGGCGCAGCAGTATTTCGACTGCTGGAACACGATGGAGGTGCTGTCGCCGCGCCCCGATTATGTACCTTATCTGGGCGTTGCGATTTCACGCGGGCCTGTCATCCCAGTGTTCTTCACGCTCTCGTGCGCCCCCGACATGGAAACTGGCCTTAGGCGTTTGGCGCAGTTCAAGTCCTTGCTGGGTCCGACCGTCATGCGGGTGTTCCGCGATGGTGATTTACTGCGGCTGGAATACGAAAGTGTCGATGCCGACGTGCCAATGCCGCCAAGCCTTGGTGCCCTACAACTTGTGGTAGCGGTCGAGAATATTCGCGGGGCAACTGCCCATCTAGTCTGCCCTGTTGCAGCGGGCTTCGATGGGACCGAAGAGGAACGGCACATGATCGCTGGGCATCTGGGAATCATGCCTGAGTGGTCACAGGCCGCCTATGTAGCCTTTGCGCCTGAGGACACCAAGCGCCGGTTCATTTCCGAGAACGCTGCTCTCTGGGCTGATGTCGAATCCGATCTGAAGCTTCAGCTCGCCGCGCAAAACTACCGCCTTAATGTTGCTGATCGTGTGCGGGGGGCCTTGGTCGATCTGATGCCCGCAGGACGCACGGGGGCCGAGGATGTGGGTCTTGCCCTAGGGATCAGCCGCAGCACCTTGCAGAGGCGCTTGCGCGAAGAAGGTACTTCCTATCAGGAGGTGTTGGATGCCACGCGGCGCGACCTGGCAATTCGGTATCTTACAAAGACCACCTTGCGAGCAGACGAGATTGCAAATGTCTTGGCCTACCGCGATGCCAACAGTTTTTCGAGAAGCTTCCGCAGATGGACCGGCCAGGCACCTGTTGCCTTTCGCGAAACGCTCAGGCGACAGACCGGAGAGGCTGACTAGCCGTTGGGTTGTTGGGGCGCGTGGCCTCCAACATTCCTATCTGCTCTAATGGGTTTCAATCGCGCAAATTACACTTCATTGATGTGCCTGCAGCCCAGCCGGCACTCAACGATCATCGCTAAAATTTAGGCGGCCATTGGGCGTACAAAGGGACAAAAGCTGGGACCGGAAGGCCTGTAATATCATTCTAAACTTTGGCATGTCAGACCCGACCTTCGCGATCGCAGCAAAAGGTAGTTCACCCGGGTCGTGCTTTGCAGTCACGAGTTAAGATCGAGTCGCAGGTTTGGGCCGCTAGCCGCCTAACACCCGCGTTAACCCGTCTTCGCTAAGCCGATCTGCTTCAAACGCAGTCAAGGCACGTAAGCGCAGCTCTTCGCTCGGATCATAGCCCGCACGCGAAACACCCAGCGCGACCAACAGGGCGCTTTCGCTCAACTTACCCGCATCAAACAGATCAAACGCTTTGACAGCTGCGGAAAGGGCAGGGGCCTCTTGCGCTGTGTTGAGTGCCTCCAGGGCTTCCATGGGCACTGAAGCTGTTGGTGGCGCTGGCTCCGTCACGGTAACTGTTTTCTTCAGCTCAAGCTTCTCGTCGCGCAAATCACGGCCCGAGTGCAGCCCTGGGTTCATAAAGGGTGAGAGTTTGCTGTAAAATCGGTCAAGCACGCCCGTGCTGTTGCCCATTTGTCGGCTGAGCGCATGGGTGCTGAGCCCGCGCTGTAGGTCAAGTGTCGCGTAGAAGTGCCGCCAGCTGTATAAGGTGCGCTTCTTGCCATCCGCGCCGTAGACCAGCCCAAGCTTGTCCAAGAGCTTTTCAAAGTTGCGGGATAGGTTCGCCCGCGCAACCCGCTGCCCAAGCCGTGTGACAAACACATATTCATCGAGTTTGGCGTCGATCACTTCAGTCAGCGTCATGCCCGTCAGTTTAGGGTTGATCTCAATCTGCCGCTCAAAAGGCCGTATAGCCCGGTCTCGGGCAACAAGTGGCCGTTGCCCTGTCTTGCCGTCCACGAAGAGCCCCAGATAGGTCTGATCTTCTTCTTCAAGCCACAAAAGGTTCTTCCACTTGAGATCCAGAGCTTCGGTGCCATGCCGCATGCCCGTATTGGCAAGGATCAGCACATAGTTGCGCAGTACCTCCCGTGTGCCAGCGGTAATGGGTTTGTCTGTGAGTTTGTGGAAGCCCCGCAGTTCTTCATAGATCATGCGGTATTCTTCACGGGTAAAGCTGCCGCGGCTTTTGGTCTTGATGCCATCATTGATTGGCTTTGGACGAATGGCATGCGTGATCCAGCCACGCTGCTCTGCTTCATCCAACACCCTGTTCAATGCTGTGTTGTGCGTATTGATGGTGCTGTGATGCGCCTTGCGCCCCAATTTCTCAGTGCGCCATTTGCCGAAATCAACCAGTGCCTTTGCATCAATGCTTGAGACGTCATAGCCGCCAAAATAGGGGATGAGGTATTTGTCGATGGCGGTGATGTAGTCTTTGAACACGATGTGCCCGCCGCCCGCGTCCAGCTCTTCCTGCATGCGATCCCGCGCAAACTTAGCCACACGCTTAAACTTGCGGGTGCTTTGGGGCAGGTTGTTCTTGGCGCGATCCTCAGCGGTGTAGAAGAACTTCATCGCCAAATCTGTGGCACGCTCAACGTCCTCAGTTTTGGTTGAGAACCTATGCCAGCTGCCATCTGCGAGCTTCACGCGGGCTTGCCATTTGGCGCTGCGTTGTCGCTTGTCCAAGCGCACATATTCGCTGATGCGGATGGTTTGGACATCCTGTGACATGCATAAAGCATACAGCCCACAGACACTTAGGAAAACTACGCATATTATGGCACAGGCAGAAATCTGCAGCCTTTGCCCTGTTCAGCACAGCATCACATCATAAAAAACGGCTAAAAAAGCACCGATTCAGGCAGCACCCACAACACCGTGTTCAACACAGCGAACGTACTCACGCTCTGGTGTGTATAGTGTGTATCAGGTGTGTATCGCTATTTTGCGAAGAAAAAATCAGCTAAGTCATTGATTTTGTTGGAGGCGAGTACCGGAATCGAACCGGTGTACACGGATTTGCAATCCGCTGCGTCACCACTCCGCCAACTCGCCTCAAAGTTTTGTCGGTGGTGTCGACAGAGGGGTGCTACTCTAAGCTGTGGGGCTGTGCAAGTGGTAAGAGGGCGCGCAGGCAGGGTAAGGGGTCTGCCTTGTCTTACGGATCGCGTTGGATGGCGTGTTCCAAGCGTTTGCCCAAATTCATGGCAATCTGCGTTCCAAAGGCCACGCAGTATTTGGGGTTTTCGGCAACGATGGCGGGAACACCTGTCAAGTCGGACAACGCCTTGTCAATGCCGCGCAACCCCGCACTGCCCCCTGTCAGCATCAACCCGTGTTCGTGAATATCTGCGGCAAGGTCGGGTGGGGTTTGATCCAAGAGGGACATCACAGCCGTCCAGATTTGTTCAATCAACGGGTGCAGGGCTTCGGCCACATCTTGCTCGGTGACAACTTGCTCTCGGGGCAGGCCGTTGAACGCATCGCGCCCGCGCACCGTGGCCGTGCGCCCTTTGCCGCTTGCGGGGAAAAGCGCGGTGCCAATCTCGTATTTCAGCTTTTCACAAGAGGAGATGCCGACATTGAGATTATATGTCTTCTTAATGAAATTCGAGATTGCATCGTCAAAATGATCGCCGCCGATGCGCACGGAACGTGCAGTGACAATGCCGCCCAAGGATAAGACCGCCACCTCGGTGGTGCCGCCGCCAATATCCACAATCATCGCCCCGCGCGGGTCCAACACGGGCAGGCCCGCGCCGAGGGCCGCGGCCATGGGTTCCTCAACAAGGCCGACTTTGCGTGCCCCTGCGGCTTCGACAGAGTGCTTGATGGCCCGTTTTTCAACTGGGGTCGCGCCATAGGGAACGCAGACATAAACAATGGGTTTGCGCAACGAAAACCGATTGAGCGCCTTGCGGAAAAAGGCGCCAATCATTTCCTGGGCGGCGTCAAAATCGGCAATCACCCCATCCGAGAGAGGGCGGCACGCTTCAATCGACTCTGGTGTTTTGCCCAGCATCAGTTTGGCGTCTTCACCCACTGCGAACAGCTTTTTGCGCCCGTCCTTCACATGGAAGGCCACAACGGATGGCTCATCAAGGATGACGCCTGCTTCACTGTCTACGAAAACGGTGTTTGCCGTGCCCAGATCGATGCTGATTTTTGAGGCCATATTGGTAACCAATTACTTTATACTTCAGGTCTGCACCTATTCGGTGCGCTCACACTGCGCGGGCACGGCCTCAGGCGGGGCCAGCGACTTGACCAGACTGTTAATCTATTGAATGAGCCTCGTCCATTGCCGTTTGGCCCGTGCGATCATTGGGGATGGTCTGTCTTGATTTGCACAATTGACCATCAACTTTACGTAAAGGCGCTTGCAGGCGTTGCACGAGGCTGCACCATGTGCCATAGCAAGATCAAAGAGAAACTAGACTCATTGGTTCAGTTGAATGGCCGACTTTAAATCCCAACGCGTCACCATGGTTGACACCCAAGTGCGCCCATCCGATGTCACGAAGTTTCAAGTGATTGATGCAATGCTCAGTATCCCGCGTGAGGTCTATGTGCCCACGCAGCTGCGCGACATTGCTTATATTGGTGAGAATCTGACGCTCGGCGGGAATCGCGTGATCCTTGAGGGGCGCAGCTTTGCGAAAATGCTGGACGCTTTGGATATTGGTCCCCGTGATCTGGTGCTCGATGTGGCCGCAGGGCTTGGGTATTCGACAGCAGTGCTTGCCCATATGGCCGAAGCTGTGGTTGCGGTGGAAGAACAGCCCGAATTTGCGAAAGAGGCCGAGGCCAATTTCGCCGCGCAATCTGTGGACAATGCCGCCGTCATTTGTGCGCCCCATACCGAAGGGGCGACCAAATATGGCCCCTATGACGTAATAGTGGTGAACGGTGCGGTTGAGGTTCTGCCAGTTGCCCTGACGGATCAGCTGAAAGAGGGTGGTCGGATGGCCGTAATTTTCGCGGTTGGGGCGCTGTGCGAGTTGCGCATCGGACGCAAAATTGAAGGTCAGATGAATTGGCGTCTGCTGTGCCATGCCAATGCGCCTGTGCTCGATGGTTTCAAACGCGAAGCGTCATTCCAGCTTTGACGCAACATTGGACGCGTTTCGCAGGGACAGGCCGTTGAGCGAAATCTGGTCTTGGGTGGTTGGTCCGCCAAGATTAAGGAGTGAGTGTCTGCCATGCTGCAAATGTTCCAATTTAGCCGTGTTTTGCTATGCGTTGCCGTCTTTGCTGCCGCCATCCCAGGGACGGGGCAGGCGCAAGGCCTAAAGGAGGCGATGGAAGCCGCCTATGAAAACTCGGATTTATTGGAGCAGAACCGCTATCTTGCGCGGATTGGCCAAGAGAATATCGCGCAGCGCGTGGCGGCCCTGCGTCCAACCTTAAGCATGATCGCCACGCGCTCGCGGACCGATGCATCGGGCAGCTTGAGCGAGACCATCAACCTCACCGCCGAACTCGTTCTTTTCGCAAGCGGCAGCCGCAGCGCCCAACTTGCGGCGGCGCGCGCTTCCGCCGAGGCGACCCAAGCGCAGCTCACTGGATTGGAAGGGCAGGTGCTTTTGGATGCAGTCACGGCTTATATGAACGTGTGGCGTGATGTGCAGGTGGTCAACGTGCGCCAATCGAATTTGCGCGTGGTGGAGGAGCAGTTGCGCGCGGCGCGCGATCGTTTTGAACTGGGCGAGACCACGCGCACGGATGTGGCGCAGGCCGAAGCGCAATTGGCGGCCGCCCGTTCCGCGCTTGCAGCCGCGCAAGGCACGCTCAGCATCAGCCGTGAATTATATGAACTGGCGGTGGGTGTCGCCCCCAGTAACCTTGGTGCTCCTGGTGCGCGGCCCGAATTGCCGCCCAGTGTTGAAGCGGCAGAGGTCATTGCGCGGGCCCGCGCATCGGTCATTTTGTCTGCGCAACATGAAGTGACCGCCAATCAATACAACCTCAGCGCTGCGCGCGCGGCCTATGGGCCAAATCTAAGCCTCAGCGCAAGCAATATCGAGACCCGAGAAGGCGATCCGCGCAGCATCGGCAACAGCGAGCGGCTCTCGCTCACGGTGACACAACCCATCTATCAAGGGGGGCGGTTGGCGTCCCTAGAGCGCTCCGCCCTTGCCAATCTTGCCGCTTCGCAGGCGAATTTGAACCGTCAAACGGCGCTTGTGCTGCAAAATTTGGGCAATGCTTATGCACGGCTCTCGATTGCATCCGCACAGATTGCGGCCACTGAACAACAGATCAATGCCGCGCAATTGGCTTTTGAAGGCGTGCGGGAAGAGGCGTCATTGGGTGCACGCACGACATTGGATGTGCTCAATGCCGAGCAAGACCTTCTCGATGCGCGCATCGCCCGCATTCAGGCGCAGACGGATCTGTACACGGCCAGCTATGCGGTTTTGAATGCCATGGGCGGCCTCAGTGCCGAGACCATGGGGCTTGATGTGGCCTTATATGACCCCGAGGCCTATGGTGCCCGCTTTTCGGGCGCGCCGCTCGGTCGTCCATCGGTGCAAGGGTCGCGCCTCGACAGTGTCATGGAGCGGATCGGCCGCGAGTAAATCCTGCCCGTTATGGTGAAACAAGCGCAAAAGCCCCGCCTTGGCGGGGCTTTTGCATCACGCTTGTCTGTCATGCCCTCTGAATTTCAATCTTTGCATTTCCCTTTATCTGCACCCCATATTATAACATCAAATACATACATAATATTTTAATAAATTGGCGTTGCTCTGATCTGAGCAGGTCCGATTTTCAAGAGGCCGTGGGGTTTAAGGCCAATGGGTGGCGATATGAACGAGGAAAAAGACAGCGCTGATATCGAAGATGTGCTTTCTTCTATCCGCCGATTGGTGGCCAAAACAACGCCCTCGCAAGGCACGGTGCGCCCTTTGCGTGCGGAGCCGCGTTTGCGCCCCACCCGTCTTGAAAGCGCCCCAGCCGTTCAGGATGAAAAACTGGTCTTGTCGCCCAGCCAGCGGGTCAGCGAGCCAGAAAACCCTTGGACAGTGATCCCACTTGACCCCTTAGCGGAGGAAGACACCCCCGCGCGCCCGTGGGGCGGTGGGGATCGTTTGGCTGATTTCGCGGAAAACACATCTGCCGCGCGGCCCGATGGCGGCGAGGATGCGCTTGGCGCGGCCTTGGCTGCCGCAGCGGAGGGTCTGCGTCAGGTCTCCGCTGAAACTGCCGCCGCCCCGCAGCAGACCACGCGCCTTGATCCCCCAGTGCGGCCAGACCCGTCACCCGAGCCTACACCCGCGCCCACACCTGCGCCTGCATCCCCCAAAGCCGCTGAAGGTGATACGCCTGTGGTCTCTGAAAACCCGTCCGCCGCAGAGGATATGTTTACATCCGAACCCATCGCGGCGTTGGGCGACTATGACGAGGAGGTGGAGACCCTTACGCTTTTTGCGGCCCCGCCCCCGCCTTTGCGGGCCGCAAAACCAACGCCACCGCCCGACACATCCGCGCCCGAAGACGGGGATGTTGCAAAAGACGCTGATGCAGCGTCCGATGTGGATGATTTGGGCCATGATGAAGATCTGCAATTCGGCGCTTCGCAATCGGGGCAAAGCATTCTGCTTGACCACGAGGACGCGGCGTTGCGCGCACTTGTGGCGCGTGTTGTGCGTGAAGAATTGCAGGGCGATTTGGGGCAACGGATCACCAGCAATCTGCGCAAATTGGTGCGCCGCGAAATTCGGATCATTTTAGCGGCAGAGCAATTGGATTAAGCAGGCTTGACCTTGGGGCCAGCCCCGCCAAGATGGGTGCACAATGTTTCCCATTCGCGACCATAACCCCTCAACCCGCAGGCCGATTGTCACCATCGCGCTTATTGTGACGAATGTGGTGATTTTCCTTGGATATTACCCCGAGCTTTCCGCCACCCAAGCGGGTTTGATGCGCTTCTTTGACGCTTGGGCGTTGGTGCCAACCGAGGTTTTGCGTGGTGGGGATCCACATACGCTGTTAACCTCGATGTTCTTGCACGGCGGTTGGATGCATTTGATCGGCAATATGCTGTTTCTATGGATTTTTGGCGATAACCTCGAAGATCAACTGGGGCATTTTGGCTTTCTCGCCTTCTATTTGGCCGCGGGTTTGGCTGCAGGTTTCGGGCAAATCCTATCTGATCCATCTTCAACCGTTCCAATGGTCGGCGCATCTGGCGCGATTGCAGGCGTGATGGGGGGCTATTTGCTGCTGTTTCCGCGCGCGAAAATCGACATTCTTTTTATTTTCATCATATTTTTTAAAATTTTCACGGTGCCTGCATGGGTGATGTTGGGGCTGTGGTTCGGGTTGCAACTGTTCAATGGGCTTTCGATGGATGCCACGGGTGGTGGGGTGGCCTATTGGGCCCATGCAGGTGGGTTTATCGCGGGATTTGCCCTTATATTGCCAGTTTGGGTTCGTCTTGGCGCTCAGGCCTTCTGGGCGCGCACGGCGGGCCACCCGCCGCATAAAGAGGCGCAGTATCGATTTGGGAAAACGGCGATCCCCACTGTGCAGCGTGCCAAAAATGCGCCACCCACCGTGACCCGTGTGCCGCGTGTGACGCGCAAGCCGCGCGGACAAAATCCGTGGACAAAATAAAACACCCCGCGCATGGCGCGCGGGGCATAAGGCCCTAGCGATGTGATATGCTCAGGCGCGTTCGGAGTATTCCAGCGTCTCTGTGTTGACGATGATCATCTCATCTTGGCCCACGAAAGGCGGCACCATCACCTTTACGCCATTATCAAGGATGGCAGGCTTAAAGCTGTTGGCGGCGGTTTGGCCTTTGACCACGGGTTCCGTCTCGACCACTTTGCAAGTCACTTTCTGTGGCAGGGTCGCGTTCAACGCCTCGCTCTCGTGGAATTCCACAACAATGGTCATACCATCTTGAAGAAAGGGACGGCGCTCGCCCAACAATTCGGCGGGCAATTCGATCTGTTCGTAGGTTTCGGCATCCATGAACACCAACATTCCATCCTGTTCATAGAGGAATTGCTGGTCTTTCTGCTCCAGTCGTACGCGCTCGACCTTGTCGGCGGAACGGAACCGTTCGTTTAATTTCGTTCCATTGCGCAGGTTGCGCATTTCCACCTGTGCAAAAGCGCCGCCCTTCCCAGGTTTCACATGATCGACCTTCACGGCGGCCCAAAGGCCCCCATTATGTTCCAATACATTCCCGGGACGAATTTCGTTGCCGTTGATTTTAGGCATTTTGTAAACCCTAGCAAACCTTGATGATTGTTTAATGCCCCCTATATCTAGGCAATATCAGGGTGGCAATACACAAGCGCCGCGCCGCACAAAATGCGAGATTTGCGATTAGCGCATATGAGGTATGCAAAATTCGCATACCAGAATCGCTTAGAAGATGTGCATAAGGGTCGCCACGCCGCAAAACGCAAGAGCAAAAAATAAAAGGACGACGAAATGCGAGATTTCGTTGATGGCACTGCCTTCAATTACGAGCAAGGTCAACGCGCACGCAAATTATTTGCTGCTGTCGTTCTGGCCGCGCTGGATGATGCGATCGCCGATGACAAGAAATTCGGCAACGGGCCAGAGCAAATTGCCCGCTGGGCGCGTTCCCGCGATGGGCGCGAAGTGCTTAGCTGTGCGGGCATCGACCCGAATGAGCGTGTCGTGCAAGGGTTGATGAAATTTGTCTCCTCGGGGGTGCGCACCTCGGTTGCCCTTAGCCGTGAGGAAAGCGAACGGCGCAATCAGGCGGAAGCGGCGTAATTTCCACCCGCCATGAGAAACGCAAAGCGCGCCCGTTTCGGCGCGCTTTTGTTTTTGGGGATGGTGGCCGCTGTGGGACTCGAACCCACACGCCCGAAAGCCTCGGATTTTAAGTCCGGTCTGTCTACCAGTTCCAGCAAGCGGCCACGCGGTTCTGCCTAGAGGAAAGTTTCCCCACCCGCAAGCGCCCGCTGTGTTTGATACGCTCGAATACAAAGACGCCCCGCCCAAATTGGGCGAGGCGACCGTTTTTTATAAGCAAGCAACATATCCGCACGTGCGAGCGGATGGACCTTGCCTAACCCATAAGGCGTTAAAAACTGGTGAAGCCTGAATGGAAATCAAAGCCCGTCAAATTGGCACAGGGCGTGCACGGTTTGCCCCATTTCCTCCAATTTGGCGCGTCCACCCAATTCGGGTAAATCAATGACAAAAGCACAGCCCGTCACCTCTGCGCCCAGCCGCTCAATCAGATGGATGCCCGCGCGCGCGGTGCCGCCCGTTGCCAAGAGGTCATCGACCAACAAGACCCGCTCCCCCGCCTCGAAGGCGTCATCATGGATTTCGACCGTGGCCGTGCCGTATTCCAAGGCGTAATCCTCGCTGATCGTGGCGGCGGGCAACTTCCCTTTTTTGCGGATCGGCACGAAACCTTTTCCCAATTGATGCGCCACAGCACCGCCTAGGATAAACCCGCGCGCCTCAAGCCCTGCGACCTTGTCGATTTTCTGGCCAACATAGGGGGCCAACAATTGATCCACCGCAAGGCGAAAGCCCCGTGGATCAGCGAATAGGGTCGTCACATCGCGGAACAAGATTCCCTCATGCGGGAAATCTGGGATGGTGCGGATGTAATCTTGAACGGTTTTATGGGGCGTCATTGCGTCTCTCCATGTCGGGCGGCGGCGTTAGAGCACGCGGCCCGCAACCGCGTCAAGCTGCGCAATCATCGCAGGATCGCGCTTGTCGGGGGCGGTCATAATCGCATGATCCAAAGCACGGTCGCAGCCACAGGGGCAAGGCGCGCGTGTGCCACCCAGAAGGGCAGGCAAGGCAGCGATGGTTTTGCGCGCATTTGCGGCATTACCTGTCAGCGTTTTGATGATCTCTGTGATATCGACTGCACCGTGATCGCTATGCCAACTGTCATAATCGGTAATCATGGCAATCGGCGCGTAGCACATCTCTGCTTCACGGGCCAATTTGGCTTCGGGCATATTGGTCATGCCGATGACATCCGCTTTCCATTCATTGCGATACAGCAGCGATTCCGCGAGGGTTGAAAACTGCGGCCCTTCCATCGCCAGATAGGTGCCGCCGTGATGAAGAGTGGCCCCGCTGCCTTTGGCCGCCTCCGCCAGTTTTGCGCTCAGATCAGCACAGGTGGGATGAGCCACGCTGACATGAGCAACCAGACCTGCCCCGAAAAAAGATTTCTCGCGGGCAAAGGTGCGGTCGATGAATTGATCGACCAAAACGAAATCCCCCGGCGCCAATTCTTCGCGGAATGATCCGCAAGCGGAAACGGAAATGAGATCGGTTACGCCAAGGCGTTTGAGCGCATCAATATTGGCCCGATAAGGCACGCTAGAGGGGCTATGGACATGGCCGCGCCCATGGCGGGGCAAAAACGCCATCTGAACCCCGCTGAGGCGGCCTGTCAGAATTGCGTCCGAAGGAGTGCCAAAGGGGCTATCCACAGACACCCAATTCGCGCCCTCTAGCCCATCTATCTCATAGACGCCTGAACCGCCGATCACGCCAATCACGCGTTCTGTCATCTTGCCCTCCGTTGTCATGATCTCGCTTTTTCTCGCGCAGTATCGCAAGCGGCGGGGGGAAGGGAACCCGCGAATTGGGAATTGCCTCTATTCTGGCCGCGTCATGCTGAAAATTTCACCAATTTGCGCGTAGTCTTGATATCCAAGCCGTGAAATCAACCCCGCGCGCGCGATATCAAATCGGCCCTCGTTGAGGCAATCGGGGCGGATATGCACCCCTGTCACTTCGCCAAAGACCGCAAAATTATGTGCGCCTTCTAAGGTGATGATCTGGGTCATTTTGCATTCTAGGCTTGCAGGCGCATCGGCGACACGCGCCGCCGCGATGGTCTGGCATTCATGGCGTGTGATTTGCGTGTGGCTGAATTCATCCACATCACGCGGCCATGGGCCTGCGCTTTGGTTCATCGCTTCGCGCATTTCATAGCTGACAAGGTTGACGCAAAAGACACCCGTCTCGCGGATATTGGCCACGCTGTCCTTGGTGTCGCCGCGATCGGCCTTGGCGGAGGTGGAGGCAAACATCACCTGCGGCGGCACATAGGCGACCGCGTTGAAGAAGGAATAAGGGGCGAGATTGTCGCGACCATCGGCCCCGCGTGTGGATATCCATCCGATGGGGCGGGGGGTGATCATGGCGTTGAACGGGTTGTAGGGCAGGGGGTGCCCCTCGCTGGGTTTATAAAACATCGCCGCGCGCCTTTTGCTTCTTCGGTTTGGCAAGCAGCTTAGGTCGTGCTACGCATTTTGCCAGAGGCATTATATGAGCAGCCAATGGTCGATATCGCCAAAGAGCAGCCACATGACTGGTGGGAGGTCGAAGCGCTTTTCGATCTATGCTTTGCGCCTGGGCGCACGGCCCTGAGTTCCTATCGTTTGCGCGATGGGGTGCAACCTGTTGATGGGCTCTCCCTGATCGCACGGGATGACTACGGTGCGATTGGCGGGGCCATTCGCTTTTGGCCCGTGCGTGTTGGTCAAAAGGAGGCGCTGTTGCTTGGGCCGATTGCCGTTCACCCCACCCGTCAGGGCGAGGGGCTTGGCGGCTTGCTGATCCGTGAAGGTCTGCGCCGTGCCGAAGGATTGAATTGGCCGCGCACCATGTTGGTCGGCGATGCGCCCTATTACAGCCGCTTTGGGTTTCAACGTCTAGAGGGTGTCGAAATGCCACCCCCCACCAACCCCGCCCGCGTCTTGGGGGTGGGCGATTGGGAGGGCGTGCGCGGCAAAGTAACCAAATGGGGCGGTTAGATGCCGCTTTGGATACGGGCCTTGCGGGTGGCGGATAATTTCATCCCTGGCTCGGTCAGTTTCGCCTCTGGCCCAAGCCATGCATAAGCCAAAAGGCAGGGGTCCAGATCGGCGGTGGTGATCCGATGCTCATCGCCTGGACGGTTGAGGATGAGCGAACCTGGTGCATGGACGGCCACTTCGTTTTCTGACCAATCACCCGCGACCGAGATGTAGCTTTCTTCGATCTCGGCATGGCTGTGTTGCGGATAGGTGGTGCGCGGGGCAAACAGCACAAAGCCCAAGATCATTTTTTCCGAATGAATTGGGCCGCGCGGTCCAAGGATTTCACAATAGGCGTATTTCTGCGCCAGCGCTTTGGGCACTTTCTCATAGCCATATTCCCATGTCAGTTCAGGCGCGACCCGCGAAAGCGCCCGTGACAAACCCGCAACCATACCCCGCTCCCCCAAATCGAGGGCGCGGGGCAAATGATCGGTGACGGGTTTCAGCAGCGGCCCGCGCGGCATCATCAGAGGGTTGCTGTCAAAGACGTTTGATATGCCCTCGCGCACCCTTTTTCGGTGGCTGCGAATGGGTTTTGAGCCACCCGCAGAGCCGCGGCGATAAAGTGCCTCGAACTCTCGCAAGAGATAGACCCAGTTCGGAAAGGCCATCAGCCGCTTTGGGGCTTCCGCCTCAGGCAGCAGTGGCGCAAGCGGCTCGCTCATCCCGGCCCCCGTCATCTGCGGCTTTTCAAGCCAAGTCTGTGTTCAATGGCACGACAACGCGCCCACGAATTTTTCCATCCAAGAATTTTGGCGCTTCCGCAATCACATCCTCAAGTGGCATTTCATGGGCAATGGCGGCCAGTTTCCCCATGTCCAAATCTTGGGCGAGCGCATCCCATGCCGCGATCCGCTCATCACGCGGCACCATGACACTGTCCACGCCCAAAAGGCTGACGCTGCGCAGGATGAAAGGCGCAACCGATGTGGGCAGGTCCATCCCTGCGGCCAAACCACAGGCAGCGACCAGCCCGCGATATTTCATTTTCGAGATGATATTGGCCAACACCGTGCTGCCCGCCACATCCACCGCACCTGCAAACCGTTCTTTGTCCAGCGGGCGGGGTTTCGCCGAAAATTCTTCGCGGGGCAGAACATGGGTCGCGCCCAAGGATTTAAGATAGCCCTCTTCTTCAGCGCGCCCTGTGACGGCGCTGACTTCAAACCCTTTGGCGGCCAATAGCGCCACCGCCACGCTGCCCACACCACCTGCAGCACCCGTGACGACCACTTCGCCAGCCTCGGGGGTTAATCCCGCCGTGAGCAAGGCGTTGACGCAAAGCTGCGCTGTGTAGCCCGCCGTGCCGATTTCCATTGCTTGGCGCAAGCTGATCCCATCGGGCAGCGGCACAAGCCAATCGCCCTTTAGGCGCGCGAAACGTGCAAGCCCGCCCCAATGCTTCTCTCCAACGCCCCATCCGTTCAGCACCACACGATCGCCCGCTTTGTAGCGGGGATCGCCGCTTTCACGGACGATTCCAGAAAGATCGATGCCGGGCACCATCGGAAAGCTGCGCACCACGGGGGCTGCGCCTGTAATGGCCAATGCGTCTTTGTAGTTCAGGGTGGACCATGCCACTTCTACCAAAACATCGCCTTCGGGCAGATCATCTTTGCTGATCTGTTGCAGCGCCACGCTTTGCGCGTCATCAATTTTGCTAATCACGATGGCATCGAACATCAAACTTCTCCCTGTAGCGCGTTTTCGACCTGTTTTGCCGCATGGATGGGCTGGTTTTTCGCTGTCTGGCATAATGTGTAGACAGCATGATCTGGGATGAAAACCCCCGATTGCGGCAGCTGGGGTTTTCCGCTTGCCACGGGCGCAGAAGCGGTCACGATGTATGGGTGAATCTGGTCATGCCAAGGAGGGGCAGAGGGATGGAAAAAGTTGCGATTGTTACAGGGGCTGCGCGGGGCATTGGATTGGCCACAACCGATCTCTTTCTCGAAATGGGGTGGACGGTCGCCATGGTGGACCGCGATGCTGATGAGCTGAAGGCAGTCGCCCCTGAACGCAAGGGCGCTGTTGCGTTCATCTGTGATGTCTCTGACCCCGAAGCGGTCGCGCGCTTTGCAGAGGCGATAATGGCGCGGTTTGGGCGTGTGGACGCCTTGGTCAATAACGCGGGTGTGGCCGAATTCGGCCCGATTGAGCAATGCGATTTTCCCACATGGCGGCGGGTCATGGCGACCAATTTGGACGGTGTGTTTTTGGTGTCACAGGCGATGACGCCTGCACTCAAAAACACGCAGGGCGCCATTGTGAATATCGGTTCCATCTCGGGCTTGCGCGCCTCCACGTTGCGGGTGGCTTATGGCACGACCAAGGCGGCGGTGATCCACCTGACCAAACAGCAGGCCGCAGAATTGGGCGAATACGGGATTCGGGCCAATTGCGTCTGCCCTGGCCCTGTGCGCACCAAATTATCCATCGCGGTGCATTCGCCGCAGATTATCGCGGCCTACCACGATGCGATCCCGCTCAACCGATATGGGTCAGAACGCGAAATCGCAGAAGCGATCTGTTTTCTCTGCAGCGAAAAAGCAAGCTACATAACGGGTCAAATCTTGGCGGCAGACGGTGGGTTTGAGGCGACAGGCGTGGGGCTGCCTGCCCTACGCAGCTAGCGTCTAGCTGCTGCTTTGATGCGCCAACCAATTGGCGACTGGACCGCGCACGCTCATTTCGCCTTGCGCTTGCGCTTCGCGGATCACAGCGCGCAATTCGCGCAAATCCACGCGGCGCAGCAGGCTTTTGACGGGGCCAATGGAGGCGGGTCGCATGGACAATTTGCGCAATCCCATCGCGGCAAAGCACAACGCCTCGAGCGGGCGGCCCGCATCCTCGCCACAAAATGAAAGATCGGTTTCGGTTTCAGCGCAGCGGTTCACAATCATTTCGAGAAAGGTCAGGAAGCTGACATTGAGCGTGTCGTAGCGGCGGCGCACCTGTTCATTTTCGCGGTCAGCGGCGAAGAAGAACTGTTTCAGATCATTTCCGCCGATAGAGATGAAATCGGCCATTTCAAAGAATTGGCGTGGTGCAAAAGCAAGGCTTGGCGTCTCCAGCATCGCGCCAATTTTCAGGGTTTCGGGCAAAATATGCCCCAATGCCGCCTCGCGGTCCATTTCGCGCAGCAGGTGATCGCGGGCCTCGGTGAATTCCTCCAACTGCGCCACAAAAGGGAACATCACACACAAAGGGCGGCCTTGTGCGGCGCGGATCAGCGCCTGAAGCTGCATCCGCATCACACCAGGCTTGTCGAGGCCGACACGGATTGCACGCCACCCCAATGCAGGGTTTGGCTCGTCTGGCCGCTTCATGTAGGGCAACACTTTGTCGGACCCGATATCCAATGTGCGGAACACCACCCGTTTGTCGCCCGCTGCATCCATGACACGGGCATAGAGGGCGGCCAATTCGCCGCGCTTTGGCACTTGGTTGCGGGTTAGGAATTGTAACTCCGTACGAAACAGCCCGACCCCTTCGGCGCCCGAGGACGGAAGCGAGGGCAAATCCGCCATCAGACCCGCATTCATTTCCAAAGTGATCCTTGTGCCGCACAGGGTTTCTGCAGGTTTGTCGCGGATCGAGGCGTAGCGTTCTTGGGCGGCTGCCTGCATCGCGATTTTGTCACGGAAGGCTTTGGCGACCATTTCCTCGGGTCGTAAATGGACAATGCCTTGCTCGCCGTCCACCAAAATTGGATCGCCATTGAGCGCTTCGGTTGTGATGCGCTTGGCATTGATGATTAACGGGATCGCAAGCGCGCGGGCCACGATGGCGGCATGGCTGCCGACCGATCCTTCTTCCAACACCACGCCCCTAAGACGGCGGCCATAATCAAGCAATTCACCAGGCCCGATGTTGCGCGCGACCAACACGGGATGTTCAGGCATTTCTGCGCCCGTGTCTTTGCCTTGTCCTGTTAAAATGCGCAGCAAACGGTTGGAAAGATCGTCAAGGTCTTGCAACCTTTCGCGCAGATAGGCATCAGGCACGTTTTCCATCCGCGCGCGGGCGGCGGATTGTTCCTTTTCAACTGCCGCTTCCGCCGAGAGGCCGCGCGCGATATCCTCCTGCATCCGTTTGATCCAACTGCGCGAGTTTGCGAACATCCGATAGGCTTCGAGAACTTGACGTTCTTCGCTGTCATCGCTGTCCATACGGGTGAGCAGCTGGTCAACCGATTGGCGCAATTTGGCGATGGCATCGGAAAGGCGGTCTTGTTCGGCCTCTGGATCATCGGCCACGGGGCGTGTGACAACCACACGCGGCTCGTGCAGATAGACGGTGCCTTCGGCCACGCCCTCCTGTCCAATGCCGCCGCGGATCATCACCTGTGCTTGGTGGCGCGCTGATAGGGCTTCGCCCTCACCAACAAAAGCGCCAAGCTCGGTCATCTCAGCCAGCACCATGGCCACAACTTCAAGCGCGTAAACCTCGTCTTCGGAAAAGCTGCGGGCATCCTTCGATTGCACCACCAAAACCCCAAGCCGCTCGCCCAGACGTTGGATAGGCACGCCCAAGAGGCTTGAATATCGCTCCTCTCCCGTCTCTGGCATATAGCGAAAACCGCGCTCGGCAGGCGCGTTTGGGGTGTTTATTGGGCGGGCATCGCGGGCCACGCGCCCGACAAGTCCCTCGCCCAAGCGCATCCGTGTCACATGGACGGATTCGGGTGCCAGCCCTTCGGTGGCGCACAGCTCCAGCGTATCCGCATCGCGCAGCAGGTAGATCGAACACACTTCTGTGCCCATAGAATCGGCAATCAGACTTGTGATGCGATCAAGCCGCTCCTGTCCCGCGCCCGCTTCGGCCAAACTGGCTTGCAGGCGGCGCAGCAATTTGCGGCTCTCGGTTTCGGTGCGTTCTGGCATAGTCCCTCATCAGGCCCCCAGATTTCACTGGTCTGGCGCATTAGACATATCGCCCGAAGCGGGGCTTGCGCAATAATGGGTTAGCGCAATCTGCGGGAACGCGCGCATTTTTGCGCATTCTGAACGCCCGTTGGAGAAAAACTGGCGATAAATGATGCGCAAAGCCCGTGCATCGGTTGACCAGTTCATGGCTTGGCGCTAGACCCTACGGTGACCGGACACCCTTTGCCACGGTTCTTGACAGCCGAGGGAGAGCAATTTGCAAGACCTTCTTTCTGATTATGCGCCGATTTTGATCTTTCTTGCCATGGCGATTGGCCTTGGGTTGATTTTAATCTTGGCCGCTGTGATTGTTGCTGTGCGCAACCCTGATCCTGAAAAGGTGTCCGCATATGAATGCGGCTTCAACGCATTTGACGATGCGCGCATGAAGTTTGATGTGCGGTTCTATCTGGTGTCGATCCTGTTCATCATTTTCGATTTGGAGATTGCCTTCCTGTTCCCTTGGGCTGTGGCCTTCCCAGAAATGTCGATGACGGCGTTTTGGTCGATGATGGTGTTCTTGGGCGTTTTGACCATTGGCTTTGCCTATGAGTGGAAAAAAGGAGCGCTGGAATGGGAGTGATGACAGGGCAAAACACCGCTGGTGTCGATAAAGAAGTCGCCACCCAAGCGCTGAACCGCGAGTTGCAAGACAAAGGCTTTTTGCTGACCTCGACCGAGGACATCATCAATTGGGCCCGGACGGGCAGCTTGCACTGGATGACGTTTGGTCTGGCGTGCTGCGCGGTCGAGATGATGCACACCTCAATGCCGCGCTATGATGCCGAGCGTTTTGGTATTGCGCCGCGCGCCTCGCCGCGCCAGTCGGATGTGATGATTGTCGCGGGGACATTGACCAATAAAATGGCCCCTGCGTTGCGCAAGGTTTACGACCAGATGCCAGAGCCGCGCTATGTGATCTCTATGGGGTCCTGCGCCAACGGCGGTGGGTATTACCATTACAGCTATTCTGTGGTGCGCGGCTGTGACCGTATTGTGCCAGTGGATATTTACGTGCCAGGCTGCCCTCCGACAGCGGAGGCCCTGCTCTATGGTATTTTGCAGTTGCAACGCAAAATTCGCCGCACGGGAACGATTACGCGCTGAGGCGCTTATTTGGGCGGACCCCGTCCGAAGTAAAAAGAGAGTGACGCAATGAGCGATCAGCCCTTGCAAGAACTGGCCAACTATTTGGCCGAAAAGCAGCCCGATGCCGTTATGGGCAGCAGCATCACCCGTGGTGAATTGACGGTTGAGGTGGCCTTGGCCCACCTGTCCGATTTCGTGGAATTTTTGAAATTGGATCGCAATTGCGCGTTTTCGACATTGGTTGATATCACGGCCGTTGACCATCCAGGCCACGACCGCCGCTTTGACTTGGTTTGGCATTTCCTCTCAATGTATCAAAACCAACGCATCCGCCTGAAGGCCGCGCTGCGCGAGGAGGATATGGCACCCTCTATCGTGGCGATCCACCCGTCCGCCAATTGGTTCGAGCGCGAAGTGTTCGATATGTTCGGTATCCTTTTCACGGGCCACCCAGATTTGCGCCGTATCTTGACCGATTACGGGTTCCGTGGGCATCCGCTGCGCAAAGATTTCCCAACGACAGGTTATGTCGAGCTGCGTTATGATGAGGCGCTCAAGCGTGTGGTCTATGAGCCTGTGAAACTGGTTCAGGAATACCGCCAATTTGACTTCATGAGCCCATGGGAAGGCGCGCAATATGTGCTACCTGGGGATGAGAAGGCAGACCAAGCCAAGGAGGCGCAGAAATGATGGACGGCTCCAAAGGATTTGAAGACGCACTGACGGGCGAGCAGAAAATCCGCAATTTCAACATCAACTTCGGGCCGCAGCACCCCGCCGCGCATGGCGTGTTGCGCTTGGTTTTAGAATTGGATGGCGAGATTTGCGAGCGTTGTGATCCGCATATCGGTCTTTTGCATCGCGGCACTGAAAAATTGATGGAAAGCCGCACCTATCTGCAAAACCTGCCTTATTTTGATCGTCTGGATTATGTCGGCACGATGAACCAAGAGCACGCATGGTGCTTGGCCATTGAACGCATGACAGGGGTTGAGGTGCCGCGCCGCGCGCAACTCATCCGTGTGCTTTATTGCGAAATCGGGCGCATCTTGAACCATTTGCTGAACGTCACCACGCAGGCGATGGATGTGGGTGCGCTCACGCCACCGCTGTGGGGCTTTGAAGAGCGCGAAAAGCTGATGGTGTTCTATGAGCGCGCCTGTGGCGCGCGGCTCCACGCCGCCTATTTCCGTCCAGGTGGCGTGCACCAAGACCTGCCGCCTGAATTGATTGCGGATATCGACACATGGGCGCAGGAATTCCCGAAGGTGTTGAACGATATAGACGGGCTTCTGACCGAAAACCGCATCTTTAAGCAGCGCAATGTCGATATTGGCGTTGTGACCGAAGAAGATATCCAAAACTGGGCGTTTTCGGGGGTTATGGCGCGTGGGTCTGGTCTGGCATGGGATTTGCGCCGCGCGCAGCCCTATGAATGCTACGATGAGTTCGAATTCCAGATCCCTGTCGGCAAGAACGGTGATTGCTATGATCGTTATCTGTGCCGCATGGAAGAAATGCGTCAGTCCATTTCGATCATCCGTCAGGCCTGCGCGAAACTGCAGATGCCCGAAAATCAGGGCGATGTTTTGGCGCGTGGCAAGGTAACGCCCCCCTCGCGCGGTGAGATGAAAACCTCGATGGAGGCGTTGATCCACCATTTTAAACTTTACACCGAAGGCTTCCACGTGCCCGAGGGTGAGATTTATGTGGCGGTCGAGGCACCGAAGGGCGAGTTTGGGGTTTACTTGGTTTCGGATGGTTCAAACAAACCTTACCGCGCCAAGATCCGTGCGCCAGGTTTTGCGCATTTGCAAGCCATGGACCACCTGTGCCGCGGCCATCAATTGGCGGATGTTTCCGCTATTTTGGGCTCGCTGGATGTGGTGTTTGGCGAGATTGACCGCTGATCCAAGATCGGCCTCCGCTGCGGCGCTTGTGCTGTGGCAAAGAACCAGTTGACGGAACGAAGTAAGATGCTCAGACGCCTGCACACCGAACAGCCAGACAGCTTTGCCTTCACGCCTGAAAATCAGGCATGGGCGGAGGCGCAGATCACCAAATACCCCGAGGGGCGTCAGGCATCTGCAATCATCCCGCTTTTGTGGCGCGCGCAAGAACAGGAAGGCTGGCTCACCAAGCCCGCCATCGAAACAGTCGCCGATATGTTGGGCATGGCCTATATCCGCGCGCTGGAAGTGGCGACTTTTTATTTCATGTTCCAGCTGCAACCCGTGGGCAGCGTGGCGCATATTCAGGTGTGCGGCACAACATCTTGCATGATTTGCGGTGCGGAAGATTTGATTGGTGTGTGCCGTGAAAAGATTGCGGCCAATGCCCATGAGCTGTCCAAAGATGGTAAGTTTTCATGGGAAGAGGTGGAATGTCTGGGTGCCTGTGCCAACGCGCCAATGGCGCAAATCGGCAAGGATTATTACGAAGACCTGACCGCTGCGCGCCTGTCGGAGATCATTGACGCCTTGGCGGACGGTCAGGTGCCAACGCCTGGCCCCCAAAATGGGCGTTACGCCGCCGAGCCTGCATCAGGTCTGACAAGCCTGACAGCGCATGAAAAAGGTCGTGACGCGTTGAACGCCTCGGCACGTCTGGCCACAGATATCGGCGATACTGTCAAGCGGATCACGGGCACCGAAGTGCCGCTTCTTGCGCCGTGGGGCAAGCAATCCTCTGCTGGCCTGCCCAAAGCGGCGGCCCGCCCGAAACCTGCGAATGCGGCGAAAAAACCTGCGGCGGCGAAAAAGCCGTCTGGCGAAAAACCCGCCGCAAAGCCGCGCAAAGCCAAACCGAAGGCAAGCGAATAACGCAGAGCGCACAACAGATATTGAAAAACCTGCCATTTTGGCAGGTTTTTGTTTTTTATCTTTGAAATTATAAGGTAAGTTGCGTCCATGAGCGTGCATCAGACGCGCGTGGACCTGATAGATCAGACGGGGGAAAATAAATGAGCGTGAATTCAGGGGGTTTGAGCTGTGCAGCCATGTCATGGGGCTTGGCGGCAGTGCTTGGTGCCGTGGCCGGCGTGCTCTTGGCCGTTCTTGGCGATTGGAGCTTTATGCAAGCTGTGTTTGCGGCGGTGATTGTGGCTGTTGCTGTGGGCTTGTTCTTGATGCTGACCATCTGTCGCAGCCTGCCTGCGCCAGCCAATACCAAAGCAGAAGCACCAAAGGCCGAAGCACCCAAAGCGGCGGCACCGAAGGCCGCACCATCTGTGGCAACGGCGGCATCAAAGCCTGCCGCTGCGCCAAAGGCCGCAGCACCGAAAGCGGCCGCGAAACCGAAAGCGGCCGCGAAACCCAAAGCCGCTGCACCAAAAGCCGCAGCACCAAAAGCGGCTGCGAAACCCAAAGCCGATCCCGCCCCAGTTGCGGGTGACGCAGGCAGCAAGCCCGCAACGCTGAGTGCCGCACGGGCCTCGGGCGCGGATGATCTTAAAATGATCAAGGGCGTTGGTCCCAAGCTTGAAAAAATGTTGAATGGCATGGGGTTTTATCATTTCGATCAAATCGCCGCATGGAAGGCGGCAGAGGTCGCATGGGTCGACCAAAACCTTGAAGGGTTCAAAGGCCGCGTTAGCCGTGACAATTGGGTGGAGCAGGCGAAAACTTTGGCCGCAGGCGGTCAGACGGAGTTCTCCAAACGTGTGGGTGATGGTGAGGTTTACTGAGCCTTCCTGACCTTTCCTAAGAAGGCGGCCCTGCAGGGATGATGCAGGGCCGCTTTTTCTTGCAGCTTTGGCCCATGGCGGATAGAACCGCGCCAAATCGGGATCGCAGTTACCACAGACCAGATGCCACAAAAGCCGCACAAGCCATCTCCCCAAGAGGCCGCTCTGGACCGTAAAGGCCGCATCGCGGCTTTGGTCATTGCGGGCGCCATGTTGGCATGGATGTTGTTGCAACTCATCGGCGCCCATATGAATTGGCCGCTCAGAGTCGCGTTTTTGTTTGATCTTGCGGCAATGGCGGCCCTTTTCTGGGCGCTTGTTGTGACGTATCAAGTATGGCAAGGCCGCAAAGCGCTTCGCAGCACGGATGCACAGCTCCAGAACGACAAGGACTAGGATATGCTTCAGGATAAAGACCGTATCTTTACCAATATCTACGGGATGCATGACCGCAGCCTCAAAGGCGCGAAGGCGCGGGGGCATTGGGATGGCACCAAGGACTTGATTGCGCTTGGCCGCGACAAGATCATTGAGATCATGAAGGCTTCTGGTCTGCGTGGCCGTGGCGGCGCGGGTTTCCCAACGGGATTGAAATGGTCGTTCATGCCCAAGGAAAGCGATGGCCGTCCATCCTATCTGGTGGTGAATGCAGACGAATCCGAGCCAGGCACCTGTAAAGACCGCGAGATCATGCGTCACGATCCGCATACGCTGGTCGAAGGCTGCTTGATTGCCTCTTTCGCAATGGGGGCGCACGCCTGCTACATCTACATTCGTGGCGAATATATCCGCGAGCGCGAGGCCCTGCAGGCCGCGATTGACGAAGCCTACGCCGCGGGGCTTTTGGGTAAAAATGCCGCCAAATCAGGCTGGGATTTTGATCTTTACCTGCATCATGGGGCAGGGGCCTATATCTGCGGCGAGGAAACCGCGCTTCTCGAAAGTCTGGAGGGCAAGAAGGGGATGCCGCGCATGAAGCCTCCCTTTCCTGCGGGGGCAGGTTTGTATGGCTGCCCAACAACGGTGAATAATGTCGAATCCATCGCCGTTGTCCCCACGATTTTGCGCCGTGGCGCGGAGTGGTTTGCAGGTTTTGGCCGCCCCAATAATGCGGGGACCAAACTTTTTGCGATTTCGGGTCATGTAAACAACCCTTGTGTGGTCGAAGAGGCGATGTCGATCACATTTGAAGAATTGATTGAGCGTCACTGCGGCGGCATTCGCGGCGGATGGGACAACCTAAAGGCGGTCATTCCCGGCGGCTCATCGGTGCCCTGTATCCGTGGCGAGAATATGCGCGAAGCGATTATGGATTTCGACTATCTGCGCGAGCAGCGGTCTGGCCTTGGCACAGCGGCGGTGATCGTGATGGATAAATCCACCGATATCATAAAAGCCATTTGGCGTTTGTCGAAATTCTACAAGCACGAATCTTGTGGCCAATGCACGCCTTGCCGTGAGGGCACGGGCTGGATGATGCGGGTGATGGAACGCTTGGTCAAAGGCGAGGCATCGGTCGAAGAGATTGATATGCTGCTTGATGTGACCAAACAGGTCGAAGGTCACACGATTTGCGCGCTTGGTGATGCGGCCGCATGGCCAATCCAAGGTTTGATCCGCAATTTCCGCGATGAGATCGAAGATCGCATTAAATCCAAACGTGGTGCGGCAATCGCAGCAGAATAGGGGAGAACGGGGCCATTGCGGCCCCGTTTTTATATGCGCCCTTTGCACGGAGTTTTGATTTGCACTGTTTGCGCGGCCCTGTGAGGTTGAGCCTTATGAAGAACTCAAGTGCAAAGTGTCACACCGCCCGTTGTGTCGCCTTATTGGTGATGGTTGTTGCACTGTTTGTGTCTGCTCAAGCGGCCCTTGCACAGGATCGCTTTGATGCGCTGCGCAACGATCCAGAAATCCATGAGGGGCTTTTGGCGATTTCCATCGGACGGCTTGTGCGCAACCATTGCGACACGATTGATGCGCGTGTTTTTCGTGCATGGGCCTTTGCACAAACTCTGGTTGATCGCGGCATATCCTTGGGCTATTCGCGCGCTGAGCTTGAAGATTACCTTGAGAGCGATGCTGACAAAGACCGATATCGCAGATTAGCCCGCGCCTATCTGGGCGCGCGTGGTGCTGTGGTGGAAGATGCACAATCTATGTGCAGATTGGGCCGCGATGAAATTTCTTCGCAGTCAGCCGTTGGCAGATTGCTTATTGAGGGTTAGAAGGCACCAAACGCGAATATTCGGGGCGCAATTTCCAGACCCTTGCCCCAAGGCCAACGAAGGACCGCGCGCATGAGCGACCTGAGAAAAATCGTTATTGATGGGAATGAGATTGAGGTGGATGGGGCAATGACCCTGATCCAAGCCTGTGAAGTGGCGGGAATCGAAATTCCGCGCTTCTGCTATCACGAGCGCCTTTCCATCGCGGGCAATTGCCGGATGTGTTTGGTTGAGGTTGTCGGTGGTCCGCCCAAACCTGCGGCCTCTTGCGCGATGCAGGTGCGCGATTTGCGCCCCGGTCCCGAAGGGCAGCCCCCCGTGGTGAAAACCAATTCGCCCATGGTCAAAAAGGCGCGTGAAGGGGTGATGGAATTTCTTTTGATCAACCATCCGCTGGATTGCCCGATTTGTGACCAAGGTGGCGAATGTGATCTGCAGGATCAGGCCATGGCCTATGGCGTGGATTTCTCGCGCTATCGCGAGCCCAAGCGCGCCTCCGAAGATTTGGATCTAGGGCCATTGGTGGAAACCCACATGACGCGCTGCATCTCCTGCACGCGTTGCGTGCGCTTCACCACTGAGGTGGCGGGGATCACCCAGATGGGCCAGACAGGCCGCGGCGAAGATGCCGAAATCACCTCCTATTTGGGTCAGACGCTCAATTCCAATATGCAGGGCAATATCATCGACCTGTGCCCTGTGGGCGCGCTCACATCGAAGCCTTATGCCTTCACCGCGCGGCCTTGGGAATTGACCAAGACCGAAACCATTGATGTTATGGATGCGCTTGGCAGCAACATTCGCGTGGACACCAAAGGGCGCGAAGTGATGCGTATCCTGCCGCGCAACCATGATGGCGTGAATGAGGAATGGATTTCCGATAAAACCCGCTTTGTATGGGATGGCCTGCGCCGCCAACGATTGGATGTGCCTTACATCCGCGAAAAAGGCAAATTGCGCAAAGCAACCTGGGGCGAGGCTTTGGCCAAATCCGCCGAGGCGCTGAAAGGGGCAAAGAAAATCGCGGGTCTCGTGGGCGATTTGGCCCCTGTTGAAGCCGTTTTCGCGCTCAAGCAGATGATCGAGGGGCAGGGTGGTGTTGTAGAATGCCGCACCGATGGCGCGAAATTGCCCGAAGGCAACCGCGCGGCCTATGTCGGAACCGCTGCGATTGAAGATATCGACCAAGCGCAGCATATCATTTTGATCGGCACCAACCCCCGTGTTGAAGCCCCCGTTTTGAACGCGCGTATCCGTAAGGCATGGGCGCGGGGCGCCGATGTGGAGGTGATCGGAGAAGCCGCCGATTTGACCTATGACTATGCGCATCTGGGCACGGATCGTGCGGCCCTAGAGGCGGCAGTGGCGCGCAAGGGCGGTGTTAAAGCCCCTGCTTTGATCATCATTGGTCAAGGCGCGTTGCGCGAGGCTGACGGCGAGGCGGTTTTGGCAGCGGCACAAGCCTTGGCTGAGAAAACCAAATCGGGGCTTTTGGTTCTGCACACGGCCGCGGCCCGCGTGGGGGCGATGGATGTGGGCGCTGTCACCAAGGGTGGTTTGACCGCGGCGGTAAAAGATGCGGATGTCATCTATAACCTTGGGGCAGATGAGGTTGAGATCGCCGATGGTGCATTTGTGATCTATCAAGGCAGCCACGGGGATCGTGGCGCGCATCGGGCGGATGTGATCCTGCCCGCTGCGGCCTATACCGAAGAAAACGGTCTGTTCGTGAACACAGAAGGGCGGCCGCAATTGGCGCTTCGGGCCAATTTCCCACCCAATGAAGCCAAGGAAAACTGGGCGATTTTGCGCGCGCTTTCGGCTGAATTGGGCGCAACCTTGCCTTATGATACGCAAACCCAACTGCGCCAAGCCTTGGTTCATGCCGTGCCGCATTTGGCGATGATTGATGAATTGCCCGCCAATGCAGGACCAGCGCTGCCGCAAAAACCCTTGGGCAAGGCCGCGTTCCAGCCCGCGATTGTGGATCATTACCTCAGCAATCCGATTGCCCGCGCCAGCCAATTGATGGCCGAGCTTTCGGCCAATGCAAAGGCGCGTATGGGCGCTGCGATGGCGGCAGAATGACGTGACGATGTCTCGCGTGAAGCATCATATTAACTCAAAACGGGGTTCTATGATGGTCGCGGGGCTGATATGGGCGGGCTTGGGCCTTGCGGGATGCCAGACCATCCCGCGCTACGATCAAGGGCCACCCGCCTTTTATGACGGTGTTGAGACAAGACTACTGGACGACGATTTGGTGAATTTTATCGTGCAAATGTCAGGCGCGGCCACGACAAGCAATGTCGAGGACTACGCCAAATGTGCGGCGGCGCAATATGCGCTGATCCGTGGATATGGGTTTGCACGACATCTGCGCACAAATGTATACGAAGAGGGTGGCATTTGGCGTGGAGATGCGGTTTACACCATCTCGCCATCCCTTCCACGCGGGTCACAAACGATAGATGCAGAAGTCATCGTTGCGGCTTGTCAGGATAACGGCATACCCACGGTTTGAGGACGACATGGACGGTTTCTTATCAACCACACCTGGAATGATGCTGATCATCGCGGCGCAATGCTTGCTGGTGATCGGGTTCGTGATGGTTTCGCTGCTTTTCCTTGTGTATGGCGACCGCAAAATCTGGGCGGCGGTTCAGATGCGCCGTGGCCCCAATGTGGTAGGGGCTTTTGGCCTTCTGCAAACCGTGGCCGATGCGCTGAAATATGTGGTCAAAGAAGTGGTCATCCCCGCAGGTGCGGATCGCCCCGTGTTCCTGCTTGCGCCAATGACCAGTTTTGTTCTGGCGATGATCGCATGGGCGGTGATCCCGTTCAACGATACGTGGGTTTTGGCCGATTTGAATGTGGCAATCCTGTATGTTTTCGCGATTTCCTCGCTTGAGGTTTATGGCGTGATCATGGGGGGATGGGCGTCCAACTCAAAATATCCGTTCCTTGGGTCTTTGCGCTCCGCTGCGCAGATGATTTCTTATGAGGTGTCCATCGGCCTGATCATCGTGGGGGTCATCATCTCGACTGGCTCGCTGAACTTTGGCGACATTGTGCGCGCACAAGACGGGGCGTATGGCTTGTTCTCGTGGTATTGGTTGCCGCATTTGCCGATGGTGTTTTTGTTCTTCATCTCGGCGCTCGCTGAAACCAATCGCCCGCCCTTTGATCTGCCCGAGGCGGAATCGGAATTGGTCGCGGGCTATCAGGTTGAATATTCCTCGACACCGTTCTTGCTGTTCATGGCGGGCGAATATATCGCAATTTTCCTGATGTGCGCGCTGATGACGCTGTTGTTCTTCGGCGGTTGGCTGTCGCCCATTCCAGGGGTTGCGGATGGCGCGCTGTGGATGGTCGCCAAGATGGCCGTGTTCTTCTTCTTCTTCGCGATGGTAAAGGCGGTTGTGCCGCGTTACCGCTATGACCAATTGATGCGCATCGGTTGGAAGGTTTTCTTGCCGCTGTCTTTGGGTTGGGTCGTGTTGGTCGCCTTCCTCGCAAAGTTTGAACTCTTTGGTGGGGCCTATGCCCGTTGGGCGATTGGAGGTTAAACGATGACACAGATCGATTACACCCGCGCTGCGAAATATTTCCTGCTTGTCGACTTTTTCAAAGGCTTCAAGTTGGGGTTCAAATATTTCTTCGCCCCCAAGGCGACTGTGAATTACCCGCATGAAAAGGGGCCGCTGTCCCCGCGTTTTCGGGGCGAGCACGCGCTGCGCCGCTATCCCAATGGCGAGGAGCGCTGCATCGCGTGTAAATTGTGCGAGGCGATCTGCCCCGCACAGGCGATCACGATTGATGCGGAGCCGCGCGCAGACGGCAGCCGTCGCACCACGCGCTACGATATCGATATGACCAAATGCATCTATTGCGGCTTCTGCCAAGAGGCCTGCCCTGTGGATGCGATTGTCGAGGGGCCGAATTTTGAATTCGCGACCGAGACACGTGAAGAACTGTATTACGACAAAGCCAAACTTCTGGCCAATGGTGAGAGATGGGAAGCGGAAATTGCCCGCAACCTAGAGTTGGACGCGCCGTATCGGTAAGTCCGTATCAGTGAGTGTGTGATATGAGTAACGAGTCCCCCCAAAACCCGTTCGAGGCATTGATGCGCCAAACGCAAGAGATGACACAGGACTTCCTCAAGGCGGTAAACCCCGCCATGGCGAATATTTCTGCGTCAAATCTTGACAAACTTTGGCCCACCATGCCTGCGGAAATGATGGAGGCTTTCTTTGGAAAGCAATTCAACCCTGGGGGGCTTGATGCAAAAACGCGGCTTTTGTTGACCCTGCATGGTCTGACCGTTCAGGGCGCCTTGGCCGAGGCGCAAATCCGCATGACGGTGCGCCACGCGATTGAGGCAGGGGCAAGCCCGCAAGAGATTGCTGAGACCATTGGCATGGCTGCGATGTTCGGCGGCGTGCCCGCGATGAACAAAGCGATGGAACTGGCCAAAGCGGCCATTGATGAAGGCGAGGATTAACATATGGGTGTGGCCGATATCACCTTCTATGCGTTTTCAACCGTTCTGGTTGCCGCAGCACTTTTGGTGGTGCTGGCCCGCAACCCCGTGCATTCGGTGCTTTGGCTGATCCTCAGCTTCCTGTCTGCGGCGGGTTTGTTCGTGCTTTTGGGTGCGGAATTTGTCGCGATGTTGTTGATCATCGTCTATGTGGGCGCGGTGGCGGTGTTGTTCCTTTTTGTGGTGATGATGTTGGATGTCGACTTCGCCGAGCTGAAGGCGGGCATGGCGCAATATATGCCGCTTGCGCTGTTGATCGGTGTGGTTCTGTTGATCCAACTTGGCCTTGCCTATGGCACATGGGTCTTTTCGGACGGAATTGACAGCCGCCTTGGCAATCCAACACCCGCAGTGGATGAAATGCACAACACCAAGGCCTTGGGGATGATCCTCTATGATCACTATCTGCTGGTTTTCCAACTGGCGGGTTTGGTTTTGTTGGTCGCCATGATTGGTGCGATTGTGCTGACCTTGCGCCACCGCGTGGATGTGAAGCGTCAGAATGTCTTGGCGCAAATGTATCGCGACCCCGCAAAGGCGATGGAATTGAAAGACGTAAAGCCTGGTCAAGGGCTGTGACATAAGCGGGGGCCTTTTGGCCCTTTGCGCATAAATGAATGACCATGAGGGGATTCCCCTCGGAGGGACGAGATGACGATCGGACTGGAACACTACCTGACGGTGGCGGCTGCGCTCTTTGTGATCGGGATTTTTGGCATCTTCCTCAATCGGAAGAATGTCATCGTGATCCTGATGTCAGTCGAATTGATTTTGCTATCGGTGAATATCAACCTTGTCGCCTTCTCCGCCTATTTGGGCGATTTGACGGGGCAGGTTTTTACCATGTTCGTTCTGACAGTCGCCGCGGCTGAGGCCGCGATTGGCCTGGCGATCCTTGTCTGTTTCTTCCGCAACCGTGGCACCATCGCGGTTGAAGATGTCTCGAATATGAAGGGTTAAGCCGATGGAAACGATCCTGCTTTTTGCACCGCTCATCGGCGCGCTTTTGGCTGGCTTTGGCTGGCGCTGGTTTGGCGAACAAATCGCCTGCATTATCGCAACCTCTCTGTTGTTCTTGTCGATGATCCTGTCATGGGTCATCTTCCTGGGGTTTGACGGCGAAACCTATTCAATTTCGATCCTGCGCTGGGTCGAGTCTGGGTCGCTGTTCACCGATTGGGCCATTCGCATTGATCGCTTGACCGCGATTATGTTGATTGTGATCACCTCCGTCTCGGCGCTCGTGCATTTGTATTCCTTTGGCTACATGGCGCATGACGAGAATTTCCGCGAAGGTGAAAGCTATCGCCCAAGGTTCTTTGCCTACTTGTCCTTCTTTACCTTCGCGATGCTGATGCTGGTCACGGCGGATAACCTGTTGCAACTCTTCTTCGGTTGGGAAGGGGTCGGGGTCGCCTCCTATCTTTTGATCGGCTTCTACTTCCGCAAGCCAAGTGCAGGTGCGGCGGCGATGAAGGCCTTTATCGTCAACCGTGTTGGGGATTTCGGCTTCCTTTTGGGGATTTTCGCCCTGTTCTGGATGACAGACTCGATCCAATTCGATGTGATCCTGCCGATGGGTGCGGAACTGGCCACGCAAAGTTTCAGCTTCCTCGGCTTTGAGGTAAATGCCGCCAATACGATCGCCATGCTTCTGTTCATCGGGGCCATGGGGAAATCGGCGCAGCTTTTGCTGCACACATGGTTGCCTGACGCGATGGAAGGACCGACCCCTGTATCCGCGCTGATCCACGCTGCAACCATGGTGACGGCGGGCGTCTTCTTGGTCTGCCGTATGTCGCCGATTATGGAATACGCGCCCTTTGCCACGAATTTCATCATCATCCTTGGCGCGCTGACCGCGTTCTTTGCCGCCACGGTTGGATTGGTGCAGAACGACATTAAGCGCGTCATCGCTTATTCCACCTGTTCACAGCTGGGCTATATGTTCGTGGCCGCAGGGGTTGGGGTTTATTCGGTGGCAATGTTCCACCTCTTTACCCATGCCTTTTTCAAGGCGATGCTGTTCCTTGGCGCAGGCTCGGTCATCCACGCGATGCATCATGAGCAGGATATGCGCAACTATGGCGGTTTGCGCAAGAAGATCCCCTATACATTCGCGGCCATGCTGATCGGCACGCTGGCCATCACAGGTGTTGGTATCCCGCTGACCTATTATGGCTTTGCAGGCTTCTTGTCCAAAGATGCGGTTATCGAAAGCGCTTATGCTTTCGGCGGCGGTTTGGGAAATTATGCCTTCTGGATGCTTGTGGTCGCGGCGGCCTTTACCAGTTTTTATTCATGGCGCTTGATGTTCTTGACTTTCTTTGGCGCCCCGCGTGGCGACCATCATACCCATGATCACGCCCATGAAAGCCCTGTTGTCATGCTGATGCCGCTTGGCGCGCTGGCCTTTGGGGCGGTCTTTGCGGGAATGATCTGGATCAAGCCTTTCTTCGGTCACCCCGATGAGGTCGGCAAGTTCTTTGGGGTGCCTTATGCCGAGGCGCAGATGGAAGAGGGTCATGACCTTGCCGATGAAGACGCGCACCATTACGTCTTTACTGGTGCACCTGGCGAAGGGGCCATTCACCAAGCCCCTGATAATACGGTTCTGAATGATGCCCACAACGTGCCCAAATGGGTCAAGGTTGCGCCGTTCATCGCGATGCTGGGCGGGCTGTTGGTGGCCTATATCTTCTATATCGCTGTTCCAAGCCTGCCTGCCCGTTGGGCTGAGGTGAACCGTCCACTTTACCTGTTCCTGCTCAATAAGTGGTATTTTGACGAGATTTATGATGCCGTGTTCGTGCGTCCCGCACAGGCGCTTGGCCGCTTCTTCTGGAAGTTTGGCGACACCAAAATCATTGACGGCGGGATCAATGGATTGGCGCTTGGGATCATCCCCTTCCTGACCCGCCTCGCAGGGCGTGCGCAGTCGGGCTACGTTTTCCATTATGCATTTGCCATGGTGCTTGGTGTGGTTGCACTGATCACCTGGATCAGCCTTTCGATTGGAGGCTAAAGGATTTCCATGGACAATCTCCTTTCCATCGTCACCTTCTTGCCACTGGTTGCGGCCTTGATCCTTGCGCTGTTCTTGCGTGGGGAGGACGTTGCAGCACAGCTTGGGGCGAAACGTTTGGCGCTTGCGGCCACCACCGCCACATTTCTCATATCGCTAGCCATCCTTGTCCAATTCGATCCCAATGACACGGGTTTCCAGATGGTCGAGGAGCGCGAATGGCTGTTCGGTCTGACCTACAAGCTTGGGGTGGATGGCATCAGCGTTTTGTTCGTCCTGCTCACCACCTTCCTGATGCCGATCACAATCGCGGCCTGTTGGGGCGTGGAGCATCGGGTGAAGGAATATATGATTGCGCTTTTGGTGCTCGAAAGCCTGATGATCGGTGTTTTCGTGGCGCTGGATCTGGTGCTGTTCTACCTGTTCTTCGAAGCAGGCCTGATCCCGATGTTCCTGATTATCGGCATTTGGGGCGGTAAAAACCGCATTTATGCTGCGTTTAAATTCTTCCTCTACACCTTCCTCGGTTCGGTTCTGATGTTGGTGGCGATGGTGGCGATGTATATTGACGCGGGCACAACCGACATTCCGACCCTGCTGACCCATGAATTCTCGGCGGCAGGTATCAGCCTCTTTGGCTGGCAGATTGCAGGTGGGATGCAGATGTTGCTCTGGCTTGCCTTCTTCGCCTCTTTCGCGGTGAAAATGCCGATGTGGCCTGTCCATACATGGCTGCCCGATGCGCACGTTCAGGCGCCAACCGCAGGCTCCGTGGTTCTGGCGGCGATTTTGCTGAAGATGGGCGGCTACGGCTTCTTGCGGTTCAGCCTGCCCATGTTCCCTGTGGCCTCCGATATCATGGCCCCATTGGTTTTGTGGATGTCGGTGATTGCGATCATCTACACCTCCCTGGTTGCCATGGTGCAGGAAGATATGAAAAAACTGATCGCCTATTCCTCGGTCGCTCATATGGGCTTCGTGACGATGGGTATTTTCGCGGCCAATCAACAAGGCGTTGATGGCGCGATATTCCAGATGATCAGCCATGGGTTTATCTCAGGCGCTTTGTTCCTCTGTGTGGGTGTGATCTATGACCGGATGCACACCCGCGAGATTGACGCCTATGGCGGGCTTGTGAACCGTATGCCAGCCTATGCGGCGGTGTTCATGCTCTTCACGATGGCAAATGTGGGCCTGCCAGGCACCTCGGGGTTTGTCGGTGAATTCCTGACCTTGATGGGTGTATTCCAAGTCAGCACGCTGATTGGTCTGTTGGCCGCAACAGGCGTGATCCTGTCCGCCGCATATGCGCTGTGGCTCTATCGCCGCGTGGTGTTTGGCGATTTGATCCGCGAAAGCCTGAAATCCATCACGGATATGACGGCGCGCGAAAAGGCGATTTTTGCGCCATTGGTGGTGATGACGCTTTTGTTGGGCGTTTATCCAAGCCTTGTCACAGATATCATCGGCCCCTCGGTAGAGGCGCTTCTGTCCAATTACCATAGCAGCGTTGCGGCCTTTACGCCTGTCACCGCGCTTGCAGCCACCCATTGAGGAAAGTCTAATGATCGGCGCAGACCTTGCAGTTTTGATCCCTGAGATTGTCCTGTCCATCTACGCAATGGCGGGCCTGATGTTGGCCGTTTACACGACCAAGGACGGGATGGCGCCTGCGCTGACCTATGCCACGGCGGCCGTCTTTGGGATCATGGCACTGTTCATTGCCGCAACGGCAAATGGCCCCGCGCAAAGTTTTGGTGGCATGATCGTTGTGGATGATTTTGCCCGATTTGCGAAAGTTGTCATCTTGCTCTCTGCCGCGGCTGTCCTGATCGTTGGACAAGAGTCGATGCAGAAATCAGGCCTTGGGCGGTTTGAATATCCGATGATTGTCACCTTGGCGGTTGCTGGCATGATGATCATGGTCTCTGCGGGGGATCTGATCGTGCTTTATATGGGCTTGGAACTGCAATCGCTTGCGCTTTACGTCATTGCGGCGTTGCGCCGTGACAGTGTGCGTTCGACCGAGGCGGGCCTGAAATATTTTGTTCTGGGCGCCCTATCCTCTGGTCTTTTGCTTTACGGGGCGTCCTTGGTTTATGGCTTCGCGGGCACGACCCTGTTTGCAGGGATTATTGACGCCTCTGAGGGCGGTATGTCCTTGGGTATGGTCTTTGGTCTTGTGTTCATGGCGGCGGGTTTGGCCTTCAAAGTATCGGCGGCCCCGTTCCATATGTGGACGCCTGACGTTTACGAAGGTGCCCCAACCCCCGTCACCGCCTTGTTTGCCACCGCGCCAAAGATGGCCGCGATGGGTTTGTTTGCGCGCGTGGTTCATGATGCCTTCGGGATGGCGATTGCAGATTGGCAGCAGATCGTGGCCGCCTTGGCGGTGTTCTCGATGTTCGTTGGGGCCATTGCCGCAATTGGACAGACAGATATCAAGCGCCTGATGGCCTATTCTTCCATCGGTCATATGGGCTTTGCGCTCATGGGGCTGGCCGCAGGCACAGATCAAGGCGTGGCGGCCATGCTCATCTATATGTCGATCTATGTGACGATGAACATTGGTGTTTTTGCCTTCATCATGTCGATGGAAAAGGATGGCTACGCGGTGACCGATATCTCCGCGCTCAACGGCTATGCCAGCGCGCAATCAGGTCAGGCCTTGGCGCTTCTGGTTTTGATGTTCAGCCTTGCAGGGGTGCCGCCGATGTTGGGCTTTTTCGCAAAATACGCGGTTTTGGTTGCGGCGGTGGATGCAGGGCTGATTTGGTTGGCCGTTGCGGGCGTGATCGCCTCTGTGATTGGCGCATTCTATTACCTTCGCATCGTCTATTTCATATATTTTGGTGAGCCGCGCGAAGGTCTGGCGGGGCGGATGACCGTCATCCAGTGGGGTGGCCTGATGGCCTCCGCGGTGATCATGATTGCGGGGATTGTCAATCTCTTTGGTATTGATCATCTGGCGGCGAACGCGGCGCAGGCACTTGTGCGCTGACAGGGCGGGGGTTGAGCGGGTCATCTTGGCCCGTGTTGACAGCACCATGGCCGAGGCCGAGCGGCGCTTGCGCGCCGCACCGCCAGATCATCCTGTATGGATTTTGGCCCAGACCCAAGAGGCGGGATATGGGCGGCGCGGGCGGGCATGGCGCGCGCCCCTTGGCAATTTCACAGCCTCGCTGATCCTGCCGCTCACCTGCGCCCCGCAAGAGGCGGCGCTGCGCTCGTTTACGGCAGCACTCGCCTTGCGCGATGCTTTGGCGGGTTATGTGTCGCCTGATGCCTTATCCCTCAAATGGCCCAATGACGTGCTGCTCCATGACCAAAAAATCGCGGGTATCTTGCTGCAGAGCCACGGGATCAGTGCGGGTAAATCGGGGCATTTGGTGATCGGCATCGGTGTGAACCTGCGACACAGTCCCAACCCCGACAGCCTAGAGGAAGGCGCGCTTGCCGCCACTGATCTTTTTCGCGTTGCGGGTCAGTGCCCCAACCCTGAGGCATTCTTAGATATATTGGCCCCCCGTATGACCCATTGGGAGGCGCAGCTCTCACAACATGGTTTCGCCCCTGTGCGCGCCGCATGGATGACCGATGCCGCCAAGCGCGGTGAAGAAATTTTGGCGCGTTTGCCCAATCGTGACATTCGGGGTGTTTTTGACGATGTCGATGAAATGGGTAATCTGGTATTAACCACGTCAAGCGGGCCATGTGCCATTGCGGCAGCGGATATTTATTTTTAGGGGGCGTGCGAAATGCTTCTTTGTGTGGATTGCGGCAATACGAATACGGTGTTCTCCCTCTGGGATGGCGCGCGGTTTCTGTGCACCCTGCGCACCGCGACCGAGCATCAGCGCACCGCAGATCAGTATTACGTTTGGTATTCGACCCTGATGGATCATTATGGCCTCAAGCCCCAAATTGATGCTGTGATTATCTCCTCCACCGTGCCGCGTGTGGTGTTCAACTTGCGTGTTCTGTGTGATCGATATTTCGACTGCCGCCCGCTTGTGGTGGGCAAGGCCGAGTGTTTGCTGCCTGTGCCGCCACGGGTCGATGCAGGCACGCAAGTGGGGCCTGACCGTCTGGTCAATACTGCGGGGGCCTATGATCGCCATGGCGGCGATTTGATTGTGGTGGATTTTGGCACGGCAACCACGTTTGACGTTGTGGCCGAGGATGGCGCCTATGTGGGCGGTGTCATTGCCCCTGGCGTCAATCTTAGCCTTGAGGCGCTGCACCATGCCGCGGCCGCCTTGCCCCATGTGGATGTGACCAAACCGCAATCGGTGATTGGCACCAACACGGTCGCCTGTATGCAGTCGGGCGTGTTTTGGGGCTATGTTGGCCTCGTGCGTGGCATTTGTGACCGCATTCGCGCCGAACGCGACCGCCCGATGCGGATAGTTGGGACAGGGGGGCTTGCGCCGCTCTTCTCTACGGGTGATGTGTTGTTTGACAGGATCGAAGACGATCTGACCATGCACGGTCTAACCGTGATCCATAAATATAACGAGGAACAGGCAAGCATATGAGCGATCGAAACAGGCTGATCTATCTCCCTCTCGGTGGGGCAGGCGAGATTGGAATGAACGCCTATGTCTATGGTGTCGGTGACCAAGGCGCGGAGCGTTTGATCCTGGTCGATTGCGGGGTGAGTTTTCCAGATATGGACGGCCAACCTGGTGTTGATCTGATCCTGCCTGATATTGCATGGCTGGAAGAACGCGCAGATCGCCTAGAGGGGATTTTCATCACCCACGCCCATGAAGACCACGTGGGGGCCTTGGGGCATCTTTGGGGCCGCTTGCGCGCGCCCGTTTTTGCGCGGAATTTCACCGCCATTCATGCCCGCCGCAAATTGGAAGAAGCGGGGCATGATCCCGATGTGACGCGCGTGGTCGGCGCCTATCCCGAAGTGGTCGAAGCAGGGCCGTTCAAAGTGCAATTTGCGCCTGTCTCACATTCCATCCCCGAAAGCGCGGGTCTTGTCATCGACACCGAACATGGCCGTGTGATCCATTCAGGCGATTTCAAGATCGACACCAACCCGATGGTGGGTGAACCCTTTGACGAGGGGATGTGGCGCGAAATCGCGGAACAAGGGGTCTTGGCCTATATTTGTGACAGCACCAATGTGTTTTCCCGCCACGAAGGGCGCAGCGAAAGCCAGCTGCCCGAACCGATCACCGCGCTGATTGCGCGCGCGCGGGGCATGATGGTGGCAACAACCTTTGCCTCCAATGTCGCGCGGGTCAAAACCTTGGCAGATGCGGCCGTGGCCAATGGCCGTTCCGTCTGTCTTTTGGGACGCGCGATGCAGCGCATGATCCGCGCCTCGGTCGAGGCGGGCGTGCTGACAGATTTTCCCTCGACTGTCTCGGTTGATGAGGCGCGCGATATCCCGCGTGAAAATCTGATGCTCATTGTCACGGGCAGTCAGGGGGAGCGGCGGGCAGCTTCAGCGGCCCTGTCGCGCGGCTCTTATTTGGGGATGGAGTTGAAAGAGGGCGATATGTTCTTGTTCTCCTCCAAAACCATCCCAGGCAATGAGGTTTCTGTGGGGCGTATCCAAAACGCGCTCGCAGAAATCGGGGTGGAGATTGTGGACGAACAATCAGGCTTTTTCCATGTGTCGGGCCATGCCAACCGCCCTGATTTGGAGAAGATGCATGACATCCTGCGCCCTCGCATCTTGGTGCCCAATCATGGCGAATTCCGCCATTTGCGCGAACACGCGCGGCTTGCGATGGAAAAGGGGATGCTCGGCCTTGTTGCGCCCAATGGCACGATGTTGGAATTGTCAGGCAATGCGCCCGCCGCGGTCGAATATGTCGAGGTTGCGCGCGATTACCTAGATGGCAGCACGCGTGTTGGGGCCTTTGATGGGGTGATCCGAGATCGCATGAAATTGGCTTTGAACGGCCTCGTGATTGCCGCGCTGATCGTGGATGAAGACGACAGCTTGATCGAAGATGCATGGGTTGAGTTGCGCGGCCTGCCAGATCATCTGCGCAACGGTCATGGCAGCCTCACCGAATTGCTCGAGGATGAATTGGCGGAGTTGCTGCCACGCTTGGACCGCAAGATCACCCGAGATGACGACAAGATCGAGGAGGCGGTGCGCCGCGCCATCCGTCAATCCGTGCAAACCGAAATTGGCAAAAAGCCCGAGGTGAGCGTGATTATCAGCCGCCTTGTTGCGGAATAAAAAAGCGCCCCAAATTTGGGGCGCTTTCTTTTAATCTTCTGATATCGCCTCGGCGAGGGGCTCGGCCTTGGGCGCTGCTTTTGGCTTGCGCGGGCTGCGCTTGCGCTTTGGCTTTGTGGCCTCCTCAGCTGTCGCGACAGGTGTCTCAGGTTCTGGCGTCTGAGATTGACCGTCCTCATCCTCTCCCTCAGTGGGGACATAGCTGCTGTTTGGCCCGCGCCGTTCCTCAAAGCTCAGTGCGATAAAACTCGGCATATGCTCCCCCATGCCCACAATACGACCTCCGCCATTTTGGTGGCCGCGATTGCGTCCGCCGCGCTCGTTGCGTTCTGACTTGCGCTCGGCAGGTCGCGCGCCTTCGGCGTTTTGGGGTGCGGTGGTCTCCTTGGTGGTTTCCTCGGGGGCCTCTTTGGGGGCTTCGGTCTTTGCCGCGCCGCGTTCATCCGCATCTTGCGATCTGCGGCGGCCACGCCCGCCACGGCTGCGGCGGGGTTTGTCGGTGTCTTCGGTGGTCTCGGATGCCTCTTTGGGCTTTTCCGCGCCAGATGGGGACCAAGGCAGGTCCCCTGCGGGAATGGGCTTGCCGATCAAAGCCTCAATGGCCGCGAGGTATTTTTCGTCAAAAGGCACGGCAATTGTGATCGCGCGCCCTTTGCGCCCTGCGCGGCCCGTACGGCCAATGCGATGCACGTAATCTTCTGCGTGCGAAGGCACATCATAATTAAACACATGGCTCACGCTTGGCACATCCAGCCCGCGGGCGGCGACATCCGAGGCCACAAGAAAGCGCAATTTCCCCTCGCGAAAGCTGTACAAGGTGCGGGTGCGGTGCGACTGGTCCAAATCGCCGTGAATGGGCGCAGCATCCAACCCGTGCTTTTGCAGTGATTTTGCAACGATATCCACATCCACCTTACGGTTGCAGAAGATGATCGCATTGGTGCAGCTTTCACCCTCCGCTTCAATCGCGGCGCGCAGCATATGGCGCTTTTCCTTGGCACTGGTGTCGCGGCGGGTGGGTTTGAATGCATACAACGCCTGCGTGATTGTATCCGATGTGGTCGATTGCCGTGCCACCTCGATCCGCGCGGGGTTTGACAAAAAGGTCGAGGTGATCCGCTCAATCTCAGGGGCCATGGTGGCGGAGAAAAAGAAGGTCTGCCGCGTAAAGGGTGTCAGGCTAAAAATCCGCTCGATATCGGGGATGAACCCCATATCCAGCATCCGATCCGCCTCATCGACAACCATGATTTGCACGCCTGTCAACAACAGCTTGCCGCGCTCGAAATGATCCAAGAGGCGGCCTGGGGTTGCGATCAACACATCGACCCCGCGGTCAATCAGCAAGTCTTGCTCCTTGAAGCTGACCCCGCCGATCAACAGCGCCTTGGTCAGTTTCAAATGTTTCGTGTAGGTGTCAAAGTTTTCTGCCACCTGTGCCGCCAATTCGCGGGTCGGACACAGCACAAGGCTGCGTGGCATCCGTGCCCGCGCGCGGCCACGGGCCAAAAGCGTGATCATTGGCAAAGTGAAACTTGCCGTTTTCCCTGTGCCTGTTTGGGCAATCCCAAGAACATCGCGCCCTTCTAGGGCGGGGGGGATAGCGCCAGCTTGGATCGGGGTAGGGGTTTCATATCCTGCTTCGGATATGGCCTTGAGAACCTTAGGGTTAAGGTTGAGATCGCTGAATTTCGTCATATACGTCCGTTCTTGCCAGTTTCATACCAGCGTCAATGAAGGAGCGCATATCCTCGCGCGCTCCGCGGCGTGATCCCCAGCCAGATTGCCGAGAATGGATCAGCGTTTAACCGAAAGTTGCGCAAGGGTCAAACGGGGTGTTTAAACCATCAATTCCTTGGTCGCGGAGAGCTGCACATCAGGATAGTCGCGCGCCACGCGGTCAATGTCCCATTGCAGGCGGGTCAAATAGACGGGATCGCCGTCATTGTCTTCGGCCATATGTTGCTTGTTGGCGGCAGCGAAGGCCTCGATCTTATCGCGCGGCCCATGCACCCAGCGGGCGGAGGTGAATTGGCTTGCATCAAACCGCACAGGCAGGCCGTATTCCAATTCGATGCGGCTGGCCAAGACCTCGAATTGCAGGGCACCAACGACACCCACGATAAAGCCTGATCCCATAACAGGCTTAAAGATTTTTGCAGCCCCTTCTTCGGCGAATTGCATCAGGGCTTTTTCAAGGTGCTTTGCCTTCATCGGGTCGCCTGCGCGCGCCACTTGAAGCAATTCAGGCGCGAAACTGGGGATGCCCGTAAAGCGCAGCGCCTCGCCCTCGGTCAAGGCATCCCCGATGCGCAATTGCCCGTGGTTGGGAATGCCGATGATGTCGCCTGCCCATGCCTCTTCGGCCAATTCACGGTCAGCGGCGAGGAACAGCACAGGGTTGGATACGGCCATCGCCTTTTTGCTGCGCACATGGTGCAATTTCATGCCGCGTTCAAAATGGCCAGAGGCCAAACGGATAAAGGCCACGCGGTCGCGGTGCTTGGGGTCCATGTTTGCCTGCACTTTGAAGACAAAGCCAGTCACCTTGCCCTCCTCGGGCGCAATCTCGCGCGGATCGGCGGTTTGCACCTGAGGGGCGGGGCCAAACTCGGCAATCCCTTCCATCAATTCGCGCACCCCAAAAGAGTTGATCGCAGAGCCAAACCAAATCGGCGTCATCGCACCTGCAAGGAAGGTGTCATGATCAAAGACAGGCAGAAGTTCGCGGGCCATCTCAACCTCTTCGCGCAGCTTGGCAAGCTGTGCTTCGGGGATGTGATCGGCCAGTTTTGGGTCGTCCAGCCCGCGCATTTTGACCGTTTCCGCCACGCGGTTGCGATCGGCGCGGTCCATCAGTTCAAGACGGTCATGGATCAGGTCGTAGCATCCCAAGAAATCGCGCCCCATTCCGATGGGCCAACTGGCAGGTGCGACATCAATGGCAAGGTTTTCTTGAATCTCGTCAATGATTTCAAACGTGTCTCGGCTTTCGCGGTCCATCTTGTTGCAAAAGGTCAGGATCGGCAAATCGCGCAAGCGGCAGACTTCGAACAATTTTTGCGTCTGGCTTTCCACGCCCTTGGCCCCATCAATCACCATGATGGCGGCATCCACCGCCGTGAGGGTGCGGTAGGTATCTTCGGAGAAATCGCTGTGACCTGGGGTGTCGACAAGGTTAAAGCGGAATTCGCGGTAATCAAAGGACATGGCCGAGGCCGAGACCGAGATGCCGCGATCCTGCTCCATCTTCATAAAGTCCGAGCGCGTGCGCCGCGCCTCGCCTTTGGCGCGCACCTGACCCGCCATTTGGATGGCGCCGCCGTAGAGCAGAAATTTTTCTGTCAGGGTGGTTTTGCCCGCATCAGGATGCGAGATGATGGCAAATGTGCGCCGCCGTCCAATTTCGGGCGGCAGGGGGGGGCGGTTTGATGAGATCTGCGGTGCATTATCGGACATGGGGCGCGGTATATGAGGCTTGTGATCCTTTGGAAAGGGGGATCAGTCCTGCACGGGCTTTCGCCCCCCCAAAGACGCATTTTGAAGTGCGGTTGCAGGGTCTTGACCTGATTTGCGCAAGGCGCTGGGGTCCAGTTCCAACGCGGCGCGCGCTTCGGGGCTGAAATCGGGATCGGTCGCGGTTGATATGCCATTGGGCAAAATGGGCCGCGTTTGTCCTGTCACCATCAGGCTTTCGACCGCGATGCCTTCGGCGTAAATGATTTCATGACGGTCGAGCAGGATGTGAAACCCGTCAAAAAACCCACCGCCCTTGCGGATGATCGTGGTGCCGTTGATCAGATGCGCCGCCTTGACCATCACCTGTGCGCGGCCAGCCTCCAACACATCCGTGCGCTGCCAAAGGAAAAGACGATGATTGGGCATCAGGACAAGGTCGCGCGCCGCGTTTAACGCACCTTGGCGGATCAAGACAGGGGCCGTGCTGCCCGTGCCGCGCAACACTGTGCGGCCAATCCATCGGATGGGTTGGGCCCCGTTGTCGCGGGTCAGAAGCACATCCCCGACCTGTAGCGCCTCGACTGGTGTCTGGGCGCCCGATGCCAGCGTGATCTGCGTGCCAGAAAGAAAAGAAATGCAGGCAATATCGGCAAATCGCAACGTGGCGGTTTCCGCCTCCGTGCCGACCAATTCGTAATCTTCGCCAGATTTCAGGGTGCAGAGCGGCAAGATATAATGGGCGGGCTGCCCTGCGGGCCAGATGGTCAGTGTCAAAACCTCGGCCAAGGTGCCATCAGGCGTCATCAATTGGTGGCAGGCCTCAATCGTCAGCGGGTCGCCTGCCCGTCCCAATTGGCTGCCCTCGGCCACGACTTGTGCGCCATCCACCGTGTCGCGCATTGCCAAGGTCAGGGGTGTTGCACCTGTGCGAAAGCGATAGATATCGCCCGCTTCGACCTCGTCAAAGGTTCCAAGCGCGTCTCCCTCATTGGCACCACGGTCTACGCAAAACTGCGTGGCGGGATAGACATCGAATCTTAACTGTGCGGGTAAGCTGGCCATATCACCCTCCGTCACCCTCAATAGGAAGGGGACAGGGTTCGGTCAAGCGGCGCCTGCGCGAAAGGTAAAATCACCCTTAGGACTGGAATTGCCCGTGCCCTGCGCCTAGTTTGCCCAAGATCACACGCAGTGCCATATGGTGCTGCGCCAAAACGGTAAGGGAAGACAGGATGGATTTGGGTATCAAAGGAAAACGCGCCTTGGTCTGCGCATCGTCTAAGGGCTTGGGGCGCGGCTGCGCCGAAGCCTTGGCTGAAGCGGGGGTTGATCTGGTGCTCAATGCGCGCGGCGCAGAGGCGCTTGAGGCGACAGCAGCGGATATTCGCCAGAAATACGGGGTGGCTGTCACCGCGATTGCAGGCGATATCACCGATGACGCCGCGCGCGCAGACGTGATCGAAGCGGCGGGTGCAATTGATATTCTGGTGACCAATGCGGGTGGCCCACCACCTGGGCTGTGGTCTGACTGGTCGCGCGAAGATTTTATCAAAGCGCTGGATGCCAATATGCTGACCCCCATCGCGCTGATGAAACATTATATGCCGCAGATGATGGCGCGCGCTTGGGGCCGTGTGGTGAACATCACCTCGCAATCGGTGAAAGCACCAATCCCGCAATTGGGTCTCTCAAATGCGGCACGGGCGGGGTTGACGGGCTATGTGGCAGGCACTGCGCGTCAGGTCGCCGCGCAAGGCGTGATCGTCAACAACCTGCTGCCCGGCATTCACGCAACCGATCGCGCCGTGGCGCTAGACGGGGGTGTGGCCGAACGGGAAGGCATCAGCCTAGAGGAGGCACGGACGCGCCGATTTGCGACTATTCCCGTTGGCCGTTACGGCACGGCACAGGAATTTGGTGCAACCTGTGCTTTCCTGTGTTCGCAACACGTGGGCTTCATGGTGGGGCAGAATGTCCTTCTGGATGGGGGGCAAAACCCAATCACGATGTGATTGCGATGCTTGAAAGGGGGGCTTGTGCCTGATAGCTGAACTTCTTGAGTGTTTTTATCAGGATGTAGCCCCCCAATGCCCCAATCCCCGCGCCTTGAGGTCAGCAACCTGTCCTGCGTCTTTGACGGCGTGGCGGTTGTCCGCGATATCTCGCTGAATGTGGCTGCAGGTCAGATCATGTGTTTGCTTGGTCCATCGGGCTGTGGCAAATCCACCACCCTGCGTGTGGTTGCTGGCGTGGAGCGGCAGACCAGCGGCAAGGTGGTGCTCGATGGCGTTACCGTTTCAGATGCGGCGCTGCATCTGCCACCAGAGGCGCGTTCCGTTGGATTGATCTTTCAGGATTTTGCGCTGTTTCCTCATTTGAGCGTTGCGCAGAACATCGCATTTGGTTTGCAGGGGCGCGGTGCTGACGTAAGTGCAAGGGTTGATGAATTGCTCGCCCGTGTCGATCTCAAAGGGTATGGCGACAAGGGTGTTCATATGCTCTCGGGCGGGGAACAGCAGCGCGTGGCCTTGGCGCGTGCCTTGGCCCCGCGTCCCAAAGTGATGCTTATGGACGAGCCGTTTTCGGGGTTGGACAACCGTCTTCGCGATGGCATCCGCGATGAAACGCTTGAGCTGTTGAAGGAAGAAGGCACAGCGGTGGTCTTGGTCACGCATGAGCCTGAGGAGGCGATGCGCATGGCCGATCAAATTGCCCTGATGCGCAATGGTCAAATTGTGCAACAAGGCGCGCCCTATAATATTTATAACGCCCCCGTGGATCAGGCGGCTGCGGCGTTTTTCTCGGATATCAACGTCATCTCGGGCTGCGTGCGCGGTGCGTTGACAGATACCGCCTTTGGTCAATTCTTGGCACCAGGCTTTGCCGATGGCACGGCGGTGGAGATTGTGTTTAGACCCCAGCACGTCAAAATAGATTTTGACCGTGGCGGACGTGGTCCCAATCCGACCGCCAGCGATGGCGTGCCCGCGCGCGCCATTGTGGAGCGCGCGCGTTTTATGGGGCACGAAAGCTTGGTCGAATTTCGCATGGAATTTAACGGTGATTTGATCCGCGCCACCGTGCCTGGCGTCTTCTTGCCCAAAAAAGGCACGCCGCTGTGGTTGAGTTTGCGGCGCGACAAGTGCTTTGTGTTTCGGGCCGCCGATATTGGCTGAGGCGGATCAATTCTGAGGCATTGACGCAGTTTTCATCTTGTCTAGGGCGTTTTGCCCCTTGCAGGCGGCGCTGGATTTGGCGACATTCGGAAAGGCTTGATGGCCGCACCTGATCACAGGGTCGGCCCCTGAAGCTTCGATATAAATGCGGCGCGACTGGTTTGGATATCCCAACAGATCGTGTTGAAATGGGAGAGCGAGATGTTCAACAATATTGGTCCAGCGGGTCTTTTGCTGATCGCCGTTGTGGTTCTGGTGCTGTTCGGGCGCGGTAAGATCGCGGGTCTGATGGGCGAAGTTGGCAAGGGGATCACGGCGTTTAAGCGGGGCGTGAAAGACAGCACCGAAGAGCTTGAGAACAAAGCCGCGGACGGCGATGATGCCCGTGATGTCACCCCTGAAAAAGAGCGTGACAAGGCCTAAGGGCCGCTGATCGCATCAGGTTTTCAACAAAAAGGGTGTGCCATGCCTGATATCGGGTGGATGGAATTGATGGTGATCGGCATTGTTGCCTTGATCGTTGTCGGGCCGAAAGACCTGCCCGTTATGTTCCGCAAGGCTGGTATGTTCGTGGGTCGCATCAAGGGTATGGCGCGTGAATTCAGTTCGGCGATGAACGAAGCCGCGGATCAATCTGGGATGCGGGAAATGAACCGCGAGATGAAGGCGCTGACCAACCCGCGCCAATACGGGTTGGATAAGCTCAAGTCATCCTTGAACGCTGATTTGGATTTGGACGCAGATTTCAACAGTGATACCCCCCTGAAAACAGGAAATCAGGGCAAGCCCGCACAAGGAAACCCCACGCAAGCGCCCGCGCCTGCGGTTAAGGCCAGCACAACCAAAGCAAAGACCGAGGCCACCTCGACAACGCCCCAAGCGGAACCTGTGGCAAAGCGCCCAACATCGCGAAAAACCGCAAAGCCTGCGGCGGCTGCAAAACCTGCCTCTGCTTCTGCCTCTGCCGCCACCAAGGCAGAAGCCCCCAAAAAGCCTGCCTCAAAACCCCGTGCCAAAAAGGCGGATGAGGCATGAGCGAAGACAAAATTGACGATCATTCTGCCCCGCTGATCGAGCATTTGGCGGAATTGCGCACGCGGTTGATCCGTTCGGTTTTGGCCTTTGTGATCGGTATGGTCGCTATGTTCGTTGTGGCCGAGCCGATACTGGAGTTCATCTCGCAACCCCTCGCCGATGTGTTGCGCGCGCGGGGCGAGGATGCGCGGCTGATTTTCACTGCGCCGCAAGAGAAATTCTTTGTCTTGATCCGCATTTCTGTGATTGCGGGCTTTGCCATTTCTTTCCCTGTGATCGCGCATCAGCTTTGGCGCTTTGTCGCGCCTGGATTGTATAAGACCGAGCAAAACGCATTTTTGCCGTTCCTGATCGCCTCGCCTGTGTTGTTCTTGCTTGGCGCGGCTTTCGCGCATTACGTTGTCACCCCCTTGGCGATGAATTTCTTCATCGGCTTTTCCGATGCCATTCCTGCCTTGGCAAACTTAATTGCGGGGGAGGGGGAATTTGAACCATCGGCCCCGAGCCAAGAATTGCAGACCGTGTTTTTGGGATCGGTGCGCGAGTCGCTTGATTTGGCATTGAAATTCATTTTTGCCTTTGGGTTGTGTTTCCAATTGCCTGTTCTTTTGACTTTGATGGGCAAGGCGGGGTTGGTCTCGGCCGCAGGTCTGCGCGATGTGCGCAAATATGCAATCGTCGGTATTTTGGTGGTCGCGGCCCTTGTGACACCCCCCGATGTGGTGACACAGCTGATCTTGTTCTCCGCCGTTTATGGTTTGTATGAGATTTCCATTTTCTTGGTCATGTTGGTCGAGAAAAAGCGAGAAGAACGCCTGAAGGCCGAAGGCCTTTGGGACGAGGATGCGCCACAGGATGAGGCGGCTTCTGCGTCCGAAACGAAAGAGTAAATGGTAAAGCCCATGGCGAAAAAGCAGCTTGCCCGAATTGCTGACGCGCTTGAGCGGATGGCGCCCCCATTGGCCCATGCCCCAGATTGGGGGCTGGCGGATGGGTTCGTTTGGCACGCGGATCCTGATCATCTGGAACCTGTCCCACGGATCGCGCGTGTCGGGGTCGAGATGTTGGTGGGCGTGGATCGCGCCCGCGACACGCTTTTGGCCAACACCCGTCAATTTGCGCAGGGCTATGCCGCCAATAATGCGCTTTTATGGGGCGCACGCGGCATGGGAAAATCCTCGCTGGTTAAGGCGGCGCATGGGGCGGTGGTTGCCGAAGGTTTGCCGCTCAAACTGGTTGAGATGCAGCGCGAAGATTTGCCAAGCATCGGCAGGCTTTTGACGCTTTTGCGCGCGGCACCTGAGCGGATCATTCTGTTTTGTGATGATCTCTCTTTCAGCCATGATGACCAACATTACAAATCGTTAAAGGCGGTTTTGGATGGGGGCGTGCAGGGGCGGCCTGAAAATGTCATTTTCTATGCCACCTCGAACCGCCGCCACCTGATGCCGCGCGATATGATAGAGAATGAGCGCAGCGGTGCGATTAATCCTTCCGAGGCGGTTGAGGAGAAGGTCTCGCTTTCGGATCGGTTTGGCCTCTGGCTGGGGTTCCATCCCTGCACACAGGATGAATATTTCACCATGATTGACGGCTATTGCCGCGCTTATGGCGTTGATGTGCCCCAAGATCAGCTGCGCGCTGAGGCGATTGAATGGACCGCCACCCGTGGCGCGCGGTCTGGTCGCGTGGCATGGCAGTTTTTCACGGATCTTGCGGGACGGCATGGCGTTTCGCTTGGGCGCTCATAATCCGAATATCCGCTCGCCGAGACTTAACCACAGCGGCATTGTGAGAAAAGACAGCAATGTTTGCAGGGTAATCATTGCCGCCATCAAGGGGGCATCGCCCCCCATCTGCCGCGCCAATGTATAGGCGGCCACCCCTGTGGGCAATGCGCCGAACGTGAGCGCGATTTGCGCCTGCAAAGGCGTGAGGTCCAAGGCGAGGGCAAAAATCACGATGACGCAAGGAAACAGCAGGAGTTTGGCAATGGCTGAGATGGCCAGTGGCCCCGCCTCGGTGGACAGGCCCCGCAGCTTGAGATTTGCCCCAACGCAGAGCAACATAATGGGCAGCGCCGCTTGGCCCAAGATTTCAAGACTGTCGTGAAAGACGGGCAGGCGCGGCAGCGTGGTAAGATTCCAAGCCAATGCCGCCGCGATGGAAAGGATCAGCGGGTTCTTGGCAAGGTTCTTCACCGTGGCCATGATTTGCCCGCCGAGGCCAATCCCGCGTTCTTGTGGCAGCAGCACCACAAGGATCGTGACCACGGTGAGATTGACCACAGGCACAAGCAAGGCCGCCCCGATGATCGCAAGCTCCAACCCCTCGGGGCCATAAAGCGCGCCCGCCACCGCCAATGCGATGAAGGTGTTGAACCGTCCTGCCCCCTGCACAAGCGAGCTGCCCGCCGCCCGCCCGTGATGACGCATCGCAAAAGCACCGATGAGCCCTGCGATAATGCCTGCGAAAAAACCCGCATAAAGCACGGCTGCAAAGCCGCCCAATGCGGCCGCGCCAAGATCCGCGGTGGATATGCTGTGAAAGAAAATCGCAGGCATCAGCACCAGATAGACCAGACGATCGTTGAGGTTCCAAAACTCAGCCGAAGGCAGGCCCGCGCGGCGCAGGCCATAGCCTGTGGCAATCAAAACGAAAATCGGCGCGATAGCGAGGGAGGTGGTGAACATAGGGGCGGTCTAGACCTCTGTGTGGGGCGGATGGCCGATATGATGTGTCAGGGCTGATATGGGGTGAATGCCTCGGGCGTGTAGCCATTGGCCCGTGCAAGGCGTAAGGCGGCCTCGATGCGATCTGCCCCGCCTGTTGGGTTGCGGTCGATCACCCATGCAAACCGCCGATCAGGCGCCCCGAGCAATGCGGTGCGATAATCATCATCGACCCAAAGCACCCAATAGGCCTGCCCCGCGGCATCGCTGAATCGTGCGCGGTGCTGTGTGTTTTCGGCTTGGCTGAAGGCAAGGCGCTGTCCCGTGCCGTCAATATAGCGCAGGGCGGTGACCTTCTCTTGATCCGCCTCAAAGCTCAATGCCCGAGGCGCGTTTGGGCCAAGCGCATGGCGCATCACCCATGGCCCTGCAAAGCGGCTGGCCTCAAAGCGGGTGGTCGAGGCAATCGGTGCCGCTGTCTGGCTTGGACCCGTGCAGGCCACCATTGCCAACAGGATCAGGACGATAAGGGTGGGTGAGCGGCGCATCAATAGGGCAGGGGATGGGCGCGGTGGGTTGCCTCAATCTCCGCCATGACATCGCCCGATAGCGTCACATCTAGCCCGTCAATAATGCGGGCAAGCTGGGTGCTGGTGGTCGCGCCAAAGATGGTTGAGACAGGGAAAGGCCGCTGCACAGTAAAGGCCAAGGCCATGTGAACAGGGTCCAGCCCGTGCTTTTGCGCCACGTCCAGATAAGCGGCCACGGCCTCAAAGGCGCGGGCGGTTTTGCGTCCGCCCAAATCGCCATTGCCGGCCATGCGCGACCCTTCGGGAACAGCCCCGTTTTGATATTTTCCTGTCAGCAACCCTGCCGCCAACGGGGAATAAGCCAATAAGGTCAGTTGCTCATTCACCGCCAATTCTGCGAAGTCAGTGTCGTAAAGGCGGCAGAGCAGCGAATATTCATTTTGCAGCGACATCACGCGCGGCAATCCCCGATCCTCAGACAGGCGCAGCCATTGCGCGACCCCCCAGACGGTGTCATTGGACAACGCGAAATAGCGCAGCTTGCCCGCTTTGATCATCCGATCTGCGGCGTCCAAGACCTCCTCCATATGGGCAAGTGTCACAGATTTCACCTGCGCCGAAGGATCATAGACCCAGTTCTGTCGGAAATGATACGAGCCGCGATTGGGCCAGTGCATTTGATATATATCGATGTAATCCGTCCCAAGCCGTGCGAGCGAGGCATCAAGTGCTGCGGTGAAGCTTGCGGCGGTGATATCTTCGCCCATGCGCACGAAAGCCGCGTTTTTACCTGTGATTTTGGTCGCCAATAGATAATCCCCGCGCCGTGCAGGGTTGGCGCGGTTCCAATTGCCAAGGATGGTTTCGGTCACGCCCACCGTTTCAGCGCGCACGGGGTTGACGGGATACATTTCCGCCGTGTCGACAATGTTGATCCCCGCTGCAAGGGCCATGTCCATTTGGCGATGCGCGTCCGCCTCGGGTGTTTGATTGCCCCATGTCATCGTGCCAAGGCAGTAATCGGTGATCATCGTATCGGTGGTTCCGAGCGGTATTTGGCGCATCCCGTTATATCCTTCGCTTCGCGGTCATCCTGCGGGCTATTGGTAGTCAGATAGACGCGAAGGGCAAGGGCGGGCAGGAAAAATTATTGAAGAACAAAAGAAGAACATATACAAATGCCCCATGCAGATCACCCATGGTTCTTTCGATCACATCACCGCCTCTGTCGCCCGCGCAAATCGCTTTTTGCGCCTCTTTGATGGGTGTGATCTGCGGCTTGGGCGGGTGCATGAGTTTTGTGGCCCTGCACGGCGGCGTCTGGCGCTTTGGGCGGCGGCTCAATTGACGGGTCCTGTGCTGTGGATCCGCCCAGCATGGCATCCTGATCATCTGCATATGCAGGCTGTGGCGGAGGAGATTGATCCCGCGCGCCTGATCTTTGCAGCAGCGGAGCGGCGCGAGGATTTGCTCTGGGTGATGGAGGAGGCATTGCGCAGTGGCGCGTGCCCCATGGTGATTGCTGATCTTCTGGACCCCCCCAATCTGACAGCCGTGCGCCGTTTGCATTTGGCGGCTGAAGCCTCGGGAAAATTACCATTTGCGGCTCTTTTGACCCCACATCATGGTGGGGCAAGCGGGGTTGAGACGCGTTTTTCTTTGACCGCACGTCATGGGTGCTTGGGGGCATTCGAGGGGGATAAAAGACAGAATTTTGACCTGCCTGCAGGGCTTGAGGCGCGCCTGTGGCAGATGCAGCGTTTGCGCGCCCGCCTTGCACCACCCGCCGCATGGGAGGTGCGACACCGTTCCAACGGACTTTTGGCGCAGCCCATTGCACCAAGCTTTGTCTGAGCCATTGCGCTGTCTAGCCATTCTGTTTGCTTTGAGTTAGACGCGAGGGCAAATGTCATCATCTAACACAAGGCGGGCGTGATGGAGCGTGTTCTGATCACTTCAGCGATCCCATATATCAACGGGATCAAGCATTTGGGAAATCTGGTCGGCAGCCAATTGCCCGCCGATCTTTTCGCCCGTTACAACCGTGGTCGCGGCCGCGAGGTTTTGTTTCTGTGCGCCACGGATGAGCATGGCACGCCCGCCGAATTGGCGGCCGCCAAAGCGGGCATGGATGTGGCCGAATATTGTGCAAAAATGCACGCGGTTCAGGCCGAGATTGCACAGGGCTTTCGCCTGAGTTTTGATCACTTTGGCCGTTCCTCCAGCCCGCAAAACCACAGACTGACTCAGCATTTCGCGGGTCGTTTGGCCGATGCGGGGTTGATCGCGGAGGTCAGCGAACGGCAAGTCTATTCCAATGCCGATCGCCGTTTCTTGCCAGACCGTTACATCGAGGGCACTTGCCCGAATTGTGGTTATGACAAGGCCCGTGGGGATCAATGTGAGAATTGCACCAAACAGCTGGACCCAACCGATCTGATTGAGCCGCGCAGCGCGATTTCTGGCTCAACGGATTTGGAAGTGCGCGAGACCAAGCATCTTTATTTGCGTCAATCCTCCATGCGCGACCAATTGAATGCGTGGATCGACAGCAAAGCCGATTGGCCGATCCTGACCACATCGATTGCCAAGAAATGGCTTAATGACGGGGACGGGTTGCAGGATCGCGGCATCACCCGCGACCTCGACTGGGGGATACCCGTCAAGAAAGGCACCGAAGATTGGCCCGGCATGGAGGGCAAGGTGTTCTACGTTTGGTTCGATGCGCCCATCGAATATATCGCCTGCGCCGCGGAATGGGTGGATGCGGGCAAGGGGGATGATTGGGAACGGTGGTGGCGCACTGATAAGGGTGCGGATGATGTGCGCTATGTCCAATTCATGGGCAAGGACAATGTGCCCTTCCACACACTCAGTTTCCCCGCCACGATCCTCGGGTCTGGCGAGCCTTGGAAATTGGTCGATTACATCAAATCCTTCAACTACCTCAATTATGACGGCGGGCAGTTTTCCACGAGCCAAGGGCGTGGCGTTTTCATGGATCAGGCGCTTTCCATCCTGCCTTCGGATTACTGGCGCTGGTGGCTGCTCAGTCATGCGCCTGAAACCTCGGACAGCGAATTCACATGGGAAAATTTCCAAGCAGGCGTGAACAAAGATTTGGCGGATGTTTTGGGCAATTTCGTCAGCCGCATCACGAAATTCTGCCGTTCGAAATTTGGGGAAGTGATCCCTGAGGCGGGTGCATATGGCCCGCAAGAGGCGCAGGTGATGGCGGAATTGCAAACAAGGTTAGAGGCGTATCAGGCGCATATGGAGGCCATTGAAATCCGCAAAGCCGCCGCAGAGCTGCGCGCGATTTGGGTGGCGGGTAATGAATATCTGCAATCTGCCGCGCCATGGACCGTTCATAAGGAAGACCCAGACCGCGCCGCAGCGATCACGCGCTTCTCGCTGAATTTGATCCCGTTTTATGCGCTGCTCTCCGCGCCCTTTATTCCTGATGCGGCCCAAGCGATGCTTGATGCGATGGGATGCGCGGATAACACCTGGCCCGAAGATGTGGCCGAGGGGCTGTCGCGCTTGCCCGCAGGACAAGGATTTGCGGTGCCCGATGTGTTGTTTGCAAAGATCAGCGATGAGGATCGCGCGACTTGGCAAGCACAATTTGCTGGGGTGCGCGGTTGATACAGGGTTGAATTTCTTTGTCCTTTCGGCCTTCTCTTGTCAGATTGGAGGTCGAAAGGGTAAAAGGCTTGTGCAAACCCCAGATACAATCCCTGCCAAATGCCGCGCATAAGGCGTTGCGCGGCGGCATATTGCGCCTGCGCAGGGATGCCGCAGAGGCATGGTTTGTGCTGCGCCGCCAAGGTCCGAGCCAAATGCAGTTTTGGTTCATCGCGCTTGTGATCGGGATTGCGGCGGGATTTGCGGCGGTGCTGTTTCGCCTTGGCATTGAGCGGCTTCAAGCCTTTCTTTATGGCACCGAAGATGTGCGCCAATTGCACAGCTTCGCCGAAAGCCTGCCTTGGTATTGGATCCTTTTGATCCCCATTCTGGGCGGCTTGAGCGTGGGTTTGATCCTGCATCGCTTTACCCCTGATGGGCGGGTGCGTTCGGTGGCCGATGTCATCGAAGGTGCCGCATTGAATGAGGGCCGGGTTGAGATGCGTGCAGGTCTGGCTTCGGCGGCCGCCTCGTTGATTACACTCAGTTCGGGTGGCTCAACGGGCCGCGAGGGGCCAGTGGTGCATTTGGCGGCTGTGATTTCCACAAAGATTTCTGCCATCATCCGCGCGGATGGGATCACGGGGCGCGATCTTTTGGGCTGCGCAGTGGCGGCGGCGGTTTCGGCCTCGTTCAATGCCCCCATCGCGGGCGCTTTGTTCGCGCTGGAGGTGATCTTGCGCCATTTTGCGCTGCACGCCTTTGCCCCCATTGTGATTGCAAGCGCGGCGGGCACAGTGATCAGCCGCCTGACCTTGGGCGATGTGACGGAATTTTCCCTGGGCCGTGAAAATGCCTTGGCCTTTTATGCGGAATTGCCTGCGTTTTTGATCTTGGGCTTGGTCTGCGGTTTGGTGGCTGTGGTGTTTATTCGCGCCTGTTTTTGGGCAGATGATCAGGGCACGGCGTTGCAAAACATCTTGCGCCTGCCGCGGTTTTTGCGCCCTGCCGTGGCGGGTGCCATGTTGGGGGCGATTGCGATTTTCTTTCCCCACATCATTGGGGTTGGGTATGAGACGACCAGTGCAGCGCTCACGGGTCAACTGCTTCTGCATGAAGCGATTGTGTTTACCCTTCTGAAAATCCTCGCGGTGGCGATCACGGTCGCAGGCCGAATGGGGGGCGGGGTGTTTTCCCCCTCTTTGATGATTGGGGCGCTGACAGGTTTGGCCTTCGGCCTGATTGCAACGGCAATCTTGCCCGAGGTTTCGGGGGCGGCAACGCTATATGCTTTGGCGGGCATGGGGGCTGTGGCCGCCGCCGTGTTGGGCGCGCCGATTTCCACCACATTGATCGTGTTCGAGCTGACAGGGGATTGGCAGACAGGGCTTGCGGTGATGGTCTCTGTGTCGATCTCAACGGCGGTGGCAAGCCGATTGGTGGATCGCTCTTTCTTCCTTACACAGCTTGAGCGGCGCAATATTCACCTTGCCGCAGGGCCGCAGGCCTATCTGTTGGCGATGGTGGGGGCAGGGCGGATCATGCGCCCAATGTCAGACCCGCGTGCAGCACCCCCTGACGCTTTGCTGCGCCAAGTTGAGGCAGGCATCTTCGTCACGCTTGAAGATACGCTTGAAACCATTATCCCGATTTTCGATCGAACCGAGGCAGAGTTTATTCCTGTGATTAAACCAAGCCCAAAGGATGGACCGCCCGCCTTGGAGGGGGCGGTGTTTCATATTGATGCTCTCAAGGCTTATACCCGTGCTATGGCGGACACAGCCGCCGAAGAGCACAGTTGACCTGCTTAGTTAGATGCGCTCAACGGTCACGCGATTGGAGAAGAACGCAATATGGCCCGCGATGGCTTGCGCTTCATCTGTGACGGGGGCCTCATAGGACCATGCAGCATCCTCTATCTGACCCGCAGCGGTGGATAGGGCAAAATAGCTGGCCGTGCCTTTTTTCGGACATTTCGTGGTGCTGGAAGATTTCTCAAGCAGGGCCATCGCGATATCCTCGCGCGGGAAGTAGATCACGGGTGGCAAATCCCCCTCACTCACTTCCAAAGCCGCAGCAGATTCCGCTACGATCGCGCCACCTGCGCGCACAACATATGTTCCCGATGCGGGACGAATCGTGATTGTGTTGGTCATGGCTTGGTCTCCTTCTCAGGCCTCTCTTACAGGCTGATGTCCAGAATAGCTAGGTAAGGTAACGGGGAGACTACACAATCGGCGCAGTGGCGTGATGCAGCCATACCCGCGCCTCAGAGGGCAAGAGCGGCGATAATTCATCGCGCACGCGGGTGTGATAGCGGTTGAGCCACGCCAGTTCATCTGGCGCCATCTGTTCGGCCAAGATCAAGCGCCGATCAATCGGTGCGAGGGTCAATGTTTCAAATTCCAACATCTCTCGCGCATCGGCGCCGGCGATCTGGGATGCAGCGCGCACCGTGATGAGGTTTTCAATACGGATGCCATAAGCGCCTTCTTTGTAAAAGCCAGGCTCATTGGACAGGATCATCCCCACCTCCAACGGCAAGGTTGAGGCGCGGCTGATCCGTTGCGGGGCCTCATGAACGCTGAGATAGACGCCAACCCCATGGCCTGTGCCGTGATCGTAATCGCGCCCTGCAGCCCATAGGGGCGCGCGGGCCAGCGCATCAAGGTCGCGCCCGGCGATGCCTTTGGGAAAGCGCGCACGGGAAATCGCGATCATGCCGCGCAGCACTTGGGTGAAGGCCTGTTTTTCTTCATCCCCCACAGGGCCAATAGGCAGGGTGCGGGTGATGTCAGTGGTGCCGTCCAGATATTGGCCGCCTGAATCGATCAAGAACAAAGTGCCACTTTGCAGCGGTGCATTGGTGGCCTCGCTCACGCGGTAATGCACGATTGCGCCATGCGCGCCCGCGCCTGCGATGGTGTCAAAGCTGATATCTTTGAGCGCGCCTGTGTCGCGGCGGAACTGCTCCAACGCGCAGACGCAGTCGATTTCGGTCAAACTGCCTAGGGGTGCGGTTTCGTCAAACCAATGCAGGAAGCGCACCACCGCCGCACCATCGCGCAGATGGGCCGCGCGTGTCGCGGCAATCTCGGCAGGGTGCTTGCGGGATTTGGGAAGGATACACGGCTCTGGCCCCTGATCAATCTCGGCCCCCGCTTTTTGCAAGATGAGATGCAGCATTTGCGGTGCGCTTTCTGGATCAAGGCGCACGGGGCCGCATTTTGCACAGTCGCGCAGGTGATCTTCAAATCGGCTGACGGGCAACAGCGTCACCTGATCAGGTAATGTCACCGTATCAAATTTTGCAGGGTCCGCAAAAAGGCTGACCGCGCCCGTGGGTTTCAGGATGGCAAAGCCTTGAAACACAGGCAGGTGCGGCAGATCAGACCCGCGTAGGTTCAGCAGCCACGCGATGCTGTCGGGCAGGGTCAGCACTGCGGCGCTGATGCCTTGGGCCGCCAGATCGAGACCTGTGGCGCTGCATTTCTCCGACAGGCTGCGCCCCGCATATTCAATAGGATAGGCACTGACCTTGCCTTGCGGTGGGGCAGGGCGGTCCGTCCAAACAGCATCGACCAAATTCTGCCCAACCGCCTGTAGGCTGATCTGCGTTCCCGCAAGGGCCGCTTCCAGTCGCGTGATTTCGGATATTGTGTGCAGCCATGGATCAAATCCGATGACGCCACCCTTTGGCAGGGCCTCCTTCAGCCATGTCTCAAGCTTGGTCTGCGGCCAGTCAATCGGATCAAAAAGGCCCATATCAACTTCATCGCGCACTTGCAGCTTGTAGCGCCCGTCAATGAAGATTGCCGCCTGATCCTTCAGGATAGCGCAAAACCCCGCCGATCCTGAAAACCCCGTAAGCCACAAAAGCCGTGCATCACAGGCGGCGACATATTCGCCTTGATGGGCATCGGCGCGCGGCACGATATAGCCATCCAAGCCTTTTTGGATGAGTTTGTCACGCAGGGCAGATACGCGCGGGCGTGCCTCATTTGGCTGCGATTTGGTGGTGAAGCTTTGAAATCTGGCCCGTCTATCCAAAGCGATACAACCCCGATTTTGTGCTGCCGCTGCGCATTCCCATCACGCGGGCGCGGGCGCGCGGGTCGGTGTCAAAGAGCGCGGCCAATTGTTCGGTGATTGCCCCTGCCAATTGTTCGGCATCGGTGATGGTGACCGCGCGCTCGTAATAGCGGGTCACATCATGGCCAATGCCAATGGCCAAAAGTTCCACGGCACGGCGGCGTTCAACCATGCTGATCACATCGCGCAGGTGCTTTTCGAGATAATTCGCGGGGTTCACGGATAAGGTACTGTCATCAACAGGCGCACCATCCGAGATCACCATCAGAATTTTGCGCGCCTCAGGGCGGGCCAACATCCGCCGATGCGCCCATTCCAACGCCTCGCCATCGATATTTTCTTTCAGGAGACCCTCTTTCATCATCAGGCCCAGATTGTCGCGCACCCGCCGCCATGGGGCATCTGCGGATTTATAGATGATATGGCGCAGGTCATTCAGGCGGCCTGGTTGTTGCGCGCGCCCTTGGGCCAGCCATTCCTCACGGGCCTTGCCGCCCTTCCACGCCCGCGTGGTGAAGCCTAAAATCTCGACCTTCACATCGCAGCGCTCAAGCGTGCGGGCCAGAACATCGGCACAGATCGCGGCGATGGAAATCGGCCGCCCCCGCATGGAGCCTGAATTGTCCAAAAGTAGCGTCACCACGGTGTCACGGAATTCGGTATCTTTCTCGACTTTGAAAGACAGGGGTGTGGTGGGGTTCGCCACCACCCGCGCCAATCGGCCCGCGTCCAAAATCCCTTCTTCACGGTCAAATTCCCAAGAGCGGTTCTGCTGCGCTTGCAGGCGGCGTTGCAGCTTGTTGGCCAGACGACTGACCGCGCCTTTGAGCGGCTCCAACTGTTGATCTAGATAGGCGCGTAGGCGCTCCAATTCTTGCGCCTCGGCCAAATCTTCGGCGGCGATTTCTTCGTCATGGGCGGTGGAAAACACCGTATACTCAGGGTCCGCATCGGAATGGGGCGGGGCTTGAGGTGGCTCAACGGGGGCATTGCCATCGGGCAGTTCTTGTTCCTCACCCTCCTCGGCATCGCCGTTTTCATCCACCTGCACCTGTGCCTGCGAGGCGTCTTGCTGTTCTTCTTGCGCACGCTCAGGGTCGGCATCGGCGCTGTCATCTTCCTGACTTTCGCTGTCGCCCGTGCTGTCGGGGTTCTCCTGCTCTTCCTGATCCTGTTCGGCGCTGTCCTCATCTTCTTGGTCGTCCAATTGATCGGGATCATCCCCCAATTGGTCGGCATACCCCAAGTCTGAGATGAATTGCCGCGCCACGCGCGAAAACGCCGCTTGATCGTCCAATGACCCGTTGAGGGCGTCTAGGCTTTCGCCGCAGCGTTCTTCAATGAAGGGGCGCCACAGCTCTACGATATTTTGCGCGTCAGGCGGCAGGGGGCGGCCTGTTGCGATCTGGCGCAGCATATATCCCGCCGCCGTGGACAGCGGCGCATCGCTGCGCTCGGTGATCTCGCCATAGGCCTTGCGCCGTGCCTCAGCCCCGATTTTTGCGTCAATATTGCCCGCTGTGCCAGGCATGACCCGCGCCCCGATGGCCTCGCAACGGGCGGTCTCAATGGCACTCATCAAATCGCGGGCAATCGGCCCTGTGGGCTCATATTTTGCGGCAATGCTTGGGTTATGAAACCGATGGCGCAGCGCAAAAGCATCCGCTGTGCCGCGCGCAAGCAGCACCTCCTCGCGGCTCATGCGGCGGCTGATCTGGGGCAGGCGGATCGTGTCATTGCTTGCACCGGGCGGGTCCACCGAATAGCTGACCCCCAGATCGGGATCATTGGCCAAAACCCGTGTCGCCTCGGCAAGCGCCTTCTTGAACGGATCGGCTGGGTTATCGGTGGGCTTGCCCATGGGGGTGCGGTCTTTCCTTAGCCAAGGCTGACGCTGGCAGCACTTTCTGGCAGTTCTTCGTCAAAGCAGCGCTGATAGAATTCTGCCACGGTCTGGCGCTCCAACTCGTCACATTTGTTGAGGAAGGACAGGCGGAAGGCATAGCCCGTATCGCGGAAAATCTCGGCATTCTGCGCCCAATTGATCACCGTGCGCGGGCTCATCACCGTTGACAGCTCGCCATTCATAAACGCGGTGCGGGTCAAATCGGCCACAGTGACCATCTGGCTCACGGTCTTGCGCCCTGCGGCGGTGTTGTAATGGGGCGCTTTCGACAAAACAATCGCGGCCTCTGCATCGTGATTGAGATAGTTCAAGGTCGCCACGAGGCTCCAACGGTCCATCTGCGCTTGGTTGATCTGTTGCGTGCCGTGATACAGACCTGTGGTATCGCCCAAGCCCACCGTGTTTGCCGTGGCAAAGAGACGGAAATATTTATGCGGGGTAATGATTTCGTTTTGGTCAAGCAGGGTGAGTTTTCCGTCATGCTCCAACACGCGCTGGATCACGAACATCACATCGGCACGGCCTGCGTCATATTCGTCAAATACGATGGCCACAGGATTGCGCAAGGCCCAGGGCAGGATGCCCTCGTGGAATTCGGTCACCTGCTTGCCATCGCGCAGTTTGATGGCGTCTTTTCCGATCAGGTCGATGCGGCTGATGTGGCTGTCGAGGTTTACGCGCACCGCGGGCCAGTTGAGGCGGGCGGCCACCTGTTCGATATGGGTGGATTTGCCTGTGCCGTGATAGCCTTGGATCATCACACGGCGGTTGTGGGAAAACCCCGCCAAAATCGCCAAGGTCGTGTCGCGGTCAAATTTATAGGTTGAGTCGATCTCGGGAACGCGGCTGGTTGCTTCGGCAAAGCCTTTCACCTTCATGTCACTGTCGATGCCAAACACATCACGCACCGAAATATCTTCGGTGGGTTTTGCATCCATTGCCAAGCTGCCATCTGCCATAGTCTCGAACCTCGGGGGAGTTAAAAATACGTCACCTGTGGTGGTGCAACATATCGCGCCGCGCCGCAAGGGGAAGGGGGTGCAGAAAATTGCGACTGTCGCCGCCCCATTTTTCCGCGTTTACACGTTTAAGGCGATACGCGGCCTTGAGCAGGGGACAAACACCCCTCAATGCTCAAAAATCTGAAGGCATTTGTCATGGAAGACTGGCTGCGGACAGAACGCCGTCAATGCTTGTGAAACTTTCCTCAATCTGCGGCATCAGCCGCGCAATCTGGAGATATTGCTCTGCGGGGCCGCGGATCAAGACGCCCTTCACCGCATCCCCGTCAAGCCGCGCAAAGCCTGTGGCAAAGCGGGTCTCATCGCTGGAGGCGAGGTTGAAGCCATCACGCAGCAGATCGCGCATTCCGCCTTTTGGCATGATTTCTGGCCCTGTGAGCGTTTCAAAAAGCGATTGCAGGCGCGTGGCCCCCCCATTGGCGGAAATCAGGACCATCTCCACGCCGCGCGCATCTTTTGGCGCGAACACGGCAAAGGGGGGCGCATAGGCGGTAAATTCCACCAAAGACGCAGGGAACAGCGTTTGGATGCCCGCCTCGGTCTTGCGGATGGTTTCAAGGCCCAAACTGGCCAGTTCACGGCGCCAATTGGCCAATAGGGCTGCGCGTTCGGCCTCGGTTAGAACCCCTGTCTCAGGCAGATCATTGGCGCGCTGCCATGCCGCCATGGCGGCACGGGTTGCTGGGCCAAATGCGCCATCAATTGCGCCGCGATAATGGTCATGCCACGCGAGGGCGCGCTGAATGTCATCGCGCGTGCTCGGGTCAAGGGCCGCTTCACTGGCCCGCGCTTGCGCCAAACTGGGGCGGGCTGTGGGGGCACGGTCCGCGGTCTCTTGTGCGGCAAGTGCGGACCGGCGCGTGGGTTCGGGCAAAGGATCAACCGAAATGATCATCGGGGTCTGTGCGGCGATCGGCCAAAATTGGCTTGTGTAATTTTGCGCTGATTGCAGATAACTGTCGCGAGGGATACGCCCTGCGGCCCGCAGATCACGCAAGCGTGTCATCGCCTCGGCGCGGGGCAAGGGGCCAAGGGCCAAGGCATACATACCCGTGCGCATCATAAATCCCGCAAGTGGCGCTGTGGTGGGATCGGCCCCATAGGCGCGCAGGCGCGCTTGGGCGGTCACAAGATCAGGATGGGCTTCGATTTGCACCCAAACCAGATCATTTTGGCCCTCCGCCCGCAAGGTGCCTGCGCAAAAAAGACAGAACACCACACCCATCACCATGGCGCGCGCCATGATCCCGACCCCCATCCTGCGACATTCCCATGAACCGCGCGTCAACATCACTGGCCTTTATCTTTTCCCAATAAATTGCTTTGGCCCTCAGGCTATCCACGCTTGGATCAAATTTCATCCCCCAATGCGCGAGGGATGCTGTTTTCCTCTCAGCTGTGGCATCGCCGTGATTGACCCTCACCTCCGTGCGTCCTATGTGGACCACGAGTTTTTGTTCAGCCCAAGGACAGATCAATGCCGAAGATGGAAAAGCCGCGCAGTTTCCAAGACATCATTCTGCGCCTTCAGGCCTATTGGGCGGCGAAGGGCTGCGCGGTGATGCAGCCCTATGATATGGAGGTGGGCGCGGGCACATTCCATCCCGCCACCACGCTGCGAAGCCTTGGAACACGCCCTTGGGCGGCGGCCTATGTTCAGCCATCGCGCCGCCCCACAGATGGCCGTTATGGCGAGAACCCCAACCGCCTGCAGCATTATTACCAGTATCAGGTTCTGATCAAACCAAGCCCGCCCGATTTACAACATCTCTATCTTGGCAGTCTCGCGGCCATCGGGATCGATATGTCCCTGCACGATATCCGCTTTGTCGAAGATGACTGGGAAAGCCCAACCTTGGGCGCTTGGGGTCTTGGCTGGGAAGTGTGGTGTGATGGTATGGAGGTGAGCCAATTCACCTACTTCCAACAGGTGGGTGGGCATGATTGCCACCCAGTTTCGGGCGAGTTGACCTATGGGCTAGAGCGTTTGGCGATGTATGTCTTGGGCGTAGATCATGTGATGGAGATGCCGTTCAATGACCCAGACGCGCCGATCGCGTTGAAATATGGGGATGTGTTTCGTCAAACGGAGGAAGAGTATTCCCGCTTTAACTTTGACACGGCCAATACAGACATTCTTTTGCGCCAGTTCGAGGAGGCGGAGGCCGAATGCCAACGCATCCTCGCCGCAGAAAATATTGACCCCAAAACGGGCAAACGGATCATCATGGCGCATCCTGCCTATGATCAATGCATCAAGGCCAGCCATATGTTCAATCTTCTGGATGCACGCGGGGTGATCTCGGTCACGGAGCGGCAAGGCTATATCGGACGCGTGCGCGCTTTGGCAAAACTTTGCGCCGATGCCTTTGTGCAGACCGAAGCGGGCGGATATGATGCGGGATCGGCGGCATGACCAACAAAACCAAGGGACGTCTGGTGGTGGCGGCGATTGCCCTGTCGGCATTGGCGGCAGGGGCAGGGATGTGGTATGCCCAAACCCGTGCGTTTTATGCGCCCGTGATGCCCGATGACCCTAGGGCGCAGATCACAGTAACGGTCGGGGACAGGCTTCAGCCCTTGGCGATTTCTGGCTTTGACGGGATCGACAGCAACAGCTCCCCCATTCGCTATCGCGCCTGTTTCGCGGTGGATGCAGGCCAAGAGGCGCTTTTGGCAGAGGCCGAGCGCTACGCGGCGGCTTCGCCTTTGGTTGCGCCTGCGTGGTTTGGGTGTTTTGACGCCGAAGCCTTGGGCGCGGCCATCGAAGAGGGGCGCGCAACCGCATATTTGGGGCAACGGGATTTCATTTACGGTGTCGATGTCGTAGTGGCGCGCGATGCACAGGGCCGTGGCTATGCATGGCGGCAGATCAATCCCTGCGGCGAGGCCGCCTTTAATGGCGATCCGCTGCCCGAAGGATGCCCGCCCTATGATCCAGAGTGACCCAATGTCCCGATCCTTCGCCGCGTTCAACAGAATTTAGGATTTTTTCGCAATGCCCGATCTTTTGCTCGAACTGTTCTCCGAGGAAATTCCTGCCCGAATGCAAGGCAAGGCGGCGGCGGATTTGAAGGCGCTGGTGACCAATGGTCTGGTCGAGGCGGGGCTGACCTATGCATCGGCGGCCAGTTTCGCGACCCCGCGCCGCCTGTGTCTGGTGGTCGATGGTCTGAGCGGCACTTCCCCGACCACCACTGAGGAGCGCAAAGGTCCGCGCGTGGATGCACCTGAAGCCGCGATTGAGGGGTTCTTGCGCGGCGCAGGCGTGTCACGCGATGCGCTTGAGACACGCGCCGACAAAAAGGGCGAGATTTATGTGGCACGCATCACCCATCAGGGACGTAATGCCGCTGACATTATTGCGGAATTGGTGCCTTCGGTGATCCGCGATTTCCCATGGCCAAAATCCATGCGTTGGGGCGCGGGCAGTCTGCGCTGGGTGCGGCCTTTGCATTCCATCCTATGCATCCTCACGGATGAGGCGGGGGCAAGCGTTGTGCCCTTTGCGGTCGATCACATCGCTTCGGGCGATAAGACGCGCGGCCACCGTTTCATGGCCCCTGATGCATTTGCAGTGAGCAGTTTTGAGGATTACGAAGCCAAGCTGAAACGTGCCCATGTTATTTTGCGCGCCGATGAACGCGCGGACGCCATCTGGCACGAGGCCAGTCAAATGGCTTTTGCGGCTGGGTTGGAGTTGGTCGAGGATCGCGGGCTTTTGGCCGAGGTCGCGGGTCTGGTGGAATGGCCCGTTGTTTTGATGGGCGAGATTGGCGCGGATTTCTTAAACTTGCCGCCTGAGGTGTTGCAGACCTCGATGAAAGAGCATCAGAAATTCTTTTCTGTGAAAAACCCCAAGACAGGGCGGATTGAGCGCTTTGTAACTGTGGCCAATCGTATCACCGCAGATGAAGGTGCGACCATTTTGGCGGGCAATCAAAAGGTGCTTTCGGCGCGCCTATCGGATGCAAAATTCTTTTGGGAAAATGATTTGCGCGTGGCGAAATCGGATATCACCCAATGGACGAAAAGCCTTGAGAATGTGACCTTTCAGGCGAAACTTGGCTCGCAGGCGGCACGGATCGAACGGATTGCGGATTTGGCAGCGGAATTGGCCCCGATTGTGGGGGCAGAGGCAGATCAGGCGCGCCAAGCGGCAAAGATCGCCAAAGCGGATTTGTCCTCGGAGATGGTCTATGAATTCCCTGAATTGCAAGGCCTGATGGGGCGTTACTATGCGCTTGAGGCGGGTTATGCGCCCGAAGTGGCGGCGGTCGCGCAGGAGCATTACCAGCCCCTTGGCCCGTCAGACGATGTGCCAAACGCGCCCCTCTCGGTCGCCGTGGCCTTGGCCGATAAGATCGACACGCTGACGGGATTCTGGGCGATTGACGAAAAGCCCACAGGCAGCAAAGACCCTTATGCCCTGCGCCGCGCGGCCTTGGGGGTTATTCGGTTGGTGTTGGACAATGGGGTTCGGTTGAACCTATCTGCGCCATTCGTGTCGCGTGTTGCAGCCTTTGGTGCTGATGCGCCTGACGCAACTGCCGCGGACCTGTTGTCCTTCTTCCACGACCGCCTCAAGGTGCATTTGCGCGATGAGGGTATGCGCCATGATGTGATTGATGCCTGCCTGTCGATGGCAGGCAATGATGATCTGGCCTTGGTCGTGGCGCGCGCGCGTGCGGTGCAAGCGGTGCTGTCCACTGAGGATGGCGAAAACCTGATCCAAGGCTATCGCCGCGCCAATAACATCCTGAGCCAAGCCGAGGCCAAGGATGGGGTGGAATATCGGTTTGGTGCGGATGTGAAATTCGCGGAAACCGATGAGGAACGCGCGCTGTTCGCGGCCCTTGCCGCCGCGCGGAACGCGGCAAACCCCGCGCTGCAATCAGAGGATTTCGCAACCGCCATGGCCGCGTTAGCCGCTTTGCGCGGGCCCATTGATGCCTTCTTTGAAAAGGTGCAGGTCAATGCCGAAAGCGAGATCGTGCGGCGCAATCGTCTAAACCTGTTGCATGAAATTGTCGAAACCTGTGGCAAGGTCGCCGATTTGTCGCGCATTGAGGGGTAATGCTGCATCGCGGCGCTTTACAGATCGCGTTATGATTGTATCTTTATAACTTGGCCATCTTCGGCTAAGAGTAAGAATTGCAAATGAAAAATCGCCCTCACTACACGCTGATCACGCCTGAGGCGGATATGCATACATCGACCCATGGCAACCGCGCCAAATGCTTGCAGCGTTTGGTGCGCTTGGGTTTGCCTGTGCCTTTGACCGCTGCGCTGTCCTTTGACACGGTGCGCGAGATTGCGGCGGGTCAGATCCCTGATCTTGCGCCGCTTTGGGCGGAGTTTGGGGCCAATGCGCTGGTCTCCGTGCGCTCCAGCAGCCAAGCGGCGGATTGGGGTGGCCCTGGGACGGTGCTGAATATCGGCATGAATGACGATGTGGTCAATCATCTCGCCAATACGCACGGGCGTACGGCGGCAGATCAGCTCTATGTGAATTTTATCCGTGCTTATGCGGTGGATGTGCTGCGCCTTGACGCGGATGAATTCGAAGGCCCAATGACGCCGCGCATCGCCAAGGATCATTTCGAAGACGAGGCGGAGGAGGCCTTTCCCCAAGACCCCGTGGTGCAATTGCGCGAAGTTCTGCGCTCTATGGCGCGGGCATGGGAGGGGACCACAGCGCGGCTGTTGCGTCAGGCACAGGGCGCACCTGCCGATGCGGGCTTGGGCCTTGTGGTGCAGCGCATGGCGCTTGGTATCGGTGAGGGGGTATCGGGTTCGGGCGTTGTGCAGATGATTGATCCCGATACGGGGGATGCCGATGTGATTGGCCGCTTTGTGCCACAGGCGCAAGGTCGCGTGGCGCTGCGCAAGGATGACGCACTGTTTATCAGCCATGATGCGCGCGGCAATGCGCTGCAAGATATTGCGCCTGCGGCCTATGATGAATTGATCGCCGCAGGTGCCTTGATGCGCGAGAAATTGCGCGAAGAAATGCAGATCGAATTCACGCTGATGAATGGTCAATTGAACATTCTAGACGCGGTGCGTGCGCCACGGTCGGCGCGGGCGGCTGTTGCAAGCGTGGTCAAACTGGCACAAGACGGCGCGATTTCGCGCGGTGAGGCGTTGTCGCGTATCCCGCCGTTTTCCCTCGGTCAGTTGCTCCACCGCCAAGTTGATGCAGAAGCACCGCGCGATGTCTTGGGACGCGGGATTGCCGCCGCACCTGGCGCTGCCACAGGCAAGATCGTGTTTTCCTCAACCGCAGCCCAAGCGTTGGCCGCGCAGGGGGAAGCCACGATTTTGGTCAAACGTGAAACCAGTTCTGAGGATGTGCGCGGGATGCACGCCGCGCAAGCGGTTTTGACCGAGCGTGGGGGCATGACCAGCCATGCGGCCGTGATTGCGCGCGGCCTTGGCCTGCCTTGCGTCACGGGGGCCAGCAGCCTGCAATTGGATATGCGCAAAAAAACCCTCACCGCCCCGGGGCGGCGCGTGTTCCACGAGGGCGATGTCATCACCGTTGACGGCTCATCGGGCGAGATTTTGGTGGGCGCAGCCAAGCTGATCGAGCCCGCCATGGGCGGGGCTTTCGCCACGCTGATCCAATGGGCGGATGACATCCGTGATATCGGTATTCGTGTGAATGCCGATACGGTCGAGGATGTCGAGACAGCGCAGCAATTCGGGGTGGATGGGATCGGCTTGTGCCGCACCGAGCATATGTTCTTTGATCCCAGCCGCCTGACCTTGATGCGGGAGATGATTTTCGCGGAAACCGAAAGCGACCGTGCCGCAGCGTTGGACCGGTTGCTGCCGATGCAGCGCGGCGATTTCACCGAGCTGTTCAAACGGATGCAGGGCAAGCCTGTTTGCATTCGCTTGTTTGACCCGCCCTTGCATGAATTCTTACCCTCGGATCGGGATGGTATCCGCGCATTGGCCGAAGCGCTTGACCTGCCAATGAGCCGTGTGGCCGCGCGGGTTGAAAGCCTTGCCGAATATAACCCGATGTTGGGGATGCGCGGCGTGCGTCTGGGGATCACCGTGCCAGAGATTTACGATATGCAGGCCCGTGCGATTTTCGAGGCAACCATCGCAGCAAGCGAAGGCAATGACCCTGTTGTGCCAGAGATCATGATCCCGCTTGTTTCGGCAAAGCGAGAGGTGGAATTGGTCAAATCGCGCGTTGACGCTGTGGCCGCCGCCGTTTCGGCCGAAAGAGGCAAACACTTCACCTATCGTTTGGGTGTAATGGTCGAGACCCCACGCGCCTCTCTTCGCGCGGGCGAGATTGTAGAATGCGCGTCTTTCTTGTCCTTTGGCACCAATGACTTGACCCAAATGACCTATGGTCTTTCGCGCGATGATGCAGGGCGGTTTATGTCGGCCTATGTTCAGCAGGGCGTTTTTGTAGAGGATCCCTTTACGCGGTTGGATACCGAAGGGGTGGGGGAATTGCTGTTGATTGGGGCCGAACGTGGCCGTGCTGCCCGCCCTGATGTGACCTTGTCGATTTGCGGCGAACATGGCGGGGACCCCGATTCTATTCGCTTCTCTCGTGTTGCGGGATTTGATTACGTGTCCTGTTCACCTTTCCGTGTGCCCTTGGCAAAGCTATCGGCGGCGCAATGGGTGCTTGAGGATCAAAACACCCTGTCAAAGCGTTGAAAATGCGGCGAGTCTTTTTAAAATCCGAGGGCTGTTCGATCTAAATGATGCGGTGACATTGGGGCAAAGCACAAAAACGCGGGTCAAGTTGTCGCTTTTGGCAAACCGTGCTAGAAGCCTCGCTGCATCCTGAGCAACGGGGTGCGTCATTGGGGATCAACCCCAAGGAGCAGAGGTTATGAGCTTTAAACAGGTATATGCCGCGATTGCGGTCTCTCTTGTTTTTTTATCGAGTGCCGCCTTGGCGGAGACATCTTCCATCTATGATGGGGATTATCCTGTTGTGATGTCCTCTTCTCAGCCGCAAGCAGGCTCGATGGAGCTGCGCTTGTCGTCCTTGATGTTTGATGAGCGGGCCGCTTTGCGCGGCGTCAGCTCGTCCCAAGTGGCACGTTTGGGGTCTTCGGTGCGTTCGCCTTTCGGACGCAATGGCGCACCGCGCCAGATTTACAACGAAGCACAATTGATGTCGCTGCCGCGCCCGCGCAGCAATGCACAGCACCGCTGCATGACCGAGGCGCTTTATTTTGAGGCCCGTGGTGAACCTATTCGCGGTCAATATGCGGTGGCCGAAGTGATCCTGAACCGTGTGGATCACAAGGAATATCCCAACAACATTTGTGATGTCGTGTATCAAAATGCGCACCGCCATTTGGCGTGCCAGTTCACCTATGCCTGTGATGGATTGCCAGAAGCAGTGACAGATCGGGCGATGTGGGAACGGCTGTCGCGAATTTCGCGGATCATGATGGATGGGGCAGATCGTCCTTTGACCTCTGGGGCCACGCATTATCATGCCACCTATGTCAGCCCAAATTGGGCGCGCGTCTATCCTCGCACAGCTTCGATTGGCCAGCATCGTTTTTATCGGATGCAATATTGAGATAGGGTCGTTTGTGGCCGTTCTTGCGGCGGTTTTGCCCCCTGTCTGGTCTGGGCAATTGCGTTATGCAGCGTGCAACCGATACCCCACGAAAGCCTGCGCGGATGACGGAAGAGATTAGACTTGCTTTTGCGCATCCCTCAGAGCGCGCCAAGGCCACAGCATCAGATCATCCGCTGGATCGCATTTCGATGTCGGATCATGAGCGCGATGTTGAAATCGGCGCTTTTCAAGCCGAGCGTGGCATTCTGCAACGCATCCGCTTTAATGTGGTGGTCGAGGTTCAATCACAGGCCGAAAGTGCCGAGGATGATGTGGATCGCATCCTATCCTACGACCGCATTGTCGAGGCGATAGACGCAGAACTGGCGCAGGGTCGGGTTAATCTCCTGGAAACGCTTGCCGCGCGGATTGCGGAGCGCGTTTTGACCCATCCATTGGCCGCACGTTGTTTTGTTCGGATCGAGAAATTGGATCGCGGCCCGTATACATTGGGGGTGGAGATCATGCGCGAAGCCCCAAAAGGGCAGCGTGTCAGCCTTTTGTCTGATGATGATCCGCATCCATTGATCGTGTTTTTGTCAAATGAAGCCATTGGGCGGAATGATCTGTCCGATTTGCTGGATCATTTGGCGCAGGCGGGCGCGCCCGTGATCCTATGTGTTGGGTCAACGGGGTTGGCGTTGCCAAAGGCACGCCATGGAATGCCGCAGCGGCGGATTGATCTGTTGGATATCGAAAAAAACGCGTGGGTCTTGGCCTCTTGCGATGATCGCTGTGTCGTTGTGGACAGTCGCACCGAGTTGGACTGGGCGATGCGACAGGGCCAAATTTCGGTTTGGGCGCCCTCTAAACTGGTGCTGGACAGTGCGGAGCCGCCAAAGGGTCTGAAGCTGACGGGGGAACAGCTGGCGCTGTGGTTGGCCATGCAATTCGAGGCGCAGCGGATCGTGTATCTGGGCGGCCATCCGCCGCTCAGAAGCGAGGTGCCAGTTCAGGCTTGGCCCCATGATGTGATGCCCGCGCTTTAGGCGCATGGGTGGATCTTGCAGGGATAGCCCTCACAGGCTAGGGCTTGGGTTATGAGCGCATATTATCGTCCTATTCCCATCATTGGTTCTGCGCAATCGCAAGGGGCACTGCCCCTTGCGGGTGGCTGGTGTCATTTTACGCAAGTGGAGCGTCTCACCCGCAATGGCACGCGGGAGGTGTTGCAGGCGCAGGAATTGCCCGACAGTTGGCGCGCAGATTTGACCACCCCCCGCGGGCATTTTGCCTCTGTGCCGATGTCACGGCCGAGCTTGATGGGTATTTTGAACCTCACCCCTGACAGCTTTTCTGACGGGGGGCGACACAATCAAGGGGACGCGGCCCTCGCGCAAGCAAGGCGCATGATGGCGGAGGGTGCAGATATCCTCGATCTCGGTGCAGAAAGCACCAGACCTGGTGCGCGGGAAATCCCAAGTGACGAGGAAACCGCGCGGCTTTTGCCGATTGTGGCGGCGATCAAGGATGCCGCTGTCGTCTCGGTTGACACGCGCAAGGCGTCTGTGGGGCGCGCGGCGCTCGCGGCTGGGGCGCGGGTGGTCAATGATGTGTCAGGTCTGCGCTTTGACCCCAGCATGGTTGATCTGTTGCGCGAGACCCGCGCACCTGTAGTCTTGATGCACTCACTTGGCACCCCTGAAACCATGCAAGATTTGGCCCCCGATGCCTATCAAGATGTGGTTTTGGATATTTTTGACGGGCTGGCCGCCATGCGCGATGCGGCGCTTGCAGCAGGTCTGACGCGCGATCAAATCTTGCTCGATATCGGTGCAGGTTTTGGCAAGACCTATCCTCAGACACGCGCGCTTTTGCGCGATATAAGCCTCTTTCATGGTTTGGGCTGTGGCCTGCTTCTGGGGGTGTCGCGTAAAGGGTTTGTCGGTCATGTCACGGGTATCGCCCAAGCTGATCAGCGTGATGCTGCATCGGCTGCAATTGGCCTATGGGCGATATCACAGGGGGTTCAGATGCTGCGTGTCCATGATATAGCCGTGCATCATGCGATGATTTCTGCCTATATGGCAGCCAGCGGTCTCACCCTTGGGGAGGGGTAACAAAATGGCACGAAAATTATTTGGCACGGATGGCGTGCGCGGTCAGGCAAACAGCTATCCGATGACCGCCGATATGGCGCTGAAATTGGGCGCTGCGGCGGGGCGCTATTTCCGCCGCGATACGGAGCGCGGCCATCGCGTGGTGATTGGCAAGGATACCCGCTTGTCGGGATATATGTTGGAAAATGCGCTGACGGCGGGCTTTACATCTACGGGCATGGATGTGCTGCTGCTCGGGCCAGTGCCGACACCCGCCGTTGGGTTGCTGACCCCTTCTATGCGCGCCGATGTGGGTGTCATGATCTCCGCCAGTCACAACCCCGCCACGGACAATGGGATCAAATTTTTTGGCCCAGATGGATTTAAACTATCCGATGAAGCCGAGGCGGAAATAGAGGCTTTGGTCTTTGGCGATGTCCAACCTGCACAAGCGGAGAATATCGGCCGTGCCAAGCGTATTGATGACGGGCGCTTTCGCTACGTGGAGCGGGTCAAGGGCACATTTCCGCAGGGCTTGAGCCTTGAGGGGCTGAAGGTGGTCATTGATTGCGCCAATGGCGCGGCGCATCGTGCCGCCCCTGAGGTGCTGTGGGAATTGGGTGCCGATGTGGTGGCTATTGGCGTGTCGCCCAATGGGTTCAACATCAATGAAGGTGTCGGTTCAACCCATCCGCAGGCCGCGATTGCGCGCCTTAAGGAAACGGGCGCTGATGTGGCGCTGTGTCTTGATGGCGATGCCGATCGCATCGTGATCATTGACGAGGCGGGCCAAGTGGCGGATGGCGATCAGATCATGGCGCTTTTGGCGGCGCGTTGGGCCGAAGAGGGGCGTCTGAAAGGCGGCGCTTTGGTCAGCACGGTGATGTCCAATTTAGGGTTGGAGCGCTTTCTACAATCGCGTGGCCTTGGCCTGCATCGCACCGCTGTTGGGGATCGCTATGTGGTCGAAGCCATGCGCGCAGGCGGCTATAATCTGGGCGGCGAACAATCGGGCCATATCGTGATGAGCGACCATGCCACCACGGGGGATGGGTTGATGGCAGGTTTGCAATTCTTGGCCGAAATGGTGCGCCAGAACAAACCCGCAAGCGCACTGACCCGCAGCTTTGCACCCGTGCCACAGATGTTGGAAAATCTGCGGTTTTCGCCAGAAAAAGCCCCGTTGGAGGCGGCATCGGTCAAAGCGGCAATTGCCGAAGGCGAGGCGCGTCTGGGGCAGACGGGCCGTATCTTGATCCGCAAATCGGGCACTGAACCGCTTATTCGCGTTATGGCCGAGGCCGAGGACGAGGGGCTGATGGCGGCGGTTGTGGGCGATATCACCGCGGCCATTCGCGCGGCGATGTGAACGTCAGGGGGCGGTTTTTTCGAAAACCACCTTTTCAGAACAGGTCAGCAATGTCATACCCCGCGCAAAGCCTAATGTTGCTGTGCGGGGTGGATCATGTTGGACGAACAAGACCTCCATCTGGATGATGATCGTGACGCCTATGCGTTAGACGACAGTTTGCGCGCGCAATTGCGCCGCGCGGTGAGCGCGGAAGATGTGGATGCGATTGACGCGTTGATGGAGCCACTCCACCCCGCAGATATCGCTGACATCCTAGAACAAATTTCAAGTTCTGAACGCGAAGCGCTGTTGGCGCTTTGGTCGCGCGGGATTGATGGTGAGGTTCTTTCGGAACTGGACTGGTCGATCCGCGAAGATATCCTGCCGCTGCTCCCGCGCGATGTCTTGGCCGAAGCGGTGCGCGAGCTTGACTCAGATGACGTTGTCGATCTGGTCGAAGACCTAGAGGAAGACCAGCAAGGCGCCATTTTGGGGGCGTTGGATGATGCAGATCGCGTTGCGGTCGAGCAAGCGCTGAGTTTCCCTGAAGGCTCCGCGGGGCGCTTGATGCAGCGCGAAGTTGTGCGCGCGCCTGAACATTGGACCGTGGGCGAGATGATTGATCATCTGCGCTCTGAGAAGGCAGAATTGCCCGAGCAGTTTTACCATGTCATTCTTGTAACCCCTGCGATGAAACCCGTGGGTTACGTGTCGCTGGGGCGCCTGCTGTCGAGCGCGCGTGCGACCCCACTGACGGAAATTCTGGAGGATAGTTTCCGCACCATTCCCGCCAAGCAGGACGAGGATGATGTGGCCTATGCGTTCAACCAGTATCACCTGATTTCGGCCCCTGTGGTGGATGATGACGGTCGCTTGGTTGGGGTGGTGACCATTGATGACGCGATGAGCGTCTTGGATGAGGTGAACGAGGAAGACCTGCGGCGTCTTTCTGGTGTGGGCGTTGATGAAAGCTTGAACGACACCACATTTGAAACCGTGCGCCAGAGATTTCCTTGGCTATTCGTGAATCTGGCCACGGCTATCTTGGCCTCTATCGTTATCGCGCAATTTGAGGCCGTCATCGCGCAATTGGTGGCATTGGCGGTATTGATGCCAATCGTGGCTTCGATGGGGGGCAATGCAGGCACGCAAAGCCTTGCTTTGGCGGTGCGCGGGCTTGCCACGCGCGATTTGACCTCCGCGAACCTATGGCGTGTTGTGATGCGCGAGGCAGGTGTGGGCGCGCTCAACGGCATTGCCTTTGCTGTTGTGATGGGGGTGGTCGGATATTTCTGGTTCGACTCTGCCATGCTGGGCGGCGTGATCGCAGCGGCGATGGTGGTCAATATGATTGTTGCAGGCCTTGCGGGTATTCTGATCCCCGTGGCCTTGGAGCGGTTCGGCGCAGACCCCGCATTGGCCTCGGGCACTTTTGTGACCACTGTGACCGATGTGGTGGGCTTTTTCGCCTTCCTTGGTCTGGCCGCCGTGGTTCTGATCTAGCCGTTTGGCACCTCAAGCGTGATGTTCTGACCGTCTTTGATATATTGCAGACTGTCATCATCAATCGCGGCGACACGGCCCCCATCCAAGCGGTCTCCCACCTCAACCGTGACAAACCGCCCCGAAGCAAGACGCACTAATGCGCGGCGGTTGTTTGAGGACCCCGTAACACCGATCAAATTGGTGTTGCGCAGGTTGATGGCGTTGCGATTTGTTGCGGCACGCGTGACCCGCTCGCCAGAGGGTGTATCGGTGCTGATGGCGGCGATTTCGGCTTCGATCTCGGCATCTGCGCCGGATTGCGCGGCGGCCTCGGCGGCAACCCCACTGGGGGCGGCGGGTGTTGCGGGCTGTGCGGCGGCGACAACCGCCTCAAACCCTGCAGGGCGTGCCTGTGGCAAGAGTGAACGCGCGAGCGCCAAGTCGCTGATCAAGGCTTGGTTGGCGGTGCGCCCCGCGCTGACGGCGGCGGCGGCGGCCTCGGCGGCGTGGGTGGCTTCGGCAATTTCTTGCAAGGAGGCGGGACGCAAGCGGGGGATGAAAGCGGCCAATTCGGCGCGGGTGAAGCCATTGAGCCTTTGGCGTTCGAGAATTTCTGCGAAATTCTCAGGGCGCAGGCGTGGTGGCGTATTGGCCAAGGCCGCTTGCGTTTCGGCGATGGCAGCTATGGCGGCGCGGGCGGTTTCAACAATCGCGTCAGGGCGGGGGATGGCCGCGACCGCAGGCGCGCCCGCGATAATCAGCACACCCTCGGGGTTGAGCGTCCCTTCGGGGCTTGGATCAACCAAACCCGCCGCGTTAAGCACACCGCCCGTCCCAAAGGGCAGGGGCGAAAGGATTGGGGCAGGAAGATCACTGCCCGTGCCCCCTTGAGGTGGGCGCAGGGCCAACGCATCTTGCTGAGGCACAATCGGGTCAATTGCATCAAGCCTGACACGATCCGAAACGGTGCGCGGCAGCGTCAGCGGGGCAATTGTTGGGGCAAGGGCAATCTCGGGTGCGGGCAAGGCTTGGGGTTCGGGGCGGGGTTGGGGTGGCTCAACGGCCTCGACCACCACTGGTTCTTCGGGTGGAGTGCGGGCCTCGATCACTTCGGGTGCGGCCGTTGGCGCCATATTGTCGGATGGCTGGTCGGGCCAAACCATCCACATCAAAGCGAGGGCAGCCACAGCCCCGCCAAGCGCCAATGGTGCAGGCTTTAGCCTTGGTCGCGCGGGTATGAAATCCAGCAAGCGCCAAGGCACTATTGCGCGCGGGCCTATCTTTGCGCGATCCGCAGAAACAGATGCTTGGGTGTGCAATCCGAAAACGGGCGCACCATCATATTCGTTGGGGCGCGTTTCAACCGTTAGGGCAGCGGCGTTGATCCCATATGCGGATACGAATGTGTTGGCGTCTTCAATCGTTTCTTGTGCAATGGCCGCGATCTGTAAGAGGGGCCCATGGCGCACCCAATCGTAGCGCAGCTCGTCCAGAGGGTAGGGTGTCAAACCGTCAAGGCGCGTCTCCACGGCTTGGATTTCTGCAGCGCGATTTTGGATCGAGGGGGCGGGGCAGGTGGTGAAAAGAACCTGCTCGCGCGGGATAACCAACAACAGCTGCGCATTTTTTTTCTGGCTGATGAGCGCCTTCATACGGGCAAAGGCCTCGCTCAAATCATCCGCTGCAGGCGCGGTCGTGATCACGTTTTCCCACTGGTCATCCGTTTGGCGGGCCGCCAAAATAATCGCCTCTGGCGAGAGATGTAGCGTGAACTCCGTGGTCAAAATATCCCTGCGCTTCTGTTGCTTGTAAGGGGTCAGGCCAAGTTGGCGCGCATCACACGCGCTACGCCACAGTTTATATGCATTTTGGCGCTGTCATAAACCAGATAAGCGCGGATTTTCGTAAAAATATCCACGCATCACGGCTCACTTAAGACGTGTTCAAACCAGCTTTTCGTAGATACGCACGATCAGCAGCGCAAACAGCAAAGATCCCATCAATGCCGCCGCATCCGTAAGGCACAGCAAGAAGACCGTCCCTACAGTGTCAAATTCCGTCCATGGCGCAGCGATTGTGCCGATACCGGCAAGCAATGCTGTGGATGGAATCAATGCCAGCGGCAGAAGACGCCAAGAGCTGCGCTGTTCTGGGGTGCTATATAAACCGATTTTTCTAAACAGGCTGAAAAAGCAGACGGGCAGGGCGACACCCAAAAGGCCCAACGATACGATTGTCCCAAAATCAACATCGGTTTGAATGTAGCCAATTGCGACCAAGGCGGGCAGGCTATAGATGATGGCCATGCGATCAAAAAGCCACGCAAGCAGCAATTTTGTGACGCTGACGAAGCCAAAAAGAAGGTAAAGCCCCGCAGGTTCGGCCTCGGATCTGGCGGCTGTCAAAGCGGCCACTGCCATGTTCAACAGAACAGCAGAAGATAACACCACAGACACGATAGCCGTTGTTCTGAGAGGCTCTTTTTGCTCAATATACACGCGCGTTATGCGCATACACACCCAGTGAAACACGCGGTTTGCTCCTTAAATGTTTAGGGCTCCGCTCCTGCTTATGGTCGGCCAGATCGACAGACTTCTTATTTTCAATAAGCCGTATCGTTCAGATCTAAACTTTGCAAGTGTATATAATTGTTTAATGTCAATCGCTTTTGTGCAGCAGGTTTTGCCACTTTTTGGATTTTCTATAATGCTTGGCGCGGCTGTCTGGGCTAAGTTCAATATATCCCTTTTTCATAAGGGATTTCAGGGCGCGATTGAACGTGGCCGTTGGGACATCGCGCATCAGGCTGTGGTTGCGGATTTCCGCCGATGTCAACACTTGGTCAGGATTTTCGGCAAGAAGGTCAACCGCGTAAAGCAGGTCAAGCTCAACCTTCGGCAGAGAAACCAATCGCAAATCCCGCTCTAGGGACGCCAGCAGCTGCCGCATTCGGGACAAGACATTGAGCGAGTTCTGATCCAAGCCGCCACTCCGATTAACTCATTTTGACAACTTATCTCAAACGAGAGGACCAACGCAGCCAAGTTTCACTAATTTTACAATATAATTCATATATGTTTCGTAAATGCAACGGACATAAATTCGCATTCTTTATCAAAAATTATCAAAATGATTGAAAAGCCTCTCGTCTTATGTCAAACGCGAGTCATGGGGGCGTTTCTGCCAAAGACTAAGAGATGCTGCGCTGCTGCTTTCGTCTTTTGCTGAGACCAATTTCCCCGACCGAAATTTGAACACCCCTCCTGCAGCTGGCCAATCTTGCAGGTTGGGTGCGGGCTACTCCGTAACCCCATCGTAGCCCGGGGCAGAGGCCAGTCCCCAGTTTAGCAGCCGACACTGGCCTCTGCCCGAACCTATCAAAAAACCCCCGCCCAAACGCGTTTGGACGGGGGTTTTTTGTTTCGATGACAATGATTTAGGCGGTGGCTTTGGCCAGGGCCTGATCCAGATCAGCAATCAGATCATCGGCATCTTCAATCCCGATGGATACGCGCACAACATTGGGCGCGGCCCCTGCGGCTTGTTGCTGCTCAGGTGTCAGTTGGCGGTGGGTGGTTGAGGCCGAATGGATGATCAACGAACGCGTATCGCCCAAATTGGCGACATGGCTGAACAATTCCAAACTGTCGACCAGTTTGACACAGGCCTCATAGCCGCCTTTCACCGCGAAAGTGAACAGCGCGCCTGCGCCCTTGGGGCAGACATCCTTAACCCGCCCATGATAGGGGGAGGAGGGCAGACCCGCATAGGTTACGAAATCCACGCGGGGGTCTTTTTCAAGCCATGCAGCGATTTTTGCGGCATTCTCGACATGGCGCTGCATCCGCAAGGACAGGGTCTCGATCCCCATCAGCGTGTAATGCGCCGCTTGCGGGTTCATGGTCATACCCAAATCGCGCAAGCCAATCGCGATGGAGTGAAAGGTAAAGGCCATTGGCCCCAAGGCCTCATGGAACTTTAGGCCATGATAGGCGGGTTCAGGCGCCGAGAGCGAGGGGAATTTGTCACTGGCTGACCAGTCAAATTTCCCGCTATCAACCACACAGCCGCCTGTCACGGTGCCATTGCCTGTGAGATATTTGGTGGTGGAATGCACAACCAAGGTCGCGCCATGCTCAATCGGGCGGCACAGATAAGGCGTGGCGGAGGTGTTATCCACAATCAACGGGATGCCCGCGCCATCTGCGATATCTGCAATGCTGCGCAGATCGGTGATATAGCCACCAGGGTTTGCAATTGCCTCGCAGAACACGGCGCGGGTGTTGTCGTCAATCGCGGCCTTCACGGCATCCAGATCATCGAAATCTACGAATGTTGCCGACCAGCCAAAGCGTTTGATGGTCTGGCTGAATTGCGTGACCGTGCCACCATAGAGGCGCGTTGAGGCCACGATATTGCAGCCTGGTCCCATCAATGGAAACAGCGCCATGATCTGTGCCGCATGACCAGAGGAGCAGCAGACCGCGCCAACACCGCCCTCAAGGGTTGCAATGCGCTCTTGCAGAACGGCCACGGTGGGGTTGGTCAGGCGCGAATAGATAAAGCCCACCTCCTGCAAGTTGAACAAACGCGCCGCGTGATCGGCGTCTTTGAACACATAGGCGGTGGTTTGATAGATCGGCGTCTGCCGCGCCCCTGTTGCGGGGTCTGGATGTGCGCCAGCATGAATTTGCAGCGTGTCAAATTTTAGCGCTTTGGGGTCGGACATGGGTTTTCTCTCCTCGCGTGTTTCCCTAGCGGTTATGTTTAGGGCGGGATGGTGCGCAAAACAACAACTGTCGCAGATGTTATTGGCATTGCCACTGGACCTTGGCGGCGCGTTGCGGCATTAGAGAGGACGTAATCGCGATTTATCTCGGAGATCGTCATGCTCTCATTTTTGATGCGCCTCGTGACATGGTGGAACGGTCAAACGCTAGGCACGCAGCTTTACACATGGCGTAAGGGCGTGAAAGTGGGCGAGGATGCCGAGGGCAATGTGTTTTATCAATCCCGCGATGGCAAACGCCGCTGGGTCATATTCAACGGCGAGGCCGAAGCCAGCCGTATCAGCCCAGACTGGCATGGATGGCTCCATCATACATGGGATAAATCCCCCGTTGAGGCGCCGATTGCGCGCAAATCATGGGAAAAATCGCATGAGATGAATTTGACAGGCTCTGGTGCGGCCTATGTGCCAGCGGGGTCATTGCGCAAGGATGCGCCGGTTGTGCGTCAGGATTACGAGGCATGGAGCCCCGAATAACAGTCCCGCGATAACGCGCCATCAGGAAAGGGGTTCCCGTTATGGCTGAGAACAGGTTGAGCGAGGTTTTGGTGGGCGGCGCGGTCGTGGCGGTAGCGGCGGGCTTTTTGTTTTATGCCGCTGAAATTGGCGGTGTCGGGGCGCGCGGTGCCGCCAGCTATGAGTTGTCCGCCCTGTTCCGCTCTGCCGAAGGGATCGGCATTGGCACGGATGTGCGGCTTGCAGGCGTGAAAGTGGGCTCGGTCAGCAGTCTCAGCCTTGACCCTGAAACGTTCCGTGCCGAGGCTATGTTGTCGATCCGTGACGATATTTTGCTGCCCGATGACAGTATTGTCTCCATCGCCTCCGAAGGGCTTTTGGGTGGGTCTTTTGTCGAAATTCAGCCTGGTGGCTCGCCGTTCAACCTCGCGGCGGGGGATGAGGTGATGAACACGCAAAGCTCGGTCAGTCTTGTGACCTTATTGATGCGGGCCTTCTCAGGTGCTGGCCAATAAAATGCGCACATCCGTTGTGGGATATCTTGCGGCTTTCGCTTTATCCGCGCTGCCTGCCGTGGCGCAGGATCAAAATTTGGGCCTCAGCGGCCCGATTTCGGAAGATGGAATCGTGGTGATCCCGATTGATCCGCTGCCCCTTGGGCAAGACCGTCCGCAAACCTTTGGCGAAGGACCGCTGCCCCAAGGCGATGGGCGGGTGATTGCGCCTGCCCCGACCATGGGAGAGGCCGCGCCTGTGATTGTGCCGCAAGCGGATGGGCAGGGGGCAACCCTGACAGATAACGGAGATGCAGGTCAATCTGGCGTTCTCTTGGAAACCCGCACCGCCGAACCCGATTTGGGCGGTGTGACCTCGATCACGGAGATTGCAACGCAGCAAGGCTCAGGCGCGCTGTTGCGTGCCTTGGACAAAACCCTTGCGCAATCGCGCGACATAGATTTGCGCGCGGGCGAGGCCACGCGACTGGGGCGGGTCAATGTCGAAATGCTCGAATGTCGTTACCCCGAGGGGGATCCCAGTTCTGATGCTTTTGCGCATATGCGGATTACGGATGATCAAGGCGGCACGCTGTTTGATGGTTGGATGATTGCGTCCAGCCCCGCGTTGATTGCCTTTGACCATCCGCGCTATGATGTTTGGGTCTTGCGCTGCAGCACATCCTGAGGGGTGAACACCCTTTGACCTGCATGGAAATCCGCTTCAAGCGCCAAGGCAGCATCCAGACGCTTGCGGTATTCCGTGCGGGTGATCTCCATCGCGCCAAGGCTGATGAGATGGGGCGTGGTGAATTGCACATCAAAAAGTGAAAACCCGCCCGCATTAAGACGCGCGACCAAATAGGCCAAAGCGATTTTGGACGTATCGCGCATCCGTGAAAACATACTTTCACCGAAAAATGCGCCCCCAAGGGCCACGCCATACACCCCGCCCACCAAGTCACGGCCCTGCCAAATTTCCAAAGAATGCGCAAAACCTTCTGCGTGCAAAGCGGTATAGAGCTGCGCGATCTCGCTGTTGATCCATGTTTCCTCCCGATCTGCGCAAGCGGCGACAACGGCGGCGAAATCGAAGTTGATCTTAACCTCGAACGCCTCTTGCCGAATTTTGCGCGCAAGGCTGCGGGAGATGTGAAACCCATCAAGTGGAATGATCCCGCGCCGTTTGGGTTCCACCCAAAATATGCGCGGATCATCACGGGATTCAGACATTGGAAAAATGCCCGCCGCATAGGCGTGCAACAACAGCTGCGGGGTGATCTGGGATGCGGGAATGGCGTCAGGCATGAGGCAGGAATAACATGAAAAGGGCCAAAACACTGCACGCATTTTGGCCCCACCTATGAATGTCTGGCGCGGGGTTTATGCCTTGCCGTAAGTGGCGTTCAACCAATGCTCTAGCCAATGGATGTTATATTGACCTGTCTGCACCGCCTCTTGGTCCAACAATTCATGGAACAAGGGCACAGTGGTGTCGACCCCATCTACAATCAGTTCGGACAAGGCCCGCTTCAATCGGGCAAGCGCCTCGGGGCGGTCGCGGCCATGAACGATCAATTTGGCAATCAAGCTGTCGTAATAGGGCGGGATGCGGTAGCCATCATAGAGCGCGCTATCCATTCTCACGCCCAATCCACCTGGGGCGTGGTATTGTGTGATCTTGCCAGGGCAGGGTGAGAATTGCGGCACCTTCTCCGCATTAATGCGCACCTCAATGGCATGGCCGTTGATCTGCAAATCGTCCTGCGTGAAACTCAGCGGCAGGCCCGATGCAACGCGGATTTGCTCGCGCACCAGATCAACCCCGAAAATCCCTTCGGTCACAGGATGCTCCACCTGCAATCGGGTGTTCATTTCAATGAAATAAAACGCGCCGTTCTCATAGAGGAATTCGATGGTGCCAGCGCCCTCATAGCCCATTTTGGCAATGGCATTGGCACAGATTGCCCCGATCTCGGCGCGTTCCTTTTCGCTGATGCAGGGGCCTGGGGCCTCCTCGAAGACCTTTTGGTGACGGCGCTGCAAGGAACAATCCCGTTCGCCCAAATGAACCGCATTGCCCTTGCCATCGCCAAACACCTGCACCTCGATATGGCGTGGGGTGGTCAGGTATTTCTCGATATAGACCGCGTCATTGCCAAAGGCTGATTTTGCCTCGCTGCGCGCGGTGCGGAAGGCGTTTTCCAATTCCTTGTCGCTTTGCGCGACTTTCATGCCGCGCCCGCCGCCGCCTGCAGTGGCTTTGATGATCACAGGGTATCCCATATCAGCGGCGACTTTCTTGGCCGCGTCCAGATCGGGAACGCCCCCTTCGGAACCTGGCACGCAGGGAATTCCAAGCGCCTTCGCGGTTTCCTTTGCGGTGATCTTATCGCCCATGGTGCGAATATGGTCTGCGGAGGGGCCGATGAATTTGATCCCGTGATCTTCCACGATCTGCACGAAATTCGCGTTTTCGGACAAAAACCCATAGCCAGGGTGGATCGCTTCGGCCCCTGTGATCTCGCAAGCGGAGATAATAGAGGGGATCGACAGATAGCTGTTGGTGCTTGTGGGGGGGCCGATACAGACGCTTTCATCGGCCATGCGCACGTGCATCGCATCGGCATCTGCGGTGGAATGCACCGCGACCGTTTCGATGCCCATTTCACGCGCGGCACGGATCACGCGCAGCGCAATTTCTCCGCGATTTGCGATCAGGATCTTTTTGAACATCGAACCAGCCATTTATTCGATGATCATCAAAGGCGCGCCAAATTCTACAGGCGTGCCGTCATCGACCAAAATCCGCTTCACCGTGCCTGCGCGCGGGCTTGGGATTTGGTTCATGGTTTTCATCGCCTCAATGATCAACACGGGCTGTCCTTCGGCGACCTTGTCACCGACCGCGACAAAGGCCGCCGCACCGGGTTCTGGCGCAAGATATGCGGTGCCGACCATGGGCGAAGTCAGCGCATTGGCGCTGTGAACGGGGTCTTCTGCGGGGGCAGCCGCCGCAGGTGCGGCTGTTTGGGGGGCTGCTGGGGCGGATGCCGTCACAACGGGTGCGGGTGCGGCAACGGGTGCGGCCTGGACCTGACGTGCGACACGCACATTGAGGGTGTCATCTTCGCCATATTCGCGCAGCACTTCCACTTCGGTTAGATCGTTTTCGCGCAGCAACTCCGCCAAAGCCTTGATGAAGCCAACATCACTGTCATGCGTATTCTTGCTCATAAATCCCTCGCAGATTGTGGGTCAGCGTTTCAACAGAAGCCCGCTGTCCGTATCTTTTCGTCTTGGTCGCGTCCCAATTTGCAGCCAAATTTGGTGTTCTATAGGCCAGCTCGCAGCCCGTGGAAAGCACCAGATCATCAAAAATATATGCTTGTTTTGAAAAGAGCGCTGATTTCCATGTCTTTGTATGTCGGTGTCTGTCGATCGGTGCCGCTGTGATATGGCAGATTGCTTGTTCATGCAATGATTGACGGCAAAAGCTTGGTATTTTGCGTGCTTGCCTCTTGCGCGATGGTCAATAAACGCGTTCATATTCATCGTTAGCGCGTGGCATGACAGATTTGACAGGGGAGATTTTCAAAATGGCTCTGGATCGCTCGAACATACCCAATGACCTTTCGGCCTTCTGGATGCCGTTTACGGCCAACCGACAGTTTAAGAAATCTCCCCGTATGCTCGTATCTGCTGATGGGATGTTTTACAAAACCGCCGATGGTCGGGATATTTTGGACGGAACAGCAGGGCTTTGGTGCTGCAATGCGGGGCACAACCGCCCCAAGATTGTCGAGGCGATCCGCAAACAGGCGGGCGAATTGGATTACGCCCCTGCCTTTCAGATGGGCCACCCTGTGGCGTTTGAATTGGCATCGCGCCTGCGCGATATGGCGCCTGATCCGTTTGAACACGTGTTTTTTACCAATTCAGGGTCCGAGTCCGTTGAGACCGCGTTGAAGATTGCACTGGCCTATCAGCGCGCCATCGGCCAAGGCAGCCGCACCCGCCTGATTGGCCGCGAGCGCGGCTATCACGGCGTGAATTTCGGGGGCATTTCGGTTGGCGGCATTGTCAACAACCGCAAATTCTTTGGCAGCCTGCTCACGGGTGTCGATCACCTGCCGCACACGCATTTGGCGGATAATGCCTATAGCAAGGGCCAGCCTGAACATGGTGCGCATTTGGCCGATGATTTGGAGCGGATTGTGGCCCTGCATGGGCCAGAAACCATCGCAGCGGTGATTGTCGAGCCGATGGCGGGATCTACAGGCGTGCTTTTGCCGCCCAAAGGATATCTGGAGCGTCTGCGCGAGATCACCCGCAAACATGGCATCCTGCTGATTTTTGACGAGGTGATCACAGGCTTTGGTCGCCTTGGATCATCCTTTGCTGCGGAACATTTCGGGGTCATGCCTGATCTGATCACCTGTGCCAAAGGGTTGACCAATGGCGTGATCCCCATGGGCGCTGTTTTGGCCACCAAGGAAATTCATGATGCCTTCATGCAAGGCCCCGAACATATGATCGAGTTGTTCCACGGCTATACCTATTCAGGCAGCCCGATTGCATCCGCCGCAGGGATTGCCACGCTTGAGACCTATAAAGAAGAGGGTCTTTTTGAACGCGCCGCCGAACTGGCCCCTTATTGGCAAGAGGCGCTGCATAGCCTGAAAGGGTTGCCTCATGTCATGGACATCCGCAATATGGGCCTGATCGGTGCCGTGGAGCTTGAACCGATTGCAGGCGACCCTGCCAAGCGGGCCTTTAGCGCCTTTTTGGATGCCTATGACAAAGGTATCTTGATCCGCACCACAGGCGACATCATCGCCATGTCACCCCCCCTGATCATCGAGAAGACGCATATTGATCAATTGATCGGCACCTTGTCCGATGTGTTGAAAAAGCTGCATTAAGACGGAACAAATCACAACGGGGCTTGATCTGCGGCGGAATTCCGTCACAAAGCCCCCAACCGTTCAACAAGCGCAGCGCCATGGGGGCCTCAAACGTGATCAATCGCCTTGTAAATCTTGCCTCTTTTCGCGCTTCTGGTGGGGCTGTGCTGGTCGCGCTTCTGGCGGGCTGTGTTGCCACACCACCTGTGGATGAAAGCGGCTATTTGATCGAACTGCCCGAAGGGCTGGCCGAATTGGCCGCCGAAGGGCAGGACATCGAGCGCGTGCGCCTGATGGAGGATGATTGTTATTGGTATCTCTACGAGGGCGTGGTGGAAACCACCATGCTGCCCATTCTCACAACCGATGGCCGTTTGATCTGCAACGAATGAGATAAACGCCTTCGCGTGGATGTGAAAATCTTTTTACACAAACGTGTAAATTGCTGTAAATTCCACGGTGATGGTGCAAAGAAATATCACAGAAGAGTCAAAATTGGTTGGTCGCAGCACGGCACCTGCGCTGACGGGCAGCCGTATTCGCCAAAGGCGCAGCGCCTTGGGGTTACGGCAAGCGGATTTGGCCAAAGCGGTCGATATTTCGCCAAGCTATCTGAACCTCATCGAACATGGCCGCCGCCGCATTGGTGGCAAGCTTTTGATTGATATTGCCCGCGCCTTATCGGTGGAACCTGCGACCCTATCATCGGGTGCGGATGCGACCGTGTTTGACGCTTTGCACAAGGCGGCCTCCGATTTGCGACCTGCGCTTGGGGCGGAGCCAGAATTGGATCGTATTGATGAGCTGTCTGGCCGCTTTCCAGGGTGGTCAGGGGTTCTCACACAGCAGCAAAAACGCATCATCGCACTCGAGGCGATGATCAACAGCCTGCAAGATCGTTTTGCCAATGATCCTGTTTTGGCCGAGGCCATGCATGAGATTTTGTCCAGCGTTGCCGCGATCCGCTCAACGGCGGATATTTTGGTGCGCGAACCTGATCTTGAGATGCAATGGCGCGCCCGTTTTCATCGCAATCTCCATGAGGAGGCAGAACGGCTTTCGCTGCGCGCGACTCAGATGCTACGTCATTTTGAACAGCAAGGCGAAAGCCAAGACAGCTCCGTCTCGACCGCGCAAGAAACGGTGGAAGCGATGTTTGACGCCGCTGGCCATCACTTTCCCGCCATCGAGTTGGACGGGGCGACAGCCATCGAAGCAGTGATTGACCGCGCTGCGGGTATGGAGGATCGCGCCGCACGTGATCTGGCGCTCGACTGGCTGCGCGCCTATGCCGAGGATGCGGCGCGCCTGCCTTTGGCGGAATTTGCCGCAGAGGCGCGCAAAGTTGGATATGATCCCGCGCGCCTTTTGCATATGGGGCAAGGTGATGTGGCCTTGATCTTGCGCCGATTGGCCGCCCTTCCGCCGCAGCCTGATGTGCCTGAGTTTGGACTGGCGATATGCGATGCCTCGGGTGCATTGCTGTTTCGCAAGCGCATAAATGGCTTCTCAATCCCGCGCTTTGGGGCAGGTTGCCCGATTTGGCCGCTCTACACGGCGCTGTCTCGTCCGATGACGCCCTCGGTGACGGTGCTGTCGATGCCCAACGGGTTGCAGTTTCACGGATGGGCGGTGGCGCAACCGCGCGCCATCATGGGTTTTGGCCAGCAGCCCGTGGTCAACGCAACCATGCTGCTGCGGCTTCGCGCCGAGGACGAGAGCGCGGGGTCCAAGGAAGACTTGCCGATTGGTCCAGGGTGTCACGTCTGCCCGCGGGAGGGATGCACTGCCCGCCGTGCGGCATCGGTTTTGACGTGAAGGCGGAGGGGTCAAAAGGTGTCGGAGATTGACAAAAGCGGTTCAGGCGGGATTCCATAGCACGGTGGGGCGCAAGCATGGCGATACGTTCACGCAGCGCATCCGCAAGGGAGGGACATCATGACGAACCGCATTTTGCTGGTTGAGGATGAGGCCAATATCCTAGAGGCCATCACCTTTATCCTCTCGCGGGCAGGGATGGAGGTGCGCAGCCACGGCAATGGGGCGACTGCGCTGGAGGAGGTGAAGCGCTATGCACCCGATTTGATCGTGCTTGATGTGATGCTGCCCAATCGGTCGGGTCTGGATATTCTGCGTGATTTACGCAGCGACCCCGCAACCGAGGCGCTGCCCGTGGTGATGCTCACCGCAAAAGGCCAAGCGAAGGACCGCGATACGGCCCTCGGGCTTGGGGCGGATGCCTATCTGACCAAGCCGTTTTCAAATTCCGAGATGCTTGAAATTCTGAAGCATATATTGGCAGAACGCGGCACGGGCGTGAAGGGCGGGGGCGCAGGGTAAGGGATGTCTGCGCCTGACCCAATGCCACGGCCCCGCCGCCATATGTTTCTGGAGCGCGAAAGTTATCGCAAAAACCGTTTGCGCGATGCGGCCGCCTTGATGCCTGTTTTTGGCGCTTTTTTGTTCTTTGGCCCCGCATTCATCCTCACCCCGCGAGAGCAAAGCGAGGGCGGCATATCCTTTTGGCTGGTGTATTTCTTTCTGGCTTGGGGGGTATTGATTATCATCACCTTCATCCTTGCGCGGGCGTTGCGGCGTTTGGACAATGACCCGCAGCAGGAGCATAGCTCGACCGCGCAAAACCCACCGTCAGGGGATGTGTAATGCTGTCTTTTGATGGGTTGGTGGCGGTGGCGGTGCTCTATGTGGCGGGCTTGTTTGGCGTGGCCTTCTGGGCCGAAAAACGCGCGGGCGAAGGCAAGGCGCGGTGGCTGCAATCGCCCGTCACCTATACGCTGTCTTTATCCATTTATACGACCGCATGGACATTCTATGGCGCGGTCGGCTCGGCCGCACGTTCGGGCCTGGAGTTTATCACCATCTATCTTGGACCAACACTGGTCTTCATTGGTTGGTTTTGGATTTTGCGAAAGTTGGTCCGCATCGGACGCACGCAGCGCATCACATCAATCGCGGATATGATTTCCTCGCGTTATGGGAAATCGGGGGGATTGGCCGCGATTGTCACGATCCTCATGGTGATCGGGGCAACCCCCTATATTGCGCTCCAAATGCAATCTGTGACCTTGTCCTTCTCGGCCTTTGTCTCGCCCAACTCTGGGCGCGAGATGGATGATGCCCTGATGGCCATTTGGGTTGCAGGGGGGTTGGCCCTGTTCACCATCGTTTTTGGAACCCGTTCCTTGGATGTGAATGAGCGCCACCCAGGTTTGGTTTCGGCCATTGCGCTTGAGGCGGTGGTCAAGCTGTTCGCGCTGATCGCGGTGGGTGTTTTTGTTGTTTGGGGCATGGCGGATGGCCCAATGGATATGCTGGAGCGTATTGAAGCCAGCCCTCTTGCCACGATTTCATCAAACGGCGCGCGCTGGGTGGGGCTGACGCTTCTGTCAGGTGCCGCCATCTTGTGTTTGCCACGAATGTTTCAGGTTTTGGTGGTCGAGAATTCCGATGAACGGCATCTGGCCACAGCGGCTTGGGCCTTCCCGTTTTATATGTTGCTGATTTCGATTTTCGTGGTGCCAATTGCCGTGATCGGATTGCAGGAAATGCCCGTTGGCGCCAATCCCGATCTGTTCGTCCTGACCCTGCCATTGTCGCAGGGGCGCGATATCTTGGCGCTGTTCGTGTTTTTGGGGGGCTTTTCGGCCGCGACATCCATGGTGATTGTGGCGGCCTTGGCCTTGGCGACCATGCTGTCGAACCACATCATCATGCCCGTGTGGCTGCGCGCAACCCGCCATGATGACCCGATGTCGGGGGATATGCGGCGCGTGGCGCTGATGGCACGGCGTTTTTCGATCTTGGGCATCATGGCATTGGGACTGGCCTATTATCGCCTCTCTGGCGGCACTGAGGCCTTGGCCGCCATGGGCCTGATTGCCTTTTTGGGGGTCGCGCAGGTGTTGCCTGCCTTGGCAGGGGGACTGTTCTGGCGCGGGGCCACGCGGCTTGGCGCGGGCGCAGGGATCCTGACGGGGTTTGCGGTTTGGGCATGGTTGTTGTTGTTGCCCAATGCCTTGGCGGATGGGGCGCTCCAAGATGTGTTGACCTTGGGGCCGATGGGGGTGCAATGGCTGCGCCCCAACAGTTTCTTGGGCACGGCGGGCACAGACCCGCTGTTGACCGCAATGGTCTTGTCGTTGGGGTTGAACACGGTTGTGTTTATCGTGGTGTCATTGGCCAGTTTCCCCTCGCCGTTGGAGCGTTTGCAAGGCGCGCAATTCGTCAATGTTTTTGACTACACCCACGCCCCCTCAGGGTGGCAGGCGGCGCAGGGCACAGCCGATGATCTGTTGATCATGGCGCGGCGGATCTTAGGGGCGGGACGGGCGGCGCGGTTGTTTGGCCAAGCGGCCCGCGCGCAGGGCCGCGACAGTGATATGCCCGAACCGACACCCGACTTTTTGGAGCGCCTCGAGCGCGAATTGGCGGGGTCCGTTGGGGCGGCCACGGCCCATGCGATGGTGGGGCAAATCACGGGTGGTGCAGGGGTGTCGGTGCAAGATCTTTTGGCCGTGGCCGATGAGACCGCGCAGATCATGGAATATTCCTCGAAACTGGAGGCGCAATCGGCGGAACTGGCGCGCACGGCGGCGCGGCTGCGGGAGGTCAACCAAAAATTGACCGAGCTTTCGGTGCAGAAGGACGCGTTCTTGTCGCAGATCAGCCATGAGTTGCGCACACCGATGACCTCGATCCGCGCGTTTTCCGAAATATTGATGCAATCTGACGGCTTGGATGATGCAGGCCGCGCGCGATTTTCCAAGATCATCCATGATGAAAGCCGCCGATTGACGCGGTTGTTGGACGATTTGCTGGACCTGTCGGTTTTGGAAAACGGTCATGTGACCCTAAACCCAAGCGAAGTGACGCTGCATACCGTGTTGGAGCGGGCCTTAAACGCAACGTCAGCGCTTGAGGAAAGCGCCCGTTTGCAGATTGATTGCGATTTGGATGTCGCAGCAGATGGGTGGATTTACACGGACGCAGACAGGCTATCCCAAGTGTTCATCAATCTGATTTCCAATGCCCAGAAATATTGTGAAGCCGACACCCCCCGTTTGGCCATTGCCTTGCGCGAGACACCTCAGTTTTGGGAGGTTGAATTTGCGGATAATGGGGCAGGCATCCCTGAGCGGCAGCGCGGTTTGATTTTCGAGAAATTTGTGCGGCTTGACGGAACGCGGCCCGCGCAGGGGGCAGGGCTGGGTCTGGCGATCAGCCGCGAGATCATGCAACGCCTCGGTGGGGCGCTGGATTATGTCCCTTCCAAACCTGGCGCGGTCTTTTTGGTGCGCCTGCCCAAACGCGCGGCGCGTGCCGCTTAAACCTTGGTCAACCATTCCTGTGCCATGGTGCTTGCATCACGGCGAGGCGCATGGGGGAAACGGGCCAAGATGACTGATGTCATGTCACACAGCAGAACCGAACACGCGCGCATTTTGGGCACAATGGCGGGCCGACTGCAGCCGCAGTCTACACGTGGCAGCAGTTCGCCTGATCCCCGTCAGGAGGAACGGGTCATCCGCGGTGTTCAACGGGCATTGATTGCGGCGGGTGAAAGCTATGGCCGATTGACCCCCCATGCGCTGAAGTCGCAATTTGGCTGGGGCAAGGATTTGGGCGATCTGGGCACTGTGATGCCCAGCGATGGTCTTGTGGCTTTGCTAGACGGGCAAGCTGCCGAAGAAAGCAGCACAGGCCATGGGCATATTATGGGCGCGGTGGCCTTGTCTTCGGGTTTGGTTGATGCGCTGGTCGAGGTTCAGACGACAGGCGCAGTCGAGCCGCATTCAGGCCCCGCGCGCCCCGTGACGCGGGTGGATATTGTCTTGGTGCGCGATTTCATTGACCTGCTGTTGGCGGGATGTGCGCGTGAATTCGGGACCTTTCAAGCCCGCGATTGGCCTTTGCGGATGTCGCTGGGCGATCCTGTGGAGGAACGTCACCGCCTGCCGCTGATCCTTGAGGAACGGGATTATCATTTATGGAAAATTGATCTGGACCTGGGCGGCGGTCTGAAACAGGGACAAATTGCCCTGATCATGCCCGTCATAGGTCGGGCAGATGCGGTGGCCGAAGCGCCCAAAAAACAGCGCAAATTGAGCGCGGCTGAGATTGACGCGTGGCGCGCGGCTTGGGCGCGCGTGATTGGCGAAGGGGTGGTGACGCTCAACGCGGTGCTGATGCGGCGCAAACTGCCTTTTGTTGAGGTTGAGGCATTGGAGGTGGGTCACGTCTTCCCCTTCACCGATGCCGCATTGACCGATATCCGTCTTGAGGATTTGGCGGGGCGGGCGGTTCTGCGTGGGCGATTGGGGCAGAAGTCTGGACTGCGTGCGGTGCGCCTTGCAGGCACGGCGCGGCCCAATGAGGCAAAAATGTCAGCCCCCGCCATGCAGACTGTTGCACCGCCTGCGCCGATGCAGTTGGCGGATGTACCGCCTGCGCCCTTGCCCGATTTGGTGGCAGACCCATCGGGCCTGAATGCGGATGGCGCATAGCCGTAAGCGTAAGCTATGCGCTACGTGCATGACGGGATCATCAAATCGGCAGTGGTAAGTCATATATGCTGTCCCATATGCTGCATAGCAGAAGGGCTGATTGGCCAGCCCGAAAATGGAGAGATGATATGACACAGTATTCCGCATATTCCTTTGCAGAAATCCGCCGGATTGAATTGGAAGCGCGCCGTTTGCGTGCAGAAGCCATGAAAGACATCTTTGTGGCCCTTTGCCGCGCTCTTGCAGCACCGTTCCGTGCCACAGCAAAGCTTGGCGGCAAGCCTGCAGCGGATATGGCCTAAGCGTCCATTCCAAAAGACCGCAGAACGCTGAACACCCGTTTTTGTGGTGATCTACAAAGAATAGCCTCGGCAATGTGCCGAGGCTTTCTCATTTTTGCCTTATTTCTGAGGCATCCCCTTCCAAAATCAACGTGATTTGCCGCGACTCGGATGCACCGTGCTGCGCGGCGCAGACCCAGAATGGGGGAAGCTATGTCTCGATTGAAAACAGCGTTTGGCCTTTTGGTCGTGGGTATGATCGTCACAGGTTGCGTCAACGGGGCAACCGTAAGCCGTGATGCCACCTCAAATTTTGACAGTTCGGCATTTTTTGATGCGGCGGGCAACGCAAGCGCGGCTGAACAGACACAGACCAACATTGCCACTTTGGTGCGCGAGCGCGGGTGGCGCATTGCCGATGTCCAAGTCGATGTGCCGCGCAGCCTGACCACCTCCGAGGCGAATACGATAAAACCGAATGTCGAATTGCTCTGGCAAGACGAGCCGCGCGGTGATCGTTACGTGCAGGTCCGCACAATCCTTGAACGCCCCTTGCGCGGGCTATTGCCCGAATTCTCGGGTGACCGCGATGTGGTTTTGCAACTGCGGGTGATACGCTTCCACGCGCAAACCCCGCGTGTGCGCAATATGTTTGGTGGCGCCCATGAATTGGAATTCACCTTTGCGCTCTATGACGCAAACACTGGCGCGCTGGTCTACGGCCCCGCATACCGTGATCTGACCTTCACAGCCTATGGCGGGCGCAACGCGGTTGAGGCCGAGGCGCGCGGCCTGACGCAGCGTGTGCGGATCGAGGGGCGCTTCCATGATTGGATGATCTCGGAATTCCAACTGGCCGCCGCCCCATCTGGTCTAACCTTCTAGGCGCGCACCCTCTTTTCGAGGCGCATCTTCTCAGATAGAGGCAGGGCATGACATATGATGCCCCGCCTCTCCCCGTTTTACGCTTGCGCCCCAAGGCCGATGCGCGTGCCATTCGTTTTGGTCACCCTTGGGCATGGTCAGATGATCTTGTGCTTGACCGCCGTGCGCGCACCATTGCCGCAGGCAGTTTGGCCCTATTGGAGGATGCAGAGCGCAATCCGCTGGCCATTGGCATCGCCACAGTCGAGGCAAAGATTGCGTTTCGTGTGCTTGATCGCCGCACTGAGGCCGCGATTGACACCGACTGGTTGCGTGCCAAAATCACCGCCGCTCATGATCTGCGGCAGGCAATCTATGAAACCCCCTATTATCGCCTGATCCATGCCGAAGGGGATGGTTTGCCAGGTTTAATCGTGGATCGGTTTGGCGATTGTTTGGTGATTCAGCCCAATGCGATTTGGCTTGAGACGCGTTTGACGGATATTTGTGCGATTTTGCAGCAGGTCACGGGGGCAACGCGTGTGATTAAGAACGGCACCTCGCGGGCACGCGCGGCCGAAAACCTGCCTGAGGAGATGGCGCAGCTTTCTGGCCCTGCGATTACAGCCCCCTTACCCGTGCCGATGAATGGCGCGATTTACATGGCCGATGTGTTGGGGGGGCAAAAGACGGGACTTTTTTATGACCAACGCCCCAACCACGCTTTTGCGGCAGGTTTGGCCAAAGGCGCGCGGGTTTTGGATGTGTTTTCCCATGTCGGTGGCTTTGCGCTCGCCGCACTGGCGGCGGGTGCAAAATCGGCGCTGTCGGTGGATGCATCGCAAGCCGCCCTTGATCTGGCCTCACAGAGCGCGCGGGAAATGGCGGCGGAAGCCCGTTTTGCCACGCGACATGGCGATGCCTTTGCCGTGCTGGAATCGCTGGCCGATGAGGGCGCGCGATTTGATCTGGTAGTGGCCGACCCGCCTGCATTTGCGCCCTCAAAACCCGCCTTGGAAAAGGGTCTGCGCGCCTATGAACGGGTTGCGCGGCTCTCTGCGCCATTGGTCGGTGAGGGGGGTGTTTTGATCCTGTGCTCCTGCTCCCATGCGGCGGATTTGGAAAAATTCCGTGCGGCCTGTTTGCGCGGGATCGGGCGGGCGGGGCGAGAGGCGCGGTTGATTTACACGGGCTTCGCCGGGCCTGACCATCCACAACATCCAAGCCTGACCGCCACGGGCTACCTGAAGGTTTTGGCCTTCCGCTTGATGCCATGAGACTGTGCCTTGATGCCTGCGTACTTTATCCCACGGTGCTGCGTGACTGTTTGATGGGGCTTGCCGCGGCGGGCATAATGCAGCCCTGCTGGTCTGAGCGTATTCTTGAAGAATGGGCGCGTGCGGCAGAACGCAACCTTGGACCAGAGGGCGAACTCATCGCACTCGGTGAAATTGCGCTTTTGCGCGCGACCCATCCAGACGCCATGGTTCCACCTGATCTTGCGCTTGAAGCGCAGCTTTACCTGCCTGATCCTGCGGATGTCCATGTTCTGGCAACGGCGATTGCGGGCGGGGCAGAGGGGGTCTTAACCTTTAATTTGCGCGATTTTCCGCGCCACGAAATGACAGCGCATAATCTGCACGCCCTCGATCCTGATCGCTATCTTTGCGATGTTTGGGCGGATCATCCTGATCTGGTTGCGGGGGTTTGCGCGGGTGTCTTGGCACGGATGAATGAATTGCGTGCCGAGGTGGCGGATATGCGCATGATGCTCAAACGCGCGCGATTGCCGAAACTGGCAAAACGGTTGGCCCGTTAGCGGATTTGACCGCGCCATTTTTCTTCGAGGGTTTCGATGGCCTTGATCCGATCCGCTGTGCTGGGGTGGCTCATCAACCACGCGGCCCCGCCGCGCAATCCACCCCCTGCAAGCGCATCCAATTTGCGAAACAGGGATTTCTGCGGTTCTGTTCCAATGCCACTGGCCGTCAACAGAGAGGCGGCATAGGCATCGGCCTCATATTCATCAGCACGGCTTAGGCGCGCGGCCAAGAGGGAGGTCAGGATATTGGCCACCCAGATCCCGACCGCCGCCACGGGGACCAATCGCCCCAAAAGGCTGCTCAGCGCCACGCGGATTGCGTTTTGGCCAGAAAAATCAATCATCCGCCGTTTGGTATGGCCCAGTGAAACATGACCCAATTCATGCGCAATGACCGAGGCCAATTCCTCGGCGCTGACCTCGCCTGCGCGGTATTTCTGGTAGAATCCACGGGTGATGAAAATGCGACCATCAGGGGCGGCCAGCCCGTTAATCGCATCCACCTCGTAAAGGTGAACGGGGATGTCATCGACATCCAAAACTTTGGCCATGCGCTTGGCGATATCGCGCAGCTTTGCATCGGCCAAGCGGCTAGAGCGCTCATCCAATTCACGTTTCAGCCGCCAGCTTGAAAACTGATAGCTCAGAATGGCGTAGCCAATGGCCAGAAGGATCGGGGTCAGCTTTAACATAGGGGTGATATGGCGCGCGCCATGCCCTTGGACAAGGTTTAGACAGGTGCGGGCAGCACCAACATGGCAAAATAACCCAAGGTCAGGCCGATTAACCCGCACACAGCGCCGTAATGCAAGAGATCAAGCTTGTTGCCCTTCTTGCGATAGGCCATGATCAAACCAAGCGCGATACCGCCAATCAGGCCGAGAAGTGCGGGCAAAGGGATCATGGCAATCTTTCCTCTTTATGCTCAATTGCGCGGCGCGAGATCATTCTGAGGGGCGAGTGTCGCAATATCCCCCAGACGGGCCAGCATCGTGGTTTGGTCGGCAAACCCATAACGGCCCCAAGCATAGGCATCAAGCCGCGATATTTCCGCTTCCGCCATGCGCCCCTCTGCCGCAAGGGCGGTGGCTTTGAGCATCAACAAATTGGCAAGCAAATTGGCATTTTCCACTTGCCGCGCGATGGGCAGGGCGCGGCGCGATTGTCCGAGCGCGGCAGCGGTTTGACCGCGTTGCAGGGCGAGGGTCCCGCGTTGCAGGGCAAGGGAGGCGCGTTGCACCTCGGTGTGGGGCAGGCGCGCATAAATCGCCTCGGCCGCTTCGATTGCGGCAGAGGCCTGAACCGGGTCTTGGCGCAGGCTGAGACGGGCCAAGACATAATGGCTAAAGCCAAGGCGGGCATCCGAAATGCCCGCCGTTTGGGCAATCTCTACGGCCATTTGGGCCTGTGCCATCCGCTGCCCCTCGGTCAGATCGCGGCGCAAGGCGCGTGATATCGCATTGCGCCATGCGCGATTGTCACGATTGGAGAGATTGATTGTTGTCACGGCTCCCCCATTGGGATTGATCCGCGCCAAGATTGCAGGCAGCTGTGCCGCCACTTCCGCCTGACCCATTCCGCTTTGCAAAGCAGGGTCATTAAAGAGACGCAGGAAGGCCATATCCGCAGCTGTCAGAACAGCATGGAAATTGTCATCGTTAAAGACGCTGTCGGTCAGATCATAAAGATCGTTCAGCGGCCCCAAGGCCTGACCTAATTCTTCGTGCAGGCAATCGCGCATTTCTTGGGGGCTTGTGTCATTCGGCAAGAAAATTGCCACTGAACTGCGCGTGGTCAGGCTTGCCCAATCTGTGCTGACGCGACCGCGTTGGCGTATGAAGTCTTGCCATGTGCGCGCATTGGGCACCACGAAACAGGCCGCTTGCGGCACGGCGGCATCGATTTGCGCAGCAGGCAGTGCGTTTACCGTGATATTGGCAGGGCGATTTGGATCAAATGCAGTGACGCGAATATCAATCCTCGCTTCGTTGCGCAGCCGCGCGATCAGTCGGTCGAGTTCATGGCGCACAATGGCGGGGCTTGACGGCGCAACGGCCACGGTGATTGGCCCCTCAAAGCGGCTGATACGCGGTATTTGTCGCCCCGACTCCAAGACGAAGCTCAAAGCCATAAAATCATCGGCGAGGGATTGGTTGCTGCGCGTCAAGGGCTGTGGCGTGTAAGGGCCAAAACTGGGCAAAGGAACGGGCGTTTGTGCAAGGCTAGGTTGCAGGCGCGCGACCGTGTTTTCGGCCCTGTTTTCCAGCGGGGCGGCAGGGGCGCAGGCGGTCAGCGCACCGAGGAGCACAATCATAAGCGTGCGTGGCAGTTTATTTCGCATATTTCACAAAGCCCGTATCCTGCGCCACGCGATCATAAAGCTTGCGCGCGGTGCTGTTGTGACTTTGCGTCAGCCAGTAGACCGATGGACGCCCTGCCTTTGTGGCATCGGCGCAGACATGATCAATCAGCGCCGCGCCAATGCGCGCGCCGCGTGCCTCGGATGCTACGAACAAATCTTGCAGATAGGTGACGGGCTCGCGTTTCCATCCATGGGCATGGGTGATGACATGAACCAGACCCACGGCGGTGTCTCCGCGCCACGCCAACCATCCCAGCATATCTGTTTGGGCAGGGTCGCAATAACGCGCAAAGCTGAGGTCAATCACATCAGGTGCAAGCCTTGTGTCATAGAATGCCAGATACGCGGTCCAAAGCGCCTCCCACGTGTCACGGTCTTCCGCGCGAAGCGAAAGGATATCAAGATCGCTGTGCATCATTTACTCCTACCACCAATTGCGCCGCCCCAAATATTGACAGATTCTGTCGTAAATTGGGCGAAGGCGATACTTCATCCCTTGTTGAGGCAGGTTTTTGGCGCATCGCTGCAACAAAAGACCCAAGCCAAACACATTGTTTCAATTTTGATCCAAAGCGATTTGGCCTGAGCTTTTTCACACTGGCAAGATGATTGTGGCGTTCTTGTCGAGATACCACTTCGAGGCTGTCGAGAATTTGGCTTCAAAAAAGCGCGTTTAGGTGGGTGACATTGCCTGCGCCATCCTGTAAGCGAAGCGCGAGGTGGCACAATGACGTCTGATACACATATTTCGATCGGGTCAGTCACCGCTGAGGGGAATGACATGAAAGCTGAGATCTTTCTTCCGGAAGATTATCGTCCTGCTGAGGACGAACCATTCATGAACGAGCGCCAGCTTGAGTATTTCCGCCGGAAACTGCTCAACTGGAAAAATGATCTGCTTGACGAAAGCCGCACAACCGTGACCGCGCTGCAAGATGGCACGCGCAGCATTCCCGATGTTGCGGATCGGGCGAGCGAAGAAACGGACCGTGCGCTGGAACTGCGCACACGCGACCGTCAGCGCAAGCTGATTGCCAAAATTGATGCCGCGCTGCGCCGCATTGATGAAGGTGAATACGGCTACTGCGAGGTCACGGGCGATCCGATCAGCCTCAAGCGTCTGGATGCGCGTCCCATCGCGACCATGACCCTAGAGGCGCAAGAACGCCATGAGCGCCGTGAAAAAGTGCATCGGGACGATTGATCGCGCGGCACCATGCGATTAGATCAAAAAGGCATCTCTTGGGGTGCCTTTTTTGTTTGAACAATAGCGGTGGCGGGCATGATTGGGCGCGATGTTTTGGTGGTTGGAGCGGGCATTGGCGGCCTTGCCACAGCTTGCTGTTTGGCACAGCGCGGCGCGCGCGTGCGGGTTCTGGAGCAAGCCAAGGAAATCCGCGCCTTTGGCGCAGGATTGCAAATCAGCCCAAATGGGATGGCCACGCTTGCAGGGCTTGGGGTGGCCGATCAGATTGCCGCGCTATCCCCTCGCGCAGAAGCGGTGTATCTGCGCGATTTTCGCAAAGGTGCGGTGGTGGCCCGCGTGCCGCTGTCGCGACAGGGGCGGCCTTATCACTATGTGCATCGCGCCGATTTGGTGGAAATTCTCGCCAATCGCGCGCGTGATCTTGGGGTGGAGATCACCCTTGGCGCGGCTGTGACAGGGGTCGAGGGGGGCGATGTGATCTTGGCCAATGGCCAACGCGACAGCGCCGATGTGATCGTTGGCGCAGATGGCTTGCACTCGCGCATCCGCACGCATCTTGAGCCGCTTGGACATCCGTTTTTCACAGGCCAAATCGCATGGCGCGCGGTGATTGATGCGCAAGACGGCGATAATTTGCGTGATGTGCAGGTGTTCATGGGGCCTGCCCGCCACATGGTGATTTACCCGCTGCGGGGGGGCAGGCTGATCAATATCGTGGCGGTTGAGGAGCAGGACCAATGGGTTAAGGAGTCGTGGTCAGAGCCAGGCGATCCCGCGCAATTGGTGGCGCGGTTTGGTGATTTTTCGAAAGAGGCGCGCGCCTATCTGGGCCGTGTGGCTGAGTGCTATCAATGGGGCCTGTTTCGGCATCCCGTGGCGCGGGTTTGGCACAATGGGCAATTGGCGCTGGTGGGCGATGCCGCCCATCCGACCCTGCCGTTCCTTGCCCAAGGGGCGAATATGGCGCTTGAAGATGCTTGGATCTTGGCCGCTTGTCTGGCGGATAACCCAAACCAATCTGAAGCCTTAAGCCGTTATGAGGCGATGCGCCGCCCAAGGTGCGCTCGGATTGTGCAAGCGGCCTCTGACAATGCGGAACATTATCATATGCGGCCAGGCCTGTTGCGGGTAGCGGCGCATACGGGTCTGCGCCTGATCAGCCGCCACGCCCCGCATATGCTGACGCAACGCTTTGAATGGATTTACGGGTTTGATCCAACTAGGCCGTAAAGCTGTAGGGCGGCAGGCGGTTGAACGCATCTTTCAACGCATCCCCCCAACCCGTTGATATAACGCTGAAATAGGCATCGTCTTTTTCGATCCGCGCGACTGTGCCGAGGGCTAATGTGTCGGTTTGATAGACGTGTAAATCCAGCGGAAGATTGACCGAGAGATTGGCCTTGATGGTGGAATCGAAGCTGACCATCAACAGCTTCACCGCGTCTTCAAAGCTCATCGCGGGGTCATAAGCGCGGACCAATATTGGGCGGCCATATTTGGTTTCACCAATCTGGAAAAACGGCGTGTCGTCACTGGCCTCGATGAAATTTCCTTCGGGATAGATCAAAAACAGACGCGGGGGCGCACCTTTGACCTGACCGCCCAAGATCATGGTGGCCGAAAAGGTCGCCTCCGCCTCTGGCCCATCGGGGGCGGATTGGGTTTTGATAACCTCGCGTAGGGTTTCGCCCACCAATTTAGCAACTTGGAACATGGAGGGCGCCTCGAGGATGGAAGGCGTGCCGCGATCTTCCACAGGCTTGGCGCGCTCGTTGAGCAGGCTGATCACCGCTTGCGTGGTGGCCAGATTGCCCGCTGTCATCAGCGTGATGCTGCGTGCGCCTGGCTCCTCCCATGTGAACATTTTGCGGAAGGTCGAGATGTTATCAACGCCCGCATTGGTGCGCGTATCCGACATGAACACCAGACCATTGTTCAGTTTCAATCCAACGCAATAGGTCATTTTGGGGGGCCGTTTCTTGTTCCTGATGCTTGGCCGCGAGGGAATCGCGCCTCATGTCTTTATTGTTGTTGAACCTGAATATCCACTGAAAGCCGTTCCGCACCCGCGCCGTAACGAAGGCCGATGATCGGGGCCGCTTCGCGGTAATCCAATCCAGAGGCCACGCGGACATAGCGGGTGTCGGGGCTGATCCCGTTCGAGACGTCAAATCCGACCCAACCCAAGCCCTCCACATGGGCTTCGGCCCAAGCGTGGCTTGCATCTTGATGCACGCGATCCTCCATCATCAGATAGCCCGACACATAGCGCGCGGGATAGCCCAGAAGACGGGCAGCCGCCAGAAAGATATGGGCGTGATCTTGGCAAACGCCGCTGCCTGTCTCGATGGACTCCTCCGCGGTGCTGCCTGCGTGGGTCGGGCCAAGGGCATAGGGCACGGCCTCAAGGATGCGGGCGGATAAGCGGTGCAGACGTTCGATATCGCTGATTTTTGCATCGCGCAAACCCGCCACCAATTTACGCACCCCATTGCCCGCGCGGGTCAGATCGGAGGGTTGCAGAAAGGCCCACAGCGGTTGAAGCCCACGATGCGCCCCATGCACGCCTGCGACATCCGTTGTCTCCACCTCGCCCGTGCAGGTGACGTCAATGGCCGTGGCCTCTGCGGCAAAGGAGATCAGCGTGACGTGGTTTTGATTGTGATCAATATAGCTGCATTCCACCTTGCCCCCTGTCACCTCCATCTGCCACTGAAGCACGGTTTGCGCTTGGGTATCCTGAGGGGTGAGGCGCAGTTGTTGCAGCCCATAATAGGGCGGGCTGTCAAACCCGTAATGCGTGCGATGGGAGAGCTTTAATCGCATTGGCCGTTTATCCTGTGAATCGGTAGTCTGTGTCGATCTGGCGGCCAAGCTGCGCAAGATCTTGCAAGAAGGCGATAATGAATTCGTGCAACCCTTCCTCGAACACCTGTTCGATGCTGCTCTCGCAAAGCTGCGCATGAAGGCGGGTGGCCATCTCATGGCAGGGCAGGCTGCTGCCATATTCCGCCTCAAGATAACCCAGATTGCTTTGCAATTTGCCCAGCGCGAATTTCAGGCTGCGGGGCATCCGTCCGTCAAAAATCAGGAAATCAGCAATGCCCTTGGGTGTCACCGCCCCTTGGGTCAGCCAAGAATAGGCGCGTTGCCCCGCCACCGCGCGCAAGATCGTCTCCCATTGCACATTGTCGAGGTTTGATCCGATCTGGCTGATGGACGGCAGCAGAACATAATATTTCACATCCAAAATCCGCGCCGTGTTATCTGCGCGCTCCAGAAATGTGCCAAGCCGCGCGAAATCGAACACGTCATTGCGCAACATCGACCCGTGCAAAGCGCCGCGCACCAAGGCCGATTGTTGTCGCACCAAGGCAATCGTATCGGGCAGGTTTTTATCTGTGGCAGGGCGCGCAAGGGCACCACGCAGTTGCATATAGGTGTCATTGACCGCCTCCCAGACCTCGCGCGTCAGCGCGGTGCGCACCATACGCGCATTCTGGCGCGCCTGTGCGATGCTGGATTGAACCGAGGACGGATTGGTCGTATCGCGCAGCAGGAAATCCACCACATTGGCGGCATCGGCCTGATCGTATTTGGTGAAAAACAACTGTTCCGCAGCGGCGGTTTTCAGCAGGCTTTGCCATTCATCATTGGACCTATCTGGTCGTGTCAGGGCAATGCGCAAGCCCGTCTCGATCAAGCGTGTTGTGTTTTCTGCGCGCTCTAAATGGCGGAACATCCAGAACAGGCCGCCTGCGGTTTTTCCTAACATGGACGCTGCCCCCTTCGCGTGCTCATTCTTCAAGCACCCATGTGTCTTTGGTCCCGCCGCCTTGGCTGGAATTTACGACCAGTGAGCCTTTCTTCAACGCCACGCGCGTCAATCCACCAGGTATGATCTCAATGCCGTTTGGACTGACCAACACAAAGGGGCGCAGATCGACATGGCGCGGCGCAAGCCCTGACTTCGTCAAGATCGGCACAGTCGAGAGCGCCAAGGTCGGTTGCGCGATGTAATTCGCAGGGCGGGATTTCAGTTTGGCGCGAAACGCCGCCAATTCCTTTTTCGAGGCGGCAGGGCCAACCAACATCCCATAGCCGCCCGACCCATGCACCTCTTTGACCACCAATTCGTGCAGGTGATCGAGAACATAAGACAGCGCATCTGGTTCCGAGCAGCGCCATGTCGGGACATTTTCCAAAAGAGGCTTTTCGCCCGTATAGAATTCTACGATTTCGGGCATATAGGAATAGATCGCCTTGTCGTCAGCAATCCCCGTGCCAGGCGCATTGGCGATGGTGATCCCGCCCGCGCGATACACGTCCATTATGCCTGGAACACCAAGCAGACTGTCGGGGTTGAAATTCAATGGGTCAAGGAAGTCATCATCGACACGGCGATAGAGCACATCAATTGGCTTATATCCGCGCGTGGTCCGCATGGCGATTTTGCCGTCTATGACCCGCAAATCGCTGCCTTCTACCAATTCGACCCCCATATGATCGGCGAGGAAGGCGTGTTCAAAATAGGCGGAGTTGTGAATTCCAGGCGTCAGCACGGCCACGGCACCATCGCCCGAGGCGTGGCGGGGCATCGAAGCCCCAAGCGAGCGGCGCAGGGCAAGCGGATAATCCCCCACGCCGCGCACCTTGATGCGCCCGAACAATTCGGGGAACATCTGGAGCATGGTTTCGCGATTTTCCAGCATATAGGACACGCCCGATGGGGTGCGGGCATTGTCCTCAAGAACGTAAAATTGATCCTCGCCCACGCGGACCAGATCAATTCCAACAATATGGGTATAGACCCCGCCTGGCGGCTCCAGCCCGATCATAGCCTTGAGGAAGGCGTCATTTTTGGCGATCAGCTCAATCGGGATGCGGCCTGCGCGAATGATCTCTTGGCGGTGATAGATATCGTGCAGAAAGGCGTTGATCGCGCGCACGCGCTGTTCGATCCCGAGCGTCAGCTTTGTCCATTCACGGCCCGATATGATCCGCGGAACGATGTCAAAGGGGATCAGGCGCTCATCCGCATCTGCGGCCCCGTAGACATTGAAGGTGATCCCTGTGCGGCGAAAGAACCGTTCGGCCTCATCTGATTTGCGGATCAGGTCGCGGCGATCCTCCCCTGCGAACCATGTGTGATAAGCCGCATAGGGCGCGCGCGGTCCGTCATCGGGACGCAGCATTTCGTCAAAGAAAGGGGTGGGATTGTCCATTTACGCTTACCCAATACCAGTCCCTTTATCGGTGGCGTGATTACAGGGTCTGGGCTAGGGCACATGGCGTTGAGACGTGGGGGGCAATCGTTAACTTTGCCTTAACTGCCTAATTTTTAGGCGCAGATGCCTCAGTATCGAGCCAAATTGTAACGGGGCCATCATTCACGAGGGCCACTTGCATATCTGCACCAAACTGTCCCGTCTCAACCTTGGGGCCAAGTGCGGCGAGACAGTTTGCGAAATGCGCGTAAAGCGCGCGGCCCGTTTCAGGATCGGCGGCTTGCGAGAAGCCAGGGCGATTGCCTGTGCGCGTATCTGCGGCCAAGGTAAATTGACTGACCACCAGCGCCGCACCGCCCGTGTCCAAAAGCGAACGGTTCATTTTGCCCGCCTCATCCTTGAAGATGCGCATTTTGGCGATCTTCTGGGCCAAATGTTCGGCTTGCGTTGCGGTGTCACCGCGCATCGCGCAGATCAGGATCAAGAGGCCTGCACCGCATTGCCCGACCATTGACCCGTCTACGCTGACCGATGCCTGTGATACCCTTTGAAGCAGTGCACGCATGGCTTAGATCTCGCTGCGCCGTGGTGGGTTGGCCCCCGCGCGCGAAACCGTGACGGCGGCGGCGCGCACCCCTAAGTCAAGAGCAGCTTTCAGAACATCTTGCGGCAAAGGGGCGGCAAGCGCGGCTTTGTCCAGATACCCCGCTTCGGCCAAGCCCGTCAGGATGCCTGCGTTAAACGTATCGCCTGCGCCGACCGTGTCCACGACCTTGGCGGGCATCACCGATTGAGTCATCTGCCCGCCCGCGAAATAGGCGGTCACCCCATCGGAGCCTTTGGTGATCAGCACAAGTTTCGCACCCGCCGCCAAAAGATCGGAAACGGCCTCTGCTTCGGGCTTGTCTGCGCTCAACCATGCGAGGTCTTCATCCGACAATTTTATGATGTCCGCCACAGATAACATCCGCGACAGCCGTGCACGATAGCGGGCAGGGTCAGAAATGAAACTGGGTCGAATATTTGGGTCAATCATGATGGGCAGATGGGCCGCCTCGCGCAGGCAAAGCGCCTCGTAGGTTTCGGCGCAAGGTTCCACGGCCAAAGAGATGCCCCCGAAGAACAGCGCCGTGATCCCGTCCAAAGAGACGGGCAGGTCGGCGGGGGCAATCATCCGCCCCGCGGTGTTTTCATCATAAAACGCATAGGTTGCCTGGCCCTGTTTAAGGGTTACAAAGGCCAAGGTGGTGGGGCGGTCGCTGCGCAGACAGAGGCGGGTGTCCACATCATTTTCTGTCAGATGCGCATCTAAAATCTGACCAAATAGATCACGAGACAGCCCAGTGAGCATCGCGGTTTTTTGCCCCAAACGTGCTGCGGCAATAGCGGTGTTCAGAACCGCGCCGCCCGCGTAAGCGGCAAAAGCGGCCTCACCCGCGCCCGTGTCACGCGGCAGCATATCAATCAGCGATTCACCACAGCACAGCAGCATGGTGGGGGCCTTTCACAGAATGAGGATCAAGGGCCGCGATTTGCGACCTGCGTGATTTAGCAAGAGAACACGCGCCGCGCAAAGGTGAATGCACCCTGTCAGCGCAGATAGGTGTCATAAACATAACCAAGGCCAAACGCCAGAAGACCGCCAAGGATCAGTGCAAAGGCGATTTTGAACGCGGAGTAGGGTCGCTCCCCCATCACTTTTCCCGTCTGGCCATTCACCACAAAGCGATAGGATTTTCCACGATACCGATAGGCCGCCAACCAAACCGGCAGCAGGATATGCTTAAAGGTCACATCCCAAATCTGCGTATCGACATGGTCCACGCGTTGATGATCGCCGCCAATATCGCGGCGGATTGCCTGATGGATGGCTTGATCCATCCGCGCCTGCGCCTCGGTCATACCAGCCTCAAGATCAATGCTATAGGCCTCGGCCCGAAAGCCCGACAGGAATTCTGACTGATAGGGGGCAAGGGCCGTCAAATCCCACGGGGCCAGTGCATCTGTGAAACGCTTGGGCAGGCTTTCAGAAGCCAAAACCAAAATATCGTCAAATGCCATGCGCACTTGCCCCGTGACGCGGCGCCATGTTGTGGTGGTTTCGCTGCGCCGTCCGCCCTTCCCATCTGAAACGCTTCTGGTGTGATTAGTGCCGCGCTGCCCACGATACAGGCTTTCGGTCTTGGCGTCATAGGTCCAATAGGGGGTGTAAATCCCATCCATGGCGCGACTGGCACTGGCATATTTTTTAAGGCCATTTGGCGCGAACCATAACCCCTTGAGCCAGTGTTCCATCGCGCGATGTGCTTCGCGTTCGGTCAAGGCGAACGGGATCAAGGCCTGCGGTTTGATCTGCCGATGCGCGCCTGAGCCAACCACAACGGGTGTCGCGCAAAACGGACATTCCAGCGCATGATCGGTGTCCGCCACTTCCACCCGCGCGGCACAGTTGGGGCAGGTGGAGATGCGGGTTTCCGCCTCGGGTGCAGCGATCCGTGATTTGCGCAAGGCGGTGCGATAGTCTTGTTCACGGATTGCCGTGACCTCCCACGGGCCTTGATCGGGTGGATCAACCACGCTTTGCGCGCCGCAATGACCGCAAACCATCGCACCCGCTTGGGGGGTCCAACGCATATCGCCCCCGCAGGCGGTGCAGGGGAAGCGGCGATGGGATTGGCCTGTATCGGCAGGCTGCATCACGGATCAGGGCGCAGGCGGCGGCGGGGGTGGCGGCAGGATCGTGAAGAGCTGCGCCAATTCGCGCACATCTTCGGCGCGCATCCACCCGTCTTGTCCTGCAGTCCAAACAAGCGTCTCTCGGGTCAATGTGCCATCTGCGGCCATGCGGCCAAGGCTTGCCTTGGAAAATGGTCCCTTGGTCGTGCCATTCTCCGCGATATGCCAGACGTGTTCAACGGGGGGTGGTGGTGGCGCAGCGGGCGTTATAGGGGCCGCGCCCCATGGCCCCGCTTGCATCGCGGCCTGTGCGGCCCCGATTCCCAAACCCATACCCAATCCCGCACCCATACCGCCATCGCCATTGGGGTTTTGCGCTGCGGCCTGCATGGCCTCCGCCGCGGCGAATTGGGTATAGGTTTTCATATCGCCCAAAATCCCCATGGAAGAGCGTTTATCAAGCGCGGCTTCCACGGCCTCGGGAAGAGAGATGTTTTCGATATAAAGCTCGGGCAGGCTGAGCCCGTATTGCCCGATGGTGGCCGATATGCGCGCGGCAATCAGCTTGGCAAACTCGCCCGTATTGGCCGCCATATCCAAAACGGGGATGGCACTGGCCGCTACGGTTTGGCTGAATTGCTGCACGATGATGTTGCGGATCTGATAGCTGATTTCATCGGTGGTAAATTCGCCATCTGTGCCCACGATTTCCGTCATGAACCGCGCCGCATCGCTGATGCGCACGGTGTAGGTGCCAAAGGCGCGCAGGCGGATGGGGCCGAATTCGGGATCACGCAGCATCACGGGGTTCTTCGTGCCCCATTTGAGATTGGTAAACCGTTGGGTCGAGATAAAGTAAATCTCGGATTTGAAGGGTGATTTGAACCCATGATCCCAATGCTGAAGGCTGGTCATGATCGGCATATTGTTGGTCTCAAGCATATAGAGACCAGGGGTAAAGACATCGGCCAATTGCCCCTCATGGATGAACACGGCCACTTGCCCCTCGCGCACGGTCAGCTTTGCGCCGTATTTGATCTCGTGCCCTTCGCGTTCGAAACGATAGACCAGCGTGTCGCGGGTGTCGTCTGTCCATTCAATGACATCAATGAACTGACCAGAGAGAAAATCAAATATGGGCATCAGCAGCCCTCCTTAGCTTGAAGCGTCAATCAATTCAGCGGCAATCGCCTCGACAATCGGGCGTGCCTCGTCAGGGGTCATGCCGATCTCAAGACGCGGATCATAGAGCACGCGCAAAAGCAGCTCATCATGCGCGGTCATAAGCGCGAATTCCTCGTCATCGTTAAAGATAGACGGGCGCGCGGTTGGGCTGTCATTGGGCAGGCCCAAACCTTGGGCGATTTCCTCATGGACGCAGGATTGCCGCATCAGATCAGGATGTTCGCTGCGAATGATGGCAATGGCATTGCGATACTCGGGCTCGTTTGCCGATGTCGCAAAGGCATAAACCGCACAGAAGGTAAAACGCGGCAGGTTCACAATCTCGCGGATGATGCTGTCATCAATATCGGGGATCAGCCCGCGCAGATAGGGGCCAATGACGGCCTGCTCATCGCGGCTGATGAACAGCACATGGAAATTGCCGCCTGATTGCACAAGCTCAACAGGATGCCGTGCGGCGCGGCTGAGTTGCGTGGCATAGCCGCCAAGAATTTGACGGTCGCGTTGAATATTCTGCGGGACGTTTGCAGGGCCAAAATGCGCCTCAAGGCGCACGGGTTCACGCCAACGCCTGAGCCGCGAGGGGGTTTGGCGGGCCACAAAACGCCCATTGACCATTGTGTATTCATCATAAAGCGCGATGGTCTCGAAATTGCGGGCGAGGGCGCGGCGCGAGACGGGCGCATCCGTGGGCGCGCTGGTCTGGCGCAGCAAGCCCTCACGCAAAAGCCGTGCTTGGGTTTGGGTGTAATATTGCGCATAAAGCGCGCTTTCCGCCGAAGGGGTGGTTTCGGGGATTGCGTTGAGGACGGGGCGGTTTTGGGGCGGGATGTTGGGGCCTACGGCCTGACATCCCGCCAATACCCCAAGACCCGCTGCCATGGCGGCCTGTCTGAGCCAAAATTTAAAGTCCCGTCTTGCACTCATGTGTCACACGATGCCGCCTTAAGCGGTGGGGGATGTTGCGCGGGCCGATGCGGCGGCCAATGTATCGCGCAATTCGGCCTCCATCTTGATCATCTCCTCCTCGGCCTTTTCGCGGCGCAGACGGCCCTCATCCGCGATGGCAAGGCTGTCTTCGATGGTGGCCACAAGTTCCGCATTTGCGCGTTTGACGGCTTCTATGTCAAAGACGCCACGCTCCATCTCCTCGCGGACGATGCGATTAGAGGCGCGCAGGTTAGTGGCGTTCTTCTCCAACAATTCGTTGGTCAGGTCATTCGCCTCGCGCACCGCTTGCGCGGCTTCGGTCGAGCGCTGGATCGTCACGGCTTGTGCCAATTGAGTTTCCCAGAGTGGCACGGTGTTCACCAAGGTTGAGTTGATCTTGGTCACCAAGGATTTGTCATTTTCCTGCACCAGACGGATCGAGGGCAGGGATTGCATCGTCACCTGCCGTGTCAGTTTCAGATCATGCACACGCCGCTCCAGATCATCGCGGGCGGCGCGCAGGTCGCGCAACTCTTGCGCGCGGATCACCTGATCGGCCTCAGGCGCGGCGTTTACCTCCGCCTCTTTGGCGGGGATGTCTTTGCTGTCCAACTCGGCCAATTTCGCCTCACCTGCGGTGATATAAATCGCCAAGGCATCATAAAAATTCAATGTCTTTTCATAAAGTTGATCTAATAACTTAATGTCACGCATCAACTGATGTTCGTGGCGCAGCAGGTCTTCTGTGATCTTATCGATTTGCCCTTGAACGGTTTCATAGCGGGCGAGGAAATCATGCACAGGCTTGGCGCGGCCAAGCAGGCGGTCCCACCAACTGATCTTGCGGGTGGGATCAAGCTCGTCCACCGAAAAGCCGCGGATCGTGCCGACAATATCGCGCAAAGATGCACCAGCGGGGCCAACATCCTTGTTGCGCACCCCATCCAGCATGGATTGCGAGATCACCTGTAATTCTGCTTGGGCGCGAGAGCCAAAGCTGACAATCGAATTGGTGTCGCGCATATCAAGCTCGGCTATGGCTTTGGCAACCGCCTCTGCGGTGGGTTTGTCCTTGGATGGATCGGGCAAACTGTCGCTTGGGTCCATCAAAATCACAGCGTTGATTTCCTCAACCAATTTGCTGGCATCGCGTGCCTTTGGCCTTGTCTCGGTCATAATTTCCCCCAGTTCTGTCATTCAGTTATAACATTGGTTTAGCGCGCCTCGCGTGCCAGTCTTTCGCGCAACAATTCGATATCCAGATCAAGATCCGCCGTGTCTGCCTGCGCCAATTGACCCCTGCGCGCGGCGAAATCGCGCTCGAGGTCATCCAAAAGCCCCTCGAAGCGGGATTTGAGTGCGGGGTCTGGTTGGCTGCTGTAAAGATCAGCGAATTTCACCGAGGCATCCCGCGCACCTTCAAGATACACCCCAAGATAGCGCCGCGCTGCATTCAGATCGCGCGGATCGCTTTCAATTTGGCGAAACATGGATTGCGCGGTTTGTTGAAAGGTGATCATCCGCGCCTCAAGGTCACGTTGACCTGTGCGGGTCACCGCTGCGCGCATTTCCTGAAGGAGGGTTTCGGCGGCATCGATTTTCTCGGCAAGCCGCCGTTCGGCGGCGGTGTTACTGGCGGTGATCCCTTTATTTTCCAAGGGGTCAATGCCAAAGGCCACCAGATGTAAAATGCTCGTAAATAGGGCAATCGCGGCGGCGTTTGCCACAGCCCAAGACCCGCCCCACACCAAAAGACCCGCCCCGATGCCGCAAAAAACGGCCCCAAGCATTTTGCGCGGAACAATCGGACGGCGCGCCACGATGCGCAGGTGATAGGCATCCTCGGCCTTTACCCCCTCGCGGGTAAGCCATGCGGCGAAGGCCAAACTGGCCACGCCCCCCATATCCACAAGCAGTGCTGAGACAGGCTGAAACAAACTTGGGATTAAGGCGACAATGGGCAGCCCTGCGTAAATATTCAGCCGCGCACCAAACCGCATCGGCCTGCGGCCCGTGAAAGGTGCGGCAGGGGGCGTGCGCTGCGCGTGGGGGCTGAATTCGCCCTGAAATCGCTGCGCCATGCTCAAAACTCCCCAAAGCCGCCAAAGGCCGCCATCAGGATGACAATCACCAAGACCGCAAATGCGATCGCCCCTACTGGTTTAGCCTGCATGGCCAAATCCCTTATCCCTCGCCAAAACGGACGCGTGATGGTTCTACACGCCCCGTGATAGCTTTCACCTTTAGCAGCCGAGTGTGTCAACAAAAAGAACCTAAATTTCAGATAGGTCATGGCGTGCGCTTCGGCGGCATTGATCTTGATATGGGGTCTGGGCCAGTTGGTTACAATGTGAGTGAAGCACGGGTATCGCGCCACGGCCACGCACCGCTTGCCCCTTGACCCGCGGGGTGTCAGGGCGTAATTGCGCTGCGCGTGGCGATTTGTTTACCGGATTGCGGGCCACGAAAAAAATGCCGCTAAAGAGGTCGAGGCCTGAACGCCGTCAGCGTCCCGACCCTGATTTTGAAGGGATGAGAGATGCAGGATAAATCCACAAAAAAATCCACGGGGCTGAAGGTTTTGCCACAATCGGTGTCGCAACAGACCCGTGCCGTGCACAGCGGCACGCGCCGCAGCCAATATGGCGAGGTTTCAGAGGCGATGTTTTTGACCCAAGGCTTTGTCTATGACAGCGCCGAAGCGGCAGAGGCACGGTTTATCGAAGCGGGGCGGGAAGAATTCATCTATGCCCGCTATGGCAATCCAACCGTGGCGATGTTCGAGGATCGCATCGCGGCCATCGAAGGCACACAAGATGCTTTTGCCACGGCCTCTGGCATGGCGGCGGTCAATGGTGTCTTGATGTCGATGCTGCGTGCGGGCGATCACGTGGTTTCCGCGCGCGCTTTGTTCGGCTCCTGCCTCTATATTCTTGAGGAAATTCTGGGGCGCTACGGGGTCGATGTTACTTTTGTTGATGGGGATAATCTTGCGCAATGGCAGGCTGCGATCATCCCAGGTAAAACCCGCGCTGTTTTTTTTGAAAGCGTCTCGAACCCCACATTGCAAGTGGTGGATATTGCAGCCGTGTCCGATCTGGCGCACGCGGCGGGGGCCGTGGTCGTGGTGGATAACGTCTTTGCCTCGCCGCTCTTTCAAGACAACCAGAAATTGGGCGTGGATGTTGTGATTTATTCCACGACCAAACACATAGACGGGCAGGGGCGCTGTTTGGGCGGCGTGATATGCGGCACGCGCGATTTTATCCGCAAGACGGTCGAGCCATATTTGAAGCACACAGGTGCTGCCATGTCGCCGTTTAACGCATGGGTGATGCTCAAAGGTTTGGAAACCTTGCATCTGCGGGTCAATGCGCAGGCAGATAGCGCCTTGCAGATCGCACAGGGGCTTGAGGGACAGGCAGGTGTCGCGCGCGTCCTCTACCCGCATCTCGACAGCCATCCGCAGGCCGCTCTTGCACGCGCGCAAATGCAAAAAGGTGGCACGGTCATTGCCATCGAGCTTGATGGCGGAAGGGACGCAGCATTTCGTTTCCTCAACGCATTGGAAATCATTACGATTTCCAATAATCTGGGCGATGCAAAATCGATCATCACCCATCCCGCGACCACAACCCATCAGCGCCTTCCCGAAGACCAGAAACAGCATTTGGGGATCACATCTGGCCTCGTGCGCTTGTCAGTAGGGCTTGAGGATGTTCAGGATTTGTTAACGGATTTGAAACAAGCCCTCGCCGCCGCGCAGCGATGATTTGAAGCGAAACTTTTGCTTTTTGTCGGAAATTCAAGCAATTGGTCGATATTTGTCGGGCCAAGGGTGATCCAATTGGCATTCACATTCGTAAACTATTCACAAAACACGTTTTGAATTTCGTGCAGCAAGGCCCATATTACACGTAGGTGGTTGCTGAAAGGGTGATGAGATGAACGTCCATATTGGCGCTGTAAAAAGTGAACCAACCCAAGAGGAGGCACGCGCGGCCTTGGCCCTGCTCAAGCAATGGGTTGAGAGCGCCAGCGCCTCCGAATGCGCCGCACTTGACCCTGCCGTTGCAAAACTGCTGAACCCTTCCGCCGATTACCCCGCATTGTCGCGCAATTACCCGCAGGATTTCACGGTTGATGCTGCCTATAAGGCGGGTTTGCCCGATCTGCAAAACGGCCCATCCTCGCTGATTAAGGGGGCCAAGCGTCAGATCCAACACGTGGGCATTTCCAATTTCCGCTTGCCGATCCGGTATCACACGCGTGACAATGGCGATGTGACACTTGAAACCTCTGTGACAGGCACGGTCAGCCTTGAGGCGGGCAAAAAAGGCATCAATATGAGCCGCATCATGCGCAGCTTCTATGCCCATGCCGAAAAGACGTTCAGCTTCGAGGTGATCGAAGCCGCGCTTGATGATTACAAATCAGATCTCGAAAGCTTTGATGCGCGTATCCAGATGCGTTTGTCTTTCCCGATGAAGGTCCAAAGCCTGCGGTCGGGTTTGTCGGGCTATCAATATTATGACATCGCGTTGGAATTGGTCGAACGCGATGGCCTGCGTCAAAAATTGCTGCATTTGGATTATGTGTATTCTTCGACTTGCCCCTGTTCGCTTGAGTTGAGCGAGCACGCGCGCGCCACACGCGGGCAATTGGCCACGCCGCATTCGCAGCGATCTGTGGCCCGTATTTCGGTGGAGCTTGCCCCCGATGCAGGATGCCTGTGGTTTGAGGATTTGATCGAGATGGCCCGCCGTGCCGTGCCGACTGAGACCCAAGTGATGGTGAAGCGCGAGGATGAACAAGCCTTCGCAGAGCTGAACGCCGCGAACCCGATTTTCGTGGAGGATGCTGCGCGGCTGTTCGCGGGTGAATTGCAAGCCGACCCGCGGGTGGGTGATTTCCGCGTCTTGGCCAGCCATCAAGAAAGCTTGCACAGCCATGACGCCGTGAGCCTCTTGACCGAAGGCCCAAGTTTCGAAGCCGCAAGCCTCGACCCGCGCCTGTTTCAAAGCCTGTTCCACGTGGGCTGACCACAGCCGCCGCTGTCGCGCATAAAAAAGCCCCAAGACATCAACGCGATCTGCGACTGTGTCTTGGGGCTTTGCTCGGTCTGACGAGGCAGTCCGGTCGTATACTAAGGAACACATTAATACGCGCCGCAGGTCTTTGCAAATGAAATGAAGCCTGGCTTTGCCCGTTTCCGCGCAATTTCCACTTCTGCGCCTTGACAGCGCGCAAGGCAGCGGCCAACGCTCTGCCCCATGTTTGATATACGTCCCGTTGGATATGTAATTGGCCTGATCGTGACCTTTCTTGGGGTTTCGATGCTTGTGCCAATGGCCGTGGATGTGGGCCTTGGCAATGGTGAATGGGGGGTCTTTGGCGAATCCGCTGCAATCACCATTTTCGTGGGGCTTGCCCTGATTTTTGCCTGTGCCAATGCCGTGCAGGCCGGGCTGACATTGCAACAGACCTTTCTTTTGACCACGGCCATTTGGACGATTTTGCCTATTTTTGCCTCTCTGCCATTCATATTTGGCGCAACCGAAGCGCGGTTGGTGGATGCGGTGTTCGAGGCCATGTCGGGCCTGACCACCACAGGGGCGACCGTGTTCACAGGCCTCGAAAACCTGCCCCATGGCCTGAACCTGTGGCGCGCTATGATCCAGTGGTTCGGCGGGGTTGGCATCATTGTGGTTGCGATGGTGTTTTTGCCCGAATTGCGGGTCGGGGGGATGCAAATTTTTCGGTCCGAAGCCTTCGAGACCATGGGCAAGATTTTGCCCCGCGCGACCGAGATCGCAGCGCGGATTTCTGTCATTTATGTTGGGCTGACGCTGCTGTGCTTGCTGGTTTATTGGGCTTTGGGGATGACGTTCTTCAATGCCTTGTTCCACGCCTTTACCACGGTTTCCACCGGGGGCTTTTCGACCACGGATGCTTCCTTTGGGATCTATCAAGGGCCAATGGAATATGCCGCTGCGGTTTTCATGATTCTGGCCAGCCTGCCGTTCGTGCGCTTTGTGCAATTGATGGCTGGCACAGCAGAGCCGCTTTATCGCGACAGCCAAGTGCGGGCCTATCTGGCGGTGATTGCGGCGTTGGTGTTGGTGTTATCGGCCTATCGGATGATCGTAAATGACGACACTCTGGAACATGGCCTGCGCGAAGGGGTGTTCAACGTCACCTCGATCATTTCGGGCACAGGCTATGCCTCGGTGGATTATCAACTTTGGGGGACCTTGCCCGTTGTCTTGTTCTTTTTCATCGGGCTGATTGGGGGCTGTGCTGGCTCCACCTCCTGCTCGATTAAGATTTTCCGATATCAAATCTTGCTTGAATCCATTTCCACACAAGTCCGCCGCTTGTCTTCACCCCACGGGGTGTTTGAGCCCCGCTTTGAAGGGCGCCCCGTGTCTGGCGATGTGCTCTCCTCGGTCATGGGGTTCTTTGTGCTGTTTTTCGTGATGTTGGGTGTGTTTTCGGTTCTTTTGGGCCTGACGGGATTGGATTTTGTCACCGCAGTTTCAGGTGCGGGTTCAGCCCTAGGCAATATCGGTCCAGGGCTTGGTGACACCATCGGGCCATCGGGAAATTTTGCACCGCTGAATGATGCGGCGAAATGGATTCTGATTTTTGCCATGCTTTTGGGGCGGTTGGAGCTTTTGGCGGTTTTGGTCTTATTTATGCCTGCGTTTTGGCGCGGATAGCGGCCCCTGCCGCCACCGCCGAGGCCCAAGCCCATTGAAAATTATATCCCCCAAGCCATCCGGTGACATCCACGGCCTCACCGATAAAATAGAGGTTGGGGATATGCGCAGATTCCATCGTTTTGGAGCTTAAACCATCCGTGGCCACGCCTCCCAAAGTGACTTCGGCGGTCCGATAGCCTTCGGTCGCGGTGGGTTTCAGCCGCCAATTTTGCAGCGCATCGACAATCTCGCGCAGGCGCGCATCACTGCAATCGGCGATATTGCCCGACAGGTTTTGGGTTTGCCCAAAATCCGCGACAAAGGCCTTGGGCAGGTGATCGGACAACACACCGTGTAAGCTGCGCTTGCCGGTTTGACTGCGGGCCGCGCGCAGCACCGCGAAGATATCCGTTTCAGGGTCAATATGCAGCGTGATTTCCTGCCCCTCGCGCCAATAGGACGAGATTTGCAAAATCGCGGGGCCAGACAGACCGCGATGGGTAAAGAGCATCGCCTCATCGAATTCTGCGTCCGCCGCCTTGGCACGCACAGGCAAGGCGATGCCCGCAAGTGATGCAAACCGCGCCCTTTGCCCCTCGTCAAAGGTAAAGGGGACGAGGGCGGGGCGTGTTTCGGTCACGCGGTGGCCAAACTGCTCTGCAATCTGATAGGCGATGCCCGTGGCCCCCATTTTGGGGATGGATTTTCCACCCGTGGCCACGATCAGATGATCCGCGATAATCTCGCCCGCAACACCGTCCTTTTCCACTGCAATACGGAATTTATCACCCGTTTGGCTGATGTTTTGGACCTTGGTTTCCAACCACAGCTGCGCCTCTGCGGCATCCATCTCTGCGCGCAGCATGGCGATGATGTCCTTGGCGGATGTATCACAAAACAACTGCCCCAAGGTTTTCTCGTGCCATGCAATGCGGTGGCGGTTGACCAAATCAAGGAAATCATAGGGGCCGTAACGCGACAGGGCGGATTTGGCGAAATGCGGGTTTTCTGATAGGAATGAGGCGGAATCGCAGTAGATATTGGTGAAGTTACATCGCCCGCCACCTGAGATGCGGATTTTCTCACCCGCGGCCTTGGCGTGGTCAATCACCATAACACCCGCGCCTGCATGGGCCGCGGCCATCATTCCCGCAGCACCCGCGCCAAGGATCAATGTGGGGACACGGTGCTGAGGCAAGCGCGCCATTTACTCTGTGAAATTGCGGCTGATTTTGATCTGGTCCCAAGCCCAGACAACTTCCTGTAAACGATCCTCGTCTGAACGGTCGCCGCCGTTCATGTCAGGGTGCAGGATTTTGATCAGCGCTTTGTAGCATTTGCGGATTTCCGTCTTGTTCATCGTGTCGCGCGCCTCCAGAATTTCCAGCGCGCGCCGCTCGGTTGGGGGCAGTTTGCGCCCCGATTGCGCCCCGCCTGCCTGACCAGGGTTGCGCGTGGCATTGCCGCCCAAAACTTGATGCGCGTCATCCACCCCAAGCCGCGCCCATGCTTTTTCCTCAACCGATTTTTTGAAAGGTTTGGTGGGCCTGTCCCAAACACGGTCGCGGTCCAACTGCGCTTCGATTTCCGCTTCGGTCGTGCCCTCAAAGAAATTCCATTTCAGGTTATACTCGCGCACGTGTTCGCGGCAGAACCAAAAGAAATCTTCCAGATTATCGGGTGATTTTGGCGCACGATATTGGCCCGCCTCTTCGCAGGTGGGATGCTCGCATTGGCGCTGCGAGGTTTCAAAAGCGCCAGACATACCACGGCGCCCTGTCTTGCGTTTCTTTTTATCGGTAGAAACGCGCAGGTCGAAATTAAATGGATCTTTGTCGGTCATGGGCCTGTCCTTCTCGACTCGGAACGGGCAGTCTAAGCTATTGGTGGCGAAGGTGAAGAGCTAGGATAGAGATTTTCATGACAAGAACCGAAAAAATTCGAGATGCATTAGAAAAAGCATTCAATCCCAATGTTTTGGATGTTCTCGATGAAAGCGAAGCGCATCGTGGCCACAGTGGTTATCAAGACGGCGGTGAAAGCCATTTTCGCGTGGTGATCCGCGCCAATGGATTATCGGGCCTTTCGCGCATCGCGCGACATCGTGCGGTGCATGAGGCGATTGGCAAGCCCTTGATGGCCGAAATCCATGCTTTGGCGATTGACGCAGACGGAGCGGAAAATGGGCCTGAGGACGGGCGTGATCAGCCTGCCTGATCGGATTTACAGACCCAATTTTGCCATTACGATTTGATTGACGGCGGCAGGGTTGGCCTTGCCGCCTGTGGCCTTCATCACCTGACCCACGAACCAGCCTGCCAGTTTCGGGTTCTGTTTGGCCTTATCCACTTGGGCAGGGTTGGCGGCGATGATCTCATCCACGGCGGTCTCAATCGCACCTGTGTCCGTCACCTGTTTCATTCCGCGCGCCTCGACAATCTGCGCGGGATCGCCGCCTTCGGTATAGACAATCTCGAACAGGTCTTTTGCAATTTTGCCAGAAATGTCACCCGATTTGATCAGCGCGATGATGCCCGCCAGTTGTTCAGGGGACATGGGGCTGTCCGTGATGTCACGCTCGTCCTTCTTGAGGCGGCCGAACAGCTCGTTGATGACCCAATTTGCGGCAAGTTTTCCGTCCCCTGCGGCTTCGGCCACGGCCTCGAAATAAGCGCTGGCGGTCACATCAGCGGTCAGCACGCTGGCATCATAGTCCGAAAGGCCAAAAGCGCCCATAAACCGCGCCTTCTTTGCATCGGGCAATTCGGGCAGGCTTGCGCGAATGTCATCAACCCAGGCCTGCTCAATCTCAAGAGGCAGGAGGTCGGGATCTGGGAAGTAGCGATAATCATGCGCCTCTTCCTTTGAGCGCATCGACCGTGTTTCGCCCTTATCAGGATCATACAGGCGCGTTTCTTGATCGACCTTGCCGCCATTTTCGATAATTGCGATTTGACGGCGCGCCTCATATTCGATGGCCTGTTGGATAAAGCGCAGCGAATTCATGTTCTTGATTTCGCAGCGCGTTCCCAAATGGCTGAAATCGCCTGTCTCACGGAATTTTTCATAGGCACCTGGGGCGCAGACCGAGACATTCACATCCGCGCGCAGATTGCCGTTTTGCATATTGCCGTCACAAGTGCCCAAGTAGAGCATGATCTGGCGCAGCTTGGAAACATAGGCGGCGGCCTCCTCGGGGCCGCGAATATCGGGGCGGCTTACAATCTCCATCAGGGCCACGCCCGTGCGGTTCAGATCGACAAAAGACAAGGCGGGGTCCATGTCGTGGATGGATTTGCCTGCGTCTTGTTCGAGATGGATGCGTTCGATCCGCACAACCCGTGCTGTGCCATCCCCAAGCTCGACCAAGACCTCTCCTTCGCCTACGATGGGATGGTAAAGTTGGCTGATCTGATAACCCTGTGGCAGGTCGGGATAGAAGTAATTCTTGCGATCAAAGGCAGAGAAAAGATTGATATCTGCATTCAGCCCCAGCCCCGTGCGCACGGCCTGCGCGACGCAGGCCTCGTTGATCACAGGCAGCATCCCTGGCATTCCTGCATCCACGAAGGCCACGTTGGAATTGGGTTCTGCGCCAAATTGTGTGGATGCGCCCGAGAACAGCTTGGCGCGGGTGGCGACCTGTGCGTGCACCTCCATCCCGATCACAAGCTCCCAATCGGATTTTGCGCCAGCGATGATTTTGGGTTTTGGGGCTTCGTAGCTGAGGTCAAGCATGGCGCATCTCTCCTAGGACAGTCGTTGTCAATCTACTAGGGCAGCGCGTGGGGCGCGGCAAGGGGCAGGGGGCTTGGCGCTTGCATTTCGTGCCAAAATAAGGGCAAAGAAGCCCATCTATTGGCCATCTAAGGAAATTCAATGTCTTCATTCAAAGGGAATGAAACGGATGCCGCGCATTTTGCGCGCAGATTTGGGAAAGCGGCAGCCGCCATTCTGGGGGCTGCAATTTTGATGGGATGTGTGGGCGCAAACGCCGAATTGCCTGCCGCACGATGGGATGACACACCACAAGCGCAGGATTGGACCAAGGCGAGCCTTTCGATGTTGGAGGAGGATGCGGCCATTCTGGTTGAAACCACCCCTGCAGATATCGAGGCGTGGTGCCCCGCTTATGATCGCGCGGACCCCGCACAACGCGCGGCTTTCTGGAATGGGCTTTTGTCGAGCTTGGCTTATCGTGAAAGCACCTTTCGCGAGGATGCAGTGTCTTCGAATGGTAAATGGCATGGCTTGATGCAAATTTCGCCTGCGACTGCGCGCGGGTATGGCTGTGCCGCTGGCACGGGCGAGGCCTTGCGCGAGGGGGAGGCCAATTTGCGCTGTGCCTTGCGCATATGGTCATCGACTGTCGTGCGCGATGGGGTGATTGCGGCAGATCGCGGTGGTGTTGCCGCCGATTGGGGGCCGTTACAGCGCGAAGCTTTGCGCAATGACATTCGGGGTTGGGTCTCCGAACAGGAGTATTGCCAGACATGACCCAGAGCCCGCGCCTGACCGCGCTGGATCAGGCGCGCGGCATCGCGCTTATGGCGATGACAAGCTATCATTTCGTCTTTGATCTTGACCTCTTCGGCCTTGTGCCAAGCGGCACGGCCCTGTCTCCCTTTATGCGGGGCTATGCAATGGCGATTGCGGGCAGCTTTCTGTTTCTCTCAGGCATCAGCATGGTCTTGGCCCATGGCAAAGGTCCAGAATGGCGCGCCTTTTGGCGGCGTTGGTTGATCTTGTCTGGGGCGGCGGCATTGGTCAGCCTTGCCACCTTTTTTGCCTTTGGCGATCAATTCGTATTTTGGGGCATTTTGCACATGATGGCCGCAGCAAGCCTCGTAGGGATTATCTTTGCGGGGCGTGCGTCCGCGCGCGTTTTGGCCCTCGCAGGTGTGGCTGCAATCCTTGCGGGTGCGGTGTTGCGTTTGCCTATCGGGACGCATCCCGCGCTTTGGATCACGGGTCTACAAGAGAGCCGCCCTGTGACCGTGGATTATCTGCCCATATTCCCGTGGATTGGACCCTATCTTTTGGGCATGGCTTGGGCGCAATGGGCTTTGGCGCGGGGACGCAGGATTGTGCCGCCTGTCCGAATGGGAGGTCGGATCGGGGCGGCCCTGTCTTTTGTGGGCCGCCATTCATTGGTGTATTATTTGGCCCATCAACCCCTGCTTTTGACGCTGATCTGGGTCTATGTTTGGCTGTAGCCCGCGCGCATCCGCGCGACCATCTCGCTCATATCACGGCTTATGTTCGGCGCTTCGGCAATCCGCCTCAACGCGTGTTGGATCAGGGCTTGGCGATCCGCGTCATAGCGCGCCCATGTCTCAAAGGCGGTGGACATCCGCGCCGCCGTTTGCGGGTTTTTGCCATCCATGCGGATCAACCAATCCGCAAGGAATTCATAGCCCGCGCCTGAGGGCGCATGAAAGCCTGCGGGGTTGGCCGAGGTCAAACCTGCAATCACCGCGCGGAAGCGGTTGGGGTTCTTCCAATCAAAATCGGCGTGCTCCGTCAGACGATGGGCAACCTGCGCGGCCTCATCGGGGGCGGCATGGGCGATTTGCAGCATGAACCATTTGTCCATCACGATGCGGTTTTCATGCCATTGGTCATAGAATGCGGCGCTCGCCTGCTGTGCGACATCACCACCTTGATCCAACAGCGCACCGAAGGCGGCCAATTGATCTGTCATATTGGTCGCCGTGTCGAATTGCGTCTGTGCCAAATCAGGGCCATTCACACGGGCCAAGGCACGCAGGGCCACATTGCGCAAACTGCGCTTGCCCGCAGAGGCCGCATCCGGGCTGTAGCCGCCTTTATCCGCCAGTGTTTCAAAAAGCTGCGCGTAAATCGGCGCAAGTGCGGTTGCAATGGCCTGCTCCAGAGCGCGGCGTTTTTCGTGGATGACGCTTGGGTCAGGCACCACACCTGCTTCGGCCAGATCATTGGCCAGCGCATCTTCGCTTGGCAAGCTGGCACAGAGCGCGCGGAATTCGGGGTCAAGCGTGTCATCTTGCACCACGGCACCAAGCGCCGCGATATAGTCGGGGTTCGGGGCCGCCCCATCGGTGATCATTGCACAAAGAACCTCGCGCGAGAGGCTGCGGCCCGCCTCCCATCGGTTGAACGGGTCTGTGTCATGGGCAAAGAGGGTCGCGCGCGCGGCGAAATCCTGCTCGATTTCTAAAATCACGGGGGCCGAGAATGCGCGCAAGACCGACAGCACAGGTGCCTCGGGCAGATCGTCAAACACCAATTCCATTTCAGGATTTGCCATTTCGACAATTTGGGTAGGCCGCAATTCGCGCCCATCCTGCCCCAAAAGACCAAGCGCCACGGGGAAGAGCAGCGGCTCTTTGAGCGGTTGGTTCGGGGTGGGGTCAGTGCGCTGGGCCAATTTTAACACCAAGCGCCCATCTTGATAGGTGGAGGTGACCGTCAAACGCGGCGTGCCTGCCTGCTCATACCACCGTTTGAATTGGGACAGATCGCGGAGTGTGATATCCTCAAAGACCTGTAACCAATCCTCGATGGTGCAGGCCTGCCCATCGTGGCGGTCGAAATAGAGATCAAGCGCCGCGCGATAGGCCCCTTCGCCCACCAAGAGGCGCAGCATTCGGATCAACTCCGCCCCCTTTTCATAAACGGTGGCGGTGTAGAAATTGTTGATCTCAACAAAACTTGCGGGGCGCACGGGATGCGCCAATGGGCCTGCATCCTCGCGAAACTGGCGCGCGCGCAGGTTCAGCACATCGCCAATGCGCTGCACAGGCGCGGAGCGGGCATCCGCGCTGAACTGTTGATCGCGGAACACGGTCAGCCCCTCTTTGAGGCACAGCTGAAACCAATCGCGGCAGGTGATGCGATTGCCCGTCCAATTGTGGAAATATTCATGCGCGATGATCCGCTCGATAAAGGCATAGTCTTGATCGGTCGCGGTTTCAGGGCTGGCCAGCACATATTTGGAGTTGAAGATGTTCAGCCCCTTATTCTCCATCGCGCCCATGTTGAAATCATCGACCGCCACGATGTTGAACAGGTCAAGGTCATATTCGCGCCCGTACACCTGCTCGTCCCAGATCATGGACCGCTTGAGCGCGTCCATCGCATAGGCGCAATACCCCTCATCGCCGGGGCGGACATAGATATTGAGGTCAACTTCGCGCCCAGAGGCGGTGGTGAATTGATCGCTATAGGCGCGCAAATCCCCTGCAACCAAGGCAAAGAGATAGGCTGGTTTGGGCCATGGGTCATGCCATTGGGCGAACCCCGCACCTTTTGCGACAGGGTTCCCGTTCGATAGCATGACCGCATGATCCCCCTCGATACGCACATCAAAAGGGGCCATCACATCGGGGCGGTCTGGATAATAGGTGATCTTGCGAAACCCTTCGGCCTCGCATTGGGTGCAATACATCCCCTTGGACATATAAAGCCCTTCAAGCGCCGTGTTGTCTTCGGGCGCGATTTCCACCTCGGCCTCCCAGACAAACCGCCCCTCGGGCAGGCGTGATGCGGGCACGCTTAGACCCGTTTCGCTGAGCAAATATGCATCTTCTGCCAGTGTTTGGTGGTCAATTTTGGCCCAAATCAGGCGCAACCCCTCACCATCGAGTTTCAATGCGCCTTCGCCCAAGCCTTGCGCATCAGGGTTGGGACGGAACGTGATGCGCGAGAGCACCCGTGTGGCCTTTGGGTCGAGTCGAAAGGTCAGATCGACATGGTCGATCAAATATTCGGGCGGGGTGTAGTCACTGAGCCAAATTGTGCGTGGTGCAGCGGGGGCTAGGGTGGCGTCAAGGGGCAGGGCGGTCACGGTCACAACCTCACAAACGGGGCCAAATACATCATTTCTCCGCAGGCTATGCCTGCCCGTGGTAAGCTGCAACCCGATAGCGCGGCTAAAGCCAGCAAAACCGCGAAACAGGACCGCGATTGTCGAAAAACCCAACCCGTTCGGGGATGAAATCGGGTCCGCTGATTGCGATGGCTTGGGCCAATTCGGCCAAGATCACATGGGTTATGAAGGGGATATCGAGGGTCTTTGCCCTGTCCAGCCCGATCCATGTGAGATAAGATAATTCCCCGTCTGCATCGCTGAATTGTGCCGTGTCTTCGGCAAGGTCTGCCGCCCGTGCGATAAAAAACCGCGCATCAAAGCGGCGGGGGCGGCCAAGTGGGGTTACCGCGCGAAAAAAGAAGCGCAGGTCCTGCGGGGCCTGCCTGTGCAGGCGCAGGCCCGTTTCTTCCTGCAACTCGCGAAACGCAGCCGCTATCAACGCCTGCGGTGGGCAGGCGCCCGCAATCTGCAATTGCAGGTCCAGATCATCGGGTATGGGGGCGCATAACGGCAGGCTGTGGTCTGCGGCCTCCACAGCGCCACCTGGAAATACGAATCTATCGGGCATAAAGGCGGCGTTGGTCCCGCGCTGGCCCATCAAAACTTCACAGCCATTGGGGCCTTCGCGCAGCAAGATAACGCTGGCGGCATCACGGATGGGCGGATCAGAAACCATGCATCCGCTTGGCCCATTGAATGCCGACAATAAGCCCCTTGAACCGTGGCAGCAGGATCAAAGCCACCCCAAAGGCGGCCAATGAGAAACCGATTGCCATTACCCATGGACCAGGCTGATAGGCGGTATAGACCCATAGCATCAGCGTGCCCAAGATTTTCGCAGTGACCAAAATGGTAAGATAGGCAGGGCCATCATCGGCGCGTGCAGGACTGAGATCTTCGCCGCAGCTGTCACAGCGTGTCACAAGGTTGAGATACCCGTCAAACAGCGCCCCTTGGCCACAGCACGGGCAGCGACCGCGCATGGCTTTGGCAATCGCAGGCCATGTCGGGCGCTCAGGTGGGGCGCTGTCAAACGCCCCTTCGGCCAAAGCGGTGATTGGGTCGATTTCTATTGCCTCGGGGCGGTGTTGGGTCATGGCGCGCATCTCTTTCCTGTCCGTCTGAAAACTCCTAGCGCAAAGCCTTAGGCTTGGCAAAGGGGCGGGCCGTTTTGACGCGGAACGGCTGCGCCCCACAAAAATAATGTGACGGAAACCTTTGGCGCTGACGTGACAGGGATAGAGCGGCGCATGGATTGGCCATTTGCCGATGGATGAGGAGTGATTGAGATGAGCAGCTTTAAACTTTTTGCATTGGGCCTTGCGGTGCCATTGGGCATGGCCGCTCAGATGGTGGGTGCCTCCCCGACTGGGCAGGTGGATACAGCGGCGGTTTTTGAGGCGTTGGACGCTGATCGCGATGGTCAGGTCACGGCCGAGGAACTGGCGCGGATGCCCCAAGCGCGGTTCACGGCGCAAGATGCCAATGGCGATGGGATGTTGGACGCCACAGAATTAACCGCCACCATGCAAGCGCGCATGGCCGCACGGGTTCAGTCCATGATCGAAGATCGCGATTTGGATGGGGACGGGTTCTTGTCTCAGTCGGAATTGATGGGCGGGCGTGAGGGGCGCGATGGACCAAATTTTGATCGGATGCTGTCGCGTATGGACCGCGATGGGGACGGTGCCATCAGCCTTGAGGAATTTTCGGCTATGACGGATAAGCGCAGTGGTCATGCGCGTGGCCCACGCGGCACGCGCGGCTGAAGCGCGGCATGATCGACCCATGCGGCTGCCTGTTTGCGGGGCAGTCGCGCGGGTCGATGCGATGGTCGCAACGCGTTGGGGTCAAGAGGTCGGCGTGCAGATAACATCAAGGGCAGCATCGCAAGATGACAAGCTGATGGCCCGCTTTGCCAAGGGCGATGCGGGGGCTGCGCGGGATTTGGCCGCAGGACATTTGCCGCGTATCTTGTCCCACGCGCGGCGTGTCTTAGGCGATCAAGCCGAGGCGGAGGATGTGGCGCAAGAGGTGATGCTGCGCCTGTGGCGCATCGCGCCAGACTGGCAGCCCGGGCGTGCCAAACTCAGCACTTGGGCCTATCAGGTGACGGCCAATCTTTGCTTGGATCGTTTGCGTAAATCGAACCGCGGCACAATTCCAAACGCGGATACGGAGGCGGTGGAGCGGGCCGAAGATCAAGGTGCGTCCGTGCCCGCGCGAATGATGCAAAAAGCGCGGATGGATGCCCTCGACCGTGCGCTTGCGACATTGCCCGAACGTCAAAGACAGGCGGTGGTGTTGCGCCATATCGAGGGGCTGTCCAATGCTGAGATTGCCCATATTTTGGACATAACCATCGAGGCGGTTGAAAGTTTGACGGCACGCGGCAAACGCGGCTTGAGTGCCGCTTTGGCCCATGAGAAGGAGGCGTTAAGCTATGCGCAATGAACCACAGGATCATGTCCTTGACGCGCTGTTCGCGGAGGCGCGCGCGCAGACCCGGCCCAGTGATGCCTTGATGGCACGTGTCTTGGCAGATGCGGCTGTGATGGCCCCCGTTCGCAGAACCCGACACCCCATATCCGATTGGGTGGATCAGGTGTTTGGAGGCTGGTCGGTGGTATCTGGCGCTGCGATTGCGGGTGCAGCAGGGCTTGTCTTTGGGGCAGGGCTGACCGTGATGAACCCCGATTTCAGCCTGAGCTTGCAACAGGCCAGCGGCCTGAGCGCAGGCGCTTTGGTCGATTATGGCGATCCATGGGCCTTGGCCGCATTGGGAGATGAATGATGGATAAGGTGACACATACCCCGCAAACGGGCACGCCGCGGGCTATGAAAATCGTGCTTGGCCTGTCCTTGGGGCTTAACTTGGCCATTGCAGGGTTGGTCTTGGGCGGGGTGATTTTGCACAAAATCCCCAATGATGGCGACAGGATTGGTCCAAGCGAACGGATCATCGCATTGCGCAGTTTGGGGCCATTGGCGGGCGCGCTGTCGCGCGATGAGGCGCGCGGCTTGATCAATCAAATTGGCGGGCGCGCCGCCCTGCTGGAGGCGCGGCGTGGGATCACGGCGGGCAATCGCCAAATCGAAACGGCATTGCGCAGCGACCCTTTCCTGCCCGATGCCATGATGGAGGCTTTGGCACGGCAGCGCGGGTATCTGACGGAGCTGCAAAACAGCGGTCATCGCGCTTTGGTTGATTTAATTGCCGATATGCCCCCCGAACGGCGCATGGAATTGGCGGATGCCTTGGCAAAACGCAGCCGCCGCTGACAGGGAGAATGGCGCTCAGAGATCCGCGCTCATCCCTGCGGATTGCAATTCGACAAGGCGGGCGTAAATCCCGCCTTTTTGCATGAGGCTGTCGTGATTGCCCTCTTCGACCACACGCCCTTTATCCATGACCACAATCTTGTCGGCATCGCGGATAGTGGACAGGCGATGCGCAATCACCAATGTCGTCCGCCCCTCAGAGAGGCGCGACAAGGCCGCCTGCACCAGTTTTTCTGACTGGGTGTCCAGCGCCGAGGTCGGCTCGTCCAGAAGCAGGATCGGCGCGTCTTTGAGCATGGCGCGGGCAATGGCCACGCGTTGCCTCTGGCCTCCCGATAGGGATGATCCGCGCGGGCCAACGGGTGTTTGCAACCCGTGGGGAAGGTTCTGCGCAAATTCGATGACCGCCGCATTTTCCGCGGCACGGGTGACATCCGCGCCATCGGCCTTGAGGCGGCCCATGCGGATATTGTCCTCGATGCTTTCGTCAAACAGCGCTGTATCCTGACCGACCACGGCGATCATATCGCGCAAGGCTGCAAGATCAACTTCGGTGGTGGCAGTGCCGCCCACGCATACCTTGCCCGAGACGGGGTCAATCAACCGTGTCAGCAACGCGAAAAGCGTGGTTTTGCCTGCACCCGAGGGGCCAACAATCGCGGTGGTCTGGCCCTCTTTTGCGGTAAAGCTGAGGTTGTGGAGGATTTGGTTTTCACCATAGGCGAAATCGACATTTTCAAACTGAATGTCGCCTGCATTTAAGGCGGATGGCTTCGCGGGGCTGAGAACCGTGGGGCGCAGGTCCAACATCGAATAAATCCGCTCCAGTGATGCAGCCGCCGCTTGCAGACTGCCCGCAATATTCGACAGGCGCTTGAGCGGATCGAACATCAAGGACAGCGCGGTGATAAAGGACATGAAATCACCGACCGATTTTTCGCCCGTTACGATGGCCGATGCCCCGAAGAGCGTAACGGATACAAAGCCAATGCCAGACATCAAATCGATCAGCGAGGGGTTCGCTGATTGCCCCGCGCTTGAACGGATTTGTTGCTTTAAATACTGTTTCACGCTGCGCTCGAATCGCCCGCGCTCATGCGCTTCGAGGCGGTTGACCTTGATCGACTGGATGCCGTGAAACATCTCATCGAGGCGCGTGGTCAAGGTTGCCGCTGCCTCGCGCGCAGCAAATGCGGTGCGGCGGATCTGCTTGAGCAGCAAGGTCATCGGAATGACCATCATGGGCAAGCCGATCAAGGCCACAAGTGACCATTGCCAATCGTTTGAGAACATCACGAAAGACAGCGCAAGAAGCGATACGAGATCACGCCCAAAGGACAACAGAACACTGGTCGCCGCGGATTGGAGTGTTTGGCTGTCGCCGCGCACGCGTTCAATTAACTCGCCAGGGGGGTGGCGGGTGAACACCGCCCCATCCAATGTCAACAAATGTTCCACAAGGCGGGTTTGCAGTTCTGTGGTCACCTTAAGGCCAAGGGCCGACATGATCACCCGTTGGATGAACCCTGCAACGGCGCGGAACAGGAACAGAAACCCGATCACCGTGACGACCTTCCACAAGCCATCAAGCGATTGTGCGGCGAACAACTCGTCAAACAGGGGGCGCACCATCCATGCGAATGCGCCCAAGGCCGCGCCTTCGAGGCTCATCAAGATCAGCGCGAAGGTCAGTGCGGGCCAATATTTCAGCACGTGCTCTCGCCACAGGCGGATCACAAGGCGTGATGAGCGCAGATCGACACCCGCAGGGGCGGGCGTTTGCGAATCTGGTGCTGGGGCTGGGTCTGGCATGGGTTTTCAAATCCGCGAAAAAATATTCAACTTGAGAAAGACTGCTCAAGAATTCATCACAGCACTGATTAGGGCAAGGCGACCTTGCAAACAAGCGCTTGCACCCGTCATGGGCATATTTCCTGAATCCGTTGCAGAATGAAGGCAAATGTCTTTTCTGAAGCCTGAAGCGGCGCTTTCAGGACGGTTTTGAACATAATTCTGTTAATTGGTTGTCATCTCAGGCCGAGGCTGTTTAGCATAAGGTCAATCGAATGCGGGGCTACACCGCACACACAACGGGAGTTCGACACTTGTTCGACACAGCGAAAGACGCTTTTGTCGCCTTTGAGCACGTTCAAAAAAGTTACGATGGCGAAACGCTCGTCGTAAAAGACCTTAACCTTCAAATCGGTCAGGGCGAGTTTCTCACCATGCTTGGGCCATCTGGGTCTGGCAAAACCACCTGCTTGATGATGCTGGCGGGGTTTGAGACTGCAACCCATGGCGAGATTTTGCTCCAAGGCCGTCCGATTAACAATATCCCACCCCACAAGCGCGGCATCGGAATGGTGTTCCAGAATTACGCGCTTTTCCCGCATATGTCGGTTGCCGAAAATCTGGCCTTCCCTTTGGAGGTGCGCGGCATGGGCAAGTCTGAGCGCGAAACCAAGATCAAACGCGCGCTCGATATGGTGCAGATGGGGGATTTTGGCGGCCGCCGCCCTGCGCAGCTTTCGGGTGGACAGCAGCAACGGATTGCTTTGGCCCGCGCATTGGTATTCGAGCCTGAATTGGTTTTGATGGACGAACCCTTGGGCGCTTTGGACAAGCAATTGCGCGAACATATGCAATTTGAAATCACCAATCTGGCCCATCAATTGGGCATCACCACAGTCTATGTGACCCATGATCAGACCGAAGCCTTGACCATGTCGGATCGTGTTGCGGTGTTTGATGATGGCCGCATTCAGCAGCTGGACCCACCTGATGTGCTGTATGAGCAGCCGCAAAACAGCTTTGTTGCGCAGTTTATCGGCGAGAATAACACGCTTTCTGGGGTGGTGACGCAAATCTCAGGTGATCGCTGCTTGGTGAAATTGGACAGCGGCGATGAAATTGATGCGCGCCCTGTCAATGTCTCGGCGGTTGGGGATCGCACCACTGTTTCAATCCGTCCTGAACGGGTGGAAATGGACAAGCGCCGCCTTTCGCCTGACGCGCACACGCTGAAGGGCGAGGTTCTCGAGTTTATCTACATGGGTGATATTTTCCGCACGCGTCTGCGGGTGGCGGGATCAGATGATTTCATCATCAAAACCCGCAACGCCCCCGACCAACAACGCCTCACACCTGGCACCCAGATTGAAATTGGCTGGCTGCCTGACGATTGCCGCGCGCTTGACGCATAAGCGCTTGGCCGAAGTGGCCGCCTTCGCCTGGAGGGTGGCCACGCATAAGACCATACCAGGTAACAACACGGGAGACTGACATGAAACTGTCAAAAACACTTCTGGCAACTTCTGCAATCGGCGTTGCCGCAGCAGGTTTGGCCTATGCGGGGGGTCATATGGCCTCTGGCACATTTACCTTCGTAAGTTGGGGCGGCGCCTATCAGGCGAGCCAAACCAATGCCTATACTGTGCCTTACACCGAGAATAACCCAGACGTTGAGATCGTTTGGGACGAAAGCTCCAACGAGGCGGTGGCGAAGCTGCGCGCGATGAACGAAGCGGGCAACCTGACATGGGATTTGGTGGATGTTGTGGCCGCGGACGCGCTGCGTTTGTGTGACGAAGGCCTCGCCATGGAAATCGATCCTGACGAGATGCTTGCACCCGCGCCCGATGGCACACCTGCAAGCGAAGATTTTGGCGACCTTCTGGTCGGCGATTGCTTCATCCCACAGATCGTTTATTCGACCACCTTCGGCTATCGCACCGATATGGTGCCTGCAGGTGTAGAGCCACCCAACGACATCTGTGACGTATTCGATCTGGAAACCTATCCAGGGATGCGTTCGCTTGAAAGCCGCCCCATCAACAACATGGAATGGGCGCTGATGTGTGATGGCGTTGCCAAAGAGGACATCTATGACGTTCTGGCGACCGAAGCAGGCCAAGAGCAGGCCTTGGCCAAGCTCGACACGATCCGCGACAGCGTGATCTGGTGGAATGCGGGCGCTGATACGCCACAGCTTTTGGCAGATGGCGAAGTGTTCATCGGTTCGACCTACAATGGTCGTTTGTTCTCGGCCATCGTTGAGCAGAACCAGCCCATCGGCATGATGTGGGACGCACAGGTGTTTGACCTTGACGGATGGATCATCCCAACGGGCCTGCCCGAAGATCGTCTGGCCCGCGTCATGGACTTCGTCTATTTCGCAACTGACACGCAGCGTTTGGCAGATCAGGCAGCCTATATTTCCTATGGCCCTGCACGCCTATCTTCCGCGCCGCTCGTTGGCACCCATGCAGAGCTTGGCATCGAAATGGCACCTCATATGCCAACTGATCCCGCCAATGCGACCAACTCGATCCTCTACAATTTCGAGTTCTGGGCGGATTATCGCGATGATATTGACGCGAAATTCCAAGCATGGCTTGCGCAATAATCGCGTGATCTGACTTTGGGCGGGGCCGTGTTAAAACGCGGCCCCCCTTTAAGGGGTCTGCATTTGTTTGCTGCGGCTGTGCTGCGCGGATGCGCCCAAAAGATGCGAATTCATCCCAAAGACTTCCAACGACTGGCAGGAATATAATGACCGATACGACCACTTCAGGCCCGATGCTTTCGGCAGATGGCGTGCCGCTCAAGACAAGTCTGGCGCGGGCTTTGCGGCGTCAAAAGCTGCGTGCGCTGATTTTGATCGCGCCCCTTTTGGCTTTTGTGGTTTTGACCTTCGTTGTGCCGATTGGCTCTATGTTGTTCCGTTCGGTGGAAAACCAGATCGTGTCTGGCACCCTGCCAAAGACCATCGAGGCTTTGGAGACATGGGAGGGCCAAGACGGAACCCTTCCTGATCAAGAAGTGTTTCAAGCCCTGTTTTTCGATATGTTCCGCGCGGCGGAAGCGAAAGAACACACCAAGCTTGGCTCCCGTCTGAATTATGAACGCACGGGCTTTTCCTCGGTTTTTCGAACCACGGGGCGCAGCCTCGACGATATCGGTGAACCGTTTCAAGATTGGTTGGAGGACGCTGACCCCGCCTTTGCCGAGGGTCTGACATGGTATGAGATCTTCTCGGGCACAGGCGGCGAAGACCTGATTGAAGAGCGCCGCGCCATTTGGGCCAATATGGTGGGCGAGGGTTTTGCGGGTGATATCGGCTTCACCCTCTCTGGCGAGATGGCGCAGCTGCTGCCGCAAACCGCAGCCGCATATAGTGACTGGGCCATTTACACGGCGATTGTCGAGGACGATGTCGTGGCCGAGGAAGATCCATGGGAGGCGGTCTATGCCGCGCTTGCCCTTGATCTTGCGCGCGATGGTGCGGCATCTGCGCTGGCCGCTTATTCAGGTGCGGGTGCAGCGCCGATTGCCAATGCACTTGCCGCTTTGCCCAGCCTGCCTGAAATCGATTTCCGCGCGGCCTTTATCGCGGAGAATGACGGTTGGGGCGATACGGGAAATTGGCAGACACTGAAAATTTACAGCCCTGATTACACTGCGGGGTATTTCCTCAATGCGATTGACATGGAAAAGGGGCTAGACGGTGCCACGGCACGTCCAGAAAGCCAACAAATCTATGTCAAGCTGTTCATCCGCACGATGATCATGTCCTTGATCATCACGGGGTCCTGCATCCTTTTGGGCTATCCGGTGGCGTGGCTTCTGGCCAATCTTCCCGTGCGCAGCGCCAATGTTCTGATGATCCTCGTATTGCTGCCGTTTTGGACATCGCTTTTGGTGCGAACCAGCGCGTGGAAGGTGCTGTTGCAACAGCAAGGGGTCATCAACGATATCCTCGTCTGGCTTGGTTTTGTGGATGATGCAAACCGCCTGATCCTGATGAACAATTCCACAGGCACGATCATCGCGATGACGCACATCTTGCTGCCCTTTATGATTTTGCCGCTTTACTCGGTCATGAAGACCATTCCGCCCTCATACCTGCGCGCGGCCAAAAGTCTTGGCGCGACCAATTGGACGGCGTTTTGGCGGGTGTATTTCCCGCAATCCATTCCCGGTATCGGGGCAGGGTCGATCCTCGTGTTTATCTTGGCGATTGGCTATTACATCACGCCTGAGATCGTGGGCGGCACGGATGGTGTCTTTATCTCGAACCGGATTGCCCATCATATCTCATCCTCGCTCAATTGGGGTTTGGCCGCTGCTTTGGGGTCCATCCTTCTGGTTTTGGTCTTGGCGCTTTACTGGCTCTATGATCGGATTGTGGGCATTGATAACGTAAAGCTGGGGGGCTGAGGGCATGGCCAATTCGTTGAAACTGACGCTCAAGCGCCCTTCTCTGTGGGGCTTCACCGCGCCGCTCACCGCCGCTTTGTCTGGGGTGTTTGGCTATATCGCTGGCACGTCCTTTGGAAACCCGTTGCTGGGGATTGTGGCGGGCGCGGTGATCGGGGCGGTCTTGGCCGCCGTTTTGCACCCGATGCCTGAAAAGCGCATGATGGCGCGGCTTGGTGTGGTGGCGCTGTTCTTCGCGGTCGGGCTGTTTGCCACCAATTTGGGTGGCGGTATTGCCGCGGCGATTGTGGGGGCGGTGTTGTCGTGGTTTGTGTTTTGGATCGATACGGGCGATTACCGAAAAGGTGTGCCCATCTATTACACGCGCGCACAAACCCTTTGGCATAACAGCTTTCTGTTCCTCTGTGGTTTGATTTTTTTCTTCTTGATTGCACCGCTCTTCCCCGTGATGTGGCTGTCTTTCAATGCGCAGAATTTCTTCACCTTTACGCCTGAAATGCTGGCCTTTGATCCAGACGGCTATTCGCTCAAGCATTACCGCGACTTCCTCACCACGGATGAGTGGATGCAACCGCTGAAAAACTCGCTGATCATTGCGCCGATTGCGACCGTGATCTCCGTAACGCTGGGCACATTGGCGGCCATTGGCCTGTCGCAATCCCATGTGCCAGGCCGCCAAACCATCATGGCGATTTTGATTTCGCCTATGATCGTGCCCTTGATCATTTCCGCCACGGGGATGTTCTTTTTCTACGCCCCTCTTGGCAATTGGCTGGAACTGTCGCTCGGCCTCAACAAGGCCTTTGTGGGCTATGTGAAGGTGATCTTGGCCCATGCTGTTTTGGGTGTGCCTTTCGTCATCATCACCGTAACGGCCACGCTTGTGGGGTTTGATCGCTCGCTGACGCGGGCGGCGGCCAATATGGGCGCAAACCCCGTGACCACGTTTTTCCGCGTGCAGATGCCGCTGATCCTGCCCGGTGTGATCTCTGGCGGGCTTTTTGCCTTTATCACCTCCTTTGACGAGGTGGTCGTGGTGCTCTTTGTCGGATCAGCACAGCAGCAAACCTTGCCGTGGCAGATGTTCACAGGTCTGCGGGAGCAGATCTCGCCTACCATTCTGGCGGCGGCCACGATCCTTGTGACCATCTCGATCTTGCTGTTGACCACCGTGGAATTGTTGCGCCGCAGGTCTGAACGCTTGCGCGGCCTCAGCCCCAGTTAAGAGATACACAACAGCCCAGTCCAAGACCGCATCGCACCATCGATGCGGTCTTTATATTATTCCGTTATTGCGATAGATGTTGGAAAAATTGATAGGGATTTCCTATGATCCAACGATTGGAAATGTTGCTTGCCTTGGCCAAAACTCAGCATTTTGGCCGCGCGGCGGAGGTGTTGGGGATCACGCAGCCCAGCCTGTCGTCTGGGATCAAGCAGTTGGAAGACCAGCTTGGGGTCAAACTGGTGCAGCGTGGTTCGCGCTATGGCGGGCTGACACCCGAGGGGCAGCGTGCGCTTGAATGGGCGCGGCGTATCGTGGCCGATAGCCGCCAGTTGCGCGAAGAAATGCGCTACAGCCGAGAGGGATTATCGGGGCATTTGCGTCTGGCTGTGATCCCAACGGCCCTGACCCAAGCAGCACGTCTGGTCAGCCGTTTTTCGGCTGCACATCCCAATGTCAGTTTTTCGATCCTGTCGCGCTCATCCATCGAGATTTTGCAGCTGTTGGAAAATCTCGATGCGGATGCGGGCATCACTTATCTGGACAACGAGCCTTTGGGGCGCATGGTCAGCGCAGGGCTGTATCATGAGGATTACGTGGTTCTGTGTCGCGCGGATCACCCGCTTGCACCGCAAGCCGCCGTGCATTGGCGCGATTTGCAAGGTTTGTCCCTAAGCTTGTTAACCCCCGATATGCAAAACCGCCGCATTCTGAACCGCAATTTCGCCGCGCATGGATTGGAGCCGAAAACCGTGGTGGAAAGCAATTCGACCATCGTTTTGGTCAGCCATGTGGTCGAGGCGGGCGCACTCAGTGTGCTGCCGCAATCGATGGCCGCTTTTTTGGCCGTTGGCCATGATTTGCGGTTGATCCCTCTGAAAGGCGGTGTGTTGCGCCCAGAGGTGGGTCTGATTGCGCCCCATCAAGACCCACATACGCCCGTTTTACGCAGTTTGATCCGCAGTGCGGGGGAAATGGGAGCAGAGCTATCTTGATAGCCATTGCCTATCAAGCAACGAAATTTTGATATTGATTGCAACTTGATCCTCAGGCATCCCGAACCCATCGCCCCTAGGGCCTTCGGGGCCGTTTTTTGAAAAGGATCAATGTCATGCCCCGTGATCATACCGATGCGCACGATCCCGAAATCACCGCGATTGTGATGCGCCACATGGGGCTTGAGGGACCGCTGTTGCCGATCCTTCACGCGCTTCAAGGGGAATTCGGCTATATTCCTGATGCGGCGCGTCCGATCATTTGTGACGCGCTGAATATCACCCGCGCCGAACTGCATGGTGTAATCAGCTTTTACCATGATTTTCGCAGCGCCCCTGCGGCCAAGCACTGCCTGAAGATTTGTCGTGCAGAGGCCTGTCAGGCGGTTGGTGGAAAGGCGCTGTCCGAACGGGTTTTGGCGCAGTTGGGATTGGATTGGGGCGCGCGCCGCGCCGATGGCGCGCTGATGGTTGAGCCCGTCTATTGCCTGGGCCTCTGCGCCTGCGCGCCTGCTGCCATGTTGGACGGCAAATTGATTGCGCGCGCGACTGTAGAGAAGATCACCGCCCGTTTGACGGAGGCAGGTCTATGAAAAAGATTTACGTCCCCCGTGACGCGGCGGCCAAGGCGCTTGGGTCTGATGAGGTTGCAACTGCTTTGGCCCATGCGTTGGCGGCGCGCGGGGAAGAGGCGCAGATCATCCGCAACGGCAGCCGTGGGATGATCTGGCTGGAGCCTTTGGTCGAGATCGAGGAAAACGGCACCCGCCTGGCCTATGGCCCAATTGCGGCGGATCAGGTGGATGATCTTCTCGCGGGCAAGATCACCTCCCTAGGCCCTGTTGAAGATATTCCGTTTTTCGCCAAACAAAACCGCCTGACTTTTGCGCGCTGTGGTTTGATTGATCCGCTGAGTTTGGCGGATTACCGCGCTCACGGCGGCCTCATGGGGCTGTCTCGTGCCGCTGCCATGAGCGCCGCAGATATCGTTGCAGAGGTCACGGCCTCTGGTCTGCGCGGTCGTGGCGGGGCAGGGTTTCCCACTGGCATCAAATGGAAAACCGTGGCCGAGGCGTCAGCTTCCCAAAAATATATCGTTTGTAACGCAGACGAGGGGGACAGCGGCACCTTCGCAGATCGGATGATCATGGAGGGGGATCCTTTTTGCCTCATTGAAGGGATGGCGATTGCGGGTCTGGCCACAGGGGCCACGCGCGGCTTTGTCTATATCCGCTCGGAATATCCCGATGCGATTGAGGTGATGGAGGCGGCGGTCACAATCGCCCGTGCCGAAGGCGTTTTGGGCGCGGATGTTTTGGGATCAGGCAAAGCCTTTGATCTTGAAATTCGCGTGGGCGCAGGGGCCTATGTCTGCGGTGAGGAGACATCGCTTTTGAACAGCCTTGAGGGCAAGCGCGGTGTTGTGCGCGCCAAGCCACCCTTGCCCGCCTTGGAAGGATTCATGGGGCGGCCAACTGTTGTGAACAATGTGCTGTCCTTGGCGACCATCCCCGTTATTTTCGAAAAAGGGGCCGCGCATTACGCCAGTTTTGGCCTTGGACGATCCAAGGGGACGATGCCCATACAGATCGCGGGCAATGTTGCGCGCGGGGGGCTGTTTGAAACGGCCTTCGGGATGCCTTTGGGCGCATTGGTCAACGAAATTGCAGGCGGCACCGCCACGGGTCGCCCCGTCAAGGCGGTTCAGGTGGGCGGCCCCTTGGGCGCCTATATGCCGCCGTCCAAATTTGACACGCCTTTCGCCTATGAGGAATTCGATGGGCAGGGCGGGCTGATTGGTCACGCGGGTGTTGTGGTGTTCGATGACAGCGCCGATATGGTGCAAATGGCGCGCTTTGCGATGGAGTTTTGCGCGGTGGAATCCTGCGGGAAATGCACCCCCTGCCGCATTGGCGCGGTGCGCGGTGTCGAAACCATCGACCGCATTGCCGCGGGGGATGCGACCGCAATCCCCTTGTTGACCGATCTGTGCGAGACAATGAAAGATGGCTCGCTTTGCGCGCTTGGCGGCTTCACGCCTTACCCTGTCATGTCGGCGCTTCAGAATTTTCCAGATGAATTTGGGGCCACCCCCGCCGATCAGGCCGCGCAATAGGAGGGTTTTGATCCATGAAAGATTTTATCATTCCTTGGGATGACCGCGACATGGGAACGCCCGCCAAAACGGGCGCGCCTGTCAGTCTGACGATTGATGGGGTGGCGGTTACGGTGCCAGAGGGCACAAGCGTCATGCGCGCCGCCGCCGAAGCGGGCTTGTCGATCCCCAAGCTCTGCGCCACCGATAGCCTTGAGGCTTTTGGCTCCTGCCGTTTGTGCGTGGTCGAGATTGAAGGGCGGCGCGGCACGCCCGCATCCTGCACCACACCTGTGGCCGAAGGTATGGTGGTCCATACCCAAAACGCCAAGCTGCACAAACTGCGCCGCGGGGTGATGGAACTGTATATCAGCGACCACCCGCTGGATTGTTTGACCTGTGCGGCCAATGGCGATTGCGAATTGCAGGATATGGCGGGCGCGGTTGGATTGCGCGATGTGCGCTACAGCGCCACCGAGGGGGCAAGTATCGCAAACCATTTCACCGCGCGTGACACCAATGGTGATCTGAACCCTGAATATTTGCCCAAGGATGAAAGCAATCCTTATTTCAGCTATGACCCGTCCAAATGTATTGTCTGCAACCGCTGTGTGCGGGCCTGCGAGGAGGTGCAAGGCACGTTTGCCTTGACCATCGAAGGACGCGGATTTGATGCCCGCGTATCTGCAGGCGGGCCGTTGGATGATTTCCTCAGCTCTGATTGCGTGTCATGTGGCGCCTGCGTGCAGGCCTGCCCAACGGCGACCTTGCAAGAAAAATCTGTCATCGAATTGGGCACGCCGCAACGCTCGGTTGTGACCACCTGCGCCTATTGTGGCGTGGGCTGCTCGTTCAAAGCCGAATTGAATGGCGACCAATTGGTGCGGATGGTGCCCTATAAGCACGGCAAGGCCAATCGCGGGCATTCCTGCGTGAAGGGGCGTTTTGCCTATGGCTATGCCACCCACAAAGACCGCATTTTGAGCCCGATGATCCGCGATGACATCTCCGAGCCATGGCGCGAAGTGTCATGGGAGGAGGCGCTTGGCTTTGCCGCCCAAAAACTGCGGGGCATTCAGGCGCAATATGGCCAGAAATCCATCGGTGTGATCACCTCAAGCCGTTGCACGAACGAGGAAACCTATCTGGTGCAAAAACTGGCCCGTGCGGTGTTTGGCAATAACAACACCGACACCTGCGCGCGGGTGTGCCATTCGCCAACGGGCTATGGTTTGGGCCAGACCTTTGGCACATCGGCAGGGACGCAAGATTTTGACTCGGTTGCGCATTCGGATGTGGTGGTAGTGATTGGGGCCAACCCCACCGATGGCCACCCCGTTTTCGCAAGCCGCCTGAAAAAGCGCCTGCGCCAAGGCGCAAAGCTGATTGTCATTGATCCCCGCCGCATTGATCTGGTGAAATCCGCCCATATTGAAGCGGCCCATCATCTTCCGTTGCGGCCTGGCACGAATGTGGCGGTCGTGTCGGCCATGGCCCATGTGATTGTGACCGAGGGTCTGGCCGATGAGGCCTATATCCGCGAGCGTTGCGAGTGGGACGCGTTTGAGGATTACGCCGAGTTCATTTCAGACCCGCGCCACAGCCCCGAAGCGGTGGAGGCGGTGACAGGTGTGCCTGCCGCCGATCTGCGCGCTGCGGCCCGTCTTTATGCGACAGGCGGCAATGGTGCGATTTATTATGGTCTGGGCGTGACGGAACATTCCCAAGGCTCGACCACGGTGATGGGGATTGCCAATTTGGCGATGCTCACGGGCAATGTGGGCCGCGAGGGCGTGGGCGTGAACCCGCTGCGCGGACAAAATAACGTGCAAGGCTCCTGTGACATGGGGTCGTTTCCGCATGAATTGCCAGGCTATCGCCACGTGAAAAATGCCGATGTGCGCGCGATTTTTGAGCAAGCCTGGGGTGTTGAGATTGACCCTGAGCCAGGCTTACGCATCCCCAATATGCTAGATGCTGCGGTCGCGGGTCGCTTCAAGGGGCTGTATTGCCAAGGCGAGGATATCTTGCAATCCGACCCTGATACCAAACACGTTGCGGCAGGTTTGGCGGCGATGGACTGCGTGATTGTGCATGATCTTTTCTTGAACGAGACCGCCAATTACGCCCATGTCTTTTTGCCAGGGTCCACCTTCCTTGAGAAGGACGGCACCTTTACCAATGCCGAGCGCCGCATCAACCGCGTGCGCGAAGTGATGGCGCCAAAGGCGGGACTGGCCGACTGGGAAGTGACGCAAGCCTTGGCCAACGCCATGGGGGCAGGGTGGAATTACACCCACCCGTCTCAGATCATGGCAGAAATCGCCGCCACGACCCCAAGCTTTGGAGGTGTAGATTACGCGCTGCTTGAGGAAAAAGGCAGTGTGCAATGGCCCTGCAACGACTCTCACCCTGAGGGCACGCCACTGATGCACGTAGATGGGTTTATGCGCGGCAAGGGGCGGTTCATTGTCACGGAATATGTCGCCACCGATGAACGCACAGGGCCACGTTTCCCGCTTCTGCTGACCACAGGGCGCATCTTGAGCCAGTATAATGTGGGGGCGCAGACACGGCGCACGGAAAACTCTGTCTGGCATGAGGAGGATGTGTTGGAAATCCACCCGCATGACGCAGAAACGCGTGGGATCAAGGAGGGGGATTACGTCAAATTGGCCTCGCGATCAGGCGAGACATCCTTGCGCGCGACAATCACCGATCGCGTGAGCCCAGGTGTGGTCTATACAACCTTCCATCACCCCCAGACACAGGCCAATGTGATCACCACAGATTTCTCGGATTGGGCCACGAATTGCCCTGAATATAAGGTGACCGCTGTGCAGGTGTCGCAATCAAATGGCCCAAGCGCGTGGCAAGAAAGCTACGAGGCGCAGGCCAAGGCCGCGCGGCGTATCCTGCCCGCAGCGGAGTAGCCATGGCAGCGGGCCAATCTTTGCGCAGGGTGTTGAAGGCGGGGCGCGCGGGCGTGCAAGCGGCCAGCCGCACCTTGGCCGAAGAATGCCCTGTCGCCATGGTGTTCGATGGCGGCACGCAAGCGGTTATGATGGCGACCCCGCGCGACCTTGAAGATTTCGCGCGCGGTTTTGCCAAGACCGAGGGCTTTATCACCTGTGACGCGGATATCCGTGAGATCGAGATTGTCCGCCACGAGGCGGGGCAGGGGATTGAGGCCCGTCTATGGTTGGATGCCGCGCAATCACAGGCGTTGCAGGCACGCAGGCGGTCCATGATGGGGCCAGTGGGGTGCGGGCTGTGCGGGATCGACAGCTTGGCACAAGCGATGCGGGATATCGCGCCTTTGTCCCGTGACATTCCTGCTTTGGCGCTTGCGCCCCTTTTGGGGGCATCTGAGGCCTTGCGCCATCACCAACCCTTGCATGATGAAACCCATGCGGTGCACGCGGCGGGATTTTTTCAGCCTGCCAAAGGCATCACGCTCGCGCGCGAGGATGTGGGACGGCACAACGCACTCGATAAACTGATCGGCGCGATGGGGGCGGCAGGGGTTGATCCTGCTTCGGGTGCGATTGTCATCACCAGCCGTGTCTCGGTTGAGATGGTGCAAAAAACGGTGATCGCGGGCGCGCCTGTTTTGATTGCGGTGTCAGCGCCAACGGCGCTTGCGCTCGAGGTGGCGGAGGCGGCGGGGCTGTGCGTGGCCGCACTTGCAAGAAACGGCACATTTGAAATTTTCACGCACCCTGAACGCATAGACCAAGGATAGACGATTATGGCATCGGATAAGCTGATCACCATGGCGAACCAGATCGCCACATTTTTCGAAAGCCAAAAGGGCGATGATTTGGCCGAACGCGTGGCCGCTCATCTCAATGACTTTTGGGGGCCTGAGATGCGCGCCGATTTTGCACAACTGATCGCTGCGGGGCAGGCCGATACGCTGCACCCTTTGGCCCGCGCAGCCCTTCCTCATGTGCGGCTGCCGCAAGATGCGGCTCCGGCAATCGGATGATTGCCGCGCTTAATCCGCGTCTTGTAAGGGTGCAACCTTGGGCGCGGGTGCGAAACTGCCATCGAGGAAATCTTCGCGGTCCAGATAGTCTTTGATCTGGTCATAGCTCTGCACAAGATTGGTGCTCCACCCCTCCAAGAAGCGCAGTCTACGCCGCTCCCGATGTGGTTGGAATCCGTTGTTTTCAATTGTTTCTAATTCCTGCACACGGTTTTCCATGCGCAGGAAGTCGCTTATTTGGGCCAAATATTTGGTGTCGAAAAATCCGACATTATCCGACCACGGTTTGCGCGCGCCCATGAAATTCACGAATTGCAGCGGACGCATGGCACCAATGATGGCCATTTGCTCGGTCATGGGCCAATTCCACCGTGGAGACAACTCACCCCATTGGTCTGCGAAAGCAACATTCAGCGCGCTAAAGGCCGTTCCGCCCGCTTCGCGCAGATCGGCAATCGCGGCTTGACCGATGCCACGTTCGGTGAATGTGTTTGCATCAATAAGCAGCATCGCGGGGTTGAACACGCGATCACAGCCTTCGGGCATTCGCGCGGAAAATTGCGCAGGGACGCTGTCGGGCGCGGCGTTGCGCCAAGCCCCAAGATGACGCACGGCAGCCGCGGGATGAGCTAAGTCAAGCGCTAGTAGATCGTTGAATTCATCGCCCTGTGCAAATCCGAATTTGTCGAGGAACAGAACCTTGCCGTGTATCCGCGTCAGCGTTTCCAAGGCAAACAGGATCAAGAAACTTTCCCGTGCGGGGTTGGCGGTGCCATCGGCCAGATTGGGTGCAAATTCGTCCAAGTCGAACACATCTTCGCAGCGGATCAAAGTGGCATAACGCTTGATCATCGCAGAGGTGCCAGCCGACAGCGCGCGATCCGTAAAGACATAATAGACGCAATTGCGTGTATCGCTGCGCTGGCGCATTTGCGCCATTAAAAACGCGGCATTCCATGCGGTGGTTTCATCGCAACAGGTGAGTATCGCGTGTTTCTGGCTCATAGCGGTTGATGGCATGGCGGTGACACTGACCTTTTGTTTTGTCCCATGTTTAGCAGTGCCAGACAGATCATATTGAGCGTAATACCTCAAGAGTTGGTGGTTATTTTAAGGATTATTTCCAGATATTTTTAGGCGCGGCTGCGTGAGGGTCTCATGGGCAGCTAATATTATCAAAACCCCGCGCGTTAGACACCAAGATAGACACATCAGATGATGTATCGGCGGGGTCTGCGGCCATGAGGATCGCCATCTGATGTGGAAAACTCGTGTTAATCCTATCGCAAAATAGGCCAAATCCTTGGCCTAGGGTCTTTTCATCGGGAATGGTCGCGGCTATGTCATTTGATAATAAAATAAATTGGGGATGGTGATGGGCGCGACATCTGAAAATCCACATCAAACAGGGTTTCTGACGGCATGGGTGCCTGTGGTGCTTGCCGCAGCGATTTTTGCTTTTTTTGCTGGCATGATTGGCGATGTCTCCGCAGGGCTTGCGCCTGAGTGGAGCTGGGCTTGGCTGCCAGGCTTGGATGTGGCCTTGGCCTTTCGGGTTGACGGTCTGGCCTTAACCTTTTGCCTCCTGATATCGGGCATTGGCACGCTGATTATGCTTTATGCCTCAAGCTATCTCAACGGCCATCCTGAATATGGGCGTTTTGCGCTCTATCTTTTCTCCTTCATGTTGGCGATGTTGGGCGTGGTTCTGGCCGATGATATCATCGCGCTTTTCGTGTTTTGGGAACTGACCACAATCACCTCCTACCTGTTGATCGGCTTCAACAATGCCGAGGCCAAGGCGCGGCGCAATGCGCTTCAGGCGCTCTTCCTGACGGGGGCGGGCGCGCTTGCGCTATTGGCGGGGTTGATACTTTTGGCCTCCATCGCGGGCAGCACCCGAATTTCGGAGATCGTGCAGGTCGAGGGGCTGACCGAGCACCGCTGGTTCACAGGCACTTTGATCCTGATCCTTTTGGGGGCATTTACGAAATCGGCGCAAATCCCGTTCCATTTCTGGCTGCCCAATGCGATGGCCGCGCCCACGCCCGTATCGGCCTTTTTGCATTCGGCCACGATGGTCAAGGCGGGGGTTTATCTTTTGGCGCGGTTCCACCCTGCCTTCGCCGATACATCGCTTTGGATCTGGTCGCTGACCCTTGCGGGGGCCGCGACCGCCGTATGGGCTTCGATCTTGGCGCTGCGGCAGACGGATTTGAAACAGGCGCTGGCCTACACGACCCTGATGGCCCTTGGCACTTTGACCTTGTTCTTGGGCCAAAGCGATGCCTACGCGATGACGGGGTTTATCACGTTTTTGATTGTGCACTCTCTCTATAAGGCGGCGCTCTTTATGGTGGTCGGTGCGATTGACCATGAGACAGGCACGCGCGAGGTGGCCCAGCTTGGGGGTTTGGGGCGGTTGATGCCCGTCACCGCCTTGGCGGCGGCTTTGGCTGCGCTTTCCATGGCGGGGCTTCCGCCGTTGCTTGGCTTTATCGGCAAGGAGTTGCTTTACGCAGGTGCCTTGGATGCGATCAGCGCGCCTGTGTTGGTCACGGCTGCGGCCTTGGCGGCCAATGCATTGATGGTCGCCGTGGCGGGTATCGTGGCCTTGCGGCCATTTTGGCGCGGCGGGGTCGAGGCCTTGCCCAAAACCCCGCATGAGGCCCCATGGCAAATGCTTGCGGGCCCTGTGATCTTAGCTGCGCTTGGCCTGATCTTTGGTCTTGCGCCATCGCTTTTGCAAGATACGCTCGTGGCCCCCACGGTCGCGGGCTTGCTCGGCACGCCTGACATGGCCAAGACATTGACCCTGTGGCATGGTGTGAACTTGCCGCTGCTTTTGTCGGGCGCAACCTTGGCGTTGGGGGCTGCGATCTATGCCCTCCACGGGTCCGTTCGCGCCTTCCTCATCACCACCCTGTCGCGCTTGCCTGCCTTTGACAACGGATGGGACGTTCTGATTAACGGGCTCAAGCGTTTTGCGGCTGCCCTCACGGCGATCATCCAGACGGGCGATTTGCGTGATTATATGCGCTGGACCTTCCTCACCCTGCTTGTGGCCTTGGTGGCCACGGGGCTGCTGCGTAATGCCTTCCTGTGGCATTTCGATTTGTCCGACATGAGCTTTGCGGTGGCAGCGATTTTGATCATTACCGCGTTGGCCGCAGTGACCGCCACCCGGGCAACATCGCGTCTTATGGTGGTTATTGCGATCGGCGTGGTGGGCGTTGGTGTGGCCTTGATTTTCATCACCTTCGGCGCACCTGATGTGGCCATCACGCAACTTCTGGTCGAGACGCTTTCGGTGATCTTGGTTGCAACGGTCATGTTGAAATTGCCGCGTCTTTATGAGGGTGGCACAAATCCGTTCCGCGCGGGTCACGCGCTGATTGCCGTTGCACTGGGCGGCACGATGACCTTGATCATGATGGGCGTTGTGCAGGGGCCGCTTGATTTGCGCCTGACAGAATTCTTTGAGCAATCCGCATGGGTTGATGCCTATGGGCGTAATATTGTGAACGTGATCTTGGTGGATTTCCGTGCCCTCGACACATTCGGTGAGATTGCCGTTGTCGCGATTGCGGGGATTGCCGCCTATGCGTTGCTGCGCGCCACATCCTATCACAAGAAGGGAGAGGAGAAATGAACTCGCTTATCCTCAAAACCGCGAGCCGCTATCTGGCCGCCATCCTTCTGGTGTTTTCCATCCATATGCTGCTGCGTGGTCACAATGAGCCAGGGGGCGGGTTTATCGGGGGGTTGATCGGGGCCACGGGCTTTGTGCTGTTTGCCATCGCGGGATCGGTTGCAGAGGCGCGCAAGGCGCTGCGGATCGAGCCGCAAAACCTCGCCATGATCGGCCTTGGCGCATCAGCCGTGGCAGGGCTATCTGCCCTTTTCGCGAACAAAGCACCGTTTAGCGGATTGTGGCTTTTCCTCTTTGCCGAGGAAGGTTCCAAAGGGCTGCCTCTCTCTTCGATCTTGTTGTTTGATATCGGGGTTTATCTGGTTGTGATGGGGGCAATCCTCACCCTTGTTTTCGCGATTGAGGAGGAGGTGTAATGGAAACTGGATTGGCCCTTCTCATCGGTGTTCTCGTTGCGGCGGCGGTTTATTTGATGCTGGCGCGCAATGTGATGAGCTTTCTTTTTGGTTTACTGTTGATTTCAAACGCGGCGAATTTGGCGATTTTCACTTCGGGCCGTCTGACCGAGGGCGCACCGCCCCTTGTGCCAGAAGGCGCGGATGCCCCTGTCGGGATCGTGGCCAATGCGCTGCCACAGGCGCTGGTTCTTACCGCGATTGTGATTGGATTTGGCCTTTTTGCCTTCAGCCTGATGTTGGTGTTTCGTGCCTATGCAGGGCTTGGGACATTGAATGGCGATGAAATGCGTGTGGCGGAACCTAAGGAGGATAAAGCGTGATCTGGACCCTTTCCGCCCCGCTTCTATTGCCTTTTTTCACAGCGATTATTGCCTTCCTAACACGCCGCAGCGTGGCGGGAAAATGGGTGTCGCTCTCTGGCGCGGTTTTGCATTTAGGGGCGGCCCTGGTTTTGGTATCCGCCGTTCTGGATCAAGGCGTGATCGCAGGCTCCTTTGGGGGTTGGGATGCGCCCTTTGGCATCGCCTTGGCCGCAGATTACTTGGGCGCTGCGATGGTGGTCATCACGGGGATCATCGGTGTTGCCGTTGCGCTTTATTCCTTCGCGGATATTTCAAAATCCACCGAGGCGCTTGGCTTTCATGCGTTGTTTCACCTGCTGTTGGCGGGTGTGACGGGCGCGTTCCTGACCGCTGACCTGTTCAACCTCTATGTCTGGTTCGAGGTGATGCTGATCTCAAGCTTTGGGCTTTTGGTCATTGGCGGCTCAAAGCAGGAAATTGACGGGGCGGTGAAATACGTCACGCTCAATCTCATCTCGACCGTGATGTTCCTCACGGGTGTTGGCTTGCTCTACGGGATGACAGGCACGCTTAATATGGCGGATCTGCATTTCGCGGTGCAGGAGGTCGAGAACAAAGGGCTTCTGAGTGTCGTGGCGATCATGTTCATGGTGGCCTTTGGCGTTAAGGCCGCTGTGTTCCCGTTGTTCTTCTGGTTGCCCGCCTCTTACCATACGCCCAGTTTTTCGGTCTCCGCCGTGTTTGCGGGGCTTTTGACGAAGGTGGGGGTTTATGCGCTGATCCGCGCCTTCACTCTGATTTTCACCCATGATCCCGAATTGATTGAAACGGTCCTGCTTTGGGTCGCGGTTTTGACTATGGTCACGGGCGTTTTGGGCGCGGCGGCGCAAAGCGATTTTCGCCGCATCCTGTCCTTCCACATCATCAGCCAGATCGGCTACATGGTGTTGGGTTTGGCTTTGATGACACCTTTGGGATTGATCGGCGCGGTGTTCTATTTGCTGCACCATATCATCGTGAAGGCAAACCTGTTCCTGATTTCGGGCGTGGCCAATCGCATCGCAGGCGGCACGGAACTGGCGCGTATTGGCGGGCTATACACCCATGCCCCGCTTTTGGCGGTGTTGTTCTTGATCCCTGCTTTCTCGCTTGCAGGCTTTCCGCCGCTCTCAGGGTTCTGGGCAAAATTCATCGTCATTCGCGCCTCGCTTGAGCTGGAGATGTGGATCGTGGCAGGTGCGGCGCTGTTTGTGGGCTTGTTGACCGTGTTCTCCATGACCAAGATCTGGGCGGAGGCGTTTTGGACGCCGCATCCTGACGCCCTCGCGCCGAAATTGTCGCGCCTGAGCACCCATGACTGGCGTGCAATGATGTGGCCGATCATCGCCTTGGCCGTGATGACGGTGATCATTGGCTTGTTCCCTGGGGTGTTCTACCCGTTTGTGGAAACCGCTGCGGATCAATTGCTCAATCCGACCGCCTATCTGGATGCGGTGCTTGGGCCTGATGCGGTGGCCGCGGCACAAAGCGCTGTAGGCCAAGCCGTGATTGTGGAGGGGAACTGATGGGATTGTTTTTCTTCAACCTGCTTTTGGCGATTGCATGGGCGGGGTTCACGGGTGCGATGAGCCCACTTAACCTCGCTTTTGGTTTCTTGCTTGGCTATTTGGCTCTTTTATGGTTGGCGCCGTTTTTCCAATTGGACCGCCGTTACACCTTGGCCGTGTGGCGATGGGGCCGTTTGATCGTGATGTTTCATGTCGAGTTGTTCATCTCCTCCTTCCAAGTGATTTGGGATGTTATCACCCCAGGACAAAGCGCGGAACCTGCATTGGTGGAAATGCCTTTGGACGTGAAAACCGATATGGGCATCACATTGGTTGCAAATTTGATCTCTTTGACACCAGGAACATTGTCCATTGACGTGTCCGAGGATCGCAAGACGCTCACCGTCCATGCGATGTTTGCCACGGATAAGGATGAATTGATCAAATCCATGAAAGACGGGATGGAACGCTGGGTGAAGGAGGCGGTTGAGCCATGATTGAATCGGCATTTTTGAATTTTTCGCTGACCGTATCGATGGTCCTGCTCTTGGCGGGATTGATCTTTTCTTTCATCCGCCTTGTGGTTGGACCAACCCTGCCTGATCGTGTGGTGGCCTTGGATTTGATGACTGTCTTGATCATCGTCTTTTGTGGCATCTTCGCGATTTTGGAGGATAAGCCCGCATTTCTGGATGTGGCGCTTGTCTTGGCCTTGGTGGGATTTCTCGCCACCGTGGCCTTGGCCCGTTACGTTGAACGCTATACGCAACGTGAACAAAGCACGCGCGCACAAAAGGGGCAGCAGTGATGGATTATCTGATCGGTATCGTTCTGATGGTTGGCGCATTTTTTGCCATGGCCGCGGGTTTGGGCATTTTGCGCCTGCCCGATGTTTTGATCCGGATGCACGCCTCGACCAAAGCGGGCACGCTTGGGGCGGGTTTGGTGCTTTTGGCGGCTGTGGTCTATTTCCTAGATTGGGCCGTGACGGTTCGGATTATGGCAATTATGGTCTTTTTGATGGCCACTGCGCCAATTGGTGCGCATATGATGGGGCGCGCATCCCTGCGGGCGAAAGTGCCGCTTTATAAGATCAAAGCGCCAACGCCGAAAAAAGCCCCTAGCCAAAAAGCTGCCCCCGCGCGCGAATGATATTGCTCACAATCAGCGCGCCATAACCGCCGCAAATGGCCGCAAAAAGGGTCCACGGCGTAGAGAAGATCAGACCGACAAAAACCACGGTTACGATCATCAAAGGGGCAATGGACCAGCGCGGGATCTTCAATGCTTTGGGCGAGAAGGTTTTCAGCGTGGAAATCATCAAAATGGCCACGAGGCACAGCCAGACGGCACCAATAAACGGGTGCTGCATCGGCAGATCAAACCCCGCAAAGACCAGATACACGGGCAGAAGCCCAAGCATGGCCCCACCAGGCGCTGGGACGCCGATGAAATGGGGTTTGCTGTTTTCGACCTCTTCGATCACATCATCCAAATCGGGGGTATCGTTGGTGGCTTCCTGCTTTTCTGGGTCGGCCCGCATCACGTTAAACCGTGCAAGGCGCAGGCAGCAGGCCCCCGCAAAGGTCAAGACGGCGATCCACCCGAAGGAGCCTGTGCTGTTGAGCATCAGTTGATAGACCAAAAGCGCGGGGGCCACGCCGAAGCAGAGAAAGTCAGACAAACTGTCCAGTTCCGCGCCAAGCCGTGAGGTGGCGTTCAGTCGCCGCGCAATCAACCCGTCCAACCCATCCATCACGGCCGCAAGCAAGATCAGAACCACGGCTGTTTTGAACCGCCCATCCATCGCAAAGCGGATAGAAGTCAGCCCCAGACACATCCCTGTCAAGGTGACCAGATTGGGCAGCAGCAAGGCGAAGGGCACCCCTTCAGCCTCAGAATTGCGGGAGAACAGACGCTTCATTGCGGGCGCCTCATTCTGGCGCTGCGGCGCTGAGGGTGGCAATAACGGTTTCCCCTGCGACCATGGTTTGCCCGATCTCGACCACAGGCTCCGCGCCTTGGGGCAAATAGATATCCAAGCGCGAGCCAAAGCGGATCAGGCCAAAGCGCTGACCGCGCGCCATCACCTCATCAAACACGCCCCAGCACAGGATCCGCCGCGCCACCAAACCCGCGATTTGCACCACCCCGTAGCGGCGACCATCGGGCAGCTCCACCGCGATCCCATTGCGCTCATTGTCGGTTGAGGCCTTGTCGAGCGAGGCATTGAGGAACTTGCCCTCGTGATAGGCCACAGCCGTGATCCGCCCTGCCGCAGGAATACGGTTCACATGGCAGTTAAAGACCGACATGAAGACCGAAATACGGGTCATTGGCGCGTCACCCAACCCCAATTCAGCAGGCGGGGTGGCAGGTTCTAGCAGCGAGACAACCCCATCAGCGGGCGAGACCATGATGCCCGCGCGGGTGGGGGTGACGCGCTCAGGGTCGCGGAAGAAATAATAGACCCAAACCGTGACGCCGACACCGATCCATCCCAACGGCTCCCAGATCACGAACAGGACCAGCGCGATGGCCGCTGCAATCGCCACGAATTTGCGCCCTTCAGGATGCATGGGTTTGACAAAGGTGGACAGCATCGAAACCGACATTCTGATTTCCCTATAAGGTTCAAATCTGCGCCTGCCTAATCTGCGCGCGGCGATGGGTAAAGGGCAATCTTGCCTTCAGCGGCAGGGCAGGGCAAGGCCGGTGTCATAGATCGCCCCTGTTGCATCACGATAGAGCCACAATTCATTCATCTCTGCGGTCCATGCGCCCAAATAAGCGCCAGTCTCCAGATAAAAGGTCAGCTCCCGCCCACGCGGGCCGTGTTGATGGACAAAATCCGCATCAAACCTTGTCTCGCCCTCGGCAAAGCGGGCGGTGCGCGCGTGATCTGGCCACAGATGGGGCAAATAGCGCCTTGGGTGATCTAGGATCACGGTTATGGCGCGTGCCTCATCGCGACAGTCAAGCGCCAAGCGCAGTGGCGGCGTGGAGGTGGCATAGGCCAACCCCACAACCGCAAGGCACAATGCCCCCCACAGCAGGGCCGCGGTCTTCACCGTCCCTGACCACGTTTGGCCTGCCGCCGCTTGTGCAGGGCATAGAGCGCGGGTGCTGCACCATAGCGATAGGCAATCTCGGCCAAAAGCCGCAAAGGCGGCCAGGACAGCACCCGCGCCAAAAGGCGATAGCGCGGGATGCGCGCCCAGAGATCGAGAAAGGCCGCCATCCCCGCCACGCGCTGCCCACCACGGCGCAGATGCAGCGCGCGGGCGGCCTCATCCATGCTCAAACCCCAGTCGCGCGCACGCGCCGCCGTGATCGGCACGAATTCCAGATCGGGGGGCGCGTGTTTTTTATACACACCCACCTCCCAATTGCAGATCGGGCAATCGGCGTTGAACAGCACTTCGGTGCGCTCTGTCGCGGCGGGCTTGGTCATGATCCACAGCTAGCGCGGGGCGCGCAAAAGTCAGCCCCGCATGATGGCTCAGACCATCTGCCACAGAAAATAGATCGGTGCGGCCACCGCAAAAAGCGCGCAAAACGCCTTTGCCGCGCAGGCGGCACAGCCCAAACTGCTTTTGGGGTCCGTGGCCGCCGCGATCTGGTTGAACATGGCACCAATGGCATAGCCTGCCGCCTCGCGCTTGCGCTGCTCCTGTTGGATGGATGCCATGGCCGCATCATAGCGCGCCTGCAATGTCGCGCGGCTCAATTTATTGGGATGGGTTACAAAGGTTTGGTCGTTCATGCCTGTCTCCAATTAGCCTGTCGTGGTCGTTACTTAGGGCGCGGATCAGAAAGGCAATTCTCTTTTTGCGGCGCTGTTCAATTCTGTGCCGCCACGCCCTTTGGCGAGTCTGCCTGGGCGTGGCGCATTGGGTTGGGGGCGGCATAAAGTTGTTGCTAAAAATTATATATAGTTTGTATCATTCGCGCTGATCCGAAGTGCGCCACGGGGTTTGATAGGGTTTGACGGGGTTTGACGGGGTTTGCGCTTGGTGCATCGGGGTTTGGGGTTTGATCTAGGGGCAAGTGCGCGTTTCCGCGGGCTTGGAAACGCATGACACAGAACACATCTGCCGCCCAAGCGGCGCAAGGCGCAAACGCCACGCAAACAGGCATCCGCCAACGCAGCCTGCGCAAACACTGCCGCCTCGGACACGCGACTGAGTTGGTCTTCATCACCGCCCTTGGCACAGCCGTCATGATCGGCGGCGGGGCGGACGCGCAGACCGTGAATTATACGGACGGGCAGGATCGCACAGCTGGGTTTGTTGCTGACCCTATTAACACTTTTGTGTTTGTCGATGGCACGGACAATGCCACCCAATCAGGGGTGATCTCTGGTGATGGAAACTTAATCAAACAAGGCACGGGCAGCCTGACCTTTTCGGCGGCCAACACCTACACGGGCACGACCACGGTGAACGCAGGCACGTTGCGCATCACCAACAACAGCGCGCTTGGCACCACGGCGGGCGGCACGGTGGTGGCGAGTGGCGCGACATTGGAGATTGATGGAAACACAAATCCCGTTGGCGAGACCTTGACGCTGAACGGCACGGGCGTGGGCGGCGGCGGTGCCTTGCGGTTTACGGGGGCAGACGGTTTGCTTTCGACAAATATCATCCTTGGATCAGACACGCTGATCGTAAACGATGCGGCATCTTTGGTTATTAGCCTAAGCGCACCCACCAACTACACCATAACAGGGGCGAATCACGACCTGACATTCGGGGGTAATGGGCGGACAAATGTTTTTTCGGTTATCAATCTTGGGACGGGGTCCTTGATCAAAAATGGCTCGGGTGAGTTGGTCTTGAGAGGCGAGGCCAGTTTCACAGGCGGGCTGATTATCAAAGAAGGGTCGGTATTCGCGTCTGCAAATATTTTGTCCGATACCGTGCTGGTTCAGATCTCAAGCGGCGCGTCATGGACAACAAACGCCACAGGCACCATTGGCAATCTCTCTGGTGCTGGGGATGTTACTCTTGGGAGGGGCGCCATCCTCACGCTTGGCGATGCAACGGACCGCATCTTTTCAGGGGTCTTAAGCAACACGGGCGGCATCACCAAACAGGGCAGCGGCACGCTGACCCTCTCGGGTGCAAATACCTATGCGGGCGCGACCACGGTCAGCGCGGGCACGTTGCGCATCACCAACAGCAGCGCGCTGGGCACCACGGCGGGCGGCACGGTGGTGGCGAGTGGCGCGACATTGGAGATTGATGGAGCCACGAATCCCATTGGCGAGACCTTGACGCTGAACGGCACGGGGGTGGGCGGCGGCGGTGCCTTGCGGTTTACGGGGGCAGGCGGTTCGCTTTCGACAAATATCATCCTTGGATCAGACACGCTGATCGTTAACACGACGGGGAACAGAACTTTCGCCAATAACGCACCTACGACCCACACCATAACGGGGAATCACAATCTGACATTTGGTGGCAACGGTGCGATTACAGTCAATTCCAACATCGAAATAGGGACTGGCGGCATCATAAAAACGGGATCTGGCCAATTGACCCTGTTTGGAACAAACACGTTTACGGGCGATGTTCAGATCAATCAGGGCAGGCTACTTATTTTTAACGGCAATGCGATTGCCGATAGCGTGCTTGTGCAGGTGGCATCTGGGGGGACGTTTGAGGTCCAAGATAATGAGACCGTGGGCAATGTGTCAGGGGCTGGGCGTATTGATTTGAACCCTTTAGGGGCAGGCAAGACCTTGACCGTGGGCGATGCCAGCGATTCCGAGTTTTCGGGAATTATCACTGGCTCCAATAGCAGCATCACCAAACAGGGCAGCGGCACGCTGACCCTCTCGGGCGCGAATACCTATGGCGGCACAACCACGGTCAGCGCAGGCACCTTGCGCATCACCAACAGCGGCGCGCTTGGCACCACGGCGGGCGGCACGGTGGTGGCGAGTGGCGCGACATTGGAGATTGATGGAAACACAAATCCCGCTGGCGAGACCTTGACGCTGAACGGAACGGGCGTGGGCGGCGGCGGTGCCTTGCGGTTTACGGGGGCAGGCGTTCGACTTTCGACAAATATCATCCTTGGATCAGACACGCTGATCGTAAACGCGGCGGGCGAGAACAGGAGCTTTGACCCCGTATTTACTGCGGGCGCGCCGCCCTTCACCATAAGAGGGACGAATCATAACCTGACCTTCGGGGGCAATGGTCCGATAACTGTTCGCTCGGATATCGATCTTGGAACGGGGTCCTTGATCAAGAATGGCTCGGGTCGGTTGCAATTGACGCCGACTGGGGTCGGCGCGGTGAATGTCATGGGCAGCCTGATCATCAATGAAGGGACAGTGCAGACGGCTGCAAGCAATCTGTCCGATACTGTTCTGGTTCAGATATCAAGCGGCGCAACATGGAACGCAGGCTCAGGCACCATTGGCAATCTCTCTGGTGCGGGGGACGTAAGCTTGATTGGCACCGTCACCCTTGGCGATGCGACCGACAGGACTTTTTCAGGGGTGATCAGTGGCGCTCGTGACATCCCCGAAGAAGCCATCACCAAACAGGGCAGCGGCACGCTGACCCTCTCGGGCGCAAATACCTATGCGGGCGCGACCACGGTTAATGCGGGGCGGCTCAATGTGACGGGGTCGATCACCTCGGCCGCCACCATCAATGCGGGCGGCACGCTGGGCGGCACGGGCACGGTGGGCGCGGTGACGGCGCAATCGGGCGGCACATTGGCGGCGGGCAATTCCATCGGCACGCTGAACACAGGCGATGTCACCTTGAATGCAGGATCCGTCTTGGAGGTCGAGGTTGACCCAAATGATGCCACCCGCGCCGATCTGATCAATGCCACGGGCAATGTCACGATCAATGGCGCGACCCTGCGCCATGTGGGTGAGGCGGGCACTTACGCCCCCGATCGCACATGGCGGATCATCACCGCCACGGGGACCGTCACGGGGACATTCGGCGCGGTCGCGTCTGATTACACCTTCCTGACCCCGACCGCGATCTATGGCGCGAATTTCGTCAATCTGCGCCTTTTGCGCAATGATGTCTCTTTTGAAAGCGTGGCCCGCACCCGCAACCAGCGCAACACCGCGCGCGGGATTGGCACAATCGCGGGCAGCGATGCGGCCAACGCCCTGCTGCCGCTTTCGGGCGATGCGGCGCGCAACGCGCTTGATCAATTCTCTGGCGCGGGTTTGGCGGCCATCGGGGCGGGGCAGTTGGGCGAGGGGCAAAGCATCGTCACCACGCTGACAGGCCAGATGGGCGGGGCAGGTGGTGATGGTGGCGGCGGCGGCGGCGGCGAAGGGGGCGGCGGCAGCATCGTCACCGCCTCATCGCGTGGGGGGCAGGGCACCCCATCGGGCCTTTGGGCCAATCTCTACGGCGATGGGTCCAGCCGCAGCTTGGATGGCATCACCACCGATCTGCGCAATGCGGGCCTGATCTTGGGCCATGATCTGCGCTTTGGGGCATGGGATGGCGGGGTGTTCATCGGGCGCGGGCAATCGCAAAGCGACACAGCCGCGCTTGGCACCCGTGCCACGACCCAAAGCCTGAGCCTTGGCACCTATGCCAACCGCCGCTTTGGGGAGATGGACCTGAGCCTGGGCCTGATCGGCACATGGGGCGATGTGCAATCGACCCGCACGGTGGCGGTGGGGGCGCTCAATCAAACCCTGTCGGCCAATTATTCCACCCGTATGCTGACGGGCTTTGCCGAAATGGCGCGCCGCTATGAGGGCGCGGTCTGGTCTGCCACGCCTTTCGCGCGCCTCACGCAGCAATGGCTGCACAATGACGGTTTCACCGAGACGGGCGGCACAGCCGCGCTGACGCGGGGCGCAGAGACCACGACCCAAACCCTGCTGACCCTCGGCGCAGAGCTGGAGCGCCCGCTTGGGGCGGGCCGGTTCTCGGCCAATGCCGCGCTGACCCAATCCTTTGGCGGGGCGGCAGAGGCCACCTATCGCTTGGGCAATTCCACCCCCTTCACCGTGGAGGGGGACGCGCCGCGCGACACCAGCCTTGATCTAGGCCTGGGCTATGAGATCCCGCTCTCCAACACCGCCACCCTCACCCTCGCCGCCAACGCCACCCGCCAAGGCAACGCCACCACAAGACGCTTTGGCCTGAACTTCGGCCTGCGGTTCTGAGGGAACCCAAGCCTCGGCTGCGACACTTCCCCCCACGCCTTTGCACTGTGGCGCGGGTGCGCTTTGTGCTAGAGCCGTGGCATCACGGACAAAGGAATGCCACAAGTGATGGAAGTTATCGTTCAGTCGCCTTTTGCGGAGATTGCCGTTCTTTTGGTTCTGGCGGCTGTGGTGGGGTTCCTTGGGATTATCCTGCGCCAACCCTTGATCGTCAGTTTCATTGCGGTGGGGCTGATCGCGGGGCCTTCGGCGCTTGATCTGGTGCGCTCCGATGCGCAGATCAGCCTGCTGTCCGAGCTTGGTATTGCGGTGCTGCTGTTCCTTGTTGGGATCAAACTGGATGTGAAACTGATCCGATCCTTGGGCGCGGTGTCGCTGTTGACGGGGTTGGGGCAGGTGGCCTTTACCTCGATTTTTGGCTATTTTATCGGTCTGGCGCTTGGGCTTGGGGCGATCACCAGCCTTTACGTGGCCGTTGCGCTGACCTTTTCCTCCACGATTATCATCGTCAAGCTGTTGTCCGACAAGCGTGAGATTGACAGCCTTCATGGCCAGATCGCCTTGGGCTTTTTGATTGTTCAAGACTTGGTCGTGGTTCTGGCGATGATCGTGCTGTCGGCGATTGGCATCGGCGCGGGAGAGGGCGGCCACGGCGGCGGATCAGTGCCGATGGTGCTGCTCTCTGGTCTCGCGATGGTCGGGTTGGTGATTTTATTCGTGCGCTATGTGGCCAATCCTTTGACGGAACGCTTGGCCTTTGCGCCCGAGTTGTTGGTGATTTTCGCCATTGCCATGGCCGCGATGTTTGCCGCGGCGGGCGATTTGGTGGGGCTTGGCAAAGAGGTGGGGGGGCTTTTGGCGGGGGTTGCCTTGGCCTCCACCCCTTATCGAGAAACCATTGCCGCGCGGCTGGCACCGTTGCGGGATTTCTTGCTCTTGTTCTTTTTCATCGCCTTGGGGTCGGCCTTGGACCTGTCGCTTCTGGGGGCGCATATCACGGGCGCAGTGGTGTTTTCGCTCTTTGTGCTTATTGGCAATCCGCTGATCGTTTTGGTGATTATGGGCGCGCTGGGATATCGTAAGCGCACGGGGTTCCTTGCGGGTCTGACGGTGGCGCAGATCAGCGAATTCTCCCTGATTTTCGTGGCCATGGGGGTGTCGCTGGGCCATGTGCAGGAGGATGCCTTGGGATTGGTGACCATGGTGGGTTTGGTCACCATTGCCGCCTCAACCTATATGATCACCTATTCGCATCAGATTTATGCAGTGTTTGAGCGGTTTTTGGCGGTGTTCGAGCGCAAGGATACCCCGCGCGAACCTTCGGACGCGGGGATACATCGCGGTGATGCCTATAGCGTGATCATTTTTGGGCTTGGGCGCTTTGGCACGGCGATTGGATTGCGGCTTAGGGCGCGCGGCATTCGGGTGCTTGGGGTTGATTTCAATCCGCGTGCCGCGCGGCGGTGGCGTGAACTGGGCCTAGAGGCGGATTTTGGCGATGCCACCGACCCTGAATTTGTGGCGGAGCTGCCGTTGAGGCAAGCGCAATGGATCGTCTCTACCGTGCCGATCCACCCCACTGGTCTCAGCCATGAGGATACGCGTGCAACCCTGATCCAACTGACCCGCAGTGCGGGCTTTCTGGGCAAGGTCGCGGTCACCTCGCACCACCCCAAAGACACGGAGGAGCTGTTTGGCGCAGGCGCTGATCTTGTGTTGGAGCCGTTCCAAGATGCCGCTGAACGCGCCACTGATCTTCTGTGCGGCGCGCCTGAGGCCGCGCGCACCGACATCCCGCTGATTGAAAGCGAGGGCAAAGAGGCTGTTTGAAGGCCGTTTCTGTTGATTATTCAATCAGCAATACCCAACAGCGCAAAAAGGCGCAGGTAATCAGGCATCAGGGCGCGCGGCGATCCCTTCATGGACGGGTGAACACGGACAGCGCGAGTGTCAGCATCTCTCGGACGCGGGCGGGGTCTTCACCCGAGGCGCGTTGGGTTATGGCAAGCGAAATCTGTTCGCCAAGGTATTTCGCACCCGCCTCAACCGACAGGCCATTGGACCAGTCACCTGCAGCACGGGCAGCTTTTAGGAAGGTGGCATAGGCCGCCTGTGCGCTGGCGTCTATCTCGTCCACACGTGCGCGGGTTTCGGGCCCGAGCCGATGCTTGCCCGCGCGCATCTTGTAAAACAGGCAACCTGTGTCCATCCGAGGATCATCGCAGGCAAAGTCGATCAGTGCGGCAAGCGTCTCGCGTAGCCCCGCCCCGCCTTGCAGGACCGCGAACATCTCCGAAAGCACCTGTTCGGCATAGCGGTCAAGCGCCGCACGCGACAGCCCATCCTCGCTGCCGAACGCGCGGTAAAGCGAGGGTTTCGAGATGCCCGCCATTTGGCAGATCGCATTGACCGACACATCGGCGGGGTCGCTGTGCCAGTAGGCGGTCATCGCGAGGTCAAGCACGTTATCGGCATTCATCGTCTTGGGTCGGCCGCGTGCGGGTTTTGCTTCAGGATCACTCATTTTATACTAACTGGTATTTTATTTCTTGACGAATTGTGTTTAATATTTATACCAGATGGTATCGAAATAAGCAATCAGGAGAGTGACCCATGTCCAGATCCAAGAGAATCATCGCCATCACCGCCGCCATGCTTGCCACCGGTGCCCTTGCCGATGACACAGCCTCCATCAAACCGATTGTCGGCGCGTTTCTGGGCGCGGTTTTGCAAGGCGATGCGGATACGATGCGGGATTTGGCGAACCCCGATTATATCCAGCACAACCCTTTCATCCCAACTGGGCTAGAGCCGTTTATCGCACTGCTGCCCGTCCTGCAGGAAGCGGGCACGACCGCCGAAAACATCCGAATGTTTGAAGATGGAAATTATGTTTTTATGCACAATATCTGGCGCAATGCCGCGCCATTTGGGGCCGATGAAATGGTATCCTTTGATATCATTCGCGTGGACGAAAACGGAAAAGTTGCGGAACATTGGGATGCGATGGCGCCCCTCGTGACCGAAACGGTCAGCGGCAGAACGCAGACCGATGGCCCAACCGAAGTGACCGATCTGGACAAGACCGAGGAAAACAAGGCGCTTGCCGTTGCACTTATCGAAGATGTGCTGATGGGCCGCGACCCTGCGCGCATCACCGACTATATCAGCGCCGAGAACTACGCCCAACACAACCCGATGATCGCGGATGGATTGGAGGGGATTATCAGCGCGGTTGAGACGCTGACCGCGCAGAATAATATGTTTCAATATACCGAAATCCACGCGGTGCTGGGGGAGGGTAATTTTGTCCTGACCGTCAGCGAAGGCCAATGGAATGGCGCGACCAATGCCTTCTACGACTTGTTTCGCATGGAAGACGGCATGATCGTTGAGCATTGGGATGTGATCCAGCCCGTGCCCACCGAGGGTCTCGCCAACGACAACGGTATGTTTACGGGCTTCGACAAGTGAGGGCGGCGCGGGCGGTGGATGGCAACGATCGGGCAAGGGATACGGGGGACGCTCTCTCGCGCCCGCGAGACGGAAGGGGTTACGGTCCCCTTCCGTCTGGCTGCAAAACAGGCTCTGGGCGGAACGGATGATGGAGCCGCGCTAGATTTAGCGCATATTGCGCCCCTGAGTGTCAGTTGGGCGGGTGTCATGGGCACTTGCGCTTGGATGGTTGGGTCCAAAGACCATAGCGGTGTCTTTGGCAATGATACGCCCTTGAATGGCGGACAATTGCGCAAGGGCGCGGCTTCGGTCGCCTGTCTCTTTGAGCGCTTTCTCAAAGGCCCGCTGCACTGAACGGGGCCGCCACGGCAGCGCGGCCATCGTCAACCAAGCCCGCAGATCAGGGGGCAGGCGGTCGAATTCACGCATCGGGTCTTCTGCGCGGCGTTTGCGTCTGAGCCGGGTTTTGGCCTGTGCGCTGCGGATCTGTGCGGCACAGTGTGTGGCGAGAGTCGTGCCTTGGGTCATTGTGCTTGGCTGCCCCATGCGGGAAAAGGGTCGGGCAGGGTACGCCACGCCTCTGGAGTGAAATCCACCGTATCGACCAAGGCCGCATCGAGCGCTTGGATTAGGGCCGTGCGATCAAGCCCCGTGCCGATAAACACCAATTCCTGCCTGCGATCGCCCCAAGGTGCTTGCGATTTTGCGGCAATTTCCGCAAGTGCATCGGGGTGGCTTGGCCGTCTTTCAGGGGGGATACTGGCCCACCAACGCCCCAAAGGTGTGACCGAGCCGAGTGCCCCTGCAAGGCTGAATTCGGCCACCCAATCTGGGCGAGTGGCAATCCAAAAATGGCCTTTGGCGCGGATCACGCCAGGCAATTCACCTGTTAAGAAGGCATGAATTTTTGTCGGATCAAATGGCGCGCGGGCCTGATAAACCAAGGATGTTATACCATATTCCTCGGTCTCGGGCGTGTGATGGGCGAAGCCATAAAGCTCCTTTGCCCACATTGGATGGGTGTGCGCCGTGTCGAAATCAAATAGGCCCGTGTTGAAAATTTCTTGTGCTTGAACGCGCGCGTGGCTGGTTTGGATCAGCTTTGCATCGGGGTTTAACGCACGAATAATTTGTCGTGCGGCTGTGCGCTCGGCCTCGGTTGCATCTTCTACCTTATTCAGCACGATCACATCTGCAAATTCGATTTGTTCAGTTAAAAGCGTGACAAGGCTGCGGTCATCCGCTTCGCCGAGGCTTTGCCCACGATCGGCCAGAAAATCATGGCTGGAAAAATCTTTTAACAAATTAACCGCATCCACGACTGTGACCATCGTATCAAGCCGCGCGATGTCAGACAGGCTTGCGCCTGTTTCATCGCGGAAATCAAAGGTTGCGGCCACGGGCAGGGGCTCTGCAATCCCCGTGCTTTCGATTAACAGGTAATCGAACCGTCCTTCGGCGGCCAGACGCCGCACTTCGACCAAGAGATCATCGCGCAAAGTGCAGCAAATGCAGCCATTGGTCATTTCCACGAGTTTCTCCTCGGCGCGACTTAGTTCAGCCCCTTCACGGATCAGGTCGGCATCAATGTTCACTTCGGACATATCGTTCACAATCACCGCCACCCGCCGACCCTCACGGTTGTTCAACACGTGATTGAGGAGTGTTGTTTTTCCTGCTCCGAGAAACCCAGAGAGGACGGTGACGGGCAATCTGGGGTCAGACATGGAAGGGCCTTTCTGTAATGTTATGATATAACGTATTTAACAGCCTCTAAATTGCACTGCAAGAGCGATCCTCTCGAAAGGATGGGGATGTGTGAATGCGCGGGTGGGGCCAGATGCGCTTGGCCAAATGCGCTGCTGTCTGATTTGTGAATTTGCGGCCCCGTCTTGGTGATCTATCCTTACGCGAGAAATGTGGAGCGGATCATGATCAAACATCTCCTTGTGCCTTTGACTTTGTCATGGCTTGTGTTGGCGGGTGGTGCGGCGGCGCAAACCCCCTTTGAATTTGAGCCTGTTGCGCGGTTCGAGCGTCCTTGGGCCGTGGCCGCTCTGCCGCAAGGGGGCTTTTTGGTGGCCGAGCAGGCGGGGCGCTTACGCCATGTTGCGGCGGATGGTGAAGTCTCAGACATCGAAGGCGCGCCTGCGGTGACGGATGCAGGGCAGGTTGGGTTGCATGATGTGGCGCTTGCGCCCGATTTCGCATCATCCAGCATGGTCTACCTGACATGGGTGGATGGCCAAGGTGGCGGGGCCTTGCATTTGGGGCGTGGACGGCTTGACCTTGAGCGCGGGCTTTTAGACGGGTTGGAGGTGCTCTGGCAGGCCACGCCCAGTGGCGGGAACGGGCATCCCGGTGCAATCATCGCCTTTGGGCCTGATGGATATCTCTATCTGAGCAGCGGCGACCGTCAGCTTGGCGCGCCCGCGCAGGATTTGGCCGATCATCGCGGGAAAATCTTGCGCCTGAACGCCGATGGTGCGCCCGCAGCGGGCAACCCCTTTCCAGAAGCCCCAACGATTTGGACCTATGGCCACCGCAATCCCTATGGGCTGATCTTTGATCAAGATGGGCGATTGTGGTCGCATGAGATGGGGCCGCGCGGGGGGGATGAGCTGAATTTGATCGTGGCGGGGCAAAACTACGGTTGGCCCGCCGTGTCCGAAGGGCGGCGTTACAGCGGCTTGCCCATCCCCGATCATGCCACGCGGCCCGATGTTGCGGCCCCCAAGGTGGCGTGGGTTCCAAGCATCGCACCCTCTGGCATGATCATTGTTACGGGTTCTGTCGAAGGCGCGGCTGTTGCGCCGTGGCAGGGGTCGCTGCTGCTTGGCGGTCTTGGATCACAGGCATTGATCCGTGTCGAGCTTGATGGCACCCGCGCCCGCGAGGTGGCGCGCTGGGATATGGGCCGCCGCATCCGTGATGTGGTGCAAGGCGCTGATGGTCATGTCTATTTGCTTGAAGATGGTGCCGATGGACAGCTCATGCGCCTGCGGCCTCAGGGATAAACCGCTCTGGCGGAGGAGGTGGGATTCGAACCCACGGTACGCTTTTGACGTACGTCGGTTTTCAAGACCGGTGCATTAAACCACTCTGCCACTCCTCCGACCTGCGCGGGATAGCCTGTGAGGCGCGATTCTGGAAGGGGGTGTTCTCTCGCCAGAAACGGGCCGCCAAGCGGCGCGACCAAATTTATGTGACATGGGTTTTCAGGTTGCAATTTAAGGTGTATTATTCATGAAAAAATAACAGCCCACCTATGGTGGATGGGCACAGCAGATTGAGGACATGGTGGGGCGGATGGAATTTTCCAAATTTGGGATCACGGGGTCATGGCGGGCGGTTGTGCTTGTGGCGGCTCTTGGGCTTGCGGGCTGCCAGACTGCGCTGTCGGGGGATGGCGCGGCGGCGGTTGCGGATAGCGAAACGGGCACCACCCGTCTGGTGGAGCGAGACGTAGAAGCGCCCGATGTGTTTCAGGTGACTGAAGATGGGCTTTGGGACGGGCGGCCCTCTTTGGGCGGGGTGTGGGTTGCACATCCCTCCGCTACGGATCCAGAACGGGTGATCATCCGCAATGACGCCAACGGCCGCTTTGTGATCGGTGCCTTGTTCCGCCGCGAGCGCGACAATCCTGGCCCTGCCTTGCAGGTTTCATCAGATGCGGCTCAGGCTTTGGGGCTTTTGGCGGGTGCGCCTGCGATATTGAACGTCACCGCCTTGCGCCGTGAAGAAGTGCCTGAAGACATCGCCTTGGCCGCCCCCGCCGAAGGGATTGCGCCGCCCAATTATGACGGTGATGCGGTGATATCCCAAAGCCCGATTGATGCAGGCCGCACGTCAAATCCATCTGCAACCGCTGCACCCCCCGCACCCATTGCTGCGGCCCCTGCCGCTACCACTGCCTTGGAGCGGCCTTTCGTGCAGATCGGTATTTTTGCCGTGCAAGAAAATGCAAATAATACCGCGCAGGCCTTGCGAAATTCTGGATTGCAGCCCACCATCTATGACCAGACGAGCAATGGACGCAGGTTCTGGCGCGTTGTGGTCGGTCCTGCCGCCACCAGCGCGGAGCGGGCCAACAATCTTGAGGTTGCGCGCAGGCTTGGCTTTGCGGATGCATATGTTGTAACGAATTAACCCATAGGGGCAGCGATCTGCGCCCTGGTCTATGGGCGAAAGGGGCGAGACAGTGAAAGTGCGCGCGGCAATCGGTCGAGTTTTGGTCATGATATGGGTCATGCTGCCTGCTGCGGCGATGGCACAGGCCTTTGAGACCGAGGCGACCTCTGCCTATGTGGTTGATCACAATTCGGGGCAGGTTCTTTTTGCGCGCAATGCCGATGTGCCGCTGCCGCCTGCCTCCATGTCCAAGCTGATGACGCTGTATATGACCTTTGAGGCGTTGGAGGATGGGCGGCTGACCCTTGACACCGTCTTGCCCGTATCTGAGCACGCGATGTCCTTTGGCGGGTCGACCATGTTTCTGGACACCACTGATCGGGTGCGGGTCGAAGACCTGATCCGTGGCATCGTGGTTTTGTCTGGAAATGATGCGACCGTAGTTCTGGCCGAGGCCCTTAGCCCCGATGGCACCGAGGCGGGTTTTGCCGCGCTGATGACCGAGCGCGCACGGCAATTGGGAATGGAGACGACAATTCTGCGCAATGCCAGTGGATGGCCCGCCGTGGGCCATGTGATGTCCATGCGTGATTTGGGTATTCTGGCCGAGGCATTGATCACGGATTTTCCACAATACTACCCCTATTTCAACGAGCGGGAATTTCCCTTTGATGGGCGCGCACCTGACAATCGGTTTAACCGCAATCCGATTTTGGGCCTTGGAATTGGGGCGGATGGGTTGAAAACGGGTCATACGGAGGAGGCGGGCTTTGGCTTGGTTGGCTCCGCCGTGCAGGGCGATCGCCGTGTCACTTTCGTGATCTCTGGCTTGGACAGCGCAGCGGCGCGCGCGCGCGAATCCGAGCGCATCGTGAACTGGGCCTTTCGGCAATTTGTCGAGCAAGATATCATCGCGGCAGGCGAGATCGTGGCGCAAGCGCCCGTGTTCTTGGGGGCTGCGCCCAATGTGGGGCTGACCGTGGCGCAAGACCTGCGCCTGTTGGTGCCGCAATTGACGCTTACAGGTGGCGCGGTGCAGGCCGAGGTGGTTTTTGACGGCCCCGTTCCTGCGCCGATTGTGGCGGGCACGCCCCTTGGTGAATTGCAGATCATGGTCGAGGGGCTGGCCCCCACAACGGTGCCATTGGTCGCCGCCGAAGACGTGGCGCAAGCGGGCGTCATGGGGCGCTTGAGTGCTGCCGCATCGGTCGCTTTGGCGGCGGTGATGGGGCAAATCTCTGGTCTGAGCGCAAACTGAATGGCGGGCGCAGGGCAGGGATTGTTCATCTCTCTGGAAGGGATCGATGGCGCGGGGAAGTCCACGCAAAGCAGGCTTTTGGCCGCGCATCTGCGCGCGCTTGGGCGGGACGTGGTGGAGACGCGTGAACCAGGTGGTGCGGTTGGCGCTGAAGATATCCGCAAACTTCTGGTGGAGGGTGATCCAGATCGCTGGTCGCCTGAGACCGAGATCTTGCTGTTTTCGGCCGCGCGGCGGGATCATATGGAGCGCACAATCACCCCCGCCCTTGATCGTGGTGCGGTCGTGATTTGTGATCGTTTCGCGGATTCCACCCGTGTCTATCAAGGGGCGGCGCGCGGTGATCTGCGCGGGCTGGTCGATGACATCCATGCCCGCGTGATTGGGGTTGAACCTGATCTGACGCTGATTTTGGACATGGACCCAAGCCTTGCCCTTGCGCGCGGTTTGGCGCGCAAGTCGGGCGAGGATCGGTTCGAGGATATGGGGCTGCCCTTTCAAGAAAAATTGCGCGCGGGATTTCTGGACCTCGCGCGCGCCTTTCCTGAGCGTTGCGTCATAATTGATGCGATGCAACCGCCCGAGGATATCGCCCGCAATATTGCGCGCGTGGTGGAGGCGCGGTTGTGAGCGAGGTGGAGACCCTTCCCGAGGCGGATTGCCAAGACGGCCTTCCGCATCCGCGTCATGCACCGCGATTGATCGGGCATGAGGCGGCGGTCGCGGCGTTTTGCACGGCGCTGGCTTCGGATCGGATGCATCACGCTTGGCTGATTACGGGACCAAAGGGGATCGGCAAGGCCACATTCGCGTGGAAAGCGGCGGAGCATTTGTTGAGCACCCCAAACGATCAAGGGGCGGCGCTGTTTGATGTGCCACCCGCGCCTGCGGGGTTTTCCAATGATCCTGAGGGGCCAGTCGCGCGGCGGTTGCGCGCGCTCTCTGAGCCACGGGTGATGGTGCTGCGGCGCGGCTGGAACGAGAAATCCAAGAAACTTTCCGCCGAGATCACCGTGGACGAGGTGCGCCGATTGAACCAGTTTTTCGGCCTGTCGGCGGTGGATGGCGGGCGGCGCGTGGTGATTGTGGATGCGGTGGATGAGATGAACCGCAACGCCGCCAATGCGCTGTTGAAGCTGTTGGAGGAGCCCCCTGCCGATGCGGTGCTGCTGTTGGTCGCGCATCAGCCTGCCAAGCTTTTGCCCACAATCCGCTCGCGGTGCAGATCATTGCGGTTGAACCCGCTCGACCCGCAAGAGATGGCCGAAGCCCTGCACAGCATCGAGATTGCAGTCGATGATCCCGCGGCGTTGGTGGAGTTGGCCAATGGCTCGGTCGGGGTTGCGGCGCAGATGATCGAAGGGGGCGGGCTGGCGCTTTATGCGGGGCTTTTGGCGCTGTTTGACGGATTGCCGCGTCTGGATCGTGCGAAGGCAATCACCTTGTCGGAGCAGGTGACAGGCAAAGCAGGTGAAGTGCAGTTTGATCTTACCCTTGCTTTACTGGACCGCCTGTTGGCGCGGCTTGCACGGGTGGGGGTGACAGGGGTGCTGCCGCCTGAGATTGTCGCGGGTGAGGGGGCGGTTTTATCCCGTCTCGCGCCCCATGCGGCGGAGGGGCGCGCTTGGGCCGATTTGGCAGATCGTCTCTCGGCCAAGGCACGGCAGGGCCGCGCCGTGAACCTTGACCCTGCCGCCTTGATCCTTGATATGGTCATCAGTATCGAAAAAGCGGCACCGCGTGTGATGGCCTAAGCCCCGTTTGCCGCGTTCCAATCTGCGAGACCGATCGTTTAGCCCATGACTGACCCTGTGACCTCATCTTGTGCTGCTGCCCCGCAACTGGTCGACAGCCACTGCCATCTGGACTTCCCTGATTTCGCGGGGGAATTGGATCAGGTCGTGGCGCGCGCGGTTGCGGCAGGGGTGACGCGTATGGTGACGATTTGCACGAAGATGGGCAATGTCCCATCCGTGCGCGCGATTTCCGAGGCACATTCCCCCGTTTTTTGGGCTGCGGGATTGCACCCGATGAGTGTGGCGGATCAACCGCCCGTCACGGTGGAGGAATTGGTGGCCCTTGCGGCGCATCCCAAATTCGTGGGTATCGGCGAGACGGGGCTTGATTATCATTACACCGCAGACAGCGCTACGGCGCAAAAGGACAGTTTGCGCCTGCACATTGATGCCGCCCGCGAGACGGGCCTGCCACTTATCATCCATGCCCGTGCGGCGGATGAAGATATGGCGCAAATCCTGCGTGAGGGATATGCGAATGGCGCCTATTCTTGCGTGATGCATTGCTTCAGCTCCTCGCCTGAATTGGCGCGCGCGGCGCTGGATTTGGGGTTTTATCTGTCCATGTCGGGGATTGCGGCTTTTCCCAAATCGGGGGATTTGCGCGCCATATTCGCCGATGCGCCGCTTGATCGGATTTTGGTGGAAACCGACAGCCCCTATTTGGCCCCACCCCCTCATCGGGGACGGCGCAATGAGCCAAGCTATACCGCGCTGACAGCCCAAGTGGGGGCGGATGTTTTTGGCATCAGCCTTGCTGAATTTGCCGCCGCCACCAGTGCGAATTTTGACAGGCTGTTTTCCAAGGCCGCCCTATGGCGGCAGGACACTTAGGCCATGGGACAGATGCGCTTCACCATTTTGGGCTGCGGGTCTTCGGGCGGTGTGCCGCGCTTGGGTGGGCATTGGGGCGATTGTGACCCGCAGGAGCCGAAAAACCGCCGCCGCCGCTGTTCGCTCCTGATTGAACGAACGGGGGAGGGCGGCACGACCCGTGTTTTGATCGACACCTCCCCTGATATGCGTGCACAGCTGTTGGATGCAGATGTGGGGGCGCTGGACGGTGTGGTTTACACCCATTCCCACGCCGACCATGTTCATGGGCTGGATGATCTGCGCATGATTGTCTTCAACATGAAAACGCGCCTCAACGTCTGGGCGGATGCCGCCACAGCGGGTGATCTGCTGTCACGTTTTGGCTATGCGTTTATCCAACCCGAAGGGTCGGATTATCCCCCCATCCTGACGCTGAACCCGATCAAGGGCGATGTTGTGGTCACAGGCGCGGGCGGTGATATCACCTTGCGCCCCTTTGACGTGCAGCATGGCCGGATTATGGCCAAGGGCTTTCGTGTGGGCGATGTGGCCTACCTTCCAGATGTCTCGGATATCCCTGCGCGGGCTTGGGAGATGGTGGCGGGCTTGGATGTGTGGATATTGGATGCGCTGCGCCGCACGCCGCATCCAAGCCATGCGCATTTGGCGCAAAGTCTTGATTGGATCGCACGTGCCCGTCCGCGCCGTGCAATCCTGACCAATATGCATATTGATCTGGATTATCAGACCCTCTGCGATGAATTGCCCGCTGATATCGCGCCTGCCTATGATGGGCTGTCTGTTACGGTGGATGTTTGAATGTCTGCCCTTCTCGAAGTGGTCTTGCCCGTCTTTATCGTCATCGGCTTTGGCTATGTGATGGTGTGGCGTGGCCTTTTCAGCGATGAAGGGGTCGATCTTCTGATGAAATTCTCGCAAGGGATCGCGATCCCTGCGCTGCTGTTTCTGGCCATTGCGCGTTTGGATTTGTCCCAAGATTTCCATCTGCCGCTTCTGGTCAGCTATTATTCTGGCTCGATCACCGTGTTTCTTTTGGGAATGTTTGGTGCGCGTTTCATCTTTGGACGGGTTTGGACGGACAGCGTGGCCATCGGTTTTGTGGCCATGTTCGCCAATTCCGTCCTCTTGGGTTTGCCGATTATGGAGCGCGCTTACGGGCCAGACAGCCTGTCGGGGAATTTCGCGATTGTCGCGCTGCACGCCCCGTTTTGCTATTTGGTCGGCGTGACCGCGATGGAGGGGGTCAAGGCGGGTCGCGTGGCCCCGCATATCTTGGCGCTTGCGGTTGGTCGCGCGCTGTCGCGCAATGCGCTGACCTTGGCGATTGCGGCAGGGTTTGTCGTGAACCTGATCGGTTTGGGGATGCCTGCCGTGGTCGAGGACGGGGTGGAATTATTGGCCCGTGCGGCACTTCCCACCGCGCTGTTTGGATTGGGCGGGGTGCTCTATCGCTATCGCCCTGAGGGCGAGGTGCGGGTGATCGCGATGGTTTTGGTGCTATCCTTGATCATTCACCCCGCGATTGGGTGGGTGATGGGCAGTCATATCTTGCACATCTCAAGCGATGATTTGAAATCTGTGGTGATCACGGCGGCGATGGCGCCTGGGGCCAATGCCTATCTTTTTGCCAATATCTATGGCGCGGGGCGGCGTGTTGCGGCCAGTTCGGTTTTGATCGGCACAGGGGTAACGGTGGTCACATCTTCGATCTGGCTGATCATCTTGGGCTGAAAAGCGGCGTAATTTTCGCGCCGCGACAACCTTCCTGCTTTCCATTTAGTCAATTGTATACTATGGAATGCCGAAATTTCATTCTCCATGAGGAGGCTTTGCCATGACCGATCAGACCCCCGACATCATCTACACCAAAGTTGACGAAGCGCCCGAGCTGGCCTCGGCCTCGCTTTTGCCGATCATCGCGCGCTTTGCGCGGGCGGCGGGTGTCTCGGTTGGCACGCGCGATATTTCGCTGGCAGGGCGCATTTTGGCGGCCTTTGCCGATCAATTGCCCGCCGATCAACGCCAAAGCGATGATCTGGCTGCCCTGGGCGAATTGGTCAAAACGGCGGATGCCAATGTGATCAAGCTGCCAAATATCTCGGCCTCTGTGCCGCAATTGCAAGCCGCGATCAAAGAATTGCTGGGGCAGGGCTATGCCATCCCTGATTATCCAGAAAACCCAAAATCCGATGCCGAAAAAGACGCGCGCGCGAAATATGATGCGATCAAAGGCTCTGCCGTGAACCCCGTTTTGCGCGAGGGCAATTCCGACCGCCGCGCGGCCAAAGCCGTGAAGGCCTATGCGCAGGCCAACCCACATCGCATGGGCGAGTGGACGAAGGACAGCAAAACCCGCGTTGCGGCCATGTCGGGCGGCGATTTCCGCAGCAATGAGACATCGGTCACGCTGAAGGATGCCGCAACCGCGCGCATCGTTCACATTGCGGAAGATGGCACGGAGACTGTGTTGAAGGATGCGGTCAGCTACCCTGCGGGCACAGTTGTGGATGCGACCTTCATGAGTGCTGCGGCGCTGAGCGATTTTCTGGCGGCTGAGATTGAACAAACCAAAAAAGACGGTGTTCTGTTCTCGCTGCATATGAAGGCCACAATGATGAAGGTCTCTGACCCGATCATCTTTGGTCATGCGGTCAAAGCCTATCTTGCGCCTGTCTTTGAAGAATTTGGGGATCGCTTGGCGGCACTGGGTGTGAACCCCAATTCTGGTTTGGGGGATCTCTTGGCCCGCGTTGCGGGTGAGGCCGATATCAAAGCGGCGATTGACGCCTGCATGGCGGCGCGTCCGCCGATGTATATGGTCGACAGTGATCGCGGCATCACCAATTTGCACGTCCCCTCCGATGTGATCGTTGATGCATCCATGCCCGCACTGATCCGTGCAGGTGGCAAGGGCTGGGGTCCAGATGGCAACGAACATGACGCGGTCTGTGTGATCCCCGATAATTCTTACGCGCCCGTCTATGATGAGACGATCAATTACTTCAAAGAAACGGGCAAGCTTGATCCTGCCACCTGCGGCACAGTGCAGAATATTGGCCTGATGGCGCAGAAGGCCGAAGAATATGGCAGCCACCCGACCACATTCGAAATTGCCGCAAAAGGCACGGTTCGGATGATCTTGGAAGATGGCACGGTGATCCATGAACACGCGGTTGACGCGGGCGATATCTGGCGGTCGGCCTCTGCGCGCAAAGCCCCGATTGAGGATTGGATAAACTTGGCGATTGATCGTCAGCGCGCCGAAGGCTGCGAGGCGGTGTTTTGGTTGGATGAAACCCGCGCCCATGATGCGGAATTGATTGCCTATGTGCGCCCGATTTTGGAGGCGCGCGGTGTGGCCGATAAATTCGCCATCATGGCGCCGCGTGAAGCGACCCGTCAGGCCTTGGAAACCATCCGCAAGGGTGAGAACCACATCGCGATCACAGGCAATGTGTTGCGCGATTACCTGACCGATCTTTTCCCCATCCTTGAATTGGCAACATCGGCCAAGATGCTGTCGATTGTGAAGCTGATGCAGGGCGGCGGTCTGTTCGAGACGGGCGCGGGCGGTTCGGCCCCAAAACACGTGCAGCAGCTGCAAGGTGAAAACCACCTGCGTTGGGACAGTCTGGGCGAGTTCTGCGCGTTGGGCGAAAGCTTTAAGTTCTTGGCTGAGACAAAGAACAATGCCGCAGCCCGTATTTTGGGGGAAGCGGTCGAGGCCGCGACCCAAGGCGTGTTGGACGACAACCGCAGCCCTGGCCGCAAGGTGGGCGAGCCTGACAACCGCGACAGCCATTACTGGTTTGCGCGCTATTGGGCGGAGGCCTTGGCCGCGCAAGGCGAGGATGCAAACCTTGCCGCAGAATTCGCGCCAATCGCCAAAGCATTGGCGGAACAGGAGGCGCAGATTTTGGCAGAGCTGCACGCAGGCCGCGGCAAGGCCGTAGATTTGGGCGGCTATTACCACGCAGACCCCGCAAAGGTTGCAGCCGTCATGCGCCCCTCGGCCACGATGAACGCAATTTTCGCCTGACGTATAGGCCCCTTCGCGTGATATTTTAGCAAAGCCCCCCATGGTTTCGGGGGGCTTTTCTCTGTTCAGGGCTTTCCATATCGGCCCCGATCAGACAGAACAGGCCGCAACATGAGGGGGGATGCCATGCGCATTGTCATTGCAGGGGCGAGCGGGTTTGTGGGGCAGATGCTTGTCCCTGAATTGCGCGCGCGCGGGGCAGAGGTGATGCTGCTTGGCCGCACGCCCGAGGCGCTGCGGGCGAAATTCCCTGACTCTGCGGTGTCGGATTATGCAAACCTATCACAGGCGCTGCAGGGGGCAGATCTGCTGCTCAATTTGGCGGTGGTGAATTCAGATGCGGGGGCAAGCCTGAGCGCGTATCACGCCGTGAATGTGGAATTTGCAGCCACGCTTGCGCAGGCGGCGCAGGATGCGGGGGTGCGGTTTATCAATGTCAGCTCCACCCATGCTTTGGAGGCAGGCAACAAATCCGCCTATGCGCAAAGTAAACGCGATGGTGTCGCCGCAGTTGACGCGGTGGGCGGGGATATTGTGCATCTTTACTTGCCCGCGATTTATGGCGCGACATTCGCAGGCGCGCTGCGCCATCTCAATCGCTTGCCCAAACCCGTGGCGCGGGTTGCCTTTGGCCCGATTTCAGCGCTGAAGCCGACCCTGTCCGTCACGCGGCTTGCGGGGTGGCTGTGTCATCACGCGCGGACAGCCCCGCGTGAGGTTGTGCTGAGTGACGGGCAGGGGGGCAACCTCACCTATCGCGTGGTCAGCCGCATGATGGATTTGGGGGCCGCAGTGGGTGGTTTGATCCTATGCGCGCTGCCCATGCTGGTCTTGTGGATTTTGATCCGCCGCCAAGGCGATGGCCCTGCACTTTTTGCGCAACCGCGTGTGGGGCGCGGGGGGCAGGTTTTCACCTGCTATAAATTCCGCACCATGGCGATAGGCACGAAACAGGCGGGCACGCATGAGGTGTCGAGCGCCGCTGTCACGCCCTTGGGGGCCAAGCTGCGCCGCTATAAACTTGATGAGCTGCCGCAGCTTTGGAACGTGCTTTGGGGTGATATGAGCCTTATTGGCCCACGCCCCTGCCTGCCTGCGCAAGAGGAATTGGTGCGCCTGCGTGGGCAGGCGGGTGTTTTGGACATCCGTCCTGGCATCTCAGGGCTGGCCCAAGTTGCGGGCGTGGATATGAGCGACCCCGCGCGCCTCGTTGCATGGGATGCCCGCTACATCGCGCTGCGCGGTCTGATTTTGGATATTCGGTTGATCTTGCAAACCGCCCTTGGGGCTGGGCAGGGGGATCGGGTGGCAAATTAGTCCCATCAAAAGACTTTAAAAGATTTTCAATTCTTGATAACCGCTCAAATATGAGCATCCGCTCTCTCATGATGACCCAGTTATATCGGCCCGATCTCGCATCGCGCCGTGCGGTAGCCGTTTGGCCAGTCTGAACGAAATCAGACGCCAAGAGGCGCGCTTGCAACTGCTGCGCTATGTGGCGGAGCATCCCGATGCCTCCACCCGCGATATTGCGCGGCATTTGGGGATTTCCAACGGGTCCGCCTATTACCTGTTGAAAGCCTTGCTGGATAAGGGGCTTCTGAAGGCCAAGAATTTTGCCAAAGCGGAAAGCAAAGCGCCCTATCTTTATGTGCTGACGCCTGAGGGGATATCGCAAAAATTGACGCTGACCGAACGGTTTTTGGAGCGTAAACGCCAAGAATATCGCGACCTGCGCGCCGAGATTGAGGCAATGGAAGCCGATTTGGCGCAAGGGGCGGAAGAAGGGGCGCGATGACAGATAAACCAAAATTGGCCGTGATCGGCCTTGGCTATGTCGGTCTGCCCTTGGCGGTGGAATTCGGCAAAACCTATGAGGTGGTCGGGTTTGATGTGAATGAGGCCCGCATCGCAGCGCTGCAGGCGGGGCATGACGCGACCTTGGAAGTTTCGGATGCGGAATTGGCCGAGGCAACAGGCTTGCGCTATTCCTCTGATGCGGATGACCTGAAGGCCGCAACGATTTTCATCGTGACCGTGCCCACCCCAATTGATGCCTCAAAGCGCCCTGATCTGACGCCCCTGATCCGCGCCTCGGAAACCGTGGGTGCGGCGCTGAAGCGTGGGGATATCGTCATTTACGAGTCCACCGTCTATCCAGGGGCCACCGAAGAAGATTGCGTGCCTGTATTGGAGCGCGTCTCTGGCCTCACCTTCAACACAGATTTCTTTTGCGGCTACAGCCCCGAACGGATCAATCCAGGCGATAAAGAACACCGCCTGACCACGATCAAAAAGGTCACAGCAGGTTCAACGCCTGAAGTGGCTGATATCGTGGACGGGCTTTACGCCTCGATCGTGGCGGCAGGGACGCATAAGGCGCCGTCAATTCGTGTGGCCGAAGCAGCTAAGGTGATCGAGAACACGCAGCGTGATTTGAACATCGCTCTCATCAACGAGTTAGCGATTATTTTTAACAAAATGGGCCTTGATACCGAGGCCGTATTGCAAGCGGCGGGCACGAAGTGGAATTTCCTGCCCTTCCGCCCTGGTCTGGTGGGCGGGCATTGCATCGGCGTTGACCCCTATTATCTGACGCACAAGGCCGAAGCGGTGGGATATCACCCGCAGGTGATCTTGGCGGGGCGGCGGATCAATGACGGTATGGGCGCCTATGTGGCGGGTCAATTGGTGCGCGCGATGATCAAACGCGCGATCCCCGTGCGCGATGCGCGCGTCTTGGTGATGGGTTTGACCTTCAAGGAAAACTGCCCCGACCTGCGCAATACGCGCGTGGTCGATGTTGTGGCGGAATTGGCCGATTACGGCATCACGGTCGATGTGCATGACCCATGGGTGGATGCGGGCGAGGCGCAGCACGAATATGGGATCTCTTTGCGTGAAAGCCCTGCGCAGGGCGGCTACGATGGGATCATCCTTGCGGTGGCCCATGAGCAGTTCCGCGCTATGGGGGCCGAGGCAATCCGAGGCTTTGGCCGTGGAGATCACGTATTTTTCGATTTGAAATCGGTATTTGCGCCCGCCGAGAGCGACGTGCGGTTGTAGGGGAATTTTGCGCGGATGAAGAATTTCACAATGATTGGAGCGGCGGGATATATCGCGCCGCGCCATATGCAGGCGATCCGTGATACTGGCCATATTTTGGTGGCGGCCCTTGATCCCAATGACTCGGTTGGGATCATTGACAGCTACTTCCCTGAGGCGCATTTTTTCACCGAATTTGAACGCTTTGATCGTCATGTGGACAAAATGCGCCGCGCGGGTCATGCGGTGGATTATGTCGCCATCACCTCACCCAATTACCTGCATGACAGCCATATGCGCTTTGCGCTGCGTTCGGGCGCGGATGCGATTTGTGAAAAGCCGCTCGTTTTGAACCCGCATAATATTGACGGGCTGTTGGAGATTGAGGCCGATACGGGCCGCAAGGTAAACACGATTTTGCAACTGCGTGTGCATCCATCGATTATCGCGCTGCGCGACAAAATCATGGCCGAGGCGAACCCCACCAAACACGAGGTTGATCTGACCTATATCACCTCGCGCGGTCGGTGGTATTTGCAAAGCTGGAAGGGGGCCGAGGAAAAATCTGGTGGCATCGCCACCAATATCGGCGTGCATTTTTTTGATATGCTGCATCATCTTTTTGGCGCGTTGGAGCAAAACGTGGTGCATCTGAAAACACCGACATCAGCCGCGGGCTATTTGGAATATGAGCGCGCGCGGGTGCGGTGGTTTCTGTCTTTGGAAGTGGATCATATCCCTGCGGCGGCGCGCGCGGCGGGGCAGCGCACCTATCGCTCCATCACGATCGATGGCGAAGAGATTGAGTTCTCAGGCGGTTTCACGGATTTGCACACCCGCAGCTACGAGGAAATTCTCGCGGGGCGCGGGTTTGGCCTTGAGGAAAACCGTGTCGCCATTCAAACCGTGGCCGATATTCGCCGTGCAGAGATTTCGAGCGCAGCTGTCCGCCACCCGTTTCTGGATACGCTGTGAGCGAGATCACCATTCACCCATCGGCCATTGTCGATGAGGGGGCCGAGATCGGGGCAGGCAGCCGCGTTTGGCATTTCGCACATATCTGCGCAGGTGCCAAGATCGGGCAAGGTGTTTCACTTGGCCAGGGCGTATTTGTGGGCAATCGCGTGGTGATCGGGGATCGCTGTAAGGTGCAGAATAACGTGAGCATTTATGACAATGTCACCTTGGAGGAGGGCGTGTTTTGCGGCCCTTCAATGGTCTTCACCAATGTCTATAACCCCCGCGCGCTGATCGAGCGCAAATCTGAGTATCGCGATACGCGCGTGAAGAAAGGCGCAACACTTGGGGCGAATTGCACCATTGTCTGCGGCGTGACCATTGGCGCTTATGCCTTTATCGGCGCGGGCGCGGTCATCACGCGGGATGTGCCTGATTTTGCGCTGATGACGGGTGTGCCTGCGCGGCAAACGGGCTGGATGAGCGCCTATGGGGAGAAGCTTGACCTGCCCTTGTCGGGTGAGGGTGACGTAAGCTGCCCGCATACGGGCGCAGATTACGCCTTGCGCGATGGCGTCCTGACGATGGCATCTGCATGATGATGGAGTTCACCGATCTCAAGGCGCAATATCGGGCGCTCAAGGCCGATATTGATGCGCGCATCGCGCGTGTTTTGGAGCACGGGCAGTATATTCTTGGCCCCGAAGTGGCCGAGCTTGAAGAGCGTTTGGCGGATTATACGGGCGCCACATATTGCATCAGCGTGGCGAATGGCACGGATGCGCTGCAGGTCGCGTTGATGGCCATTGGTGTTGGGGCAGGGGATGAGGTGATCACGCCTGGATTTTCCTATATCGCCACCGCCGAAACCGTGGCCTTGTTGGGTGCGAAGCCCGTTTATGTTGATATCGAAGAGGCCAGTTACAATATCGATCCAACACTGATCGAGGCGGCGATTACCGAGCGCACTAAGGCGATTATTCCGGTGTCACTCTACGGGCGCCCGGCGGATTTTGACGCGATCAATGAGATTGCGAAACGGCACAACCTTCGCGTGATCGAGGATGGCGCACAAAGCTTTGGCGCCACTTATTATGGCCGTAAATCGGGCAATCTTTGTGATATCGGCTGCACCAGTTTTTTCCCGTCCAAACCTTTGGGGTGTTACGGCGATGGCGGCGCGATTTTCACCAGTGACCCTGAACTGGCAACGGTGATGCGCCAAATTGCGCGCCACGGCCAAGACCGCCGCTATCACCATATCCGCGTGGGCATCAACAGCCGCCTTGATACGATCCAAGCGGCGGTGTTGTTGGCAAAGCTCGAGGTGTTCGATCAGGACTTGGACGCGCGCCAGATGATCGCCGCGCGCTATACGCAGGCTTTGGCAGAGGCGGGGTTGGATCACCTGCCGCACATCCCACAAGGCTACCGCAGCGCATGGGCGCAATACACGATCCGCGTGAAAAACCGCGATGCGGCGCAAGCGCGTCTGAAAGATGCAGGCATCCCAACTGCGGTGCATTACCCAATACCGTTGAACAAACAACCGGCGGTCGCGGATGAGACAGTCGCGCTGCCTGTTGGTGATTTGGTGGCGGGTGAGGTGATGAGTTTGCCGATGTCAGGGTATTTGGGCGAGGCGGATCAGGCATGTGTGTTAAATCACTTGCGGGGCGCGACCAGTGACTAAAATACTAACCATTGTTGGTGCGCGTCCTCAATTCATCAAGGCGGCTGCAGTATCTCGCTTGATACGCTCTGATATGGCGAATGGCATTTCTGAGATTATCGTTCATACAGGACAGCATTATGATCCGAATATGTCGCAAGTATTTTTTGATGAGCTTAATATTCCGAAGCCAGACTATAATCTTGAAATAGCAAGCGGTCGTCATGGTGAGATGACAGGGCGTATGATTGACGGCATCGAAAGCACGCTAATTTCCGAAAAACCTGATATTGTGTTGATCTATGGTGATACGAATTCAACGCTCGCAGGTGCTTTGGCCGCGTCAAAATTGCATATACCCATCGCCCATATCGAAGCTGGCCTTCGTTCATTTAATAAAAAAATGCCAGAAGAAATTAATCGCATTGTGTCTGACCATGTGTCTACTTTTCTTTTTTGTCCAACGGAAACGGCTGTTGAAAATCTGCGAAATGAAGGAATCACAAGCGGGGTGCATAATGTTGGCGACGTTATGTACGATGTATCTCTGTATTACAAAGACAAAGCGCTGAAAGAGAGCACCATTTTACAAGCTTGTAAGCTTTCACCTAAGGACTTTATTCTTGCAACGTGTCACCGTGCTGAAAATACCGATAGTGCGGCACGCCTTGAAGCCATTTTTAAGGCTCTGTCTTTACTCGCGGCTCAGATGCCAGTCGTAGTGCCGCTCCACCCTAGGACTAAGAAAAAAGTTTTGGAATACGGTTTTGAGAAATACCTTGAAACTATGAAGATTTTAGATCCTGTAGGCTTTCTGGACATGATTGCTCTTGAGCAATCAGCCTCAGTCATAGTGACGGACTCAGGGGGCGTGCAGAAAGAAGCATATTTTTATGGCGTACCGTGCGTAACGGTTCGGGACGAAACGGAATGGGTCGAGACCGTTGAATTGGGCTGGAATTCTATGTCACCCGCAGCAGTTGAAGATATTATGTTGAAGGTTGACAGAATGTTGAGCCAGCCACTCCCTCGGTCTGATTGCAAACCTTACGGTAACGGATTTTCCGCTCAACAAATCTTAAGCCAGCTTTCGGGCCGTTGACTGCTTTCTAAGATTTTTACAAAGAGTTATTATAAAAATGGTCCATCATTCTCAAGTCCCCTTCATTGACATTTCGCGCTTTGAGGATGGGTTTCATCAAGCGGTGATGGAGCGCTTTGCGTCCATGACGCAAAAAGCACAGTTTATTGGCGGTCAGGTCGTTGCTGATTTTGAGGCTGAGCTTGCAGCGGCGATGCAAACTGGGCAAGCCGTAACTTGCGCCAATGGCACGGATGCCTTGCAGTTGGCATTGCGCGCAGCGGGTGTTGGGCGTGAAGATAAGGTGTTGTTACCCGATGTCACATTCTGGGCCACGTTTGAGGCTGTGGTCAATGTCGGTGCGCATCCCGTCACTGTGGACTCGGACATCACGGATGGCGGTATTGATTTCGATGCCTTCCAACAGGCGGTTTTGTCAGAAAAGCCAAAGGCGGCTTTGATCGTGCATCTTTATGGATGGGGCACACGGCATTTGGCCGATATTCGGTCGTTTTGCGCAGAGCACAATGTCATTTTGATCGAGGATGGCGCGCAGGCTTATGGCGTGGGATTTCGTGGCGCGCCGATTTTCAAAGATGCACAGATCGCCACCTTGTCCTTTTATCCTGCCAAAGTTTTGGGGGCGGCAGGTGATGGCGGGGCGGTTTTGACGAATGACCCAGCCCTTGCACAAAAGCTTCGTCAGCTCAGCAACCATGGCCGATCCGAGCATTACGGCCATGCATATGTAGGCTGGAACTCGAGAATGGACGCACTACAGGCAGCCTACTTGTCTATTTCCATGTCCCATATTGAGGCGCGTCTTGCTTCACGGCGAGCGTCCGTGCAGTTTTACTACGAGACCCTGCCCGCACTGGGTGTGAGGGTTATGAAGCCGCCATCGGATTATTCCGAGAACGGCTATTGCAATGTGTGCTTGTTTGAAGATGTCGCGCAAAAATCACGTCTTGAAGCGCGATTGCGCGAAGCGGGGATTGGCTTTGGAAATATATATCCTGGGGTCATGTCCTCCCAACCAGGCGCAAATCCCTTTCTTGCAGGGCATTATGGCGGGGCTGAAGGGCAGTCGCTTTGTCGGTCCGTTCTGAACTTGCCCCTGTTTCCTTATATGACCGATGCAGAGAGAAACCGGGTCTTGCAGGTCGTGTCCGAAGCAGTTGGAGAATATCATGGATCGTGAAGATGTATTCATTCATTCTTCGGCGCAGGTTGCACCGAATGCCAAAATTGGGGCTGGCACCAAGATCTGGATTAATGTGCAAATTCGGGAAGATGCGCTGATTGGAAAAGACTGCATCCTTTCGAAGGATGTATATGTCGATCATGCTGTCATCATAGGTGATCGCTGTAAGGTGCAGAACAGTGTTTCGGTCTATAACGGCGTCCAGATTGACGATGACGTGTTTGTGGGCCCCAACGTTAGCTTTACCAATGATAAGGTTCCGCGCGCTTTCAATTCCGAGTGGAAGGTGACGCCAACGATCGTGAAAACTGGCGTTAGCATTGGCGCCAATGCAACCATTGTCTGTGGCGTGACCTTGGGGGAATATTGCATGGTTGCCGCTGGAAGTGTCGTGACCAGTGATGTGCCGCCATACACCCTCGTGATGGGCAACCCCGCGCGTGCAGTTTCAAAAATTGACCGCGCTGGAAATCGGCTGCCGGCCAAGGGATAAGTTTTTGATCCAAGAAAACCTAAAACTGGGCCTTATCGGACTTGGCAACATGGGCCAAAATCACTTGCGGGTTTTGGCCATGCTGAAAGGGGTCGATATTGCCTTTGTTGCTGACCATGATGCAAATCTGGCTTCGCGCAGCGCGGCGGCCTATGGTGTGACGGCCGTCACGGACGTCCAAGCCGCGCTCGATGGGGTCGATGCAGTTGTCATTTGCACCCCGACAATCACGCATGCCGATTACATCAAAATGGCTGCGGCAAAGGTTGCTAATATCTTCGTTGAAAAGCCTGTCGCCGCCACATTGGCCGAGGCACGCGAGGTCGAACGTCTCGTCAACGAGAATGACTTGAACTTGCAAGTGGGTTTCATTGAGCGTTTCAACCCTGCAGTGCAATCATTGCGCCGCGTCTTGGAACAAACTGAACGCATCATCAGCATTGATTTTACCCGTACGAACAAACTCAGCGCACGGATAACGGATGTGGATGTCGTGTCCGACCTTATGATCCACGATATTGACCTCGCGCTGCATATCAACGGACCAGCAACACAGGTGGCGGCACATGGATATTGCACGGGCGATATGATCGACTTCGCATCAGCCCTGATCACCCATGCCAATGGCCAATTTTCGCGCATTCAAGCGAGCCGTGTCACGGATAAAAAAATTCGGCACATTGCCTGCACCTGCGTGGATATGTTCGTGGATTGCGATTTGTTGCGTAAAGAGATTTTCATCAATCGGCAGTCTAATATCTCCTATGATACGGTTCTGCCCTATTCGATTTCGTCTCAGCAAGAGGCGGTGGCCGTAACCCCGCAAGAGGCGCTTCTAAGTGAACTTCAGGCTTTTGTGGCAAGCTGCCGTGATCCGAGACTTGGCGTGCGGCCAGATGTGAGGGCGGGCGTAACGGCGATGGAAATTTGTGAACAAATTCAAAAGGACGTATTCCAAAAATGATCCGCAGCAGCTTTGATGGGATGAGCGTTCTTGTTGTCGGTGGGGCTGGATTTATTGGCAGCCATTTGGTTGATCGGTTATTGGCTGAAGGCGCGAAGCATATCGCGGTGATCGACAATCTCTTTGTGGGTTCCGAAGATAACCTGACCGAGGCCTTGGCATCAGGGCGCGTGACCTTCTACCGCGATGATGCCGAATTCATGACGAGCTTGGACTATATTTTTGAAAAACACGCCATTGATACTGTTTTCAATTGCGCAACGAAGGCTTTGAATTATTCCTTTGTGAATCCTGCCAATGCTTTTGATACCAATGTGCGCGTGGCTCTCAACTTGCTTGAGGCACAGCGGAAGGGCGCGTTCAAAACACTCTGCCATTTCTCGACTTCCGAGGTCTATGGAACCGCCGTTTATGAACCGATGGATGAAGCCCATCCCCGCAATCCGACCACAACCTACGCCGCAGGCAAGGCGGCGGCGGATCTTGCCGTTGAAAGCTATGTGCGGATGTTTGGCGTAGATGCCTATATCGTGCGGCCCTTTAACAATTATGGGCCAAGACAAAATTACAAGGGCATGCTGGCAGGGGTCATCCCAATTACGGCAATGCGGATTCTCAATGGTGGAACGCCAGAGGTCCACGGGGATGGATTGCAATCCCGTGACTTCATTTATGTCCATGATACGGTTGATGCAGTTGTGAAACTGCACAGGGTTCTGCCCTCGGGCGATACGGTCAATGTCTCGACCGATAATCAGATCACCATATCCGATTTGATCGACAAAATTTGCAAAGTTCTGTCTTTTAAGGGTGAAATCAAACGCTGCGAAGCGCGCCACTCTGATGTTTTGTCGCATAATTCATGTAATAAGCGGATCAAGTCATTGATAGATTATCGTCTGACGCCATTCGATACAGGGCTTCGGGAAACCTTGGATTGGTATAAATCGCGAGCACGGGCTGACTGATGGATAAGGTGCGGTTGATCAAGCCCTATGTCTCGTTTCCAGATATCGAGGCGGAATTCCGTGAGATTTTTGAAAGCGGGATATTTACGCGTGGCAAATTCGTGGAGCAATTTGCCGAAGACATAAAATCCTACACGGGTGCTGAGCATTGTTTTCTGACGACATCCGCAACAACTTCGCTTTGGCTCTGTCTGAAACTTCTGGGCATTGGGCCGGGTGATGAAGTCGTGGTCTCGGACTTTTCCTTTCCTGCCACGGCAAATGTGGTTGAAGATCTCGGCGCGCGCCCTGTTTTCGCGGATGTCAGCCCCGATACATATAACATGACGGTGGAAACTTTGACCGCCAGCATATCGAAGGCGACAAAGGCGATTATTTTTGTGGATGCTTTGGGCAACCCTTCTGGGTTGGATGTCATCAAAGAAACGGCCAACGCCTTGGGCATTCCCTTAATCGAGGATGCAGCCTGCGCGATTGGCAGCTCGATTGACGGACAAAAATGCGGGTCTATCGCCGATATGACCTGCTTTAGCTTCCACCCGAGAAAATTGATTTCCACGGGCGAAGGCGGGGCGATCACCACCAATAATGCGCAATGGGCGGATTGGCTGACCGCGAAGCTGTTCCATGGCGCAGCGGGTATGAAAGGCATCGCACTCGATTTCGTGGATTATGGCTATAATTTTAGGATGTCCGAACTTCAGGCTGCCATGGGGATCAGCCAGTTGGTTCGATTGGATGCAATTGTTGACCAAAGGCTGCGAACACGCGCGCAATATGTACATCACTTGGCGCCCCTTGGGTTTGTGCCACAGCAGGTAGACGCGAATGTTCGCCATAATGTGCAATCAGTGGTGTTCAAAGTGCCAGATAGTATTGATCGCGACCGCCTTGTGATCGCGCTGAGAGATACAGTCGAGACGACCATCGGCACCTACGCCATGAGCGGGCTGACATACTACGAGACAAAATATGGCTGCCCCAATCCAGTCTCAACAAAACTGCAGGAATGCACGCTTACATTGCCCTGCTTTGAAGGCGTGGATGTGGCGCTTGTTTGTGACGCTGTGCAGCAGGCGATCAAGTCCGTAACGAAAGAGTTTACGTGTTAGAAAAGCTCAAAATATTTTGGAAGGAACGGCAATCAGAGATTGCAGAAAAACTTAACCGCACGCTGCCTTTTGGCGATTATGTGGTTGACCGATGGGAAAAAGCGGCGCGATTGGGGTTTGGGGAAAAATCGTCTATTTATGATTCAAGCCTCGTGATCGGAAGCGTTTCCGTGGGTCGCCATACATGGATTGGACCGTTCACTGTTTTGGACGGTTCGGGTGGGGGGCTATCTATCGGAGACTACTGTTCAATATCGGCGGGCGTTCAAATTTACACCCATGACACCGTTTCATGGTCATTGTCAGGTGGAAGAGACCCTATTCAAACTGCCCCCACCCACATCGGGTCTAATTGCTACTTGGGCCCGAATGCCGTTGTAGCAAAGGGTGTTCGGATTGGAGATGGTGCGGTCATCGGCGCAAATAGCCTCGTGATGACTGATATACCCGCGGGTGCAAGGGCGTATGGAAACCCTGCACGAGTTGTAGCTCTGACCAGCGACTGACGGCGCAAGACTTAGAGCGAAATTTTTGCAAAACCCTAAAATATGTATCGGCCCCACAGAAGTCGCTGGCGTCGCGAAGGGCCTTGCGCATGGGTTTCAGAGATTGGGTTGTGAATGCAAGGTTGTTCTCGGATATCCTCATCCCTTTGCCTATGGTGACTTCAGCGCCCCGACACCGATCCATCGCGCTTGGTTATGGCTTGGAAAACGGCGAAATAATTCAAATATTATATTAAATAAAATATTTTTCGTTTTGCTGCACAGAGTTATCGGTTTTTTTATTCTTATTATTGAGGCCCATAAAAGTGATATTTTCATATTTATTTGTGGCGAAGCTTTTTCTCAATCACGATTGGATTATATTTATTTAAGTGCATTGAAGAGAAAATCGATAGCAATATATCTTGGATCGGATTCTCGCCCATGTTACATTGATGGTGCCGCCGGATATTCCACTCATGGATTTTTGGCACGTTTGCGACGGCAAAAGAAAAACATCCGCAATGCAGAGAGATATTTCTCCCACATAATAAATAATCCTGCTGGCGGGCAACTTCATCAGAAAAAGTTTATTAACTGGTTTATTCTCGGTGTGCCATCCGTTCATCGCGAGCATGCGGATGCCATGGAAAACTCTGCTCAAAAGTCAACCGTGCCGGTCCGCGCATTGCACGCCCCCTCCTCAAAGGGCGCGAAGGGCACGGCAGAGATTTTGAAGATCATTGATAATCTGAAGGCTGCCGGACATCGGATAGACCTAAAACTCCTCTCTGGGGTTCCGAATTCAGAGGTCATTGAAGCCATAAAACAATGTGATTTCGTGATAGATCAACTTTATTCCGACACACCAATGGCGGCATTTGCCACCGAAGCCGCTACGCTCGGAAAGGTGTCGGTGGTCGGCGGATATTTTTCTGAGGATATTCGAAGATATCTGCCCGAGCACATGATCCCTCCAACCCTCTACGTTCATCCAGAGAAAGTTCACGATGCGGTGGAATTTTTGCTATCCAACCCTGATAAGGTGGACGCCCTTTCCGAAAAGATAAAATCCTTTGTGACGGATTACTGGTCGATCGATCTGATCGCAGAAAGATATCTGCGCTTGTTCAACGATGATATTCCTGACGAATGGTGGGTAGACCCATATGAGATTGATTATGTGGGTGGCTGCGGATTGTCGGAAATTCAAGCTGCGCGCAACGTACGCGACATAATCGAAGCCTATGGGCCATCGGCCCTTGGGGTGGATGACAAGCCGCGGTTGCTGCAGAAGCTGATCGCGTTGTCAGAGAAGGCAGACTGATCTGTCTTTTGTATCCCAATTAGGGCGTGATAGCGTAATCTATACCTTCGGCATGGTTGTCGCCAAGGGCATGTCGGTTTTCCTGCTTCCCATCTACACGCGCGTGCTTGCACCGAATGAATATGGGGTGTTTGATCTTATCATCGTTTGCAGCGCATTTCTCAACCTTGCCTTCGGGTTGGAGATATACCAAGCAGTCGCGCGTCGCCTGGCAGAGGTAAGTGATCCACCCGCAATACGGGTCGTATCCAGCACCGCATTTTGGTTTGTTGTGGCGTCAAATGCGACATTCGTGATGTCTGCACTCATTCTGGCGCCGATGCTTGCGCCGTTGGTTCTGAACAATGTCTCGGCGCCCCATGAGATTATTATTCTGGGCGCACTATTTATCGGCTTGAACGGTATCTATGTCGTCCTTCTGAACCAATTTCGTTGGGAATTGCGCGGGGTAGAGTATACGGTCGTTATTTTTGTGTATGCCTGCGTTTCGATTTTGCTCGCGTTGCTTCTGACGTTCGGTCTGAAATTCGGTCTCATTGGCGTGCTCCTTGCTCAAGTTGGGGCGGTCGCGACAGCGTCCTTGCTGTGCATTTGGCGTCTTCGTTTTTCATATGGGTTTATCTTTGAGGTGTCGCATCTGAAGGAGATGCTTCGTTTCTCGGCCCCGCTTGTTCCTGCAAGCTTAGCTGTTTTTATAAGTCTATTCGCAAACCGCTTCGCATTGGCGCAATTTTCAAGCTTGGAACAAGTTGGTATTTTCGCGGTTGCCAGTCGCCTGTCCATGATGGCCGCCTTACTCGTGTCAGGTGTTCAGGCGGCATTGACGCCTTTGGTATATAAGTATCACGAGAAGCCAGAGACGGCAGGCCAGTTATCTGATATATTCAGCCTGTTCGCAGCGGGTGCATTGCTGTTTTGCGTGGCGGTATGGCTGTTTTCACATGAGATCATACTTGTGTTTTCAACGGCGCAGTACAGCCAAGCCGCCCCGTTAATCGCTCTTCTTGTTCCGAGTGTCTTACTGTCTCAAATCTATGTGTTCGCACCCGGGATTGGTATCGCCAAAAAAACCATTTGGCAGCTTTGGATCAGTATAACTGCGGCGCTTGTGAGTGTGTTGGCAAACGTCCTGTTGGTTCCATTTCTTGGCATCTGGGGGGCTGCACTGGCGACCTTCATGTCCTCGTTGGTTTTTTGGGTTTTTTGGGTGCGGGTAAGTCAGGGGCTGTATCATGTTCCCTACGCTTGGGGCAAAATCTGCCTAGGGATCTTTGCCGCTTTCGTTCTGGTTCTGATTTCAGTTTATTTCATGACTTTCTTGACCCATCCCATCGCAGGACTTGTATTCAGGATATTGGTCTTGGCCAGTCTTATGGCCTTCCTTTTCTTTATCGGCCTTATTCCCAATAAAGTTATCGGAAAACTCGGTCGGGCAGTGCGCTAGATGTGCGGTATTTTGGGAAGTGCGATTTTTGGACTTGATTTCGCGCGAGTGTCTTATCGCGAAGCCTCTCAACGCGCCTATGACAAATTGCAGCACCGCGGGCCAGACGATTACGACATGCGTTACTATTGTGGGTCGCAGTCGTCCGCCTCTTGGTCAATGGCACTCGCCCACGCCCGCCTCTCCATCATCGACACAAGCCCCGCTGGCCGCCAGCCGATGGAGAGCTATGACGGTAATTTCACCATCGTTTTCAACGGCGAGATTTATAATTACCGCGAGTTGCGGGATGATCTGCGTGTTCTAGGGTATTCGTTCAAAACGCAAACCGATACCGAAGTTCTGATTGCCGCTTGGGCGCAATGGGGCGTGCAGAGCTTGTCGCGCCTCAAGGGGATGTTCGCCTTTGCGATCTATGATCGCGATGCTCAGACGCTGACCCTTGTGCGCGATGCTTTTGGGATCAAGCCGCTGTTCTATCATGCATCGGATGATAATTTTTGTTTCGCGTCAGAGATCCCTGCGTTGATGGAACTGATGCTGAAGCGCCCCGCGCTGAACCTGCAGCGCTGTTATGATTATCTTGTCCATGGGCATTACGATTTCGGCACGGATAGTTTTTTTGAAGGGGTGCAGCAGCTTGCGCCTGCGCATCATCTGACGGTTGACCTTGCCAAAAACAGGGTCGGTGATCCGATCTGTTGGTGGCGACCCTCCATCGCGCAACGCCACGATTGGACCTTTCCCGATGCGGTCGAGGCCACGCGTGCCGCATTCCTCGACAATATCCGCTTGCATTTGCGCAGCGATGTGCCGATTGGCGCGGCTTTGTCGGGCGGTGTGGATTCCTCGGCCGTTGTTTGCGCCATGCGTCATGTCGAGCCGCAGATGGAGATCAACACCTTCAGCTTCATCGCCTCTGATCCGCGGGTGAGCGAGGAGAAATGGGTGGATCACATCAACACCCATATCGGCGCGCGCGCGCACAAGGTGCGTGTATCGCCCGAAGACCTGCTGCGCGATCTGGATGATATGATCGCCGCGCAAGGTGAACCTTTCGGCAGCACCAGCATCTATGCCCAATATCGTGTGTTCCAAGCGGCCCGCGCGGCGGGCGTGGTGGTTACGCTGGATGGGCAGGGCGCGGATGAGTTGTTGGCGGGTTACAATGGCTATGCGGGTCAACGCCTGCGCTCGCTGATCGAGACGGGGCGCTTTGGCGATGCTTTGGAGTTCCTTAATGGATGGTCAGATTGGCCAGGGCGAAGTAAGGTAACTGGGATTAAAGCTGCCGCTGCTCAGCTCGCCCCGGATTCTCTTTACGGCCCAATGCGGCAGATGAATGGTGATACGGCCCGCCCATCTTGGCTGAGCACCGAATGGCTGCGGGATCGTGGCGTAACGCTCCGTTTTCCCGACATGACACCAAAGCGCAGCCAGAAGGGCCGCCGCGTGATGGCTGAATTGGCGTGGTCGCTGCAGGAGCGCGGTCTGACGGGGTTATTGCGCCACGGGGATCGCAATTCGATGCGCTTTTCGGTGGAAAGCCGCGTGCCGTTTCTGACCACCGATTTCGCGGAATTGATGCTGTCCATGCCAGAAGAATATCTGATCTCGCAAGGCGGTGAGACCAAGCACGTTTTTCGCGCCGCCATGCGTGGGATCGTGCCTGATGTGGTGTTGGATCGGCGCGATAAGATTGGCTTTGTGACCCCTGAATTGGACTGGCTGCGGCAGATGGCGGACACATTACGGGAATGGCTTGCCGCCCCGTTTGACCTGCCGTTTTTGGACCAAGAGAAATTGGTGGCAGAATTTGACCTTTTGCTGTCTGGCGCGCGGCCGTTTTCATGGCAGGTCTGGCGGTGGGTGAATTTTTGTCGGTGGTGTCAAAGTGTCTCCTAAAATGAAAATTTTGGTTATTTCAACTTATTTTGGCCCTGAAACTTCGATAGGAGTTTTAAGGATAAATTCATATGTTAAAAATTGGGCGGAAAGCGGATGTGAAGTTCATGTAATTACAATGCCTTTTGAACAGGAATTGCCACCATACTTATCGAAATTAAATAATATTTCGGTGCATCAAGTGCCATCACTATTGAGAGGCAGCTCGCGCACTGGCAACGATCAATCATATTCCCGAGGTATCGGAGGAATAAGGAAAAGGATTTGGCTTATCCAAAATTTTTTAAAGAGAAATATTTTTTGTAATTATCTCGACCCGCGCACGTTTTGGTGGCCCATTGCTGTACGACATAGTTTAAAAATTTCCAATGAAAAAGATTTTGACTTTGTTTTTTCGACCGTACCATCATACTCTGCGCATTCCGTTGCAGCATTTCTAAAGAAACGGATTCCCAATTTGATTTGGGTTGCAGACTATAGAGATCTATGGAGTGGTAATCCAATTTATCAAGGTTGCGCAGTATTTCGCTGGATTGAACGAATTCATGAGCGGTTTATTTTGTCAAAATCAGATATAATTTCTTCAATCAACGTCCAGATGATTGATTACCTTAAGTCGCTTCATGGACCAAAAGTTTTTCTTTTAATTCCTAATGGATTTAGTGATTATGATTCAGATATGATGGCTAAATCAGAACCTTATAAATTTCATGATGGAGTAAACATATCCTATTTTGGTAGCGTGATACCACGCCATCATAATATACAACCAGTTATTTCAGCAATAAAACAGCTCAGTATTTCAGGCGACATAGTGCCAGGAGATCTTAAGCTTCGTTTTTTTGGGAACAGTGAAGCCTTGGATCAAACTGCAATACTTTCAGATAGTCATTTGCAGCCGTTTGTCGAGTTTTGTGGGGTGGTACCTCGTTCCAGTGTCTTTTCGTTAATAAAGGGTTCAACTCTTTTGCTTTTTCTAGGCGTAAGCTCGAGTCCAGTGTTAGGTGATATGAGTAGAAGTGTCGTCAGCGGAAAGATTTTTGAATTGATGATTTCTGGGGTGGAAATTATGGGTGTTGGTGTTTTTAGAAATATGGTTGTTGCTGATCTGATATTGGAGAGCAAAACTGGTGACATATATCAAAGTGATGTTGAGAAGATTAAAAATAGGTTGCTAGCAGCGGTGAAGGGGTTGGATGTTCCAATTTCCCCAGATTGGGATTATCTAAATAATTTTCGTCGGAGTGTGCACGCTGATCAGTTTATTCACAAGATTAATGAAATAAAATCTGGACAATGAGCACTTGTTTGACCCTTTCCATTGTTAGTCATGGTCAGTTGGCCTTTGTCCTTTCGCTGCTGTGTGACTTGAAGCGGTGTGGTCAAATTAGAAAGGTAATCCTGACCCATAATTTACCCCAGCCCGACTTGGCTGATCTGGATAACTTGGGGCTGGTGATCGAGCATATCCAAAACGACATCCCGCTCGGCTTTGGCGCGAACCATAACCAAGCGTTTCAACGGTGCGAGACGGAATATTTCGCCGTTCTCAACCCTGATTTGCGGATCTCGCGTGACCCCTTCCCCGCACTTCTTGCTGCGGCAAAGCAGCGGGAATTTGGCGCATTGGCGCCCTTGGTCAAAAACGGGGCAGGGGAGATTGAGGACAGCGCGCGCCGCTTTCCCACAATCCCGCGGCTTATCGCCAAGGCGCTTGGCCTCTCCACAGGGCGCCAAGACCACAGCCTGACGGAACCCGCGCTCGTGGATTGGGTGGCGGGAATGTTCATGTTGTTTCAAAGTAAAACGTTCAAGGAAATCGGCGGCTTTGATGAGCGCTATTTCCTCTATTATGAGGATGCCGATCTCTGCACGCGGCTCTGGCAGCAGGGTTTGCCTGTGATGATCGCACCAGAAGCCGAAGTGATCCATGACGCGCAGCGTCAGAGCCATCGCAATCTGCGCTACCTAAAATGGCACCTTGGCAGTATGGCGCGCTATCTTTGGCGCTATACGGGGCGTTTACCGCGCCGCTAGGGCCTCGGCGGTTTTGAATTCCTCATAAACCTGTGCAACCCCCTCCCGCAGCCCAATCTGCGGGCTCCACCCCAAAGCCTCCAACCGCCCGCTGTCCATCAGTTTCCTTGGCGTGCCATCGGGTTTACTTGTGTCAAAGCGCAGGGCGACATCCCCCCCCACCACATCGCGAATGATCTCGGCCAAGTCGCGGATGCTGACTTCTTGGCCCGATCCGATATTGATATGCGGCGCGTCTGTGTAGTGTTGCAGTAAAAAGACCAGCGCATCGGCCAGATCATCGGCATGCATAAATTCGCGCAAAGGTTTGCCTGAGCCCCACACCACGACCTCGCGATCACCGCGCAGTTTCGCTTCATGAAAACGGCGCAGAAGCGCGGGCAGGACGTGGGAATTTTCGGGGTGATAATTGTCCCCTGGCCCGTAAAGATTTGTGGGCATGGCGGAAATCCAATCGCGGCCATATTGGCGGCGATAGGCCTCGACCAATTTGATCCCCGCGATTTTGGCAATGGCATAAGGTTCGTTCGTGGGTTCTAACGGGCCTGTCAGCAGCGCGTCCTCAGGGATAGGTTGCGGGGCCAATTTAGGGTAGATGCAGGATGATCCGAGGAACAAGAACCGCTCCACATCAGCCAGATGAGCACCTTGTATAACGGCGTTCTGGATCATCAGATTGTCTTGCAGAAAATCGACGGGGTAGGTGTTATTGGCGTGAATGCCACCTACCTTGGCCGCCGCCATCACCACCACATCGGGGCGTCTGTCAGCCATCCACGCGGCCACCGCGCCCGCATCGCGCAAATCCAATTCCGCGCGGGTGGTGGTTACCAGTTCCACATCTTCGCGTTCTAGGCGGCGGCAAACGGCGCTGCCCACCATTCCACGATGGCCCGCGACAAAGACCCGTTTTCCCTTCAGCGCGTAATGCATCTTAGCCTTCCAAACTGACGGGCAGGTCCAGGCCATGCTCGGCCAGAAGTTTCGCGCGGCGTGCGGCGGTCAAATCGGCCTCGACCATTTCCGCGCACATTTCTTGCGCGGTGATCTCTGGCACCCATCCCAATTTTTCCCGCGCCTTGGTGGGGTCGCCCAAAAGTGTGTCCACCTCTGCAGGGCGGAAATAGCGCGGGTCGATGCGCATCACCACATCGCCCACTCTCACGGCGGGCGCCTTGTCGCTGTTGACCGCGGTCACGGTGGCGATTTCCTCCAAGCCTTGGCCGCTGAATTCGAGGCTCAGGCCCAATTCGGCGGCGGTCCAAGTGATGAAGTCGCGCACGCTATATTGCTGGCCCGTGGCGATTACGAAATCCTCGGGCGCGTCTTGTTGCAGCATCATCCACTGCATTCGCACATAATCCTTGGCGTGGCCCCAATCGCGCAGGCTGTCGATATTGCCCATGTAAAGGCACTGCTCTAGCCCAAGTGCGATATTGGCCATGCCGCGCGTAATCTTGCGGGTGACAAAGGTTTCGCCGCGGCGCGGGGATTCATGGTTAAATAGGATGCCATTGCAGGCATAGATCCCGTAAGCTTCGCGATAATTCACCGCGATCCAATAGGCGTAAAGTTTCGCCACCGCATAGGGGCTACGCGGGTAAAAGGGGGTCGTCTCGCGCTGCGGTGTTTCTTGCACAAGCCCGTAAAGTTCCGAGGTTGAAGCCTGATAGAAGCGCGTTTTCTTCTCTAGTCCCAAAAAGCGGATCGCCTCCAAAAGGCGCAACGTGCCAATCGCATCCACCTCGGCGGTATATTCAGGCGCCTCAAAACTGACCGCGACATGCGATTGCGCGCCAAGGTTATAGACCTCATCGGGTTCGATATCCCGTAAAATGCGGGTGAGGTTGGAGCTATCCGTCAGATCGCCGTAATGCAGTTTGAACCGCGCATTATCGACATGAGGGTCTTCGTAAATATGATCCACTCGCTGCGTGTTAAACAAAGACGCGCGCCGCTTGATCCCGTGAACCTCATAGCCTTTGTCCAGCAAAAACTCCGCCAGATAGGAGCCATCCTGCCCCGTAATCCCCGTAATAAGTGCGCGCTTCATGTAACCCTCCGATGCCTTGGGGCGTGTTTATGAGCAATTTGGGGCTATGGCAATCAAGCCTGTCCCAAGAAATTTGGTTAATCCAAATTTCTTGGGACAGTGTGACATGGGTTGATCCCCCTTTGTGAAGGGCTTAGGGACAGGAACGTGTTCTGTATTTGTGTCTCTGTATAAAACCAAAACACCCTCGGCAAAATATGGAGACGCTGAATGGCGGTATCCCTTATGGCGCAAAACGATCAACACCAGCCTGGTCCGTGGGGGCAGGATGTGTCGCTGTTGGTGATGACCTATTCAAAAATGGAAAAATACCTACCTGCAATTCGGCAGAACCTTGATCTGTTCTGGCCCAACCGTCCGGATATGCTCATCGCCACGGATGGCCAGGCCGAAGGCGAGGATGTGTTTGTGGGTACGTCTGCATCGTTCCTTGGTCTTTTGTCCGAAGCCCTGCATGAGCTGCGCTTGCGCTTTCCAAAAGTGCAATATGTATTTTTACTTCTCGAAGATCTTTGTCCCTTGGCCCCTGTTGATGATGCCAGATTGTCCGAGGCTTTCCGCATTCTCAAAGGGGCGGGGGGGCAATATATGCTCAACCATTGGCCAACCAAGCGTCACCGCCCGTGGGATGATGAGAACTGGGACATTAGCCAGTCTCTTTCCGAGGGGCGCACAAGGTTGATGCCAATGTCGCGCCGATATGAAACTTACAATTCCCTCGTGGCGTGCATCTGGCGCATGGATTATCTTGAACAATTGATTGACGCTAAATTGGCGCGGGGCATCGCGGATCCGTGGGGTTTCGAGCGCTATCTGGACGGCGTGCAGGAGCAGCATTATCTTCTCGAAAATGCATGGCCAACATTTGCGAATGGGTTCATGATCGCAGGAAGTGTGAACGCGCGCTGCGTCACCGAACCCGCCTTGCCCGCGTCACCCCTCATGTCGCAACTGCGCCGCGAATATTGTGGTGCGGACAGTTTCTTGCAGGCATGTCTAAAACGGTTCAACGATCGAATGGCGCGGTCATGGCACAAGCGATTTGTGCCGAAAAACCGCGTTTGACGGGTAATGTGCAAACAGTGTGACCCATGCCGATAAGGCGGTCCGACAAGGCCGATAAATAGGATTAGCAAGTGACCCAGCAGGCCGATCTTCCCATACGCGAAACCAACAGCTTCGATGAGATGCGCTTTATTCTGGCGATGATTGTCGTGTTTGGTCATGCGACCCAACTCAGCTCAAACGCACCGTTGCGCCCGTTTGCATACGTCTTTGATACACATATGGCGGTTTCGGGATTTTTCGCTGTGAGCGGTTATCTGGTAACAAAAAGCTATCTGTCCAGCACGGGTTTGCGCGATTATTTCGGCAAGCGTCTGCGCCGCATTTATCCCGCCTATATCGGGGTGATCCTGTTTTGCCTTTGTATTGGCGCACTGACAACCTCCTTGCCTTTGGCAACTTTTGTCACCCACCCAGAGACATTGCGCTATTTGGCCGCCAATCTCAGCTTGATGAACTTTCTGCAGCCGAGCCTTCCAGGCGCTCTGCAGGATAATCACCTTACCGCTCTGAACGGCTCACTTTGGACGATCAAGGTGGAGGTGATGCTGTATTTCACCGTGCCCTTTTTGTGTCTGTTTTACAGGGTTTTAGGCCATACAGTGACGCTAGCGCTGTGCCTGGCAGGGGCTTTGGTTTGGTATCTATATTTCACCTATTATTTTGGCCATCCATTGGGACCCACAATTGGGCACCAATTCCCCGGGCAAATGGGGTATTTTGTAATGGGCAGTGTCTTGGGTTTTCTTACCCTATCGCGCGTGCAGGTCGGTATCATCACATTGATTTTTTTACTCTATTACATCGCCGCTCGGCCGCAAATGCCCGCGCCTTGGTCAGTTGGGCTTGATATGATCCTCATTGCGCTCTTCGTCATCGCAATCGCGGCCAGCCCAATTCTATCCATTGGAATAGGCCGATTTGGGGATGTGTCCTATGGCATCTATCTGTTCCACTTTCCGATCATTCAAGCCGCGGAGCATTTCAAGCTGAACGAGAGCCACCCGACCCTCACGCTGATCGGCATTGTGGCATCCACGCTCATCATGGCGCTGTTGTCTTGGCATTTGATCGAAAAACGGTTTCTTCGGCGGGGATCCCACTATATCAGGGTCGCGCAGGGGTGATGGAAAGGATTTCCGTTTGAAGGCAATACCAACATTTTACCACCCCGTGCGGGTGCGATTTTCGGCTTGGTTCGGTTCGCAAATATTTGATTTGTAGGATTTAAAATGACGGCACTCACAAATCTACTTGCAAAGATATTGTCGCGAAGAAAGTTTGAGACACTCGCCAACACGGCCTATGAGCGTATAAAACTTCGAAATCCCGCTGATGTATCAACCCTCGGCAAGGCCAACAATTTCATCGAACGTCATCGCGAGATTTTGAGTGACCCTTTAAATCTTATGATCAATCGTGTCCCACAGTCCGGATATCTTGATGGGGCAGGCAATGTTGTTCTGCACAACGGAAACAAGGTTCCCGTTCGGGGAGCCTTTGCTTATTACAGCGGGTTTTCTGATATTTTGATCCTCAATCGTGGCGTCCATGAACCGCTTGAGGAGTTTTGTTTTCAGACACTTCTGACCCGCCTTGCTCACTATTCTGATCCAATTACTATGTTGGAACTGGGGGCATATTGGGGTCACTACTCAATGTGGATGAAATTGGCATTTGCTGATGCAGAGGTGACGCTGGTCGAACCTGACCCTGTCAACCTTGCGGCAGGGCAACATAATTTCGCGTTGAACGACTATGAGGGGCGGTTCATCAACGACTTTGTCGGCAATGGCCATTTTTCTGTGGATGCGCATTTGCACGCAAACACCCATCCAAAATTGACTCTGCTTCATTCAGATATCCAAGGCTTCGAAGTCGAAATGTTGCAGGGCGCAAGCCAAAGCCTGACTGCCAAGGCGGTGGATTATGTCTTTGTATCAACGCATTCTAATCCACTGCATGAGGCGTGCCTTGGGCTTCTTTCCGACTATGGGTATTGCATCGAAGTCAGCTCTGATCCTGATACCCATACCACCTCTTCAGATGGGTTCATCTTGGCCTGTGCGCATGATGATTTGCGCCTGTTCAAGTCATTTGCGCCGATGGGGCGTCTAGAATTGACGCGCCTGGCCCCATCGGAAATTCAACAAAGGCTGAACGATATTCGGGTGTCCTAAGCGAGACCGTTTGCCGCCATCGTGGAGATTTTCATTGAAAAAGCTATTGCAACTCATCGCTCGCAATTTCGGCTATGACCTTCACAAGATAAACATCAACAGCAAAAGCCGCAGCACGCTTCTTCATTTGCTTGGTCGCAAACGGCATGAAGAACTGGTCATTTTCGATGTAGGCGCGCATCAAGGGCAGACTATTGAGGAGTATTCGAAACTTTTTCCTAACGCGCGGTTCTTTTCCTTCGAACCTTTCCCCGAAACCTATGAACGTCTCGCCAAGCGTCAAAGCGACAAAGTGCGCACATTTCCGTTTGGTTTGTCCGACAAGGTAGAAAGTCAGACCTTTTTTACGAACAAAGGTTCGGGGACCAATTCGCTTCTAGTTTTGTCAGATGCCGCACAAATCACATGGAGCGGCCATCAGGATTTACACGCCACGGGATCGGTGACTTGCGACTTCTCTACGCTTGATCAATTTGTTGCCGAAAATGCGATTGCATCAATCGACTTTCTCAAGATTGATGTGCAGGGTGCGGAATATAAGGTGCTTACAGGGGGCGAGAACACCTTGAAATCGGGCATAGTCAGTGTGGTCAAATGTGAAGTTATTTTGTCAGAAACTTATCTGGGTCAGCATTCGCTTCACGAATATCTTGCGCGTTTTGATGAGCTTGGCTTCGAGTTGGTCAATATTTGCGATCAAGTATATGGGTCCAACGGGAGCCTTATTCAGGTTGATCTGATCTTACAGCACAGGCAACATCGTTAAATTAAGGAAATAAAAAATGCGCGGAACACTGAATAAAATCTTCAAACCAATGGGGTACGAGTTATGGACCCGTGAAAAGATCAGGTGGCTCTACAACGAGCACCACGCCGCCGAAACCATGCGGCGGGATCTGCTGCTTCTCTCCAAGCAAACTCCTGACCTTGCCCATAAAGCCCTCCAAGCCCTCCCCAAATCGCGGTCGCAGCTGCGGCAAGATATTTTCGCGCTTTGTGAATTGGGTTTCAAAGAAGGGGGATTTTTCGTGGAATTCGGCGCGACCAATGGCGTTGATTTGTCGAACAGTTACCTTCTTGAAACCGAATTCAATTGGACGGGTATTTTAGCCGAGCCTGCGCGCTCATGGCACAGCGATCTGAAAGCCAACCGCAAAGCCAACATCGAGACCCGCTGTGTTTGGCGGGCCAGTGGTGAGCGGCTCACTTTTAACGAGGTTCCGCGCAGCAAAGAATTGTCGACCATTGACGCGTTTTCATCCTCGGATGGTCACGCAAAGCGCCGCGCAAAGGGCACGCGCTATGAGGTTGAGACAATTTCCCTCAATGATCTGCTAGACGCGCATGATGCGCCCGCGATTGTCGATTATCTGTCCATCGACACCGAGGGCAGCGAATATGAAATCCTGTCGAATTTCGATTTCAGCAAACGTCAATTCCGCGTCATCACGTGCGAGCATAACTATACGCCAGAACGTGACAAAATTCACGCGCTTCTGACGGGGAATGGTTATGTGCGTAAATTCGAGGATGTCTCGCATTTTGACGATTGGTATGTCCGTGCATAAGCTGGCGTTGCGGTAAGCCTTGCGGGGTTGGGGAAGGAACAGAACATTGGCCAAGGATAATCAAATCTACCCCATCATCCTTTGCGGCGGGTCTGGGACGCGGCTTTGGCCTGTCAGTCGCGCGGCCTTTCCCAAGCAATTTGTGCAACTGCACGGGAATGGCAGCCTGTTTCAACAGGCGGCACGGCGCCTGTCGGGGCAGGGGTTTGCGGGGCCCGTGGTGATCACCTCTGACCCGTTTCGCTTCACGGCGGCCGAGCAGATGCAGGGCATCGGCATTCCCCCGCAGGCCTTGATCCTAGAGCCTGAGGGGCGTAACACCGCGCCCGCGATTTTGGCGGCAAGCCTTTGGGCCGCCGCGCGCGATCCGCAGGCCCTTCTCTTGGTGGCGCCGTCAGACCATGTCATTCCCGACCCTGTAGCGTTTCGCGCGGCGGTCTTGGCCGCGCAAGCGGCGGCAGAGGCAGGGCAGATCGTCACATTTGGCATTCGCCCCGACCGCCCTGAGACGGGCTATGGCTATCTGGAATTGGGCGAAGGCTCAGGGGGCGCGTGCCTGCCTCTCCGCCGCTTTGTGGAAAAGCCCGATCTTGCCACTGCGAAAACCATGTTGGCCTCGGGCCGTTACCTGTGGAACGCGGGTATCTTCCTGTTCCGCGCGGATGTGATGATTGCCGCATTCGAGGCGCACGCACCCGAAATGCTGACCCCCGCCCGCGCGGCCCTTGAGGGTGCGAAAGCCGACCTTGATTTCCTCAGGCTTGATCCTGCCGCATGGCGCGATCTTCCCGATATCTCTATCGATTACGCGATTATGGAGCGCGCGGATAACCTGTCTGTTATGCCTTATGAGGGGCAATGGTCGGATCTCGGATCCTGGACCGCCGTGGCGGAACAGTCGGCCACTCAATGCGATGCGCAGGGCAATCTGATCTCTGACCACGCCCATGCGATCGATTGTGAAAACACGATGCTGCGCAGCGATGATGGAAAGCTGCGCTTGGTGGGTATCGGGCTGCGGGACATGGTCGCGATTGCCACAGGCGATGCGGTATTGCTCGCCCCCAAAGATCAAAGCCAGCGGGTGCGCGAGGCGGTCGATTTGCTAAAGCAGCAAGGCGCAAAAGAGGCCACCGAATTCCCGCGCGATTATCGCCCTTGGGGGTGGTTCGAAAGCCTTGCCTTAGGCGCGCGGTTTCAGGTCAAACGCATTGTGGTGAAACCGGGCGGCGTGTTGTCGCTGCAATCGCACCAACATCGGGCGGAACATTGGATCGTGGTTGAGGGCACCGCCAAAATCACCATCGGTGACGAGGTCAAAATGGTGTCCGAGAACCAGTCGGTTTACGTGCCCCTCGGCGCGATCCACCGCATGGAGAACCCTGGAAAAATCCCGATGGTGCTGATTGAGGTGCAAACAGGCAGCTATCTGGGCGAGGATGACATCATCCGCCACGAAGATATCTACGCCCGCGACTGATGATACCCGATGGGTAAGCTGCGCAAAGTATCGATGATGCTTGCGCCATCTTCGGCCTGCAGCGCGGCCTCTAGGGCCGCAAGCGCGCGGGGGGTGTCGCTTGGGTCTACCTCATATTTGGCAGGCTCCAGCATAATCCGCGGATGCGCGGTGGCCTCTGCCCCGTCATCGACCAAAAGCTCTTCATAGAGTTTTTCACCAGGCCGCAGCCCCGTGATTTCAATCGCGAGGCCATCGGCAATCGGGGCCTCTTGCCCTGCAATATAGGTTTCGCGCCCCTGAAGGCGGGCCATGGTGCGGGCCAACTCTAGGATCTTGATCGGCTCCCCCATATCGAGAAGGTAAATTTCGCCTGCTTGGGCCATTGCATTTGCTTGGATCACCAATTGTGCGGCTTCGGGGATGGTCATGAAATAGCGGGTGATTTCAGGATCAGTCAGGGTGATGGGGCCACTTTTTCGGATTTGGTCGGTAAATTTAGGAATGACGGACCCAGATGAGCCCAACACATTCCCAAAGCGCACCGCACAAAAGCGCGTGTCAGGATAGGCCTTGGCGGTGGCTTGCATCACCAATTCCGCCACGCGTTTGGTGGCCCCCATCACATTGGTGGGGCGTACGGCCTTATCTGTGGAAATCAGGGTAAAGTTTTTAACGCCCAAACGCCCTGCGGCTTCGGCCACGCATTTCGTGCCAAAGACATTGTTGCGCAGACCTTCAAGGATATTCGCCTCGACAAGCGGCACGTGTTTGAAGGCCGCCGCATGAAACAGCGTTTCGACCGCATTCTCTGTGATGGCGCGCGCCACGCGCCCTTCCTGTGTGACTGAGCCGAGGATCGGGATCAGCTGCGTTGTGCCCGCGCGCGGTGCAAGCCAAGCCTGCAAATCCTCCAAAATGCGATAAAGCGCGAATTCCGAATTCTCGAATAGGACCAGCTTGCTTGGGTTTTGTTCCAAAATTTGGCGGCACAGCTCGCTGCCAATCGAGCCGCCGGCGCCTGTCACCATAACAGATTTGCCATGGGTGGTTTTCGACATCAGATCAGGCAGCGGTGGGACGGGGTCGCGCCCCAATAATTCCTCAACCGTGATACGCCGCAATTCCGATATCCGCACGCGGCCAGAAACCAGATCGGACATATTGGGGATCACCCGCACCTCTAGCCCCAGATCGGCCAAAACCTGCGCTGCTTTGCGCCGTCCTGCGGGGTTGCTGTCTGCAATCGCGATAAGCGCGGTTTTGATCCCCAAATTCTTGAGCCGCGCGGAAGCCTGATCTGGGCGCACGATGCGCACGCCGCCAATTTCACTGCCTGATAATTTGCCATTGTCATCCACGAAAAGGGCAGGGCGGTAATTTCGGCTTTGCTCAAGCGCTTGCAACACCTGTCGGCCTGCTTCGCCTGCGCCATAGATCAAGACGGGCTCACGCGTGGCTGCTTGTGTGCTGAGGTAAATGCCGCGCATAATGAACCGCGTGCCCCCCACCACAATCAGCAAAAGCGCGAGATAAATCGCGGGAACCGAACGCGGAACGCGCAGGTTTAACCCTTGGCTGAGAAGGAACATGGTCACGGCGGAGATCAGAACCCCAATGGCCACCGTGCGCACGGCCCGATCCGCCATATATCGGATCACCGCGCGATACAGACCAAGCCCCACAAAGACAAAGATCGTAATCGGAATAACCGGCAGCAACACGTAATAGGGGCGCGACCCCATCGCCATGATGTTCCCATCAAGGCGCAGCGCCATCGCCAGCCAAAAGCAAAACACAATGGCCAGCGCGTCAAAGGTGACTTGGATCAGCCGCTTGGTGCCGCGTCCCAGTCCAAAGAGATGTTGCGAAAGGCCAAACATAGATGTTCCCCAACAGCGTCAGATATTGCGATAGCGAGACGGGCCGTGCCTGTCCAGTGCCGCGCGGGGCCTCTCAAAGGTTGTAATCAACCGTGCGACCCAGAATATCGGAATAAGAGGCGGCCTGTTGCGCCGCACGGGGGCGGGCAAGGGCGAAGATAAATCTGCGCTGCGCCACCTGCCATGTGATATCCACAGCTGCGGTTTTATCAGGCTCTCCCGCTTCTAGGCGTCTCACGCTCTCTCTCGCAGTTTCGCGCAGCGCCTCTACAACCTGCGGCTTGACCAAATAGCAGGACATGGTGCGCGTGTTTGAGGTGATCAGAAAATCCTCGCAGACTTCGACCCCGTTGCGCCGATTATAGGCCAGACACAGAACATCCATGCGGCTGTCGCGGTAAAATGTTTCAATCAAATGATCGAGCCGCGCGCGATCTGCCAGAAATTCCAGATCATCCTCGCAGATCATGGTGATCCGCCCCTCTACGGGGGTGGCGGCTTCGATCACATCGCGATGCGACATGGCGCAGCCCGTTGCGCCGCGCGCGTGTTTATGGGCGGCAAAGCGGGTCACATTTTGCGCGCCGATCTTGGCAAATTCCGCCTCGATCCGTTCCCGCCGATCCGTGCGGTGATCAAGGTTGATATAGGTGATGTCGCAGCGGTCTAGCCCATGCGCCACATCAAGACCTTTTGGCGTGGTTTGCACCGCGCGCCGCCACCGCCATTTTAGGCGCATATTCTGCAACCATCGCTGCAATTCACGTTTCGGGCTCATGGCGTTACATCCTCACCCAATGGGGCAGATAAATGTCTTCCATCGGCTCAGGGCTGCCTGCGAACCAAATTTTTGGTGCGATGACGATTTGGCCATCATCCGCCACCCCATGCGCACGGGCCAACCATGCCCCCCACCAACTGAAACTGGAATTGGCGATCACATGGTGTTTGCAGCGCGCCATCAACATCATATCGCGATAGCTGACCGCGCCCGTGTTGCCCGTGACATAGGTGATATCCGCGCCCTGACCGAATTCGGCCTTTGCCGCGTCTAGATCGTCTGAGAACACGAAAAACTGCGGCGCATCGAGGCCCGCGCGCATATGGGCCATGGCCGCCTTGTAATAAGGCCAATCACAAATCCCGTGAAAGGCGTTCACATTGGCGTTCTTCACATAATCGCCGCGCCGCACATGAAGGCTGACGGCGGTGCAACCTGCCATTTGCGCGGCAATCTGCGCATTCTCGCCCGTAAAATCCTCCCGAAACTCAAAGGCGCGGGCAATCGCTTCCTCGGCCCCTTGGAAATATTTGGGCGATTGCCAATAGCCCGCGAGATAGGTTTTTCCCGACAAGGCGCTGAAACCGTCCCAGTAATTATGCGTGGGTTGCCGAATTTTCGGCCCTGTTTGCGGGTTCGGCAAACGGGGGTCTGGGGTCACGCTGCCCCGCACGCCACGCCGCATTCCAAACCCCAAGACGCGAAACAAATCCAGTTTTGACGCGGTTTGAAAATCGCCCTTAAAAATTTGCTCAAACTGATAGCCCTGATGCAGTTTGTATTTGCGCAAACTGGTCAGGTCGAGACGCAATTCTTGACCCGTGCGCGCCGCAAGCGCCGCACCTGCCGCATATTGGAACATCTGGTTGCCCAATCCCCCGATAAGGCGCGTGATGATCATGCCCCACCCTCATGGTTCAAATAGTCGCTTTGCTGTTGCAATGATGCGCCCCGCCGATCAAAACCCGTGACAGGTGATAGACAGCGGTGGCTAAAAAGGTCAAGCATAGAGCGGGATTGAAAGGGACTGTGTGCAGAAGATGAGCCGTTTACGCCTCCTTATGGTCGCCGATACATTGGCAGGCGGCGGGGCCGAGCGGGTGATCCTTGATCTCGTTAACGCAAGCATGGCCCGCGATGATGTGGACATTGTTTTGGCGGTGTCACAAAACCATGGGCCGCTGAAAGACGCCTTTCCCAAATCCACGAAAATCTATGAATATGGGGATTTTCGCGCGGCGCATAACGCATTTTCCAATGCGCGCGCCTTGCGCAAAATCTGCTCCGCAGAACGGATTGACGCAATCGTCTCGCATATGACCACGGTCAATAAGGCAATGCTGCGGGCCAAACTGATCGCGCCCGCTTTGCCGCCCGTGTTTATCGTTGAGCATACGGAGATTGCGCGTCAGTTATTTGATATACCTTCGGCATGGAAACGGCGCACACGGCCCATTGAATTTCGCCTGCTTTACCCGCGCGCGGCGGGGATCATTACGGTTTCCCACGGCATTGGGGCGGAGTTGCAACGGTTTTGCGGAATTAACCCCCGTCTTTTCACGACAATTCTAAACCCTGTGGATCGTCAGCGTGGGCAGGGTGGGGCGGTTCAAACGGTGGAAGCAGGCCCCAAAGGCCGTGTTGTGATCTCGGTGGGGCGGCTTGATGGGGTCAAGAATTTCAAGGCGCTCTTGCGGTCCTTCGCCGCGACTGTAGCGGCCCGTGGCCACAGCGATGATCGCCTTGTGATTTTAGGCGAGGGATATCAGCGCGCAAGGCTTGAGGCGCAGGCGCAAGAACTGGGCCTTTCAGGGCAAGTCCACCTCCTTGGTTTTACCGATAATATTTTTGCGCATCTGTCCGCAGCAGATTTGTTCGTTTCGACCTCGCTCTATGAGGGGCTTGGCAATGCCACGCTTGAGGCCATCGCGGCAGGCTTGCCTTGCATCTCGACAGAAACGGCAGGGTCGCGGGAATTGGCCCAGCACATCGGCGCGTTGCAGTTGATTGCACAGGGCGATGAGGCGGGGCTCGCGCAGGCGATGGTCGATCAGCTTGGAACAGCTGCGCTGAAGGTCAGCGCGGCAGATCAGGCCTTTGTTGACAGCCTTGCACCCGATCAGGTGTTGGCGCGTTATCTCGATGTCATTAAAGCGGAAAGGACGGGCAGAGATGATTGACCTCTCAGCCTCAGGGCAAAGACAGGCCCGCGTGGCCTCTTGGGGGGAAGTGGCCCTTTTGGCATTGGCATTTTTTGCCTTGCCCTTGTTCGAGGCCCCCAAAAATGCGGCAAGCTTATTATTCCTGTTTGCCTTTGTGGTTCAATCTCTACGCCTGCGCGGCCTCGGTCGGGCAAGCCCGTTTGACTGGCCGATTGCGGGTTTGATTGCGGTGCTGTGGATCGGGCCTGCCCTGTCCGAGTTTCGTGATGTCTTGCCGCCCCAAGACAGCGCCACACGCTGGACCTTGCTCGGCCTTTTTGTGCTGGCCGTGGGGCGGTTGAGTTACACGGCGGTTCACGTGAAAATCTTGGTCGCGGCATTGCTTTTGGGGGGCGGGATTGCCGTTTTGGAAAGCTTCTATTCATGGTCGTTGAATGACCGTCCGTTTCCTGAGTTCCGTTCGGTGGGCCATGTGAACCATTCGGGAATGTATTCCCTGATCCCCTTGGCGCTGGGGATTGCCATGTTGTCAACGCGTGATCTTTTGCTCAAATCGCTTGGGGTTTTTGCGATAGCCACCACCTTGGCCTATTTGCCGCCCTCGCGCAGCTTGGTCAGTGGGATTGCCATTGTGGCCATCATCGCCGTTGCGGCGATTATGGCGGCACTGGCGGCGCGCAAATTACGCCACTTGGCCTATGCGGCGCTGAGCTTTGGTGCAATTGCCGCGGGTATCTTGACCCTGCCTGCGGCCGCCGAGTTTCGCGCCGAGGCCGTGGTGCGTGTCACGGGCGATGACCTGTGGTCTGGGCGCGACAAGATCTTGAACTCCGCCCTCGAGGTGTACGACCGTCACCCAGTGTTTGGCACAGGCTTTCAAAGCTTTGGCCTTGCCACCGCCGAAGAAATCGTGCGCGCCGAGGTCGAAGCCGATGGCCGCGATTATGACGCGATTAAAGATCGCTATTGGTTCTTTGGCCATGGTCATAACCTCTGGACAACTATGTTGATTGAACGCGGTCTGGTCGGGGTGGTTCTGATAAGCTGGCTGCTGGTTGCCTATTTCTGGGCCTTCCTGCCCCTTGCGCTGCGGCGTGACGCGGCGCAGCCCCTTGCGCGTGCCGTTGCACAGGCGGGCGTGTTGATCGCCACGGGGTTCCTCGTGGCGGGTCTGGGCAACACAACCATGATGAATGAACACGGGCAGGCGGGCATGGCGATGATTGCTATTGCTTGGGGGTATCTGCGCGCCAGTGGTGCAATTGCACAGTCGCGTTAGAAAAATCATCCCGCGCCCTGCTGCTTCTCTTGGCAGCTTGGCGCTACTCCTCTAACACAGTCACCACGGAGGGATCATCTTGGCGCGCAACTGGCATAGATATTTTTGGAACAGCGTGCGCGATGTCTCCGCGCCGCTTCGGCTTGGTGTGGGTCTTGGTCTGGGGGTGGTGCTCGGGGCCACATTGACGGCGACTTGGGGCTTGGCGCAAAGGGCAGATGACCCAAGCGCCGCTGACCATCCCCTTCCCTCGACATTGATCGCGGATAATATCAGCTTTGATCAAGCCACGCAGACCTATCGCGCCGCGGGCAACGTCCAAATTTTCTATGATAATATGGAATTGCGCGCGCCAAGCCTTGCCTATGACGCGCAGACAGATCGCGTTATGATTGATGGCCCCCTCTATCTGATCGAAAGCGGGGGGGCGCAGGTATTTTATGGCGCATTCGCGGATTTATCCGCCGATCTGTCCGATGGTGTGGTCGTGGCCGCCCGACAGGTGATTGACCAGAACCTGCAAATTGCAGCCCAAGAAATGATCCGCCGCGAAGGGCGTTATACGGAATTCCCCTATGTGCGGGCCTCAGCCTGCGAGGTGTGTTCGGAAAACGCGACACCGCTGTGGGAATTGCGCGCCCGCCGCGCGGTGCATGATCAAGAGACGCGCAGCATCACCTATCGTGATGCGCAATTGCGTGTGGCAGGCACGCCTGTGCTTTACACGCCGTGGTTGCGCACCCCTGACCCAACGGTGGCACGGGCAAACGGATTGCTGGCGCCCACCTATGCGGTCAATTCGCGCTTGGGCACGCGCATTGGCTTGCCCTATTTCCGTATGTTGGGGGACAGCGCCGATATCACCGTCACACCGCAGCTTTCGGTTGCGGGCGGCTCTGGCGCGGGTGGGGGTGTTTTACGCACCTTGGAGGGGCGATATCGGCAGGCCTTTTCCAGCGGCTATGTCGAGTTAAACGGTGCCATCAGTCGAGATGACCTGACCGATGACGCCTTGCGGGCATATTTGTTTTCAAATGGGCGCGCCGAATTCGACAATGGGATTGACCTTGTGTTCCAAACGCAATCTGCCTCGGATCGGACCTATATCAGCACCTATGATTTCTTTGCCGATGGCCGCACCAGCTTTGGAGATGACCCGGTGGTGTTTGCCCAAGATCGCCTGAACAATTTCCTGCGCTTCTCGCGCCGCAGCGCCGATGAGGTTCTCAGCTTTGATTATACGGCCTTTTCGCCCTTGCGCGAGGAAGACTATGATTACAAAGCCCCCAATCGCCTTCTGAACGCGCAATGGACATTTTTGCGAGAGACGGGGGATTTTGGCGATTTGACGCTCAATTTCGGCGCACAAGCCGATTACAATGACTTTGGCAATGCAAACCCCCGCCGCAGGGATGTGGATCGGGCGATGGCCAATATCATTTGGGATGGGGCGTGGCAGGCGGGAGAGGTCTTGCGGATCAATACGGATTTGGGAGTGTTCCTCGACCAATATGGCATTCATGATGATGCAAGCCTGCCTGATCGCCAAAACAGCACCAGCGGATTTGCGGCCACACGGCTCAGTTGGCCGATTGAATTTGATGGGCCAAATGGCGCGCAGCAAACCCTGACGCCATCTATTGGCTTTTTGCGGTTCGAGGCGGGCGCGGTCCAGATCCCCTCGATTGATGGATCAATCGATATGATTGATCCCTTTGATTATGCCCAGCTTGGCCAATACCGCCGCGTCAATCGCAGTCAGATCAACCAATACGATTTGACCGTTGCAGATATCGATGTGACCTATCGCTACGCGCTGCCATCGGGCTATTATTTCGGCGGCTCGGTCGAGCGGGATCATATCATCTCCAGCGACAATCCCCTGCTGCAATCGGGCGCGCTTTACACGGCGCGTCTGGGGCGCAGCACGGGTCCGTTCCAATTCTCCGTTACAAGCCGCTATAACCCTGATTTCGAGCGGGTGTCGGATGTCATCACCTTCCGCCAAGCTTTGGATCATCTGACAATTGATGGGGGTTATTTCAGTGTCGAAACCGATGAGGCGCTTGGCAACCCAGAGGCAGAACGCCGTTGGACATTGGGCCTGACGGCGCAAGTCACGGAATTTGTCGAAGCGCGGATTGGCGTGATCGATGATGAATATAAACAAGACGCGTCCTTCGTCACGGGGCGGATCGCGTTTGACAATATGGTTGATTGGCGCTCCGCCTTGGGGTGGACGTATGACAGCGATGAGAATGACTTTGACAGCTTGCGGTTCGATGTCGGGCATAGGTTGGATTGGGGCGGCGAGGTTTATGCGCTTTATGGTTTGGATGATGACACGGTGCGCCGCTATGGCATCGGCATTCAATTCGACAATGAATGTCTGCGTGCCCGCGCACAGGTGTCACGGGTCGATAACCGCGTAACGGGCCTTTCTCCGATCACGCAATTCTCGCTTGATTTCGAGCTTGGCTCTTTCGGGCGCGGTGCAGGCGCACAGTCGCGCAAATGTATGTGAGGCCCTCATGACGGCGGGGCCTTTGAAAACATGGTATTTGGTGCAATTCAAACCCAATTCGCACAGCATTGCCTTGCGCAATTTGAACCGCCAAGGGTTTGAAACCTTCCTGCCCATGATCACGGTCACCGCGCGGGTTGGGTCGCGGTTTATGTCACGGTCCCGCCCGCTTTTCCCGGGCTATCTGTTTTTGGCGCTAGACGCGGGGCAGGGGGCATGGCGCAAGATCAACTCCACCTATGGGGTGGCACGCATTGTTTCTTTCGCAGGGCAGCCAAGCCCCGTGCCTCATGATTTGGTGGCAGGATTGCAGGCGCGTTGTGATGCATCGGGGCTTTTGTCTGCGGCCAGTGATCTCGCGCCGCGAGATCAGGTGACGCTGCAAAAAGGCCCGTTCGCGCAATTCGTGGCTACGGTAGAGAGCTTGGATGAAGAGCAGCGCGTTTGGGTCTTGATTGATCTGATGGGCCAAAAGACCCGCATCAATGTCGCGCGTGGGGATGTCACGAAAGCTTAAATGAAAAGCGGCCCCACGAGGGGGGCCGCTTTGATGGGTCAATCGAGACCTTTGACTTCGATTTCTGCGTCCGCTTTGGGTTTGAACAGTTTCTGGATCGCATAGACCCCAATGGCCGCGCCGATGCCGATGAGGTCGGTGAGCAATCCGCCTTCGATCATAAACAAGGCGGCCCCGATCAAAATCGCGCGCAAGAACCATGGGTTGCGTGCGCCCATGAACCAGCCTTGAATGCCCGAGGACAGCAGGAACACACCAAAGATTGCTGTGGCGGCCGCCCGCAAGATCTCCAAGGTGCCGCCATCCATCAGCAAGGCGGAATTGTAGAAGAACATGAACGGCACGATAAAGGCCGCGATGCCGATCTTGAAAGAGGCCACCGAGGTTTCCATCGCATTGGCCCCCGATATCCCCGCAGCCGCATAAGAGGCCAGCGCCACAGGTGGTGTAATGGCCGAGACCACGGCAAAATAGAACACAAAGAAATGCGCGGTCAGTTGCGGGATGCCAAGCTGCACCAGACCAGGTGCCACCACGGAGGCGGCCACGGCATAGGCGGCTGTGGTGGGCATACCCATGCCCAACAAGATCGAGATACACATCGCGAAGAACAGCGCCAAAAGTTGGCTCACACCCGCAAGATCCAGTAAGAGCGAGGAGAAACGCGCGCCCACACCCGTCAGGCTGATCACACCCACGATCACACCCGCACAGGCGCAAACCGCGATGATCTGAATGGCCATGATGCCTGCCAATTCAAAGGCCTTGAGGATCTCGCGTGGCCCCATGCCCGCAACCGATGCCGCAGGCAGGCTCTGTGGAAAGAAGCGCACCATCAATACGGGCATCCATGAGATGACGGCGGCACTGAGCGTGGCCAAGGTGCCCGCTCGGATCACCGAGTAGCCTTGGAACAGCGCATAGATCAAAATGATGATCGGCACGAAGAGGTAAAGCTGCTTCAGCAGCATTTTCAGCTTGGGCAGTTCATCCTCGCGCATTCCGCGCATTCCCAATTTCGCAGCCTCAAGATCGACCATGAAATAGACCGACACGAAGTAGAGGATCGCGGGAATGATCGCGGCAATCGCGATGTCCTGATAGGGGATGCCTGTGATCTCGGCCATGATGAAGGCGCCTGCACCCATGATCGGCGGCATGATCTGCCCCCCCGTTGAGGCCGCAGCCTCAACCGCGCCTGCGGTTTTCTTGTGATAGCCCACCTTTTTCATCAAGGGGATGGTCAGCGATCCTGTCGCCACCACATTGCCCGCCGATGTGCCATTGATCATACCCATCAGACCGCTTGCGAAAATGGCCACTTTGGCGGGGCCGCCACGGGCGCGCCCTGCCGCGGCAAAGGCGAAATTCACAAAATAATCCCCCACCTTAGAGGCCTGAAGGAAGGCCGCAAAGATGATAAAGAGGATGATATAGGTCGAGGAGACCGCCGTGGTTGGCCCCAGAATACCTGCATCCGAATAGATGTGACCAAAGAAGCGCTGCCATGTATAGGCGTTTCGCACCGCCAGAATACCGGGCAAAAGATGCGCGGTGAACGTGTAGAGAAGGAACACACCTGTGATAATCACCAAGGCCAGACCTGCCACGCGGCGCGTCAGTTCCATGATCATGGCCGTGCCTGCGGTCGCAGCAAAGGCCACGCCAATTGGCACAAATGGCGTGCCGACCGAGTTACGCGCAGCGGTCGAGAAGATCGGGATCAAATAGGCCGCCACCACGATTGCACAAAGGGCGAGAACCAAATCACTGGTCGCGAAACGGTCGCGGGGGCGGCGTTCAAACCAGCCCAAAACAATTGCCCCGAATGTCGCAAGCAACAACGGCAGGCCGAAATTCCAAATCTCGCTGTCATAAATCTCGGTGCCTGGGAAGGCGGCCCAAGAGACCAGACCGCTCATCTCAGGCAGGGTGCCTGACTGGATCAATCGCCCGTAAGACAGCGCCGACCATAGCGCAAGGCCCGCAGGGATAAACAGGGCATAGCCCGCTTTGGACAGAAGACCTGTCTCTTGTGGCGCTGCGCCCTCCTCCTTCCACGTTGAGGAGGCATAGAGGATAAACCCCAAGACAAGCGCGCCCGCGATGTGGAAAATACGGAAATTCCATGTCTCAAGCGGCAGCCGTGGCAAAAATGACAGATTAATTCCCGTCCACGCGGAGATTGATGCCCCGTTCAATGCTGCCATATGAAAGGCTGCGTAAAGCATGGCCAAACTGGCCACGACAATCAGGCTTGGGCCTGTAAAGATACGGCGGTTGCTCTCAACGGGTTCCTGATCCACGCCCTCTGCGATGACGGGGCCGAGGTCCGCGGTCTGGTCCAGATCGTTGGGGTTTGATGCTGTGCTTTTGGTCATGTTTTGCGCTTTCGCTCGGCCATGTGAGGCAAAAGAAAAGGCGCGCGAAAGGATGGTTTCCCCGCGCGCGCCAAATGATTTAGGCCATTAGCCGCCGAAAATTTGATCGGCTGCGATGGTTGCACCTGCATTTTCGGTGAACCAACGTGCGGCACCTGGGTGCCACATCATCACGCCGTTCTTGTCCCAATGCTCGGGCAAGGTTGCGCGGGCCGCGCCGTGGATGGCGACCATGCGCTCATTGTCCGACATCACAGTGTCCACAACCGCGTAGACAAAGCTTTCAGGCAACTCACAGTTTGCAATGGCGAAGTTCCACATGGAAACGGACCGTGCAGGGGCCTCAAGCGTGGTGTAGGTGTCTGCTGGGATCTCGAATGCCGAGACAGGGAAGGCGGCTTCGATTGCGGCCTGCTCTTCTGCGGTGAATTCGATGATGTTGATGTCCGTTTGCACCTCAAGCTGGCTGACCGCAGGCACAGGCACACCTGCCGCAAATGCGATCACGTCCAACAGACCGTCCTGCAACTGGCCACCCAAATCATCCCAACCGCCGTTGCGGCGCTCGAAATTCACACCCAGCTCTTCCATCATGCGGGGGAAATAGGTGTCGGAGGTCGAACCCGCAGGGCCAAAGCCGATGCGCGCGCCATCTGGGATTTCATCGATGCTTGTGATGCCCGAAGAAGACAAAGTGGTCACCGAGAATGGCGTTTGATACATTGGGAACATCGCGCAGGCATTGGTCATCTGCAGACCTGGTGCGATGGGGTTGGTGCCTGCCAGCGATTCCGCTGCAGGGCCCATTGTGGTCATGCCGAAGGCGACTTCGCCTGTATGGACAAGCGCCATGTTCTGCATGGGGCCGCCTGTGACTTCGGCGCCGCCTGTCATGCCGAGTTCTTCGGCAACAAGATTTGCCCATCCTGAACCATAGGCAAAGAAAGTGCCGCCTTGTGACGCGGTGCCAACGGTGAAGCTTTCAGGCCAGCCTGTGCGATCCATATGGCCATCCGCGAAGGCGGCCGTGGTGCAGATCGCGGTGCTCAATGCGAGCGCAGAAATTTTGGTGAGTTTCATTATCACGTTCTCCCTTAAGGTGAGGGTCCACCCACCCTTCAGCTTGGTGCGCACTGCGCCCCCGCTTTTGGATTGGTTGATCTCAAATATGTGATGCCAAGGCTCCCTCCTTGGCGCGTGGCGGGCCATCCCGCCGCGCCACAAAGCACGAGGTTTTGCGGGGTTTTTCAACAAAGCAAAGCTCTGTTTCGTGTGGGTGCAGATAAAAAAATCCCGCGATGGGATGATTTCCACCCATCGCGGGATTTTGCTTGTGTTGAATGCAACCCGTTCGCGCCTATTCAACGCCCCGAGGCTCAGCGCCCTTTCAGCAAGCCCCCCAAAAGGCCCGCAATTTGGTCGACAGAATCGCCCCCCATATCCGTGGCGCGGCCATTGGGTGTCATCTGGTCGACAAGTTGCGGCAAGATTTGCGCCAAAAGCGAGGATGCCTCGCCTTGGCCCAGTCCTGCGGTTTGCGCAAATTGCCCCATCAGATCAGCGCCAAGTGCCCCTTCGATTTGGTCAGGCGCAATGGTTTGGTTTTCGCCCGTGCCAATCCAGGATTGCGCGACATCGGCCAAGCCCGCTTGGGCAAAACGGTCTTGCAAGCCGGCGATGCCGCCCGTGCCTTGGTTGCTCAAAAGGCTGGCGGCGGCTTGCAGAAGGGCAGGGTTTTGCCCTGCGATTTGTGCAAGTTGGCCAAGTCCCGCTTTATTACCCAATGCGCCAAGAACGGTGTTGAACAGTGACATTGCGATCCCTTTCTTTTCCGAAGGCCCACCCATGTGCGGGCATATTTCTTTGATCCCGCCCAGTCTGACATATTTATATATTAATTATGTAATATTTTTGCTTGGCAGGTCGCCGCGTATGAGGTTTTTAGGGCCTGTGACAGGAAAAACGTCCATTGCGGGCGCGACATGGATCACAACAGCGATCACAAAAGGGGTATCACGATGGGTTTGATCAATTTCATGGTTGGCGCAGGCAAGCGCTTGTTTGGCAAGGACGAAGCGCCGAATGCCGAAGCTTTGAGTGCCGAAGTTGCGGATTTGGGTTTGGATCTGCAGGGGGCCGAGATCACGGTCGAAGGGGATAAAGTGGTTCTCTCTGGCGGCGCATTGAGTGCGCAAGACCGTGAGAAGGTCATTTTGGCCATCGGCAATGTCGAAGGCGTTGCTGCGGTTGAGGCGGATGCCCCTGCGGATGTGTTCCACACGGTCGAGAAGGGGGACACGCTTTCCGCCATTGCGAAAAAAGCCTTGGGTGATGCCAATCGCTATCCCGAAATCTTTGAGGCAAACAAGCCGATGCTGACCCATCCCGACAAAATCTACCCCGGTCAGGTCTTGCGTATCCCACGTTAGCATCTGTGCGGCGCGCGGTAAAAGCGCAAAAGGGGCCAACTGGCCCCTTTTCACTCGGTAAAGCTGTCTTTGTCCAACCCGTGCCGTTGCATTTTCTCATAAAGTGTCTTGCGGCTAAGGCCAAGCGCCTCATAGGTCGCTTTGAGGCTGCCGCCGTTGCGGGCGAGGGCAGTGGCGATCAGGGCGCGCTCATGCTTGGCCATTTGGCCCGCGAGGCTTTGATCGGGCGTATCATGCGCCACAACGCCGATGCCCAGATCAAGGCCAAGCGCAAAACGATCCGCCGCATTGCGCAATTCGCGCACATTGCCTGGCCAATCGCGGGCGGCCAATGCATCGAGAACGGCACCCGGAATATCGGGGGGCGTAATTTTGTAGCGCGCCGCCGCCTGCCCCACCAGATCAGCGAAAAGGCGTGGAATATCTTCGCGCCGTTCCGACAAGGGGGGCATGGACAAGCGCGTGACATTGAGGCGGTAAAGCAGATCGGCCCGAAAGCGACCATCTTCGGCGGCCTCGGTGAGATCCACCTTCGAGGCCGCGATGAAGCGCAAGTCCAGCTCAATTGCCTCATTCGAGCCAAGCCGCGTGATCACGCGATTTTGGATCGCAGTCAAAAGCTTGGCCTGCAATTCCAAGGGCAGGCTGTCGATCTCGTCCAAGAATACCGTGCCGCCCCGCCCATGTTCAAACTTGCCAAAGCGAGGGCGCATCGCACCCGCAAAGGCCCCTGCTTCATGACCGAATAATTCGCTTTCGATCAGCGCGGCGGGCAGGGCGGCGCAATTGATATGGACGAAGGGGCCATTTTGGCGGGTTGAATGACGGTGAATGGCGCGTGCAGCGACCTCCTTGCCTGTGCCCGTTGCCCCTTCAATCAACACATCCGCATCGGTTGCGGCGATGGCGCGCAGGCTTTCCCGCAAGCGCACCATCACGGGGGCGCGGCCCGTCAAGCGCGCCTCGACAGGGTCGCGCTGTCCAACCTCGCGGCGCAGCGCGCGGTTCTCAATCGTCAGGCGCCGCTTTTCCAAGCCGCGTCTGGCGCTTTCAACCAGACGTTTTGGATCATAGGGTTTCTCATGGAAATCATAGGCCCCTTGCTGCATGGATTTGACCGCCAATTCCACATCGCCGTGGCCCGTCACAAGGATCACAGGAAATTCTGGATCAATCTCCAATGCCCTGTTCATCAGCGTTAAACCGTCCATACCTGACATTCGGATATCGGTGATCAATATGGCAAATCGGTCTCGGGCAATCTGGGCAAGCGCGGCTTCGCCCGTCTCAAAGCAGATCACATCAAGATCGGCCAATTGCAGCGTTTGCTTGGCTGCAACGCGCAGGTCCTCCTCGTCATCCACAAAATAGATCTGCCCCGTTTTGCTCATGTGTTTTGCTTTGCCTTTGATGTGTGCTGCCGTGATTTGGCGGAAGGGCGCAGATGCACGGTGAATTCGGCCCCGCCTTCCGCTGTGTTGCGCGCCTCGATCTTGCCGCCGAAATCGCGGATGATGTTGTAAGAGATGGACAAACCGAGGCCCAAACCATGGCCCGGCTCTTTGGTGGTGAAAAACGGATCAAACACTTGGGCCTGCGCATCCTGCGAGAGGCCCGTTCCATTGTCGCGCAAAGTAAGGCAAACCATCCCCTCGACATCTTCGGTGATATGCAACTCCAATTTTGGGGTCTTGGTGTCGACCATCGCATCCAGCGCGTTGGACAAAAGATTGACCAAAACCTGTTGCAGCCGCACGCGGCCGCCGATGACCCAAATTTCCGCCTCGTCCACAGGCAGCTCGAGGATCACCTCAGCGCCGGCACGCCGCAAGCGTGGCTCAATCAAATCCAGCGCATCGCGGATCACTGCCCGCAGCGGGATGTCGCGCAATTGCTCCTGCGGGCGGCGGGCAAAGTTGCGCAAATGTTTCGAGATGGACGCCATGCGATCCGCCATCAGCGAGATACGGGTGATGTTTTCGCGCGCCTCTTGCGCGCGGTCGCGCTCAAGAAATGTGGCGGCATTCTCGGCATAAGATTTCACCGCAGCCAAGGGTTGGTTGAACTCGTGGCTGAGGGCGGCTGACATTTGCCCCAAGGCCGCCAATTTGCCAGCCTGCACCAATTCGGCTTGCGTGCGGCGCAGCCGTTCTTCGGTGTGGGCGCGTTCCGCGATTTCTTGGCGCAGTTTTGCGTTGGCATTGTTCAGGTCGCGGGTGCGTTCTTGCACCCGCGCATCCAAGGTTTCGGCCAATTCGCGCTGCACCGCGATCCGCTCGAGCAATTGTGTGCGCCGTTGGATCAGGATGATAATGCTCAGACCTGCGATCAAGATCACAAGCCAAGATATTGCAAAAAGCCCCAAGGCCTCGGCACGGGTTGATCCCGCGGGGGTCAGAATATTGACCCGCCAACGCGCCGAAGCAATCAAGGATTGCTGCGCCACATAGTGGGATACGACCCCGTCATCGGATGTGATGGTCATCCGCGACAGACGGTTGTCCTCCCCTTGGGCGGCGACAAATGGCTCACTGCGCAAGGAGAGCGGCTTGAGCAGGGTCATCGGATATTGGCGGGTGCTGCGAATTTCTTCCATGGCCACCTCGCTGAGCGGGGCAAGCGTGCGGAACTGCCATTCAGGGCGATCCGACATGAAAATCACCCCATGCTGATCGGCGACAAAAATGCGCGAGTCATTGTCGCGCCATGCCTCCTCAAAGCGGTCTAGGGTGATTTTAACGGCCACAACGCCCAAGATTTTTGTGCCATCGAAAATGGGGGCGGCGAAATAATAACCGCGCTGCCCTGATGTCGTGCCAAGCGCGTGATAGCGCCCAATCCCATTGGCAAGCGCATCAATGAAATAAGGGCGAAACCGAAAATTTTGCCCGATGAACGAGCGGTCCAATCGGTAATTGGAGGCCGCGATGGTCGTGCCATCGGCATCCATCACATAGATATCAGAAATCCCAAGCGACAAGGCGGTTTGGCGCAGCTGTTCATTCGCAAAGGGCAGTAGCCCCGAATTGTCAGGGTCGCGCAGAATATCACCCAAGATCGGCCGCTCCGCGATCAAAGCGGGCAGCGCCTCGGTGCGCGAGAGGGCACCACGGATGACCTCCGTCACAAGACGTAAGGTGGCCTCATCTTGGCGCAGACGCCCCTCCATCAGGCGCTGCTCCATATGGGGCAGCGCGGCAATGCTCAGGGCCAATGAGACCAAAACAACCAAGGCCAAAGCCGCAAAATTGCGCTTGGGGCGTTTCGCATTCCCTGCAAAAGGGTGCGGTGGATGGGCGGCGGTCACGTTCATCTTGATGCAATATGCGCCGATTTCTAGGCCTATGGCCAGAGCATCTTCGCACGCATCTTCGCAGGGATATTCACAGCCATCTTCACAAGCGCGTTGGCAGGGCGATTTCGCTTTGACCCCGTCATGCTTGCCTTTATGTTGAGGCTTGGAAAAGGAAGTTGCGCAATGAATGTGATGCCTGCAGGTGCTGCTTGGATTGACAGGTTCACGGGCCTTTCGCGGTTGGAGCCGCGGGTCCGTGACGTCTTGAGCGCGCGTGCCACCATAATTTCAATCCGTGAGGGCACGGTGATTTTCGGCCCAGGTAAGCGCCCCGAAAACCTGCTTTTGCTACTTGAGGGCACGGTGCGGGTGCAGCAAACGGCCGAAAGTGGGCGGGAGGTGGTGCTGTATCGGGTGAATGCAGGCGAAAGCTGCGTTATGACCTCGGCCTGTTTGTTGGCCTACGAGGATTACGCCGCAGAAGGCATTGCCGAAACCCCCGTGGAGGCGGTGGCAATCCCGCGCAGCGTGTTTGATGATTTGATCAGCCAATCTGAGAATTTTCGCACCTTCGTCTTTTCTGCCTTTTCGCGGCGGATGACGGATTTGTTCCATGTGATCGAGGAAATCGCCTTTCGCCGTGTCGATATCCGTTTGGCGCAACGCATTTTGGATTTGGCCAAAGATGACAGCGTCCAAGCCACCCATCAACAAATGGCCGCTGAATTGGGCACGGCGCGCGAGGTGATCTCGCGTCAATTGGCCGAATTTCAGCGCCGCGGTTGGATCAGCCTCTCGCGCGGCCAGATCAAGATCGAAGCCCGCGCCGAGATTGAGAAATTGGCAGGCACGGAGGCGTGAAGCGGCAAATGCCTGCATTACCACCGCCCGCGTTACCACTGCCCGCATCATCAAGACCCGCGTCTTTGTGACTACATCACTGTCACGGGGCTTGGGTTTTTGTAATAAGATCCCCAGCGAACAGCATAACGCGTTTAAATCCGCATGATACATGGGCCGAATCTCTATCTGCCCGTGGTCAGGCGCAAAATTGATGGACGTAAAATGGAAACCGAATTTACACCACTTCTATCCGCCACGGGCGGGATTCTGATCGGATTGGCCTCCGTTCTTTTGATGCTGACATTGGGCCGTGTCATGGGCGCAACTGGCATTTTGACGGGGCTATTGGCCCCCGCAAGCCGCAGTGATTTCTCGTGGCGCGCGGCGCTTTTGCTGGGCATGATCACGGGGCCTGCGGCGCATCTGTTGCTGCGCGGTGAAATGCCCGAGATCAGCGTGCCCGTCTCCCTGCCGCTGCTTTTGGTGGGTGGCTTTATCGTGGGTCTCGGCGTTACCTTCGGGTCTGGCTGCACATCGGGCCACGGGGTCTGTGGTATGGCGCGGCTGTCCAAACGCTCAATCGTTGCAACCCTGACCTTCATGGTCACCACCGCGATCACGGTTTTCGTGATGCGCCATGTGATTGGAGGCTAAGGTGATGCGTTATCTTTCGATTTACATCATCGGCCTGATCTTTGGCCTTGGCATCTCGCTCTCTGGCATGTCCAACCCTGCGAAAGTGATCAATTTCTTTGATATTGCAGGGACATGGGACCCAAGCCTGATTTTCGTAATGGGCGGGGCATTGATTGTGACCTTCATCGGCTATCGCCTTGTGCTGCCACGCCCAAGCGGCCCGATTTTTGAGGGCAAATTTGCCCTGCCAACGGCCACCAAATTGGATGCGCGCTTGATTGGTGGCTCGGCCCTGTTTGGGGTGGGGTGGGGCATTGCAGGATTTTGCCCTGGCGGTGCTTTGCCTGCCATCGGCACAGGACGGATCGAGGTATTGGCCTTTATCGTGGCCATGCTGGGGGGGATTTTCGTGGCCCGCGCCATTATTTCTGCCCGCCAAAATGCACAACTGAATTCAAATGTGAAACGCGCCTGATCGACAAAGGAGCACCAAAATGACCAGTTTTCCCGTGAATATGAACGTTCAGCCCGAGGTTGAGCCGTTTTTTGACCCTGCGACCAACACCATTTCCTATGTGGTCAAAGACCCCAATTCCAACGCCTGCGCCATTGTCGACAGCGTGATGGATATCGACTATGCGGCTGGTCGGATCACCTATGACAACGCCGATGCGATCATCTCCTACGTCAAGGAAAAGGGGCTTCAGGTTGAGTGGTTGATCGAGACCCATGTTCATGCCGATCACCTGTCGGCTGCGCCCTATATTCAGGCAAAACTTGGCGGCAAAATCGGCATTGGTGAGAACATCATCACCGTGCAGGAAACCTTCGGCAAAGTGTTCAACGAAGGCACGGAGTTCCAGCGCGATGGCAGCCAGTTTGACGCGCTCTTCAAGGATGGGGATGTCTACGAAATTGGGGGCTTGCGCGCCTTTGCCATCTATACCCCAGGTCACACACCCGCCTGTATGACCCATGTGATGGGCAATGCGGCCTTTGTGGGCGATACGTTGTTTATGCCCGATGGTGGTTCTGCGCGTGCGGATTTCCCGGGCGGTGATGCGGGCGTGCTTTATGACAGCATCCAGAAAGTGCTGTCTCTGCCAGACGATATGCGCCTGTTTATGTGCCATGATTACGGGCCCAATGGCCGCAACATCGAATGGGAAACCACGGTCGGCGATGAGAAGCAGCACAACATCCATGTTGGCGCGGGCAAAAGCCGCGAGGAATTCATCAAATTCCGCACGGAACGGGATGCGCAGCTTGATATGCCCAAGTTGATTATTCCGTCTTTGCAGGTGAATATGCGCGCAGGCGACATCCCGACAGACAAGGATGGCCGCCCGATGCTCAAAGTGCCGCTGAACAGCCTCTGAGCATTTATCTCAAACAGGCTTCGCCGCGGCGAAGGAAGGGACGACCATGGATATCAAGACCATCAATGCCGAGATTTCGGTTGCGCCACAGATCACACCCGATGAGGTGCAACAGCTTGCCGATCAGGGCTTTCGCGCCCTGATTTGCAACCGTCCCGATGGCGAGGCGGCCGATCAACCCAATTTTTCGGAAATTGAGGCCGCTGCGAAAAAGGCAGGTCTGGAAATTCGCAATCTGCCCATCGTGTCGGGCAAAGTCACCGATCAAGATGCCGCGGATTTCGGCGCGGCGATGCAGGAATTGCCGCGTCCCATTCTGGCCTATTGCCGCACGGGCACGCGTTCGGCCACCTTGTGGTCGCTGTCGCAGGCCAATCGGTTGTCGGTGGCCGATATTCTGGCGGCAACCAAAGCAGCGGGTTATGATATGGGCGGGGTCGTGCGCCGTATTGCCAATGGTGGCAAAACCCCAACCGACCGTGCAGATGCCAGCTATGATATCGTGATCGTGGGTGCGGGCGCGGCAGGGCTTGCTGTGGCGGCTTCGCTGAAATCGCGCAAATCATCGCTTGAGATCGCGGTGATTGATCCTGCCGATATCCATTATTATCAACCAGGCTGGACCATGGTGGGTGGTGGCATTTTTGAGGCTGCGGATACCGCCAAAACCATGGGCAGTTTGATCCCGCGCGGGGTGACATGGATCAAATCCGCCGTTGCGGCCTTTGAGCCAAAAGATGATGTTGTGATCTTGGACGGATGCCGCGTGGTGAAATACAAGCGCCTGATTGTGGCGCCGGGTTTGAAACTGGCATGGGACCGCATCGAGGGGTTGGAAGCCACCCTTGGTAAGAATGGCGTAACCTCAAATTATCGTTATGATTTAGCGCCTTACACATGGAACCTCGTCAAAAACATGAAGGAAGGCCGCGCGATATTCACGCAGCCGCCTATGCCCATCAAATGCGCAGGCGCGCCGCAAAAGGCGATGTATCTTTCTGGGGATCACTGGACGCGCGCGGGCGTGCTCAAGGACATCTCGATTGATTTCATGAATGCAGGCGGCGTTTTATTTGGGGTCAAGGATTACGTCCCCGCCCTTGAGGGATATGTGCAGAAATACGGGGTCAATCTCAACTTCTTCCACAATCTCAAGGCGATTGATGGCGCGGCGAAAAAGGCGTGGTTCACCGTGGCCAAGCCCGACACCCCCCCCACCGAGGTCGAGGTGGAGTTCGACATGATCCATGTCGTGCCGCCGCAGATCGCGCCCGATTTCATCCGTGTCTCGCCATTGGCTGATGCGGCGGGTTGGGTCGATGTGGATCAGGCCACATTGCGCCATAAGAGCTATGAAAATATTTGGTCCTTGGGTGATGTGATGAATGCGCCTAACGCCAAAACCGCGGCCGCGGCCCGGATGCAGGCGCCGATCGTGGCACAGAATATCATCGATGACATCAATGGCAGCAGCGCAACCGCGCAGTATAACGGTTACGGCTCCTGCCCTTTGACCGTGGAGCGCGGCAAGATCGTCTTGGCGGAATTTGGCTATGGCGGGGCGCTTTTGCCGTCTTTCCCCAAAGCGGTGATTGATGGCACGAAACCTTCGCGCTTGGCGTGGTGGCTCAAGGAAAGCTTCCTGCCGCCCTTCTATTGGAAGGGGATGCTGAAAGGGCGTGAATGGATGGTCAAGCCCGAAAAGATCAACGTTCGTTAAGCCCATAATCACGGGTTGGGGCCATTGGCCCCGACCCCCATTTCTCGCCCGATGACAGGCCCAGATCCCATGAAAAACCTATCGCGCTATATCCCCGTTCTGGACTGGGGGCGCAGCTATAACAGCACCGCCTTGTCAAATGACATGATCGCCGCCGTGATCGTGACGATCATGCTGATCCCGCAATCCTTGGCCTATGCGCTTTTGGCGGGTTTGCCACCCGAGGCGGGGATTTATGCATCTATTGCGCCCATCATTCTCTATGCGATCTTCGGGACAAGCCGCGCTTTGGCGGTTGGGCCGGTGGCGGTGATTTCGCTGATGACCGCTGCGGCAGTGGGGCAGGTGGCTGAGACTGGCACGATGGGCTATGCGATGGCGGCCCTCAGCCTTGCCATGCTCTCTGGTGCGATTTTGTTGATCATGGGGATTTTCCGCCTTGGCTTTCTGGCAAATTTCCTCAGCCACCCTGTGATTGCGGGGTTCATCACCGCTTCTGGTATTCTCATTGCGGCCAGCCAGTTGAAGCATATTTTGGGCGTGGATGCGGGCGGTCACACATTGATCGAGATGGTCTGGTCATTGATCACGCATTTGGATCAGACCAACCTGATCACATTGGGGATTGGCGTTACTGCGACCGCGTTTTTGTTTTGGGTGCGCAAAGGGCTAAAGCGTGCGCTTTTGAATATGGGTGTGGGCGCGCGCATGGCCGATGTGGCCCAGAAAGCGGGGCCAGTGGCGGCTGTTGTTGTGACCACATTGGCCACTTGGGGCTTTGGCTTGGCGGACCGTGGGGTGGCGATTGTGGGCGAGGTGCCGCAAAGCCTGCCGCCTTTGACCCTGCCTGATCTTTCGCCCAGCCTGTTGGGGCAGCTTTTTGTGCCCGCGTTGCTGATCTCGATTATTGGGTTCGTGGAATCGATTTCTGTGGCGCAGACCTTGGCCGCGAAGAAGCGGCAGCGGATCAACCCAAACCAAGAATTAATCGGCCTTGGCGCGGCGAATTTAGGTGCGGGGTTCACGGGTGGCTATCCCGTGACAGGGGGGTTTGCGCGCTCTGTAGTGAATTTTGATGCGGGGGCCGAAACGCCTGCGGCGGGGGCCTATACGGCGGTGGGTCTGGCGATTGCCGCCGTGGCCCTCACGCCTTTGGTGTTTTTCCTGCCAAAGGCCACGTTGGCGGCCACGATCATCGTTGCGGTCCTCAGCCTCGTGGATCTGTCGATCTTGAAAAAAACATGGGGCTATTCCTTGGCTGATTTTGCGGCTGTGGCCGCGACCATCGTTTTAACCTTGGGCTTCGGGGTTGAGGCGGGGGTTTCCGCAGGTGTGGTTTTGTCGATTGTGCTGCATCTCTATAAAACCTCGCGTCCCCATGTGGCGGAGGTGGGTTTGGTGCCGGGCACACAGCATTTTCGCAACATCAACCGCCATCAGGTGGAAACAGCCGATAGCCTTCTGACCATCCGCATTGACGAGTCGCTATATTTCGCCAATGCGCGCTTCCTTGAGGATTTGGTGCTGGATCGGGTGGTCGAGGATTGCCCGATCAAGGATGTGGTGCTGATGTGTTCCGCTGTCAATGAAATCGATATGTCTGCATTGGAAACCCTAGAGGCGCTGAACAGCCGTCTTGGGGATATGGGTGTGCGGTTGCATATGTCCGAGGTCAAAGGCCCCGTAACCGACCGTCTGAAACGGACCCATTTCCTAGAGGAAATGACAGGGGATCTGTTCTTGTCGCAATATGATGCTTGGGTAAAGCTGTCAGGTAAGGCCTAGGGACGGGCTCAATCCGCTATTTTGCGCAGACGAATGACCACATCTAATTTTGAAATCTCATAGCCTTCAGGCGCATCGGGCAGGGCCGCCACTTTCAACTCGGCTGCGGGGGCGTCTTCAAGTTGCCCTGTCTCTTCGATGAAGAAATGCGGGTGGTCATCCATGCGCGTGTCGAAATAGCTCCGTGCGCCATCCACGATGACCTCGCGCATCAGACCCGCCTCGCAAAAGGCGCGCAAGGTGTTATAGACCGTGGCCAAGGAAACAGGGTCGCCTGCTTTCTGGGTGGCGGCGTGCAGACCCTCGGCTGTGACGTGACGGTGATGACCATCTCCCACCAGCAAAGTCGCAAGCGATAGCCGCTGGCGGGTGGGCCGCAAGGCCGCCTGCGCCAACCAGATCGTGCTGCGCTCAAGGGCTTCTGGTGTCATCATCTGTCAATTTCCCGCAACGTGTAGGCTATAATATATGCCCGAATGCGCGGCATTTTCAATTCGTTTGTCAAAATTGACGCAGGCACGGGTGACATATGGGGCAAAAAACCTTGGGCAAGCTGTCGCAAAATCGTTACCTTGGCCCCGCGCTGCCCTTGCATGGGGGGCAAGCGCAATGGTAAGTCGACTGAAAATACGACCGGACAAGCCGTGCCTCGCAAGGGTTTGGCGATAATAAGCAGGGGAGGCAGGGCATATGTCGCAGTATCCGACACGCTTTGACAGAGAAGATCTTTTGAAATGCGCGCGCGGCGAATTGTTTGGGCCTGGCAATGCGCAATTGCCCGAACCCCCGATGCTGATGATGGACCGCATCACCGAGATTTCCGAAGATGGCGGCGCGCATGGCAAGGGCCATGTGGTGGCGGAGTTCGACATCAAACCTGATCTTTGGTTTTTCGACTGCCATTTTCCCAACAATCCGATCATGCCAGGATGCCTTGGGCTTGACGGGCTTTGGCAATTGACGGGGTTCAACCTTGGTTGGCGCGGTTGGCAGGGGCGCGGATATGCGCTGGGCGTGGGCGAGGTAAAACTGACGGGCATGGTGCGCCCTGATCGCAAGATGCTGACCTATTACGTGGATTTCACCAAAGCGGTGCAAACCCGCCGTCTGACCATGGGTGTGGCCGATGGGCGGGTTGAGGCGGATGGCGAGGTGATTTATCAAGTCAAAGATATGAAAGTCGCCCTGTCGGAAAGCTGATTGGAGCTGCAAAAAGGAGCTGCGAATGCGCCGCGTTGTCGTTACGGGATTGGGGATCGTCTCACCCATCGGAAATAATGCCGAAGAAGTTTGTGCCGCATTGAAAGCGGGGCGTTCGGGTGTCGAATTTAACCCCGATATGGCCGAACGCGGATTTCGCAGCCATGTGTCAGGCACGCTGAAAATAGACGTGGCCGATCACGTTGACAAACGCGCTTTGCGCTTCATGGGGCCAGGCGCTGCCTATGCACATATCGCCATGGCACAGGCCATTGCCGATGCGGGGTTGTCGGATGGTGATGTTGTCAATGAGCGCACAGGCCTGATCGCAGGTTCAGGCGGGCCATCCACCAGTGCGATGTTGGCCGCGCATCAAACGGTGCTCAATTCAGGCGCGACCAAGCGGATCGGGCCATTCGCCGTGCCAAAATGTATGTCCTCGACCATTTCGGCAAATCTTGCCACCTCTTACCAGATCAAGGGGATCAATTATTCGATCACCTCGGCCTGTTCGACCAGTTTGCATTGCATCGGGGTCGCGGCCGAACAAATCATGCTGGGCAAGCAAGATGTGATGTTTGCAGGTGGCGCGGAAGAATTGGATTGGACATTGTCCTGTCTCTTTGACGCCATGGGGGCGATGTCCTCCAAATATAATGACACACCCACGAAGGCGAGCCGCGCCTTTGATGCAGACCGCGATGGTTTCGTGATTGCAGGGGGCGGCGGCATTGTTGTGTTGGAAAGCCTAGAGCACGCGCTGGCGCGCGGGGCCAAAATCTATGCCGAGGTCACAGGGTTTGCCGCCACATCGGATGGGCATGACATGGTCGCCCCATCGGGCGAGGGCGGCGAGCGCGCGATGCGTCTGGCGCTGCAATCCCTGCCTGAGGGGCGCAAGGTCAGCTATATCAACGCGCATGGCACATCGACCCCCGTGGGGGATGTGGGCGAGGTTCAGGCCGTGCGCCGTGTCTTTGGCGAGGGGCAGACGCCGCCAATTTCCTCGACCAAATCCATGACGGGCCACAGCCAAGGGGCCACGGGCGCGCAGGAAGCGATCTATTGCTTGCTGATGTTGGACCAAGATTTCATTGCGCCTTCGATCAATGTGGAAACCCTTGATCCCAATTTGCACCCAGACGAGATTGCAACCGCGCTTGTCGAAGCGGCAAATTTGGATACGGTGATGACCAATTCATTTGGATTTGGCGGCACAAATGGCTCGATGCTGTTGTCGCGCTATCAGGGGTAAGGGACAATGGCAGATTTGATGAAGGGCAAACGCGGCCTGATCATGGGGGTCGCGAATGACCGCTCCATCGCATGGGGCATCGCCAAGGCCATGGCCGATGAGGGCGCAGAACTTGCCTTCAGCTATCAGGGCGAAGCCTTTGGCAAACGGGTCGAGCCGCTTGCCGCTTCGGTCGGATCGGATATTTTGATTGATGTGGATGTGACCGATGATGCCTCGATGGAGGCGGCCTTTGCGGCACTGAAATCCAAATGGGGCCAGCTTGATTTCGTGGTGCACGCCATCGCTTTTTCGGATAAGTCTGAATTGACGGGGCGGTTTTCCGATACAAGCCGCGCGAATTTCTCCAATTCCTTGGAAATCTCCTGCTACTCGTTCATTGATGTCGCCCGCCGCGCTTCGGAATTGATGCCTGAGGGTGGCACATTGTTGACGCTGACCTATCAAGGGTCGAACCGCGTCACGCCATTTTACAACGTCATGGGCGTGGCCAAAGCGGCCTTGGAAAGTGCTGTGCGCTACTTGGCCAATGACCTTGGCCCGCAAAATATCCGCGTCAATGCCATCAGCCCTGGCCCGATGAAAACCTTGGCAGGCGCCGCAATTGGGGGCGCGCGGAAAACCTTTAAGACGACCGAAATGAACGCGCCCTTGCGCGCCAATGCCACGCTTGAGGCGGTGGGGGGAACGGCCGTCTACCTTGCCTCTGACTATGGCGCCTGCACCACGGGCGAGATTGTGCGCGTGGATGGCGGCTATCACGTTCTGGGCATGGCGCAGCCTGAGAATTTGTAACGAAGACTAAAACATGATCGGCTCGGGCGGGTGTTGCGCCGCCCTTCGGGCGATTTTGATACGCGTTAGAAACGGCGCGCCGCAATAAAAAAACCGCCCCTGCCTTTGGGGGCGGTTTTCTTGTTCTTATCCGCCTAAATTAGGCGATTTCGACCAATTCCACGGCAAAGGTCAAATCCTTGCCCGCCAGCGGGTGGTTCGCGTCAAGGGTGACTTCCTCATCGGTGACCGAGGTCACTGTGACGAGGATCGTTTGGCCGTCTGGGGTTTGCACTTGCAGGCCACCACCCACTTCAAGGGGGATTTCCGCAGGGATTTGCGCGCGTGGCACAGCCTGAACCGCCTCGGGGCGATGCTCGCCATAGGCTTCGGCTGCGGGGATGGTCACCGATTTCTTATCGCCTTGGTTCATGCCTGTGATGGCCGCGTCTAGACCTGCGATGATCTGACCTGAGCCAAGCTCAAAGCGCAGCGGATCGCGTCCTTCGGAACTGTCAAACTGGCTGCCATCGGCCAAGGTGCCTGTGTAATGAATGGCGACTGTATCGCCTGCTTTCGCCTGCGTCATGGCTGTCCTTTCGGATGTTCTGGGAGGATGAATGTCACGGGGCCGCGTCATTGCAGGTGCCCGTATAGGGTTCTGCATCAGCTTAGGTGTTTCTACCCCAGATTGAAACCCCGTAATTTATCCCGCCTTCTTCTGGCACTGACCGCGCATTTAGCGATTGTGCGGGCAAGGGGGGCTGCTAATCTTGGCCCGACAGTTTGGAAAAGAGACGCTATGGCGCACAAGACACGGTTCTTTATCACGGGCGATAATGTCCACTTGGCCTATGATGACACGGGCGGTGAGGGGGCTGCGCTGCTGTGTCTTCCAGGGCTGACGCGCAATCGCGCAGATTTCGATTTTGTCTTGCGCGATTTTCGTGATCAGGCGCGCATCATTCGCCTTGATTTTCGGGGGCGCGGTGCGTCAGATCACGCGGACCCTGCCACCTATACCCCCCTACATGAGGCGTCCGATGTGGTCGCGCTGTTGGATCATCTGGCCCTACCGCAAGCCGCCATATTGGGCACATCACGCGGCGGCATTGTGGCAATGATCATGGGGCTTACGGCGCGGGATCGTCTCAGCGGGGTTTGTTTCAATGATATCGGCCCCGAAATTATGCCCGAAGGTCTGGACGCGATCATGACCTATCTGGGCAAACAACCCTCCTATAAAACCCTTGCCGAGGCCGCCGCCGCGATGCCTGCCGCCCATCCTGAATTTCAAAATGTGCCCTCTGAAACATGGGCCGCCCATGTGGCGCGGCTGTGGCGCGAGGATGAGGCGGGTCTGCATCTGCGCTATGATCCGCGCCTGCGCGAGGCGGTTGCGCCCGCCTTCGCCCCTGATGCCAAGCCCGTTGATCTTTGGCCCTGTTTTGATGCCTTGGCCCCGCTGCCCCTTGCGCTGATCCGTGGGGCAGGGTCGAATATTCTATCACGTGAGACAGCCGACAAAATGCGCGCGCGCAGGCCCGATATGATTTATGCGGAGCTGCCTGATCGCGGTCATGTTCCGTTTCTCGATGAACCCGCGTCACAGGCGGTGATATCTCAATTTCTTAAGGAGATCGCATGAGCGATATCGCGCAAATCCGTGCCGCAGCCGCCCGCGCCAAGGGCCATGTGCGGCATACCCCGCTGTTATCCGCGCCCGCTTTAGACGCAATGGCAGGGCGCAGGGTTTTCGCCAAGGCCGAGGTTTTGCAACTGACAGGCAGCTTTAAGTTTCGCGGGGCGTGGTCTGCCGTCTCGAATTTACCGCCTGCAGAGCGTGCCAAAGGCGTGCTGGCCTTTTCATCGGGCAATCATGCGCAAGGTGTGGCCTATGCGGCGGCGCTCCATGGGGTGCAGGCCACCATCATCATGCCCGCCGATGCGCCACAGGCCAAGATCGACAACACCCGCTTTTATGGCGCCGAAGTGATCCTTTATGACCGCAAAGGTGGGGAGGATCGCAATGTGATCGGCGCCCGCCTGCAGGAGGAGCGCGGCCTGCCTTTGATCAAACCCTTTGACAATGCCGATGTGATCGCAGGGCAGGGCACTTGTGGGCTAGAGATTGCCGAACAGGCGCGTGAGATGGGCATTGCGCAGGCCGAGGTTCTGGCCTGTTGCGGCGGCGGAGGGCTGTCTGCGGGCATTGCCTTGGCGTTGGAGGCGGATGCACCACAAATGCGCCTGCGCACGGTCGAGCCTGAAGGGTTTGACGACACCGCCCGCAGTTTGGCCGCGGGCGAGATTTGCCACAACACGGGGCCAGAGGCGGGGCTTTGTGATGCGATTGTCACCCCCGCGCCTGGGCAGTTGACCTTTCCCATCCTCAAACGCCTTGCGGGGGCAGGGATTGTGGTCAGTGATGAGGAGGTGCGCGCCGCCATGCGCGCGGCCTATGCGTATTTGAAATTGGTGGTCGAGCCGGGCGGCGCTGTGGCCTTGGCCGCCGCGTTATTTCATGGCGCAGAATTGGAGGGCGACACGGCAATCGTCACCCTGTCGGGTGGCAATGTCGACCCTGATCTTTTTGCTCAGATCCTAAAGGGGTGAGGGGGCAAGCCTGCGTCCCTTGACGAGAAAGATCAGCAAAGACCCCATCATCAAAAGGCTGGAGACCAGAAACGCCGAGCCGGGCAAATATAGGCTTGCCCCTTCGCGGGTGAACCAGAAAAACGCTTGGGTCATCAGCAAGGGCGACAAGATCATCGATAAGGCGGAGCAGGAGGCCAGCACGCCTTGCAATGCGCCTTGTTGATCCGCGCCTGCCGCGCGCGACATCAACGCCTGCATCGCAGGGGCCACCACCGCGCCCACGGATGAGATCGGGATCAACACCCAGACCATCCATGCCTCAGGCGCAACCCCATACCCCCACAGCGAGAGAATATTAAGGACCAACCCGTATTGCACTGCACGGGTTTCGCCCAAAATGCGCAGGATCGGTCGGATCAACGCGCCCTGTGTGACCGCAATCGCCACGCCATAGGCCGCCAGCGAAGCGCCGATCAGCCTTGTGTCCCAACCAAAGGCCGCTTGGGTGTAATAGGCCCAAATCGCAGGATAGACGAAATTAGAAATCTGATAGGCCAACATCACCGCCAAGAGCGGCGCAAGATTTGGCAGTGCCCCGATTTCCATGATCCCCCCCAACGGGTTGGCCCGCGCCCAGCGAAACGGGCGGCGGTGCTCAGGCGTGAGGGTTTCAGGGGCTACGAATATACCAAAAATCAGATTGGCCCCTGCCAGCAGGGCCGCGGCGTAAAACGGCGCGCGCGGGTCAAGCCCACCCAAGATGCCGCCCAAAATCGGGCCAAGGATAAACCCCATCCCAAACCCTGCCGAGATCAGGCCAAAATTCTGCGCGCGTTTTTCAGCGGGGGAAATATCGGCCATATAGGCAAGGGCGGTGGCGTGGGTTGCGGCGGCAATCCCTGCAATGATCCGCCCCGCCAAAAGGATCCAGATCGAATTGGCCTGCGACATGATGATGTAATCCACAGTCATCACCAAGAGCGAGACCAACAACACGGGGCGGCGGCCAAAGCGGTCGGACAGATTTCCGATGATCGGTGAAAAAATGAATTGCATCACCGCATATGAGGCGGACAGCACCCCACCCCAGATTGCCGCATCCGCGAGGGTGATGCCACGCACCTCTTCGATCAGGTCGGGCATGACGGGCAGGATCAGACCGATACCCATGGCATCGAGCGTGACCGTGATCATGATAAAGGTCAGCGACAGGCGCATTTTCATGCCACCCTCATGGGTGGGTAGGCATTACTTGTCAAGCTGGGGTGACAGATGCCCTGTTGCGGCGATAAAATCCGCGATTAATTTGGCGTAATCTTCAGGTGCCTCGATTGGGGGCAAATGCCCTGCATTGCGCATCAATTCAAACCGCGCGCCGTGGATCAGATCGGCCATCTCGCGCATCAGATCAGGCGGGGTTGAGCCATCTTCGGCCCCCGCAATCACAAGGGTCGGCAGGCGCAATGCAGCGGTGGTGGTGTAGAAGTCGCTCCCAGATATGGCCTCGGCCCCTGCGAGATAGCCTGTCAGTGAGACGCTTTTCAACGCTTCCTCAAAGGCTGCATGGCCACCCTTGGCGCGAAAAGCGCGGGTGAACCACCGCTCCATCAGCGCAGGCGCGGCCGCCGCCATTCCACCCTTGGCAATGGTGGCAATGCGCGCCTGCCACATCTCGCGTGTGCCGATTTTGGTGGCGGTGTTGGACAGGATCAACGCGCGGATCAGGTCAAGTCGCTTGGCCGCCAGACCTTGGGCAACCATCCCGCCAAGTGAAAGCCCGAGGAACATCGTGTCTTTCAACCCCAGCGCATCCAACAGGCTTTCCGCATCGCGGATCAGCATTCCCATCGCATAGGGACCATCGGGAACATCACTTTGGCCGTGGCCGCGCTGATCATAAGCGATGACCTGAAGTCCATCGGGCAGATGTGGGATGACGTGATCCCACAGCCGCGTGCTGCAACCCAAGCCATGGCACAGCACGAGGGCGGGGGCATCGCTCGGGCCATAGCGTTCCACGTAATGGCGCACACCGTTGATGGGGATGTAAAGGCAGGTTTTATCTTTCGCGCTCATGCTCATACCGCATTTTTGCGATTTGTTCATTCGCTTCTGCCTTTTGTTGCCGGTGCAAATCTTCTTCGACATAGGTTAAATGATGACGGATTGCGGCCCGCGCGGCCTCTGGATCGCGGGATTGGATCGCCTCATTGATCGCGCGATGATGATCCAACAACATATCGCGGGTTGTGCGCTGCTTGAACATGATGGAGCGGTTGTAAAATACCCCCTCGCGCAGCAGGTCGAACATTGAACGCATCATATGCAGCATGATGACATTATGGCTGGCCTCAATGATGGCCATATGGAATTCCGCGTCCAGATCCGCTTCATCGGTGGGATTGCGTTTGGAATGGGCCGCTTCCATTTTGCGAAATACGGTGTCGATCACCTTGAGGTCTGTGTCCGAGGCATATTGGGCGGCGCGTTCTGCGGCCAAGGCCTCCATATCGCGGCGGAAGGAGACGTAATCAAACACGGCTTGCGGGTGGCTTGAAAACAGGCGCGTCAGTGCGGGTGAAAAGGCCGATCCCAAGACATCGGCCACGTAAATCCCCGCGCCCGCGCGCGTGGCCAAAAGGCCGCGATCTTGCAAATCGGCAATCGCCTCGCGCAGAGACGGGCGTGAAACGCCCAGACGTTCGGACAATTCACGCTCGGAAGGCAGACGTTCGCCTGGGCGTAAAATTCCGCGCAAGATCAGCATTTCGATCTGTCGCTGCACAGAATGCGACAGCTTTTCAGCTTCGATCCGTTGAAATGGCATTTGATGCCCCCTCCCTGATTGGTCAATTTATATGACCAGCAGGCGCAGGGGGCAAGAAATTCTCGCCTCAGCCTATTCCTCAGCCCGTTGTGGGGCGGATGAATATCTCCACGCGGCGGTTTTGTTGCCGCCCCTCAGGGGTCAGGTTGGAAGCCACAGGCTCGCTTTCACCACGGCCAAAGCTGCGCACGCGCCATGGGGCGACACCTTCTTCCAACAGCACACCCGCAACCGCGCTGGCGCGGCGCGAGGATAGATCCATGTTATAGCCAGAGGAGCCTGTATTGTCGGTATGCCCGATCACATCCACGGTGGTGTCAGGATAGCTTTGCAGGTTTTGCGCCAAGGCGCGCAAATCGGATTGCAGCATCGCACGAATGGCTGCGCTGTCCGTGTCGAACAATATGCCCTCTGGCAGGGTGACGATCAATTCATCGCCTGTGTTTTGGATCAAGATATTTTCATTCTCCATTTGCGCGCGCAAATCCGCCGCCTGCCGATCCAGCATGGAGCCGATGCCCGCGCCAATGGCGGCCCCTGCCGCCGCGCCGATCACCGCATCGCGGCGGTTGTTATCGCCATCGCGGGTCGCGCCAAGGAAGCCACCCAACATCGCGCCGACAATGGCCCCATCACGGGTGCGGTTCGCGTTTGGATCCGTGGCGGTGCTTTGCACGCAGCCGCCTAAGGCAAGGCTCAGGGCGGTTAGACCCGCCACGGTGTTCAGGCGCAAATTGGGAATGTTGAAGGACATATGTGCCACTTTCTTTATCTTGTGCTCGTTTGCCGCATCATACCGCTGCTTTGCCGCCAATAAAAGCGGGCAAGCGGCGGATCGGCCATTCCTCGCGCAGAGGTGAACGCGGCTGTGTTGGGCTAGACCTCCCGCGCGGCGCTTTCCCATGCCAGCATCGCACGTTTGACGGGCAGGCCCCAATGATAGCCGCCCATCTCGCCTGATTTGCGCAGGGCGCGATGGCAGGGGATCAGCAGCGAGATGGGATTGCGTCCCACCGCTGTGCCCACCGCGCGCACGGCCTTTGGGGCGCCAATAGCCGCGGCAATCGTGGAATAGGTGGTCACATGACCTGCGGGAACCTGCATCAAGGCCTCCCAAACTTTGATCTGAAACGGCGCGCCGATCAGATGCAATTCCGCCTTGCCTTTGATCGTCAAGACGGCTTCCGCCCATGGTGCAACCGCCCCTGGATCATGCATGACCGTGGCCTTTGGCCAGCGCCGCACCATGTCGGACAGGCACGCCTCGCGCCCCATTTCAGCGGCAAACCCAAGGCCGCAAATGCCCTTGGGTGTCGCGATGACCAAGGCAGGGCCAAAGACGCTGTCAAACCAGCCATATCGCAACGTCAGACCCGCACCGCCCTTGGCGTAATCGCCAGGGGCCATCGCCTCCCACCGCAAAAACAGGTCATGCAAGCGGCCCGTGCCAGAAAGCCCAGACAGCACAGCGGTCTCCAAGGTGCTGTGATGGGTGGTTAACAAAGATTTGGCATGGGCCAATGTCAGGAATTGCGCATAGCGTTTTGGCGAAATGCCTGCATAGCGCGAGAAGACCCGCTGCAAATGCGCAGGGCTCAGGCCGATCTTTTGGGCCAGATGATCCAAATTGCTGGCAGCGGCAGGGTTTTCATCAATCAAGGCAATCGCACGGGCGATAACCCCGAAATGATAACCCGCCTCTCCTGTTTCATCGCGCATTTCTGTGACCTGTGGCTGTGGTTGGTTTCCTTTATGCCATGGATTGTGTCACAGGCGACCCGAAACTTGCGCAAAGCCCATCACCCACCCTTGCGCCCGGGCACCGCCCGCGCCAAAAGGACGGTATGGTTCGCCAATTGGATTATAGCACCCTTGTGGAGATTTTTGCCCGCTTTGAAGCGGCCGAACCCGAACCAAAAGGGGAGCTGCATCACGTCAATGCCTATACGCTTCTGGTGGCGGTGGCCTTGTCCGCGCAGGCCACGGATGCGGGCGTGAATCGCGCCACGGCACGGCTGTTTGAGATCGCCGATACACCGCAAAAAATGCTGGATTTGGGCGAAGCGGGTTTGATCGCGCATATCAAAACCATCGGGCTTTATCGCAACAAGGCCAAAAACGTCATCAAGATGGCGCAGATTTTGGTCGATGAATATGGTGGCGAGGTGCCCGCTTCCCGCGCCGCGTTACAAGCCTTGCCGGGGGTGGGGCGCAAGACCGCCAATGTGGTGCTGAATATGTGGTGGCGGCAGCCCGCACAGGCAGTGGACACGCATATTTTCCGCGTGGGCAATCGCACAGGCATTGCGGTTGGCAAAACCGTTGAGGCCGTTGAACGCGCAATCGAGGATCATATCCCTGCGCCCTATCAGCTGCACGCCCATCATTGGCTGATCTTGCATGGTCGCTATATCTGCGTGGCGCGCAAACCTAAATGCGGGGCCTGCCCCATTCATGACCTTTGTCAATTCGAGGAAAAAACCCGATGAAAAAAACCTTTGATCTCGTTGGCATTGGCAATGCGATTGTCGATGTGATTGCCCATGGTGATGATCAATTCCTAAAAGATATGGGGATCGAGAAGGGGATCATGCAATTGATCGACTGCGACCGCGCCGAGACGCTTTATGATGCGATGCAGGATCGGGTGCAAACGGCAGGCGGATCGGTGGCCAATACCGTTGCGGGCGCGGCCAGCTTGGGATTGAAGACGGCGTTCCTTGGCAAGGTCAAGGATGATGATCTGGGCCGATTTTATGTGGACGGGATGCGCGCCGATGGCAGTGTTTTCCCGAACCCGCCCGTGGCCGATGCAGACCTGCCGCCAACCTCGCGCTCGATGATCTTTGTTTCGCCTGATGGGGAACGCTCGATGAACACCTATCTTGGTGCAGGAGCGGATTTCAACCAGTCGGATGTCGATGTCGACACCGCCAAAGCCGCGCGTTGGATGTTTTTGGAGGGATATCTCTACGACAAACCCGAAGGGAAATCGGCCTTTACCCTCGCAGGTCAGGCCTGTCGCGCGGGCGGCGGCAAGGTGGGGATCACCCTATCTGATCCGTTTTGCGTGGATCGCCACCGCGATGATTTCCGCAATCTGATTGCGCAAGGTATGGATTTTACCATTGGCAATCATGAAGAATGGCTGTCGCTCTATCAAACCACGGACCTTGAGGCCGCCCTGCGCAGCGCCGCTGAGGTTTGTGATCTGGTGGTCTGCACCCATTCGGGCGAACCTGTGAAGATCATTCACCAAGGCGCGCGCACGCAGGTGGCCGTCAGCCCTGTGACACCCGTGGATGCCACCGGCGCGGGGGATCAATTCGCGGCGGGATTTTTGGGTGGCATGGCCATGGGCCTTGGCATTGAGCGCGCAGGCGAGATGGGGGTTGCAGCCGCGGCCGAAGTTATCTCTCATATCGGTCCGCGCCCCAAGCGCAGCTTGCGCGCCGTGTTCACGGAAAAAGGCCTGATCTGATCAATCGCCCAACTTCGCGTGCACTTCGTCAAGGTCGATCTCGCCAATGGGCATCTTATTGGCGGGATTCTCAAAATCATATTTGAAGAGTTCGAAATCACGTTTGTAGATTTCATAGATCAGATGCATCGACAGATCGTCAAAATAATCCTCAACAGGATAGGCGCGTTTGGGTCCATGCCCTTCGGATTCATTGAAACGCGGCACATCGGCCAGCGTCACGGTGACGGGCGTTTGAACCGCATCCAAAACCTGCTGCATCCCTGCATCAAATGTCTCGGTCCAGAAGATCTGGTTATACCGCCCGCCATTGGCAATCAGTGTTGAGATATGCCCCGACATGGCCGACCAGTGGATGTCTGGCTCCATCGGTTTGCGAAACCGGATGGTGTCGCGCGCAAATAGCAAAAAGCGGCGGAAACTGGCGATTTGGTCAAACTCTTGCTTGCCATCATCGCCGCCCACCTCGATCCCGTAGCGCTGGATCACTTGGGGCACGAGATTGCCCCGATAGCGGTTTCCATTGCGCTGGATGCCGCAGATTTTGTCGAAGAAGCTGGAGAGAATTCGGGTATAGGGGTTGCGCACGCAGGTAAAGGTCAGGGTGTTTTGCGCCTTTACGCCCTCTTCGATGATGGGTTGCGAATGTTCTTGCGCCCATTTGTGCAGGCCATCCGTGGCATCATGGATATCGCCATCGAAAAAACGGCCATGGTCGGAATAATACATGATCTGCCCAATGCTAGAGCACGCGCATTTTGGCACGACCCGATAGATCATCGAGCCACTTTCCGTCATCCATGTCCCTGGAAATCCCATTTTCTTGCCCTCGAACCTACGCAGAAATGTCCAATCTGTGCCTGCGCCTGCCTTGAAATCAAACTTGGCCTGTATATTCAATATAATTTAGGTATTAACAATAGAGAGAAAAAAGAGCAGAGAAGCCGCGAATGGTGCGCATTGCGTTCATCCTCCTGTGTCACAAGAACCCCGCGCAGATCATCGAGCAGATCGAAGGTCTGACTGCGACTGGGGATTATGTCTGCGTGCATTTTGATGCAAATGCCACGGACCAAGATTTCGAGGTGTTACAGGCGCGTTTTGCGCATGACCCATCAGTGGCCTTCGCCGCCAAGCGCGTCAAATGCGGTTGGGGTGAGTGGAGCCTTGTGCGCGCCACCCTAAACGCAGTCGAGCGCGCGGTGCAGGCCTTTCCCAAAGCGACCCATTTCTACATGGTCTCGGGCGATTGTATGGCGATTAAATCCGCCGCTTATGCGCGCAAATTCTTGAGCGAAAACACCAAGGATTTCATCGAAAGCTTTGATTTCTTTAAATCCGATTGGATCAAGACAGGGATCAAAGAGGAGCGGTTGATCTATCGTCATTTTTTCAATGAACGACAACAAAAGGCCCTTTTCTATGGCGCGATGAAGCTGCAGCGCAGCCTTGGGCTCAAGCGCCGTATCCCGCGTGATCTCGATGTGATGATCGGGTCTCAATGGTGGTGTCTTCGGCGTGACACGATTGAAAAAATACTGGCGTTTTGCGCAAAGCGCCCAGATGTGCTGCGGTTTTTCAAATATTCATGGATTCCAGACGAGACATTTTTCCAGACCTTGGTCAATCACCTCGTGCCAGATCGCGAAATCGAGCGGCGCACGCTGACCTTTTTGATGTTTTCCGACTACGGGATGCCCGCGACCTTCTACAATGACCACTATCAGATGTTGTTGGCGCAGGATTATATTTTTGCGCGCAAAATCAGCCCTGAAGCGCTGTTTTTGCGTGAAAGATTATCGGTGCTTTGGGCATCAGATGTCACAGAATTCGTGATCTCGAAGGGGGGGCGCAGACTTTATAAATTCCTGCGCGAGCGCGGGCGGATCGGACAGCGCTTTGCACCCCGTTTCTGGGAGCGGGACGGGGCCATCGGGCAAGGGCGCGAGGTGCTGATGGTCGTGTGCAAGAAATGGCACGTGGCCAAACGTCTGGTGCATTCCGCGCAACATCAATTGGGCATTCCTGCGGCTGAATATCTGTATGACGAGGAAGATTGCGGTTTGCCACATTTGGGGGGGATTGAGCGCACATTGGAAAAGCGCAACCGCCACCGCCGCGCGCTTTTAAGGATGCTGTTTGATTATTATCAATCCGACCGTTTGATGATCTGTCTTGATCCCAACAATATCGACTGGATCAGAGATGTCATGAGCGACCGCGCGAAATCTGCGATTCTTGAGGTCAAATGTGACTTTGATGATGATTACCTGCGCGGTCACGCCCATCGTGTGGGGCTTGCAAGCGTGGATGCACCGCAAGAGGTGATGGACCGTATGCTGCCCGTGCTGCGCTACGAATTTCAGCACCAAGAAACGCGGCTATTGGAGGCGGGGTTTGATCCCCATTACGTGATCCGCCAATCGCGCAATGGCGATGAGAACTTGCACGCGCTGGCACAATTCTTCACCATATCGCCAGAACAGGCACAGGGGGTGTTGAACACGCCGCATCTTTTTGATGACTAAGCCTCATTGCCGTAAACCGCAGCGCGAAGAAGGGGCCGCACGCCATGTCGCATGATTATGATCCGCAGAATATTTTCGCCAAAATCCTGCGCGGGGAGATTCCGAATAACACGGTCGCAGAGACTGATCACAGCCTTGCGTTTCATGACATTGGCCCGCAGGCGCCGATCCATATTTTGGTGATCCCGAAAGGCGCTTATGTGACCTATGATGATTTTGTGCAGAACGCGTCTGATGCGGAAATTTTGGATTTTGCGCGGCTGACGGGGCGTTTGTGCAAAGATCTGGGTCTGTCTCTGGCCGAAGGAGGGCCGGGCTATCGGGTGATTTCCAATGCGGGCGCGCATGGCGGGCAGGAAGTGCCGCATTACCATTTGCACCTTTTGGGTGGTGCAGCCCTCGGGCCGCTCTTGGCGAAACGCTCAGGCTGATTTTGTCAGTGACACGAACACATCCTGCAAGTCAGGCTCTTGGGTTTTCACATCACGGATGCCCACGCCCGCGTGGCGTAATGTGTCGAGAATGGCGGCGGGGCTGGTTTTGGCACGGCTGTAGCTGAACACCAAGGCCCCATCCCCCCGCCGCTCCAGTGTCACACCTTCGGGCGCGGTAACTTGGTCACTGGCCCCATCGGGAACAATCACAAGGCTTTTTTGATCCGTCTGTGCCAGCAGATTTTCGGTGCGATCCCGCGCGATTACGGCGCCGTGATTGATGATGGCGATTTCATCGCACATCTCCTCGGCTTCTTCGAGGTAATGCGTGGTCAGGATGATGGTCATGCCGCGTTCTTCATTCAGACGGCGCACATTGGCCCATAACATTTGGCGCAATTCGATATCGACCCCAGCGGTGGGTTCGTCCAAAACCAACACATGGGGATTATGGATCAAAGCCTTGCCAAGCAGCAATCTGCGCCGCATCCCCCCTGATAGCGTGCGCGCATAGGCCTCGGCCTTATCTTCAAGCCCGATGAGCCGCAGAACACCGTCCACATCGCGTTGCGATTTCGGCATCCCATAGAGCCCTGCTTGCACGTCCAAAGCGGCGCGGGGGGTGAAAAACGGATCAATGTTCAATTCTTGCGGCATCACCCCGATAGAGGCGCGCGATTGGCGCGGGTTTTTATCTTGATCAAACCCCCAAATCGTCACTTGGCCTGAGGTCTTGGTCACAAGCCCTGCAAGGATATTGATCATGGTCGATTTGCCCGCGCCGTTTGGCCCCAAAAGCCCAAAAATCGACCCGCGCGGAATATCCAGATCAATGCCCTTAAGCGCCTCCTTCGCAGCACTGCGCGCAGAGGCGGCATAGGTCTTACGCAAATTGCGCAGCTCAATGGCATTTTCGCGGGGCATGATCCTGTCTCCTCTTGCCCGAAAGGGGGCAAACTGCGATATGAGGCAGATGTAAGCCTTGCGCGCCATGAGGGCAAGCAACCCACATTGCGCGCGTGGCACAGACCAGATCAGGAGGAACGGCCCAATGGCGATGGATGCCCCAGAAACCGAGATTGTCAGCCAATGGCGTGTGGCCTGTGATGGGGGCCAAGGCGCATTGGGGCATCCGCGGGTTTGGTTGTCGATCCCCCATGACACGGGCCGCGTGGAATGTGGCTATTGCGACAAGATGTTCATCCACGAAAGCAAGGCGAAACAGGTTAAAAGCTGATCTTGGCTTTCGGGTCGCATCCCGCGTGATGCTGCGCTAGAAGGGATCGAACGCAAGAAAAGCGCGGTGTAAAAATGAGCGGATTTCACAAAGGGTGCCACCTTCATCTGGTTGATGGCTCGGCCTTTATTTTTCGGGCCTATCATGCGCTGCCGCCGCTCACGCGCAAGTCGGATGGACTGCCCATTGGGGCGGTGTCGGGCTTTTGCAATATGCTTTTGAAGATGATTGTCGAGAATGGTGGCTCTGACGGGCCGACCCATGCGGCGGTGGTGTTCGACAAAGGCAGCCACACGTTCCGCAACGATCTTTACGATCTCTACAAAGCCAATCGTGATGCCATGCCCGAGGATTTGCGCCCGCAAATGCCGCTGACCCGCGAGGCCACGCGGGCCTTTAACCTCGCCTGTCTGGAGTTGGAGGGATACGAGGCGGATGACATCATCGCCACCCTTGCGCGACAAGCGCGCGAGGCAGGGGGGCGCTGCACCATTATCTCATCGGACAAAGACCTGATGCAGCTTGTCGGGGGCGGGGTCGAGATGTTCGATGCGATGAAAAATGCGCGCATTGATGCCGAAGGTGTTTTTGCAAAATTTGGGGTCGGGCCAGAGCGGGTGATTGATGTGCAATCTTTGGCGGGGGATAGTGTCGACAATATTCCCGGCGCGCCTGGCATCGGCATCAAAACCGCCGCGCTTTTGATCAATGAATATGGCGATCTGGATACGCTTCTGGCGCGGGCCGAGGAAATCAAACAACCCAAGCGGCGTGAGGCGCTGATTGAATTTGCCGATCAAATTCGCTTGTCGCGGCAATTGGTGCGTCTCGATGATCACGTGCCGCTTGAGATCAGCCTCGCGGATTTGGAGGTCAAAGACCCAGACCCCGAGCCATTGATGCAGTTTTTAGCAGCGATGGAGTTTCGCAGCCTCACCAAACGTGTGGCCGATCATTTGGGGGTCGCGGCCCCCGAAATTCAGGTGAGCGTAGCCGCCCCTGCGGCCGCTGGTGGTGCGGCCCCTGCCGCGCCAGAATTCCCCGCCTTTGATCACAGCCAGTATGAGACAATCACAACGCTTGAAGCGCTTACCCCATGGCTCGAGGCGGCGCGGGCGCAAGGGTTCATTGCGATTGATACCGAGACAACCGCCCTAGATGAGATGCGCGCCGAATTGGTTGGCGTGTCTTTGGCCACCAAGGCGGGGGGCGCCTGTTACATTCCGCTGCAACATCGCGCAGGCGGGGATGATCTCTTTGGCAGCGCCGCATTGGTCGAGGGGCAAATACCGCTTGCCGCAGCGCTGGATGCATTGCGCCCTGTGTTTGAGGATGAAGCCATCGTCAAAATCGGGCAAAATATGAAATATGACGCGAAAATCTTGGCCCGATACGGGATCAAGGTCGCCCCGATTGATGATACGATGTTGATGTCTTATGCGCTGCATGGCGGGTTGCACGGGCATGGGATGGATGCGCTGTCTGCGCGCTATCTCGATCATGAACCGATCCCGATTAAAACCCTGCTTGGCGGTGGCAAATCCGCCATCACCTTCGATCAGGTTAAAATTGAGGATGCCACCCCTTATGCGGCCGAGGATGCCGATATCACGTTGCGCTTGTGGCAGGTGTTCAAGCCCCAGTTGCATCAGGTGCAGGTGACACGGGTTTATGAAACGCTTGAGCGCCCTCTTGTGCCCGTTCTGGCGCGGATGGAAATGGCGGGGGTCTGTGTTGACTGCGATGTTCTGAGCCGAATGTCCAACGCTTTTGCGCAGAAAATGGCCGCGCTTGAGGCCGAAGCCCATGATCTGGCGGGCGAGGCGTTCAATCTGGCCAGCCCCAAACAGCTTGGGGAAATTTTGTTCGACAAGATGGGCCTTGAAGGCGGCAAGAAGGGTAAGACGGGGGCCTATTCCACGGGGGCCGATATTCTGGAGGACTTAGCCGCACAAGGCCATGACTTGCCCGCGCGGCTGTTGGATTGGCGCCAGATTGCCAAGCTGAAATCGACCTATACCGATGCGTTGCAAGATCACATCAACCCTGAAACGGGGCGGGTGCATACATCCTATGTGATTGCAGGCGCGAATACGGGGCGTCTGGCCTCAAGCGATCCGAATTTGCAGAATATTCCTATCCGCAGCGAAGAAGGCCGCCGCATCCGCGAGGCCTTTGTTGCCCCAGAGGGGCGCGTGTTGGTCAGTCTGGATTATAGCCAAATTGAGTTGCGCATTCTGGCCGAGATTGCAGGGATTGATGCGTTGAAACAGGCCTTCCGCGAGGGGCAGGATATTCACGCCGCGACCGCATCGGAGATGTTCGGGATACCGCTGGATCAAATGACCTCGGATATTCGCCGTCAGGCCAAGGCGATCAATTTTGGTGTGATTTATGGCATTTCTGGCTTTGGGCTTGCGCGCAATTTGCGTATTCCGCGGGCCGAGGCCCAAGGCTTTATCGACCGTTATTTTGAGCGCTTCCCAGGTATTCGCGATTACATGACCGCGACCAAGGAATTCGCCAAATCGCACCGCTATGTGCAGACCTTGTTTGGCCGTAAAATTCATACGCCCGATATCGAGGCGAAAGGCCCCGCTGCGGGCTTTGCGCAGCGCGCCGCCATCAATGCGCCCATCCAAGGCACGGCGGCCGATATCATCCGCCGCGCAATGATCCGCATGGATCAGGCCATCGCGGATATTCCTGCAACCATGCTCTTGCAGGTGCATGATGAATTGGTCTTTGAGGTGGATGAGGATGCGGTGGATGCCCTGATTGCCTGCGCCCGTGATGTTATGGAAAGCGCGGCAAGCCCCGTTTTGCATCTGTCTGTGCCTTTGGTCGTGGATGCAGGGCAGGGTAAGAATTGGGCCGAGGCGCATTGAGGGCGCGCGGAAATCGGCCGCGCCCTCGCAAGACGCGAGAAGGGCCAAGACGGCTTGTGGCCTTTAACAAGCCGATGGATGTCTTGAGCCAGTTTTCCCCTGATGGGCATTGGCGGGGGCTTTCGGATTATTTGGATCTGCCTGGCCTTTATCCTGCAGGGCGGTTGGATCGTGACAGCGAGGGGCTGCTGCTGCTGACCAATGATGGCCGCTTGCAGGCGCAGATCACAAGCCCTGCCGCCAAATTGCCGAAGACCTATTATGCGATGGTTGAGGGTGCGCCGAATGATGCGGCCTTGGTCGCGTTGCGCGCAGGTGTCACATTAAAAGATGGGCCAACACGCCCCGCCAAGGTGGCGCAGGTGGATGCGCCTGACTGGCTATGGCCGCGTGTGCCGCCTGTGCGCTATCGCCAATCTGTGCCCGACCATTGGCTGCGCCTCACCATTACCGAAGGACGCAACCGCCAAGTGCGGCGGATGTGCGCCCATGTGGGTCTGCCCGTTTTACGGCTTGTGCGGTGGCAAATCGGGGATTGGATTTTGGGCGACTTGCCCCCCGCCGCATGGCGCCAGATTGAATTGCCCAAATAAAAAGGCGCGCAAGGGTTTCCCCCTGCGCGTCCTTATCCGAATGTCGCGGGCTGTTAGGCCAGCATCGCCATTGGGTTTTCCAGATTGCGCACGATCGAGGCCAGTAATTCTGCCCCAAGTGCGCCATCAATCGCGCGGTGATCCACGGAGAGGGTGACCGACATCACAGTCGCCACTTGCACCGCGCCATCTTCGTTCACCACGGGCTTTTTCACCCCTGCACCAACCGCCAAGATGGCGCCATGGGGCGGGTTGATAACGGCATCGAAATTATCGACCCCAAACATCCCCAAATTGGAGATTGCGAAACTGCCGCCCTGATATTCATGCGGGGCGAGCTTTTTCGATCGCGCGCGTGCCGCCAGATCCTTCATCTCGGTCGATAAGCGTGACAGGGATTTTTGATCCGCATCTTTCAAGACAGGCGTGAACAGCCCGCCTTCAATCGCCACGGCCACCGCAACATCGGACGGTTTCAGCTTTAGGATACGATCCCCTGCCCAAACTGCATTGGCATCTGGCACTTCCTGTAGGGCAAGGGCGCAGGCCTTGATGATGAAATCATTGACCGAAAGCTTGACATCGCGCGCCGCCAATTGCGCGTTCAGCTGGCCGCGGAACGCAAGAAGATTGTCGATCCGAATATCGCGGCGCAGATAGAAATGCGGGATGGTTTGCTTGGCTTCGGTCAGGCGGGCGGCAACCGTTTTGCGCATCCCGTCCAAGGCCACTTCTTCATAATCGCGGCCTTCGTAGATTTTCTTGATTTGATCTGCACCTGGTGAGGCGGGCAGAGCGGGGGCGCTTTGCGCAGGTGCCGCTGTCGCCGCAGGGGATGATGCAGCAGGGGCCGCGCCGCTTTCGACATCCGCCTTCACGATCCGCCCATGGGGGCCTGTGCCCTTAATTTGGGTCAGGTCGAGGCCTTTTTCCGCCGCGATCCGCCGCGCAAGCGGTGAGGCAAAAACGCGGGCGCCATCTGCCTTAGGGGCCGCAGGTGCAGGGGTTGCGGCGGTGGCGATAGGGGCCTGTTCAGCCACGGGTGCAGGGGCCGTGGGGGCGGGTGCCGCCGCGGCGGGGGCCGCGCTCATATCTTCGCCCGCTTCGCCGATGAGGGCGATGGCCGTGTTGACCTTCACCCCTTCGGTGCCCTCAGGCACAAGGATTTTGCCAATCACGCCCTCATCCACGGCCTCGAATTCCATCGTGGCTTTATCGGTTTCGATCTCGGCCAACAGGTCGCCCGCTTGCACGGTGTCACCTTCCTTGACCAACCATTTCGCCAATGTGCCCTCTTCCATAGTGGGCGACAGGGCGGGCATTAGAATTTCGGTTGCCATAATCAGCCCCTCCTTAGCGATAGGTTACGGATTTGACCGCTGCGACCACCTCATCGGTGGTGACAAGGGCCAGTTTCTCAAGGTTCGCCGCATAGGGCATTGGCACATCTTTGCCCGTGCAATTGATCACAGGCGCATCGAGATAATCAAAGGCGTTCTGCATCAGATAGGCTGAGATGTGATTGCCGATGGAGGCCACGGGGAAGCCTTCTTCGATGGTCACGCAGCGGTTGGTTTTTTGAACAGAGGCCAAAACCGTGCCGTAATCCAAGGGGCGCAGCGTGCGCAGGTCGATCACCTCGGCAGATATGCCTTCGGCGGCCAAACGGTCTGCTGCTTCCATCGCATATGTCATGCCGATCCCGAAGGACACAAGGGTCACATCATCCCCTGCGCGCGCGATTTTTGCCTTGCCAAAAGGAATGGTGAAATCGGGCAGGTCGGGCACCTCGAACGTCTTGCCATAGAGTATTTCATTCTCAAGGAAGATCACGGGGTTTGCATCTCGGATGGCCTGTTTCAAAAGGCCCTTGGCATCTGCGGCCGTATAGGGCTGCACCACCTTTAGGCCTGGAATATGCGCATACCATGCGGCGTAATCTTGGCTGTGCTGTGCGCCCACGCGGGCAGCGGCCCCATTGGGGCCACGGAACACGATGGGGCAGCCCATCTGACCGCCTGACATATAGAGCGTCTTTGCCGCCGAGTTGATGATCTGGTCAATCGCCTGCATGGCAAAGTTGAAGGTCATGAATTCCACAATCGGGTTCAGACCGCCAAAGGCCGCACCAACCGCGATCCCTGCGAAACCATGCTCGGTGATGGGGGTGTCGATCACGCGTTTTGCGCCAAACTCGTCCAACAACCCTTGGCTGATCTTATAGGCGCCTTGATATTCGCCGACCTCTTCACCCATCAAGAAGACGTTGTCATTGCCGCGCATTTCTTCGGCCATGGCATCGCGCAAGGCTTCGCGCACGGTCTGGGTTTTCATGGGCGTGCCTTCGGGCCAGTCGGGGCTGTGATCGGCCACGGGCGCCGCAGGGGCCGCTGCCACAGGCGCGGCAGGGGCCGCTTCTGCCACGGGGGCAATAGGGGCAGGGGCCGCTGCCGTGGGGGCCGCGCTCATATCTTCGCCCGCGTCCCCGATGAGGGCGATGGCGGTGTTCACCTTCACCCCTTCGGTGCCTTCGGGGATCAGGATTTTGCCGATCACCCCTTCATCGACCGCTTCGAATTCCATCGTGGCCTTGTCGGTTTCGATCTCGGCCAGAATATCGCCCGCTTGCACGGTGTCGCCTTCCTTGACCAGCCATTTGGCCAAAGTGCCTTCTTCCATGGTTGGCGAAAGGGCGGGCATCAAAATTTCGGTTGCCATTGGTTTATCCTCTCCTTCCGCTCACGCGTCCGCGTAAATATCTGTCCACAATTCGTCCAAAGGCGGCTCGGGGCTTTCTTTGGAGAATTCGGCGGCCTCATTCACGATGTCTTTGATTTCTTTATCAATCGCCTTGAGGTCTTCCTCGGAGGCGTGACCGCCTGTCAGCAACAATTGGCGCACGTGCTCAATCGCGTCACGCTTTTCGCGCATTTCCTGCACTTCTTCGCGGGTGCGATATTTCGCGGGGTCGGACATGGAATGCCCGCGATAGCGATAGGTTTTGACCTCGAGGATATAGGGGCCATTGCCCGCGCGGCAGTGGGCAACGGCACGTTGGCCCGCGTCTTTCACGGCCAACACATCCATCCCGTCCACCTCCTCGCCTTCGATGCCATAGGCCGCGCCGCGTTCCCAAAGGCTGGGTGATTTGGTGGAACGCTGCACCGAGGTGCCCATGGCGTATTGATTGTTCTCGATGACAAAAATGACGGGCAGTGACCACAGCTCGGCCATGTTGTAGGTCTCGTAGACCTGACCTTGGTTGGCCGCGCCATCGCCAAAATAGGTGAAGGTCACGCGATCATTGCCACGGTATTTGTCTGAGAAGGCCAGACCTGCACCCAATGGCACCTGCGCACCCACGATACCATGGCCGCCGTAGAAATGCTTCTCTTTCGAGAACATATGCATCGAGCCGCCCTTGCCCTTGGAATAGCCCCCGATGCGTCCCGTCAATTCGGCCATGACGCCTTTAGCATCCATCCCGCAGGCCAACATATGGCCATGGTCGCGATAGGAGGTGATCCGCTTGTCGCCTTCGCTGGCCGCGGCCTCAAGGCCGACAACAACCGCCTCTTGCCCGATATAGAGATGGCAAAAGCCACCGATCAAACCCATGCCGTAGAGCTGACCCGCTTTTTCTTCGAATCTGCGGATCAGCAACATTTCACGGTAGAATTTTTTCAATTCATCGGGTGAAACATTTGATTTCGCGTTGGTTTTTCCGCCTGCGGCGGGGGTCGATCGTTTCGCGGCCATATCCTTGGGCCCTCCCATTCGTAAGAATAGTTTAACGTTGAACTATTCTTTATCACAAAAGGTGGGGGCAAGGGTAGGGGTGTTTTCGATGTGCCACATTGCGCCGTGATTACAGCCGTTCTGCGTGCCAGCGTATATGGTCCTCGATCACGGAGGCCACAAAGAAATAGCTGTGATCATAGCCTTCATGCATCCGCATCACATGGGGCTGTGCGCGGGAAGTCATGGCTTGGGCCAAACTGGCAGGGCGCAGCAGCTCAAGGAATTGATCCGCGCCCCCTTGGTCAATCAAGATGTCACTGGGATACCCGTTCGCGGCCATCAACAGGCTGGCATCATGCGCGGCCCATTGGCCCTGATCTGGCCCCAAATAGGCGGTGAGTTGCTTTTTGCCCCAATCTGATTGGGTGGGGTTGGCAATTGGCGCCAGCGCGGACAGGCTTTTGAACCGATCAGGATAGGTCATGGCAAGGGTCAGCGCCCCATGCCCGCCCATTGAATGGCCTGTGATGCCCGCGCGGGTGCCGTCAATCGGGAATTCCGCATCAATCAAGGCAGGCAATTCTTCTGCGATGTAATCCCACATCTTAAAATGTGCGGCCCAAGGGGCCTCGGTCGCATTGACATAGAACCCCGCACCTTGGCCCAGATCATAGGCCGCGTCATTGGCGACAGCTTCGCCACGGGGACTGGTGTCAGGAAAGACCACGGCAATGCCATATTCCGCCGCCCATCCTTGGGCGCCTGCTTTGGTCATGGCGTTCTCATGGGTGCAGGTCAGGCCTGACAGATAATACACCACGGGCACAGGTCCGTCCTCGGCCTGTGGGGGCAGATAGACCGCAAAGGTCATCTCGCATTTGCACGCATCAGACAGGTGTTTGGCGACAATTTGCGTGCCGCCAAAGGCGCGATTTTCGCTGATCACCTGCATCAGAATTCCACCACGGCGCGGATGGATTTGCCCGCGTGCATCAGATCAAACCCTTCGTTGATCTGTTCCAACGTCAATTTATGGGTGATCATCGGATCAATTTCGATTTTACCATCCATATACCAATCCACGAATTTAGGCACATCTGTGCGCCCTTTCGCGCCGCCAAAGGCGGTGCCTTTCCAAACCCGCCCCGTCACAAGTTGGAAGGGCCGTGTGCTGATCTCGGCCCCTGCGGGGGCGACACCGATGATGACCGACACGCCCCAACCGCGGTGACTGCATTCCAAGGCATCGCGCATCACTTTGACATTGCCCGTGGCGTCAAAGGAATAATCCACGCCGCCGATCTGGTCATCGCCGCGCTTGGTCAAATTGACGATCTCCTGCACGACATTGTCGACCTTGGAGGGGTTCACAAAATGGGTCATGCCGAATTTGCGCGCCATCTCCGCCTTGCTGTCGTTGAGATCAACGCCAATGATCATATCCGCGCCCGCCATGCGCAAACCTTGGATCACGTTCAGGCCAATGCCACCAAGGCCAAAGACGGCGGCGGTCGATCCGATCTCGACCCCTGCGGTGTTGATCACCGCGCCGATGCCCGTGGTCACGCCGCATCCAATGTAGCAGATTTTGTCAAACGGCGCGTCATCGCGCACTTTGGCCAAGGCAATCTCGGGCAGCACTGTGTGATTGGCGAAGGTTGAGCAGCCCATGTAATGGTAAATCGGCGTGCCATCGAGCATGGAGAAGCGCGTGGTGCCATCGGGCATCAGCCCTTGACCTTGGGTGTTGCGAATGGCGGTGCACAGGTTGGTCTTGCCCGAACGGCAGGAGGCGCATTGCCGACATTCAGGCGTGTAAAGGGGGATCACGTGATCACCTGGTTTCAGGGTGGTCACCCCTTCGCCCACCTCAACCACGATGCCCGCGCCTTCATGGCCCAAAATAGCAGGGAAAATCCCCTCGGGGTCTGCGCCTGAGCGGGTAAATTCATCCGTATGACAAATGCCTGTGGCCTTGATCTCGACCAAGACCTCGCCCGCTTTCGGGCCGTCCAATTCGACCTCCATCACGGTCAATGGTTCGCCCGCTTTCAAGGCAACGGCGGCTTTGGTGCGCATGATGATCCCCTTCTCAATCCGTATTTCTACCTAGTGTTAGGAAGCCCGACCACTTCGGGCAAGGCAGAATGCGGCATATTGAAGGTATTTTGCGCGTCAGCGCAGCACGATCTCATCGCTGCGCAAATAGCCCAAGATCTCGCGCGCCTGTTCGTCCAACAGATCAAGGTCGAGGAAATCATCCGACATCCGCCGCGTCAGCGTCTCAAGATGCTGCGTTTCCGCTTGCAATTGCGCCAATTCAAGGCGCAGTTCTTCGGCCTCCGCCTCAACTTGGATGCGTTGAAACAGGCCCGAGTCCCCTTGGATGGCGGACAGCCCGAAATACCCGCCGACCAAGATCAGCGTGATATGCAACACCGCCCCCGCGAGCGACAATTTACGGGCCTTGGACATTGTTCTTCTCTGCCTCATCAATTCGGCATTCTATGAAACGTGCCGATATTGTGCGGGCAGATTCGCACATTCGAATCGAAAAGGGAATCCCCCTGATTCGATTTATTTTTCTTTTTGAGTCAGCGCCTTACATGGCGCAATATATGGGGCATCAGGGCAAAAGTGCCGCAACACCTGGCAGGGTTTTACCCTCCATCCACTCAAGGAAGGCGCCACCTGCGGTCGAGATATAGGTGAAACGCTCTGCCGCGCCCGATTTATTGAGGGCCGCGACCGTGTCACCGCCGCCTGCAACCGAGATCAAATGGCCTGTTTCGGTCGCCTGTGCGGCGGCTTGCGCGGCCGCGTTGGTGGCTGCGTCAAAGGGGGTAAGTTCAAAGGCGCCAAGCGGGCCGTTCCAGATCAGGGTCTTGGCGGTTTCAATCTGGGCAATGATGGCGGCCACGCTGTTTGGCCCTGCGTCCAAAATCATCGCATCTTTCGGCACATTCGTGCTGGCCACGACCTCATGCGCTGCGCCTGATTTGAATTCGCGCGCGATGACCACATCGCTTGGCAAAATGATGGCGCATCCTGTGGTTTGCGCGTGATCCAAAATGTCGCGTGCGGTTTGCGCCAGATCATGTTCGCACAAAGACGCGCCCACATCATGGCCCTGTGCCGCCAGAAACGTATTGGCCATGCCGCCCCCGATCACAAGGCGATCTACTTTACCCACCAGATTGTGCAAAAGATCCAGTTTGGTTGATACTTTTGCCCCGCCGACAACCGCCATAACAGGGCGGGCAGGGGTGCCAAGCGCGGCCTCCAACGCGGCCAATTCCGCCGCCATCAAACGCCCCGCGCAAGAGGGCAGCAAATGCGCAACCCCTTCGGTCGAGGCGTGCGCCCGATGCGCCGCAGAAAAGGCATCATTGCAATAAATATCGCCAAGCGCGGCATAGAATTGGGCCAGCTGCGGATCGTTTGCCTCCTCCATCGTGGAGAAGCGCGTATTTTCCAGCAAGATCACCGCGTCAGACGGGGTTGCCTCAATCGCGGCGCGGCTTGGGGTTTCGATGAAGATCACCTCATCCCCAAGGGCGGCCTCAAGGGCAGGCACCAATTGCGCAAGGCTCATTTCGGGAACGGGGCGCCCTTTGGGGCGGCCAAAATGTGCCAAAAGAACCACGCGCCCCCCTTTGGCACGGATATCGCGCAGCGTGGGGATGATCTTTTCGATCCGTGTCGCATCGGTGACGCGGCCATGTTCCATGGGCACATTGATGTCGACACGGGTCAGCACCGTTTTGCCCGCCAGATCAAGATCATCCAATGTTTTCCACGCCATCTTGGCCTCCGAAATGCGAAAGAGAGGATATGCAACTGCGCTAGCGATTTATCCCGCTTAGGTCAATTTTTCACGACAAAAAAGGCGCGCTTTCGCACGCCTTTTGGGAGGGTCTTTACCTGCGCTGCATCACAGGAGTTTTCCCATCGCCACGGCGGTATCGGCCATACGGTTGGAGAAGCCCCATTCATTGTCATACCAGCTTAGGATGCGGCACATATTGCCATCCATCACCTTGGTCTGATCGAGATGGAAAATCGATGAGCGGGGATCATGGTTGAAATCCATCGAGACATTGGGCTGATCGGTCACGCCCAAAATGCCTTTAAGCGGGCCATTGGCGGCCTTGATCACCGCTTCGTTGATTTCTTCCACGGTTGTGTCCCGTGCCGCCTCGAAGGTCAGATCAACCACCGAAACATTCGGTGTCGGCACGCGGATGGCAACCCCGTCAAGTTTGCCGTTCAGTTCAGGCAACACCAAGCCAACGGCGCGCGCTGCACCCGTGGAGGTGGGGATCATGCTCATCGCAGCGGCGCGCGCGCGATAGAGGTCTTTGTGCATCGTATCAAGCGTGGGCTGGTCGCCTGTGTAGCTGTGGATCGTGGTCATAAAGCCGCGCGAAATGCCGATGGCGTTATGAATCGCAAAGGCAACGGGGCTAAGGCAGTTCGTGGTGCAAGAGGCGTTTGAGACGATGATATCCTCTTTCGTCAATGTGCCGTGGTTTACCCCGTAAACGATGGTCTTATCTGCGCCGCTCGATGGGGCCGAAACCAAGACGCGCGATGCCCCGTTTTCCAAATGCACGGCGGCCTTGTCGCGGTCGGTGAAAATCCCTGTGCATTCCAAAACGATGTCGACATGGCCCCATGGCAATTCAGCGGGGTTGCGAATTGCGGTCACCTCAATCGGGCCGCGGCCCACGTCAATCGTTGTTGCGGTGGTTGTAACCTCGGCGGGGAAACGGCCATGCACGCTATCAAAACGCAAAAGATGCGCGTTGGTCTCGACAGGTCCCAGATCATTGATCGCGACCACCTCGATATCGGTGCGGCCCGACTCGATGATCGCGCGCAGCACATTGCGCCCGATGCGGCCAAATCCGTTAATCGCCACCTTAACAGCCATGATCCCCTCCAATAACCGATTTTTGTTAGCGGTAACATTGCGGGTGGTATAGTCGCTTCCACCTCAAAAGGAAAGAGGGGATGCTAACGCCAAAAAGCCATTTTTGTTAGGACTTCGACCAGAAGTTTGCCGATGAAAATCAGGCCTGATTGATCCCATAGCAGCACGTCCACCGCCACAAGCGATAGGATCAACCCACCCAGCCAGATTGCAATCGTATTTGTCATGAAATTATGTCTAAACAGATTTGATCTTGGTGGGAAGATGGGCGGAGGTAGGTTAGCCTATCCTCTGTGGCCTTCGCTTTGAATTAAGTCCTCAATCAAAAGGCTTAACAGTTCTCCACGATTGGTGACGCCCGCTTTTCGATAGATTGCGTTCAAATGGCTTTTGACTGTGCCTTCGGCTGTGCCACGCAAATCCGAGATTTCAGTGATCGAGCAACCCTTAACCATGAAATGCGCCACATCCTTCTCTGAGGTGGTAAGGCCCCACTCAGAAAAATGGGCATCCACCACATCATGAAAGGCCATAGCTGCAGTGGATAGTTGCTTTTCCATCCTCCGAGCATGAGCCACTAAATGCGTTAAATAACGGGTTTCGATCGCAACCGCAGCAGTCAACAGCAAGGCTGCGATCAATTCCACGCGGAAATGTTGATCCAAATACCAGAAGCGCCCTAAACTTTGGGCATCGGCAATCACATCCGTCATGAAGAACAGAATTGAGGCCACCTGCGCCACTATTAGAAGACCGAGAAAAATAGGCTGCTTCGTCATGGATTGCGTCCCTATTTGATTTTGACCGCGGCAGGGATGGTTTTGATGCCTGTTACCATGGCGCGCACAAGATTTACACTGGTGCGCCGCGATTCCCACAAGACAGCGGCAATATGCAAAACGATAGAAAGTTCCGCCCAGGTCACAAGAATTTCGTGAGTTTCCTCCACCCATTCAACACCCCAAAAAGCGTTGGTGGTCATCATATATCCTGTAGCAGCAATACCGATGATGGATGCGATGAGATTAAAAATCATCAACGCCCCAAGAGGCGAATGCCCCAAATGGGTGCTGCGCCGCGCCGTGATGATATCGTCTAGCTGGCTGTTGATTGAGCCGCGCGATGGCATGAACGAAGAAAACCGCGCGTATTTCGTGCCGATCAGCCCCCAAATCAGGCGAAAGGCAATAAGCCCTGCAATCGCATAGCCGATATATTCGTGCAGGTTGCTTTCGGGGTCAGTGATCAGCGCATTCACAGCAAAGCCGATCACAAGGCTCCAATGAAACAGGCGGATCAGTGGATCCCAGATTTTGTAAGTCTGTGTGTCTAACATTTCTTGTCCTCAACGGTTGGAGGCCGTGACGCGTTTTGCAGGCCATGGGGAGAGGCCGCAAAACGCGCCAGTATAAACCTAGGTCAATCGTCCCGCGAGATGCGGATGATTTCAAAATTGTTATCGAGATACAGTTCAAAGCGTTCGCCATCTTTCACGGCATAGACCTCGATCATGCCATCTTCCATTTCGATCTTGCGGGTTTCATAGCCCTGCTCGGTCATGGCGGCGGTGATGTTTGCGCGCTGCTCTTCGGTCAGACGCTCATAGCCAGAGGCCTGTGCCGCCAAAGGCAGGGCGGTGGCTAGGGCCAGTGCTGCGACAAAGGTCGATGTTTTGATAAAAGACATATGAACTTCCTTTCTGATGTGGTGAGTGGCCGACCTCTTTGCGGCGGCCTCGTGAGAAAGGATTTGTGCGGAAATCGCCCCGACCACCATTGGACGCGGGTTATAGATGGCAGAGTTCGACCTCTGGTTGGGGGCGCTATAACTGGGGTTTAGGCCATTCAGGGGTTGAAAAAGCAAAAACCCAGCCATGCATCATGGCTGGGTTTTGCAAAAGGTAAACGCATCAGGCAGGGGTTTAGGCGATCAGGCGGCCCATGGCGGCAGAGACATCCGCCATACGCGCCGAAAATCCCCATTCATTGTCATACCATGCCAAAACCCGCACGGTGCGCCCGCCGATAACCTTCGTCTGATCGGGGGCAAAAATCGAGCTATGCGTGGTGTGATTGAAATCAATCGACACTTTGGGTTCTGGATCATAGGCCAAGACGCTGCGCATATGGCCTTCGGCGGCATCGCGCATGATCTGGTTGACCTCTTCCACCGAAGTATCGCGGCCCGCCTCAAAGGTCAGATCAACGCAGGAGACATTCGGGGTTGGCACCCGCATCGCCGTGCCGTCAAGCCGCCCTTCGAGTTCTGGCAAGACTTCTTTCAGCGCCTTTGCCGCGCCTGTTGAGGTTGGGATCATCGCCATCGCGGCGGCACGCGCGCGGTAAAGATCAGAGTGGCGGCGGTCTAGCGTGGGCTGATCGCCTGTGTAGCTGTGGATCGTGGTCATGATCCCGCGCTCAATGCCAATCGCATCGTTCAAAACTTTGGCCAAGGGTGCCAAGCAATTCGTGGTGCAAGACCCGTTTGACACCACATGGTGATCCTCGCGCAGATCGCGGTGGTTCACGCCATAGACGATGGTTTTATCTGCTTGTTTCGCGGGGGCGGATACCAAGACGCGCTTCGCGCCGCGTGTCAAATGGACGGCGGCCGCGTCACGATTGTTGAACTTGCCCGTGCATTCCAGCACGACATCGCAGCCTTCCCAATCCAACTCTTGTGGGTCGTAGGTGGAGAATACCTTGATCGGGCCTTGGCCCAAATCCATCGTGTCCTCTGTCAGCCGCACTTGGCCGCCAAATCGGCCATGCACGCTGTCATATTTCAGAAGATGCGCATTTGTCTCTAGCGGGCCTGTCGCATTGATTTTGACCACTTGCACATCGTTGCGCGCCGCTTCCGCGATATGGGCAAGGGTGCAGCGCCCGATGCGGCCAAATCCGTTGATGCCGAGGGTGATGGTCATGATCAAAACTCCGAACCTATTGCGCTCTTGGCGTGGGCATACCTGCCCGATGCCCTATTCCCAAGAAAAAAATGACAGATTTTCAGAATGTTAGCGAAAACATCATATGTTAGCGCGAACGTTTGCGCGAACAATGTGCTGTCATCATCAGGGCAGGCAAAATGACTGCGCAAAATGCAGATGTGATATGCGCTGTGATCAATGCCCCAAAACAACGGGGCGCGTGATCCGCATCACGCGCCCCTGCTGTTCTTGCCATGTGCCCTCTACAGGCGCGCTTTGGCCTCGGCCACGACCGCCTCTGCGGTGATGCCGAAATGGTCATAGAGAACTTCGGCGGGCGCAGAGGCGCCAAAGCTGTTCATGCCCACGAAGCCTGCTTTTGCCTCGCGGCCACGCTCGCCCAACAACCAACGATCCCAAGGTTGACGCACGGCTGCCTCAACCGCGATCCGCACAGGCCCCGCAGGCAGAACGCGCTTGCGATAGGCCTCGTCTTGCTCGGCAAAGAGTTCCATCGATGGCATTGAGACAACCCGCGTCCCAATACCTTCGGCCTGCAATTTGGCGCGCGCCGCCATGGCGATTTCGACTTCCGATCCTGTGGCCATCAAGATCACCTGACGCTTGCCCTCGGCCTCGGCCAGAACATAAGCGCCTTGCGCGGCCAGATTGCGCGAAACGTGCTTGTTCCGCAGGGTTGGCAGGTTCTGGCGGGTTAAGGCCAAGACACTGGGGCGGTTTGGTTGCGACAGGGCGATTTCCCAACATTCCGCGGTTTCCACCGCATCTGCAGGGCGCATCACAAGGCAATTGGGCGTGGCGCGCATCATGGCGAGATGCTCAACAGGTTGGTGGGTTGGGCCATCTTCGCCCACGCCGATGCTGTCATGGGTCATCACATAGACCACGTTGATCCCCATGAGCGCGGACAGACGCATCGAGGGGCGCGCATAATCGGTAAAGGTGAAGAACGTGCCGCCATAGGGACGCACGCCGCCATGCAGCGCCATGCCGTTCATCGCGGCCGCCATTCCATGCTCGCGGATGCCATAATGGATGTAGCGGCCTTTGCGGTTCTCAGGGGTGAAAATCCCCATATCGCCCGTCTTGGTGTTGTTTGATCCCGTCAAATCCGCAGACCCGCCCAAGGTTTCGTTCATGATCGGGTTAATCACCGCGAGGGCCATTTCACTGGCCTTGCGCGTTGCTACCTTCGGGGCATCTTCGATCAATGTTTTCCTGTAGCGGCGCAGCGCATTGCCAAGTTTCTCTGGCACCTCGCCTGCGAAGGCGCGCTTGAATTCGGCCTGTTTCGCGGCGGGCAGGGCGGCAAGACGGGCGTCCCATTCGGCGCGCGCGGTGGCGCCTTTGGCACCCACAGCTTCCCACCATTTTTTCAGATCGGCAGGAATTTCAAAGGCCCCATGCGTCCAGCCATAGGCGGCCTTGGTGTCGGCCACGACTTTTGGATCGGTCAGCGCACCATGGCCTTTTGGGGTGTCCTGCGCGGCGGACCCAATCGCGATATGGGTTTTGCAGGCCACCATCGCGGGGCGGGGGCTTGCCTTGGCGGCGGTGATGGCGCGGTCAATATCGGCGGCATCATGGCCGTCACACTCAAACACATCCCACCCTGCGGCGGCAAAGCGCGCGCGTTGATCGACACGGCAGGCCATATCGACCGTGCCATCAATGGTGATGTTATTGTCATCCCAGAGCACAATCAGGCGGCTCAATTCGTGCCGCCCCGCAAGACCGATGGCCTCTTGGCTGATGCCCTCCATCAAGCAGCCATCGCCCGCGATGCAATAGGTGTAGTGATCCATGATCTTTGCGCCCCATGTGGCGCGCAGATGCTCCTCGGCCATGGCAAAGCCGACCGCGTTGGAAATCCCTTGCCCCAAGGGGCCTGTGGTTGTCTCAACCCCCTCGACATGGCCAAATTCGGGATGGCCCGCTGTGATGGCCCCAAGTTGGCGGAAATTCTTGATCTGCTCCAATGTCATCTGCTTATAGCCCGTAAGATACAGCAGCGCGTAGATCAGCATCGAGCCATGGCCCGCCGATAGGATAAAGCGGTCGCGGTTGGGCCAATTGGGGGCCGATGCGTCAAAGGAAAGGTGCTTGTCAAACAGCACGGTTGCAACATCCGCCATTCCCATAGGCATACCAGAATGGCCTGAATTTGCCGCCGCCACCCCATCAAGGGCAAGCGTGCGAATACAGGCGGCGCGGCGCCAATGGTCAGGATTGCGGGCGGCAAGTGCAGAAAGATCCATAGTCATGTCCTAGAAAAACCTGTGGGAGCGGTAACAAAAGCGGGTTTAACAGGGCGTGGCCAAAGTGCAAGCCCGAAGCCCGCTGCGGCGTTGATGCGGATGTCAAAGACGAAGGCCTTGCTTTGCATCAAGAAAACCTGCCAAACTTGTGAAATTCGGTCATAATGTGTCGCAGCAGGCAAGATTCGGCCTGAGCGAGACAATAGGAAATGTGACAGGCCAATGTAACAGGCCGTTGTGCGTTATGTGGTGTATCAGGCGGGACCTGCGCCCGAATGAGGGGAGGCAATATGAGCGATCCATTGGCCATGGAAAAGGTTGATCAGCTGGAGGCGCGCCTCTCTGCGGCCTTGGCACGTATTGATGCGGCCATCGGTCAGATGGGCAGAGGCCAAGCAAGGATTGCCCCCGCCACTGCGCCCCATGATGCGTCTGAAATCGAAAACTTGCGCGCCGAACTGGCGCTGGAGCAGCGCACAAGGCTTGATCTGGCGGCACGCCTCAAAGCGATGGAGGCGCAAGCGCAAGGCAACAGCGATGGCGCGGAATTGCGCGCAAGCGAGGCTGAAAAGGCCCATGCCGCGTTGAGGGTCGAGTTTGACACGCTGCGCGCCGCGCATGAGGCGCTGCAGGCGGAAATGGCCAATGCGGCCCCGCCGCCCGCTCAACCCGCGCCCGTGCCCTCTGCCGAGGCCGAAAGCGAGGTGCAAATCTTACGGATGCGCGCGGCGCGTTTACGGGATGAACGCAATCAAGCACGTGATGAACGCGATGCTGCGCGGGAGGCCCTTGAGGATCAGGGCAAGACGGTTGCACCGGATGATATCATCGCCTTGCGCGTGACCATTGCGCGGCTGCAAGAGGCGCTGGAGGAAATCCGCAGCACACCAGAGCCGCAATTTGATCGTGAGTTGTTGCAATCTGGTTTACTGGCCGAAATTCGCGCGCTCAAGGCGCAGCGCAATGCGGATGCCCAAGATTTGGCACAGATTTTGGCCGATATTGATGCAATCACCGAAGAAGGGGGTGCGTGATGCCTGATGTAACGATTACCATCGGTGGACGTAACTTTCCCGTTGCCTGCCAAGAGGGTGAGGAAGCTTTCCTCAAAGCCGCCGCGCAGATGCTCGACACAGAGGCCGCTGTGGTGATGGGGCAAATCGGGCGCTTGCCTGCCGAGCGGATGTTGTTGATGGCGGGGCTGCTTTTGGCCGACAAAACCCTTGCAAAAACCGACCAACTTGACGCGGCTGAAACGAAGATAAAAGCGATGGAGGAAACCCTCGCCAAGGCCGAAGATTTGCTGCGTAAATCGCAAGCGAAGATTGCCGAATTGGAAGCGGCAAAACCACCCGCAGAAGTGGCGGTGATCCCTGCTCAAGTGGTTGATGGTTTGGCCGAACTGGCCGCCCGTGCCGAGGCCTTGGCCGAGCGTATCGAGGAGCCCCCTGCGCCAGAGGCAAAGACAAACCAAGCAAAGCCAGAAAAATCCACAGCCGACCAGGCGCCAGAGGATGCATCAGACGGCGATTAGCTGAGTTTTGGCTTTTAGCCGAAGATCGGTTCGAGCAACCGCGCGGCTTCTGCACTGGGCTTGGCCAATCCGCTGCGATCTTCACCAGGATAAAACCGCGCCCGCAGCGCCGTTGGCATCGGGTTGGGCCTAAGCAAATGCACCTTCGGCCCCAATTTAACGCTTTCTGCTTGCCAATTCTGGATCAAGGCGCGTGCAGCGGCTTTGCTCATCCCATAGGTGCCTGCGAATTTGGCATCCCATGTATCGTCAAAGAAAATCGCGTGCGGGTCATCAGAGGGTTCGATCAGCGGTGCCACCATGGCAATCAGGCGCGACAGCGCACGAATATTGGTGCCGATGGCGCGATCCAAATCTTTTTCGGCGATATGCGGGGCAGGGGTCAGCGCGGTGGCGTGAAAGGCCGTATGCACCCAAATATCCGCCCGCCCCCATCGATCAAAGATGGAACGGCACAAATGCGCCATCGCGGCATCGGTGGTGATATCCATTGGCGCAAGCGTGGCTTGCCCGCCTTTGGCCTGGATGCGGTCATCCAATTCTTCAAGATCACCCGTGCTGCGCGCCACGGCCACGATATGTGCGCCACGCGCGGCCAGCCATTCGGCACAGGCCGCCCCCAGCCCGCGTGAGGCCCCAGTGACAAGCGCGACTTTTCCATTCAAACTTTGTTCCATGACCCTCACATGGGATGAATGCAGCGATTTGGCAAGCGAGGTTTTTTGCCGCGCTTGATTTCAGCCTGATTTGCGCAATTTCCTTGCTCTTCGCTTGACTTTACCACTGTGCAAGCGGCAAAACAGCACAAATGAAAATTCCCGCAACCTGTGAGGAGCCAGAATAAATGAGCCGTTCGGAATTTCTACTCAAAACCCTTTCCACCCCGACAAGCCTCGCGCAAAAAGCGGCGCTGGTGTTGGGTGGCTCGCTCGTGATTGCGATTGCGGCGCAAATTTCGGTGCCAATGTTCCCCGTGCCAATGACTTTGCAGACCTTGGCGATTTTGATGGTGGCCTTCACATTGGGTGCGCGTCTTGGGACAGCGGCGCTGGTGGCCTATCTGGCAGAGGGCGCGATGGGCCTGCCTGTTTTCGCCAATGGCGGCGCGGGTCTGGCTTATATGTTTGGCCCCACGGGCGGCTTTCTGTTGGGCTTCGTTCTGATGGCTTATATTGCGGGCAAAGCGGCAGATCACGGTTGGGCGCGCAAGCCTGTTTTGGGGTTTGCGGCCGCGCTTCTGGCATCGGCGGCGATTTATCTGCCTGGTCTCGCGTGGCCCGCGCTCGCGATGGGTGTTGCGCCCTCGACCCTGATCTCAGGGTGGATGGCCCCCTTCATCGCGGGTGATGTGGTCAAGGCGCTTTTGGCGGCGTTGATCGTGGCAGGGGCGTTTAACCTGCGCAAATCGCTCCGTTAAACGCAGACGGAAATGACCAAAAAAGGCCGCCTCTCGGGGCGGCCTTTTTTGTCTTTAGAGGTGCTGCCTATTCTGCGGCGGTTGGTTCTTTTAGGGTAAAACCCTTGGCGATCTGATCGGTCGGACGCACAGGATATTCGCCCGAAAAACAGGCATCGCAGTAGCTTGGATTTTTGGGGTCGCGCCCCTTGGCCTCACCAACCGCGCGATAAAGACCGTCAAGCGAAATAAACCGCAGGCTGTCCACGCCAAGATGGGCGCGCATTTCCTCGGTGGTCATTGTGGCCGCCAACAATTTGTCGCGTTGTGGTGTATCCACCCCGTAGAAACACGGCCATGCCGTGGGGGGGGAGGCGATGCGGAAATGCACCTCTGCCGCGCCCGCGTCCAAAATCATTTCCTTGATCTTCTGCGAGGTCGTGCCGCGCACCACGCTGTCATCGACCAAGATCACCCGCTTGCCCTCGATCAAGGCGCGGTTGATGTTCAGCTTAAGACGCACGCCCATATTGCGGATTTGTTCGGTGGGTTCGATAAAGGTGCGGCCCATATATTGGTTGCGGATGATCCCCATGCCAAAGGGGATGCCGCTTTCATGGGCATAGCCGATGGCCGCGGGCGTGCCGCTGTCGGGCACGGGGCAGACGAGATCCGCCGCAACAGGGGCTTCGCGCGCCAATTCAACACCGATCTGACGGCGCGTTTCATAGACCGATCGACCGCCCAAAATACTGTCGGGGCGGGAGAAATAGACGTGCTCGAAGATACAGAAGCGCGGCTTGCGCTGCTCGAAGGGCATAAAGCTTTCAATGCCCTGAGCGGTGATCACCACCATTTCGCCGGGTTTTATCTCGCGCACAAATTCCGCGCCGATGATGTCCAAGGCGCAGGTTTCGGAGGAGAGGGCGTAACCATCACCGATTTTGCCCAACACCAAAGGCCGCACACCCAGCGGGTCGCGCACGCCCATCAATTTTGTGCGCGTCATCGCCACCACGGAAAACGCCCCCTCAACGCGGCGCAGCGCGTCTTTCATGCGTTCGGGGATATTCTTCTGATAACTGCGCGCCATCAGATGAATGATGCACTCACTGTCCGAGGAGGATTGGAAAATCGACCCGCGGCCAATCAATTCGCGGCGCAGCTCATCGGCGTTGACGATATTGCCGTTATGCGCAATCGCCGCCCCCCCCATGGCGAATTCGCCAAAGAAGGGTTGCACATCGCGGATGGCGGTGTTGCCCTTATTGCCCGCCGTAGAGTAGCGCACATGGCCGATGGCAATCGCGCCCGGCAACGTGTCCATAACGCTTGCATTGGTGAAATTGTCACGCACATAGCCAAAACGGCGCGCCGAATTAAACCCCTCATCGGGGTGAAAGCTGACGATTCCCCCCGCTTCTTGGCCTCGGTGTTGCAAGGCGTGCAGGCCAAGGGCCACAAAATTCGAGGCATCAGCCACACCGATTACGCCGAAGATGCCACATTCTTCGCGTAGTTTATCATCGGACAATGGATCGAACGGATGGGCGGGAAAATGGGCGTTGCGCGGGGGCGCGGAAGTGCTGGGCATCGGCGGGCTCCTGCCGGCGGTCATAGCGGTGAAGCTACGGATGAGGGCGAGTCGGTTGCGCCCCTTACCTAGGCCATAGGCGCGGCGCTGTCACCTGTTTGCTGTCACGAATGCGTCATAAATTGACCTGCAAATTCGCGTCTAAATTTGCCAACAGGCCGCGATCCTGTGCCCGTCAGCCTTGCGCAACAGGGGCGAGCAGCGCAGCCCCCTGCGAGGCAGCCGCAGGTGCAGGGGCCGCGCAGGCGGCCGTAAGCCCCTCATAGCGTCCGATCAACCAGCCCGGCGCGTCATTGGGGATTTCATCATCGATTTGCGTGGTCAGCGTGGCAAAGATTTGCGCCGTCTGGCTGTTGGCCACCGAGGCCGCAGGGTCACTGCCCGCCAAACGCTCATAAGCCACAAGAGCCACCGCCACCAACGCGACACCGCGCAGCACGCCAAAAAACAGACCTGCCCCCGCATCAAACCCGCCCAGTTTGGTTTTTTGAATAAAGGAGGAGAACAAAGGCGAGAAGAGCGAAAACACGATCAAGGTCACGGCGAAGGCCGCCGAAAAACCCAAGATCATGCCCAATTCACAACTGTCATCCACATAGGGGCCAATATAGGGGATTTCCGATATCAAGGGACGGGCATTTGGGGCGGCCCAATAGGCCACGACCGCCGCCGCGATCCAGCCCAAAATCGACATCACCTCGCGCACAAAGCCGCGCGAATAGGCCAAGATGGCCGAGATGAACACCACCCCAAGCGCAATGCCATCAATCATTGTGAAACCGTCCATGGCCAATTCCCTCACTTCGCCAAAGCGCTAGCCCGCGCCGAATATATCCCCAACAAATCGCGTGATATCCGCCATTTGCATCAGCTTTACCCCACCGCCTGTGCCGAAGTTGCAGCCCTCTGGCGCGATGATTGTGGAGAAACCAAGTTTTTGTGCTTCTTTCAACCTGTTTTCGGCCTGTGCCACGGGACGCAGTGCGCCAGAGAGGCTTAATTCGCCAAAGATCACCGATCCTTGGGGCAAGGCCGCATCCTCACGCGCACTCAGGAGGGCGGCGGCCACGGCCAGATCGGCAGCAGGCTCCGTGATCCGCAAACCACCCGCAATGTTGAGATAAACATCAAGCCCCGCAAAGGCGATGCCCACACGCGCCTCCAGCACGGCCAAAATCATGGCCAGACGCGCGCTGTCCCACCCCACAACCGCGCGGCGGGGTTGGCCAAGTGGGGAAGGGGCGACCAACGCCTGAATTTCGACCAAGACGGGCCTTGTGCCCTCGATCCCTGCAAAGACCGCCGATCCGGGCGAGGCGGTTTCATTCTCTGAGAGAAACAGCGCAGACGGGTTTGCAACCTCGGAGAGGCCCGTGCCCGTCATCTCGAACACGCCGATTTCGCCTGCAGGACCGAAGCGGTTTTTGACCGCACGCAGAATGCGGAATTGATGCCCGCGTTCGCCCTCAAAATAAAGGACGCAATCGACCATATGCTCGACCACGCGCGGGCCTGCGATTTGACCATCCTTGGTGACATGACCCACCAAGATCACGCTCACCCCGCGCCGTTTGGCGAAGGTGACAAGCTCATGCGCGGCGGCGCGCACTTGGCTGACCGATCCAGGCGCGCTGTCGACCGTATCAAGCCACATGGTCTGAATGGAATCGATGATCACCAGATCAGGGCGGGTTTCATCCAAAGTGGTGAGGATGTCGCGCAGATTTGTTTCGGCGGCCAAGGCAAGTGGGGCTTGCCCCAAACCCAAACGCTGCGCGCGCATCCGCACCTGTGCGCTGGCCTCCTCGCCCGAGACATAGATGACCGACAGGCCTTTGGTCGCGAAACTGGCCGCAGCCTGCAAGAGCAGGGTGGATTTCCCAATCCCAGGGTCCCCCCCCAAGAGCAGCGCCGAGGCGGGCACAAGACCCCCACCAAGAACGCGATCCAACTCTGCCAACCCAGAAGGGTGGCGGGGTGGCGGGGCTTCGGGGCTGGCCAGATCCATCAGCGCCATTTTGCGCCCCTTGCCTGCACCCAAGCCCGATTTGGCGGGGCCTGCCGAAAGGGGGGGCTCCTCAACAATCGTGTTCCATTCGCCACAGCCATCACAGCGCCCGATCCATTTTTTATGAACCGTGCCGCATTGGGTGCAGATGAATTGGGTTACAGGTTTTGCCATGGCACAGGATTAGCGCGGGTCGTGCCGTTTGACCAGAGTGCGGCTGCCTCAGCGCACCGCCTCAATCGGGCCATCGGCCGAGCCTGTGATGAACTGGTGCAAATAGGGGTCATCGGCGCTATCCATATCGGCCACTGGCCCTGTCCATTGGATCACCCCGTCATACAGCATGGCGATTTTATCGGCAATCGCGCGCACCGAGGACATATCATGGGTGATGGTCATGGCGGTTGCGCCCATCTCAACCACGATTTCGCGGATCAAATCGTTAATCACACCCGACATGATCGGATCAAGCCCCGTGGTCGGCTCGTCAAAAAAGATGATTTCAGGTTCCGCCGCAATGGCACGGGCAAGGCCCACGCGCTTTTGCATACCCCCTGACAATTCAGACGGGTAGAGATCGGCCACATCGGGCTTAAGCCCGACACGGCGCAATTTCTCAATCGCGATGTCGCGCGCTTCGTTGCGGGGCCGTTTCAACTGCCCGCGCATCAGGCGAAAGGCCACGTTTTGCCAAACGGGCAGGCTGTCAAACAGCGCTGCACCTTGGAACAGCATCCCAAAGCGCGCCAAAAACGGATCACGCGCGGCGCGGGTGACATCCTCGCCGTCAAGCGTGATCATCCCACTGTCATGGCGCACAAGCCCCAGAACCGATTTCAGCAAAACCGATTTCCCCGTGCCAGAGCCGCCAATGATCACCATGCTTTCGCCCTTGGCAACCTCAAGGTTAACGCCGCGCAAGACCTGCTTTGGCCCGAAGGATTTATGAACATCGGACAGTTTGATCATGCGCTGAAAAACACCTCTGTCAGAACGTAATTCGAGGCCAAGATCAGGATCGAGGCAGACACGACCGCATTGGTGGTCGCGCGGCCCACACCCGCCGCGCCTTTGCCTGAATTCATCCCGTGATAGCAGCCCATGATGGCCACGATAAAGCCGAACACGGCCCCCTTGATCATGCCCGAAATCACATCCCAAGGCTCCAGAAAATCAAGCGTGTTCTGGATGTAATTGGCAGGGTTGAAACCCAGCCGCGTTGTGCCCACCAGATAGCCGCCAAAAATCCCGATACTGTCGCCCACCGCGACCAAAAGCGGCAAGGATAGGGTTGCGGCCAAGACCCGTGGCAGGGTCAGATATTTCAGCGGGTTGGTTGACAGGGTGACCAGCGCGTCAATCTGTTCGGTCACTTTCATCGTGCCGATTTCTGCGGCAATGGCGGCGGCCACGCGGCCCGCGACCATGAGGCCGCCCAAAACAGGCCCAAGCTCGCGCACCATCCCGATGGCCACAATCGAGGGCACCACGGCCTCTGCGTTAAACCGCGCACCGCCTGAATAGATTTGCAGCGCCAATGCGCCCCCTGTGAAGAGGGCGGTCAGACCCACCACGGGCAGGGATAGAAATCCGATCTGCATCAATTGGATCAGGAATTCGCGCGGATAATACGGCGGACGAAAGAGATGTGAAACCGTGTTGGCCGCATAGAGACTGACCCGCCCCACACCCGCCAAAAGCGTGATGACGGAGCGGCCGATTGTGGCCAGTGGCGCAAAGATGGGTGCAGCCATGGTTCAGCCCCCGTGATATTGGCGCTGATAGCGCGCGCCAAGGGATGTGAGGATCTCATAGCCAATCGTGCCCGCATGGTCCGCCAATTGATCCACGCCCTGTGCAGGGCAGATGATGTCGAGGTGATCGGGCAGATCGCCGGCCAAATCCGTCACATCCACCCCCATCAAATCCATCGACACGCGCCCTGCAAGCGGGCAGGCGGTCTGGCCTGCATAAAGCGCGGCCTTGCCCGACATGGCGCGGATCAACCCATCGGCATAGCCTGCGGCGACCGTGGCGATGAGGCGCGGCGTTTGCGCGCGGAAACTTGCGCCATAGCCCACGAATTCGCCCAGCTCCACGCGGCGGGTTTGGACCACGGGCAGGCTGAGGCGCACTGGGTTTGACGCTTCCGCGAACGGCAACCCGCCATAAAGCCCAATGCCTGGGCGGGTCAGGTCGAAATGATAGGCCTGCCCCAGCAATATCCCCCCTGTGGCCGATAGTGAACGCGGCGCGCGGGTGCCTTCGGTCATGGCGCGGAAATTGGCCAGCTGCGCGGCGTTTTCCGCGTGATCTGGCGCATCGGCACAGGCCAAATGGCTCATGATCAATTGGCACGGGCCGCGCTCGGCTTCGGCGCGCAAGGCGGCCCAGTCGGCCGCCTCCACGCCCAAACGGTTCATGCCGCTGTCAAGCTGAACGCCATAGGGCAGATCGCCCGCATCGCGGTGGCGGCGGAATTGCTGCGGGGAATTCAACAGCGGGATCAGATTGTGATCGCGCAACAGCGCGCCATCCCCCGCCATATGGCCCGAAAAGACGAAAATGCGCGCTTGTGGGAAACCCGCCTGCGTGAGGGCGGCGCGCAGTGTCGCGCCTTCCTCGGCAATGGCCACAAAGAATGTATCAGCGCCCGCGCGGGCCAAGGCGGGGGCTACATGGGACGCACCCAAGCCGTAGCTGTCGGCTTTGACCACAGCCGCGGTTGCACCGCCGCTCATCGCGTCAAGGGCGCGCCAATTGGCGACAACCGCGTCAAGATCAATGTGTAAAATGCCCGATGCCATGCGTCTTCTGTCCCGCTTTCATGGGAAACCGTCAAGGGGCAAGCCGCATTTGCCCAAAATCTATGGCCAAAATGGCGCGCCTTAGGTGAAGCCGTCCGCGCCCTGCTGCCACGGTTTGACCAAATTGCCGAATTTGGTGAAGCGGCCCTCAAAGCTCAGTTCCACCGTTCCAACGGGGCCGTGACGCTGCTTTCCGATAATCACCTCGGCCTTGCCATGAAGCGCGTCCATGTCCTGCTGCCATTTTGCCATGGCCTCCAGATTGTCCTCACCTGGTTTTTCGCGCTCTTTGTAATACTCGCCGCGATAGACGAACATGACAACATCGGCATCCTGTTCAATCGATCCAGATTCCCGCAAGTCAGACAGTTGCGGGCGTTTGTCCTCGCGGCTTTCGACCTGACGCGACAGCTGCGACAGCGCGATCACGGGGATGTCCAATTCCTTGGCAATCGCCTTAAGCCCTTGGGTGATTTCTGAGATTTCATTGACGCGATTCTCATTGCGCCCATTGCCGCGCAGAAGCTGCAAATAGTCGACAATCAACAAATCCAAGCCCTGCGGGCTGCGTTTCAAACGGCGCGCGCGTGCGGCTACCTGCGAGATGGGCAGGGCAGGGGTGTCATCAATATAAAGCGGGCAGTTTTGCAAATCCTGCGCCGCAATCAGATAGCGCTGGAATTCCTGCTCATTCAAATCGCCTTTGCGGATCAGTTCTGATGGCACTTCGGCGGCTTCGGACAAAACCCGCTGCGCCAATTGCGCGGCGGACATTTCGAGACTGAAAAAACCGACCACACCGCCGTCAATTGTGCCTTCGCTGCCGTCATCTTTGATGCCGCGCTTGAAGGCGCGCGCCACGTTGAAAGCGATATTGGTGGCCAGCGAGGTTTTGCCCATCGAAGGACGACCCGCAAGGATCAGAAGGTCGGAATGGTGCAAACCGCCCAACATCTTATCCAAATCAGCCAGCCCCGTGGAGAGACCCGCCAGACCGCCCGAGCGGTTATAGGCCGCATTGGCCATTTCCACCGCATCGGTCAGCGCGCGCAGAAAGGTCTGAAACCCGCGCGAGGTCTTGCCTGAGGACGCCAGTTGAAACAATTCGGATTCCGCAGTGACGATTTGATCATCGGGTGCGATATCCTCGCGCATGGATTGCGCGCGATCCGAGATGGACTTGCCCAGATCAATCAGGTTGCGGCGCAGCGCCAGATCATGGATCAATTGACCATAGTCGCGCGCCGCAGAGGTGGCGATGGCCGACAGTTGCAACTTCAGCAAATATTCCGCGCCGCCCAGCATCTTCAGGCCATCATGTTCGGCCATGAAATTCTTGAGCGTGGTGGCGTCCGTTTGCTGCCCTTTAAGAATGCGGGCGCGTGCCACCTCGAAAATCGCGGCGTGGACGGGGTCGTAGAAATGGTCAGGCTCAATCAGGTCTTGCAGGCGGTCGATGACATCATTCGATGCCAAAATCGCACCCAAAAGCTGTTGTTCGGCCTCTATGTTATGGGGCAGATCAAACGCCGCACTCGCGCCCGTCTCAGGGTCAGCTTCGCCAGATTTGCGCAATGCAGTGGCATTGAAATTGGCGATCTCGCTCATCGTAACTCCCCTGACATGAAAACCCCCCATATGCGGTAAGCTGCGGATGACGCAGGGTCAATCTGGATATCCTGTGGATAAGCCAGACGCCATCGCAGCCCGCACGATATGCGATGTCATGTCTGCTACGCTACCATATCTGCGCTTTTCGCGCAGAATTATTTTTGCATAGGGGGAACCTGTTTCGCGCAGCGGTGGCTCAGTCGAATCCCCGCGCCGCGCGCCAGCCTTCAGGGTCGCGCAAGAAATGCTCGACTTGCTCCAGCGTATTTGCATCGAAATCGCCGCCTTTGCGCGCCGCGTCAATCACATCGGCCCAAGTGCACAGCCAATGCAACTCAACCCCATGTTCGCGCAAGCGGGGGATCGTCTCGTCAAAGATACCGTAATAAAAGACGACCGCCGTATGGCCGCAGGTCGCGCCTGTCTCGCGGATGGCATCGACAAAGCTGAGTTTTGATCCGCCATCGGTGGTTAAATCTTCCACCAAAAGCACGCGATCCCCATCGGTCATGGCGCCCTCGATCCGCGCGTTTTTTCCATAGCCCTTGGGTTTCTTGCGCACATAGCTCATCGGCAGCGCCATACGCTCGGCCACGAAGGCGGCAAAGGGAATGCCAGCCGTCTCGCCGCCCGCGATATTGTTGAACGCCTCAAGCCCCGCATTGCGCATTACGGTGCAGGTCAAAAAATCCATCAAAGTCGCCCGCACACGCGGGAAAGAGATGATCCGCCGACAATCAATATAGGTGGGTGCGCGCTTGCCTGAGGCGTGGGTGTAAGGGTCCGCCGCGTTGAAATGCACCGCACCAATATCCAGCAGCATCCGCGCCGACATTTTTGCAATTTGCGCCTGATCGGGATAGCTCGTTGGGATCATCGCATGGCTCCTTTACTGGTCGAGAACCCGCCAAAACAGCGGATGGCCGGGGTCAAACACGGTGACAGGCCCATCGCCTGTTTCGATGCGCGCAGGGTAGGTGACGGGTGCCTCCTCCTTGACCAAGGTGATGGTGGCATCATTCGGGGCCAAGCCATAGCGCGCAGGGCCGAAGAGCGATGTAAACCCTTCAAGCTTGTCCAACGCGCCTTCTTCTTCGAACACATGGGCCAGACAGGCCATTGTGTTGGTCGCGGTAAAGCAGCCCGCACAGCCGCAAGCGCTTTCTTTGTTGTCATCTGTATGCGGCGCGCTGTCCGTGCCCAAGAAAAAGCGCGGATTGCCCGAAGTGGCGGCTTTGCGCAGCGCCTCTTGGTGGGTCGCGCGCTTGGCCACGGGCAGGCAATAATAATGCGGTTTGATGCCGCCCACCAAGATATGGTTGCGATTGATCATCAGATGGTGCGTTGTGATGGTCGCGCCAATATCGCCACTTGCCTCGCGCACATAGTCAATTCCATCGCGGGTGGTGACGTGTTCAAGCGTCACTTTCAGATTGGGGATGTCGCGGCGCAATGGCTCTAGCACAGTGTCGAGAAACACTTTTTCGCGGTCGAAAATATCGACCTCCGCATGGGTCACTTCGCCATGGATGCAGAGGGGCAATCCGATTTCGGCCATGGTCTCCAATACGGGGCGGACACGCGCCAGATCGCGCACACCCGATGCGGAATTGGTCGTGGCCCCAGCAGGGTAAAGCTTCACCGCCGTCACCAGCCCCGCCGCATGGGCCGCGGCAACATCGTGGGGATCGGTGCTTTCGGTTAAATAAAGCGTCATCAGCGGGCTGAAGGTCATGCCTTTGGGCAAAGCCGCCATGATACGCGCGCGATAGGCTGTCGCATCCGCGCCTGTCACCACGGGCGGCACCAAATTCGGCATGATAATCGCGCGGGCAAAATGGCGTGCGGTTTCGGGCAAGACGGCACGCAGCATGGCGCCATCGCGCAGGTGCAAATGCCAATCATCGGGGCGGCGGAGGGTAAGGCGTTGTGTCATGGTCTTTGCGCTACAGAATTTGCGCAAGATTGCCAAGAGGCAAGCGCGCTATGTCGTGGGACTAAACCCTGCGGCACGTGCGGCCAATTTGGGATGCCTGCGCGCCTTGGCCTGTGCGGCGATGTTGTTGATATAGGTTTCATCTTGCCGCGCCCGCTGCCTGAAAATACGGCGGATCGCGGCGCTTGGGGTATCGGCGTCCAAGGCAAGGATCAGGGGGGCAACCCCCTCCCGTGCAAGGGCCAGTCGCTCGATCAAAGGCGCGTGGTGGGGCAGGGCGATTTTGCGGATATGCGCGCCGCGATACAGCGCCGCATGGGCCGCGGCAACCGTGGTCGAAGGATCATAGATCAAATACAGCGCTTTGGCGTGCGCGCTCATATCGGGGCCAAACCCAAAACGGGTGGAAAAATCCAGTCGCCGCGCGCGGGCAAAGCGGGTCTCAAAGGGGGCATCCTTTGGCGCGAGGCTTGCCACGGGCGAGGAAAGGATCAACTCGGGTTCAGGCGCGGTGATCGAGAAAGCGGCGGCTGCATACCCCCCCACTGGGCCAAACCCGCAGAAAATCACACGTTTGAAACTGTCAAAAAAACCTTCATCGACCAAGGCATCGAGATGGGCAAAAACATCTGCATCGCGAAACCAAGTTTGCCCTGCGGACATCAGGCAGAGCAGCGAAAACCCGTGACGATCAGCCAATTCTGCCCCCAAGGGCAGGCCTTGTTCACCCATCGTGGCCAATCGTGCGGCATTGTCAAAGGTGACCACCAACTCCATTCCGCTTTCGATGAAAAGCGCAAAATGGCGGCGGCCCAATTGGGTGAAGCTGCCAAATTCTTGGCCAAGCGCCTCCATCTTGAGGCGCCATGCGTGGGCCTGCGCCTGATTTTGCGCCTGCGTTTGCACCGCATCAGCAGGGCTATGCCCCAATAATTGTGTCATGCATGATATGGGCGCGACACCCATCCTTCGTTCCGTAACCCTGGCTGCGACCCTAACAGGGGCGTGAAGCTGTCTCAAAGGAAATTTCGCGTCTGTTTGCGCGGACTTGACCAAGCTGTGATCTCGCGCCTTGATAGGGGCTATGAAATTCAGGGAGGCATCATGAGCGGATCCATCAGCCAAACGGCATTCCCGCAATCAATCGAGGCGTTGCGCGCGGGTCTTGCACAGCAGGGCTATATCTGTGGCACATCCTTGGGCACGGTCGCCTATTTGGCCCTAAGCCTTGGCCGCCCCCTGTTCTTGGAGGGGGAGGCGGGCACAGGCAAAACCGAGATTGCCAAATCCATCGCCGCGATGCTGGGCCGCCGCCTGATCCGTTTGCAATGCTACGAGGGGCTTGATGCGGGGTCTGCGGTTTATGAATGGAATTTTGCGGCGCAGATGGTGGCCATTCGCAGCGCTGAGGCGGCAGGTGGCGCGACCCGTGCCGAGCTTCAGGCTGATCTTTTCTCGCAAGATTATCTCATCGAGCGGCCTTTGCTTCAGGCGATGCGCCCCGACCCCGCAGGTGCGCCTGTGTTGCTGATTGACGAGATCGACCGCACCGATGAACCGTTTGAGGCCTTTATGTTGGAGGCCTTGTCCGATTTTCAGGTGACAATCCCAGAACTGGGTCCGATCAAAGCGCCTGAGCCGCCCATTGTGATCTTGACCTCGAACCGCACCCGCGAGGTGCATGATGCGCTTAAACGGCGGTGCCTCTATCATTGGGTCGACTATCCCGACATCACCCGCGAGATGGAGATTTTGCACGCCCGTGTGCCTGAGGCGGCGGATCAATTGTCGCGTGAGGTTGTGGCCTTTGTGCAGCGCTTGCGCACAGAGGATTTGTTCAAGAAACCTGGCGTTGCCGAAACGATTGATTGGGCCAAATGCTTGCTTGCGCTCGATGTGATCGAATTGTCGCCCGAGGTGATCGCAGATACGCTTGGCGCGATTTTGAAATATCAAGACGATATCGCGCGGCTGCAAGGGTCTGAGGCCAAGCGCATCTTGGACGAAATTCGCGCCGATCTGGGCTGACGCGCGATGGAATACGCCCCGCTTGATCTTCCCGACAACCCGCAGCTGTTGCGCAACCTTGCGCATTTTGCCCGCGCCTTGCGCGTGGCAGGGCTGCCTGCGGGATCAGGGCGCGTGATGGATGCCGCCCGCGCCTTGGCCAAGGTGGGCTTCAGCGACCGCGACACGTTTTTCTACGCCCTGCGGGCTTGTTTTTGCACGCGGCCCGAGCATCTGCCAATTTTCGCGCAAATCTTTCGCCTTTATTGGCGCGATCCGCGTTACATGGAGCATATGATGTCCCTGATGCTGCCTGCCATTCGCGGTGTGGCGGAGGAACGTCAGGCCAAGCCCGCTGAAAAACGTGCCGCCGAAAGTTTGCTGGACGGAATTACGCCAGAGGCCCCCGATATAAAAGGCGAGGATCGCCCTCAGGACACGGAAATCGAAATTGACGCAAGCCTGACGATGAGCCGCGAGGAACGCCTGCGCAGTCTTGATTTTGAACAAATGTCTGTGGCCGAAATGGCCGAGGCGCGGCGCATATTGGCGCGTTTGAGCCTGCCTGTGCCGCCCCTCGTCACGCGGCGCAGCATCGCAAGCCCAAATGGCGCGCGCCCCGATTGGCGGCGCACCCTGCGCCAAGCGATGCGCAAAGGTGGCGAGGTGCAGGATTTTGCACGCCAAAAGCGGCGTGAAAGAATGCCTGCGCTTATCTGCCTGTGTGATATCTCTGGATCGATGTCGGCCTATAGCCGTGCCGTTTTGCATTTTCTGCACGCGCTCTCAAATGCGAAAGGGGCGGGTTGGTCCAAGGTCTATGGGTTCACCTTTGGCACGCGGCTGACCAATATCACCCGCCATTTGCGTGGCCGCGATGTGGATGCGGCACTGGCCGCTGCGGGGGCCGAGGCGCAAGATTGGGAGGGCGGCACGCGCATTGGGTATTGCATCGACCGCTTTAACCGCGATTGGTCGCGCCGTGTCATGGGGCAGGGCGCGATTGTTCTTTTGATCACCGATGGGTTAGACCGTGATGATCCTGAGCTTTTGTCGAGCGCGATGGAGCGTCTCAGCCTGTCGTCTAAGCGGCTGATCTGGATCAACCCGCTTTTGCGTTGGGAGGGGTTCGCGCCAAAGGCCGCAGGTATTCGGGCCATCTTGCCCCATGTCGATATGTTCCGCGCGGGGCACAATATCGCCGCGTTGCAAGGCTTGGCCGAGGCGCTGAATGCGCGCGGCGACTTCAACGAAAAAGCACGGCTTGCGCGAATGCTATCCGATGCGGCAAGCTGAACCCGAAAGGGAGGGGTCATGATGGAAAATATGCCCGAATTGGCACTGGAATGGCACCGCGCGGGCCGTGGGGCGGTCTTGGCCTCTGTGGTGGAGACATGGGGCAGTGCCCCGCGCCGTGTCGGCAGCCAATTGGTGGTTGCGGGCGATGGCGAGATGCAAGGCTCCGTTTCGGGCGGTTGTGTCGAAGGGGCGGTGGTTCTTGAGGCGCAAGATATGCTTGCGACCCAAGCGACCGCACCGAGACTGTTGGAATTTGGGGTTTCGGATGATGCGGCCTTTGCGGTGGGCTTGGCCTGCGGGGGGCGGATTAAAATCCTGCTGCAGCCCATTGGTGCGGCCTTGCCTGAAGCAACCTTACACGATCTCGTTGCGGCCCGTGCCGCGCGCCGTGCTGTGGCCTTGATCAGCGATGTCACGGGCGAAACCCCGCCGCGTGTTGTGGCGCGCAATGATGCACCCGATCTGGGCGCGGCCTTCGCCAAGGATAAATCGGGTCTTGATGAGGAGGGCCTGCGCTATATCGCGATTCACAACCCGCCTTTGCGCATGGTTGTTGTGGGGGCGGTGCATATCGCACAAAGCCTGATCCCGATGGCGCAGATGGCGGGATATGATGTGACGCTGGTTGATCCGCGCCCCGCCTTTGGCTCGACCGCCCGCTTTGATGGGGTGCGACTTCTCGATGCGTGGCCAGATGAGGCCTTAGACGAGATCGGGCTTGATGCGCGCACCGCCGTTGTGACCTTAACCCATGATCCCAAGCTGGATGATCCCGCAATCATGGCCGCGCTGCGTGCTGAGGTGTTCTATCTGGGGTGTCTGGGGTCCACCCGCACCCATGCAAAACGGGTGGATCGATTGACCGAAGCGGGGTTTGGCGCGGATGATATCGCGCGCATCCATGCGCCTGTCGGGTTGAATATCGGCGCCATGGGCCCCGCGGAAATCGCCATATCCATCATGGCCCAGATCACCGAACGGTTGCGCCGATCATGAAGTTTGGACCCGTCCCCATTGCACAGGCGCAAGGTGCGATCCTTGCCCATTCCGTTCCCGTAGCGGGCGGGCTGCTTAAGAAAGGCACGTGGCTTGACGCCGAAGATGTGGCCGCGTTGCGGGCCGCAGGGGTGACGGAGGTCACCGTGGCCGCCCTTGACGCAAACGATGTGGATGAAAACAGCGCCGCCTTGCGTCTGGCAGAGGCGCTGATTGGCGCGGAGGCGGGGCTTTCGGTGGATGCGCCTTTCACGGGACGTGTCAACCTGCGCAGCACGGGGGCAGGGGTGCTGCGGGTGGATGCTGCGCGGATTGCCGCTGTGAATGCAATTGACCCGCGGATCACCATTGCCACCTTGCCCCCTTGGCAGCGCGTGACCAAGGGGATGATGGTGGCCACGATAAAGATCATCCCCTATGCCGTGCCAGAGGCGGAGCTTGCACAGGCGATTGCGGCCAGTGCGGGGGCGGATGCACAAAGCGGTCTGGGTGCTGCGCTGGCACGCATTGCCCCCAAGATCAAAACCGCCATTTTGATCCTAACCAGCCATGCAGGCGACAGGGCCGCGAAACGGGAGGCGAAATCCATCGCGGCGGTGGCGGGGCGTTTGTCTGCCTTGGAGGTGGCCTTGCGCGAGACACGCATCTGCGCACACGAGGCAGGGGGGCTGTCGCAGCACATTATCCGCGCGCAGGCGGAGGCGGATTTGATCTTGATTCTGACCGCATCGGCCACGTCAGATGAGGCGGATGTGATGCCCGCTGCCCTGTGCGCGGCAGGCGGAGAGATCACCCGCTTTGGAATGCCCGTGGACCCTGGCAATCTCTTGGTGTTGGGCGCGCTTGGGGCGACCCCTGTGATTGGCCTGCCCGGCTGTGCGCGCAGCCCTGCGTTGAACGGTGCCGATTGGGTGTTGGAGCGCGTGATCTGCGGCCATCCCCCGAGCGCCGAGGAAATCGGCGCGATGGGGGTTGGGGGGTTGCTCAAGGAAATCCCCACCCGACCGCAACCGCGCGAGGGACGCAAAAGGTGAGGGTTTCACAGCGTCTTGAGGGGCTTGGCGCATTTTTTGTTTTGCGCTCTGCGCAATCCATGTTTGGATAAACTCAATCGATAAGGGAGGATCGAATGACTCAGGTCAAGCTATCAGTAAATGGAAAGGAAATGTCGGCCGAGGTGGAGGGCCGCACACTTCTGGTTGAGGTGCTGCGGGACAAGCTGGGCCTGACAGGCACCCATGTGGGCTGTGACACCAGCCAATGCGGGGCCTGCACGGTCCATGTGAACGGCAGGTCGATGAAATCTTGCTCGGTTCTGGCACTGGATGTTGCAGGCGCAGAGGTCACCACAATCGAAGGGATGGCCAATCCAGACGGTTCCCTCTCGGTGATCCAAGCGGCGTTCAAGGAACATCACGGTCTGCAATGCGGGTTCTGCACGCCCGGGATGGTGATGACCGCAGCGGCGCTTTTGAAGGAAAATCCAAAGCCAAGCGAAGCCGAGGTTCGCGCCTATCTTGAGGGCAATATCTGCCGCTGCACGGGCTATCATAACATCGTCAAAGCCATTCTCGCGGCTTCTGGCCAAGATGTTGCGGCGATTGCCGCGGAATAATCGAGCCGTGCTCTTCGGGCGGAGGAGGTCTGAGGGGCGTTTTTGGAACATCATCACCGAAACCCATCAGCGGCGGCGGTGAGAAAACCCAAGGGAGGATTGACCATGCCAAAAGACAGCGGCATCGGGGCCGCGTCCAAGCGGCGCGAAGACCTGAGATTCTTGACGGGTGGCGGACGCTACACCGATGACATTAATCTCAATGGACAGACATATGTGTATTTCCTGCGCTCGGATGTGGCGCATGGGCGGATTAAATCCATCGACACCGCGGCGGCCTCGGCCATGCCAGGTGTGGTGCGGATCTTTACAGGCGCAGATTTTGAAGGGGTGGGAACCATCCCGTGCGGGTGGCAGGTCACGGACCGTGAAGGCAACCCCATGAAGGAACCCGCGCACCCAATTCTGGCCCAAGGCAAAGTGCGCCATGTGGGCGATCCGATTGCCGCCGTGGTGGCCGAGAGCCTGAGCGCGGCGCGCGATGCGGCCGAGGCCATCGAGGTCGATATCGAAGAACTGCCCGCCGTCATCGACATGAAAAAGGCCCTCGCTGCAGGTGCGCCAAAGGTGCATGACGATCTGGCCGATAACCTGTGCTATGATTGGGGCTTTGTCGAAGACAACCGCGCAGCGGTGGATGAGGCGATCAAAAAGGCCGCGCACGTGACCACGTTGGAATTGGTCAATCAACGCCTTGCCCCCAATGCGATGGAGCCGCGCGTTGCGGTTGGGGATTATAACAAGGGCACGGATGAATCGACCCTTTATACCACTTCGCAAAACCCCCATGTGATCCGCCTTTTGATGGGCGCATTCGTGCTTGGCATCCCTGAGCATAAGCTGCGCGTGATTGCCCCCGATGTGGGCGGTGGGTTTGGATCAAAGATCTTCCATTACGCAGAAGAAGCCTTCTGCACCTTCGCGGCCAAAGCAATCAAGCGGCCCGTGAAATGGACGTCTTCGCGCTCCGAGGCCTTTATGTCGGATGCGCATGGCCGTGACCACGTGACCAAGATCGAATTGGCCTTGGATAAGGACAATAATTTCACCGCCATTCGCACCGAAACCTATGCGAATATGGGCGCGTATCTGTCCACTTTCGCGCCTTCGGTGCCAACTTGGCTGCATGGCACATTGATGGCGGGCAATTACAAAACCCCGCTGATCTATGTGAATGTGAAGGCCGTGTTTACCAATACCGTGCCGGTCGATGCCTATCGCGGGGCGGGGCGGCCTGAGGCCACCTTCCAGCTTGAGCGCGTGATTGACAAAGCGGCGCGCGAATTGGGCGTGGATCCTGTGGAATTGCGGCGGCAGAATTTCGTCACCGAATTCCCCTATCAGACACCTGTGGCCGTGCAATATGACACGGGCGATTATAACGCCACCATGGACAAGCTGATGGAGATGATCGACCGCAAAGGGTTTGATGCCCGTGCGGCCGAATCCAAAAAGCGCGGCAAGCTGCGTGGTCTTGGGATCAATTCCTATATCGAGGCTTGTGGGATTGCGCCCTCGCAATTGGTTGGTCAGCTCGGCGCGCGAGCGGGCCTTTATGAATCGGCCACTGTGCGCGTGAATGCCACGGGCGGGCTTGTGGTCATGACAGGCAGCCACAGCCACGGGCAGGGGCATGAGACATCCTTTGCCCAAGTTGTGGCTGATATGATCGGTATCCCCGAGAATATGGTTGAAATCGTGCATGGCGATACCGCCAACACACCAATGGGCATGGGCACCTATGGCTCGCGCTCTTTGGCGGTGGGTGGCTCTGCCATGGTGCGGGCCACTGAAAAGATCATCGCCAAGGCCAAGAAGATCGCAGCGCATTTGATGGAGGCGTCTGAGGCCGATATCGAATTGAAGGATGGTCAATTCTCTGTGGCAGGCACGGATAAATCGGTGGCGTGGGGCGATGTGACCTTGGCCGCCTATGTGCCGCATAACTATCCGCTGGATGAGATCGAACCTGGTCTTGAGGAGACGGCCTTTTATGATCCGTCCAACTTCACCTATCCTGCGGGCGCGTATGCCTGCGAGGTGGAAGTTGATCCAGACACGGGCAAGGTCGAGATCATGGCCTTTGCTGCGGCGGATGACTTTGGTAATATCGTCAACCCGATGATCGTGGACGGCCAAGTGCATGGCGGTATCGGTCAAGGGATTGGTCAGGCCCTGCTTGAGGGGGTTAGCTATGATGAGAACGGGCAAATCTTGTCGGCGAGCTATATGGATTACGCCATGCCGCGCGCCGATGATCTGCCCTTCTACAAGGTCGATCATTCCTGCCAGACCCCTTGCACCCATAACCCGTTGGGCGTGAAAGGCTGTGGCGAGGCGGGGGCAATCGGCTCGCCACCTGCGGTGGTGAATGCGGTTGTCGATGCGTTGAACCGCGGCGGTCATGCCGTGACGCATATTGATATGCCCCTGTCACCGCACCGCGTTTGGCAAGCCATGCAAGGCTAATGAAAACACGCGCGGGTCGGTTGTCTGGCCCGCGCACCATGAACGTTAAAGAGGGGCCATGCCCCTTTGAACCAGAGGAAACGGGATATGTATAATTTCGACTTTACCCGCCCAAGCAGCATTAAAGACGCGGTTGCGGCCATTGGCGCAGGCGGTCAGGCGCTCAGCGGTGGGCAGACCCTCATCCCCACGATGAAAGCGCGGCTTGCCATGCCTGAAACCTTGGTCAGCCTCACGGGCATCCAAGAGATGAAGGGCATCTGCACCAATGATGCAGGGCAGATTTGCATCGGCGCGGCCACAACCCATGCAGAGGTCGCGCGCGAGGTGGCCAAATCCTATCCTGCGCTGTCGGATCTTGCGGGCCATATCGGGGATCCTGCCGTGCGCAATCGCGGCACAATTGGCGGAAGCCTTGCCAATAACGATCCATCTGCCTGCTACCCCTCGGCGGTGCTTGGCTCGGGGGCAATTGTGAAAACCAACGCCCGCGAAATCGCTGCGGATGATTTCTTTCAAGGGATGTTCACCACCGCGCTTGAAGAGGGGGAGATCATCACCGAGGTGAAATTCCCCGTGCCGCAAAAGGCGAATTATCAGAAATTCGTGCAACCCGCCTCGCGCTTCGCGCTTGTTGGGGTCTTTGTTGCGAAATTCGCTGATGGTGTGCGCGTGGCTGTCACGGGCGCGTCTGGCGAGGGCGTTTTCCGTTGGACGGAGGCCGAAGCGGCGCTGTCCAAGGATTTCTCCGCAGCGGCGCTTGATGGCGTGGCGGCCCCTTCGGCGGATGGGATGATTTCTGATCTGCACGGCACAGGCGCCTATCGGGCGCATTTGGTCAAGGTGATGACCGCGCGCGCTGTCGCGGCAGCCTAAGCGTAGCACCACCCAAAAAAGAAAGCCCCGCGACAGCGGGGCTTTTTTCATTTGATCGGCATTTGCGAGAATTATTTCGCGGGGCCGATCATCATCACCATTTGGCGACCTTCCAGCTTGGGCATATTTTCGATTTTACCCACGCCTTCGATCTGTTCGGCCACACGTTCCAGCAACTCGCGGCCCAATTGTTGGTGCGCCATTTCGCGGCCACGAAAGCGCAGCGTCACCTTCACCTTATCCCCATTCTCAAGGAATTTGATGGCATCGCGCACCTTGCGGTCAAAATCGTGATCATCGGTGCCAGGCCGCATTTTGACCTCTTTGACCTCGATCACCTTTTGCTTTTTGCGGGCTTCGGCTTCGCGTTTCTGCTGTTCATATTTGAACTTGCCGAAATCCATGATTTTGCAAACGGGCGGTTCGGCATTGGGGGAGATTTCCACCAAATCCAATCCTGCCTCATCGGCCAATTCCATTGCGTGTTCTGGGGTGACCACCCCAATATTCTCACCCTCTGCGCCAATCAGGCGAACTTCAGGGCAGCGGATGCGGTCGTTGACGCGCGGGCCAGTGTCACGGCTGGGCGGCGCATTATGGGGTCTGCGGGCTATGGGTTTTGTCCTTCTGTGGTTGAGATCGAATGATGTGATAACCTACAGGTGCGCCTGCAAGCTTTCAAGAGGGGTTTGAAGAGCGCCGTTTGCTCAGTCAAGAAAGGCTTTCTCAACCACGTAATGCTGTGGATTGGAGTTGGCCCCTTCGATCAGGCCATAGCCCTCAAGCATATCTTTGATCTCAAGGTTGAAGGCGAGATTGCCACAGACCATGGCGCGGTCACATTCGGGGCTGAGGGGCGGCACGCCCAAATCCTCGAATACGGTGCCTGCCCGCATCAAATCGGTGATACGGCCCATCTTGGGGCTGTCTTCGCGGGTGGTGGTGGGGTAGTAACGGATTTTCTCCGCGAACCCCTCGCCGATCAATTCGGCCAGCATCTCATCTTGTCTGATCTCCTCGATCAGGGTGCGGCCATAATCCAGCTCGGCCACCTCGCGGCAGGTGTGGGTGATGATGACCTCGTCATAATCTTCATAGGTTTGCGGCTCGCGCAGGAGGCTTGCGAAGGGGGCAAAGCCCGTGCCCGTGGCAAAGAACCAAATCCGCTTTCCAGGCAACAGCGCGTCATGTACCAATGTCCCCACGGGTTTGGGGCGCAGGATGATTTCATCCCCCACTTGGATATGTTGCAGCTTTGATGTCAGGGGGCCGTCTTGCACCTTGATGGAATAAAATTCCAATTCCTCATCCCACGAGGGCGAAGCGATAGAATAGGCGCGCAAAAGCGGCTTGCCATTATCGCCCATCAAGCCAATCATCACAAACTCGCCCGACCGAAACCGCAGGCTGGCAGGTCGCGTCACGCGGAAGGAAAACAGCCGATCCGTCCAATGTTTCACAAAGGTCACGCGCTGCGCATCGGGCAGGGTGGGGGTGGCTTTGGGGAGGGTCGATGTTGCGTCTGTCACGTCACTTTGGCCTATGGTTCGGAACGGGCACAGCCCTAGCATATGCTCGCCGTTGTAAACTTTGATTTATGTCAGGAAAAGGCGCTATTCGCCGCGCAGACGATTTTGGTAATCATGCGCGCGCCAATCGGCGCGAAAGCGCCATGCCTGTTGTGGTTGCCTGCGGGCCAGATCAGCGCTGATTTCGACCTCGTCAAAACCCGCGCGCCGCGCCATGGCGTATTGATCCGCAATGACGTGCCCCGCAGCGCGCAAGCGCCCCGAAAACCCCGCCATGCGCAGGCGTTTGGCCCATGTGAAGCCGCGACCATCGGCAAAGCTGCCAAAGGGAATGCAGATCGCGCTGTGGCCTTGCGGTGTCTGGAGGGCCGCGTCAAACGCGGCGGGGTCGCTCAGTTCAACCATCTCTGCGGGCCGCGCCGCCTCTGGGGCAAAGCCCTGATCGGTGACGACAATATGGGGGGTGGTGTTCATGATCTTTCCTTTCACGCCACGTTGCGGCGGATAATTTTGCCATCCACAAAATGGATGCCGCATTCCTCTTTGGTCTGTCCACGCCATCGGCCCGCGCGCGGGTCTTCGCCTGCGGCAACAGGGCTGGTGCAGGGGGCGCAGCCAATCGAAGGGTAGCCCCGCGCCACAAGCGGATGACGGGGCAGGCGGTTATTGGTGATATAGTCCTGCACATCCGCGCGCGCCCAATGGGCCAACGGATTGATTTTGATCCTGATGTCGCCCTCATTCTCGAAGAAGTCCAACGCCGCGCGGCTTGTCGCTTGAAAGCGTTTGCGCCCCGTGATCCACGCGTCAAACGGGGCCAGCGCATGATCAAGCGGCACTGTCTTGCGCATGGCGCAGCAGGCATCGGGGTTGGTTTTATGCAAATCCCCTTGCGGGTCGGCGGCCGATATCATCGTGCGGCTTGCATGGATGCGGCGCACATCCAAAAGGCCCAGATGATCTGCCAAGTCGCTTTGATAGGTTAAGGTTTCGGGAAAGAGCATTTCGGTGTCGATGAACAAGACGGGTGTTCTGCGATCAATCACGGACACCATGTGTAACAACACAACCGACTCTGCCCCAAAAGAGGACACCAAGGCCACCCGCCCGCAATCCGCATCTTTCAATGCGTGCTCCAATACGGTCGTGGCACCGTGTTTGGCATAGCGGTGGTTCAAGGCGGCGACACGATCCGCGACACGGCCCCATGGTTCAGGCGGCTGCATGATGCGCGCCCTCCTCTGGGTACAGGGCGGCTTTGAAGGGCGCTGCGCCAAGGCGGCGATAGGTGTCGATGAACCGCTCGCCCGAATGCGCACGCAACGCCAGATAGGCGCGCAACAGACGCTCTAACGCAGGGATCAGCGCATCGGCAGAAAATCCAGGGCCCGCGCGCGCGCCAATTGCGGCCGCCTCGCTGTGATCGCCGCCAAGGGTGATTTGGTAATTCTCGACCCCTGCACGATCCAAGCCCAAAATCCCAATATGGCCCACATGGTGATGCCCGCAGGCATTGATGCAGCCTGAAATTTTGATTTTCAGCGCGCCAATCTCTTCCTCTAGCCCGATATCGTGAAAATGCGTGGCGATCTCTTGTGCGATGGGGATAGAGCGCGCCGTGGCCAAGGCGCAGTAATCCATGCCAGGGCAGGCGATGATATCCGAGATTTTCCCGATATTGGCCGTGGCCAGACCCGCCGCCTTCAGGCGTTGATAGAGATCAGGCAGGGCCGCGCGTGGAATATGGGGTAGGATCACGTTTTGCTCATGGCTGATGCGCAGCTCATCATGGCCATAGGTTTCGGCAAGATCGGCCAAAACCTCCATCTGCGCGGCGGTGGCATCCCCAGGCGTTGCGCCATGGGATTTCATTGACACCGTCACAATCGCATAATCAGGGTGGCGATGATCTGTGACGTTGCTGTCCATAAAGGCGCGCAAAGCGGGGCTTAGGGTTGGGGCGCTGTCGCCGCCTGTGATAAATTCAGGGGGCGCAAAATGGCCGCGAATTTCCGCCAACAGGCGTTGATCAACCCCTTTGAATGCGGCGCGGCGCGAGATGAACTCATCTTCGACAAGGCGTTTGATCTCGTCCAAACCTGTCTCATGGAGGGTGATCTTGATGCGGGCCTTGTATTTATTATCCCGCCGCCCGATCAGGTTATAAACCGCCACAATCGCCTCGATATAAGGCAGAAGATCTGCCTCAGGCAGAAAATCCACCAGAACCTTACCGATCATCGGCGTGCGGCCCAAGCCGCCCCCGACCAAGACCTGATAACCAATCTCGCCTGCGCGCGCGACAATGCGCAGGCCGATATCATGGGCGGCCGTGACCGCGCGGTCATTGGGGCTGCCTGTTACGGCAATTTTGAATTTGCGGGGCAGGAATTGAAATTCGGGATGATCGGTTGACCATTGGCGGATCAATTCCGCCACGGGGCGGGGATCGGCAATCTCATCCGCGGCGGCCCCTGCAAAATGGTCAGCGGTGACATTGCGCACCGTATTCCCCGAAGTTTGGATGGCGTGCAGGCCGACCTCGGCCAAAGCATCTAAGATATCGGGCACATCCTCCAATTTGGGCCAATTGAATTGGATGTTTTGGCGTGTTGTGAAATGGCCATAGCCCTTATCCCATTGCCGCGCGACCCGCGCCAAGGCGCGCATCTGTGCCGAGTTGAGGGTGCCATAGGGGATCGCCACGCGCAGCATATAGGCGTGCAGCTGTAGATATAGCCCATTCATCAAGCGCAGGGGTTTAAACTCATCTTCGGTCAATTCGCCCGACAGACGGCGGGCCACTTGCGCGCGGAATTGCGCGTTGCGCGCGCGCAGGAAATTTTCGTCAAATTCACTATAGCGATACATCTGCCTTACCCTTGCGCTTGTTCTTGTTTGCCATGGGGATAGTTTGAGGGGCCGCGCATCCGAAAGGCCTCGCGAAAATGCGCGGGCGCTGGCCCAGTCTCGGTTGGGATTGCATCGACCAGATAGGGGCCGACCACCAGATCGCTTTGCGCAAAGGCCGTTGCAAGTGCGGCCTCGGCTGTGGCGCTCTCGGTGAAAATCACTGCATCGGTGATGGCCCGCGCCCATCTTTGGTCGGCCGCCCAATAGACCACATCCCCAAGGCGTAGGTCATTTGCGGTCAGAATTTTGGAATAATCACGGCTCATAACGCAATCTCCGCTTTGAGAGGGGGGAGGGCCTTGCGCGCGGCGCGCGGCGCAAGCCCATATAGGATCACCGCAGGCGCGCCTTTCCCCTCGGCCTCTATGGCCTGGGCGAGATGTGCCAGATCGGTGTCGATGACATGGGTGTCGGCGCGGCTTGCGTGTTCGACCACAGTGACGGGCGTGTCGCGCCGCGCGCCATGCATCAAGAGCCGCCCTTGGATAAAGCGCGCACCGCGCTTGCCCATATAGATCGCCGCCACCTCGCCGCTGCGCGCAAGGCCGCGCCAATCATGCTCGGCAAAGCCCGCCACATCATGGCCCGTGAGAAATCGCAGCGCGGAATTGCGCCCCCGTTTGGTCAGGCTTTGTCCGATTTGCGCAGAGGCGGCGCTTGCAGCCGTGATGCCTGGGATGATCGACCATGGGATATCGGCATCGCAAAGCGCGTCAATCTCATCATCCAAGCGGCCATAGACGCATGGATCGCCCGCTTTGAGGCGCACCACCTTTGCGCCCGCGCGTGCATGATCCACCATGAGTGCGCAGATATCTTCCTGCTTCATCGCGGGGCCAAAGCCCGTTTTCCCAGCATCAATCAGCACCGCCTCGCGCCGTGCAAGTTCAAGAATTTGTGGCGAAATCAGGCGGTCATGGATCACCACCTCGGCCTCATCCAGCGCCTTGCGCGCCTTGAGGGTCAAGAGTTCGGGGTCACCTGGACCTGCGCCCACCAAAAGCACCTCGCCGATTGAGGCGGTGGCGTTTTGGCTCTCTGCCAGCAGGGCCTCAAGCGCGGCCTCAAGGCCCGCTTCGCCCTCAGTCGCAAAGGCACGCGGCGCGATTTGATCATAATAGCGCGCCCAAAATCCGCGCCGTGCGGCCCCTTCGGGAAGGATATCGACCTTGGGGCGGAAGGATTTGGCCACACGCGCAAAAATTCCAAGGGCAGGGCTTAAGCGCTCCTCCAAGTCGCGCTTGATCCGCCGCGCAAGAACGGGGGCGGCGCCCTCGGTGCCGATGGCAATCGTCACGGGGTCACGATCGACAATAGCGGGGGTGATGAAATCCGATGCTTCGAGATTATCGACCCAATTCACCAATGCCCCATCCGCGCGGGCCAAGCGCATGACACGGGCATCTTCGGCATTGTCATCATTGGCGGCGTAAAAGAGGGCCGTGCAAAACGCATCCCCTGCCGCAAGCGCACGCTTGATCAAGGTGATCTTGCCCTTGGCGGCCAAATCCAAAACCGCAGGGGCAGGGTCCGCCGCAAAGACCCAAATGCGCGCTTGGGTTTTGAGCAGCAAGCGCAATTTGGCCAGTGCGCATTCGCCACCGCCCGACACGACCACACGCCGTCCTGCAAGATTGAGGAAAATGGGAAAATGCTGCATGGCCTGACCTCCGTGATTTCCACATCGATATAGAACAATTTCCTGAAATTTGGCAGATACACCTTGCAAATAGGGACATATGTTCGTTAATCCTTTCACATCAGTTTTCCCTGTTCTGCGGAAGAAAGGCTTTCCGAATGACTGTTCAAATAGATGAGACGGATCGAAAAATCCTTGCGGTGCTGCAAGAGGATGCAAGCCTGTCTTTGGATGAAATCGCGCGCCGTGTGGGCTCGTCCAAGACGCCTGTTTGGACGCGGATTCGCCGTATGAAAGAGGCGGGAATCATCGGGCGGCATACGGTGGAATTGGATGCGGATGCCTTGGGGCTTGAGGCGTGTTTCTTTGTGCTGATCCGCACATCCGAACATGATGCCGCGTGGCAAAAGGCATTTTTGCGCAGTCTGAAGGCCCGCCCCGAAGTGTTGGAGGCGCATCGCCTTGCAGGGGAGATTGACTATATTTTGAAGGTGCGGGTGCGCAATGCGCGCGCCTATGACGCCTTTTATCAGGCCTTGATTTCAGAGGTGAAAATCTACAACGTCACAGCATTGCTTTCGATGGAGGAGATTAAATCCACCTCCATGTTGCCTTTGGGATTGGCCGAGGTGAAATGATCTCAGACCTAGATTTATCCGCCCCGATTTTGCACGATCACTTGCCAAGCGCGCCGTGGATGGCCGAGGCCACCCGCCGCCTGCCAGGGGTGCAGCCTGTGCCGATGTCGGATTGGCTGATCCGTGATGAACGCTATGGCGCACAAATGGCCTTGCGCGATCATCTGTTGGCGGTGCATCGCGCGCGGGTGTTTGAATGCGAAACGGGGGCGGAAGCCGCCTGTGCCGAGTTGCGCGATCTGGTGGTCGCGCATCTGCCCGATGGATTTATGCGGGAGGGCAGGGTGATCACCCGCCCTGACGGGGTGCAGGTAGATTTGGACGCGGATCACCCGCTGATTGTCGCGGCCCGTTTGGTGCAGGAAGATTTGTGCATTCTGACCCGTGATGCCACACAAGGCGAGCATTTGCTGAGTGCGGCGGTGCTGTGCTTTCCCGCCAGTTGGACATTGGCGGAAAAAATCGGGCGGCCTTTGACCGCGATCCATATCCCCGTTGAAAAATACGATGATGTTATGGCCAAGCGGGTGCAGCGTTTGTTCGATATGGTGCGGGTGGATCAACCGTTGTGGCGGCAGAATGCGCTTTTTTACCAAAACCCCGCCCTGTTTCAGCCCGCCTCCGAGGCGCAACCACGCAAAACCCCTGAACGGCGGCCTGAATTTCTCCGCTCGGAGCGGCAGGTGATCCTGCGCTTGCCTGTCACGGGGGCAATGGTGTTTTCGATCCACACATGGGTGCTGCCCTTTGGGCAGTTGAGCGCTGACCAGATCGAAGGTTTGGCCACCCATCCCGTGCATTACGCGGGGCGTTCGGTGTAAGGCTTATTTGAAATGCTTGGACAGTTTTAGCCCTTGCCCTTGATAGTTCGAGGCAATCTCGCGGCCATAAAGCGTGCTGGGCAGGCTTGCCATACGTTCGTAAACCAAACGTCCGACCACCTGCCCATGTTCCAGCACAAAGGGCGCCTCGTGGCAGCGCACCTCAAGCACCCCGCGCGCGGGTTGGCCGTGACCAAAGCCTGGATCAAAGAAGCCCGCATAATGCACGCGGAATTCGCCGACCATGGCGAGATAGGGTGACATTTCCGCCGCGCAATCGGGCGGGATCGATACTTCCTCGCGGCTGACGAGGATGTAAAACGCGCCGGGATCAAGGATGATACGGCCCTGCTCCGTATGGATTTCTTCCCAAAAATCGCGCGCGTCATAGGCCCCGATGCGATCAAGATCAATCACGCCTGTATGCGGTTTGGCGCGATACCCGACAAGGGTGCTGTTCTCGCGCTTTAGGTCAACCGAGAACCCCAATCCTTCGTCAATCACGGCAGTCTCGCCCGAGACAAGCGGGCTTTCTGCATGGCGCGCGCGCAATTCATCATCGCTCAAGACCGCTTGCCCTTGGCGAAAGCGGATTTGATTCAGCCGCGCGCCCGCACGCACCAGAACCGAGAAACTGCGCGGGCATATTTCGGCGTAAAGCGGCCCTGCGTAGCCGTCCGTGATGCGATCAAATTCCGTGCCGCTGTCGGTGATGGTGCGGGTCAAGAGATCAAGCCGACCGGTGGAGCTTTTGGCATTGGCGACCGCGCTGATCCCTGCGGGCAGGTTCAGGCCTTCCATCAATGGCACCACATAAACGCAGCCCTTTTCCAACACCGCGCCTGCGCTGATGTCGATTTTATGCATCTCAAATTCGGCCAAGCGATCCGCAACACTGGCCCCTTTGCCTGCCAGAAAGGAGGCGCGCACGCGATAGGCCACCGCGCCAAGGCGCAGATCAAGGCTTGCGGGCTGCACTTGGGTCGCTGCGGGCGGTTCGGTCATTGTGATTTGGCCAGAAGCAATCATCGCCTCGATCGCATGATCGGGCAACACGCCCCGTGTTTCATCTGTCACCATTGCACACCCTCCCTGAGGTCTGACCCAAGAAAAAACCGCCCCGCCGCAAAGGGCAAGAGCGGTTTTCAAAATTCTGGTCGGGCTAGCAGGACTTGAACCTGCGACCTTCCGTCCCCCAGACGGACGCGCTACCAGGCTGCGCTATAGCCCGAACACTGGCCCTTCTAGCGATTTTGTCGCGCGGTGCAAGGGCAAAGGGTGGGGCAATCTGGCAAAGATGCCCTAGCCATGCGGCATCGAGGCAAGCCGTGCGTGCACTTGATGCAAGCGCGCGATGATTGGTGCGGATGTGGCCACGGGGCAGGATTTTAGAGCCGCTGCCCGCGCGCGCAGCGCCGTCAGGGCCGCGTCCATTGTGATCTCGCCAACCACGCGTTCAGGGATGGCAGCACCTGCGGCGGCCCTATCGGGGGCATCAACGGGGGCGGGCGATGCGGCGGTCTGGGGGTCCAGCGATGGGTCGCGTTGTTCCTGCGCGCCCTTTGCCACGCTTGGCTGCGGTCTGGCCTGCGCCTCGGCCAAGGTGAGGTCTTGATCCAATTCGGGTGAACGGCTGGCCACGGCCGCAACGCCATCGGCGCGCAACAGGCGCTGCACGCCGCGAATGGTCATCCCCTCATCATGTAGCAGAACCTTGATCCCACCGATCAGTCGCATATCAGCGGGCCGATAATAGCGCCGCCCGCCTGCGCGTTTTACAGGCTTGATCTGGCTAAATTTGCTCTCCCAAAATCGCAACACATGGGCCGCAACGCCCAGCCAATCAGCCACCTCGCGGATGGTGCGAAACGCATCGGGGGATTTCGCCATGGCCCAGATCAGCCCTTTTTATTGCCGTCCGCGACCCTGTCTTTCATCAAATGAGACGGGCGGAAGCTTAGGACGCGGCGGGGGGTAATGGGCACTTCCTCCCCCGTCTTGGGATTGCGGCCAATCCGTTCGGATTTTGCGCGCACGCTGAACGTGCCAAAGGATGAGATTTTCACCTGCCCACCATCCACCAATGCGTCTGACATCAACTCAATTACACGCTCAACAAGGTCGCTGCTTTCATTGCGCGACAAACCCACTTCACGAAACACGGCTTCGGATAAATCCATACGTGTCAGTGTTTTATTGCTCATGGCTCATGTCCTCCCGACAATTGAGCGGCAGTCGTCAAGTCGTTTCTTTGTCGCGCTAGAATGAGCAATGCAAGGGAATGAGTCAATCTCTGTGACGTTTGGCTGCGAAATCGCAACCCTACCATCGCAAAACCACCGCGCCCCAAGCCAGCCCGCCGCCAATCGCTTCGGTGACCAGAAGATCACCCTTTTTGATCTGGCCCCGTTCCACCCCGACCGACAGGGCAAGGGGAATCGAGGCGGCTGAGGTGTTGCCATGGTCCTGCACGGTTACAACCACCCGATCCATATCCACGCCCATTTTCTGCGCGGTGCGGGTGATGATGCGCAAATTCGCCTGATGCGGCACGATCCAATCAACATCTTGCGCATGATTGCCCGAACGGACCAGTGCCGCATGGGCGGTTTCGGCAAGCTTTTCGACCGCATGGCGGAACACCTCGCGCCCTTCCATGCGCAGGTGGCCTGTGGTTTGGGTTTGGGAGACCCCCCCATCCACATAAAGCAGGTCACGGAATTGCCCGTCTGAATGCAGGTCCACGGCAAGAACACCGCGATCCGTGGGCGCGCCATCGGTCTCCTCGGCGCACAGCAGGACTGCGCCCGCGCCATCGCCAAACAGCACGCAGGTGCCACGGTCTTCCCAATCCAGAATACGGCTGAAGGTTTCCGCCCCAATCACCAAAATCCGCTTGGCCTGACCCGAAAGGATATAGGCATTGGCGGTGGAGAGCGCATAGATAAACCCCGCGCAAACCGCCTGCACGTCAAAGGCAAAACCCTGCCGCATCCCAAGGCCATGCTGCACCATGGTCGCGGTGGAGGGAAAGGTGAGGTCAGGTGTAGAGGTGGCAAGGATAACGCCATCAACATCTTCAATTGCAACGCCTGCTTGCGCCAAGGCCGCTTCACAGGCCTTGATGGCCATCTGGCTTGTGGTTTCCCCTTCGGCGGCGAAATGGCGCCGCTCGATCCCTGTGCGGGCGCGGATCCACTCATCCGATGTGTCAATCTGCGCCTCAAACTCGGAATTGGGCACAACCCGCGCGGGCAGGTAGTGGCCAATTCCAGTTGCGACTGCGCGAATGGTCATGCCTCTTTCCCTTCCCCGTGAACGATTTGATCGGCGGCGGTTTCCGCATCCGCGATTTGTGTTTTAAGCTGATCGGCAAAATCCGCCGCAGCCAAGCGTGCCGCCAATTTGATCGCGGCCGCAACCCCTGTTCCGTCTGCAGAGCCATGACTTTTGACCACTGTGCCATTCAGCCCCAAAAATACGCCGCCATTGACGCGGCGGGGGTCCATGCGCTTTTGCAGACGCTTGAGCGAGCTATAGGCCAAAACCGCCGCGATTTTCGACAGGGGTGAGTATTGAAACGCCTCTCGCAGAAATTCGCTGATCAGGCGTGCCGTGCCTTCGCCGGTTTTCAACGCGGTGTTTCCTGTGAACCCATCTGTCACGATCACATCGACCCGATTGGAGGGGATATCGCCCCCTTCGACAAAGCCCACAAACTCATAATGCGCTGCGGGCGCAGCGCGGGCGATCAGATCATAGGCCTCGTGCAATTCGGTGCGGCCTTTATGCTCCTCGGTCCCCACGTTCAGAATGCCGATACGCGGGCGGGGTTGCTCTAACCCGCTGCGCGCATAAGCGCCGCCCATCAGGGCAAAATGCACCAAATCCTGCGCATCCGCGCGGACATCTGCGCCGACATCAAGCATGACATTGAAACCCGATGGGTTGCGCGATGGCCATAGAACGGCGATGGCGGGGCGGTTGACACCTGGGATTTTGCGCAAGCGCAGCATCGAAAGCGCCATCAATGCGCCCGTGTTGCCGCAGGATACGGCGGCCCGCGCCTCGCCCTGTGCAACCGATTGCACCGCGCCCCACATCGAGCTTCCCTTAGCGTGGCGCACCACGTAGGAGGGCTTTGCGTCCATTGTCACCACATGGTCGCAATGGCGGATGTCGCAACGACCCGTCAGACCTTTGCGCTTCGCAATCAATTTGGCGAGTGGTTTTTCATCGCCATGCACAATGAACCGCAGTTGGGGGTTCTTGCGCGCGGCTTTCGCCATGCCAGACACAACGGCGGCGGGGCCAAGATCGCCCCCCATCGCGTCAATTGAAAGAACCGTCCCAGCAACTTCGCGCTCGGTCAGCGCGCCGGTCAGAACGGGTGTGTCTGCCATGACTTTTAATCCGTTTGCCCCGAAAGAGTGGCGCAGCCCTTAGGCCGCGTCATCATCGAGATCGATCTCGTCTGCCTGTGCAATAACCTCACGGTCATTGTAGGTGCCGCAAGATGGGCAGATGTGGTGTGGACGCTTCAGCTCACCACAGCTGGGGCATTCATTTGGGTTGCCAGCGGTCAACGCGTCATGCGAACGGCGTTGGTTGCGGCGCGAGCGGGTCACTCGGTTCTGGGGGACAGCCATGTCTCAACCTCGGTTTTATCAGGGGCTGGGTGGTCAGCATTGACCAAACAGTTGAACCCCATTGTCACGTTTCAAATCTCTGTCACATTTTTTTCGCCAAAGGGCAACCTGTCATGCGCGGCCATTGGGACGAACGCCCCGAAAAATGCGCGCAAAATGGGTCAAAAATCCAAGTGGCGAATGAGGCCGGGAACATACAAAGATTCTGCCCCTATGCAAGCCCTAATACGCCCTTGCGCGGGTTGTGGCCATAAATCAAACCTTGGGTCTATTTTTTATGGGGTGGATTGGGTTCGGCCTGATCGTCATCTTGATCGTCATCCTGATCGGGTTCAGCCGCCCCATTCCCCGCCTGTGCAAGCGTCTCGCGCAAGCCTTGTAAAACGGCCAAGGACGATTTGGCCAAGGGCAGTGTGGCATCGGGCGTGGGGGTTTGGCCTGCCTCGAACGGTGCGGCATTAGGTGGGCTGGCACTGTAGACACGCGGTTGTTCGGGGTCGTCATTGCCCGCATCGGGGGATGTGCGCTCAACCGCATCATCGGCGCGCAAGGCTTGTGGGCTGCGCGGGTAATCGGGCAGCGCAAGGGCCAAATCCTCGATCATCACGGCGAAAAGATCGATTTTTGCTGGCAAAGCTTCGATGCTGTCATCTTCGGGCATTTCCGCTTCATCGGCGTCTATCTGGGGAAGATCAGCCAGATAGCGGCGCAAAACACGGGTTTCGATCCGCGTCACCACATCCTCCAAAGTGACGCTACAGGCCTGTGTCACCGTTGCGCCAAGCTGCCCTTCGAGGCGCCAATCGCTTTTGCCATCGGGGCTGATTTGGCCCGTGAAACGCAGCTTTCGCAAATGGCGCAGGCCCAAATCCTCTGCCATGTCGCGCAAACGCTCAGGGTCGGGCGTCAGGGCAAAGCTTTTGCCGCCCGCGCGGCGCAATTCGGCCAAGGCCACGAGGTCCTGTCTGGTGCTCGATTGTGGCATGGTTTTTCTCCCCGTGCCGCTGAAAATGCGGATTGCACGCTTGCAATGCTTGCTCTGATGGTCGCTCTAAGTTAAGCCCAAATGGCGAAAGATGCCACGGCCGATTAAGCCCCAGATGCGGGGCAAGGGCAAGCTGGCGCTAGGGTGAGGACATTGGGCATGGCAGAAGATCGGATCAGCACGGGCAGCCAGAGATACCGCAGGTCTTTGCGCGCTGTCGCCTTGGCAGCGGTGTTTGGTTTGACCTTGGCAGGTTGCACAGAAAGTTTCCGCGATCATGGCTTCGTCCCGCCCCAAGATGAATTGGACGCCATCACCTTGGGCCAAGACACCCGCGACACGCTTGCGCAGACCTTGGGTCAGCCCGCAGGGGCGGGGGTGATTGGCGAAACCACATGGTTTTATTCGCAATATCGTGTGCGCTCCTATGCGTGGCGCGCCCCCGAAATCGTCACCCGCGAGATTGTGGCGGTTTCCTTTGCGGATAATGGCACCGTGTCCAACGTGGAAACCTTCACCCTTGCCGATGGTCAGGTCGTGGATATTTCACGCCGCGTCACAGAAAGTTCGATCCGCGAAGTGTCCATTTTCCGTCAGGTCTTAGGCAATTTCGGGCGGATCAACATTGGCGAATTGGTGAATGCTGGGAATTAACCCTAGACGGTGACAGGTGGATCATGCGCGAGATCGAGGCCGGACAATATCGCTTGAGATTGGCTCGATCCGCATCGGACCTAGAGGCCGCACAACATCTGCGTCAACGCGCGTTTCGGGCGGGTCAGGGCAGCAGTGATGCCGACCCGTTTGATACAATTTGTGACCATGTTCTGATTGAAACCCGCGCCGATGGGCGCCTTGTGGCTTGTTTTCGGATATTAACCCTGCCCGATGGGGCCGCAATCAAACACAGCTATTCTGCCCAGTTTTACGAATTGTCACCGCTCAGCCAATTTGATGGGCCAATGGTCGAGATGGGGCGGTTTTGCCTTGATCCTGATATTCATGATCCAGATATTCTGCGCCTCGCTTGGGCGGGTTTGACCGCTTATGTGGATGCAGCAGGGGTCAAGATGCTGTTTGGCTGTTCCTCTTTTCGCGGGACGGACGTGCCCCCCTATTATGACGCTTTCGCCTTTTTGCGGGACAAGCATATTGCCCCACTGCGTTGGCGGCCCAAAATCAAAGCACCCAATGTGTTTCGCTTTGCCACGCGGCTCAGGCGCAAGCCAGACCTGAAGCGCGCCATGGCGACCTTGCCGCCTTTGCTGCGCAGCTATTTGATGTTGGGCGGATGGGTCAGCGACCACGCCGTGATTGATCGTGATTTGAACACGCTGCACGTGTTCACGGGATTGGAAATAGCCGCGGTCCCGCCTGCGCGCGCGCGCCTGCTGCGCGCGGTTGCGGGCTAGGGCAGGGGTTACTCCGACAGAACCACCAGCGCGTGGCGCTTTTTGCCTGCCGACAGTTTCATCGGTTGGGCCAGATCATTGGCGGTGATCATCAGGCCAGCATCCGTCACCGCCGCATCATTCATCCGTGCGCCACCTTCGGCGATGAGGCGTTTGGCCTCTTTGCCAGAGGCGGCCAAGCCCGTGCGGGTGATCAGCTGCGCAATCGAGATGCCCTCGCCAATATCATCGGCGCTGAGTGTCAGACGGGGCAGGTCATCGCCCGTCCCCCCTTTCTCAAACACCGCGCGCGCGGTGGCCTCGGCGGCGGCCGCGGCTTCACTCCCGTGCAACAGACCCGTCACCTCATTGGCGAGAATGATTTTCGCTTCGTTGATCTCGGAACCTGCAAGCGCACCAAGCCGTTCGCATTCCTCAAGCGGCAATTCGGTGTAAAGTTTCAAGAACCGCCCCACATCCGCATCGGTGGTGTTGCGCCAGAATTGCCAGAATTCGTAAGGCGACAGCATATCCCCATCGAGCCAGATGGCCCCACCTTGGGATTTGCCCATTTTCTTGCCATCTGATGTGGTCAAAAGGGGCGTGGTCAGGCCGAAAATCTCTTGATCCAGAACACGGCGGGTCAGGTCGATGCCGTTGATGATATTGCCCCATTGATCAGACCCGCCCATTTGCAGCAAGCAGCCATAGCGGCGGTTCAGCTCAAGGAAATCATAGGCCTGAAGGATCATATAGTTGAATTCAAGAAAGCTCAGGCTTTGTTCACGATCGAGCCGCGATTTCACCGATTCAAACGACAGCATCCGATTGACCGAGAAATGCCGCCCAATGTCGCGCAGGAATTCCAGATAATTCAGCCCATCCAACCATTCGGCATTGTTCAGCATCAACGCACCAGTCGCACTGTCATCATAGCGCAGATAGCGCGCGAACACGCGGCTCATGCCCGCGATGTTGCCGTCAATCGCCGCCGCGTCCAACAAGGGCCGCTCATCCGCACGAAAGGAAGGATCACCGACCTTGGTTGTGCCACCGCCCATCAAGGTGATCGGCTTATGCCCCGTTTTCTGATACCAGCGCAGCAACATGATGTTGAGCAAATGCCCCACGTGCAGGGATTTTGCCGTAGCATCATACCCGATATAGGCGGGGGTCACGCCCGCGCGCAGCTTGTCGTCAAGCTCTTGCAGATCTGTGCAGTCGGCCAGAAAGCCGCGCGCGCGAATGATCTGCAGAAAATCGGATTTGGGCTGGTAGGTCATTGCGGTCTGATCCATTCTTGGCAAGCGGGGCGCAGGGGTTTTATGCTCTGCGCGGTGATCTATAGCGGGGGTGAGGATGAAGGGAAAGGGTCAAGCCAACCCTGTTTTGCGTGTGGCAGGATTGATGTCTGGCACATCGCTCGATGGGGTGGACGCCGCCATTTTGGACACCGATGGGCTGCGCGTCTATGGGGCCGGCAAAACCGCCTTTCGCCCCTATAGCGCGGATGAACGCGCCGTGTTGCGCGCGGCCTTGGGTAAATGGCAGGGGGATGCAGGGCTTGATGCCGCGCAAGAGGTGATCCACCGCGCCCATATCGCGGCGCTACAGGCGCTTGATGCCCCGTTTGATCTGATCGGGTTTCACGGGCAAACCTTGGCCCATGATCCTGATGAGGGGCGCACGCATCAATTGGGGGATGGCGCGGTTTTGGCGCGGGCCTGTGCCTGCCCCGTGGTTTGGGATTTTCGCAGCAATGATATGCGCATGGGCGGGCAGGGCGCGCCCTTGGCCCCATTTTATCATTTCGCTTTGGCCAAACATATGGGCGCCACTGCGCCCTTGGCCTTTCTCAATTTGGGGGGCGTGGGGAATATCACCTATGTCGATCCCAGCCATGACCGCCCAGATCAGGATGGGGCGCTTTTGGCCTTTGATACGGGGCCTGCCAATGCGCCGATGGATGATCTGATGGCAGGAACGGGGCAGGGCTATGACGCCAATGGCACCGTGGCCGCCACGGGGCGCGCGTGTGAGGCCTTTGTTGCGCGGGTTTTGGCACAGGGATATTTCCTGAAAATGCCCCCAAAATCCCTTGATCGGGATACGTTTGCGCAAGTTTTGACCGAGGCGCGGGCAATGCCCTTGGCCGATGGTCTGGCCAGTTTGGCCGAGGTCAGCGCCCGCGCCGTGGCCGAAGGCCTCGCGCATCTGCCCAAACCCGTTGCCCAGATTTTGGTCTGCGGCGGCGGGCGCAAGAATGGCCACCTCATGGCGCGCATCGCCGCGTTGACGGACGTTGAGGTTGTGGCGGTCGAGGTGGCGGGATTCGATGGGGATTTCCTCGAAGCGCAGGCCTTTGCCTATCTTGCCGCGCGGGTTCAGGCAGGGCTGCCCACCTCTGCGCCTGCCACCACGGGCGTGGCCGCGGCCATAGGGGGCGGACAGATCAGCCGCCCCTAGCCCGTCTCGCGCGGGATATCAAACCCCGCAGGGGCAAGGGTGAAACCGTCAAAGGAAAAGGCGGGGCTGACCGTGCAGGACACCAGCGTGTAATCCCCTGTGCTGCGCGCCGATTGCCAGTGCGCCTCTGGCACGATGATCTGCGGTGCGCCGCGCCGCAGGTCTGGCCCAAGGATATGATCGCGCGCAGGCCCTTGATCGGTTGCGCTCAGTGACAGGATCAATTCCGCGCCTGCGTGGTAATGCCAAATCTCGGTCGCATCGACATGGTGCCAATGGCTGACCTCGCCCTTGGCCAAAAGGAAATAGATACAAGACCCAGAGGGGCGGTCGGCCATACCGCCGCCCACCCATGTTTGCCGATAATGCCCACCCTCAGGATGCGGGATCAGGCCCAGATGGGCGATAATATCGGCAGCGCTCATCATACCCTAGCGCAGGATCGACAGGCCCGCATAGCGCGCGACATCGCCCAATTCTTCCTCAATGCGGATCAATTGGTTGTATTTCGTCAGACGATCCGACCGCGCGAGGCTGCCTGTTTTGATCTGGCCGCAATTTGTGGCCACGGCCAAATCGGCAATCGTGGCATCTTCGGTTTCGCCCGAACGGTGGCTCATCACGCAGGTCATGCGGTTGCGATGCGCCAATTCCACCGCGTCCAAGGTTTCGCTCAACGTGCCGATCTGGTTCACTTTCACCAGCAACGCATTGGCGCAGCCCTTCTCGATGCCTTCGGCCAAACGGGCAGGGTTGGTGACGAAGAGATCATCGCCCACCAATTGCACCTTGGCCCCCAACGTGTCGGTCAATTCTTTCCAACCTGCCCAATCATCCTCCGAACAGCCATCTTCGATGGAAAGGATCGGATAATCCGCGCAGAGCGCCTTGAGATAAGCGACATTCTCAGATGGGGTCAGGCTCAGGCCCTCACCCGCGAGTTCATATTTGCCGCCCTTAAAATATTCCGTGGCCGCGCAATCAAGCGCCAGCATGATATCGGTGCCTGGCTTGAAGCCTGCTTTCTCAATGGACTGCATGATGAAATCAAGCGCGGCGCGGCTCGATGATAGGGCAGGGGCAAATCCCCCCTCATCGCCAACACCCGTTGCCAGACCTGCGGCAGAAAGCTCCTTCTTCAGGGTGTGGAAAATCTCCGACCCCCAACGCACCGCTTCGGACAGGGTTGGCGCGGCCACGGGCATCACCATGAATTCTTGAATGTCGATGGGGTTATCTGCGTGCTCACCGCCATTGATGATGTTCATCATTGGCACGGGCAAAACGCGCGCCTGTGTGCCGCCGATATAGCGGTAAAGCGGCTGGCCTGTCGCCTCGGCGGCGGCCTTGGCAACGGCCATGGAGATCCCCAAAATCGCATTCGCGCCGAGGCGGCCCTTGTTGTCGGTGCCGTCCATCTCGATCATCACTGCGTCAATCGCGGCTTGTTCGGTGGCGTCAAACCCGACCAGGGTTTCGGCCAATTCGCCATTCACGGCGGCAACCGCCTTTTGCACGCCCTTGCCCATGTAGCGCGCCTTGTCGCCATCGCGCATCTCCACCGCCTCATAGGCCCCTGTGGATGCGCCCGAAGGCACGGCGGCGCGGCCCAAGGTGCCATCTTCCAAGATGACATCCACCTCCACGGTGGGATTGCCACGGCTGTCGAGGATTTCGCGGGCGTGAATATCAATGATGGTGGTCATGGGTTTGGCCTGTCGTTGAACAAAGGGATGGGTTTGCGCGATGCTTTAGCGTGATGCGGGATCAGAAGAAAGGGCCGATTGCACACGCGCAGCCCCCCGTGCCATCCGCGCCTCGCGGATCAGCGTATACAGCCCTGCGGCGATCACGATGGCCGATCCGATCAGCATATAGGCATCAGGCCGCTCGCCAAAGACAATCGCGCCCAAGATCAGCGCGAAAAAGAGCCGCGAGTAGCGAAACGGGGTGATGACGGAGATATCTCCCATACGCATGGACAAGGTCAGCGTGTAATAGCCCAGAACCCCTGCCAGCAGGGCCGCGGCAAGGCGGATCAGCTCAGGGTTTTGCGGCGCGAAGGCCCCGCCCGAAAAGGCCCAGAGCATCAAACCCGCAGGGATCACGGAGAAAAACCCATAGCACGACAATTGCATGGAGCTGTATTTCGCAGGCATGACACGGGTGGCCAAATCGCGCGCGGTTAGGCCGATCACCCCAAAAAGGGCAAGCGCGGCCCCGATATCAAAGCCTGCCGTGCCCGGACGGATGATGATCAAAACCCCGATGAAGCCGATGATAATCGCGCTCCACCGCCGCCAGCCAACGGGCGCGCCCAAGAAAAGCGCCGCACCCATCGTCACCATCAGCGGCATCGCCTGCACAATGGCCGCAACCAAGGACATGGGCGATATGGCAAGGGCCGAGACAAAGGCCATCGTGCCGAACATCTCGCCCAAGTTGCGGGTGAGCATCAGCGGATGCAGCAAGTCGCGGGTGAGCAATCGCGTGCCCTGCACGCGGGCCACGACCCCGAAAATAACCGCGCCGCCCAACCCCAAAAGGATCAATATCTGCCCCACAGGCATGGTTATGCTGAGGGTTTTGACAAGCGCATCCTCAATCGCAAAGGCGAACATCGCTGCTGTCATCAAGGCGATGCCGCGTATATTTTCCATGTTTGGGGGTGCTTTCTTGAAAAGAGCCGTTTCAACGGATTAGCGCGGGCGCACAGACGATGCCAGCCCAAACAGAATGCGGGTTATTTTTTCGTGGGCGATTTCATCGGCACGCCATAAAGCTCCAGCTTGTGGCCTTGCAATTTATAGCCAAGCTTTGCGGCAATTTTTTCTTGCAAGGCTTCGATTTCGGGGTCGATGAATTCAATCACCGCGCCTGTGGTCACATCAATAAGGTGATCGTGATGCGCGCGCTCGGCATCCTCATAGCGGGCACGGCCATCGCCAAATTCAACCTTCTCAAGGATGCCCGCCTCCTCAAACAGCTTGACTGTGCGGTAGACCGTGGCCAGCGAAATCCGAGGATCAACCGCAGACGCGCGGGCATAAAGCGCCTCTACGTCTGGATGATCTGCGGCCGCATCAAGCACTTGCGCGATCACGCGGCGCTGTTCGGTCATGCGCAAGCCTTGCGCATTGCATCGCTGTTCAATTGTTTCGCTCAAGCCCTTTGCCCTTTTCGCTTCTTTTTTCCTTTTTAGGCGATTTGCACGCGCGCGAAAAGACCAGTTGCGGCGGTCTCCCTTGGGCCCGCCTTGGGTGGGTCATGTCCCGCAGAAGGTGCGCGTGACTTCTTCGCCTGCCCGTGGGGCGGCCTCATATTCGGCAAAGGCGGGACCAGGCGCAAAGGGCGCGGCGAGGGCTGCGTTCAACCGCTCGAATTTCGACAGATCACCTGCAAGGGCGGCGGTGATCATCGCCTCGACCTGATGGTTGCGGGGGATGCGCCGCGGGTTTGCCGCCTGCATCTGCGCGCGGGTGTCGGGGGTGGTTTCGGCCGCCCATCGCGCGCCCCACTCTTGCAGCCCCGCATCATTGGGCGCGCCCAATTCGGCCGCAAGCGCCGTGATCCCCCCATCGCCCAATGCCCGAAAGGCGCGGGTGAAGTCGCCGCCCAGCCGCGCAAGCTGCGTCAGGAAGGCCAAGCCCATTTCCTCTGCCGCAGGATGGTCTGCACCAAGCCCAAGCTTGCGGCCCAAAATCGCGTGCCATTCCGCATCAAAGCGATCTGCGAAGCCCTGCACGATTTGGGTAAAGCGCGCGATTGCCGCCTCGCGATCTTGGCCCGCGAGGGGCAACAGGGCGGTTGCGAATTGAGCGATGTTCCAAACGGCAATATTGGGCTGGTTTGCATAGGCGTATCGGCCATATTGATCAATCGCAGAAAACACCTGTTCAGGGTCATAGCGATCCATGAAAGCGGCGGGGCCGTAATCAACCGTCTCGCCTGAGATGGTCATGTTATCCGTATTCATCACCCCATGGATGAACCCAACCCCCATCCATTGCGCAATAAGCCGCGCCTGTGCATCGCGCATCGCGATTAAGACATCCTCGGCAGTTTGCGCCTCTGGGTAATGGCGCGCGATCACATGATCGAGCAAGATTTGCAGCGCCTCACGATCATTGCGGACGGCGAAATATTGAAACGTGCCGACCCGAATATGGCTTTGCGCCACGCGGGTGAGAACGGCACCGGGGCGTAGGTCTTCGCGCAAGATATCCTCTCCCGTGGTGACCGCTGCCAATGCGCGGGTGGTCGGGATGCCCAAGGCCGCCATCGCCTCGCTCAAGACATATTCGCGCAAAACAGGCCCAAGCCATGCGCGCCCATCACCCCCGCGCGAAAACGGTGTGCGGCCTGCACCTTTGAGTTGGATGTCAAAGCGGCCCTGTTCGCGGACCACTTCGCCCAAGAGGATTGCACGGCCATCGCCCAATTGCGGCACGAAGCCGCCGAATTGATGCCCCGCATAGGCTTGTGCGATTGGCTCCGCCCCTTGGGGAAGGCGGTTGCCCGCAAAGATCTGCGTCATCTCCTCCAAGGGGCCTGCCGCGATCCCCAAATCCGCCGCAAGCGCCGCGTTGAAGGCCAAAAGCCGCGGCGCAGGCGCAGCTTGTGGCGTGACACGTGCAAAAAACCGATCTGGCAGACGGGCATAGCTGTTGTCGAAATGGACTTGGGTCATGGGTCCAAGCCTTAGCGGCTTTGGCAAAATCCGCAATCCCTGAGTGCCGCTCATGCGTGGCCCTGCAGGATGCTGTGCCATCCCTTGCCATAATCTTGGGCAGGGTTTATCCCCTGTGTCCTAAGACCCCGCGCCCCAATCAGACAGGCTGACCCATGAGCAAAACCCCCACAGGAAAAAGCGGCAGCGGGCGCGGCGCGCGGGATTTGCGTGTGAAAGTCAAAACGGCGCGCGGGCGGAAACTCAGCTCAACCCGTTGGTTGGAGCGTCAGTTAAACGACCCCTATGTGCAGCGCGCCAAGCGCGAAGGCTATCGCGGACGCGCGGCCTTTAAGATCATGGAATTGGATGACAAGTTCCGCTTTCTTGTGCCTGGCGCGCGGGTGGTCGATTTGGGCTGTGCGCCGGGGGGCTGGTGTCAGGTGGCCGTGCCGCGCATCAACGCTTTGGGCGAGAAATCAGGCAAGGCCATTGGCCGCATCATCGGGGTTGACCTGCAAGAGGTGGAGGCCATTGCAGGGGCCGAATTGCACCAATTGGATTTCATGGAAGATGATGCCGATGAAAAGGTCAAACTCTGGCTTGGCGGCAAGGCTGATGTGGTGATGAGCGATATGGCCGCCGCCTCGTCAGGCCATAAGCAGACCGACCATTTGCGCATCATCGCGCTGTGTGAGGCGGCCGCCTATTTTGCCTTTGACGTGTTGGAGGAAGGTGGCACATTCGTGGCCAAAGTGCTTGCTGGCGGGGCCGAAGGTGATTTGCAGAAAATTCTCAAACAGCGCTTCGAGAAGGTCGCCAATGTGAAACCTGGGGCAAGCCGCGCGGATAGTTCCGAGAAATTCGTGGTCGCTTCAGGATTTCGCGGCTGAGATTTTTTCCCGATTAGGGCTTTCCCTCAGGGCCTATGCATGAGATAGGGCAGGGCCAATTGAAACTCCCGCAAGGAGAGATGCGTGATGGAGATTCGTGAGGCCCTTACCTTTGACGATGTGTTGCTGCTGCCTGCTGCCTCCAGCGTGCTGCCCTCTACGGCGGATACGCGCACGCGGGTGACAAAATCCATCGCGCTGAACATCCCGCTTTTGTCTTCGGCCATGGATACGGTGACCGAGGCGCGCATGGCGATTGCGATGGCGCAGGCGGGCGGTATGGGGGTGATCCACCGCAACCTGACCCTAGAGGAACAGGCCCGCGAGGTGCGGCGCGTCAAGCGATTTGAAAGCGGTATTGTCTATAATCCTGTCACCCTCACGCCCAATCAGACCTTGGCAGATGCCAAAGCGTTGATCGAGCGGTATAATTTTACGGGCTTTCCTGTGGTGGATGACAAGGGCCTTGTGGTGGGGATCGTCACCAACCGCGATATGCGCTTTGCCACATCCGATGACACGCCCGTGCGCGCGATGATGAGCAGCGATAATCTGGCTATGCTGCGCGAGCCTGCTGATCTGGAAGAAGCCAAAAACCTGATGAAGGCGCGGCGGATCGAGAAACTGTTGGTCGTGGATAAGGCGGGCAAATTGACAGGTCTTTTGACATTGAAGGACACGGAAAAAGCGGTGCTCAATCCCAATGCCTGCAAGGATGAACTGGGCCGTTTGCGCGTGGCTGCGGCCACCACTGTGGGCGATGCAGGGTTTGAGCGTTCGGAGGCCTTGATTGATGCGGGTTGTGACTTGATTGTGATCGATACTGCGCATGGCCATTCCGAGGGCGTGGCGCGCGCGGTGGAGCGGGTCAAGAAACTGTCGAACGCGGTGCAGGTTGTGGCGGGCAATGTCGCCACGGGTGATGCCACGCGCGCCTTGATTGATGCAGGCGCGGATGCGGTCAAAGTGGGCATTGGTCCTGGATCCATTTGCACCACGCGGATTGTTGCAGGTGTTGGTGTGCCGCAATTGACCGCGATCATGGATTGTGCCGAAGCGGCCGCGGCCTCCGCCACGCCGATCATTGCGGATGGCGGGATCAAATTCTCAGGCGATTTTGCCAAGGCCATCGCGGCGGGGGCATCCTGTGCCATGGTCGGCTCCGCGATTGCAGGCACAGATGAATCCCCAGGTGAGGTGATCCTCTATCAAGGCCGCTCTTTTAAATCTTATCGCGGCATGGGCAGTCTTGGGGCCATGGCGCGCGGATCAGCGGATCGCTATTTCCAGAAGGATGCGGCCTCTGACAAATTGGTGCCTGAGGGCATTGAAGGTCAGGTGCCCTATAAAGGCAGCGCCAATGCGGTGATCCACCAGTTGGTGGGCGGTTTGCGCGCGGCGATGGGCTATACGGGATCGGCCACCGTGGATGAGATGCGCAAAAATTGCCAATTCGTGAAAATCACCAATGCAGGTCTGCAAGAAAGCCATGTGCATGATGTGCAGATCACCCGTGAAAGCCCGAATTATCGGATCGGGTGAGGCACGCATATGACGCCTGCGGCGCGATATCAGGCCGCGATCGAGGTTTTGGACGCGGTTCTGGCGGGGCAAAACCCTGAACCTGCCTTGCGCGCTTGGGGCCGTTCTGCGCGGTTTGCAGGATCAAAGGACCGCGCGGCCATCAGCGATCATGTCTATGACGTGTTGCGCAATCGGGGCCGCGCCGCCGCATTGGCCGCGCGCGATGTCGATGCGGCGACTGGGCGCGATTTGATACTGGGTTTGTTGCATTTGCAGGGGATTTCGCCTGCCGATGTTTTCGGGCAGATGCCTTACGGTCCTGCGGCATTGCGCGCGGATGAGCCTGCCCTGCCTGCATCCGTCTTGCCCGATATCCGATACGACACGCCCGCATGGCTGCATGATCAGCTGTCTGCGGATTTGGGCGTGGATTTGCCCACCATCCTATCTGCCATGGCGCAGCGGGCGCCCAGCTATCTGCGCGTGAACATTGCCAAGACCGATCGGGCGGGTGCGATCACGGCCTTGGCGCAAGCAGGCATCGCCGCACATCCCGAGCCGCGCTGCGAGACGGCCTTGGAATTGGGCGAGGGCGCGCGCAAACTGACGCAATCCTTGCCATATCAACAGGGTTTGGTTGAGGTTCAGGATCTCTCTGTCCAAATGGCGATGGCGCAGATTGAATGGCCCAAAAAGGGCCGCATTCTAGACTATTGCGCGGGTGCGGGCGGGAAATCTTTGGCCATTGCAGCACAAAGCGCAGCGGATATCACGGTGCATGACAAATTTCCCAAACGCATGGCCGATCTGGCGGCGCGCGCGGCGCGGGCGGGTATGCGCTATCACAGCCGCACAGATCAGGAATTGGACGCTGATGGACCGTTTGATCTTGTGCTGTTGGATGTGCCTTGCTCGGGCAGTGGCACATGGCGGCGCGATCCGATGGCACGGTGGCGGACCACGCCCGATTTTTTGAATGATCTATGCGCCCTGCAGGCGCAGATTATGGACCGCGCGGCGGCGCTCTGTGCGGTTGAAGGACGGATCATATACATGACCTGTTCGCTGCTTTCGGCAGAAAATGAGGCCGCGATGCGCGCGTTTTTGCACCGCCATCCGCAATTCGATCTTGTGCAATCTTGCCGCTTTGATCCGATTTCTGCGTCAGACGGTTTCTTTTTCGCAGAATTTATCCGCAAATCCATCTAAGCTTGGTCACGGCATTCTGTGAAAATCTTAACCTGTCTTTAACGATTTCAACCGATTTTGGCGTCAAAACCCGTTGATATGGGAGGCACGGCTTGACGGATCAAGCCAATTTTGGGCGTTCTGATTTTCGGCCAGATCAGGCGGGCTTGTCGCCTGCGCTGCTTATGGTTTTGCTTGTGCTGACCTTAACGACACTGGGGCTTGGCCTTGTCTTTGCAGGGCAGGCGGGTCAGGTGTCACCGATCTGGTCGGTGGCGATGATCTGTGGCGCGGGCGGGCTTTTGGTGGCGCTGGTGCCCAATTTGGTCGCGCTGTCGCGCAGGCAAGCGGTGCTGCGCCAAATGGCGGCGGCGTTTCACAATGATCTGGACGCGGTGATGATCAGCAACCCGCAGGGTGTTTTGCGCTGTGGCAATCCTGCCGCGCAAGCGATGTTGCCGATGGACAGCTGCCGCCGCGTGGATCAGGCATTGGCGCAGCGCCTTCCCAATGCAGCGGCCATTGTGGCGCGCAATTTGACCGAAATTCTAAAAGACAGACCAGAGACCGAAGCGCGCAGGGAGGTGTTACGCCTCAGCCAAGGGGCGTTGCGGCTTTCGGTGCACCGTGCAGGATATTGGGTGATCTGGCGGGTCGAGATGATCCAACACGCCGATGCCATGGGCAGCGGGCATGGCTTTGGCAAAGGTTTGGGTTTGCCTGCCTTGCTGGTGTCGGATCAAGATGAGGTGCTGTCGATCAATGATGCGGGGCTGGCGCGGTTGATGCCGCGCAATGGCCAAAAGATCACCACCCTTGCCGATGTGATCGAGGATTTGCCGATGCGCGCGGGCCAGACCCATCGTGTCAGCACGCTGCGCGGCGTGGTCGAGATGCGCGCCGCCGCCGCACCGCGTGTGGATGGCACGCGTGAGATATATTTGCTTGGTCCAGATCATCTGCCCTTGAACTCCGCAGGGTTGGCCAATGTGTTTGACGCGCTGCCTGCCGCATTGTTGCACGTGGCGGGGGATGGTCACGTGTTGGTGGCCAATCGTGCCGCGCAGCGCCTGTTGGCGGTGGACACAGGCACGGATCTTGGTCCCCTTGGCAATCTGGTTGAGGGGCTTGGCCGCCCCGTGCGCGATTGGGTCGCCGATGTTTTGTCGGAACGTGTGCCCAACCGCCCCGAAATGGTCCGCGTGCGCAATCGCGATGATGATTGTTTTGTGCAAATCACCTTGGGCCGTGTGATGGCCGAAAATGCCCCTGCGGGGCTTGGGGCGGATACGCTTTTGGCGGTGCTGCATGATGCGACCGAATTAAAGCAGCTCGAGGTGCAATTCGTGCAAAGCCAAAAAATGCAGGCGATTGGCGCATTGGCGGGCGGTGTGGCGCATGATTTCAACAATGTGTTGACCGCGATCAGCGGCCATACGGATCTTTTGCTCTTGCGCCACGATCAGGGCGATCCTGATTTTGCGGATATCGAACAAATCCGCCAAAACACCAACCGCGCCACCGCGCTTGTGGGGCAACTCTTGGCCTTTTCACGCAAGCAAAGCCTTGCCCCGGAAATTGTCGATTTGCGCGATTGCCTGTCTGATCTGGGCCATTTGCTGAACCGTCTGGTGGGGGAAACGGTGCGGCTGCATATCTCGCATGATCCTGATCTGATGCCCATTCGCGCCGACAGGCGGCAATTTGAACAGGTGGTCATGAATCTGGTGGTGAACGCGCGTGATGCCATGCCTGATGGCGGCGCAGTGCGGGTCAGCACCAAAATGGTTGAATTGCACAGCCCGCTGATGCGTGACCGCGCGCTTGTGCCCGAAGGGCGCTATGTCACCTTAGAGGTGCGCGATGAAGGGACAGGGATTGCGCCCGACAAACGCGATAAAATCTTTGAGCCGTTTTACACCACCAAGGAGGTGGGAAAGGGCACGGGGCTGGGCCTGTCGATGGTCTATGGGATCGTCAAGCAGACGGGCGGGTATATCTTTGTCGACTCCGAATTGGGGGAGGGGACGGTGTTCACGATCTACTGCCCTGCCTATGATGCCAAAAGCGAGAAAGTGCTGCCAAACCCCGCCCCGCCTTCGGCCAAAGATGATGCGCCCGCGCCACCTGTGATGCCGCCAGACGCCCCCCCCGTGATCCAATCCGTGACATCTCCCGTGACATACCCTGCGGGGGGCGCGACCAAAGCAGCGAAAGGGCCGAAAAAGGGGCAGGGCGAAACCATCCTATTGGTTGAAGATGAGCCGCCCGTGCGGGCCTTTGCGGCGCGCGCGCTGCGCCTGCGCGGCTATCATGTCGAGGAGGCCGAGAGCGCGGAAATGGCGCTTGCAAAACTGCGTGATCCGTCCCTGCGGTTTGATTTATTCCTCAGCGATGTTGTGATGCCGGGCCGTGATGGCCCCTCTTGGGTGCGCGAGGCGCTGAAAATGCGCCCAGGCACAAGGGTCGTGTTCATGTCGGGCTATGCGGAAGATGTCTATCAAAAAACCTTGGGCGAGATCCCTGGATCGGTCTTTTTGCAAAAACCCTTTGCCTTGGCGGAGCTGTTGGAAAAGGTAGACAGCCAGATCAAGGCCAGCGCTTAGGTGCGGCTGCACAGCGCCTGCCACAGCGCGAATTCCTCGGGGCGTTCCGCCTGCACTCGCCGCATGATGCGCTTGGGCAACTCAAGCGCCATCTGCGGTGAAACATTGCGCGCCTCCAGCACCAGATCCACCTCAAGCCGCGCCGATAAAAAGGCCACAGCACGCTCCATCTGGTCATAGCGAAACAAGTGATCCACCCCGATCATTGCCCCCTCATGCCCCAAGAAACGCGCCTGTGATCCGACCTGCGCAAAGGCGGGTGGATCAGGCGCAAGCCACGCCTCCACAAACTCACTGAAACTGACATGGGCGGTGGAATTGGGCTTGCCCCTGATCTGATCGCGCCGCCTGTAGCGATACCAACTGCCCAGCCAGTCAATCGGCTCCCGCATGATGGCCATGGTCTCATGCGGCTGTTTCCCGCGCGCCTCGAAAAACGGGGCAAGCTGCGCTTTATAGCGGGTCACCGAAACGTGCTTCATTCCCGGTGGATTAAGAATCACGGCACTGGCATAAGGGGCTGCGGCCGCCTCAAGGGCGGTGGTACCTGTTTTTGGCACGGACAAAAACACAAGTTTTTGATTGAAAAACAAAAGCATAATATATTTATCGCTGGCCGCGATCCCCGTAACCACTTCTTTACCATTCACCGCAAAACTACGTCTATGCAAGAATTTACTTGAAATGTTCTCTTTTTGTTTGCATATCTATTTGAGAACAAGAGGTGAACAAGGGCAAGCATTGCCGCCTTGGCAGCAGTGTGAAATAAGGAGCCAAACCAATGGCAATGGCGGATATTCTCGATATGACGGATCGCAACGCGGCGGAAAAGCAAAAGGCACTCGACAGTGCCTTGGCGCAAATTGAGCGGCAATTTGGCAAAGGCTCGATCATGCGCCTTGGGGGCGAAAATGCCATCCAAGAGATTGAGGCAACATCGACAGGATCGCTGGGCCTTGACATCGCCCTTGGCATTGGCGGTTTGCCCAAAGGACGGATCATCGAAATTTACGGCCCTGAAAGCTCGGGGAAGACCACGCTGACACTGCACGCGGTCGCGGAAGAGCAGAAAAAAGGCGGGGTTTGTGCCTTTGTCGATGCGGAACACGCGCTAGACCCCCAATATGCCAAGAAACTGGGCGTGAATTTGGATGATCTGCTGATTTCGCAGCCCGATACGGGCGAACAGGCGTTGGAAATCACCGATACATTGGTGCGGTCTGGTGCGGTGAGCCTTGTGGTGGTCGACTCGGTCGCGGCCCTGACCCCAAAATCCGAGCTTGAAGGCGATATGGGCGACAGTTCGGTCGGCGTTCACGCGCGCCTCATGTCGCAGGCGATGCGCAAGCTGACGGGGTCCATTGCACGGTCCAATTGCATGGTGATCTTCATCAACCAAATTCGGATGAAGATCGGCGTGATGTTCGGCAGCCCAGAGACCACAACGGGCGGCAATGCATTGAAATTCTACGCATCCGTGCGTTTGGATATCCGCCGCATCGGGGCCATCAAAGACCGTGACGAGGTGGTGGGCAACCAGACCCGTGTCAAGGTCGTGAAAAACAAAGTGGCCCCGCCCTTCAAACAGGTCGAATTCGACATCATGTATGGCGAGGGTATCTCGAAAACGGGCGAATTGCTGGATCTGGGTGTCAAGGCAGGCGTGGTCGAGAAATCAGGTGCTTGGTTCTCTTATGGCGATGAACGCATCGGTCAGGGCCGCGAAAATGCCAAGCAATTCCTGAAAGATAACCCCGCCATGGCCTTGGAGATCGAGGATAAGATCCGCGCCGCGCATGGGTTGGAATTCGGTATGGATGACAATGATGACAGCGCGATGGTCGAGGATTAAGTTCCGCGCCTTTTGCATCGTCCAATTGAAGCGCGCGTGGCCCAAATTGAGCTGCGCGCGCTTTTCATTTTGCCGCTTGCGATTTTGGATCGGGCCGCGTGTCTTTGCCCTGTGGACAGGGCTTTGACAAACTTGTATCCCACGCTGAACCGATGAATTTTTTCAGAAAGACCGCGTGCCCATGGCCAGTTTGAACGATATTCGCTCAACCTTTCTCAAATATTTTGAACGCAACGGCCATGCTATTGTCCAAAGCTCGCCGCTTGTGCCGCGCAATGACCCGACCTTGATGTTCACCAATTCGGGCATGGTGCAGTTTAAGAACGTATTCACGGGGCTTGAGCATCGCGACCCGCCACGCGCCACCACCGCGCAAAAATGCGTGCGCGCGGGCGGCAAGCATAATGATCTTGATAATGTCGGCTATACCGCGCGCCATCATACGTTTTTCGAGATGCTTGGGAATTTTTCCTTTGGGGATTACTTCAAGAAAGAGGCCATTCCTTTTGCATGGGAATTGATCACCAAGGATTTTGACATTGATCCAAAGCGCCTCCTGACCACGGTCTATCACACCGATGATGAGGCGTTTGAGATTTGGAAAAAGGTGGGCGTGCCAGAGGATCGGATCATCCGCATCGCCACATCGGACAATTTCTGGCAAATGGGTCCAACAGGCCCGTGCGGCCCGTGCACCGAGATTTTCTATGACCACGGCGATCATATCTGGGGTGGACCGCCCGGATCGGCCGAAGAAGATGGAGACCGTTTCATCGAGATTTGGAACGTGGTCTTCATGCAAAATGAGCAATTCGCAGATGGCTCGATGGTGCCTTTGAAGATGCAGAGCATCGACACGGGCATGGGGCTAGAGCGGATTGGTGCGCTTTTGCAGGGCAAGCATGACAATTACGACACGGATCTGATGCGCGCCCTGATTGAGGCATCCGCCAATGCCACATCCGTTGATCCAGACGGGCCAAAGAATGTGCATCATCGCGTGATCGCGGATCACTTGCGCTCGACCTCCTTCCTGATTGCGGATGGGGTTATGCCCTCCAACGAGGGGCGGGGTTACGTTTTGCGCCGCATCATGCGCCGCGCCATGCGCCACGCGCATCTCTTGGGCGCGCAAGACCCGTTGATGTATCGCCTCGTGCCCGCATTGGTAAGCCAGATGGGCCAAGCCTATCCTGAGCTTGGCCGCGCGCAGGCGTTGATCACCGAAACGCTCAAGCTTGAGGAAGAACGCTTCCGCACCACGCTTGATCGTGGGCTTAAACTTTTGGACGAGGCCCTTGTTGATCTGCCCGAAGGGGCCGCTTTGGCAGGTGAGACCGCGTTTAAACTTTATGACACTTACGGCTTTCCGCTGGATTTGACCCAAGACGCGCTGCGGGAAAAGGGCCGCAAGGTCGATACAGACGGGTTTGATCAAGCGATGGAGGCCCAAAAGGCCAAGGCCCGCGCGGCATGGTCGGGGTCTGGCGAGGCGGCAGATGCCGCGATCTGGTATGATCTGGCCGATCAGCATGGCCCAACCGAATTCTTGGGCTACGATACCGAAACCGCCGAAGGGCAGATTTTGGCGCTTGTCGCTGATGGTGCTGAGGTGGCCACCGCGAAACAGGGCGGGACCGTCACGCTGATCACCAACCAAACCCCGTTCTATGGGGAAAGCGGCGGTCAGGTCGGGGATACGGGGCAGGTCAAAACGGACACAGGCCGCGCTGAAATATCAGACACCAAAAAGGTCGCGGGGCTGTTCTTGCATATCGCCAAGATCACTGAGGGCGAGATCAAAACGGGGCAGGCGGCGGAATTGGTGGTGGATCACAGCCGCCGCAGCGCCATCCGCGCCAACCATTCGGCCACGCACCTGCTGCACGAGGCGTTGCGCCGCGCGCTTGGGGATCATGTGGCACAGCGCGGGTCATTGAACGCGGCGGATCGATTGCGCTTTGACTTCTCGCACGCCAAGGCGCTGAGCGCCGAGGAATTGGCGCGGGTCGATGCTGAGGTGAATGAATTCATCCGCCAAAATGCGGCTGTTGAGACGCGGATCATGACCCCTGATGCGGCGCGTGATTTGGGTGCGCAGGCGCTGTTTGGCGAGAAATACGGCGATGAGGTGCGCGTGGTGTCCATGGGCAAGCTTGCCGGTTCGGGCAAGGGCAGCGATGGCGCCACCTATAGTCTCGAACTGTGCGGGGGCACCCATGTGCGCCAGACGGGCGATATCGGGCTTTATGTCACCTTGGCGGAAACGGCCTCTTCCTCGGGTGTGCGGCGCATCGAGGCGCTGACGGGTCAAGCGGCCTTTGATTATTTGGCCGCACAAGATCGCATCATGGGCCAGCTTGGTGGTATGCTCAAGGCGCAAGGCGCGGATGTTTTGGCCCGCGTGCAGGCGCTGATGGAGGAGCGCCGCGCGCTGCAAAACGAACGTGACCAACTGCGCCAACAGCTTGCGCTTGCGGGTGGTGGTGCAGGGGCCAAAGAGGTTTCCGCCGAAGATATCGGTGGCATTGCCTTTTTCGGTCAGGTGGTCGCAGGTGTTACAGGCAAAGACTTGCCAAGCCTGATTGACGCGCATAAGGCCAAAATTGGATCTGGCGCGGTTCTTTTGATTGCCGAGGCAGATGGCAAGGCCGCGGTGGCCGCAGGGGTCAGTGACGATCTGACCGCGCGGCTCAGCGCGGTTGATCTGGTCAAGGCGGCCGTGGAGGCGCTTGGTGGCAAGGGCGGCGGTGGCCGCGCAGATTTGGCGCAAGGGGGGGCTAAGGATGCCGCCCAAGCCGATGCGGCGCTTGCGGCCGTACGTGACGTGATTCAGGGAGTATCATAAATGGCAGGGGCATATTGGGTGGCGCACGTCACCGTTACAAACCCAGAGGAATATGCGCGCTATGCCGAATTGGCAGGCCCCGCGATTGCGGCGTTTGGTGGCAAGTTCTTGGCCCGTGGTGGCGAAGTCATCGTCAAAGAAGGGCAGGGTCATGCGCGCAATGTGGTGATCTGGTTCCCCAGTTTGGCAGATGCCAATGCCTGTTATGACAGCCCCGCCTATCAAGAGGCGATGGCCTTCGCCAAGGACAGCTCAATCCGCGAATTGGTGTTGATCGAAGGGGTGGAGTAACCCGCCTGCGATCACCCATGAAAGAAAAAAGCCGCCCCGTTTGGGGCGGCTTTTCTAATGACGTTGCGCCTTAGCTTAGCGCTTGGCGATGTTGACATAATCGCGCTTGGTTGGGCCAGTATAGAGCTGACGCGGACGGCCGATTTTGGCGGCAGGATCGTTCAGCATTTCTTTCCATTGCGCAATCCAACCCACCGTGCGGCTGACCGCAAAGATTGGTGTAAACATCGAGGTCGGGAACCCCATCGCATCCAAAATGATGCCCGAATAGAAATCCACGTTTGGATAGAGCTTCTTATCCGCGAAATAGCTGTCTTCCAGCGCGATTTTCTCAAGCTCTTTCGCGACTTGTAGGGTTGGGTTGTTTTCGACACCCAAGAGATCCAGCACCTCATCGGCGCTTTCCTTCATCACTTTGGCGCGCGGGTCAAAGTTCTTATACACGCGGTGACCAAAGCCCATCAGACGGAATGGATCATTCTTGTCCTTGGCGCGGGCGATATATTCGGGGATACGATCCACCGTGCCAATTTCGCGCAGCATCTCAAGGCAGGCCTGGTTCGCGCCGCCATGCGCAGGGCCCCAAAGGCAGGCGATACCCGCAGCGATACAGGCAAAGGGGTTTGCGCCAGACGAGCCCGCCAAACGCACGGTCGATGTGGAGGCGTTTTGTTCGTGATCTGCGTGCAGCGTGAAGATGCGATCCATCGCGCGGCTCAGAACAGGATCGGGCACATATTCCTCGGCGGGCACAGCAAAGCACATCCGCAAGAAATTGGTGGCGTAATCCAAATCATTGCGCGGATACACAAAGGGCTGACCTATGGAGTATTTATAGGCCATCGCGGCAATGGTCGGCATTTTTGCGATCATGCGGATCGAGGCGACTTCGCGCTGCCATGGGTCGTTGATGTCGGTGCTGTCGTGATAGAATGCGGACATTGCGCCGACCACACCCACCATGGTGGCCATAGGATGCGCGTCACGGCGGAACCCACGGAAGAAATTGTGCATCTGTTCGTGGATCATCGTGTGCCGCGTCACGCGGGTTTCAAAATCGGCCATCTCCGTTGCGGTTGGCAATTCGCCATAGAGCAGCAAATAGCAAACTTCGAGGTAGTTTGAGTCTTTTGCCAATTGGTCAATCGGATAGCCGCGATGCAAAAGTTCGCCCTTGTCACCATCGATAAAGGTGATCTGGCTGACGCAAGAGGAGGTCGAGGTGAACCCCGGATCATGGGTGAACACGCCCGCTTGGCCATAAAGCTTGGTGATGTCGATCACATCTGGCCCTGCGGTCGGGCTGTAGACGGGAAGATCAAAATCGCGATCATTGATGCTCAGTTTGGCCGTTTTCGTGTCTGTCATGACAGTCCCTCTCGCGTTGGCGCGCAAAACGATCCGTTTGCGCGGGGGGTAGTGACGTTTCTGGCCACAGCGGATGCTTGGGGCCTGAATTGGCGCGGGTTTGGTTTACTCCGCGCCAAGCGTTGCATCGTTCAGTCGGGCGATGCTTTCTTCCCGACCCAGCACAAGCATCATATCAAAGACACTTGGCGAAACCGTTTGTCCCGACAAGGCCGCACGAAGCGGTGCTGCCAATTTGCCAAGCTTGGTCTCATGCGCCTCGGCCACCGTGCCAATGAGCGTTTCGAGACCCTCACGCGACCACGTAGCATTCTGCAGCTGCGCAGTCAATGATTTCAGTATACCACGGGATACATTATCAAGCGCCGCCATGGCCTTTTCATCAGGTTTTATTGGTCTTTGGTTAAGAATAAATGAGGCTTTCATCAACAGCTCGGGCAGGGACTTGGCGCGATCCTTGGTGCAATACAGCGCGGATTCTAGCCCCGCTTTCTGCGATTGCGAAAGGGCGGGAAGGCTGGCCGCGGCCAGATAGGTGTCGATATCCGCCAAAAGCGCCGCATCCTCCATTTGCGCGATATGCCATTGGCAGACATTTTCCAGCTTTTTGAAGTCAAGCCGCGCAGGCGATTTGCCGATGCCGCCCAAATCGAACCATTGGGTGGCTTGGGCATCGGTGAAGAGCTCGTCATCACCATGGCTCCAACCCAGACGCGCAAGGTAATTGCGCATCGCGGCGGGTGGATATCCCATCGCGGCATATTCCTCGACCCCCAAGGCGCCGTGCCGCTTGGATAATTTCTTACCATCTGGCCCATGAATCAGCGGGATATGTGCCCAAATTGGCACCTGCCATCCCATCGCCACATAAATTTGAATTTGACGTGCGGCATTGTTGAGATGGTCATCGCCGCGGATCACATGGGTCACACCCATATCATGGTCATCCACCACCACCGCCAACATATAGGTCGGTGTGCCGTCCGAGCGCAGCAAAACCATATCATCAAGTTGATCATTGCGGATGGTGACACGGCCCTGCACCTGATCCTCGATGATGGTTTCACCATCCCGCGGGGCGCGCAGGCGGATCACAAAGGGCGCGTCAGGGTGGGTTTCGGGGGCGGCATCGCGCCACGGGCTTTGATAGAGGGTGGATTTGCCTTCGGCGCGCGCCGCCTCGCGAAAGGCTTCAATCTCGGCTTGGCTTGCAAAACATTTATAGGCAGTGCCATTTGCCAGCATCGCCTGCGCCACTTCGGCATGGCGGTCGGCGCGGGCAAATTGGCTGATTGGATCACCATCCCAATCGAGGCCCAGCCAGTTCAACCCCTTAAGAATGGCCTCGGTGGCCTCTGGGGTGGAGCGGGCGCGATCCGTATCTTCGATCCGAAGCAGGAATTTTCCGCCACGCCCGCGGGCATATAGCCAGTTGAACAGCGCCGTGCGCGCCCCGCCAATATGCAAATACCCCGTGGGGGAGGGGGCGAAACGTGTGACAGGGTGACTCATCGGCTCTCCTTTTTAAGGGATCGCACGGCAGTGTCGCGCGCGCTTAACCCTTCTCTTACTAAGTTACGGCTAGGTTTGGCCCTGTGTTTAGGCACTCCGATCATGGGAAACAAGGGCGCAGAAGGTGCCGCATTTTCAAACAATGACGCGCGTCTCGGCCCCCGCCCTATGGGCGCGGGAATGGCCGATGGCGGTGGTGCGATCGTGCCGCGCGCAGGCGCAGGATCAGGTTTTGTGGCTGCCTGTCGTCATGGCCGCAGGAATCGCGCTTTATTTTACGGGTTCACTGGCGATCGCGCAGGATCATCTGATCTGGACTGTGCTTCTCGCTGCGGGGCTTTTATGTCTTGCACTCCTGTTGCGGGGGTGGGGCGCGCTTGGTGCCGCGTTTCTTGGGCTTGTGATCGGTGGCTATGCCTTGGCGCAGGGCCGCACCCATGCGATGCAGGCACCGATTTTGGGATGGGCCTATTACGGCACGATTGAGGGGCGCGTGGTCATGATGGACCGCTCCGCCTCGGAGGCGCTGCGCGTTACCCTCGATCAGGTCACAATGCCACCCATCAGCCCTGCCCGCACGCCCAAACTGCTGCGTCTGTCCTTGCATGGGCCCGCGCAGGATGGGATGCACAATCCGCTGCAAATCGGGGATCTGATCCGCGTTGAGGCGCGCTTCCTGCCCCCCTCATCTGCTGCGGAACCAGGCGGGTTTGATTTTCAACGCCATGCCTATTTCCTCGGTCTGGGCGCGGTGGGCTATACCCGCCAAAGTCATGTCATAACGGGGCATGATCCCACGGGCCTTTGGGTGACCCGCGCCAGAATGCATCTTTCGCAAGCGATACAAGATCGCATGGCCCAAGGGGCAGGTGGATTTGCCGCTGCCATCCTCACAGGGGATCGCGCAGGCCTGCAACCCGCCGATGTTGAGGCGATGCGCGACACCAATATCGCCCATCTCATCGCGATTTCAGGGCTGCATATGGGGTTGCTGACGGGGTTTGTCTTTACCGCGTTGCGGGTCATATTGGCGCTCTATCCTCCTGTGGCGCTGCGCTATCCAACCAAGAAATGGGCCGCCTGTGCGGCTTTGGTTGCGGGTGGGTTTTATTTGGCCCTCTCTGGCGGATCGGTCGCCACGGAACGCGCCTATATCCAAGTCGCGGTGATGTTTGCTGCGGTCTTATGTGACAGGCGCGCCATTTCGCTGCGCTCGGTCGCGATTGCGGCCATGGTGGTGTTGATCCGCCGCCCCGAAACCCTGCTTTCGCCAGGGTTCCAGATGTCCTTTGCGGCCACGGCGGCGCTGGTTGTGGGGTTTGGCGCGATGACGCAGATGATGCGTGACCGCCCGCCTGCGCGCCATCCATGGCTGCGCCGCCTCTTGGTGATGGTGTTTGGGGTTTTGGCTTCCTCGATTCTCGCGGGTCTTGCCACGGCACCTTTCGCCGCGTGGCACTTCAACCGCCTGACCACCTATGGGCTCTTGGCCAATTTGATCGCGATGCCCATCATGGGCAGTCTCGTGATGCCGCTTGGCGTGGTGGCGGGGGTGTTGGCCCCCTTCGGACTGGCGGATCTGGCGCTTTATCCGATGGAGCAGGGATTGACCGTGATCCTTGCCGTGGCCCATGAACTGGCCAATTGGCCGCGTGCGGTGCGGATGGTGGTCACACCGCCCGCGCCTGTGATGCCGATCTTTGCGCTTGGGTTTGTGGGGGTGCTGATTTGGCAGGGGTGGGGGCGTTTGGTGTTCTTGGCCCCGATCCTTTGGGCGCTGGCGCATTGGTCAGACGGAACCCGCCCCGATGTGTTGATTGCCCCGTCAGGCCGTGTGGTGGGGGTGTTGACGGACGGTGGCCAACGCGCCCTCAGCCATGCGCGCGGAGAGGGGTTTGTGGTGCGGATGTGGCTTGAGAATGATGGCGATGCGGCAGATCAAGAAGGGGCCGCTGCCCGCCCCCTGTGGCGCGCCGAGGGTCTGGGCCAAGTTGCGTGGATCAATGGGCGCAGTATCTGGCATGGGCGCGGCGCAACGGCGCGTGACGCGGCCCGCGCCGCCTGTCTGGTGCATGATGTGGTGATTGTGGCCGATCAGGGCAGCGGCGCTGCGGGTGGCCAGAATGGGCAAGGGCGGGATCATGCCCCGCCCCAGTCGTGCCTTTACTTCGATACGGATAGGCTGCGCGTGACGGGGGCAGTTGCCCTGATTGTGGCGCATGACCCCCAGTCAGACATCCATGTGCAAACGCAACGCGACTGGCAAGGCATCCGCCCTTGGTCAGGGCGTGTGCGCGGCCCTAATAGACCCGCACCAGACCGACAAGGCGGCCTTGCACCTTGACCTGCCCCTCGGGCAAAACGCGGGTTTCATAAGCGGGGTTTGCCGCCTCTAGGGCGATCATATTGCCCTTGCGGCGGAACCGTTTCAGCGTGGCTTCATAGCCCTCGACCAAGGCCACGACAATGTCACCATTTTCGGCGGTGCTGCGTTCTTCGATGATGACCATATCGCCATCATTGATCCCCGCCTCGATCATCGAGTCGCCTTTGACCTCTAGCGCATAATGCGCGCGCCCTGCGGCCAGCATCATGGCGGGCACGCTGACGTGATGGGAGACATCCGACAAAGCCTCAATAGGCGTGCCTGCGGCGATGCGGCCCATCATGGGCAATTCGGTGACGCCACCCGTGTCCACGGGCTGCGCGCGGGCGGGGGGATCGACCTTGTCCCCCTCGATCACACGAGGGGCAAAGCCCGTCTTGGCCGCCCCGCCAAATTTCTGCTCCAAAGCATCGGGCAGTTTGACGATTTCGAGCGCGCGCGCCTTATGCGCCAAGCGGCGGATGAAGCCGCGCTCTTCCAACGCGGTGATCAGGCGGTGAATGCCCGATTTCGAGCGCAAATCCAGCTCATCCTTCATCTCGTCAAAACTGGGGGGAACACCATCCCTTTGCATACGGCGGTGGATGAATTCCAACAGGTCTAGCTGCTTTTTCGTCAACATCGCGAACGGGCCTCTGCTCATGCATCTCTTTGAGGATGCGGTTATGTTCGATGAATGTTCTACCCTTGTTCGCGGATTTTGTCAACCCAAGGCGAAATTCATCTCTTATAGGCTGAGGTAATCCACAGGTTCCCCTGCTGTGCGCGGCCCATCATGCGGGGGGCGGATCAGCAATGCGCCCGCCTCCGCAAAGACGGTCAAAAGCGCGCTGTCTTGGCGGGTGAAGGGGGTGATGAGGGGGTAAGGGTGATCTGGATCCTGTGTGAGACTGGCGCGCATATAATGGGCGCGCGGGCCATTTTCGGGCAGATCGCAGGTCAGATGGGCTGTGCGGGTGCGCCGCGCCCCGCTTGGCAGGCCTTGAAACGCGCGCAATTGGGGCACCATGAAAAGATGCCCGCAGACCATGGCGGAAACGGGGTTTCCGGGCAGACCCAACAGCACAGCATCCCCGATGCGCCCCGCCATCAGGGGCTTGCCGGGCCGCATAGCGATTTTGTAAAAGCTGCGCTCCAGCCCCATATCGGCGGCGACTGTGCCCACCAAATCATGGTCCCCCACGGAGGCGCCCCCCACGGTCACGATCAAATCCGCACCCCGCGCCATCTCAAACGTGGCCGCAAGGCTTGCACGCGTGTCGCGCGCAATCGGCAAAAGGCGCGCAATCGCCCCCTCGGCCTCGGCCATGGCGGCCAATCCATAGGTGTTGGAGGCGATGATTTGATCGGCGCGCGGGTCTTCACCCGGGCTGACCAATTCATCCCCTGTGGCGATAATCGCCACCTCAGGGCGGCGATAGACCGACAGGCGCGGCGCATTCATCGCCGCGGCCAGTGCAATATCCGCAGGGCTTAGTCGGCGGGGCGGGGTTATCTCCGCCCCTGTTTTGAAATCGGCCCCTGCCGGGCGAATATGGGCGGCATCCTCCACCGTATGGATCACGATGTGATCCTCTGCGGCGGTGACATCCTCTTGGATCACAATGTGATCAGCCCCTTGTGGCAGCGGTGCGCCCGTGAAAATGCGCAACGCCTCGCCTTGGCCAAGCTGCCCTGCCCATGCCCGCCCTGCGGGGGCTTCCCCCACCACGCGCAGCCGCGCGCCAAGGCAGAGATCCGCTTTGCGGATCGCATAACCATCCATCGCAGAGGCCGCAAAGGGTGGCTGATCGCGCAGCGCCACAACAGGCCGCGCCAAAACCCGCCCCGCCGCATGACGCAAGGCGACCTCCTCCACATCCAAGGGGCGGGTGAGGTCCAGACAGCGTTGCAAGGCTTCCGCGACTGAGATCATACCGCCTCATATTTCCCTGATTTGCCGCCATCCTTCAGCAGCACCCGCAGCCCGCCGATTTCCATCGCGCGGTCGGCGGCTTTGAGCATATCGTAGACCGTCAGCGCGGCGGTGGCGGCGGCGGTGAGCGCCTCCATCTCGACACCCGTTTGGCCCGTGGTTTTGACGATGGCCACAATGCGGATACCCGGCAGGCTTGGATCAGGCTCCAACGTCAGGGCCACTTTGGACAGGGACAAAGGATGGCAGAGCGGGATCAAATCGGCGGTTTTCTTCGCCCCCATGATCCCTGCAAGCCGCGCAACGCCCAAAACATCGCCCTTTTTTGCGGTGCCTTGGGTGACGAGGGCAAGGGTTTCAGGGGCCATGCGAATATGGGTTTCGGCCATCGCCACACGGTCGGTGGCATCTTTGGCAGAGATATCCACCATATGCGCTTGTCCGTCCTTGTCGAAATGGGTCAGTTTTTGTTCGTCCATGAAACCTCACATCCTGCCGATAAACGGGTCCGCCAAAAGCGCGCGGGTGGCCGCGGCCACATCATCGGCGCGCATCAGGCTTTCCCCGATGAGGAAGCTGCGCGCCCCATATTGCGCCATATCCGCCAGATCAGCGGGGCTAAACAGCCCGCTTTCGCAAATCAAAATCCGATCTTCAGGCGCCATGCGCGACAGGCGGCGGGTGGTATCAAGGCTGGTCTCAAAACTGTTGAGATTGCGGTTGTTGATCCCCAAAAGCCGTGATTTCAGCGCGCTTGCGCGCTCCAGCTCGGCCTCGTCATGCACTTCGATCAGAACATCCATACCCCAGTCAAAGGCGGCGGCTTCAAGTTCGGCGGCTTGGGCATCGCTGACCGAGGCCATGATGATCAAAATGCAATCGGCCCCCCATGCGCGCGCCTCGGCCACCTGATAGGTGTCATAAAGGAAATCCTTGCGCAGCGCGGGCAGGGTGGTGGCGGCACGCGCCGCAATCAGGTAGTCAGGCGCGCCTTGAAAGCTAGGCGTGTCGGTCAACACCGAGAGGCAGGTGGCCCCGCCCGCCTCATAGGCCTGCGCAAGGGCGGGCGGATCAAAATCGGCGCGGATCAACCCTTTGGAGGGGCTGGCCTTTTTGATTTCCGCAATCAGACCATAGCTCTCCCGACTGGCCGCTTGCAGCGCCTCGGCAAAGGGGCGCAAGGGCGGGGCGTTGCGCGCTGCATCCTCAACCGCGCTGAGGGGCGTGGCGGCTTTGGCGGCCGCGATTTCCTCAAGCTTATAGGCTTTGATTTTTTCTAGGATCGTGGGGGTGCTCATACGGCCTCCGATGTCAGGCTTGCGATGTGAGGCGGGCAAGGGCGGTGAGTTTCTCCTTGGCCTTGCCGCTGTCGATGCTGTCGCGGGCCATCTCGACCCCCGCGCGCAGATCACGGGCGCGATCCGCCACCACAAGCGCACAAGCCGCGTTCAAGAGAACCGCATCGCGGTAGGCCGATGGCGCCCCCTCAAGCAGCGCCGCAAAGGCATGGCCATTCTCCTCAGGGGAGCCGCCCAAGATATCGCGCAAGGGATGCACGGGCAGACCCGCATCCTCGGGATGAATTTCACCGCCTGTGATCTTGCCATCCTCAAGCTTTGCAACCTGCGTGGCCCCGCAAATCGACACCTCATCGCTGCCATCATCCCCATGCACAAGCCATGCTTTTTCGGATCCCAAATCCTTGAGCACCTCAGCCATTGGGAAAATCAGATCAATCGCAAAGGCCCCCGTCAATTGCCGCGTCACCCCTGCAGGGTTGGTCAAAGGCCCAAGAATGTTGAAGATGGTTTTGCATCCCAATTCCTGACGCACAGGCATGACGTGCTTGATCGCGGGGTGATGCATCGGCGCCATCATAAAACCGATGCCAATTTCATTGATGGCCCGTTCCGCGACATCCGCGCCGACCATCACGTTGACCCCCAATGCGGTCAGCGCATCTGCGGCCCCTGATTTGGAGGATAGATTGCGATTGCCATGTTTGGCCACCGTCACCCCTGCGCCCGCCACCACAAAGGCGGTCGCGGTGGAAATGTTCAGCGTGCCCATGCCATCGCCGCCTGTGCCCACGATATCCATCGCGCCTGCGGGGGCGGATACGGCGGTGCATTTGGCGCGCATCACAGCCGCCGCGGCGGCATATTCCGACACAGATTCACCGCGCGCGCGCAAGGCCATCAAAAAGCCGCCCATTTGCGCGGCGGTTGCCGTGCCCTCGAACAGATGGGTAAAGGCCGCCTCGGCTTGGGCGCGCGAGAGCGGCCCCTCTGAGGCCGCAAAGATCAGGGGTTTCATGGCATCGCTCATGCAGGCACCGCTCCCTTGGTGGTGTCGATAAAGGTTTTCAGCATGGCGTGCCCATGTTCGGATCGAATGCTTTCGGGGTGGAATTGAACGCCCTCAATCGGCAAGGATTTATGGCGCAGCCCCATGATCGTGCCATCCGTCAATTCTGCGGTCACCTCGAGACACTCGGGCAGGGAGGCACGCTCGACCACCAGACTGTGATAGCGCGTGGCCAAGAGGGGCGAGGGCAGGCCCGTGAACACGCCTTTGCCTGTGTGATGGATCTCGCCCATTTTGCCATGCACGATTTCATGGCATTGCACGACCTTTCCGCCAAAGGCCTCGCCAATGGTTTGATGCCCCAAACATACGCCAAAAAGCGGCACACGGGCCTCGGCGGCGGCGCGGGTCAGATCAAGGCAAATACCCGCCTGCGCGGGATCACATGGTCCTGGCGACAGGACGATCCCATCTGGCCCCATCGCCAAGGCCTCGGTCACGGTCAGCGCATCATTGCGCAGCACGCGGGTTTCGGCCCCAAGCTCGCCCAGATAGTGGACCAGATTATAGGTGAAGCTGTCGTAATTATCGATCAACAGAAGCATGGCAGGCTCGCAGAAATGGGGTGTCTTGTCAGATCACTCGGGCTATAAATGCTCAGAGCCGCGCCTTGGGGTCAAGGGAGGTGCGGTTGAAAAAGCGCAAGACGCGCAGAAATGATTGGCTGATATAAGGGCGAAGTCGGATGCTGAAGGGATTTTTGTCTGGGGCCGTGATCGGCACGGTGATCTCCGTTGGGGGCTTGCTGGGGACATCGTATTTCACCTTGGAGGATGGCGCAGAAGCGCCACAAGAGACCGCAGAGGCGGTTGTGCCACAAGCCACCCCAACGGCCCCCCCAACAGTCGAACCTGCGCCAGAGCCAGAACCTGCGCCTGCGCCAGAACCGACACCAGAACCGACACCTGAACCCGCGCCGCAACAGATCACCTTGCCTGCGATTGCGCCATCCATATCTGCGCCCGCATCCATGGCCGCGCCTGAACCTGCATCCGCACCTGCACCCGTCCCTGAAGACCTGCCTGCGCTTGTGGCTTATGGCACGCCGTTTGCGGCACCTGCTGATCAAGCTTTGTTGGGGGTGCTGCTGTTTGATGATCCCGAATTCCCGCTGACGGATGGCACGCTGCAAAGCTTGAACCTGCCTGTCAGCATTGTGATTGATCCCGCGCGCATCGATGCTGCGGCGCAAGTGGCCCGCTATCGCGCGGCAGGGTTCGAGGCGGTGATCGAGGCGCGCTTTGCCGATATTGCCGCCTTTGACACGGCACTGGACAGCCTCTCTGAAACCGTGGCCTTGGTCGATACGACCGAGGGAACATTGCGCAGCAATCTGGCGCTGCAATCGCAGGTCTTGGCGCGCTTGGGGCAAACAGGGCATGGGTTGGTTGCGGGGGCCTTTGGCCTTGGCGGTCTTGAGCAGGCCGCCACCCGCGAGGCGGTGCCCGTGTCACGGGTTTACCGTATCTTGGATGACGAGGGGCAATCCGCCCCCACGATGCTGCGGCTGTTGGACCGCGCGGGCTTTGAGGCGGCCCAGACGGGCAGCGCGATTGTGCTGGGGCGCAGCTACCCTGAAACCATCGCCGCGCTCTTGTCGTGGGGAGAGGCACAGGGAGAGGCGCGCGGGGCCTATGAGGTGGCCCCTGTCTCGGCCATTTTGAAACGGGTCGGCGCGCCCTAGCGGGCCTTAGTCGCGCGCCAATGATTGCCCTGCGAATTGTGCCGCGTCTTCGGCGGCCTTGCGCAGGGCGCGGGATTTATTGACCGTTTCCATGAATTCGGCTTCGGGGTCGCTGTCATAGACCACGCCACCGCCCGCTTGGATATAAAGCTGGGCATCTTTCAGCACAGCGGTGCGCAGTGCGATACAGATATCCATGTCGCCCCCTGCGCTGAAATAGCCAACCCCGCCCCCATATACCCCGCGCTTTTCAGGTTCCAGCTCATCAATGATTTGCATCGCGCGCAGTTTGGGCGCACCTGAAACGGTGCCCGCAGGCAGACCCGCCAGAAGCGCCGAAAGCGCGTCATGCTCCTCCGCCAATTCACCCACCACATTTGAGACGATATGCATCACATGGCTGTAGCGTTCGACAATGAATTCTTCGGTCGGGCGCACGGTGCCGATTTTGGCCACGCGCCCCACATCATTACGTCCCAAATCCAACAGCATCAGATGTTCGGCCAGTTCCTTTTGATCGGCCAGAAGATCTGCCTCCAAGGCGCGATCCTCCTCGGGGGTTGCGCCACGCGGGCGCGTGCCTGCGATGGGACGAATGGTGACTTGGCTGCCTTTGACCTGCACCAAAATCTCGGGGCTTGCGCCAATCACCTGATAGGGGCCGAAATTGAAAAAGAACATATAGGGTGACGGGTTGGTGCGCCGTAGCGCACGATAGAGCGCGAAGGGGGGATGCGGGAAATCCTGTGTCCAGCGCTGCGAGGGGACGACCTGAAAAATATCGCCCGCACGGATATAGGCTTTGGCCTTTTCTACGGCGGCTAAATACGCGTCCTTGGTGAAATTCGACACGGGCGCGACCGCGGCTTCGGCGGCTGGGCGCCCCAGATCGCGCTGCGCGAGGGCAGGGGCCTGTTCAAGCTTGCGCAGCCCCTCCTGCACGCGGGCGCAGGCCGCCGCATAGGCCTCTTGCGCGCTCACGCCCTCGCGGAAGAAGGCGGGTGAGACCAGTGTGACATCGCCCTTAACCCCGTCAAGCACGGCCACCAAGGAAGGCCGCATCATCACCGCATCAGGCAGGCCAAGCGGGTCGGGATTCACATCGGGAAGATGTTCGACCAAGCGGATCATATCATAGCCCAAATAGCCAAACAGCCCTGCCGCCGCCTGTGGCATATCCTCGGGCAGGGTGATGCGGCTTTCGGCCAAAACCGCGCGCAGCGCGGTCAGCGGGTCTTCGGGGCATTGGGTGAAATCATAGCGCGCCGTGGCCGCGTTGCGGTTGATCCGTGCGATCCCGCCGTGGCAATCCCAGATCAGATCAGGGGCCATGCCGACAATCGAATAGCGCCCGCGCAATTCGCCGCCCGTGACCGATTCCAACATGAAACTGTCTTGCCCTGCATCGGCCAGTTTCAGCATCAAGGAAACGGGCGTGTCGAGATCAGCGGCCAAACGGGCGTAGACAATCTGGTTTTCGCCCTTGGTCCACCCTGCAGCAAAGCTGTCAAAATCTGTCATCAACGCCATGATCTGGGCCTTACGGGAAAGAGGCGTGAACTTGGTTCACCACGCTTTGGTCAAAGGTCAGCCCCACCGAAGACTGCAATTGCCGTCCGAAATCTTCGAAAACATCCGCCGTCAAAGATTGGCTGATCTGTTGGCTCAGGATATTGGCCAGCAGGGCCGTGTCTGGGTCCGCGCGATTGGCGGGATTGATCCCGTCCAGACGAATGACCAAGGCCTGATCGAGGCCGCCCACCACGGCGATCTCGCCAATCCGCGACAGGCCGAAAACCGCCTCCATCACCCCATCGGGCGCGTCTGCGATGAAATCATTGCGCCGCGCATCCGTTTCGCGCAGCAAACCGCCAAAGCGCTCCAAGCGGCGGCCAGAGGTGGCGATATCTGTGCGGATGTCCTCGGCACGGGCCAAAAGGGCGGCTTGGGTCGCGTAAATCCGCCAATCTGCAATCACCGCATCGCGCACCTCGTCCAGCGGGGGCAGTGTCGGCAGCACGATTTGGTCGAGGCGCAGGGCGAAGAGCCCACCATCGGACAGCTCCAAAATTTCTGGGAAATCCCCTTCATCAACCGTTGCAGCCGCAGCGCGGAAGGCCTCATAGGCGGCGATACCCTCGTCTTGGCTGCCATCAAAGCGGAGGGTGCCAAGGGTCATTTGCGTTTCATCGGCCACCTCCTCCAAGGTGGCGCCAGAAGCCAGCAGATCGTCATACCCCTCGCGCAGATCGGCAATGGCGCGGCGTGCTGCGGCCGATGCAAGCTCCGCGCGCAATTCGTCTTGCACGTCCTCGAACGGTTGCTCGGTTGCGTCCAAAACCGCATTCACGCGGAAAATCGCAGGGCCAAAGGGCGAGGGGACAGGGCCGATGAATTCCGCATCACTGTCGGAGAAAAGCGCCTCCGCCTCGGCGGGGGAAATATCATCGCGGGTGATATCGCCCATATCGGTATCCTCAAGCAGCAGGCCCCGTTCGCTCACCAATGTCTCGAAACTGGCGCTGCCATCGCGCAGCCGCGCCATTGCGGCATTCGCGGCGGCTTCGTTTGGAAACACCAAACGTTCCACCAAGCGCCGCTCAGGCTGACGATATTGGTCGGCGCGCTCCTCATAAAGGCTGCGCAGCGCGCTTTCGCTGACGGGGACGCTGTCCATCACATTGCCAGGCGTAATCCAGACATAAGTGATCTCGCGCGCCTCAAGGCGGGTGAAGCGATCAGGGAAGGCTTCGTAATGGGTGGTGATCTCCGCCTCACTGGGGGCGGGTAGGGCAGAGGGCAAATCAGCCTCGGTCAAACGCAGATAAGAAAACACGCGGCTTTCTTGTTGATAGGCTACCAATGTGTCGACCATTTGCGCGGGGGCGGGCTGATTGCCCAGAATGGCCGATTGTAAAATGGAGCGTGCGATATCCGCGCGCAGCTCATCCTCGAATTCACTGGCGCTGAGGCCGCGTTGGCTCAGAAAGAATTCATAGGCCTGACGGTCGAAATTGCCATCAACCCCCTGAAATGCGGGGATTTGGAGGATTTGACTGGCGATTTCTTCATCGCCCACTGACAGCCCCATCATTGCGGTTTCATGATCGAGGGCGGCGCGCGCAAATAGGCTTTGGCGGATTTGCGCATCTATGCCGTTTGCGATCAACATCGACAAGGTCACATTCTGGCCCAGTTCACTGCTGCGCGCGCGCATCTCTTGTTCCAATGCGCGGGCATAATCCTCGGCGCTGATTTCCACATCGCCCACGGACCCCATGCGGCTGGCCCCGCCAGAAAAGGAGCCAATCCCAAACCCTGCAAGTGCCACGAACAACAAGCCAAGGATCACCCAAACAAAAACTTTGGAGATGGATTTGCGGGCGCTGGTGGTCATTGGGTCACTCTCGCGTTGTTGCATTTGCCAGATATGTGGTCAGACCAAAGCCACCGCAACAGCGCTGCGGTGGCCGTGGCCAATCTTCATTATGGATTTACGCGCTTGGGGCGGGGGGGGCAAGCAACTTAGAACGGGATTTCATCATCCATGTCACTGGGCATGGAGGGCGCGCCTTGGCCACGATCATCGGGGAAGCCGCCGCCGCCTATGCGATCATCACCACTGCTGTAACTGTCACCGCCGCCATAAGCGCCGCCGCCGCCCGATTGGTCATTGCGACCATCAAGCAAGGTCAACTCGCCGCGATAGGGGCGCAAAACCACCTCGGTGGTGTAGCGGTCTTGGCCGTTTTGATCTTGCCATTTGCGGGTTTCCAACTGGCCTTCGATATAGACCTTCGAGCCTTTGCGCAGATATTGTTCTGCAATGCGCGCCAAAGGCTCCGAGAAAATCGCGACCGAGTGCCATTCGGTGCGCTCTTTGCGCTCGCCTGTGTTGCGATCTTTCCAATTTTCCGATGTCGCAATGCGCAAATTGCAGACTTTGCCACCATTTTGAAAGCTGCGCACCTCAGGGTCGCGCCCCAAATTCCCGACCAATATCACCTTGTTAACCGAACCTGCCATGTCACCTCTCCCATAGTCGTGGCTGCGAATCTGCGCCGTTGAGATATGTTTAGACCATCGTAAATTGGTTAATGAAACCCGAATTTGACCGCTGCGCATCGCAGAACAGCTTGGTTGTGGGGGCTGTTCGCGCTACAACGGGGGCAGTTTCGTTCGGATGCTTGGCTGTGAATATGCGGAAATCAACCATTTTCCTCTGTGCCCTTATCCTGTTTTGGGGGCCAGTTTCGCTTGCCCATGCCAACAGTCTTGATCGTTTTCGCGCGGCGGCACGCGTCCTGGATGGCCGTGCCGCCACGCAATATTCCCATTCCGAACGGATGCGGCCCAATTACGATGCCCGTCTGGGTGTGGCGATCCCGCGCTTTACGGGGCAGGCCCCCGCCGCCTATCTGGAGCTTGCCCGCAATGCTGCGCGGCGTCACGGTGTGCCTGAGGATTTGTTCCTGCGGCTTGTCGCGGCGGAATCGAATTGGGATTCGCGCGCGGTCAGCCATGCAGGGGCCATTGGTCTGGCGCAGCTCATGCCAGGCACGGCCGATCTGTTAGGCGTGAACCCGCATGACCCTGCGCAGAACCTTGAAGGCGGCGCGCGGTATTTGGCGATGCAATACCGCAATTTCCGCTCATGGCGTCTGGCCTTGGCCGCCTATAATGCGGGGCCAGAGGCGGTCAATACCCATGGCGGCGTGCCCCCATTTCGCGAGACACAAAATTATGTGCGCCGCATTTTAGGGGATGGTTGATCGGATCAATCGCGCGGTTCTGCACCCGCCGCAATCAAGGCTTGGCGATAGGTTTCTGCCTCGGGCATTCCTGCATCAAGCGCATAAACATAGGCATGGGTGAGATAAAAGGCCGCCGCGTCTTGACCCATCTCTTCTGCGGCCCGCGCATAGGCGCGGGCAATCGCGGGTTTATCAGCGGCCCGATGCGCCTCAAGCAGCGCCGCGTCCAACGCGCTCTGGCTCATATCTGCGTGTCTGTTTCGCGCAATTTTTGTGCCACCCATTGATGGAACATATGGGTTGGGCCATCCATCGCGGGGGCAAAACGGCCCCCGTCAAACCCTGCGGCAGCGCGGCCCTTTTGCATCCCTTCGACCACAAAAATATCTTCGATGAACACATCTTTCCACAATTTCGCGTTTTGTGCGCGCAAGGCGGGGTCGGTATCGGGTGTCGGATAGTAAAGATGCACGTGTTCGCGCGTGCGATTATGGGCGACAGGTTCGAGGATAATCGCAAAGGCATGATCGCGATGCACCCCAAGCAGCACATTTGGATAAAGCGCGATATATTCCGCGGCCGTGTTCCACTTGGGCGAAAGCCCCGCAAAATCGGGGAAACGCGCGCCGCTCTCGCCCGTTAATTGCCGATAGACCAACGTGCCTTGGCCCGAGAATTTATCCGCCTGCTCAATGTGATAGTGATCTTCAAGGCGCGAATAGCTGTTCAGGCCCGGATGCACCCAAGGCAGGTGATAGCTTTCGCAGTAATTCTCAACTGCGAGTTTCCAATTTGTATTCACATCCAAAGTAAAGCGGCTATCGTCCCCGCCGTGATAAAGCGGCGTCTCGAATTCGGCCCAACGGGTGAGGGCGGCCTCGTGCATCACCTCGAAATCGGGGGCATCGCCCGAAAGATTGATAAACACCACATCGCGCCAAATATGGCTGCGCAGCTCTTTGAGGCCCAAGGTGGCGCGTTCGATGCCCTCATGCTGGTTTTGCCCTGGCCCGCCGACATGGGGCGTGGCCACAAGGCGGCCATCCTTGGCATAGCACCATGAATGATAGGGGCAGCGGATCGCGCCTTCGATTTTGCGCGGCGCATCCACCAAGATCATACCGCGGTGGCGGCAGATATTGTAAAACACCCGCACGGCCCCTGTGTCATCGCGCAGCAGCAAAAGGGGCTGGCCCAAGAAATCGATGGGTTTTGCATCGCCATTTTCAGGGACATCCGCCCCAACCGCCAAAGCGGCCCATTGATGCTCCAACACCGCGCGGTTTTCGCGGCTGATGGTTTCGGGGTCGGTGTAATGCGCGTTTGGCAGGCCATTGGCGCAGGCAATCGGTGCAAGCACGCGATCAAGATCACGGTTGATCAGATCATCGGGCATCAAACCCCTCCCATGAAATGCTTCACATCAGGATGCACTTTTGTGATGGGGGAGAGGCGGAAAATCTGATCGAAACGCGACCTTTGAACCTATAGGAAACGACCTTTGGCTCAGGCGCCGCGCGCGATGGCCGCAACGCCTGTGCGGGCGACCTCCAACAATCCCAAGGGGCGCATGAGATCCGCAAAAGCATCGATTTTTTCAGGCGTGCCGGTGATTTCAAAGACGAAGCTTTCTAAGGTGCTGTCCACCACATTGGCGCGGAAGATCTCGGCAATGCGCAAGGCCTCCACGCGGTGGTCGCCCTTGCCCTTGACCTTGAACAGCGCCAATTCGCGGCTGACCATCGCGCCTTCTACGGTCAGGTCATGCACCTCATGGACGGGCACCATACGCTCAAGCTGCATTTTGATTTGGTTGATCACCTGCGGCGTGCCTGAGGTCACAATCGTGATGCGCGAGCGATGCCCCGCATGATCCACCTCGGCCACGGTCAGGCTTTCGATATTATAGCCACGGCCCGAAAAGAGACCAATCACACGGGCCAGAACGCCCGCCTCGTTTTGCACGAGCACCGCGAGGGTGTGGGTTTCAATCGCGTCCGACATATGGCTGCGCAAATCATAGGCCGAATGGCTGCTAGAGCCTTTTTCGATATTGAGCGGAGACATGATTACATCCTTTCCTTAGACCAAGACGCTGCCCTTGGCGTCAATCACGCCTTGGGTTTCAGCCTCGCCCAACAACATTTCATTATGCGCCTTGCCCGATGGGATCATCGGGAAGCAGTTTTCGTGCTTTTCCACCAGACAGTCGAAAATCACAGGCCCGTCATAGGCGAGCATTTCCTTGATCGCCTCATCGAGATCATCGGGGTTGTTGCACAGAATGCCTTTGCACCCGAACGCTTCGGCCAGTTTCACGAAATCAGGTAACGCCTCGGACCAAGAATGGCTGTAGCGTTCGCCATGCAGCAATTCCTGCCATTGGCGCACCATGCCAAGGCGTTCGTTATTTAGGATGAATTGCTTGACGGGCAGGCGGTATTGCACGGCGGTGCCCATCTCCTGCATATTCATCAGCCAAGATGCCTCGCCCGCCACATTGATCACCAAGGCGTCAGGATGGGCCACCTGCACCCCAATGGAGGCAGGCGTGCCATAGCCCATGGTGCCAAGACCGCCTGAGGTCATCCAACGGTTTGGATCGTCAAAGCCCAAATATTGCGCGGCCCACATTTGGTGTTGCCCGACCTCGGTGGTGATGTAGCGATCCATCCCCTTGGTCAGCGCCTCAAGCCGCTCAAGCGCATATTGCGGTTTGATGGTTTTTTCAGAATTCTTATAGCTGAGGCATTTTACCCCGCGCCATTCTTCGATTTGGCCCCACCATTTTTTGACAGCGGCGGAATTTGTTTTGCTGCCGCGCGATTTCCAGATGCGCAGCATATCTTCCAACACATGGGCCACATCGCCGATAATCGGGAAATCGGCATGGATCACCTTGTTGATTGAGGAGGGATCAATATCCACATGGGCCTTGCGGCTGTTTGGCGAGAAGGCGTTGATGCGCCCCGTGATGCGGTCGTCAAACCGTGCGCCGATATTGATCATCAAATCGCAGCCATGCATGGCAAGGTTGGCCTCATAGAGGCCATGCATCCCCAACATCCCCAGCCACTTCGCGCCTGAGGCGGGATAAGCCCCAAGCCCCATGAGGGTTGAGGTGATTGGAAAGCCTGTTGCCTCGACCAATTCGCGCAACAGCTTGCTTGCCGCGGGGCCAGAATTGATCACGCCGCCGCCCGTGTAGAAAATGGGGCGTTCCGCTTGTTCCATGGCCTCGACCAGCGCGGTGATCATCGCGGTGTCACCTTTGACGCGCGGCGCGTAGTGATCGGTTTTGGCACGCGGTTTGTCGACATAGGTGCCTGTGGCGAATTGCACATCTTTGGGGATATCGATCAGCACGGGGCCAGGGCGGCCTTTCGTGGCGATGTGAAACGCTTCGTGAATGGTTGAGGAGAGATGGTCTGTGTCTTTGACCAACCAGTTCATCTTGGTGCAGGGGCGGGTGATGCCGACCGTGTCCGCCTCTTGAAAGGCGTCCGAGCCGATCATGAAGGTTGGAACCTGACCTGTCAGCACCACGATGGGGATGGAGTCCATCAAGGCATCCACCAAGCCTGTCACGGCATTGGTGGCCCCAGGGCCAGAGGTGACCAGAACAACGCCTGGTTTGCCTGTCGCGCGGGCGTACCCTTCGGCTGCGTGGACCGCACCTTGTTCATGGCGCACAAGGATGTGGCGGATATGGTTTTGCTGAAAGATTTCGTCATAAATCGGCAGCACAGCCCCGCCAGGATATCCAAATACCGTGTCAACGCCCTGTTCGATCAAGGCTTCGACCACCATTTTTGCGCCGGTCATCTGACGAGTCATCTGTCTTTATCCTTCATTTGCATCTCAGGGTCCTGGAATAAAAAAGCCCTCGGTGGCTGTTCCGAGGGCGCATGGGGGTCACTATGGTTATCGTCACCGACCCATGCGCGCGAACACCCCCACATTCACAACCACCAATCCAAGCATCCTGAACTCCTTAATTTGGAGCGGACATTAGGAGTGAGTTTTGGGGAGGTCAACCGCATTTGAGGGTGTAAAATTAAATAAACTGTCTTTTTGGCTGCCCGTTTCGCAATTTTATGTCCCAAATTTTGGAATTTTGATGTTTTTGAAAATTTAGGTGCCGATTGGCACGGGAATAACGTGACAGTCTGTTGGTCATTTCGCAGGCGGGGTTTGCGGGTGGGAGATGGGGGGAGATATGCCTAACGGTGGCATCAATGAGGGCAAAGCGGCACTTCTGCAGCGCGCCGTGCATCGCCAATGGGCGAGGGTATGGGACAGGTCCGTGCGCGACCCGTTTCGTTTGAAAAGATTCGGGAGCAAATTGGACAGTTGCGGCGAGTTTGTCGTGCGCCACTTAACCATGGGTTGAGTTGCTGCATAATTTCCAAACAAACCACTTGAGATTTGGTTGAAATTATAGGTCATTTCCCCTTGTTTTGCGCGTATTGGTAAAATTTTTTGACAAAATCAGCCCGTTTGACGCGAAATTCGGTTTTCTGCGCAATATTGTTGCTGTAGCCTCTTCGAACCTTGAAACGAAAAACCGCCGCATGAAAGTGGCAGTGTACGAATGGGAGGAATATAATGGATCGTCGTTCTTTCTTGAGAACGTCTGCCCTTGGGGGAACTGCAGCAGCAGCGTCTACTTTGGCAGCACCGCTCTACGCTCAGGGCAACCGCACCTTGACCATGGTAACTTCGGTTCCCGATGGTTTTGCAATTTTCGATGACGCTGCACAAATGGCGGCGGACTACATCACCGCGATGACCGATGGCGCATTGACCATCAACAAAATGCCTGCAGGCAGCCTTGTTGGTGCATTCGAAGTGTTTGATGCCGTGTCCTCTGGTCAGGCGGATATGTATCACTCAGCCGATTACTACTTCTTGAACCAGCATCCCGCATTTGCGTTCTTCACCGCTGTGCCATTTGGCTTGACGGGTCAGGAATTCGCAAACTGGTACTACAACCGTGGCGGTTTCGAGTTGCACAATGAGCTTGCAGGTCTCTTCAACCTGAAGTCCTTTACCTGTGGCAACACTGCAATGCAGCCTGGTGGTTGGTTCAACAAAGAAATCAACTCTGCCGAAGACCTACAGGGTCTGCGGTTCCGTATGCCCGGTCAGGGTGGTCAGGTCTTGGGTCGTTTGGGCGCTTCTGTGCAAAACATCCCAGGTGGTGAAATCTATCAGGCGTTGGCCTCGGGTCAGATTGACGGCGCGGAATGGATCGGCCCCTTCGCGGATGAGCGTATGGGCTTCCAAGAAGCGACCAGCATCTATTACACCGCAGGGTTCCACGAGCCAGGTTCGGCATTGACCCTGTCCTTCAACCTTGACGTTTACGAAAGCCTTACCAACGCGCAAAAGCAGATCGTTGAAGCGGCTTGCGCAGCGGCAAATGCGAAGTCACTGGCCATGACGCTGCAAGAAAACGGCGCGGCGCTTGATCGTCTGCGCTCCGCAGGTGTGCAGACCCGCCAGTTCCCAGATGACGTTTGGGACGCTTTCGGCCGTGCCTCCAAAGAGGTGTTGGACGAAAACATGGGTGATCCGATCTATGCGCAAGTCGCGGAAAGCCACTTCGCCGCAATGCGTGAATCCGTGGGTTGGTTTGACATCGGTGATGGCGAATATATGCGCCAGCGCAACCGTGTGAACGCGGCTTAATCGTTTGAAACCTTGCTCCTTCCTCGTGGATCGCGGGGAAGGAGTATCTTTTAGATACCCCAAAGCTTCCTGTGATGTTGCGATGTTGGCGCATAGCCTGCGACCACATTTCAATAGGGGGCGGTTTGGTTGCAACGCCTGATGCTGCAAGGATGGTCAGATGATTGATTTCATAGTCTGGGTTTTCACCAATATCGCAATGGCACCATATCATTTGGCAATTGCCATTTTGAACCCTGGCACCTGGTTGGATTGGAGCAACAACGAGTCCCTCGTGCGCTTCATCTATTACGGCGCATCGGTGGAATTTTTCTTTGTGGTCTTCACCGCATTCATGCTTGTCACCGCATTGGGCCTGTTCTGGCGCCGCCAAATCCTGTGGACATTCGTGCGCGGGTTAGAGGGGCTTGCCAATGGCCTTGGCCGAACCGTGGCATGGGTCGGTTTGATCATGGTGCTGCAGCAGGTGATGATCGTCTTTTTGCAGCGCATTTTCCGCGTGGCGGAGATCCAGTTGGGGCCAATGGGCCTTAGCTTTGCGCAAGATCTGTCTTGGTGGGCCGAAGAGCTAAAGCTGTATAACGCGATGATTGTCTGCTTGTGCGTGTCTTACACATTCGTGCAAAACGGTCATGTGCGCGTGGATCTGTTCTATTCAGGCATGAAATATCGCGCAAAGCGCGTTGTTGATATGTTCGGCGCGTTGATTTTCATGATGCCCGCGACCGTTCTGACCTATCTCTACGCATGGTTCTTTATGTGGCGTCACCTTGTGGTGCCCAACCCCTCCGCCTCCAGCGAATTGGACCGTATGTTGATGCAGGCGCGGGTGCTGCGGTGGAATGTCGAAACCATCGGCTTTAGCCCGAATGGCTTCAACGCCTATTTCATTTTCAAGGTGCTGATCGTTGCCTTCTGCGTGTTGGTGTTCTTACACGCGATGGCGGTGTTCTGGCGCGCCCTGCTCGAATATCTCGAGGGCGAGGAAAGCGCCGATAAATATCGCGACCTTGATCCGCTTGATGCGGAAACCGAAGCGCTGCACGCGGCTGGCCATTAAGCCCGAAGCCTAAGACCTGTCTGAAGGAAAGATAACAAGATGATTTTTGGATTAGATGGAATTGAGATCGGTCTGATAATCGTGTTCCTGACGCTGTTTGGCGGGATCATGACGGGCTTTCCTGTGGCCTTCGCCATCGGCGGGGCAGGGGTGATTTCCTTTGCGATTATCGCCGCGCTCGATTCCGCGGGGCTTTTGATCCATCAGGCGATTGACACGGCATCGGATCAATATCGGGCGCTGATCGACTCTGGTGTGGTGCGCGAAAGCGTATCGGTGTTCCGATATCCCGAATTGCCGCGTGTGGAACAGCCGCTGTTCCCAGGCGGGTGGGAAATGGCGATGGATCGCAACATTTCCTTTATCGTCAATCGGATGAACGAGCGTGTGATCGCGGGTCAATCCATTGAAACACTCTTGGCGGTTTTGATGTTCGTTTTGATGGGCATCACATTGGAGCGTTCCAAAATCGCGGATGATCTCCTGACAACGATGGCACGCGTTTTTGGGCCGCTGCCCGGTGGTTTGGCGGTCTCAATCGTTATCGTGGGCGCATTTCTGGCCGCCTCAACGGGGATTGTGGGGGCGACCGTGGTGACCATGGGCCTCTTGGCCCTGCCAACGATGCTGCGCAACAATTACTCGCCCGAGCTTGCCACGGGCGTGATCGCGGCCTCTGGCACCTTGGGCCAAATCATCCCACCTTCGATTGTGATCGTTCTTTTGGGCACGCTGGTTGGGGATCTTTACGCCACAGGCCAAGAGACCCGCGCGCAAGTGGCGGGATGCAGCGATGCGCTGACCTATTTGGGCGAGCCTGCGGTTCTGTCTGTGGGCACCTTGTTCCAAGCGGCAATCCTGCCTGGGATATTCTTGGCGTTCCTTTATGGGGCCTATGCTTTTGGCTTTGCGCTTCTGAACCCAGCCAAGGCGCCTGCGGTGCAGATGGGGTCCACGAACCCCAATCCAATCACCCGCAACGAAGCGCTGACGTGGTTCTTGCTTGCGCCCGCGGCGTTGATCTTTGCCGTGGTCATCGGGGCCAGCAATGGCGTGATCGGCAGTCAATCCATCATGATCTCGAACATGGAAAACAACAGCCGTTCGGCCAGTTTGCGCACCAATGTTTCCGAGACCTGCCAAGCGGCGATGATTGATCTGCATGGTCAAGCGGCATGGGATCAAGCGGTGGCGGAAACCGCCGAGATTGCCGCCGCGGGCACAAGCAACGAAACCCGTGAATTGACCCCTGAAGAAATGGATGCTGCGCGTGCTGCTGCAGTGGAGAACGCCGCACCGATTGGATCGGGCGTTACGGCTATTTTCATCCTCTTGGCGCTGATTTTGACCACAGCGCGGGGTGTCGCCCCAAGTCAGGATCCGCGTCCTCTTTTGATAGGGGGGATTGGTGTCGCTTTGGCCTTTGCGGTGGATATGCTTTATATCACCCCTGCGACCAGTCCCGGGACCGCGTGGATTTATCTGGCCATCCCGTTTGCTATGGCCGTTTATGGCTGCCGCGAGGCGATGATCCGAATGTCGAAAAACGATCTTCTGCGCGTGGTCTTCCCGCCGTTGGTTTTGATCGTGGCCGTGTTGGGGTCCATCCTTGGGGGTATCTCAAACCCGACCCCTGCTGCGGCATTGGGGGCGGCGGGTGCGATTATGCTGGCCGCACATCGCAAGTTGAGCGAAGAGGATCGCAAATCAAAGATCGTGATCTGGGCGTCTTTCGCGCTGGTCATTTTGATCTTGGTGGGTGTGAACTTTGATTTGCGTGTCGGGCGCTCGGTGGTGCCGCTTGAAGACTGGATTGCCTATATCATCGCGCAATTCGCGTATCATTTCGCCTTTGGCGGGCTGCTTTACAGCTGTTACGTTCTCTATCGCCGCAGCGTTTTGACCCCTGTGGTGCGCGAAACCGCCAAGGTGACCTCCATGGTCTTTACCATCTTGATCGGTTCGCAATTGTTGAACCTTGTGCTGATCTCCTTTGGCGGCGAGCATCACATCCAACAATTCTTGCGCGCCTTCGACAATGAGATGGTGGTGTTCCTTTTGGTGATGTTGATCCTGTTTATCCTTGGCTTTGTCTTGGATTTTCTGGAGATCATCTACATCGTGATCCCGATTGTGGGGCCTGTGATCTATGGCGGCACGTTGGATCCCAAATGGGTGACGATCATGATCGCGGTCAATTTGCAGACCTCTTTCTTAACGCCGCCATTTGGCTTTGCGCTGTTCTACCTGCGCGGGGTGGCACCTGCCAGCGTGACCACGCAACATATCTATCGGGGCGTGATCCCATTCGTGCTGATCCAAGTCTTGGGCTTGGGCATCTTGTGGCTCTTCCCTGGTATCGTGACCATCGTGCCTGACCTTCTGCCCAATAATTAAGGGCAGGCGCGCCACCACGTGGCCTTAAAAATTCACGGCCCTCCATGGTTTTGGGGGGGCGTTTGCGTTTTGGGAAAGCGCGCGGCGGCGGGTTATTCGGTCTCGTGGTTCGGGCGCTTGGCTTGGGCGGCCATCAGATCAGGCAGCGAGATTTGTGCGACCTGCTGCGCGATTGGGTCAACCGATAAGGGGTGGGTTTGGTTGGAATATTCGGATGGGTTTCCGATATCCTGCCACGCGCCATTGACATAGATTTCCAAGGCCGAAAAGCGGGCCTTATAGGCCATCTTATCCGATCCAGGGACCCAATATCCCAAATAGACATAGGGCAATCCCGCCTCGCGGGCGAGGTCGATGTGATCCAAGATCACGTAAGTGCCAAGGGAGCGTTGATCCAAATCAGGATCAAAGAAAGAATAAACAAGGCTCAGACCATCATCAAGGATATCGGTCAGACAAACAGCGGCAAGAGGGCTGTTTGGGTCTGTTTCGCGATACTCGACCACGCGCGAGCGTACGGGGGTTTCCTCGATCATCGCGGCGAATTCGAACACATCCATATCCGCCATACCGCCATCTGCGTGGCGTGCGTCCAGATAGCGGCGGAAGAGCGCATATTGTTCTTCGGTTGCCCATGGGGCGCGGGCCGTGCGGGCCAAATGTTTGTTGCGCTTCGCGGTGCGTTTTTGCGATTTTCGAGGGGCGAAATCCGCAACCCTGATCCGTGCGGAGAGGCAAGCGGTGCAATCCGCACAGGCAGGACGATAGAGCACATTCTGCGAGCGGCGGAAGCCTTGCTTGGAGAGGCTGTCGTTCAATTCGCTGGCATGATCGCCCTGCAGGGCCGTAAATAGCTTTCGCTCCCGCCGATTTGGAAGATACGGGCAGGTTTGAGGTGCGGTCACGTAAAACTGCGGCGCGATCGGAAGTGTGTGGCGCATGATACCTCAAGGTGCGAACATCTTGGGACTTAGCCTGCCTCAATGAGAAAATTTCGGCAAGAGGCTTACACAACCTTACCGCGAAATTTCTCAGATCACGCCGGGCGATTTATGGCAACTGTTCCTAAAAACAGGTCATGCAACCCTTGTTTGCGTCCGCCCAGAACCATCATGAGGGCCGAAATTGTCTGTGGCAGGACGAAGGCCGAGGCAAGCATGAACAGAAATGTGTGCAACATAGCCTCGATGTTGGTCAGCCGCGCGCTTGTCGTGTTGCGCAATTCAATCGACATGATCCGCATTCCCCATGTGGCCGAGTGTTGCGCAATGGTGAACCAGCGATACACGAAAGACAGGCCAAGGAACAAAAGAGGCAAAAAGAACCACGCCAACCCCAAGCTTAACAGCCCCGCGATCACCACCAAAAGGGCGATGATAATTACATCAATCAGCCATGCGCCAAAGCGTTTGAAAGGCACATAGGCGTAGAACTCGGCTTGTGAAACGGGATCAGGCAATTGGTGCATCATAGCGCCTCATATAGAGGGTGGGGGTGCGGTCGAGAAGGTCACTTGCCCCGCATCTGTGCAAACTGCGGGGCAGGCGTTGCATTTATGGATCACTCGGCGGTGGGGGCCGCAGCTTTCTTGTCGCGTTCGGCCATAAAGGCATCGAATTCGGTTTTGTCTTTCGCTTCGCGCAGCCGCTCAAGGAAACCCTCAAAGGCGCGCTGCTCATCCTCAAGACGTTTCAGCGTGTCCTCTTTATAAGTGTCAAAGGCGCGGTTTCCGCTGCTGCTGTGCACCGCGCTGTGCTGGGATTTCTTGCAGGTTTTGAACATATTCTTTCTCCAGATCATATAAAACAGAAGGGCCAGACCGAGGGGCCAAAACAGAATGAACCCAAAAACCATTGCGGCGATCCACGCCCCTTTGCCTTTGCGATCCAAGAAGGCTTCGGCCCGCGCAAGCCACCCTTGATCGGGGGCAGAGGGCATCATCATTTGGCTTTGCATATGTGTTTCTCCTGTGCTGTGCAGCCGCGCCGCGATGTAAATGTTAATTACATTAACACATATGGGTAGAAAAAACCCCGCCACAAGAGGGCGGGGAAATATTTTTGGAAATTAGGTGGTTTTTCTGCCCATTGCGGCCAAGCGCGGCAACATGGCGGAGAAATCCTTGCCGCGCCCATCTTCGTGCTCGACAAATTGCGCATATATCGCCTCGGCCAATGCGCCCAGCGGGGTGGCGGCATCTGCGGCACTTGCGGCATCTTGGGCAAGACGCAAATCCTTCAGCATCAATTCCGCCGCAAATCCAGGGTGATAGCCATTGTCGGCGGGGCTTTGCGGCCCGACACCTGGGGCGGGGCAGTAGGTGTTGATCGACCAACTGGCCCCTGAGGATGTCGAGACAACATCAAACATCGCCTGCCGTTCAAGGCCCAGCTTATCGGCCAGCGCAAAGGCCTCGCAGGTGCCAATCATCGTGATCCCAAGGATCATATTGTTGCAAATCTTGGCCGCCTGACCATTGCCCGCAGCCCCACAATGCACGGCCTTTTGTCCCATGATTTCAAACAGGGGTGCTGCACGGGTGAAATCCGCCGCACTGCCGCCCACCATAAAGGTCAGCGTGCCTGCCGCAGCCCCACCAACGCCGCCAGAGACCGGCGCATCAAGAAACCCGATCCCCTGCGCGGCTGCGGCGGCATCAATCGCGCGGGCGGCTTCGACCTCGATGGTGGAGCAATCGACCAAAAGCGCGCCTTTTGGCAGAGTGGTTAAAACCTCATCCGCCACGGCGCGCGCAATTGTGCCATTGGGCAGCATGGTGATCACCACCTCCGCCCCTTGCGCGGCCTCTGCGGCCGATGCGGCGCAGGCGATCCCGTCAGGGGCGGCAAGCGTGTCAAACCCCGTGACCTTGTGACCTGCTTTTTGCAAATTAAGCGCCATTGGTGCGCCCATATTGCCCAATCCAATAAATGCGATCCGCATGGCTTGGCCCCTTATCGTTGCTTAATCCAGTTTCAATGCCCTTGGCCCCAATGGCAAGAGCATGGCGGACACCAGTGCAGGTGTCACATCGCGGGGGCTGTTATGCATCCATTTTGGGCTGCGATCCTTGTCGATGATCTGCGCGCGCACGCCTTCTAGGAAATCCGCTTTTTCCACAGCGCGCGAGGTAAAGCGGTATTCCTGATCCAACGCGTTTTCGATTGTATCGCGCAGACGCGCACGATGCACCAATTCCACTGTGCAGGCCATCGACAAGGGCGATTTTTTGGCCATTTCCGCAAGACAGCCTTTGGTGAAGTCATTATCGGTGAACTCCAGCGCATTGAGGATATCGCGCAGGGTCTCGCCCCCGAAATGGTGGTCAATCTCTGCTTGCAGCGCCGCCAAAGGCGCATCGGGGCAGGGGTGGCGCGCGGCGGTCTGGTCAACCAAATCCCAATCGGCCGTCTCGCAAAGCGCGGCGATCAAGGCAGGCCATTCACTTTCGGGAATATGGTAATCGGCAAAGCCCGCATAAATCGCATCCGCCCCGCTCATCCGGGCGGCCGTGACGCCCAGATATTCACCAAGCCGCCCTTTGGCGCGGCTCAGGATCAAAGTGCCGCCGACATCAGGCACAAGGCCAATGCCGACCTCGGGCATGGCAAGGATGCTGCTGTCGCCTACAATGCGGTGAGAGGCATGACACCCAAGGCCGACACCGCCGCCCATGGTGTAGCCCTGCATGAAGCTGATCACGGGGCGGGGGAAATGGAACAGCTTGGCATTCATGCGATATTCATCGGCCCAATAGCGCGCGCCGATTTCCATATCGCCTGCGCGGCCCGCCTCGTAAATTTCGGCAATATCCCCGCCTGCGCAAAAGGCCCGCTCGCCCATGGCATCTAGGATGACAATCTCGACCGTTTTATCGGTGGCCCAAGCATCAATTGTTGCCGCAATTTTGGCGCACATGGATTGCGAAAGGGCGTTAAGCGCCTGTGGACGGGTGAGCGTGATCCGCCCCGCGCGCCCTTCCTTGCGGATATTGAGAAAATCTGCCTCGCTCATGGCCCCCTCCCTTGTGTCACAGCGAACCCCCGCGCAAGGTCTGCGCGGGGGCTTGTCCTGAGTTTGGTGATTTTCGCGGCAGGATCAATCCATTGCCTTGAAGTTGAACGCAGCCCCTTCCTTGATCCCGCTTGGCCAACGCGAAGTTACGGTTTTGGTGCGAGTGTAGAAGCGGAAGGAATCTGGCCCGTGCTGGTTCAAATCGCCAAAACCTGACCGCTTCCAACCGCCAAAGGTGTGATAGGCCAAGGGAACGGGGATTGGCACATTGATGCCGACCATGCCGATATTGACGCGGGAGGCAAAATCGCGCGCCGCATCGCCGTCACGGGTGAAGATCGCGGTGCCATTGCCATATTCATGATCCATCGCAAGACCAAGCGCTTCCTCATAAGAGGCGGCGCGCACGGTTGACAGGACGGGGCCGAAAATTTCGGTCTTGTAGATATCCATATCAGGGGTCACGCGATCAAAGAGATGCGCGCCCACAAAGAACCCGTTTTCATAGCCTTGCAGATTGAAATCGCGGCCATCGACAACCAATTCCGCGCCCTGATCCACGCCCGTTTGCACGAGGCGCAGGATGTTTTCCTTGGCGGCCTTGGTCACAACGGGCCCGAAATCCAAATCATTGCCTGCGGTATAGGGGCCAACCTTCAAGGCCTCGATCCGTGGGACGAGTTTTTCGATCAACCGATCCGCGGTTTCCTCACCTACGGGCACGGCCACTGAAATCGCCATACAGCGCTCGCCTGCCGCCCCATAGCCCGCGCCGACCAAAGCGTCAGCGGCCTGATCCATATCTGCGTCAGGCATGATGATCATATGGTTTTTCGCCCCGCCAAAGCACTGGCAGCGTTTGCCCGTTTCGGCGGCGCGGCTGTAGATATATTGCGCGATGGGGGTCGACCCCACAAAGCCAACGGCCTGAATGATCTCGCTGTCCAAGATGGCATCCACAGCGCCCTTGTCGCCATTGACCACTTGGAACACGCCATCAGGCAAACCCGCCTCTTTCAAAAGCGCGCCCAACATCATCGGGCAGGACGGATCACGTTCCGAGGGTTTGAGGATCATCGCGTTGCCCGATGCCAAGGCAGGGCCGAGTTTCCACAAGGGGATCATGGCGGGGAAGTTGAACGGCGTGATCCCTGCGACCACCCCCAAGGGCTGGCGCATGGAATACATATCAATGCCCGGGCCTGCGGCATCGGTGAATTCGCCCTTCAACAGATGCGGTGCGCCGATGCAAAATTCGATCACCTCTAGCCCGCGCTGAACATCGCCTTTGGCATCGGGGAAGGTCTTGCCATGTTCGCGGCTGATGGCCTCGGCCAGTTTGTCCATATCGCGGTTGAGAAGGCGCACCAACTCCATCATCACGCGCGCGCGGCGCTGTGGATTTGTGGCGCCCCATGCGATCTGTGCTTCGGCTGCAGAGGCAATCGCGCGATCCATTTCTTCCTGCGAGGCAAGTGCCACCTGCGCCTGCACTTCCCCTGTTGCAGGGTTGAAGACATCCGCGGTGCGGCCAGACGTGCCCGCAATATGTGCCCCATTAATCCAGTGACCGATTTGTTCCATGATCCCACCCTTTTGTTGAAAATCCACACTTGATGGGTCTTCTATACTTGCAATCCTGTCGGGAAAAGGGGCAAAAATCCAAACTAGTCTTGCATTTTTGCAAAATGGATGTGGCGATGAATTGGGATGATATGCGTGTCTTTCTGGCCGTTGCGCGCGCCGAAAGCCTGACGGGGGCTGGGAAAACCCTGCGGCTTGATGCGGCCACAATCGGGCGGCGTATCGCGCGGCTTGAGGCGCGGCTGGGGGCGGAGCTGTTTGTGAAATCCCCGCAGGGCTATGTCCTGAGCAGCGCAGGGGAGGAACTTTTGCCCGCCGCCGAGGCCGCTGAGGCGGCACTTGCCATTCCCCTTGCAGGGGGGCAAGGGCAGGCGGGGCTGTCTGGCACCGTGCGGATTGGCGCGCCTGATGGGTGCGCCAATTATTTGCTGCCGCAGGTCTGCGCAGCCATTCGCGCCGATAACCCTGATCTCGATATCCAAATTCTGGCCCTGCCGCGGGTTGTGAATCTATCCAAGCGCGAAGCGGATTTGGCCATTACCGTCAGCCCGCCCGATGCGGGGCGCCTTTTGGTGCAAAAGATCACCGATTACCATTTGCATTTGGCAATGCGGGCCGATCTGACGCCGCCCGATGATCTGGCCATGGTGCGGGATCATGCGGTGGTGGGCTATATTCCCGATATGATCTTTGACAAAGAATTGGATTACCTTGGCCTCTTGGGGCGTGGGCGGGTGCAGATGGCCTCAAATTCCGTTGCGGTGCAGCTGCAAATGCTGCGGCAGGGGGGGATTGGCTTTGTGCATGATTTCGCACTGCCTTTTGCGCCCGAATTGCGGATTGTGCTGAAGGATGACATTAGCCTCAAACGGGCCTTTTATCTCGTGCGCCACGAACAAGATCGGCGCTCTGACAGGTTGGGGCGTTTGGTTGAGGCCTTATCATCAGGACTGCGGGCCGAGGTGTCGCGGCTTGAAGCCGAGGTCGCCAAACGCTGCTTTTAGCTTGCGTTTCGCGGCGCAATAATGTTGCGTGACCCCGTAATTGCGGCAGCATATGCCAAACTTGGGAGATTTGCAGATGCGCACAGGCCTATATCCAGGCACATTCGATCCAATTACATTGGGCCATGTGGATATTATCCGCCGCGCGGCCACATTGGTTGATCGTTTGGTGATTGGTGTTGCGATCAACCGCGACAAAGGCCCCCTGTTCACCTTGGAGGAGCGCGTGGCCATGGTCGAGGCGGAGACCGCAAAACTGTCGCGCAGCACGGGAATAGAAATTGTCGCACATCCGTTTGAAAATTTGCTGATCGATTGCGCGCGCGAGGTGGGGGCGGGTATCATAATCCGTGGCCTGCGCGCAGTTGCCGATTTTGAATATGAATTCCAAATGGTCGGTATGAACCGAAAATTGGATGATGAGATCAGCACCGTCTTTTTGATGGCCGAGGCCGAGCATCAGGCGATTGCCTCAAAACTGGTCAAAGAAATCGCGCGGCTTGGCGGCGATGTCAGCCATTTCGTGCCGCCCGCCGTGCATCAAGCGCTAGACGCGAAATTCTCATCCTGATAGGTCAAGGCCAAAACCAGATATCCGCAAAAGGAATAAAGGCATGGCCGAGATCAAAGACCCCGAAAACACCATCCTGATGGAGCTAAAAGACGGCACCGTCACCATCGAATTGCTGCCTGAAATTGCGCCTGCGCATTGCGCACGCATGAAGGAATTGGCGCGTGAAGGCGCCTATGATGGCGTGGTCTTTCACCGCGTGATTGACGGGTTCATGGCGCAAACGGGCGATGTGGAACACGGCAATGCCGACAAAGGCGCCAATATCCGCATGGCGGGCACGGGCGGGTCGGACAAGCCTGATTTGCCTGCTGAATTCTCAGGCATTCCGCATGATCGCGGCACGCTTGGCGCGGCGCGCTCCTCCAACCCGAATTCGGCAAACAGCCAGTTCTTCATCAATTTCAACGACAATCATTTCCTCAATCGCCAATACACCGTCTATGGCCGCGTGATTGCGGGGATGGAGCATATTGATGCGATCACGCGCGGCGAGCCGCCTGCGAACCCCGATAAGATGATCAGCGTGAAGGTGGCCGCAGATGAGTAAGCTTGGCGCAGCGATTGCCTTGCTCTTGGCAAGCCCCGCCTTTGGGGCGGGTCTGGAGATTGATGTGGCGGGCGAGGCGACTGGCACAATCACCATCGACTTGTTCGAGGATGTCGCCCCTGAACACACGGCACGGATGCTGCAATTGGCCGAAGATGGCGCCTATGATGGCGTGATGTTCCATCGCGTGATTGACGGTTTCATGGCGCAGACGGGCGATGTGGAATTTGGCCGTGTCGGGCAGGATATGCGCTTTGCGGGGCGGGGGGGATCGCAATATCCAGACCTGCCTGCTGAATTTTCTGATCTCAGCTTTGAGCGGGGCGTGGTCGGTATGGCCCGTGCCGCGAACCCAGACAGCGCCAATTCGCAATTCTTCATCATGTTTGCCCCCGTGCCGCAGTTGAACGGGGAATACACCGTGGTGGGCGAGGTCACCTCGGGGATGGAGATTGTCGACCAGATCAAGCGCGGCACAGGTCCCAATGGGGCTGTGATTGGCGCGCCCGATCACATGGCCGCTGTGCGCGCCATCCGCGATTGAGGCAAGGTCAAGCCCGCTGTCACAGGCGGGCTTGCGTGAAAGATAAACCCCATGGCCCGCCCCGCGCTTTTGCAGCTGTCTGATATTTCGCTGACCTTTGGCGGTGATCCCATTTTCGATGGGCTGGATTTGGTTGTGCATCAGGGGGATCGCGTGGCGCTGGTGGGGCGCAACGGGTCAGGCAAATCGACCTTGATGAAGGTGATGGCGGGTTTGACCGAACCTGACACTGGCAGCATCACAAGCCCGCAAGGCACCTCGGTCGGATATATGGAGCAGGAACCCGATTTCACGGGCTTTGCCACATTGGGCGATTTCGCCACCGCCACGCTTGGCCCCAGCGAGGCATGGCGGGTGGAGGCCTTGGCCGATGGTCTGAAGCTGCGGCTTGATGCTGATCCAGCCAAGGCTTCGGGCGGGGAGCGCCGCCGTGCGGCCCTTGCGCGGCTTTTGGCCGAAGAGCCTGATATCATGCTTTTGGATGAACCCACCAACCACCTTGATATCGCGGCCATCGGGTGGCTTGAGGCGCGGCTTGCGGACACCCGCACCGCCTTTGTCGTGATCTCGCATGACCGTGCGTTTTTGAACGCTTTGACCCGCGCCACCCTATGGGTGGATCGCGGGCAGGTCCGCCGCAACGAGCAAGGCTTTGCCAGCTTCGAGGCGTGGCGCGACAAGGTTTGGGACGAGGAAGACATGGCGCGCCACAAATTGGATCGCAAAATCAAATCCGAGGCCCGTTGGGCCGTGGAAGGGATCAGTGCGCGGCGCAAGCGCAATCAGGGCCGTGTGCGCGCTTTGGCCGATTTGCGCGCAGAACGCGCCGCGATGATCCGCCGCCAATCCACCGCCGCCATGGTCTTGGAGGAGGGGCCGCAATCGGGCCGCAAGGTGATCGAGGCCAAGGGGATTTCAAAATCCTTTGGCGATCACACCATCCTTGCCCCGTTTGATCTGCGCATTTTGCGCGGGGATCGGGTGGGGTTTGTTGGGCCGAATGGGGCGGGCAAAACCACGCTGTTGAATATGCTGACGGGCCAGCTTGCCCCTGACACGGGGCAGGTCACTTTGGGCAAGGGCCTTGAGATGGCGGTGTTTGACCAAAACCGCGCAGGGCTAAACCCTGAGGCCAGCCTTTGGGACAGCCTGACCTTGGATCGTGAGATTGCCGTGAACGGATCCTCTGATCAGGTCATGGTGCGCGGCAGCCCGCGCCATGTGATGGGCTATCTCAAAGATTTCCTCTTTGACGAGGCGCAGGCGCGCGCGCCTGTGCGCTCCCTTTCAGGGGGGGAACGGGCGCGTTTGATGTTGGCCAAAATCATGGCGCGCGAAAGCAATCTTTTGATCTTGGACGAACCGACCAATGATCTGGATGTCGAGACATTGGATTTGCTGCAAGACCTCTTGGGTGACTACGCGGGCACGGTTTTGTTGGTCAGCCATGACCGCGATTTTCTGGATCGGGTTGCCACAAGCACCGTGGTGCTTGAGGGGCAGGGCCATGCGCAGGCCTATGCGGGCGGATGGAGCGATGCCTTGGCCCAAGGCGCGCGCCTTGCGCGCGATGATGCCGCCGCCCCATCATCCCCACCCTTTGGCGGGGGCGCGTCCAAACCCGATGCCCCGCTCAAAACCGATGCGCCCAAACCCGCCACGGGCCTCAGTTTCACCGAGAGCCACCGCTTGAAAGAATTGCCCGCCGTGATTGCGCGGCTTGAGGCGGAACTGGGCAAGCTGTCTGACTTGCTGTCTGATCCTGATCTTTACACGCGCGAGCCTGTCAAATTCGCCAAAGCGACCGAGGCCTTGGCCGAACGCCAAGCCAAACTCGCCGCCGCAGAAGAAGAATGGCTGCTGCTGGAGGAAAAGGCGCAAGGGATGTGAACGCCCAATCTATGTGGCAACCGTGCAGGATTAAACGTCCAATTCCTCAACGAACCGCGCGTTGTCTTGGATGTATTGGAACCGCAATTCGGGCTTTTTGCCCATCAGGCGCTCCACCAGATCGCCCGTTTCGCCTGGTGTGTCCTCATCCACTGTGACGCGGATCAGCTTGCGCGAGGCGGGGTCCATCGTGGTTTCCTTCAAATCCTTGGCATCCATCTCGCCCAGACCCTTAAATCGGCTCACGTCAATTTTGCCGCGTCCGCCAAGGCCGCGGGCCATCCATGCTTCTTTTTCCGCTTCATCAAGCGCATAGACACGCTGCGCCCCTTGGGTCAGGCGAAACAGGGGCGGGCAGGCCAGATAGAGATGCCCCTGATCTATCATCGGCCGCATCTGGGTGAAGAAAAATGTCATCAACAAAGCCGCGATATGCGCACCATCCACATCGGCATCGGTCATGATGATGACCTTGTCATAGCGCAGGTCTTCGACATTGAATTTCGTGCCCATAGAGACACCAAGAGCCTGACAGAGATCGTTGATCTCTTGGTTCTGTCCCATCTTGGAGGAGGCCGCGCCAAGCACGTTCAAAATTTTACCGCGCAGGGGCAGCAGGGCTTGGGTCTTGCGGTCGCGCGCCATTTTGGCGGAGCCGCCCGCGCTGTCGCCTTCCACGATAAACAATTCTGTGCCTTCGCGGTTGGTGGCCGAGCAATCCACCAATTTCCCAGGCAGGCGCAGCCGCTTGGTTGCAGATTTGCGCTGCGTTTCCTTTTCTTGTCTGCGGCGCATCCGCTCTTCGGCGCGCAGCACCAGAAAATCCAAAATCGCCCCCGCCGATTTCGTGTCAGCGGCCAACCAATTGTCGAAACGATCGCGCACCGCCCCTTCGACCATCCGCGCGGCCTCGGTTGTGGCAAGGCGGTCCTTGGTCTGGCCCACAAATTCAGGCTCCGCGATGAAGCACGAGACCAAGGCACAGCCCCCCGCGGTCAGATCTTCGCGGGTTATGTTGGTCGCTTTGCGATTGCCCGCCAATTCGCCATAGGCGCGAATGCCCTTGAGGATCGCGGCCCAAAATCCCGCTTCATGGGTGCCACCTTCGGGCGTGGGGACGGTGTTACAGTAAGATTGGATAAATCCATCCCGCGCAGGTGTCCAATTGATCGCCCATTCCACCAAACCCGCTGCGCCGAAGCGTTCTTGGAATTCGACTTTTCCTGAAAACGGGGCTTGCGCATAGGTCGCCGCATTTCCCAAGACCTCGCCCAGATAATCGGAAAGGCCGCCTGGGAAGTGAAACGTGGCCTCTTGCGGGGTCTCGCCATCGTCAATCGCGGATTTCCAGCGAATTTCCACGCCCGAAAAAAGATATGCTTTGGATCGCACCATTTTGAACAGGCGGGCGGGCTTGAACCGATGGTTTCCAAAAATCTGTTCATCGGCGTGAAAGCTGACTTGCGTGCCGCGCCGATTGGGGGCGGCGCCAAGGTTTTGCAATCCGCCTTGGGGCAGACCGCGCGAGAATTCTTGCGCGTAAAGCGTGCGGTTGCGGGCCACTTCCACCCGCAGATGATCGGAGAGCGCATTCACGACCGATGCCCCGACCCCATGCAAACCGCCCGAGGTTTGATAGGCCTTGCCCGAAAATTTACCGCCCGCGTGAAGCGTGCATAAAATCACCTCCAAAGCGGATTTGTCGGGGAATTTGGGATGCGGATCAATCGGCATTCCGCGCCCATTGTCGCGGATGGTCACGGTGTGATCTGCGGCAAGTTCCACCTCAATCCGATTGGCATGGCCCGCAACGGCCTCATCCATGGAGTTGTCGAGGATTTCCGCCACCAGATGGTGCAAGGCGCGTTCATCGGTGCCGCCAATATACATACCAGGCCGTTTTCGGACGGGTTCCAACCCCTCCAACACCTCAATAGATGAGGCGTCATAGGCCTGTTCCGAGGCCGATTGGCCCAAAAGATCATCCGCCATTGTGCTGCTCAATCACTTGTTCTGTGCATATTTGCTTGTCTATTTTTCCCATATTGGCAGCTTTGCGGCGCAGCGAAAAGGCAAAAACGGCCCAAAAGCCGCCCAGAGGCCGTCCAGAGGCAGCATTGCTTTGGCGATCAACGCGTTGCGCAAAGGGTTTCGCAATTTGCGCCAGATCAAATACGGGCGCGCGTCAATTTGTTACTTGGAAAATACTGCGCCGACAGACTATCTGAGGCGCAACGCAAACCGTTGAAAGGCGAAAGCCCCCTTTGCGCCAGAGTTAAGGAGATGAGTGTGGATTATAGCAACGCCCTGGATCACGCCCTAAATACACTTCACGAAGAGGGGCGCTATCGCACGTTCATTGATATTGAACGCCGCAAGGGCCAGTTTCCCCACGCCACTTGGACCCGCCCAGATGGCAGCCAAACCCAGATCGCGGTTTGGTGCGGCAATGATTATCTGGGTATGGGGCAACATCCTGTTGTCTTGAATGCGATGCATGAGGCCTTGGACGCTACGGGCGCGGGGTCTGGTGGCACGCGCAATATTTCGGGCACCACTGTCTATCACAAACGCCTTGAGGCGGAGTTGGCCGATTTGCACGGCAAGGAAGCCGCGCTTGTTTTTACATCGGCCTATATCGCCAATGACGCCACGCTTTCGACCCTGCCGCGCCTGTTTCCTGGGCTGATCATCTATTCAGATGAGTTGAACCACGCCTCGATGATCGAGGGGATCCGCCGCAACGGCGGCGCAAAGCGCGTGTTCAAACATAATGATCTGGATGATCTGCGCGCGAAACTGGCGGCGGATGATCCCAAAGCGCCAAAACTGATCGCCTTTGAATCGGTTTATTCGATGGATGGCGATTTCGGCCCGATTGCGGGGATTGTGGAATTGGCCCAAGAATTCGGCGCTTTGACCTATCTGGACGAGGTGCACGCAGTTGGGATGTATGGCCCACGCGGCGGCGGTGTTGCCGAAAAGCTGGGCCTGTCGGACCAGATTGACATCATCAACGGCACTTTGGGCAAGGCCTATGGCGTGATGGGCGGCTATATCGCCGCTTCTGCCAAGATGTGTGATGCGGTGCGCTCCTATGCGCCGGGTTTCATTTTCACAACATCTTTGCCGCCTGTTGTTGCGGCGGGGGCCGCGGCCTCGGTCAAGCATTTGAAAACCGATCAAGCCTTGCGCGATTTACACCAAGAGCGCGCCGCGGTTCTAAAATTGCGCCTCAAGGGCTTGGGTCTGCCGATCATTGATCACGGCAGCCACATCGTGCCTGTGATTGTGGGCGATCCGGTGCATACCAAGAAAATCTCGGATATGCTTTTGCAGGATCACGGAATTTATGTTCAGCCCATCAACTTCCCCACCGTGCCACGTGGCACGGAGCGGTTGCGCTTCACCCCAAGCCCCGTGCATGATCCCAAAATGATGGATGCGCTGGTGCACGCGATGGACCATCTTTGGAGCCATTGTGCGCTGAATCGTGCCGAATTGGCGGGCTAACGCACAATAAGTTTATCACCACGCCTTACTTATGCTATATCGCCTTTGGGGGATAGCAGTCCCGATGCGAATCGGTTCTGTGACAAATAGGCAACGCGAAAGCAGTTTTGGCCAAAACTGCGATCAGCACCAAGACGGGCAAGGTGCCAAATGGGGCAAGGTGAAACGGGTATGATGGGGGCATCAACCGAAGAATTACAGGGCGAGATGCTCGCAGAGGTGCCCTTGGGCGATCTCATGCGCGGCGAACGCGCGACAATGGGCAAGTCGCTTCAGGATGTTGAGGCCGATTTGCGCATCCGCGCTTCCTATATTGCGGCGATTGAAAACGCCGATCTCAGCGCCTTTTCATCACATGGGTTTATCGCGGGCTATGTCAGGTCATATGCGCGCTATCTGGGCCTTGATCCTGAGTGGGTTTTTACGCGGTTTTGCGAGGAAACGGGATTTTCGGGCGTGACAGGTTTTGGCGGGGATACCCGCCGCGCACGCAGCGCCCAAAAGATGCGGCAGTCGATCCAAGCCCCCAAAAAGGCAAAAGGGTCCGTGCAAGACGATCCACGGTTTTCGTCTCGCAAAATTCTGTTTGACGGGGAAGACGGGTTTTTGCCACGGCTAGAGGCGGGCGCGCTTGGCTCGCTTTTTGTGCTGTCTGTGGTTCTGCTTGGCGTGGGCTATGGCGCTTGGGTCTTGCTTAATGATTTTCAACGCGTGCAATTTGCCCCTGTGACGGATACGCCCGTGGCCCTTACCGCGATGGACCCATTGCCCATGCCGCAAGGCGGCCAAGCGCAGATTGCCGATGCAACGCTGGCCCTCCCGCAAGAGGAGACAGCGCCAGACAGCGCGGCGATGGAGCGGCTTTATCGTCCCACTTTGCTTGAGGCCCCGATGCTGGTGCCGCGTGACCGTGCGATTGGCACGCTGAACCCGTCCACCACAGGGGCCTTCGCGCAAAGCGGAACCGTATCTGTGCGCCCCGATGAGATGTCGCGTGCGATTGCCGCCATCTCCGATGAGGCCACAAGCGCCCCTGTCACGCAGCAGCCGCGCGATGAGGTTGTGCTTTTTGCCGTGCGCCCCTCTTGGATCAGGGTGACCACGGCGGATGGCACCGTGCTGTTTGAAGGCACGCTCAACGCAGGTGACAGCTATACCGTGCCTGAGATGGATGCGCTGCCCTACTTGCGGGCGGGCAATTCTGGCGCGCTCTATTTCGCGCTGAACTCTGTCACCTTCGGTCCAGCGGGTGTGGGGACCAGTGTTGTCAAGGATGTGCCGATTTCCGCCGATGAAATCGAGACGCGCTATGCCATTGCCAATGCGACCGCCGACCCGCAATTGCCCGAAGTGGCCCAATTGGTTTTGGAGCGTTTGGCGCAAGGCGAGTAAACCCGCGCATTGTGCATTTCGGCGCGAGGGCTTATCCTTCGCGCGAAACGCATCTGCGATCTGACAAGCTAAAGGTCACACGCCCCATGTCCCACAATCCGATCCGCCCTTGGCGCAATATCGACCGCCGCAAAAGCCGCCAAATCCATGTGGGCGCTGTGCCAGTTGGGGGGGATGCACCGATATCGGTGCAAACCATGACGAATACGCCCACCACCGATATCAAGGCGACCATCGCGCAGGTTCAGGCCTGTGCCGAGGCGGGGGCCGATATCGTGCGCGTCTCCGTGCCAGATGAGGCCAGCGCCAAGGCGCTGCGGGAGATTGTGCGCGAAAGCCCTGTGCCAATCGTGGCAGATATCCATTTCCATTATAAACGCGGCATTGAGGCGGCCGAGGCCGGCGCGGCCTGTCTGCGCATCAATCCTGGCAATATTGGCGATGCCACCCGCGTGCGCGAGGTGATCAAGGCGGCGCGGGATCATAATTGCTCGATCCGTATTGGGGTGAATGCAGGCTCGCTTGAGCGGGATTTGCTTGAAAAATACGGCGAACCCTGCCCAGAGGCGATGATTGAATCGGGCCTCGATCATATTCGCATCTTGCAAGATAATGATTTTCACGAGTTCAAAATCTCGGTCAAAGCGTCTGATGTGTTTTTGGCCGCGGCCGCCTATCAAGGTCTGGCGGAGGCGACAGATGCCCCCATTCATTTGGGCATCACCGAGGCGGGTGGCCTGATGTCTGGCACGATCAAATCAGCGATTGGGTTGGGCAGCCTGCTGTGGATGGGCATTGGCGATACCATCCGTGTCAGCCTTTCGGCCGATCCTGTGCAAGAGGTGAAAGTTGGCTATGAGATCCTCAAATCCTTGGGGCTGCGCCATCGCGGTGTGAATATCATCTCTTGCCCTTCTTGCGCGCGTCAGGGCTTTGACGTGATCAAAACGGTCGAGGCTTTGGAACAGCGTCTTGAGCATATCAAAACCCCAATGAGCCTTTCGATCATCGGCTGTGTGGTCAATGGGCCAGGCGAGGCATTGATGACCGATGTGGGCTTTACGGGCGGTGGTGCGGGTTCGGGCATGGTCTATCTTGCGGGCAAACAAAGCCACAAGATGAGCAATGACCAAATGATCGACCATATCGTAGAGCAGGTCGAGAAAAAGGCCGCCCAACTTGAGGCGGCCCAAAAAACCGAAGCAGCAGAATAACCCCTTAGGGGATCAGACGCGCCACATAGGGCGGCAGGGCGAATGCACCGCGATGCACCTCGGGTGTATAGTAATCGGTGCGGATCCCTGCTGCTTTGAACCGTGCCTCAAGGGTGGCAAGATCCACCTGCCGCGCGTCACTGTCACTGCCCCATCCAAAGGCCATTGGCCCGCCTGCATAGGTGGGGATGCTCGCCAGATAGCAGCTGTAATCAGAAAATAGCGTCTTAAAGGCCCGCATTGTGCCTGTCAGCTCACCCCCTTGCAGGAACGGAACGCCGTTTTGGGTAACCAAAATCCCGCCTTCGGCCAAACGCGCCTTGGCGTGGCCGTAGAAGTGATCGGTAAAGAGAACCTCACCTGGGCCCACGGGATCAGTGCTGTCGATAATGATGACATCATAAAAATCCGCGTTTTGCTTCATGAACACGGCACCATCATTGATCACCAGATCAAGGCGGGGGTCGTCAAAGGCCCCATCGGAAATCGCGGCCAGATATTTCTTGGAAAAATCCACCACGCCCGCGTCAATCTCGACCATGGTCACCTGTTCGATGCTGCGGTGCTTCAGCACCTCGCGGGCCATGCCGCCATCGCCGCCGCCCACGATCAGCACGCGCTTGACCGCACCATGGGCCAAGATCGGCACATGGGTCAGCATTTCATGATAGATGAAATTATCCGCCTCGGTCACCTGAACCACGCCATCAAGCGTCAAGATGCGCCCGAAGGTCGGGTTTTCAAACACGCGCAGGCGTTGGTGATCCGTTTCGCTGTCATAATGCATCTGCGCCACGCGCAAGGCTTGCCCGTGATCTTGGTGCAGACGCTCCACGCTCCAATCGCGCATGGTTTCAGGATCGCTCATTGGCGGCCTCCTTTCGGGCAGTTTGGGGCAGGATGCGGGGCGGGGTTTTACCGCCCCTGCAAGCGCAGTTATGCTGCGGCAATCGCCTCGGTCACCAGACCTTCACCACGCAGCAATTCTTTGACGCGCACATCTTGCGTGCCAAAGGCCGCCTTGAGCACATCGACCGCGCGCCACGGGTCGGCATCGCCGCACATAAAGACGTCAAATGCGCCATAGCCAATTTCGGGCCAAGTATGCACCGAGATATGGCTTTCCGCCAAAACCGCTACACCCGATACCCCTTGGGGGCTGAATTTATGGGTGTGAATGTGCAAAAGCGTGGCCCCGCATTCGCGCACGCAATCGCGAAACGCGGTTTGTATGCGCGCCTCATCATCAAGGCCGTGGCCATTGACGACTTCGAGGATCAGATGCGTGCCCGCGAAAACGCGGCCATCGCGGCGAATGAAGTGATCATCGCGTGTGTCATCGAACACGCTACGGTCAGCCAAAAGGCTGTGAGTGTCTTCCGCATGGGCGCCTGTCTCCAGACCAGTCCCCAGTTGGAAGAGGTCGGCGCTAGACATAGCACGCCCCCTTCTTACCAGCAGATTGATGTGGTGGGTCCTTAGCGCCCCCCCGCTGATTGCAGCGAGGTTGGGATCGGCACCCGTCGAGTAGTGAGGGGCCACCTAGAGCCTTGCTGTTCCTATTTCAAGGAAAATTTTGAATTTTCTTCCAATTCTTTTTTGGGTTCTCCGAAAACCATCCGTCCTGCGGCGATCTGTGGCGCGATCTGTTCTTCTTCTGGGTTGAATTATAATCCGCTGCAGGCCAAGCACAGAGATAAAGCACAGGGGCAAAGCAAGGGGAAAACCAAATGGAAAAACCAATGCAACCGCAAACTGTTACGCCCTCTTGGCGGGCCAACCGTCTGGAATTCATTCCCATCAGTCTTTTTGCGATCTTGATGGGTGTCTTTCAACTGGGCCTCACGGCGGATACGGCGGCGCGCATTTGGCCCGTCTTTGCGCCGATGGGGGATGCTGTGTTTGCCCTTGGTCTGGCCATTTTTGCCTTGGTGGGCGGGATCTATCTGGCCAAAGCGATCCGCTATCCGGCGGCGGTTCGGGCGGAATGGAATCACCCTGTGAAAATCGCTTTTTTCGCAACCGCCACGATTGCGTTGCTGCTCTGTGCAACCGCCTTACTGACCCGCGCACCGCAATTGGCCTTGGTGCTTTGGCTGATTGCGATGTTCGGGCAGGGGGCATTGACGCTTGCGGTGATTACCTCGTGGATTTCGCATCGCGCCTTTGACATGGGGCATCTGACCCCTGCGTGGTTCATCCCTGCGGTGGGCAATGTCATTGTCCCTTTGGGTGGAACGGCGCTGGGCTATCAGGAAATAAGCTGGCTGTTCTTTTCAGGCGGCATGGTGTTTTGGTTGGTGCTGTTGGTTTTGGTGATGAACCGCTTGATGTTTCACGATCCAATCCCCGCACGGCTTTTGCCAACGCTTGTGATCTTGATTGCGCCGCCTGCCGTAGGGTTTGTGGCCTATGCCAAGCTGTCAGGCGGAATTGATCCTTTTGCGCGGATCTTGCTCTATAGCGCCTATGTTTTTGCGGCTTTGGTTGTGCTGCAGGTGCCGAAATTATTCCGCCTGCCTTTCGTTCTGAGCTTTTGGGCCCTCAGCTTTCCGGTGGGCGCTTTGGCGGTTGCCTCGATGACCTATGGCCAGCTCAACGGGACACAGGCGCATCAGATGATCGGGGCAGGGGTTTGTGCCCTGCTCAGTCTGCTTGTCTTGGGGCTTTTGCAGCGCAGTCTGCGCGCGGCCTTGCGCGGGGAAATTGGCCAGCCTGACTAGCGCGTCACTGCGCCGCTACAGGGTAAACTCCGCTGTTTCAGCCCCCGAAAGGTGCTGCAGCGCCAAAGGGGCGATGCCAAATATATGGCGCGGCGTGCCCGCTGCGGCATAGATATGATCGAATGCGGCGAGGCGGGGATCAAACCACGCGCGCAACGGGGTGAGATGCCCAAAGGGGGCCACGCCGCCGATGGCAAAACCCGTCACGGCGCGAATCGTTTCTGCATCGGCGCGGGCCAAGCGCCCCTGCGTTAGGGTTTCGGCGCGCTTTGGATCAACCTGATTGCCGCCTGCCGTGATGAACAGCACCAATTCCCCTGTCTCCACCATGCGAAAAATGATGGATTTTGCGATTTGGTCGATTTGGCACGCGGCGGCGCGCGCTGCATCCTCGGCGGTGCGGGTGCCTTCGGACATTTCCAAAATCGTCACATCCAGCCCCGCATCCGCAAGGGCGGCGGTCACGCGGGCAAGGCTTTTGCTCATCTTCCATCCCTTCTATGATTGTGGCTATGATCTGCGCAAAAAAGGACGCGATTGACAAGATGCCCGCCGCCCCATTGCCCCTTGCCGCTCGGTTGACCCGCGCACCGATCCCGTATGAGCGGGATTTGGCCGCCTCCCTTTTGGCGGAATTGCCGCAATTGGCAGATCAGCCGCCCGAAATGCGCGAACTGCTTTTTGGTGTGGCGGGATGCGCCCCCTATCTGGCGGGGCTGATCTCGCGCGAGGCGGATTGGCTTGCGATGGCGCTTTGTGACAGCCCTGAGGCGGGCATGGCGGCGCTCCTCGCGGATGCTGCGGGCTTGGGGGCCAGTGATCTTGATCGGGGGCTGCGCCGACTGAAACGCCGCGCGGCCATTCTGTCGGCTTTGGCCGATTGCGGTGGGGCGTGGGATGTTTTGACCCTGACCGCGCATTGGACCCGCTTTGCCGATGCCTGTGTACAATCGGCCCTGCGGGTTCATGTGGGGGCTGAGGCGCGGCGCGGTCGCATTCCCGGCCAAACCGAAGAAGACGCCATGCGCGATGGCGCGGGCATGGTTGCGCTGGCCATGGGGAAAATGGGCGCGTTCGAGTTGAACTATTCCTCCGACATCGATCTCATTTGCCTGTTTGATGAAACGCGGTTTGATGCAGGGGATGAGATGGAGGCGCGCACGGGGTTTGTGCGGGCAACGCGGCGCATGACGGCCAGTTTGGCAGAGATCAGCGCCGATGGTTATGTATTCCGCACCGATTTGCGCCTGCGCCCCGATGCCTCTGTCACGCCCGTATGCATCTCAATGGCCGCAGCCGAGCGCTATTACGAGGCCGAAGGGCGCAATTGGGAACGTGCAGCCTATATCAAGGCGCGCGCCGCTGCGGGCGATATCGCGGCAGGTGCGCGGTTCTTGAAAACGCTGACCCCGTTTGTGTGGCGCAAGCATTTGGATTTTGCCGCCATCCGTGACACCCAAGATATGCGCCAGCGCATCCGCGACCACAAAGGTCTGCATGGCATGACCCTTGAAGGCCACAATCTGAAATTGGGCGCAGGGGGTATTCGCGAGGTCGAATTTTTCGCGCAGACCCGTCAATTGGTGGCGGGCGGGCGTGATCCTGATTTGCGCGTGAACCGCACGGTGGATGGATTGGCCGCGCTTGCACAAAAGAATTGGATCACCGCCGAGGTCGCAGACAGCCTCAGCGCCCATTATCTGGAGCATCGCGAGATCGAGCATCGCTTGCAGATGATGAATGATGCGCAGACCCACAGCTTGCCCAAATCGCCCGATGGGTTTGCGCGGCTTGCAGCCTTTATGGGGATGACCGATGTTGCCGCTTTTAGGGCGCGCCTTTCGGCCCGTCTGCACGCGGTCGATGCGGCCTGCGAGCCGTTCTACACCCCGCAAGGCGCGCCTGAAGCGGCGGTTGACACGGTCACGCTTAGCGATGCGCAGGCGGAGATCTTGGCGCGTTGGCCTGGCTATGCCTGTCTGCGCGCCTCGCGCGGGCGCGAGTTGTTTGAACAGATCAAACCCACGCTGCTGGCCAAGCTGATGACATCGGCCATGCCCGATGAGGCGCTTTCAAATTTTGATAGTTTTCTCAGGGGATTGCCCGCGGGTGTTCAACTGTTTTCGCTGTTCCAGTCAAACCCGTCCTTGATTGATCTTTTGGCGGATATCTGCGCCACGGCACCCGCCTTGTCGCGTTATTTGTCGCGCAATGCCCAAGTGCTTGATGCGGTCCTAAGCGGTGGCTTTTTTGCAGCTTGGCCTGATCGCACGATGTTGCATCAAGGGCTGCGCGCGGCCCTTGATGGGTTGGATTACGAGGGGCAATTGAATGCCGCACGCCGCTGGTTGAAGGAATGGCATTTCCGTGTCGGCGTGCATCATTTGCGCGGCTTGATCGATGCCGAGGAGGCCGCGAAACAATACACCGATTTGGCGGATACGGTGGTTGCGTGTTTTTGGCCGATGGTATGTGCGGAATTGGCGCGCAAACACGGCCCTGCGCCTGGTCGGGGCGGCATCGTTCTGGCCATGGGCAGTCTGGGGGCTGCGCGGCTGACGGCGGGATCTGATCTTGATCTGATTGTGATCTATGATGCCGAAGGGGTCGAGATGACAGAGGGGCCGCGCCCCTTGGATGCGCGGGGGTGGTTCTCGAAGGCGACAAAGATGTTGATCACCGCCCTCTCGGCCCCGACATCGGAAGGGCGTCTCTACGAGGTGGATATGCGGCTGCGCCCTTCGGGGCGGCAGGGGCCTGTCGCCACCTCATTGGAGGCCTTTACCCATTACCAGATGAACGAGGCATGGGGGTGGGAGCATATGGCCCTGACCCGCGCGCGGGTTGTCGCGGGCGATGCCACGCTTGCGGCGGATGTCGAGGCCACCCGCATGGCGGTGATCCAAAAGCCGCGCGCGGCCCATCAGGTGATCCGCGAGCTGGCCGATATGCGCCAAAGGTTGGCTGCGGCGGGCCGCACGGGCAGCACCTTTGACGTGAAGGCAGGCGCGGGGGGGATGCAAGATATTGATCTGATTGGCCAAGCCGGCGCCTTGATCGCCGCCACACCCGCCCGCGCCACCCGCCGTCACTTGCGCGCCGCGGCGCAAAACGGATGGTTGACCCATGCCGAGGCAGAGGTCTTACAGGCAGCGCATATGCTGTTTTCACAAGTGGCGCAGGCCGCAAGGCTCTTGACGGATGCGCCGCTTGACCCAAGTGATATCGGGCAAGGCGGGTTGGATTTTCTGATGCGCGCCACAGGTCACGAGGATCGCGCCCGCTTGGAGGCCGCCCTTGACGCAGGCCGCGCCCAATCTGTCGCAATTATTGAGGCGGCTTTGGCGCGTGCGCCGTAAACGGCACGATGGGCCAAAATGCAGGAGTGGGGTGGGATGAAGGGCGATATCTATGATCCAAAGGCGCTGATCCGTGAAGCCTATCGCATTGACGGGATCAGTCTGGCGGAATGCCGCACGATCTTTATGGATTGGGCGCTGTCCATCAGTTGCGATGATCCAAAGGCGTATATTGCCCATTTGCTTGGGCAATATGCGGATGAGAAGTCGGATCACCCGATGACGCAAACCCTGCGCGAGGGGCTGGATCAAGCCCCGCGTGCGATCCGCCGTGGCGGACGCGCGGCGCGCGTTGCCCAAGAGCCGTTATTTGATGATTAGATCAGATTTGGTCGCATGGGTGCCGCGCTCCCGATAGGGGGTGGTGTCATATTGCGCGCGGTAGCATTTCGAGAAATGCGACGGGGACGCAAAGCCACAAGCCAGCGCCACATTGATCACGCTCATATCGGTTTGCATCAACAGGTTGCGCGCCTTGGCAAGGCGCAATTCCATGTAATAGCGCTTGGGGCTGCGGTTGAGGTAGCGGCGGAACAGGCGCTCTAGCTGACGGGTCGACATCCCCACCTCTTTGGCCAAGGCCGCAGGGCTGATCGGGTCTTCGATATTTTGTTCCATCATCCGAATGACTTGGCTCAATTTCGGATGGCGCACGCCGATACGGGTGGGAATTGATAGGCGCTGCGTGTCTTGGTCGGTGCGGATGGAAGTATAGATCAACTGATCCGCCACCAAATTCGCCAATTCCTCGCCGTGATCATTGGCGATGATTTTGAGCATCAAATCAATCGAGGCGGTTCCCCCCGCCGTGGTGATGCGGTTGCCGTCAATCACAAAGACCGATTTTGTCAGGGTCACATCTTCAAATTCTTCGGAAAAGCTGTCTTGGTTTTCCCAATGGATCGTGGCGCGTTTGCCATCCAACAGCCCTGCCTTGGCCAAGGTATACCCCGCCGTGCACAGCCCGCCCACAACGGAACCGCGCCGCGCCTCGCGCCGCAGCCAGTTTAAAATGCGCTTGCTGGTGGCTGATTGCACGTCAATCCCGCCGCACAGCATGATGGTGTCTTCGCGGGTCAGCTCTTCGAGATCCATATCGAGCTTGTATCCAATCCCCGCCGAGCAATATGCGACATCACCGCCTTCTCCCGCCAAGGCCCATTGATACAGCGTGCGTCCCGACATCCGATTTGCAATGCGCAAGGCTTCGACCGCCGAGGCGAAGCACAGCATCGTAAAGCGATCCAACAACACGAAAACATAGCGTTTCGCGGCATCAGTCTCGCGGGGGGTTGATCTGCTCATCGGTAACGTCCCTTAAACCACGCTCTCATCACGCAAGCGGTCCCAAAGGACGTCCCGCCCTTGGCGCTTAACCTTAGCGAAACCATCAATTGAAACGCGCCGCAAGCCCCATTGGATGTAAAAATGCCATTGGACGTAGCGGGGTTCCATGTCTATAAGCGGCCCGAAACCGTTATTTTATGGAAGACCAAAGGAGGCTCCCATGGGCGCTGACACCGCACAAACATGGTCGAAATCAAGCTGGCGCAGCAAACCGCGTGTGCAGATGCCTGATTATCCCGATCAGGCCGCCTTGGCGGCGGTTGAGGCGCAGCTTGGCAAATACCCTCCTTTGGTGTTTGCAGGTGAGGCACGCCGATTGAAGGCAAAGCTGGGCCAAGCTGCGCGGGGCGAGGCATTTTTGCTGCAAGGCGGCGATTGCGCCGAAAGTTTCGCGGAATTTTCTGCCGATACGATCCGCGACACGTTCAAGGTGATGCTGCAGATGGCGATGGTCTTAACCTATGGCGCCAAGGTGCCTGTGGTCAAAGTGGGTCGCATGGCTGGTCAATTCGCAAAGCCGCGCTCTGCGCCGACCGAGGTGATCAACGGTGTCGAATTGCCCTCCTACCGTGGCGATATCATCAACGAGTTGGCCTTCACCCCTGAGGCGCGCATCCCCGACCCCGCCAAGATGCTGCAGGCCTATACGCAGGCGGCGGCTTCGCTCAACCTGCTGCGCGCCTTTTCCACAGGCGGTTTCGCAGATATCGAGCGGGTGCACAGCTGGACATTGGGCTTCACCGACCATGATGACGCGGAAAAATACCGTGCCATGGCCAACCATATTCAAGACAGCCTCGATTTCATGCGCGCCGCAGGCGTCAGCCCGCAAAACACGCATGAATTGCAGACCGTGTCTTTCTTCACCAGCCATGAGGCGCTGCTGTTGGAATATGAGGAGGCGCTGTGCCGAATTGACAGCACCACAGGCAAGCCGATTGCAGGCTCTGGCCATATGATTTGGATTGGCGACCGCACCCGACAGCCAGACGGCGCGCATGTTGAATTTTGCAGCGGTGTGCAAAACCCGATTGGCCTCAAATGCGGCCCAAGCACCAGTGAGGATGATCTAAAAATCCTGCTCGATAAGCTTAATCCCGAAAACGAGGCGGGGCGCCTGACATTGATTGCCCGCTTTGGGGCGGGGCAGGTGGCAGATCACCTGCCGCGCCTGATCCGCACGGTCGCGGCGCATGGGGCGAATGTTCTGTGGTCCTGTGACCCGATGCATGGCAATACGATCAAATCGGCCAGTGGGTTTAAAACCCGTCCGTTTGAGTCCGTCCTGCGTGAGGTGCAGGAATTTTTCGCCATCCACCGCGCTGAGGGCACGATCCCTGGCGGCGTGCATTTCGAGATGACGGGAAAAGATGTGACCGAATGCACGGGCGGCGTGCGCGCTGTGACAGATGAGGATTTGTCGAGCCGCTATCACACCGCCTGTGATCCCCGCCTCAACGCCAGCCAATCCTTGGAACTGGCCTTTTTGGTGGCGGAATTGCTGTCTGACACGCGCCGTGACGCGGCAAGTGAGGCCGCCGCGGGATAACACGCAAAGACCCAAGAATAAGCGCGGCCCAAGGTAACTTGTGGCGCGCTTTTTTTTGGCTGGTCATATTTCATGCAGCGCAGGTGTTAGTTTGGGCGTCCCCCTTCGACCACGCGCAGGAAGGGCACTTTGGTTGGGCGGCTCATCACGCCGCGATGCGCGCGGCTTGGTCCTGTGGCCTGCGCCTGACGCGCGTCAAGGGGCAGCACCTCGGTGCGTTCGATCTCAAATCTGTAGGGCCTGTGGTTGAGCGCGCCTTTGGTCACAAAGGCCCCGATGGCGCGGTCAATCGCCCCTGTTGCGCCCTCCAAGGGCAACAGTATCATGCGCGCCAAAACGGGTGGTTCAACGCCGCTATAGCTGCTTTGCAGGCGCATATCCAATTCTGCTGGCCCTGTGAAAACGGGCTCGACCGCAGCGGCAAAGCGCGGGCGCTCGTTATAGGCGAAGAAACAGCGCAGCGGCATCCCGCGCAACTCCATCCCCATCACATCGCACAGATGTGTGCCGCCCAGTTTCAGGCGCAAAATCTCGCCGCCCAGATTTTCGACCAAGAACACAAAGGGCAGTGCAGCGCCTAAAATATGCGGTTGCAGGTCGCGCGCCTTGGGCGGTGCGCTGCGCGTGTCGCGCAAACTGTTCCAATGCTGGCGCAAATGCGCAAAGGCCATATGGTGATCAAGCGTTTCACCATCGTGACGCGCGGCATCGCCGAAATTCATATTCCCCATTTCATTCCCCTATCCTCAACGGGTCCGATGCGCCTGTTGCATACCCCTATGCGGCGGATCGAAGGTTTCAGTGCTGAGGTGTTTGACCTCGTGCAGTATAACGGCCAATTTTCAGAAAATTCAGCCCGATTGAGAGATAATGGTTAATGGTGCCGCGCATATTGCGGATGCGGCTTTGGCTTGACCTCTGCGGCGTGATCCTCAAGATGCGCGCGCAATGTAAAGATCGCCAAGAAAGACGCGCCTGATGTCTCAGACCGATGCAAAAACGCTTAACCCAGGCCCGCGCCGTGGGTTGCTGATTATTCTCTCTTCGCCCTCGGGCGCGGGGAAATCAACATTGGCGCGGCGCTTGATGGCGTGGGACGAGAGTTTGCGCTTTTCTGTTTCCGCCACCACACGCCCGCCGCGTTCGGGCGAGGTGGATGGAGAGCATTACCATTTTTTGGACCGTGCTGGATTTGAGAAAATGGTGGAAGAAGGCGCGATGTTGGAACACGCGGAGGTGTTTGGCAACCTTTACGGCAGCCCGATGCCGCCTGTGCGCGCGGCGATTGAGGCGGGCCGCGATGTTTTGTTTGATATTGATTGGCAGGGCGCGCAGCAAATCCGCAATTCTGCGCTGGGCGCATATGCCTTGTCGATTTTCATACTGCCCCCCTCCATCGCGGCTTTGCACGCGCGGCTTGAGGGGCGCGCGCAGGATGATGCCGAAACGATTGCGCGGCGCATGGCAAAATCTTGGGACGAGATCAGCCATTGGGACGGCTATGACTACGTGCTTGTTAATGATGATCTAGACGCCTGTTTCACGCAATTGACCACCATCCTCACGGCCGAGCGGATGCGCCGCATCCAACAACCAAGCCTTGCGGGTTTCTTGCGGGGCTTACAGCATGAATATGAGGCGATGTTCAAAAAATGATTTATGCCTTTGAGGAACACCATCCGCATATTGCGCCAGAGGCATGGGTCGCCACGGATGCCAATATCATTGGAAAAGTCGCCTTGGGGCCTGAAGTCAGCATTTGGTTCGGGGCCACATTGCGCGGCGATAACGAGCTGATTTCCATCGGTGCGCGCAGCAATTTGCAGGAAAATGTCATTTGCCACACCGACCCTGGTTTGCCGTTGAGCGTGGGTGTCGATTGCACCATTGGCCATCGCGCATTGTTGCATGGCTGCACGATTGGCGATGGCACGCTCATCGGTATGGGCGCAATGGTGATGAATGGTGCCGTGGTGGGAAAGGGGTGTCTGATCGGGGCAGGTGCCTTGATCCCTGAGGGCAAGGTGATCCCTGATGGCAGCCTTGTGATGGGAATGCCGGGCCGTGTGGTGCGCAGTCTTGATGCCGATGCGCAGGCGCGCCTCATCCAATCGGCGGCGGGCTATGTGGCCAAGGCCGCACGCTTTCGTGCAGGGCTGCGCGCGCTATAGCGCCGCGCTGTGAAGCCTGATCTGCACGGCGCTGTCAGAAAGACTGACGGTGATCTTTGCGCCGCTGTCTTGGGCCTCTTGCATCAGCATCAAGAACTGCACGTCACGCGGGGTGGGGGGGATCTGCGCCCTGCCTTGCAGAAACGCGAAGCCTGGCAGATCCTGTAAAATGCGCGGTCCACTGGCGCTTACCGATAGGCCGTCCTTGTCGAGCGCATCTATGCTGATCTGCCCGCCCATGGGCAGGGCTGCATCTGTGCAGGATAACATCAGATAGGCGCATTTCACCCGTTGGCGGGGCAAATCCCCCACAAGCCGCCATTCCAGTTGCAGGCGGCCTGCACCATAGGTTTGCAGCAGGATATCGCGCGCTTCGCGTTCTGAGATGCGCTGATCGGACCGTGCAGCCCCATAGGCGACCCTGAAGAACCGCAACCGCGCCTCGGTGTTGCGCAGCGCCTCGGCAATTAGCGCCATTTCGGGGCTGTTGGCCATACCGCTCATCTCCAGCAGTTCAACGCCATTGGAGACAGCGCCCAAAGGATTACCCAGATCATGGCACAGCCGCGATGCAACAAGGGCTGACAAATCCTGCCTATTCGCGCTAAGGACGGTGTGATCCATCAGAAAGGCCTCCTATGTCCGAAGAGTTGAACGCGCTGCTTGAACCTGGAATGTTGGTGCGCCACCCCGCGCAGCCCGATTGGGGCTTGGGGCAGGTGCAATCCAATATCGGCGGCAAGGTCACCGTGAATTTTGAACATCAAGGCAAGCAGGTGATCGACTCCCGTCATGTGACATTGCTGCCCGAATGGGGCGCGTGAAGCTGTGGTCTACTGGAATGATGGTTAAGAATACCCTAACACTTCACGACAAAGATCATATCTTGGAAACTGTGACTGCGCTTTTCTGATAAGCGACCCTGCCAAAATGCGCTGCACCACTGCGGCGTAAATGGCACAGCAAGGATAGGAAACATCGCCCCATGGTGCCACAAGAGCCGTATTTCGAGCTGCGATTGGCTCAAAGCCCTGCGGATATCCGCGCGGCACAGCGCCTGCGATATGCGGTGTTCGTGCGCGAATTGGGGGCGGATGGCGCGATGGTGGACCATCAGGCGGGATTGGAGATGGACCGCTTTGACCCCCATTTTGATCATCTGATGCTGTTGGATCACCGCCGTGCGGCGGATGATCAGGTGGTGGGTGTCTACCGCCTTATGCAGGCCGAAGGGGCCAAAGCCGCAGGGCAGTTTTATTCCGAAGATGAATATGACCTTGAGCCGCTGAAATCCTCGGGGCGGCGTTTGCTGGAATTGGGGCGCTCCTGTGTGCATCCCGAGTATCGCGGCGGCACAGCCTTGATGCATCTGTGGAACGGATTGGCCGATTACATCTTGTCCCATGAGATCGAGATATTATTTGGCGTGGCCTCGCTGCATGGCACAGATATTGCGCAATTGGCCGCGCCCTTGTCGCTGTTGCATCACCGTCATCTAGCGCCCTTAGATCTTCGTCCAAAGGCGCGGGAAGCGGGTTATCACGATATGAATTTGATTGCCGAACATGATTTGGATCGCGCCGCGGCCACCCGCGCCTTGCCTGCGCTGATCAAGGCGTATCTGCGTCTGGGCGGCACGGTTGGGCAGGGAGCCTTTGTCGATCATGCATTCAACTGCACCGATATCTGCCTGATCTTGGACACGGCCGTTATGTCCGAAAAACACCGCGCACTTTATGCGCGCACGCGCGGCCAGTAGCCCCCATGCGGTGGGATGGCGCCCCTCAAATCGTCACGGCCCCACGGGGGGGTATGGGGGCGGTTCGCGCGCTGGTGCGCGGGGCCGCTATTCTGGCCGTGATTGGCATGGGCTTTGCGGTTTTGCTCGTTTTGCGGGTGCCTGAGCGTATCTTTGCAGGCGCGCAGCGCCCCGTGACCCCGTGGATCACACAAGCGGTCAGCCGCCTGTTCTGTGCCATATTGGGCCTGCGTATCATCCGCAAAGGCACGCCCTTGCAAGCCTCGGGCGCGCTTGTGGCCAATCATGTGTCTTGGTTGGATATCTTCGTGCTGAATTCGGGCGGGCGCGTGACCTTTGTGGCCAAATCCGAGGTGCGGGGATGGGCGGGCATCGGTGTTTTGGCCCGCGCCGTTGGCACCGTCTTCATCGAGCGGCGGCGGATGGCGGCAAAGGCGCAAACCGCATTGTTGGAAACCCGCCTTTCCGCAGCGCAGCCCTTGGTGATTTTTCCCGAAGGCACATCAACGGATGGTCTGCGCGTTTTGCCATTTAAATCAACGCTTTTTGATGCGTTATTTATGCATAACATGAAGAATGACCTGCGTGTTCAGCCCGTCACCATCGCCTATCATGCCCCCGCAGGGGAAGACCCCGCCTTTTACGGCTGGTGGGGTGCGCAAGGGTTTGGCGCGGGACTGTGGCGCGTGTTATCGGTGCGCAATAATGGCCATGTCACGCTCATCTATCACGCAAGCATTTCAATGCAAGATGTTGAAAACAGGAAAATATTAGCAAAACACACAACGGAGGTCGTGCGGGATGGTTTGCGCGCTGCGCTCACCGCAGCGGGGCAAGAAGCGTCTTGAGTGCGGCCACGGGATTGTCGCTGCGCCAAATCTCCTCGCCGATGGCGAAGAAGTCGGTCATTGGGGCCAGACGTTCGATATCGCCAACCGAAAGCGCCCCTTCCGCCACCACGGGCAACTCGATCATCTGGCTCCACCACGCGAAGGTGTCATCTTCGGCGCGGCTGCCATCGCCAAGCTGCGTTTCCCCGACAGGGCCGAAGCTGATGTAATCGGCGCCCGTCTCGCCTGCGGTCATGCCGTCATGGCGCGAATTGCCACAGAAGCATCCAATAACCGCATCCGCCCCAAGCTCGGCGCGGGTTTTACGGGTGCTGCGCGCCCCGTCTGTCAGGTGAACGCCATCCAACCCCAAACGCTCGACCAGTTTGATATGTTCCGCAATGATAAGGGGGATGTCGCGGGCATGGGCAATCTCACGCAGATGATCCGCCGCGCGTGCCAGATCATCCTCATCGCGGCTGGCCATGACAAGGCGCAGACAGGCGATGGGATGCGCGTCCAATACCGCCTGCAGTTGCGGATCAAAGCCACTCAACTCAAAGCTGGGCGGGGTCAAAAGATAAATTTGCGGAACATCCGTGTCGGACATGGGGCCTGCCTTTGGAAAAATCTTTCCCCGTTCCTACTGGTTTGCGGTGACATCATCAATGGGGCGCTTGGCAAGACACCCCCTGCGCGGTAAGCCACGCCCATGGAAAATGCGAACCAAACACCCGAGTTTATGCACCCGATGCCTTGCTTTGTCTTGGTGCGCCCGCAGATGGGCGAAAACATTGGCGCGGCGGCGCGGGGGATGTGGAATTTTGGGCTGAACCATCTGCGCCTTGTCGCGCCGCGCGATGGCTGGCCGAATGCGCGCGCGGTGGCCTTGGCCAGTGGTGCGGCGGGTGTCGTGCTGGACCCCGCGCAAGTGGTGGGGACCACGCCCGAGGCGGTCGCGGATTGCACCCATGTTTTTGTCACCACGGCACGCGAGCGCGGCTTGACCAAGCCCGTCTTAAGCCCCGAGGCCGCGATGGCACAGGCCCGCGCGATCCATGCTGCAGGTGGCAAGGTCGCGGTGATCTTTGGGCCAGAACGCGCCGGTCTGGAAAATGACGATATCGCGCGTGCCGATGCGATCATCACCGTGCCCGTGAACCCTGATTTTCCATCGTTGAATCTGGGGCAATCGGTGCTGCTTTGCGCCTATGAGTGGCGCAGGCAGACAACCGAGGTGGTGGATATCCGCATGGAATTTGCCCGCAGCGATTTTGCATCTGCGATTGAGGTGGAAAAGCTGGCCGATCATTACGAAGAAAAGCTAGATGAAATCGGGTATTTCTTTCCCGAGACCAAGGCGGAAGGCATGAAATTGGTTTTGCGCAACCTGTGGGGGCGCTTGCCTTTGACGCGCGCCGATGTGCAGTTGTTTCATGGTATTTTGCGCCAGATGCAGCGGTGGCGTGACCGCCCCTAGCGCCAAACTGCCGCGCATTCTTGCGATGCTGGGGCAAGGGCGCTAACTGGGAAGAAAAGAAACGTTTACGGGGACGAAGGAATGAGCCGTTCAATTTTCGAAGACGTGGATCAAGAAGGCAGGGAGCGACCCGCACCGAAACCGACCGCGATCAGCCGCGATACGGGACGCGCGCGCAGCCTGATGCGCGCCTATTTGGCGGTTCTTTTCGTGATGGTTGCCGCGATGATCGCCATTGGCGGCATGACGCGTCTGACCGATTCAGGTCTGTCGATCGTGGAATGGGCGCCGATCTCGGGCGCAATCCCGCCCTTGAGTGATGCGCAATGGCAAGAGCAATTCACCGCCTATCAACAAACCACCGAGTATCAGGAACAAAACCGCGGAATGTCGATGGCGGAGTTCAAATATATCTTCTGGTGGGAGTGGGGTCATCGTCAATGGGGGCGCATGATTGGCGTGGTTTGGGCCATTGGTTTCGCCGCGCTTGCGCTCTCTGGCAATTTGATCAAGGGCTGGACGCCGAAGGTCATCGCACTTGGTGCTTTGGGTGGCTTACAGGGGGCAATTGGCTGGTGGATGGTCTATTCTGGCCTTGCGCCGGGAATGTTTGATGTGGCCTCCTATCGTCTGGCGACACATTTGGGTGTCGCGTTTTTCATCCTTGCCTTGATCACATGGTTCATCCTGCAACTCAGCCGCCCCGCGCCTGCGCTGCTGGCGGCACGGCGGGCAGGGGACAAGCGCCTGTTTGGGATGACAACGGGCTTGTTGCATTTGACATTTTTGCAGATCTTGGTCGGGGCCTTGGTCGCGGGGATTGATGCGGGGCGCAATTATATTGACTGGCCCTTGATGGCGGGCGGCTTCACCCCGCCTGATATGTGGGCGATTGAACCGTGGTATCGCAATCTGTTCGAGAATGATGGAACCGTGCAATTCATGCACCGTATGCTGGGTTATGTGGTGTTTGCCTATGGGATTGCGGTTTGGATGCAGGGCCGCACATCAGGCAATGCGATGGTGCGACAGGCCTATGGCTGGATGGCGGTGGTGTTGTTCGGCCAAGTGGTGATTGGGATCGTCACGGTGATGCACTCCGCCCCTGTGGCCTTGGCCTTGACCCATCAGTTGGGTGCAGTGGCGCTGATCGTGTTGATCTTACGGGCGCGGTTTCTGGCGATTTACCCGCCCGAGCAATCCTTGCGCGGTGCGCCTGCATGAGGGCGATGGAGGCCCTACTGGCCCATGCGGCCCAAACCGCGGCACTCGAGCAGGTCGCGGGGCGGCTGCACTGGGATCAAGAGACCATGATGCCCAAAGGGGCCGCCGCGCAACGGGCCGAGGAAATCGCGGCGATGGAGGCGATGTTGCACGCGCGGCGCACCGATCCTGCCCTTGCTGAAATGTTGGAAAAAGCCAAGCCAGAAGGCGCGGTGGAGGCGGCATCATTGCGGCTTATTTCCCGCGATTACGCGCGCGCCACGAAAATTCCCGCCGCATTGGCCACCGAAATGGCCCGCACGGCGTCACTGGCGCATGGGGTATGGGCCAAGGCCCGAGCCGAGCAGGACGTTGCGGGGTTTTTGCCTGTTTTGGACAAGCTTATCGCTCTGCGCCGCGAGGAGGCCGCCTGCCTGTCTGGCGAAACCCGCGGACCCGCGCTTTATGATGCGCTGCTGAATGATTACGAACCCGATATGCGCGCCTGCGATCTGGCCGCGCTCTTTGCCGCGATGCGCCCGCGTTTGGTGGCCCTGCGGGCCGCGATCCTTGAGCGCCCTGCGCCCCCCGCAATAACGGGTGATTTTGACGAGGCCGCGCAATTGCGCCTCACGCGCGAGATTGCCGTGGCCTTTGGCTATGACCTCGACAAGGGACGCATTGATCTGGCGGTGCATCCGTTTTCTTCTGGTTCAGGCTGCGACAGCCGCATCACCACCCGCGTGGCGCGCGATGATCCGTTCAACGCGCTATATTCCACCATCCATGAGGTGGGCCATGCCTGTTACGAGCAAAACATCGATCCGCGCCATCACTTGACCGCCTTGGGGCAGGGCGCCTCCATGGGGGTGCATGAAAGCCAAAGCCGAATATATGAAAACCAGCTGGGCCGTTCGTTGCCCTTTGTCACATGGCTGCATGGCCAGATGACGGCGGCCTTTGGCCCGCTGTCCACGGACAGCCCCGCGGCGCTCTACGCGGCGATCAACCGTGTCGCAAAAGGCTATATCCGCACCGAAGCCGATGAGGTGCAATATAATCTGCACATCATGCTGCGCTTTGATCTGGAGCAGGCCTTGATCAGCGGTGATCTGGCTGTCGCGGATCTGGAGGCCGCATGGAATGATCGCTTCCTGGCCGATTTTGGCTTTGCCGTGGATCGCCCCAGCAACGGGATGTTGCAGGATGTGCATTGGTCGGCGGGGCTGTTTGGCTATTTCCCGACCTATGCGCTTGGCAATGTTTATGCGGGCTGCCTGATGCAGGCGCTGCGCCATGATTTGCCCGATTTGGATCAGGGTTTAGTCCAAGGTGATTTGCGCGCCCCGACCGCGTGGCTGCGCGAAAACCTGCAACAATTCGGCCGCCTCAAGCCCCCCCGTCAGGTGATCGAGGATGCCATTGGCGGCCCCGTCACGCCCGAGCCTTTGCTCAGCTATCTAGAGACGAAATTCGCGGCGCTCTATGATCTCTAGGGTGTGATGGGCAATCTGCCCCTTTTTCTTCGCGCAACCAGTCGCTAATCTCGCCAGCATCAAGGTGAGGATGCGTGATTATGGCGAAAATTATTGATCTTCCGCGCAATGAGGCGGGCATTGAGGCGGCATTGGCCGAACTTGGGCCACGGTTTGGCACAAGGTTTAACACGGGTCAGGCCTTGCGCGCACAGCACGGTCATACCACAACATGGCTGCGCAATCAGGCCCCTGATGCGGTGATATTTGTGCATTCGACCGAAGAGGTGCAGGAAATCGTGCGCGCCTGTTCGCGCCATCGTGTGCCTGTGATCGCCTTTGGGGCAGGCTCGTCACTGGAGGGGCATTTGAATGCCTCAGCGGGCGGAATTTCCATTGATTTCAGCCAGATGAACCGCATTTTGAAGGTCAATGCTGAGGATATGGATGTGGTGATCGAACCTGGCGTGACGCGCAAAGCGCTGAACAGCCATTTGCGCGATACGGGGCTTTTCTTCCCCGTGGACCCAGGCGCCGATGCCACGCTGGGGGGGATGGCGGCCACGGGGGCCAGTGGCACCAACGCCGTGCGCTATGGCACGATGAAGGAGAATATCCTTGGGCTAAAGGCAGTGCTGCCTTCGGGCGAGGTGATCAAGACCGCCGCGCGGGCGCGCAAAACATCGGCGGGTTATGATTTGACCCATTTGATGGTCGGCTCTGAGGGGACGTTGGGGTTGATCACCGAATTGACCCTGCGGTTGCGCGGTATCCCTGCCGCGATTTCAGCGGCAACCTGTTCTTTCGAGACGGTCGAAGCGGCCTGCCAATGCGTGATTGCGACCATCCAATATGGCCTGCCTGTGGCGCGGATCGAGTTGGTCGATGCGCTTATGGTGGGGGCGGTCAATCGCTACGCCAAACTGAATTTGCCTGAGACGCCACTTTTGCTGTTGGAATTTCATGGCACAGAGACGGGCGTTTCCGAGGATGCCGCCACATTTGGCGAGATTGCAGCGGAGTTTGGTGGCACGGGCTTTGCCGCCACGACCCGCGAAGAGGAGCGCAACAAATTATGGCAAGCGCGCCATGATGCCTATTGGGCAGGTCTCGCCCTGCGGCCTGGGGCCAAGGGCATTTCCACCGATATTTGCGTGCCCGTCAGCCGCTTGGCTGAGGCGCTGACCCGCGCCGAGGCGCGCGCCGCAGAACTGAACATGATCGCGCCTGTGGTCGGCCATGTGGGGGATGGGAATTTCCACGTGTTGATGTTGATCGACACCGACAATCCCGCCGAAATTGAATTGGCGGAGGCCTATGTGGCTTGGCTCAATGAAATGGCCATCGAGATGGAGGGCACCTGCACAGGCGAACATGGGATTGGGCAGGGCAAGGCGGCCTATCTGGTGCGCGAATTGGGGCCAGAGGCGATGGATGTCATGGCCACAATCAAGCGCGGAATTGATCCGCAAAATATCTTTAATCCTGGTAAGATGGGATTGCCCAATTATGGCTGAACACAGACCAAACACCCATAATGTCCCATCCGCCCATGAGGAGCCACATTTGTCGCAACGCGCAGGCTGGCTGCGCGCGGCGGTGATGGGGGCCAATGATGGGATCTTGTCCACCGCCTCGCTGATTGTGGGCGTGGCAGCGGGCGGCGCGGATCAGGGCACGATCCTGTTGTCGGGCGTGGCGGGCATGGTGGCGGGTGCGATGTCGATGGCGGCAGGCGAATATGTTTCGGTTTCCAGCCAAGCCGATGTGGAGCGCGCCGATGTCGAGCGGGAGCGGCGCGAATTGAAGCTGAACCCCGAAGGTGAATTGGCAGAACTGGCGGCAATCTATCGCCATCGTGGCCTGTCCGAAAAATTGGCCGATGAGGTTGCCCGCGAATTGACCCGCAAAGATGCGCTTGGCGCGCATTTGCGCGATGAGATCGGTTTGACCGACCTCTCCCCGCCCAAACCCGTGCAGGCGGGGCTTGTCTCGGCGGGCACTTTTGCGGCGGGGGCCATGGTGCCTTTGGCGATGGGGGCATTGGCCCCGATGGATCAGGTCGCAATCTGGGTGGGGGTTGCGACATTGGCCGCGCTTGGCGCGCTTGGCGCGCTTGGCGCACAGGCAGGCGGCGCCCCCAGAGGGCGCGCCGCATTCCGTGTCATGTTCTGGGGTGTGTTGGCGATGGTGGCCACATCCCTGATCGGGCGTTTGGTGGGAATGTCGATTTAGATTTCCCCCGCCGCCGCCAGAAGCCGTGCATTTCCGCCCGCTGCGGTGGTGTCGATGCAGATATGCCGCTCAAGGATCAGGCGCGGTTTGGGATCACGCTCGCAGATCAGCGGGATCAAGGCCCCCTCACGCGCGGCCAAAGCGGCGCGATAGGGGCGCGCGTCTTCGGGTGCGGCCCATAGGATCACGGCCTCGAACCCTGACAGCTTGGTCAAAACCTCGGGTGGCAAGCGGCCCTCAACCCCGTTCATCCCAACACCTGGCGCAATGGCAAGCGCGGTGCACCCTGCCTCCTGCGCGGCTTGCGCCTGTAGCATCGCCGCTTCGGCGCTTGGACCAAGGCAGAGAACCCGCCCGCGCGGATAGGATGACAATAGGTTTGATTCCCCCGTGGGGCCGGCCATTTCCACTTGGCTGATCGGGCTGTCGGCAGGCGCAGAAAGCGCGGCCAAGGCGCGGGTCACGTCACTGACATTGCACAGGGCGGTGTCGCTTATACAGGCCTCTGTCACGCTTGGCGTGGCGGTGAAACGCGGCAGGTAATTTGGTCCGCCCGCCTTTGGCCCTGTGCCCGATAGACCCTCGCCCCCAAAGGGCTGGCTTCCAACAATCGCCCCAATCTGGTTGCGGTTGATATAGAGGTTGCCCACCTTGATCTGGCTGGCCACGGTTTCGATGCGGTCATCAATGCGGCTGTGCATCCCGAATGTCAGGCCATAGCCCTTGGCATTCACATCTGCGATCACGCGATGCAGATCGCGGGCTTTGTAGGTGCAGACGTGCAGCACAGGACCAAAGACCTCGCGCTGAAGATCCGCGATCCCGCCTGGCAGCGAGATCAGCGCGGGCCCCACATAATGGCCCTGCTTCGGCGGTGTGATCTGTTTGATCAGCCGCCCCGCATGGCGGGCGTGTTGGACATAATCATTGATCTCTGCGGCGGCACGGGCCGAAATCACAGGCGCGACATCGCAAGATAGCGCCCAAGGATGGCTCATGGACAACTCATCCATCGCCCCTTGCAGCATATGCAGCAGCCCCTCGGCGATATCCTCTTGGAGATATAGCAAACGCAGGGCAGAACAGCGTTGTCCCGCCGATTGAAAGGCAGAGGCGACAATGTCGCGCACCGCTTGCTCGGGCAGGGCGGTGCTGTCCACGATCATGGCGTTCAGCCCGCCCGTCTCCGCGATCAGCGGTGCTGAGGGGTCCAGATGTTTGGCCATGGAGCGATGGATCGCTTGGGCCGTTGCGGTTGATCCTGTAAAGCAGACCCCTGCCACCCGCGCATCGCTGACAAGGGCCGCGCCCACCTTGGCGCCTTGACCAGGCAGGAATTGCAAGGCGCTGCGTGGCACCCCTGCTTCGTGCAGCAATTCCACGGCGCGCGCGCCGATTAATGTGGTTGTCTCTGCGGGTTTTGCCAACACGCCATTTCCCGCTGCCAGCGCGGCGGCAATCTGGCCCGTAAAAATTGCCAAGGGGAAGTTCCATGGGCTGATGCAGGTAAACACCCCGCGTGCGGGCAGCTGCAAATGCGGGGCATGGGCCGCGTAATAGCGCAGGAAATCCACCGCCTCGCGCAATTCGGCCACGGCATCGGCAGGGCTTTTGCCTGCCTCGCGCGCCAGAAGCGCAAATAATTCAGCATGATGCGCCTCGTATAGATCGGCGGCCCGCTCCAGACAGGCGCGCCGCTCCTCGGCGGATATGTCCCAAATCCCCGCGGATTGCAGCGCGGCTTCAAGATCATGCGCTGCCGCCTCGGTGACGGTTCCCACGATATCCTTGGGGTCTGCGGGGCAGGTTTGATGGATGCGCGCGGCACCTGTGGCGGGCTTGGCCAAGATCGGCCCCGCCGTCCATTGATGGTTGCGAAACGGCGCGCGTGCGGCATCAAGCGCGGCCAACTCCAACGGGTCGGTCAGGTCAAAGCCGCGCGAATTGGCGCGTTCTGGCGCGAAGAGCGCGCTTGGATGGCGCACGGCCAGATTTGGCCCCGCACCGTCCAGTTTTTCAAAGGGACAGGCCGCCACCACATCGGGCGGCGTGTTCTCATCCATGATTTGATTCACAAATGAGGAGTTCGCACCATTTTCCAACAGGCGCCGCACCAGATAGGCCAGCAGATCGCGATGCGCCCCCACCGGGGCATAGATGCGGCAGCGCGTGGCGTTGCCCTTAAGCACCAGATCATGCAGCGCCTCGCCCATGCCGTGCAGGCGTTGGAATTCAAACGCGGTCGGATCGCTGGACATCTCGATAATGGCTGCGACCGAATGGGCATTATGGGTGGCGAATTGGGGATAGATGCGATCGGTTAAACCAAGCAGCTTTTTGGCCAAACACAGATAGGCCACATCGGTGGCGGATTTGCGGGTGTAGACGGGAAAACCCGACAGCCCCTCAACCTGTGCAAGCTTGATTTCAGTGTCCCAATAGGCCCCTTTGACAAGCCGCAGCATGATCTTGCGATCCAGCCGTGTGGCCAGCGCGTAAAGCCAGTCGATCACCGCGCCCGCGCGCAGGCCATAGCCTTGCACAACAACGCCAAACCCATCCCAGCCTGACAGGCGGGGATCGGCCAAGACTGTCTCGATCACATCAAGCGAAAGATCAAGGCGATTGGCCTCCTCCGCGTCAATGTTCAGCCCCATACCCGCTGCGCGCGCATCCAGCGCCAACTCCAGAACACGCGGCACCAGCTCATTCATGACACGCTCTTTTTGTGCCACCTCATAGCGCGGGTGCAGCGCCGATAATTTTATCGAAATGCCAGGATTGTTGCGCATATCCGCGGCTGTGCAGCGCGGGGTGATCTGTGCAATGGCGTTTTTATAAGAGGCAAAAAACGCATCCGCATCCGCCATGGTCATCGCCGCTTCCCCTAGCATATCGTAGGAGTAGCTATAGCCTTTCGCCTCTTGTTTGGCGGCGCGGGTCATCGCCTCGGGCATGGTTTGCCCCAATACGAATTGCCGCCCCATCTCGCGCATGGCGCGTGCCACGGCGGTGCGGATCACGGGCTCCCCCAAACGGCGCAGCGCGCCACGCAAGACGCGATCCATGCCCTCGCCATCTTGCAGGACACGCCCCGTCAACATCAGCGCCCAAGTGGAGGCATTGACCAGCGAGGAGGAGGATTTTCCCAAATGCTCGCCCCATGCAGAAGGCGCGATTTTATCCTCGATCAGCGCGTCAATTGTGGTTGCATCGGGCACGCGCAACAGCGCCTCCGCCAAACACATCAGCGCCACACCTTCACGGGTGGACAGCCCATATTCGGCCAGAAAAACCTCCATCAGCCCCGAAGCTGCATCTTCACGAATGCTTTGGACCAAACGTGTGGCGCGGGTTTTGGCCGCCGTGCGGGTGGGGTGATCTGGACCATAGGCCGTGATCAAACGGTCAAGAATGGCGGCTTCATCAGCCAAATGATCCTGACGGATCGCATCGCGCAGCACGGATAGGTCTTTCATGGTCGCACCAAATTGAAATGAAGATGCGGCATCATAGGAAATAATCCGAAGGAAATCCGCCTTGACTTTGCGCCATGGCGGGAAAATAATCCTGATACCAGACAGTATCGGGGTGATCATGGCATCAAAATTAACAGACCGCGGGCAAATTGATGGGTTTGACCTGAAGATTCTCAAGGAAGTGTCGGAAGATGGCCGCGTGTCCGTCACAGAATTGGCGGATCGGGTGGGATTGTCCAAAAGCCCAACCCAAGTGCGTCTGCGCAGGTTGGAGCAGGAAGGCTATATTCGCGGCTATCGTGCGGAACTGGACCCCGTGAAATTGGATCGCGAACACGTGGCCTTTGTGGAGGTGAAACTTTCCGATACGCGCGAGGCGGCCTTGGCGGCGTTCAACAAGGCCACCATCGGCGTGGCCGAGATCGAAGAATGCCATATGATCGCGGGGGCTTTTGATTATCTGGTCAAGGTGCGCTGTCGCGATATGCGGGCCTATCGGCGGGTTTTGGGCGAGGTGCTGTCAAGCCTGCCGCATGTCGCGTCAACCTCGACCCATGTGTCGATGCAGGCGGTAAAAGATCGCGCGTTCTAAAGCGCCTTAAGCGCCTGTGCGCAGCCCGTCAGTGCCGCGAAATCATCCTCGACCACGCTGACGCCGAATTGCGCCATGAAGGGGCCGAAACGCCCCTTGTCGGCAAAAGCTTCGGCAAAACCAAACTGCAACAAATAAGGCGCAAGCGCACGTGACACGCCGCCAATGAGATACACCCCGCCAAAGGGTAAATTCACCAAGGCCAAATCCCCCGCCACATTGCCCAAGACGCGGGTCACCAGCGCGGCGGTGGCGCGGGCCTGTGGGTCATCGGCCTTGAGTGCATCCATGATGGTTTGTGCAGGCTGCTCCACCCCGTGCAAAAAGGCATGGGCATGAGAGATGCCACGCCCCGATAGCACCTCTTCCACAGCGGCAAAGCCGTGTTTCGCGGTCAGATATCGCGCCAAATCACGGGCCTGATCGTCAGGGGCGGGCAGGGTGATATGCCCCGATTCCGAAGGCGGCACCACACGGCCGTGATCGCCATCGAATACCGCCGCTGCATTGAATCCTGTGCCAAGACCAATCACCAGTTTGGCGGCATGGGCCGAGGTTGCATCATGGGGCAAGATCACACGCAAATCGGCATCCGCGATATGGCCAATGGCATAGCCTTGCGCCTGCAAATCATTCAGCACCGCCACGCGAGATGCGCCAGAGACATCAACCAGCATGGCACGGTCTATGTGCCAATCCAAATTGGTCATCTTTGCCACCCCATCGCGCACGGGACCCGCGGCGGCGACACAGATGCCGTGCAGCCCACCACGGGTCAGGCCCGCCTGTGTCATGTAGCGGGCCAAAATGTCATGCAGGTCGGTCGCATCTTGATTGGCAAAGCGCGCAATGCTGTCGTGCTGGACCACCCCCGCACGGGCCAAGGCCACGCGGGTATTGGTGCCGCCGATATCTGCGACCAGATCCAAATCTTGCGAAGGTGTCATGTTGTTCTGCCTTGTTCAGCGCAGGCGCCAGCCATTTGCGAGCGCGTGATAAGATGCTTTGGGGCGTCTTTGCAAGCTGTCGAAATCCACGTGAACCAGACCAAAGCGTTTTTCATAGCCAAAGGCCCATTCGTAATTGTCCATCAGCGACCATGCGATATAGCCCTGAAGCGGCGCGCCATCCTCAATCGCGCGCAAACAGGCGCGCAGATGCGCATCCAAATAGGAGAGGCGCGCCAGATCGGGTTGGTCGGGGTGGTCCGCATGGGCCATGCCGTTTTCTGTGACATAGAGCGGCAGGTTGCCCGTATATGTTTTGGCCGTGTGGGTCAGGAAATAGTGCAATCCTTCAGGATAGATTTCCCAACCCATTTGCGTTTTGGCCAGCGGCCCTTCAACCGATTGATAATTGGGCCACAGGCCATTGCCTTCGCGCAGGCGTTGGCAGGTGTAATAATTCAACCCCAGCCAATCAAGCGGTGCTGTGATATGGGCAAAATCATCGTGGTAATTTTGGGGCAAATGCGCCTCTAGCCCTTGAAGCACCAGATCGGGGTAGCGACCGTGGAACAGACCCGACAGAAAGAATTGGTTATAGATGGCGTCATAGCGCGCCGTGGCGGCCTGTGCGGATGGGGTGTCATTGGCGGGCAAGGCGGCCTCGAAATTGCAGACCGCGCCGAGGTTTTGCATCCCAAGCCCGCGCATCACCTCAATTGCACGGCCATGCGAGGACAGCACATGGTGCATCGCGCGCGCAGCGGCGCGGATGTCGCGCAATCCTGGTGCGTGGTGCCCCTCAAAATGCGACAACCACGAGACACACCACGGCTCGTTGATGGGGGCGACCGACCATAGCCTGTTGCCAAGCCGCCGCATCACCGTTTCGGTATAATCCGCAAACCAATGCGGCATATCCCCATTCACCCAGCCCCCCTGATCGGCCAAGGCAGAGGGCAATTCCCAATGATACAGCGTGGCCGCAGGGCGCAACCCGCGCGCCAACATCCCGTCAATCAGGCGGTCATAGAAATCCAGCCCCGCCGCGTTCACCGTGCCGCGCCCCTCGGGCAGGATCCGCGCCCAAGACAGCGAAAAGCGGTAGATATCTGCACCCAGATCGCGGATCAGGTCGAGGTCTTCCTCCCACCGGTTGAGGTGGTCACAGGCGCGCGCGCCATCCTCGGCGCGAATGACATTGCCACGGGTTGCCGCGAATGTGTCCCAATGGGTGGACCCCGCACCACCTTGGCCATGGCCTTCGATTTGATAGGCGGAGGTTGCGACACCCAACATGAAATCAGGCGGGAAATCCGCGCGCGTGGGTAGGGAGGGGAGGGTCATATCAGGTGGCTCCACTTGGGGGAGAAGTAAAAAACGCGATTTTGCGGGTGGCGTCCGTTTAGGGGGCGGGACCCGTGGAGCGGCCGACCATCAATTCTGCTTCCCATAACTCATGCACAAAGGGCGCGTTTGGGTGTTTGATCCGTTCGATCAGAATTTCCGCACAGCGCCGACCTGCCGCGCGAATGGAGCTGCGTGTGGCGGTAAAAGCGGGGCCTTCGGCATCATTATTGAGATAAGAGAGCACATCATCATGGGTGATGATCGAAATATCCCGTCCTAATTGCAGGCCGCGCTCAATGGCGGCTTGGCGCACGCCAATCGCAGAAATCACCGAGGAAACCAGAAAGGCGGTGGGGGCATTGCCGCGGTCCAAGAGATTGGCTGCCGCGCGGTGACCATATCCTTCGGTCATCACATCTGCGGACATCAGCGCAGGATCAGGGGCGATACCACGGGCGCGCAAGGCCTCCTCATAGCCGCGGCGGCGGCGGGCGGCAAAATCCATCGCCTCTTGGCCATTGATCAGCGCGATGCGCCGATGGCCGAGATCGAGCAGGAATTCCGTTGCACGGCGAAAGGCGCGCAAATTTGCGATGTCGAGCCAGTTATACCCTCCCGACTCGCCCGTGCGCCCATGCACCAGAAAGGGCAGGCCGAGTTCTTGCAACAAGCCGATGCGCGGGTCTTCGACACGGGGGCCTTGCACCATGACCCCATCGACCGAACCATTGGCCGCCATTTGCCGATAGGCGCGTTCGGCTGCGCCCTCATGCACGATGGACAGCAGCAGGTCATAGCCCTCGCGCGCGTAAACCTCCCCTGCGCCAGCGAGGAAATCGGCAAAGATGGGGTTGACCATTTCGGTTTCGCCCGTGTGGGTGATCACATGGCCAATGGTCATTGCACGCCCTGTGGCCAAACGGCGGGCGCGGGAATTGGGTTGATAATTGGCGGCCCTTGCGGCGGCTTCGACCCGAAGGCGGGTTTCGGTGCTGACTTCGGGATAGCCATTCAACGCACGGCTGACCGTGGTTTGCGACAGACCCAATGACGCCGCCAATTCGCGCAGATTCATGGCGCAACCATCCCTTTTGCCATGTTCCGTCCTCCCTTACGCTTGGCTTTTCGCGATCCCGCCTTGCCCGAACACATCTGCCCGTATCGGAGGCTGCAATCGGCGATGCAATGCCCAAAGCGCTTTCAATTCTGGTTCTAGCTAGGCGCGTTTTTGCGGGATTGTCAAAAGTAAATTTTCACCAAGATGAATTGCTGCAATTGCGAAATACCTTTTTAATTTATCAGAAAATTAAATTTCATACAGGTTTCAACACCTTGGGCTGTTGGGGCGAGGGCGTCCTAAAAAAGTTTTCCAAAGCGCTTTGAAATGCCCTTGACGGAATCGCGCAATAAGGGTTCAAATAGCGCCTCTAAGCGCCCTCAAAGCGGGGGCGCGGTTCTGGGAGGTTCCATATGAAACGTTCATTTTACGCAAGCGCGGCGGCCCTTGCGCTCTCCTCTGGGATGGCGATGGCAGATGCGCATGGCGGTCTCGTTTTCCCTGTGGGTGAGGGTGATTTTAACTGGGCCAGCTACGAGGCTTTTGCCGCGGCCTATGATTTGACAGGCCAGAGCGTGACCATCGCAGGTCCATGGCTTTCGCCTGAGGCGGATCGCTTTGACGCGCTGTTGGCCTATTTCGAGGCGGCCACAGGGGCGGATGCGACCTACACTGGCTCGGACAGCTTTGAGCAGCAAATCGTGATTGATGCCGAAGCGGGCTCTGCGCCCAATATCGCGGTTTTCCCCCAGCCAGGCCTTGCGGCCAATATGGCGGCCAATGGTCTGTTGACCCCGCTTGGTGCGGATAATGCCGCGTGGGTGTCTGAAAACTTCGCCGCAGGCCCATCATGGGTTGATCTGGGCACCTATGCCGATCAATCGGGCGCGGATCAGTTCTATGGTTTCTTCTTCAACGTCAACGTGAAGTCGTTGGTGTGGTATGTGCCTGAGAATTTCGAGGATGCAGGCTATGAAGTGCCAACAACCATGGAAGAGCTGCTCGCCCTTTCCGATCAGATCGTTGCTGATGGCGGCACGCCTTGGTGTATCGGTCTGGGGTCTGGGGCCGCCACAGGCTGGCCTGCGACCGACTGGGTTGAGGATTTGATGCTGCGCACCCAGACCCCTGATGTCTATGACGCATGGGTGGCCAATGAGATTTCCTTCGATGACCCGCGCGTGGTCGAGGCGATTGAAACCTTTGGCACATTTGCGCGCAATGACGCCTATGTGATGGGCGGCGCTGGCGCGGTTGCCACCACCGATTTCCGTGATAGCCCTGCGGGTTTGTTCCAGTCGCCTCCTGGATGCTATATGCACCGTCAGGCAAGCTTTATTCCTGCCTTCTTCCCTGAGGGCACGGTTGTGGGCGAGGATGCGGATTTCTTCTACTTCCCTGCCTTTGCAGAAAAAGACCTTGGCAGCCCCGTTTTGGGTGGCGGCACGCTAATGGCGGTCACGGATCCTTCCGATGCGACCATGGCCTTTATCGAGTTTCTGAAAACACCTGTCGCGCATGAGATCATGATGGCGCAGGGGGGCTTCCTCACACCTCATGCGGGCGTGAACTTGGCCACATATGAAACCGATACGCTGCGCGGTCAGGGGGAAATCCTGCTCAATGCAACGACCTTCCGTTTTGACGGGTCCGACCTGATGCCAGGCGCGATTGGCGCAGGCAGCTTCTGGACGGGTATGGTGGATTATGCAGGTGGCGCGGATGCGGCGGCGGTTGCCGCAACCATCCAGCAAAGCTGGGACGCGATTAAGTAATCATGTAAAGCAGTGATCAGTCCGCAAAATGCGGGCTGATCCCCATGCGGTGGCGCGGTGGCGCCGCACCGCTTATCTGGGAGGGTTCCCATGTCACCAATCATGCAAGCGGCATTGACCATCCTGATCGGGGTGGGGGGATGCGTGGGTTATTTTTACCTCTCCAATCAATTTCTGGATCGGGTTCTATACCCTGCCAAGGGGCAAAATGCGGGGCGCAACATCAACCGCGCCAATGCGATACGCCCGTGGCTGTTTCTGTTTCCTGCCATTTTCGCGCTGACACTTTATCTGGCCTATCCCGTTTTCGAGACGTTGCGCCTGTCCCTGACCGACCGCAGCCTTGGGGGCGCGTTTGTCGGTTTGGACAATTACACCCAAATGGCGCATGACCCCAAATTCTGGGAGGCGCTGCGCAACAATTTCTTGTGGCTTCTGATCGTGCCTGCGGCCTCGACTGCTTTTGGCTTGTTGGCGGCGCAGCTGACCGACCGCATTTCATGGGGGAATATTGCCAAGTCGCTGATCTTTATGCCGATGGCGATTTCCTTTGTGGGTGCGGCGGTGATCTTCAAACTGGTCTATGATGCCCGCCCCGAGGATGTCGCGCAAATTGGCATTCTGAATGCGGTCTATTTGCAGCTTGGCGGCGACAGCCCGATCACTTGGCTGACTGTGCCGTTTTGGAACAATATTTTCCTGATTATCGTTTTGATATGGATTCAGACAGGCTTTGCCATGGTGATCCTATCGGCGGCTTTGCGCGGTATTCCCGAGGAAACCATTGAGGCCGCCATTGTGGACGGGGCAAACCCATTTCAGATTTTCTTTAAAATCAAAGTGCCGCAAATCGCGGGCACGATTGTCGTGGTTTGGACGACCATTACGATTGTGGTTCTCAAGGTGTTCGACATCGTGTTTGCGATGACCAATGGGCAATGGGAAACCCAAGTTTTGGCCAATTATATGTATGACAAACTGTTCCGCGCCAATGATTGGGGCGTGGGTTCTGCGGCCGCGATGGTGATCATGATCCTCGTGCTGCCGATCCTTGTGTGGAACGTCTATAACGCCAGACGGGAGATGCGCTGATGGATCATATCGCGGGGCGCAAATCGGGCCTGTCATGGGCGGTGCATTTTTCAGCCATGGCCCTTGTGATCGTTTGGGTTCTGCCGACATTGGGGCTATTGGTGTCCTCCTTCCGCACAACGGATCAAATCCGCAGTTCGGGATGGTGGGCGGCGCTGTTTCCTGCCGTGCAAAATGAGACTTATCGCACCGCTGACCCTGACGAGGCGCGGGTTGATCTGGGCGATGGTGTCTTTTTGGTCGCGGGCAATATTTTTGTCGAGAGCGGCGCCGCCGCAAATCTAGATGACATCGCCAAGGAGATTATGGCTTGGGGGGCATCTTCGCGCGCGATTGATGCCTATCAACCCGATGAGGTGGCTGATCTGGGCGAGGGGGAAACCCTGAGCGTGACGGCGCGCGGCGATTATGAATGGCGCGGCACGGCGGATCAGATCGAGGGGCGCGGTGCGCGGATTTTTGTCACCGTTTCTGCGCCCCCTGATTTCACGATTGGCAATTATCGAAACGTCCTATTCGACCCTTCAAACCGCGAGGGGATGTCAAAGGCGTTTTTCAACACGCTGACCGTGACAATCCCTGCAACGATCATCCCCATTTTGATCGCGGCTTTTGCCGCCTATGCGCTGGCATGGATGGAATTTCCTGGCCGCGCGCTGTTGATCGCGGCGATTGTGGGGTTGTTGGTCGTGCCGCTGCAATTGGCGCTGATCCCCTTGTTGAAGCTGCATAATGATATTGGCATCGGAAAAGGCTATCTGGGGGTCTGGTTGGCCCATACGGGCTTTGGCCTGCCCTTGGCGATTTACCTTTTGCGCAATTACATGGTGGGCCTGCCGCGCGAGGTGATTGAAAACGCACGCGTGGATGGCGCGAGTGAGTTTCAGATTTTCACGCGGATCATCCTGCCGCTGAGTTTTCCGGCCTTGGCCTCCTTTGCGATTTTCCAATTCCTTTGGACATGGAATGATCTGTTGGTCGCCATGGTGTTCCTGATTGACAGCTCTGGCGAGACCACGGTGATGACGCGGCAATTGGTCGAAATGATGGGCACGCGCGGCGGCGATTGGGAGATCTTGGCCACCTCCGCCTTCGTGTCAATCGCCGTGCCTTTGGTGGTTTTCTTTTCCCTGCAACGTTACTTGGTGCGCGGCCTTTTGGCTGGCTCTGTGAAGTGAGACAATAAATGACAATTATGCCTGAAATTAACCCCAACGATATCCTTGGCATTGATAAGGATTGGTGGCGTGGCGCGGTGATTTATCAGATTTACCCGCGCAGCTATCAAGACAGCAATGATGATGGCATCGGCGATTTGGCGGGGATCATTCACCGCCTTGACCATATCGCCAGCCTTGGGGTGGACGCGATTTGGATTTCGCCGTTCTTTAAATCGCCCATGCTTGATTTTGGTTATGATGTCTCGGATTACCGCGATGTTGACCCGATGTTTGGCACATTGAGCGATTTTGATGCGCTCATTGAAAAGGCGCATCGTCTGGGGTTGAAGGTCTTGATTGATTTGGTGCTGTCGCACAGCTCGGATCAGCATCCATGGTTTGTCGAAAGCCGCGAGAACCGCGACAATCCAAAAGCAGATTGGTATGTTTGGGCCGATGCCAAGCCAGATGGCAGCCCGCCCAACAACTGGCTGTCGATCTTTGGCGGCAGTGCATGGGAATGGTCGCCCGAGCGGATGCAGTATTACCTGCACAATTTTCTTGTCGCGCAGCCAGATTTGAACCTGCATAACCCAGATGTGCAAGATGCGCTTTTGGATGTGTGCCGCTTTTGGTTGGATCGGGGGGTTGATGGGTTCCGTCTGGATACGATCAATTTCTATTTCCATGACCGCAAATTGCGCGACAATCCCGCCCTGTCGCCAGAGCGGCGCAATTTCACCATTGCGCCCGAGGTGAACCCCTATAATTGGCAAGATCACCTCTATGATAAAAACCAACCCGAAAACCTAGATTTCCTGCGCCGTATGCGCGCGGTGATGGATGAATATCCCGCCGCCACCGCCGTGGGCGAGGTGGGCGATGCGCAATATGGCCTTGAGATACAGGCGCAATACACCTCAGGCGGTGATAAGGTGCATATGTGCTACAGCTTTGATTTTCTTTCGGGCCAGACCCCAAGCGCCGAGGTCGTGGGGGCGGTGATCGGCAAGCAGGAGGCCAGCATTGGCGATGGCTGGGCCTGTTGGGCCTTTTCCAACCATGATGTGGTGCGCCATCCAACCCGTTGGAATTTGGACGAGGCAGGGCAGCGCGTCTTTACCGCGCTGTTGATGTCTTTGCGCGGCTCGGTTTGCCTCTATCAAGGCGAAGAATTAGGGCTGACCGAGGCCTATGTCGCCTTCGAGGATTTGCAGGATCCTTATGGCATCCGTTTCTGGCCAAAATTCAAGGGTCGGGATGGCTGCCGCACCCCGATGCCTTGGGTCAGCGACAATCACAATGGCGGCTTCAGTCAAGGTAAGCCATGGCTGCCTGTGGCGGTGGAGCATCTCAACCGCTCGGTCGAGGCACAAAGCCGCGCTGATGACAGTATGTTGGATTTTTATCGCCAGATCATTGCCCTGCGCAAATCCTTGCCCGAATTGGTGAAGGGGGATTTTGAATTTGTGACCCATGCCGATGGTGTCGTTGGCTTTTGGCGCGGGGGTGCGGCGCGTGCGGTGCTGTGCGTCTTTAACCTCTCTGGAGAGACGCGCAGATTAACCCTGCCCGAAGGCGAATATGCGGAAATCGCGGCACCATTCACCGCCACGGTGGCAGCAGGAAAACTGACATTGCCGCCCTACCAAGCATGGTTTGGGGCACGCGCGCGCTGAGGCGCGGATGAGGAAGGGGAGGCAAGGATATGACCGATTTGAAACTGAGTGCTGTTGAAAAGGCCTATGGCAAGGTCAAGGTGCTGTCCGATATTGATCTAGAGATCAAGACGGGCGAATTGGTCGTATTCGTTGGCCCCTCTGGCTGTGGGAAATCCACGCTGTTGCGCATGATCGCGGGGCTAGAGCGGATCACGGGTGGCACGTTGGAAATTGACGGGATGCGCGTCAATGATATGCCCCCTTCGCAGCGGGGGATTGCGATGGTGTTCCAATCCTACGCGCTTTATCCGCATATGAGCGTCTATGATAACATGGCCTTTTCCCTGCGCATTGCGGGGCAGGGCAAAGAGGCCATCGACAAGGCGGTTCGCGCCGCCGCCGAGAAATTGCAACTGGGCAGCTTGTTGGATCGCCTGCCCAAGGAATTGTCGGGCGGTCAGCGCCAGCGCGTGGCAATCGGGCGCGCCATTGTGCGCGATCCCAAGGTGTTTCTATTTGATGAGCCCTTGTCAAACCTCGATGCGGCTTTGCGCGTGGCGACCCGTCTTGAGATCGCGCAGCTCAAAGAAGCGATGCCAGAAACAACCATGATCTATGTGACCCATGATCAGGTCGAAGCCATGACTTTGGCAAGCCGTATCGTGGTCTTGGCCGGTGGCGGTATTGCGCAGGTGGGTGCGCCGCTTGATCTATACGAGCGTCCCAATTCCACATTCGTGGCGCGCTTTATCGGCAGCCCCGCGATGAACCTCTTATCGGGCGAGGTCGTTGGCACAGGCAAAACCACCAAGATCCGCACCGATCAAGGCGGCGGGATCATCACAGCCGCCATCCCGACCCAAAAAGGCGATGTAGGGATGCAAGTCGAGATCGGGATCCGTCCCGAAGATTTTACCCCCGCAGATGGGGCTGATTTCGCCTTTGAGGGGCGTGTTGGTATCACCGAGGCGCTTGGCGAAGTGACGCTGCTTTATTTTGACGCGAAAAGCAGCACCGGCGATGATCCCGTGATTGCAAAACTTTCGGGTATCCACCCTTCGATGCGGGGGGAAGTGCTGCGACTGGGTGCAGCACCTGAGAAAATTCACCTGTTCCAAAAGGGTGTTTCACTTCTATATCGCGGCGAAAAGGTGTTTTTGCCGAATGTCGCGCCGCATTGAGTGCGATTTCCCTCTGGCATAGTTAGCGCTAACATATTATAGCAAACCCCAGAAGATGGAGGTTTGTGTCGATGTCCCTTGATCCCCGTATCGAAGCCGTCACCGCGCGGATTGTGGCGCGCTCGCAAGGGCCGCGTCAGACCTATTTGGATCGAATGCGTGCCGCCGCAGCAGATGGCCCGCGCCGTGCACATTTGACCTGTGGCAATCAGGCCCATGCCTATGCCGCGATGGAGGGGGACAAGGACCCTCTGGTCGCGGCCCGTGCGCCGAACCTTGGCATCGTGACCGCCTATAATGATATGCTCTCGGCGCATAAGCCCTTCGAGAGTTTCCCCGAACGGATCAAGCAAGCCGCGCGCGCCAATGGGGCAACCGCGCAAGTTGCAGGCGGGGTGCCTGCCATGTGCGATGGCGTGACCCAAGGGCAGGTGGGGATGGAGTTGAGCCTGTTTTCGCGCGATGTGATCGCCTTGGCGGCGGGTGTTGCCCTCAGCCACAACACCTTTGACGCGGCCATTTATCTGGGCGTATGCGACAAAATCGTGCCGGGGTTGGTGATTGCAGCGGCGACATTTGGCTATTTGCCTTCGATTTTCCTGCCCGCAGGGCCGATGACCAGCGGCCTGCCCAATGATGAAAAAGCCAAAGTGCGCCAACAATTTGCCGCAGGGGAAGTCGGGCGCGAAGAATTGATGAAGGCCGAGATGGCCTCCTATCATGGGCCAGGCACCTGCACCTTTTATGGCACGGCCAATTCCAACCAAATGCTGATGGAATTTATGGGCCTGCATTTGCCAGGCGCCAGCTTCGTGAACCCGCACACGCCCTTGCGCGATGCGCTGACCGATGCAGGGGTGGCGCAAGTGGCCAAAATCACCGCGCTTGGGGATCAGTATCGCCCCGTTTGCGATATTCTGGATGAAAAGGCCTTTGTGAATGGTCTTGTGGGGTTGATGGCCACGGGCGGGTCGACCAATTTGGTGATCCATTTGGTCGCGATGGCCCGCGCGGCAGGCGTGATCCTAGAGCCGCAGGATTTCGCAGATATCTCCGCCGCAACGCCGCTGATGGCGCGGGTCTATCCCAATGGTTTGGCCGATGTGAATCATTTCCACGCGGCAGGCGGTTTGGGTTTTATGATCGGTGAATTGCTCGATGCGGGGTTGTTGCACCCCGACACCCAGACCGTGATGGGGCAGGGTTTGGCCCATTACACACAAGAGCCAAAATTGGACGAGGGCGGGGTGATGTATCACGAAGGGCCAAAAACCACGCTGAACGAAAAAATCCTGCGGCCTGTGGAGGATGCCTTTCAAACCACGGGCGGGCTTGTGGCGCTGAAGGGAAATCTGGGCGAGGGCGTGATGAAAGTGTCCGCTGTCGCGCCAGAGCGCCATATCATCGAAGCGCCTGCCGCGATTTTCGAGGATCAAGCCGCAGTCAAAGCCGCGTTTCAGGCAGGCGATTTGAACCGCGATGTTGTGGTTGTGGTCCGTTTCCAAGGGCCAAAGGCCAATGGGATGCCTGAATTGCACAATCTGACCCCGATTTTGGCGGTGTTGCAGGATCGCGGCCATAAGGTGGCCTTGGTGACCGATGGCCGTATGTCGGGCGCATCGGGCAAGGTGCCTGCCGCAATCCATGTCAGCCCGGAGGCGGTGGATGGCGGTTGGCTTGCACGGTTGCAGGATGGCGATATGATCCGTGTGGATGCCGCATCGGGCGTGCTGGAGGCCTTGGTGCCTGATCTGGCCACACGTGCTGCCGCCACACCTGATCTGAGCGCCAATGGCCACGGGATTGGCCGCGAATTGTTTGACATTTTCCGCGCCCATGCGGGCCCCGCCTCAAGCGGGGCAGGGGTTGTGGTGTAAGAAAGGAAAAGGGGTCACATGACACCGCAAGAGCAATCCAAATTTGCGCGTGGCCTTGCGGCCCACGCGCCGATTATTCCTGTTTTGGTGATCGAGGATATCGCCCATGCGGTGCCGCTGGCCCGTGCCTTGGTTGCGGGCGGCTTGCCCGTCTTGGAGGTCACTTTGCGCAGCGACTGCGCGCTTGATGCCATTGCCGCCATGTCCGAGGTGGAGGGGGGCATTGTGGGCGCAGGCACGATCCTGACCCCCGCCGATATGAAGGCAGCCAAAGCCGCTGGCGCGCAATTCGCGGTCAGTCCTGGTGCCACGCCGCGCGTGATTGCGGCGGCCAGTGCCGAGGCGCTGCCGCTTCTGCCAGGCGCGGTGACGGCGTCTGAGGTGATGGCGCTGTATGAGCAAGGCTATGATATGCTCAAATTCTTTCCCGCCGAGGCGGCAGGCGGGGCCAATGCGATAAAATCCATTGGTGGACCTATTCCTCAAGTGGCCTTTTGTCCCACCGGCGGGGTTAGCCTTGCCAATGCGCCAAGCTATCTGAGCCTGCCCAATGTCTTGTGTGCGGGTGGCTCATGGGTCGCGCCCAAATCCGCAATGGCGGCGGGTGATTGGGAGGCGATCACCAGACTGGCACAAGAGGCCGCAGCCCTGTCGCGTTAGCCCAAGAATTTCGCCTCATCAAATGGCGGAAGGCTGGCTTGCTGATTGGCGTTTAATCCTGCACGGACCTGTGCATAGCTGCGCGTGATATAGCGGCGCAGTTCATAGGGTGTGGTGTTTTCCCATTGCAACATCACCCACCCCCCGCTTTTGAGATAGGGGGCGGAAACAGCCTTTCCCGCTTGTATCATTTTCTGCGCCTCTGTCGCCGTTTCCGCGCGTAGTGAGACACCTGTGCTGCCCCGAGTGTAAGCTGCAAACATTTTTTCGGCCACAGTCCACACATACATATCTGGGCCGAACGGTTCAGACAGGCGCGCACCAGGCAGAGATTTGCAATGGCGCTCCACAAAATCTTCGAACATGGCCCCAAAATGTGGATTTTGATATCGAATGCAAGGAAATTATGCAGTCCGCTGCTGCAATGCTGGATCTATAGGCTTTGGCGCAACGCGGATTGGGATATTTGCAATTCCAAAACAAACTGATAGGTCAAAGACGCAAAAACGGGGCGCAAAAAACGGGACGGCTCATGGCCAAGATCAAGCTCAGAAATTCAATGTCCCGCAAGGTGGAGGATTTTGTGCCGATTGATCCGCACAACATTCGCCTCTATCTCTGCGGCCCCACGGTTTATGACCGCGCCCATTTGGGCAATGCCCGCCCTGCGATTGTGTTTGATGTGCTCTATCGGCTGCTCTGCCATGAATATGGCGAGGATCACGTCACCTATGTGCGCAATTTCACCGATGTGGATGACAAGATCAACGCGAAGGCCCGTGAAACAGGGCGCAGCATTGCCGAAATCACCGAGGAAACCATCGGCTGGTATCATGAAGATATGGATGCGCTTGGCATTTTGCGCCCCACGCATGAGCCGCGCGCAACCGAATATATCGACCAGATGATCGCGATGATTGAGGGGTTGATTGAAAAGGGCCATGCCTATGCGGCCGAGGGCCATGTGCTGTTCTCAGTGGCAAGCTACCCTGCATATGGCCGCCTGTCGGGGCGGTCGGTGGACGATATGATCGCAGGCGCGCGGGTCGAGGTGGCGCCTTATAAGCGCGATGCGATGGATTTCGTGCTGTGGAAACCATCCGATGCGGATACGCCCGGATGGGACAGCCCATGGGGCTATGGCCGTCCTGGATGGCATATTGAATGTTCGGCCATGAGCCACGAATTGCTGGGCGCGCATTTCGATATTCACGGCGGCGGCAATGATCTGATGTTCCCGCATCATGAGAATGAGATCGCGCAAAGCTGCTGCGCGCATGAAGGCGCGGGGTTTGCCAATATCTGGCTGCACAATGAGATGTTGCAGGTCGAGGGTAAGAAGATGTCCAAATCCTTGGGCAATTTCTTCACCGTGCGCGATTTGCTCGACCAAGGCGTGCCAGGCGAGGTGATCCGCTATGTCATGCTGATGACGCATTATTCCAAGCCGATGGATTGGACGGAGGCAAAGGTGCGAGAAGTTAAGGTGGTGATGCGCAAGATTGCTACGTTGCTTGCAAATGACGAGCTGAACCATCCACTTAACGCTCTGATCAAAACGCCGCCGCCGCAAGAGGTCGTTGATGTTTTGTCCAACGATTTGAATACGTCCGAAGCGCTAACTTTGATCTCGCGCTATCTGCGCCAACTGTCCGTGGTCAACCTTGCAGGCGCGTTAAATTTCTTAGGTTTTAATCTTGGGTCCATCCTTGAAAAGTATCATCCGTCCGAAACTGCGGTTTCGCAGGGCCGCTACGGGGTTGGAATTGAGTCGATCGCGCATGGTGATACGGGTTCAAGTCATCAACGAGAACTTTCACAAATAGCGGAAAAGCTTTTCAAATTGAGAAAAGTCGCCATCCAAACCAAAGACTTCTCCACCCTCGATGCCCTCAAATCCGCCCTCACCGATGCAGGTGTCGAGGTGCGGATGACCAAGGAGGGGGTGGAATTGATCCGGACCGCGCGTTTCGACCCCGCCAAGCTTGAGGGCCTGCTATGATGTTCCGCACGACACAGCTTCGCGCCCGACCCGAGGGTGGGGGCGGTTTCGCCCCCGCCCTGGGGGGCGGGTCGGGGGCGAAGCGGGGTGCAGGCACCCCGCCAAGTTACCTAAGGGCACAACCATGACCCGCGACCGCCTCTATATCTATGACACCACCTTGCGCGATGGGCAGCAGACCCAAGGGGTGCAATTCTCCACCCAAGACAAGCTGCGCATTGCCGCGATGCTGGATGATCTGGGGGTGGATTATATCGAAGGGGGCTGGCCCGGCGCCAACCCCACAGACAGCGCGTTTTTCGAAGCCGTGCCAGACACCCGCGCGACCATGGCGGCCTTCGGCATGACCAAACGCGCGGGCCGCTCTGCCGCCAATGACGATGTTCTGGCGGGCGTGATGAACGCGGGCACATCGGCCGTCTGTCTGGTGGGCAAGACCCATGATTTCCACGTGACCGAGGCGCTTGGGATCAGCCTTGAGGAGAACCTCGAAAACATCCGCGCCTCCATCGCCCATCTCGTGGCCGAGGGCCGCGAAGCCCTGTTTGACGCCGAACATTTCTTTGATGGCTATAAGGCCAATCCCGATTACGCATTGGCCGCCATTCATGCCGCGCAGGCGGCGGGCGCGCGGTGGATCGTGCTTTGTGACACCAATGGCGGCACCTTGCCTGAGGAGATTGGCCAGATCACGCGGGCGGTTATTGCTTCGGGCGTGGCGGGGGATCGTTTGGGGATTCACACCCATAATGACACGGAAACCGCCGTTGCGGGCAGTTTGGCCGCTGTGGATGCGGGCGCGCGCCATATTCAAGGCACGCTCAATGGTCTGGGCGAGCGCTGCGGGAACGCGAACCTGACCACGCTGATTGCAACGCTGTTGTTGAAGGAACCATACCGCAGTCGCTATCATATCGGGGTCACGGCCGAGGGGTTGCAGGGGTTGACCCGTGCCTCACGCTTGCTTGATGAAATTCTCAACCGCGTGCCACAGCGCCAAGCCCCTTATGTGGGCAGCTCTGCCTTTGCACATAAGGCAGGTTTGCACGCTTCGGCCATCCTGAAAAACCCCTCCACCTATGAGCACATCTTGCCCGAACAGGTCGGCAATGCACGGGTGATCCCGATGTCCAACCAAGCAGGGCAATCCAATCTGCGCCGCCGCCTGAGCGAGGCGGGGATCATGGTGGCCGATGGCGATCCTGCGCTTGGCGCGATCTTGGAGGAAATCAAAACCCGCGAGGCGGCAGGCTATTCCTATGATACGGCGCAGGCCAGTTTCGAGTTGCTTGCGCGCCGCGCCCTTGGCCAGATGCCCCGCTTTTTCGAGGTGAAACGCTATCGCGTCACGGTGGAGCGGCGCAAAAACAAATATAATGAGATGGTCAGCCTCTCTGAGGCGGTGGTGGTTGTCAAAATTGGTGATCTGAAAATGCTCTCCGTGTCCGAAAGCATGGATGAAACAGGATCAGATCGCGGCCCTGTAAATGCGCTCTCCAAAGCCTTGGCCAAGGATTTGGGGCCGTATCAGAAATATATCGACACGATCCGTCTGGTCGATTTCAAGGTGCGGATCACCCAAGGCGGCACCGAGGCCGTCACGCGGGTCATTATCGACAGCGAGGATGACACGGGGCGGCGTTGGTCGACCGTGGGGGTTTCGGCCAATATCGTGGATGCAAGTTTCGAGGCGCTTTTGGATGCAGTGACATGGAAGCTGATCCAAGATGGGGCACCTGCATCATGAGCCCAGATTTGGCGCGGCTTGGTGACTTTGTCGCGCGCGGTGATCCTGAGCGGTTCTTGGCGGTGATGGCTGCCCCCGTATCGCTGCGCGCGCGCCTGTTTGCGATTTATGCGGTCAATCTGGAAATCGCGCGCGCGCCCTATGCCTCGCCCGAGCCGCTTGTGGCGCAGATGCGGCTGCAATTTTGGGCCGATCTGGCCGATGCCTTGCGCGAGGGGCGCGCGCTGCCTGCGCATGAATGGGCCGCCCCGCTTGCGGCAAGCCTGCCTGCCGATGATGCGGGGCTTTTGTCCGATCTGGTGGCTGCACGAATGCGTGACACAACCAAGACAGGCTTTGCCAGCGAAGCGGATTTCATCGCCTATATCGAAGCCACGGGGGGTGGCCTTTTGTGGATGGCCGCGCGCAGTTTGGGGGCGGACCCGATGTTTGAGCCTGCCTTGCGTGCCATGGGGTGGGCGATGGGGCTGGCCAATTATCTGCGCGCCATTCCCGCGCTCGAGCAGATGGGGCGCGTGCCCCTTTTCGATGGCAGGCCCGCCACGCTGGCACATTTGGCGCGTTTGGGCTTGGGCAAAATCCGCGCGGCGCGGATCGAGCGCGGCTTGCTGCCGCCCGCGCTTGTGCCCGCGCTCTACCCTGCGTGGCTGGCCGAGCCGATTTTGAAACGGGTGGTCGCCGATCCTGCACGGGTGGCGCAAGGCCGCCTTGACCCCTCCGAGGCGGGCAAGCGCCTGCGCTTGGCATATGTGGCCGCAACAGGGCGTTGGTAGGGTTATGCCGTGGCCTCATCCGAGGGGCGCAGCACCAACCAGATCAGCGCCGCACCCGCCAAGACCAAAAAGGGGATCATCGCGATATTGACCGCGTTCCACCCCGCTACCGTCCCCTCGCCAACAGACATCAAGACCCCTGAAAACAGCGAGGCAAAGGTGACGCCGCCAAAGACAAGGAAATCATTCAAACCTTGGACGCGGCCGCGTTCATGCGCAGGATGGGCTTGGGTCAACAGGGCGGTGGCCCCGATAAATCCGAAATTCCACCCCACGCCGAGCAAAATCAGCGCGATGAAGAAATTCGTCAATTCCACCCCCATCAGGGCGACTACACCCGCAAGGGCCAATAAGAACAGACCAAGCGCCACAACCCGCACCGCGCCAAAGCGCGCGATGATATGGCCCGTGATAAAGGAGGGCGCATACATGGCAATCACATGGGCCGAGACGATATCCGCCGCCGTGCCCGTGGTGAAGCCGCATCCCACCACCGCCAAGGGTGTGGAGGTCATGATAAGGTTCATCAGCGCATAGGAGACCATACCGCAAATCACCGCCACGGCGATTTTCGGATCACGCAGCAATTCCATGCGGCTGCGGGCCTGCGGGGCATCAGCGGATTGGGTTTTAGGCTGGGGCAGATCCAGAAGAAAAAACAGAAAAAGCCCAATCAAATTGATGATGACCACACTGAGGTAAGTGCCCAAGAACGGCACCACGGTGGCATCTGTGGTCAGTTTCACCATCTGCGGTCCAATGAGTGCCGAGAGCAACCCCCCCGCCATCACATAGGAAATCGCGCGCGGTCGAAAATCATCCGAGGCGCTGTCGGCGGCGGCAAAGCGGTAAAACCCATGCGCCGACATATAAATGCCCGTCACATATGAGCCGAGCAGAAAAATCAGGAAGTGATTGGCATAAAGGCCGTAGCTTGCAATTGCGGCGCCCGCAGCCCCACCAAGCGCGCCGACAATAAACCCCGTTTTGCGACCATAGCGCTGCATCAGGGCCGACAGCCAAGGTGCAGTGGTCATGGAGCCAAAGACGATCAGGGAGATTGGAATCGTGGCCAAAGCAGGGCTTGGCGCAATCATCAATCCCGCAAGCCCGCCGATGACAAAAATCATGGGCATTTGCGCGCCCAGAAAGGCCTGCGCGAGGATCAGCACGAACACATTGCGCTTGGCGGCGCGATCATCAATCAAAACATCGGTCATTTTCGGGTCATTCTTTGGCACAGGTCCCGCTCAGGGCTATGCCTTTTGGCGCGGCAGGTCTAGGGTGCAGTGCATGATTTGACTGCGACAGGTTGCGCAATGGCTGATGCTTATCTTCTCAAAGATCCAGATACCCTTGCCATCGGCTTGGCCGATTTGTGCCAGATTGAGCCTGCCTTTGCGCGGGTTGATCCCGCGCGCATCACCCTGCGCAGTCGGGAGGCGGGGTTTGTGGCCTTGGCCAAGGCGATCATCTCGCAGCAGGTATCCGTGGCCAGTGCCAATGCGATCACCGCGCGGTTGTCCGATGCTGGATTGTTGCGACCTGAGGCCGTGCTTGGCGTGCAGGAGGAGGATCTGCGCGCGCTTGGCCTGAGCCGCCAAAAAGCGGGGTATATGCGGGCTTTGGCCGAGGCGCAGATCGATTATGCGGCGTTGCATCATCAAAACACCGAAGCGGTGGTGGCGACCCTGACCGCTGTGAAGGGAATTGGCCGCTGGACCGCAGAAATATATGCCATGTTCGCGCTTGGCCATTCCGATGCCTTTGCGGCAGGGGATTTGGCCCTACAGGAGGCAGCGCGGCTTTTGTTTGATTTGTCAGACCGCCCAGATGAGCGGCGCTTGCGCGCGCTTGCTACCCCTTGGGCCCCGCATCGCGCCATTGCCGCGCGGGCCTTGTGGGGCTACTACCACATGGTCAAAGAACGCGAGGGGATCACATGACGCGCGCATTGGAGTATTCGGTCAAAGAGCCTCAGTCGGGCTATATCGCACGCGCGGTGATTTTCGTGCATGGGTATGGCGCGGATGGCGCGGATTTGCTGGGGCTGGCTGACCCGATGGCCCCGCATCTGCCAGATACGCTTTTCATCGCCCCCAATGCGCCAGAGGCCTGTTCGGTTAATCCGATGGGCTATCAATGGTTCCCGATCCCATGGATTGATGGCTCCTCCGAGGAGGATGCACGCGCAGGGCTTGCGCGCGCCTTTGATGATTTCAATGCGTTTTTGGAACAGGTGATGGCAGAGAACAACCTGACCGCCCGCGATGTGGCGCTGGTCGGCTTCTCGCAAGGGACGATGTTGAGCCTGCATCTGGCTCCGCGGATGGAGGATGGATTGCGCGCCGTGGTCGGGTTCTCGGGGCGTTTGTTGGAGCCTGAACGCCTGAAGGAGGAGGCCGCGTGTCGTCCGCCCGTGTTGCTGATCCATGGCGATCAAGATGATGTGGTGCCACCGCAAGCCCTGCCCGAAGCGGCCGAGGCGCTGCAAGAGGCAGGGTGGCGCGAGGTCTATGCCCATATCATGCGCGGCACGGGGCATGGGATTGCGCCTGATGGTTTGCAGGTCTGTCTGGCCTTTTTGCGCGACAAATTTGGGCTGGAGGACTAGCCCGCCACGGCCCGCTAAAGCCCGCCTGTGCGCCGATGTCATAAAAGTGACGCAGCGCCCCGTTATTTCTGACGTATCACCACTGAATGAAGGGGGTTGCCAGATTGCAGCGTCCATATATAGTGGGATCAATGCTGGAGCGGGGCTCCCGCTCTGGTGCTTGAGGCGCAGGCAAACGGAGCGGAGACGGAGTCACTTATGGATGGCGATTTCAGGACCGAATTCACGCGTGAACCAGCATCGCTGAAGCAACATCCTGCTTTGGTGCTGAATGCGGATTATCGGCCCCTTTCTTATTACCCTTTGTCGCTTTGGCCATGGCAGGAAGCGGTGAAGGCGGTTTGGCTCGATCGGGTTGATATCGTGGCTGAATATGACACCTTCGTGCATTCGCCAACGACCAAGATTAAAATCCCGTCTGTGGTGGTCCTCAAGGATTATGTGAAACCTCAAAAGCGCGTGGCCTTCACGCGCTTTAATCTTTTCTTGCGGGACCAATTTTCATGCCAATATTGCGGCTCGCGGGGGGATTTGACCTTTGATCACGTGGTGCCGCGCGCACGTGGCGGCGTGACCTCATGGGAGAATGTGGTCGCGGCTTGCGGGCGATGCAACCTGCGCAAAGGGGCCAAAAGCCTGCGTCAGGCGGGCATGAGCCTGCGCCAAGCCCCGCGCCAACCAGGCGCCGAGGAATTGCGCAATCTGGGCCGCAAATTCCCGCCCAATTACCTGCACGACAGTTGGCTTGATTTTCTATATTGGGATGCCGAATTGGAGGCATGATCAGCGCAGATGGGGGAAGATCTTTTTTATCTTGCGTCCAAGCTGATGCGCTTTGCGCTTTATGTCGAGTTATGGCCTCACATTTTGGGTGCGCTTGGCATTTTGGCGTTGCTGTTTCGGTGGCGGCGCGTGGCTGTGTGGTTTTGGGTCTTGTCCATCGGTTTTGTGGGCTTTGTCATGGCCGCCCCCGTGGATCGATGGGTTGCAGCCCCGCTTGAGGCACGGTTTGCCCCCATGCCAGATCTGACTGAGGCGCGTGGTATATTATTAATGACTGGCGCGGAAAATACGGACCTGACCTTGCGCCATGGTCTGGTCAATACGGGCGAGGGGGCGGATCGAATTTTGGCCACCATCGCGCTGGCAGAGACCCTGCCAAATCTCCCTGTGATCATCGCGGGCGGGCAGGGGCGATTGGGTTTGCAAGGGTTGAGCCTCAGCGAGGCCGAGGTCAGCGCGCGCGCCTTGCAAGAGGCGGGGGTCACGCCTGCGCGGCTGCATCTCGAGGCGCAAAGCCGCAATTCAGCGGAATCGGCGCAAAACGCCGCCGCGCTTGCCCGTGACCTCACCCCTGATCTGGCCAATCAGAATTGGGTGATCGTGACATCCGCCCTGCATATGCCGCGCGCCATTGGGGCCTTTTGTGCGGCGGGCTGGCGGAATTTGATTCCCTATCCCGTGGATCACAGCCCGATTTCGATGTCTTGGTTTTCGGGTGAATATCGCGACAAGCTGGCCGTCATGCGCCGTGCCTTGCATGAGCGGGTTGGCGCGTTTGTTTATCAGCTTACAGGGCGTGGTGTCGCGGCAGATGAAACTTTCGCACTTGGCTGTATTTTGAACCGTTGACGCGCGCATCCGCGCGGTATAGGACGCATCCCACAGTGCCCGAGTGGCGGAATTGGTAGACGCAGTGGATTCAAAATCCACCGCCTAACGGCTTGCCGGTTCGAGTCCGGCCTCGGGTACCAAGCACTGTTTTTCTGGCTAGACTGCGCCAAGCGTTTACTGCGCGTTATGTCGGACGGCAGGCCCCTTCATCGATAGTATATGCCCTGCAACACGCCCGCGCTGCGGCCAGCTGCCGTGTCAATGATAGCGATGGCGTGACGCTCGACCGACATCACCAAGGCGTGGTATCGTCATTGCAGAAACCGTGGGTTTTGCGCGGCGGTCTCGGGCCATTGGCGGTTGCTTTGCAGCAGCGCCATGCCCACGCAGAGCGCGCAGGCGGCAAGGATAGGGGCCACGCTCGGCTTGACCAAAAGCGTTGCGATCAACAGCGCGTCCTCGTTTTCGCCCTTTGTTGCAAAAGCCACCAGATTGGCAAAACACGCCTCGTCCATGCCCACCAAGGGACAATCTTGTGCATGGCTGCACAGCGGGCGGCGGCCATGGGTCTGCCACAGATATAGGATTTCGATCAGATTGCGATCCGCCGTGTTTTGCGCTGCCGCGTCCACGTCTGGCATCTCCTTGGCAGCAAGCCGCAAGGCCTGCACCGCGGCGATTTCCAGCGGGTCCAATTCCGCGAGGGTGTAGACGGGCATCCCGCCATTGATGCTGCGTTGGTAGCTCATCTGCGCGCACCTTTTTGCGGGGGGTTTGATGCTGTTTGGTTGCTTACCACGGCCTGATAACCCCCGATCCTTAATCTCATGCGCGTCACCCTGCAGGGAGGCGCAGAGGTGACGCGCTTTATTTCTGACAGATTCTATCGGATTTGTAAATCTGATAAATTTACTCGGAAATAGGCGATTGAGAATGCAATAGCCCCGCGCCACAGCGCCCAAATACCAAGGTAGAATTGAGCAAGAGTGAGAAACATTCTGTTTCTCTCCAGTCACGATGGGTGTGTGTGTGACTGAATTTTGCGGTGTTGTGTTGGGGAAAGGGGCTGCTCCCATGTGGACCTAGGGGAAGACCACATGAGAGCAGCGGGGTATTAGGGGTGCCTTGTTTCTATGAAAAAATACCAAGGGCCGCCATCTGTCGAAAGTATAGGTGGCCTTATCCTTTGACGGAATTGCACTCTTTTAGCGCGCCATATGTGCGTGACCCAAGATTGCCGTTCCCTTGCCATAGATGCGGCGCCGATCGGTAAAAAATGTGTTAATATTTTGCCTGTTATCTATATAGTAAATCGTGGCTTAGGGAATCGGGGGCTTTGTTTCTCCATCGCCACGAAAGCGCCACAAGAGCGCCACTGAAAAAAACGCCTTGAGGCACATACAGTCAGGTGATCGCCCATGTTGGGCCATGGGCTTTGCTTGGGCAAAGCCTTGGATCGTGTCAGTAACGAATGTTTGGAGTGAATGATAATGACCAACTGCCCCCTTGTGACTGTGCCAACGCAGCCTGCGATCAGCCATGTAACGCCTTGCTTTACACCTGGAACCCGCATTTCCACCTTGTCAGGTGAGCGCCCCGTGGAGCAATTGTCGATTGGCGATAAAATCGTGACCCGCGACAATGGGGTTCAAGAAATCGCTTGGATCGGCACCCGCCTTTTGGGCCGTGCGGATATGCAGCGCGCGGCGTCTTTGCGCCCGATTTTGGTGCGCGCGGGCAGTTTGGGACATGGCTTGCCCGCCCGTGATGTGATGCTCTCACCCTGTCATCGCATTTTGATTATGCCAGATCATCCTGCGGCCCGCGCGGGCGAAAGCCTGATCGCGGCGCAGGATTTGATTGACCACCGTGAAATCATGCCGCTGGATACCCTGCGCGTCACATATATCCACATCATGTTCGAGCACCATCAGGTCGTGATGGCAGACGGGATGTGGACCGAAAGCTTCCACGCCGAGGCAAAAACCTTGCGCGCCATGGATGCGGCGCAACGCCGCGAGCTTCTGGCGCTGTTTCCTGAATTGGAAACGGGGGCAGGGCAAAAGCATCACGCCACGGCCGCGCGGCCCATTGTAGATGATTTTGCCAATGTAAACGGCGATCGGATGATCCGCCAGATTATGTGATTCCCCGCGCAGCGCGCCATGTGCGCCAATCTTCGGGAGTGTCGAGATCGGTTGTGGCGCGTTGATCGGGCAGGGGAATATGCACCACCCGATGGGCATGGGCCTGCACAACGGCGCGCGCGCCTGCGTCCCCCGTGATCTGTGCCATCTGTGGCAAAAGATCAGACGGGAAGATGATTGGGTGGCCTGGGTTTCCTTGGGCATCCGCCGCGCGCAAAATGGCGTCTGGGTGCATTTGCGCAAGGCTTATCATCAGATAGAGATCATGTGCGCTGAGGTCTGGCAGATCCGCCAAAAGAACCATCACCGCGCAATCCAAGCCCACAATCCCCGCTTTCAGGCTGTCGCTCATATCGCCGCCTGCGGGGATGGTGACAATATCAATCCCTGCAATCCCATCAAGCGTCGCGCGCCGCGCCTCTTGCCCTTCGGCCAGAACCACGCGGGTTTGCGATGCACCTGCTTTGGCGGCGCGCGTGGCCATGAGGCGGATCAGGGGGTGGCCATCGACCTCCTCCATCAGCTTATCTGCCCCCCGCATTCGGGTTGCGCGCCCTGCCGCCAAAAGCACAATAGCAGGGGCGATATGGGGTGCAGCCTTAGCCAAGCTTGCGGATCTTGATTTGGGTCAGGCGGTTGTTTTCGCGCGCCACCACCTCGAACCGAAACCCGTGAAAGGAAAAGGCCTGACCGATAACGGGGATGGTTTGCGCCTCATGGATCACCAGACCCGCCACGGTGTTGGCTTCTTCATCGGGCAGGTTCCAATCCGTGGCGCGGTTGAAATCGCGAATGGTCATAGCGCCATCAATCATGAAATGCCCGTCTGGCCCAGGCTTTAACTGCGGGGCTTCGTCCACATCGAACTCGTCAGTGATCTCCCCCACGATTTCCTCGAGAATATCCTCAAGCGTTATCAATCCACGCAAGGCGCCATATTCATCCACCACCAAGGCAAAATGCGTCTTACGGCGCAAAAATTGCCGCATTTGTTCGTCCAGTGTGGTGGTTTCAGGCACGAAATACGGTTTCATCGCAACATCGGTGATGCGGAAATTGTCGATCCCCTTGGCGTCTTCGCCGCGCGTCAACCCGTCCATTGCGCGCAACAGATCCTTGGCATGGATCACGCCGATGATATTTTCCGTTTCGCCGCGATACACGGGCAGGCGCGTATGGGGGGATTTGAGCGCTTGGCTGAGGATTTCCTCAGGGGGCAGATCGGCGTCAATCATTTCGATCTTTGAGCGGTGCAGCATGATCTCCTCGACCATGCGTTCATGAAGGTCCAAGGCGCCAAGCAGGCGGTCGCGGTGTTCTTTCTCAACGGCCCCTTCGGAATGGCCAAGGGTGATCGCCCCTGCAATTTCTTCACGCGCAGAAAGAATTTTACTGTCGGGGTCGGTTTGCACACCGAAGAGACGCAAAACCCCCCGAACCAAAATGCGCACGGCCCCGACCACGGGGGCAAAGAGAAAGATCACCACCGCAATCACGGGAGAGACGCGTGCAGCGGCACTTTCGGCGTTGGTGATGGCATAGGTTTTTGGCAGAACCTCGGCAAAGATTAGAACCAAGAAGGTCATCACCAAAGTTGCCAAAGCCACGCCAGATTCGCCAAAAAGCCGCGTGAACAGCGCCGTTGCCAAAGAGGCGGCTAGGATATTGACAAGATTATTGCCCAAAAGCACGGAGCCGATCAGCCGTTCGCTGTCTTCGGTCAATGCCAAGGCCTTTTCCGCCCGCTTGGAGCCGCGATCCGCCTGCGCGCGCAATTTGCCGCGCGATGCCGCCGTGAGTGCGGTTTCGGACCCTGAGAAAAAAGCAGACAGCACCAATAGCCCCAAGATGGAGCCTGCGCTGATCCAAAAGGCCGTGTCCAAAGTGATCGTGTCGGTCATGGTGTCTATATATTCCCAGATCGGTCAGGTTTCGATTTCGCCAGCGGGTGGTGATCCAGCACAAGGCTTTTTAGCCGCTCGTCTAGGATATGTGTATAGATTTCCGTGGTGGCGATATCCGCGTGTCCCAAAAGCGTCTGGATCACCCGCAAATCGGCCCCGCCTGCCAAAAGATGCGTGGCAAAAGCATGGCGCATCCGATGCGGGGTCACCATATGGGGCGGCACGCCACCATCGCGCGCGATTTCCTTGATCAGCGTGTAAAACCGCACCCGCGTCAGATGCCCCTCCTGCCCGCGCGAGGGAAACAGATAGCGCGAGGGCTTCGCGCCTGTCTGTTGACGGGCCTCCTCCTCCAAGGTGTCACGGCGCGCAAGCCAAGCTTGGCCCGCCTCCCGCGCGGTTGGGGTGAGGGGGACCATCCGCTCCTTCCCGCCCTTGCCGCGCACAAGAACCATTTGCGGATCGCCACGCAGGGCGCTTGCGGGCAAGGTGACAAGCTCGGTCACGCGCAGGCCCGTGGCATAAAGAATTTGCATCAAACAATGGTTGCGCAGCCTGTCATCCGCTGTGCGGCCATGAATTTGGGCCTGCGCCAAAAGGCGATCAACATCGTCATGCGATAGGGTTTTGGGCAGGGATTTGCCCCGTGCGGGGCCGCGAATTTTCAGACTTGGGTTGTCGCTGCGCAAGCCTTCCTCGAATAAAAAGCGAAAGATTTGCTTGGCCGCAGACAATCTGCGCGCGCGGGTGGCGCGCGACAGGCCACGCCCCTCCAGATCGTTCAAATATTGCTCCAGATCACTGCGCGTGGCCTGCAAGAGGCCCGTCTCCCCCAGATGGGTGCAAAAATCCCGCAAATCGCGTTCATAGGCCAAAAGCGTGTTGCGCGCCGCGTTCAATTCGGCGGCTTGCGCCTCCAGAAATTGATGGATCAGGGCGCTGTCTTTCATCGTATAGGCCGTTCGGGCATCAAATGCAGCTGCAATGCCGTGCGCCGCGCCGTGTCTTCCAATCCCAAATAGCGCAGCAATTTCAGCGCATCGGAGATATCCTCGAAATCCGCCCCATCCCCCGACAGGGTCAGCGCCGCCAAAAGCAAGGCTTCGCCCGCGCGGGCCTCCGTGACCAAAGGCGCGTAGCGCTCGGGCAGGGTTGCGGCATCAAACCCCGCCGCAAGCGCGCGGGCGCGCGGGCTGGCCGTGGCGGAGAGCAGCGGGGATTGGCCCCGCGCAAGCGCAAAGGCAAAGGCCTCCTCTGGAGATTGTGGCACAGCGCGCAAGGCGAGGCTTTCATAATGGCGCGACAGCAATTCCACCTTGCGTGCAAGACTGGCTGGTGCACCTGTCAGGGGCTGGCGGCCAAGGCGCTCGGCATAAAGACTTGCGAAGGCAGGCAAAAGACCTGCAGGCTCCAACACTGTGACGGCGCGGGCCAAACTCGCGCCGATGGCCTCCATTTCGCCCGCAAGCAGGCTTGCGTCAAAGTCCTGAACGGCGGCCACGCGCTCCCAGATGCCGCCTGATGCAGAAGGGCGGCGCGAGGTGGCAATGGCCAACCATTGGCTGGGTTCGATGGCGCCCGCGCGCAACAAACGTTCGGCCGCGTCCAATTGCGCCCGCCACCCCGCCTGTGGTGCGAGATCGGCATGGGCAAAGGCAAGCGGCAGGCCAAGCGAGGCGGGCCGCTCGGCAATGGCGGCGCGCATCACATAGCGCAGCGGTGTGATATCAGGGTCCAGCGGCAGCGGTGGCTCGCCCTCGAACAACTCAGGGTCAAGGAAGCGGGCAATCAAATCGGCCTCCTCCTCCGAGATGAAACCAAGCGCGGTGCCTGTGCCCATGGAGAGGGCCGCCGCCGACCAATCGCCCCCCCGCGCAAGGCAAAAGATGCGTGCGGGATAAGTCGGGGCGATATCAGGATTGGCGCGCATCGCGGCACAGGCACGATCCGCTTGACCCAAAAGCAGCGAAACGTCAAACCACCTGCGGAAGGTTTCGGCATCATCAACGCCTGCGCGTTCGATCAGAGCGCGGGCAGGTTCCAATGCGCCGCGCGCCAACAACATATCAATCCGCGCCAGAAACAGATCATCCGTGGACAGATCGCTTTGATTGGCGGGAGGGTCCAGTTCGGCCAAGGCCAGACGCTCGGTCAGATCAAGAATGGCGGGCGGCCCTGTCATGGGCAGGCGGCGAAACAGCGCGGCAAGATCGCTGGTTTTTGATTGCCCCCAAAGGCCGCTGGGAAATCCCGTCACCTGCACAGGCAGCAATCCCACGGCATTGCGGCTGATCGGACCAATTGGCATGACCCGAATGTCTTCGGTCACGATCTGTGACGCAACATCCAGGGCGCGCGGTGTGACCGTATCGGACAGCCACGGCGGCGCAATATCCTGTGGCGACATTTGCGGGGTTTGTGCCTCAAGGCGCGCGGAAACCATTGCCGCCAAAACAACGGCCAAGAGCAATCCAAAGGCCCCAAGTTTGCCGCTGGCCTGCAACGCAGTGCTGATCTTGCGCATCACCGTCTACTCGATCTTGATCGTGAGGGCTTCACGGTTTTCCACGATTTGCGGCGTCATCAAGCCCGAATAGGCATAGGCCAGCAAGCCAATCCCAGTCAGCAGGACCAAAACCACCAAAAATTTCACCAGTTTTGCCATTTCTCTTGCCTCTGCCCGTCTGCGCCTCTGGCGCTTGCTTGCTTGCGTGTCCGCCCTTCAACGCGTATTTCCACGAGCGAAGGACGCAGTTGCCGTCAATATAGGGGATGTTGCACAAAATTTCTTGGGTGAATTTTGGCAAATCGCCGCAAAAGGCGCAGAAATGCGGAGGGGCAGACCACAGTGGCAAGGCAGGTGCAGCGAGATACGGCTTACAGGTTGAATAAAACCGTGGTTTTGGTTGGTATGCCTGGGTCTGGGAAAACGGCGGTGGGGCGCGCCCTATCTGCCGCGCTTGGGGTTGGTTTGCGCGACTCTGACGCGGAGATTGTCGAAAGCGCCCAGATGAGCATTGCCGAAATTTTCGAACGGTTCGGCGAGCCGTTTTTTCGGGATCGCGAAAGCAAGGTGATTGCGCGGCTTTTGCAGGGCGAAGCGGCCATCTTGTCCACGGGGGGGGGCGCATGGTTGTCGCCTGACAACCGCGCGATGATTGCGGCCCAAGCGGCGGTTTTGTGGTTGGATGCGGATATCGAGCTGTTGTGGTCGCGTGTGCGCCACAAAACCACGCGGCCCCTTTTGCAAGGGCCTGACCCCCGCGCCAAGCTTGAGGCGCTTATGGTGGCGCGCCGCCCGTCTTATGCCGAGGCGCCCTTGCGCCTTGAGATTGATCCCACTTGGTCGATTGAGGATACAACCGCGCGTGTCATCACCCTGTTGCAGGCGCATGACATCGTTACGGAGGGTAAGCCATGAACGCGACAGTCCGCGTCCACCTGAATGAGCGCAGCTATGATGTGGTGATCGGCACAGGCGGCATCGCCACCGCACCTGATCATATTGCACCGCTGCTCAAGCGCCCCAAGGTCTGGATTGTGACCGAGGATCGCGTGGCCCCCTTGCATCTGCCGCGTCTTGAGGCGGCTTTGCGGGACGGGGGCATCACCCCTGCCGCCTTGACCTTGCCCGCGGGCGAGGGGACGAAATCATGGCCCTATCTGATGCAGACCGTGGAGTGGCTGCTCGATGAGAAGGTCGAGCGCGGTGACATCGTCATTGCGCTTGGCGGCGGTGTGATTGGTGATCTGGTCGGCTTTGCTGCGGCCATCCTGCGCCGTGGGGTGCGGTTTGTGCAGATGCCAAGCTCGCTTTTGGCGCAGGTGGACAGCTCCGTTGGCGGCAAGACGGGGATCAACACGCGTCATGGCAAAAATCTTGTCGGTGCATTTCATCAACCAAGCCTTGTTCTGGCCGATATTGACCTGCTCGACACGCTGTCCCCGCGTGATTTTCTGGCGGGCTATGGCGAGGTGGTGAAATATGGGCTGCTTGGCGATGCAGCATTTTTCAACTGGCTGGAGGATCACGCCCCCGCAATGGCGGCAGGTGATAAAGCCCTGCGACAAGAGGCCGTGCGCCGCGCGGTGCAGATGAAGGCCGATATCGTGGCCCGAGACGAAACCGAGCAGGGGGATCGCGCGCTGCTCAATCTGGGCCATACCTTTTGCCACGCGCTGGAGGCGGCAACGGGCTATTCGGACCGGCTGTTGCACGGCGAAGGGGTGGCGATTGGCTGTGCGCTGGCGGCGGAATTATCGGCGCGCCTTGGCCTGTGTGCGCAAGAAGACCCGTCACGGATCCGTGCGCATCTGGCCGAGATGGGAATGATGCGCGACCTGTCGGATATTTCGGGCGATTTGCCCGATGCCGAAGGTCTGCTTGGCCTTATGGCACAGGATAAAAAAGTGCTTGAAGGTCAGCTGCGCTTTATCCTGATGCGGGGGATTGGCACATCCTTTGTGACTTCGGATGTGCCACGAGATGTTGTGAAAGCCTTGTTAAATGAAAGGCTTGACGCGCGCGGTTAATCCTTGCCGCGATAGGGTTCGACATATTGCAACGCCATGTCCCATGGAAAGAAAATCCATGTATCTTGGCTGACACCCGTTATGAATGTGTCCACCATCGGCTCGCCTTTGGGTTTGGCATAGGTGGTGGCGAAATGGGCCTTGGGATACAATTGGCGCACCAGTTCAAGGGTTTTACCCGTATCCACCAGATCATCCACGATCAACACACCCTCGCCATCGCCCATCATCTCTGCGTCAGGGCTTTTGAGAACCTCCGCATCGCGCTGTTTGTCGGCCTTGCCGCCGCCTGCGTGATAGGATTTCACGCTGATCGTATCGACCGTGCGAATGTCCAATTCGCGCGCCACGATCATTGCAGGGGCCATGCCGCCGCGTGTGATGGCCACAACCGCGCGCCATGATCCGTCTGGACCAGGCCCGCGCTTGTCCAAGCGCCATGCCAATGCGCGCGCATCACGGTGCAGTTGGTCCCACGAGACGTGAAACCCTTTTTCATGTGGCAAACGATCCATGGCCCTCTCTCCTTTGGTCAATTCAAGGCTAGTCTGGCACCCAAAAGCGCCAAAACCCCGCCAAATACACGTTCAATCACGGGCTTTAGCCCCAAATAAGCGCGGCGCGGCGCAGGCAGTGAGAACATCCGCGCCACGATCAGGTTCCACCCCGCGTCATTGATAAATATCATCCCCATAACCACCGCATAGACCCAAAAAGGCGGCTCTGGTGGCAGGAAGGTCAGGAAGATTGTCCCGAAAAACACGGCGGGTTTGGGGTTGGCCAATTGTGTGGCAATGCCAAGCCAGACCAAGGCGCGCGGTGATTTGGGGGGCTCGGCCTGATCTGTGGGGGTGACCTCGAAGGGGTCTGTCGCGTGACGCCAGATCATGATGGCCAGATAGATCAAATAAGCCGCTCCAATGAATTTGAGCGCGGTCAGCAATACAGGCGCCAGTTCAAACAGCAGCGCAAGGCCGAAAATCGCGGCCAAGGCCCACAGACAGGCCCCGATGCCAAATCCAACGGCCAAGAAAATCGCGTGATCAAACCCATCGCGCGCAGCACTGCGTGCGGCCAGCAATGTGGTCGGGCCAGGGCTGATTGCGGCGGCCAAATGCACCAGATAAATGGCCAATAGCGCCGCAATTGTCATGGGGGCTTAGTCCTTGCGCCCTGTGACAACATCGATATCGGGGGCATCGACCGCCTTCATGCCCACAATATGATAACCCGCATCCACGTGAAGGTTTTCCCCTGTCACGCCTGAGGCGAGATCAGACAGAAGATAGAGCGCAGATTTGCCAACATCCTCGATGGACACATTGCGGCGCAGCGGCGAATTCAGCTCATTCCATTTCAGGATGTAGCGGAAATCGCCAATGCCAGAGGCGGCCAATGTCTTGATCGGCCCTGCGGAGATGGCGTTGACGCGGATGTTTTGCTTGCCCAGATCCTCGGCCAGATACATTACGGACGCCTCGAGCGCGGCTTTTGCCACCCCCATCACATTGTAATGGGGCATCACCTGTTCCGCGCCATAATAGGTCAGGGTCAGCGCGGACCCACCATTGCGCATCAGTTTCTCGGCGCGCTGCATCACGGCGGTGAAGGAATAGACCGAGATATTCATCGTCATCGCGAAATTCTCGGCACTGGTGTCGACATAGCGGCCGCGCAATTCGTTCTTGTCGGAAAAGCCGATGGCGTGAACGATGAAATCCATCCCGCCCCATTTTTCATCCAGCGTTTCAAAGACCGCATCTAGACTGTCATTATCGGTCACATCGCAGGGCAAAACGAGATCAGATCCCAATTCAGCCGCCAAAGGCTGCACCCGCTTGAGAAGTTGTTCGCCCTGATAAGAAAACGCCAATTCAGCGCCATGTTCAGCGAGGGCTTTTGCGATCCCCCAAGCGATGGATTTGTCATTTGCCAGGCCCATAATAAGCCCGCGTTTGCCAGTCATAATCCCCATGCCGCCCTCAATCCTTGTCGCTATTGTTGGGTTGAGAGGGGTTTAGCCCTTTGATCCGATGGCTTCAAGATGTCCTGTCGCCTTGAAGCCGATATAGCACCGCCCTATGATTCATCTCGACAAAAATGCAGCAGCAAAGACGAGGCAGGACATGACGGATCGTACGGGACTATTCGCAGGGGATGATCCTTTTGCCATAGCGCGCGCGTGGATGGCAGAGGCCGAGAAAACCGAGATCAATGATCCCGATGCCATTGCCTTGGCCACAGTGGATCCGTCTGGTTTGCCGAATGTGCGCATGGTGCTGTTGCGACAAATCGAAGATAATGGCTTTGTGTTCTTCACCAATTATGAAAGCCAGAAGGGCCAAGAATTGGCGGCAAGCGGCAAGGCGGCCTTTGTGCTGCATTGGAAATCCTTGCGCCGTCAAATTCGTGTGCGGGGCGTGGTCGCGCGCGAAGATGGGGCGCAGGCGGATGACTATTTCGCATCGCGCTCTCTCAAGAGCAGGCTTGGGGCTTGGGCCTCCAAGCAATCGCGACCCTTGGACAGCCGCGCAAGCCTGATGGCGGATGTGGCCAAAATCACGGTTGAAAAGGGCACAAATCCGCCCCGTCCGCCGTTTTGGGGCGGGTTTCGGATCACGCCTGTTGAGATTGAATTTTGGGCTGATGGCGCGTTTCGTCTCCATGATCGGTTTCGCTGGACGCGCGCGGCGCCCGACCCATCCGCCCCATGGACCGTGCAGCGCCTCAACCCGTGAGCCGCGCCTTTGGCCAGTCGTGGCTGTCGCGTTAGCGCCCAAATTTTGCGCATATTCTATGCGCCATAAATACTCAAAATGATAATTTTTATGTCATGATTTAGGTAAAAATCAGGTCATATGAGTTTTTTTGGTATAAAATTTAATTTATCCTTGCAGAACTATTCGCTTCGGGCCAAACCCGTGCACGGGACGAACAGGGCTTTGCCCGAAGATAATAGGATGCACCACAATGACGGAAGTCGATCGCTGCATGGGGGTGGCGGTTCGTGGCAAGGTGAAATGGTTTGACGCAACCAAAGGCTATGGATTTGTCCTGGCCGATGATGGTGGTCCAGACATTTTGTTGCACGCGAATGTATTACGTAATTTTGGCCAAGGTTCGATTGCTGAAAACGCTTATGTTGAGGTGATTGTGAATTACACCGACCGCGGGGCGCAGGCGCAGGAGGTTTTATCTCTGACGCCGCCAAGCGATGAGGAGGTGCAATCAGCCACGCGGATTGATATACCGCAGACAGATGCGCCCTTTGTCGCGGCGCGGGTAAAATGGTTTGATAAAGCAAAGGGGTTTGGCTTTGCGAACGAGTTTGGCAATGCTGATGATGTTTTCATCCATGTCGAAATCCTGCGCCGCTTTGGATTTGCGGATTTGCAACCGGGCGAGGCCTTGGCCATTCGCATCGTTGATGGACCGCGCGGCAAAATGGCTGCGGAGGTGCGCGCTTGGGATTATGTCCAATTGGATGACGACCACGGCTAAGGCCAGTGTTGCGCTGATCCTGCTGACCATGACGGCCGATGCCGCTTGCCGCCCTGAACGCGCAGAATTGCGCGGTGATTTTGGCACTGTGCGCTTTAGCGTTGAGGTCGCTGATGAACCCCATGAGCGGGCCAAGGGTTTGATGAATCGTCCCAGTATGCCTCGTATGGCGGGGATGCTCTTTATCTATGAACGGCCACAGCGCGCCCGTTTCTGGATGGAGAACACGCTGATCCCGCTCGATATGCTGTTCCTCGATTCGCAGGGGCGGGTGGTGTATATCCATGAGAATGCGATTCCTCTTGATCGCACCCACATCGAGGGCGGTGACGAGATTCTCGCCGTGCTGGAAATCAACGGTGGCTTGTCCGAAATGCTGAATTTGCAGACGGGCGCCGTGCTGCGTCACCCGCAAATGCCGCAAGAGGGCGCATTATGGCCCTGTGAAACGCAATAGAAGTGCAATCGCGCTCTTTTCATCCGTGAAAAGAGGCGCTAAGAGGCACGCAGTCGGGGCGTGGCGCAGCCTGGTAGCGCGGCGGTTTTGGGTACCGTAGGTCGTAGGTTCGAATCCTATCGCCCCGACCACTTTCACCACATAGGGCATTTGAACGCCACCAATCTTGGCTGCGCGCGGCCGGTTCACGCCCTTTTGCAGCGCCATGCGCTGCGCAGCGCGGCTTTTTATATCGTATCTTATACTATATTTTGTGGCCTTAACTTTATTTGTCTTGCTGTTATCCGCAGAGATGCCAGCCTTGACCCAGGCTCAACAAAGTCTTGCGCTTCGCCGCGTAACTCTGCGCGTTGTAACAATTCTTTCATATTCTTGGGCTTGTTGCGGGGCTGTCATGAATCATGCGCCATTGGGCCGCCTGATAATTTGCCGAGAATTCAAGACAGAAAATTTTGTGAAACGGCAAAAAAACTGATTGACCATATATGTGTCCCTACGTCAGGTTGTGGGGGCTGAGATGTCCACCACAATATGTAGTGGCCCTCGGTGCGGGGCGGTTCCTCATCCACGGTCATTAGGCGAAGCTTTCCGAGCAGCGCGTGACATATGGTGTTGGTGGGCGAGGGGATACCCCGCGAAAAAAGACGGTCAGAGCGCGTAAGACGCTGGCAGGCCGCGTTAATTGGAACAGGGCTAGTAACAAAAGAGGCAGCCATGAAAATCGAACGTAGGTTCACGCGCGACGGGTCAGATCTTTATGCAGATCTGGAATTCACCACCACGACATCTGAAATCCGCAACCCAGACGGCACCGTTGTCTTTAAGCTGGACAATCTGGAGGTTCCCGCATCGTGGAGCCAAGTTGCCTCTGACGTGATTGCACAGAAATATTTCCGCAAGGCGGGCGTTCCCGCGCGGCTGAAGCCCGTCAAGGAAAAGGGCGTTCCCGAATTCTTGTGGCGCCATGTGGCCGATGAGGCCGCTTTGGCTGAATTGCCCGAGGATCAACGGATCGTGGGTGAAACATCCGCCAAGCAGGTGTTCCGCCGCTTGGCAGGGGCATGGGCCTATTGGGGATGGAAGGGCGGCTACTTCACCGCTGAATCCGATGCGCGCGCCTATTTCGAGGAAATGCAGCTGATGCTGGCGCGCCAGATGGCCGCGCCAAACAGCCCGCAGTGGTTCAACACAGGTCTTCACTGGGCCTATGGCATCGATGGCCCAAGCCAAGGCCACCACTACGTGGACTACAAAACAGGCAAGCTGACCAAATCGGCTTCGGCCTATGAACATCCGCAGCCGCACGCCTGCTTCATCCAATCTGTCGCGGATGATCTGGTGAATGAGGGCGGCATTATGGATCTTTGGGTGCGTGAGGCGCGCCTGTTCAAATACGGCTCTGGCACGGGCACGAATTTCTCGATGCTGCGCGGCGAGGGTGAAAAGCTGTCGGGTGGCGGGAAATCCAGCGGCCTGATGGGCTTTCTGAAAATCGGGGATCGCGCCGCAGGGGCCATTAAATCGGGCGGCACCACGCGCCGTGCGGCCAAAATGGTGATTGTCGATGCGGACCACCCCGATATCGAGGCGTTTATCGACTGGAAAGTGATCGAGGAGCAGAAAGTGGCCTCCTTGGTTGCGGGTTCCAAGATGCATGAAAAAATGCTGAACGGCCTGTTTGAGGCGGTGCGCACATGGGATGGTGATCTGGTCGATGCGACCGACCCCGCGAAAAACGGTGCGTTGAAGGACGCGATCCGTGCTGCGAAGAAGGTTGCGATCCCAGAAACCTACGTGAAGCGCGTTTTGGATTATGCGCGTCAAGGCTATACCTCCATCGAATTCCCAACCTATGACACAGATTGGGACAGCGAGGCTTACGCCAGTGTTTCAGGGCAAAATTCCAACAATTCTATCCGCGTGGCCGATGATTTCCTGCAGGCGGTCAAGGATGATGCCGATTGGAACCTCACCTCGCGCGTGACGGGCAAGGCGATCAAGACGATCAAAGCCCGCGATTTGTGGGAAAAGGTGGGCCATGCGGCATGGGCCTGTGCCGATCCTGGCATCCAGTTCCATGACACGGTCAATGCATGGCACACCTGCCCAGCCGATGGTCCGATCCGTGGCTCGAACCCGTGTTCAGAATATATGTTCTTGGATGACACGGCCTGTAACTTGGCCTCGATGAACCTGCTGACCTTCTACAAGGATGGCAAGTTTGATGCGGATGGCTATATGCACGCGACCCGTCTGTGGACGCTGACCTTGGAAATCTCTGTGATGATGGCACAGTTCCCCTCCAAGGAAATCGCGCAGCGGTCCTATGATTTCCGCACGCTGGGTCTGGGCTATGCGAATATCGGTGGCCTCTTGATGAATATGGGCCTTGGATATGACAGCGATGAGGGCCGTGCGCTTTGTGGTGCGTTGACCGCGTTGATGACAGGTGTCTCTTACGCCACTTCTGCGGAAATCGCGTCTGAGCTGGGGCCATTTGCGGGCTATAAGCGCAACGCAAAAAATATGTTGCGGGTGATGCGCAACCACCGCCGCGCGGCCTATGGTGAGACAGCAGGCTATGAAGGGGTGAACGTCAACCCCGTGCCGCTAGACCATGCCAATTGCCCTGATGCAGGGCTGGTTGATCTGGCCAAACAAGCATGGGATGAGGCGCTGGAGTTGGGCCAAAAGCACGGCTATCGCAATGCACAGGCCACCGTGATTGCACCGACAGGCACAATCGGTCTGGTGATGGATTGCGACACAACAGGCATCGAGCCTGATTTCGCCTTGGTAAAGTTCAAGAAACTGGCAGGCGGTGGTTACTTCAAAATCATCAACCGCTCTGTGCCTGCGGCGCTTGAGAAACTGGGCTATTCTTCTTCTGAGATCGAAGAAATCATTGCCTATGCGGTCGGTCATGGCACGCTTGGCAATGCGCCTGGCATCAACCACACCGCATTGGTGGGGCATGGTTTTGGTCAAGCCGAATTGGACAAGATCGAAGCGGCCCTGCCACAGGCCTTTGATATCCGCTTTGTGTTCAACCAATGGACCTTGGGCGAGGAATTCTGCACCAAAACCTTGGGCATTCCACAGGCCAAGCTGAATGATCCGAGCTTTAATCTTCTGCAACATCTGGGCTTCTCGAAAAAAGACATCGAAGCGGCCAATGATCATGTCTGCGGCACGATGACCTTGGAGGGCGCACCTTTCCTGAAGGCAGAACATTACAACGTGTTCGATTGCGCCAACCCATGCGGCAAGAAGGGCAAGCGTTACCTCTCGGTCAACAGCCATATCTATATGATGGCTGCGGCGCAGAGCTTTATCTCGGGCGCGATTTCCAAGACGATCAATATGCCAAACTCGGCCACCATCGAAGATTGTCAAAAGGCCTATGAGCTGAGCTGGTCCTTGGGGATCAAGGCAAATGCGCTTTATCGGGACGGCTCTAAATTGAGCCAGCCTTTGGCAGCGGCCTTGGTCGAGGATGATGACGAGGCGGCAGAAGTCCTTGAAAGCGGCAGCGCGCAGGAAAAAGCGACTGTTCTGGCGGAAAAGGTGATCGAGAAGATCGTGATCAAGGAAGTGGCCCGCGCCAAGCGCGAGAAACTGCCCGAGCGCCGCAAGGGCTACACCCAAAAGGCGATTGTGGGTGGTCACAAGGTCTATCTGCGCACGGGCGAATATTCGGACGGTGCGCTTGGGGAAATTTTCATCGATATGCATAAAGAAGGCGCTGGCTTCCGTGCGATGATGAACAATTTCGCCATCGCGGTTTCGGTTGGCCTGCAATATGGCGTGCCGCTTGAGGAATTCGTGGATGCCTTCACCTTCACCAAGTTCGAGCCTTCGGGCATGGTGCAGGGCAATGACTCGATCAAGAACGCAACTTCGATCCTTGACTACATCTTCCGCGAATTGGCGGTGTCCTATCTCGATCGCACCGATCTGGCCCATGTGAAGCCAGAAGGGGCCAGCTTTGACGATATGGGCCGCGGTGTCGAAGAGGGTGTCTCCAACGTCAAGGAACTGTCCGAAAGCGCGGCGTCCAAATCCTTGGAAGTGCTCAAACAGATCAGCTCAACGGGCTATCTGCGCAAGCGTGTGCCGCAGGATTTGGTGGTCTTGCAGGGGGGTGTGTCCAATTTTGCAACGGCGGCGGTCGCGCAGTCGGGCGCAGTGGTGGCCGAAGCGGTGCAAGCCGCAGCCATCACCACGGGCACAGTCGATCTTGACGCGCGCACCAAGGCCAAGATGCAGGGCTACGAGGGCGAAGCCTGTGGTGAATGCGGCAATTACACCTTGGTGCGCAATGGCACGTGCATGAAGTGCAACACCTGCGGCGGCACATCGGGCTGCAGCTAAGGGATAGCTATTCCATCCCGCGGCGCGCTGCTGATCTTGCTCAAGATCACAGGCCGCGGGAGGGAGACACGGGGCGGGTGCGCTCGCCCCTGACGCGGATCAGGCCGCAGGCAGAAACAACGGGCGGTAAATAGAGTGAGCTTGATCAGCGAAACTGGGGTGCCTTCGGGTGCCCCATTTTTTTGCCCCCTCGTGTAACGGAATTGTAACGACTTGTCGCAAAAACCAATAATGTCGTTTTTGTGATATTCATATTTTTGGCAAAATTTGACTTTTTATCAAATAAATTCAGGTATTTAGATCAATTTAAAAAATAAAGACTTGAGAAAATCATGTCGATAATGAACCATAAAGCCAAACACGTCACGGGCCTTACGCGCCCATATAATTTTTGAACGACAGGAGAGACCCGATGAAATTTGTCAAACCGCTTGCAGCGGGCCTATTTGGCGCAACAGCCCTCAGCCTTGGGAGCGCGGCCTCTGCGCAAGAATGCGGATCGCTGACAATCGCGGAAATGAATTGGGCCTCGGCCGAATTGATGGCCAATGTCGATAAAATCATCCTCGAGGAAGGTTATGGTTGCGATGTGGAACTGATCCCTGGGGCCACAATGACCACATTCACCTCGATGAATGAAAAGGCCGAACCTGATGTTGCGCCAGAATTGTGGATCAACGCGGTGCGCGATCCGCTGAACGCGGCCATTGCCGAGGGGAGCCTGCATTCCGTGGTGCAAGGCCCGATCACAGGCCTTGGCGAAGGGTGGTGGGTCGATCCCAAATTTGCCGCCGATTTCCCCGAGTTGGATACAGTGGAAAAGGTCTTGGCGCGGCCTGATCTTTTCCCATGGGCGGAAGATCAAGATTTGGGCGCTTTCATGGGCTGCCCCGCGGGGTGGGGCTGTCAGCTGTCCAATGCACAGCTGTTCCGTGCCTATGACATGGCGGATATGGGCTGGCATTTGGTTGATCCTGGATCGGCGGCGGGGCTTGACGGGTCTATCGCGCGCGCGGTGGATCGCGGCGAATATTGGTTTGGCTATTACTGGGCACCAACGGCCGTGGTGGGTAAATATGATCTGGTGATGTTGGAGTGGGAAACCCCATGGGGCGGTTCGGAAAACTGGGACGGCTGTATTGTGAAGCCCGAGCAGGAATGCCTTGATCCACAACCGACATCCTACACTGAATCCGAGGTGCATACCGTGATCACCGACCGCCTGTTTGAGGAAGGCGGGATTGCTGTTGATTATCTCGCCACGCGTGTTTTCCCTGGTGATGCGATGAACGCCATGTTGGTCTATATGACCGACAACCAAGCCACGGGTGAGGCAGCGGCCTTTGAATTCTTGGCCACGCGCGAGGATATCTGGGGGCAGTGGGTCACCCCAGAGGCGGCAGCCGCCATTCGTAGCGCGCTGTAACAGGTCGCTTGTGCGTTTAAGACGCGAACACAAGTCAAAGCGGAAAGGGCGCTGCCTTTTCCGCTTTTTCAATGTCCAAGATTTATAGGGATATCCAGATGTGGGATTTCTTCACCGAGTTTCCAAGCATCGGTCGCCGTGACCTCAGCCAATTGCAAATGAGCATTGATGAGGGGTTTCGCGCCTTTTCGCGGGCCTATGGCGAGGCGCTGGAGATTTTTTTCAGCCCGCTTTTGCATTTCTTGGTGTGGTTTGAAAAACTGCTTTTGGCCACGCCGTGGCCCATCATCTTGACTGTTCTCAGCGCGCTTGCATGGCTTGGCTCGCGCTCATGGAAGATCACGCTTGGCACCTTTCTGGCTTTTGCGGTGATTGGCTATTTCGGGATGTGGGAAGACACAATGGCGACTTTGGCAATCATCTCGGTTGCGACATTCGTCTGTATTCTTGTGGGCATCCCTTTGGGAATTCTGATGGCCAAATCGGATCGGATGCAGGGTGCGATCACCCCGATTTTGGATGTGATGCAGACCATCCCCTCCTTTGTTTATCTGATCCCCGTTGTGATGCTGCTTGGCATTGGTAAGGTGCCTGGCCTGATTGCCGTTTGCATCTATGCCATCCCACCCATCGTGCGCCTGACCAATCTTGGCATCCGATTGGTGGATCGCGAGGTTTTGGAGGCCGCAGAGGCCTTTGGCGCAAGCCCGCGGCAGAAATTATTTGATGTGCAAATCCCCTTGGCGTTGCCCAATATTTTCGCAGGCGTAAACCAGACCATCATGATGGCTTTGGCGATGGTGGTGATTGCCTCGATGATCGGGGTGCGGGGTCTTGGCGTGCCCGTGTTGCGCGCGATTTCCAACCAATATTTGGCCCTTGGTTTGATGAATGGTTTGGCCATTGTGGCATTGGCCATCATTTTCGACCGTGTCAGCCAATCCTATGGCAAGCGCCTGCAGGCGCATCGGGAGGGCTTTGACAAATGAGTGATCCGAAAATTCAGATCAAGAACCTGTATAAGATTTTCGGTAAGACCCCTGAAAAAGCGCTGAAATCCGTGCAGTCGGGCATGGGCAAGGATGATTTGCGCGAAGAAACGGGTCATGTTTTGGGCGTTGATAATTTCTCCCTCGATATTGCGCCGCGAAATATTCAGGTGGTGATGGGGCTGTCTGGATCGGGGAAATCCACGCTGATCCGTCACATCAACCGTCTGATTGAGCCAACCGCAGGTGAAATCTTGGTGGATGGTGAGAATGTTTTGGCCATGGACAAGGACGCTTTGCGCGATTTGCGGCGTTTCAAAATGTCGATGGTGTTTCAGCATTTCGGCCTTTTTCCCCATCGCCGCGTGATTGAAAACGTCACTTATGGCTTGCTCGTGCAAGGCGTGGATGAGGCCGAGGCGGATCAGCGCGCCAAACATTAGATTTCCCGCGTGGGGTTGGAGGGGTATGAGAAGAATTACCCAGGTCAACTGTCAGGCGGGATGCGCCAGCGCGTGGGTCTTGCGCGCGGCTTGGCCACAGATGCCGATATTTTGCTGATGGATGAGGCCTTTTCCGCGCTCGACCCGCTGATCCGCTACGATATGCAATCCATCCTCATCGACCTGCAAAAGGAACTGCACAAGACCATCGTCTTTATCACCCATGATTTGGATGAGGCGCTGCGCCTTGGGGATCAGATTGCCATTTTGCGGGATGGTCATCTTGTGCAACAGGGTTCGGCGCAGGATATCGTGTTGCGCCCTGCGGATGCCTATATCGAGGATTTCATCAAGGACATAAACCGCGCGCGGGTGATCAAGCTTGGGTCACTGATGACACCGCTCAACGGTGCGCTGCCCGCAGATGCGCCGCGCCTCGATGCAGAAACCGTGTTGCAGGAGGCATTGATGGCGGTCGCACAATCAGACAGCAATTTGGTGATTGTCGAAGCGCAAGGAAAACCAGCGGGCCAAGTGACCACCCGCGCTGTGATCGCGGCGCTGCACGGTTAGGCCAAAGGCGGGTGGCGGGGCCATCTGGCCCTATTTATTGCGCACGCTGTGCCAATGCCCTTCCTTCGTGCCACGATAAAGGATCGGGGTTGTGCCCGTTTCTTGGCCAAAGGCACGGGTGAAATAAGCAGGCGAGGAATAGCCCAAATTGCGTGAGATCTGCGCCGCGCTGAGATCTGTGTCGAGCAACAACCGCCGCGCCTCATACATGATCGCCTCATTGATAAGGGCAAGCGCGGTGCGGCCTGTGAGTTCGCGGCAAATGCGGGTGAGATGCGTGGGCGTTATATCCAACCGTTCCGCATAATCCGTCACACCCAGCTTGGCGCTGCGCTCTTTGGCCAGAAGCGCCGCAAAGCGGGAGAGAAGTTGCGAGGATTTGCTGGGCTTTTTGACACCACTGCGCATCCGATGGGATGCATCACGGTCGCGTTGGTCTGAAATGGCTTTCTCGCGCTCCAACAGGGCCGAAAGAAGCAAGCCATAGGCCCGTTTCATGCGTTCTGTTCCTGCGCTGCGCTGCCCCTCCAGCCGCGCCATCCGTTCAATAAGACCTGTCAATTCCACCTGAATTTCGGCCGAGCTTGGGCTGATGGACACGGCGATTTGTGGCAATTGCAGGTCCGCCATATTGGGCAAATAGGCGATATGGCCTTGCAGTTGCGTTGGCAATTCAAGGCAAAACAACATACCGGCGGGCACGAACAAGATTTTTGGGCCATTGGCCGTCAGCGGGTGCAAATCTACGCTGGCCCTGATCGTGCCACGGGTGATCCAAAAAAGCCGCGCTTGTGTGCAATGATGGCACAGTTCATGCCGCCACGCGCCATGAAGCCGGGTCTGCCCAATCGTTCGTGCGGCGTAGGCGGGGACCGCAAATGGCCCTACCTCCTGCTGTTCCGACATGGTCCCCATCCGAATCATGCCCGTGTCCCCAACTGACGGGCAGATGAAAATTAGACAGGAATATGCAACTCTGTCCACCCATGCCTTTGCGCACGCAACCATGTGCGTTGCCTTTTTGCATATTGGCGCGAGGCGGTGATGGCCGCTTCGATTGCGGCATCTAGGGACATCTCACCGCGCAAATGGGCCATCAATTCAGGCGCGCCGATGGCCTTGGCCGCGCCACCTGCATTGGGCCAACGGGGCAGGGCGGCGCGGGCCTCCTCCAAGGCCCCTTGTGCCATCATCATGTGAAAACGCTCTGTGATGCGGGAATTGAGCCACTCAGGCGCAGCGATCAACTTGATCGCCACCACCTGATCGAGGGGCAGAAGCGGTGCGGGTGTCTCAGCCTGCCAATCGGATAGGGGTCTACCCGTGGCGCGCCATACCTCCCATGCGCGTTGCACGCGGGCGCGGTTCTGGGTGTCTATGCGGGTGCAGATCACGGGGTCATGCACCTCTAGATCGCGCAGCAGCGCCGCATGGCTGATGTGATCTGCTTCGGCGCGCGTGTCTGCGGGCACGGCGGGGATTTCGGCCAAGCCTTCGGTCAGCGCGCGAAAATAAAGCCCCGTGCCGCCCACGATGATCGGGCGCGGCCCATTGTGCAAAAGCGGTGCAAGATCACGCAGCCATGCGCCGACCGAATAAGTCGCCTCAAAATCCACATGGCCATAGAGGCAATGCGCCACGCGCGCCTCATCTTGCGCTGCGGGCCGCGCCGTGAGGATGCGCCAACCCTCATAGACTTGCAGCGCATCGGCATTGATGATGCGCCCACCAAAGCGTGTCGCAATCTCCATGGCGAGGGCCGATTTTCCACTGGCCGTGGCACCCGCAATCAAGATCGGGCGCTCGGGCGCGGTGCTTTCCAATAATTTCAATGAAACACGGTCCAAACCTGTGCCTTTTTTTTCGATGTCTTACTGCCAATACAGCAATATATGGTTTCGCTTGGATGTTCCTTGGCATATTTGGTCGCGCAATATGGCGCGACCGTTGAAGTGATCGATATTTTAGACGATGATGCGCCAAGCTCAATCACCCTTTGGCCGCTGTGGCGTGTTCTGCGCCCTGCGGCCTGCATGAACGAGGATACCATGGCGGCAAGCGACACATCCCCAAGAACAACATATAAACGCGTCATGCTGAAAATTTCGGGTGAGGCATTGATGGGGGATCAAGGGTTTGGTCTGAATCCCCCCACGGTCGAACGCATCGCCCGCGAGGTCAAATCGGTGCATGATCTGGGGGTCGAGATTTGCATGGTGATCGGGGGCGGAAATATTTTCCGTGGCTTGCAGGGCAGCGCACAAGGGATGGAGCGGACCACCGCCGATTATATGGGGATGCTCGCCACGGTGATGAATGCACTGGCGATGCAATCCGCGCTTGAGGGGCTGGGGGTTTATACCCGCGTGATTTCCGCCATTCCGATGGATCAAGTGTGCGAGCCATATATCCGCCGCCGTGCGGTGCGGCATTTGGAAAAGCAGCGCGTCTGTATCTTTGCCGCGGGCACGGGCAACCCCTATTTCACCACCGACACGGCCGCCACATTGCGCGCCAATGAGATGCATTGTGATGCCATCTTCAAAGGCACGAAGGTGGATGGTGTCTATGACAAAGACCCCAAAAAACACGCAGATGCCAAGCGATTTGATGAAATCAGCTATGACGAGGTTCTGGCGCAGCATCTGGGGGTGATGGATGCCTCGGCCATCGCCCTTGCCCGCGAGAACAACACGCCAATCATCGTGTTCAGCCTTGATGAACCAGGTGGCTTCCGTGGTATTCTTTCGGGGCAGGGAACCTATACAAAAGTGCGCTAAACCCATAGAAAGCGCTAAGCCCGCAGGCTATATCGGGCCAAAGAGATGACTTGAGGGAGTATTGAGGCAATGTCCGCAGAAGAATTCGAATTGGATCTCGATGATCTTACCCGCCGCATGGAGGGGGCCATTTCCGCGCTGAAAACGGAATTTGCTTCGCTGCGCACGGGCCGCGCCTCGGCCACCATGCTGGAGCCTGTGATGGTGGAGGCCTATGGCCAAATGACCCCAATCAATCAGGTCGGAACCGTCAATGTGCCTGAGCCGCGCATGGTCACGATCAATGTTTGGGACAAGGCCATGGTGGGGAAAGTCGAAAAAGCGATCCGCGAGTCGGGCTTGGGGATCAATCCCCAATTGAATGGCACGATCATCATGCTGCCCATTCCCGAATTGAACGAGGAGCGCCGCCGCGAATTGACCAAAGTTGCCGCGCAATATGCCGAACACGCCCGCGTTGCGGTGCGCAATCTGCGCCGCGATGGAATGGACCAGATCAAAAAGGCCAAGGGCAACGGCCTGAGCGAAGATGACCAGAAATTCTGGGAGGCGGAGATGCAACAGTTGACCGATAGTTTTATCGCCAAAGTTGACGCGGCACTCGAAGCCAAGCAATCCGAGATCATGCAAGTCTAAGACAATCGTGAAGGGGATCAGCGCATGAGCCGAGGCAATCCTGCCCATGTGGCCATCATCATGGATGGCAATGGCCGTTGGGCACAGTTGCGCGGCCGTCCGCGTTTGGTGGGGCATCACGCAGGTGCCGCGCGGGTGAAGGAGATTGCCCGCGCTTGTCCCGATCTGGGGGTGAAATACCTGACGATTTTTGCCTTCTCGACCGAGAATTGGAAGCGCACCCAAACCGAGGTTGCGGGGCTTATGCGCCTGTTTCGCCGCTACCTGACAAGCGAGACCAAGGCGCTGATCAAGGCAGGCGTGCGGGTGCGGTTTATTGGGGATCGTGTCCGTCTTGAGCCCTCTTTGGTCGAGATGATGGACAATCTGGAATTGCTGACCGCGGGCAATGACAAATTGCATTTGACCGTGGCGCTGAATTACGGTGGCCGCGATGAGGTCAGTCGCGCGGCCAAACGTCTGGCGCATGATGTGGCTGCAGGCAAGATCAAGCCCGCTGATATTGATGACGAAACCTTTCCCAAATATCTCGACACTTATGTCCTGCCTGATCCCGATCTGGTGATCCGCACATCGGGCGAGGCGCGGATATCGAATTTCTTGCTGTGGCAATCGGCCTATTCCGAATATGAATTTGTCAACACCCTTTGGCCCGATTTCACCGCCGAGGAATTCGCGGAAATTCTGGCGCGTTACGGCCTGCGTGAGCGCCGCTTTGGCGGGGTTTCTGCGTGAGCACGCAATCCTCAGGCCTGTTTGCTGATTTCTGGCCACGGATGATCACGGGGCTTTTGATGGCCTGTGTGGGGTTGTGGGCTGTGTGGCTGGGGGGGGCTGCCTATGTCGCCCTGATCTTCTTGATCGCGGGCGTGTTGGTGTGGGAATTGGCGATGATGCTGGGAGGCTCTCTCAACCGTGCAATCGGTTTGGGCGCTGGCATGATCGCCAGCCTCTATGTGGCTGAACTGTTGCCGCCGTCTTTTGCGCTGCCGATTTTGTTTCTGCCCGCCTTTTTGGGTATGGTCATGCTGACGCAAAAGCGCGAAAAATATCTACCCTTTGCCCTGCTGATCAGTTTTGCGGCCTATGGCCTGTTGGTGCATCGCGAAACCTTTGGCTTTGTCTGGATGACCTGGCTGGTTCTTGTTGTTGTTGCGACCGATGTCGCAGGCTATGTGGCGGGCCGCTTGATTGGTGGCCCGAAATTTTGGCCGCGTGTCAGCCCCAAGAAAACATGGTCTGGCACCGTGGCGGGGTGGATTGCTGCGGCCTGTGTGGGCTATGCCTATATGCTCCAGACCACGGCAGGCGCGGGCATCATCGGTATTTCCATCGCCTTGGCCTTTGCAAGCCAATTGGGCGATTTGGCGGAAAGCGCCTTGAAACGCCATGTTGGCGTCAAGGACAGTTCGCGCCTTTTGCCCGGGCATGGCGGTGTTTTTGATCGTTTTGACGGTATGATTGGGGCGGCGGCTTTGCTACTCTTGGTTGAAAGCGTGACCAGCTTCCCGCCGCAATAAAGGATCGCCACCACCATGCGCCGCATCAGTATTTTCGGGGCCACAGGCTCTATCGGGCAAAATACGCTTGATCTGATCGCGCGCGCGCCAAACACCTACCAAGTGGTGGCCCTGACGGGCGGGGGCAATATCGCACAGCTCGCCCGTGATGCCATTGCGCATCGCGCGCAGGTTGCCGTGACCGCCTACGAGGATCGCCTGAGTGATTTACAGGATGCGCTTGCGGGCACGGGGATTGAGGCCGCCGCAGGGGAGGCCGCGCTGATTGAGGCGGCCGCGCGCCCCGCCGATTGGGTGATGTCGGCCATTGTTGGGGCTGCGGGCATCGCGCCTGGATTTGCGGCGCTGGAACAAGGGGCGACCCTTGCCTTGGCCAATAAGGAAAGCTTGGTTGCGGCGGGGCAGTTGCTGCTGTCCACCGCCGCCACACATGGCGCAGATATCCTGCCCGTAGACAGCGAACACTCAGCGGTGTTTCAGGCGCTGCTTGGGGAGGAGGTTGCGCAGGTCGAACGGGTCATCATCACCGCATCTGGCGGCGGGTTGCGCGATTGGCCCATCGAAAAACTGGCCGATGCCACCCCGCAAGATGCAGGCGCACATCCCAATTGGGACATGGGGCAGCGCATCACCATTGACAGCGCGTCCATGTTTAACAAGGCGCTGGAGCTTATTGAAACAAGGGAATATTTTGGATTTAATCCAAACCAGATCGAGGCGGTGATCCATCCCCAGTCGCTTATCCATGCTTTGGTTGGGTTTTGCGATGGCGCGCTGATGGCCCATCTTGGGCCGCCCGATATGCGCCATGCGATTGGGTTTGCGCTGCATTACCCCAAGCGGGCCTCTCTTCCCGTTGCGCGGCTGGATTTGGCGCAGATCGGCGCCTTGCAATTCGAAGCCCCCGATGACGCGCGCTTTCCCGCCTTGCGCTTGGCGCGCGATGTGATGGAGATGCGCGGGGGGGCAGGGGCCGTGTTCAACGCGGCCAAGGAGATTGCCTTGGACGGGTTTTTGGCGCGCGAGATTGGATTTATGCAGATGAGCGTGGTGGTCGAGGAGACGCTTTCGCGCATCGCACAAGAGGTTTCTCTATCAAATCCGCTTGAAAGCCTTGCGGATGTGCGTGGGATGAACCATCTCGCAAGGGTGCGAGCGCGCGAGGTGATGGCCCGCGTTTCGCAGATGCGCAGATGAAACCACAGGTAGATTGATGGAATTCCTTCCCCAGTTTGGCAGTTTTGCATTTACGATCTTGGCCTTTATCGCGGCCATTTCGATCATTGTGGCAATCCATGAATATGGCCATTACATCGTGGGGCGGTGGTCTGGCATTGATGCAGATGTGTTTTCCATTGGCTTTGGCCCTGTGTTGCTGGCGCGCAAAGATCGGCGTGGCACGCAATGGCAAATCGCGGCTTTGCCGTTCGGGGGCTATGTGAAATTTGCGGGGGATGCGGATGCGGCCTCGGTCGGTGCGGATAGGGCCGTGACGCCTGCGCGCAACACGATGCATGGCGCGCCTTTATGGGCGCGCGCGGCCACGGTGGTGGCGGGGCCTGTGTTCAATTTCATCCTCTCCATCGCGATTTTTGCAGGCGTTGTGTTGGTGTCGGGGCAGGCCACGGAGGAGCCTCGTGTGGGCACCCCACGCGCCCTGCCGCCATCTTACGCCTCGCTGATGACAGGGGATGTGGTTCTGGCCATCAACGGGCAGGAGGTGGCCACCTTGTCCGAACTGTTGCAAATATCGGGTGAGCTGACCCCAAGCGCGCGTGTGCGCTATGAGGTGCTGCGGGACGGGCGTGCGGTGGTGGTCGAAGCCAGCCCGCCCTTGCCGCCCGTGGTGGATGCGGTGCAGCCGCAATCAGCCGCCATGGCAGCGGGCCTGCGCGAGGGTGATGTGATCCTCTCGGTCAATGGCACGCCGATTTGGGGCTTTTCAGAATTGCGCATGGCGGTGGATGCCGCCGCTGGTGCGCCGATTGACCTCGTGCTGTGGCGCGCAGACGAAACCCCCGAAGGGCAGGAAATCCCTGTTACACTGTCGCCACGCCGCACCGATTTGCCCGTGGCCAGCGGTGGGTTCGAGACCCGCTATCTGATCGGGGTGACGGGGGGAATGGCCTTTGTGCCTCAAACTGAAGCGGTGGGGCCCGTGGCGGCCTTGTCCTACGGGCTGTCACAGACGGGTTTTATCATCACCTCATCGCTGTCTGGCCTGTGGCATATGGTGACGGGCGCAATTTCGACCTGCAATCTGCAGGGGCCCGTTGGCATCGCGGAAACCTCGGGCGCGGCCGCATCCCAAGGTCTGGCCAGTTTCATCTGGTTGATTGCGGTGCTGTCTACGGCGGTTGGGTTGATGAATCTGTTTCCCATTCCCGTCCTCGATGGGGGCCATCTGGTGCTGTATGCGTATGAGGCGGTGCGGGGGCGCAAGCCGCCCGAAGGGTTCATGCGCATCTTTATGACGGCAGGTCTGAGCTTGATCCTGTGTTTGATGATTTTTGCGGTGTTTAACGATGTGCTGCTGTGCCCCTAACGGCGCGCAATAGCCCATAATTGGCCGCAATATTGCCGCAGTTTGGCGGCATCTTTCCCGCATCTGTCCTCTGTTGTCGAAGGTGCGCAGGATGAAATTTTTGCAACGTCAATTGCCCCGTCTGAGCTATCTCTCCGCGATTCTGGGTGACCGCATGATGGGGCCGGGCTTGGTGGTTCTTGCCCTTGGTGTCGCGTCTCTTCTTGCGCCTTGGGTGCAGGGCTGACGCAGCAGGCAGGTTTTGCCTGCCGCCCGCGCGCATTTTTTTGACAATCCCCCCTGCACTCGCTAGGGATGCTGTAGGATTTGCACAAGAATGAAGGCGGGCGCAGAATGTCGCGTAAGATCGTAAATCGCAATAATCGTCACGGGCTGCTGACGGCCTCCGCCTTGGCGTTGAGTATTGGATTGGCGGGCTTTGCCATCGCGCAGGATATTGCGTTGGAAAACATCGTCATCGATGGAAATATCCGCATCGAAGAAGCAACAATTCTGGCCTATGCGGGGATTACACCCGGCGGCACGATCACCGCGGGCCAAGCCAATGATGCGCTGCGCCGCCTGCAGGACACGGGCCTGTTTGAAACGGTTGATTTGCGCGTGGATGGCGGCACGATCTTTATTGAGTTGCAGGAATATCCAACGATCAACCAGATCAGCATCGAAGGCAATGACCTGCTTGATGACGAGGCGCTTGCGGCACTTTTGACCTCGCAGCCGCGCCGCGTCTATAGCCCTGCCATTGCCGAAGCTGATGCACAGGCGATTGTCGATGCCTATCGCCAGACAGGGCGTCTGAGCGCCACTGTAACCCCACAAATTATCCGCCGCAGCGACAACCGCGTGGATGTGGCCTTTGAGATCACCGAAGGCCGTGTGGTGGAAACCGAAAGCATCACCTTTGTTGGCAATCGGGCCTTTTCGGATCGCCGTCTGCGCCGCGTGCTTCAGTCGACCCAAGCGGGGTTCTTTCGCGCGATCATCAGCCGTGACACATTCGTGGCCGACCGTCTGGCCTTTGACCAACAACTGTTGACGGATTTCTACCGCGATCGCGGCTATGTCGATTTCGAGGTGCAGTCAGTCACATCCGAATTGGCCCGTGCGCGTGACGGTTTTTTTGTGACGTTTAATATTGTCGAGGGGCAAAGCTTCTCCTTTGGGACGGTGACCGCGACCAGTGATCTGCCCGAGGTGGATGTTGCAGAATTTCAAGACGCCATTGACCTGCGTGATGGTGTGACCTTCTCGCCGCGTTTGGTGGATCGCACGATCACGCGGCTTGAGAACCTCGCCACCGAGAAAAGCCTGCGTTTCATCCGCGTTGAGCCGCGCATCACCCGCAATGACGAAGACCTGACTTTGGACGTGGAATTTGCTATTGTCCGTGGCCCGCGCGTATTCGTGGAACGGATCGATATTGAGGGCAACGCCACTACACTGGACCGTGTTGTGCGCCGCCAATTTGATCTGGTCGAAGGGGACCCCTTCGATCCGCGCGAAATCCGCCAAGCGGCCGAGCGGATCCGCGCGTTGCAATTTTTTGAGAATGTCGATGTCAACAGCCGCACGGGCACCAGCAATGATCAGGTGATCGTGGATGTTGATCTGGAAGAGGCGCCGACAGGCACGCTTGGCTTTTCGGTCAATTATTCCTCCGATGTTGGCACGGGCCTTGCGGTGCAGTTCAACGAGCGCAATTGGCGTGGGCGTGGACAGACCGTAGGCTTGTCTTTTGACACAACATCGGGTTCGCGCTCTTTGGCGTTCAACTTTATTGAGCCTGCCTATTTGCGCCGCGATTTGGAATTGTCCTTGTCGGTGTTCTCCAATTCGACCGATCAGCAAAATGCGAGCTATAACACCAGCGAGATTGGTGTGAGCGGGGCATTGGAATTCCCGATCAGCGAATATGGCCGCCTGCGGCCTTCGGTGCGCATTGCACAGGAAGAATTGACCAATGTGCCTGCGGCCTCTTCGGAAATCCTCAAGCGCGAGGCAGGCAGCTTTGATGCCAGTGCCATTGGCCTGGGCTATATTTTCGATACACGCGGGGTTGGTCTTGACCCCACATCGGGTGTCTTGTTGCGCGCCAATGCCGAATTGGGCGGTCTGGGTGAAGATCAATATGTGCGGACCACCGCATTGGTTCAGGGCGAGACCACAGCCCTGCGCGAGGAGGTTTCCTTGCGTGCCGCTTTCGAGATCGGTTCGCTCAATATGCTCGATGGCAACAGCCGCGTGACGGATCGTTTCTTCTTGGGCTCGCGCCAGATGCGCGGCTTTGATGCAGGGGGCATTGGCCCGCGCGATTTGAATGCGGGAAATCGGGATGCGCTTGGCGGCAACCAATTCGCCGTTGCCCGTTTCGAGGCGGGCTTCCCCTTGGGCTTGCCCGCTGAATACGGGCTGTCTGGCGGTATATTCTACGATATCGGCACGCTTTGGGGCTTGGATGATGTCGTGGGCACGGGCGGCAATTTGGTTGATGACGAAAGCTACGTGCGCAGCACGGTCGGCTTCTCGATCTTCTGGGAGACGCAAATTGGGCCGTTGCGCTTTAATTTCTCGCGGCCAGTCGCGAATGAAAGCTATGACCGCACGCGCAGCTTTGATCTGGCCGTTGAGGCGCGGTTCTGATGCATAAACAGGCGCTGTTGCGCGCAAGCGCATTGGCGCTTGTGCTGGTCGGGGTGGGGTCTTTTGCTGGTTTGGCGCAGGAGGTGGACCAAGCCACAGCCCCTGTGCCACCCGCAGAGATTTTGCTGCTTGATCAAGACAGGCTTTTTTCCGACTCGGCCTATGGGCGCGCCGTTGGTGCGGTGATTGACCAACTTGGCCGTGAGCTATCGGCACAGAACCGGGCGATTGAGGCGGAATTGATGCAGGAGGAGCAGGCGCTTACAGATGCGCGCCCCACTCTCAGCATCGAGGAATTTCGCGCGCGGGCCAGTGCGTTTGATGCGCGCGTTGTAGAAATTCGCAGCGCACAAGATGCCAAAAACCGCGCCCTTGGCACCTATGCCGAGGCTGCACGACAGCGATTTTTGGAGATTGCTGGCCCCATTTTGGTCGATTTGGTCGAGGCCAGCGGGGCAAATCTATTGATGGATCGCCGCACGGTGATTTTTATGAGCGATGATGTGGATATCACCCAAAACGCGATTGCCGCGATTGATGCCGCGATTGCGGATCGTTTGGATGATATTTTGGCGCAATTGCCCAAACCAGAGCTGTAACACATCTGTCTCAACGATGTGATGCGCCCGCACCAGATGATGGTGCGGGCGGTTTTCGTTCAGCGCTCAGGCAGCAAGCCGCGCGGGCTGAAGCGCAGCACCAGAAGCAAGATCAGGCCCATCGTCAGAAGCCGCATATGCGCAGCGGCATCCATCAGATGCGCCTTAAGCCAGCCCTCGGCCATACCCGCGGTGATGCCCTGCAACAACAGCAGGCCCAATGGCTCCACCTGAATCCACAGCCACCAGATCAGGAAGCCGCCCAATACCGCGCCCAAGTTGTTGCCTGAACCGCCCACAATCACCATCACCCAGATCAGGAAGGTAAAGCGCAAGGGTTGATAGGTGCTTGGCACAAGTTGGCTGTCCAGCGTGGTCATCATCGCGCCTGCAAGCCCGCAAACGGCCGACCCGAGGATGAAAATCTGCAAATGCCGTGCAGTCACGTTTTTGCCCATTGCGGCGGCGGAGGTTTCATTGTCGCGGATCGCGCGGATCATCCGCCCCCAAGGGGAATTCAGCGCGCGCTGTGTCAACCAGATCAGCGCAATCAAGACAACCGAGAACAAGATCGCATAAGACAGTTTGACCGTGATCGAGGATGCGGTCACGGGATCCGCGCCGAAATTCTGCATGGCGTCCACGAAGGTCGCATTGGCCTGTAAATCCACCTCATAGGGCACGGGGCGGGGCAGGCCGATGACGTTTTTCACGCCGCGCGCCAACCAATCCTCGTTTTTTAGGATATAGATGATGATCTCAGCCACGCCCAATGTGGCAATCGCCAGATAATCCGAGCGCAGGCCAAGCGCGGTTTTCCCAATGATCCATGCAGCCCCAGCCGCGAGCACCCCGCCCACAGGCCATGCCAGAATAATCGGCAATCCCAGCCCGCCGATATTGCCCGTCAATGCAGGGTTGATCGCCTCGACCGTGGCAACGGCAGGATCAAACACGGCGCGGAAGACGAAGAACCCGACAATCAGCACACTCGCCACGATGACCCCGCGCAGCTTATGCCCTTGCAGCTTGCCCCAAAGGGTAATCGCGGCGGCAATGGTCGCCCCCCCCATCAAAAGCGCAAGCAAGATTTGCCATCCCCCTGTGGCGCTCCATGCCCCTTCGACAGGGTCAGACGCGACCAGAACAGCGGCCAGACCACCAAGCGCGGTAAAGCCCATGACACCCACATTGAACAGGCCCGCATAGCCCCATTGGATATTCACCCCAAGCGCCATGATGGCCGAGATCAGACCCATGTTCAGAATAGACAGCGCGGTGTTCCATGATTGAACAAAGCCTGTGCCGATATAAAGCACAGCCACCAACGCAAAGAGAACTGCCGCCTTGCGATCCAGTGTCAGGTTCATACCGATTTTCCTTTCATGATCCCTGTGGGTTTGAACAGAAGCACGATCAAAAGGATCGTAAAGCTGACGGCGAATTTATAATCGGTCGACAGAAGCTGAAGCATTCCTTCAGGGCTCCAGCCTTCGGGGCCAAGATAGCCCACCACTTTGCGGAAGGCATAGGTGACCGCGATTTCGGAATAGGCAATCAGGAAGCCCCCCAAAATGGCGCCCAATGGATTGCCAAGCCCGCCCACAATCGCCGCGGCGAAAATTGGCAACAGAAGTTGGAAATAGGTGAAGGGCTTAAAGCTTTTGTCGAGACCATACAGCACACCCGCCGTGGTCGCCAAAGCCGCCACGATCAGCCAAGTGATGAACACAACCCGTTCAGGGTTGATACCCGAGAGCAGTGCCAGATCCTCGTTATCCGAAAAGGCGCGCATAGATTTGCCTGTGCGGGTTTTGTTCAGGAACCAAAACAACGCCACAACCGCCAGAATGGCCACAGCCACGGTGATGGCTTGGGTGGTGCGAATGGCCAACCCCTCATCTAGGCCTGTCACCTCGCGGAAATCCCGCGCCGAGATCAGGAAACGTGTGCCATCGGCAAAGTTTTGATCGCCCACGCCAATAACAAAGCGCACAATCCCGTTCATCACGAACATCACGCCGATTGAAGCGATCACGAAAATCACGGGCTTGGCCTTGGTTTGGCGATAGAAGCGATAGACCAGTTTATCCGTGCCAACGGCCAAGGCGGCGGTTGCCGCAATACCAAGGGGCAGGGCGATCAGGGCGGTTGGCAAGGGCCCTGCTGTCACGCCCAAGGATTGCAGCCCCCATGTGGCCAAAATGGTGATCATGGTGCCAAAGGCCATCGTGTCGCCATGCGCGAAGTTGGAGAAGCGCAAGATCCCATAGATCAGCGTCACCCCAAGCGCGCCAAGCGCCAATTGCGCGCCATAGGCGGTGGCGGGCACGATCACGAAATTCAGCAATGCGATGATTGCGTTTAGAAAATCCATCTCTCAACCCCCCAAGAAGGAGCGGCGCACATCCGCATTGGCCAGCAATTCCTTGCCTGTTCCTGTATGGGCATTGCGCCCCTGCACCAGAACAAAGCCCTTATCCGCGATTTCAAGCGCCTGACGGGCGTTTTGCTCGACCATCAAAATCGGAATACCCGTGCGTGACACTTCGATGATGCGGTCGAACAGCTCATCCATCACGATGGGCGATACGCCTGCGGTGGGTTCGTCCAGCATCAAGACCTTGGGCTTGGTCATCAGCGCGCGCCCCACGGCAACCTGCTGACGCTGACCGCCCGATAATTCCCCCGCCGCTTGGCGGCGCTTGTCTTTGAGGATGGGAAACAGCGTATAGACCTGCTCCATCGTGTCGCGGAAATCATCGCGGCGGATATAGGCGCCCATTTCAAGATTTTCTTCGACCGTCATGGAGGTGAAAATATTGCTGGTTTGCGGCACAAACCCCATTCCGCGCACAACGCGATCTTGCGGCGACAGGGCGGTGATATCGTCCCCATCCAACACAACACGGCCCTCGCGCAAGGACAGCATCCCAAACACCGCTTTCATGGCGGTTGATTTGCCTGCGCCATTGGGGCCAACGATCACGGCAATCTCGCCGCGTTCCACCGCGATGGTGCAGCTGTGCAGGATATCGGCCCCTTTGCCATATCCGCCTGTCATAGCCTCGCCGATCAAAAAGGGTGATGTCTCGCTCATGCCCCTATTTTATCCTTATTTTTCAGGCCCGTCCCAAGATAGGCTTCGATCACATCCTCATTGGCCTTGATCTCGTCCAAGGTGCCTTCCGCCAAAACATGACCCTCGGCCATGACGATGACGGGATCACAGAGGCGGCCAATGAAATCCATGTCATGTTCGATCACGCAGAATGTATAGCCGCGCTCTTTGTTCAAACGGATGATTGCGTCCCCGATGGTGTTCAGCAGCGTGCGGTTAACGCCTGCGCCGACCTCGTCCAGAAACACGATCTTGGCATCCACCATCATCGTGCGGCCCAGTTCGAGCAGCTTTTTTTGACCGCCGGAAATGGCCCCTGCGGGGTGGTCCGCAAGGTGGGAAATGGTCAAAAACTCCAATACCTCATCTGCCTTGGCCTTGAGGGCGCGCTCTTCTTCCGCGATGCGTTTGCGGCCGAACCATGTGTTCCACAAGGTTTCCCCCGATTGTCCGCTTGGCACCATCATCAGGTTTTCGCGGCAGCTCATAGAGGAGAACTCATGCGCGATCTGGAATGTGCGCAACAGCCCCTTGGCAAACAACTCATGCGGTGGCAGCCCCGTGATATCTTCGCCATCCATGATGACGCGGCCTGACGTGGGCGGCAAAACACCCGCAATCACGTTAAACAGCGTGGTTTTTCCCGCGCCATTCGGCCCGACAAGCCCCGTAATCGATCCCGTTTCGATTTTCAGGCTTGCACCATCCACGGCGTGAAAGCCGCCAAAATGTTTGTGCAGATTTTCGACAATGATCATCGGTTGTCCCGCGTCCTTTAAACGAAGCAGCCCGGAAATCACTCCGGGCTGCCCGTTGGTCTCGATTAGATCAACTTAGCGGAAACGTGCCGTTGTGATCTCGCCACCCGAGATTTCGATCTCGCGATAGTTGCCAGCGGATTCGCCTGGCTCGATCAATTCAACGGCGGAGGCACCGATATAGTCGATATCTTCACCTGCTGCGATCAATTCCAGCGCCTTACCCAATTCACCTGGCAGGATGGGTGTGCCGGGCGCATTTGCGATATCCATGATCTTGCCCGCGTAATCAGCAGGTGCGGTGGAGCCTGCGGCCTGCATGGCCAACATGATCAACGCAGCTGCATCATAGGATTCTTTGGCGAATGGCTGTGTGCCATCAAACCCTGCTTCTGCGGCAAGGGTTTCAAAGATTGCCGCGCCTTCGCTGTCCGTGCCAGGGTGCTGGCCGAAGGAGCCGTCAATCTCGGTGCCGAAGTTTTCCACCAATGCGGAGGACACCATGCCGTCAGGGAAGACGAAGGTTTCAAACGCGCCAGAATCCAATGCGGCGCGGATGATGCCCGAGCCGCCCTGATCGACATAACCTGCAACAACCAGTGCATCACCGCCTGCAGCCGCCAAAGCGCCCACTTCCGCGGAATAGTCGGCGCGGCCATCTTCATGCGATGCCACGAGGGTCACGGTGCCACCCGCCGCTTCGAATGCCGCGGCAAAGCTGTCTGCCAGACCTTGGCCATAGTCGTTGTTGGTATAGGTCACAGCCACGGAAGTGATGCCGCGATCCATGATCACTTCGGTCATCACGACACCTTGACGTGCGTCAGAAGGGGCGGTGCGGAAGAACAAACCATTGTCCTCGACAGTGGTCAAACCAGGCGATGTTGCCGAAGGCGATACCATCACCATGCCATTTGGCACGGCCACGTTTTGCAACATTGCACTGGTGACACCAGAACAATCGGCGCCCACGATCCCGCTGACACCATCTGATGTGATCAGACGCTCTGCAACGGCGGTTGCCGCAGCGGCGTCAATGCAGGTGCTGTCACCGCGCACGGACACAACCGTGGTGCCGTTCAGGAAATTGCCGCTTGCGTTCACTTCGCTCATGGCCAATTCCGAACCGCCTGCCATATCAGGCGCCAAGGATTCCAATGGCCCGGTGAAGCCAACAACTGTGCCGATTTTAATCTCTTGCGCTGTCGCCGTAGAGGCAAGCGCCAAGGCGGCGGCCGAAGCCAGCAATAGTTTTTTCATCAAAGAACTCCCAATTTGTTGTTATTACCCCAGATGTCATAGAATTAATGTCCGCGTGCGGGGTTGGAAAGCAAAATCCATCGAAATCAGCGGAGATTTGAACCGCATTTGAGGCGTTTTTCCGACCAATCTCCCGTGAAAATGTCGATTTGGGGCCATCTGCCCGATTTTTTTCTGCAAAACCCCATAATGACATGAAATTTGGCCTGCGAGGGCAGTTTGCGCTAAGAATCGCCTCTAAGGGCAGGAGCCATAAAATGACGACAGAATTGCGACAGCCTGCAGATGAAAGACCCACCGCACGGATGGTGTTTGTGGATGCCGATGCCTGCCCCGTGCGCGAGGAGGTGATCCGCGTGGCGCTGCGCCATGGGATTGCTGTGCGTTTTGTCGCCAATCACTATTTGCGGCTGCCCGCGCATCCGCTTTTGGCGATGCATCTGGTGGGGGATGGGTTTGATGCGGCGGATGATGCGATCATCGCGGGGCTTGTCGCAGGCGATGTGGTGGTGACAGGCGATATCCTTTTGGCCGAACGCGCGTTGCAAGCGGGGGCGCAGGTGATCTCGTCCAAGGGCGAGGCCTATACGCTGGACACCATCGGTGCGCAGGTCGCCACCCGTGCGCTGATGGCTGATTTGCGGGCAGGCTTGCCACAAGAGGGTGCGCCATCGGGCCCGCGCCCCTTTGCCAAGGCGGATCGGTCACGTTTTCTGGACCGTTTCGATTTGATGCTGCGCCGCGCCAAATAGCGGGTCTATTCTGCCGAGGGCTTCCCTTCATCCTTGCCTTAAGATAGGGGACGGGTCTTAGGAATTTTGCATTGTCGAGATCATGAGCTTTACCCTCGCCATCATCGGTCGGCCCAATGTGGGCAAATCCACGCTGTTCAACCGTTTGGTGGGCAAACGTCTGGCCTTGGTCGATGACCAGCCAGGTGTAACGCGCGACTTGCGCGAAGGGGCCGCGCGGCTTGGGTCCATGCGGTTCACCGTTATTGACACGGCAGGTTTGGAAGAGGCCACCGATGACAGCCTGCAAGGCCGTATGCGCCGCCTGACGGAACGCGCGGTGGATATGGCCGATGCCTGTCTGTTCTTGATCGATGCCCGCGTGGGGCTGACCCCAACCGATCACGCCTTTGCCGATCTCTTGCGCAAACGCGGTGTCACCGTGCTGCTTGGGGCCAATAAATCCGAAGGGCGGGCAGGGCAGGCGGGGTGGCTTGAGGCCTATGAGCTGGGTCTGGGGGAGCCATTGGCGCTGTCGGCGGAGCATGGCGAAGGCATGGGCGAATTGGCCGTGGCGCTTGCGCCCCTGATCGATGCGAAAGAGGCCGAAGATTTCAGCCCTGAAACCGATATCGACCTCGATGAAGACGATACCGAGGAAGGGGGCTTGCGCGAACTGACGCTTGAGCGGCCCTTGCAAATCGCAGTCATCGGTCGCCCGAATGCGGGTAAATCCACGCTCATCAATCAAATCTTGGGCGAGGAGCGGTTGCTGACTGGCCCTGAGGCGGGGATCACCCGCGATGCGATATCCCTGCCTGTGACATGGGATGGGGTGCCGATGCGGATTTTCGACACGGCGGGAATGCGCAAACGCGCCCGTGTGCAGGAAAAGCTGGAAAAGCTTTCCGTGGCCGATGGCTTGCGCGCCGTGAAATTCGCCGAAGTGGTCGTGGTTCTGTTGGACGCGGCTATCCCCTTTGAGGCGCAAGACCTGCGGATTGCCGATCTGGCCGAGCGCGAGGGGCGCGCGGTGGTGATTGCGGTCAACAAATGGGATATCGAGAATGAAAAGCAGGAAAAACTAAAATTCCTGCGCGACCGTTTGGAAAAACTGCTGCCCCAAATCAAAGGCGTGTCGATGGTCACGGTTTCGGCCAAGACGGGCAAGGGACTGGATCGCCTGCACGCGGCGATTATTAATGCGGCCACGATTTGGAACCGCCGTGTGCCGACCGCCACGCTGAACCGTTGGTTGGGTGAAATGATCGAGGCGCATCCCCCACCCGCGCCATCAGGGCGGCGCATTCGCCTGCGCTATATGACGCAAGCCAAGGCGCGGCCCCCGACCTTTGTGGTGATGTGTTCGATGCCAGAAAAGCTGCCAGAAAGCTATTCGCGCTACTTGGTCAATGGCCTGCGCGACAGTTTCGATATGCCGGGCGTGCCCATCCGCCTGTTCATGCGCAGCCAAGCGGATAAGAACCCCTATAAGGATCGCAAGAAATCCATCCCCTCGCGCCTGAGCAAACACGTGCGCAAGGGCGAGACCAAGAAGAAATGAAAAAAGGCGCGTGCGGGATAACCGCCACGCGCCTTTTTCTTTAAATCCGCCGATAAATCAGGCGTTCGCTTCGCGAATTTTATCAGCCGCGTCTTTGTCGTAGCTGACGTTCTGCGCGTCAAACATGGCGTCCAATTCGCCCGACAGGGTCATCTCGGTGATGATGTCGCAGCCGCCGACAAATTCGCCCTTAACGTAAAGCTGGGGAATGGTGGGCCAATCAGAGAAATCCTTGATCCCTTGGCGGATGTTTTCATCCTCCAACACATTCACATCGGCAAATTCGACACCCATGTAATTCAAAACCCCTGCAACGCGACTGGAAAAGCCGCATTGGGGCATGGATTTTGTGCCCTTCATGAATAGGACCACGTCATTTTTCGTGATCATCTCTTTGATCTGATCTTCGGCGCTCATATGGGTCATCCTTTTATTCGGGTGCACGTGTGGTCAGGGCCAGCGCGTGCAATTCACCCGCGCTGCCATCCATTTTGCCTTTCAACGCCGCATAAACGGCGCGTTGTTGGGCAACACGGTTCATGCCTTTGAAACTGGCGTCAATCACTTGGGCGGCGAAATGTTGGCCATCATCGCCCTCTACGGTGATTTGCCCGTCAGGGAAGGCCGCGCGCAGCAGGTCTTCGATTTCTTGTGCGGTGATCGCCATCTCAGCCCCCGTGAAGTGAATTTTGCTCTGTGTTCAATCTATGCCGCGTCACAGCCCCAAGCAAGGGGGGCTGCGTCAATCAAACAAGCGAGACAGCGTGCCGCTCGACAGCGCCACCAATGCGTCAAGGCTTTCGCTGGCGCTGCCGATGCTGAACTGGGTCCCGCCAAATTTTCCAACCGTGGCAATGGCCAGACCCGCCTGACCCGCCGCGACCATCAAGGCTTCGGCCTTATCGGTGGAGCAGGCGATCAGGTAGCGGCCTTGATCTTCGCCAAAAATCGTTGCGGCATCGCCCGCATCAAGGCTGACCCCTGTACCCGAAGCTGCGGCCATCTCGAATGCGGCCAAGGCCAGACCGCCATCGGAGAGGTCGGTGCAGGCGGAAATCATCTCGCGATTGTCGAGAATGAATTGCCCCGCCTTGCGCTCTGCCTCCAAATCAACGGGGGGGGCATCGCCCTCCACACGATGGAACACCTCCGCCAAAAGCGCAGATTGCCCCAGATGGCCACGGGTTTCGCCAATCAGCACTGCCCAATGCCCCTCGCGCGCGGTGCCATCAATCAGATCGCGGTCGATATCCGCAATCAAACCCACTGCACCGATGGTGGGAGTGGGCAGGATCGCACGGCCATCGGTTTCATTGTAAAGGCTGACATTGCCTGAAACGATGGGGGTGTCGAGGGCCGCACAGGCCGCGCCAATGCCCTTAATTGCGCCCACGAATTGGCCCATGATTTCGGGCTTTTCGGGGTTTCCGAAATTCAGGTTATCGGTTGTGGCAAGCGGCGTTGCCCCCACGGCGATCAAGTTGCGATAGGCCTCTGCCACCGCTTGTTTGCCGCCTTCAAACGGGTTCGCTTTGACATAGCGCGGTGTTACGTCCGAGGTGAAGGCCAGCGCCTTGTTCGTGCCCGCCACACGCACAACACCCGCCCCATATCCGGGTGTGCGGATCGTATCAGCGCCCACCTGCGTGTCATATTGTTCATAGACCCATCCGCGCGCGCAATAATTCGGCGAGGACAGCAGCGCCTTTAGCCCATCAATCGGGTCGATTTCAGGAATAAATTCCACCGCCTCAGCGGTAGGGGTTTCCACCCAAGGGCGGTCATATTCAGGTGCCGTGGAAGACAGTTTGGACAGGGGCAAATCGGCCTTGAGCGCATTGCCATGCATGATCACGAAGCGGTCTTCGGCAATCGTTTCCCCGACAATGGCGAAATCCAAGTCCCATTTTTCAAAAATCGCGCGCGCTTCGGCCTCTTTTTCGGGGCGCAGCACCATCAACATCCGCTCTTGGCTTTCGGAGAGCATCATTTCATAGGCGGTCATATTGGGTTCGCGCTGCGGCACATGATCAAGTTGCAGCTTGATCCCCAAACCGCCCTTATCGCCCATCTCTACGGCAGAACAGGTCAGGCCTGCCGCACCCATATCTTGGATCGAAATCACCGCGCCCGAAGCCATCAATTCAAGACAGGCCTCAAGCAGGCGCTTTTCCGTGAACGGGTCGCCGACCTGAACAGTTGGGCGCTTTTCCTCGATTGTATCGTCAAATTCGGCGCTCGCCATCGTGGCCCCGCCAACCCCGTCACGGCCCGTTTTCGCGCCCAAATAGACCACAGGCATTCCCACGCCAGAGGCAGCGGAATAGAAAATCTTATCGGTTTCAGCCAGACCTGCGGCAAAGGCATTGACCAAGCAATTTCCGTTATATGCGCTGTCAAAGCGCAGCTCCCCCCCCACGGTCGGCACGCCAAAGCTGTTGCCATAGCCGCCCACACCGCGCACCACGCCATGCACAAGGGACCGCGTTTTGGGGTGATCCACGGCGCCAAAGGACAGCGCATTCATCGCGGCAATCGGGCGCGCGCCCATCGTGAAGACATCGCGCAAGATGCCCCCTACACCTGTGGCGGCACCCTGATAGGGTTCGATATAGGAAGGGTGATTGTGGCTTTCCATTTTGAACACCACCGCCTGACCATCGCCAATATCGACAATACCGGCATTCTCGCCCGGTCCGCAGATAACCTGTGGCCCCTCGGTGGGCAGGGTGCGGAGCCATTTCTTGGAGGATTTGTAGGAACAATGTTCGTTCCACATGGCAGAGAAAATACCAAGCTCAGTGAAATTTGGGGTTCTGCCGATAATCTCGAGGATGCGCTCATATTCATCAGGCTTAAGGCCATGTGCGGCGATCAACTCGGGCGTGATTTCGGGGTCAAGCATGGGGCATCGTTCCTGTCGTAAGGCGCGAAGGCGCGCCGTTTGACCTGTCTTTAAGGCAAGCGCGCATTGGGGGAAAGGGGGGGCAGGGGCCGCACGGAGGTCAGACCAAAAAAAAGGCCGAGACAAGTCTCGGCCGAAGTCCAACAGGGAGGTGCAATGACACTTTGCTCAAATGTCATCACTGCTGCCCAATTAATGATCGCTTTGCGAACGATCAAGCAAAATCCCGTGAAGCAAGCGCAAACCCGCTATGCGTGTGGCGCATATCACACAGGCGCATGGCGGAAATGTCACGCAGTTTTAGCCCGCCGCATCCCGCTCCCTGCGGCGATGCGCGATGATTTCCTCGGTCACAAATTCGCGGAAGGCTTCGATCCGTTTGGATTGCCGCAACTCCTCTGGATAGGCCAAAAACACGGGCACATCATTGCTTTCGACATCATCCAAAACGCGCACGAGATTGGGGAAATCCTGCGTCAGGTAGTCGGGCAAAACCCCGATCCCCAAATGGTGGATAACGCCCTGCAAGACGCCAAAATAGTTGTTCACGGTCAGGAAGCTGCCAATTTCATGGGACATCAGTTCCCGCACCAACAGCGCGCCAGAGGACACCTGTGCCGCCGTCGCGTTTTGACTGATCAAGCGATGATGGCGCAAATCCGACAGGCTTTGCGGCACGCCTTGCTGTTCGAGGTATTGGGGCGATGCGTAAAGACGCATTCGGATATTCATCAGCCTTTTGCGGATCAAGTCGGCTTGGCTTGGTTCCTTCATGCGAATGGCCACATCCGCCTCGCGCATGGGCAAATCCAGCACCCGCTCCTCAAGCATCAGGTCGATCTTGAGATTGGGATATTTTTCATAAAGTGCGGGCAGACGTGGCGCCAACCACAGCGATCCAAAGCCGATGGTGGTGGTAACGCGCAATTCGCCGAATACTTCCTCCTCGCTGTCGCGGATGCGGGCGGCGGCGGCGTCCAAGCGCTTGGACATATGACGCGTGGCATCAAACAGCAATTCGCCCTGTTCGGTCAGGATTAAGCCACGCGCATGGCGGTGAAAGAGGGTCGTGTTCAGCTCCTCCTCCAAGGAGCGGATTTGGCGCGAGACCGCAGATTGGCTCAGGTGCAGAACATCGCCCGCATGGGTCAAACTTCCTGCATCCGCCACGGCGTGAAAGATCCGCAAACGATCCCAATCCATTATGTCATTCCTGCGCGCATATCCAAGTCTTTGTAGTATAAGGTTTTTCTTCCAACCCTTAAAGAGAGATCGTCACGATTTTGTAAATTCTTACAGGTCTTGCGCAGAATTTATGCGATCTGTGGTCGGTTTGCTGTTTGCGTTAACAGTCTTTATCCAGCAAACCAAGTCCGCGCAGGTAAATCCCGATCCCCGTTTCCAGCAGATCTTCGGCGGGGAAGGGCGTGTTGCCGCCTTCGCCACTGCGCGCGAACAATTCCACCACACCATGGCTCATCGCCCAGATATGGGCGCTGAACATCGCGGCGGGGGGGCGGCGGTCGGCGGGAAGTTCGGCGCTGAGGGCTTCGGCGGCGCGCTCAAGCACGGCGCGGGAATTGGCCGAAGCACGCGCCAAATCAGGATGGGCGTTGTTGGCCAGACCGCTTTCAAACATGGCCATATAATGCCCAGGATTGCTTTGCGCAAAACGCAAATACGCGCGCCCTGTCGCCTCGAAAGCGGCAAGGGGGCTGGTTTTGCTGTTAAAGGCCGCCTCCATCGCCGCGCGGAAAATGACGTGGCCTTGCAGGGCGGCCTCGGTGATTAACTCCTCTCGGCCCTGAAAATGGCGGTAAACGGCGGCAGGGGTCACGCCCGCATCCTTGGCCGCCTCGGCCAAGGTGAACCCTGCGGGGCCTTTCTCGGTGATCAGCCGCAACGCAGCCTCAACCAAGGCTTGGCGCAAATTCCCGTGGTGATATCCCTGTTTACGCATCGTCCCTGTGATCTGTCCATTTGTCAGGTCCGCCACTTATGGCAGGATCGGGCGCGGACGCAAGTTTGGGGTCTTTCTGCGGATAGTCAAATTGGCTCAGAATTTGTCGAATCACCGCAAGACGTGCGCGCCGCTTGTCATCGGAGCGGATCACGTGCCAAGGCGCGGTTTTGGTATGGGTGCGCGCCAATGTTTCGCGGATCGCGGCGCTGTATTCTTGCCATTTGGCCAAACCATCCACATCAATGCGGGACAATTTCCAATGTTTCAGCGGATCATTTTCGCGGGCCAGAAATCGGCGCAATTGTTCGGCACGGCCCAGATTGAGCCAGATTTTCGTGAGGCTGATCCCCTCTTCCAAGATCATATCTTCAAATCTTGGGGCTTGCGCGAAAAAGGCGCTGCGCTGCGCAGGGGTGCAGAACCCAAATACGTGCTCCACCACACCGCGGTTGTACCACGATCGATCAAAGAGACGGATTTGACCACGGCTTGGCAGGTGTTGGATATAACGCTGGAAATACCATTGCCCTGCTTCGATCTCGGTCGGTTTTGACAGGGCCACAATTTGCGCCACGCGTGGGTTCAGGTTTTCCATCACCCGTGCAATCGCCCCGCCTTTGCCCGCGGCATCGCGCCCCTCGAAAATCACGGCGATGCGCTGGCCCGTGTCGCGCACCCATGCGTGAAATTTGGCCAATTCAATTTGCAGGGCGGCCATTTCCGTCTCGTAGATATCCTTATCGAGTTGCGCGCTGTAGGGATAACTGGGATCCAGAATATCCGATTTTTCCGCCGCGTTCAGGCGGTCGCGGATATCGCTGGGGGCGGAGTCCTCAAAATAACGCGTGATGGCGCCATCAAATGGCTTGGTGTCGATCATGGCCAAAATCCCTGTTCTTAGCAGCGTGAACGCAACTATAGGGGGGCGCGGCCCAACCGTCTATCACCGCCGCAAATCGGTGCTGTCCTGTCCAATCCGCGCCATATCAAACGGGGTGGTGAGATAAATCTCGGAAATCCAATTGCCAAACAGCAGATGCGCGTGACTGCGCCAGCGGTTTTGCGGCTTCAGCCTTGGGTCGTCATCTGGAAAATAATTGACAGGCAGCGCAATGCGCGCCCCATCGACCTGGGCATTAGCCAGATCGCGGTTATATTCTTCCGCCAAGGTCGTGCTGTCATATTCGAGATGGTTGAAGATATAGAGCGCGCGATGTGCGCTATCCTCGACCAAGGCGGGGCCAACATCGGCACTGTCCAAAAGGACAGGCAGGCCCGCGGCTTCGATTTCTGCACGGCGCATTTCCGTCCAACGGCTGACGGGCATCACCAGATCATCAGAAAAGCCGCGCAAATACGGGCTGTCTGATTGCAGGTTGCGATGCCTGTAACAGCCGAATTGTTTGGCGGGCAGCATATGTTTTTTGACGCCATGAAAGTAATTGATCATGGCCATGCCACCCCAGCAAATGCCGAAGGTGGAATGGACGTTGGTCTGTGTCCACTCAAACACCGCGCACAGCTCATTCCAATAGGTGACATCGGAAAATTCCAGATGCTCAATCGGCGCGCCCGTGATGATCAGCCCGTCAAATTTCTGGTCGCGGACATCACGGAAAGGCTGATAAAATTCGGCCATATGTTCGGCGGCTGTGTTTTTCGTTTCATGCTCCGACATCCGAATGAGCGAAAACTCAATCTGCAAGGGCGAAGCCCCAACCAGACGGGCAAATTGGGTTTCCGTCTGGATCTTCTTTGGCATCAGATTGAGAAGGCCGATTTTCAGCGGGCGAATATCTTGGCTTTCTGCCGCGTTGCGCCCCATCACCATCACCCCCTCGTCCCGAAGGATCGAGAAAGCGGGCAGGGTGGTGGGCAGGGTGATCGGCATAAGCAGCTCCGTTTCGTCTTCCGAAGCGTGGATTTAAGTGTGTTTGGCGCGCGCCTCAAGGGCGGTGGCGATCAAATCGATCACATCTTGCGCATCCGCAACACGCGCCACATCCTCGGCGCTGACGCGCAGACCCCAGTTTTTCGCCATGTCGCGATACAGCGGCGCGCGGTGATGCAAGGCGGCCGCATAGGTGTTGCGGATAAACTCGTCTGGATTGACCGCATCGGGGGCAAGCCCCGTTTCGGCCAGATAGGCGGTCCAGCGTGCGTGCAAAAATTGTGGCTGATAATACATCGGCTTGGGCGCGCGGGTGAAGCGGCGGATCAACTCCTCCGTGTGGTCGTCTCCCCCCTCAATCCATACCATGAGGCAATTTTGGGATAGCGTGCGCAGCACCTCGTCTTGGGGGTCGTTGGGATCGACCACCTCGCAAATCGAGCCGCCCGTGTCGCAGACGAAATTGGCGTAACCATAAAGATCGCGCGCGCGGCTGATAAAGCTGGGCGTGTCCAGCAGTGCGTTGATCTCCGCGCGCCGATGCAGGGCCTGACGGCGCATATATTCCTCAAACCCAACCCCACCTTTCGCGGGATCGCCAGGTTTGCCCAGGAAGGTAGACAGGGGGGCAAGGTTGTTGAAGGTGATATTTGATCCGATGTAAATCGAATCCGATTTCAAAAGTTCCGCCAAAAACGGAACTTGCATCGCCTGACGCTTGAGATTGTCGACAATATGCTCGCCCATATAGGCCGTGCCGATGCGGTAATCGATGGAATAGTGAAACCAATCCCCTGCATCGCGCAACAGATTGGCAAGCCGCGTCTTGCCAAGGCCCGACATCCCGAAAAACAGCACCTGTTTTTGCGCCGCCGCGCGCCATTCATTGGCGGAGTTGTAAATCATATTCATCGGTTCCATGGGGCCTGCCGCCCTTGCCAAAGCCTTGATCTGGCAGCTCTATCGCGAATGCGTGGAAAATTCCAATGATGATTTTGCGCGGCCCGTCAAAGGCACATCAACCGCGCCTTAAAACCGATAGTTCAATCGGACCGTGGCCAGCGTGGCGCGATTGCCGTCAAACCGTGCAAGCGGCGTGGTGCCAAGCGCGGTTGTGGTGTCCTCAAACCTCACCTGCGTCAGTGCAAAACCGATGGCATAAGGACCGCCTTGGTATTCCGCCCCAAGGGTGAAGGCGCGCAGCCCATCTATCGGGCCAAGATTGCTCGAAAAACCACCGTTGGCGGGTTCAACCCGATAGCTGGCAGAAACACCCCAAGACGCGCTCAAGCGGTGCTTTATGCCAAGGTCATAGGTGGTTACATCCTCTTGATACGTGACCAAGGCCCCTGCGGGATAAAGATTGGGGCGTATTTCAAATCCCCCCCATCGGCTGTGTTGCACACGGCCAAAAAGGGCGGTGTCGGTCGCTATGCCCTGTTGAAAATCAAGGCTGAGGGTTGCAGGCATTTCAACGCCAAACCGCGTGTCGCTGAGGGTGGGGGTCGCGCCAGCAGCGCCCAAAACCCGCCCCTCTTGACCTGAAAATGTCAGATCAATCGGGCTGGTATAGCTGAGGGCAAGACGGGTGCCGAATTCAGGGCGGCTGTAGGCAAGCCCCAAAACATAGCCAAGGCCCGTGTCGCTGTCCCCTGTGAAGCGATAGGAAAATACATTGGGCGCGCCCGCATTCACCGAGACATAAATATCCCCATCCGATTGCAACAGCCGCACCCCGCCGAAGGCAAAGAGGGTGTTGGAAAAATCGTAGGACAAGAGCGCGGTCACAGCGCGGCTGTCAAGACGTGCATCCGTGCCGTTCAGCGGATAGCCCGCCTGCCCGTAGCGCGTGCGCGCGGCATAGGGGGTGGTGATTTGCACCGCCAAGCCCAGACGGTCTGTCAGGTCTTGCTTATAGCCAAATTCAACCGTGCTGCGATCCTGAAGAACACCGCCCGTTGTCACGGTGGGGGCGGCGATCAAGGCCCCTGTGACATCGGCGCTGCGGCGCTGCGCACGCAATTCGGCAACGCCGCCCTCCTCAAACAGGATGTCAGGGGAGAAGGTGGTTTGATCCAAACCGCCCGCATAGGTCATTTGACCAAAGCACAGAAGAAAACACCCCCAAAACGCGGCTTTAAAACGATTGCGAACAGGTCCCATCTTTGCCCACCCTTCGTGTTCATCACCTGAATATTAAACGAAGGAATATGCGTAATGTATACCTAAAAATGATTTTAATATTAGCGCGCTGTGCGGTTCAGGCGCATGATGGCCGTGCCGCCTGTGATATTGATATAATTTGCCCCAAAAATCAGCGCCGCCCCGATCAGCACCATTGGGTCTAGCGGCTCTGCATAGAGCAGCACCCCGATCAGCGCGATCACGGGCAGGCGCACGAAATCAAGCGGCATCACAACGGAGGCAGGCGCGACACTGAGCGCGGTGGTGAGGCAAAAATGGGCCACCAGACCCGCGAAGCCAATTAAGGTGATCCAAAGGATATTTACGCCAGAAGGCAGCGCCATATCGCCATCCGCCAAGCTGCAGATCAAGCCAAACGCCAATTGCATCACGGTCAGGTAAAACATGATGCAGGCGATGGTCTGGCTTTGTGTCAGGCGTTTGGTGAAAATCGCTGTGGTGGCAAAGCATAGGGCCGCTGCGGCCGCGATGAGCATTCCAAGGGACGGTGGGGCCACCCACGGGCGCACCACCAAAAGAATGCCAAGGAATCCAACAAGAGCCACCAACACCTTAAGCCGCGTCAGCCGTTCGCCCAAGAATATCGCCGCCAACAGCATGACCCACAGCGGCGAGGTGAATTCCAGCGCGAAAACCTGCGCCAAAGGGATCACGGTGATGGCAAAAAACCACAGGTTTTGCCCTGTAAAATGAAAAATATTGCGCCCCAAATGCATCTTCATCTGGTCGCGCCGCACTTCTGACCATTTCCCAAAGACGGTGATCACGAGGGTCACCACAACCACCCCAACCGCCGAGCGGTAGGTCATGATCTCGAATGTATCCAATTCAAAGGAAACCGCGCGCCCTGCGATGGCCATCAGGGTAAAGGCGACAATCGCCCCCGTCATCCAGAGCGCCGCTAGGGCGGGGCGGTGCTGCTCTGTCTGGCTCATTTGGGTTCTTTCGTGGTTCTTGTGCTGCGATTAGGTAGCCAAAAGGGGGGCAATGGCAAGGGACGCTTACAGCCCCTTGGTTTTGGCCTCCTGCCAATATGCCTCCATCTCCTCCAGATCAGACTGTGCAACATCGCGCCCTTTTGCATAAAGAGCGGCCTCAATGTAGTTGAATCGGCGTGCAAATTTCTCGTTTGCCTTACGAAGTGCTGTTTCAGGATCAACCTTCAAATGCCGTGCAAGATTGGCCATGACAAACAGCAAATCGCCCATTTCTTCGGCGATTTTCTCTTGGGGCAGGGTCGCGCGCGCTTCGGCCAATTCGGCGGCCTCTTCGGCGATTTTGTCGATCACCTGATCAATTTCTGGCCAATCAAACCCGACCCGTGCGGCGCGTTTCTGAAGCTTTTCCGCCCGCATCAGCGCGGGCAGGCCAAGCGCCACATCCGCAAGAATGCCCGTTTTTGCGCGCATGGCACGTTCACGGGCCTTAATCTTTTCCCAATCCTCGACCTGCTGATCGGCAGATTTATCGCGGGTTTCATCCCCAAACACATGAGGATGGCGCGCCACCATTTTGTCGGAAATATCGCGCAGAACATCGGCAAAGGTGAAATGCCCCGCTTCTTCGGCCATTTGTGCGTGATAGACCGATTGAAGCAGCAAATCGCCCAATTCCCCGCGCAAGTCGTCCCATGCGCGGCGCGCGATGGCATCGGCGACCTCATAAGCCTCCTCGATGGTGTAGGGGGCGATGCTGTCGAAATCTTGTTCGATATCCCATGGGCAGCCTGTTTTAGGGTCTCGCAAGGCGCGCATGATCTCCAACAGGCGGGCCATGTCGCCGCCGCCATGTTCGATCAGGTTTTTGTTATACATGGCCCGTCCCCTCGGTGGCCTCTGGCGCAAGGGCGCGAAAGCGGCGTTTGTGATAAATCAATGGCGCTGTCTGGGGGGAGAGGGTCACGCCACGCACAACGCCGAAAATCACATGATGCGTGCCGATGGTCTCTGATTTCAGCACGGTGCAATCAAAAGCCGCAAGCGCATCGGCAAAAACAGGTGCGCCTGTGATCAGAGGTGCATAGCGGATGCCGTCAAACCGCGCAGGCCCCGTAAGGCCACGCCGCCCTGCAAAAATTTCTGCAATTTTATCATCATCTTGCCCGAGGATATTGATGCAAAACACGCCATTTTCCAAGATTAAAGGCAGCGATGTGGAATTGGCATGAACGCAAATCAACATCGTTGGGCCATCGGCCTCATCATCGGGATCAGCAGAAACCGAACTCATGGCGGAGACGGTTAAGCCACCCAAACCTGCAGCGCCATCGGTGCTGACCACGCAGACGGAATTGGCACATAGGCTCATCGCGTCAATGAAATTTTGGCGCAAATCGGTGCTCTGCTCGCTCATCTGCCTGTCCTTTTTGATTTTGGCGCTCAACCTAGTCCAAAATCACCCTCAAGGCCAGTCGCGGTGGCGAGTTTGGCTTGAGTTTTTCGCAACCATAGAACAGAACGAGGCAGCAGCAAGCAGGGAGAGGCGCGCTATGGCGCTGGAAGATGCCAAAAGCCAAATTGATCTGGCCCTGACCGCGAAGGGATTTCGGGGGTTGGCCTTTGAAAATGCCTTTTCAGGGGTGCCCTCGTTTTTGCGGCGCAAATTGTCCAAAGACCTGTCAGGGGTTGATTTGGCGGTCACGGGCATCCCCTTTGATCAGGCGGTGACTAACCGCGCAGGCAGCCGATTTGGCCCGCGTGCGATCCGCGCAGCCTCCAGCCTTCTGCCCTATGATCCGCCTTTCGGGTGGGATGGGTTTTCGCCGCTCGAGGAATTCGCGATTGCCGATTACGGCGATATGGCGCTTGATTATGCGCAACCCGCGCAAACCCCCGCCGCGATTGAGGCCCATATCGCGGGCATCTTGGCGCAAGGGGCCAATGTCATCAGCCTGGGCGGGGATCATTCGATCACCCTGCCTATTTTGCGCGCCCATGCCGCCAAATATGGGCCCGTGGCGCTGTTGCAATTTGATGCCCATACCGACACATGGCCCGATGATGCGCCTGCCCGCGTGGATCATGGCACTTTTTGCTACAAGGCCGTGCAGGAAGGTTTGATTGACGTTCAGCGGTCAATTCATGTGGGTATTCGCACAGTGGTGGATGACAATCTGGGCATCGAGATCATCACTGCCCATGATGTGGCGCGGCGCGGTGTGGCCGATGTGGTGTCAGCCATCCGCACGCGGCTGGATGATGCGCCTGTTTATTTGTCTTTCGACATCGATGCGCTTGACCCTGCCCATGCACCTGGAACGGGCACGCCTGTCTGGGGGGGCCTCAGCAGCCGTGAGGTGGCGATGATCCTGCGCGGATTGGCGGGGATCAACCTAATCGGCGGTGATGTGGTCGAAGTGTCGCCCCCCTATGACACGGGCGAGATCACGGCCGTGGCAGCCGCCCATGTGGCGTTTGAGCTGATCTGCCTTTGGGGTTGGCCGAAACGGGGTCGGGGATGACCGAGCATCCGCGCAAATTAAAGCGCTATCAGGTCGCGCGGGATATCACCTACGCGACCTCGGCGCAGACCCGCATGGGGCGGGCGGTGATCCGCCTGCTTGAAAATACCACAGGGCGCTTGTCCTTGATCCGCCGTGCCGAAGGTTATGAGGATCAAGTGGCCGCAGGGCATGATTTTTGGCAGGTCATGTGCGACCGCTACGGCCTGAAGATCAATTATCACGGGGCAGGGCTAGAGGGCATCCCTGAGGTGGGGCCGTTGATTTTGATTGCGAACCATCCGTTTGGTATTTTGGATGGGCTGATCATGGGGCATATCCTATCGCAGCGCAGGGGCGGGGATTTCCGCATTCTCGCCCATCAAATTTTTCGCAAAGCGCCCGATCTGGAACGGATCATTCTGCCCGTCTCCTTTGATGAAACCAAAGAGGCGGTTGCGCAAAACATCACCACCCGCAAGGCTGCGTTTTCCTATTTGGATCAAGGCGGGGCGATTGGCATTTTCCCGGGCGGCACGGTCTCGACCGCGGCCAAGCCCTTTGGCGTGCCGATGGACCCAGAATGGCGTGTCTTCACCGCGCGCATGATCGCGCGTTCGGGCGCGACTGTGGTCCCCATTTTCTTTGAAGGGCAGAATTCGCGGCTGTTTCAGATCATGAGTCATATCCATGTGACCTTGCGCATGGGGCTGTTGATCCGTGAATTTCGCAAGCGGATGAAAGTGCCGCTTGAGGTAACAGTGGGCGCACCAATTTCGCGGCAAGATATGGCCCCTCATCTGGACAATCCGCCCGCATTGATGGATTTTCTACGCAGCGCAACCTATCGCTTGAGCCAAACGCCGATTGATCCCCGCCTGCGCGGGTTTGAATTTGACCAAAAGCGTATCGCCAAGCAGCATGAAAGGCAGGAACATGGCGGTCGGCATATTTGACTCGGGGCTTGGTGGTCTGACCGTTTTGGACGCGGTAACGCAAAAATTGCCCGATCTGCCCTTGGTCTATTTTGGCGATAACGCGCACACACCCTATGGGGTGCGGGATGCGGAGGATATTTACCGCCTGACCACACGCGGGGTCCAATGCCTGTTTGATGAAGGCTGTGATCTGGTGATTTTGGCGTGCAACACCGCCTCTGCGGCCGCGCTGCGGCGGATGCAGGAGGGGTGGGTGCCCAAAGAGAAGCGTGTTCTGGGCGTCTTCGTGCCCTTGATCGAGGCGCTGACGGAACGGCAATGGGGGGATAACTCCCCCCCCCGCGAGGTTGCCGTGAAACACGTGGCGCTTTTCGCCACGCCTGCCACGGTCTCAAGCCGTGCATTTCAGCGCGAATTGGCCTTTCGCGCCATTGGTGTCGATGTCGAGGCGCAACCTTGCGGTGGTTTGGTCGATGCCATTGAGATGGGCGATATGATTTTGGCCGAGGCCATGGTGCGCAGCCATGTCGAGGCGCTGCTGCGCCGTATGCCGCGCCCCGAGGCGGCTATTTTGGGCTGCACCCATTATCCATTGGTCGAAGCACATTTCCGCGAGGCCTTGGGGCCAGATGTGGCGGTGTATAGCCAGCCGAATTTGGTTGCTGAAAGCCTTGCCGATTATCTTGGCCGCCGCCCCGAGATGGCAGGCGCGGGACCAGACAGCAGGTTTCTGACCACAGGCGACCCGCAAAAAGTATCGAACAAGGCCACGCAATTCTTGCGCCGTAAAATCGCCTTTGAGCCAGCGCAACTTCCCGATGAATGAGAGAGACGCCATGACAAAAAACATCGCAATTCTGGGGGCATCGGGCTATACGGGTGCGGAATTGGTGCGCCTGATCCACGGGCATGGCGGCATGAAGATTGCGGCCCTATCAGGCGAGCGCAAGGCAGGCATGGCGATGGGGGATGTGTTCCCCTTTTTGCGCCATTTGGATTTGCCCGTGCTGCAGAAAATCGAGGAGATTGATTTCTCGACCATCGATCTGGCCTTTTGCGCGCTGCCCCATGCGACATCGCAGGCGGTGATCAAAGACCTGCCGCGCGATTTGAAAATCGTGGACCTGTCCGCTGATTTCCGTCTGCGCGACCCTGCCGCTTATGAAAAATGGTATGGTCAGCCACACGCGGCCCCCGATTTACAGGCGGAAGCGGTTTATGGCCTGACCGAGTTTTATCGCGACCAAATCCGCGCCGCGCGTCTGGTTGCGGGGACAGGCTGCAATGCAGCCACGGGGCAATATGCGCTGCGGCCTTTGATTTCGGCGGGGCTGATTGATCTTGATGAGATCATCATCAACATGGTTGTTGGGGTTTCTGGTGCGGGTCGCAGCCTCAAGGAAAATCTGCTCCATGCGGAGCTGTCCGAGGGCACCAACCCCTATGGCATCGGCGGCACCCATCGTCATCTGGGAGAGTTTGATCAGGAATTCTCAGGCCTCGCAGGGCGCAAGGTCGAGGTGCAATTCACCCCGCATCTGGCCCCGTTCAACCGTGGCATCCTTGCCACCGTCTATGTCAAAGGGGAGGCGCGCGCGATCTATGCCGCATTGGAGGCGGCCTATGGGGCGGAGCCGTTCATTCATCTGCTACCCTTTGGCGCAGCCCCCTCAACGCATGATGTGCGCGGCTCGAACCATGCCTATATAGGGGTGGCACAGGACAGGCGATCGGGGCGCGCGATTGTCTTTGCCGCGCTTGATAACCTGTGCAAAGGATCGTCAGGACAGGCGTTGCAAAATGCCAACCTGATGCTGGGATTTGAGGAGACACAGGGCTTGGAGGGCCTTGCCCTGTTTCCATAATGCTGTGACGGCGTAAGGATAAGATAGGGTCAGACGATGCAAACATTGAAGAAAAGACGCCGTATTCAAATCGTGATGCTGGCTGTGTTTTTCCTTGGGGGCATGACCGCGCTTGTTGGATATGGGTTCCGCGATGGCATAAATTTCTTCATGCCCCCTGCCGAAGTGGCCGAAAACCCGCCCGAACCGAATAAAACCTTCCGCATTGGTGGATTGGTGGAGGAGGGGACATTGCGCCGCGGTCAAGGGGCGACCATCACCTTCAACGTCACCGATGGCGCGGCCTCGATCCCCGTGGCCTATACGGGCGTGCTGCCTGACCTGTTTGGCGAAGGCGAGGGTATGGTCGGCACAGGCCGCCTGATCGATGGCGTGTTCGAGGCCACCGAAATTCTGGCCCGCCACGATGAGACCTATATGCCCGAAGAAGTGATTGACGCACTCAAAGAGCAGGGCGTGTATCAGGCGCCGGAGAGTTAACGGCAATCACAAGTAGGTGCCAGTGGTCGCATTAGGCCCGGTAATAGGTCACGTTTGAATGACCGTCTGAATAGATTAGCTCGTATCCTGCCGCGATAATCCTTTCATGCGCATTTGTGACGCGCGCATAGTTCTCTGAGTTTAGATGATGAAGTTCATCAAATTCCACAAGCAATTGACGCGGGAAGATTCCGTCTTCGAACATAGTTTCCAACACCTCGAATGCAGCGCCCTCGATATCCATCTTAATCAACGGGACGGTGGAGGGTTCAATTGCCAATTGCCTAAACAACCCTGCGATTGTGGTGGCTTGGACAGTGATGTGTCGGCTCCTTGACGTTCCCCCCTGCCCAGAAAGAAGCGAATGTGAGACATGCGCATCATTAGCAGGTGCATAAAAACGCATCTCTCCCTCGTGGTTCCACAGGGCTTTCTCCACAAGCGTCAATTGATCCCGATTGATCTTAGATAAATCATAGGCCGAGATGGGTTGCTTCCCGCCAGAAACATAACCACTTGAAGCGGGCGATCCCAGCGCGGCCAATATTTCTTGAAAGTGTGCTGCGGCGCGGGGTGTTGGGTCAACTATGATGACACGTGCATCGTATTTCTCGGCAAAAGCCACATCAAATGATGCGTCCTCACCTAAGCCTGCTGCAACTATAATCGATCTTTGCAAATCTTTGTTGTCGGCAAATGTCCAACCACCATAGGTCGAGCCCAACCTATTCAACACATATCCTTTGGATAAAAATTTTCGTTGGAGCGGATGCCGCGGGCGACGCAAAATTGCGCGGTAGAGTGCTTTGAAAAAGCTCAAATCTTGATCCCTAAAAACCGGCTTATGCGGCGAATGCTGTCACCAAAAAATATACACAAAGTATATATAATTTTTAAATTAGAGTCAAAGGCTGAAAGCCAGTGCCCAACTGTTTGATGAAAATCAACAGGCCAATTGATAGATTACCTTAGATTAAGAGATATGCTTGGCATCACTCCCACTCAATAGCAACGTTACAAAAAATACCAATAAATTCAGTAATTTGCATACCAAAATTTCCCATGTGTAACTTTTGTGTAACTTATTATCGCTGCCCGCAGACTCGTATGAAAGCATTATTTTATTACAAATCAATAGTCTAGGCGAACCGCTGTTACACACTGCGCTACCGTCAAAACACGCTCGGAGCAACTAGGGCTACTTTGACTGCAGCACCCTTCCAAACTGCGCTTGCTTCTCCAAGACAGCATCCAGCTCACCGTTCTCAGTAGCGTCTTTGATTTGAGTTAACACGGTAATCACGTCATCTTCACCATTGAGCTCGATTGCATTCTTACCCTTGGAAAATTCAATTGGCTTGCTGCCATAGCGCACCACAAGGTTTATCTTTCCATCGATACTTTGTGCCCACCAACGCTTTACTCGCTTTGGCACCTCAACCTTCCGCTGATTTCCTTCGCTGTCAGTGATCCATTTGTGCTTTTTTGGTGAATAGCTTGGATCACTCGCAAGCTGGATTTGCTCATCAAGCTTGGCAATGAGCTTACGACGTCTCACGAGAGTAGGACTAGTTTGCATAAGTGGCTTGAATGCCACGAAATTCAGTGTGTTTAAAACAGTCATTTCAGCCTCCTATATGTTACTAAAAGCATTGTGCTTTCAGCTCTTGGTGGCTGTCATCCGAAAAATGCCTCTCAATAATCGCCAGTATTTAGCTGGTAGGTTTCAAGCGTTGGAAAAATGACTTGAAGCATCGAGCCAGCATCGTCGATGTTTTCATCGTGAATTTCGAGATCATAGATGTAGCCACGTAACTCATCTTCGGACATCTCTAGATCATCGTCCTCAAGATAATAATAACCCTCGTCATTTGGACCCGCATCCAACGTCATCTGTAAGCTCTCAGGGTTGCCTGGAATGCTATCGCTGTTGAACATTTCTTGACCAAGCCCTTCAAGTGTTTCTTGAAGCTTTGATAAAAAATCCCATGGCATGCTATCTCGTAGCAGCTGTTCATTCGCTACATCTTCATGATCGAATGGTGAGCCGTTCGCACTCATATATGAGAAGAAGCGGTTTTTCCGACCTAATCCCATTCCACAGATCAGCTTTAGATCAACATTCACAACCAAAAAGTCAAAAAAATGGCCCGCCTTCTTAACTGCCTCTAGAGGCTTGTAACAATTTATGAGGCTTTCAATAGCGTCTCGCTGATATTCATTGAGATAAATCACGTAGATGGGCAGTGTATCTAAGCGGTTAAAGTCTGGTTCGTCTTCGGCATACAGTTCTTCATACCAACCCCAACCAATTAATTCGCCGATAACCTCTCTATCAAAAGCTTTACGTATCAGTCCGCTCTCTTGTAACTGCTGGAATAGCGGGCCTTTAGATGCGATGTCTTCAAAAACATTCATGGCAGTTCCTTTCTAAAATTATTCTGCGACGCTCTAGAACCAATATCATGGCTTTTTTGATCAACATATTACTACTGAAGACCATAGCATCATCTTAAGTATCTGAGTACAACATGTGGCTGCGCTGCGCTCAGCCAACGCTGTGATGTTTGGCTGACAGCCAAACACCTCATCGTCTTTCCTTTTTGTTAATCGCTTTTGCTAGGAAGAACGGGTCACGCCAGTTTTGGCGTGACATACGTTCTTCCACCCTTTTGCTGAGGGTTGTAACGTCTGGGCTCACACAACTCTTACGAGGCAGGCAGGTTTTGCGATCATCCTATTACGTGCTGTCTTACGCAAGCCATTGCTGCTAGCCAGCCAGAAGCTATACAGCGGCTTTGTTGGTCTTAATGACATCCAACTCACTTTTCAGTAGGCGTTCCTACTCAACCATTACGACTTCGCAAACGGTAATCACTATTTGTTGTACTACGATGTCTCTCGCAGGAGTGTACGTTTTAGGCATCCTTAGCTGTTCAAGCCTTGGGTAGTGCAAAGAAGACGAACAACGAGCAGCTCGATTTACTTACCGTCACACATCAGAACGGATTTTGCAGCGCAATTATTGTCGGCGCGCCAACCTTGATCTCGTTTGTCTGAGCTTGCGTTGATAAATACATGAAGCAAACAAGCAGCTCTCAATGTTATTTATCAACGAAGGAGAAAAACATGCAGAAAACGGTTCTTTTTGACGTGCTTGAAACGTTTAGAGAAATTGGAATAGTGAACAGTGAAAGTGAATTCTCAAAAGACTGGTTACATCGAAGTGATTGCTACCTCAGAACATGCAGATTCAAAGGCATCGAGCCGAGCATTAGCTCAATTGCTGTATGTGCAAGCAAGCTACAACATTATGGACAACGCATGCGTGAGACTGAACAACACGCAATGCTGGGTGAGCGACTGCTGCAACTAAGCGAAGCTTGTCACAACTATATCAACGAAAAGGCCGAGCTAGCATGGATGCCACGCTAGCCCCAAAAGGGTTCTGCTCGAAAAAATTCTGCGCTGCGGTTTTTTCTAGGGGAGTACTTATAGATTTGAGGTGGTGATTCTAACTCACCCCATTTTTAGGAACATACATGAATAAAGCGGACATTAAGGACATACAACAAGCTCTAAACTGGATTCGAGCTCATGCAGAAAATGCAGACTCCGAAGCAAAGGTTGAAATTCTTGCTCTTCTGAATGGAACGAGTCAGAGCGTAATACAGATGGCAAAGAAATTAGTCGAACCAGAAACTAAAACGAAAATTGTTACTCGATACAAAGACAAAGTGATCAAGCAGAAGCCGGAAATTTCCAAGCAAGACACACCGCCAGAAACAGCAACGGATTTAACAGTAACGCCTTACCGAGCCATCAAACCGCAAGCACCTATTAGTCCGTTAGCAAATCAACAGCCACCCCAATGAGACGTTTAAAAACCAGTGATTTTTGTACGGTCTGACGTAGTTATTTGTGATTGCAGAAATGATGCCTCAGTATAGTGAGACGCGGCTAAGGTACTTTTATTCCAAACTCTAAAAGAAGCTCTCGAGCACGCTCTACAACTGCTGGATCGACTTGATCTCGCAAAACTGTGCAATATTGATATTCATTAGTGTATTTGTAGCCATTAGGTGCAGAACATAGAACGACGAAATTCGGTGCAGCTGTTTTTAAATTTTCGAGCTTTGCACTCTGCAAAAAATATTGAGTGTAAATGTCGTCTGTTTTTGCAGCCAGCATGTTCAAGCGCTGATTTGTGGACTGAGCTCGATCTTTAAAAAAACCGCTTCCGCGCACGCAACGTTCTCGAAGGAACATTTCAAGACCAAAATCGGAGGCTTTGTAGGTTGGCATTGGGAAAAAGGTGTCAGCCCAAGCCTCAAGCCCATGTTGCTCAATTGATTTAGTCATGATTACTCCAATAGTAATTTATTCGCATGCACGGAAGCTTAAAATGCAGATTAAGCCACCTTAACGTAGCTCCTCCCCAAACAGACTCTCAAAGAAGCTGCGGACATTAATCTCGCTATCTGGCGGTGGATGGCCTTCGTAAACTTTACTCTGAAAATGATTTGCAAGCGACACCATGGTGCTGACGTAATCAGTTTGAGACAACGCGTCGAGCAACTTGTTAATGTCATCGCCTTTTTCATATTTGAGATCGGTATGTGCATCTACGTACTCCTTGAGATCAAACCAACAGTGGTAGCCATGTTCAAAGTATGAAGTTGAAACGCAAAGGCGCCTGATCTCTGCATGATTGAGTTTCCAAATAAGGTAGTTCATGACTGATCCCCTACAAAGACATGGCTGTTATCGCGCAGATGATCAAAGAAAGTCTGATGCACCCAATCAGCTAAATCAAAACAGAATTGGCCGATCCACTCATCAAGTGTTTCCTTTTCAACAAGCGCAAAAGGCTCCAAAGACAGATCAAAAACAACGATCACTTCATCATCACTCGCTTCTGTGCTCGCTACTTTCATCAAACGTTTTGATTGAATCCAGCAATAGCCGATTGCATGGTTGATTTTGATGCTGGCGCGATTTGGAACAGTAATGTATGCCTGTTTCTTATGGGGAAACACTTCGGCAACACTGGCTTGTTGCAGGGCATCTCGCCCTGTCATGTCATATAGAAATACTGTCATAGCTACCTCCTACTTCCGCTCTAAAACGTAATCTTCAATAGCTAGGAGCGCATCACGCCAGCTGCCGTTGGCGGTTTCAATGAGCTTCTGAATCTCCACGTGATCAACCTCACCTAACTCTGATTGCACGATTGCATAGGCGCGCTCTAACAGAGTTTCAGAAGTCAATGATCCCACTTCAATACACTCGCAGCGGTCACGAAGCGGCTCGTCAACGGAGGCAAGATGATTGGTAGTCATAAACAAAAAACCATGACGGCACTTGTCGATGAATGCACGCAGCCTATGTCGCTGTTCCACTTTAAGCTGGTCAATTTCATTTATTACCGCAATCGGATGATCTACGCCCGTCAAACGTTTCTGAGCAATCCAGCCAGCCTCAATCTTTTCAAGTTGTGATGGAAGATCCAGCGCAATAAATGATGCCTCAAGTATGTCCAGACACTCTGTTCCTTCTGGCTGTCGTTGATTTGCAATCACAACGCACGCAGTTGTCTTTGCTGTTCCTGGCGGGCCGTACAGCAATAGGTGTTTATGACGGCGGTTCTCCGCGTAGTATTTCAACTTTTGCTTTACTTCAGCATCTTCAAAGATCAAATCATCGAAGCTACGAGGTGCATACTTATCTTCAAAACGCATAGTGCGTCTCCTTTTAATTTCGTTGAAAAAGATGGGCAGCTGAAACCAGCTGCCCAGATGGCTTAGACGTTTGCCACAATCTCAGCGCGCGCTTTGAGCTTTTCCGCGCGTTGGTCGGATGCTTTCGCCGCTTCCTCAAACTCTTTGAGCTGCTTGCCAGCAACCTCCAAAAGCTTGTTCAGAATGGTTTGATTGGCTGTACCAAAAACAATCGAGCCAGAGCCATCACGGTTTTTGCGCACCAATGCGATTGATAAAGGCAAGACAGAGTCGTTTGATGGCTGAAGCTCATCAGTCAGTTCGATCTTGGTTTCAACGATTGGTTTGCGCACATCCAGTACGGTTTCAGCATATTGCTTTCGCTCCGTGCGCTGCACAGAGGCATTCACCTTGTCGAGGTTATTGCGACGCACTTCTTCAATACCGCCAGCATTCGCAATAAAGGTTTGCAGTGATTGGGTGCTAGGCTTATCAACAGCAGCAACCGTAATGACCTTGGCATAGGTGTACGCACGCTTTCCGCAGTCACCAAAGATCAAACGAACAATCTTTGTTGCAAGGCTGGTGTTTGAGCGCATAACGATCTCACGTTCATCGAGCAGCGCGTTGATACGCTTGATCAGCTTGCGCTCCAGTTGCACTTCTTTGAATAGCTCTAGGCAGTCTGAGAGCAACGCATACAGCTCATCGTTGGCAGCTTTGTATGTGCCAGTTTCCCAAGTGATGCGCTTTTCGATCAGCGCGTCGACAGTAGCGACAACTGTCGCAGTTGAAAGTGGTTGTTTAGACATAGTCATTCTCCGCTAGTTTCAAAAAAATCGACACGGGATTGCGTCGATGAATGTAGGTTAGAGGAGAACTTGATGCCTTTTGCTTTTATACTCTATGATGAAGAATGTGGCGTCAAATGAGGTAGCAAAATGGAAGGATTTGAGAACAGACCACTGTTTTTTGTCTACGCACCGCCGCTCAAAGGATTGCGCAAGAGCAAGCGTAACGAGTTGCAGCCTCCTTACGCTAAAGCACCGCCGTGGGAGTGCTCGGTCTACTACTGGTGGTGGGCGTACCTACGCCGCCATGACGGTTATAGAAAAACGTGTGAACAAGGGGGCAGGGGTAAATACAAAAAGCTTTACGCCGATTTTGGTGATATCTACGCCACCGATTTTTGGCCGTGGTGGCGTGAACATGCGTATCTGTTCGCCGAGCCTAAACCTCGTCAAGTTGAGGAGGTGCAGAGTGTCAGCAAAGACCCAACCTTGCTTACCTTGCAAATACCGCTCGAAAACAAAGAAAGCTTAACGGTAAGGCAGATCAAACGTTTACTCGCTCCAAGGATCAACGCCCTCAAGCAGCGAAAAACACAGAGTAAAGCAATGTACCCCGTTGCGACCAAGCCAGTGCTGCCAAGCATCTACATGCATCTGTGTGTCTGGGATGCGCACACAGCAAACCCAGATCTTTCAGATGTAGAGATCGCAGATCTTGTGAATGTGCCTATCAACACAATCGTTGATGGCATGGCTGAGGACTTCGCTAAAAAAGGCAAGTCTCACCGACGCCTGTATGAGCGCACTATCTATCGACGAAAACAGCTCGCTGTGCAAAGGCATCTGCGCATCGCGCGCCAATACATCGACAATGTGGGCAAAGGCGCTTTCCCACTTCGAAGCTCGCGCTGAAACACTGTGTTGAAACAGAGTGTTTGGCGTTAGAAGATCAGATTTTTTTGTTCACTTGTAGGAGCGAATTCTTTACTATGTGGCTGAGAAATCGTTGTTTTTTGGGGCGTTATTATACAATTTAAGACTTGCCCCCCCCGCAGCTTGTATAAAGTGTAGACTAATACTTATCACGATGAGAGCGGCACTTCTGCTGGACTGTAACCAATGCATGTAATCACCCCCCCACCCGCAAATAATCGTTTAAAATCAAGACGTTATACGTGGGGTGCGAAGTTATTTATAGCCTTCGTTCTCATTGGTGGCATAGCCACCACCTATACACTCGTTAACTTAATCCTCGAAGGACTCTGACCGTGTCAGTGGTCCTGCGAGATAGCGCGCCAGCGCACATCCCTAACGCTGCTCGTTTGCAGCGCGTCGATTACGACTGCGCTTTTTTGCCTGCGCGCAATTACTTCTCCGCAGATGAAAGTGATATCCAAAACGTTTTACTAAGCAATGGGCTTTCACAGAATGCTCGATCAACTCAATCGCGTGTCGCGGTCATTCTTGGATATTTTGATGGGCAGCCCTTCATTGGCGAGCAGCTGCAATCCATCATTAAGCAAACTCACTCCGCCCTTCATATCTATCTTTGCGACGACAAGTCAGAGCCGTGTTTTTCACTTGACGGCCTTCAGCTTGATCAAGACTCGCTATCGAAAATTAGCGTCGGCGTACGCCCGCATAACATTGGATTTACGAACAACTTTCTGAATGCGTTAGCCAGCATCTCGGACGAATTTGAGTACTTTGCTTTCAGTGATCAAGACGATGTTTGGCATGAAGACAAGCTAGAAAGAGCTATAGCTGCGTTAGAAAAAGCCCCTTCTGAACAGCCAGCTCTTTATTGTGCGCGAACAGAAATCGCCGATGCCACATGTGAGCACACATTGGGGTATTCGCCTTTGTTTGATAAACCCCCTTCCTTTGCTAATGCACTGGTTCAAAACATTGGTGGTGGTAGCACCATGGTGTTTAACAGAGCGGCAAGAGATCTAATTCTTGAAGCTACACAACATGCGTCGGTGGTTTCACATGACTGGTGGTGCTACCAAGTGGTCACGGGCGCTGGCGGTCATGTCATCTATGACTCTGAGCCTTGCTTAAAGTACCGTCAACACGATCACAACCTCGTTGGGGCAAACACCAGTTGGCGCGCACGTCTTCTGCGAATCCGAGGGTTGCTTCGTGGACGTTTCCGCGAATGGAATGACATCAACTTGGCGGCGTTATCTGCGCACAAGCATTTACTGACCAAGTCCAATCAACGAGTGCTTGATGATTTCGTTGAAGCGCGTCAGTCCTCGCTCATAAAGCGACTATTTCTTTTCAAGCGGTCTGGCATCTATCGCCAAACCTTGTTCGGCAATCTTGGGCTATTGCTCGGCGTCTTTTTGAACAAGGTGTAGCGATGACGATTTTAGTAACTGGCGGCGCAGGGTTTATCGGATCAAATTTTGTGATCGATTGGCTTGATCAACATGATGAACTCGTCATCAACATCGATAAGCTAACCTACGCTGGCAATTTGAACAATTTAAGCTCACTTGAGAGCAATGAAAGCCATGTATTCGTGAAGGGAGATATTGGCGATTCTGCGTTGCTGAAAAATCTACTCTCTCGCTACAAGCCAAGAGCCATTATCAATTTTGCCGCTGAATCGCATGTCGATCGCTCTATCCATGGGCCAGAAGACTTCATGCAAACCAACATCATCGGTACTTACCGTTTGTTGGAATGCGCAAAAGACTATTGGCAGTCATTGTCGACAGATGAACAGAGTGCATTCCGCTTCTTGCACGTCTCAACAGACGAAGTGTACGGATCACTGCCAGCTGAAGCGCCCGCATTTTCCGAAACACATCGTTACGAGCCAAACAGTCCATACAGTGCGAGCAAGGCGTCGTCAGATCATCTCGTTCGCGCCTACCATCACACCTACGGACTGCCAGTCCTCACAACCAATTGTTCGAACAACTACGGGCCTTATCAATTTCCTGAAAAATTGATACCGCTCGTCATTCACAACGCACTGGCTCAAAAGCCTCTGCCAATTTATGGCGATGGTTTGCAGATCCGTGATTGGCTGTATGTCAGTGATCATTGCAGCGCCATTCGCGCAGTGCTTGAGCGAGGCGACTGTGGTGAGGTCTACAACATTGGTGGACTGAACGAAAAAGCGAACATCGAGATAGTTCATACGCTTTGCGACATTCTTGATGAGCTACGTCCAGTAGGTGCAGATAGCGATATATCCAGCTATCGCGATCTCATCACCTACGTCAAAGACCGTCCAGGCCATGATCGTCGCTATGCCATTGATGCGACCAAAATCGAAAACGAACTGAACTGGCGACCAGCCGAAACATTTGAAACGGGCATCCGTAAAACCGTTGAGTGGTATCTAGATAACACAGACTGGGTTGAGCAAGTCATCAGCGGCGAATACCGCCAGTGGGTGGAAAGGCAGTACGCATGAAGATACTGCTATTGGGAGCTAACGGCCAGTTAGGGAAAGAACTAGAACGTCAACTTTCTTCCGTTGCGAATGTCGCGGCTTTTCCTCGTGAGTCACTCGACATCACAAACCATAACGCTGTCCGCGATGCCGTTCGTTGTGTTCGCCCCAACATCATCGTCAATGCTGCTGCATACACGGCGGTTGATAAAGCAGAGACCGATGCAGATTTTGCGCATGCAATAAATGCAGATGCAGTAGCGAACCTTGCGCAAATTGCACGAGAACAGAGCTTGTGGCTGTTTCATTACTCGACGGACTACGTGTTCGATGGCTCTAAGCAATCGCCCTACCTCGAGACCGATACGCCAAACCCAATCAATGTCTATGGTGCGTCTAAGTTAGCTGGCGAGACAGCGATCGCAGCAGCGGACTGTCAGCATCTTATTTTCCGAACGACATGGGTCATTGGCAAAGACGGCCATAACTTTGCAAAGACCATCTTACGTTTAGCAAGCGAGCGTGATGCGCTAAAGGTGATCGTCGATCAAATCGGCGTTCCAACATCTCCCTCACTCATTACACGAGTGACGATAGATGCGATACGCGCCATCAAAGATCGCTGTGCTTGGCCGCAAGGGATTTATCACCTCGCACCAAAAGGCAAAACAAGCTGGCATGAAATTGCGCAAACTTTAATTGCCTATGCAGAGCAACAGCATGTTCCGCTGCGCACTCATGTATCAGACATTCAAGCGATCACGACCGCAGAGTATCCAACCGCAGCAAAACGTCCGCTGAACTCACAGTTGGATACACACAAGCTGCGCTCGCAACTCTCATTCGATTTACCCCATTGGAAGGACGATTTTCTGGACGTAGCCCGCGACATCGTCAAGGAACTAGAAACTGTATGAAACGTAAAGGCATCATCCTCGCTGGCGGATCTGGCACGCGGCTTTACCCAGCCACACAAGTGGTTTCAAAGCAGCTGTTGCCTGTATTTGACAAGCCGATGATCTACTACCCTCTTTCAACATTGATGCTTGCTGATGTGTGCGAAGTACTCATCATCAGTACACCGCAAGACACACAACGTTTCAAAGAGTTGCTCGGCGATGGCAGCCAGTGGGGTCTAGAGATTGAATATGCCGTCCAACCCTCTCCAGATGGATTGGCGCAAGCGTTGATTATCGGCGAGGCATTCCTTGATGGCTCGCCTTCGGTACTAATTCTCGGCGACAACATCTTTTACGGCCACTCGCTGCACGAAAAGCTCGCTGCAGCCAATCAACGCAACTGCGGAGCAACGGTCTTTGCCTACCATGTGCATGACCCTGAACGTTATGGCGTTGCTGAGTTCAGCAAAGACGGCAAGGTGTTGAGCCTTGAAGAAAAGCCAACAGCTCCGAAGTCGAACTATGCGGTGACTGGGCTGTATTTTTACGATGAGCACGCACCGATCTACGCCAAGAAAATAAAGCCATCACATCGAGGCGAGTTAGAGATTACCGACCTCAACAAGATCTATCTCGAAAAAGAGCAGTTGTGCGTTGAACGCATGAGCCGCGGCTACGCATGGCTGGACACTGGGACACATGAAAGCCTCGTTGAGGCACATCAGTTTGTGCAGACCATAGAGCATCGGCAAGGCCTCAAGGTTGCATGTCCAGAAGAAATCGCCTTTCGCAAAGGTTGGATTAGTAAAGCAGCGCTTACAGCTCTAGCACAACCAATGCTCAAGAACGGCTACGGCCAATACCTCATGCAAGTGATCAAGGAGTCAGAACATGAAAGTCACTGACACCAAGATCCCAGACGTAAAAATTATTGAACCTACTGTCTTTGAAGACGAACGCGGCTTCTTTTTCGAAAGCTTCAATCACAAGAAGTTTGAGGAAGCTATAGGACGAAGCGTGACATTCGTGCAAGACAACCACTCAAAGTCCAGCAAAGGTGTTTTGCGTGGCTTGCACTACCAACTACCGCCACATGCACAAGGCAAACTCGTGCGCGTTGTGCAAGGCGAAGTATTCGATGTTGCAGTCGACATCCGCAAGTCATCGCCAACCTTCGGACAGTGGGTTGCAGAAACGCTATCTGCAGAGAACAAAAAGCAATTGTGGATACCAGAGGGCTTTGCTCATGGGTTTTTGACTCTGAGCGACACAGCTGAGTTTCTCTATAAAACGACGGACTATTACGCCCAGCAATACGAGCGCTCCATTGTTTGGAACGACGACAGCTTAGCAATTCTGTGGCCTGAACGGATAGAAGTGTCTGTTTCGGATAAAGATGCAGCTGCACTCACATTTCAAAACGCAGAGATCTTTTCATGAACATCGTAGCGAAAATTAAAAACGCATCGCTGTATCCATTGGCCTATTCAATTGTCTCAGCGCAATCATTAGCTTCTCGTGTGAAAGCACTAGGCAAAAAACCTGTTGTGCATTTTGAACAGCCTTATGCCGGGCAAAAGATCCTCCTTTTAGCACTGTATGAAAAAGGGCGATTGCGTGCGGATATCGAAAACCTCCTGATCACTGCAAAGTCCTTGGGCATGTATGTCATCGCAGTCAACACGTTGAAAGTGCTGAATGCTGACAGCTTGAAGGACAAAATTGATTGCTACATTGAGCGGCCCAATTTTGGGCGTGACTTTGGTAGCTACCAAACAGGCTTTATGCACTTTTACAAGAAAGGCTGGGAGCAACAATGCGAACGCTTGCTGATGCTCAACGATAGTTTGTTTTATAGCAAGGCAAACCTGAAGCCTTTTTTAGAACAGATGATCACAACCGAGATCGAAGTTTTAGGCGCCACTGAAAATCATGAAATCGAGCATCATCTTGGCTCGTTCTGTATTTCCATTGATCAACACATCCTGCAGCAAACGCGTTTTCAGAAATATTGGGCGCGTTATGCAAAAACCGATGTTCGACCAAAGGTAATCAAGCGCGGGGAAATGCAGTTATCAAAAACATTGCGTCGTTGTGTGTGTTCACCAGACCATTTCGCAGCTTATTTCAGTCTTTCTTGGTTAATTGAGTATCTCGAACACGATCAAGACATTCTTTATCGCGTATCCGATTTTTATCGCGTATCCGATTTTTATCGCGTATCCGATTTTGTTGATTGGAAGCGTCCATCCTTGAAAGCTGCCGCTGGCCGTTTGATGGATAAGTATCTACAGATCGACCCCGGCCTTGCAAACATCGAAGCAAACATCGAAGCAAACATCGAAGCAAAGACAATCTATTTCGTGGATGATGCCTACGGGATCATCAATGCCATTGAAACATCAGTTAAAGAATCAAATCTCGAAAGCTTGAAAGAACGCGTTCTACAGGAAGTGAAGAATGATTTAACGGAGTGCTTTATAGCTGGTTCGCAGATTCATCAGAATAATATCCTTTTGCACCACCTTGGCATGCCATTCATTAAACTCGACGGGCTATATCGTGGGATGTTTTCTGTAGAGGACGTAAAAAAACTTACCAATCAACTTGACGGCGATGAACGGATTCACTTTAAACGACTAATGTACTCCAAGCCCTTCGGCGGAAATACACTATTTGGCTGGAAGCGGGCAGCATTTTATCGGGGGTTAATTTGATGAGGTTACTAAATTAAATGGCGCTAAAGATGTTCGATCAGGGACGAAGTTTTTCTCCAGCGATCATATTTCTCGCTATCTTGATGGGGTGCAAAGCCTTCTATCTGGCGTTTTTTGTGACGCCGCTTTGGGATATTCCCGATGAAATTGGACATCTTGCGTATGTGATGCAAATTGCCAACGGAGGCGGGATTCCCGTTTTAGGCGATGCAATGATACCTGCAGAGATTATGTCTCACATGCGTCAAGCGGATAGCCCAGCAGCTGGTAACTGGATTGCGCAGCATCCGCCGATCTATTACTTCATTGCCGCAGTCCCGTATTGGCTTGCCCAGCAGTTTACGAGCGATGTGGAGATTTTGTATCGAGCTCCGCGCATTATTGCGTCTCTGAGTGCCGTGATTTTACTACTGGTGCTGTATCGCACCGCGCGTTTGACAGGGCTTAGTGAAAGAGCCTCCCTTTGCTTAGCTGGGTGCATAGGCTGGATTCCAATGTTTTCCCATTTGGCATCGGGCACTAATCACGATGTCCCACTCTTCTTGGCGAGCGCACTGTCCGCACATTTTATGGCACGTTTTGTTTTGCAGCATAACGTGCGTGATGCCTACATCGCGGCAATCTGGCTCAGTATTGCGGGTGCGATGAAGATGACCGCTTGGGTGTTACTGCCGCCTTTTGTATTTGTGATCGCTTGGGAGTTGCGCGGTACATGGCGACCATGGCTCGCGCATTTAAGCGGCACAACTGCCGTAGCTTTATCCGCACCACTAGTCTGGATGATCCGGAATTTTTTTGAATACGGTGATCCGACCTATACCGCCACCACGGATGGAACCTGGCGCTTAGAGGTTCCCCTGCAGGTTTCGTTCCTCGAGTTTCTGCACAGTCAGCCTGTTCTTGAATTCTTTATGAGAAGTTTTTACGGGTATATTGGAGGGATTGGAACCGGAGCTGGAAATTTAACGTGGTTTCAAGTTGGTAGTTTGCCGCGCATAGCCTTCACCATGACACTGCTCTGCTGTGCCGCTATTCTCCTATGGCATTTCTCCACAATTATGCGCGGAACCACCCTTAAGACGTCATCGCGCTTCGCGCACTCATTGCTGTTCTGCAGATTAGAAAAAGAGCTTTGGCCCTTCGCACGGCTCTTTTCTGTTGTTGCAGCTTTAAGCGTTTTTGCTTTATCCGCCTATTTTTCGATGAAAGGCGATGATCAGATGAATCTACGTCTTTATGGTATCTCCACTGTTCTCGCGCTGGGTGCCGCCGCATGCATTTGCGTGGTGTTTGATGATCGAGACAAACACAGACTCTTTTTCTATGGCCTTGCCGCCTTTCTGTTTTTCTCTCTTGTTGTGATTGTCAATATCTATGAATTTTATCTACTTGATGGCCGCTTGCGGGCCACGCACGGCAGGTACTTTTACCCCGTCGTTCCGTGGCTGCTCGTCTCTCTCTCTCTGGCTTTGTCAGGTCGGGTATGGGGTAAGAGGCTTTTGATGCTCGCATTCCCTATGCTCGTTCTCGCGGAAACAGATGCATATATCAATCAAGTCCTACCTTTTATTGGAGGTGGGCAATGAACTTTTTACGCATCCTAAAAATCGGTTTGCTTTTGATAGCACTCGGGGTTCTCGGGTTATTTATGCTGTTCGAGCGTTATGAGCCAGTATCTGCTATCACCTTAAGCAACCGCCCAAATAATCAAAACAGTCGACCCATCGGCGAGATCACAACTGATTTTAGAGCAGAGCAGTTAATTGTTGTTAGTTCTATCTTAGGGCGGAGGCAAATGTCTTATGACGATGATGTTTGCATTGAATTGCTCATGGCAAATTGGTCGAACAGACAGAACACGGGTGACTTTGCTGTTGATGTCATTACAGCTGGTGAGACGTTTACGCAGGTCATCGACGCTGCATCAGTCAAAGATAACGCCAATCGTAGAATTTGTTTCGATGATTTGCAGTTCAGAAAACTCGTCGATAACGATGAAATTCGCTTGGTTCTTAGAGGTATTTCAAGTCCTGCTGGCGCGGCTATTACTGCATGGACAACAACCGATTTGAGCGCAGGAAGATTGATTAACGCCCCCGAGCAATTAGCGTCTCGCAGCTTCATTTTTCACTTTGTCAGTGAACGTTATTCCGCAAGTTCTTATCGGCATGCATGGATAATTGTCTTTTTTGGCATGCTCGCAATAGCGACAGTTTTTTTCCCTTCATCCGTCGGTGATAGGCAAGAGCCGCTGACCTCAAGGAGTGATGAGGAATGAAACTCATCATCCAAATCCCCTGCCTTAACGAAGCCGACACGCTTGCCATCGCGCTGAAAGACCTTCCCCGCGAAGTCCCAGGTTTTGACACCGTGGGATGGCTCGTCATCGACGACGGGAGCACCGACGACACCGTGCGCGTGGCGCGGGAGAACGGCGTTGATCATGTGGTCAGCCACACGCGCAACCAGGGGCTGGCCCGCGGCTTTATGACCGGCCTTGATGCCTGCCTAAACCTGGGCGCGGATGTGATCGTCAATACCGATGCGGATAATCAATACAACGCCGCCGATATTCCCGCGCTGACCGCGCCGATTGTGGCCGGCGCAGCTGACATTGTGATTGGCGCAAGACCCATTGAAGCCATCGAACATTTTTCACCGATAAAGAAATTGCTCCAAAAGCTGGGGAGTTGGGTCGTGCGGGTGGCGAGCAAAACGGATATCCCGGATGCGCCCAGCGGTTTTCGTGCCATGAGTCGCTCCGCTGCACAGCGCCTGGTGGTGTTTAACGACTACACCTACACGCTCGAAACCATCATCCAGGCCGGGCAAAAAAACATGGCCATTACCTCGGTGCCTGTTCGCGTAAATGGAGACCTAAGGCCGTCCCGGTTGGTAAAAAGTATCTCGTCGTATATCAAGCGCAGCATCGTCACCATTGTGCGCATTTTCGTCATCTATCGTCCGTTTCGGTTTTTCGGAACAATTGGCGCCGTCGTGTTCGCAGCAGGCTTTTTACTCGGCCTGCGTTTTGTGTGGTACTACATGGCTGGTGAGGGCGACGGCCATGTGCAGTCACTCATCTTGGCAGCACTTCTAATGGGCATGGGTTTTCAAACCATTTTGGTTGCTTTTGTAGCGGATTTGTTGGCAGCGAATCGGAAGCTCTTGGAAGATGTGCGATTTAAAACATCTATGATTTCGGGTGGGGAAACTATAAGCAGGGAGAAAACAAAAAATAGCTGATCAGAGTTGAGGAAAGGAAATAAGGTAACGGCTCACAAAGTTAACGCTAATGTAAATGAAGAATCAATGAAACTAGAACAACAGTTTCATGAATATTGTTACGCGCAAGTAGGACGCATTCTTACCCAGCTAGATCGCGATCCAGACTCCCCAACCTATGGGTGTTTTGATCGAAATTACTGGCATTATAAAATCCGCGACTTTCCCTCGAGCATATTGCAGCAGGGAGCATTCCTGCTTGAATCACTGCGACAGCAACCAAACGAAATATTAACGAAAGAAGTGTCAGGTGAGTGGGCTCTTGCGGCGATCAATGCATTATCTCGCCAAGCTGAGCCTACAGGTGCGGTTGATGAATATTACCCTTTTGAAGATAGCTACCCAGCCTCGGCGTTCGCTTTATATTGTGCCTCAAAAGTCCTTTTAGATTGGAAGAACAAGGGCTTTAATTCTTGGGATCGGTTGCATTGGTCCGGTCTTCGGAAGTTGGCACGACGGCTCTCGCAGCGACAGGAATTGCAGGCTGCAAATCAGTATGCTGCAGGGGTGGCCGCCCTCTCGATGGCAAGTAAGTTTCCGCAACTTGAGGTGTGTCCAAAACTAGTGCGCGAGCATGCAGATCGATTATTCGATCTACAGGATAGCGAGGGCTGGTTCCAGGAATATGGCGGACCGGATTTTGGGTACCTTTCGGTCACCATCGATGCACTGGTTGATTATCATGATGTCACGCAAGATAAAAGGGCGTTAACTGCGATCGACAATGCTGTTTCGTTCTTGGCTAATATGATCGGCTGTGATGGCGAACTTCCCTGGACTTTGAATGCTAGAAACACTGACTATGTGGTTCCGTATGGGCTAGTCCGATCCGCAAGAAGAAATCCGCTTGCGAGTTGGGTAGTATGCCGTATCTTTCAAAATATAGAGCATTCGAGTCACTTCATTTGGGCAACAGATGACCGGTATCTTCTTCACTACATCTACTCAAGTATCGTACGCAGTCTTCCTTATCTGAATGAAATGTTAACCGCTGAGCCACCAAGTCATAAGGAAAAAGTTTGGTATCCAAGTTGCGGATTTCTCGTGCGTAATTATTCAAATCCACCAGCGACCGTGTATGTTGGAGCGCATAAAGGTGGTGTTCTGCGTGTTCATCGAGCTTTAGGGGCCGTGGGGTCATATGATAATGGTTGGCGGTTACATCTGAGTGATGGTTTGTGGACGACTAACTGGTGGCAACGCGCAATTACCGTGGAAAATCAAAAAGATTTCATTTCGATTAAGGGGTGTTTTGTTCCGTATAAGCCGATGATATCTACTCCCACCAAGCATGTGGTTTTGAGAGTATTGGCGAAACTAGTGGGCCGCAAATTGACCTCTGTCCTTAAGAATATCATGATTTTTCGCCGCTCCAAGCGTAACAGTCCCCAGTTTCAACGTGTTATTCAATTTGACAACCAGGCCCGCACAGTTCGCGTTCATGACGCATTTGCGGGATCTAATGCGGGGCGTCTGGTGAATTCGCCTCGCCAAAATCTTCGGCATGTTGCAAGTGCGGATAGCTTTTCTGTCGAAGATAATCTTGGGCTGGTGGATTTTTTACATTCTCAGAGTGCGTCGAATAATTCCGAGGGATTCCGACGTATTGATTTTTGATTGAGGGGCAATGACTGTGTTTTATGCTGATTATGATCTAGACCGACAGGACTCCGTGCCATTTGATAATGGCTTTCTGAAGCCTGGCGAACTTGTAAAGAATCCCAATCCAGAGATGCCATTGATTGATAGCATTTATACGCGGCGAACGTCTCGCGCCTATGCAGATAAAATGGTTAGTCGCGAACTTTTTCAGTGGATTGTTTCAGTAGCAATGAATGCCCCAACCGCTTGCAATGAGCAGCAGTGGAAGATAGTACATATTGAAAATCGGGACACGATAAACGATCTGTATGAGCGAGGGTCGGCAGCATTTCTCAAGAACGTGAAGCAGTGTTTTTTGATTTGTTATAACTCAAGAAATGATAACCCATATTGGTATGACTATATCCAAAGTGCTTCAGCATTCGCGGCATTTTTTCAAGTTGTTGCTCATACGGTCGGAATCGGTAGTTGTTGGGTTGGCCATCTCCCAAATCGGTCGGAGCTTAAGCGGATATTCAAAATTCATCGGCACTACGAGCCCGTCTGCCTGATTTCCTATGGTTACTATCGTGGTAAAGCGAAAACACTACCTAGAAAACATGATGCATCTTCGATCATTATGGAAGAGAAGTTCGATTCGAACGATCTCGTGTTCGCTTCTCATAGGAAGAGAAGGGTTAGGTTGGTGCTGCGTTATTTGTATTACAAAGTGCCGCCGGTGTTGCGTAAGAAGCTAAGACGGTACTCGATAAAGTTTGAGAAAAAGTTTTACTATGAAAAGTTTGATTGACCAAAATAGCCTTTGGCTGAGAGCCAGGCGATCAAGTTTGTCACGTTATTTGATCGTCGGTGGTTGGAGCTACATAGTAGTTACTACCGTGACGTGGGCGCTTCACGAACTTTCTGGGATTACGGAAGAAGGAGCGTTTGCAGCGGGCATCCTTTTAGCCCTGATGTTTAATGTTGTTTTGCTGAAAATTTTTGTTTTTCGTAGTGAAAAAGGTTATTGGGAGACGGGGTCTAGGTTTGTGCTGACGAGTATGGTTATAAGAGGGATCGAGTTTTCCCTTTTTTGGGCCCTTCTCCATCATGTTGGTATCTACTATCTATTGGCGTCCACTGTCGCAATGTTTATAGGTGCGACTGCGAAGTATTTATTTCTTCGGGCTTTTATTTATAGGTCAAGCTAAGAACACTCTACACAACCCGTGCTGATGCCGCACAATAAGATTGTCTATGGTGCTGCCGATAAAACTTAATAAGTTATTTCATTTGCTAGGATTGATCGTGACCCTCGGCTGGCATGACATCCGTGGCCGCTATCGCCGCTCTGTGATCGGTCCGTTCTGGCTCACGATTAGCATGGGGGTAATAATTGCCTGCATTGGTTTGGTCTTTGGTGGCATTTTCAACACACCAATGGATGAGTACCTGCCTTTTTTAGCTGCTGGCATTATTCTTTGGACCTTTGTCACGGGTGCGATTAACGAAGGCTGCACAAGTTTCGTCAGCGCTGAAGGGGTGATTAAGCAGCTGCCGATCCCGTTGTTTGTGCATGTGTTGCGGGTGGTGTGGCGGAATATACTGATGCTTGCGCATCACATCGTGATCTTGCCGCTGGTATTGCTGGTGATGGGCAAGAGTGTTTCGCTCATTGCTTTGCTTGCTATTCCGGGCTTTGTGCTGGTGGTGCTTTGTTTAAGTTGGTTGGCCTTTTTCTTCGCCATTGTTTGTACGCGCTATCGCGATTTACCGCAAATTGTGGCGAGCGTGTTGCAAGTAGGATTTTATTTCACGCCTATCATCTGGATGCCCGCGCTGTTACCTGAGCGGCTGGGCGCGGCAATTCTTGATTGGAACCCGTTCTATCATGTGCTGGAGCTACTACGTGCTCCCTTGCTGGGGAGTGCGCCTGGCATAACGAGCTGGTTGGTGGTGGGAGCCATCACAATTCTGGGATGGGGGCTAACGCTCTTGTTGTTTGCACATGTGAAACACCGCATTGCGTACTGGTTGTAATCTTATGGCATTGATTCAATTCATACAGGCTGGGGTAGAAATTCCCATTTTTAATGCGTACAGCCGCTCGTTAAAAAGCAAGTTGATACATATTGCTACTGCCGGAAAATTAAGTGCCCATGCTAGTGGTCATGTCATCGTACGCGCACTGCATGGTCTTGATTTCAGTTTTGCCGATGGCGATCGTGTCGGTTTAATTGGTCATAACGGCGCAGGGAAAAGCACGCTGCTGCGGGTATTGAGCGGTGTGTATGCACCAACACAGGGGCAGGCCGTGCGCCAAGGCAGTTTGTCTTCTTTGATCGATGTATCGCTGGGCATTGATCTCGAGTCCACTGGCCGTGAAAACATTTACTTGCGCGGGGCTTTGCTGGGCTTGAGCAAGAACGAGATAAACGCACGCCTCGATGAAATTATTGCGTTTTCTGAGCTCGGTGATTTTATCGACATGCCTGTGCGTACCTATTCCAGTGGCATGAATTTGCGCTTGGCGTTTTCAGTCTCTACCGTGATCCAACCTGAAATCTTACTCATGGACGAGTGGCTGTCCGTTGGCGATGAAGGTTTCAAGCACAAAGCTGAGGCGCGCTTAGCTGAGCTTGTTGAGTCCACAAAGATTTTAGTTATTGCTAGTCATTCACGTGATTTGATTTTAAAAACCTGCAATCGTGTTCTATGGCTTGAGCATGGCATGATCAAAATGGATGGCGCACCTGATGAGGTATGTGCTGCGTATTTTGGGTAAAAATGTAAGAAAACTACAATTTTCTTACATTTCCTTGTAAGTTATTGAATATAAATAGGATTTCTTAGATCCTTTTTCGGTTGCCCAAAAAATACCTCAGAAAATACACTATATGTACGAAAACATTACATTTTGTCTGAGGTGCATATGGCTCAAGCAAGAACTCTTCGAAAAAGCGAACTAAAGCAGCTGATTGACGTGACTGCTAGCTGCAGCAGATATCCGCAGCGTGACGTCACTATGCTGCTGTTCTCGCACTTGTGCGGACTTAGAGTGGGCGAGATCGCTAGCTTACGTTTTGACGATGTACTTGATGAAAAATCCAACGTACTCGACGAAATTACGCTGGATGCCAGCAGAACAAAGGGCAAGCGTGCTCGCAAGATATTTCTTCCAAAGCAAATGCAGAAACACTTGCATGAATACGTCACGAGCATGCGAGAACGCCCGCTACACGGTTTTTTGTTCTCCACGCAGAAACGAGCATGCTTTAGCGCCAACACAGCTACACAGCATTTACAGCGTTTGTACGAGCGTGCTGGCTTACATGGCGCCACGTCTCACAGTGGGCGCAGAACTTGGCTAACGACCCTTAGCCAAAAAGGCGTAAGCGTTTTCGTTCTTGCTGAAATGGCTGGTCATAGGAATATTCAGACCACACAGAGATACGTTACCGTCAATGACGAGATCAAACGCAACGTAGCTGAGTTGATTTAAACTACTTCGATTGTCCCATCATCAAGACGACGATAGTCAGCAACAGCGTTTGTTATACGGATTTCGTCGTTTAAGTGGTAATAGGTTCGCTCGATCTGAACAACGCTAGTTCCACACATATCAGCGATTTGCCTAAAGGAAAGGCCACTCATTATTCTCTGCGTGATCATGAAGTGACGCAAGCTGTATGGTACGAGGTCGCGCTCGTCTCTATTCGGAATTTCGGCTAGATCTAAAATCTTGTGCCAGTGGTACAGCAAGGCTCTTTTGCTGAGTTCGCTTTTTCCATCAGTTGTAAAGATCAGCTCATCCGTACTTTTTGGCTTTGTGACTTCCTTTAAGCGCTCGAAATATTGACCATTTCGGCATAAGAACGTTCTACTTGTCCGCACTTTGCTGGTTTCTGCACGCACATTTATTCGCGCGAGCGTTTGTTCCTTGCCGCCGACGTTGTGTCGCTCTACTTGAACGTCACTCCAACGCAGCTGACGCTGCTCGCCTACGCGCAGTCCACTGTTAGCTGCAATTAGGACGTAATGTTGAACAATCTTGCGTATCTTAAGCTCATCTTCATCGAGCTTGTTATGCTTCGCACAGTAGGTACGCATTGCGCGATAGACGCTTTCATACTCGTCATGTGTCAGTGTTGCACGACGAATTGCGTCGTTGCCCTTATCTAGGCGTGGCAACTTCTTAAAATCAAAACCATCTATATGTGTTTCGCCGTTTTTATGAAGCCATTTGATCAGCGCATTGATTGTGCTCTGTTCATTTTGGACAGTCACTTGCTTAACGTTGCCGTTAGTGGATTTGTGGCGATGGTAGAAGTATCCCTCGCAATCCGTGCGCTCTAACTCTTTTAGTTTTGTGTCCTTGCCAATGAAGCTAAGGAAGTGCTGTAGATGTGTAGAGATCGTTGTGTGTCGTCCTTGGACGATGTGTCCTAGTTCAACATCACGTTGGCGAAACTTCAGATATCTCTCAACACCTTCTTTTGTCGTGATAGAAAAATACGTCTTGCCTTGCTGGAGATTGGCGTAAATTTCAAGGTAGGCGGCTTTACCACGCTCAATAGCCGTGCTTTCGCTGCGAGTGCGAAGGCTCTTGCGGGCATACTTTCCCTCCTTCGCAAGCCACATCCGAAATTGCCAATACTCGCCTCGCTTGTAGATGCAAGCTTCGTCAAAAATCGGTATTTCGCCGTCGGCAAACTGTTGCTTCTTGAGTGCCAATTTTTCTCTCTGAGTTACTACGATTTTCAGTAGTCACACGTTTGTGTAACTTCTTGTGTAACTGTATGAGAAAACCTCAATAAAATCAACGGTCGAAAATTTTTGTGAAACTTTTGTGTAAGTAAAAAACTGTTTAAAATCAATTACTTAGTAGCAAAAAGCTACTCCCACTCAATCGTCCCAGGCGGTTTTGAGGTGATGTCATAGGTCACGCGGTTGATGCCCTTGACCTCGTTGATGATGCGGGTAGCGGTTTCGCCCAAGAAGTCATGGGTAAAGGGGTAATAATCCGCCGTCATCCCATCGACCGATGTGACCGCGCGCAGGGCGCAGGCGTAGTCATAGGTGCGGCCATCGCCCATGACACCCACGGTGCGCACGGGCAGGATCGCGACAAAGGCCTGCCAAATCTCGTCATAAAGCCCGTGTTTGCGGATTTGGTCGATATAGACCGCATCGGCCTTGCGCAGGATCTCAAGCTTTTCGCGGGTGATCTCGCCGGGGCAGCGGATCGCAAGGCCAGGTCCGGGGAAGGGGTGGCGGCCGATGAAATGCGCAGGCAGGCCCAATTCACGCCCCAAGGCGCGGACCTCATCCTTGAACAGTTCGCGCAGCGGCTCGACCAGTTTCAAACCCATCTTTTCGGGCAGGCCGCCCACATTGTGATGGCTTTTGATCGTGACGCTTGGCCCGCCAGAAAAGCTAACACTTTCAATCACATCAGGGTAAAGCGTGCCCTGCGCCAAAAACGCGGCACCTTCGATTCTATCGGCATATTTCTGGAACACATCGATGAATAATTTGCCGATGGTTTTGCGTTTCACCTCTGGGTCGCTGACCCCTTCGAGCGCCCCAAGGAACAGATCCTGTTCTTGCGCATGGATCACGGACAGGTTCATGTGGTCGCGGAACATGGTGACCACTTCCTCAGCCTCGCCCATGCGCAACAAGCCATGATCGACAAAGACGCACGTCAACTGATCGCCGATGGCCTCATGGATCAGGGCCGCCGCGACCGAGCTATCCACCCCGCCCGAAAGCCCGCAGATCACCTTGGCATCGCCGACCTGTTCGCGGATCGCGGCCACCGCTTGGTCACGGTAGCCCGCCATCGTCCAATCGCCGCGAAACCCTGCAATGGAGAGAAAATTCTTATAGAGCTGCGCGCCATTGGGGGTGTGATGCACCTCGGGGTGGAATTGCACCGCATAGAAACGGCGCGCCACATCGGCGATAATGGCAAAGGGCGCGCCTGGGGATGTGCCAAGCACCTCGAACCCATCTGCGATTTTGCTGACATGGTCGCCATGGCTCATCCAGACCTGTTCGCGCCCGTCTGCGGCGCTGAACCAACCGTCCACAAAATCCGATTTCGTGCTGGTTTTGGTCACATAGGCGCGTCCAAATTCGGCGGTGGCGTGTTCACCCGCCTCGACCGTGCCGCCCAAATCCTGCATCATCACCTGCTGGCCATAGCAGATGCCCATGATTGGCACGCCCAGATCATATACCGCGCGCGGCGGGCGGGGGGAGCCTTCGCGCATCACCGAATCTGGCCCACCCGAAAAGATCACCGCCTTGGGATCAAATTCCGCCAAAAACGCAGCATCGACATTTTGATAAGGGTGAATTTCGCAATATACATTTTGCTCGCGCAGGCGGCGGGCAATCAACTGCGTCACTTGGCTGCCGAAATCAATGATCAGAAGCCGCTCATGGGATTGGGCAATGGGTTCTATCGTCATATGCCTCGCATAGGCGAGGCTTTGCGCGCGTGCAAGAGTGCGAATGTCGCTTTCCCTTCGCAAATGGCGCAAATCGCCATCGCGCCCCCGCGTTCACGGGGTAGAACCCGCATCACAGACCACCTGCCGATCTTGGCGGGTTGCAATTTATGTCACTGTCAGAGGGCAAGCGAGATGAGCGAAGCAGCAGTTCCAGAACGGCGTCGGGGCAGAGGGGGTGGCGGTGCCGCACGGCGTGCGGAGCGCAGCGCGCCTCGCTTGGAAGTGGCCAGATATATCGAACGCAATATTCCCAATCTCGACATCCTTTCCGATGAGGCCTTGGACATCATCGAGGCCAATGCAGAGACCGTTCTCGAAGAAATCGGGGTGAATTTCGTTGAAAACCCCGAAGCCCTGCTGCGGTGGAAGGATGTGGGTGCGGATGTTTCGGGTGAGCGGGTGCGCTTTCCCAAAGGATTGCTGCGTAAGTTGATCGCAACTGCACCAGCGCGCTTTACCCAACACGCGCGCAACCCAGAACGCAACGTGGAGATCGGGGGGAAATCCCTCGTTCTGGCGCCGGTTTATGGCCCGCCTTTCGTGTGGGACAGCATCGGCGGACGCCGCTATGCCACTATGGCCGATTTCCAGAAATTCGTGAAACTGGGCTATATGTCGAAATGGTTGCACCATTCGGGCGGCACGGTGTGCGAACCAACAGATATTCCCGTGAACAAGCGCCATTTCGATATGCTTTATGCGCATATGAGCCTGAGCGATAAGCCTTTCATGGGGTCGGTCACCGAACCATCGCGCGCGCAAGATTCGGTGGATATGTGCAAAATCTTGTTCGGCGAAGACTTCGCGACCCAAAACACGGTTATGACCTCGCTGATCAATATCAATTCGCCCCTGACATTTGACGCGACCATGATGGGCGCGTTGGAGGTTTATGCCGCGCATAATCAAGCCTGCATCGTCTCGCCCTTTATCGTTGGCGGCGCGATGGCGCCTGTCTCGGTCATGGGCACGCTGACCCAAGTCTTGGCCGAGGTGATGGTGGCTGTCGCCTATAGCCAAATCATCCGCAAAGGCGCGCCTGTGATTTTCGGGGCTTTCGTCACCTCGATCGACATGAATTCTGGCGCGCCCACATTCGGCACGCCAGAGGCGGCGCAAATCACCTATGGTGCGGGTCAACTGGCGCGGCGATTGAAACTGCCTTATCGCTCCGCTGGATCATTTAACGGCTCGAAACTGCCCGATGCGCAGGCGGCCTATGAATCGGCCAATTCGCTGAATATGGGCTTGCTGTCGGGCGTAAATTTCATGCTCCATGCCTGCGGTTGGCTAGAGGGTGGCCTTGCGGCAAGCCCCGAAAAATTCATTCTAGATGCCGATCAGTTGGGCGTGTTGCATCATTTGGCGGCGGGCGTGCCCATTGATGAGAATGCCCAAGCCATGGATGCCTTGCGCGAAGTGGGGCCAGGCGGGCATTTCTTGGGCTGTGCGCATACGCAGGCGAATTTCAAAACGGCGTTTTGGAAAACCAATGTTCTGGATTACAAACCCTATGAAACATGGGTGGATGAGGGCAGCCGCGATAGTGTTGCCTTGGCCGCGGCGCGGGTGGAAAAGATGCTGTCTGAATATGTCCAGCCCGCGCTTGATCCTGCGGTGGATGAGGCGCTTCAGGCCTATATCGCCGAGCGCAAAGCCGCGATGCCAGACGCATTCATCTGAGGTCGATCCTTCGATCCAAGCGCCACACCGCCGCCCCGTGCCACCAGCATGGGGCGGTTTTCTGTTCGGCACGCCTCAGTGTTCGGCGGATGCTGTGCCATTTGTATGAGGGCGGCTAGGATGCTGATATGCTGTGTCGGTGAATAATGCGCAGCCCCGCTCAGGCGGGCGCTGTTGAGGGCTTCTTCCTTGGCCAGAAGATCATGACGCGATTGGCGCAGCGGCTTTTGCCCTGCCGCCGCAAAACGCGCTGCGCGCACAAGGGTCGGTGGGCGGCGCATATCCTGAAGGGTTTTGTGCAAATCAGTCATCGCAAGGCCTGCCTTTTCTGTTGAGAGAAAATTCTGGCCCTAGAATGGGTGGGGCAGGCGCGGCTTTGCAGAAAATTTTAATCACCGCGCGGTGCCGCGTGATTTGTTTACGGAATATCAACACATTTCCGTATCTGGTGCGAAATTAACCCTTCGGTAACTCTTTGAAGGAAATCTGAACCTCGGTGCGTGCGCAATTTTGTGCAATTTTACGGGGGTTATATGACACGTGTTGATCTGATCTATCCGCCGCATTTACGCAACAACGAGCCGCTGTCTGGGTTCTCGGAACCTGTGCAGCATTACCTGTTTCATGTGCAATACGGCATGAGTTTTACCCAAATTGCCGCCCGCACGCAGACCCATCCAAGCACGATTTTGCGCCATGTGCGCCAGATTGAAGATGCGCGTGTTGATCCGCTTCTGGATCAGGCCTTGGCGCAAATTACCGATCCTTCTTCACCTCAGGATGTTTATTCCATGACCAAGCATAACCCAAAAATCACGGGCGCGCCCGCGTCAAAACCCAACCCGAACACCGAGGCCGAGGCGCGGCGGATCCTGCGCCGCCTGTGCGAGAAAGATGCGGTATTGGTGGTGGCGCAAGACCTTGATCGCGCCGTTGTGTTGCGCCCCAATGCCGAAGGTGGGCAAACCCGCACGGCGGTTATGGACCGTGGCGTTGCGCAGAATTTCGTATTGAAAGATTGGATCTGCGCCACCCGCAAAGGCCGTGTTGCCACCTATCGGATCACCGCGACAGGCCGTTTGGCGCTGAAACGCTTGATCGAGGAAGATCGCCGCCGCCGCCAATCCGATATGGCGGCGGGGCAGAGGCCAAATTGCTTTGCCGCGCAACATGGCGATTATGCCATAAGGCGCGAAAATTTTGCCGATGGCAGCCACGCGCAGATGCGCGTCAATCTCTCGGAGTCGCCCCTGTCGGGGCTTGCGCGGCGCAAAGGGATTGATGGCAAGCCGTTTTTGAACGCGGCCCTTGTCCAAGCGGCGGAACGTCTGCGCGAGGATTTCGAGCGCGCCCAACTTGGCCCGCGTGTCGCGCAAAACTGGGATCGTTTTTTGACTTCGGCGGATCGTGGCGTCTTTGGGGATGGCGGTATTGGCGAGGGGCCAAGCGCCGCGCGCAAACGCGTTTTGGACGCGATGGAGCATTTGGGCCCTGGCCTGTCGGATGTGGTCATGCGGGTCTGTTGCTTTCTCGAAGGGATGGAGGCCGCAGAGCGCCGTCTGGGGTGGTCTGCGCGCTCCGGGAAGGTTGTTTTGAAAATTGGCCTAGAGCGTCTTTTGGCGTTTTATCAAACGCAGCACGGCTTTGTGCCTGCCAGTTTGGATTAAGCATCACGCGGGTGATCTACGGGGGTTACATTCGCGTCACAAAGCATTAAATTAGCCCTGTCAGACAGATGAGGCAGAGCCATGCGCGACCTGAAATTGCCCGAACAGCGCCACCCTGAAAAGGCGCATCGCCCCGATCAAGCCCAACCCAAAAAGCCCGCGTGGATCAGGGTGAAGGCCCCTGTTGGCGAGGGCTACCAGGCCACGCATAAGATCATGCGCGAGCATAAGTTGACCACTGTCTGCGAGGAGGCGGGATGCCCCAATGTCGGTGAATGTTGGAGCCAAGGCCACGCGACCATGATGATCATGGGCGAGGTCTGCACCCGCGCCTGCACGTTTTGCAACATCGCAACGGGCAAACCCACCGAAGCCTTGGACGTGTTCGAGCCAGGTCGCGTGGCCGATGCGGTCAAGAAATTGGGTTTGAATCACGTGGTGATCACTTCGGTCGATCGTGATGATATCGAAGATGGCGGGGCGGAACATTTTGCCCAAACCATCCGCGCCATTCGCCGCCAGTCGCCCGATACCACGATTGAGATCCTGACGCCTGATTTCCTGAAATGTGATCCCAGCGTGTTGGAGATTGTGGTGCGCGCGAAGCCTGATGTGTTTAACCACAATCTCGAAACTGTGCCTGGTCTTTACCCCGAGGTGCGCCCTGGGGCGCGCTATTTCCACAGCCTGCGCTTGTTGCAGCGGGTCAAGGAACTGGACCCCACCATGTTCACCAAATCAGGTATCATGGTCGGCCTTGGCGAAGACCGCCAAGCGGTCTTGCAGGTGATGGATGATATGCGCGCCGCGGATATCGATTTCTTGACCATCGGCCAATATCTGCAACCCACCCCAAAGCACCATGCGGTGGATCGCTTTGTGACGCCAGAGGAATTCAAAGCCTATGAAAAGGCGGCTTTTGGCAAAGGCTTCTTGATGGTTTCCGCCACGCCTTTGACGCGGTCAAGCTATCATGCAGGTGATGATTTTGCCCGTCTGAAAGCCGCGCGTTTGGCGAAACTGGGCGCTTAGGGCGCGGGTGCGGGCAATTCCTTGAGATATTGGGCAATCGCCGCGCGATCTTCGGGGGTGAGCATTGCCATATTGCGGATCACATCCACCATATGCCCGCCTGCGCTGTCAAAACTGGGCGTGAAACCATCGTTGAGATAGGCGGCAATATCCCCCTTGGACCATGTCAAATGATCTGGGGTCAATGCGGGTATGCGGCCCTGACCTGAAGGGTTTGCTGCGCCGCGCAACCAGTTGTCATAATCCACGGCACCCAGTGCAGTGCGCGGGCTGTGGCATTCGCCGCAATGCGCCATTGCCTCGACCAAGTAGCGCCCTGCAACGGCCTCCGCACTTAAGGGGGCTGTGACCGCATAGCCGCGCTCAAGGTAAAGCGCCTGCCACAGAAACACGCCCAGTCGAAGGTTGAACGGAAATCCCAGATCATGTTGGGGCGAGGGGGTTGGATCGGCAGGAAGGCTTTGCAAATATCCGTAGAGATCGACCATATCCTGCGTCTCCGCCAACCGATAGGCGGTGTAAGGAAAGGCGGGGTAGTAGGGCAATCCACTGGGGCTGCGCCCATGCTGCATCGCCGTGAGGAATGTCTCAAGGGACCAATCCCCAATCCCTTCCGCCGCATCGGGGCTGATATTGGGCGCCCGAAACGTGCCAAATTCCGTCTCGAAACTGCGCCCGCCGGTCAGGATCAAGCGCTCTGTGCCCGTGGCATCTTCGCCCGCATGACAGGAGGCGCAGCCCGCCGCCCAAAAAACGCGTTCGCCGTTTACCAGATCAGGCGGCGCAAGGCTGTCGAGCGCCGCCTGATTGATTGGTGTGCTTGGGAAAATCGCCCACACAAGTAAAAAGCCACCCACGGAGGTCAGCAAACCACCCGTGAGCAGCCGTTTCCACATGGACGCGCCCCTCAGCACTTATTGGGGTTGGCGATAGGCATCATGGCAGGCGCCGCAGCTGCCACCAACAGGCCCAAGTGCCGCCTGCATTGCCTCAAGGCCCGTGCCCGCCGCCGCTTGCAAGCCCGTGGCCGCCGTGCCAAACGCCATCCATTTCGCCGCGAAATCATCAGGGTTTTCCCAGATCGCGGGTAGGGCACGGTTGGGTGTTGCGGCCATCATGTCGCTGTCTTGCGGCCAGTTAAACGCTTGGTTCAATTGAGAAATCGCCACCAAATTATCGGCTGCAATTTGCGCCTGCGCCGCGTCATAATCAATATTGCCACGCGCCATGCCGCCCAAAACACCGATGTTCAGCGCCATGATTTTAAACTGGCCTTGGCGCGCACCAATGGCGCCCTCATTCGCAAATGCGGGCAGGGTTGCCATGGCCAAAGACGCGGCTACCAGCGTGGATTTCACAGTAAGTTTCGTCAAAACCGTCATTTGTAAGGCTCCGTTTGGTGCGGGGGTATATGATCTGGTCGTTTCAAGTGGCCCGCCCAGCATCAGGCCATCTTCCCAGTTCAGCACAATCACTATCGCGCACTATCGCGCGAAGGGGCGATGAAATCTTCGCAGATTTGCGCACATCGCTTGTGCGCTTGGGCCCCCCAAATCACGCTGTTTTGATAAAAGTTAAAACGAATTAACGTGGGGGCAAGGTCATGAATGCGGGCCAAAGCCCCATCCGCTCGGCAATGAAAATCGCAAAGACCACTGCAAAAATTGCCAATAACCCCTTCACCTGCTTGGGTGAAGGTGGGTTTCGCGCCCATTTCACCGCCCGCATAAACCAAATTGGCCCCATATGACCCCCCATTTTTCGTTTAGCATATTCAATATGGCGTCAGGTCCGCGGTCTTGCAATCGATATCAGGTGAAGCGCACCGCCCCGATATAGGGCAGGTTGCGGTTTCGTTGTGCATAATCAATGCCATAGCCCACCACAAAATGATCGGGGATTTCAAAACCCGTCCATGTCGCGCTGATCTCAACCTCGCGGCGCGCGGGCTTGTCCAACAGGGCAATCGTCTCCAGCCGTTTTGGCGCGCGCGATTTCAAAAGCGACAAAACATGGCTGAGGGTAAAGCCTGTATCGACAATATCCTCTACCACCAAGACATCGCGCCCCCCGATCTCGCCGCGCAAATCCTTTAGGATTCGCACCTCGCGTGAGGAGGTCGTCTCATTGCCATATGAGGAGGCTTCAAGGAAATCCACCTCAACGGGCAGGTCCAATTCGCGCAACAGATCCGCAATAAACATGAACGATCCGCGCAACAGGCCCACAACGACCAGCTTATCGGTGTCTGCAAATTGCGTTTCAATCTCGCGGGCCAATTCTTCGATCCGCGCCGCAATGGTCTTGGCCGAGATCAAAACATCAATTTCATAGGGGCGATCTGTCATTTTCTTGCGCTCATTGGCTTGAATTCTGGTGCCATTTCTAAGACATCAACAGGTGCAAAGAAAGACGAAAGGCACGCCATGCCCGCCCATGCTGAAACCCGCGTCCTGCCCTATAGCGCCGCGCAGATTTATGATCTGGTGGCGGATGTTGCGCGCTATCCTGAATTTATTCCTTGGACCGTGGCCGCGCGTATTCGCAATGTGGTTGATGAGGGCGACCACCGTTTGATGCACGCCGATCTGATCATCGGCTTCAAAATGTTTCGTGAGAAATTCGGCAGCCGCGTGCGCCTTTTTGATCAAGAGATGCGCATTGAAACCGCCTATATTGACGGGCCGTTTCATCACATGATTTCAAACTGGCGGATGCGCGATTTGCCCGAAGGCGGTTGCGAAGTGTCCTTTGATGTGGATTTCGAGTTCAAAAGCCGCCTGTTGCAAGGGGCGGCGGGAATGTTCTTTCACGAGGCGATGACGCGGATTGTGCGCGCCTTCGAGGCCCGCGCGGCCGCGCTTTACGGCGCCCCCTAAGGCGTTCTTACATATATACCAACAATGTTACGGGGCGCTGTTTGGCGAAGGCGGTCGTCAATCCGCGGTGGCAATCACCTGTAAAATCATGCGCAGCGCATGATCGCGCGCGGCCATCCGCACCTTGGCGCGGCCAAGCGCACCAAAATCGACCTGTTCCACGGATACCCCCGCAGCACTGGCAATCCCAAAACACACGCGGCCCTCGGGCTTATGCGCGCTGCCCCCTGGCCCTGCGATGCCCGTGATGGAGACGGCGATGTGAACCCTTGCCCGCGCCTGCGCGCCTGCGGCCATCTCATGGGCGACTTCGGTGGAGACGGCACCGAAAGCCTCCAATGTGGCGGGTGAGACCCCCAAAAGCTCCATCTTTGCGGCGTTGGAATAGGTGACATAGCCGCGTTCGAACACCGCACTTGATCCTGCGATATCCGTCAAGCTGGCGCTGACCATGCCCCCCGTGCAGCTTTCCGCCGTGGCAATGGTCAGTCCCTTTTCGCCTGCGGCGGCGATGATCTGCGCGCTTAGATCAGCCATAGATGTGCCACAGCCGCCAAGATCGCCACAACGAGCGCGGCCAACCAGCCCGCAATCACGTCATCCATCATCACCCAAACCCCGCCGCGCTTGGCATCGGCCCATGCCACGGGGGCAGGTTTCCAGATGTCAAACAGGCGAAAGGCAAGAAAGGCTGTCACGATACCAGGCCAAAGGGCCAAAACATCCACATTGGCAAAAACCGCCCCATAGGACACGGGCCATAGGGCGATCCATTGGCCAGCGACCTCGTCAATCACGAATTCCGATGGATCATCCTCCGCCCCGCTTTGGATTTCCGCGTCAATCGCCCATGCCCCAAGCGCAAATACGCCAAGGGTCGCGGCGAAGAGCAGCCAAAATCCGCCCAGCTGTTGCAGGCCCCATGCCAAGGGCAGGGCCGCCAAACTGCCCCATGTGCCAGGGGCGGGGGACAAGCGGCCAATGCCAAAAAGCGTTGCAATCCAATAGGTCATTTTCGCACCAATGTCGCCGTGGCGAGCGCGGCGATTCCCTCTTTGCGGCCAGTGAAGCCCAGTTGTTCGGTCGTTGTGGCCTTGACCGACACGCGGTCGACCGCAATCTGCAACAGCCCTGCAAGCTGCGCGCGCATTTGTGCGGCCACGGGGCCGATTTTGGGCGCTTCGCAGAGGAAGGTCAGATCGACATGGCTGATGATATAACCCCGCTCTGCCGCCATTGCGACCGCGTGACGAAGGAAAATATCACTTGCCGCCCCCTTCCATTGCGGATCCGAAGGGGGGAAATGCGTGCCGATATCGCCTGCCGCCAAGGCGCCGTAAATCGCATCTGTCACCGTGTGGAGCCCGACATCCGCGTCCGAATGGCCCTTCAGAGCGCGCTCATGGGGGATGGTCACCCCGCACAGGATCACATGATCCCCGTCACAAAAGGCGTGCACGTCAAACCCGTTGCCGACCCGAATATCCATTGTGTTTTGTGCCCTTATCACCTGTGTTGCGCGGCTGAAATCTTGCGCAGTGGTCAGTTTGAAATTTTGTTCATCGCCCGCAACGACCTTGACCTTCACACCATGGGCAAGGGCGATGGCCACATCATCGGCGGCTTCGCCACTAGTGGCGGCATAGGCGGCTGAAATGGCGGTATAGTGAAATCCTTGCGGCGTTTGTGCGCGAAAAATGCCATCCCGATGTTGAATTTCTGATACATACCCATCCGCCGCGCGCCACAGGGCATCCGCCATCGGCAGGGCGGGGGCTGCGGCGGTGCACTCTGGCGCGCGCAAGGCCATGATCACATCTTGAACAATGCGCGCCGCCACAAAGGGCCGCGCGGCATCATGGATCAAAACATGGGCGCGCGGGTTGCTGACGGCGGCCAAGCCCGCCTGCACCGAGGCGCTGCGCGTCTCGCCGCCATAGGCCAAGATGACACGATCCTCCAAATCCCCCAGCGCGGCCTTGGCCAGCGCCACATCATCGCGGTGAATGACCACGATGGTCTGCTCAAAGGTGGCCGCATCCCATAAGGCGCGGATCGCATGGCGCAACACGGGCTGACCCTGCAAGTCATGATATTGCTTTGGCCTATTGCCGCCCATGCGCGTGCCACGCCCCGCCGCAACAATCAGCGCGACAAGCGGGGCTGCCGCCGAGGGGTCATCGGGTGTGTCATGGGGCGCGGTGCTCATGGCTGAGGTGATAGGGGCTTCGCCAATGGCGCACAATATGGATCAGCGAATTGCCCGCTTTTTGTGCGATATGATTAAATATTGTGCAAAACTTCGCGCTCTGGCAAAATAGCGTGGCGTTTCTTTTGATCTTATCCCTGAGGCAGATTAGGCCAGTCACATCTGCACAAAGAATAGGCAGCCCTCCCGAATGCCGATCCAACTTGGCGATATTATCCTTGATCCCCCCGTTTTCCTCGCCCCGATGGCGGGGATTACCGATCTGCCTTATCGCAAATTGGTGGCCTCGTTCGGGGCGGGTCTGGTCGTCTCCGAGATGGTCGCCAGCCAAGACATGGTCAACGCCAAACCTGCTGCGCGCGCCAAGGCGGAGCTTGGCTTTGGAATTGCGGCCTCCGCGGTGCAATTGGCGGGGCGTGACCCCTATTGGATGGGCGAGGCCGCGCGCATGGCCGAGGCGGAAGGCGCGAAAATCATCGACATCAACATGGGATGCCCCGCGAAAAAGGTCACATCTGGCACGGGCGCAGGGGCGTGTGGCGCGGCCCTGTTGCGTGATGTGGATCATGCGCGCAGGGTGCTAGAGGCTGTGACGGGGGCCGTGTCCGTGCCTGTGACCCTGAAAATGCGTTTGGGATGGGATGAGGCTTGTGAAAATGGGCCAGTGGTGGCGCGCATGGCCGAGGAACTGGGGATTGCGATGCTGACGGTGCATGGTCGCAGCCGCGCACAGTTTTACAAGGGCCATGCCGATTGGCAGGCCATTCGCACCTTTCGTGGCGTGGTTGATATACCACTCATCGCCAATGGCGATATTGTCGATGCGCAAACCGCCACCCGCGCCATGGCGCAATCTGGGGCTGACGGGGTGATGGTGGGCCGTGGCGCGCAAGGGCGGCCATGGATTTTGCGCGATATTGCAGCGGGGCTTGCGGGCAAACCACCCGCGAAAGCCCCAACTGGCGCGGCACTCGTTGAGATCGTGGCGCGGCATTATCAAGATATGCTCTCCTTCTACGGGGCAACCTTGGGCGCAAAAGTCGCGCGTAAACACTTGGGGTGGTATCTTGATGCGGCTGGGGTCACGCCCGATGCGCGCCGCGCGGTTCTGACCGCAGATGATCCCAACGCTGTTCTCGCATTGGTTGCTTCAGCCCTGCAAGATCATGCCACGCAAGATCACACCCGCCAAAAGGGGCAAGCCGCATGAGCCCTGTGACCTCGGATATGATCTGGTCCTCTTTGCCCATCCCCGCGCTGCTCATTGATGGTGGCGATCACATCCTCTCTGTGAACCCCGCCGCGGAGACATTTCTCAACGCGTCCGAGCGCAGCCTTTCGGGCAGCCCCGTATGGGATCGCGTCTTTGTCGATGCGCCCATGGAGGAGGCCTTGGCCCGTGTGCGCCAAGGTCAATCCGCGCTGTTTGTCGGTGGGGTCGATGTGGGCACAGGGTCGAAAAAGCCTGTGTCATGCAATGTGCAACTTGCCCCCGTCAGCGAAGGGGGCGGTCAGGTGATGATGCTGTTGGAAAGCCGTGAATTGGCGGGGCGTTTGGATCGTGGCATGGTCAGCAAATCCGCCGCGCGCTCCGCGATTGGAATGGCCGAGATGTTGGCGCATGAGATCAAGAACCCGCTTGCAGGTATCACGGGGGCCGCGCAGCTGATCTCGATGAATGCCAGCGGCGAGGATCTGGAGCTGACTGATCTGATTGTGGCCGAGACGCGGCGGATCGTGAAACTTTTGGAGCAAGTCGAGGAATTCGGCAATTTGCGCCCACCCGAATGCAAGGCGGTCAATATCCACGATATCCTTGATCGCGCGCGCAAATCGGCGGCAGTGGGGTTTGCAGCGCATATGCGTATCTTGGACCAATACGACCCATCTTTGCCGCCCACTTGGGTGGATGCGGATCAGATTTTGCAAGTCTTTCTCAACCTGTTGAAAAACGCGGCTGAAGCGGGGCGCGAAGGCGGCACGATCACGATCCGCAGCTTTTATGAGGCGGGCCTGCGCCTGCGTAAGCGCGATGGCACGGCCGCCTCCATGCCCTTGCAGGTCGAGATTATTGACGATGGCCCAGGGATTGCGCCCGACCGCCAGACCGAGATTTTTGAGCCGTTTGTCTCGGGGCGGGAGAATGGCACGGGTCTCGGCCTCGCGCTCGTGTCCAAGATTATTTCTGATCATGACGGTTGGATCGCCTTAGACAGCGTTCCAGGCCGCACCGTGTTTCGGATTTCTTTGCCAATCGCGCCGCGTGGCGCGTGAGTTAAAACCGCGCCGCGTGGCGCGTGAGTGGGAGTGAAAACAATGGATGGCACCGTTTTGGTCGCAGATGATGACCGCACGATCCGCACCGTGCTGACACAGGCGTTGACGCGGGCGGGGTGCAAGGTTCATGCCACCTCCAGCCTCGTCACTCTGATGCGGTGGGTGGAAGAAGGCAAAGGTGATCTGGTGATTTCCGATGTGGTCATGCCAGATGGCAATGGTCTGGAAACCCTGCCCAAAATCACCGAAGCCCGTCCAGGCCTGCCCGTGATCATCATTTCGGCGCAAAACACGATTATGACGGCGATCCAAGCCACTGAAAAAGATGCCTATGATTACCTGCCCAAGCCCTTTGATCTGCCCGATCTGATGAAACGGGCGGCGCGTGCGTTGGATCAAAAGCGCCGCGCGACACCCGCCCCAAGCGGTGCGCCATCAGCCGTGGCTGGCGCGGAGGCGCGGTTGACGGGGCAAAATGATCTTCCCCTTGTGGGGCGCACAGCGGCGATGCAGGCGCTCTATCGGCTCGTTGCACGGGTGATGAACACGGATTTGCCCGTCTTGATCTCGGGCGAAAGCGGCACGGGCAAAAGCTTGATTGCCCGCGCAATCCATGATTTCTCGGACCGCCGCACCTTGCCCTTTGTCATCGCCAGTTCTGATGATCTGGAGGGGGTAGATGGCCCCTCGACCCTGCTTGCCCGTGCCAAGGGCGGATCTATCTTGTTTGATGAGGTCTCCGACCTCAGTGACGAGGCACAGGCGCGTATTGTGCGCCTGCTCGACACGATGCGCGAAAACGATGCGCGGGTGATGGCCACAAGCCAGCGCGACCTGTCCGAAAAAATGGATGCAGGCGCCTTTCGGCAAGACCTGTTTTACCGATTGGGGGGTGTCTCCATCTCGGTGCCATCTTTGCGAGAGCGGGTCGATGATATCGCATTATTGGCAGAGCATTTCTTCATGCGCGCGGAGCGTGATGGCATGGCCCTGCGCCGTCTGTCCGATGATGCGGTGGATTTGATGCGGGCCTATTCTTGGCCTGGCAATGTGCGCCAATTGGAAAACACAATCCGCCGCCTTGTTGTCACAGGGCAGGGCGAGGAGATCAGCCGCGGTGAATTGCAAGCCGTGCTTGGCAATCAGCCCGCAATGGAGCCTTTAACGGGTGGTGGGGATGGGGATCGTTTGTCCGCCTCCGTTGCCAAACATTTGCGGCGTTATTTTGATTTGCACGGCGGCGTTCTGCCTCCGCCAGGCTTGCACGCGCGCATTTTGCGCGAAGTGGAAACCCCGTTGCTTGAAATCGCCCTAGAGGCCACTGGCGGCAATCAGGCCAAATGCGCCGATCTCTTGGGCATCAATCGAAACACGCTGAGAAAGAAGGTGACTGACCTCGATATCCGCGTGACACGGCGGCGCAAGTTGATGTAAACCTGCCACAGGGCGTGACATATGGGCGACATATAGCGCGCGTCAGGCGAAATCGGCGGCCCCACTGGGGGCCTTTGCAACATACAGGCGGGGCAGGTGGCACAGCCATCAAAAGATAAGGCGATATCGGCATGGCGCCGATTGATCCTGTTGCAAAGCACCAAACGCTTGCGCAATGCAGGCACATTGGGGCTTGTAACGCTTGGGCCTGTATTGGCGCTTTTGACCTTTTTGGTGCTTGGCCCGCTCGGTGATTTGGCATCTTCGCCCGCGCTGCGACTGATCCTTTTGGCGGATTTGGTCTATATCCTCGTCATTGCCGCATTGGTGGCACGCCAGGTGGTGCGCATGATCGCGGCGCGGCAGTCGCGCTCGCAAGGATCGCGTTTGCATATGCGTCTGACGGGTGTCTTTTCTATTGTGGCACTTTTGCCGACTATTTTGGTGGCGGTTTTTGCCACGATTACACTCAACATGGGTCTAGAGGGGTGGTTTTCCACCCGCGTGTCGGGTGCGCTTGGCAATTCGGTGGACGCGGCCATTGCCTATCAACAGGAGCATCGCGCCGATCTTGATGAGGATGCGCGGGCCTTGGCGGCGTTTTTGGACAATTCCGCCCGCGCCGATGGTGCAGAAACCGATGGTGATTTGCGCCGCCTTTTGGGGCAGGGGCAGGGCTTGATCCAGCGCGGTCTGCGCGAGGCCTATGTGATCGATGCCCTTGGCGAAATTCGCGCGCGGGGGGAGCGGTCCTATCTGTTCAACTATGACCCACCCAGTGACGCTGAATTGATTGCCGCCGCCGAAGGTGAGGTGGTTTTGATCGAGGATCGCGCGCAAAACGAGTTTCGCGCGCTGATCAAACTGGCGCAATATTTGGACCGCTATCTGTATATCAGCCGCGAGGTGGATGGTCAGATCATGTCGCTGCTTGATGAGACGCAGCAGACCGTGCAGCTCTACCGCCAATTGGAAAGTGAACGCGGGCGGGTTCTGTTTGAATTTGGCCTGCTTTACATCGGTTTCGCCCTGATTGTGATCATGGCCGCGATTTGGTTGGGCCTGTGGTTTGCCGAGCGCCTGTCGCGCCCCGTTGGACGGTTGGCCGCCGCTGCGGAGCGCATTGGTGAGGGGGATTTGGAGGCACGGGTTCCCGAGGAAAAAAGCGGCGATGAAATCGCCACTTTGGCTCGCGTCTTCAATCAAATGACCAAGCAGCTCAAAGCGCAGCGGGATCGTTTGTTGGAGCAAAACGAACGCACCGAGGGGCAAAGACGGCTGTTCGACAGCGTTTTAGGCTCCGTTACCGCAGGCGTGATCGGTGTAACGGCCAAGGGGGATGTGGAATTCATCAATCGCTCCGCGCAGCGGCTTTTGGGTTTGGATGATGCCGAGGTCCATCACAGTGGCGCGCTAGATATCCTTGTGCCTGAATTTGCGGAGCTGCCCGCGCGCCTGCGAGAGCGGGGCGGCGACAGCCTGCAAGAGGAGATGCGCCTGACCCGCAATGGGGTGCAAGAGGCGCTGTTGGTGCGTATCGCCGTGCGCGGGCGCAGCGATGGGGCGGTCGAGGGGTATGTGATCGCCTTTGATGATGTCAGTGATCTGGTTGCGGCGCAGCGCATGGCGGCATGGGGGGATGTGGCCCGCCGCATTGCCCATGAGATCAAAAATCCGCTGACCCCCATTCGTCTTTCAGCCGAGCGTGCCGCGCGCAAATTCACCAAAATATTGCCCGAAGAAGACGGCAACAGTCTGCGCGAATTGACCGATGTTATTGTGCGCCAGACCAATGATCTGGCGCATATCGTTGATGAATTTTCGCGATTTGCGCGGATGCCAGAACCGACCAGACGGCGCGAGGATATCGTCAGTCTCTTGGAGGGGGCTGTGGTTTTACAGCGTGCGGGTCAGCCCGATGTCGCGTTCCACTTCAACGGGCCTGAGGCACCCGTTATGGCGGATGTGGATGCCACGATGATGGGGCAGGCCTTCACAAATCTGATTAAGAATGCGGGTGAAGCGATTGAAACATATGTGGAAAAACATCCCGCGCAACCGCATGACGGCGAGATCAGGATTGCGATGCTGCTGGAGGATGGCGGCGCGCAACCAATGGTGCGCATCACCATCAGTGACAATGGCATTGGTCTGCCCGAAGATCGTGCGCGGCTGTTCGAGCCATATGTGACCACGCGCGAAAAAGGCACGGGTCTGGGCTTGCCGATTGTCAAAAAGATCCTCGAAGAACATGGCGCAAGCCTTGAATTGAGAGATGCGCCGCCATTTGGGGATGGCGCGCATCAAGGGGCGCAGGCGGTGATTTTGCTGCCTGTGCTTGATTGTGAGAAAAAGGGGTAAACATGGCTGATATTCTTGTCGTTGATGACGAACGCGATATTCGCGAATTGGTCTGCGATATTTTGCAAGACGAAGGATTTTCCACCCGCATGGCGGGGAATTCCGATGAATGTATGGCCCAATTGCAGCAGGCCTTGCCTGCATTGGTCATCCTCGACATCTGGCTCAAAGACAGCCACATGGACGGGATTGATATTCTAAAAACCGTCAAGCGCGATATGCCCGATGTGCCCGTGGTGATTATTTCGGGCCATGGCAATATCGAAATCGCCGTGGCCGCGATCAAACAGGGGGCTTATGATTTCATCGAAAAGCCCTTTAACATCGATCAGCTTTTGGTGGTGATCCGCCGTGCGATGGAGGCCTCGAAGCTGCGCCGAGAGAACTCCGCACTCAAGCGCGGCGAGACCCGTGTGGGCGAGATGATTGGCCAATCGGCGGGCTTTCGGAATTTAAAATCGCAGCTTGATAAAGTGACGAAATCCAACGGGCGCGTGTTGTTGAGCGGGCCTGCGGGCAGCGGCAAGGAAATGGCTGCGCGCTATATCCATGCCCATTCCAACCGCTCTGATGCGGCATTTGTCACGGTGGCCTGTGCCGCCATTGCCCCCGATCAAATGGAATTTGTGCTTTTTGGTCGCGAAACGCCTGAGCGTGGCATCGAGCAAGGCTTGCTGGAACAGGCCCATGGTGGGGTTTTGCTGTTGGACGAGGTTGCCGATATGCCCATTGGCACGCAGTCCAAAATCCTGCGCGTCTTGGTGGATCAAGCCTTCACACGGGTCGGCGGCACCTCCAAGGTTCATGTGGATTTGCGCGTGATCTCCTCCACCACCAAACATCTGCCCGATGAAATCGCCGCAGGCCGTTTTCGGGAGGAGCTGTATCATCGCCTCAACGTGGTGCCGATTGAGGTGCCAAGCCTTGAGGCGCGCAGCGAGGATATCCCGCTTCTGGTGGCCTATTTCATCGAGACATTCCACCGGGAGCAGGGCCTTGCCTTCCGCAATGTGTCGAATGACGCAATGGCCACATTGCAAACCATGCGTTGGCCAGGAAATGTGCGCCAATTGCGCAATTTGATCGAGCGTGTCTTGATTTTGGGCGAAGGCACGGGGCCAATTGGGATGGAGGATTTACCCCATCCCGAGGCGGGGAAAAACGCCGATGGCGAGGTCAGTCTCTCGCCAAGTTTGACCATGTTGCCCCTGCGCGAGGCGCGTGAATTGTTTGAGCGACAATATTTGATGGCACAGATCAATCGGTTTGGCGGCAACATCAGCCGCACAGCTGGTTTTGTCGGGATGGAGCGCAGCGCATTGCATCGCAAGCTGAAATCACTGGGCGTTGTTTCCTCCGCCAAGGCGCATCTGGGTGAGGATGCGGAATAGCGGGCTGCGGGGCTTTGGCAATTGACCCGGTGACGGGTTTCTGCCAATCCTGAGCCCCTTGAAGATGCGATGCTGAAGATGCACTGAAGCCATGGCGTAAGGATACGGCAAGATGAAAGTCATCATTTGTGGCGCAGGCCAAGTGGGTTGGCAAATCGCGCGACAGCTTTCTGGCGAAGGCAATGATGTAACGGTGGTGGACAACAACCCCGAATTGGTGCGCCGCGCGACCGACACGCTGGATGTGCAGGGTTTGACAGGGTTTGCCAGCCATCCCGATGTGTTGGAGCGGGCAGGGGCGCGCGATGCCGATATGGTGATTGCGGCGACCTATTCTGACGAGGTGAATATGGTCACCTGTCAGGTTTCGCATTCGGTTTTCGGGGTGCCGCGTAAAATTGCGCGCCTGCGCGCGCAATCTTATCTCAAGGCGGATTATTCCGATCTTTATCGCCGCGATCATTTGCCGATTGATGTGATCATCAGCCCCGAGCGCGAGGTGGCCGAGGCTGCGTTGCGCCGCCTGTCGCAGCCTGCAAGTTTTGAATCCGAGGTGTTCTTGGGCGGCAAGGTGCAGCTTTTGGGTATCCAGTTGGAGGCCGACAGCCCCGTCTTGGAAACACCTTTGCGCCAATTGACGGAGCTGTTTTCGACCCTGCGCGCCATGGTCGTGGGGGTGCGCCGCGATGGCACGCTGTTTGCGCCTGAACCGCGCGACCAGTTGTTTGCGGGCGATCAGATATACGTTTTCACGCATATGGATGACGCCGCGCGGACCCTTGAGATTTTTGGCAAATCCCAATCCCGCCAAGAACGCGTTGTGATTATTGGCGGGGGCAATGTCGGCTTGGCGGTGGCCCGCAATCTGGAAAATGCGCCGCACCGCCCGCGCGTGCGCCTGATTGAGGCGAACCGCGCCCGTGCCGAACGCGCCGCTGATGCGTTAGAGCGCTCCATTGTTCTGTTCGGGGATGGCATGGATATCGAGATCCTGCGCGAGGCAGGGATCGAGAAATCCGATGCGGTCCTTTGTGTCACCGATGATGATAAAACCAATCTTCTGGCCTCTGTGCGCGCGAAGGCCGAAGGGGCGGGCATGGCCATCGCTTTGGTCAATGATCCAACCATGGTGCCGATGATGGGGCCGTTGGATATTGACGCTTATGTCAATCCGCGGGCCACCACCGTATCGAGTATCCTGCGCCATATCCGCCATGGCCGTGTGCAGGGTGTCTATTCTATTGGCGATGCGGAGGCCGAAATCATCGAGGCTGAGGTGATGTCCACCTCGCCGCTTGCGGGCAAACAGATCCGCGATATCGACTTTCCCGAGGGGGTTTTGGTGGGTGCCCTTCTCAAAGGCGGCAAGGTGGTGCGCCCTGCGGGATCCACCCGACTGGATGAGGGCGATATGATCGTGATGTTTGCCCTCGCCGCAGATGTTCCCGCGGTCGAGGCCTTGCTGCAAGTCTCGGTTGATTTCTTCTGATCGGCTGCGCGTGAGGCCCCCGTCATGAGCGTTCTTCACAGCATCGCCAAATTGCCACTGTTCGTGATCCTGATCGGGGTCTCATCAGGCGCGATGCTGCTGCCTTCGCTGGTGGCATTGGGGCAAGATGATATGCCGACCAGCCGCGTGTTTTTCTACTGTGCGATTTTGTTCTTCATTCTCGCGCTGTTGCTTGGGTTTGTCACAACCAGCACAACCCGCGCAGAAACGGGTTGGACGCAATTGATCACGCTGCTTTTGGCCTATCTGTTGTTGCCGCTGATCCTTGCCGTGCCGATGGATGCGGCGTTGGAGGGCGCGCGGTTTTTCACCTGCTATATCGAGATGGTCTCAAGCCTGACCACCACGGGGGCCAGTTTTTTTGGTGAAGGCAGCCTCAGTGATCCGTTCATCATGTGGCGTGCCACCGTGGCATGGTTTGGCGGATTCCTGATATGGCTGTCTGCGATTGCCATTCTCGCGCCGCTTAATCTGGGCGGCTATGAGGTGACATCCGAGGCACAGGTGCAGGGCCTTCAGACCCGTTCCGCGGGTCAGATGCGCGCCGCCACGCCCGAGCAACGCTTGGCCAAACACGCGATGCGTCTGGCCCCAACCTATGTCACATTGACCGTGGCCTTGTGGATTTTGTTGATGGTTGCTGGCTCTGACAGCCTGTCTGCGCTGATCCATGCCATGTCGACCCTGTCTACCTCAGGGATCAGTTTGGACGGTCAAATCGGCGGATTTGGGGCCGAGATGATGGTGTTTCTGTTTTTCCTCTTTGCCTTGTCACGGCGCACCTTCACCCATGCGCTCAACCGCGATTATCTGCGCCGTATGATCAAGGATCGCGAAATCCGCTTGGCGGTTCTGGTCGTTGTGATGGTTCCACTGATTTTGTTCTTCCGCCATTGGTTTGGCGCATTCGAGGGCGAAACCAATAATTTTGCCTATGGTGCCGCAGCCCTTTGGGGGGCTTTGTTCACCGTAGCCTCGTTTTTGACCACCACGGGCTTTGTCAGCCAAGAATGGGCCGCCGCAAGCCTTTGGTCGGGGATCGAGGTGCCTGGGATGGTCTTGATTGGGCTCGCGCTTATGGGGGGTGGGGTGGCCACGACCGCAGGCGGCGTGAAATTGTTGCGGGTTTATGCGCTTTATAAACATGGGTTGCGCGAGGTGGAAAAACTGATCCACCCCCATTCCGTAGCAGGCGCAGGCCGCTTGGGGCGGCGCATCCGCCGCGAAGGGGCGTATATTGCATGGGTTTTCTTTATGCTTTTGGTGCTGTCGATGGCGGTGTTTATGTCGCTCTTGGCTGCGACTGGTCTCGATTTTGAAAGCGCGATGATCCTGACGGTGGCCGCGCTGACCACCACGGGTCCATTGGCGCAAGTGGGGGGAGAAGCGGCCATTGGCTACACAGGCCTCAGCGATGTTGCGAAAATTTTTCTGGCCTTTGCCATGATCGTGGGGCGCATGGAAACCCTTGTTTTGGTCGCGCTGATCTCGCCACGGTTTTGGCGTAGATAGTATTTAAATTCCAACATTTTATTTAGGTGTATTGGAATCGGGCTTTAAATTCCAAAAAGAAATCTACATACTCGGCAATGCTAACCGTGTTTGGACCCAACCAAGCAGACGAACGATAAGGCGAAACAAAAATGGCCGAAGCAAAAACAAACTTGCAGGATTCCTTCCTGAACCATGTGCGCAAGGCGAAAGTGCCTGTGACGATTTTTTTGATCAACGGGGTCAAGCTGCAAGGCGTGATCACGTGGTTTGACAATTTCTGCGTGCTGTTGCGCCGCGATGGCCAATCGCAGCTTGTCTATAAGCACGCGATTTCCACCATCATGCCCGCGCAGCCGATCAGCCTCTATGAAGGCGAAGAGTGACGCAAACAGCGGTCTCTGAACATGGGCTTACCAAGGGCGCAATGATGCGCGCCTTTGTTCTGCACCCCGATATTCAAAGTGATAAATCCCGCCCTGATCCTGCCCCCGCCTTGGAGGAGGCGGTATCCTTGGCGCTTGCCTTGCCTGATCTGGAGGTGGCCTTGGCACAGGTGGTGCGTCTGCCTGCCGCCCGCCCAGGCACACTTTTTGGCACAGGAAAATTGGCCGAGCTGAAAGACCAGATCAAGGACGCCGATGTGGGGCTTGTCTTGGTCAACGGGCCTGTCACGCCTGTGCAGCAACGCAATTTGGAAAAGGAATGGGGTGTTAAGCTTCTGGATCGCACAGGGTTGATCTTGGAGATTTTTGCCGCGCGCGCCGCAACCCGTGAAGGGGTGTTGCAGGTGGATTTGGCCGCCCTGTCTTACCAACGCACCCGCCTTGTTCGGGCATGGACCCACCTTGAGCGTCAGCGTGGCGGGCTTGGTTTTGTTGGTGGCCCAGGGGAGACGCAGATCGAGGCGGACCGCCGCGCCATTGATGCGCAGATGGTGCGCCTGAAGCGACAATTGGACAAGGTGGTGAAAACCCGATCCTTGCATCGCGCCGCGCGCGCCAAGGTGCCTTATCCCGTGGTGGCCTTGGTGGGCTATACCAATGCGGGCAAATCCACATTGTTCAACCGCGCCACAGGGGCGGATGTTCTGGCGCAAGATATGCTCTTTGCCACGCTTGATCCAACCATGCGCGCCATTCATTTGGCCGATGGGTCAGAGGTGATCTTGTCCGATACGGTGGGGTTCATCTCGGATTTGCCGACCCAATTGGTGGCGGCCTTCCGCGCCACATTGGAGGAGGTGCTGGACGCGGATCTGATCTTGCATATGCGTGACATCTCCCACCCCCAAACGGAGGAGCAGGCCACAGAGGTGCGATTGATCCTCGACCAATTGGGTCTGTCCAAAGATGTGCCACAGATCGAAGTCTGGAATAAAATAGATTGTCTTGAACCCGAGGCGCAGGACAGTATGCGCGTCTTGGCCGCACGGCGCAGCGATGTGGTCGCCTTGTCTGCATTGACGGGTGAGGGGGTGGATCACCTGCATCGGATGATTGCCGCGCAACTGGCCCCACCCAAAACCAGCGAAACCCTGCATCTGCCCCATTCTGCGGGGCGCGCGCGCGCATGGCTGTTTGAGCAGGGCGTGGTGCGGGCCGAACGTGTCGATGACGATGGCCAGCATTTCACAGTGGAATGGACCGCCACCCAAGCCGCCCGATTTGCCAAGCTTTAGCGTGGTATCAGGGTTGTCACCCCAAGATTGCCCGCCCGTGCGAGGGTGGCATCAAGGCTCATGGGCAGGTATTCACCGCGCCGCCACAGCTCGGACAGATCGTCATAATGGCGGCTAAGGGGATGGCCTGATTGCCCCGTGGCAATGATAAACACGCTGCTGTCTAGGTCAGAGAAATCATAGACCCCGCGATAGCCCGCCGCATGACGGTTTTCAAAGGGCGCATCCCCGTCCCATGAAATGGCCCCTCGCATCAGGCTATGCGGCCCGCCCGAGGTCGGCTGACGGATGTTGACCACCCATGAGAACAAATCGGTTCCCCCCAAAACGGGGTGGCGGTGCACCGCCTCATGCGCGGCCCCCCAACGCCAACTGTCAAGATTGGGTCCATAGGTCTCGATCAGATATTGCAGCGCCTCGTCCAGCGCGTCTTGTGCTATCTCCGCGCAGGTTTCAATGCGGGAAGTGTTGCGCAGATCACACCAGATGGCCGCCCCCTCTATGTCCCGAAAGACACGTTCGATGAAAATCGGCTCGACCGAGTAAAATGCATCGGACAAGGGGCCGAGATCATCGCGGATCAAGCGCTGTTGCAAGGCGCGCATCCACGCAATGTAGATCAGCGGTTCGGGCATATGTTCGTTCATATCCCCATCCCAATCCGCCAAACGCTCCAGCGCGCGTGCGCGCGTGCGCGCAAGGCTGCCTTCGGGGGCGGTGTCTTGGTTGAACCATAATTCCGCCCCTACAAGGGGCAGAATATTCACCGCTGCGGCGGAAACGGGGTCGAGTTGCGCTTCGATAAAGCTGTCACGGGTATGGACCGCGCGCATCTGCATCAGCCGCTGCCAACGCAAAACGCGCTGTGTGTCGCCCCAGTTATAGCTCAGATGATCTGGAAATGCCCGATCCACGGTTTTGTTGTTCGTGTTGCCAACGATGCCACCTTCGGGATTGACGAAGCGGGGATTGGCCTGTTCGGGGATCACCCCCCGCCAACGGTTTTGATCAAGCCAGCCCTGCGCAGGAATGCGCCCCTGTCCGATCATCTCAGGATTGCGGCGCGGTTGGCGGCCAATGACCTGCAGGGCGATATTTCCATCCGCATCCGCCAAGGTCAGGTTCTGCGATGGGGCGATATAGGCGGCCGTTGCCTCCAACGCCGCATCCACCGATTGCGCCCGCATCAAGGCAAGTCCTGCTTGCAGGCTTGTGTTGCGCGGGTTCAGCGCGGTCCAAGACAGGGCCATCACATGATTTTCGGGCGTAACCGTTCCCAAATCCCAATGCGTGGCGGGGATAATCGGGCCATTGCGACTGTTGCGCAGGGTAATTGTAACGGGCGTGTCATCTGCGACCTGAATGATCTCTTGGCGGCTGACGAAAGGAATAAACTCCGCCCCGGCACGATAGCGCATGGGATCGTTTGGATCGAGTTCCTCAACAAAGAGGTCCATATCGTCCACATAGGACGAGGTGAGCCCCCATGCGAGCCTGTCAGAGCGCCCGACCGCGACAACGGGCATTCCAGGGATGGTTGCGCCGATGACACCGCCCGTAGACAGCTCCAACCGCGCCAGATACCAAACCGAAGGCGCGCTGAGGCCCAAATGCGGATCATTGGCCAACAGCGTTGCGTTGCTGGTCGCCCGAAACGGTGCCGCCGCCCAAGCGTTTGATGCCCCCGCAAGCCCGCGTGGCGCGACAGGGTAAAGCGGGTCTTCATGCGCGGGTGTGGTGCTGTTGGCGAAATCCCGTGGGGCTGCATCGAACAGGCTGGCATAATCAGGCAGCGCGGCCACGCCTGTGCCTGGTGCATCTGGCATCAGGTCACGAATACGTTCGGGGCGGTCCAATGCCAAAATGGCACGGGCGCGCAAGATATCGGTTTGTGCCTGATCGCTGAGGGTCAGGGCCATCAGCATGGAAATCGCGATGCTGTCTTGCGGACGCCATGGGGCGATATTTGGTTCAAACAGGAACAATTCAGGCGCGCCACGCCCCAAAGCCTCGCGCGCGATCTGGTCAAGCCAGCCGTTCACCCCCGCTGCATAAGCCTCAAGATCGGCGCGCGCCGCGGCGGAGTAGTTTTCAAAAGATGTCTGCGCGTAAGCCTCAAGATCAAGGCGGCGCATCAAATCATCACTGCGCAGACTGCGCGCCCCGAAAATCTCGGATAGGCGCCCCTGTGCCGTGCGCCGCAGAACCAGCATTTGCCAAAGCCTGTCTTGCGCGTGCGCCACCCCAAGACCGTAGAACACATCTGCATCACTGCTGCCGAAAATATGCGGAATGGCCCCTTGTGCGCGGACAATCTCGGCCCCGTTTGGCAAATCTGCCATGCGCCATGTGGCGTTGTAATTCGGCAGGGAACGGGCCGCAAACCAATAGGCCACGGCCCCGAACAGAACCGCAAGCGCGATCACCACAGTGGTGATCTGAAACAGAAAACGCAGAAGCGATCCCATACCTGCGACAGTTATGGGATGATGCGCGAATAGCGCGTGCCCTCAAGCGTGGCCCCCGCAATCAAACCCGCCTGCCCAAACACCACCGCGATCACAGGGCTGGTCAGGGTGTTGCTGTCCACCCCCAAAGAGGCCCCGCTTGCGTTGAACGCATAGCGCACATCCGCCCCAACCGCCCAACCGGGCGATCCACGGAAATTGGCCAAGGCATCTTCTGTCATGAAAAACAGGGCATGGGCATATTGTTGTGCGCCAATCTGAAACCCGAAGGAGCCGCTGATGGCATTGTAATAATCGACCGTTGCATTGTTGATGCGCAAGGCCCCGCGCCCATAAGAGGCCCCAAATCCAAATCCCGCCTCAGTCACAAGGGGCATGATCAGCACGCCCGCCGCGTTGAAGGCCAATTCCTCGGTTCCAGGAACTTCTTGGAACATGAACTGCTGGGCGCTGTCCACGCGCGCGTCCAAGCGCTGCGAGGCTTGCGAATTCACCCCATTGCCGCAGGCCGCCAACAGGGGCACAGCCGCCCCGCCAAGAACGAAATTACGGCGCGACAAAATCTGGTTGGGCTGGGTTTTCTGTGTTTGACTGCTCATTGATGGACCTCATTCCCGTAAATATTTTTTCGGCCCTACTTTTACGGGTTTTTGCAGGGCTTGTCATGGGCAAAGCGGCGCAAGCGGCGTAATCTTGCGCAACTGTGATCGTGCCGTTTACCCTTGCAGCAGGGCGGCCAAGCGCGGCGCGAAATAGGTCAGCACACCGTCAAGCCCCGCGCGGCGGAAACACATCAGGCTTTCAAGCATAACTTTTTCACCGTCTATCCAGCCGTTTGCGGCTGCCGCCTCTATCATCGCATATTCACCTGAAACCTGATAGGCAAAGGTCGGCGCGCCAAAGCGGTCTTTCACGGCGCGGGCAATGTCGAGATAGGGTTGACCTGGTTTCACCATCACCATATCCGCGCCCTCCGTCAAATCGCGCTCCACGCAGCGCAAGGCCTCGTGGCGATTGGCGGGGTCAATCTGATAGGTTTTCTTATCGCCTTTCAGCGCACCTGACGCCCCCACCGCATCGCGAAACGGGCCATAGTAACTGGAGGCGAATTTCGCCGCATAGGACATGATCGTGACATTGCGATGGCCTGCCCCCTCAAGCGCTGTGCGGATGGCGCGGATGCGGCCATCCATCATATCAGATGGCCCTAAAATATCTGCGCCTGCCTCGGCCTGCGCCAAGGCCATTTTCACCAATGCCTCAACGGTTTCGTCATTGATGATTTCACCATGGCGCACATAGCCGTCATGGCCGTTGATGTTATAAGGATCAAGCGCGATATCAGTCATCACGGCGATATTGGGCGCGGCTTTTTTGATCGCGGCAATTGCGCGATTGGTCAGGTTATTTGGGTTCCACGCTTCGGCGCAATCCTCGGTTTTGAGGGCAGGGTCGGTATAGGGGAACAGGCAGATCGCGGGAATGCCAAGCGCCTCGGCCTCAATTGCGGCCTTGACCACCAGATCCAAGGACAGGCGGTTGACACCTGGCATGGAGGTGACAGGCTCGCTCACGGCTTCGCCATCCCTTAAAAATACGGGCCAGATCAAATCATTCACGCTCAACTCCACCTCGCGGGTCAGGTTGCGCAAAGCGGCGCTCGCACGCGTGCGGCGATGACGGGCGAGGGGGAAGGGGGCTTGTGGCACGCGGGGGAACTCCTTGAGCATATACTGTCACAAATTTCTGACAGCTTGGGGCGGAATTCTCAAGACTAGAAAACCGCAAGATTGCCGCATAGAAGATGGTGGCGGCTAAAAATGGGGTGGAATGCTGGTGTGAGCTTTCTGGATCACTTGATGACGGTGCTGGATTTTTCCGCCTTTGACGCGGTGTGGTATTGGGTGCTGTTGGCGCTGTTGTGGTCCCATTGGACCCAAACCACACTTGGCGTGCCTTTGGCCATGATCCGCCGCGCACAGATGGGGGATAAGGCGGCCTTGGCCGATCTTGCCCAATTATGCGACATTCATGCCCGCGATCTGCGCGGGCTGACGGCGCAACTGGGGGCCGTGATGGTTACGGGTGTTGGGGTGATCTTGGGCTTTTTGGCTGCGCTCGGCTTTGTCTATCAAAGCCCCCTTGCGCAATCGGTGTTTTTCTTGGTGATGCCTGCCGTTGGCGTGGGCTATTTTCGCAGCCGTCTTGCCCAACGGTGGCCGATGGTGGCCCCTCAGGATCAGGTGGCAACGCTGTTGCGCCATCGCCGCCGTGTGCAATTGTTTGGGGCTTGTTTGATCTTTTTCACCGCGATTTGGGGGGTGTTTTTCCTTCAGCAAATTCCCCTCTCGCCGCTTTGATCTTGACACGCGGGTTCACCCCTTTACCTGACGCAGCCATGTCATACTCACCGCCCCAACCCGCCCTGATCCGCGCCACTGGCGTCCCCGAAGGTTATGACGCGCAGATGATCCTGCGCGAACTTGACCGCGCAGCACAGGCTGCGCCACAGCAGATCGGACAGGGGGCAGGGTGCGTTTTGCACATCGCGCGGGACGACAAGCGCGCCGAAAGCCTGTTTCAGGCCTTGCATTTCTTTGCCCCTGATCTGGAGGTGCTGCGCTTTCCTGGATGGGATTGCCTGCCCTATGATCGCATCTCCCCCAATGCCGAGATTTCCGCGCGGCGTCTGTCCACGCTTTCGGCCTTGGCGCATGGCAAGACGGGGCGCTTCGTGGTCCTGAGCACGCTGAACGCGGCCAGCCAGATGATCCCCCCCCGCGAAGTGTTGCGTCAATCGGCCTTTCACGCGCAGGTCGGGGGGCGAATTGACGAGGAGGGGTTGCGCGCCTTTTTGGTGCGGATGGGGTTTACCCAAACCCCCACGGTGACCGAGGCAGGCGAATATGCGCTGCGCGGGGGGATTATCGATATATGGCCCGCAGGTGCGGCGCGGCCTTTACGGCTGGATCTTTTTGGGGATGTGCTGGACGGGTTGCGCAGCTTTGACCCTGCCACGCAGCGCAGCCTCGAGACCTTGTCGCAGCTGTCGCTGTCGCCTGTCTCAGAAGTCATCATGGACGAAAGCGCAATCACGCGGTTTCGGCAAAATTACCGCATCGAATTTGGGGCTGCGGGCCATGATGATCCGCTTTACGAGGCGGTCAGCGCAGGGCGCAAACACCAAGGGGCCGAGCATTGGCTGCCCTATTTCCATGAGCGCCTAGAGACCTTGTTTGATTATCTGCCCCATGCGGTGGTCAGCTTGGATGATCAAATCCTGCCCCAGCACAGCGCGCGATGGGAGACGATCACCGATCAATATGACACGCGCAAAACCGCGCTGACGCAAAAGGGGCGGTTGGACAGCGTCTATAAGCCCGTGCCGCCCGAATTGCTTTATCTTGATCCTGCGCGGTTCGAGGCGGGGCTTGCGGCGCATCGGGTGTTGCAATTCAGCCCCCTGCCTGCGGCCACAGGCCCCAATGTGATTGATGCAGGCGGTCGTATCGGGCGCAATTTCGCGCCAGAGCGCCAACAAGAAAACATAAATATTTTCGAGGCGCTTTGTGATCATATCCGCGATATGCGCCAATCGCGCGCGGTGGTTTTGGCCTCATGGTCGGATGGCGCGCGCCAACGTCTGATGCAGATATTGGCCGATCAAGGCTTGTCGGGTTTGGTGGCATTGGATCATTTCACCCCTGATCTGCCCAAGGGCAGCATTTCCTGCGTGATCTGGCCCTTGGAGGAAGGCTTTACCACCCCCGATTTGGCGGTGATCTCCGAGCAGGATGTGTTGGGCGACCGCCTGATCCGTCCGCGCCGCAAAACCAAGCGCGCGGAAAATTACCTGACCGAGGCGCAAAGCCTGTCTGCGGGTGATCTGGTGGTTCATGTCGATCATGGCATCGGGCGGTTTAAGGGGTTGGAAACCATCACCGCCGCAGGCGCGCCGCATGAATGTTTGGCGCTTGAATATGCGGGCGGGGATCGCCTGTTTTTGCCTGTTGAGAATATCGAACTTCTCAGCCGATATGGCCATGATGAGGGCCTGCTCGACAAACTGGGCGGTGGCGCATGGCAGGCGAAAAAGGCGCGGATGAAGGAACGCATCCGCCTGATTGCGGATAAGCTGATCCGCATTGCCGCCGAACGCGAATTGCGTCAAGCGCCGATTTTGGGCACGCCAGATGATCTGTGGGAGAATTTCTGCGCCCGCTTCCCCTATGAGGAAACCGAAGATCAACTGTCGGCCATTGCGGATGTGGTGGAGGATTTGGGTCGTGGCCGCCCGATGGATCGCCTGATTGTGGGCGATGTGGGGTTTGGCAAGACCGAAGTGGCGATGCGCGCGGCCTTTATCGCGGCGGCCTCTGGCCTGCAGGTGGCGGTGATTGCACCCACCACATTGCTTGCGCGTCAACACGCCCGCACTTTTGCCGAGCGGTTTCGCGGCTTCCCGTTGAAGGTGGCGCAATTGTCCCGCTTTGTCTCCGCCAAGGACGCAGCCGAGACCCGCGCGGGCCTCGCGGATGGAACCGTGGATATCGTCATCGGCACCCATGCGCTTTTGGCCAAAGGGGTGCGCTTCGCCAATCTAGGGCTTTTGGTGATTGATGAAGAACAGCGCTTTGGCGTGAACCATAAAGAGCGGCTTAAGGAATTCCGATCCGAGGTTCATGTGCTGACCCTATCGGCCACGCCTATTCCGCGCACCTTGCAGATGTCGCTGTCTGGGGTGCGTGATCTAAGCCTGATTGGAACTCCGCCCGTGGATCGCTTGGCCATCCGCTCCTATGTCAGCGAATTTGACGCGGCCACCATTCGCGAGGCGCTGTTGCGCGAACATTATCGCGGGGGTCAGTCCTTTTATGTTGTGCCGCGCATCGAAGATTTGCCCGAGATTGAAACCTTCCTGCGCGACCATGTGCCAGAGGTGAGCTTCGTGGTTGCCCATGGCCAGATGGCGGCGGGCGAGTTGGATGACCGCATGAATGCCTTTTATGACGGCAAATATGATGTCCTGCTGGCCACGACAATTATTGAATCAGGTATTGATATTCCGACCGCAAATACGATGGTCATTCACCGCGCGGATATGTTTGGTTTGGCGCAATTGTATCAAATCAGGGGCCGTGTGGGGCGCGCAAAAACCCGCGCCTATGCCTATCTTACGACCAAGCCGCGCGGAAAATTGACCCCTGCCGCCGAGAAACGCCTGCGGGTGTTGGGCAGCCTTGATAGCCTTGGTGCGGGCTTTACCATCGCGTCCCAAGATTTGGACATCCGTGGGGCGGGCAATATCGTGGGCGAGGAACAATCGGGCCATGTCCGCGAGGTGGGGTTTGAACTGTATCAATCCATGTTGGAGGAGGCGATTGCCGCCATCCGTTCAGGTGCGGCCGAAAGCACCATCAGTGATGGGCAATGGTCGCCGCAGATCAATTTGGGCGTGCCCGTGATGATCCCCGAGGCCTATATCCCCGATTTGGATGTGCGCCTTGGCCTCTATCGCCGCCTGTCGCAATTGGAAAGCAAGGTCGATCTTGAAGGCTTTGCCGCCGAGATGATCGACCGCTTTGGCCCGCTGCCGCGCGAGGTGAATACTCTGCTTTTGGTGATGCGCATCAAAGCGATGTGCAAACGCGCCCATATCGCCAAGATGGATGCAGGGCCAAAAGGGGCGACCTTGCAATTTCACAATGACAAATTCCCGAACCCTGCGGGCCTTGTGACCTTTGTCGAAAATCAACGTGGGCTTGCCAAGATCAAGGATAATAAGATCGTCATCCGCCGTGACTGGGCGAAGGATGCCGATAAGATCAAAGGCGCCTTTGCGATTGCCCGTGATCTGGCCGAGCAGGCGAAGGGCTAGTTTGCCTGTTCGGATTTTGGCATCATCTGCATCAGCGCCACGGCAATAGCGGCAAAGATCAGCGCAAAAGCCATCAGGGGCAGGGGGGTGCCATCGAAAAATTGCCCCACAATCGCGCCTAAAACCGCGCCAAGGGTGGTGGCAATCGCGCCCATGACCGAACTGGCCGTGCCCGCGATATGGCCCAAAGGCTCTAGCGCGAGCGCGTTGAGATTGCCAAGCGTAAAGGCGGCCGCGGCAAAGATCGTCAGGGTGAAGGCGATGTAAAGCGCAAAACCCTGTCCTGTGTCCAAGAATAATCCAAAGGCGGACAGGGAAAGCGCGCTGTTGAACAGCACCACAAACAGCGTGCCGCGGATCATCGCGCGCATACCATGGCGCATCACCATGCGTCCGTTAATGGGGCCTGAAGGTGCCGCTATAAGGGCAATCGCGCAAAACCAAAAGGGAAATTGATCCCCGCGTCCAAAGCTGACATCAAACACCTGTTGGATAGAGGAAATTGTGCCGAACAATGCCCCGAAGATGCAGGTTTGCACCAAGATGGATATCTGCATCTGGCGCAGCGACAGCGCCTCGGAAATTGCGGATTTCAATGCGGTAAGATTAAGGTTTTTACGCCGCGCTTTGGGTAAGGTTTCTGGCTGTCGCCACCCCAACCACGCAACAGAAAGCACGATGAACACCAAAAACGCCATGAATATGGCGCGCCAACCAAAGCCCGAAATGATAGCCGCCCCCAAAAGCGGGGCAATGGCGGGAAAAATGGTAAAGACGAGCATCGCATAGGAGATGATTTGCGCCATAGCGCGCCCCTGATACAGATCGCGCACCATGGCCAAGGTCACCACACGCGGCCCTGCCGCACCGATCCCCTGCAGCACGCGCGCCGCCAAGACCAGCTCAAGAGACGGGGCGTAATAGGCCAATATCGCACCGATGGCATAAAGGCCCGCCCCGATGTAAATCACGGGCTTACGTCCCAAAGCATCGGACAAAGGCCCCGTGAAGAAAATCCCAATCCCCATCCCAAGGATAAAGGATGTCAAGATCAGCTGCGCCCTGTTCGCGTCATTGGGGGTTAATTCCGCCGCAATCTGGGGCAGGGCGGGCAGCATGGCATCCATGGAAAAGGCAATGGTGGCAAACAGCACCCCCATCATTGCCGTGAATTCCAGTTTGCCCGGGCCGTTGTCTTGCGCGCTCATGCGGGGTTGGTGCCTGGGTTGGCATCTGGGTCTTTGATCTGTGCATTGATTTCATCAATCACATTCAGCCAAAATGCGGGCGGTTGCGCGCCTGATATGACGTGGTGATTGGCGATGATAAAGCAGGGCACACCCGTCACACCGCGGCTGCGGGCATGGGTGTCGCGCGCGGCGATATCGGCACGATCCGCATCCCCTTGCAACAGCCGTGCAACCATCGCGCGATCCAACCCGATGTCATCCGCGATATCTTCCAAAACATAGCTCTCGCCAATATCACGATGGGTGATGAAATAGGCCCGAAACAGCGCAAGCGCGGCGGCGGTCTGCCGCCCCTCAAGCCCCGCCCAATGGATCAGGCGATGTGCATTGAGCGTATTGGGGGTGCGTTTGATGCCCGCAAAATCAATTGTCAGGCCCGCTTTTTCACAATGCTCCAACACGGGCGCATAGGCCTGCGCGGCGGCTTCGCGGCTGCCAAATTTCGTTTCAAGATAGCTGTGCCGATCCATCCCCAAATCTGACATATCTGGATTGAGCTGAAAGGGATGCCACTCGACCACGAAGGGGTGATCCGCCCGCTGCTCCATCGCGCGGGCGAGATTGCTCCACCCGATATAGCACCAAGGGCAGATCGGGTCCGAGAGGATATCAAGTTTGACACTCATAGCGCGGTCCAACCGCCATCCACGGAAACGGTTGTGCCAGTGATTTGATCTGCGGCCGCACTGCACAGGAAGGCCACTGTGCCGCCCAGTTGATCCACGGTCGCAAAGGCCTTTGAGGGTTGGCGCGCCAACATCACCTCGCGCACGACCTGATCGCGGCTCATATTATGGGTCTTCATCTGGTCTGGGATTTGCGCCTCGACCAGCGGGGTCAAAACATAGCCGGGGCAAATCGCATTGGCCGTGATTGCCTCTTCTGCGGTTTCAAGGGCCGTCACCTTGGTCAGACCCACAACCCCATGTTTGGCGGCCACATAGGCCGATTTATAGGGCGAGGCTGTCAGACCATGCGCAGAGGCAATATTGATGATGCGCCCCCATCCTGCGGCCCGCATCATCGGCAGCGCCACAGCGGTGGTGTGGAACGCAGAGGACAGATTGATCGCAAGGATCGCGTCCCATTTCTCGGGCGCGAAATCCTCGATGGCAGCCACGTGTTGGATGCCCGCATTATTGACCAGAATATCACAGCGCCCCGCCTGTTCGATCAAAGCGCGGCACTGGTCGGGCTTGGACATATCCGCCGCGATATAGCGTGCGCTGATCCCGTGACGTTTGGCCAGATCGGCGGCGAGATCATGATCCTCGCTGCGATTTGTGAAAGAGTTTAACACCAGATCGGCACCCGCCTGCGCCAAAACCTCGGCCACACCCAGACCGATTCCTGAATTGGAGCCTGTGACGATGGCGGTCTTTCCAGACAAATCGGTGTGCAATGCCATGATGAAAATCTCCTGCGGCTGGATATGGGGAAGGGGCCTTAGGCCCGATGCGGCAGAGAAAAGCGCAAAAAAAACGCCGGCACAAGGCCGGCGCAAGTTATTGAGGCAGGTTTCATACAGGCAAGAAACCTATCGAGCAGTGCCCTATTTATAATCATGTTTGGTATTGAGTTCCAAGAGAAAAGTTTGCGCTTGATGCGACAAGCCCCTAGCGTTTACCCCATAATCACAGCGGATATGGGGATTGTTCTCGAAATGGCACGAGTTTGTTTCACGGGGATTGGGGCGTGGATTGCAGCGGTGGGGATGGCCCTCGGCATGGCACAGGCGGAACCGCAACATGGCATTGCTATGTATGGCGACCCCGCACTGCCACCAGATTTTGTGCATCTGCCCTATGCAAACCCAAATGCGCCAACGGGTGGGCGGATCGTCACGGGTGAGGTGGGCAGCTTTGACAGCCTCAACCCGCATATCCGTTTGGGCAGCACACCGTGGCAATTGCGGTTTTTGGCCTATGAATCGCTTTTGATCCGGTCTTGGGATGAACCCTTCACGCTATACGGCCTTTTGGCCGAATCGGTGGAGGTCGACCCTGATGGGTTTTGGGTGGAATTCACCCTAAACCCTGCGGCACGGTTTTCCGATGGCAGCCCCGTCACCATGGAGGATGTGATCTGGTCTTATGAGACCTTGGGCACCGAAGGCCATCCACGCTACCTGAACGCGTGGCAAAATGTAGAGGCCATCGAAGCGCAAGATGCCCGCCGTCTGCGGATCACCTTCAAGGAGGCTGATCGCGAGATGGCGCTGATCATGGGGCTGCGCCCCATTCTGAAAAAGGCGCAATGGGAGGGGCAGGATTTCCAAGCGTCAGGTTTGGATCTGATCCCCATCGCTTCGGCCCCTTATGTGATCGATGATTTCGAGGCGGGGCGTTTCGTGTCCCTACGCCGCAATCCCGATTACTGGGGCGCGAATTTGCCCGTGCGCCGTGGCACCAATGTGATTGATGAAATCCGTTTGGAATTTTTTGCCGATGGCAATGCCATGCTCGAGGCGTTCAAGGCGGGTATCGTGACCACGATGCGCGAAACCAATGCCGCCAATTGGGCCAGTAATTATCAATTTCCCCGCGTGCAATCGGGCGAGGTGGTCCTGTCCGAAGTGCCGCACCAGCGCCCGTCTGGCATGAACGGATTGGTGATGAACACCCGCCGTGACCATTTTGCGGATTGGCGCGTGCGCGAGGCGATGATCCAAGCGTTCAACTTTGAATATATCAACCTCACCTTGAATGGTGGGGTCGAGCCACGGATCACCTCGTATTTTTCAAACTCCCCCTTGGGAATGGGTGAAGCTGCTGCCACGGGCCTTGTGGCCGAATTCCTTGCGCCCTTCGCGGATGATTTGCGCCAAGGCGCAGTTGAGGGCTATGCCCTGCCACAAACCGATGGCACCGCGGCCAATCGTGCAGGTATCCGCCGCGCCATGGCCCTGTTGGAGGAGGCGGGCTATCGCGTGGAAAATGGCGTGATGCTGACGCCCACAGGTGCGCCGTTTACCTTTGATATTCTTTTGTCCCAAGGCTCGACCGAGTTGCAATCCATCGTGAATATATACGTGGAGGCATTGGCGCGGCTTGGGATCACGCCGACCCTCACCACGGTCGACAGCGCGCAATACCGCGAACGCATCGATAATTTCGACTTTGATATGACCGATATCACCCGTGGTTTGTCGCTGAGTCCCGGCAACGAACAGCGGCTTTATTGGGGCTGTGATCTGGTGGAAACCACAGGGTCGCGCAATCTGATGGGGGCGTGCCACCCCGCGATTGAGGCGATGATTGACAAAATGCTGACGTCTGACAGCCAAGCGGAGTATCGCGCCGCCGTGCAGGCCTTGGATCGCGTCTTGATGAGCGAGCGCTATGTGATCCCGTTCTGGTATTCCCCGATCAGCCGCTTGGCCCATAATGCCGAGTTGAAATTTCCAGACTATATCCCGATTTACGGCGATTGGATCGGGTGGCAGCCTGATGTCTGGTGGGTGGACGGACCCTAAAGCAAAAGGGCGACCCAAGGGCCGCCCTTTTTGTTGAATGCCTTGCATTTGATCCAAACGACATAAACGCCTTGCAACGATATCAAAACAGCCTTCAGCCCTTAGCGCAGTTTGGCTTTTGCAGAATTTAAAATCGATGGTCGTGTAATATGGCAAAAGCGGTGCGGCGTGGATCTTAGGCGCTTTTTTTATCTGCCTTGGCCAATGCCTCCACGGCTTCCTTTGCGTCCTTGCCATTGGGATAAACCAGACCTGCCGAGATGATCAGCTTGGCGGCATCCTCGACTGTCATGTCCAATTCGATCACGTCTTTGCGTGGCAAAAACAGCAAAAAGCCCGAAGTTGGGTTCGGTGTGGTGGGCAAAAATACCGAAACCAGATCATCGCCCAATTTTGCAGCAACCTCGCCTTTGGCTTTGGTCGAGATAAAGGCAATGGCCCAAATCCCCTGACGCGGATATTCGACCATACAGGCGCGGTCGAAGTTTTGTTCGCCTTGCGCCAGAACGGTTTCAACAATCTGTTTCAGCCCCGAATAGACGGAGCGGACCAGCGGGATCGACAACACCAAACTTTCGGCATAGCGGATCAAGGACCGCCCAATCAGGCCCTTGGCGACCCACCCAACAATCACCGCAAAGATTAAGAAGGTCGCGACACCCAGACCGCGAATATCCACCTCCAACCCTGTATATTGCTGGATCAGCAGCAAGGGATTGTAACGGGCGGGGATGAAAGGCAAAACCCAACTGTCGATCCACCCAATCAAGGTCCAGACAAGCCAGATTGTCACCGCAATGGGTGCGATGACCACAACACCCGTGAAAAAATTATTGCGCAAAGCGGCCAAAAAGCCGCGTTTCGGGGGGTGTGGATGCTCTGGAAGCTGCATGATGCGGGGCGTCTTGTGTTTTGGTTTTGCCAAATTTCCATCAGATGTATGCGCTGATGCAGGGCCTTACAAGGGAAAAGGCGGCCCCGATCACCCCCGTGTTCTTTCATCATGTCCTTGGGCCTAACGATGAGGCGGCGGATTGTGCGAATGACCCTTGCGGGCAGGGCGCAAATGCCCTAAAGCGCCCCTGTCCAAACGGACAATTCACAGGCGAGGGCGGGTTGCTTAGGGGAGACATCCCTATCGATCCACCGGTTGGGGCAATGCCCCTGATCCCTCGCTCAGGCGCAAACCGGAAAGGAAACTATTATGGCGCTTCCTGATTTTTCTTTGCGTCAGCTGTTGGAAGCTGGCGTTCATTTTGGCCACCAGAAACACCGTTGGAACCCGCGCATGGAGCCGTATATCTACGGTGACCGCAACGGGATTCACATTCTGGACCTGACGCAGACCGTTGAATTGCTGGAGCAGGCACTGGTTGCGGTGCGCGAAACTGTGGCCAAAGGCGGCAGCATTCTGTTTGTCGGCACCAAACGTCAGGCACAGCGCCCTGTCGCCGAAGCCGCAGAGCGTTGCGCGCAATATTACATGAACCACCGTTGGTTGGGCGGCACGCTGACCAACTGGCAGACGGTTTCCAACTCGATCAAGCGTTTGAACGAGATTGACGAAGCCATGCAAAACGGCATTGAGGGCCTGACCAAGAAAGAGCGTCTTGGCATGGAGCGCGACCAAGCGAAGCTGCAAGCCTCGCTCGGCGGAATCCGTGAAATGGGTGGCTTGCCCGATCTGATCTTCGTGATTGACGTGAACAAGGAAGACCTTGCCATCGCCGAAGCCAACAAACTGGGCATTCCCGTTGTGGCTGTGGTTGATACGAATTGCTCGCCTGCAGGCGTGGATTACGTGATCCCTGGCAATGACGATGCGGCGCGTGCCATCGGCCTGTATTGCGACTTGATCTCACGTGCAGCCCTTGACGGGATGAGCGCACAGATGGATGCCGCAGGCGTTGATTTGGGCGCAATGGAAGAAACAGTCGAGGAAACTTTGGCCGAAGATGTAGCCCCTGCCGAAGACGCAGCGGCGGAAGAAGCATCGGCCTAAGGGCTTTGTGAGGACAGCGGGGAAGGGGGCCTTTCCCGCTGGACTGACATATCTGTGACATATCGGCGGGGCATATCCCGCCTGACCTACAAATCAGGAGATTCTCACCATGGCAATTACTGCTGCAATGGTAAAAGACCTGCGCGAAGCAACGGGCGCGGGCATGATGGATGCAAAAAAAGCACTGACCGAGACCGATGGCGATTTTGACGCCGCGATTGACTGGCTGCGCACCAAAGGCTTGGCGAAAGCCGCCAAGAAATCGGGCCGCACCGCGGCCGAAGGTTTGGTGGCTGTGGCGGTTGAAGGTGGCACTGCCGTTGCGGTTGAGGTGAATTCCGAAACCGATTTCGTGGCAAAGAACGCAGAATTTCAGACGATGGTTGCGGGTATCGCGCAAGCTGCACTGGGTGCAGGTGACGTTGATGCGCTCAAAGCGGCGGATATGGGTGGCAAGCCTGTGGAAACCGTTATCACCGATGCGATTGCCAAGATCGGTGAAAACATGGCGCTGCGCCGCATGGTCAAATTGTCGGGTCAAAATGTTGTGTCTTATGTGCACAATGCCGCGGCCGATGGCATGGGCAAGATTGGCGTTCTGGTTGCGTTCAACGGTGATGATGCGGGCTTTGCCCGTCAGGTTGCCATGCACGTGGCCGCCGTGAACCCTGCATCTTTGTCTGCCGATGATCTGGACCCCGCAATTGTGGAAAAAGAGCGTCAGGTGCAAATCGACATCGCGCGTGAATCTGGCAAGCCAGAGGCCGTGATCGAAAAGATGATCGATGGTCGGATGCAGAAATTCCTGTCCGAAGTGACGCTTGTGAACCAAGCCTTTGTGATCAACCCTGATCTGACCGTAGCGGCCGCTGCAAAAGAGGCAGGCGTCGAGCTGACGGGTTTTGCCCGCCTCGAAGTGGGTGAAGGCATTGTTGTCGAAAAAGAAGATTTCGCCGCAGAAGTTGCCAAAGCCGTTCAGGGCTAACAGCCGCGATTTTCGCGTGAGATTGACGAAGGGCAGGGGGCGACTCCTGCCCTTTTTGCTTGCAGTTTTTCAACAAAACAGAAAACGGCGTCATTCAGGGACTTGAATGACGCCGTTCCGAAAAGCCCGCTAGGTTTGGGGACGCGGGACAAAACGCGGGGCAAAATACAGCTGCACCCGATGCAGGTGTTAGGGACAAGCACCCTGCATATGGTTAATATAATGCAAAATTTAGACATCAACACTGAGGAATTCCTCAGTGTCGCTATGGCTCACGCAACTGTGAGTTTGGTTAATGCGCCATCTGATGGCTGAGATGGCTGCGCGCCTGCGGTGATCTGGTCTTTGGACGTCGGCAAGAAAATTTGATGCAGGACCAATGCCTTAGCAACCGCCTGCGCGGTGGTATCGCTGTGCAGGGCATCACGTGCCGCGCGCAGATGTTTTTCAACCGTGGTCACGCTGACATCCATGGCCTGTGCAATATCCCGCATCGTGCGCCCTGCAATGACCAATTCGAGCGCCTCGCGCTGCCTGTCGGTTAGGATTTGGGCCATTTTGGGGGCTGGCAGGGCAGTAATGCACAGATGAAACAATTGGCACTGCCTAAAAATATCGCAGCCCTGTTCATCCCAAATGGCATCCAGATCACCTTGGGTCACGTCCGAACGGGCCATAAGGGCCATACCTGCGCTGGCGTTGCGATGTGCGAGTGGAAAGGACAAGGTAAATCCCGCACTGACCGATGATTCTGCAAAAAGCTTCCACAAAGCGCGTTCTTCGCGCGAAAGCGCGGTCAGATCACAAGGCGGCTCTATCATATCCCAAGATTGCACGCCCGTATGTGTGGTGGCCCATTTCATCATCGGGCATACGCGATACAGGCCATTTCCAACATAAGCGTCTAGAAATTCCTTGGGATAGGTCGAGGCCACGATGCTGTCATTTGCATGACCTGCCTTGCCATGTTCTGCGGCGATTGGATTTGTGGCGTAGAGATACGCGCCAATTCCGAACTGTTCGAGATATGCGCCGTGCAGCGCAACCAGATCTTCAAACTCCTGACAGGCCAAATAGCGCGCCGACCATGCGTCCATGTGTGTCATTCCCCAGTTTAGCGAATTTAAGCCTAACGTTCAAAAAGTGAACTTGTCGAGAGGGGAAATTTTGGACGCAGTTTTTATAGTTTTATCAAATGCTTATTGCGCTATGTGAAGGCGATTTTTAAAATCCGAGCGCATAAATAATTAACATAATATTGATTATCGGACAAATTGACGAGGACAGAGGACGCGCCGCCCGTCCGTTTTAGCCAAGCGCGTAGCCTGCACCCCGCACCGTGCGGATTGGATCGCCCTCGCCCCCGCTGCGCAAGGCTTTGCGCAAGCGCCCGACATGAACATCCACGGTGCGGCTGTCTACATAAATGTCGCGCCCCCAGACCCGATCGAGAAGTTGCTCACGGCTCCAGACACGGCCTGGACGTTCCATGAATGCGGTCAAAAGCCGAAACTCGGTCGGGCCAAGATTGATCTGCGCGCTGCCGCGAAATGCACGATGCGCGCTGGTGTCGAGTTTGATGTCCTCAAACTCCAACGTCTCCCCCACCGAGGATGGTCGCGTGCGGCGCAATTGGCTGCGCGTGCGCGCAAGAAGCTCGGCCAAGGAATATGGCTTGGTCACATAATCATCCGCACCTGTTTCAAGGCCGCGAATTTTATCCACCTCTTCAGACCGCGCGGACAGCATAATCACAGGGATGCGGGCGGTTTGGCTGCCCGTTTTCAATTGGCGACAGACCTCAATCCCCGACACATTCGGCAGCATCCAATCAAGGATGATCAGATCGGGCGGTGTTTCGCGCGCAATCAATAATGCCTCATCGCCACTATCGGCCGTGAGCACGTCAAAGCCCTCAGCGGCGATATTATAGGCCAAAACCTCGCGCTGCGCGGGTTCATCTTCGACAACCAAAATGACGGGCGAATGGGACACTGTTTTGCCTTCCACCAATTACGTTACTTGCGATCCATATGGGTCATTGGATCCTGTTTGGGGCGCATATCATCAGGCATGGTGCCTGAAACAAGATACACCACCTGCTCGGCGATGGAGGTCACATGATCCCCCATACGTTCGATGTTTTTTGCCATAAAATGCAAATGCATACAGGCCGTAATTGATCTTGGATCTTCCATCATGAAGGTCAGATATTCACGGAACAGGGCCGAATAAATCTGGTCAATTTCCAGATCGCGCTCGCGCACATCTTCGGCCATGCCGATATCGCGTTGGATATAGGCATCCAAGACATCCTTGAGCATCAATTCCACTTCGCGCGCCATCCGCCGCAGGGAGGCCGTTGCCCCATCAATTGGCGGTTGCTCGATCACCGCATGGCTGCGCTTTGCGATGTTTTTGGAATAATCGCCAATCCGCTCCAAATTGGTGGAGACGCGGAAAACCGACAAAACGGTGCGCAAATCTGACGCGGTTGGCGCGCGCAGCGCCAAGATGCGTGCCGCCTCCTCGTTCACTTGGGTCTCCAATGCGTCAATGGCGGCATCCCCTTTGCGCACCAGATCGGCCAGTTCTGGATCGCGTGTGTCCAGCGCCAAAACGGATTTGTTGATCGAGTCTTCGACCAAGCCGCCCATTTTCATGATCATGGCCTGAATACCTTCTAGGTCACGGTCAAAGGCGGAAACGATATGTTCATTCGTATTCATAACAGCCCCTTCCAGAGCAAAAGGATTATCCAATTCGGCCCGTGATGTAGCTTTCTGTGCGTGGATCTTCGGGATTGGTGAAAATCTTTGATGTTTCGTCAAACTCGACCAAATGACCCAAGTGGAAAAACGCGGTCTTTTGGCTGACACGCGCCGCCTGCTGCATGGAGTGCGTCACAATCACAACCGAGAAATTGCTGCGCAGCTCGTCAATCAATTCCTCGACCTGTGCGGTGGCAATCGGGTCCAGCGCCGAGCATGGCTCGTCCATCAAAAGAATTTCGGGGTTGGTCGCAACGGCGCGCCCGATGCACAGACGCTGCTGCTGACCGCCAGAGAGGCCCGTTCCTGGTGCTTCCAGGCGGTCCTTCACCTCGTCCCATAATGCGGCGCGGCGCAAGCTTTGCTCGACAATCACGTCCAGATCGGCCTTTGTGCGGGCCAGCCCGTGAATGCGCGGGCCATAGGCCACATTCTCGTAAATCGATTTTGGGAATGGGTTTGGCTTCTGGAACACCATGCCCACTTTCGCGCGCAACTGCACAGGGTCCACGCGGCGGTCATAGATATCTTCGCCATCGATGCGAATGTCACCTTCGATCCGCGCGATGGAAATCGTATCGTTCATGCGGTTGAGGCACCGCAGAAAGGTCGATTTCCCGCAGCCCGATGGACCAATAAAGGCTGTGACGGTCTTGTCGAGAATATCGACATTCACATCTTTGATTGCGTGGGTGTCGCCATAATAGACCTGCACATCCCGTGCTGCGATTTTGATGGCGTCTTCGCCAACGATGCGCGTGTCAATTTGCATATTATTCACTTTCGTCTCCATGACTTACCACCTCCGCTCGAACCTACGGCGCAGGATAATGGCGAGGAAATTCAATAGGAACAGCAGGATCAGCATCACGATGATTGCGGATTGTGCCAAACCCTGACGCACGGGTGCATCCTCGTTTTGGGCCAACAGATAAACCACCGTTGGCATAGATTGTGTTTGCTCCAACAGGCCCCCGCTTAAGGGCGAGGATAGCAGATCCGCGCCTGTAGATACAGAAAGACCAATCAACAGCAATGGCGCGGTTTCACCCAAGGCCTGCGCGATGCCGATAATTGTGCCCGTCAGGATGCCTGGGGCGGCCAAAGGCAGAATATGGTGGAACATGGCCTGCACTTTCGAGGCCCCTACCCCAAGCGCCGCTTCGCGGATCGAGGGCGGCACGGCCTTTAGCGCGGCACGTGTGGCAATCACGATGGTGGGCAGCGTCATCAATGACAACACAAACCCGCCGAGCAATGCCGTGCCACGGATCGAGGTGGTGATCCCCAAATCAGTCATCGCAAACAGGATCGCAGCCCCCAAAATACCAAACACAATCGAAGGAACAGCCGCCAGATTGGCGATGTTGATTTCGATGAAATCGGTGAATTTGTTTTTGGGCGCAAATTCCTCCAGGTAGATGGACGCGGCCACACCAAAGATCAGCGAGAAAACCAAAACCACCAACATCATGTACAGCGACCCCATCAAAGCAGGCCCGATACCCGTGATTTCGCCGCTTTGGGAATAGAGGTTGGTGAAGAATTTCCAGTGGAAATGGCGCTGGATAATATCCGCTTCCACCATTGCATCTGCCATCGCCAAATGCCCCAGATCAAAACCAGGTGGCATATCCGACTTGTCCTGACCTTGCAATTCTCCCGTCAGATACCGCGTAAGCGAAATCGCGACAGGCACGCCAATCATCTCGCTTTGGCCCACCAGATCGGGGTTTGCGGCGAGATAATCACGGGTGTCGCGGCGGTTGGCGGCAAAGATCATGCTGGCCAATGCCGTATCATCAAATTCCGCAGGTGCCCGCATCAAGCCCGCCGCATCCAAAAGCGCGGTTTGCAGCCCCGTGTTGGACAGTTGAACGGCCACATCGGCCATGGTTTCGGCGGTGAGATTGGCCGCGAACCCGCGCAATTGATCCGCCGCAGCGGCAAAGCCGCCGTCCGACAGCGCAGCAATCGCCGTATCTAGGGCCGCTTGCGCAGCCACAAGATCATCACCTTCGAGGCTGGACTGCGCAGCACGCAGCGCGCTGCCGGCTTGGCCAAAGAGGCGGGCGACATCCCCGCCTTCGAGGGTGCCATTGCGCAATTCGGACAAAACCCCCGCGGCCCCATCCATCAAGCCAACGGCGCCAAGTGTCTCCGATGCACGATCCACATAGCGTGCGGTCACGGTTGCCATGACATCAATCCCTGCGGCATCAACCGTTTGCTTGAGCGAATTTGCGAAGATCCCGCGCTCAAACCCAGACCGAAGGCTGACGGCGTTGATCTCCTCTGGCGTGACCGCGCCGCCATCTTCATTCAAGATGGCAGGGTCATAGAACAGCTCAATCTGCGCTTGATATTGCCACAACGCGGGAATACCGCGCGAGACGATGGACCACAGCAAAACGCACAGGAAAAACAAAACCACGCTGATCGCGGCCATGCCCAAAATACGCAGGGCCATGCCCTTTTGGTGGCGTTTTTGAACCTGTTCGGAGCGCGCATAAAGCGAATGCGCCTTGCGCTGTGGCAGGTCGGATGGGTGAGACAGATCAGCCATTAGTCATACTGCTCCCGATATTTGGCAACGATACGCTGCGCGAGCAAGTTCAATCCAAGTGTGACGAAGAAAAGCGTGAAGGCCAGTGCGAAGACCGCAAGAACATCGATGGAGTCAAACCCAGACCCCTCGCCCAGCAAGACCGCCACGATCCGTGTGGTCACCGTGACAACCGCGCCAAACGGGTTGGTCTCTAGCCCCGTGACCGATGACAAGGCACCCGCCGCAAGAACCACGATCATGGTCTCACCAATCGCGCGGGAGGCGGCCAAGACGATTGCGCCCACGATGCCAGGCAGTGCAGCGGGCAAGATCACCTTGGTGACGGTTTCCGCAGGCGTTGCCCCAAGCCCAAGGGAGCCATCGCGCATCGCCTGAGGCACGGCGTTGATCACGTCATCCGAGAGCGAGGAGACAAAGGGAACCAACATCATCCCCATCACCACGCCTGCCGTGATGACAGACACGGTGTTGGGCATAATGGTGCTGCCGACAACGGCCTGCAAAAATGGGCCGACTGTCACAAGCGCGAAGATACCGTAAACAATGGTCGGAATACCCGCCAGAATTTCCAGCGCAGGTTTAACAAAGGCACGAACACGGCTTGGCGCGAATTCAGACAAGTAGATCGCCGCCGACAACCCCAAGGGCACGGCCACCAAAAGCGCCACGAAGGCGATATAGAGCGTGCCCCAGATCAGCGGCATAAAGCCAAGCGCGGAAATATAGCTGCCATCGGCGCCTTCGGGCCGCCCTGCCACATCCCCCGCGGGTGCCCATTCCATTCCGAATAAGAAGTTAAAGAGCCCGTATTCTTTGAAAAAGGCCAAAGTTGGGAATGTGATGGCCGAGAGAATGCCAACAGTGGTCATAACCGCAATGGTCGAGGCGAAAATTAGGAAGGACAGCAACCAGCGCTCCACTGAAATGCGGGCGCGGAAATCGCGGGTGATCAGCTTCAGACCAATAAGAAACCCTGCAATGGACAGCAAAATCGCGGCAACACGTCCCGTCAGGGCCACGGCCGCGTCAAAGCTGCGCAGGCGCAAGGCCGCGTCCAGCATATTTTGCGAGATTGAGGCAGCAATGATTTGACCATCCTCGCGCAGACGCGCCTCAAGCGGGGCGAAATCAACCCGCCAACGCTCAAGATCGGCAAGGGTTGCATTGCCATTGGCAATGTAGCCATCAATCGCGGTTTTCAGACCCTTGATGCTGGCCACGAACAGATCACGCTGCGCAGCAAGCCGCACCTCGATTTCGGCCTCGGGCAGACCATCGGTCACCGAAGCAGACAACTGCAATTCAGGCGCATTCGGGTCGATGATCGAATTTGTATAAATGTTCGAGGCAATCCCCGAACCGATTGACCACAAAGCAATCAAAATAATCGCGGGCACGGCCGTGGATAGCGCAACGTGCCAGCCATGCTGTTTGGGCAGCGAATGCAGGCCAGATTCGGCACCATTGGCGACCGACAGGGCGCGGGCGCGTCCCAAGACAAAACCCACCGCAGCCAGAACCGCGATGAAGATCAGGACAATGCTAATGCTTATGGTCAGGGGCATGGGCTAATCCGCTCTGCTCTATCGAAATTTTACCTGTACATACAGGGTTTTGGTGGAGATGGGCGGCCCTTGTGAGGCCGCCCAAACCCAATCAGATCAGCCGAGGCTTAGAGACCTGCGACCATTGCTTGGGTCGCGGCCAATTCTGGATCAGGAACCAGGCCGTATTCAGCCAAAGGACCACCAGGGCCTGCGATTTCGTCAGAGATGAAGAACTGAACGTATTCTTTCAGACCAGGGATCACGCCGATATGCTCTTGCTTCACGTAGAACTGCAGAGGGCGCGATACAGGGTATTCGCCAGATGCGATGGCATCAACGGTTGGCACGATGCCAGACATCGTTGCAACCTGAAGACGGTCAGTGTTGTTTTCGTAGAAGGACAGACCGAAAACGCCGATGCCCAAAGGTGTGCTCTCGAGGTTTGCAAGCGTCTGTGTGTAGTCGCCTTCGATGTCGACCGAACGACCATCTGTGCGAAGGGTCATGCAGGTCTCTTCAACGGTGTCTTCGTCCATACCCATTGCGGCCATGGCTTCGGCTGCGCCCGTCTCTTCACAACCGGCCAGGATCACGTTCTCGTCAAAAACTTCACGTGTGCCGTGGTTGGTACCTGGGATGAACATGTTGATTTCCTGCGAAGGAAGATCGCCGTTCACTTCGGACCAGTTGGTGTTTGGGTTTGCAACCATTGCGCCGTCAACAGGCAGCTCGGCTGCCAACGCGAGGTAGATGTCCGCAGGTGTGAAAGCAAAAGATGCGCCGTTGATGTCGGACGCGAATACGATGCCGTCATAACCAAAGCGCACTTCGATTGGGGTTACACCATTGCCGGCGCATACTTCTTTTTCGCTGTCCTTCATCAAGCTCGAGGAGTTGGCGATGTCGATGGTTGCTTCACCAGCGCCTTCGCACAACATACGGCGGCCTGTGGACGAACCGCCACCCTCAACAACGGGGGTCGCGAAATCGGTTTCTGCACCGAAGGCTTCTGCAACGATGTTTGCATAAGGCAAAACGGTGGATGAGCCAGCGATGCTGACGAAGTCACGGCTTTGCGCAGCAGCGCCCGTTGCGGACAATGCGGCCATCGCCAAGGCGGAAACGGTCAATTTTGTGAAAGACATTCTTCTGTCACTCCAAGTGGTTTTCTGGGTTGGCAGAACGCGCAAAACCCGCGCTCTCGGATGCCTGCCTAATCGCGCTTCACCAAGCTTTTGTGACAGAAAGGTAACAGTTATATGACAACGCCCAAGTTTTGGCGGAATTTTGTGAAATTAGCGAAACATATCCCCGATATGCGCAGATTTATTGAACGATTCGCCAAAAATGCCGTGTCATTCGATGGGCAGAATCACGGAAAAGCAGCTGCCTTCCCCCAAGGTCGAGGTGATTTTGAGCCGTCCGCGGTGGCGTTGAACGATGTGTTTTACAATCGCAAGCCCAAGCCCCGTTCCCCCCATTGCGCGACTGCGGTGATTGTCCACCCGATAGAATCGTTCGGTCAGGCGTGGAATATGCAGCGGATCAATTCCTTCCCCCTGATCAATCACGTCAATACACAGCAACCGCCCCTTGAGGCTGCCCAATCCTGTCTCCTCGCGCAAGCGCACGGTGACGACCTTCCCCTGCCCGCCATATTTCAGGGCGTTTTCAATCAGGTTGCGGAACACTTGGGTCAATTGATCGCTGTCACCGCGCAATTCGGTCAGCACCCCGTCAGGGCGTTCGATGACCATTTTACAGCTGCTTTCCTCGAAAACAGGGCGCAGCGCCGCTTGAACGCGGGAGATGACATGGATCACATCGACCATTTGATCGGGGCGCTGGCGTTGTTGCGATTCCACCCGCGACAGGGACAGCAAATCTCCAATAAGCCGATTCATCCGCTGCGCCTCGTCTTGCATGATTTGCAAGAACCGCGTCTGCGCGTTCGGGTCTTTTGCCGCAGGGCCACGCAGCGTTTCAATAAAGCCAAGAATCGCGGTCAAAGGGCTGCGCAGTTCATGGCTGACATTGGCCACAAAATCACGGCGCATTTCCTCCACCTCGGTCAGGTGGGTGACATCCTCGAAATGCAGAACAATGCCCAGTTCGGCCTCGGGCAAAGGGGTGATGCGCACAATATACCGTTCGGCCCCTGCGGTGCTGGTTTGAACGAATTCTGCCTCGCCTGATATGCCGCTTTGCAAGACCTGCTCAATCGCCTGCGCCAGCATGGGTTGCCGAAACAAAGTGACATAAGAACGCCCCTGCGCCCATGTGCCAAACATGGCTTCGGCTTCCTCGTTCTGCTCAAGCAGATTACCGCTCGGGCTGAGGCGCACCATTGGGTCTGGCACACAATCGAACATGGCGCTGAGAATGGCCGCGAAGGTTTGGGGCGTGTGCATTGTTCTGGGCCTTGTGTTGGTCCAATGGGACGAATCTCTTTCGCCCATCATTTCGTCAAACAAAGAAAAATGTCGACTGCCCCTTTTTCTTTTGAATTTTCAATCTAATTCATTGCATATGAAACCGTATTGGGGTGACCCGCGGTTGCAAAGGACGGCCAAGGGAGGTGCAGATTGTCCAGTGCCTCGAACAACAACAGCGCGCTTAAACGGCTGCGCAAATTGGTCTTGGTGGAGGTTCCCCCCGCCCTCGAACGGCGTTTGCCCCGTTTGGTGATCGATGCGGCTGATGATGTGATCGCCGCCAACCTTGACAGCGTGCCACAGATTCTAACCAGTGATCCCCCTGAAATGGTGGTGTCACCGCTGATTTCTGGGCGGTTTGATGCCATTGAATTGGCAGTCGCGCTGCGCAAGGCGGCGTTTCGGGGCAAATTGGTCGTTGTATGCGACAAGCTGCCTGATCCTGCGCTCATCCGTCAGGAATTGGAAAACCAAGCCTCGGGTTTTAGCGTCAGCCTTTTGGTTTTGGGGCAACAGGACAAGCCTATCGCGCTTTAAACCGCTTCAAGTGCCCGCGCTATGTCATCTTTCAGCTGGTTGATATCTTCGATCCCAACCGAAAGACGGAAGAACCCCTCGCTGATCCCCAACGCGGCGCGGCCCTCTGGCGTCAGGGCGCGGTGACTGCTTGAGGCGGGGTGACTGAGCGAGCAGGCCACATCACCCAAGGTGGGGGCAAAGGCAATATCAGGGGCCGCTTCGACAAAGCGATTTGCGGCAGCGCGCCCGCCCGCAATCTCGAAAGACAGCATATTGCCCCCCTGCCCTGCGAACAGCGCCAGTGCGCGGTTGTGATCTGGGTGGTCTGGCCGTGTCGGATAAAGGACACGCGTGACCTTGGGGTGACTGGCCAGATAATCGGCCAAGGCGGTGGCGTTTTCTTGCGCACGCGCGTAGCGCAGATCGAAGGTAAAGAGCCCGCGTTCGGCAAGCCAACATTCATAGGGCGCTGGCGTCATGCCCGTTGTCACCGCGAAATCATAGATCGCCTTACGCTGCGCGGGGTCTTTTGCCGCGACATAGCCCAAGGTCACATCCGCATGACCCGCCAAAAGCTTGGTCACTGAATGCACGATGATATCCGCCCCTTGGGCATAGGATTTCAGCATCGCAGGCGTGGTGAATGTGTTGTCCAGCACCATAACCACCCCATGCGCGCGGCAGATTTCGGCAATACCCGCCATATCCGCCACCCGTAGGGTGGGGTTTGACAGGGCCTCGACCAGAACCAGTTTGGTGTTTGGTTGGATCGCGCGCGCAAGGGTTTGCGCATCGGTGGGATCAAATTTCCCCGTTTCAATCCCAAGCCGAGGCAAATCTTCGGCCATCAGACGCAGGCTGCGGCCGTAGAGCTGATCTGCGCCGATCATATGATCGCCCGCTTTCAACAGCCCCAAAAGCACGGCGGTGATCGCGGCCATGCCTGAGCCAGTGATCATGCCGCCTTCGGCCCCTTCGAGCGCGTCAATGCGCGCCGCCAATGCGGCGGCGTTGGGATGGCCCTCGCGCGCATATGTATACCCTTTTAGCGCGCCGCTATATTGCGCATCCAATTGATCGGGGCTGCCTGCGGCATAGACCACGGATTGATGCAAAGGCGTCACCACAGGGCGCGCGACACCGATATCCATCGCTTGGCGGCGGATGATCTGGCTGGTTGTTTTTGGGTCTTGTGTCATGATCGCACCGCTCCGTTACCTGTTACAACATATTTGAATGAGGTCAGCTGCTCTGCCCCGACTGGACCGCGCGCGTGCATCTTGCCTGTGGCGATGCCAATTTCCGCGCCCATGCCAAATTCGCCGCCATCGGCAAATTGTGTGGAGGCGTTGACCATCACAATCGCACTGTCCACATGGGCGGTGAATTGCGCGGCGGCGGCTGTATCCTCGGTGATAATGGCATCTGTATGCCCCGACCCGAATTGAGCGATATGCGCCATTGCGGCATCAATATCGGCCACGGGTTTAGTCGCCATGATCATATCCAGAAATTCCTTGCCAAAATCATCTGGCGTGGCCGTTACCGTGCCTGTGATATGATCCAAGGGTGGGCTTGCGCGCATCTCGACCCCTGCGGCGATCAGCGCCTCTAGGATGGGTTTGCCATGGCTTTCGATGACATCGGCATGGATCAACAAACATTCCGCCGCGCCACAAATGCCCGTGCGCCGCGTCTTGGCGTTGAGGACCACGCGGATGGCTTTCTCCAGATCGGCGGATTTGTCGATGTAGATGTGACAAATCCCCTCCAAATGGGCAAAAACGGGCACGCGTGCCTCTGATTGCACCAGACCGACCAAGGCCTTGCCACCGCGCGGCACGATCACGTCAATCTGGCCTTGTGCATTGAGCATGGCGGAGACCGCCGCACGGTCGCGGGTGGGCACCAGTTGCACCGCCGTATCAGGCAAGCCTGCCGTTTTGATCCCTGCGGCCATCGCCTCCTGCAAGGCTGCGGAGGAATGAAAACTTTCCGATCCGCCGCGCAAAATCACCGCGTTTCCCGATTTCAGGCACAGCGCCGCAGCATCGGCCGTCACGTTGGGGCGGCTTTCATAGATCACCCCAATCACGCCTAGCGGTGTGCGCACCCGTGCGATATGCAAGCCATTTGGACGATCCCATTCGGCCATGGTTGCGCCAATCGGGTCGGGCTGTTCGGCAATTGCGCGCACGCCCGCCACAATATCCCCCAAGCGATCCCGCGTCAGGGTCAGGCGATCCATCATCGCATCGCTCAAGCCCTTGTTGCGACCATAGGCGAGGTCTTTTTCATTGGCCGCCAGAATGGTGTCCTGCGCTGCCGTAATATGATCCGCCGCCGCGAGCAGGGCTGCGCGTTTTTGCGCCGCTGTCGCGGTGGCCAGAACCTGTGCGGCGGATTTCGCCTGCGCATAAAGCGCGGTCATCATTGCATCAATCGCCTCAGACATCAGATGCCCCCCTTCCCTCACCATGCCATATCATCACGATGCACAAGCGCCGCGCGGCCAGGGTAGCCCAACAACGCCTCGATGTGATCGGAATGATGGCCCGCAATGATCTTGGCTTCCTCTGCGCTGTAGCGTGACAACCCAATGCCGATATGCGCGCCATCCTCAGCCAAGAGCGCCACAGGGTCGCCGCGCGAAAAATCACCTGACACAGCGCGCACCCCCGCGGGCAAAAGCGATTTGCCAAGATGCAGGGCACGCAGCGCGCCCGCGTCCAAGGTGAGCCGTCCTTTGGGCTTCATGCCCAAAATCCAACGTTTGCGCGCATCATGCGGGTCGAGCGTAGGGATAAACCACGTCACCCGCGCGCCCGATTCAATGGCCGAAAGGGGCGCGTGCACTGCCCCTTGGGCAATGGCCATTGCACAGCCCGCACTCATCGCGGTGCGCGCAGCCATCAATTTGGTCTTCATCCCACCTTTTGAAAGGCCCGTGCCCGCATCGCCCGCCATCGCCTCGATCTCGGGGGTGATTTCATGGATCACGGGGCAATGCGTGGCATTTGGATCAGTGTTGGGGTTCGCGGAATAAAGACCATCTACATCTGACAGAAGGATACATTGATCCGCCCCTGCCATGGCCGCCACATTCGCGGCCAATCGATCATTGTCGCCATAGCGGATTTCATCCGTGGCGATGGTGTCGTTTTCATTGACGATGGGAACCGCGCCCTGTGCCAGCAATGTTGCGAAGGTGGCCCGCGTGTTCAGATAGCGCCGCCGATCCGCGCTGTCATCCAAGGTCAACAGGATTTGTGCGGCGGTGATGCCGTGAGGGGCAAGGTGTTCTTCATAGGCGCGTGCCAAACGAATTTGGCCCACGGATGCGGCCGCCTGTGCCTCGTCCAAGGACAGCGGCTTGGCCCCAAACCCCAGAACCCCGCGACCCAGCGCGATGGAGCCTGAAGAAACCACAATCACATCCGTGCCGCGCTGGCGCAGTCGGGCGATATCGGCGGCCAAATCGCGCAACCAATCCTGCCGCAACTGGCCCGACACCCCATCCACCAACAGCGCCGATCCGATTTTAACCACAAGGCGCTTTGCCGCTCCAAGCGCGGGCACCGCAATCGCGGGTTCGTTCAAGGCCGCCACGGTTCCTCGTCCTTCATGTCTTTTTGCGTTTGGCGCAATTTGGTCTCATCAATATTGCTGCGCAAGAGGCGAAGCACCTCTGTCACCCCCGTTTTCGCCACGCCCGACATCAGCCAAACCTTGGCGCCAATCGCCTGTTGCAGCGCATCGCGTTTCTCGGCGATTTCTGCGTCAGTCAACGCATCAATTTTATTGAGAACCGTCACACGGGGCTTGTGAAACAGCACATCGGAATAGGCCTCTAGCTCGGTCAGGATGGTGTTGCAATCCGCAACCACATCCTCGGCTGTGCCATCAATCAAATGCAGCAGAACCGCGCAGCGTTCAATATGACCAAGGAAAAGATCCCCAAGGCCCCGCCCCTCGGAGGCGCCTTCGATCAGGCCTGGAATATCGGCCACGACAAACTCCACCCCATCGACACCCACCACCCCCAAATTCGGATGCAATGTCGTAAATGGATAATCCGCGATTTTCGGACGTGCATTGGATGTGGCGGCCAGAAACGTGGATTTCCCCGCATTTGGCATCCCCAATAGACCCGCATCCGCAATCAGCTTCAACCGCAGCCAGATGGTGCGTTCGACCGCCTCTTGGCCCGGATTGGCGCGGCGGGGGGCCTGATTTGTGGCCGATTTGAAATGCAGATTGCCAAAGCCGCCGTTGCCCCCTTTGGCCAAGCGCACGCGTTGACCCACCTCGGTCAGGTCCGCGATGACGGTTTCCATCTCCTCGTCCAAAACCTCCGTGCCCGCAGGCACCCGCAGGATGATGTCATCGCCATCTTTGCCTGTGCGCTGGCGTCCCATGCCAGGTTGACCATTCTTGGCAAAGAAATGTTGTTGATAGCGAAAATCAATCAGCGTGTTCAGACCATCGACCACCTCGATCCAGACATCGCCGCCGCGCCCGCCATCGCCCCCATCAGGGCCGCCGTATTCAATGAATTTTTCCCGGCGGAAGCTGACACAGCCCGAGCCACCCGCGCCCGAACGAATATAGACTTTGGCAAGATCAAGGAATTTCATAAGGTCACCTTTCGAGGGCAGCTTATGGCGCTGCCTTGCCAAAATCCGTGTTGCGGCTGTGCCTTAACGCTTTAGCCGAGCTTTTTCAAATAGGTCCAAGTCGGAACCGCCGCACGGCGGGCCACGGAATAGCTTTCGGCATCGCCAAGATATTCAAACCCCGCATTGACCAAGACCCGCGCAGAGCTGGGATTGTCCTGAAACACACTTGCGAAAATGGTTTCATTGGCCAAAGGGTTGGCCGCGATCATCGCCCGCACAACCTCGGAGGCAATGCCTGTGTTCCACATCGTGGGGGCAACCCAATAGCGGATTTCCGATTGTGCGCGATCCATCTGATGCAATTCAATAATGCCGACCAATTCCGCCCCGCCCGAAGGGCTGGCGTCAATCGCCCAAACCACATCGGCGCTGTCCCCCACGGTGGCACGATCAATCAAGGCCTCCACCGCACCAGGTGGCAATGGATGGGCCATATTCGGCGTCATTTCGGCCAAACGTTTGTCGGATGCATAAAGCGCAATCAGCCCGCTATCGGCCTTGTGTAGGGGCCGCAGGCAAAAACGCTCCGTCTCGATGATGGGCTGCCGTGTTACGGTGGCTTGCTTCATTTCAATACCTGACCCTCACATTCTGCGAGGCACAAAGAAAAAAGGGCCGGCTTCAACGCCGACCCCATTTCGATTTTTACGCGAAAGGCGTGGCGTCACTCAGCCGCGTCAGCCGCCGGCAACACGGAAATAAATGTGCGGCCCTTGAAACCTTTGCGGAAGCTGACATTCCCTTCGGAGGTCGCAAAGATCGTGTGATCCTTGCCAATGCCAACACCTTCACCGGGCCACCATTTTGTGCCGCGCTGACGGCAGATGATGTTACCTGGAATGACGGCTTCGCCACCGAATTTCTTAATGCCAAGGCGGCGACCTGCACTGTCGCGACCATTGCGGGACGAGCCACCTGCTTTTTTATGTGCCATGTGTCTCTCTCCTTATGCCTTGTCCGCTTTCGCGGCTTTGGGTTTCGCTGCAGCCTTCTTTGGGGCTGCGGCTTTCTTTTCGGCGGCATCCTTTTTGGGTGCTGCTTTCTTGGCAGGGGCCTTTTTCGGCGCCTCAGCCTTCACGTCATCGGTCTTTGCGGCTGCGGGCTTCTTCGCGGCTGCCTTCGCGGGCTTCTCGGCCGCGCCTGCCTTCTTTGGCGCTGCTGCTTTCTTCGCGGCGGCTTTTGCGGGGGCCGCAGCCACCAAGGCCGCCATTTCAGCCGCGGAAACAGAACCCGCGCCAACGGCCGCTTTTACGCCTGATTTATCCGCGCCAGAGGCGAGGATCTCGGTCACGCGCAACAGGGTCAATTGCTGGCGATGGCCCTTTGTGCGCTTCGAGCTGTGCTTACGGCGGCGCTTGACAAAGTGGATCAGCTTTTCGCCTTTGATCTGGTCGATCACAGTGGCCTGAACGGCAGCACCAGACACAAGCGGCGCGCCAAGCACGGGCTTGTCGCCACCGACCATCAGAACTTCGTTAAATTGAACGGTTTCACCCGCTGCAGCCGCCAGTTTTTCAACGCGCAGAACGTCACCCGCCTGCACCTTATACTGTTTGCCGCCTGTCTTGAGGACCGCGAACATGGGTCTTTCCTTTCCATAACCGCGCCGTGTGGCCCCCCGGTTTTGGGGTGTTCATGCAAGGAATGTGCCTTGCGCCTCTGGCTGCGCACCCTTCGGTGAGGGCGTTCATCACAATAACCAGAGCCGCCCGAGTCACCTCGCGCGGCCTGTGAAGGGGCGTATGCCCTAAGGGTGTCTTCCTGTCAAGGCGAGGGGCACCTGAAAATAAGGGCTGCAAAAATTTTGCCACAGCCCCCCAACGCCCCCTTGCGCCCCCTGCCGCCTGCCGCTATGCCCCCACCACCCTGACCCAAAGCGCGGAGAGGTGCCGGAGTGGTCGAACGGGGCGGTCTCGAAAACCGTTGTGGGTGCAAGCCCACCCAGGGTTCGAATCCCTGTCTCTCCGCCAGTTTGGCTCTATCCCCGTTTATTCTTTGCGCACATTTGCGTCTGGCTTTTGTCGGGCTTTGTCGTTAAGGGGCTGCCAAACTCTCCCCCCTTGCGGACAAGGAATTCCGATGGAACTGCGTAATATCGCGATTATCGCCCATGTTGACCATGGCAAAACAACCCTTGTTGATGAGCTGCTCAAGCAATCGGGCGCCTTCCGCGAGAACCAAGCCGTGGCCGAGCGCGCGATGGACAGCAATGATCTGGAGCGCGAGCGCGGGATCACCATTTTGGCGAAGGCCACAAGCGTGGAATGGAATGGCGCGCGGATCAATATCGTGGACACCCCAGGTCACGCCGATTTCGGCGGCGAGGTCGAGCGGATCCTGAGCATGGTCGATGGTGTGGTTTTATTGGTGGATGCCGCAGAGGGGCCAATGCCACAGACGAAATTCGTCACCTCCAAGGCGCTTGCGCTTGGCCTGCGCCCTATTGTGGTGCTCAACAAGGTGGATAAGCCAGATGCGGAGCCTGATCGCGCCTTGAACGAATGTTTTGATCTTTTCGCCTCGCTTGGCGCAAGTGACGAGCAGCTTGATTTCCCGCATCTTTATGCCTCGGGGCGCTCTGGTTGGGCGGATACATCGCTGGACGGGCCGCGTAAGGATTTGACGGCGCTTTTTGAATTGGTGATGCGGCACGTCCCTGCCCCGCGCCAGATTGCAGAACGCGGCGCGCCATTTCGGATGTTGGCCACCACGCTTGGCTCTGATCCCTTCATCGGGCGGATTTTGACGGGCCGTGTCGAAAGCGGCACGCTCAAGCCAAATGAAACCGTCAAGGCGTTGTCGCGCGATGGCACCCAGATCGAAAGCTTTCGGGTGAGCAAGATCTTGGCCTTTCGCGGCTTGGGGCAGCAGCCCATTGATGTGGCCGAGGCGGGGGATATTGTGACGCTTGCGGGTATGACCAAGGCCACGGTGGCCGATACCATCTGCGCGCCCCAAGTGACCGAGGCGATCCCCGCGCAACCAATCGATCCGCCCACCATTACCGTCACCTTTGGGATCAACGACAGTCCCCTTGCAGGGCGCGAAGGCAAAAAGGTGCAAAGCCGCGTGATCCGTGAGCGCCTGATGAAAGAGGCGGAGTCGAATGTGGCCATCAAAATCACCGACACGCCCGGCGGCGAGGCCTTCGAGGTTGCGGGGCGCGGCGAATTGCAGATGGGGGTCTTGATTGAGAATATGCGCCGAGAGGGGTTTGAGCTGTCGATCTCGCGCCCACAGGTTCTGTTCCGCGAGGAAGGTGGCCAGCGCCTAGAACCCATCGAAGAAGTGACAGTCGATGTGGATGACGAATATGCAGGGGCGGTGATTGAAAAAATCACAGGGCCGCGCAAAGGCGATCTGGTGGAGATGAAGCAGAACGGCGGCAAGACCCGCATCGTGGCCCATGTGCCATCGCGTGGCTTGATTGGCTATCACGGTGAATTCTTGACCGACACGCGCGGCACGGGCGTGCTCAATCGGGTGTTCCACGAATGGGCTCCCCACAAAGGGCCAATTGCGGGCCGCCGTGCGGGGGTTCTGATCTCGATGGAAGATGGGGAGGCCGTGGCCTATGCCCTGTGGAACCTTGAAGAGCGCGGCCGTATGTTCATCGGCCCGCAGGAAAAGGTCTATCAAGGCATGATCATTGGCGAGCATAGCCGCGACAATGATTTGGAAGTAAACCCGCTCAAGGGCAAGAAATTGACAAACGTGCGGGCCTCAGGCTCAGATGAGGCGGTGCGCCTGACCCCGCATATCCAATTTAGCCTCGAGGAGGCCATCGCCTATGTGGATGATGATGAATTGGTGGAGGTCACGCCAAACTCGATCCGCTTGCGCAAACGATACCTTGACCCCCACGAGCGCAAACGCCAGTCGCGCGCGGCAAGCTGATATAGAAAAAAGCCCGCCATTTTGGCGGGCTTTTCCTTAGTCACTTTTGCCCTTCGGCAGCAATTGGTCCATACTGATCGAGGGTTGTGCGCACCCCGCCTCGCCCACCACCTTGGCGGGCACGCCTGCGACCGTGGTGCAATCGGGCACCTCATGCAGAACAACAGAACCCGCCGCGATGCGCGAGCAATGTCCGACACGGATATTGCCCAAAACCTTGGCGCCTGCGCCAATCAACACACCATCGCCGATCTTTGGATGACGATCTTCTTCCTCTTTGCCCGTGCCGCCCAAGGTCACCGAATGCAGCATCGAGACATTATCGCCGACCACGGCCGTCTCGCCGATCACGATGGAATGCGCATGGTCGATCATGATCCCCTGCCCGATCCGCGCGTTGGGATGAATGTCGACACCAAACAATTCCGAGGTGCGCATTTGAATGAAATAGGCAAAATCGCGGCGTCCCTGATGCCACAACCAATGGGCCAAACGATAGGCCTGCACCGCTTGGAACCCTTTGAAATAGAGCAGCGGTTGGATGAAACGATGGCAGGCGGGGTCACGATCCGTCACCGCGACAATATCCGCGCGTGCCGCTGCGCCAAGATTGGCATCGCTGCGATAGGCTTCATCCGCGATTTCGCGCAATATCTGTTCGCTCATCTCGCTAGACGCAAGTTTCTGCGCAATCCGATGGGCTAAGGCCGCCTCAAGGGATTTGTGATGCAATACGCAGCCATGGATCAATCCGCCCAGCAACGGCTCCGCTGCAATTGCTGATTCCGCCTCGCGCAAAATACGATCCCATACGGGATCAAATTTGGATGGTTTTGGATGTGTTTGGGCCATATCCTGCCTCCCTCGCGCCGTATTTAAGCTGGCTACATAGCAGGTATAGCACGTTTGAAAACCCAATGCTGTCGCAAAATCGCGCGCCTCTACACGGGATCAGGCAGGGTTAATTCGATGAAATGGGCAACCAAACGCAGGCTGCCGCCAGAAAACACGCCGCCAGTCGCGGTTAAAACCAAGGGGGTTGCCGCCCAATATACAAATGGGGTCTGCGGACCATTGAGCCATGAATTCTCCTGCAGGGACAGGCCTGTGCCAAAGCGTTGGGGATCATCGGGGGCACCGATGGCCCATGATGTCAGACTGCCTGTGATGGTCGATGTCACGCGCCCCGTTACGCCCAGGCCGATACTGCGTTCGGGAAAAAGCGCCTCCGTGGTTATAGTGCTGCCTGCACTCACCGTAAGGTCCAAGCTGTTTGAGCGAATATCCACCCCGCCGCCAAAGGCGGCGGTGCTGGCCTGCGCTGCGCGCCAATTTGTGCCATCGAAAACCAAACGCGCGCCTGTTGGGATCAGATAGGCCTGCCACCCCGTTGCAGGTGTGAGGAAATCCCACCCGCCGTTCGTGAAAAGGGCAAGCTTGCCTGCGGCATTGGCAAAGCCTTCGGCGGGGGTCGCCCCAATCGCATAAACGGCGCCCTCGATGGGGGCCAGCGGGGGGGGTATTGTATCAATTCCGCTTAGACGCAGTTGCACCACCCCGTCCAAACGCGTGAGCGCCTCGTTCACGGTGACGTGTTTTTGCGCCTGTGCCGCACTCAGAAAAGGCAGGCCAAGATTGGGGCTAGATGTCATGGATCAATTTCCTCGCAAATGGCCCCGCCCCGAAACTGTCGGAGATTTGGGCAACTTCGATTTCAAAAGGCGGCGCGACCACATCCGCACCTTCATAGCGATATGTTGGGCTGCTTAACGTCACATCCCGCAGGATCACCCCATTTTGACGGATGCGCAGGTGGTATTGCTCCTGTGTCTCGCCCAAGGGAACCTCGGCACCTTGCCAATTGTCGCCGTCTATGCGGGTGCGGCGGATGAAGCCAATATCCCACCCACCCGCGGACCAAACGGCACGCAAATGTGCAGGCGCATAAGGGCGCAACCCCTCCCCCGCGAACCCAAGGCTGCGCGTGACAAAACTTGGGTCATCAAAATTGCGCGCTGCAGGCCCAATCCGATAATCGCGCTGTAAGCCACGCGCCGTAAGCGGCAAATCAATCTGCGACAGGGCTGGCGTGATCAGGGCGACATAGCTGCCAATGGGCCATAGCGCGGGCATAATGCCATCACTGCCCGCCTGGCCGCGCAGACGCATCGACAAGTCCCAAAGATTTGGCGCGATCAAATTAGCCTGTTCAAATTGAAACAGCTGCCAATTTGCGCCATCCCCTGACCCGATTGCGGCCAGATTGCCACCATTAAGCAACGCGATCCGATCCAGAGAAGACAGCGCCCCCGATGTAAAGCGCACGCGCAGCGGGTCCCCACGATCCCACACACCACTTTGCGCAAATGGCAGCGGGGTCTCGGTTTTGCCCAAGATCAAGGGTTGATCCAAAACGGTATCAAGCCTGACATTGCCCGCAGAACCGCCCTCGCTGGAATAGACCGCCACCCGATTGGGCCAAGGCGTTGCCACCGCCCCCACATAGGGCGCCACGGGATTCTCATCCCCGCGCAACAAGGGCAAATCAAGGAACAGCGGCATCACAGGCATAGGCGGCACAGTGCCCACAAAGCGCAGCGGTCCTTCCGCCTCCTCGACAATGCCGCGCAAGGTCAAATCAACGCGCAGCGCCTCGATTTGCAATGTGCCACGATCCTCGACCCGCTCAATGCGCCATGTCTCGCCCTGCTCGTCAGCAATGACATCGCCTGCCCCAAGATCACGCTGTGACGGCGGCAGTGCAAATTCTAAGCGATCCTGACTGACCCGCGCCTCAGCCAACCAGCGCTGTGCAATCGCACGCGCCTGCCCGCGCCGAAGGGCGAGGGAAAGCCGCGCTTGCTTGAGCGCGTTTGGATCAGATTGCGCGAAACGCGACTCAATCAAGGCAGGCTCATAGGCCATTTCTGGCTCGCTGAATCCCAGTTGCACGCGCCCTAATTGCCCAACCTGTGCATCACGGATGCGCGTCAGACCGCCCTGATCCTGCTCTAGGGCGGTTTTTGCCTCACGAATATGGGCCTTCGCGCGCAAGGGCAGCCCCGCAAAACGCAAGGCACCTTCACGCTCAAAGGCGGTGATCCCAAAGGCCTGCATCAAATCCTGCAATTGGCCCCTCGCGCTGTCTTGCTCGAGGCTGATATGCCCAGAAACCACGTCATAAAGGCGGCTGACATCGACATCTCGCAGACCTGCACGGGCGCAAATTTCGGCCACTACTGCCGAAAGTGGCTGTGCCGCAGCCCGCCCCGACACCCAGTGGCCGCGCGCGTAATTTTCACCATCCGACCATGTTTCATCGCGTTGCGGAAAGGCAGGATAAGGTCGCGTGTCCCATGCCCAGATATGGCTGTAGCGCATATCAATCATCGGCCCATCATAGACCTCGGAGACAGGGTTTTTCGCAGGGTCTAACCAATAACCGAACCATGCGCGCAGAAACTGCATCTGCATCGCATCATCGCGCGCACCGTTTGAATAATAGGGAACCGCGTTCTCGCTCGATTTCGGATCAAGGAACACGTTGGGCTGATTGGCCCCTTTGTCGACTGCGGGGCAGCCAATTTCTGTCATCCAAATCGGCTTACTTTCGGGGATCCACGCGGTTTGCGCCGCTTCTGACACCAGCGCGATTTCTGATACCTCGATGACACCCGCATCGCCACCTGCACGATTATCACATATATTCAATTGGTTGGTGATCGTTGTTGCAGTGAATATCAAAACCACGCGCTGCCAGTCAGGTCCAAGGGTATAGCTTTCCTTCACCGCGCCATCATTCAGGCTTAATGCCCCCTGAACGGTCACAGCCGTGCCGCTGCGCATCAATGCCTCGAAGCGGTAAACCTGATCCACAACCAGGTCACGGTCCAAATAGACACGACCCGCTATGCCAAGGGTGATCCGCGCCACTGCACGCCCAGATGGGTTGAACCCAACGCGATCCTCAACTGTCGCGTTTTGCGCAACCGTGGCGTCATTGATATCGCCACGAAGGTCCAACGCGTTACCTTCCACCCCGTCAATGCGATCAAAATGGGGATTTCGCCACCAATTGCGCAGATCCTTATACCGAAAAACCCAAGGCTTGTCCGAAAGGCCATCTGTAATCGGCGTGCGATTTTGCGCATCACGGTCAGCGGCACTGGCATAGAACCACTCATACCCCTCACCACCCTCGATATTGGATTGCAGATATGCGATGTTCTTTTCGCTGTCATAGCTCTGCGCATCCAGATGATCCGCCCCCTCGCGCCAATCCGCCAAGGGCATATAATTATCAATCCCCACGTAATCGAGCGCGGAATCAGACCAGAGCGGATCAAGGTGGAAAAACACATCGCCCGTGCCATCTTGGGGCTGGTGGCCAAAATACTCGCTCCAATCCGCAGAATAGCCCAGTTTTGCCTCAGGTAGAATCTGACGCACCTCCGATAACAGCGCACGCAACTGCGCCACGGCAGGAAAGCCAACCCTATCGCGCAAACTGGTCAGGCCACGCATTTCCGAGCCAATAGAAAACCCCTCAACCCCCCCCGCCGCCGCACAGATCGCCGCGTTATGCAGGATGAATCGGCGATAGCTCCATTCATTAGGTCCGCTGTACGACACATGACCCGCTGAAATCGTGAAATCACGTGCCGCAGCCGCGCCAAAAAACGTGGCCACCTCATCAGCAATGACCGCTGTGCCATCCGCGCTGCCTGCGCGTGTGGGTGCAATATCGGTGGTGATACGCCCGCGCCACGGAAAGGCGGCTTGCACAGACCCGCCATAGGGATCGGGCAAATCATTCTGTGGTAAAATCTCCATCAACAAAAACGGGTAGTGCAACACTTTGATACCGCGCGACTTCAGCGCGGCAATGGCCTCAACAATGGCACCGTCAGCAGGTGTTCCGCCATAAACGGAGCGTTCATTGATCCGCGCGATCACCTCCGCTTGATCGCGTGTGATCCCACCAGAACGCCATGCCATCTCGCGCCCATCTCGGTCCCGTTGTTCGACTTTGGGGCGAATTTGGCAGCGGCCAACGCGCAAATCATCCCCAAACCAACTGCTCACCAACAAAACTGAAGAAACCGCAGGGTATTCAGCCTCCAAACGGTCTAACGCGGTGACAAAATCAGGGCGCATCGAGGTGGAATTAACATTGGCACTGCGCACCCGTCCCAAGCCTTCATCAAAGGTCACCGCACGGGTCGATAGCGCATATTCCCCTGTCCCTGGGATCAACGCCACCGCCTGCACGGCCGTGTTTAAAACAGGCGCATCCAAACCCGCTGGGGGTTGTGCGGCCCGCGCAACCTCAAAGGCAAATTGCGGCACACGATTGCCAAATGGGGCCAGCTGCAGATCTTCAAAAACCACATAAGCCAAACCACGATAGGCAGGCACCTGCCCTGCCCCCTCCGTGGCCTCGATGGTGCTGTCGGGCAATTGATCATCGGTGCCTTTATACAGCCGATAGGAGGCTGTGTCGGGATCCAGCTCCATCCCATCGGCCCAAATGCGACCGATCCCCAAAATTGGCCCTTCGCAAATCCCAATCGCCACCGACAGGCTATAGCTGTAACGCGTGGTTGTTTGCGTGACTGTGCCACCGCGACTGCCTTTGCCCCGCCCGGCCATGGCCGTTTGCGTGCTGGTGGTGACAGTTTCCCGAAAATGACTGGCCCAAATCACCTGTCCACCAATCCGCATTTGCCCATAAAGGCGCGGCAAGGCGCCCCCCTCGGCTGCGTTGGTGAGACGAAATTGGGTCACGCGCCCTTCGGACACAGGGGCAAGCGCCACCCCTGCCGAAGGCGCATCAAAACGCTGCCCGATCATCGCGCCTGCCGCACGTCCCAAAGTCGCACCGCTCAGGCCAAAAAATGTGCCAGGAATCGCCGACCCAATCGCCGCTCCTGCCGCAGATAAAACAAGCGTTGCCATTTGGGTTAAAACCTTTCTGGAAATCGAAACCGTGCCACGATGCGCCGCGACCATGCGGGCGCCAAGGCGCTCTCAACAACACCATGGCCGCTATAGGCATGAATGAACCGCGCGGGATATCCTTGCGATAAAATTCCCAAATGTTTCGCAACCGCACCCCTGTGCATCCGAAACAACAACACATCCCCGCTGCGAAGGTCGCAGTCGGCAACTGGATGCAAATGACGCAATGCGGCCTGCCAAAGCCGCTCCTCCCCTGTCGCTTCCGACCAATCATAGCTGTAGGCAGGCACCGCTTCAGGTTCCGCACCGCAACATTCCCGCCAAACGCCGCGGATCAGGCCAAGACAATCGCACCCCGCACCTTTTACGCTGGCCTGATGCATATAGGGTGTTCCAATCCAGCCTCTGGCGGCCTCCACAATTCCACTCATCGGCGGCTGCCACCGTTGCGATATTCCGCCCGCGCGGGGTAAGACATCTGCCAATCTTCCCCAGGAATATCCGGAAATCCCTGAAAATTCAGAAGATTGTCAAATTTATCTCGGCAAGTGGTCCAACGCTTGTCACATCCCGCGCGCAAAATGGCGTTTTGACCAAGGTCTGCCTCTAAATCCGACCACAGCGTGATTTGGCGATAGGTGGCAAAGCGTTGATCCAATTTGATCAAGGCGCGCGCGCCTGCGATTTCGACCGTGCCGCGCTCAAAATGGGCCAGCGGAAATGCCAGAACCTCAAAGGTCTCAAAGCGCAGGATACGCGCCTCTTGATCGACAAAGCGAACGGGTGCTTCGGCGCGCACACTGGGCGCATCCAGATCAGCGCGACAGCGCAGATCACCCAAGACGGCATCACAATCGCGGCCATAGGCGCGCCCGCGAGATTGGTTTAGCGCCTCCGATAGGCCGCGCAGCTCCACCTCGAATTGACCCGCTTTGCGGGTGATTTCCCCCATATGACCCTTGAATTGAACCATACGCGCTTCTGGCGCATCCCATCTGACCAGATAGGCCGTCACTTCTGCCCCATCATAAAGACCGCGCGCAATATCTGCCTCTGCGATCACATCATCGCGCAGCGCTCCAATGGCAAAACCATTATCAACGGAAAGGCCCGTCTCCTGCGCCAAAGCGCCCGCTGACAGCCCGCTGTCGGCCCGAAACGTCACGCCGTCAAAATGCAAATTGCGGTCGTGATCTGTAAACCCCAACACGACCCCGTCCTTGCGCATGATTTTCCACGCGCGCGCTACCTGTGTCGCGCCCGTTGCCAAATGACTGAGGAAATCGTCCCGCCCGCTCATAGACGGATCTCCAAGATCGGAACATCGGGCAATTCACCTGCCTCAAAGGCGGCATTGGAAATGGATAGAAAATCCGTATCAAACCGTGCGGGCACGTCAAATTCATAGCCCGCCGTGACCTCCTCCCCCAATTCGGGGATCTCGCTAAAGGTGACAATTCCAGTGGTTTCATCCACCTCAAAATGCACGCCTTCAACCATAACATCGCCCGCCACAGCCACACGTAACGATCCTGCAACGGGTTTGGTGATCTCGCGGCGCTGCTCTACACCGCCCGAGCGATAGGTTTTTATCAACTGAAACAGCGCCGTTTCCCCATCACCCAAAGCAATCAATTGATCCTCAGGGCCAGGTGTGGCACTCGGCGCGCAGCTTTTATAATCCGTCCAGTCTTTCCAACGAAACCCATGGATGGGACCGCGCCGCGCCTCGAAAAACGCCAAAACTTCGGCCAGATCATCCAAACTGCGCACCCCGAATCCCGCCGCATAGCGGCGGCGCGATTGCGCCCATGGGGTGTTGCGCTCCTCAAAACCATTTTGCAGCGTCACAATTTCACTGCGGATTTCTGGCCCGCCAGAGGCCCCGAAACTGACCGAGACGGGGAATTGTATTTCGTGAAACGCCATCACGCATCCTTTCCGATTTAGCGGTTGCGCTGCCCCATCTCCAAGGCGCGCGCCATTTGTGTTGCGATTTGGGATCGGCTGCGTTGAAAGCTGTGCACGTCAGGCGTGGCGATATTGATGGTGATCTGTGCGGGGCGGGCCATGCCTTGGGATTGAACCCCCAATCGGCCATCACTGCCACGGGTTAGCGGCATAATGGCCTCTGGCCCCGCCTCCCCCATGACGCCGAGGCCCCCTCCCGCCATGGCAAACGGGGTTGCGCGGTTCACCACGCCGCCACGCGCAAAAGGTTGCATCGTGGCGCCCATTTGAAACGGGGCAATAGCCCCCAATAGGCCGCTCAACCCTCTGCCAACCGCCCCGCCGATTTGGGTCTCAATCGGGCGCATGGCATTTCGATAGGCGCTGTTGATCATCCGATCCGCCAAGCCGCGAAAGGCCTCAGATAGGCTTGCGCCATCCACAACAATCTCGCGCATGGCGCGGCTCACCCCGCTTTGCAGGGCGCGCGATAATCCCTGCGCATCGCGGTTGGTGGTCGAGAGGGCCGCTTGCATATTGCGCAGCTCGCTTTGAAATTGCCGCGCCATGGTCGATGTCGCGTTCATCGCATCTTCAACTTGATCCAATTGCCGCGCCAAAATCTGTGATTGTGACATCCTCGCCTATCCTTCCTTTGGTGCGGGGTAATCGGGAAAGCGCGTCATCAACGCCTCCAGATCGCCGCGTAATAAAACCGCTCGCTCTCCCCCGCACAGCAGCGAAAGCTCATAGGGTGTCAGCCGCCAAAATTGGTCTGGACTGATCCCCAAATCGCGCATCGCCACCCGATACAATGCGGGCCAATCAAACCCTGTCATGGCGCGGGCCCCTGAAAGGCAAGGATCAACAAACGCGCGGCAACGCGCGTGGCCTCGGCCACCCCACCTTCGATCTCGGCTTGGGCCAAATCATCGACTTCGCCTTGCCACCCCCCACCGCGCAGCCCCGCCACCAACAGCAGCAAAATATCCTGCGCGCGCAGCTGCGCCCCCTCGAAACGGGCAATCAGATCAGCCAGGCTTTCCGTGCCAAGCGCCGCCTCCAATTCCGCCAGCCCATGCAGGGTCAGCCGCGCGACATGGCGTTGCCCGTCAATCGTCAGCGCGACCTCACCCCTGACTTCATTGACCATAATCAAAGCTCGACAAAACTCAGCAGTCCCGCTGAGGCCATGGAAATTTCATAGCTGGCCTCCCCATCATGGCTGCCCGCATATTCCAAAGCGGTGATTTGGAACTTGCCCTCGATCACGCCAAAGTCTGGGATGACCACCTGAAATTCTGGGATTTGTCCATCAAAGAACACCGCCCGCGCCCGCGCATCACTATCGGCATCGCGGAAAATCCCTGATCCCGACAGCGCAGCGGATTTGACCCCTGCCCCAGCCAGTAATTCCCGCCAACCACCCTCCGATGAAAGGGACGTGACATCAACACTTTGCGCGTTAAAGCTAATCCGCGTGCTGCGCAGGCCGGCAAAGGTTTCAAAGACACCGTTGCCGTCAATATCAATCTTGATCAGTAAATCCTTACCGCTTTGCGCCGCCATGGCCGCTCTCCTTTGAAATGATATAATGAAATGAGACGGTTATTGCGCGTCATCAATCAATGCGCGAAACCACAGCTCTACTTCGCGTGCGGTGTCAGTCTTGCGCGCACGGGCACGCAGAAACCCGATGTTTACCAACACACCGCGCGCCAAACTCAGGTCAGACCCCGCAAGAAGCGCATCGGAAACGGCCACTGCCGCCTGCTTTGCGGCCAGGAAACCTGCCGTATTTCCGATAATGGTAATCGCAAATTCATGTGTCGCACCTGCACCGCTGCCATCCGCAAAAACCCGTGCTTCTTCGGGTCCGATCACGACATACAGCGTGGGCAAGCTGCCTTCGGGCAGCGCATCAAAGATATTGCTGCCAACAATCGCCGCCAAAGCACTGTCTTGGGTCAAACGATCAAACACCGCCATTTGCAACGCGGCACTGGCCCCATAGCTCATGCCCCCGTCTCCTCTGTTGCAAAGCAGATCAAATACCGCCCCAGCCCATCGGCTTCGGTGACGGCATCAATGCTGTAAATCCGCGTTCCATCCACAAAGCGTTGCGAAGGGGTGGGACGCATAGGCGCGCCTTGCGGGGCCGCACGCAAGGTGATCTGCAATCCCAATCTGGCGATGTTTTCCGATTGGCTACCACCGCGGGGCAACACCTCGGCCCAGACCGCACCCAGCCTTTCCCAGCTCAATAGAAACCCGCCCGCGCCATCGGCCACCCTGATGGGCGTCTCCAAATATAATTTGCGCCGCAGGATCCTCATGGCCGCGCCCCGATCCGCAGCGGGCGGTAGGGTTCGATCAACATAGCAACCGCAAAGGGGATTTCCGCGCCTTCGCGCCCCACCCCATCATGGAATCCTGCGGCCATAATCAAAACGGCTTGCCGCAAATCTGGCGGAATATCCTCCCAAGCGGCCCCATAACCTGCGCGCAAAACAAGATCGATGTGGCCGCCAAATGACGGGTTCGGAAGCCCCGCCGATCCAGATTCAATTGCCGGGCGATGCAAATCCGCGCGCAGCCTGTAACGCGCGGGATCCACGTGTGTTTCCACACCTGCACGATTGACCAATGTCACTGTTTCGATCTCGCGCACTGGGGCAATAGGTAGGCGATGGGCATGACCCTGTTGCCATTGCGATATCTGCAAGGAAAAGCGCCGCTCAAACAGCACCTTGCCAATCCGCGCCTCAATCGCGGAAATCGCCGCGCGCAAACAACTTTCGAGTGTGGCGTTCTCACTGCCATCATCGGCAAATCCTGATGCAAGCCGCAAATGGCGACCCAGCTCCGCAACAGGCAGCGCGGCCGTGGCAATCGAGGTCAATTCGACCATCATCATATCGTCATGCTCCAAAATGAAACGGGTCTGTTGGGGCGATGCACCTGACCGCAGGAAAGCCGCGTTCATGCATGTCGCTCGGGGGTTATGCTGCCTGCCAGACCATGCAGACCGCCCCCCATGCGGCAAAGGCACATCGCCCCGCCCCGCGCAGATCACCACCGCGCAGGGATCAGGAACTCAGACCGGTCAGGCGGTGCCGAATTTCAGCAGTTTGATCGCGGCGAAATCGCTGACATCTCCGCCGACACGTTTGGTTGCATAGAACAAAACATGGGGTTTCGCGCTAAACGGATCGCGCAAAACGCGCAATTCGGGACGCTCGGCAATGGTATAGCCCGCACGGAAATCGCCAAAGGCAATCGCGGTGCTATCAAGCGCGATATCGGGCATATCCTCGGCAATCAAAACAGGATAGCCCATCAGCCGCGCGGGCTCCCCTGCGGCCAGCCCGTCAGACCAAAGGAAACGGCCATCGGCATCTTTCATCTTGCGCACAGCGCCCGCCGTTTTTGAATTCATGATGAAATTCGCATTGGCGCGATAGCGCGCCCCAAGCGCATAAACCAGATCGACAATCGCATCCGAGGGCGCGGCCGCATCAAAATCGCCCGCCGCCCCCGTGACCACATAGCCAAGATTGCCCCAAGACCAAAGCTCATGATCCACGCTCGGGTGCGACAGAAGCCCCAAAGGCTTGTCGATGCCGTCCCCTGTCAGAAAGGCAGCCGCCTCAGCGCGGGCAAATTTATCGGCAATGCGATCCGCAAGCCAGGTCTCGATGTCAAATGCGCTATCGTCCAACAGGCGTTGACTGGCCTTTGGCAGGGCCGACAATTCATGCAGCGGGATGGAAATCCGCTCGATCTGCGGTGTGTCAGTCTCGGTGGCGGCTCCTGTTTCTGTGGCCCATCCCGCACCGATATCACTGTGATCGACCAAGACATCAAATGAACTGGCTTCCACATTTACAACATTTGCAACCGCACGAAGCGAGGATGAGCTGCGCAACACCGAGGAAATGCGATCTGCGGTCTGTGGATCAACCAAATAGCCGCCCTCTGCATTAATGGCACTGGACAGCGCTTTGCCCTCCAACGCGATCCCGCGCAGCGCGTCCTCATCACCGCTGCGCAAATAGCGGTCCAGCGCCTTGCGATGTGGTGCGTCTTCATGGGTCGCGGCTGACAGCTGCGGACGGGTGGTGTTTAGGTTGTGATGTTTCAGCATAGCAATCCGCTCATCCTGTTTGTTAAGCTTGACATTGATCTCGGTATGCAGGCGATGCACATCACCCAACAAACCCTCGAGGGCCGTGGTCATCTGCGCCACAGCGTCGCCGCTCTGATGCGCCCGCGGCGCATCTGATTTTTGCTCTGTCATCTCAATTTTCCTTGATGTGGATCGGCTCAATCAGCCGCCTTTGGCCTTGCAGATCTCAACCAGATCTTAACGCAAAGCCCCCAATTGCGCGCGCAGATCTTGCAATTTGCGCGTCCAATCTTGCACGCTCTCATACGTGCTTGATTGTGCCTTGCGCGCATCAACGCGCGCCTGACTTAGCATTGGAAATGTCACCAAGGACACTTCCCATAATTCCACTTCACGCAACACACGTTGTCCTTGTGCGTTGCGCTGTGATTTGATCGTGCGATATCCAATGGACAAACCATCAATCGCGCCCGCCTCGATCAAGGCCCGCGCCTCGCGCCCCTTGGCCACCGCATCAAGCAGCCGCCCAGACACCCATAACCCCCGCGCATCTTCACGGATGTCATCCCAAATCCCAATCGGGCTGGCGGGATCATGCTGCCACAGCATTTTCACACTGACACCCTGCGCCTTCAGGCGCGACAGCGCATCGCCATAGGCGCCTTTCTCGACAATATCACCGCCTTGATCCACCGCACCAAACAGACTGGCATAGCCCGCAATCGTGCCAGATTGCCCCAAAACGGGACTGCGCTCGAACTTACAGAATTTTGTCTCCAAACCTTCTGCGGCTCTGATCTCATCACCGATATCCATATCGCCTCCCTCTACGGGTGTGAAAATTCAATCAAACGGGTGGCCGCTTCGGCAAACACCACGCTTGCAATGCCAAAAACGGCCAACCACAGCCGCCGCTCCAACCGCTCGATCGCGGCCTCAATTGCACTCAGCCGGAAATTCAACGCGGTCCATTTTTCATCTAGAACCCGCTCATTGGCCTCGATCCGTGCTTCAGCCATCTCAAATGGGTCGTAAAGAAACCGTGACCCGCTCGCCTTGCGCATGGTCATGTTGCATCAGGCGCCACCGCGGGCAGGCCCAACATCACACGCTTCTCCGCCGTGCTCAGGAAATCCGCCTCTGACACTTTGCGCCACTGCGCCTCGCGCTCCGCGGCCAAAGCGGGCACCTGATCGAGATCAACCCGCAACTCCGCCCCGCCATAGGCCGTTCCCAAGAACCGCGACAGCGCCGCCAAAACTTTGCCCGCAAGCGGCAAAACCGTCAGCCGATAGAAGGCACGATGCGCTTCGGCATAATTGGCATAGGTGGCATCGCCTGGAATGCCTATCAACATCGGCGGCACGCCAAAGGCCAATGCAATATCGCGCGCTGCGGCTTCTTTGGTTTTTTGAAATTCCATATCCGAGGGTGAAAACCCCATCGGCTTCCAATCCAATCCGCCATCAAGCAACATGGGCCGCCCTGCATTGCGCGCGCCCATGTGATAACTGTCCAGTTCTTCTTGCAATCGACTGACCTGCGCATCGGTCATGCTCGAGGCTGCCCCATCGACCCCACGATAGACAATCGCCCCAGAGGGGCGCGCGGCATTGTCCAACAGCGCCTTTGACCAATGCGTGGCGGCGTTATGCACATCAAATGCGGTGGCGGCCGCGTGCAGCGGACCTAATCCGTAATGATCATCTTGCGGATGAAACCCACGAATATGGCAAATCACCTCTGCCGCAAAACGATGCACCTTGCCGCCCACATGATAATCAAAGGCTTGGGGCCAGCCATCTGGCCCTGGCTGCACCTGCACACGATCCGCGCGCAGAATATGCAGCTCGCGCGGAACCGCCGTGTCATCCTCCACCACCGCTTCCAAATAAGCGTTTCCCGTCAACAGCAAACTGGCATAAAGCGCCTCTAGCATCGCAGCCGTGCCTTGCATCGGATTTGGCGCTTTCAGCCGCGCCAACATCGGATGATCCTCATAGCGCGTCTGATGATCTTGGCAGATCAACGGCAAGGCCGCCGCCGCTTCGGAGATCAGGCGCACCGCGCGAAAGCCGATGGGATTGTTCAAAAACCCTGCGCGGGTCAAGCTGCCCGTGTCGCGCGCCGTCCACACGGCGCCACGCGCGGTATGCGCCATCGCCACAACCCGACCCACCGCCGAGGCCTTAACCTCCGCCTGTGGACGTTTCTTGATGAATTCGAGCATATCGCCCCCTTCGTGATCGTTGATTAAAGCGCGCGCAGCCGCGGCTCCGAATAATGGCGCGCGGGCACAAGCAGCCCCTCGGTCAGCGCCCATACCAAGGCATCTACGCGGTCAGGGCTGCCCTGCCCCTCAAATCCCGCCTGCCCCATCTGGCACATTTGATCTTCCAATTCAGAAAACACGCCCAAATGGGCAACACGACCCTGTTCATAAAGTGCCGCCACGGGCTCTGCGCGGGCCCGTTTGCCCTTGCTGGCCCGCACCGCCCGATAGGCAATCAACGGGTCAATCTGGCGCAAAATCGCCGCGACCAAATCACCGCCTTGGTTTACCTCCGCCACCAAGCGGCTTGCGCCATGGCGATGATAACAGTCCGCCGCCGCCTGCGCCCAAAGATGCGGACGTGCAGCGGCAAGGCTTGCATCCTCCAACACGATGGCCCGCCAATTCTGCGGCGCGCCTTGGCGCATAACCGCCACCGCAACGATGCCGCAAAGATCCGATCCCTCATGGCCTGTCATAGGCGGATCAACAGCCACAATGATGTCGCAGGACGCAGGGATATCCGAGACGCGCAAAGCCTCAAACATCGCATGATGCCAAAGCGCGCCTTCGCAATCTTCCAGCAATTCGCCATCCAATTCTTGCCGCCCCAGACGGGTGTTGCCGTACCGTGTGCGGACCTCCTCCAGAAAGGATGGGGCCAGATAGGCGCGATTGGCTTCTGTTGCGGCGCGGGTAACAACCGTGTTCTCGCGCGCCAAAATCCCTCGCAGCAGCGCGATATTACGGGGGGTGGTCGTGACCACCTGCTGTGGATGCGCACCCAATCGCAGCGCAAATTGCAGCATATCCCACGCCTCTTGCGCATTACGCCATTTCGCCAATTCATCCATCCATGCCGCATCAAATTGCGGCCCGCGCAGGGCCTCTGGATCATGCGCTGAATAGATCTGTGCTTCTGCGCCATTGGGCCAAAGTAATTTTCTCTCACCCGCAAGAAATTTGGGCCGCCTGTCGGGGGGTGCGCAGGTTAGTATCCCGCTTTCCCCCTTGACCATGACCGCGACCGCTTGATCGTAGGTCTCGCCGACCAATGCCACACGGGCGGCGCGCCCCTTCTCGCGCGGGTGCGCCCCTTCCACTTGGGCGCGCACCCATTCTGATCCAGCGCGGGTTTTGCCCGCGCCGCGACCGCCCATGATCACCCATGTCTTCCAGATTCCCTCAGGTGCGCGTTGATGGGGCAACGCCCAGAAATCGAAAATATAGGGCAAGGCGGCCAATGCCTCAGGGCTTAACCCGTCAAGAAACGCCGCGATCGTCTCCTGCGGCTGCGAGGCAAGCCAAGCGGCAGAATATCTCCTCTCGGGCGCGCTCAAGGTCAAATTCCCCTGTGCGTGCGCCGATGGTTTCGGCTTCAAGCTCATCAAGCTTGCCCTCCAGTGCCAAGGCTTGGATCAAAACAGAATTAAGCGCGCGCAGATCTTTGATCAGCGTATCGCCCGATTTGCTGTGCGATGCTTTCAACTCTGCCACCGCATCGGCCAAAGTGATCCGCGCGGTTTCAAAGGCGTCTCTGGCATCAGCCAGCATCAAAACACGCGTGCCGCGTGCGTCTGATTTTTTCGTCATGAAAATTCCCGATAATGGCTTAAATGAAAAAGCCCCCGAGAATGCGAAAATAAAAAACGGTCAAACCGCAGCGGCGGCAGACCGTTTACCCAATTCGTCCAGCATGACATAACCTCTACATGAGACCGCGCGGTCTGTCAAAATATTTATTGTAAACAATTGGTTAATAAGGTGCGCGCGCAGTTCGAAATTCTTCAAGAATTCACAAAATGAATTGATATGTGTCAATTTAATCTGACACAACACCTGTCACGCTGATCTTACCATAACCGCAGAGGTCAGATCATGCGTATTCTCTTTATCCATCCCAATTACCGCTCAGGCGGCGCCGAGATTGCAGGGAATTGGCCGCCCGCTTGGGTCGCTTATCTGACTGGGCATCTGCGCCAAGCAGGGTTTGATGACATCCATTTCATCGATGCAATGACCCATGAACTCAGCGATGATGACGTTGCCGAGAAAATTGCGGAACTTCAGCCTGACGCCATCGGTGTCACCTCCATCACCCCGTCCATTTACAAGGCCGAGGAGATTTTGCGCCGTGCCGCCGAGGTCGCCCCAAACGCGGTGCGTATCTTGGGTGGTATCCACGCCACATTCATGTTCAAGCAAGTGCTGTCCGAGGCGCCTTGGATTGACGTCATCGTGCGCGGCGAGGGTGAGGAGATCGTGGTCAATCTCATGCAGGCCATCGCCACAGGGCGATATCCGCAAGATCGCAAACGCATTCACGGCCTCGCCTTCCGCGAAGGGGATGAGATTGTCGCCACCCAAGCCGCCCCCACAATTAAAAACTTGGATGCAATCAAACCCGATTGGACCATTCTTGACTGGGCGAAATATATCTACATCCCGCTCGGGACGCGTGTGGCCATTCCCAACATGGCGCGAGGCTGCCCCTTTACCTGTTCATTCTGCAGTCAATGGAAATTCTGGCGCGACTATCGCGTGCGTGATCCCAAATCCGTGGTCGATGAAATCGAAGATTTGGTTGAAAATCATGGCGTTGGCTTCTTCATCCTCGCCGATGAGGAACCCACGATCAACCGCCGCAAATTCATTGAGTTTTGCGAGGAATTGATCAAACGCGATCTGCCGCGCCGCGTGCAATGGGGCATCAACACCCGCGTCACCGATATTTATCGCGACCGTGAATTGCTGAAATTCTATCGCAAGGCGGGCCTTGTCCATGTCAGCCTCGGAACCGAGGCCGCAGCGCAGATGAAGCTGGACCGTTTCAACAAAGAGACCAAGGTCGAGGAAAACAAGACAGCCATTCGCCTTTTGCGCGAGGCCGATATCTTCACTGAGGCACAATTCATCGTAGGGCTCGACAATGAAACCCCAGAAACCTTGGAAGAAACCTTCCAAATGGCGTGGGATTGGCAGCCTGATTTGGCCAATTGGGCCATGTATACGCCTTGGCCCTTCACGCCTCTGTTTCAGGAGTTGAAAGATCAGGTCGAAATTTTCGATTTCTCGAAGTATAATTTTGTCACGCCCATCATGAAGCCCGCTGCGATGGAGCGGGGCGAATTGCTTGATGGGGTGATGAAGAACTACCGCCGCTTCTATATGCGCAAGGCGCTGTTTCACTACCCGTGGCGCGGCACGGGCTACAGGCGGCGCTACCTGCTTGGCTGTCTTAAGGCCTTTCTCAAGGCCGGTGTGCAGCGCAGCTTCTACGATCTGGGCAAGGCAGGCTATTGGGGGCCGCAAACCAAGAAAACCGTGGATTTCCAATTTGACGAAAGCCGCACCTTGGCCCCTGCCCAAATTGCCGACTGGGAAGCCGCAGCCGACCGTGCCGCCCGCGCAAAAGAGCGCCGCGAGGCCGTGCGTGACCAGATGAAGGCCCGCAATCGGGATCAAAGCGGCGATCAGCCCCCCGATTTGGGCCGCACCCAGGGCAAAGCGGCGGAGGATGTCTAAATGTCCGCAGATGCCCTCATCGGACCCAATGCGATTTTGCAATTGATCCCCGTTCTGGATCGGAACCTTGGCGAAGGCGCGCGGAAATCCCTGTTTTCGGCGCTCGACACCCCCATCCCCTCAGGCGATCACATGATCCCTGAACAGGATGCCGCCCGTGTTCATCAGGGCTTGCGCGCCAATTTTCCGCAACAGGCCGCAGGGCTATCCGCCCAAGCGGGGCGCGCCACCGCCGATTACATCATCACCCACCGCATTCCTGCCAAGGCACAAATCCTCATGGGTTTTTTGCCCGCCAATCTTGCCGCCCGCGCCCTCTCTGTGGCGATTGCGCGCAATGCTTGGACATTTGCGGGGTCGGGTCGGTTTCACGTGGTCTCTCCATGGGAATTCCAGATCCAAGACAACCCTGTGATCAGCGGCGAAACCTCTGACCATCCCTTGTGTCACTGGCACGCGGCGGTGTTTGAGCGACTTTATCGCCGTCTTGTTTGCCCAGATGTGATCTGCCGCGAAACCGCCTGCTCGGCAATGGGTGCCGACAGCTGCCGCTTCGCCTTGCGCCGTGTGTGACAGGCTGGCCCTTCTGCGCTTGTCTTAATTTGCGGAATTGCGCCGCATCTCCGCTTCGATCTCCCGCCAACGCGCGACATTGCGGTTATGCTCCGCCAATGTAACCGCAAAGGCATGGCCACCCGTGCCATCCGCCACGAAAAAGATGTAATCGCTGCTCTCAGGGTTCAGTGCCGCCTCGATAGAGGCCCGCCCTGGATTGGCAATCGGCGTTGGAGGCAAACCGTCAATCTGATATGTATTCCAAGGGGTTACACGGTCAAGCTCACTCCGCCGCAAGCCCCGACCCAACACACCTTGGCCCTCGGTCACCCCGTAAATCACGGTCGGGTCTGTTTGCAAACGCATCCCGCGATTGAGGCGGTTGACAAAGACGCTGGCGACAAGCCCCCGTTCATTGGGCTGCGCGGTTTCTTTCTCGATGATGGAGGCAAGGATCAGCGCCTCCTCAGGGGTGGATATGGGCAACCCTTCTGCGCGCGCCTGCCATGCCGCCATCAGGATATCATCCTGACGGGCCTGCATCTGCGCCAACAGCTCCGTGCGCGCCATACCGCGTGTGGCCTCGTATGTATCAGGCGCCAGCCGCCCTTCGGCGGGAATTTCCGCAACTTCCCCCGTCAAGAATTCTGCCGATTTCAATCCCTCGACAATCTGCCACGAGGTCAGCCCCTCTGGGATCGATACCCGATAAGCGATGCTTGCACCGCTTTGTGTGATGTCGCGATAAATCTCAGGAATTTCTGCATCATAGGCAAACGCAGCCAATTCCACCACCTCGCCTGTGCCAGGTGTGCGTTCGACCAATCGCTGCTCGCCAGTGCCATCGATGCTTAGAATGTAAGTGGCCACATAGCGGTAAACGGGGGCCGCATTTTGCGTGATCACCCCCAAAATATCCTGCATAGAGGCCCGCGCAGGCAATTCAAAGGAACCCGCGCGAATGGCCCCTGCCATATCGCTATATTCTGCCCCCAATCGAAAGATGGACGGATGCGAAATTGCCCCTGCCGCTTCCAGTGCCACGGCGACCTGTGACAGGCCCGCGCCGCGCGGAACCTCAAAAAAGATCGGTGCCGCCAGCGGCCCCTCCTTGGTGAATTCCCGCTGACCCCACCCGATCGCGCCAGCCACGGCGATACACAGCACAATCAGCAGGCTGAACGCATTCGCAGCCACGCTTTTCCACATATGTCAGACTTTCCCCATAATCAGACAGGCATTTGTCCCACCAAAGCCAAAGGAATTGCTTTGCGCCACGTTGATCTCGCCTTTCACGGCCTGATTGGCGCAAAGGTTGATCGCGGTCTCAGCGGCAGGGTTATCAAGGTTAATCGTAGGCGGTGCGATTTGATCGCGAATAGCCAAGATTGAGAAAATCGCCTCAATCGCCCCCGCCGCACCCAACAAATGCCCTGTGGCCGATTTTGTGGATGACATCAGCAGGTTTTTCGCATGATCCCCCATCAGCCGCTCAACCGCGCCCAACTCGATGGTATCGGCCATGGTCGATGTGCCATGCGCGTTGACGTAATCCACATCCGAGGGCTGCAACCCCGCCCGCTTCAACGCGGCGCGCATTGCCCGTTCTGCGCCCTCGTGATCGGGGGGCGGCGCGGTGATGTGATGGGCATCGCCCGACAGGCCATAGCCCAAAATCTCGGCATAGATTTTCGCACCACGCGCCTTGGCGTGTTCATATTCCTCCAGCACGACCACGCCCGCGCCTTCGCCCATGACAAAGCCATCACTGTCGCTATCCCATGGACGGCTGGCTTTTTGCGGCGCATCCCCCCGCTTGGTCGACAGCGCCTTACAGGCGTTGAACCCCGCAATGCCAATCTCGCAAATCGGGCTTTCTGCGCCGCCTGCAATCATCACATCTGCATCACCCCATTGAATCAGACGCGCCGCATCCCCAATGGCGTGCGCGCCTGTGGAACAGGCGGTGACCACCGCATGGTTTGGCCCACGGAAGCCGTATTTGATGGACACTTGCCCCGAAATAAGATTGATCAGCGCGCCTGGCACGAAGAAGGGCGATACACGGCGCGGCCCTTTTTCCTTAAGCGTGATGGAGGTCTCCGCAATCGAGGCCAGACCACCAATGCCCGACCCAATCAATATGCCCGTGCGCTCCTGCGCTTCGCGCTCCTGCGGCTGCCACCCTGCATCCTTGATCGCCTGATCTGCTGCGGCAATGCCGTATAGGATGAACTCATCCACTTTGCGCTGTTCTTTAGGCTCCATGTAGAGATCAGGGTTGAACGTCCCGTCAGACCCATCGCCGCGCTTGACCTCACAGGCATAGGTTGTTGCCAAGTGGCTGGCATCAAATCGGGTGATCGTGCCCGCGCCTGATTGACCCGCCAAAAGCCGCGCCCATGTCTCTTCCACCCCCGTGGCCAGAGGTGTCACCAAACCCAATCCTGTCACAACAACGCGCCGCATTTTCACTGCCCTTCTCTCGTTTCGCGAAAGCTTGAAGGTTGATACCCTAGCGGGCCAATGATGGGCAATCCCTCTCGCGCCAATCAATTGCACGCATCGTTAAATTTGGCACAAAAAAACGGCACCGCACTGGCGATGCCGCTTTAAATTTGAACGTCTGGCCCACGCAGGCGCGGACCCGCGCGCAATGCCTTACTGCGCGTCTGTGATAAACTTGACGGCATCCCCGAAGGTCTGGATCGTCTCAGCTGCATCATCAGGGATTTCGATACCGAACTCTTCTTCAAACGCCATAACCAGCTCGACCGTATCGAGCGAATCTGCGCCCAGATCGTCAATGAAAGACGCGTTTTCAGTCACTTTGTCCTCATCTACGCTCAGATGCTCGACAACAATTTTCTTCACGCGACCTGCGATATCGCTCATGTTCTTTCCTCATCCGTTTCGTGCTTAGGGTTTATTCCCCAACACTGTTTCACTGGGCCGATTTTGGCCGCTCAATCCCGGTTCCAACCATCCCAAGCGGGCCATTGCAAGAACCAGAGCCGCCGAAAAGCAACGCCTTTCGGTGAAAATCAGCGCCGCTATAGCATGAATTCAAAATAAGGCAATGCCCCAATCCATACGACACGGCGCAACTGTTACAGCATCGCCATGCCACCATTAACGTGCAAAGTCGACCCCGTAACATAGCCCGCCTCTTGGGACGCCAGATACAGCACCGCCGCCGCGATCTCCTCGGGTGTGCCCATGCGGCCTGCAGGGATTTTGACGTTGATGGCGGCTTTTTGATCTTCGTTCAGTTTGTCTGTCATCGGTGTCGCGATAAAGCCAGGCGCCACGCAATTCACCGTCACGCCACGGCTGGCCACCTCATAGGCAAGGCTTTTGGACATCCCCACCATCCCTGCCTTGGCGGCGGCATAATTTCCCTGACCAGGATTGCCCGTGGCCCCCACAATCGAGCTGATATTGATGATCCGCCCCCAACGAGATTTCATCATCCCGCGCAAAACCCCACGACACAGCCGCATGGTCGAGGTCAGATTGACCTCCAAAACTTGCGCCCATTCTTCATCCGACATTCGCATAAACAGATTGTCGCGCGTGATGCCTGCGTTATTCACCAGAATATCCACGGCCCCCATCGCCTCAACCGCTTGTTTCGGCAGGGCTTCGACCGCCTCAGCATCGGACAGGTTGCAGGGAAGAACATGGGTGCGCTCACCCAATTCAGCCGCGAGGGCCTCAAGCGGCTCCACCCGTGTGCCAGACAGGGCAACCACCGCCCCTGCGCCATGCAACGCACGGGCAATATCCGCGCCAATGCCCCCAGATGCGCCTGTCACCAACGCAGATTTTCCTGTCAAATCAAACATAAAGCCTGTCCTTATCCCTTAAGCGCGGCAATATCCGCGGCCGTTCCAATTGATGTGGTCTCGATCTCGCGCGCAATCCGCTTGACCATGCCAGACAGCGCCTTGCCTGCGCCAATCTCCCATGTGTTCCGCACGCCATTTTCCGCCATCCAGATCACGGACTCGCGCCAACGGACACGGCCTGTCACCTGTGTGATCAGATTTTTGCGGATGGTGTCGGGATCATCGCTAGGGCTGGCCATAACATTCCCCACCAAAGGCACGGCAGGCGCGGCGAGCGGCACATCGGCCAGTGCTTCTGCCATCACATCGGCGGCAGGTTGCATCAGCGCACAATGAAATGGCGCTGACACGGGCAGCATCACGGCCCGCTTCGCCCCGCGCCCCTTGGCGATGTCAACCGCGCGCTCCACTGCCGCCGCATCGCCTGAAATCACAACTTGCGCGGGGTCGTTGTCATTTGCCGCTTGGCACACGGCTCCTTCTGCGGCCTCTGCGGCAACCTCCGCCACAGTGTCGAAATCCAGCCCCAAAATGGCGGCCATCGCGCCCTGTCCTTTGGGCGTTGCTTTCTGCATGGCATCGCCCCTGATCCGCAACAGCCGTGCTGTGTCCGCCACGGATAAGCTGCCCGCCGCACAAAGCGCGGAATATTCCCCCAAGGAATGACCCGCCACAAATTGCGCGTAATCTTTCAGCGCATAGCCTTCGTCTTCCAAGGCGCGAATTGCCGCAAGGGATGTGGCCATCAAGGCGGGCTGCGCATTTGCAGTCAGGGTCAATTCCTCAAGCGCGCCCTCCCAAATGAGGTGGGAAAGGTTCTGTCCCAAGGCCGCGTCCACCTCCTCAAACACTGCACGTGCGGATGCATAAGTCTGCGCAAGGTCGCGCCCCATCCCGATGGTTTGCGCCCCTTGACCTGGAAAGATGAAAGCACGGCTCATTTTGCCTCTCCCGCTTGTTTCTATCGGGCCATTCGCTACAAGATATAGGGGCGAAGAGCAATTCATAACCGAAAGGTTCTGCCGGGCTTGCGCCCGTGTTGCAACAATCTGCGCCAATGCTTGCACCGACAGGTCAGATGTGTATAAGGCGCGTATCTTTCGCCAAAATATTTGCAACGGCGTGATCCCTCGTGACTGATGGGGCGAAAGAAGAATGCATCGGTCTTTGAAACGCGCCCGAACAGTATCGGAGTTCTCATGCCCCTCTACGAGCATGTGATGATCTCGCGTCAGGATTTGTCCAACGCGCAGGCTGAAAGCTTGATCGAGCATTTCAGCACCATCCTTAAGGACAATGGTGGTTCCGTGGTTGATACCGAATATTGGGGTATCAAGACCATGGCCTACAAAATCAACAAGAACCGTAAGGGCCATTATGCCTTCTTGCGCAGCGATGCCCCTTCGGCCGCCGTGCATGAGATGGAGCGCCTGATGCGCTTGCATGATGACGTGATGCGCGTTTTGACCATCAAGGTTGACGCCCACGAAGAAGGCCCCTCGGCACAAATGCAAAAGCGCGAAGAACGTGGCGAACGCCGCGAGCGCCGTCAGTAATCAGGGAAGGACAGAATCATGGCAGCAAAACCTTTTTTCCGCCGCCGCAAATCCGACCCGTTTGACGGGGAAGACGCGCCAAAGATTGACTATAAAGATGTGCGCTTGCTTCAGCGCTATATCTCTGAACGTGGCAAGATCGTGCCTGCACGCATCACCGCCGTATCCGCAAAAAACCAGCGCAAGCTGGCACAGGCCATCAAGCGTGCCCGTTTCCTCGCGCTGTTGCCCTATGCAGTGAAGTAAGGAGAAACCGATATGGATGTGATCCTTCTTGAACGCGTGGCCAAGCTTGGCCAGATGGGCGATGTGGTTACGGTAAAAGATGGCTATGCGCGCAACTTCTTGTTGCCACAGCGCAAAGCCATGCGTGCCAATGACAACAACCTCAAGGCTTTCGAGGCGCAAAAAGCACAGCTTGAAGCGCGCAATCTCGAAACCAAAAAAGAGGCCGAGGATTTGGCCGCTCGCCTTGCGGGGCAGCAATTCATCGTGATCCGTTCCGCGTCCGATTCTGGTGCGCTCTATGGCTCCGTCACCACGCGTGACGCGGCTGATGCGGCCACTGCAGCGGGCTTTAGCGTGGATCGTAAGCAGGTCGCCTTGACCGCACCGATCAAAGAACTGGGCCTACACGTGGTCTCGGTTGTTTTGCACCCTGAGGTGGATTTGACCATCACCCTCAACGTGGCACGCTCGACCGAAGAGGCAGAATTGCAAGCTTCGGGCAAATCGATTCAGGAATTGGCCGCTGAAGAAGAAGCAGCAGCCGAGTTTGAAATCGCTGAATTGTTTGATGATATCGGCGCCGCACAGCTCGATGATGATGAAGATGGCATGGCCCCTGCCCCTGCGGCAGAGGCAGAGGCAAAGGAAGACGGCGAAGAAACCGCCTGATCTCATCGTGTCATTCGTGAAAACAAAAGAACCGCGCCCCGATCAAGGCGCGGTTCTTTCTTTGCATAAGTTGCGCCGCTTCAATTGGTCCACGTTTCCAATTCAAGCGATGCAGGGCAGCTGACCCCGTTATATGTGCCAAGCCACACATCGACCCGACCATTCAGGCTGGACGCCCCTGCGATATTCACCAACGGGTTGAGATTTCCGTTACTGTCATCGTCAAAGTACCACGTGCCATCGGCGCCGTTGACCAACATCACCGTATCGCAGCTGCCCGTCACCTGTAGCTCCAGACGGTATCCCTGCATCTGGCTGAGATTAAAGGAAAACTGCGGCGCAGGCGTGAACCAGCCATGCCCAGGCAGGCCGCAGCCAGAAATATCGGTGCTGCCATAGGCAGAGGCGCTGAATGTGCTTGGGGTGTAAAGCTGCGGCCCGTTCAGATCATAGCTTGGTCCAGTCAGGCCTATGGTCGGGCAATTTCCCGCACTCGCAGGGGCTGCGGCATTCGCGGTCCATGTCTCGAATTCAATTGTGGCGGGGCAGTTTGACCCCAATGTGCCCACCCAGACATCAACCTGACCATTCAGCGCATCCTCCCCAGACAAGCGCAGCATGGGATCAAGATTTCCGTTGCTGTCATCATCGAAATGCCAAACGCCGTTGGCCGTGTTCACCAAAAGCGTGGCATCGCATTGGCTGTTCACCTGAATTTCCAGATCATAGCCCTGCATTCCCGACAAGTTCAGCGTATATTGCGGGCTGGCCGATGTAGAACCATTTCCCGCGATACCGCAATTGCCCAGCATCGCGCCGCCCGTGGCCGTGGTGGCAAAGCTTTGCGGGGAAAACAGTTGATCCCCTGTAAAGGCCAGACGCATCCCGCCTTTCTCGAATGTTGGGCAGGCGACCGCAGGGGCCGCGAAGATCATCATGACCGCAAATGCGGCCCATATAAAACGTGTCATGTCACAGTCCCTTTTGCGCCATAGAGGCGAGCCGAGCGCATACAACCATGCTGCGCCCCAACATCATCCAAGCTATGATCAGAAGCGGGCAATATCCATCAAAAAAGCCTCCAATCTTCATCGGAGGCTTTTTTCAATATTTTAAAAGTCAGATCAGAGAGATCACTCTTCGTCCAAGGCCTCAACGGCTTTTTCCAACTTGGCTTTGGTGGTTTCCACCTCTTTGACATCGGCCTGCTCGAAAATAAAGTCCACGACCTTATCCTCAAACAATGGCGCACGAAGCTGCTGCTGCGCCTGCTGATTCTTTTGAATAAATTCAAAGAAGGCGCGCTCTTGGCCAGGGTATTGACGCGCTTGGTTCATCACCGCTTGGGTGAATTCCGCATCTGTCACCTGAACCTCGTTTTTCTGGCCCAGTTCCGCCAGAAGCAGGCCCAATTTCACGCGGCGCTCCGCCAGTTTCGTATGTTCCTTGGTCGGTTTGATCTCGCCGTGATCGTGCCCCTGATGTTCGGGGTTTTCTTCATGCCACAATTGATGCGCGATTTGTGCGGCTTCTGCCTCAACAAGGCTTGGGGGCAGATCGAATTTGATCTGTTTGTCCAACTGATCCAACAAGGCGCGCTTTGCCACTTGGCGCGCTGCGCCCGCATATTCCGCTTGCAACCGTTCCGAGACTTGACCCTTCAACGCCTCAAGACTTTCTGCGCCATATTTCTTGGCCAGTTCATCATCAATCGCCGCGGGGGCCGCCTTTTTCACTTCTTTAATGGTGCAGTCAAATGTTGCCGCTTTGCCCGCCAAATGCTCTGCGCCATATTCAGCGGGGAAGGTGACCTCGACCAGCTTTTCATCACCCGCTTTTACACCGATAAGCTGATCTTCAAACCCAGGGATGAAGCTGTTTGATCCAAGAACCAAGGGGTAATCTTCGGCAGAACCACCCTCGAAGGCTTCGCCATCAACCTTGCCAACGAAATCAAAAACAACCTGATCGTCTTTCGCCGCCTTGCCTTTTTTGGTTTCATAATTCTGAGCGGTTTCTGCCAATTTGGCCAAGGTCTCGTCAATTTCTTTGTCAGTCGCAGGCACGACCATGCGCTCAAGCTTAAGCTTTTTGTAATCCACATCGGGGATCGCAGGCAGCGTTTCATAAGACATGGACACGACCACGTCATCGCCTTCTTTCCAGTTCTCATTTACCATTTTCACTTCGGGCTGCATGGCGGGACGGTCGCCCGAGCTTTCAAGGTGGCTTTGCATCGCGCCATCAACGGCCTCTTGCATCGCTTCGCCCATAATCCGCGGGCCAAATTGCTTTTTCAGCAGCGCCATCGGCACTTTCCCTTTGCGAAAGCCTTTCATCTCGATTTCAGGCTGCGCTTCGATCAATTTCTCATTAACCTTGGCATCCAATTCCGCGCCCGTGATGGTGATCTCATAAGCGCGTTTCAGACCCTCGTTCAGGGTTTCGTTGACGTTCATCTGCTTTCCTCGCAATCGAAAACGGCCACCGCCCTGTGGCGGCCCGCAAAAGGGAATTTGCGCCTTACTATTGACAGGCAAGAGGGCGTTCAACCCCGAAATGCGGGGTAAGGACCGCTTGGCCCCCGCATTCAGGCAATTTAGCCCAAAATAACCTTCGGTTCAGCCATGCCTTTCACCTCAAGTCGCGCATGATAGAGCAGGCCTTGCTGCGCGTCAGGTTCATCCATGCCTTCTTGGGCCGAGGTCACATAGAGGTCTTGGAAATCTGCCCCCCCAAACGCGGGGCAGCTTGAATGACGCCCATCAAGTGTGACCACACGATCAAGCCTGCCATCGGGCGCGTAGCGCGCGACACGGCCCCTGCCCCATTGCGCATTCCAAACATAGCCCTCAGCATCCACCACGGACCCATCAGGATTTAAATCTTCGCCCCGCAGATCCAGAAAGACAGAAATTGGCCCCTCGGGCCATCCTTCGTCATTCAGCCCGACCTGCATGATCTGCTGATCAGGGGTGGAGCAGAAATAGGCGATTTTGCCATCGGGCGAAAAGCATATCGAATTGGGGATGGTCACGGCGGCAAATAATTTGCGCAACTCGCCCTTGTAATAGCGGTAAATCGCGCCTGCCCCTTCCTCGAAGGCCTTGCCCATCGTGCCAATCCAAAATCCGCCCTGATGATCCGCACGCCCATCATTGGAGCGTGTGACGGGGTTATCCGCCTCAAGATCACACAGCGGCGCACTGTCGCCTGTCTCAAGATCAAAGACAAACAGGGCCCGCTCCGAGGCAATGACAATCCGCGCCTCATCGACCCAACCCGCAGCGGAGACCAAATCTGGAAACACCCATTCACGCAGCGCGCCATCCTTCAGCGCGAACAGGGTTTTGTTCATGATATCAAACCACAGCAATTCCTCGCGCAACGGGTGCCACAGTGGCCCCTCACCCAAGAAATTTTGCCGTGTCGTAATCGCGCTTGCATGGACACCCATGATGCAACCTCATCCTATTGCGTTACGGGGCCAATTCATTGGGCAACAGCCCCACAGGCATATTTTGATAACACACAGGCCGCAGATAGCGGCGAATGGCCAATGACCCCACCGATGTTGCGCCGAAATTGGTCGAGGCTGGATAAGGCCCGCCATGCACCATCGCATCGCAGACCTCGACCCCTGTGGGAAATCCATTGGCCAAAACGCGGCCCGCTTTGCGCTCTAGGATCGGCATCAGGCGCTGCGCATGGTCCAGATCGCTGTCATCCATATGCAAGGTGCAGGTCAACTGCCCCTCCAGGGCCAATGCAATCTCCCGCATCTCGTCAAAATCCTTGGCGCGCACCACCATGCCAACGGGGCCAAACACCTCATGGCTGAGTTCCACATTGGCCAGCCAATCCGCGCCGCTGACCTCGTATAAATAGGGGGCTGCGTTGCGCTTGTCGCACATCGTGCCAATCACCTCGCGCACGGCGCGATGCGCTGCGATTTTTTCAACCCCGCTGCGATAGGCCTCGGCAATGCCCGTGGTCAGCATCACCTGCGGCGCGGTGCTGGCCAAGGCTTCGCTTGCGGCGGTGACGAATGCATCGGCATCCGCCCCATCCATCACAACCGCAACGCCAGGATTGGTGCAAAACTGCCCAACCCCCATGGTCAGCGACCCCGCCCATGCCGTGCCAATCGCAGGCCCGCGTGCGGCCACTGCAGCAGGCATCAGGAACATCGGGTTCACACTGCCCAATTCGCCAAAAAACGGGATGGGGTTGGGGCGCGCGGCGCAGAGATCAAACAGCGCCCGCCCCCCCCTGAGCGAGCCTGTAAACCCAACCGCCGAGATCAGCGGGTGCTGCACCAAAGCGGCCCCCACCTCATGCGCGCCACCATGGACAAAGCTGAACACCCCATCAGGCATCCCGCAGGCGCGGATCGCGGCCAATATGGCCTCTGCGATGATTTCCCCTGTTCCTGGATGTGCCTCATGCGCCTTGACCACCACAGGGCACCCCGCCGCCAATGCGCTGGCGGTATCCCCGCCCGCCGTGGAAAAGGCCAAGGGGAAATTGGACGCCCCAAACACCGCCACGGGTCCGACAGGCCGTTGCATCATCCGCAAATCGGGGCGCGGCAAAGGCGCGCGATCAGGCAGTGCTGCATCATGGCGCAGGTCAAGATAGGCTTCGGATTGGATATGCGCCGCGAACATTCGCAACTGGCCCGTGGTGCGTCCCCGCTCTCCCTCCAAACGGGCGGCGGGCAAGCCTGTTTCGGCCGTGCCAATCTCGGTGATCTGCGCGCCGCGCGCCTCGATCTCATCGGCGATCTGCGTCAGAAACGCCGCGCGGGATGCACGGGACGTGTAACCATACTCCCAAAAAGCGGCTTCTGCCGCTTGCACCGCCGCATCCACCAAAGCGGCATTTCCCTTGGAGACGGCATGACCCTCCCCCTCGAGGCGCGCCGCAGTAAAGTGATCCGTGCCCGCGACCCATTTGCCCGCAATCAGATGTTTTCCATGTGGTTGAAATGGCATATCCCGCCCCCCTTAATCTGAAACCTGTTTGCGCTATCGTTACTGACCCGCGTGGCGCGCTGCAAGCAATTGGCCCGTGCAAGCCTGAAATTATGTCGCGCCACATGGGGTTGAAATTCGTGCCAATTGCTTCAGAACAAAACCTGTGATGGCATTTCTATCTGGTCGCGCGCGCCTTCGTGACCGTTGAAGGAGTTACTATTTTGAAATTCACTTTCGGTTTGGCCGCTGCACTGGCCATTGCCTCCGCCAATTCAGCCCTTGCCAGTGGCGATGCCGCCGCAGGGGAACGCGTCTTCAATCAATGCGTGGCTTGCCATGTCGTGCAGAACGAAGCAGGTGAAACCCTTGCAGGGCGCAATGGCCGCACAGGCCCTAATCTTTACGGCACGGCCGGCGGCCCTGCAGGTGCCGTGGAAGGGTTCCGTTATTCATCGAGCCTCGCCGCCTATGGCGAAGCGGGCAATGTCTGGGACGCAGACTCTTTCGTGGCTTATGTGATGGACCCCACAGGCTATCTGCGCGAGGCGCTTGGGGATAATGGCGCGCGCAGTGCCATGGCCTTCCGCGTGCGCAGTGCGGATGACGCGCTGAACCTTTACGCCTACCTCGAACAATTGGCCGCACAATAAGCCAAAACCATTCCCCCGCGCGGCGACCAAGCCTATGCGCGGCGCGGGGGTAAATGCGGTGGATGCAGGCATCCTAAGATTGATTTTCTCTCCTTGACGCGGCCGCCTCATTGGCCAAATTGGGCGCAATTGCCCCAGACTCACCAAGGGGCATCCACAATCAAGGGATGCAGAAATGTTGAAAGTCGGACTTCTCGGCGCGGGCCGCATTGCAGGCGTTCATGCCACGGCCATCACCGCGCATCCACATAGCACCTTATCCGCCGTGTCCGATTTTTATCCCGAAAATGCCGAAAAACTGGCGGCACAATATCATACGGTCGCGCGCACAACGGATGAAATCATTGCTGATCCCACGATTGATGCCGTGTTGATTGCCACCTCAACCGACACCCATTCCGATTTGATGGAGGCCGCCACAAAAGCGGGTAAAGCGGTTTTATGTGAAAAGCCTGTGGACCTAAGCCTCGCGCGCGCGGGCCTGTCAAACGGCGGTGGCCTCTACGGGCCGCCCTGTGATGATCGGCTTCAACCGCCGTTTTGATGTGAATTTTGGCGGGTTGAAATCCGCGCTTGATGCGGGCGAAATCGGGAAGGCCGAGTTGCTTTCCATCACATCCTTCGATCCTGCCCCGCCACCCGTGGCCTATATCAAAGTGTCAGGCGGGATTTTCCGCGACATGATGATCCATGATTTCGACATGGCGCATTTCATCATGGGGCAAGCGCCCGTATCGGTCAGCGCCACAGCCGCTTGCCTTGTCGATCCAGAAATTGGCGCAGCAGGTGATTACGACACGGCGATTGTGACCTTGCGCTACGCGGATGGTAAATTGGCGGTGATCAAAAATTCGCGCCGTGCGGCTTATGGCTATGACCAGCGCATTGAATTGCTTGGGTCTGAGGGGCTGTTGCAGGCGCAAAATACGTTGGAACATACGGTCGTGAAATCGGGCGCACAGGGTGTTACCTCTGCCAAGCCCACCTACTTCTTTCTTGAGCGCTATATGCAATCCTACAAGACCGAATGGGCCGCTTTCGTAGCCGCGTTGGAGACGGGCGGCGCAATGCCCGCCACCTTGGACGATGGTGTTCTTGCGCTTACCATGGCCGAAGCTGCCACAAAATCCGCACAGACAGGTCAGCCTGTCGCCCTTGCGGACATTTAACAAAAGGCCAATAAAATGAGCAATTTCGCCTTGCGCGTGCAATGCAACAGCCGCCGCGGGATCGTGGCCGCGATTTCCACGTTTCTCGCCGATCAGGGCTGCAACATCACCGACAGTGCGCAGTTTGATGATACGGAGACGGGTAACTTCTTCATGAGGGTCAGCTTTCGGTCCGAAAACGGTCAGGGGCTTGAAGCCTTGCAAGGCGCGTTTTCATCCGTGGCCGAGGAATTTGGCATGGAAGCGGAATTTTTTGATGAAACCACCAAACGCAAAATGGTCATCATGGTCTCGCGCTTTGGTCATTGTTTGAACGATCTGCTCTATCGGTGGCGCATTGGCGCGTTGCCCGTTGAGATTGTGGCGGTGATCTCGAACCATATGGATTATCAAAAACTGGTGGTGAACCACGACATCCCCTTTCACTGCATCAAAGTGACCAAAGAAAACAAACCAGACGCCGAAGCGCGCATTATGGCCGTGGTCGAGGAGACAGGCGCAGAACTGGTGGTTCTGGCGCGCTATATGCAGATTTTATCGGATGATCTTTGCCGCAAAATGTCGGGGCGGATCATCAATATCCACCATTCCTTCCTGCCCTCCTTCAAAGGGGCAAACCCCTACAAACAAGCGTTTGAGCGCGGGGTGAAGCTGATCGGGGCAACATCGCATTATGTGACCGCTGACCTTGATGAAGGCCCGATTATCGAGCAGGATATAATCCGCGTCACCCATGCCCAATCGGCGGAGGATTATGTCTCGCTTGGACGTGATGTTGAGGCACAGGTCTTCGCCCGCGCGATCCATGCCCATGTCAGGGGGCGCGTGTTCCTCAATGGCGACAAGACCGTGGTCTTCCCCCCGTCGCCTGGCTCTTACGCCTCCGAACGGATGGGATAGACCCCGCAGAAGAAAGGCCCAAAACCATGCCCCAATTGCAGCTCAAACCCTTTGGCACCCATGGCAAAACCCATGAAATCACCCCTGCAAGCGCGGGATGGCGTTATGTCGGGTTTTCGCTCTATCGCCTGCGCGCGGGCGAGCGGGCCGCTGAAGTGACACGGGTGAATGAGGTGATCTTGGTGATGGTCGAGGGCAAGGCGCAGATCACCGCCGCAGGCCAAGATTGGGGCGTATTAGGGGATCGGATGGATGTGTTCGAGAAAACCCCGCCTCATTGCCTCTATCTGCCAAATGACAGCGATTGGTCGTTGGTGGCGCACACCGATTGCACGGTCGCCGTTTGTGCCGCCCCTGGAAAATCGGGCCACGGGCCGCGCAAAATCGGCCCTGATGGGATCACCCTGACGCAGCGCGGCGAAGGCACGAATACCCGCTTCATCAATAATATCGCGATGGAAGCCGAAGATTACTGCGACAGCTTGTTGGTGACGGAGGTGTTTACCCCCGCAGGGAATTGGTCCTCCTATCCCAGTCACCGCCATGACGAGGATGATTATCCCAACATCACCTATCTTGAGGAAACCTATTACCACCGCATCAACCCCGCCCAAGGATTCGCGCTTCAGCGCGTCTATACCGAGGACGGCAGCTTGGACGAGGTGATGGCGGTGCAAGATCACGATGTGGTTCTGGTGCCACGCGGCCACCACCCTTGTGGCGCGCCACACGGGTTTGAGCTGTATTATCTCAACGTGATGGCTGGTCCCTTGCGCAAATGGCGCTTTAAGGCCGACCCTGCAGTTGAATTTCTTATGCCCTGAGGGATTGGTGCGGGTGGAGGGACTTGAACCCCCACGCCTTGCGGCGCCAGAACCTAAATCTGGTGCGTCTACCAATTTCGCCACACCCGCAACGGATGCGTCCTTAGCAGAGCACCCCGCCAGATGCGAGGGGAAAACACGCCATCTGGCGCAAAAAATCTGGGCGCGGTCATGGGGTATTTTCAGCGGAAAGCGCGCCTTGCCACATTTGCGCCACATTCATGCGGATTATTGGGATATGAGGCAGAACAAGCGGGCAAAGACCCGCAAAACCGCGAGCGAAACACATGACAACACCTGTAAGCCCCTTATGGGTTTCGGGATTGCGCGATCAGGCGCGTGATCCAAATTCGACAAAACACGCCCTTGAAACACAGCTTGTCACGGCGGATATGCTGATCCTCACCTTGGACGGGGCGCTTCCCGCAGCGCATCTTTATGAGGGGGATATGGTGATCACCTCGCATGGCGCCCTGCCCCTTTTGCGGCTGCGTGCCGTTCATATCCCGCAGCAGATCCGTCTTGTGCACGCGCCCTGCTACAGCTTCGGACCAGACCAGCATCAGCCTTGTGATCTGTTCCCAAGCCAAATGATCAAAGGCCCCTCTGGTGATACGATCTTTGCCCGCGATTTGATCGGACAGGGCAAAATCGGCTACCGCAATGTGCCACAAGCACGGCTTTTTGCCCTGCATTTTGCACTGGATGTATCCATATACACCCAAGGCCTAACCCTGCGCGCCGCCAAGCCTGTGATTGCGCCTGTTTGAGCCGCGCGCAGGCCTTCTGTTTTTAAAGTGATTAAATTTTATGCGCGCTGCACAAATTTCTTGCAACTGCGTTAAATTCCCTTGAGACAGGCGCCTGCGTGCGGGCATTCACATTGCCCCGCTCCGCACAAAATGGTGTCACAGACACGCAATACACGCAGGAAGGCGAGGGCCAGATGAAAAAAATCGAAGCAATCATCAAACCGTTCAAGCTCGATGAAGTCAAAGAGGCGCTTCAAGAAATCGGGATACAAGGCTTGTCGGTGACAGAGGTGAAGGGCTTTGGTCGCCAGAAAGGTCACACCGAGCTGTATCGCGGCGCTGAATATGTGGTCGATTTCCTGCCTAAAGTGAAAATCGAAGTGGTCTTGTCAGATGATTTGGTCGATGGCGCAATTGAAGCGATCATTGATGCCGCCAAGACCGATAAAATCGGGGATGGAAAGATCTTCGTTTCCACCGTGGAACAGGCCATCCGCATCCGCACAGGCGAATCTGGCGACGATGCGCTTTAGGGCGCGTCAGCCAAAGCAAACTGGGCATATGCCCGTTCTCCCCAAAGACCAAATGTAAGGGAAGGTCACGATGAGCAAAGACAAGGTTCTTAAACTGATCAAAGACGAAGATGTCGCATATGTCGATATTCGTTTCACAGACCCACGCGGCAAGCTGCAGCACGTCACCGTGATGTCTGATCTGGTGGATGAAGATTTCCTCGAAGAAGGCTTCATGTTTGACGGCTCCTCCATCTCTGGTTGGAAGGGGATCGAAGCCTCGGATATGAAACTGCTGGCGGACACCGACAGTGCCTATATCGACCCGTTCTATGCGGAAAAAACCCTCTGCTTGCACTGTAACGTGGTTGAGCCTGACACAGGCGAAGCCTACGAGCGCGACCCACGCGGCACCGCCGTGAAGGCCGAGGCCTATCTGAAATCCACAGGCATTGGCGATGTCGCTTATTTCGGCCCTGAGGCGGAATTTTTCATCTTTGACGATGTGAAATATGCCGTGTCGCCGCAAAAAGTCTCCTACGAGATTGATGCCGCCGCAGCCGCGTGGAACACAGATGCCGATTTTGAAATGGGCAACTTGGGCCACCGTGCAGGCCACAAGGGCGGCTATTTCCCCGTCAACCCGATTGACGAGGCGCAAGACCTGCGTTCAGAAATGCTCTCGACCATGAAAAGCATTGGGATGAAGGTGGACAAGCATCACCACGAAGTGGCGACCTGTCAGCACGAATTGGGCCTGATTTTTGGCACATTGACCGAGCAGGCCGACAATATCCTGAAATATAAATACATCATCCAGAACGTGGCCCATGCCTATGGCAAAACCGCGACCTTCATGCCCAAGCCGATGGCGGGTGACAACGGCACGGGGATGCACGTCAATATGTCGATCTGGAAAGATGGCAAGCCCTTGTTTGCAGGCGATAAATATGCCGATCTTTCGGACGAGGCGCTGTATTTCATCGGCGGCATCCTGAAACACGCCAAGGCGCTGAACGCGTTCACCAACCCTGCGACCAACAGCTACAAGCGTTTGATCCCTGGGTTCGAGGCACCTGTTCTGCGCGCCTATTCTGCCCGCAACCGCTCTGGCTGCGTGCGGATCCCATGGACCGAAAGCCCCAAGGCAAAGCGCGTTGAAGCCCGCTTCCCCGACCCATCGGCAAACCCATATCTGGCCTTCGCGGCCTTGTTGATGGCAGGTCTTGACGGCATTCAGAACAAAATCCACCCAGGTGAGCCTTCGGATAAAGATCTTTACGATCTGCCCCCCGAAGAACTGGCCGAAATTCCAACCGTTTGCGCCTCTTTGCGCGAAGCCTTGGAAGAGCTGGAAAAGGATCACGACTTCCTGCTCAAGGGCGATGTCTTTACCAAAGACCAGATTGACGCTTATGCCGATCTGAAGTGGCAAGAGGTCTATGCCTTTGAGCACACACCACATCCTGTGGAATACAAGATGTATTTCTCCTGCTAAGCAGAAGACATTCGATCAGAAAGGCGCAAGCAGGGCTTGCGCCTTTTTTCATGTTTAAAACCGTGTAAAGCGGCGCAGCATCCGTGTGGTCTGGCGCATCCGATTTTGCGCTTGCCGTGTCTTTGCAGGATCATTTTGACCGTTTTGCGCCCTGCGCTTTGCGAAATGATCGGTGGCTTTGTCTATGCCACGCCAAATCACCCCCAAAACCACCGTCCGCAGCACAGAAGAAATCAATCTGTTCATGTCACCCCACCCCATAAATGGCCAATATGGAACAGGCCCACAAATCGCGGGCCTGATGCGCATATTAGGCGAAAAATAGGGCGAAATCAGGGCGCGTCATCCTCGAACAGCTCCGCGTCATCTTGATCATCCACGTCAAAGGGCAAACCGCCCTCCTCTTCCTCGGGGGTTTCTGCGCCCTCCTCCGACAGGTTCAGGCCGCGCGGTCGGTTGTCCAACAACCCTGCCTCGCGCAATTCTTTCACCCCTGGCAAGTCACGCGCGGATTCGAGGCCGAAATGGTCCAGAAAGGCTGGTGTCACCACAAAGGTCACAGGCCGCCCTGGTGTCATCTTGCGGCGTCCAAATTTGATCCATTCCATCTCGATCAATTGGTCAATCGTGCCGCGATTGACAGACACACCACGGATTTCTTCGATCTCTGTACGGGTGACGGGTTGATGATAGGCCACAATGGCCAAGGTCTCGATGGCCGCACGCGACAGTTTGCGCGTCTCGACTGTTTCGCGGCTCATCAAAAACCCCAAATCGGCGCTGGTGCGCATCGCCCACGCATCCCCCACCTTGACCACATTCACACCGCGCCCCTCATAACGGCGGCGCAGCAATTGCAGCGCCTCGGCTGGGTCACAGCCATGCGGCAGGCGCGCTTCCATCTCGCGGATCGAGACAGGTTCGGCGCTGGCAAAAAGCAGCGCCTCAATCATCCGCTCCTGTTCCGCCAAAGGGGGGGCTTGGAACAGGCTTTTCTCGGGCTTTTGCGCTTCTGTTTCAGGGCTGTCTGTTTCAGCACTCATCGCTCGTCATCCCTTCGTTTCACCTCAATCGGGGCGAATGTCTCGGATTGGCGGATCACCAATTTCCCCGCCTTGACCAATTCCAAACTGGCCGCAAATGTCGCCGCTGTCGCGGAGCGGCGTTTTTTAGGGTCCATCTCCCACCCTTCGGGCAGGTAGCTGAGAATATCCGTCCATTCCCCCGCATATCCAATCAGGCCGCGCATCCGCTCCAACGCCTGTTCCATCGTAAAGACGCTGTCGCGATCCATCACAAAGGGACGGAAATCATCGCGGGTTCTGATCCGTGCATAGCCCTGCATCAAATCCAAGAGGGTCGCGGTGTATTTCACCTTGCGCGCATGGGTCACGGCCTCAGGGATGCCGCGCACGAACCGATCCCGCCCCAAACGATCCCGCGCCATCAGTTTTGCCGCGCATTCCCGCATGGCACTGAGCCGCTCCAATTGAAAGGCCAGATGTGCCGCCAATTCCTCGCCCGATGGCCCCTCCTCTTCGGGGTCAGGGGGCAAAAGAAGCCGCGACTTGAGATAGGCCAACCACGCGGCCATCACCAAATAATCCGCAGCCAATTCAATGCGCAATTTGCGCGCTTCCTCGACAAAGGCCAAATATTGCTCGGCCAAACGCAACACCGAGATTTTACGCAAATCCACCTTTTGCGTGCGCGATAAAGTCAGCAACAGGTCAAGCGGTCCCTCAAACCCGTCTACATCGACAATCAATGCCTCTGCCGCGCGGCGCTCGGCCACGCTGTCCCATTCCCCGGGATCCGCCAGAAGATTGTCATTCGCCGCCCCCTGCGGCAGTTCGGGCATATCGCTCATATCGGGCCTTTTTCGCTTAGAATGCGAAGTTCGGCTTCAAGCGCGGATATGTCAAGCGCGCGGGCATCGTCCCGTGCCAAAAGCGCGCGATTGGCGCGGGCTTGGGATATCTGATCCAAATGCCCCGTGGCGCTCACCACCTCGATCATGTCGGTCATCTCGCCGTTGCAATGCAAGATCACATCACATCCCGCCGCGCGCGCGCCGTGACAGCGCTCTGCCAAGCTTCCCCCAAGCGCCCCCATGGAGATATCATCGGTCATCAAAAGCCCGTCAAACCCAATATCCGAACGGATGATCTCGATCATGATCGGCGAGAGGGTCGCGGGATGATCGGGGTCAATCGCCTCATAGATGATATGCGCGCTCATTCCCATGGGCAGATCAATCAACGGTTTGAACGCGGCAAAATCGATGCGCTCCAATTCGCTCTGCGGGGTCGCCACACGCGGGCAACTGAGGTGACTGTCCACCTGACCCAACCCGTAACCTGGCAGATGTTTCAGCACAGGCGCAACGCCCGCATCACGCAAGCCCTGCGCATAGGCCCGTGCGAAATCGGCCACGCTTTCGGGGGTTGTGCCATAAAGACGGTTTTTCAGAACCGCATGGGTGCCATCGCGCGCCACATCGGCCAAGGGCGCGCAATTCACATCCAATCCACAGGCGCGCATCTCATGGCCAATCAGCGCCGCACGCAGATACAGCGCGCGCATGGCGCTATCGCGGTCGCGGGCAGCAATCATATCAAGCGGCGGTGTCCATTGCCGCCAATGGGGCGGACCCATGCGCTGCACCCGCCCGCCCTCTTGGTCGATCAGAACAGGTGCATCCCATCCCACCGCCATGCGCAATTCCGCGCATAACGCGCGCAATTGATCGGGATTCTCAATATTGCGCGCAAACAGAATAAACCCCCAAGGGTTGGCATCTTGGAAAAACCGCGCCTCATCCTTGGTCAATCGCGGGCCTGTCAGGCCAAGGATCGTGGCCGAGAATGGGGCGGGCATTCTGCGTTCTTTCCTTCAGCGGATCGTGGCAGGGATGCAGGCCTGTCCAAGCGCCAAAAGCGCGGTGCAAAACCGCCGCGCATCATCCACGCCATCAAAGCCCGCCACCCGCAAACGGAAAAATTCCTGCCCACCCGAGGTGGCGGCCATAATCACACGCCCCCGCCCCTCGAAGAACCCATCAAACTGGGCGGCCAAACGATCCCATTCACCACGGGCGGCCTCCACCGTATCAAAAGCGCCAAGCTGAACCACCATATCACCCGCCTGCAGGCTGGCAGGATCAATGTCGAGCACGGCGCGCGCCGCGTCATCCGCGACCAGATCGGCGCTGGTCTGTTCGGCGACAACAAGGCGGATCATTTCAGGGCGGGGTTGCGGCACAAGCGAGACGGATACACCTGCCACAGAGGCGGGTATACTGGCCGTCCGCATGGCCTGAGGCGCGCTGTCCGATGGGGGCGGCGCGCCTTCCAAAACCTCCGCCAAAAGCGACTCAATCAGCGCCTCTGTGCTTTCTGGTGGCGCGGGGGCCACCACCGCCTCTGATGCCTCGGGCATCACTGGCCCGATTGGTTCAAACTGTTCGGTATTGATGATCTCTACGGCCTTGTCGTCTACGGGCATCTGTGCCTCGGGCGTGACCAGAAGGGACACATCGGCAATCAATTCCACAGGCGGCGGCGCAAGTATGATTTGGTCGGCCACGGGTGCGGCCTCGCGGCCAGCGGAAATTTCGTTCACGGCCAGCCCCATATGCTCGGCCTCAACCCCACCTGGATCCTCGGGTGGGATGCGGGCAGGCTGGCTTGGGGCGGCAATCAGCGGCACCCCCAAGGTCTCGCGCTTCATCGTTTCAACGCCCCAATAGGCACCAAGCCCCACAAGCCCAAGAGAGGCACAAGCCATCACGCCAATCACCCATTTGCGAAACACCCCCGCGCGTTCAATCTGCGCAAGGCTTGCGCTGATTTTGGCCGCTGAGACTTCCTCGGCTGTCGGACCCGACACCACGGGACGCGAGAGATGCGCCCAACCTTGCGCCTGTGGCCCATCATGGCGCGCCACAGACGCGTCAAAGGATTGCGGTGGATTAGCAAAAATTCGGGCAGGATCGGTCGAATAGGCGGGCGCATAGGATGACGTGCCGCGCCGACTATTGCCTTGCGCGGCGATGCGCTGAAACATTGTCGCCCCAGGGCGATCCTTTTCATATGCGGCCATACCTGCCCTTTTCCCGCCACGCTGCCCTATATTTTATGGGCTTATACTGTGACGTTTTCCTGCTCTGCCTCTGGCCCGCGTCAAATAGGGTGCGACTTGCCCCTACATTTTATCCGCAGGTGTTACCCCCAAGATACCAAGACCGTTGGAAATAACAACGGCTACTGCATCAATAAGCGCCAATTTTGCGGCGGTTGTGGCCAAATCATCCTCTTGCAAAAAGCGCAGATGCGGTGCGCTGTTGCCTTTGTTCCATAATGCGTGAAATTCTGCGGCAACATCATAAAGGAAAAACGCAATGCGATGGGGTTCATGCCCGGTTGCGGCAATCTCAACCACGCGGGGCCATTCGGCCAATTTGGCAATCAGGGCAAATTCCGCAGGATCATTCACCGCGTCAAGCCCGTCATAGCGGGCCGCCACACCGATTTCTTCGGCCTTGCGCAGCACCGATTGAATGCGGGCATGGGCATATTGCACATAGAAAACGGGGTTTTCCTTGGATTGCTCCAACACCTTGTCGATATCAAAATCCAAGGGCGCGTCATTCTTGCGCGTCAGCATGATGAACCGTGTCACATCGCGTCCGACCGCCTCGACCACATCCGACAGCATCACGAACGTGCCTGCGCGCTTGCTCATCTTAAAAGGTTCGCCACCTTTGAACAGGCGCACCAATTGCGTCAGCTTGATATCAAGCGGGATTTTGTTTTCGGACAGGGCGGCTACGGCGGCCTTCATCCGCTTGACATAGCCACCATGATCCGCGCCGAAAACATCAATCAGCGCGTCATAGCCGCGCGTGACCTTATCGTAATGATAGGCAATGTCGGGGGCAAAATAGGTCCACGCACCATCCGATTTCATGATCGGGCGGTCGACATCATCGCCATAATCGGTCGATTTAAACAGGGTCTGCTCGCGCGGCTCCCAATCTTCGGGGGTCTTGCCTTTTGGCGGTTCCAACACCCCCCGATAGATCAATCCCTTGCCTTTTAGATCTTCAATCGCGGCCTCAATGCGACCTGTACCATAAAGCGATTTTTCGCTAAAGAAATGGTCCATCTTCACGCCAAGGCTTTCGAGATCGGCCTCGATCAATTTCATCATCGCAGCGATGGCGAAGTCGCGCACAGGTTCCAACCAATCGCCCTCGGGACGGCCGAGATAGGCATCCCCAACCTGCTCCTTCAGGGCCTGACCAACCTCAATCAGATAATCGCCGGGATAGGTGCCATCCTCAAAAGATACGGCTTGGCCATGCGCCTCCAAATAGCGCAAATAGACGGATCGCGCCAAAACATCGACCTGCGCGCCGCCATCATTGATGTAATATTCCCGCGTCACAGCAAAGCCCGCATAATCCAACAAGCTGGCCAAGGCATCGCCAAACACCGCACCACGGGTATGGCCCACATGAAGCGGCCCCGTTGGATTGGCCGAGACATATTCGACATTCACCCGCCGCCCTTGCCCGATATTCACGCGGCCATACGCGCCGCGCGTCTGTGCAATGCCGTGCAGCACATTGCGCCATGTCTGGGCGGACAGGCGCAGGTTCAAAAACCCTGGCCCTGCCACATCGGCGGCCTCGATACGCGGATCGGCCATCAGGATCGGGGCCAGTGCATCGGCAATATCGCGGGGCTTTTGCCCTGCGGGTTTGGCCAGAACCATCGCCGCATTGGTCGCCATATCGCCATGAGCGGCATCGCGCGGGGGTTCCACCGCAACATTGGCGAAATCCAAGCCTGCGGGCAATGTGCCTGCGGCCTCCATCTGACCCAAAGCCTCGATCACCAAGGCGCGCATTTCCGCGAAAAGCATCATGTTTTATCATCCTGATTGTCTTGCGCCCTGCTCTATCAGGTTGCGCTACAAGGTCAATGGCAGCGGGGCCTAGAAGGCCGCGCCCAGACCCAAGTCACGGTTGAAAATCCGCCGATGGGTTTGCAGCGCAAAGCGATCCGTCATGCCCGCAATGTAATCACAGACCAGCCGCGCAAGCGCGGTATCACTCTGCGCTTGCGCGACCTCGATCTGCCATTGGCGGGGCAGTTGGTCGGGATGGGCCATCATATGGGGAAACAACGCCTCAATCACTTCGGTCACGATTTTTCGCGTCTCCACCACTCGCGGCGCGCGATACATCCGTTTGAATAAAAAAGCGCGTACTTCTTTTAGCTCTGCAAACACCTGATCTGAAAACCGCACCATCGGCCGCCCTGCATGGCGAATATCGGCGGGGGTATCAGGCGCAAGCGATGCCAATTCTTGCCGCGCATAGGCAATAACATCTTCGACAAGCAGGCCAAAAAACCGCCGCAGTGCCTCGTGGCGGCGGCGGGTGGGGTCCAGCGATGGATGTGCGCGATCCACCTCGGCAACGCACCGCCCGACAAGGGGGAGGTCCATCACATCCCCCATCTCAAACAGCCCCGCCCGAAGCCCATCCAGAAGGTCGTGGTGATTATAGGCGATATCATCCGCAATCGCGGCAATCTGCGCCTCAAGACTGGCATAGGTGGACAGCTCTAGATCATGGCGGGCTTGATATTCGGCCAAGGCCCAAGGGAACGGGGCGGCCACGGGGCCATTGTGCTTGGCGATCCCCTCAAGGCTTTCCCATGTCAGGTTCAGCCCGTCAAAATCGGCATAATGCCGCTCAAGATTGGTGACGATGCGAATGGCCTGTGCATTATGATCAAACCCGCCAAAAGGGGCCATCAAATCACACAGCGCATCCTCGCCCGTATGGCCAAAAGGCGTGTGGCCCAGATCATGGGCCAGTGCGATGGCCTCGGTCAAATCCTCGTTCGCACCAAGGGCACGGGCGATGGTGCGGGCCACCTGCGCCACCTCGATTGAATGGGTCAGGCGGGTGCGGAAATAATCCCCCTCATGCTCGACAAAAACTTGTGTTTTATGCTTGAGGCGGCGAAACGCAGAGGCATGGATGATACGATCACGGTCGCGTTGAAAGCACGATCTGTGTCCGCTTTCCGCCTCAGGGTATAATCTGCCACGACTGTCTTTCGCGTTGCAGGCATAGCTTGCTTGCATCATCCCCATCCTTGCCGTTTCTACCTGTGGCCCTTATATTGGAAATCACATTATTCTAACAGCCCGCAATCACAGCAATTTTTGCCCAAGCGAGATCGCGATGGATTTGAACCTACCCCCCAAAGTGACCCCCCGCGCCTTTGCGCGCTTGGCAGAAATCAACGCTGATACGCCCGCGCCAAAGGCGCTGCGCGTGGCGGTTGAGGGCGGTGGGTGTTCTGGCTTTCAATATGACATTCGGCTTGATGATCCCGCCGAAGGGGATCTGGTTTTGGAGGAAGCAGGGCAAAAGGTTGTGGTTGATGAAACCTCGCTGCCGTTTCTGGCCAATGCGGTCATTGATTTTTCCGAGGAATTGATCGGCGCGCGCTTTGTGATCGACAATCCAAATGCCGCATCCTCCTGCGGGTGCGGTATTAGCTTTTCCCTATAAGGCGCTGTTTTATATGAAAATTGCCACGTTTAATATCAACGGCATCAAGGCCCGAATAGAGGCCCTGCCGCAATGGCTGGACGAGGCTGCGCCCGATATCGCGCTGCTGCAAGAGATCAAATCGGTGGATGAGGCCTTCCCCCGCGAGATATTCGAGGAGCGGGGCTATAACGTGGAAACCCATGGCCAGAAAAGCTTTAACGGGGTGGCCATTCTGTCAAAATATCCGCTTGAAGATGTGATCCGTGGTTTGCCAGGTGACGCAGAGGACGAACAGGCCCGTTGGATCGAGGCCACAGTGGTCGGCCAAAAGGCGCTGCGGATTTGCGGCCTCTATCTGCCCAATGGCAACCCCTGCCCTGGCCCCAAATATGAGTATAAATTGGCATGGATGGCGCGGATGCAGGCGCGGGTTGCGGCGCTTTTGGCCGAGGAAACCCCTGTTTTATTTGCAGGCGATTACAACATTATCCCCCAAGACGAGGACGCCGCCCGCCCCGATGCGTGGCGCGAGGATGCATTGGCGCGTCAAACCAGCCGCGAGGCCTTTCGCAAGATTATGAACCTTGGCCTGACCGATGCGTTTCGCGCGCGGGTGCAGGGGGGCGACCATTACTCTTTCTGGGATTATCAAGCGGGGGCTTGGAACCGCAATGATGGGATCCGTATTGATCACATTTTGCTGTGCCCCTATGCGGCGGATTTGCTGCAGGATGTCGGAATAGATCGCGACATTCGCGCCCGTGAAAAACCATCAGATCACGTGCCTGTTTGGGTTGAATTGGCCGCCTGATCGCTTGCACCTCGGGTGATAGCCTATTCGCGGCATTTACCCCCATCAATTGGTCGAATTTATGCGCAACGCGGCCAGAGCCGCGCTTTAACCTGAGTCAAAGGTAGATCATCTAAAAGAGAGGGTTTCGATGTCTGAGACTGCACGGGTCGTGATTATCGGCGGGGGGGTCGTGGGGGCATCGGTCCTCTATCATCTTGCCAAGGCGGGGTGGACAGACAGCCTGTTGATTGAGCGCTCCGAATTGACATCAGGCAGCACATGGCACGCGGCAGGCGGCTGTCACACCATCAATGGTGATCCCAATGTCGCCAAACTTCAGAAATATACGATTGATCTGTATAAAGAAATTGAAGAGCTGTCAGGTCAGGCGACAGGCTTTCACATGACGGGCGGGGTGATGCTGGCCTCTACGCCTGAGCGGTTTGATTGGTTGAAATCCATTTCTGCCAAAGGGCGCTATCAGGGCATCGAAACAGAGGTGATCACCCCCGAAGAAGCGCATGAATTGATGCCCCTGCTTGACCCCCGCCAATTCACAGGCGCGTTGCGCACCGTTGTCGATGGTCATCTCGACCCGTCTGGCGTGACCTATGCCTATGCCAAATCCGCCAAAATTCTTGGGGCCAGATACCAAACCCACCGCATGGTCACAGGCATTACGCGCGCGCGCGATGGCGGCTGGATTGTCCAAACCGACAAGGGCGACATTGCCTGCGAACACGTGGTGAATGCGGGCGGTCTATGGGCGCGCGAAGTGGGGCGCATGGTGGGTTTGGAGTTGCCCATCTTGGCGATGGAGCATATGTATCTGATCACCGAGGATATGCCCGAAGTGGCCGAGATTAACGCGAAAACGGGCCGCGAAGTGATCCATGCGGTCGATTTCGATGGCGAGCTGTATTTGCGCCAAGAACGTGGCGGGATGCTCATGGGCACCTATGAGAAGGCCTGCGTGCCATGGTCGACCCGTACCACGCCATGGGAATTTGGGCATGAGTTGCTGCAACCCGATATCGACCGCATCGCACCCAGCCTTGAGGTGGGGTTTGAGCATTTCCCCGCCTTTGCGAATGCGGGCATCAAACAAATCATCAACGGCCCCTTCACCTTTGCCCCCGATGGCAACCCACTGATCGGGCCTATTCGCGGGCTTGACGGGATGTGGTCAGCCTGCGGGGTTATGGCGGGCTTTAGCCAAGGCGGCGGTGTCGGTCTGGCGCTGGCCAATTGGATCACCCAAGGCGATCCTGGGTTTGACGTTTGGGCGATGGATGTTGCGCGCTATGGCGATTGGACAACCCTCAGCTACACCAATCCAAAAGTGCACGAAAACTATTCGCGCCGCTTTTCCATCAAATTCCCGAACGAGGAATTGCAGGCCGCCCGCCCCCACAAGACCACGCCAATTTATGACCGCATGGTGGGGCTTGGCGCGCAGATGGGGGAATCTTGGGGCCTTGAAGTGCCGCTGTGGTTTGCCCCTGAAGGCGTGCGGGATCAATTCTCATGGCGGCGTTCCAGTGATTTTGACCATGTCGGGGCCGAGGCGCGCAATTTGCGCGCGAACGCGGGGCTGTTGGAAATCTCAGGCTATTCCAAGTTTCGGATCACGGGCGTGGATGCGGGCGCGTTTCTGGATCGCGTCTTGGCTTGTGCCTTGCCCAAACCTGGGCGCATGACGCTGGCCCCCATGCTTAAGGAAAACGGCAAGCTGCAAGGTGATCTCACCTGCGCCTGCCTTGATCGAGAAACCTATATGCTGTTCGGCTCAGGCATGGCCGAAAATTTCTATGCCCGTTGGTTCGAGGCGCAGAAATTAAGCACAGAAGATGTGACCATTGAGGTGATCGGCTTGGGTCTGTGCGGGCTGCATATCGCAGGGCCAAAGGCCCGTGACATCCTTGCGCAAATTGCACCAGATATGGCCGAGATGCGGTTTATGGATTTTGCCAAAATGGATGTGGCCATGGCCCCTGCCCTTGTCGGTCGGGTCAGTTTCACGGGCGATTTGGGCTATGAGATTTGGATGCGCCCCGAATTTCAGCGCCAGATTTTCGAGGCCTTGCTGCGTGTTGGGGCGGATCACGGGCTGCGTCCTATTGGGCTGCGCGCGCTCAATTCTTTGCGTTTGGAAAAGAATTTCGGGGGATGGGCGCGCGAATATCGGCCCGTCTATGGTCCGCTTGAGGCGGGGCTTGACCGCTTTGTGGCCTATGACAAATCCACCGATTTCATTGGCAAAGCCGCAGCCCTCGCCGAACGGGACACGGGCGGAGCATTGCGGTTGATGAGTTTTGCGATAGACGCGCAAGATGCCGATGTGATCGGGGATGAGCCGATTGATTTTCTGGGCAAAACCATCGGCTGGGTCACATCTGGGGGCTATGCCCATGCCAGCGCCACCTCGGTGGCCATGGGGTATGTGCCCAAAGAATATGCGGACAAAACGGATGGTTTCACCATCGAGGTTCTGGGGCACCCCCTAAAGGCCATACCCCTGCCCCAACCCCTGTTTGATCCAGAGGCCAAAGTGATGCGCGCGCCTTAATCGGCGCGCCATTCCTCCAATGCAGGATTGTCACCCCGTCCTTGTCCAAAGGGCCACCATCTGCGGCGTGATGTGTGTCGGGATGTATCGGGCGCGCGTATGTAATGCATTTCGCGCGCGCCAAAATAAAAGCTGACAACCGCCCCCATCAGCCACCAAAGCGGCTCGGGCACGGATGCCAGACCCACCATCCGCGCGGCAAATGCATCTGGATCAATCATCGCAAAGGCAAACAGCCCCATGACCGACAGCGCCATCAGGGGTCGTGGCAGGCGGTTAAGACCGTTGATCGCACGGTCAAACCCTGTGCTGCCACTATGGGCGAATTCGGCCGCATAGCTGCGCAGGATTTCTGCGCGAAATTCCGCGTCCTGTGCCTCCCGCGCGGCGGCATTCCCCGCAAAAACCTCGGATATATTTTCAACGGTTTGCCCCAACGCCGTCAAACCCCCAAGCGCCCCCATCACTGCCATGATTTTACCCTTTCTTGATGCTCTGCTGCGCTCAAATGATATTTGGGCGACAGAAAAGATTCTGCGCGTGTGATCCAGCCGCCCTTGCCGCCATCTCGTTTGCGCGCGAATTTGCGCAAGGGCGGTCGCTGATCGGCCAAACGGTAATAAAAATTGCGCCGCGCAATCGCATAAGCATCGACAAGCGCGCGCGCGTTTTTCGCTGCTGCCGCATCGGATGCACGCGCGGTTTGCGGGCCGATTGCACCATCCACAGCAATGTCAAACCCCATGTCGCGCAACAGGCGTTGCAACAAAATCACCGCCTGCGCGCCTGCATTCACCTGCATATCATAGACCACAGGTTGCAACAGCGGCGGCAGCAGATAAATCCGTGGCGCACGGTAATATTCAGCTTCGAAAATCTCGATGGCAATTGTGCGGGTTAACCGCAGAATATCATCGCGGTCAACATCGCCATCCCCATCAAGATCGCGCCCCAAACGCTGAAGCGTGGCTAAGGTGATGCCAAAATTGGTCGGCCCACCTGGATCATCGGGATCATCCGAAAATCCACCCTCGTGCCTGAGAATATCCTGTGAGATTGCCCGAACCGAAAGCATGGGCGCACCCTCCCTGCTCTGCGGTTGACGATGGCAGGGGGTTTAACAGGAAATGGTTAATGATGTGCGAATGGATCAGCGAAAGGCGTGCAAGCGACCATCGGCGCTGACGACATATAGCGTGCCGTTGACGATAATGGGCTTGCTGGCCGCACCGCCACGCAGGGCAAGGCTACCATCGCGCTGCTCACCCGTTTCGGGATCAAAGCGCAGAATTTCGCCATCGCCCGTGGCCAAGATCAAATCACCCCCCGCCAAAAGCGGGCCGTAATAGGTGAAGACCGCTTTGCGCCGCCGCTCGCGGCGCGCCTCGTAAAGGGGCAATTCGGTTTCCCAAATCACCTCGCCAGTGGATTGATCCAAGCGGATCAGCGCATTGCGATCCGACACGAAGAACACGGAATTGCCCGCAACAATCAGCCCAGAATAGGCCCCTTCGCTTGCGGTCCAAATGCGCTCGCCCGACCCCGCATCCATCGACACCACACGGCCCGATAGATTGCCCGCATAGAGCCTGCCACCCGTGATCACAGGGTCAGACGTGATATCGTTGATGTAGTTATAGGCCACACCGATCCGTTCACCCGCCACCGCGCCAGACCAGACCCGCACACCCGATTGGCGCAACGCGCCCGTAAGCTCGCCCGATCCGAAGGGGAAAATCACCAAGCGCGCCGTGATAGCGGGCGATGGGCTGCCCGAGAGAACCGCCGCAGCCCCCGATGCGGGGATCTCCCACCGCACACGGCCTGTGGCCGCGTCAATCGCATAGGCCTGATCATTTCGCGCTGTCACATAAACAACACCGCCCGAAACGGTGGGCGCACCCAAAGTGGCGCCCAGACGTTGGCGCCAGTTGATCGCACCGCTTGTGGCATCTAGGGCAATCAATTCCCCATAGCCCGTTGTAGCGAAGATCTGATCACCGCTTGCGCCAAGACCGCCGCCCGAAACGCCGCCGTCCCGTTCGCTGGCTGGGGTCAAATCAACCCGCCAGATCACTGCGCCTGAGGGCGAAGTGGCCTGTAGACCCGCCGCACTGTCCAACGTAATCACCGCGCCATTGGTGAAAATCGGGTCAGCGGTGAGGCGCGTGCGGCGGCCATTTCCTGCACCGATATCCGCCGACCATTGCAAACTGGCAGCCGAGGAAAAGGACAGCGCAGGTATCGCGTTGGCCGCATTCGCACCGCGCAAGGGCCATGCCTCAAGGTTCTGCGGCGCGGGGGCTGCAAAGGGAACAATCACATCCGCGTCCGAGACTTCGATATCCACTTCGGCGGCATCAGGTAGGGTCTGAGACAGCGGCACACGGGTGTCAAACCGCTCGCCCTCCAAAATTTGTTCACGTTCGCATCCCGCCAAAAGGGCAAGGGCCAAAACACCAATGCCGCCATAACGGGCCAGCAGTTTCGCAGAAGAGATGGTGCTGTGCATTCAAAAACGCCCCTTTATTCGGATGCCGCGCTCTGGCCAGTAAGTGTTGCGCCACTTTCAAGGGCGAGGATAAGCGCCGTGATACGGTCGCGCTGTGAAAAGGTGACAACCGATTGTTCGCTCAGGGCGCGCAAGGCCGCAACCGCACCCGCCCTATCGCCTGCATTCAGCATTTCAAGCGCCTGCATCTCCCGCGCAAGCCCCGCGAACGGCGCACCATCCTCCGCCAAACGGGCCAAGGTGGCCGCGCGCAACCCCTCATCTGCAAGCGGTGCAAGCATATGCGCGCGCAGCAAGGCCAAATCACGGTACCGCGGCAAGATATCGGGTCTGTCCGCTATCGCGCGCAACGCCGCCGCTGCGGCGGGCGCATCCTCGGCGCTGAGGTCCGAGGCGCGAATAAAGGTCAAGATCACATCTTGGTTATCCGCTTGCGGAACAATCTGTGACAAGGCCGCGGCGCGGTCCTCTGGATCGGACAGATCAAGCGCGGCAATCACCGCATCGCCAAAGCTTTGCGCAGATTGCGTTGCGCGGTTGAGGCTGATTTCGCGGTAAGCCGCAGCACCCACCAACATAACAACCGCTAAAACGCCAATCCAGCCCCATTTTTTCAGCGCACGAAACAGCTGATCGCGGCGCAATTCCTCGGTGACTTCGTCAATAAAACTGTCGCTTTGGCTCATTGGTCGCGCGTCTTTCCCATGCAATGTGAAAACCCTCGACACTCACTTAACGCGAAGCACCTATCTTTGCCAAGAGCAAGCAGGCCAACGCGGCTTTATTCAAATCCGCTGGGTGCGATACGCGACACAAATAAAACTAAACCAAACAGTTCATTCTTGCGAAGCGCGGTGAAAAAGTCTAATCTAAACTCAATCGTTCACTCGTATGCGGGTTAGAACCCCCTTGGCCTTTTGATCTAACGACCCAATCTAAAAGGGGCACACACAGCGCAGGCGCCCCGACACGAGGATTTTTTATGCGGCTTTTTCAAATCATTACGGCGGCTTTGGTCTGCGTGGCGCTCTATGTGTTGATTTTTCAACGCGATGCGCTGATGGGGCAGGACGCTCAGGCCACGGCAGAGGCCGCGACCAACGCCACAGAAAGCGCCACTGATACGGATGATGCGGCACAAATGCGGGTTGTCGTTTTGCCCAGTGAGGCAAGGATGATTTCAGATGCCGTGCGGTTGCGTGGCCGCTCCGAGGCGGCGCGCTTTGTCGAGATTCGTGCAGAAACCGCAGGCCGTATCATTTCCGATCCCATTAAATCGGGCGCATTCGTCACGGCGGGGGATATTTTGTGCCAGATTGATGAGGGCACCCGCGCCGCCGCCTTGGCAGAGGCCGAAGCCGCGCGCAGCACTGCAGAGGCGCAGTTGAACGCCGCAGAAATAGATGCCAACGCCGCAGCACGGCTCAATGAAAGTGGCTTCGCCTCAGAAACCCGTGCCGCGGGCGCCTCCGCCGCGCTGCGCAGCGCACAGGCCGCTTTGCGTTCGGCAGAGGCCGCCATCGACCGCGCCGCCGAGGAATTGTCGCGCATCGAAATTCGCGCGCCCTTTGATGGGCTGTTGGAAAGCGATACAGCCGAGCTTGGCACATTGATGCAACCCGGCGCTTTATGCGCCACTGTGATTGATCTTGATCCCATAAAATTCGTGGGCTTCCTCCCCGAGGCGGAATTGGCGCGGGTCGACATCGGCCAAACGGCCACCACGCGGCTTGTGGACGGGCGCGAGGTGACGGGTCAGGTGCGGTTTGTGGCGCGCTCCGCTGACCCGCAGACCCGCACCTTCCGCGTTGAGATCGAAGCAGAAAACCCCGATTTGACCATTGCAGACGGGCAAAGCGCGGAAATCTCTATCGCCACAGCAGGCACCGCTGCGCATTTGCTGCCCAGTTCCGCATTGACCTTGGACGATCAGGGCCAATTGGGGCTGCGGATTGTCACAGACGAGAACCGCGTGCAATTCAGGCCCGCAACCATGATGCGCGACACGCCTGATGGTGTGTTGGTCACGGGTCTGCCTGATCAGGCGCGGGTGATTATCGTGGGGCAGGAATTCGTGTCAGACGGGGTCGCTGTCACGCCCGTATCGGTGAAGGACATCCCCCTTGGTGAAAACGCCAGTCTTGATGCGCTCAGAGACACGCTTGGGGGCGGCCAATGATCGGTGTTATTGATTGGGCCGCGTCCCGCGCGCGGATGGTGATCGCCTTTATCGTGCTGTCCCTAACGGTTGGGGCAGCGGCATATGTGGGCCTGCCCAAAGAGGGTGAACCCGATATCGACATCCCAGGTCTGTTCGTATCGGTCCCCTTCCCTGGCATTTCCGCCGAGGACAGCGAGCGCCAATTGGTGCGTCCGATGGAGGCGGAATTTCAAGACCTCGATGGCCTGACCACCGTCACGGCCACCGCCGCCGAAGGCTTCGCGGGGGTATTTCTAGAATTTGAATTTGGATGGGACAAGTCAGCGACCATTGCCGATGTGCGCGATGCGATGAACCGTGCCGAAGGAAATTTTCCGCAAGGGGCCGAGAATTACACGATCAACGAGATTAATTTCTCGGAATTTCCCATTATCATCGTGGCCCTGTCTGGCCAAGCGCCTGAGCGCACCTTGATCCGCATCGCCCAAGACTTGCAGGATCGGCTTGAGGGTTTATCGCCCATTCTTGAGGCGGGTATCGCAGGCGCGCGGGACGAGATGCTGGAGGTGTTGATCGATCCGCTTGCGCTTGAGGCCTATAATGTCACAGCCCAAGAATTGATCAGTGCAGTGGTCAACAACAACCAATTGATTGCGGCGGGCGTGGTCAATACCCCCTCAGGGGCCCTGTCGGTGCGCATCCCCTCCTCTTTCGAAAGCCCTGCGGATGTATACGCCCTGCCTGTCAAGGTGAATGGCGACCGTGTGGTGACCTTGGGTGATTTGGCGCAAATCCGTCTGACCTACGAGGATCGCGCAGGATCAGCACGGTTTAACGGCAATCCAACCATCGCGCTTCAGGTGATCAAACGGCAAGGATTCAACATCATCGACACGGCCAATCTGGTCCGCGCGGAATTGGCCGCCTTTGAGGCGGAACTGCCCGCAGAATTGCGCGCAGCGGTGGATCTGACGGCGTCATTGGACCAATCGGTGACGGTTGCATCCATGGTGTCGCAATTGGAAGGCTCGGTGCTGACGGCCATTGCCTTGGTGATGATCGTGGTCTTGGCCACGCTTGGCACACGCTCGGCCTTGCTTGTGGGATTTGCGATCCCGACCTCCTTTTTGCTGTGTTTCATCTTCCTTGGCTTGATGGGCATCGCGGTGTCCAACATCGTCATGTTTGGCCTGATCTTGGCGGTTGGGATGTTGGTGGACGGGGCCATTGTCGTGGTCGAATATGCGGATAAACGCCTTCAGGCGGGTGCGCGCCCGATGCAGGCCTATACCGATGCGGCAAAGCGGATGTTCTGGCCTGTGATCTCGTCCACCGCGACAACGCTCTGTGCGTTTTTGCCAATGCTGTTCTGGCCAGGTGTCGCGGGTGAATTTATGGGTATGCTGCCCGTGACGTTGATTTTTGTGCTCTCCGCTTCGCTGATTGTGGCGTTGATCTATTTGCCTGTAATGGGCGGTGTCGCCGCACGGCTGACCCGCAGCGCAGATAAATTTGGGGTGCATCTGATGCGCATGGTGCCAAATCGCGCGATCCGTATGGCGATGGCGGTTGTGGTGGGTTTTGGCGTGTTTCAATCCGCGCTCTTGGTGATGCGCGGGGGCGGTGCAGATGCGCAGACCCCTGCCCTGTTGGCCATTCTACCAGGCGTTGTCGCCTTTGCGCTGACGGGTCTTATGATGTCCATCATCATGGGCACATTGGTGCGCCCGCGCACCGCAAGCCGCATTGATGCAGGATACAAGCGCAGCCCTTTGGGCAAGGCGCTGGAGCGTCTTGTGGGCAATCCAGTTGCGCCCGTTGTGACCATTATTGCCGTTTTGGGGTTCGTCTTTGCGACCTTTATCTATTACGGCAGCAACAACAATGGCGTTGATTTCTTCGTGGAAACGGAGCCAGAAAACGCGATTGTCTATGTGCGCGCACGGGGCAATCTGTCGGTGGAAGAAAAAGACGCGTTGGTCACGCAGGTTGAGGCGCGGGTGCTCGGATTTGAAGGCGTGCGCGATGTCTTTGCCTTTTCGGGTGATGGCGGCCTCAACAACAACACAGGCGGCGCAAGCGCCCCTGCCGATACAATCGGGCAGGTGCAAATCGAATTGGCCCCATGGGGGGCGCGGGATCGCGGCAGTGTGATTCTGGACGCAATCCAAGCCGAATTGGACCTTATTCCAGGCATCCAGACCGAAATCTTTGAACAGGCCAACGGCCCCGCAGCGGGCAAACCGATTGATCTGGAAATCACAGGCGATGATTTTGCCCTGTTGCAGCAGGCCACCGCGCGGATGCGGGATTATTTCACCGCCTTCGAGGGGCTGACATCGGTCGAAGACACGCTGCCCTTGCCTGGCATTGACTGGCAAATCAATGTCGATGTCGAGGCCGCAGGGCGTTATGGCGCGGATGTGGCCACCGTGGGCGCCATGGTGCAGCTGGTCACGCGCGGCATTTTGCTCGACCAGATGCGCGTGCCAACGTCCGATGACGAGATTGAAATCCGCGTGCGCTTTCCATCCGATGCGCGGGTTTTGTCCACTTTGGATACGCTGCGCGTGCGCACCGCCGATGGTCTGGTGCCGCTGTCCAATTTTGTCTCTTGGGAACCCGTCCGCCGCTTGGCGGAAATCCAACGCTTGGATCAATCGCGGATTTTTCAGGTCAAGGCCGATGTGGTCTCAGGGCTTGTTCGGGTGGAGCAAGACGGGCGCGCTTTGGGGATGTTGCGCAATGCAGCCCCCGAACACGCAAATGCCACTGCAGAATTCAGCAAGGATGGGCGCGATTATGTGCTCTACAGCCTCGCCGAAGGGATCACGCGCGCAGAGTTGCAAGAGGCGCTTGAGGGCCCTGTTGATCTGATTGCGATCACCGCGAATGAACGCATCGCCGCGCTCACAGAGGCGTTGGAAACAGGTGCCCTTCTGCCCGATGGGGTGAATTGGCAATGGGGCGGAGATCAGGCGGATCAGGCCGAAAGCCAAGCATTTCTATCGCAGGCCTTTGCTGCATCGCTTGGCTTGATGTTCATTATCCTACTGGCGCAGTTCAATTCTTTCTACAATTCGGTTCTGGTGCTTCTGGCGGTTATCCTCTCTACCGCGGGCGTGTTGATCGGTCTTTTGACCATGGGGCAAAGTTTTTCGATCATCATGACGGGCACAGGGATTGTGGCGCTTGCAGGGATTGTGGTGAACAACAACATTGTGTTGATCGACACATATCAGGAATACAGCCGCTATTTGGCCCCGCTCGAGGCCATCATCCGAACCGTTGAGGCGCGCATACGCCCCGTGCTTTTGACCACCATCACCACGATGGCGGGGCTTGCGCCGATGATGTTTGGCATCAGCCTCGATTTTGCCAACGGTGGCTACACCATCGACAGCCCCACGGCATTATGGTGGAAGAACCTCGCCACGGCTGTGGTGTTTGGCTTGGGGATTGCAACGGTGCTGACCTTGGTGTTCACCCCGTCCCTTCTGGCCGTGCGTATCTGGTGGAACGAGATTTTAAGATGGATCGCACAGGCACTGGCCCGCATTGGCGCCACGCGCCTGTCGCAGCGCACCCAAGATTACGCGCTAGAGCGCGCTGCATTGGAAACCGCTAATCCCTTGATCGTTTGGCACGATGACGTGACGCAGGATCAATTGGACAAAAAATCGGGCCCGACCATCCACGCGGCACAATAAAGCGCCCCCCCTTTTCCCCTTATTGGGGGGCGCGGTCTTGCTCGCTCATTTGGCGCGCCCACATGGCGCTGTAGCGCCCGCCTTGCGCGACCAGATCCTCGTGACGGCCCCGTTCGACAACCACGCCCTGATCCAATACCATAATCAAATCAGCATCCACCACGGTGGAGAGGCGATGGGCAATCATGATCACGCTGCGCCCTTGACCAAGTGCGCGCAACTGGCCTTGGATCTCGCGCTCCGTCTCTGTGTCCAGCGCCGATGTCGCCTCATCAAGCAGCAGGATCGGCGGGTCCTTCAACAGGGTGCGCGCAATACCCACGCGTTGCTTTTCGCCACCAGACAGCTTCAACCCGCGCTCGCCCACAATGGTGTCATACCCCTCAGGCAGGCTTTGAATGAAATCGTGAATTTTGGCGGATTTCGCGGCCGCCTCAACCTCGGCGCGGCTGGCATCGGGGCGGCCATAGGCGATGTTGTAAAGTATGGTGTCGTTGAACAAAACCGTGTCTTGCGGCACCACCCCAATGGCGTCATGCAGCGAGCTTTGTGTGACTTTGGCAATGTCCTGACCGTCAATCACAATCTGCCCCTTCTGCGGGTCGTAAAACCGAAACAACAGCCGTCCGATGGTCGATTTCCCCGAACCAGAAGGCCCAACCAAAGCCACGCTTTGCCCTGCTTCAAGGGTGAAATCCACGGCGTGTAAAATCGCCCGTGTGGCCTCATATGAAAAATCAATCCCACGGAATTCCACCTTGCCACGGGTGACCTTTAGCGGTGCTGCATCGGGTGCGTCATGCACATCGGCGGGTTGCTCCAGCAGGGTGAACAATTCGCCCATATCGACCAAGGCCTGACGAATTTCCCGATACACTGTGCCCAAGAAATTCAGCGGCATCGTGATTTGGATCATGAAGGCATTCACCATCACGAAATCCCCCACCGTCAACTCGCCCCGCTCAACCCCCAAGGCCGCCATAATCATCACAACAACCAACCCCGTTGTGATGATCAGGGATTGCCCAAAATTCAGAAAGCCAAGCGAATAATTCGTTTTGATGGCCGCTGTCTCATAACCCGCCATGGCCCTGTCATAGCGCCGCGCCTCGCGCTCTTCGGCGTTGAAATATTTGACCGTTTCAAAATTCAGCAGACTGTCGACCGCCTTTTGATTGGCATCGGTGTCTTGGTCATTCATCTCGCGGCGGATTTTGACCCGCCATTCGGTCACCTTGAAGGTGAACCAGACATAAAGCGCGATGGTGACAATCAGCACGGCCAAATAGCTGATGTCGAATACGGTCGCGAGGATGATCCCCGTCAACAGCAATTCAAGGATCAGCGGCCCGATGGAAAACAGCAAAAAGCGCAGCAGGAAATCCACGCCTTTTACACCACGCTCGATGATGCGGCTCAGGCCGCCTGTGCGCCGCGTGATGTGAAACCGCATCGACAGGGCGTGGATATGGCGAAAGGTCTCAATCGCGATCATGCGCAAGGCGCGCTGTCCAACACGGGTGAAGATCACATCACGCAATTGTTGAAAACCGACATTGCCCGCGCGCGCCACCCCATAGGCCACGGTCAATCCGACCGCACCAAGGCCAAGCGCCCAAGCGGGGCTTGGCGCATCGCCCCCCAACGCATCGACCGCCGCCTTATAGGCGAATGGCCCCGCCACGGCGATCAGCTTGGCCACAACCAGCGACAAGAGGGCCAAAACCACCCGATATTTGACCCAAGGCATATCGCGTGGCCACAAATATGGCCCCACCTTGCGTAAGGTGATCAGGCTTGAGGCACGACTTTCAGGATCAATCGCGGGGGCATTGGCATCGGGTGCTGTCATCGGGTTTGGAGACTCGTCTGATATACTGTGGCCGAACGTAAAGAAGCGGGGCGCTGATGACCAGAGCCCCGCTTGAAATCTTACGCAGACCCCGCGCCTTATGGCGCAGGAATGGTGAACACTTGGCCTGGGTAAATCAAATCAGGGTCGCGGATTTGATCACGGTTCGCATCGAAAATCTGCACATAGTCAAATCCCGACCCAAGCATATTTTCGGCAATCCCCCACAGGGTAAAGCCGCGCTCAACCGTCACCACGCGGATCGCATTTTCCATAGACCCGCTGGCCTCCGCAATCTGCGCCGCAGCCTCGCGGGTAAATCGCGTCTCGGAGCGGGCCGTCACCGTGCCATCGGCGGCCAATTGATCCACACGCAGGTCATATTCACCTGCCGCCACGCCCATGACATCCGCGCGCCATGTGCCATCCGCACCGCCCGCAGTCTCGGCCACAAGCGCATTGTTGAGGTAGACGCGCAAGGCCGCGCCCGCATCCGCACGGCCCGCGATCTGCACGTCACCCGCGCTTGAATAACTGACCGTGTCGATGCTCAGGGCCACCGCCGCATCACCGCCCCCATCACCGCCCCCTTGGACAAGGGACACACCGCGCGCATCCGATCGCAGGACAATCGGGCTGCTGCTGCTTTGCGTGGCATCAGGTGATGCTCCATCCGCCGCGCCTTCCGTCTCGGCCAAGGCCACAGGCGCCGCAATTGGCGCCACGATCAAGGTCTGTTCCGCAGCGACCCGCGCCCCTGTTTCATCTGTGGCCTCAACCGACAAAAGACGTGGATTTTCTGATGGGGCAAGTTTCGACAATAACACAAAATTCCCTGCACGATCCGCTGATGCCTCGGCGCTGTCCGCACCATCGAGCAGCAAGAAAACCTCGGCATTTGGCATTGCCGATCCTGCAATTACGGTCATCCCATCAGGGGCCACGCGGATCACATCCAGCAGCGGCGTTGTGGTGACGACCGCGGGGGTGGTTTCATCGGTTGCAGGGGCCGCAGCTGTTTCAGCCGCGGTTGCCTCGGCGCTTGCGTCATCCGCGCCTGTATCTGCACCGCTGTCTGCATCTGCCGTTTCTGGGGCCACCGTTTCTGGGGCCACCGTTTCAGTAGCGGTTTCCGCCGCCACGTCTTCGGTTGCGGGCGCTTCGTTCAACACCTGCCAGCCCAAAAACCCAAACACCGCCAAGGCAAGGGCAACAACACCCATCCCCACGCCCGACAAACCCCCTGCCATTTTAGACCCGTTCGCCATGTTCTTTCACCTTATGTCCCCGCCTGCGATCTGCGCCTGCGATCTGATTTATCCCCTAGCACCGCATTCTTGGCAAATATTGCCTCAATCAGCACGTCATCCGCAAGATGTTGCGGTGCGCTGCGTCATAAAACTGTGCCATATCTGCGGCAGTGCGGCAGTTGAGCCGCCCCGCAAAGGCGGCTATCACAGAACCATCACAGGATGCAAAAACCAAAGGACCCCTCGATGCGCGATTTTTCTGTTTGTGTCTTTTGCGGCGCGCGCGATGGCACAAATCCGCAATATGCCCAAGATGCTTGCGATTTGGGTGTCGCATTGGCGCAGGCACAGATGCGCCTTGTCTATGGGGCGGGTGATGTGGGGCTGATGGGCCACGTGGCCCGCAGCGCACAAGCGGCGGGCGGCGATACATTCGGCGTGATCCCCGTTCACTTGATGAGCCGCGAATTGGGCAAGCGCGATCTGGGCCGTTTCATCGTGACCGAAAATATGCACGAGCGCAAAAAGGTCATGTTCATGAATTGCGATGCGGTCGTGCTGCTGCCCGGCGGTGCGGGCAGTTTGGACGAGTTTTTCGAGGTGCTGACATGGCGGCAATTGGGGCTGCATACCAAGCCTGTCATCGCCATAAATAGCGCGGGATATTGGGACAGGCTTCTGGCGCTGCTTGGTCATGTGATTGATGAAGGCTTTGCCGATCCATCGCTTCTGGGCTTTGTCGAGCCCGTCAACACCCCCGCCGATGCCATGGCGCGGCTTTTGGCTTATCGCGCGGCCTGAGGTTTCAGCGCATTGGCGGAATAAAGCGCCAGACCCGTCCAGATCAGGGCAAAGGCCACGCCGTGCCACAGGGTCAGCACCTCGCCAAATATCACGACCGCAATGGTGAATTGCAGCGTGGGGTTAAGGTATTGCACCAATCCGATGGTCGAAAGTGCCGCGCGTTTCGAGGCGTAGGAAAACAGGATCAAGGGCGCAGCGGTCAACGGACCTGACAGGATCAACAAACCAGACTGCACCAGATCGGCACCAAACACGCCCAGATCACGGCCAAGCCAAACCAAATACCCAAACGCGATCGGCCCAAGCAAGATCACCTCCGCCGTGACGGAAACCACAGGCCCCGCTGCGACATAGCGCTTGATCAGGCCGTAAAGACCAAAGGTGAAGGCCAAAATCAGCGAAATCCACGGGGCCACGCCCAGACCAATGGTCAATTGCACCACCGCCACAGCAGCCAGCAAAACAGCGATTTTCTTGGGGTTTGAAAGGCGCTCCTTCAAGACAATCGCGCCAAGCGCCACAGCCACCAAGGGGAAGATGTAATAGCCAAGCGAGCTTTGCATCAAATGGCCCGTCTGGATGGAAAAGATAAAAAAGAACCAATTGGTTGAAATCATCAAAGCCGCAGCGCCAATCAGGGCGAATGACCGCCCCCCCGACAAGGCAAGGCGCAATTCGCCAATCCGCGCTTGCAGTGCCAGAACCCCCACAAACACCACCACAGACCACAATGTGCGATGCGCCAGCACCTCCAACGGGGGGATGTCGGCCAATAATTTATAGTAAAGCGCGGAGAAGCCCCAAATCACACAGGCCCCTACCATCGCCAAAACGCCTTTGGTGGCGCCACTCATAGCAACCCACCCATCATCGCCCGTGGCGCGCGCATCTGTGGCGGGAAAACAATCTAGTTCACCCGTTCATTTAACGATGGCAAGGGGGGGAGAAACAGTCCAGCTGAACAACAATTGTGGCTAAAATCAGATCTAAAGTAAGGATAGCTCGTGAACCTTCCAACTTTTCTGAAGTAAAACTCAACGTAAGCTTCCTCAAAATCCTGAACCCCACTATATTGTAAAATATAGTCAGCTTCGAACTTTAACACCTTTTTCTTCCCCATTTTGATTTCGGCACTCCAGCGATAGAAACCTATCATTGAGTTACTGGATTCGTGAAATTCAAATCCAACTGGGTTCCCTTGGAACGTCATTTTGTCTAAGTTCTCTTCTTCCTTGTAAACCTCTGGCTTAACTGAAAAGGCAGACTTGATCATCCTGAGGCTCCTCAATCGCGCGGACTCGGTAAGTTTTTGCCATTCCCCAGAATCAATGTTGGAAGCAGATAAAGGCCCCTCAATAAGCGGATCATTATCCCGATGTTCTTTCATTAAGCGATATCCCGTTTGGAAGCAGGAATAACGTGGTTGAAGTCGTTAGCTGCGACCTCAGTCCAGTCCGCGCACCGGTTCAAGTTCTTAAGATCAATGGAAAACTCTCGCGTAGCGGTGAGTTTAGGACCAGAAGTATCTCGAGAAAACACGAATTTTTCTCCAAGCGCCATCCCAATTCGTGCAATTGTTTTCAATGTCAAATTGGGTGCGCGGTCAGAGAAAATCTGCGAAACTCGAGATGGAGTCATATCCAGTAGATCTGCCAACTGCGCCTGAGTGATTTTTTTTTCTCTCATGGCGCGCTGGAGCTCCAGTTGTGTATCAAACACCAAAGCCTCAATCGCAAATACCTCTTCTTCACCTTCTCTAGGCCCGAGAATATCGATTTCTATCATGATATTTGATCCTCTCCCACTTTCTTTGCAACGCGCTCAAGCTGCTTTCTGTCTGCTTTTCGCTTTTTCTTTTTCGTTCCTTCGGGGCACACAAGTCTTTTGGGGATTTCGCTGACAAATACCCCATAAATTCTCAGCTGCCCCGATTTCAGCGCATATACTAGCGCTGCTTTACTAGTTCCCCCTAATGGATAGCGACCCTCGCTCTTGAATTGAGTCTCTGTTAAATCGCGATATCCATGTTCACAAATAGTATCCAAAACTTTGTTCATGCGCGCTCTTTCGGATGCAGTCGCGCTGTTGTAAGTGCCCATGGCATGCTCTGCAAACCAGACCTCACAGTAGTCTCCAGTAGCTACTCTTGTATATCCGTTTGCCAACCCACATTACCCCATTATCAGTTAATATATAACTAAACAATAGCAAGTATTCGCTCGAAGTCGCGCAAATGCATCCCACACAGTCTGCCGCAAAGTGCGGCATCACAACAAAAAGCGCAATAAAATTAAACACAAAAACCCCCCGCTTGCGCGAGGGGTTGGGTGTCGTCCGAGGCCGTGGCGCGCCTTATTTCATGCGCGCGGCCACGTTTTCCCAATTCACGAGGTTGTTCAGGAAATTATCCAAATAGGCAGGGCGCTTGTTGCGGTAGTCGATGTAGTAGGAATGCTCCCACACATCACAGCCCAAGAGGGCCGTTTGACCAAAGCATAGCGGATTGACGCCGTTTTCGGTCTTGGTGACCTTCAGGCTGCCATCGGCCTCTTGCACCAGCCAGCACCAGCCAGAACCGAATTGGCCTGCGCCTGCGGCGGCGAAATCAGCCTTGAACTGATCAACCGAGCCAAAGCCCGCAACCAATGCTTTTTCCAATTCCGATGGCATGGCCGATGAACCTGGCCCCATCATTTCCCAGAATTGCACATGGTTCCAGTGCTGGCTTGCGTTGTTGAAGATGCCGTTTTGCGCCACAGCACCCGCTTGATAGGTGCCTGTGATGATCTCTTCGAGGGATTTCCCCTCCCATTCGGTGCCTGCGATCAGCTTATTGCCATTATCCACATAGGCCTTGTGGTGCAGGTCGTGGTGGAATTCCAATGTCTCGGCCGACATCCCCTTTGCGGCAAGCGCATCATGGGCATAAGGCAGGTCAGGAAGTGTAAAGGCCATTGCGTTCGTCCCCTCGTGACTGTGAATGAAGTTCTTCTCCCCTGATGAAGGGCGAAGGGGGCAAAGGTCAAGCCCCTGCCCCAAATACGCGTTTAGAAATACCCCACCTCGCCGCCTTTTGCGCCTGAGACGCGCAGCAGGTCATGCACATATTGCGCGACCGAGCGAAAGCAGAACAACCGCGCGGTTTTGGGGCTGGTCAGCCAAACGGCGGCAGCCGCCTGTGCCACGCGGCTGCGGCGCAATTCGCCCATGCCGAAAGTATCGGGATGAAAATCTGCGGGCATCAATTTGGCCAATGTGTCGCGCAACGCACCCGCATTTGGCGCGGTGATCTCAAACACCGCGCGCGCATCCGACATATCAAGTGCCAAATGATGCAGCTTGGCCAATTTTTTATCCAATGTGGCGACATGGGCGCTGCATTCGGCTGCGGGACACAGGATCATCACCTCGTCATGTGACATCCAAGCGATCCCATAACCGCCCTTCTCAACGATTTCGCGCGGTGCGGGCATGGCAAGGCCCGTGATGGCCTTGACCGCCGTGGCCACGGATTTCTGCGCCAAATCGGCGCGCAAGGTGATCATGCCTTGCAGCGGCAGTTCGGTGACGCTGACATAAGCCGTGAGGGTGCTGAGATCAGACATTTTGCTTCTCCCCTTCGGGATCAAAGAAGATGGTCGAACAAATACGGGCCTTGATCTGCCCACCTTTGCCATCGGTGAGATTAACCACCTCGCCCATGCGATCAGGGCCATTATGGATCAGCGCCATGGCGATCCCGCGATCCAGCGTGGGGGAATAATAGGTCGATGTGACGCGCCCTTGGACATTGTTCTGGCCATTGGCGTTTCTGCCTGCGCGGATCACATAGGCCCCATCTGGCAGAACCCCACCATCGAGCGTCTCAAGACCCACCAATTTCCACCGATCAGGATTATCCATGAAGCTGCGCGCCTGCGCGCGTTTGCCCAAATAATCCTCTTTCTTTTTGGAAATCGCCCAATCAAGGCCCAAATCCTGCGGGATCACCGTGCCATCGGTTTCATCCCCGATCATGATAAAGCCCTTTTCAGCCCGCATGACGTGCAGGGCTTCGGTGCCATAGGGGGTGATGTTCCATTCCGCGCCCGCCTCGATCAGGGTTTCCCAGAACTCCAATCCCTGACTTGCGGGAACCGCGATTTCGAAGGACAGCTCACCTGAGAAGGAAATGCGGAACACCCGCGCCTCAAACCCGCCGATTTTCGCATCTGTCCACGCCATAAAGGGCAGCGCCTCGGCCGACAAATCCGTGTCAGAGCCAAGCTTCTCCAACAGCTTGCGCGCCTTGGGGCCAACCACGGCCACCTGTGCCCATCTCTCGGTCACATTGGCGGTGTATACCTTGAAATCCCACCATTCGCATTGCAGCCAATCTTCCATATGCGCATGGATGTGATCTGCCCCGCCCGTTGTCGTATGAACGAGGAAGGTGTCTTCATCGAGACGCGCCACAACGCCGTCATCCATCAAAAACCCGTTCTCATTGCACATCAGGCCATAACGGCAGCGGCCAGGTTTCAAGGTGCTCATCATATTGGTGTAGAGCATATCCATGAACCGCCCCGCATCAGGCCCTTTGACGATGATCTTGCCCAAGGTCGATGCATCAAGCAGACCAAGAGCGCCGCGCGTGGCGTTGATCTCGCGCGTCACGGCGGCATGGCGATCCTCGCCCACGCGGGGATAGCAATAGGGACGCCGCCACTGGCCCACAGGTTCAAAATCCGCACCCTGTGCCACGTGCCAATCAAACATCGGCGTGCGGCGCAGCGGTTGGAAAATATCCCCGCGCGCCTCGCCTGCGATGGCCCCCATGGAAATGGGCGTATAAGGCGGGCGGAACGTGGTGGTCCCCACAGCGGGAATTTCCGCTTGCAATGCATCCGCAAGCACCGCAAGGCCATTGATATTGCTGAGTTTTCCTTGATCGGTCGCCATGCCCAATGTGGTGTAGCGCTTGGTATGTTCAACGCTTTCATAGCCTTCGCGCGCGGCGAGCTGCACATCGGACACTTTCACATCGTTTTGGAAATCCAGCCACATTTTCGCGCGTTTCTGGATATTGGCGCGGGCGGGCATGATCCAAATCGGGGCCAAATCCCCCATCACTGCTTCGGCCACTTTGGGCAGGCGGGTGGTGATCGCATGGCCTGTCGCCGCCCCAACCGCCGCATTGGCGGAGGCCAGCGCAGCGGCGGCGGTGGCATGGCCATCGGCGGCCCCTGCGGCAAAGACGAACCCTTCGCCATCATGGCTAAGTGGCGGGCGTGCGGGATCGGGGCGGAAACACGCCTGTGCCGCATCCCAAATCAACTTGCCGCCGCAATGGGACCACAGATGCACCACGGGCGACCAACCGCCCGACATCCCAACCGCATCACAGGCGATGACCTCGCCCGTGCTGCCATCACTGTCTTGCGCACAGATTTTCACGCCCGTGACACGCTTGCCCCCTTGGGCTTCGGCAATCGCCATCCCTTGCTTAATTGGAATACCCGCAGAACGGGCGGCCTCAATCAAATCGCCTGTCGCCGCGGGGCGCGGGTCGATCACGGCTGCCACCTCAAGCCCCGCTTCTTTGGCGACCAAGGCGCTGCGATAGCCATCATCATTGTTGGTGGCAATCACGATACACTTGCCCGCGGCCACGCCATAATTCACGATGTAATCGCGCAGGGCACTGGCCAACATCACGCCGGGAATATCATTCCCTGCAAAGGACAAGGGGCGCTCAATCGCACCTGTCGCGGTGATGATCCGCGCGGCACGAATACGCCACAAGCGATGGCGCGGGCCATCGACCATTGGCGCATGATCCGTCACGCGCTCATAGGCCAAGGCATAGCCGTGATCATAGACCCCTGCCCCCATGGTGCGATTGCGCAAGGTGACATTCTTCATCTTGCCAAGCGCGGCCACTGTGGCGGCGATCCACGCATCGGCGGATTTGCCGCCCAATTCGATCCCATCCACAGGCGCGCGGCCACCCCAATGGGCGGTCTGTTCGATCAAAAGCACACGCTTGCCCAGTTTGCCTGCCGCCAAAGCGGCCTGAAGCCCCGCAATCCCGCCGCCAATGATCAGCAGATCAACATGGGCGTAGAAATGCTCGTAACGGTCTGCATCACGATCTTTGGGGGCTTTGCCCAACCCCGCAGATTGCCGAATTATGGGTTCAAACACGTATTTCCAAAACGGGCGCGGATGGATGAAGGTCTTGTAATAAAATCCCGCAGGCAAAAACCGCGCGAGGTAATTATTCACCACGCCAATATCGGTCTCAAGGCTTGGCCAATGGTTTTGGCTTTGCGCCTCTAGCCCCTCGAACAATTCAGTGGTGGTCACGCGTTGGTTCGGCTCAAACCGCGCATCGCGCCCCAGACCGACCAGCGCATTGGGTTCTTCCGCGCCCGAGGCCATGATCCCGCGCGGGCGGTGATATTTAAACGAACGGCCCACCAACATCTGGTCTTCCGCCAATAGCGCAGAGGCCAGCGTATCGCCCGCGACGCCACGCATTTTCTGGCCATTGAAGGTAAAGGAAACCGTGCGGGTCTTGTCGATCAGACGCCCGCCCTGGGGCAAACGATGGCTCATGTCAGGCTCCAATCAGGGCGTTTTGCCTGTATTTTCTCGATGATCTCTTTGGGGGGTTCGGGCGTTTGGGCGCTATAGGTTCCAAACACCTCTAGGCTCGCGGTGCAGCGCGCCGCCAAAAACCATTTGCCACAGCCATATGTGTGCCGCCAACGTTCAAAATGCACGCCCTTTTGGTTGTGCCGCATGAACAGATAGCCTTCAAAATCCTCATCCGAAGACCCTGGGCCAAAGCGCTTGAGATGCGCCTCACCGCCGGGGGAAAGTTCGGTTTCATCAGCGGAGACACCGCAATAGGGGCAGGTTAAAAGCAGCATAGCTGAACCTCGCTCAAGTCAATATTCGCCATCAATGCGCCACCCCCGCCGCTACGCTTTCATCAATGAAGCGGCCTTCGCGGAAGCGGTTTAGGCCAAACTCATCGGCCAAGGGCGAATGCCCCTTGGCCATGAGTTCTGCCATCGCCCAGCCTGATCCAGGGATGGCCTTGAACCCGCCCGTGCCCCAACCACAGTTGATAAAGCAATTCTCAACAGGGGTTTTAGAGATAATCGGGGAACGATCCCCCGTCATATCGACAATCCCCCCCCATTGGCGCAGCATCTTAAGGCGCGAAATCATCGGGAAGGTCTCGACCAAGGCGCGCACCGTCTCCTCGATATGCTGGAAGGAGCCGCGTTGCGTATAGTTGTTATAGCCATCCGCGCCGCCGCCAATGACCATCTCACCCTTGTCAGATTGGCTCATATAGCCATGCACCGTGTTGGCCATGACCACCACATCCATGCAGGGCTTAATCGGTTCAGACACCAACGCCTGTAGCGCCACCGATTCAATTGGCAGACGGAAGCCCGCCATATCGGCCACATGGCTTGAATGACCCGCCACCACGATGCCCAATTTATTGCACCCAATGCGGCCCTTGGTGGTTTCAATCGCGCTAACCGTGCCATTTTCGCGGTGGATGGCGGTGACTTCGCATTGTTGGATGATGTCCATCCCCATCGCCGAACAGGCCCGCGCATAGCCCCATGCCACCGCATCGTGGCGCGCCGTGCCACCACGCGCCTGCCACAGGCCGCCCAATACAGGATAACGTGGCCCTTCCAGATGGATGATCGGGCACAGTTCTTTGACCTCGCGCGGGGTGATGAAGCGTGTTTCCACCCCTTGCAGCGAATTCGCGTGCGCCGTGCGCAAATAGCCGCGCTTTTCATGCTCGGTCTGCGCCAACATGATCACGCCGCGCGGGCTGAACATGATGTTATAGTTCAAATCTTGGCTTAAGGTCTCATAAAGGCTGCGCGATTTTTCATAGATCGCAGCAGACGGGTCTTGGAGATAGTTTGAGCGGATAATCGTGGTGTTGCGCCCCGTGTTCCCGCCGCCAAGCCAGCCCTTTTCAATCACGGCCACATTGGTGATGCCGAAATTCTTGCCCAGATAATAGGCCGTAGCCAAACCATGGCCGCCTGCGCCGATGATGATCGCGTCATAATGCGCCTTTGGTGTTGGGTTGCGCCACGCGCGTTCCCAACCTTGGTGATATCCCATTGCCTCTTTGACGATGGCAAAGACAGAATAATGACGCATGGCGAAAGACACTCCTGAAAACTAGCCCCTGTTTGGCCCTGTTCGGGACGCAAAAGGATACTGCGGGCGGCATATTTGCGCGCAAAAACGACCAGTTGCAAACCATGATTTCTGCCCCTGTTTTGCCGCGCTGATCGCACCTGCGCAAGATGGTCGCGGGTGTTTGTGCCGAATTATCCTTTCGATCTGGATCGGCAACCCTTACATCGGAACGCAGAGAACGATGAAGGAGCTGTTTCAATGGCGTTTTGGATTGCAAGCGCGGGACTTTCAGTGGTGGCCATTTTGATCTTGTTGCGCGCCTTTACGCGGGCACAGGCCGAAGATGCCCCGACCGAAGCCTATGATGTGCAAGTCTATCGCGATCAATTGGAGGAGCTGTCGCGCGATGAGGCGCGTGGGGTGCTGTCGGCCGAGGATGCCGAACGCGCCCGCGCCGAAGTCTCGCGCCGCCTGATCGAAGCGGACCGCGCCTTGCAAGCCGCGCAAACGGCCAGCACGGGATTACGCAGCGGGATGCTCTGGATCCCCGCAGGCTTGATTGCCACGCTTGGCTTGGCGGTGTTCACCTATGCACAAATTGGCGTGCCAAATTACCCAGATATGCCCCTGCAAGATCGGATAGAACGCATCGAAGAAAACCGCGCCGCGCGCCCCTCGCAAGCCGAGGCAGAGGTCGAGACGGCCCGCGCACCACGCCCTACCCTGCCCGAAAATCCCGAATTGGAGGCACTGGTCGAACGGCTGCGCACAATCATGACCGAGCGGCGCGATGATCCAACGGGCTGGCGGCTGTTGGCGGAAAATGAGCTGCGCCTTGGCAATTTCAGCGCCGCCGTAACCGCACAGGAAACCTATTTGGCGCTGCTTGACCCCGACAGCGCCGAAGGGTTGCAGGCCCGCGCTTATCTTGCGGAAATGATGATTTTGGCGGCGGGTGGCTATGTCTCGCCCGAGGCCGAGGCGGTGCTGCAAGAAACGCTGACCCGCGCGCCACGCAACGGAACCGCGCGCTATTATCAGGGCTTGATGTATGCGCAAGGCGGACGCCCTGATCTGGCCTTCGAGATTTGGCGCAATCTGCTTGCCGAAAGCAGCAGCACCGCCCCGTGGCTGGAGCCAATCCGCCTGCAAATCGAGGAGGTCGCGTTTTTGGCGGGCTCTCCAATCTCCGTGGATGATTTGCCTCAACCCGCCGCAGAAACCGCGCCCAATTTGCGGGGGCCAGATGCCGCACAAATAGAAGCCGCCGAAGGCATGAGCGCCGAGGATCGCGCCGCAATGGTCGAGGGTATGGTCGCCAATCTGGCCGCTCGACTGGCCGATCAGGGCGGCACAGTCGAGGAATATGCACAGCTGATCACCGCATTGGGCGTGATGGGCCGCGTGGATGAGGCGCGCCAAGTTCTGGCCGAGGCCCGCAATAATTTTGCAGGTCAAGACGGGGCCGCCACCGTTTTAGACAGCGCTGAGGCGGCCCTGCCGCAATGAATGCCGATTTTGCTGATCTCCACGAATTTGCCGCCTCCGTGTGCCCACCCGCCGCGGTCTTGGGGCTTGATTTCGGCAGCAAAACCATCGGCGTGGCCATCAGCGACTTGTTTCAATCCGTGGCAACACCGCTGTTGACGATCCGCCGCGAAAAATTCACCAAGGATGCTGAGGCATTGGCAAAATTGGTGGCGGCGCGCGATATTCGCGGGCTGATCTTGGGCCTGCCGCGCAATATGGACGGCAGCGAAGGCCCCCGCGCCCAATCAACCCGCGCATTCCTACGCAATATGCAACAATTTGAAGGGCTTGCCCATCTGCCCGCCGCATTTTGGGACGAGCGCTTGTCCACCGTGGCGGCCGAACGCGCGCTGCTGGAGGCGGATACGTCCCGAAAACGTCGCGCCGAGGTGATTGATGCGGTCGCGGCAAGCTATATATTGCAAGGATCACTGGATCGGATGCGCGTCATCCGCAACGTAACTTAGAGGCAGGGCATATCATGACAGATGAGGTCTGGAGACGCGATGAAATCGCCTCCCCCTGTATCAAGGTTTGCGTCATCCATCCCGCCGAGCGGATCTGCACGGGATGCTTTCGCACCATTGATGAAATCAGCAGTTGGTCCCGCAAAACACCCGAGGAACGCCGCGAGATTATGACGGCGCTGCCAAGCCGTGCGGGGCTTTTGAACAAACGCCGTGGGGGACGCGCCGCGCGCCTTGGGTCTTAATCCTGCCCCACCATCGCGTTCAAGGCGCGGTTGATCACCTCTGGCCCTGCATCTGGCCCTTGGGCCTCGGTCGATAAAATACGCCGCCATGCGCGCGCGCCAGACTGCCCCGCGAACAATCCCAACATATGGCGCGTGATATGATGCAGCCGCCCGCCTTGCGCGATATGGCGCGCGGCATATGGGATCATGGCCTGCGCCACCTCAACGGCGCTTAAGGCCGCGTGGGGGGCATCGTAGATCGTCTGATCTGCCGCGCCCAATATCGCATAGGGGCTTTGATAGGCCGCTCGCCCCACCATTACCCCATCCATCCCACCCACCAAATGGGCGCGCACCGCGTCCAAATCCGAAATCCCTCCATTGATCGACAGATGCAAATCGGGAAATTCCGCTTTCATCCGATAGACCAGATCGTAATCAAGAGGGGGAATGCTGCGGTTTTCCTTCGGGCTTAATCCGTCCAACCATGCTTTGCGCGCATGGATGGTCAGGCGCGTCACTCCCGCGCGGCGCATATGATCCAGAAAATCAGGCAAAACCTCGGCTGGGGTTTGATCATCGACACCGATGCGGCATTTCACCGTGATCTCGGTCGTGCAGGCATCCTGCATGGCTTTGACACAATCCACGACACGCGCGGGGGTTTTCATCAACACAGCGCCAAATGTGCCAGATTGCACACGATCCGAGGGACATCCCACGTTCAGATTGATCTCATCATAGCCCCAAGGGGCCGCGATCCTGACCGCCTGTGCCAGCTGCGCAGGATCAGACCCGCCAAGCTGCAAAGCCACGGGGTGCTCCGCCGCGTCATAATCCAAATGCCGCGCCGCCTGCCCATTTACCAAGGCCGCCGCAGTGACCATTTCGGTATAGAGCAACGCGTGATGCGACATCAGACGATGAAAAAACCGACAATGGCGATCGGTCCAGTCCATCATCGGGGCCACGCTCAGGCGGGCATTTCGGGTAATTGGGCTTTGGCGCATGGTGCGGGCTTGGGTTTCCCTGTGTTTCGCGTCCCTTGCGATGACCAAGGCAGGCTTGTCAAGCACAGGGGCGGGGTTGGCATTTTGAGCCCCCCTCCCTATAGAGGCGGCAGTTTTATGAAAAATCAGTGGGGCGTGCAACGTCCCACAGGGCAATCAGTGTCGCGCGGCCGTGCTGATCGACAACACACCACCCTCACGCGCCAAGGTTGGTAAGGGACTGTAATTTATGATATCTCTCGCACAGTATCGCCATGAATGGACACATAACATCCGTGCCGATCTCTTGTCGGGCTTGGTTGTGGCCTTGGCCCTCATCCCCGAGGCGATTGCCTTTTCCATCATCGCGGGTGTGGACCCCAAGGTGGGGCTTTATGCCAGTTTCTCTATCGCGGTGATCTGCGCGATCACAGGCGGGCGCCCTGGCATGATTTCTGCAGCCACCGCCGCAACCGCCGTGTTGATGGTCACATTGGTGCGCGATCACGGGCTGCAATATCTCTTGGCGGCCACGGTTTTGGCGGGTCTTTTGCAAATCATGGCGGGTCTGCTCAGACTTGGCTATGTGATGCGCTTTGTGTCGAAATCCGTGATGACAGGCTTTGTGAATGCCTTGGCCATCCTGATTTTCATCGCACAGCTGCCCGAACTTGACCCGCGCAACGTGCCCGTTTTGACCTACCCGCTTGTCGCAGCAGGCTTGGCCATCATTTATCTCTTCCCAAGACTAACCCGCGCGATCCCTTCGCCCTTGGTGACCATCATCGTGCTGACGGGCCTGTGCCTTGCCATGGGGTGGGATGTGCGCACCGTGGGTGATATGGGGCAATTGCCCGACACATTGCCCGTGTTTCTGATCCCCGACATCCCGCTGACGTTCGAGACATTGCAAATCATCTTTCCATATTCAGTGGCCGTGGCCGTTGTTGGGCTTTTGGAAAGCCTGATGACGCAGCAGATTGTCGATGACCTCACCGATACCACATCGAACCGAAATCAAGAATGTATCGGCCAAGGCCTGGCCAATTCTGCCACGGGGTTCATCGGGGGCATGGCGGGCTGCGCGATGATTGGGCAATCCATCATCAACGTCAAATCAGGCGGGCGCGGGCGGCTCTCCACCTTTGTGGCGGGGATATTCCTGCTGATCCTCTGCGTCTCGCTTGGCGATATTGTGGCGATCATCCCGATGCCTGCCTTGGTGGCAATTATGATCATGGTCTCGATTGGGACATTCTCTTGGTCGTCCATCGCCAATTTGCGCGACCATCCCCGCTCCTCCTCCATCGTGATGCTGGCCACCGTGTTTTTCGTGATCTACACGCATAATCTCGCCATCGGGGTTTTGGTGGGCGTGCTTCTGTCTGGTATTTTCTTTGCGTGGAAAATCGCGCAGCTGTTTCGCGTTACATCCACCATCACCGCCGATGGGCGCCACCGCCACTATATCATCGAGGGGCAATTGTTTTTTGCCTCCTCTGAGGATTTCATGAAGGCCTTTGATTTCCGTGAGGCGTTGGATCGTGTGACCATTGATCTCAGCGGCGCACATATTTGGGATATTTCTTCGGTCGCAGCCTTGGATATGGCGATCCTGAAATTCCGCCGCGAGGGCGCAGAGGTCGAGGTGATCGGCCTCAACGCGGCCTCAGAAACCATCGTGGACAGGTTGGCCATGCATGACAAACCAGGCGCAATGGATGCGCTGACAGGCCATTAGGGGGTGCGCAATGACAGATAAACCAATTTTGATGGCGCTTGTTGATGCCTCTGCCTATTCCGAAAGCCTCTGTCATTATGCGGCATGGATGGCACAGCGCAGCGATTGGAAGGTAAAAATATACCACAGTCTCGCCCGTCAAGGCGGCACGTCTCAGGGGGATTATAGCGGCCAGATCCGCCTTGGCGCACGCAGCCGTCTTTTGGCGCAACTGGCGGATATGGATGAGGCGCGCGCGAAACTGGCCGTGGAACAGGGGCGCGCGGTGCTTGAAGATGCCGCGGCCCTGATCCGCGCCGAGGGGGTCGAAGTCGAAACCCGTCTGCGCCACGGTGATCTACTGGAAACGGTCGCCGAAAAAGAAGCCGCCGCCCAAATGATTTTGATCGGCAAGCGCGGCGAGGCGGCAAGCCAAGCAATGGCGCATCTGGGCTCAAATCTTGGGCGGATTTTGCGCGCAGCACAAAAGCCCGTGTTCATCGCCAATCGCCGCTTTGCCCCGATCCACAAGGTGTTGATCGCCTTTGACGGCGGGGTATCCGCGAAAAAGGCGGTGGATTACATCGCAGCCGCCCCCGCCTTTGCGGGGCTGTCGGTCACGCTGGTTTTTGCAGGCACCCCCAGTGACACGCAAAAAAGCGCGATTACAGCCGCCGAAGCGCAGTTAAACAAAGCGGGCATCAGCGCGGATATATTGATTGAGGCAGGCGAACCCGAACGGCTGCTTTCACGGCTGTGCGATGCAGATGCCACATCAAACAACGCGCATGATCTCTTGGTCATGGGGGCCTATGGGCACAGCCGCGTGCGCCATTTGATGGTCGGATCAACCACCACCCAAATGATCCAATCTTGCAAATCCCCAATTTTGGTGATGCGCTGACCATGCCCTATCACGCCCTTTCACATGGGTGTGAGACTTGGAAATAACACTAGGCGCGCGGGCGTTGTTTTTGGCAGAAGCGGGAAAGGCCACTGCGGCCAACGGGGTATCACCATGACGAAACGTGCCATCACCATCGCGGTGCTCCTCCTGATTGGTTTGGGGTTCTGGGCCGCCACGGCCTTGGACCTGTCGCTGGAGGGGTTGCGCGATCTGGTGGCGCAGGCCGCCCTATATCGGGACCAAAACGCAGGGCTGCTTTGGACCATCTATTTCCTCGCCTATGTCGCTGTGACCGCGCTTTCCCTGCCCTTGGCGGTTTGGATGACGCTTGGCGCAGGGGCGATATTTGGTTTTTGGTCTGCACTTTTGATGGTGTCTTTCGCGGCCTCGATTGGCGCGACTTTGGCCTTTCTGGCCGCACGCTATGTCGCACGAGATTGGGTCATGGCGCGCTTTGGGGCGCGTCTTGAGGGCGTGAATCGTGGCCTTGCCCGCGATGGGGCCTTTTACCTGTTTACCTTGCGCCTCGTGCCAATCGTGCCGTTCTTCGTGGTCAATCTGGTGATGGGCCTGTCACCGATGAAGGTGCTGACCTTCTATCTGGTCAGTCAGGCGGGAATGTTCGCAGGCACCACCGTCTATGTGAATGCAGGCACCCAATTGGCGGGAATTTCCGCGCTTGGTGATATTGTCTCGCCGATGTTGCTGGCGTCATTTGCGGCTTTGGGCATTTTCCCTTGGCTCGCCAAATTTGCGGTCGCGCAGATCAGACGCCACCGCGCCTATCGGGGTGATCACCGCCCTGCCCGCTTTGATCGCAACCTGATCGTGATCGGCGCAGGGGCGGCGGGGCTGGTGTCGGCCTATATCGCGGCGGCGGTCAAGGCCAAGGTCACGCTTGTTGAGGCAGGCGAAATGGGGGGCGATTGCCTGAATTTCGGCTGCGTCCCCTCAAAGGCGCTGATCAAATCTGCCAAACGCGCGCATGACATCAGGACAGCGGAAAAATACGGGATCAATGCCCCCGCGCCACAGGTGGATTTTCCGCGCGTCATGGCGCGTGTGCATGAGGTGATTGCCCAAATCGCCCCGCATGACAGTGTAGAGCGATATGAGGGGTTAGGGGTCGAGGTGATCAAGGGCTATGCCCGCCTGCGCGATCCATGGCACGTGGACATCACGCGCGCCGATGGGACCGTCACCACGCTGTCAACCCGCGCGATCATCATCGCCACGGGTGCCGCCCCCGCGATCCCGCCCATCAAAGGCCTGCAGGATGTGCCCTATCTCACCTCAGACACGCTCTGGGCCGAGATGAAATCGCGCCCCTCTGCGCCCAAATCCATGGTGATTTTGGGCGGCGGGCCGATTGGATGCGAATTGGCGCAAAGTTTCGCACGTCTTGGGGTGCAAATCACCCAAGTTGAGATGGCGGATCGCGTCTTGGCGCGGGAGGATGCAGAGGTCAGCGCCGCACTGGCGGCGGCGCTGACGCAAGATGGCGTGACCCTGAAAACCGCCATGCGTGCCGTGGCTTGTGCAAAATCGGGCGACCAGATTGCCGTGACCCTCGAAGGCAAGGCAGGCCGTGAGACCATTTTGGCCGATGATCTGCTGATCGCCGTTGGCCGCACGCCCCGCCTAAGCGGCTTTGGCCTTGAGGAATTGGGGATCGTCACCGCGCCCAAGGTCGAGACGAATGACTATCTGCAAACCCTGCTGCCCAATATTCTGGCTGCGGGCGATGTGGCAGGCCCTTATCAATTCACCCATACCGCCGCGCATGAGGCCTATTATGCAGCGGTCAATGCGCTGTTTGGGGATATTTGGGCCAGCAAGGCCGATTATCGCACCATTCCCTTCGCCATTTTCACCGATCCAGAAATCGCGCGCGTTGGCCTGTCCGAAACGGAGGCCCGCGCCAAGGGGATCGCCTATGAGGTCACGCGCTATGATCTCGATGATCTTGACCGCGCGATTGCCGATGGCACCACCACGGGCTTTGTCAAAGTGCTGACCGCAAAGGGCAGTGACCGCATCTTAGGCGCCACCATCATGGGCGCCGAGGCGGGCAATCTGCTCGCTGAATTCACTTTGGCGATGAAACATGGGCTTGGTCTTCAGAAAATCTTGGGCACAATCCATGTCTATCCAACCATGGCGGAGGCCAATAAATATGTCGCGGGAAATTGGCGCAAGGCACGGGTCAATGCGCGCGCCTTGGCGCTGCTGTCGCGCTTTCACGGCTGGCGGCGCGGTGCAGAATGATTGACGCGCGCCTTTTGCCCCTACAGCGCCGCTTAACCCTGCCCGTGGCGCAAGCCCTGTATCATCGCGGGGTGCAGGCAGACCACATCACGCTCACGGGTTTCATGATCGGCATGGCGGCCCTGCCTGCACTGGCGATGGGGCAGTTCACGCTTGCGCTGCTGTTGATCCTGCTCAACCGCACATTTGACGGTCTGGACGGGGCGGTGGCGCGCCTGTCTGGCCCAACGGATCGCGGCGCGTTTTTGGATATTGCATTGGATTTCCTCTTTTATGCCAGCGTGCCGCTTGGCTTTGCCCTTGCCGACCCTGCCCAAAACGCGCTGCCTGCGGCGGTGCTTTTGGCGGGCTTCATGGGCACGGGCGCATCTTTTCTTGCCTATGCGGTGATCGCCGCAAAACGCGGGATGCAATCGACCGACTATCCCCAAAAAGGGTTTTATTACTTGGGCGGATTGACCGAAGGGGCAGAAACCATTGCAATCTTCATCGCGTTTTGTCTGTTTCCTGCGGCCTTCCCCTTGCTGGCGATGATTTTCGCGGCCGCTTGTGCCATAACCACCCTCACCCGCCTGATCGCGGCATGGGGGGCGTTTGATCCAAACTCAAAGTGAGAACATTATGAAATTCAAATATTTGTTGTCGGCTCTCTGCCTCTTCATCGCGCCGCCCGCCATGGCGCAAACATGGCAAGAGACGCTGGACGCGGCGCGCGGGCAGACCGTCTATTGGCACGCATGGGGCGGTGATCCGCGCACCAACAGCTATATTGATTGGGTGAATGAACAAATGCAGGCGCGCTTTGGTGTCACGGTGGCGCAGGTTCCCCTGACCGATACAGCCGAGGCGGTCACGCGGGTGCTGTCTGAGCGCGCCGCAGGCCAAGATACGGGCGGCGCGGTTGATCTGATCTGGATCAACGGTCCAAATTTTTTGGCAATGAAAGAGCAAGACCTGCTATTCGGCCCCTTTGTTTCCCGCCTTCCCAATGCACGTTTCGTTGATCTCTCACCTGATGCCCCTGCTTCTGTGGATTTCACCGTCCCAGTCGAGGGTATGGAAAGCCCGTGGCGCTTGGCGAAATTCGTCTTTATCCATGACAGCGCACGGGTGCCAAACCCGCCACGAACCATGGCAGACCTGCTTGATTGGGCGCGCGCAAACGAGGGGCGTTTCACACATCCCGACCCGTCCAATTTCATGGGGGCAAGTTTCCTCAAACAAGCCTTGATCAGCTTGGTTGATGATCCCGCCGCCCTTCAACGCCCTGTGACCGAGGCGGATTATGACGCCCTCACCGCCCCCCTTTGGGCATGGTATGACGCTCTGCGTCCCTTGATGTGGCGCGGCGGCGAAACATTCCCCGAAAATGAATCTATCCAAGCGCGGCTGATGAATGACGGGGAGATTGACATCACCATGTCCTTTGACCCCAGCTATGCCGCTGCGGCCATTGGTTTGGGCCTTTTGCCAGACACGGCGCGGGTCTTTGTGCCCGAAGGCGGCACTTTGGGCAACATCAGCTTTGTCGCTATTCCCTATAACGCCGCGCATCCCGAAGCAGCGCAGGTTGTGGCCGATTTCCTGCTTTCGCCCGAGGCGCAGGCGCATATGCAAAATATCGACAATCTGGGCGCATTTTCTGTGCTTGACCCCGCGCGATTGGATGCAGAGGCCGCCGCTTTCTTTGCGGATTTGCCGCAAAGCCCCGCTTTGCCCGATCTGGCGGATCTCGGGCCAACCCTGCTTGAGCCTCATGCAAGCTGGATGACGGCCATCTCAGAGGATTGGGCCGCACGTTACGCGCGCTGATGGGGCGGGCTGCGCGGATCATGGTTTGGGGCTGCGCGGGGGCGATCCTGCTTGGTCCCATCTTGCTCGGCCTATGGGTCAGCCTGCGCGCAAGCTTGGGCGTGTTCCCCGCGCTTGGGTCCGTTGACCTGACGCTTGCGCCCTACCGCGCCCTGATGGAGACACCTGGAATATGGGCGGCGATGTGGTTGTCTTTGCGCACGGGCCTTGTGGCAAGCCTGATATCCTTTGGTTTGGCCGTGACCTTTGTGGCGCAGGCCCGTGGCAGCCGCCTTCTGGCCCCGTTATTGGCCCCGTTTTTGGCAATACCGCACGCGGCGATTGCGCTTGGCCTTGCCTTTTTGATCGCGCCATCGGGGTGGATCATGCGCGTGATCGCGTTACCCTTTGATCTGCAAACCCCACCTGACTGGCCCTTGGTCAATGATCCCGCAGGGCTTGCCTTGATCCTTGGATTGATCATCAAGGAAACGCCGTTTTTGATCATCGTCATGGCCGCAGCCCTGTCGCAACTGCCGCTGACCCGCCATTTGCGGATCGGGGCAAGCCTGGGCTATAGTCGCCCCCAGATTTGGGCCTATGTGATCCTGCCTCAGCTATACCCCCTGATCCGCCCGCCTGTGATGGTGGTGCTGGCCTATGGTCTGTCGGTGGTGGATATGGCACTGATTTTAGGGCCAAACACACCGCCCAGTTTCGCGGTTATGGTGATGCGCCTGTTTTCTGCGCCTGATCTGGCTTTGCTGATGCCCGCTTTTGCGGGGGCGGTTGTTCAGGTTGTGTTGATCCTGTTTGCCCTATTGGCGCTGATCGTGCTGGAACGCCTTCTTGCCCATTTCGGCCGCGCAGCCCTGCGCCGTGGCATCCGCCGCACAATCACCGTGCCACAGCCCGTCATGGCCCTGCCGCGCCTTGTGATGGGGATGGGGCTGTTCAGCATCCTTTGCCTTGGCCTGTGGTCCATCACATGGCGCTGGCCATGGCCCGCGCCCCTTCCCACAACCTGGTCCATGCGGCTGTGGCAGAGCGCCGAATGGCAGGATGCCTTGCGTGTCAGTCTCGGAATTGCAGGGGCCAGTGTGGCGCTGTCGCTGATCCTTGCATTGCTGATCTTGGAGGCGCATGGCCGCACAGCGCGGGCCTTGACGCCCTTGATTTACCTGCCGCTGCTTGTGCCGCAAATTGGGTTTCTGTTTGGGGTGAACAGCGCACTATTGAACATCGGTGTTGCCTCTGGTGTCGGCGGGGTAATCTGGGGGCATATCCTATTTGTTTGCCCTTATATGCTGCTGTTGCTGATGGATCCGTGGCGCGCCATCCCCCGTCCGCTTCTGCACTGCGCAGCAAGCCTTGGCGCGGGGCCTTGGCGGCGGTTTTTTGCGGTGAAGCTGCCGCTGATGCTGCGCCCGATCTGCATCGCGGCGGCGGTTGGATTTGGCGTCTCGATTGCGCAATATCTGCCAACGCTGTTTTTGGGTGGCGGCCGTGTGGCCAGCCTCACCACCGAGGCCGTTGCCCTTGCATCGGGCGGAGATCGCCGTATCACCGGCGTCTATGGCAGCCTTAAGGCCGCAGTTCCCCTCTTGGCATATCTGGCCGCTTTCCTCATACCAAGGACCATCTGGCGCAACAGGCGCGCGATGCGCGAGGGGGTTGTATGAGTTTGGTGGTCGCTGATTTACGCCTGACGCTGCGTGGCACGCCGCTGTTTGCCCCTGTCAGTTTTGCGGTGCCATCGGGTGCAGTGATGAGCGTCATGGGGCGCTCTGGCATCGGGAAATCTAGCCTTTTGGCGGCCATTGCAGGGCATTTGGACCCCCAGATCACCTGCCATGGCACCATCCATCTGCAGGGCACGGATCTGGCCTGCCTGCCGCCCGAACGGCGCCAATTGGGGATGATCTTTCAAGAGCCAAGCCTTTTTCCCCATCTCAGCCTTGGGGATAATCTGGCCTTTGGCCTTGCAGCGGGCGGCGGGCGTGAAAAACGGCGCGCGGCAATTGACGCGGCGCTTGAAAGCGCAGGTCTGGCGGGGATGTATGGCGCTGATCCTGATACGCTGTCAGGGGGGCAGAAATCTCGCGCCAGTTTGATGCGCTGCCTGCTGTCGCAGCCGCGCGCACTTTTGATGGATGAACCATTCGCCGCATTGGATATGGAGCTGCGCGCCGAAATGCGGTCCTTTGTTTTTGCGCATATCCGTGCGCACAACATTCCCGCGATATTGGTCACGCATGATCCCACCGATGCAGAGGCCGCAAACGGCCCCTGCATCACATTGCACCACATCTAGATCGCGTCCAATTCCGCCTTCAGGTCGCCCATTTCCGCACCGCCCGACATCAGGCGGCGCATTTCCTTGTCACCGATTTCCGCAGCCGTGCCCGCGCCGATGGATTTGCCAAGCGCAAGGAAGGTGTAACGGTCGCCAACAAGGCGCGAATGGATTTCGTTATGGGTGATGAAGATAATCGCGATATCACCGCGTGCGCGCACGCGTTTGATTGTTTTCAAAACACCCATCTGCTGGCGTTGCCCGAGGGCCGAGGTTGGTTCATCCAAGATCAAAACCTTCGCCCCGAAATGAATCGCGCGGGCAATCGCCAAGGTCTGGCGCTGCCCGCCCGACATGGTGCCAACCGCCTGTGTGGGATCGGAAAAATCAATCCCGATCTTCAGCATCTCATCATGCGCGATTTTGTTCATCTCGGCCATGCGCAAGCTGCCCAATGGCCCCGTTAATTCGCGCCCCATAAAGAAATTGCGGGTCACGCTCATCAGCGGGTTTAGGGCGAGGTCTTGATAGACCGTGCCAATCCCCGCCGCCGATGCATCCCTTGGCGAGCGGAAGGTGACAGGTTTGCCCTCGATATAGATTTTGCCTTCGGTGGGTTGATGCACCCCTGATAGGGTCTTAATAAGCGTGGATTTTCCTGCGCCGTTATCGCCGAGCAGGCAATGCACCTCGCCTGGGTAAACCTCAAGATCGACCCCCCCGAGGGCGGTAAACGGACCAAACCGTTTGACCAGATTTTCAACGCGTAAATACGGTTCGGCCATGGTCAAATCCCCCCTGTGATACGTTTGCGAATACGCTCATTGGCGAAAACCGCGGCCAGAAGGATACCGCCCAAGAAAACGCGGAACCATGCGCCGTCAATCGCGGGAATGAAAAACACCGCATTGGCCACAAGACCCACCGTAATCGCCCCAAAGACAACCCCTATGATCGAGCCAAAGCCCCCGGTCATCAATGTGCCCCCGACAACCGCGATGGCAATCGCAAACAGCTCCATCAAATTGCCTTTTGCGGCATCGGATGTGTTGGTGTCATAGACCTGACAGGCCGCGAAAATGGTCGCGCAAAAGGCGGTGAACATGAACAGGCCCACTTTCACCTTATCCACGGGCACACCATTGGCGCGTGCGGCCTCCTTGTTGTCGCCCGTGGCGTAAATCCAGTTACCGATCTGGGTGCGGCTGAGGATGAAATAGGCGGCACCTGCGATGATGATCCACCACAAGAAGCGGGCATCAAACCCCGTGACCCATTGTTCGCCACGGCGGTTGAGATTGCCGCCAAGCATGAACCACAGATCATAGAACCAGCCGAACACCTCGCCGCCCATGAGATTGGCAAACCAGCTTTCCAATTTGAAATCAGGCAGGCCCGAGATTTGGGTGGACTGGTTGATCAGGCGGAAACACACTTCGGTGACGCCGCGCAAGAAAAACAAAAAGGCCAAGGTCACAATAAAACTGGAGAGGCCCGAGCGCACCACGATCATGCCAATCATCCAGCCTATGCCTAAGGTCATGGCCAACGTGATAAAAAACGCCATTGCGGGGGAGGCCTCGCCCAGACCAAAGGGCAAACCCCATTTGAGCATCATCGCCATCGACATACCCGCAAAACCGATCATGGACCCGATGGAGAGGTCAAACTCGCCCGCAATCATCAATGCGGCCGCCCCCGTTGCGATGATCCCATATTGCGCAATAATCGCGATGTTATTCTTCAACCCCAGCGGGTTGAACGCTTTGCCATCAGAGGCAATCGCCAAGGCAACGATGATCACAATCATCACCACAAATGCCCCCATTTCAGGGCGGCGCAGCAGTTTTTGAAGGGTGGTTTCTTTCTGAAGCCGCGTGGCTTCGTTTAGATCGGCCATATCTCACATCCTGTTTTTATCTGGATTTTGAGGGTGGAAACAGGCGGGCAAGCCCGCCTGTTCCGTGATCTCGACTGATCCCTTGGATCTTAGCGGTCGACACCCGCCAAGGCGGTTACAGATGCCGCGTTGGACGCATCCACGAACCCAGGACCAGATGGGATGTTTGCACCAGGCAGCAAGCCTGCGCCTGTGTTGTACAGGTGCAAAACGATCACGGGCATATAGCCCTGCAGACGCTGCTGCTGGTCGATGGTGAAGGCTGCATCACCCGCTTGGATCATGTCCATCACACCTGGGCTGAGGTCGAAACAGGCCAAATGAACATCTGCGCCCACTTCCTTGATCGCGCGATTGGCCGCCTCGCAAACGTGCGGACCGACCGCCATCACACCATCAATGGATGGGTCCGCCTGAAGTGCCGCTGCGGTGCGGGTTTCAATCTGTGCAGGGTCATTGGACACGTCAATCATGTTCAAATCGCCACCAACACCCTCGAAATAGCCCGTGCAACGGTCCACCAAGGCAGAGTTGAACGCCTCCTGATTGAGGCACAGACCATTGGTCACGCCCTCTGCTGCGGCCCGCTCGCCCGCTTTCTGACCCGCCAGACGCTCAGGCTGACCCACGTGCATCAAAGCACCGAGTTCTGCCGATGCCTCAAGCCCCGAGTTCATGGTCACAACGGGGATGCCGTCCGCAACAGCCGCACGGATCGCAGGCCCGAGTGCCGCAGGATCAGGCAAGGATACGATGATCCCATCGGGTTGGGTTGCCGCAGCCGCCTCGATCAGCTGTGCCATGGCCGCCATATCACCAGAAACGTCAAAATTATACTCAAGGGTCGCGCCAACAGCGGCAGCCGCATCACGGCCCCCTTTTTCCACCACAGGCCAGAACGGGTCTGTACCCTGTGTATGGGTGATCATCACGTAACGCTCTGCGTGCGCGGCCCCTGCCATCAAAGCAGCGGTTGCAGCGGTGAGAATTAGTTTTTTCATGGTCTTCCTCCCAAGTTATATGCTCAAAAAGAGCTGTCATTCTGCATCTTTGGCAGAATTCTGTGAAACACCCGCGCGTTACGGCACCAACCGTTCCGCAGGCGCAGGTGCCTGTCCATCATAGCCGCCCCAGACCGATTGATCGAAATGGATGACCGAACCCGTCATCATTCCGCTGTCGTCCGAGGCCATCCATAATACCGCCTTCGCCACCTCCTCTGGCGCAAGCAAACGTTTGAAGGGCAAGGCGGCCGCGGCGCGGTCAATGGCGCTTGGATCGCCCGTCTCCGCCGCCTGCAAGGCCCGCTCGCCATCTGAATTCATCCAGCCAATGTCCAACTGGTTGACCCGCACCCCATTGCGCATCAGCGCAAAGCCCGCGTGACGGCTGAGTGTGGCCAATGCGCCTTTGGAAATCGCGTAAGGCGCCAAAAAAGGCTGCCCCACCCGCTCCGAGGCGGAGCCAATATTGACCACCGTTCCTTGCACAGCATCGCGCTCCATGATCTTGATCGCGTCTTGGATCAAGAAAAATGGCGCGCGCGTGTTAACCGCAATCATGCGGTCAAACAATTCAGGCGTGGTGTTCAGCAAATTGCCCCGATCCGTCAGGCCCGCCGCATTGACCAAAATATCAACACGGCCAAAGGCGGCATCCGCCTCAGGGATCACGCGGGCCACATCGGCCATATCGGCCAGATCAGCGGCGCAGATATGGCAGGGCGTGCCAAATTCAGCGGTGATCGCATCGCAAACCCGCTGCCCTTTAGCGCTATCACGACCGACCAACAAAAGCCCGCCTGCACCCGCCTGCGCAAACATCCGCGCAATCGCAGCCCCCAGCCCTTGGGTCGCGCCCGTTATGACGGCGATTTTTCCGTCAATGCGGTTCATCCCACCACCTCATATTGTGCGCGGGCCATAACATCCGTCAGGGTTTTATGGCCTTTGATCGCCATCTCTTTGGGTGGGTTTGGCTTAGGGTCCTGCTCGGCTTCGATCACGAACCACCCCTCATAACCATGATGTGCAAGCGCGCCAACAATCGCATCGAAATCCAGATCCCCATCCCCAGGCACGGTGAATGCCCCCTTGATGACAGCATCAAGGAAGCTTTCACGGCATCGGTCAAGGGTGTTTGTGATGTTTTTGCGAATGTCTTTGGTGTGGACATGGGTGATGCGGGCATGATGCTTGTCGATCACCCGCAAATTATCGCCACCCGCAAAGGCCATATGCCCCGCATCAAACAACAGCGGCACGGAGGAGTGTTTCATGAACAAATCCAACTCCGCCTCGGTTTCGACCACGGCCGCCATATGATGATGATAGGAAATCGGCATTCCCTGTGCCGCACACCAATCCGCGAAATCCGACATCTTGCGCCCATATGTGGCCATTTCGGCCTCGGTCAGGACGGGTTTTTGCGCCAAGGGAATGTCGCGCCGCCCCTGCACAGACCGCGCCGTTTCGCCATACACAATGCACGGCGCGCCTGCGGCCTTGAAAAACGCCATCTGTGCCGCGATGCGATCCTGTTCGCGTGCGATATCGCCATGCAGCAATTCGCCCGAAAACCACCCGCCACAGACCGAGATCCCATAGCGATCAAGAACGGGTCCCAGCTGCGCCATATCCATCGGAAAACGGCGACCTGTTTCCATGCCCGAAAATCCCGCCTCGGCGGCCTGTGCCAGACATTCCTCTAGGCTGACATCATCCGACAATTCGGGCAGGTCGTCATTCCACCATGCAATCGGGGCAATGCCTAATTTGGCCTTTAGCATGAGAATTACACTCCAAGCCGCTGTTTTTTGCGGAATTCTTCTTGGCCTTTTCGGGCCTTTTGCACGCTTTCACGCGGGCTGACCTCGGGCACGCCCACATACCAATCCGCGCCGCCATCGGTCCACGTATAGGCATCAGAGGCAATCGAAATCACCGTGGTCGCATCGGTGGTTTGCGCCCATTCCATCGCGGCCTCCAAATCGGCAAGGCTGTGACAATGGCGCGCATAGGCCCCCATCGCCTCGGCGTGTTTGGCGAAATCCACGTGGCGCACATTGGCGGGATCTTTCACGCGGCAATCTTTGAGCAGGTTGTTAAACCCTGCCCCACCCGTGTTCGTCTGCAAGCGATTGATCACCGCATAACCGCCATTGTCGCAGACGATAACGATCATCTTATGGCCCGACATCACCGAGGAATGGATATCCGAATTCATCATCATATAGGAGCCATCGCCCACCATCACGATGGGCGTGCCTTTCCCCCCCGCCATGGCCATAGCGTGGCCCCAGCCGCCCGCCACCTCATAGCCCATGCAGGAATAGCCAAATTCACAATCATAGGTATGCGGGGCTTTGCAGCGCCAGTTTTTGATCGTCTCACCTGGCAGGCCACCTGCGGCTGTGACCATCACATCCTCGGGCCGCGCCATGCGGTTCACAACACCGATGACCTGCGCATAGGATGGCACGGCCTGATTGGTGGGCGCTTGGCCCTTGTCCAAGAAATCATTCCACTCCGCATACCACTTCTGCGCCTGCGCCATACGCGCGGACGGGGCAGACCACGCCCCCAATTGCGCATCAATCTCGGTGATTGCCTCAAGCGCATCCCCCACAACGGGCTGTGCGCGGTGCTTTTGCGCATCGAAACGGGCTGCGTTGATATTGATAAACCGCGCATCCTTGGGGAAGGTCGTCCATGATCCTGTGGTGAAATCCTGTAGGCGGGTGCCGATTGCAATCACCACATCCGCGGTTTCGGCCAATTGCCGCGCGGCCTCGGTGCCCTCAATCCCCATTGGGCCTGCATAGGCGGGGTTGTCATGCACAACACCCCCCTTGCCCGCAATTGTTTCTGCCATCGGGATGCCACGGCGCTTGGCGAAATCTGCCACGGCGGCCTCGGCCCCAGAATAGCGCACGCCGCCGCCCGCGATGATGAAGGGGTTTTTCGCGGATTTCAGAATGTCGACCGCCGCCTCAACCTGATCGCGCGAGGGGCGTGGACGGGCGATGGTCCAAACTTTACGCTCGAAAAACGCCTCTGGGTAATCATAGGCCAATTCCTGCGTGTCTTGTGGCAGACCAAGGAAGGCAGGCCCACAATCCGCAGGGTCAAGCATCGTGGAAATCGCGGCAGGCAAAGATTGGATGATCTGCGCGGGATGGGTGATCCGATCCCAATAGCGCGTCACCGCGCGGAAACTGTCATTCACGGTGGTGCTTGGATCCCCGAAATGTTCGACCTGCTGCAGCACAGGGTCAGGCAGGCGGTTCACATAGGTGTCACCTGACAACAGCAAAACGGGCAAGCGATTGGCGTGCGCCACCCCCGCAGCCGTCACCATATTCGTGGCGCCTGGCCCAACGGATGAGGTGGCAACCATAATCTGGCGGCGCTTTTTCGCCTTGGCATAGGCAATCGCGGCCAAGGCCATGGATTGCTCATTTTGCCCGCGCCACGTGGGAAGCTGATCCTGAACGCGCTCTAGGGCCTCGGCCAAACAGGTGACGTTTCCATGACCGAAAATGCCGAACACACCCGCGAACAGCGGCACCTCCTCGCCATCAATGATGGTGAATTGGTTGACCAGATAGCGCACAATCGCCTGCGCCATGGTCATACGCACCGTGCCCTGTGCAGTCGTTCGGTCACTCATACCAGCACCCCTCCCCTCGGCCAGAATCGTCCTCACCCGAAATGTATATTGACAAAAAAAATATTACGCAACGATCATTGCAAAAACTTTTTGACCCTGCAATATTTATGATGAATAAGGGTGCGTATGGTGCGTAAAAATTAAGCGCAGGGTCGAACAGGACCACTGCGCTGCTAAGGGAGGGGGAAGGATGAAAGCCAATAAACTCAAGGCGCTGTGGAAAGAGGATAAACCCGCGCTGAACGGATGGTGCTCCATCGGGGCAAGCTTCACCGCCGAAATTATGGCCGCACAGGGGTTTGACAGCATCACCGTTGATATGCAGCACGGCGCGCTCGATTATGGCATGGCCCTGCCCATGGTTCAGGCCTTGCGCAACACAGGCCCCACCATCTTGGCCCGCGTGCCATGGCGCGATCCCAGTTGGATCATGAAGGCCTTGGATATGGGCGTTGAGGGGATCATCTGCCCCATGGTCAATTCCCGCGCCGAAGCCGAGGAATTCGTCAGCTATCTGCGCTATCCCCCGCTTGGGCAGCGCAGCTATGGCCCCACCCGCGCGGTGATCGCCGACCCCAGCTACAATGTGAAAGACGCAAATGAACAGGTCTTGGCGATTGCGATGATCGAAACCGCGGCGGGCATGGCGCATCTGGAGGATATCGCAGCCACACCAGGCCTAGACGGCATTTATGTTGGCCCCGCTGATCTAACACTTGGCACCCAAGAGGGGCGTTTGCCCCCGGGATTTGACCGCGAAGAGCCTGAGATGATCGAAATGATCCAACAGATCGCCGCCGTATGTCGCAAGAACAAGATTGTGGCGTGCCTGCATTGCGGCAGCCCTGCCTATGCTGCCCGCGCCATTGAATGGGGTTATCGCCTGACCACTGTTGGCGGCGATGTGCGGTTTCTGGCGCAATCGGCCCGCGCGGCGGTGACAGGCTGGCATGAGGTTGTTGGCCGCGCAGGCGGTGTCGACAGCGCAGGCGCAGGCAAAGGGGGCTATTGATGACACGGCTTTTGGTTGCAGGGGCGCTTCACCCCACGGGCGAGGCGCTGCTGGAGCGGATCAAAACGCAGGGCGTGGAAGTCACCTATGTGACCGATCCCGCCCCGACCGCCTATCTGCCCCATCTGCCGCAGGCCGATGCGCTGGTCCTGCGCACACAACCCCTGACCGCCGAGATGATTGCGACCGCACCCGATTTGCGCGTGGTTTCGCGCCATGGGGTTGGCTATGACGCGGTGGATGTTGCGGCACTCTCCGCGCGAAACATTGCGCTGTGCATCGTGGGCGATGTCAATTCCATCTCGGTTGCCGAGCAGGCCATGATGATGATGCTTGCAGGCGCGAAACAGGCGCTTGCGGCGCATTACGCCACCAAAGGCGCGGAGGGGTTCGATTGGCACTGGCGCAACCTGCTGCGCGCGCGCGAGGTTTACGACAAGCGCTTGTTGATTATCGGATATGGCCGCATCGGGCGGCGTTTGGCACGGATGGCCGATGCCTTTGGAATGCGCATTTCGGCCTATGACCCCTATCTCTCACAATCAGGGTCTTGGCCCGATGGCCCCGCGTCCGCAGTGACGGATCTGGATGCGGCCTTGGCTGAGGCCGATTTTATCTCGGTGCATATCCCCGCCGCGAAAGGCGCATTATTGGACGCGGCTGCATTTGCAAAAATGAAGCGCGGCGTGGTGATCTGCAACACCGCGCGCGGCGGCGTTGTGGATGAGGCGGCCCTGTTAGAGGCGCTCAACAATGGCACGGTCGCTGCGGCGGGGTTGGATGTGTTTCAATCCGAACCCCCTGCCCTTGATAACCCGCTGTTCTGTGATCCGCGCGTGATCCTCTCGCCCCATATTGGCGGGCTGTCCAATGAGGCGGCCGAGCGGATGGCCTGCGCCTGCGTTGAAAATGCGCTTAACTTTATCGAAGGCAGGATTGATCCTGCGCTTATTGTCAATCACGAGGCAATCAATGGCCGCTAAACCGAAACTTCGCATTGGCCTGATTGGATCGGGCTTTATGGGCAAGGCCCATGTGTTTGGCTTTGCCACCGCCGCGCGGGTGTTTGATCTGCCCTATGAGGTGGAATTGCACACGCTGGCGGATGTCACGCTTGCGGGCGCTCAGGCCGTTGCCGCTGGGTTTGGCTTTGCCCATGCCACGGATCGGTGGCAGGATTTGATCGAAAACCCCGATATTGATGTGGTGGATATCACCGCACCAAACGCCCTGCACAAAGAGATGGCCATGGCCGCGATTGCGGCGGGCAAGCACGTCTATTGCGAAAAGCCCTTGGCCCCATTGGCACGGGACGCACAAGAGATGGCTGACGCGGCCGAAGCGGCAGGGATCAAAACCCAAGTCGGGTTCAATTACCTGTGCAACCCCATCATGGCGCTGGCCCGCGCGATGATCGCGGGCGGTGAATTGGGTGAAATACGCAGCTATCGCGGCGTTCACGCCGAGGATTATATGCGCGATGCAACCGCGCCCTATTCCTTCCGCCATGATCCTGCAGGCGGCGGGGCCTTGGCCGATATCGGCAGCCATGCCTTGGCCACGGCGGAATATCTGTTGGGGCCAATCACCCGCGTCATGGGGGATTGCGTCACCATGATTGATCAGCGCAAGGACGGCGCGGGATCTGCGCGCAAGATCGAGGTCGATGATGTGGGGCGCGCCTTTTTGCGGTTTGAAAATGGCGCAACAGGGTCAATTGAGGCCAATTGGATCGCCACAGGCCGCAAGATGCAGCATGATTTCGAGGTCTATGGCAGCAAAGGCGCGCTTATCTTCACGGGCGAGCGGTTTAACGAGCTGCATTTCTACAACACGGATGATGCAACAGGCCGTCAGGGGTTTCGCAAAATTGAAGCCAGCCCAGATCACCCGCCCTATGGCCGTTTCTGCGTGGCTCCGGGCCATCAGATCGGCTTTAACGACCTCAAGGCGATTGAGATCGCAGGCTACCTCGATGCCATCGCAGGGCGCGGGCCAGAGCCGTTTAATTTCCGCGCAGGATTGCGCATTCAATATCTGGTTGAAACCATCCAAGCCTCGGCCAAATCCGAAGCGTGGATCGCGACAGTCTGATCGGGGGCGTGATGGATCAAAACACCCCGCTTTCCGATGCTCCGCCCCCTGATACCTATGAGGGGTTGATCCGCCTGATCCATGAACGTCACGGCGCGATGAGCAACACCTATCAGGCCATCGCCCTCTACCTGACGCAAAACCCCAATGACGTGGCGGTGCGCTCGGTCAACGCGATTGCCGAAAGCTGTGGCGTTCATGCCTCTAGCTTTGTGCGCTTTGCGCAGGCCTTGGGGTATAAGGGATTTCGGGATGTGCAGGCCTTGTTCCAACAACGCCTTGAAACGGCGGCACCTGGCTTTGGCGCGCGGGTGCAGTCCTTGCGCGATGGTATGGCCGCGCGCGATGACATCTCGGAAATTGGCTTTCTGCGCGAAATGATCGTGCAGGATATCGCCTCACTTGAAGGGCTGGTCGATGAAATCTCGGGCGCGGATATGGCCGAAGCCGCCAAATTGATGGAACAGGCGGACACGATCTATCTGGTTGGACAGAACCGATCCGCACCTGTTGTTTTGCTGATGCGCTATTTGCTGACGATGATTGGCAAACGCTGCATCTTGCTTGATGCAAGCGGCGGTCTTGCCACCCATATGGCGCGCAGCATGGGGCCACGGGACGTGCTTTTTGCGGTATCTTTTCGCTATTACGCCAACGAAGTGGTGGGTATTGTCGATCAGGCCGCCCGTGAAGGCCGCCCTGTCATCGCAATTTCCGACACCACCCTGTCGCCCTTGGCAAAATCAGCGAAAATTTTATTCGCTGTGCCCGAATATCAACAAAGCCTGTCGCGGTCCTTGGCCGCGCCCATGTGTGTGGCGCAAGCCCTTGTCGTGGCTACAGCGGCGCGGTTGCAAAAAGGCGCAGAGACCCCGCGCATCCCCCATGTCACCCAACGTGCCACCCAACGTGATCCATAACTGCTCTCTCCATGGAAAATCCTGCAATGTCTGTGAACAAAGACCTTGATGTCATCACCATAGGCCGCGCCTCGGTCGATCTTTATGGCGCTCAAATCGGGGGGCGTTTGGAGGATATGCGCAGCTTCGATAAATATATCGGCGGATCGCCCACCAATATGGCGGCAGGCACGGCGCGTTTGGGATTGAAATCTGGCCTCATCACGGGGGTTGGGGATGAACATATGGGCCGCTTCCTGATCGAGGCGCTGACCCGTGAAGGCGTCAACACAGATGGGATTAAGGTGGACCCCGACCGCCTGACCGCCTTGGTGCTGTTGGGGATACGGGACCAAGATCGGTTTCCCTTGATTTTCTACCGCGAGAATTGCGCCGATATGGGGTTGAGCGCGGCGGATATTGACCCTGCCTATATCGCGCGCGCCCGCGCCGTGGTGGCCACAGGCACGCATCTGAGCCACCCCCAGACCGAAGCCGCCGTTCTTAAGGCGCTGCAACTGGCGCGCGCGGGCGGCGCGCGCACGGCCCTTGATATTGATTACCGCCCGAACCTATGGGGCGTAGCGGGCCATGGCGAGGGCGAAAGCCGCTTTGTCGAAAGCGCGGCTGTGACCGCCAAGCTGCAATCCACCCTGCATCTGTTTGATCTGATCGTGGGCACGGAGGAGGAATTCCACATCGCAGGCGGCAGCACCGATACGCTCGCCGCGCTGCGTGCCGTCCGCGCGGTCAGTCAGGCCACGCTTATATGCAAAAGGGGCGCCGCGGGCGCGGTGGCAATCACAGGCGAGATCCCCGCAAGCCTTGATGATGGCATTGCGGGTCAGGGCTTTCCGATTGAGGTGTTCAACGTCCTTGGCGCAGGGGACGGGTTCATGTCGGGCTTGATCAAAGGCTGGCTTGATTGTGCGGCAGATGCGGTGGATTGGGCAACGGCGCTGAAATACGCAAATGCCTGTGGCGCATTTGCGGTGTCGCGCCATGGCTGCACCCCCGCCTATCCATCATGGGAGGAATTGCAATTCTTTCTGGCGCGCGGGATCACGCGGCCAGATTTGCGCCATGACGCAGAATTGGAACAGATACATTGGGCCACCAACCGCGGGCCTGATTTGCCCGATATGCATATTTTTGCCTTCGACCATCGGATGCAGATGGAGGACATGGAAGGCGCAACCAAACCCAAGATTGATGCCTTCAAGCAACTGTGCCTCAAGGCCGCGCGCGGCGTGGCCAAGGATCGCGCGGGATATGGCATTCTCTGCGACAATCGTTTGGGGCGCAGCGCCTTGCAGGCCGCCTCTGACAGCCCGCTTTGGATTGGCCGCCCTGTGGAATGGCCAGGTTCCTGCCCCTTGGTCCTCGAGCCCGAGCTTGGCCCCGACCTCGGCGGGCTAAAGGAATGGCCGCGCAATCATGTGGTGAAATGCCTGTGTTTTTGCCATCCCGCCGATGACGATGCGCTTTGGCAGCTGCAAATCGATACGGTCCATCGCCTGTTTGCCGCGACACGGCGCAACGGGTTGGAATTTTTGCTGGAGGTGATCCCCTCCAAACGCGGCGCGGTGAACACCACCACCACACCCGCCGTCGTACAGCGTTTCTATGATGCAGGCGTCTTCCCCGATTGGTGGAAATTAGAGCCCTTCGCCGATGACGCCTCATGGGATGCGGTGACCGAAACCATCACCCGCAATGATCCCCGCACGCGCGGGATTTTGGTCTTGGGCTTGGATGCCCCTGCCGATGACTTGGCCGCCAGTTTCGCCTGCGCGGCACGCCAGCCCTTGGTCAAAGGCTTTGCTGTGGGGCGCACGATTTTCGGTGAGGCGGCACGCGGTTGGCTGTCGGGGCAACTCTCTGATGCGGCGGCCATCGAAGATATGTCAAACCGCTACAGCGCGCTTTGCGCGATGTGGGATCAGGCGCGGCAGGGATAATCATGGCCGCGCATAAAACCCTTGCTGATCCGATTTTCAACCCCCTGTGGCGGCGGATCGCCTTGAGCCTGTTTCTGACCCTTTGGACAGGGGTGGAAATCTGGAACGAGACTTACGGCTGGGCCGCCTTTATCGGGGCCATTGCGCTTTATTGCGCGTGGAACTTCTTTATCCTTTGGGAAGAGGTCCCGCCAAAGAAATAGGGCGGCATCTGCGCCGCCCCACCACATCAGATCGAACCTGCCTCGACCATGTAATTATTCGCGGTGCACATGGCCGCGTCATCGGAGGCCAGAAACAGCACCATGCGCGCCAAATAGACGGGTTCAATCTCGTCAGGCAGGCACTGGCGATCCAACGCCTCCTTCAGCGCTTCTGGCGTGACCCAAAGCTGCTTTTGCCGCTCGGTCATAACCCAGCCTGGAACGACCGTATTCACACGGATGCGATGATCCCCCAAATCCCGCGCCATGGTCCGGGTCAGCCCGTGAACCGCGGATTTGGCACTGGTATAGGCGGGCATATCCCCACTGGCCTGCATCCATGAATTGGACCCAAAATTGATGATGGAGCCACCTCCCGCCGCAATCATCGCGGGGGCCACCGCTTGAATGGCAAAGAACATATGCCGCAAATTTGTGGCGTAGCGTTCGTCCCAATATTCTGGTTCCACCTTGCGCCAGTCGTGGCGATCATCGCGTGCAGCATTATTGACCAGCACATGGGCATCCCCACAGGCCTCGGCCAAGGTTTTAAATGCGCTGCGCAGCGCAGCGATATCGCGCAGATCACATTGCACGAAATGCACGTTCTCGCCCAATTCCGCCGCCAAGGCCGCGCCACCCGCCGCATCAATATCGACAAAGCCAACACGGCTGCCTTGTGCGGCAAAGGCCTTGACGATTTCCGCGCCAATGCCAGATGCGCCGCCTGTGACAAAGACGGATTTATCCTTCAAGCTTGGATAAATTGCGAATTGTGATTGATCAATCTCACCCATGGGTCTGCCCCTCCTCTGGCACTGCCTTGTGTTAGCGCAAACCTAACCGCTGCCCTTTGGGGCGGCAAGGCGCAAAGCGGGAAAATGAACATCCCATTGACACAAAACCGAAGCGGTGGTTGCATCTGCAAAAGCGTGCATAGGGGAGGATGCCCGTGAACAAGATCACCCGAGATTACAGCCTGCTTGGCGCATCTGCGGTCGAAGCCGAGGAAAAGGGTCTGGCCGCTGCACAGTGGTATCATTCGGATATTCCGCGCGCGGATATGCGCCGCCTGATGCAGCGCCGTGACGGCCCTGCCATCCGTGACACAATCCTTTATTTTGCGGTTCTCATCGCCGCCGCCACGGGTGGGATTTTGCTGTGGGGGTCGTGGTGGTCTGCACCTTTTTGGGTGGTTTATGCCACATTCTACACCGCAGGCGCAGATAGCCGCTGGCACGAGGCAGGCCATCGCACCGCCTTTTTGACCCCGTGGATGAACGCGGTGGTCTATCACATTGCCTGCTTCATGCTGTTTCGCAATCCCGTCTTATGGCGGTGGAGCCATTCGCGCCATCACACCGACACGATCATCGTGGGCCGTGATCCCGAGATCATCACCATGCGCCCGCCGCAAATCTTCAAGGTTTTGTGGCTCTTTATTGGCAGCCATACATGGGATGGATTCAAGGCCACGTTCCGCCACGCCATCTATGGGCTGAACAAAGAAGAACGCAGTTTCACCCCCGACCGCTATTGGAAAAAGGCGCAGATGATTGCGCAGATTTGGCTTGCGATCTGCGCCGTGGTTTTGGCGATGGTGCCGATTACAGGGTCGATCCTGCCCTTGATGTTGGTAGGGGTTGGCCCTGCTGTGCTGGGATCATGGCATTTGATCATGACAGGGTTGTTGCAGCACACAGGCATGGCCGACAACGTGCTGGATCACCGTCTGAATTCGCGCAGCGTCTATATGAACCCGATCAGCCGATTTATCTATTGGAACATGAATTACCATGTCGAACATCATATGTTCCCCATGGTGCCCTATCACAACCTGCCCGCGCTGCATGAGGTGATCAAACATGATCTGCCCCCTGCCAATCGCGGCTTTGTGGATGGATTGCGCGAAGTGTTCCATGCGTTGAAGATGCAATTGTCAGACCCCGAATATCGGATTGAGAAAACCCTGCCCGCCACGGCCAAACCCTATCAGGCGCATTTGCATGATCTGGAGGTATAGCGCCGCGGCACATTTACATGATGACTGGCATCTGCATCGCAGGGCTGTCACCCCAAACGGGAAGGGCGCGCTATGACGGACATCGGGATTGGGATTATTGGTGGCGGCTATATGGGCAAGGCCCATGCCGTGGCCATGTCCGCCGTTGGGGCGGTGTTTAACACCACGCTGCGGCCGCGTTTGGAAATGGTCTGTGCAAGCAGCGCAAAAAGTGCTGAAACCTATCGCGCGGCCTATGGCTTTGCTCGCGCGACCGATGATTGGCGGGTTTTGGTCCATGATCCAAGGGTCGAGGCGATCATCATCGCCGCGCCGCAAACCACGCATCACGACATCGCGCTTGCGGCATTCGCGGCGAAAAAGCCCGTTTTATGCGAAAAACCCCTTGGTGCCTCTTTAGCGGAAAGTCACGCGATGGTCGCCGCGGCAGAGGCCGCAGGTGTCGCCAATATGGTTGGGTTCAACTACATCCGCACGCCTGCCAGTCAATATGCCCGCGCGCTGATTGCAGAAGGGGCGATTGGCCAAATCACATGGTTTCGCGGCGAACATACCGAGGATTTTTTGGCCGATCCAAACCTGCCTGCAAATTGGCGCACATCCGGAATGGCCAATGGCACGATGGGGGATTTGGCCCCGCATATCATCAACGCAAGCCTCGCGCTGATGGGGCCAATCGCATCGGTTATGGGGGTTTATGAAACCGTCCACACATCACGGCCCGAAGGGGTGGTGACAAATGACGATCATGCACAGTTCATGTGTCGCTTTGAAAATGGGGCGATGGGGCAAATTTACGCCTCGCGCATCGCAACAGGGCGCAAAATGGGCTATGCTTACGAGATCACAGGCACCAAAGGTGCCATTCGCTTTGATCAGGAAGATCAAAACGCGCTGTGGCTTTATGAGATGACAGGGCCAGAGGCCACGCGCGGCTTTCGTAAAATCCTCACAGGGCCAGCGCATCCCGATTACCTGCCCTTCTGCCAAGGGCCAGGTCATGGCACGGGCTATCAAGATCAGATCATCATCGAAGCCCGCGATTTCCTGCGCGCGATTGAAACGGGCGAGGCGATCTGGCCCACCTTCCGCGATGGCCACGATGTGAACCGCGTGATTGCCGCCGTGATTGCCTCAAGCGATCAAGGCGCGTGGTGCGATATTTCATCTTTTTAAACGAGGGCATAACCCATTATGACAATCGACATCGGCAATGCGCCCTGCTCTTGGGGGGTGGAATTTGCACAGGACCCGCGCAACCCAACATGGCGCAGCGTGTTGCAGGATTGCGCCGCAGCAGGCTATCGCGGGATTGAGCTGGGGCCTGTTGGCTTTATGCCCGAAGACCCCGCGATCTTGGCTGAGACCTTGGATGAATTTGACCTCACCTTGATTGGCGGCGTGATTTTCCGCCCCTATCACGACCCTGACGCATGGGAAGACGTGCTGGATGCCACGCATCGCACCGCCCGCGCGCTCAAGGCACATGGGGCCGAGCATTTGGTGATTATCGACAGTATTGCCCCTGCCCGCGCCCCAACCGCGGGCCGCGCCGATGAAGCGGTGCAGATGGATAAGGCCGAATGGACAGGCTTTCGCGATCGCATCGTGGAAAGCGCGCGTATTGGCGCAGAAGAATATGGCCTAACGGTTGGCATTCATGCCCATGCGGCAGGGTTCATGGATTTTGAGCCTGAATTGATCCGCCTGCTTGATGAGGTGGATGAGCGCCTGCTCAAAATCTGCTTTGACACAGGCCATCACTCCTATGCGGGATTTGATCCTGTGGCCTTTATGCGGAAATACATTGGCCGTATTTCCTATATGCATTTCAAGGATATAGACCCCAAGGTTAAGGCTGATGTTATCGCCAATCGCACAGGGTTTTATGAGGCCTGCGGACAGGGGATTTTCTGCAATCTCGGCCAAGGCGATATGGATTTTGAGGCGGTGCGCAAGGTTCTTTTGGATGCAAATTTTGCGGGGTGGTGCACGGTTGAGCAAGATTGCGATCCCACCTTGGATGTGCGCCCCATTGATGATGCCCGCGCCAACCGCACTTATTTGCAATCCATCGGATTTTAACAGCGAGATCACAGCATGAAGAAACTGAAATGGGGTCTTATCGGCGGCGGTGAAGGCAGCCAAATCGGCCCCGCACATAGGCTTGGCGCACAAGCGGACGGGCATTTTGACTTTGTGGCAGGGGCGTTGGATCACCGCGCCGATGTCGGGCGCGCCTATGCGCAGCGTCTGGGCATTGCCGCAGATCGGGCCTATGGCGATTGGCGCGAGATGTTGACAGGGGAACGCGCCCGCGAAGATCGTATTGATCTTGTGACTGTGGCCACGCCAAATGCCACGCATTTTGAAATCACAAAGGCGTTTCTTGAGGCGGGTTTTAATGTGCTGTGCGAAAAACCCATGACCGTCACGGTTGAAGAAGGCGAGGAAATCGTCAAGATCGCCCGCGCCACGGGGCGGATTTGCGCAGTGAATTATTGCTATTCCGCCTATCCAATGATCCGTCAGGCCCGTGCCATGGTGCGCGCGGGGGAATTGGGCAAAATCCGCTTGGTGGTCACCAATTTCAGCCATGGCCATCACGGCGATGCGACAGATGCCGATAACCCGCGGGTGCGGTGGCGCTACGACCCCGCAATGGCAGGTGTTTCAGGGCAGTTTGCCGATTGTGGCATCCATGCGCTGCATATGGCGGGGTTTATTTGTGACGATCACGTCACCACATTGTCCGCTGATTTCGCCTCGACCATTTCATCGCGGGTGCTTGAAGATGACGCGATGGTGAATTTCCGTATGTCCAAGGGCACTGTCGGGCGGCTTTGGACATCCTCCGTGGCAATTGGCCGCCAGCACGGGTTCGACATTCAGGTCTTTGGCGAAAAGGGCGGGTTGAGATGGGCCTCAGAGCAGCCCAATCAATTGATCTATACCCGCACAGGCGGGCGCACCGAGATCATCGAGAAAGGCGAAGCAGGCCTGCATCCCGAGGCCACGCGCCTGAGCCGTGTCGCCATTGCCCATCCCGAAGGATTTCCCTTGGCCGTGGCCAATATCTATTGCGATCTGGCCGATGCTATTCGTGGACAGACACGCGATGGCCTGCCGACCGCCGAGGATGGCTGCCGATCCATGGCCGCGGTCTATGCGGCGGTGGCCTCGGCCCGCGCACAGGGCGCGTGGCAAGAGGCCCGCCCGTCTATATTCCAAGACTGAGATACACAGAAACCAAAGGGGGCGCAGCACCCCGTCCCCAATTTATAAGGAATAAGCAAAATGTTCATCCGCTGCGCGTTTTTCAAAGGCAAAATCAAGGACGGTATGACGGAGGCCTTTCACGCCCATTGGCGCGAGAATCTGGTGCCGCTCTGGAGCGCCTTTCCCCATTTGCAAGAGCTGCGCGTGCTGCGCGAAGTGGAAAGCGATGATCCAGACAGCCCATTTCCCTTGGTCATGGCCATGAAATTCCAAAGCCGCGCCGATATCGAAGCGGCGCTGGCCTCTCCCACAAGATGGGAAAGCAAGGAGGTGTCAAAGCGGCTGTTCGAGATGTTTGACGGCCATGTGATCCACACGGTTTTCGCGGCGGATCAATTTGATCCAACGGCTTGATCACATCTGCGGGTGAGGTGGCGGACAGACAGGGATTCGAACCCTGGAGACGGTTTCCCGCCTACACGCGTTCCAGGCGTGCGCCTTCGACCACTCGGCCACCTGTCCGTGAGGGGTCTCCTATAGGATATCGCCCCCCTTGTGCAACCCGTGATTTGACATCATGGGCCGAGATTTTCCGTGCGCCCGAAGTCTCAAGCAAAGCCGATGCTGACGCGGCGGTTTTGGCGGCCTTTGTTTTCGATTTTCACGATCTCCAATTTGCCGATCTCGCCCGTGCGCGCGACATGGGTGCCGCCGCAAGGTTGCAGGTCGATCTGCGCCGCCCCCTCGCCGATTTGCACTAGGCGGATACGCCCTGCTCCACGCGGGGGTTTGACCGAGAGGGTTTTGACCATCTCAGGTTTGGCATCCAATTCCGCCTCGGTGATCCATGTTTGGCTGACGGGCAGATTGCGGTCGACCAGCGCATTCAATTGCCCCTGCAGGATTGCGCGCTCGGGCAGCGTGTCGGGGATGTCGAAATCCAAGCGCCCGCGTTCCGCGCCAATCGCCCCCCCTGTCACCCCATAGGGCAGCACGACCGACAGAAGATGCAGGGCCGTGTGCATCCGCATATGCGCATAGCGCCGTGTCCAGTCGAGGCGCTGCTCCACCGCCGCGCCGATGGTGGGCAGGGCCACGGGTTCTGCGGGCAAAAGCACGATATCGCCCCCCTCCCCCTTGAGCGTGGTGGCAATCGCGATGCGCCCGCCGTTGAAATCCAACCATCCGCTGTCGCCTGGTTGACCGCCGCCTTGCGCGTAAAAGATCGTCTGATCCAAAATGATCCCCCCCGCCTCTGTCAGCCCCTTCACGGTGGCGGGCGCGGTTTTGCGATAGGCGTCTTGTAGAAATAAAAGCTCACTCATACCAGCACTCAAGATTTAGGGGCGGCCAGCGCCTCAGGGTTGCGCAGCCACAGATCACGCTGTGCAAAGGGAATTTCGATACCCGCTTCGCGGAAGCGGCGCAGCAATTCAAGGTTCATCTCGGATTTTACGGATAAGAGGAAATTCACATCGCGCAGGATCGCGCGTATTTCAAACTCCAACGCATCCGCGCCAAAATTCACCATCAAGATGGTTGGTTTGGGTTTCAAGATCACCATCGGATGCGCTTCGGCCACCTCGGTCATGATCTGCATCACCTGCTCAGGGTCGCTGTCATAGGCCACTCCCACGGGCAGGATCAAACGGCCCGTGTTCGAGGAATGGGTCATATTGGTCACGACCCCCGCGATCAAATCGGCGTTTGGCACAATCAAGTCAGAGCGATCAAAGGTTTCGATGCGGGTCGAGCGCACGGAAATTTCCCGCACATAGCCCATTTGGCCATTCACCTCGATCCAATCGCCTTCTTTGAATGGGCGTTCGATCAGCAAAATGATCCCTGAGACAAAATTGGATACGATGGTTTGCAGGCCAAAACCGATACCAACCGAAAGCGCACCAGCCACAATCGCCAGCGAGGAAAGATCAATCCCCGCCGAGGTGATGGCAAACAGCGCGGCCAAGAAAATCCCGACATAGCCCGTGCCCGCCAAAATGGCGCTTTGGCCGCCTTGGTCGATGCGGGTTTTGGGCAGCAGGTTATAGCGCAGCGTGCTTTGCAAGGCGCGGGTGGCGGTGTAACCAATGGCAAAGACAATCGCGAAAACAAGGAAATTGCGCGGCGAAATCGTCACGCCGCCAATGGAAAATCCCGAAACGATTTGGGCCCAGATATCCGCCAATTGCGCGGGCCGCACGCCCCAAATCAGTGCAAAAGCGGGCAGTGAGGCGAGAACCAACAGAAAACCGATCAGCGTTGGGGTCAGCGCCTCGTCAAGCCCCTCCTCGCGGCGGGTCAGCGCGCCATAGCCATCGGTCACAACGCGCTGCAAAATCCCCAAAACAGCCAGCAGCGACAGGCTGAACAGCATCGGCAGCAGAAATGAGGACCCCGCCGTGAAATAACCAATGCCCGCCAGAACAGGCCCCAACAGGCCAAGCACCATCACCGCCAAGGACAGTGCCCGCACCATCCGCAGCATCAAGGGGCGACTGCCCTCAAGCTGCCGCGCATTGGTGACATGACGCGCCAGCAGGCGGCCCAATTGCCACATCATCAACCCTGCCAGAACCACAATGGGGAAACTGATGACCAATCGATCGGCGGCGGTGAAATTTTCGGCCTGCGCCACCTCGCCGACCAAGACCCAGACGCCGACAACCGCACCGAGAAACCGCGACAAACGGCGGCCATTGGCGCGGTCTGCCGCATCGAGGCGCAGCAGGGCGTGGGGAGCGTGGGCGGTGTCATCTTCGGGGAAAACCTGTTTTCCAAGCCAGATTGCGGTCATCAAGATCAAGGTGACAGGCGCGGCCATATTCACAAAAACCGCCGCACGAAACCCAACCATCCCAGAGATTTGCACCGCATAGGCAAAGGCCCATATCCCCAAAACGGGCATCGCGTGCTGTGCAAGCGACAGCGCGAACAAAGCCAAGCGCGCGGTCGGGGCGCGGCGGTCCGCCACCAGATGGCCCGACATCAGCCGCCCGACAAAGCCCCACCCCCGCGCCAACACCACAAGCGACAGGATCAGGAACACAAGCACCAAGGGCAAATTCGCCCCAAGCGCCGCAATCTGCGCAGGCGCCAGCGAATAGGCGATCAGCTCCGTCCCTACGGCGAGGGTGAAGGTGATCAGGCTTGCCACCGCGCTTGGCCAATTGGCGGGATTGATTGGGGCGGGTTCGAGTTGCAACAAGGCCCCTGCCTGACGCGCGGCGATTTGCGCATCGATCTCCCCGATCAGCCCTTGCGCCTCACGATACGCCGCCTCGGCACGGCGGACGGGCGCCTCAGCCTCGTTCAACCGTTCGGTCAGCGCGGCGCGTTCCGCTGCGATTGTCTCCGCCTCGCCCATTTCTGGAACGGGGCCTAGGGCGGATAATTGATCGCGCAGGGTTGTGATCCGCGTGGCGTTGATGTTTTGGGCATCAAGAAATGCTCCACGCCACGTCACAATCTCGGCGCGCACGGCCTCCAGCATAGAGGTGGAGGCGCGACCGCCATCCACCATGACCTCGGCCCGCGCACTGAGCTGTGACCACGCGGTGTAATCAGGGGGATCCTGCGCCAATGCGATATTGGCCCAAGCCAACCACAACAGCACAATCGACAAGATAAAGCGTGTGAAAATCGTCCGCATCAGAACCATATCAAACTTCACTCAAACACCACGGGCAAATCTGCCGCGCCACAATCCAGCCACGCGGGGATCGGCAAACCCTTTTCGCGCAGGAATTCGGGATTGTAGAGCTTGGATTGGTAGCGCGTGCCGTAGTCGCATAAAATGGTGACAATGGTATGCCCCCGCCCCATCTCGCGCGCCATATGCATGGCCCCTGCGATGTTCACACCCGATGATCCACCAAGGCACAGCCCCTCAGCACTAAGCAGGTCAAACACAATCGGCAAGGCCTCGTGATCCGAAATGCGATAGGCGCAATCGGGGGTAAACCCCTCCAAATTCGCCGTGATGCGCCCCTGTCCAATCCCTTCGGTGATCGAGGTTCCCGGCGCGTCAAAGCTGCCATTGGTGTAGAAACTGTACAAAGCCGCGCCCTCTGGGTCGGCCAAACCGATCCGCACGCCCTTGGGCTGCAATGCGGCGGCCACACCCGCCAATGTTCCGCCAGAACCGACCGCGCAGATGAACCCATCCACCTTGCCGCCCGTTTGCGACCAGATTTCTGGCCCCGTTGTCTCGACATGGGCCTGACGGTTGGCGATATTGTCGAATTGATTGGCCCAAATCGCCCCGTTCGGTTCGGTTTTTGCAAGCTCTGCCGCCAATCTTCCCGAATATCGCACATAATTATTGGGGTTTTTATAGGGTGCAGCGGGCACTTGCACCAATTCCGCGCCCGCAAGACGCAGCATATCTTTCTTTTCTTGGCTTTGGGTTTCAGGGATCACAATCACGGTGCGAAACCCAAGCGAAGCCCCCACAAGCGCAAGACCAATGCCCGTGTTCCCTGCCGTGCCCTCGACAATCGTGCCACCAGGTTTAAGCGCGCCACGCGCGACCGCGTCCCGAATGATGTAAAGCGCGGCCCGATCCTTGACCGATTGGCCTGGGTTCATGAATTCCGCCTTGCCCAGAATCTCGCATCCTGTCTCATCGCTGACCTTATTGAGACGGATCAGGGGCGTGTTGCCAATCGCGGCGGAAAGATCAGAATGGATGGTCATGGTGCGCCCCTATTGCTTAGAAATCCGTGCATTCTCAAGGGATAGGGGGGATGGTGCGATAACTCAAGGGGCGTTGGCGCTATTGTGAGGGCCAACCCTTTTCGGCCCGCATCCGATCCAATGCCATCAAAGACAGCAAAAGCGGCGCATTGCTCAGGCGCGCCTCATGCACAAGGCGATAGGCTTCGGCAAAGGGCAGGCAAAAGGCGCGGATATCCTCGCCTTCCGCCTCCAATCCATGGGTGCTGTCATAAGCGGGGTCAAGCTCACATATCCCGATATAAGAGATCAGAATTTGCGCCACCGCCCCTTGGCTTGGATAATAGCGCCCCGCCAGATGCAAATCACCAAGGGTGATGCCCGCCTCCTCCCGCGCCTCGCGCTGCGCGGTCTGCGCATAGGTTTCGCCTGCGTCACAAATCCCTGCCACGGTTTCCCAAAGCCACGGATTGGGGTCACCTTGCACCACAGCGGCAGGGCGGAATTGCTCGATCAAAAGCACCAGATCGCGCGCGGGATCATAGGGCAGAACCGTCACCGCCTCGCCCAGATCAAGGATCAGACGACCTGCAGGGGCCGCATCGCTGCCATCATAGCGGGGATAGGATGCCGCAATATCCACTAAGTTGAAAAATCCATGATAGGCAATATCTTGTCGTACGATTTTAAAGTTATCACGGGTGGTGTTTGCGGCGGCGGCAGAAACGGCGGGGGGGTGATCCTTGGCGCGCAGTTTCGCCTGCGCGCGGGCGCGGATGATGGGCAAGCGCAAGGCAAGCTCTTTGGCCGCCTCAATCCCGAAGGAGGACATGATGTCATACGCGGCCAAACGCGTCAGCGCGCCATGATCCTCGGCCCAAGTCACAGGGTCGAATGCCCCGCCTTTGGGCCAGTGTTCATCCTTTGGGGGCAGATAAATCTGCAGCGCGCCCATTGGATGGGGTATTTCCGCACGGCGATAACCAAACACCGCCTCGTAGAAATCGAGCCGCGCCAACGCCGCACCATCAAGGCCCTGCAACAGCGCAATATCGCATTCAGCCCCCGCTTCGGGCCAAATCATGGGAAAATGTTGCCCCGCCACCATGGCCACGCGATAGCCTGAAAGACGGGCAGATGGCATCTCACCCCCTGCCCGCCCCAAAACGATCTTCAGGATATCAGGATCACGCAGCGTTCCGTAAAGCGCGAGATCGGTCATACAACCCCTCAGCCTGGTTTGCGCACGGTGATTTGCGTGACATCGCAATTCTGGAAATGAAAGGTTGCCGCGCAAGAGGTTAGATAGAAATTCCACATCCTGCGAAAACGCTCGTCAAACCCAAGGGCGGCCACCTCATCCCAACGGTCGTTGAACGTATCATACCAACGCCGCAAGGTCTGGCTGTAGCTTTCGCCAAATTCGATGGAGCCTGCGACCTCAAGCCCTGCTTTTTGCACCTCTTCGCGCAGCACCACAGGCGATGGCAGCATACCCCCAGGAAAGATATATTTCTGGATGAAATCGACCGTGTTGCGATAAATCTGCCAACGGCGGTGCTGCACGGTGATGATCTGCAATGTGGCCTGCTTTCCAGGCTTCAGACGGTCGCGCAGGGTTTTGAAATAGACAGGCCAATATTTCTCGCCAACCGCCTCGAACATTTCGATGGAGGCGATGCCATCATAAAGCCCAGTCTCATCGCGGTAATCTTGCATTTTGATTTCCACCTGCTCGGACAGGCCCGCACGGCGGATACGTTCGACCGCATAATCATGTTGCTCGCGCGAGATGGTCAGCCCCGTGACCTTCAACCCGCGTTCGCGTGCCGCATATTCGGCAAAGCCGCCCCATCCGCAGCCAATCTCCAAAACATGATCTCCGGGCTGTGCGCCCATCTGATCCACCATCGAGGCGTATTTGGCGATCTGCGCGGCCTCGAGGCTTTCTTGCCCCGTTTCAAACAGGGCCGAGGAATAGGTCATCGTGTCATCAAGCCAAAGCTTGTAAAACTCATTCCCCAGATCATAGTGATAGGAGATATTCTTGCGCGCCTGTGATTTTGAATTGCGTTGCAGCCAAAACCGAAACCGCTCATAGGCGCGCGCAATTTTCAGGCCCAGAAACCCGTCATAGATCTCGTCATTTCCCGCGTGCACCAGATCAAGAAAGGCCTGCAGATCAGGGGTCGACCACCAGCCATCCAGATAGGCCTCGCAAAAGCCCAAATCGCCTTCGCGGATCAGACGCGCGAAAACATCCACATTATGGATGTGAATTTCCGCAACAGGCCCCTGACCCGCCCCTTCGGCCCGAAACACACGGCCATCAGGCAGAACCATATCAAGCCTGCCGTTTTTCATATCCACGGATTTTGCAAAAACCGCCTCGAAATAGCGTGGCAGGTTCGTCTCACCTTTGGTGCTTGTTTTTATTGTCATCGTTCCCCCTGACATTCTGCGTCAGTTTCACCTCAAAGCCGAGTGGGCTCAAGCGAATTCCACTCATCGTTGCAGTTGTTAAGAATTTCTTTCCCCATATGCGGCCAAGGCACGCGCGCGCCCCTCAGCCAAATCCACAATCGGGCGGTTTGGATACCCCATATCAGGTCGAAGCCCCCAAGTCCGCGGTGCTGCTTCAAAAAAGTCCAACGCGGTTTGCGGTGCGGGCCGCGATAGCTCCGCCACCCATTTGCGGCGATAGCGGCCATGTTGGTCAAATTTCTCACCTTGGGTTTCAGGATTGAACACGCGGAAATAGGGGGCCGCATCGGGGCCAGAGCCCGCAACCCATTGCCACCCCATGGCATTGGCGGCAGGGTCCCAGTCAATCAGGCAATCGGCGAACCAATCCAAGCCGATTTTCCAATGACACAGCATATGTTTGGTCAGATAAGACCCCACCAACATCCGCGCACGATTGTGCATCCGCCCTGTCACATATAACTCGCGCATCGCCGCATCGATCACCTCTACGCCCGTGCGCCCCTGTTTCCACGCGCGGACCTGAGGCGCGTCAGGGTCAGTGGCCCATGGGAAACTGTCCCATTCAGGCCGCCAGTTTTCTGTGGCGATATGCGGGGTGTGATACAGCAGGTGATAGGCAAATTCACGCCACACCAATTCTTTCACAAAATGCTCGGCGCCCGCAGCGCCTTGGCGATGCGCCTCCCATCCCATCGCCCAAATCTGACGCGGGCTGATTTCACCAAGCGAGAGATGCTCGGACAGGTTGGAACAGGCATCAAGGTCCAGAAAATCACGTTTGTCTTTATAATCGCCCGCCTTATGCGCAAGAAAATCATGCAGCTTTGCCTGTGCGGCGGCGGCCCCCACCTTGGTGTAGCGCGACAAAACGCGGGCCCCATGGCGCAAATCAGGCGCAAGGTTCAGGGCCGCTGCAGATATCCCCTTGGGGGGCGTTGATACAGCGCGCAAGGGCGGCAAGGGCAAAGGGCGCGCCACATCGCGCCCCATCACGGCCCGCCAATAGGGGGTATAGACGCGATAAAACCCGCCCTGCCCCGTTTCCACCTCCCATGGTTCAAACAACAGATGGCCATTATGGCTTTGGGCCGCGATGCCCTGATCGCGCAGCGCCGTTTTGATCGCCGCATCGCGGGCGCGGGCCTTTGGATCATAAAGGCGGTTCCAATGCACGCTGCGTGCACCTGTTTCTGCGACCAACGCCCGCAGCACCTCCAACGCATCGCCCGCACGGATCACCAAATCCACGCCATGCGCGCGATAGCTCTGCGCCAGAACCTTTAGGCCTTCTTCGTAGCGCCAGCGCGGTGCGGCCCCCATGCCCGTCACCGCCGCATCCAAGATCACCACGGGCAGCACCGCCCCTTCGGCCGCAGCGGCCACAAGGGCGGGGTTATCCTCCAGTCGAAAATCGCGGCGGATCCAGTAAATCGTAGGGGCGGTCGTCATGCGGGTTTGATCTCGTGTTTTTCTCATCTTGGCCGCAACCACGCATCGGGGGCGGCGTGGGCCATTAGCTAGCGCAGCATTTCGCGGGTCAAGATGGTGCGCAGAAGTCCCCCGCTGTCAGCTGCGATTTTTATAAACTGCCCAAGCAAGTGGCATCGGGCGCGTGCATCCACAAGCCGCGTGCGAATCCCCTTGCGGAGCAGCGCGGTTCGCCCTAGCGTCCGTGGCGATTTTCCCTTAACCCACAGGATCGGAAGTGCTGCTTATGACCAAAAAAATGCTCTCTAGCACCGTTGCTTTGCTGGCCTTATCTGGGGCGGCCTTTGCCCAAGATAGCGCATTGACCGTGTTCGACTATTCAGGCTTCGAAGAGCCTGGCTACCACCAACCCTATATCGACCAACATGGCGCAAGCCCCAGCTTCGTGTTCTTCGGGGATGAGGACGAAGCGTTTCAGCGCTTGGTCTCTGGCTTCAAATCCGATGTGACCCATATCTGCGCAGGCTCCGTGCCGCGCTGGCAGGAATCGGGCATCATCGAGCCATGGGACCAAAACCGTATCGCGGCCTTCAATGATCTGGACGCAAGCCTTGTGGGCCAAGATGTGCTTGCGGGCACCTCCGAGTTGTTCTTCCTGCCCACCGATTACGGCACCACCGCGATCACCTATAACACCGAGGAAGTAACCGCCGAACAGGTGGCCTCGCTGCAGGTCTTCACCGACCCCGCCTTTGCAGGTCGCTTGTCGATCCCTGACAATGTCGATGATGCCTATGCGCTGGCCTATCTCGCCACAGGCGTGACCGATTGGACGAAGGCCACCGATGCCGAGTTTGAGGCGGCCACCGAATGGCTGCGCGGGATCCACGAAAACCTGCGCACCTATTGGACCGACCCCGCTGAATTGGGCCAATTGATGGCATCGGGCGAAGTTCTGGTCGCTTGGGCGTGGAACGAAGTTCCCGTGGCACTGGCCGATGAGGGCTTCCCCGTGGGGTTTGAGCGCAACACCACCGAAGGCACCTCGGTCTGGCTGTGCGGCTATGTGAACATGGTCGATGGGCCAGGCTCCGAAGACAAGGCCTATGATTACGTCAACGCCATGCAATCACCCGCATCGGCGCAAGCCCTGCTCGATGGCGGCTTTGGCACCGCGAACCGTGCAGCGCTTTCCGCCCTTGGCGCAGAGGCGCTAGAGGCCAATGGCTTGGGCGAAGTGACCGTGCCGATCTTGGCCCAATTGCCCATCAGCAACGACCGCCGCGAAGCACAGGCCGAAGCCTTTGTGCGGATCAAATCGGGGTTTTGATTAGGTCAGGATGTGAAACGAGACGAGCGCCCCAAAAGGGCGCTCGTTTTGCTTTGGGGGGATGAGATCACCCGTTTATGGCCTGCTCCAACACCGACTTTGGCGATTGGGTCGGGCGACCGATCAGCCGCGACAGGGTTTTGCTGTCATCATACAACCATCCCTGCGGCGCAACCGCATCCACATTGGACAACAATGCGGCAAAAGCGTCTGGCAAACCCGCCGCCACCAGCGCATCTTTGAACGCCGCTTCAGGCATATCCACATAATCCACAGTTTTGCCCGAGAGATCGGCAATCATCGCTGCAAGCTCGGAATAGGTGAAGGCCATATCGCCCGCCAATTCATAGATACGGCCCGCATGGCCCGTCTCCACCAAAACAACCGCAGCCGCTTCTGCGAGATCGGTGCGGGTGGCGGGTGCGAATTTTGCGTCCCCTGCCGCCCCGTAATACCGCCCGCTTTCCAAAACTTGCGGCAAGGACATCAGATAGTTTTCCATATACCACCCATTGCGCAGGATGGTGTAATCCAGACCAGAGGCCGTGATTGCCGCCTCCGTGCCTGCGTGTTCGGGGGCGAGGGAAATCTGGCTGTCTGGTGCTTTCAACAGGGATGTATAGGCGATGAAGGACACGCCTGCGGCTGTGGCGGCGGCGATGACATTGCGATGTTGCGAAAGGCGCAAACCAATCTCCGACCCCGAGATCAGCAGCAACCGATCCACCCCCGCAAAGGCGGCGCTTAATCCCGCCATATCGCTATAATCCCCCATCCGCACATCATAGCCACGGTCGCGCAACCCGCGCGCGGCGTTTTCAGTGCGCACCAAAACCGCGATCTGTGCGGCGGCGATGCCCTTTTGCGCGAGGGCCGACAGCACAAGCTGCCCCAATTGACCGTTGGCACCTGTCACAAGATATTTTGTCATCTGCTGTCCTTTGCATTGGAATAAAGATACGAATCGAATACAGGTCTCTCTTAGAGACCGTATTACGCCCTGAAAAGGAGGCAGTTTCCCTGCCCTAGGTTACCCGAAAGGAACCACCATGCGTGACATATCGCACAGTCGGATCAAGGAATGGAAAGCCATGGGCTTTGACCCAAGCCGTTGCCCCGTGCGGCAGGTTCTGGATCATGTCGGGGCGAAATGGACATCGCTGATCCTTCTGGAATTGGAGGCAGGACCACAGCGGTTCAACGCATTGGGGCGCGCTTTGCCCGATATATCCAAGCGGATGCTGACCCAATCCCTGCGCGATCTGGAGCGCGATGGCCTTGTCGCCCGCACCGTATTCGATACAAAACCCCCCTCCGTCACCTATGAGCTGACCGCGCTTGGCCATTCCTTCATGGTGCCGTTGCATGGCATGATCGCATGGTCGGCGGCGAAGCTGCCAGATATCCAACACTCCCGCGCGGCCTTTGATCAAGCCTAACCAATCCGCCGCCCGTATACGCAGCGCAGCGCAGGTGGAGGCCTTTGTGCGGATCAAATCGGGGTTTTGATGAGCGGGCCATAAGGCCGTGAGAAAAAAAGAGGCGCTCCCGCGAGGGGGGCGCTTTTTTGGTTTTTTTTGTTGGGAAAGGAGCTTTTCACAAAGGCAAATCCAGCATATTTTGTATGTATCAAATTTTATTATAGGGGGCGTCTCTATGGAACCGGTTACCAGTATTGCCATCGCTTGGCTGGCGCTACCTGTTGTATTTTTGATCCTCTGGCTGCGCAGTCGAAACGCCAATCGTCGTTTGGAAAAACGAATTTCTCACGCTGCCGCTATTGAAGAAAAATATGCTCCGATCATTTCTGTAGAGGATGAGATAAGTTTACTAGGCAATAAAATCAGCGAATTAGAACAACAGATTGAAGCTACACGCGCCGAATATTCCGAAAAACGAACCACCTTGAAAAAGCTCGAGCAACAAATCGCAATTTATGACGAAAAGCTCTCCTTTGCCGAGCTTGGGGTATATGAGCCACATTTCGACTTTAATGATACAGAGGAATACAAAAACGAGATCAATCAGCTCCGCGAGCGCCAGAAAGCGATGATTTCGAACAAGACCGCAACACTTTGTCCTACTGATTGGCAAGTGGACGGAAGCAAGTCAAAGGGCCAGACCATGATTAATCGACAGACCCGATTGACAATGCGTGCCTTTAACAATGAGTGCGAAGCCGCCATCGCGAACACTCGTTGGAACAATGTCAATGCAATGGAACGTCGTATTTTGAATGCGGCGGAACAAATTGACAAAGCTAATGAGTCAATGAATTTAAGCATCAATGCTCGATACGTCGCTTTGAAGATAGGTGAACTACACGCAACGCATGAATACCGCGAACGCCTCAAAATAGAGAAAGAGGAGCGCGCCGAAATGGCACGCGCGGAGCGCGAAGAGAAAAAGCTTCTCGCGGAGGCTGAAGCGGCAGAACGAGAAGAACAAAGATATCAAAAGCTACTGGACAAAGCACGTTCAGAAGTTGGCGTTGATGAAGGGCGTATTGCTGAATTGGAGGCGGCTCTGGCAGCGGCTCACGCAACAAGCGAGCGTGCGCGCGCAATGGCAGAGATGACCAAATCAGGATATGTCTACATTATTTCCAACGTTGGTTCTTTTGGCGAGGATATCGTCAAAATAGGCCTCACTCGACGGCTTGATCCTGACGATCGGGTAAAAGAACTTGGCGACGCAAGCGTCCCCTTTGGCTTTGACACTCACGCTATGATATACTCTGATGAAGCGCCTGCACTCGAAAACGCGCTTCACAAAAAATTTGCCGACAGGCGCGTAAACGCTTCAAATCTGCGAAAAGAGTTTTTTCGAGTCAGTTTAGGGGAGGTTGAGGACGCAGTTAGGCAGCTTGCCCCGTACGCAAGCTTTTTCACAGATAGGGAAGCGCAGGAGTGGCATGAGACACTGGCGCGCCGCAATGAGGCGCTTAAGGTCATGGCACGTCCATCGGACAAGTTTCCAGAGACGATTTAGCCCCCCTTCCCATCCGCCCCCACAGCCCCTATATTGACCCTGCTCCCTCTCGGGGGGGCTATGGACATAAACGCGCTCGTAATACGCGGATCGGACCCGGGGGCGGTACCCGGCGGCTCCACCAACAAACCCGTCATTTGCGGGGGGTATGGGGCCGAAATAGGATCGACGAACGTCTAAAGGGGTTAGCTTTGTCTCGGTGAGATACCACCGTTATCGGTTCAAATCGTACAGTTGCAAATGACAACCGTGCTCCGGCAATGGCCTTGGCTGCGTAAGCAGTTCGGGTCGCCGAAACTAAGCCCTTGCGCCTAGCCGCGTAAGGCGGGGTCCGCAGGCACCTGGCAACAGAAGCCTGCACTTCCCCCCAACAGCCCAGAAACCGATGCCCGCACGAAAATTTTATTGCGGCTGCAAAGAATGTGATCCAAAGGCCGCGCCCGCCCGAATAAGGGGAAACATAAGTGGGTAAAGCAGACCATGGATTGGATCGATATCATCAATTTCGCGGCGGGTGTGATCACCATCATCTTGGGCGCGCTCGGCTGGCTTGCCACGCGCTGGACGATGGACCTGCTCGATATGCGCGCGGGCCCCACCAACATGGCCTATACCGAAGTCTCCGCCGCCTCGGGCTGTCTCTTTGTGGGGTTGGGATTGGGGGCGATCATGATCAATGATCCGCTGGCATGGATGGTGGTGGGTCTGGCCTATGCGGGGGCGGCCTTGGGGCGGATCACCTCGATCCTGCGCGACAATGCATGGTCGCGCCAAAGCCTGACCTTCTTTGGCTGCGAGGCGGGATTGGCCGCGTGGTTGATCCTCGCAAATAGCTGATGCAGCGCCCAAAACCGCGCTTTCTTTCCGTTCCGAATCTTCTATGCTTGGCCTTGCAAGTGCAGAACAAGGCCACCGAAAATGTCGACCGATCCCACCGTCTCTATCCCCTATGGGCGTTTGATGCATCACGCGATGCGCAAGTTGATCCAGACCGTGCTAGAGGATGTCGCGGATAACGGCCTGCCTGGAAACCATCATTTCTTCATCACCTTCGCCACGGGCCACCCCGATGTGGAAATGGCCGATTGGCTGCGCGGGCGCTATGAGGCGGAAATGACCATCGTGATCCAACATTGGTTTGACGCCTTGCAGGTGGATGAGGACGGGTTTTCGATTGTGCTGAATTTCGGGGACAACCCCGAAGCGCTGCGCATTCCCTTTGATGCGATTGTGACCTTCGTGGACCCTTCGGTGGAATTCGGTCTGCGGTTTGAAAGCATCGAAAGCGGGGATGACGGGCCAGACCCAAGCGATGGCGGCCCCGATGATAGCCCTGATGACGGCACGGGTGACGACACCCGCCCCACCCCTGAGGCCAAAAAGCCACAGGGCGAGGTTGTTCGTCTCGATCGTTTCCGAAAAAACACCTAAACGGACGGGACATCCCGCGGATTTGACATAAATAGATCACAATAAATCCGCATAAGGTGCCCCATGAGCAAAGACCTTCGCCTGTTTCTTTCGCAAATCATGTCGCGCCCGCATGAGGTGGTGGCTTTGGCCCCCTCATCCGAAGGGCTGTGCCAAGAGATGGTCGCAGGGCTGGACCCCGCCAAAGGGCCCGTGATCGAATTGGGGGCAGGCACAGGCAACATCACCCGCGCCATTTTGGGCCGCGGAATTGCGCCTGAGATGCTGCATTCGGTCGAGATGAACCCCATGTTTTGCACCCATCTGCGCGATGCCTTTCCGCGAGTGAATGTGCACCAGATGAGCGCCTGTGATCTGGATGATCTGGGGCTGAAGAATGTGCAGGCCGTGGTCTCGGGGCTGCCTTTGCTGTCCATGCCCATTGGGGTGCAACGCGATATTCTGACAGGCAGTTTCAACAGCCTCGCGCCCGAAGGCAGCTTTGTGCAATTCACCTATGGCCCCAACCCTTCGGTGCATTCCGATCTGCGCAAGGAAATGGCCCTGTCATGGACGCGCAGCGATAAGATCTGGCGCAACCTGCCCCCTGCCCGCGTCTATCGCTTTACGCGGCCCGTTCACTAGGGCGGGACGGTAAATTCCCCGTTGCGATTGAGGCGCGCAGGTATTATTTGGTATGCAACCGCATACTGGAGGACTCCCCATGACCCAAACACGCACTGAATCCGATAGTTTTGGCCCGTTGGAGGTTCCTGCCGACCGCTATTGGGGCGCGCAGACACAGCGCAGCTTGATGAACTTCCCCATCGGATGGGAGAAACAGCCCGTTGCCATCGTGCGCGCCCTTGGGGTGATCAAGCGCGCTTGCGCCGAGGCCAATAAGGCCAGCGGCAAATTGCCTGCCGAACTGGCCGATGCGATGATCACCGCCGCACAAGAAGTGATTGACGGGAAATTGGATGATCACTTCCCGCTGGTGGTGTGGCAAACGGGCTCTGGCACGCAATCCAATATGAATGCGAATGAGGTGATCTCGAACCGCGCGATTGAGATTTTGGGCGGTGTGATCGGCTCGAAAACCCCTGTTCACCCCAATGACCATTGTAATATGGGGCAATCGTCGAACGACACTTTCCCCACCGCTATGCATATCGCCGCCGCGATGACCGCGCGCGATGTGTTGCTGCCAGGCCTCGATAAACTGGCCACAGCGCTTGAGGGCAAGGCCGCAGAATTCAAAGATATCATCAAGATCGGGCGCACCCATACCCAAGATGCGACCCCGCTGACCTTGGGGCAGGAATTCTCTGGTTATGCACAGCAAATCCGCAATGGAATTGCCCGTATCGAAATGGCCCTGCCTGGCATTTACGAGTTGGCACAGGGTGGCACAGCGGTCGGGACGGGCCTGAACACCGATAAGGGCTGGGACACCACCGTTGCGGCCAATATGGCGCGGATCACGGGCCTGCCCTTCATCACCGCACCCAATAAATTCGAAGCCTTGGCCGCGCATGATGCGATGGTCTTTATGTCGGGCGCGATTAAAACAACGGCCATGGCCGCCTATAAGATCGCCAATGATATGCGCTTCTTGGGTTCTGGCCCACGTTCAGGCCTTGGGGAATTGATCCTGCCCGAAAACGAACCAGGTTCGTCTATTATGCCCGGCAAAGTAAACCCCACACAGGCCGAGGCGCTGACACAGGTTTGCGCGCATATCTTGGGCAATGATGCCGCGATTTCCTTTGCGGGCAGCCAAGGCCATTTTGAACTGAACGTCTATAACCCGATGATGGCCTATAACCTGCTGCAATCCATGCAGTTGTTGGGGGATGCCGCCGATAGCTTTACCGAGCGGATGCTGAAAGACACAAAGGCCAATGTCGAACGGATCGAAAAGCTGATGCGCGAAAGCCTGATGTTGGTCACGGCGCTTGCGCCCACCATCGGGTATGACAACGCCACCAAGGTTGCGAAAACAGCGCATAAGAATGGCACCACTTTGCGCGAAGAAGCCATCAATCTGGGCTTTGTCGATGGCGAGACCTTTGATCGCGTGGTGCGGCCCGAAGATATGATTGGCCCAAAGGGCTAATCACTGCTGCATTTTCATCACGGATCATGGGGCGTCTCTTGCAGGCGCCCCATTTTTCTTGCCAAATCATCCGTGAAAACGCCAGATAGCCACCTTGCCAAGAGTGACGAGTATGAGCCAGATCATCAATCTACGCCGCGCGCGCAAGGAAAAACAACGCATGAAAAATCGTGAGCAGGCCACTGAAAATGCAGCGAAATTCGGTCAAACCAAGGCCGAGAAACTGTTGATTGCAACGCGGGAAGCAAAGATGCGCGAAATCTTGGACCAGCACCGCCTCACACCAGATTCGGAATATGATGCCGAATGAATGGCCAATGAATGAACGTCCCAAAAAGCGCTCCCTCACCTTGCGGGGCCATCGCAGCTCCGTCTCGCTGGAGGATGCATTTTGGGAGGAGTTTTGCGCCATCGCGGCGCGGCGTGGCGTTTCGGTCAATGCGCTTGCCGCAGAAATAGACGAGGCCCGTGGATTATCCTCGGGCCTTGCCACTGCGATTAGATTATTCGTGCTAAAGGATTTGCGCGCTCATAAAGAGGCGCGATAAATCTTGTCGATATTGGCCCCCAAGGCCGCATCAAATTCCGCATCGGATTGCGCGACATTCAACCCTTCGGTCAAGGCACGGCTGAAGCTTGCAATCATCTTGGGGTTCTGCGAGAGGCGCGCGCAGGCATCATCGGTGCTGTAGCCGCCCGACAAGGCCACGACACGCAAGACACGGTCATGATCCGCGAGATCATCATAAAGCCCCGCTTGATCGGGGATGGTCAATTTCAGCATCACCTCATGGCCATCGGACAATTGATCCAAATGCCGCGCAATTGCGGCGGCCAGCAAGGTTTCTGCTTCCGCCTTGGTTTGGGAATGAATATTCACCTCTGGCTCGATAATCGGAACCAGCCCCGCCGCGCAAACCTCGGCGGCCAGTGCGAATTGCTGCGCCACCACGGCCTCGATCCCCGCCGCATTGGCCTCGTGGATCACGGAGCGCTCTTTGGTGCCAAATACGCCAAAGCCACGCGCATCGGCCAAAAGCGCGGCCAAATCGGGGATGGGCTTGAGCATCTGCACATCCGCCTTTGTATCCTCAAGCCCTTTGTCGATCTTCAGAAACGGCACAACCCCCTTATCCTGCCACAGGAATTGCGCCACGGGGGTGGCGTTGATCACATCGCGCATCGTGCGCTCAAACAATATTGCACCCAAGATTTTCTCTGCGGTGAAATCGCGCGCCAGAATAATCCGCGCGCGCATCTGGTGCATCAGCGCAAACATTTCCGCGTCATTGGCATAGGCATCCGCGGTGATGCCATAAAGCGCAAGCGCCTTTGGGGTTGATCCGCCAGATTGATCCAAAGCCGCAATAAATCCCGCATCTTTGATCACGCGCGCGCGCATGGCTTGGTAAATCTCTTGCATGAAACTGCCTCTATCTCTGGTCACTGGAGCTTGCTTACGCCAAGAACATCAACCTGCCTAGGGGCGTGGCGAATGTTATCGCTACCGTTCGCGTTTTGTGACACGCAGCCATATCCCCTCCGCCGCGCGCAAGGTCAAATGCGCCACGGGGCGCGGCGGGGGTTGGTCTGCGATCACTTCAAACCGATAGGCGCGAACAAGCATCGCGATAAGCAACACCCCCTCAACCATCGCAAACCCTGCGCCCGTGCAGATACGCGGCCCCGCTGAAAAGGGCAAATATGGCCCCCGCGCACGGCCCTTTTCCCATCGAGTTGGGTCAAACCCATCGGGATTATCCCACAACCGCGTATGGCTATGAATGTGAAAGGGCGAGATCACCAATTGCGCCCCGCGCTTGATGACGCGATCCCGAAACCGCTCAGGCCGCGTGGCCGCGCGCACCATCATCGGCACGGGCGGGTAAAGGCGCAATGTTTCGCGGAACACATCGCGCGTAAGCGGTAATTTCGAGAGCAGCGCAAAATCGCAGCCCGCATCAAGCGCGCCCGCCTCGGCGGCCAAACGCGCCTGCCAATCAGGATAAAGCGCCAAAAGGTAAAGCGCCCATGCCAATGCACTGGCGGAGGTTTCATGCCCCGCAAGAAAGAAAATAGCGACCTGATCCACCATTTCATCCGCCGCGAAACCCTGCCCTGTTTGCGGATCGCGCATGGTCAAAATCTTGGTCGCCAGATCATCGGGGGCGCGGCGCTGCTCTATTTCATCCATCCGCGCCTGTGTCATATCGGTGATCAAGGCGCGGATGGCGCGCGCGGCGGTCTTGGTTTGGCGCGAAAACCCGCGTGGCAAAAATCGCGGCAAGGGCAGGAATGCGGCCAAATTCACCAAGGGCTGCGCGCGTTGATAGCTGCGAAATCCGTGAAAGACGGATTGCGCCAAGCGATCCTCAATCGGCACGGAAAACAGCGTGCGAAAAATCACATCAGCCGCCGCATGGCTGGTCTGTTCCTCCAATTCGACCACGCCCTGCGGCATACGCGCCACGGCGGCCTGCGCGGCGGCCCAGATGGCCGGAAATGTCTCGCGCAGGCGACCGCCCTCAAAGGCAGGGTCAATGATGCGCCGCTGCCGCTTCCATGTCTCGCCATTGGTCAGGAACACAGAATTTCCCAAAAGCGGGCGCAGACCTTCGGAAATACGATCAGATTTGGGGAAATCATCAGGGCGCTCTTTGAGGACCATATCTATCAAATCAGGCTGGTTCAACAGATAGGAGCGGAAAAACGGCGTGCGAAATTCGGCCATCCATGCCTGATATAACCGTGCAGGCTGTGCCGAGAGGATATCGCGGCGAAAGAGGCGCATATACTGCCACAGGCTGACGCGATCTGCGCGGGCGGGTGGCTTGGGTGGAAGCGGCGCGCTCATGAAAGCCCCCGATGCGGTGACATGGCCCGCGTGATACAGGAGGGCGAAGCTCTGCGATTTCCGTAACGGCCCCCAAGCGTTTGCGGCCCTGCCGTGATGGCGAAATAATCATAATCCCCCCCGCCATCAAAGGCGTTGAGATATTGGAAATGCGTCTCAAACAACCGCCAACGCAGCGCGGCCCATGTGGCGGGTTTCAAATTTTGTGAAAAGGCCGCGGAAATGACCAACGGCCAACAGGGGTTGGCAGGGGCCACACCCGACACCGCCACGGGGTCACAAAGCGCGAAGGCGCACCCATCGGCGGGTGCCGTAACATCCACCCATGTGATGCCACAATCTTGCGCCAGCAGCGCCAGATCAGCGCGCAGTCGCGTTGCGCGCGGCAGAAAGCTGACCATGGGCACGACATGACCAAGCGTCAAAAGCGCCAACGCGCCATGCGCGCGCCCGCGCGCGCGGCGCAGATCAGCCAAGCAAGACACCGCCAGATAGGCGCCTGAGCTGTGCCCGACAAGCAAAACCTCGTCATAATCCGCATCACAGGCGGCCGCGACTTTTGCAGAAAATTCCGCCAAACGCGCCTCAAGCGCGGGCGGATAGGCGCCATGTTCCTGTGCCGCATAGGCGTAATCGTCAATCAGATAATGCGCATAAAGCGGGTCTTTTGTGGCAGCGAAGCGCAAAAACCCATAGGCGAGTGCAGCACCAAACGCAGCCCCGATGACACCCCATTGCGCGCCAAGAGCGATCAGCGCTGCGGCAAGGGCCAACTCAGACAGCAGCACCAAAACAGGGTAGCAAATCGCGATCACGGGCCCTTTGCGCAAGGCGAAAAGCGGGGCGATGGCCCCTGCCCTGAGATAGACCCAAACGGCCCGTGCCAAATGTGCAAAGCTGCGCAAAACCCCACCGCGCATTTTGCTGCGCACGATGTCAGACCATGCCAAAACCTCGATCCGTGTTTCGACCGCCACACCCTCGATCTGCGCCGTGACCTGCCAAGCGTGGCTGCCCTCAGCGCGCAGGTGAATGTGATGGCCAGAACAGGCGGCCTGTTTGGCCGCCTCGCGGCGGTAGCGTTCCCGCAAAGCGCGCGGCGGCGCAGGGTCAAACCCTGGCACAAAGAAAACGGCCCTGCGGCGCACATTGTGGACAACCCCATCCATGGCGCGACAGTAGCGCTGAAATAAAACCAAATGCTACCTAAAAAAGACAGATTTATCCAAGCGCACCAAGGGCGGGGAAGCTTTCCAAAAGCCAGAAAGAAAAGGCCGAAAAAGCCCCCGTGACCAGCGCCAAACCAACCAGGATCAGAAGGCCGCCCATCAAACGCTCGATCAGCTTCATATGGCGTTTGAGCCGCGCCATAACCCCCATGGCCCGTTCCAGGAACAGCGCACTGAGCAGGAAGGGAATACCCAAACCTGCCGCATAAACCCCAAGCAGCGTGGTGCCGCGCGCAAGGCTGGCCTCATTCGCAGCCAAGGTCAGGATCACGCCAAGCTGCGGCCCGATACACGGTGTCCAGCCAAAGGCAAAAGCCAGCCCCAGCACATAAGCCCCAAGCGCCGATCCGCCGCGATCCCCTGCATCAAGCCGTGCCTCGCGATCCAGTATCGGGATGCGATACACCCCCAAGAAATGCAATCCAAACAGGATGATCACCACACCAGACACACGCGAGAGCAACACCTGATTTTGCAAAAAGAATTGACCAAAAATCGAAGCGGTGAAGCCCAAGAACAAAAACACGGTCGACAGGCCCAAGACGAAGAACGCCGCGGCAAGCACCGCGCGATTTCGTCCCCGTCCCTTGGCCTCATCCAGACTGATCCCGCCCATATAAGCCAGATAGGGTGGCACAATGGGCAGCACGCAGGGGCTGAGAAAGCTCAGAATCCCAGCGGTCAGCGCAACCAACAGCGCGGGCAACAGCGTTGCATCATATAGATCGATTCCGAACATAAGCCCCACTTTAGGCTATTTTGATGGGCGCGTCACCCGTCCCCGCACGCGGCTGTGGTCACATTCTTGTGGACGCACCATCGCCGCACAGGCTATGCGCTGCGGCATGACGCAAAAACCCCAAACGCTCATGGAAATTGACGCGCGCGATCTGCGGTGTCCTTTGCCCGTTTTACGTCTTCAAAAGGCGCTGCGCGGTGTGGATATCGGTGCCGTGATCGCCCTGCAAGCAACAGATGGAATGGCGCAGATTGACGTGCCGCATTTTTGCGCCACGCAAGGGCATCACCTGATCAGTGTCACACAGCGGGATGGCGTTTTGCACTTCGTGATCGAAAAAGGATCTGGCGCTATGAAAAAACCGTCAGCGCCCGTGGATCCCAACTGACGCGGGCCCGCGCGCCCACCTCCAAAACGGGGCGGCCAACCACGTTGCGCATGGAGACGCGCACATTGCGTGCCGCCCCGTCCAGACGCAGGTCATAATAGGTCATATCGCCATAATAGACGACCTCGGCCACCTCGCCTTCGGCGCTGCGGGCGGATTTGGGATCATCTTCAAACAGGATCGACAAGGTCTCGGGGCGCAAGCCGACCGATACCGCCCCCGCACGCGCGGCCCCCGCAATTTGACCCTCGTCAATATCAGCACGGCCCAACCCTGCAACATCGACAGACAACCCGCCTGATGCCTGCAATGTGCCATCCAGAAAATTCATCATCCCGATAAATTCCCCCACGCGGCGGCTGACGGGGCGGCGATAGAGGCGCTCGGGATCATCCAATTGTGCAATCTCGCCCTCGAACATCACCGCGATGCGGTCAGACATGACCAAAGCCTCTTCTTGGTCATGGGTCACAAGAATGAAGGTGATGCCCACTTCGCGCTGTAGCTTGATCAATTCAACCTGCATCACTTCGCGCATTTTTTTGTCCAAGGCCGAAAGCGGCTCATCAAGCAGCAAAACCTTGGGCTTTAGGATCAAGGCGCGGGCCAAGGCCACGCGCTGCCGCTGCCCCCCCGACAGCGCGTGCGCAGCGCGGCCGCCGTAACCACCAAGGCCCACCATTTCCAAGGCCTGCCCCACCGCGCGGGTTTTATCACCCGCAGACAGGCCCGATTTCCGCAATCCAAAGGCCACGTTTTGCTCCACGTTCAGATGTGGGAAAATCGCGTAAGATTGGAACACCATATTGGTGGGGCGATGGTTGGGGGCGACCCCCTCCATATTCTTGCCACCCAACATAATGGCGCCAGAGGAAATATCCTCGAACCCTGCAATCGCACGCAACAGCGTGGTCTTACCGCAGCCCGATGGCCCAAGCAGCGAGAAAAACTCCCCCTGCCCGATTTCGGCCGTGATGCCGCGCAGCGCGTGATAATCGCCGTAGTATTTATGCACGTCTTCGAGACGGATAATCGGCTCTGGCTTGGTCATAGAAACCCTCCAACATCGCGCTTACCTGCACGGCGCAGGCCACGGCGGCGGAAATATTCGGCAGTAATCAACAAGATAATCGAAAGCGCCACCAATAGCGTGCCAAGCGCCATAATCACAGGCACCCGCGCAGGAAAGCGCAGCAACCCCCAGATATAAACGGGCAAGGTCGGCTCATTGCCCGACAGGAAGAAAGCAATGATAAACTCATCCAAACTGATCGTGAAACAGATCAAAAGCGATGCGATGATGCCCGGCGCGACAAGCGGCAAGGTAATCAGGCGAAAGGTGCTCAAAGGGGTCTCGCCCAGATCAATCGCCGCCTCCTCAAGGCTTTTGTCCATATTGGCAAAGCTGCCCTGAAGGATGGCAATTGAAAACGGCGTGCAGATCAGGACATGGCCCGCAATCACCGACCAAATGCCTGTGGACAAGCCCGCTTGGATCAACACCACCAAGAGCGACACGGCCACGATGATTTCAGGCAGGACCAAAGGCAGCATCACAAAGCCCACAATCCCGCCCTTTGCGGGAAAGTTATACCGCGTGGCCGCGCGGGCCGCGAACAGGCCAAAGCAGGTCGAAAGGATGGCCACCGAAACCGCGATGAACACCGAATTGCGCGTGGCCTCGATGAGCGCCTTGGTGGTAAAAATCTCGACAAACCAACTGGTGGTGAAGCTCTGCAAGGGAAAGGCGATCACGGTGCCCGAATTGAAGGCAAACATCGGCAAAAGCAGGATTGGCGCATAAAGGAACACCAGATAAAGGATCACATAAGCCTTAAGCCCCTGCCCCTTCATTTGGATTTCCCCCCGCGTGTCCAGCGCATGGTCAGAACAATCATCACAAGCGATACAATGCCCACCATCGACATCGCCAGCACCGAGAGGGTCGCCCCCATTGGCGCGTTGTTCAGGCGCATGAATTGGGTCTGGATCATATTGGCGATCATCGTGCCATCAGAACCGCCGACCAGACGCGGTGTGACATAATCGCCAATGGTCGGGATAAACACGATCAGAACCGCTGCGAGAACCCCAGGCATGGCCAAGGGAAGGGTGACGCGCAGGAAAACCATCACGCGGCTTTCCCCCAAATCGCGGCCCGCCTCGTGCAAGGAGCGGTCAATTTTCTCAAGGCTGACGAAAATCGGCAGGATGGCAAAGGGTGCATAGGCATGGGCCAATGTGATCACCACGGAATTGGCAGAATAAAGGATCCATGCCAAAGGCTCCTCGATCAGGCCAAGCCCGACCAATGTGCCATTCACTGGCCCATCATAGGCCAAAATCACCCGCCACAAAAACACGCGGATCAGATAGCTGGTCCAAAACGGAATGGTGATCAAAAACAACCACAAAGATTTGCGTTCTGGGGCCACATGGAAGGAGACGAAATAGGCCACGGGAAAGGCCAACAGAACCGTAATCGCCGTCACCGCAAGCGAAATGCGCAACGAGCGCGACAGAAGCTCCATATAAAGCGGGTCGGAAAAGGCCTCGCGGTAATTGTCGAGCGTGAACGTGCGGTTGATTGTCATGAAATCCTGCGTCCAAAAGGAAAACAGGACAATCGCACCCAAAGGGGCGGCCAACAGCAAAAGCGCATAGACGAAGGGCGGCGCAATAAGGGCCAACCCTTTGCTTTCCTCGCGGCGCAATATCCTTCCCAGATCAAAAGATCGGGCCATCGCCATCCCCCAACTTCCCCCAAAATCGGGGGTGCATAGCACAGGACCTTTAGAAGAAATCCGTGACAGCGCAAGGGATTCGATCAATACACGCCACAGATCGCGGTCCTGCATAATTTTTGGGCACGGGTCATGAGACTTGCGCAATCAGGGCCAAGCCTGTAGCCCGAACCCGACCAAAATTCGCAAAGCAACCCGACCGCCCCATGCCCAAATCCACGACATCCGATACGGCACCCGATACGGCACCCCGCCCCAAACGGGGCGATGGGGCAATCGTCACCTATTTGATCAATCTCGACCGCGCCACCGAGCGCTTGGCCAAGCTGGATCGCCGTCTCTCCGAGCTTGGTTTGGATTACACCCGTATCGCGGCCGTGGATGGGCGGGCCTTGCGCTTTCCCCATCCCGATTTCAGTGATCTGTCTTATCGGCTGTTGCACGGGCGCAGACGCGCCCCCGCCGAAATTGGATGCTATTTCAGCCATATCGCAGCCCTTCGCGCATTTTTGGACAGCGATGCCGAGCACGCGCTGATCTTGGAAGATGATGTCACCTTTGCCCCCGATTTTATCGCGGTGATGGAGGCGTCATTGGCGCGCGCGAATGACTGGGATATCTTGCGCCTCTCCACCGTCAATACGGGGCGCGCCATCCGCTTTAGCCGCTTGTTTGGCCGTTATCGCCTTGCCATTGCGCTGACGCGGGAGAAGGGCGCGGGGGCCTATATGGTCAACCGCCGTGCCGCAAGGTGGTTGGTGCGGCAATTGCCGATGCGACTGGCCTATGACATCATGTTTGATCTGGAATATCTCGCGGGATTGCGCGCGGTTTTTGTCACACCGCTGCCCTGCCAGCAAATCACGGGCGAAGCCACGCAAATCCAAAACCAAGGGCCAGATTTCAAGCTGCCCAAATGGCGGTATCTGACCGTGTTGCCCTATCGGGCATGGTTGGAAATCACGCGCTTGATCATGCGTTTGGGCTATTTGGGCGCGGCGGCCCTGCGGACTTTGTGGAGGGCCTTATGGGGGGCCGTAAAAAAGAGCACACCTCGCCAGTAGAGCAAAAAGAAAACCTTTTTTCTTCTGTGCCCTAAACACAACCTTAAGCTGTTCGTTGTCATGTGCGAATGAGATTCAACCACGGACGACAGCAATGACTTTTCAGCGCGCCACCCCTCCCCAACATGACCAAATGGGCGAGGATGCTCAACTTGCCGCGATTGCCGATGCGGCCCTGCTTTCGATGGTCAACGACACCCAAGCGGTGATCCATTTTAAAATTGACGGCACCATCATCACGGCCAATCAGAATTTCCTCAACGCGGTCGAATATCCGCTCCACGAGGTGGTGGGGCGACATCACTCGATCTTTGTTGATCCTGATTATGGGCAAAGCGATGCCTATAAGAAATTCTGGGCCGATCTGAAGGCGGGACACAGCTTTACCGATCAATTTCCCCGCATCACCAAAAGCGGGAAAAAAATCTGGATCCAAGCGACCTATGCCCCCGTTAAGGATGTGCAGGGCAATCTGAACCGCGTGGTCAAAGTGGCCACGGATGTCACCGCGCGCGTCACCGCGATTGAGGAAATTGCCCAAGCCCTGTTCGATCTGCGCGAGGGCAATTTGGCCACCCGTGTCACCCTCAGCTCCCTGCCCGATATCGCCAAAATCGCCACTGCCTATAATGAGGCGGTCACGCATATGTCGAACCTGATGCGCAATGCCACCACGGTCAGCGGCGAGGTGCATAGCATCGGGACGGCCATCACCAATGCCTCGGGCGAATTGTCCAATCGTGCCACCCATCAGGCCTCGCAGATCGAGCAGACCGCCGCCGCCGTGGAGGAATTGACCACCTCCACCCGCGCCAGCGTTGATGGCGCGCGGCGGGTTTTGACAGGGGCCAATGCCACCCGCGACCGCACCAGCGAAAGCGAAGCGGTGGTGAAAAACGCCGTTGCCGCGATGCATAAGATCAAGGAAAGCTCGGATCGCATCGCCCAGATTATCTCGGTGATCGATGGGATCGCCGCGCAGACCAACCTTTTGTCGCTCAACGCGGCGATTGAGGCGGCACGCGCAGGCCCCGCAGGGCGCGGCTTTTCGGTGGTCGCCTCGGAGGTGCGCCAATTGGCACAGCGCAGCGCCGACAGCGCCCGTGAAATCAGTGCGCTGATCGCAGAAAGCCAACGCCATGTGACGGGGGGGGTGGATTTGGTCGATAAAACGGGCCAAGAACTGCGCCGCATTTTCGATGACATAGGCGCGTTGACCGAGAATATCGAAGAAATCGTGACAGGCGTGAATGAGCAAAGCGTGGCCTTGGCCGATATCAACAGCGCCGTCTTCAACATGGAGCGCGTCACCCAAGAAAACGCCACCATGGCCGAGGAATTGGCCAAAGACAGCAGCACCCTGACCCAAGCGGCCACGGGTCTGACCACGGAATTGCGGTTTTTCAAAATCGATGCACACCCGCATGGCCATATGCCCGCCGCCATGGCGCAAGATTACGCACAGATGACGCGCAACACGGGGTTTTCCTTTGCAAACTAACCCCGCAAAGCGCGCGTGATCCAAAGAAAAAGGCCACCCGTAAGGGTGGCCTTTTTTGATATCTGTGCCTGCGCGCGCGAAATTAGCGCTTGGAGAACTGGAAGCTGCGGCGTGCTTTGCGCTTGCCGAATTTTTTCCGTTCCACAACGCGGCTGTCGCGGGTGAGGAAACCTGCGGCCTTCAATGCGCCACGCAAGCTGGGATCATAGAGCTGCAACGCCTTGGAGATCCCATGCTTCACCGCGCCTGCCTGACCTGACAGACCGCCGCCTTTGACGGTGGCCATCACGTCAAACTGATCTTCTACACCTGCCACGGTAAAGGGCTGACGCAGGATCATCTGCAACACGGGGCGGGCAAAGTAGGTTTTGATTTCCTTGCCGTTCACGGTGACCTTGCCAGAGCCTGGCTTGATCCACACGCGGGCAACCGCATCTTTGCGCTTACCTGTTGCGTAGGAGCGGCCAAGCGCATCGCGCACAGGCTCGCGGGGGGTTGCATCCAAGGAGATGGATGTCGCACCTGCGGCGGGGGCAGAGCCCTCAGCCACGGCGCCTTTCAGCTCATCGAGCGAAGAGAGTGTCTCGGCCATGGTTTAGCTCCGCGTGTTCTTTTTGTTCATGGATTTAACATCCAGAACAGTGGGGTTTTGTGCCTCATGCGGGTGCGCTGCACCTGCATAGACGCGCAAATTGGTCATCTGGCGGCGCGACAGCGGGCCGCCGGGCAGCATCCGCTTGACCGCCTGCATCACAACGCGCTCAGGATGCGCACCTTCGAGGATCTGACCCGTTGTGCGGCTCTTGATCCCACCAGGATAGCCCGTGTGCCAGTAATTTGGCTTGTTGCGCTTGTTGCCTGTCACCTGAACCTTCTCGGCGTTGATGACGATGACATTGTCGCCCATATCCATATGGGGCGTGAAAGACGGCTTGTGCTTGCCGCGCAGCCGCATGGCGATGATCGAGGCAAGACGACCCAGAACAACGCCCTCGGCGTCAATCACGATCCATGTCTTGTCGATATCCGCAGGAGTTGCGGTAAAGGTTTTCATATATGCGTTCCTTGGTCTTCGATTTTGACCGATAAAGGGCGGCGCTGTGCCACCCTCGTCAGAGATTGCGGGTATATGCGTTAGGACAAGCGGCAGGTCAAGCGCTTTTCTTGACCGCCCGCTAAGATAAATATAATAAAATCAATTACTTGATAATGGGGTTTTATTTTACCCCAAATATTTTATTGCAAAACGCGCAAAACCGCCTCTGCCGCGCGCCGCGCTTGCCCTTCATCCCCCGCCCCAAGCCGCGCCCCAAGCCGCGCCATGGTCAGATCCGCAGCGGCAATTTGCGCCGCACGCGCCTCTGGGTCGCGGGTCAAGCGCGACAGCGCCGCCATAACAGCGGCGGGGTCAAAGGCCTTTCCTAAGAATTCGGGGATATGCCGCGTTTCACTGACCAAATTGACCAAGGTCACCGTGTCAATTTTCAGCATCCACCGCATCAGCATCCGCGAGACAGGTGCCATATCATAGGCAATCACCATTGGTGTTTTGGCGGCGGCCAATTCCAAGGACACCGTGCCCGAGGCCGCAAGGGCCACATCCGCCGCCCCAAAAGCCGCCTGTTTTTGGCGCGCGTAATCATCGCCCGCCACCCGTGGATCAAGCAGATGCGCCCGTGGCCCCAAATCCCAATCCGCCATCATGCGCGCCACTGCATCGGCAATCGCAGGGGCCGCAGGCAGCACCAGATGCGCCGCAGGATGTTCTGCCAGATACCCCCGCGCGACAGCACCAAATCGTGCGCCAAGCCGCGCAATCTCGCCCCGCCGTGACCCAGGTAAAAGCAGCAACAACGGGTCATCCCGCCCGATCCCAAGCCCCGCACGATAGGCGGCACATTCGGCGGCGCTTGCCTGTGGCGCGCGCGCCACGGGATGGCCCACGAAATCGCACCCCATCCCAGCCGCCTGCATCAAGGGTGGCTCAAAGGGGAATAACGCCAGAACATGATCCACATGGCGCGCCATTTTGCGCGCACGCCCCGCCCGCCATGCCCAAACCGTAGGGGCAACGTAATGGATGACAGGCATATTGGGCCTTGCCTGCTTGACCCGCTTGGCCACGCGCAGGCAAAAATCGGGGCTGTCAATGGTGATGAGTGCATCGATCTGCCCTGAAATCACCGCATCTGCCGCCTGATCGCGGCGTTTGAACAAATGCCGCAGGCGCGGCAGCACTTCGGTCAGCCCCATGACGGACAAATCGGACATGGGAAACAGGCTGCGCAGACCTTGCGCCTGCATCAGCGGACCACCTATTCCCAAAAATTCGACATCGCTGCGCAAGGCTGTCAGCCCCGCCATCAGGTTGGCGCCAAGCGCATCGCCCGAAGGCTCCCCTGCGATCAGAAACAGCTTCACGGGTCCGCCCATATGGCAATGCCCGCGGCTTGGGCCGCCTTGATTACGGCATCGCGCTCTAGGATCAGCGCGCCGCTTGCGCGCAATGCAAGGCCAGACAGACCCGCCTTTTGCATCATCGCAATCGTCTGCGGACCAATGCCTGGCATATCCACGCGCAAATCTTGGCCTGCCTTGGGGCGTTTCATCAGAACACCCCCCGAATTGGGGCAAGTCTGCGCCACGAATTCCAGCATCGCATCCGTGCCAGGCAGGGTTTCAATGGCCAAAACTTGGCCCTTGGCCACCACGGCACCTTGACCCACATCTTGGGGGTCAAGCGCCGCCAAAACGGCGGCGGCGCGGGTTGCATCCGCGCGTATCGCATCGCTGACCGCGCCCACCATCACGCCCTCGGACGCCAAAAGATCAGGGCGGATGTCATGCGGGGCGCAAATGGTGAATCCCTGCTCCTCCAGCAGCGCAATCACCGCGCGCAATAACCCGTCATCGCCTTGCGCCATCGCCGCCATCAGGCGGGGCAAAAGCGCGGCTGTCCCCGCATCCAGCGCGGTGGGGTCGAATCTGGGGCGGCGCATCGCCCCCGCAAGGCACAGCTCACCCACCCCACGCGCGTGCAGCGTTTCGAATAATGTGGCCAATGTCTCGAACCGCGCGGGTATCACCTGATCGGCGCGCGCCTGAACGGGCGTGCCCTCAAAGGTGACCAGCACCGCATCCCCCGCCTCAAGCAGCAATTGCGGCAAAACACCCCCGCCCGCCAATATCGCGCGTTTTGGCATGATCCCCCCGTTCAACCCGGCGTCAGGAATGAGCGGTCCGAACCCTTGAGGACGAAATCAACCACATCGCGCACATATTGCGAATGAGGTGCCTCATCCGATAGGCGGCGCACGCGTTCCTGAAACGCGCCTTCGCCCTGCGCCAAGGATTGATAAGCGGCGCGCAAGGCGGTGATATCCTCCTTGGCAACGCCACGGCGTTTGAGGCCCACCAAATTCAGCCCATCCAACTGTCCGCGCGGCCCCTGCACAAGGCCATAGGGGATCACATCATTGGTGACCATTGTCACCGCACCAATGATCGCACCGCGCCCGATCCGCACAAATTGGTGAATGCCCGAAAGCCCGCCAATGATCACCCCATCGTCAATGATGCAATGCCCCGCAATGGCGGATTGATTGGCCACGACCACGTGATTGCCGACAATCGCATCATGGCCCACATGGGCGCCCGTCATAAACAGATTGTCATCGCCAACACGGGTGATCCCGCCCCCGCCATCGGTGCCTGTGTTCATCGTCACACCCTCGCGGATGCGGTTTCGTTTACCCACGATCAGCTGTGTCTTTTCACCCGCATATTTCAAATCCTGCGGGATATCGCCGATATTGGCAAAAGGGAAAATCACCGTGTCTTCGCCGATTTCGGTCAGGCCCGTCACCACAGCATGGGATTTCAGGATCACACCCCGATGCAAGCGAACCTCGGGGCCGACATGGCAAAACGGGCCAATATGGACATCCGCGCCAATCGTTGCCCCCTCTTCGATCACGGCGGATGGGTGGATCGATGCAGTGGGATCAATCGTCATTCTGCGGCCCCGCCCTTGCCACTGTCGAGGTCCATCATGGCGGTGAATTCCGCCTCGGCGGCCATTTCCCCGTCAACGGTGGCCTGCCCCTTAAAGCGCCAAACCTTGCCTCCAGGCTTGCCACGGGTGGTCTCGATGTTCAGCTCCAGCACATCGCCGGGCACCACTTTGCGGCGGAATTTGCACGCATCAATCCCCATGAAATAGACCAACAAATTGCGATCTGCCATATCCATGGCAACACCCACCATAACGGCGGCGGTTTGCGCCATCGCCTCGATGATGGTCACACCTGGCATGATGGGGGCTGCGGGGAAATGCCCCTGAAAATGCGGCTCGTTGAAGGTGACATTCTTGATGCCTGTGGCCGATTGATACCCGTTGATGTCGCGAACACGGTCAATCAGCAAAAACGGATAGCGATGCGGAATGATCCGTTGGATCAGATGGATATCTGCCTCTTTGGGCATCTCGCCTGTCATTATGGTTTTCCTTTGTCAAACGCGGCCGTGGTCACGCGGGCAATATCACCGCCCGCGGCCCGATATCCCTAGCACCATGGCGCCCTTCGGGGCAAGCCTTCGGCGCGTGGCGTCAGCGCCCTTCGAATTTAGGTTTGCGCTTGTCATTAAAGGCCAAAACGCCCTCTTTGAAATCACGGCTGCGGCCAAGCGCACCTTGGGCAGCGGCCTCCTGCATCATCTGCGCCTCAAGGCCCTGTGTGGCCGCCGCGCGCAAGGCGGATTTGATCTTGCCATAGGCCAAGCTTGGCCCTTGAGCCAAGGTGGTGGCGCGGCTGCGCCATTCCGCCTCGAATTGGGATGCGGGGACCGATTTCCAAATCAGCCCCATCTCCACGGCCTCGGGCGCGGTAATTGCCTCGCCAAATAGGGCGGCGGCCATGGCGCGGGCATTGCCAATCAAACGTGGCAAAACCCATGTCGCCCCTGCATCAGGCATCAGTCCCAGTTGAACAAAGGCCTGAATAAAACGCGCCTCTTCGCTGGCGATCACCACATCACAAATCAATGCCAGGCTGGCCCCTGCCCCCGCCGCCACACCGTTCACCGCAGCAATCACGGGGATTGGGCAATCGGTGATGGCCGAGACAAGCGGCATATATTCATCGCGCAACAACCGCTCGAGGTTGAGGTCGGCCACGCGCCCCGCATCCCCCAAATCTTGGCCTGCACAAAAGGCGCGCCCCGCCCCTGTGATGACCACAACCCGCGCATCTTGCACTGCTTGACCAATGGCATATGTCAATTCGGCGCGCATCTGCGTGTCCAGCGCGTTGAGCACATCGGGGCGGTTCAAGGTGATGACGGCAAGGCCCGCATCGATTTCATAGAGAATACGCTCGTAATTCATCTCTGCCTCGGCATTGCATGGCGCAAGGTGCGCTTTATTTTTCGCTCAAAATACGCTTCAGCGCGGCCTGTTCCTCGGCGCTCAAAGCCGCCTCCTCGGGGATGGTGATGCGGGCGCGGCTGCGAATGAAGCCCGCCGCAACACCAATACCGATCAAAAACAACGCAGGCCCCGCCAACCAAAGCGCCAGATTGCTGCCTGACATAGGCGGGCGCATCAGCACGTATTCGCCGTAACGGTCCACCACTTCGGCCATCACCTGTTCATTGGTCTCGCCCATCATGATCCGCTCGCGCACAAAAAGGCGCAAATCGCGGGCAACGGTGGCATTGCTTTCGTCAATCGATTCATTGCGACAGACTACGCAGCGCAATTCAGCCGAGATTTCACGCGCCCGCGCCTCCAAGGCAGGGTCGGCCAAAACTTCATCAGGCTGCACCGCAAAGGCGGGGGTGGCGATCAGCCAAAGCGCCGCAACAGCGGCCTTGATCCATACGACCTTCATTCTGCAGGCACCCCAACGGCGGTTGATGGCTCTCGCTTGGCGCCCGCCGCAACGCGATAGCGCCGATCAGAGAGGCTGAGGAACCCGCCAAGCGACATGATGATGGTGCCGCCCCAAATCCAATTGGCAAAGGGCTTGATCCATGTGCGCACGGCCCATCCGCCATCAAGTTGCGGATCACCGAGTGCGACATACACATCCCGCAAAAATCCGCTGTCAATGCCCGCCTCGGTGGTGGGCATCCCCGCCACTGGGTAAATCCGTTTTTCAGGGTTGAGAACCCCCAAAATTTCGCCGTTCTGCGCCACCTCGATAAAGGCCATGGTGGAGATGTAATTCGGCCCCTGCACCTCGCGCACATCGCGTAAGGTCAGATGGTAGGCACCCACATCGAATTCTTCGCCAATTTGCGCCACGCGGATATCTTCGAGTTGATAGGTGACAAGGCCACCCACACCGATAAAGGTGATCCCCACCCCTGCATGGGCAATCGCCTTGCCCCAATCGGCGCGCGGCAGGCGGGTCAGACGCGCAAGCTTGGCGCCGATATCGCGGCCTTGACCCGTGCGCTGCCAGAGGTCAACCGCGGAGGCCGCCACAAGCCACACCCCAAGCGCCAATGTGATCAGCCCCGCCAGTGAATTTCCCGTTGTGAACACATAAAGAAATCCGAACAACGCCAGTGTCAGCGCCGCCACGCCGCTCATCGCGCGCACCGCACGATCCAGCCGCGCGCGTTTCCAAGGCAAAACGGCCCCAATCGGCAAGGCGATGGCAATCGCAAAGGCAAAAGGCGTGAAAGCGGCGTTGAAGAAGGGCGGGCCGACCGACACGGTGCGGTCCCAGAACATCTCGGACACCAAGGGCCAAATCGTGCCGATGAACACCACCAAGGACGAGACCGCCAAAAGCAGGTTGTTCAAGACCAAGCCGCTTTCGCGGCTGACGGTGGAAAACACCCCCTTGGCCTCCATGGCGCCCGCGCGCAGCGCATAGAGGGTAAACGCCCCCCCCATGAACACCGCCAAAATCAGAAGGATGAACATCCCCCGCTCAGGGTCATTGGCAAAAGCGTGTACCGAAGTGATGATGCCCGAACGCACGATAAATGTGCCGATGAGCGAGAAACCAAAGGCCAAAATCGCCAGAAGGATGGTCCAGCTTTTCAGCGCCTCGCGCTTTTCCACCACGATGGCAGAATGCAACAGCGCCGCTGCGATCAGCCAAGGCATAAAGGAGGCATTTTCAACAGGATCCCAGAACCAGAAACCGCCCCAACCCAGCTCGTAATAGGCCCACCAAGAACCCAGACCGATACCGATGGTCAAAAAGACCCAAGCGGCCAAGGTCCAAGGCCGCACCCATCTGGCCCATGCGGCATCCACACGCCCCTCGATCAGGGCGGCCACGGCAAAGGAAAACGCCATGCTCAGGCCGACATAGCCCAAATAGAGAAAGGGCGGGTGAAAGGCGAGGCCCGGATCCTGCAACAGCGGGTTCAGGTCTTGACCATTGAAGGGCGGCATCTCAAGCCGCAAAAACGGATTCGATGTAAACAGGATAAAGGCGTAAAACGCGACCCCAACCGAGGATTGCACCGCCAAAACCCGCGCCCGCAACCGTGGGGGTAAGTTCCCGCCAAACCATGCCGCAGAAGCCCCGAACAGCGCCAGCGTCAAAACCCAAAGCAGCAGAGAGCCTTCATGATTGCCCCAAACGCCGCTGATTTTATACAGCATCGGCTTGTCGGTGTGGGAATTGGCCACAACCAAGTTCAGCGAAAAATCGGAGGTGACGAAGGCATAGGTCAATGCGGCAAAGGAAATCGCCACAAGGCCGAATTGCACCGAGGCGGCAGGGCTGGCCACCGCCATCCACGCGCTCCAATTCTTTTGCGCGCCAATCATCGGCACGATCATCTGAAAAATGGCCACAGCAAAGGCCAATACCAAGGCAAAATGGCCTAATTCAACGATCATTGCTGCACTCCTTCCTCACAGCGCGGCACGCGTGGGGATTGTATTTACCGTCTTCTTGGAGGGCACAGTAACCATAATCAACCGCCGTTCCAAGGGGTGCGGGCCAAAGGGCCGCACCTGCGATCACGGCCGCGTTATCAAGCCGCGAGAATCACGTTCACCTGCACCCGCATTGAGTGCCCTATCTCCTCCGGTTAGCGGCCCGACAAGGCGCCCAACACGCCGCGCAAAACCGCCTTCCCGGCCCGCGTTCCCATTTGACGCGCGAAGCTTTTGGCGAAAGCCGTGCCGACACTGTCACCGCCCGAGGAACGGCGGCGGCCTGTGCCTTGCGCCCTGCTGCCGCTGTAGCGCTGCGCCGATGCAAACTCCCGCGCGGCGGCCTCGTCATCGGCCCGTTGCGCTTCGGCCGCTTCGGCCTCGGCAGCGGCCTTTGCAGCGCGCGCCTGCAAAATCTCATAGGCGCTTTCGCGGTCCAGTGGGGGTCCATATTTCGCCTGCAACGGGGCCGCGGCAACCATCGCGGCGCGCGCGGCCTCATCCATTGGCCCTAACTTGGACGAAGGCGGGCGGATCAAGCATCGCTCGACAATACTGGGCGCGCCTTTCGCGCCCAAAAACGAGACCACCGCCTCCCCCACGCCGACCTCGCGAATGGCATCCGCCGTGTCAAAATTGGGGTTCGGGCGATAGGTATCTGCCGCCTGACGCAAATCCTTTTGATCCTTGGCCGTAAAGGCGCGCAACGCGTGTTGCACCCGATTGCCAAGCTGACCGAGAATCTCATCTGGCACATCGGCGGGGTTTTGCGTCACAAAATAGACCCCCACCCCCTTGGAGCGAATAAGCCGCGCGACCTGCTCCACCTTTTGCACGAGCGCCTTTGGCGCATCGTCAAAAAGCAAATGCGCCTCGTCAAAGAAGAACACCAGCTTTGGTTTGTCAGGGTCCCCCACCTCGGGCAGGGTTTCAAACAATTCCGACAACAACCATAACAGCGCGGTAGCATAAAGCCGTGGCGACAGCATCAAGCGATCCGCCGCCAGAATATTGATCACACCCTGCCCCGCAGCATCACACCGCATCAGATCGGACAGCTCCAGCGCGGGTTCGCCAAAGAACCCCGCACCACCCTGATCCTCTAGCACCAAAAGACGGCGTTGAATGGCACCGATAGAGGCCGCCGCGATATTGCCATAGCGCAGCTGCAGCTCTTCCGCGTTTTCGCCCACAAAAACCAAAAGCGCCTGCAAATCCTTTAAATCCAGCAGGTCCATTCCCTGTTCATCGGCAAGACGAAAGGCGATGGTCAAGGCGCCCTCTTGCGCATCCGTCAATTCCAAAAGACGCGCCAAAAGCACTGGGCCCATTTCCGAAACGGTGGCACGGATCGAATGGCCTTTTTCCCCAAAAATATCCCAGAAACTCACTGGAAAGGCGCGATAGTCATAAGGATCAAGCCCGATTTTCTGCGCGCGGGCGCTGAAGGCATCATGCAATTTAAAATCAGGGCTGCCTGCCACGGCCAAACCCGACAAATCGCCCTTCACATCTGACAGGAAAACAGGCACGCCTTGCGCAGAAAACGCCTCGGCCATGATTTGCAGCGTGACGGTTTTGCCCGTTCCCGTGGCCCCTGCGATCAAGCCATGGCGATTGGCATATTTCAAAATTAGCTCTTGCGGCGTGGCATAATCCACCCCGCCACCACCGATGAAAATGGTCTGATCCATGTGACTTGGCCTATGTGTTTCGTAACCCTAGGCTGACAATACATCCTTAAGGCTTTTGTGCCACCATCATTTGCAGTGACGCGGGTGCTTTTGTTTCGACCTCCCCTGAAAGTGTCGGTGTCATAGTGTTCTCCCTGTGGACTGGCCGCGCCTTGCACCCCTTGCAGGCGCGGCTTTTTTCTGCTGCGAAAGAAAACATCCATTTTCTCGAAAAACCCCTGTTGACGGAATGTGAATCCTGTCTTAGCGTTCGCATCAATAAGTCGGCCAGTCCGACAGGGAGCGATAAGCCAGTCACAAAGACTGGCAAGGAAAGGGCCTCGTTCAGGGGCTCTTTTTTTTGGCTGTTGTCGTTTTTTGCGGTTGTCCATGAAGACCATGGCATTTGCGCCAGAACGCAGAAAAATCGTTCCGTGACAGCAGCGCGGCCCATGACAGGCCATCTAACCTATGTTAGCCGATGCGCAGATCAAAAAAGAGGATATCATGACCCGTCTTCCCCGCACCCCAAAGTTTGCCTCTGTTGTCTGCGGCATTGCCCTTTGCGCCGCGCAAAGCGCCCTTGCGCAAGAAAGTGAAACTTTCGGCGCTTGGACGCGGATTTGCACCACCGAAGGCGCGCAGCAATCCTGTTTGATTTCGCAGGTGCTTCAGGATGAAGAAGGCAATAATGTCGCGGAAGTGTCGATTGTCGATGTCGCCGATGGAGGGGAGACCGTGGCGGGGATCAGCATTGCCACCCCGCTTGATACGCTGCTTTTGCCAGGCGTGCGCTTTCAGGTGGATGCGTTTGACGAAAACCGACTGCCCTTCAATTTCTGCCAGCCTGGGGGCTGCGTGGTGCAAATCGGTTTGACACAAGAGAATATTGATATCTTCAGCGCCGCCACAGCCGCCGCTATCACCATCGTGCCGATTGCAGCACCAGATGTGGAGGTGCCTCTCAGCCTGTCCTTTGAGGGGTTCGCAGATGCCTATGCGAGCCTGCAAGCCGAGTAACCCCAAGCGCATAAGCCACGGCGAAAGGCAGCGCCGCCAAAGATCAGGGCGCTGCCTTTAGGGCCAAAACCGCATTCAATCCGCCAAAGGCAAAGGCGTTGGTCAAAACCGCGCTGACCTTGGCCGTTCGCGCCTCGTTCGGGACAACATCCAAGGCACATTCGGGGTCAGGCTCCTCATAGCCGATGGTCGGCGCAATCACCCCATCGCGCAGCGCCATGATACAGGCCAAAACCTCGACCGCGCCCGTGCCGCCGATCAAATGCCCGTGCATCGATTTGGTGGAGGAAATCATCAGATCATCGGCATGATGGCCAAATACATCGGCCACCGCGGCACATTCCACCTTGTCATTGGCCGCCGTGCCCGTGCCATGCGCGTTGATATAGCAAATATCTTCGGGGTTCAGCCGCGCGTCTTTCAGCGCGCCTGAAATTGCACGCCCCGCCCCCTGTTTCGAAGGCATGACGATATCCGCCGCATCGGATGTCATCGCAAAGCCTGCCACTTCGGCCAGAATATCGGCGCCGCGCTTTTTGGCGTGATCATATTCCTCGAACACAAAAACCGCCGCACCTTCGCCTTGAACCATTCCGTTGCGATTGGCCGAAAACGGGCGGCAGCCATCTTTGGACATGACGCGCAAGCCTTCCCATGCCTTGACCCCGCCAAAGGACAGCATCGCCTCGGATCCGCCTGTCACCATCACATCGCAGGCCCCGCCACGGATCAACTGAAACGCCAACCCCATCGCGTGGTTTGACGAAGCGCAGGCCGTGGCCACCGAAAAAGATGGTCCCTTGAGGTTCCATTCCATCGACACATGGCTGGCGGCGGCATTGTTCATCAGCTTGGGCACCACGAAAGGATGGACACGGTTTTTGCCCTCCTCATAGACGGTGCGGTAATTTTCGTCCCATGTGTTCACACCCCCTCCCGCCGTGCCCAAAACAACGCCCGCGCGCGTGGCCGCCTCGCCACTGAAGGCGAGACCCGAATGATCAAGCGCTTGATGCGCCGCGATCAGGGTGAATTGCGTAAAGCGATCATAAAGCGCGATTTGCTGGCGGTTGAACAGCGCCTCGGGGTCATAGCCCGTCACCTGTGCGCCGATTTTAACCGACAGCCTGTCCACATCGCGCAGGTCAAGCGGGCCGATGCCGCATTTACCCTCACGCATCGCGGCCAAGGTGGTGGGCACATCATGCCCCAAGGCATTGATTGTGCCCTGCCCCGTGATGACAACGCGCCTCATCCGCGCTGCTCGGCCACGAGTTTTTCCACCGCCGCCACAATCGCCGCGACCGAGGAGATATCGAAATCGCTTTTCTCAGGCTCATTGGCGTTGAACGGCACTTGGATGTCGAACGCCTCCTCGATGGCGAAAATTGATTCCACCAACCCCAGAGAGTCGATTCCCAAATCCTCCAGCGTCTTGTCTAGGGATACATCGCCTGGTTCCAATACGGCCTGTTCTGCAATGATCTCGATGATCCGCTCAGAGATAGAATCAGACATGACATTTCGCCTCCATCAGCACACAAGGACCCCGCGCCGTGGCTTAGGTGTCTGTGTTGTTTACCTTTTTTTCCAATGCGGCCACCGTTTTTGCCAAACGCGGAAGCCGCCTCTGTGCCTTATACATCTCGATATGTGTCTCCATTTTGACAGCGGGGCTGCCCATGACCATGCGGCCAGAGGGAAGACTGGAATAGATTTTCGTGGCCCCTGCTGCCACCACATCCGATCCGATCTCGATATTGTCCGACACGCCGCATTGGCCGCCAAGCACAACGCGATCCCCAACAATACACGATCCCGCAAAGCCCACTTGGCCACACAGCAGGCAATCACGCCCGATGCGGCAATTATGGCCGATATGAACCAGATTGTCGATTTTGGTGCCTGATCCGATCTCGGTATTGGCGACCGTGCCGCGATCAATCGCGGCCCCTGAGCCGATCTCAACATCGTCACCAATCACCACACGGCCGAGCGAGTGAATGCGCGCCCAAGATTGCGGTGCCTGCGCCGCGTCCGATTTGCCTAGGGTTTGACGGGCCACTTCGACTTGGCTTTTCTCCGGCGTCACAAAGGAAAACCCATCCCCCCCGATGACCGCATTGGGTTGGATGATCACCCGATCCCCAATGGTGACATCATGGGCGATGCGCACGCCTGCATGGATCAGGGCATCTGCGCCGATCTCGCTGCGTTCTGCGATGCTGACGTGCGGGGCGATACGGGCACGCGGGCCGATGCGCACGCCTGCCCCGATCACCACAAAGGGACCAATGGCCGCGTTTGCGCCAATTTCCGCCTGCGGATCAATCACCGCTGTTGGATGAATTCCAGGCGCAATCTGCGGCCCCTGATCCATAAGCGAAGTGACACCTGCCATGGCATAACGCGGGCGGGCAATCAAAATCGCGGCCTTCAGGCCAAGCGCGCGCCAATCCGTGCCTTCGGCCAGAATGGCCGCCTCCGCCGCCCCCTGCGCCAAATCGGGCAGGTATTTCTCCGACATGGCCAAGGCCAGATGATCCGCCGCGGCGGTGGCAGGTTCGGACAGGCGGGCGATTGACATCTCAATCGCGCCTTCTGCACGCGCGCCCAATTCCTTGGCGATCTGCGCGATCGTATATCCAGACATCACTCCGCGCCTCTTGTTATTGTGCACTGTGTCAGGCTTTAACTGGAGATATCGCGCACGGAAACCCCTGCCGCCTCTAGGGCCTGCCACAAATCACCATTGCGCCCATAAATATCACCACGATGCTGCAAGCGCCCCTGCGCATCCACAAAAGAGGTCCAATAGACCAAATGCACGGGCACAGGTGTCTCTAGCCGCACGGTCGTTTCGCGCTCTGTGGCCAGAATGCGGGCGAAATATCCCTCGGGGTCTTCGACTTGCGGGGCCAACAGATGATAGGCAAAATCGAATGGATCCTGTAGACGCACGCAGCCGTGGCTATAGGCCCGCGTCTCGCGTGCAAACAGGTTTTTCGCGGGCGTGTCGTGCAAATAGATGTTCCACGGGTTTGGGAACATGAATTTCACCAATCCCAAGGCATTGTCGCGCGCAGGCGCCTGACGCAATGTATAGGGGAAGCTGCGATCGGTATATTGCGTAAAATCGACCAAGGCGCGGTCCACAATCTGACCGCCGCGCCACAATTCCAACTGGCTTTGCGCAGTCGGGTCTTGCTGCATTTGGGGCAGATATTCGCGGATCGTGATAGAGCGTGGCACGGTCCAACTGGGGTTGATCACCATATATTCCATCACATCTGAAAATTCGGGCGTGTGGCGCCGCGGATCAGGATGCCCCACCACGGAACGGGTCGAGAATGTCACGATGTCATTATCTACCACCGTTGCGTGAAAATCAGGGATATTCACCAGAATGTGGCGCGCGCCGCGCTCGATATTCATCCAGCGCTGTCGCTCTAGCCCCAAAATCACGTCACGCAGGCGTGACGTGGCATCGACATTGAGGGCGGCCAGCGTGTTTGGCCCTGCAATCCCGTCTTGGGTTAATCCATGATCGGCCTGAAATTGCATCACGGCGGCCAAGGTCGTCGCGTCAAACACCGCGCTGTCTTGCGCGACATCTTCTCGGGTTTGGCTCGCATTCTCCACCACCTCACGCGCAGGTTCAGATGACGGGACAGGCCGCGCCACGGGGGGCAGATATCCCATCGCGCGCAGGCGGTGCTGCAAGGCCTGAACATCTTCGCCCTGATCACCCAGTTCCAGACGCGCGGCCGCAACGGGCGCGCCCCACCCGCCATCGGCCACGATCCGCTCCAACGCGAACATGGCCTGTTGCAGCTGCGCATATTGTGGATGCTGTGGCGCAAGGTTTTGCAAATATATCATGGGGTTGTCTGCTGACGCGAACCCATCCAAAAGCGCTTGGCTGCTTTGGCGCGGTGCGGTTTTATAAATATCCTCGGCCAGTTCAGACGGCTCCAAAACGCCCGCGTTCAGGTCTTGCGCATAGGCCAGAAAAACACGTGCCGCGTTTATTTCGCTGATCATCGTCAATTCTGTGTCGAACTGCGCCCGCAGGGCATCAACGCCGTATTCCCCGACAGGCAGCGCATGGTCGCCCGCCTCTGCCAACGCCTGCAACAGCACTGCGCGGCGTGCCGCAAAGACCTCCCCCGCGCCCGTCCAGATCGGGGCGAAATCGCGATTGGCGTAAAATTCAAAAATATCAGGATGTTCAGCCATCAATGCCGCCGCCCGTTCGCGCGCGGCGATCTCCTGCCAAAAGGCAGCACTTTGCTGAGAAGCGGCGACCGTGCTTTGCGCATCGGCTGTTTGGGGGGGGAAGAGCGCAACACCGCCGATCATCGCCAAAAATGCGACCGCAGCAGGCGCTTGCCTCACGTCTCGTCTTAAAATCGCCACAAAATACCCCAATGATCAAACGCGTTTGCCCCAAATATGCGGATAATCCCCGATCCCGTCTATCAGGAATTCAACAGGGGACACGCCATTTTGACGAACGATGTGGCAATGCAACAATTCATCCAAAGCGGTGGACCCTGATGACACGGCAAGACCCTGCTGCGTCCATTTCTATGGCCGCCCCATCAACATTGGTGAATTTGGACGCAAAATTAAAACAAATCAGATGTTTGCGTGGATGGGCAAATTTCCGCCGAATCTGATGGGGGTCATCGAAATTGATTAAAAAATCCTTTCACAATCGTTTCATCTGTGTCACATTTTGTGAAAGAACGTGCGTATAAAAACCGCCCGCTGCCAGAACACGCCGATTGAGGTCGGCTCAGGGACAGAGGCACCCGTAGTGAGTGTTGGGGTAAACAGGGCAAAAGCATGGGGACCGAAATGACAATGATGAGCCGCAGAGGCCTTCTTCGTGCATTCGCCGCGACCGCAGTCGCGGCTGCACCCGTTTCCGCGAATGCCTTCGGGATTTTGCGCGGCGCGGGTGATTTTCGCAAATTGCGGATGCACAATGGGCGCACAGGTGAAACGCTGGACATGATCTACTGGATTGATGGCGATTATATTCGCCCTGCAATCGAGGAAATCAGCTTCTTTATGCGTGACTGGCGCCGCAACGAGGTGCACGCCATTGATCCGCGCGCGATTGATATCATGGCGGCAACGCATAATCTGTTGGACACCAACGAACCTTACACGCTGCTGTCGGGGTATCGCGCGCCCGAAACCAATGCAATGCTGCGCAGCCGCTCCTCTGGTGTGGCGCGCAACTCGTTGCATATGTTGGGTGAGGCCGCTGATTTGCGCCTCTCTTCGCGCAGTGTCAGCCAAATTGCCCGTGCCGCAGAAAGCTGCAATGCAGGTGGTGTGGGGCGGTATTCGCGCTCCAATTTCGTGCATATGGATTGCGGGGATGTGCGCCATTGGGGCGGTTAAACCCGCGCGCACTGGCATAATTATCTGAAATGGGCGGCCTTTGGAGGTCGCCTTTTTTTGTCCCGAGCGCGGCGCAGCACGGCCAGACCGCAAGGGGGGCAAATCGGCATTTGGGCACGGGTTTTTTAGGGGGCCAGACTGGATAATTCTGGGCGCAAACCCACATATGCGAGGCAAGCCGCAAAACAAATCCCGAGGCACTTATCATGCGCAGATATGAAAAATCAGCCGAGGCCATCGCAGCCCTCACCCCTGAGCAATATTACGTCACCCAAGAAAACGGCACAGAGCGGCCCTTTACGGGTGCCTATACCGATCTCGAAGAGCGCGGGATTTATGTCGATGTCGTATCCGGGGAGCCGCTGTTTTTATCCAGTGATAAATTTCATTCGGGCTGTGGATGGCCCTCGTTCACCAAGCCCGTGGCCGAAGACATGATCACGGAACGGCGCGACCTCAGCCACGGGATGGTGCGGGTGGAGGTGCGCTCGAAATTTGCCGACAGCCATTTGGGCCATGTGTTTCCCGATGGACCGCGTGATCGCGGGGGCTTGCGTTACTGCATCAATTCCGCCTCTTTGCGTTTCATTCCCGAGGCCGATATGGCGGCCGAAGGCTATGGTGATTTCTTGGACAAATTGGAGGGCTAGGCAATGGCGCAGGAACGCGCGGTTCTCGCGGGCGGATGTTTTTGGGGGATGCAACAATTGATCCGCCGTAAGGATGGGGTTTTGGCCACACGGGTCGGATATTCAGGGGGCGATGTGGCCCATGCGACCTATCGCAATCACGGCACCCACGCGGAGGCCATCGAGATTTTCTTTGATCCCGCGCGGCTCAGTTTCCGAAGCTTGCTGGAATTTTTCTTTCAAATTCATGATCCCACCACCCTGAACAGACAAGGCAATGACATCGGCACCTCTTATCGCTCCGCGATCTTTTATGTGGATGCAGCGCAGCGCGACACCGCGCTTGACGTGATAGCCGATATCGAAGCCTCTGGCATTTGGCCGGGCAAAGTGGTGACTGAGCTTGCCCCCGTTGGCCCCTTCTGGGAAGCCGAGCCAGAACATCAAGATTATCTCGAACGGCTGCCCAACGGGTATACCTGCCATTTCCCGCGCCCCGATTGGGTGTTGCCAAAGCGGCAAGAGAAATTGGGGTGACCCTCACCGCGCTGCGGCTTTAGGGGATTGAGGGCGCGCGGCTGCGCGGGGTCTTCTGCGCAGGGTCTGCTGCGCCGCGCGCCTATTATTTCTTTTTCGATGTTAACTGCCCCATTTGGTCGTATCACCCCGCGCGACGCAATGCGGATGGCACTGCGCGTGGTCAGGCATCGGATACCACCGCCCTTCCATGCCGTGGCAGCGTCAAAAATCCTCCCAAACGGGGCTGGCGGCCAGGGCCGCGCGTTGTGCGGCGGGCGGGCGGAAGGTGGTTTCGATGCGGGCTGCATCATCGATGCCCTCTTTGGGGTTTGCGGGTGAATCGCGCACCTGGGGCGCAGCGGGGGCCATCCCATCACCGCCTTGCAACAAGGCAGTGCGCGCGGCTTGACCCCAATCCTCCGACAGGGCCGCGCGCTTGGCATCCGTGCCCGCGTGAGCGGCGCGTGCATCCCCCCGCGCGGACTGCAGAGGTTGGGGCTGTGCAGCGCGCCCCTGTCCAATCACCCCGCCCAAGCGGGCCTTGTCGTGATCATCCAAATGAAACCCGTTCAAGGCTTTGATCAGATCCTCGGCCCGCGCCAATAAGGTCGCAGCGGCGGCGGTGCTTTCTTCGGCAATTGCGGCGTTTTGTTGAGTGACTTGGTCCAATGTATTGACCCCCGTGGTCACCTCATCGAGACCAATCGCCTGCTCACTGGCCGCAGAAGCGATTTCACTGGCGAGGCTGGAGGCTTCTTGCGCGGTCTGCAAAATATCGTCCAAGGTGCTGCCCGAGCGTTTGACCAACTCCGACCCCGTTTCGACCTGCGCGCTGCTTTCCGAAATCAAATGACGGATTTCGCGCGCCGATTCTGAGGCGCGCTGCGCCAACAGTCGCACCTCTGAGGCAACCACGGTAAAGCCCCGTCCCGCCTCGCCCGCCCGCGCGGCCTCGACCCCCGCATTGAGGGCGAGCAGATTGGTTTGAAAGGCGATATCCTCGATCACTGTGATGATCCGTGTGATTTGGCCAGAACTCTCCTCGATACGTCCCATGGCCTCCATCGCCTCGCGCATCACATCGGCGCCCATTTCCGCCCGTTCGCGATTGGCGCGGCTGGCCTCTTTCGCGCGGCTGGCCCGTTCGGAGGTGCTGCGCACGCTTTCGGTCAGCTCGTTCAGCGCGGCGGAAGATTGCTCCAATGTGGCGGCTTGCGTCTCGGTGCGCCCGGAGAGGTCCTCGCTGGCTTTCGTGATTTCCTCAGAGCCACCGCGCACCGCTTGCGCCACAGCGTGGATCGCGCGCACAGTCTCGGCCAGGCGTGTCACCACCGCGTTGAAGCTTTGGCGCAGCTCCTCATAGTCTTTTGGAAAAGGCTGCTCCACGGTTGATGGGATATGGCTGCTCAAATCGCCATCCGCCAGCCGCTTAAGCCCCGCCGAGAGGCGCGTCATCGCCTCAGCCTGCTCCAGACGGTTGTTGTCCAGATTTGTTTGCAAGGTTTTCTGATGCTCCTCCGCCGCGCGCGCATCGCGCAACTTATCACGGAAGGTGATCAGCGCACGGGCAATGGCGCCAATCGGATCATTGCGATCTTGCATCGAGATATCGACCGACAAATCCCCTCTGGACAGCGCAGTGATGTCTTGGGCCAATCGCTCCAACGGGCGCAACAGCCGACCAATCGCAAGGAACCCCACGCCTGCTGTCAATGCCGAAATCATCAAAACAACCGCCAATGAAATCAGAACCTTGACATAGAGAACCTCTTGAAACGGGCCCCATGCCTGACCCACGAATAAAATCCCCGCAACCGCATCATTGGCGTCAATGATCGGGTAATAATGGGTCAGATAGGGCAGGCCCAGAATATCGGCGCGGCCATGATAGGTTTCGCGGGCCATCATACTGGCATGAACGGCACCTGTATTGCCCAAAACCGTGCCAATGGCGCGCGTGCCATCCGCGCGGGTGATATTCGTGGCGATCCGCACGAATTCGTTTTGGGCCTCATCCCATTTAAAATAGGTCACATAGCCCTTGGTGACGGTCCCAACCTCATCGATCACCCATGTTGGAAAGGCATCAGGCGCCTCAACCCAATTCACCTGTGTGATACGATCTGTGCCCGCCTCCACCTCGATGGAAAACCCATCCGCGTGCACCGCCATCATGGTGGCGCTGACCCGCCCTGCGACACTGAGGCTGGCCTCCACATTTTCAAGCAAGGTGCGCCGCATATTTTCAATCAAAGCAGCTGAAATCATAACGGTCGCGGTGGTCATCAGCACAAGCATTAACACGATCAACTTGGCCCGCAACGGGCGCCCCACCCAAACACGATGGATAAATTGAGAATGAGCCATTGTCGCACGCCTCCTTGAGCGGGTCGTTGGTGTCAGGGCCTCGCCCAGAGCCGCCAAGGGTGGGGGCCTGTTTCTGGGTCTATTGCGCACAGCCATAGCGCCGAAGACGTGAAAAAACGGTTTATTCGGATCAAAACAATTCCGCCTCCCCCGCACGGGGGGGGGCGGCGGTTGAATGAAGGGCGGGATCAACCACCTCATCGCCAAGGAATTTCACTTGCGCACGGCCTGTTTGCGGGAAAAATCGCAATCGCCGCGCCCGCGTGCCGCCTAAGGATTCCGCCAGACAGGGAATGCCCTCATTGCGCAGAAATTCCAGTGCCGCCACGCCATTGTTGTGGCCAATATCAGGCAAGCCTTTGATCATTTTGGCCCCGCCAAACAGCTTGGCGCGGATGTTTGATTTCATCGCACCCTGTTTGAGCAGGGCGTTGAGCAATTGCTCCATCGCGGCGGCGGCAAAGCGGATGTCGCTGCTGTCGCCGCGCGCATTGGGCAAAAGGAAATGATTGATCCCGCCTAGGCCCTTTTGCGCATCGAACAGACAGGCCGCCACGCACGAACCAAGCACGGTCGACAAAACCACATCCGCCCGTTCGGAAATGGCAAACTCGCCTTGGATCACATGGATGACGGAGGGGCTTACGTGGCCCAAATCGCGCGCCGCGAAATGGCTCATGCTTTGGCCCTTTCGCCTTGCACCGATGCTGCGGTCAGCTGCCTGATTTTGCCTGCAATCTGTGCAAGCGGCAGCTGATGCTGCACGGCCCCCATTTGTGCGGCCACGCGCGGCATTCCATAAACACGACTGGAGGCTTCATCCTGTCCAATGCTGTGCCCCCCCGCGCGCCGAATTTGCAACAGGCCCGCCGCGCCGTCATTTCCCATACCCGTCAAAATAACGCCTGTGACACGAGGGCCATAAGCGGCAGCCGAGGCAAACAGCGCATCGACCGAAGGACGATGGCCATGGATCAAGGCATCGTTTTGCAATGTGATATGGGGCACGCCGCGCCCCGCCAGACGGGCGTGATGTTCGTTGCCGCAGACCACCGAAATCATGCCTGAGCGCAGCACCATCCCATCCTCGGCGGCCTGCACCTTGGCCCGCGCGATGCGATCAAGCCGCGACACCAAACTGTAGGAAAACGCGCCGCGAATATGCTGCACGATGACGGTCGGGGGGCAATTTGCGGGATAGTCGGCCAAAATAAGATCCAAAGCCTCCACCCCGCCCGTGGAGGCCCCGATGACCACGATCGCCTGCGGGTCTGGCTGAAATGCGCCAAATTCAGGGCGGATTGGCACATCGGCAAACCGCTGCGCAATATTTTGTGCATCCTCGGCCGTGCGCAACGGCAGGCACAGCGCGGGCAGATCCCCAAAATCGGATTGCGTGCCATAGATCAGGCATTGCGACCCAATCATCCGCACCATCGCAAAAAACATTTCAAATTCAGGCAGGGCCGCCAAATCTGACGACAGCAGGATCACATTTGGCAAACGCTCCTCCGCGAGGATATGACCTTCGCTGAGGTCACGCCCCTGCCCCATGATGTGCACGGCGCGCACCGCGCCAAGGGCATCAAGCAAAATCTGCCGCCGCGCATCGCGGCTATCAATGACAAGTAATTTCGTATGCGCCATGGCACCCACACCTGCCGCAAAGGGCGGCTCATTTGATCCTACGGAAGGGCAAGCTAACGCAGAGGCCTTAACGTAATCTTGATGCAGCCCCGCCACGCAGACGCCACCACGCCAAATATAGCTGCAATTTAAATCAGCTTTTGGGTGATTTTCTCGCCGCAGCAACGCTTCGTTAAACCTCAAGGCTGTATGAGCACAGGGTGAGCAGTTTTGGGAGCAGATCATGCACGATGAGGCACAGCAGAGCGATACGGCGGCGACACTCCCTTTGCCCGCACGGGTGGATGGCCGCGCGGTGCAGGCCTTGCGCAAGGCGCTGCTTGAGGTGGATGCGCCCGTGCTCACGATTGATGCCACAGCGGTTCAGTTTTTATCCGCCGCCGCGCTGGAGCTGTTGATGATCGCGGCGGCACAGCGCCGCGCGCAGGCACAACAGACCTTGTGGCGTGGCGGCACATTCGCCGCCCAACTGGCCCTATTGGGCGCATCACCACAGACAATCTTCACGGGAGAGGCTGCATGAGTTTCCGTATTCTTGCCATCGATGATTCGCGCACCATGCGCCACCTGATTGGCGCCGCGCTAGAGCCGCACGGCTATGATATGCATTTCGCAGAGGACGGCATCGCGGGCATCGAGGTGCTGCCACAGGCCGATCCGCATCTGGTCATTACAGATATCAATATGCCGCGCATGGATGGGTTCGGCGTGATCGAGGCGGTGCGTGCATCCGATGATTACGCCACCATCCCGATCTTGGTTTTGACCACCGAAAGCGGGGCCGATTTAAAGGCGCGCGCACGCGCCTCGGGTGCGACAGGGTGGATCGTCAAACCTTTTGATGAAGAAAAGCTGCGCGCCATCATCGGCCGCACCATCGGCGCCTGACCCTTCGGGCGGTGGGAGGATGTGAATGGCCAGCCTAGATGATCTGAAAGAACTCTATTTCCAAGAATGTGATGAATTGCTTGAGGCCATGGCCGAAGGGCTGCGCGATATGGAAAACAGCCCCGACCACAGCGAGGCGATTCATTCCGTATTTCGCGCGGTGCATTCCATCAAAGGCGGGGCTGGGGCGTTCGATCTATCGGTTTTGGTGGATTACGCGCACCGATTTGAGACACTCCTCGATCATATTCGCGCGGGGCGCATCCAGACCAATGCCGAGTTGATGTCGCTGTTGCATCGTGCAGGTGACCACCTCAGCGACCATATCAGCGCCGCCAAAGGGCAGATACCGCCCATTGCAGCCGCGGATCCCAAGATCATTTCCGCGATGGAGGCGGCCTTGCCCACAGGCGCATCCGACCCCGAGGCGGAACCTACCCCCGATTTTGCCCCTCTGGCGCTATCTTTGGCGGAATTGACCCCCATCGCCCCGATTGCGGAAACGCGCGACCCCCCCATCGCGATAGGCAACCCCGCCTTGCTGCGGCGCATCATCCGCTTTGCGCCCCATCCCGCGCTTTATCGTGCAGGCCATGATCCCGCATTGTTCATGCGCGCCTTGGCCGATCTCGGCCAGATCGAGGTGACCGTGCATCATGCTCAGTTGCCGCCCCTAGACAGCTATCAGACGGGCGATGCGGGGCTTTTTTGGGAGATCGTCTTGACCAGTGATGCCACTGCGCATGAGGTGCAGGGCGTTTTCGAATTCGTTGAAGATTTGGCCGAGATTACCATCCGCACCGACAGTGATGCGACAGCAGCCCAAGATGATTTGACAGGCCAAGAGAGCCGCCCCACCGCAGCACCCGAGGCCATAGCCGCCCCCCTATCTGCCCCAAATGCCACGGGTGTTGACACCCAAAGCGCCCCCGCACCTGCGCCTGCACATCCGCCCGTCAGCAGCGACACCCCCGCGCCGCAGGCCACAAAATCCGTGGCCACGATCCGCGTCAACCTTGATCGCGTTGACCGTCTGATCAACCTGATTGGCGAATTGGTGATCAAAGAGGCGATGTTGGGCCAAACCATCGAAACTGCGGGCCTTCCCGCCAATTCCGACATCCACAAGGGTTTGGACGGGGTGCGCCAATTGGCCTCCGAAATTCAAGAAAGCGTCATGGCGATCCGCGCACAGCCCCTCAAATCCGTGTTCGAGCGGATGCACCGTGTGGTGCGTGAAGCCAGTGATGCCACCCATAAACCCGTCCGCCTGATCACCGAAGGCGAGGATACCGAAGTCGACAAGACCATTATCGAGAAATTGGTTGATCCGCTGACCCATATGTTGCGCAACTCTATCGACCATGGGATCGAGGCCCGCGCGGCACGGATCACCGCGCAAAAACACGAGGAAGGCATCATCCGCCTCAGCGCGGCACATCGATCTGGCCGCATTGTCATCGAGGTCAGCGATGACGGCGCTGGGATCAACCGTGACAAGGTGCGGCACATCGCGGAGGCACGCGGCCTCGTGGCGCCCGAGGCGCAGCTGAGCACAGCCGAGATTGACAACCTGCTTTTCCTGCCCGGGTTCTCCTCCAAGGATGAAATATCTGCCCTGTCAGGTCGCGGCGTGGGGCTTGATGTCGTGCGGCGCGAGATCCAATCCTTAGGCGGGCGCGTCACGATCCAGTCCACACCTGGCTCAGGGACAAGCTTCACCATTTCCCTGCCCCTCACCTTGGCCGTTCTGCAAGGGATGTTGGTCGATGTTGAGGGGCAAACAGTCGTGATCCCCATCAATGCGATTGTTGAAACAATTCAGCCGCATACGGTGCAAATCCACAGCACGGGAACCCATACGCGCGTGGTGCAGAATCGGGGGGAATTGGTGCCCCTCGTGGATGCGGGGCAATCGCTCAACCTGCGACAAGCCCTGCACAATATCAACGACCGCATCTTGATCGTGGTGGAAACGGATAAATTCAACCGCGCCGCCCTTTTGGTGGATCGCATTCATGACACCCGCCAAGTGGTCATCAAAAGTCTGGAAGAAAATTATGGCGAGATACCTGGCATCTCGGCAGCAACGATTTTGGGCAATGGCCGCATCGCGTTGATCCTCGACCCAGATGAAATCGTTCACGCCGCCGCCACCCCCCACCCCCTAGCACTGGAGGTTTGCCATGCTTGACAGCACCGATCACACCACATCCGACCTGCGTCACGACATGGTCGCCTTTCGGGTTGCCGATCAGGATTTTTGCATCGATATCGGCATGGTGCGTGAAATTCGCAGCTGGTCCGAGACCACATTTCTGCCCCATGCCCAGCCCTATGTGAAAGGCGTGATCAACCTGCGCGGCGCTGTGGTGGCGGTCATTGATCTGGCCGCGCGCCTTGGCTTGGGGGTCACCAAGACCGATCCGCGCAATGTCATTATCATCGCACAGGTGGGCAGCCAAACGGTCGGGCTGTTGGCGGATCATGTCTCGGATATTCTGCCCGTGCCGCCCGAGGCAATCAAACCCATGCCCGATGTCGCCGCCGAAGAGGCCAAAGCCTTCATCACGGGCTTGGTCAGTATGGATGACGACAGGCTGCTGCGCAAACTCGACCTTGCGCGCATCCTGCCTGACACCAAAACCCTCGCGAAATGAGCGGCAGATGAGCGCGCTGTTACACCCGCCCTCTGGCGGCGGCGATATCGCCGCTGCAGAATTCGCGCAATTGCGCGATCTGCTCTATCGCGAAAGCGGTATTGTGCTGCCTGAGTCAAAGGTCAGTTTGATGGTCTCGCGGCTGAACAAGCGGTTGCGCCATTTGCACCTGTCTGACTTTGGCGCCTATTTTCGCTATATTGAAGCCGATCAAAGCGGCCACGAGCTGCGCGAAATGGTGGCCGCCATGACCACCAATGTGACGTCATTTTTTCGCGAGGCACATCATTTCGCCCTCATGGCTGACACGGTTCTGCCCCCGGTTCTGGAACGCGTGAAATCAGGGCAATCGCGCCTGCGCATTTGGTCGGCGGGATGCTCTACGGGTGAGGAGGCATATTCCATCGCGATCACCCTCCTTGAACAGTGTCCAGAAGCCGCGCGCCATGACATAAAAATACTTGCCACCGATATTGACCCGCACGCGCTGGAACGGGCCCGCGCAGGTCTCTATCGTGCCGCTGTCACCAAGGGCCTGAGCGAAGCCCGCACAAAAAAATTCTTTGAGCCCGTTGACCAAAACGGGGATCAGGCATGGCGCGCCCGTCCAGAGCTGCGCAATTTGGTCACTTTCGAGGGGCTGAACCTGCATCAAAACTGGCCCATGCGCGGGCCATTTGACCTGATCTTTTGCCGAAATGTTGTGATCTATTTCGATGAGGTCACCCGCAGCGCCTTGTGGCAGCGCTTCGCCAACATCCTGACACCCGAGGGGTGGCTGTTCACAGGCCATTCCGAACGGTTGGACGCCCCTGCCATGCGCCATTTCACCTTGGAGGGTGTTACGGCCTATCGCCGCCAAAACGTGCAAGGCTCTCCCACCGCCAGCGCGGGCGCAAGCCCAAGCGCCGCGACAATGTCGCCACCGATGCCCATCAACCCCACCCTATCACAGAAGGGGTCATAAACCATGAGCCTTAAGAAACAACTTCATGTCATGGTGGTCGATGATATGTCAGTCAGCCGCGGCTTGATCAATCAAGCGCTTGACTGGATCGGGATCGAGAATGTGGTCTACGAACCCGATGGTCGCAGTGCGCTGCGGCGTTTGCAAAGCCAGCCGGTCCATCTGGTGATTTCCGACTATAATATGCCCGAGATGGACGGGTTGACCCTGTTGCAAAATTTGCGGGCCACCCCTGCGACACAACGGATCGGATTCATCCTGATTTCAGGCCGCATTGATCAGGCCTTGGTGGATCGCGGGCGGGCCTTGGGGATGAACAATTACCTCAAGAAACCGTTTACACGCGATGCCTTTGCGCAGGCGATCGAAACGGTGTTTGGCCCGTTGTGACACAGCCAGCCCCAAGGCCGCAGGCCATCCTTTGCCACCATCGGCAGAAAGAATTGGAATGACACGTCCCCAGCCCAAAACTGGCCAGAAGACTGGACCTACATCTGCCCCAACACCCCGCCAACAGGACATAGATCTTTGGGAGGAGGCGTTATGGGGCGCGGGATCCGCATCGCCTGTTGATGCATCGCGCCCGTCCCATATGGATGGGCCAAGGTCGCAAAATCTCGGCGCCTGTTTGCGCGCGATCCTTTCAGAGATTGGTCTATGCGCGCAGATCGCGCGGGAGTTGGACGCGGCCATCGGTGGCACGGATGCCTTCCGCCACAGCCACGATGCAGGCCATAACATGACCTTACAGAACCTTGATTTATTATGTCAGCTGCTCGAGGGCGTGCAGTGCTACGCGGACGGGCTGACCACGGCCAGCGCGCGTGACGCAAATATCAACAACCACGAGATCTATTTGGATCACCTTGCCCCAAATTTGATGTTGGCCGCACAACGCGCACGGCTGTTGGATGGCACCGCGGAAACTCACAACAACAGGTATGGCCAAGGGTAATGTTCTAAAGAGGACGGTCGCAAAACCGTCTTTGGGCCATCTCCGCCCCCAGAGGCCCGTTATCCCCTCCCCCCAAAAAAGCGGCCTCTCCTGCCGCAATATTTGCGCTGCAAAGGGGCAAAGGTGCCGCCGCCCCGCGATAACAAGGGCGGCCACATATCATGCAATTGCTGCCCAGATCCCGCGCTTGATTTCCAAACAAGGGTGGTTGGGGTCAACCTTACCTTAGGCCGAACCCTGCATGGCAGGATGGATCACCCCCCTTGAGACTGACAGGCACAAGCGCCCGTGCGCGCCCGCGCAATCCGCCCAAATTATGAGGCCAACAATCTATGGTGCGTTGCAATATATCAGGGCGCATCATGGGGCCATGCCCGACTGCGCCCAAAACATATGGCATCTTTAAATGCGACCTTCGGCTAGACCAGATAGGCCAAGCGCACCCCACCCCAATGGCGCCCTGCAACCCAAATTGGCGCAGATACATCTTTCATCATTGCAAATTCGCCATTGCCCATATCGCGCCGATAGGCCTGCAACAGGAAGGCCTGTTGGTTTCGCCCCGCGTTCAGCCCCACACGATCGTCAAAAATGCGCCGATTGCGCCCGTGACGCGCGTTCCATTCCGCCTCCCCCGCGCGATGGGGGTGACTGAATTTCACATTATGGGTGGGAATATACCCATTGCGATCAATCGCCGCGCAAAACACAATTTTATCCGAGAATTTCAGCATGGGTTCCTGCAATTCAGGCAAAATTTCATCGGTGAACGCGGTGAATCGGGTCAGATATTGCTGCGGGTCCGTGCCTGTAATGGGTTGATAGCTGTCGTCAAACAGATCGTTGAGGTCAATGCGCCCTTGCGCAATCGCATCCCCAAAGCGCATCGCAATCGCCGCACCGACATCCTGAACGGCGCGGATAAAGGGGGTGTCGACCGTGTCCACCCCAAGCCGCGCCGCGAGGGAAATCAAGGTTTCGGATGTATCGGTCAAGGCCATCAATTTTTGTGAGGCATTGGCAAGGGAGATCGAGGCGGTCTCCACCCCGCGCGACATGATTTTGATTTCTTGTTCGGCATGGTCCAGATCACCGCCAATCGCGCGCGCGGATGTCACGATATCTGTCTGCACCTGGTGCACATCACTGAGCGCTTGGGGCAGCACATCGATATCCGCCCCCACCAGATCGGTGCTGTTGCGCAATTGTCCCGCAAGGGCGGTTGCGGCATTGGCCTGCTCCATCGCCTTACCCATTTGCGCGGCCAAATCGCCCATGGTCTTGCCGATTTCGGCGGTGGCCTGACCTGCTTGGTTGGATAATTCCTTCACCTCTCCCGCCACAACCTTAAAGCCCCGTCCATGCTCGCCCGCGCGCGCCGCCTCAATCGCCGCGTTGAGTGACAAAAGATTGGTCTGTCGGGCCAATTCAGAAACGTGCAGCGAGATTTTCGTAACCGCCTCCATCGATTTTGACACACGCGACAATTGCCCCGTGATGTCGGAAACGTGGGCGGTCAATGTGGCCACGTCCGTCATCATCTGACGCAGGCGCAGGGAGCTGTCATCCACCTTTTCCCGCGCCATGGCGGCGGTTTCCAACGCCACACCCGCAGCGCTGACCACCTCACGCCCACGGGCGGCCATGGAATTTATGCCATTATGAAGTTCACGAAATCCGTTGGTTTTGTTTTGATACAGGGCCGTGACATCCTGAACATCGCCCGAGACTTCGGCCAAGGTGATGGACAACTGCCCCACACGGTCGGCCACATCCTGCACCACAAGGTCGGATACCATATCGGCATTTTCCGATTTGGACGGTGGCAACGCCATATCAATCTGCGCCAAGGTTTTCGCATCCAGTGGAACGTTCATTGCGCACTCCCAATAGCCGTTATCGAGCAAAGACCATCGGCGCGGCGATGGCCGATCGCGGGGCACATCACAAGCCCATGTCCTATCCCGCCCTATGTGAGGCAAAACTGCTAATATCACGTAAAGACGGCCTTTCGGCGTGAAGGCCTTATCGATCAGGCGGGCGTGTGGCATCCGACCGCCTGCACGTGCATGGGCGTTGACCCGCATCCGCCACGCCTTACTTCCGCAACAGCACTAGGACAGGGTGAGGGAACGATGCAGGCAACACGGGCAGAGGGGCTGGCGCGTTTGGCGGCGTTCACCCCGAAAATGGGCAAGGCCTATGCCAATGGCCGCAACTATGACTTGGGCGCAGGGGCGCATAAATCCGTTTCACAACTCTCCCCCTATATACGCCGCCGCCTCATTCACGAGCGCGAGGCGGTCGCGGCGGCCCTTGCCGCACATGGGGCTGTGAAGGCTGAGAAATTCATCCAAGAGGTGATCTGGCGCAGCTATTTTAAAGGCTGGCTGGAAATGCGCCCAATGATCTGGCGCAGCTATGTCAGCGGGCTTGATGCGGATTTGACCAGATTGGACGCGGACAGGCCTTTGGCACGGGCCTATGGCCGTGCCGTTGAGGGGCAAACGGGCCTCGCCTGTTTTGATGCTTGGGCGCGTGAATTGGTCGAGACAGGCTATCTGCACAATCACGCGCGGATGTGGTTTGCCTCGATCTGGATATTCACGCTTGGGTTGCCATGGCGGCTTGGCGCGGATTTCTTTTACCGCCATCTTTTGGATGGCGATGCGGCCTCTAACACGCTGGGGTGGCGATGGGTGGCGGGCCTGCACACGCGCGGCAAATTCTATGCGGCGGAGGCGTGGAATATTGCCAAATTCACCCAAAATCGATTTGCCCCGCGGGATGCAGATTTGGCCGTGGTGACCGAAGGTCTGGAGATGAGCGAACCTGATGGCCTGCCGCCACCCCTGCCCTTGCGCGGCGCGCTTGCCCCACGGACGGGGGCGAAAACCCTGCTGGTGATTACCGATGAAGATTGCGGGTTCACGCCCGATGATCTTGCAGGGTTGGAGGTGATGGCTGTGGTTGGCCTGACCCAATCGCATCTGCGCCACGCCAGCCCCCAGGTCGCCCTGTTCGAGGCGAATGCAATTCGCGACTGCGCCGCGCGGCTTGGAAGAACCGTTGAGATGGTCGAGGCACGCGATCCAAAAATCTTGGCCCAATTGGCCACGCGCATGGGTGCCGCGCAAATCGCCACGCCCTATATCCCGCAAGGCCCGCTGTTTGATTGGATCACCCTCGCCCGCGCGCCACTTGCGGCGGCAAATATTCCTTTCACCGAATGGCGCGACCCGTGGGATGCACGGGTTTGGCCCCATGCCACCGCAGGTTTTTTCAAGGTGAAGCAAAAAATCCCGCAACTGATTGCCGATATGATTTAGGTGAAAAAATCTTATCTGGCATCGCCCTTTTCCCTGAGGCAACATGATCCGCAACACAGGCCAAGGGAGGGCATAATGGCAGAACAGGCACAAACCGAAAAACAACTTTGGGTCACAGCGGCCCAGATCACAAAATTCAGCCAAGCTGTGTTTGAGGCGGCGGGGGCGGATGCGGCCAGTGCCAAGGCCGCAACCGATGCCATGATGCACGCAAGCCTACATGGGGTGGACAGCCACGGCTTTCGTCTTTTGCCCCATTATCAAGCCGCGATGCGCGGTGGCCGCATCAACGGCAAGCCAAATCTGTCCTTCACCCAAAGCCGTGCGGGCACGGGCCTGCTCGATGGAGATCACGCACATGGTGCGCGTGCGCTTTATGCGGCGGCGGATCATGCCGCAACATTGGCACGCACGGCAGGCATCGGGGCCGTTGGTGTCATCAACAGCTCGCATTACGGGGCGGCGGGCGCCTATGCCATGGCCCTCGCGCAACAGGGGCTTGCAGGCCTGATCTTTGGCAATTCAGACAGCCTTGTGCGGCTTCATGACGGCGCGGAACGGTTCCACGGCACCAATCCGATTGCCATCGCCTTTCCGACCCAATCCGACCCGTGGCTTTTGGATATGGCGACCAGTTCGGTGCCCTATAACCGTGTGCAACTTTACGCCTCACTTGGCGTGACCTTGCCCGAAGATGTCGCTTCTGACGCGGCGGGGGTGAATACAACCGACCCTAATGCCGTAGAGATGCTGGCCCCATTGGGGGGCGCATTTGGGTTCAAGGGGGCCGCCTTGGGGGGTGTCGCTGAAATCTTTTCTGCCGTGATGACGGGGATGAAAATATCCCCCGATCTGGATGCGATGGTTGGAGGTGATATGACACGCCCGCGTCACTTGGGCGGCTTTGTCATTGCCATCGACCCAGAGGCGTTTTTAACGGGGCCGATGTTCATGGCGGGCATGGCGCATTACTTGGAGAAATTACGCAACAGCACCCCACGGACAGGGGCGCGCGTCATGGCGCCTGGGGATCGTGAATGGGCGGTGGCCGCGACCCGCCGCGAACAGGGCATCCCGCTTGATCCTGTGACGCAAGCGGCCTTTGCCGAATTGACCCAAACCACGGGCATCGCATTGTGAGCGCAGCATTTGATATCGCGGTGGTCGGTCGTGGCCTGATGGGCACGGCGGCGGCGCGGTATCTGGCGCAAATGGGTCATCGCGTGGCCTTGATCGGTCCGTCCGAGCCAGAAAACCGCGCCACCCATGATGGCCCATTTGGCAGTCACCATGATGCGGGGCGGATCACGCGGGGTTTGGCCGAAAAAGCGGATTGGTCTCGCCTTGCCTTGCGATCCATGGCCCGTTACCGCGATCTGGAGGCGGTGTTGGGGCAGGAATTCTACACCCCTTGTGGGGTTATGATGGCAGGGCCAATTGCGGGCCCTGCCGCCGATTTCACGCGCGCTTTTCTGCACGCCGCCGATGATCTGGGCATTGTCCATCTGCGTCTGGATGATGCGGAACTGGCGGCGCGCTTTCCTTATATGCGTTTCCCTGCGGGCACTGCCGCCGCATGGGAGGCCGAAGGGGGCTGGATCAACCCCCGCCTGTTGCGCGCCGCTGAGGAACGCGCCATGGAACAGGCAGGCGGCGTGGTGGTGGATGGGGTCGCTGTGGCGCAAGATCGCGGCACCGTGACCCTCGCCACAGGTATGACAATCCCTGCAGGCCATGTGGTCATCGCCACGGGCGGCTATGCGCGCACAGACGGGCTGCTGCCCGCACGCCCCGATATGAACGTGATGGCGCGCACGGTTCTTTTGGCGGAAATCGCACCAGATGATCTGCCGCGTTTCGCGGATATGCCCACGCTGATCTCCATGCCCGAAGATGGGCGGATGGACGAAGACCTTTATCTGCTGCCGCCCATTCAATACCCTGACGGGACATATTACCTCAAAATCGGGGGGGAGCCTGCATCGCCAAGCCTCGGCACGCAAGAGGAGATGCGCGCATGGTTCCGCTCAACGGGCAGCGAGGCGGCGGCGGCGCAGTTGCAGCGCCATCTGACGGCCATTTTGCCTGATCTGCCCGTGCAATCCTATCACACCGACACCTGTGTCATCAGCTTCACCGCTACGGGATACCCGTACATCGAACGGCTTGATGATCACCTGACAATCCTCACGGGCGGCAATGGGGCGGCTGCGAAAAGCTGTGATGAAATCGGCCGCCTCGGGGCCATGGTCGCCACGGGCCAAAGCCTTAACGCCGAGGGCTATAAGACCGATTTCAAAGCAAAATTTCTTTAACTGTGCAAAATGAAAGGGACGCGTGACATGAGCCTATCCATCACCCTGAACTGGCAGCGTCAGGAAGCCACCCTGACCCCGCAGAAATACAGCAACGCCCATGAAATCACCTATACCGATGATATCAAACTGACGGGAGATTCGGCGCCCGATTGGGGCGGAAATCCCGCCCATACCAATCCAGAACAGGCCTTGGCCGCGGCGATGTCCAGTTGCCATATGATGACCTTTCTTGCCCTTGCCGCCAAGGCAGGGTGGCCTGTGGCAAGCTATAGCGATCATGCCGTGGCCCATTTGGGCAAAAGCCCCAAGGGCCGCATGGCCGTCACCCGCATTGATCTGAACCCCAAAGTCACCTTTGATGAAGGCTTTGTTGTGGATCAGCCAACCATTGACGAGATGCAACATCGCGCGCATCGCTATTGCTTTGTCGCAAATTCTATTGCCGAATATGTCGAGGTGACGATCAGCTAGATCGCAAAGGGGGCAGAGGCCATGACCATCGCAAACCAAACGGATATTTTGCAAAGCGCGCGCGACACGCGCGGGGTTTTGCGCCTGACCCTGAATGATGAACGGCGGCGCAATGCGTTGTCTGAGGCGATGCTAAACCGCCTTCTTGAGGCGATCCGCGCCGCAGGAGATGATCCAGAGGTGCGGGTGGTCATTCTTGCCTCTAAAGGCCCCGCTTTTTGTGCGGGCCATGATCTGAAGGAATTGACCGCCGCCCGCGCTTCGGGCGATGGGGGCCGCGCCTATTTCACAAAGATCATGGCGCTTTGCACCAGCGTGATGCAGGCGATTGTGGCCTGCCCCAAGCCTGTGATTGCCGAGGTGCGGGGCGTGGCCACGGCGGCGGGGTGTCAACTGGTTGCAACTTGCGATTTGGCAGTGGCCGAAGAGGGCGCGCGCTTTGGCACGCCTGGGGTGCATATTGGGCTGTTCTGTTCAACCCCCATGGTCGCGCTGTCGCGCAATGTCAGCCACAAACACGCGATGGAGATGTTGTTAACGGGCGATATGATCACGGCCCCGCGTGCGGTTGAGATGGGCTTGCTCAACAAGGCGGTTCCTGAGGCCGACCTCAGCGCCGCAACCGAAGCGATGGCCGCAAAAATCGCAGCAAAATCAAGCATGACCTTGGCCACGGGCAAATCTGCCTTCTACCGCCAAGCGGAAATGGGGCTGGCCGAGGCCTATACTTATGCGGCTCAGGTCATGGTGGATAATATGCTTACCCATGATGCCGAGGAAGGGATCGGGGCCTTTATCGAGAAACGTCATCCACAATGGCAAGACAAATGAGCCAGATGTATCACGATGACCCAAGCCTTGCACGGCGCGCGGCCAATCATCAACCCCTCAGCCCGCTCAGTTTCCTTGAACGTGCAGCAGGCACCTACCCTGACCATATCGCCATCATTCATGGCCCCTTGCGCCGCAGTTACCGCGATTTCTATGCGCGGGCGCGGCAATTGGGGTCTCGCCTGTCACAAGACGGGGTGCGCAAGGGTGATCATGTCTCGGTGATCCTTGCCAATACACCCGCCATGTTGGAATGCCATTATGGCGTGCCGATGTGCGGGGCTGTTTTGCATTCGATCAACACGCGGCTTGATGCAGCCATCATCGCGTTTCAGATCGACCATGCCGAAAGCAAGGTGTTGATCGTGGATGCCGAATTCATGCCACTGGCCCAAGAGGCGCTGAAACTGGCGAAATCCACACCACGCTTGGTGCACTATGACGACCCCGAATATGACGGCCCGCGCAGCGCTGTCAGCGCCGAAGATTACGAAGCGTATCTCGCCAAAGGCGATCCGAACTTCGCATGGACCTTGCCCGATGATGAATGGGATGCGATTGCGCTCAATTACACCTCTGGCACCACGGGCGACCCCAAGGGTGTGGTTTATCACCATCGCGGGGCCTATTTGCTGGCGCAAGGCAATGCGCTGATCACTTCGATGCAGAAACACGCGGTCTATCTGTGGACCTTGCCGATGTTTCACTGCAATGGCTGGTGCTTTCCTTGGACGATCTCTGCCATTATCGGCACCCATGTTTGCCTGCGGCAGGTGCGCAGCGCCCCGATCTGGCGCGCCCTGACCGAGAATGGCGTGACCCATCTGTGCGGCGCACCGATTGTGATGTCGGTGATCTTGGATGCGCCTGAGCGTGTGCCGCTGCCATCACAGGTGAATTTCTTTACCGCCGCCGCCCCGCCACCCGAGCGGGTCTTGGCCGATATGCAGCAGGCGGGGTTCGATGTGACCCATCTCTATGGCCTGACCGAAACCTATGGCCCCGCCGTGGTCAATGAATGGCACGCGGATTGGTCCGATCTGCCCCTGCCCGAACAGGCGCGGCTCAAATCACGGCAAGGGGTGAAATACACCCCCCTCGAGCATCTCGATGTGTTGGACCCCGACACCATGCGGCCCGTGCCCCGCGATGGCACAACCTTGGGCGAGGTGATGTTTCGCGGCAATGTGGTGATGAAGGGCTATTACCGCAACGAAAGTGCCACCGAAAAGGCCTTTGACGGTGGATGGTTCCATTCGGGCGATTTAGCGGTGATCCACCCCGATGGATATATCCAACTCAAAGACCGCTCCAAGGATATCATTATTTCAGGCGGCGAGAATATCTCCTCCATCGAGGTGGAAGATGTGCTTTATGCCCACCCCGCCGTGGCGGTGGTGGCCGTTGTGGCCAAACCAGACGATAAATGGGGCGAAACACCTTGCGCCTTTGTCGAACTCAAAACAGGATGTGCGGCAAGCGCGGAAGAGTTGCACCTGTGGTGCCGCGAGAAACTGGCGCATTTCAAATGCCCCCGCGACTTCGTCTTTACCGAGATCCCCCGCACCAGCACGGGCAAAATCCAAAAATACGTGCTGCGCGACATGGCAAAAGAACGGGCGTGAACCGCGGCACAATCTCACCCTGATCAGGAAAACTGGCGCACCCGAGATCTGGTTGTATTCCTGATCCAAGCGCCATTCGCCGTTCAACACTCAATGTTTATTGATATGTCGTAACGACAGTTCATTACAAGTAGGTCTCTTTTGGTCAGCAATTTGGTCA
>JAOWLD010000002.1:0-557500 GCA_025751475.1 Rhodobacteraceae bacterium XHP0102
TGTAGCTGTCAACAGCTTCCATCAACGCGCGGATCGAATTCTCACCGATCTCCGCGTCACGGCCTTCCATCGCCGCCAAAGCAGAGCCCTTCACAATCGGAATGTCATCGCCAGGATATTCGTAGGACGACAGAAGCTCGCGGATTTCCATCTCGACAAGCTCCAACAATTCCGCGTCATCCACCTGATCAACCTTGTTCATGTAGACAACCATCGCAGGGATACCAACCTGACGACCAAGCAAAATATGCTCGCGCGTCTGAGGCATCGGGCCATCGGCCGCGTTCACAACCAAAATCGCGCCGTCCATCTGCGCCGCACCCGTGATCATGTTCTTCACGTAATCCGCGTGGCCAGGGCAATCAACATGCGCATAGTGGCGCGCATCTGTCTCATACTCAACGTGCGCGGTCGAAATCGTGATCCCGCGCGCCTTCTCCTCAGGTGCGCCGTCAATCTGGTCATACGCCTTGAAATCACCAAAATACTTCGTGATCGCTGCGGTCAAGGTCGTCTTGCCGTGGTCAACGTGACCAATCGTGCCGATGTTCACGTGCGGCTTGTTCCGTTCAAACTTTTGCTTTGCCATAGCCCTGGCGCCTCATTTTTTGGGGGGCAAATTCTGTGCCCGAGTTTAACACGCGCGCTCGTTACGAGGCTTGAATGGAAAAATCAAGTCGACAATGGGCGCATTCAGCCACAGGTTGCATTCCCGTCAGGGTGCGGGCCTTGGGATCGGACGAAGACGCGGCGGCACAACCTGTTCCGTCACAGGATCAAGCGCGGCGGCACCTGTTCCCTCAGGCGCGGCGGTCCCCGCATCGGCCAGCGGGTCAGGGCCAACATCAAGCCCTTCTAGCGCCGCATTGGCTGCAACGGGATCAATGCCGAACCATTGTGGATTTTCCAACATCCAAGCCTGCACGCGTTTGGCCGTGTTGCGCGCAAGGATTTGCATCTGTTCTTCGCCATTTCGCGTGAACCCAGACCCAAAAACGGTATCAGGCGAGGCCCCCTCAAAAACGGTGATTTGATTGGGGGCATCGTGCAGCTTTACCCCTGCCGCGTCATCCCAAACATTGGCGGACACGACCAATACGGATTTGGGACTGAGCAGCACGGGGATCCCAGGGGGGGCAAGGGAATAGGCATCAATACTGAGCGCAATATGGTAGAGTTTCTCACCCTCATAGCTGCCAAAGCGGCGATCAATTTCAGAGGAAAGAACCGCAATCCATTCCTCGGGCGTGGCATCGCGTGAAGGGGGGACTTGCTGCATATTGTCGGCCACGACAATGTTAAACCCAAGCGCAAAATCCCCCATTGGGATTTGCGCCTCGCCCAAAGGGTCAGGCGCGGCGCATCCCAACAGCCCGACCGCAACAGCCGCCACGGCCGCATTGCGCAATGTCAAACTCAAAAATCGCATGACATACCCCCAGCGTTGTCAAAGCGTTTACGTAAAGCGGTTGTCCCTTGGGAAACCGCGCGGCGCCATCCGCCCTGCGGTTGCGCGCTTGCCAATCCATTCGTCCAACTCCGTTTCGGTGCGTGTGCGCCCTGCAGGATCAGACCAGCTTAATCCATCCGCCAGACAGAAGCCGCGTGCATCAACAAGACCCCCGTCCTTGTATTTCTGCAACCGAACGCCCTTGCCACGCCCCAATTCAGGCAATTCATCGAGCGGGAAGATCAAGACTTTGCGGTTCTCACCCACAACGGCGACATGATCATCATCTGCCGCCACCGCGCGGCAGACAACCGCGCGCACATCCTCGCGCAGGTTCAAGACCTGCCGCCCCGTGCGGGTCTGCGCCAATACCTCATCTTGGGCGACCAAGAATCCATCCCCTGCATGGGATGCAAGCAGCAACTTTGTTCCCGCCTGATAGGGGAAGAATGCAAGGATCTCGGCCTCATTCGGCAAATCCACCATCAGGCGCAAAGGCTCACCCAAACCCCGACCACCTGGCAGGTTGGAGGCTTGGATCGTGTAAAAACGCCCATTTGAGGCAAAGGCCAACAGCTTATCCGTGGTCTCCGCATGGAACAGGAACCGCCCCGTATCGCCATCACGGAATTTCATCTCTGTGCTAAGATCCACATGGCCCTTGACCGCGCGCACCCATCCCATGGCCGAGCAGACAACGGTAATCGGTTCGCGCTCAATCATCGCTTCAAGCGGCACATCCTCGATCTCGCCCGCTTCCGCAAAAGCGGTGCGGCGCGCACCACCTTCGGCGCTTGCACCAAATTTCTTGCGGAATTCACGCAATTCATCGGCAATACGCGCCCATTGAAGGCTTTCGGTTTCCAATAAATCCTCAAGGCCGGCGCGCTCTTCCATCAGCGCGTCACGCTCGCGCTGCAATTCCATCTCCTCAAGGCGGCGCAAACTGCGCAAACGCATATTGAGGATTGCATCGGCCTGTGTCTCGGTCAGTTCTCCCTCGCCTGCGGGCGGGGTCTGGTAATCAGCCTCCGAAGTGGCGCGGATGAATCTGCGCGACCAATCTTCACGCATCAAAGCGGCTTTGGGGTCTGCGTCATAACGAATGATATCGATGACGCGATCCAGATTCAGAAAGGCGATCAAAAACCCTTCGAGAACCTCCAAACGGTGATCAATCTTGCCCAACCGATGCGCGGCACGGCGGATAAGCACATCACGGCGGTGATCCAAGAAAGCGCGCAGCACCTCCTTGAGACTGCACACTTTCGGCACGCGCCCATCAATCAACACGTTCATGTTCAGCGAGAACCGCGTCTCAAGGTCCGAATTGCGGAACAGCATCCCCATCAAAACTTCGGGGTCTACATTGCGCGAACGCGGCTCAAGCACGATGCGGATATCTTCGGTCGATTCATCCCGAAGATCCGCCAAAATCGGCACTTTTTTTGTTTGGATCAATTCGGCCAGCTTTTCGATCAGCTTGGATTTTTGAACCTGAAACGGGATTTCCGTAACCACGATCACCCATGATCCGCGGCCTTGATCCTCGACCTCCCATTTTGCACGCAACCGAAACGCGCCACGGCCCGTGCGATAGGTTTCGGCAATACTATCGCGCGGCTCAACTATCACGCCGCCTGTCGGGAAATCAGGGCCTTGGATGTAATTGAGCAAGGTTTCATCGCGGGCATCTGGGGTTTTGATCAGATGCAGACAGGCCGCGATCAACTCGTCCAAATTATGGGGCGGAATGTTCGTTGCCATCCCCACCGCGATCCCACTCGCGCCATTGGCCAAAAGATTGGGGAAGGCTGCGGGCAGAACCTCAGGCTCCGTCAATGTCCCATCGTAATTTGGGCGGAAATCAACGGCGTTTTCGTCCAACCCCTCAAGCAACGCCTCGGCCATCGCGGTCATCCGCGCCTCGGTATATCGGCTTGCCGCAGGGTTATCGCCGTCAATATTTCCGAAATTCCCCTGACCATCGACCAGTGGATAGCGGAGGTTAAAATCTTGAGCCAAGCGCGCCATCGCGTCATAAATCGCGGCGTCGCCATGCGGGTGGTAATTCCCCATTACATCGCCCGAGATTTTCGCAGATTTTCGGAAGCCACCATTTGAGGCGAGACGCAACTCGCGCATTGCGAACAGGATGCGGCGATGAACAGGTTTCAGACCATCGCGCGCGTCAGGTAAGGCGCGGTGCATGATGGTCGACAGCGCATATTGCAGGTAGCGCGTGCCAATGGCACGGCTCAGCGGCTCCACCTCCCGCTTTTCATCAAAACTGTCACTCTGCTCGCTCATTGCACAAGCTGATAGGCAAATTGCCTCGCCCAAACAAGCACCCCGTGCGCCGATTGCGATAAATTCTTCCTCGCCAGCGGGGTTTTTTGCTCCAAATCGCTTGAATAGCAGGCCCGTGCAGCGATCCGTGATTGCGCATATTGCACATCGCACATAGGCAATGGCGGCGACAGGACAAAGGCAAAGACCATGACAAAATCCATTCTGATCACGGGCTGTTCGTCAGGCATCGGGGCGTGCTGTGCGCGCGGGCTGAGGGCGCGGGGGTGGCGCGTGATCGCAAGCGCGCGCAAAGCGGCGGATGTCGAGGCGCTGCGCGCCGATGGGTTTGAGGCTGTGCAACTGGATTATGCTGACCCCAGATCGGTGGAAGCGGGCCTTGCCGCGTGCCTAGATATCACGGGCGGCACGCTTGATGCGCTCTTCTCAAACGGGGCCTTTGGCATCCCTGGCGCGGTTGAGGATTTGCCACGGGGTGCTTTGGCCGAAATCTTCGAAACCAATGTCTTCGGTGTCCATGACCTCACCCGCCGCGTGATCCCCGTGATGCGCGCACAGGGCCATGGTCGCATCGTGCAGCATTCCTCCATTTTGGGGCTGGTGACCTTGAAATGGCGCGCCGCTTATGTCTCGACCAAATTCGCGCTTGAGGGGCTGACAGACACGCTGCGCCTTGAGATGCGAGATACAAATATCAGCATCAGCACATTGAACACGGGGCCAGTCACCTCGAAAATTCGGCAAAATTCCATTCCACTTTTCGAGAAATGGATTGATTGGGAAAATTCTGCCCGCGCGGATCAATATCGCAACGGCTTGCTCAAGCGGCTCTATGAGGAGCGCGGGCCTGACCCGTTTGAATTGCCCCCTGAGGCCGTCCTGAATAAACTGGTTCATGCATTAGAGGCACGGCGACCCAAACCGCGCTATTACATTACCATGCCAAGCTATGTTATGGCGACCGCAAAGCGGGTTTTGCCAACCCGTGCGCTGGATTGGTTGATCGCAAAAGGGTGAGATTGCCGCATCTCTGCTGCGCAGACTGGCAAAAATAATTCGTCTCTGCAAAAAACGCGCTAGCTGTGCACGTCACCCTTCGCGGCAATCAAAGGTAAACCAAATGATCAATGACCCGCTTTTCATCGTTGTCGCCTTGGCCTGTTTGGTTGTGGTGGCCATTCTGTTTCTTGGCATCAACTCCTTTCGCAAAGGCACCGCTGAAAGCGCGAAACAGTCGAATAAATTCATGCAAGCCCGCATCATCGCCCAATTTGTGGCGGTGATCTTAATCGTCCTTTTTGTCGTTTTGCGCGGCTAGGCAACCAATTTGAGGGAGCAGAAATATGGTCGTCTTAAACAAGATTTACACGAAAACTGGCGATGATGGTGAAACCGCCTTGGGCGATGGCAGCCGTGTGGCCAAGCATTCCATGCGTGTCACCGCTTATGGCACGGTCGATGAATTGAATGCGACCTTGGGTATCGCGCGGCTTGAATCGGGCGATGAGATGGGCGCGCATCTGGCGCGCATTCAAAATGATCTGTTCGACCTAGGCGCGGATCTTTGCACCCCCAATATCGAGAAAGACGCCGAACGCCCCTATCCCGCCCTGCGTATTGTCGAGACGCAAGTGACGCGCTTGGAAAAAGAAATCGATGCCATGAACGCCGATCTTGAACCCTTGCGCAGTTTCATATTGCCTGGTGGCACGGCACTGTCCGCACATTTGCATATGTGCCGCACCGTTTGTCGCCGCGCCGAGCGCAATTGTGTCGAACTGGCCACGATGGAATCGGTAAATCCTCTGGCGGTGAAATATCTCAATCGTCTTTCGGATTGGTTCTTTGTTGCGGGGCGTGTGGCCAATGATGGGGGCAAGGCGGATATTCTGTGGACGCCTGGGGCCAATCGCTGAGGCGCGCGCGTTACCGCAAACATCTCTTTGAAACCAAGATTCTGATCCCACGCGCCGCGATAGAGCGTCTCAGATGCCGCTTTTGGTCTGTTGCAATACGGAATCAATCATTACAAAAACGGCTAAATTTGGGCGCCATGGCGCTGATGTGAAATGCTCTAATTGGAGAAACGTGCAGATGAAAGTTCTGGTGCCGGTCAAGCGCGTGATCGATTACAACGTGAAGGTTCGCGTCAAAGCGGATGGTTCAGGTGTAGATCTCGCCAATGTGAAGATGTCGATGAACCCGTTTGACGAAATTGCCGTGGAACAGGCCATCCGTCTAAAGGAAGCGGGCAAGGCCGAGGAAGTTGTGGTTGTGTCCATCGGGGTCAAACAGGCGCAAGACACGTTGCGCACCGCTTTGGCGATGGGTGCAGATCGCGCCATTCTGGTCCAAGCCGCCGATGATGTGCATCAGGACATCGAGCCGCTGGCAGTCGCGAAAATCCTAAAAGCCGTGATTGCCGATGAGGCACCAAGCCTTGTGATCGCAGGCAAACAAGCCATCGATAATGATATGAACGCCACGGGCCAGATGCTGGCTGCCCTCTTGGGGTGGAGCCAAGCAACCTTCGCATCCGCACTCGAAGTCGAGGGCGACAATGCAACCGTGACGCGCGAGGTCGATGGCGGGTTGCAGACAATCAAGGTCAAACTGCCTGCAATTGTAACCGTTGATTTGCGCCTCAACGAACCGCGCTATGCCTCGCTGCCGAATATCATGAAGGCGAAGAAAAAGCCCCTCGATGAAAAAACAGCAGCGGATTATGGCGTTGATGTCAGCCCGCGCCTCGAGGTTTTGAGCACATCCGAACCCGAGACGCGCAAGGCAGGGGTCGTTGTCTCATCCGTTGATGAGCTGATCGAGAAACTGAAATCCGAAGCGGGAGTAATCTGAAATGGCCGTTCTTGTTTTAGGTGAAGTCGTCAATGGCGCATTGGCCGTGGATGCAACTGCGAAGACCGTGACGGCTGCGAAATCCTTGGGTGATGTCACAGTTCTGGTGATGGGCGCTGGCGCCACATCTGCTGCGGCAACCGCCGCAACACTCGATGGGGTAAGCAAGGTGTTGCACGCCGATAACGCAAGCCTCGACCATGCCTTGGCAGAAAACGCAGCCTCCTTGATCGTTGGCCTCGCAGGGAGCTACAGCCACATCTGCGCCCCCGCGACCACAGATGCAAAAAACATTCTGCCGCGCGCAGCGGCCCTGTTGGATGTCATGGTTTTGTCGGAAGTGATGGAAGTGGTCGATGCCGACACATTCAAGCGGCCGATCTACGCGGGTAACGCGATTCAGACCGTGAAGTCGAAAGATGCCGTAAAAATCATGACCATACGGACCTCGAATTTTGAAGCGGCAGGGACGTCTGGGTCAGCTGCCGTTGAGACCATTGGGGCAGGTGCGGACTCTGGCTTGTCTGCGTGGGTGGAAGATAAGGTCGCCGCTTCGGACCGACCTGAATTGACATCTGCGGGTATCGTGGTCTCGGGCGGACGTGGCCTTGGCAGCCAAGAGCAGTTCGCCATCATCGAAGGTCTGGCGGATAAACTGGGTGCCGCGGTTGGTGCAAGCCGTGCAGCGGTCGACTCTGGCTACGCCCCCAATGATTGGCAGGTGGGCCAGACGGGTAAGGTCGTTGCGCCTGATCTCTATGTTGCCGTTGGCATCTCGGGCGCGATTCAGCACCTTGCGGGTATGAAAGACAGCAAGGTCATCGTGGCCATCAACAAAGATGAAGAAGCCCCGATCTTCCAAGTGGCAGATTACGGTCTTGTGGCCGATCTTTTTGATGCCGTGCCTGACCTGACAAGCAAACTCTGAACAGATCAGACCCCCAGATCATCGCGCCCAAGTTCCGCCTTGGGCGCGATTTATTTTGGGCTTAGGGCGATGATCTTATCCGCCAACTCATGCGCGGCACGATTATGAATATCGGGGCCAAGCAAGGCACGGGCAATCCGTTCCTCCCCCAAACCAAAGAACATACCACGTGTTGGTTTTTTCTTTTCCGCGCCAGTCGTGACACAGACGGTCAGGGATGCCGCTTGGGTGGCAATTTCATCCAACATGGCTTGGGTCACAAACAATGGGTCAGGACCGATTTCTTGGCAAAGACCCGTTTCTGCGGGCGGTCGGTGGCCGATCCACAAAAGATGGACAGGGCAAATCGCGCGATTGAGCACACTGCGCATCCGCGCCATCCAGGCCATTTTCAATTCATCCACCACGATCTGGAACCGATCTTCCGATGCCGCCAGAAGTGCCTCCAACATATGCCGCGTGAAGTGGAAATCCGTGAAATCAACATCGCGATAGATCACCCGCATGATGTCAGATGCCTGCAAAAAGCGGTCATTGCGCCGCGGATGGACCTGATAAAAGCGATTGGTGATGTGATGCGCACCGGTGATCTGCAACACAATCGCTTCGGCACGGCTCATAGCATCTGCAATCGCCGCATCACCCAAGATCAGCTCAAGGCCCGCATTCATAGCCGCCATATTGGCAACAGGGCGCTGCAAACGCCCCGCCAAGCGCTCCGCAAAAGGCTGCGGGACAAATTTTCCAAATGTTTCCGATCCGCCCAAGCACAAAACGAATGGCTTGGTTAAATCCACTTGCGGTCCACGAAATCGCATTTGCGATCCCTCATAAGCCACAAGTTTATAGTCGAGGGGACCATGCCCCACAAAGGCAAAGCTCATTGCCTGCTCCCACCTTGATTCGTCTCACCCAAGGGAGAGAATGTCCAAAGCCCCTTACGAATTTGCTAAATCACCGATTTGAATATATTTTTTGGATATCTTACCAAGAATTCATGCGATCTCGCGCGGCTTTGACTTACGGTCGCGGGACGGTTACGGCTTGTGTCGAGCGGGCTTGGGCTTTTATGCTGCGCCACAAGTCATGACGCGCATTTCATCGCAAAGGGTCAGCCATGGAAATCAACAAAATCGGGATTGTCGGCGCAGGTCAGATGGGCAATGGCATCGCCCATGTCTGCGCTTTGGCGGGCTATGAGATTTGGCTCAGTGACGTGAACCAGACACAATTGGATAATGCCTTGGCCCTGATTGAGCGCAATCTTGAGCGCCAAGTCAGCCGCGACAAGATTTCCGCAGCGGAGAAATCCGAGGCCTTAGATCGTATCCACCCCACATTGACGCTGTCTGATTTGGGGCAAACCGATTTGGTGATTGAGGCCGCAACCGAACGCGAAACCGTGAAACAGGCCATCTTCGAGGATTTACTGCCGCATTTGCAACCACATACGATTCTCACCTCGAATACCTCCTCCATTTCCATCACACGATTGGCCAGCCGCACAGATCGGCCTGAAAAATTCATGGGGTTCCATTTCATGAACCCTGTGCCCGTGATGCAATTGGTGGAATTGATCCGTGGTATTGCGACTGATGATGAAACGTTCACGGCGTGCAAGTCCGTGGTGGATCGCCTTGGCAAAACCGCAGCCACGGCTGAAGATTTTCCTGCTTTCATTGTGAATCGCATTCTGATGCCGATGATCAACGAAGCCGTCTACACGCTTTACGAAGGGGTGGGCAGCGTGCAGTCCATTGACGAGTCCATGAAACTCGGCGCGAACCATCCGATGGGGCCGCTTGAATTGGCCGATTTCATCGGGCTTGATACCTGCCTTGCGATTATGAACGTGTTGCATGACGGATTGGCAGATACCAAATACCGTCCCTGTCCGCTTCTGACCAAATATGTTGAAGCTGGGTGGCTTGGTCGTAAAACAGGGCGTGGTTTTTACGATTATCGCGGTGAAACACCAGTGCCGACCCGTTAAGGGGGCGACACAAATCGTGCGTCTGGATCGTTCTTCAGCGACAAAACATGATCCCGTAAATCCGCCATAAACTGGCGCGGCGCAGCGCTGGCTGACTTCCATTCGGCGGGCAGAATGGGATGCCCGATGATCGGCGCTTGCGGCTTATCGAAGGCATGAGCCACCTCATGCAACAAAAGGCCTTGTCGCAGGATCGGGGAAATGCGGTTGGCGATTTGATACCAGCGCGAATTTGAGCCAGGGAAATTCAACGGCAGGATGGTCGCGCCCGATGTGCGGATCATCTTGGCGGTAAATACATTCCATTCAGCTTCTATTGCAGGACCAAAGGCCGTTTTTGCCGCTGCCACCACACCAGAGGGAAACAGCGCAATCAGACCATTCGCCTTGAGATGTGCCATCGCCTTATCGCGCATTTCGACCATTTTGCGCTGTGCTTCGGCCTCATGCGGAAAGGGCACAGGGATCATATATTGCGCCGCCGCCTCATCAATTCCCGTCAACAGCGCGCGGGTCAGAATCCGATAATCAGACCGTCTGCGGCCAATCAGATCCGCCAAGATCATTCCATCCACCAGACCGTGTGGATGATTGGCCACCAAAACAACAGGCCCAGATTTTGGGATGCGATCCAGCTGCGCTTCTGGGGTCAGCAGATCAATACCCATCACCTTCATCGTGGCGGGCCAGAAATCTTGGCCTTTTGGGGCGCCCATTTTCTCGAATTCACGCACACGGCGGATGATCGTGATTTTGCCCGTCATCCATTCAATCCCACGGATAATGGTTCGGGTCACGGGGCTATCAAAGGTGTTCGAATATGTCAGGCTGCGCCGATCATAGACGGGGCCGTTCGTGCTCGTTGGCTCCGCCTCGTGAACAGATAGGCGCGGGGCTGTCTGCCCCGTGGGTGCCGCCACAGCCGTTTTTGTCTCACTTGTCTCTGTCACGCGATCTGTCCCCTCCAGCCGCTGGTCACATCAACAGGTCTTAACGGCCTTCGCCGAATTTATCCGCGACCAGTTCCGTCAGCGCATCTGCCAGAGATTGCGCTTGGCGGCCAGAGGTTTCAACCTCAATTTCTGTGCCAATGGACGCCGCAAGCATCAATAAGCCCATGATCGAGTCTCCAGAGGCGGAAATGCCATCTTTACGCACTGTGGCCTCGGCTTCAAATTTCTCGACTGTTTCAACAAATTTCGCAGACGCCCGCGCATGAAGGCCCTTTTCATTCACGATTTTCAAAGTCAGGCTTACCGTGTTGGTCATTGCGAGCTTCCGTCAAAACTGTTGATATAGCGGCGCCCCGCCTCGGTGGCCCGTGCCACGGCTTGCTCCAGTGGCAAATGGCGCGATTTGGCCAATTTGATCAACATCGGCAGGTTTACCCCCGTCAGAATCTTGCGATTGGCGCTACGACAGGCGGGCAATGATAAATTCGAGGGGGATCCACCATACATATCGGTGACCACCACAACACCGCTTCCCGTGTCTACGGCATCCGCCGCAGCAGAAATTTCGTGCTGACATCGGGCGCGGTCATCTTCGGGGCCAATGGGGATCGCGCGGGCCGCAGGCAAAGGGCCAACCACGTGTTCCGTGGCCGCCAGAAATTCGCGGGCCAGTCCACCATGCGCTACGATCACTATTCCGATCACTCGGCCTATCCGTTTTATCTCAAGACGCAGCGATCAGACCGCGCCGTTCCAATTCTCTATGACGTTTTGACACTTGCCAGCCCGCCTGTGCAAGGTGGCTTACGATGATTTCGGTCATCGCAACAGAGCGATGTTGCCCGCCTGTGCATCCAAACGCCACTGTAAGATGCGTTTTGCCCTCCTCCACATAGGCGGGAAGCAAAGTTTCTACCAACCCCAAGACTTGCGTGGAAAAGGCCGAAAAGCGCGGATCATTCGCGATAAAATCGCGCACCTTCGGATCGCGCCCATCCAAACTGCGCAAGGTGTCCTGCCAATAGGGATTGATGAGAAAACGGCAATCAAACACCATATCGGCCCCCGTGGGCAGGCCGCGTTTGTAAGAAAAGCTCTGGATGGTCACGGCCAGCCGATGCGGTGCTGTGGTGCTGAAATGGCGTGCGATTTCCTCGCGCAGCTCATGCGGGCTAAGGCCGCTTGTATCAATCAAACTGGTTGCCCGAGCGCGCACGGGACTGAGAAGTTCTTTCTCGCGGCGGATGCCTGTGAGTGTATCCTCTGCTGGGGCCATTGGATGGCGGCGGCGGGTCTCCGAGAAGCGGCGTACCAAGACATCATCTGCGCAATCGAGATACACCAATTCGGACAAAACCCGCTCATGATTGGTCAATCCATCCACCGCTGCGATCAACGCCTGCGCAGAAAAATCACGATTGCGAGGGTCTGTGCCAAGCGCCAAAGGGCGTGTTAACGGCGGCCCCTCAAGCAAACGCGGCAGAAGCGACAGCGGCAAATTGTCGATCGCCTCAAACCCAAGGTCTTCCAGCGTGTGAATGGCGCTGCTGCGCCCTGCCCCTGAGGGGCCTGTGACGAACACGATGCGCTGCGCTTCATCGTCAAGACCCAATGCCGCGTCTGATTGCGCGGCGCGTGACTGTTGGCTGGATTGATCTTCACGATCCATCAGGAAAACACTCGGTTGAATGGGCGCAGATGACACGCGCTTCTTCTTAAAGAGTAGCGCAAATCTGACGCGATCCAACCCATTATGCCTCAGGGGCGAAGCCATGTCGCAGGGCGTGCAGGATGATGCTGGCGCGCGCGTGCCGATGATCAACTGCCACAAAGGGGACGCGCGCCCCATCCCAAAGGGCATAGCGGCGGGAGGGCAGGCGTTCTGGCGGGATCGTCCCAAGCGAAATCACCATCCCAAGGGGGGCGTGATCCACCATCGGCCCCGCCTGCAACAACCCGATGCCACGCGCCTCGATCAGGGGAAGGCGCTGCGGTGGGGCGAGAACGCGCAACCCGATATCTGATTTTTGCAAAATAATCGCATCATCGCAGATCAAATCTGCACCTAAGGCCATCAAATCGAAAGCCAGAGTCGTTTTCCCAGAACCAGAAGGGCCAAGGATCATGGCGGCAATCCCATCCACTGCCACCGCCGTTGCATGACCCCTTAGCCCTTGTTCGCACAAACTGCCCCATCGGCTGAGGTCGAAATCATCTGAAGTTGGGACCAAGGGCATGATCTATGCCCTATACGGGCAGACCTACAATCAGGCGCGCGCCAAGCGGGTCCGAGGTCACGTCAGCTTCGGTGGGCCGAATATTCTCGGCCCAAATGACACCGCCATGCGCCTCCACAATCTGTTTGGAGATCGCAAGACCCAAGCCAGAATGATTGCCAAATTGTGCCTTCGGCCGCTCAGAGTAAAACCGCGTAAACACTTTGGCCAATGCGTCCTCAGGAATGCCTGGCCCTGTATCCTCTACCACCACCAAAATCCGATCCTCTCTCTTGCGGGCCCAGATGCGCACCGCATCGCCAGCTTCGCAGAAAGAGAGGGCATTCGACAAGAGGTTGACGAAAACCTGCGCCAGACGCGCCTCTAGGCCGTTTATGATAATCGGAGCATCGGGAAGATCACTGATAAAACTCACCTGTTTCGCGCGCGCTTCGCCCTCATGATAATCACAAATATTGCGTAGGGTGCGCAAAAGATCGAATTCCTCCTCCTCTTCCTTCACCAGATCAGCGTCCAGTCGCGAGGCGTTCGAGATATCCGACACAAGCCGATCCAATCGTTGCACATCATGGGTGATCACCTCATAAAGCCTGTTGCGCTGCTCATCGGTGCTGGCACGCTGCAACGTGCTGACAGCGGAACGAAGACTGGCCAATGGATTCTTGATCTCGTGACTGACATCAGCGGCGAATTGCTCGTTGGACTCAATACGGTCATAAAGCGCGCCGACCATGCCGCGCAAAGCCGCAGACAAGCGCCCAATTTCATCGGGCCGACCCGTCAAATCTGGAATACGCACGCGCTGAGGACTCATTTTGCGCGCATTCTTGTCACGGCCAAGTTCGGCAGCATCGGCCAGATCGGAAAGCGGATTGGCAATGGTCGAGGCCAAAACTAGGGACAAGACGATGGAAATGAGCAGGGCGACCACGAAAAACTGCAACAGTTGTTCTCGCTCGGCACGCACCAATGCGTCAACTTCGCCCGCTGCGGTGCTGACGGCGACAACTGCAACGGTGCCGCTCGCCCCATCCACAGGCGTAACCGCCAGGTAAATCGCACCCTCAGGTGACAGCCCGCGCGACAAAACGGTGGCGCCCCGCATCGCGTCAGGGATCAATGTCTGCGCTTGCGCCGTCACATCCAGCGGGGCAAGTTGCGCGTCATCGCGGGTGATCAAATTGGCGGTATAATCCCACAGCCGATTCAAAGCATCGGTGATCCACATGACCCTTTCGGGGCGTTCGGCCAAGCCCTGAACGGGGCGTGCGGGGTTGATCGTGACCTCCGCGCTGGAACTTAACACAGTGCCATTGGGCGCGAAAAGTTGCACCGACAACCCCTCAGCCAGGCCAATGCGCGCCAAAGCCTGATCCGCCCGTGAAGGATCAATCGATCCGCCAAAACTGGCCACCCGTTCTTCCAAAACATCGGCGATCAGCTGTGCATTGAAGGCCAAGGCGCGCTCGCGTTGTAAAACGAGACCGTCCCGGAACGGATTGAGATACAGCATCCCCGCCACCAGAACGACAATGCCCAGAAGATTGAACAAGATGATTTTACGCGCCAAGGGTGAGCGGTTCAGCGCGAAAACACTTCGCCGATCCCGCGCGGCGCGCAAGTCTTGATCGACAAGTATTTCTGGCTTTTCCCAATCCTCGCCCAACACAACCCCAGAGCGCAGGACATCACGCCCCGACTGGCCAGAACTCGAAAACTCAGGCGCGATTGTCATCTACTCCTCATTATAGCGATAGCCGATACCATACAGCGTTTCGATTGCTGAGAATTCATCATCGGCTTCGCGCATCTTCTTGCGCAAGCGCTTGATGTGGCTGTCAATTGTGCGATCATCGACATAAACCTGATCGTCATAGGCCACATCCATCAATTGATCGCGGTTCTTTACGAATCCTGGACGCTGCGCGAGGGCCTGCAGCAACAAAAATTCCGTTACGGTCAAAGAGACATCACGGCCTTTCCATTTCACCGCATGGCGCAACGGGTCCATGGTCAATTCACCCCGCACAAGGATCTGACTCTCTTCAGGTGCGCCTGTTGCATCCGAGGCAATCGCCTCCTGTCGGCGCAGAATGGACCGTATGCGCTCCACCAAAAGGCGCTGCGAAAACGGCTTTTTCACATAATCATCTGCGCCCATGCGCAGGCCCATCAATTCATCAATTTCATCATCTTTCGATGTGAGGAAGATCACGGGAATGTTTGATTTCTGGCGCAGGCGCTGCAGCAGGTCCATGCCGTCCATGCGGGGCATTTTGATATCCAATACTGCCAATTCGGGCATCCGCCTGTTGAACCCGTCTAGGGCCGATTGGCCATCGTTATAGGTCTCAACTTCAAATCCTTCCGCCTCCAAAGTGATGGATACGGAGGTCAAAATGTTACGATCATCATCTACCAGAGCGATCCGCGACATTGTCTTGGCTCCTTATGACTGCTCAATTTATATTTATTTTTTGTGTATAACACTTTTTCTTGGTCTGAGAATCAATCGAAATTTTCCGAATCGCGGTATTTCCACGGCGAAAATGTGGCATTCTCATGTGAATGAACCGTTAGCGCCGAAAGAAAGCAGGCCCATCTGGCAAATTTCGGCCAATCGGGGAAATGGTTGCGCTAACTGTGCGCTTGCGTCCTGTTCAGTAATAAAACCGTCATGTTATAGGAGGCACAGACGAGGTTGGCCGCAGCTTTGGCCTCGCGTTGATTGTCATCATTGCCGCATAGCATCGGCACAGGAGCACAAGAGAACATGAGCACAGGACGCGTGAACCCCGCCCAGCGGCTGGAGCATCAAGGCATTTCGGATCTTGGCCAAGTTCACTACAACCTGCTTGAGCCTGCGCTTATTCAAGCTGCGTTGAACCGCAATGAGGGTCGGCTTGGCACGGGCGGCACGCTTTTGGTCAGCACGGGAAAATACACGGGCCGCTCTCCCAAAGATAAATTCGTGGTCGCAACCCCATCGGTCGAGCCCCATATCTGGTGGGAGAACAACGCCCGCATGGCGATGGATGCGTTTGATCGTCTTTACGCGGATATGGTCGCGCATATGAAAGGTGGCGAGTATTTCGTCCAAGATCTATATGCAGGTGCAGATGCGGATCACCGCCTCGATGTGCGCGTGGTGTCCGAGCTTGCTTGGCATAACCTCTTCATCCGCCACCTTCTGCGCCGCCCCGCCCGTGCAGAACTCGACAGTTTCGTTCCAGAATTTACAATCATCAACTGCCCCAGTTTCAAGGCGGAGCCTGCCAAACACGGCTGCCGCACGGATACGGTAATCGCCCTCAATTTCGAAAAGAAACTGATCTTGATCGGCGGCACCGAATATGCGGGCGAGAATAAAAAATCCGTGTTCACCTTGCTCAACTACCTGCTGCCTGAGAAGGGTGTCATGCCGATGCATTGTTCGGCCAATCACGCAACAGATGATCCCGCCGATAGTGCGGTATTCTTCGGTCTTTCGGGGACAGGCAAAACCACGCTTTCGGCTGACCCAGGCCGGGTGCTGATCGGGGATGACGAACATGGTTGGTCACACAACGGGATCTTCAATTTCGAGGGCGGTTGCTACGCAAAGACAATCAATTTGCGCAAAGAGGCCGAACCCGAGATTTACGCAACAACCCACACCTTTGGCACCGTGATCGAAAATATGGTGTATGATGCAGAGACGCTGGCGCTCGATTTCGATGACGCAAGCCTGACTGCAAACACCCGTTGCGCCTATCCTTTGGAACAGATTTCCAACGCCTCCAACACAGGGCTTGGTGGACATCCTAAAAATATCATCATGTTGACCTGCGATGCGTTCGGCGTTTTGCCTCCGATTGCGCGGCTGACCCCTGCGCAGGCCATGTATCACTTCCTGTCTGGTTTCACTTCGAAAGTGGCAGGCACCGAACGTGGTGTGACCGAACCTGAGCCAACCTTCTCGACCTGCTTCGGTGCGCCGTTCATGCCACGCCGCCCCGAAACTTACGGCAACTTGCTGCGGGAAAAGATTGCGACCTACGGGTCAACCTGCTGGCTGGTGAACACAGGATGGACGGGCGGCGCTTATGGCACAGGGTCGCGGATGCCGATCAAGGCAACCCGCGCGCTTCTGACAGCTGCGCTGAACGGATCCCTCACGCAAGGCCAGTTCCGCAAGGATCCGAATTTTGGGTTTGATGTTCCCGTCAGCCTCACGGGTGTCGATGATGCGCTTCTTGATCCGCGCAGCACATGGTCCGATCCGCTTGCCTATGATGCGCAAGCCGCAAAGCTTGTTGGAATGTTTGCCGATAACTTTGCCCAATATGTGCCTTACATTGACGATGACGTAAAAGCCGCCGCGATCAGCTAAGGCTCGAATATCATTCACGCAGAACCCTAGCCGCCCTTGCGAAGGGGCGGCTTTTTCTTATCCCATTATGCCGCGCCGCACCAAATTTGCGCCCGCAATCAAAAGCACAATCAACGTGATCTTTCGGAATTTTTCAGGATCAAGGCGGTCAGACAGCTTGAACCCAAGCTGCATTCCCAAGAAGGCGGGGATCAACAAGGCAATCGAAAACGGTGCTGTGACAAGGTTTAAAACACCAGATGTCAGATGACCCGTTAAAAGACTGATGGACCCAAGCCCATAAACCACACCTTGCACCAACATCTGGCGCGCTTTGGGCGTATCAAGCGCAATCAGATACAGCACGGTCGGCGGCCCCCATGTGCCCGTAAGACCTCCAAGAGCACCCGCCAATGTCCCAACCCCCCATTCTGCCTTGCGGCGATGTTGGGTCGGGATATGAAATTTAATCCCCATCAATTGGATCATGGTAAGCGCCACAACCGGCACACCAAGGATCAGATACATCGTTTGGGTGGGAATAACGGTGACAAACTGTGCCACAATCACGATCATGACACAGACGATCAGAATATAGCGCCAATATTCCCGCAGCGCGCTTTTGGCCTCCGTCCAGCCGTAGCGCGCCACTTGAAGTCCGTTGGACAAAACAATGGGAAAAATGATCCCCGCGATGGCCAATTGCGGCTCCAGAAACATGGACAGCCCTGAGATCATAATCAACGGCATCGCAAAGCCAACGGCACCTTTCACGAAACCCGCTGCAAGCGTGACCGCAACCGCGAGGGCAAAGGCCCATAAGGGCATGATATGTAAGAAATCTGTCATGGCGGCTCCCTGCCTTGGCTTGGGTATCGCGCAGATACCGCACCAAGACAAGCGCGACATTTTAATTCCTTTTGGAGGAATATTTCGAATTAATGTTGCGCTGCACTTGCAAAATGAATTAGAAGCAACTGCAGAATCGAGTGTAGTTTTGCGCCGCGCGCGCAACCTCAATTTGGAGAGATGCCATGCCCCGTGACGCAGAAATGACCGCCGCCCCTGTGATCTTGGCCAATCTGACCGCATTAACGGCTGAGGCGTTACCCGCTGTCGAGGCCGTTTTGGATCGCGCCAAGGCGGTCGTGCTTGATCTGGTGAGCGTTGAGGGGAAAATTTCAAACGCCGCGATGGAAGCAGAGCAAACCGCCACCCATGGCCTTGCATGGCTTGCCACATATGTTGAGGCATTGCGCCAGATGCAAACATGGGCCGAGCTGGTCAGCAGCGAAGGTAAATTTGGCGAGGTTGAGCAGCTGATCCTGCAAATCGGTTTTGGTGAATACCTCGCCCAAATCCAAGGTGGCATTGCCATGAACCAAGGTGAGGTGCTGCGCCTTGGGGAGCTTGGCCTAAACGAGGCTGATATTGATCTTCTGAAATCCAACGCAATTGCAACGCTGTGCGCGCGCGGCAACACGCAAGCGGCGCGCCTGCGCCTTGTCGAGCTGATGCAAGAGCGCGCCGCAGAGTTGACCGTTGGCGCATCTGGTCTCGAAGATGAATTGGAAATGATCCGCGAACAATTCCGCCGCTACGCCTTGGAAAAGGTCGAGCCTTTCGCCCATGAATGGCACCTCAAGGATGAATTGATCCCAATGTCGGTGATCGAGGAATTGGCGGAGATGGGCGTTTTCGGTCTCACCATTCCCGAAGAATATGGTGGCTTTGGCCTATCAAAGGCCGCGATGTGTGTGGTCTCCGAAGAACTCAGCCGTGGATATATCGGTGTGGGCTCCCTTGGAACGCGCTCTGAAATCGCTGCCGAGCTGATCCTTGCAGGCGGCACGGATGAGCAGAAAGAAAAATGGCTGCCCGCTTTGGCAAGTGCAGAAAAACTACCCACGGCAGTGTTTACCGAACCCAACACAGGCTCCGACCTTGGCGCGTTGCGCACCCGCGCCGTCAAGGATGACGCGGGCGATTACCGCATCACTGGCAATAAGACATGGATCACTCATGCCTCCCGCACCCATGTGATGACCCTTTTGGCCCGCACGGATCCGAACAGCACGGATTATCGCGGCTTGTCGATGTTCTTGGCGGAAAAAACCCCGGGCGATGATGCCCACCCCTTCCCCACCGAGGGCATGACCGGTGGCGAAATCGAGGTTCTGGGCTATCGCGGGATGAAGGAATACGAACTGGGCTTTGATAATTTCCACGTGAAGGGCGAGAACCTTTTGGGTGGGCAAGAGGGCCAAGGTTTCAAGCAGCTGATGCAGACCTTCGAGAGCGCGCGCATCCAGACCGCCGCCCGCGCCATTGGCGTGGCCCAATCTGCCTTGGACGTGTCAATGCAATATGCCCAAGACCGCAAGCAATTTGGCAAATCCCTGATCGAATTCCCCCGTGTGGCCTCCAAATTGGCAATGATGGCGGTGGAGATCATGATTGCACGGCAATTGACCTATTTCTCCGCCCGCGAAAAGGACAATGATCGCCGCTGTGACCTAGAGGCTGGCATGGCCAAATTGTTGGGCGCACGGGTCGCATGGGCCGCTGCGGATAACGGTCTGCAAATCCATGGCGGCAACGGCTTTGCGCTTGAATATAAGATCAGCCGCATCTTGTGCGATGCACGCATCCTGAACATCTTTGAAGGTGCGGCCGAAATCCAAGCACAGGTGATTGCACGCCGCCTTCTGGGCTGATCATGCGCCACTTGGCTGGGCTTGTTGCCCTCTTGGCTCTGACCGCCTGCAAACAAGACCCTGCCACGCCGCTTACAGGGGCGTGGCATTTGCAATCTGACCCGAGCGTCACGTTCGAAATTGATGATGACCTCAATTTCTTTGGGGCCGCACCGTGCAACCGCTATTTTGGACGGTTTGAAATTCTTGATGGCAATCTCCGTTCGGGTCCGATCGGCGCCACGCTCATGGCCTGTCCCAAGCTGGATCAGGAATATGCCTATTTCAAAGCACTGGAGGCCAGCCGCAACGCAGTGGTGCAAGATGGGCTGTTGGTTTTGCGCAGCGCGGAGGGTGCAAGCCTCGTGTTCACCCCTCAGCCCTGACGGTTCAGCATATCCACCAACCGCGCCCGCGCCGAAGGCAGGGGGCGATCTCCCAAACTCGGGGCCAGATGATGGGCCAAAAAATGCCCCGTCAAGCGCAAGCCTGCGATGTGATCTTCCCGATCTGCGGGGCCAACCCCTTGCAAAAAGCGCGGTAACGGCAGCAAACGGTCCGCCCATTCACCTGCCGCGTCCCGCGCCACAGCCCGCCCTGTGCGCGGCGAAACATAGGCCAAATCCTGCGACACACCGGTTCGGGCGCAGTGGCTTAGGTCAAGACCAAAGCCAAGCTCAGCCAAGACGGCCATTTCCCATTGCACATAGGCATCCAACCAATGATCGGCCCCCAACCCGTCCAGCAAGGCGATGCTTCGGGCATAGAGCGCGGGGTGGGCATTGCGTTCAGGCAAGGCAAAAGACAAAAGCGCACAAACCGCGTTTAAGCCTGCCAGTTGCATTGGGTCCGCCATTGCAGGGGCCGCGCGCGCTTGCAGGGGCTCTATGGTGAACACACCCATATGATCCGAGAGGCGCGCGCGCCATGTTGCCTGAAGCTGCGTTCCGACTTGCAGATGTGCCGCCATTTTGCGCGAAGCCCCACCGCGCAAAACGCCAACAAACCGACCCTGCTCTGCCGTGAATATCTCAAGGATGGCGGCAGTTTCGCCATGGCGCCGCGCCGCGAGCAATACCCCTTCAGCTTGCCATTCCATCACATCAGACCCTTTGCTGCGGCTAAAGCAATCCTTCTTGATCCAGCATATGTCGCCCCGCGCGATCTTCCACCTCGATCACCCATAAATCTGGATCAAAGCTGCGCTGTTTGGCGATGGCCGCATCCACATCTGCTTCTGGCCCTTGGGTCAAAATATCCCAAACGCGCGCGCCCGTCTCAAGGTCAAATCCGCGTTGAAACAGCGTTGCACTGCCGTCCAGCAGGTTCAGCTTGACCAAAACCGCACCCGCATCCGCATCCCCGCGCGCCACCACGAAGGCTGGAATTTCTGCAAGCGACAAGCGCCGCACATAGGCCTGCACCCAAAACTCGGCTCGCAGGCGCGGCGTCACTTCGTGTTCCCATCCCGAAAATCAAGACCCATCTCGGAATAGCGCTCGGACTCTTCCAACCAGTTGGGTCGCACTTTTACCTGCAAGAACAGATGCACCGTGCGGCCCAAGAATGCGCTTAACTCCTCACGCGATGCACGCGAGACAGCCTTGATGGTTTCTCCACGATGCCCGAGCAAAATCCCCTTATGCCCATCGCGGCTGACATAAATCACCTGATCAATGCGCGCGCTGCCATCATCCCGCTCCTGCCAGCTTTCGGTTTCCACGGTCAGTTGATAAGGCAATTCTTGATGCAGGCGCAGGGTCAGTTTCTCGCGGGTCATCTCCGCCGCGATCATGCGCATCGGTAAATCCGCAATCTGATCCTCAGGGTAAAGCCACGGGCCTTCGGGCATTTCTTCGGCCAACCATTCGCGCAAATCACCCACACCGTGGCCACGCTCCGCTGATATCATGAAGGTCTTCACAAAGGGAAAAGCGGCATTTGCGTCCTCGGCCAATTTCAATAGGGCTGGCGCTTCGACACGGTCAATTTTGTTGATTGCCAAAGCAATCTTGCGCCCCTTGGCCTTGTCTGACAACCCGCTCAGAATTTCTTTGACCCCCTCGGTCAGGCCACGATGGGCCTCGATGAGCAGAACCACAACATCGGCATCCGCGGCCCCTGTCCATGCGGCCGCGACCATCGCGCGATCCAAACGGCGGCGTGGACGGAACAGGCCTGGGGTGTCAACAAAGACAATCTGGCTTTCTCCCTCCAAAGCCACGCCACGAATACGCGCGCGCGTGGTTTGCACCTTATGCGTCACAATCGATACTTTCGCCCCGACCATATGGTTCAGAAGGGTCGATTTTCCCGCATTCGGCTCACCGATAAGGGCAACAAATCCAGCGCGGCTGGTCATAGGCAGTTCCTTTTTTCAATGATCATCGGGCATAGCGGGAAATGGGCCTCAGCGCCAGATGCTTCAGGCGCGGTCAGCTTCAAGCACCGCCAGCAATTTCTTGGCCGCTTCCTGTTCGGCATGGCGCTTGGCTTTGGCGCTTGCCTCAGCGCGCGCGCCTGATGCCAGACTGACCTCCACGGTGAACACCGGCGCGTGATCTGGCCCTTCGCGGCGCAGTTCCACATAACGTGGCAATCCCTGCCCCTGTGCCTGTGCCCATTCTTGCAGGGCCGTTTTGGCATCACGGGCATCTTCCGCGACCGTATCCACCTTACCTGCCCAATGGTGGCGAATGATGGCACGCACCGCATCATAACCCCCATCGAGATAGACAGCCGCAATCACGGCCTCCATCGCATCGCCCAGAAGCGCATCTTTGCGCCGTCCACCCGTCATCATTTCGGATTTACCAAGCTTCAGAACCGCGCCCAAATCTATGTCCCGCGCCACATCCGCGCAGGTTTCTTTACGCACAAGCGCATTAAATCGCGGGGCCAATTGCCCTTCGGGTGCGTGTTGGTCCATCTCCAACAGAAGTTCCGCTATCACCAGACCCAACACCCGATCCCCGAGAAACTCCAACCGCTGGTTATCTGCGCGGGTTGGCGAAGAAAGCGAGGCATGGGTCAAGGCCCGCAAAATCAATTCGGGTTGGGTAAACCTATAGCCCAAACGGGACGAAAACTCGGTAATCTCACGCGATAGTTTCACTGCAATGCTCTGAAGAACCGATCTGACCGCCACGTCCAGAAATAGACCATCCGCTCGCCCGCCGATGAAAAGATCACCCGGTCTGCACGGCCCAAAAGATTTTCAACGGGCACAAATCCGACCCCGCCGATGGCACGGGGAAAGCGGCTGTCTTGGGAATTGTCACGATTGTCGCCCATCACGAAGACATGACCCTCAGGCACGGTGAATTCGGGGGTGTTATCTGCAAAAGAACGATCATCAATATTGAGCACGCCATAGGAAACACCATTTGGCAATGTTTCGATGACACGCTCTTTCTCACATTGCCCGCCTGCACCGACAGGTGCGTTGGAACAGCGCGGAAGATGTGACAAGGGGCCTTGCGGCTCAAAGGTCTCGACAAAAGGCGCCACGGATTCTTGTGGGACAGCTTCGCCGTTGATCACCAATTGCCCGTTGCGCATCTGCACCACGTCCCCTGGAAGGCCAATCACACGCTTGATAAAATCCGCATTATTGGTGGGATGACGAAAAACGGCGATATCGCCATGCTCGGGCAAGCTTTCAAAAATACGTCCTGAAAAAGGACAAATCGAAAACGGGCAACTGTGACGCGAATAGCCATAGGCCATCTTGTTCACGAATAAAAAATCCCCGATCAGAAGCGTGTCCTTCATGGATCCTGATGGGATCCAAAACGGCTGGAAAAACAGGGTGCGGAACACGCCCGCGATCAGAAGCGCATAAACAATCGTTTTGATTGTCTCGCCAATTCCGTCCCTCTTGGCCTTATAGTTCACCATGCCCTTTGCCTCATTCGCAAAATTCCATGCGCCTTTGCACCTGCGTGCCCCTGATTTTACGCAGCAGCGGAGGTGCCAGCACGCCAACCGACCCTTGACACCTCATGAGCCGCACAGGCCCCGCTGTCAAGCAAGCGAACGGTTTGGCCGCGATGCCATCACAGGAAGTTGCGCGCTTTCCCCATCTGGCAACGCCTCGATCACAACAAAGGCCTGCGCCCATGGGTGATCATCCGTCAATGTCACATGAATAACCGCGTCATAACCTGCGGGTGTCATTTCCGTCAGTCGCTCTTGCGCCCAGCCTGTGACGTGCATCACAGGCTGACCCGTTTCTAGGTTCGTCACCGACATATCGCGCCATGCGATCCCCATGCGCAGCCCGGTGCCCAGCGCCTTTGAACAGGCTTCTTTCGCGGCCCAACGTTTCGCATAGACCGCGGCAGGGTTTTGCATCCGTTCGGCACGCTTTTGTTCATGTTCTGTAAAAACGCGATTTCGAAACCGATCTCCAAAACGGTCCAGCGCCCGTTGGATGCGGTCGATATTTGCCAGATCTGTGCCAATACCCAAGATCAAGCGCGGGCCTCATCCATCAATTGGCGCATCTGCGCAATCGCGTCCGACAACCCCACAAACACCGCCTCGCCAATCAGGAAATGCCCAATGTTCAATTCCCGCACCTCTTTGATGGCCGCAATTGGGGTGACCGTCTCATAGTTCAGACCATGCCCCATATGCACCTCAAGCCCAAGGTCAGCGGCGCGTTTGGCACCCTCGACCAAGCGCTGCAATTCGGCATCGCGCGCGGCATATGCCCCTTCGGCATGATAATCGCAATAGGCCCCAGTATGCAGTTCGATCACAGGCGCACCGATGCGATGAGCCGCTTCAATCTGGGCGGCATCCGCTGCTATAAATAATGATATGCGGCAGCCCGCCTCACGCAATGGCGCGATAAAATCGGCCAATCGATTTTGATCTGCCGCAACCTCCAAGCCGCCTTCGGTTGTGCGCTCTTCGCGCCGCTCGGGCACGATGCACACCGCATGGGGCTTATGCGTCAATGCAATTTTCTGCATTTCGAGGGTTGCAGCCATTTCAAAATTCAAGGGGATCGCAATCTCGGCCATCAAGCCTGCGATATCCTCGTCACGGATGTGGCGGCGATCCTCGCGTAAATGTGCCGTGATCCCATCCGCACCAGCGGCCTGTGCCAAAACTGCGGCACGCAGGGGATCAGGCAAGCCGCCACCGCGTGCGTTACGTAAGGTGGCCACATGGTCAATATTGACCCCAAGGCGCAAATCACGGGTCATTCACTTATCTCCTGCCGCAGGTTTCTACACGCAACTTAACGCTTTGTGGTCGATGCGCCAACCTGTTCACGGCGCTTTTCAATTTTCGCACGGCGCTTGGCGACACGGCGTTTTTGATACGCGCGGATTAAAGGCACACTGACAAAATAAGCCACAACGGCCGATAAGACACCTGGCCCAATCCCACCGATCATCCATGGGAAAAACACCGTGTCATAGAAAACCTTTAGCTCGTGCCAATGTGCGGGTGCCCCTGAAAACACGGACCATAGGTTGTGCAGCAAATCCCCTGCTGCGCCCCGAAACCGCGCGATCAACCCTGCGTCCACATCACTGCGCATGGCCGACCCAAGCATGAAATGGCCCGTTTGAAGCGAAATAATCGCAATTGGCACATAGGTTAGCGGGTTACCCACAAATGTGGCCAGTAGCGATGCAATGATATTGCCCCGCATGATCCAAGCCAAGAACATCGCAAGGAAAAAGTGAAATCCAAAGAACGGTGTATAGACCGCAAACACACCAGCCGCGATCCCGCGTGCGATCGACTCAGCCGATCCAGGAAGACGGTGCAACCGATGCGTGACATATTGAAAAGCACGCTTCCATCCGCCACGCGGATAAACCCATTCGGCCACAATCCGCAGCAAGGGTCGTTGATCCCTACGCCTAAATACCACGGATTATTCCTCTCCCTTACTCGCGAACCATATCTGTGCTACCACAGATCTAGGGACGCCGTTCTACATCGCGATAACGGCCCATCTTGGCGACATCGCTATCTGCCTCCAATGCCATCATGACTGCGTGCAGATGTTCTGCATCCCGTACATCAACATCTATCAACAAACGGAAAAAATCTGGCTTGCGGTCGATAAAGTGCAAATCAGAAATATTTGCATTTTGCTCACCGATCAATGTGCAGATTCGTCCCAATACCCCGTTAAAGTTTGAAATCGTGACATTAATGGTGACGTTATGCACCGCACCATGACGCCCTTCTGACCAATGCAGGTCAATCCAGCGTTCGGGCGCATTGTCAAATTCGGCCAAGGCTTCGCAATCAATCGCATGAACCACAGGGCCGCGACCGCGATAGGTGATCCCCACGATCCGCTCACCGGGCACAGGTTGGCAACATTGTGCCCTCTGGACCTCGGAACCCGCGGGCAAACCAATCACCGCACGCTTTTGATCCACATCTGCGAAATCACCGCCCGTTGCCAACTCTGGATATAGCTTGGTCACCACGTCACGTGCCGAAATTTCCGCCGAACCAATCCGCGCCAAAACTTCGTCCCCGTCACTCAAAGCAAGCGCTTTTGCAGCTGTGTCCAAGGCCTTTGGCGTGGCTTTTTTATTTGCGTGCTCAAAAGCCACCCGCGCCAATTCACGGCCCAATTTGATATAGCGCCCCCGATCTTCCTCGCGCAGGCGGCGGCGGATCGCGGCCTTGGCGCGCCCTGTAACCACAATATCAATCCATGTGGCTTGCGGGCTTTGTCCCTCCGCCGTGACGACCTCGACCGATTGGCCATTTTTCAATCGCGTCCACAGCGGCACACGGATGCCATCGACCTTGGCCCCCACGCAAGAATGCCCGATCCGCGTGTGAATAGAATAGGCGAAATCCAACGGGGTCGCCCCACGCGGCAGTTTGACCACATCACCCTTGGGCGTGAAGCAGAACACTTGGTCGGAATACATTTCCAATTTCACGTGTTCGAGGAACTCATCGTGATCCTCGGCCATCTCAAAGCGTTCAGTTAGGGTCGAAAGCCACTTCGCGGGATCGACCGCAAAGGGGTTAGCCACGCGCACACCATCACGATAAGACCAATGCGCGGCCACACCAGATTCAGCCACCTCATGCATCTGACGGGTGCGGATCTGGATTTCTACCCGCTTCCCGTCACGACCCGAAACGGATGTATGGATCGAACGATAACCGTTTGATTTAGGTTGGCTGATGTAATCTTTGAACCGCCCAGGCACAGACCGCCAACGCTGATGCACGGCCCCCAAGACACGATAGCATTCATCTTCGGTCTCAACGATTACGCGAAAGCCGTAGATGTCCGAAAGGCGCGAAAAGGCAAGGTCTTTTTCCTGCATCTTACGCCAGATTGAATAGGGCTTCTTCGCACGCCCAAAGACATCCCCCTTGATGCCATGTTTTGCCAACACAGCCTCAATATCATCGGTGATCTTTGGGATAACATCACCCGACTCTTTTTGTAGGGTGAGAAAACGGCGCATGATCGAATTGCGCGCCTCGGGATTGACCACGCGAAAGGCGAGGTCTTCCAACTCCTCGCGCATCCATTGCATCCCCATCCGCCCTGCAAGCGGGGCGTATATATCCATCGTCTCGCGGGATTTTTGCAGCTGCTTTTCAGCGCGCATATGGCGGATGGTCCGCATATTGTGCAAACGGTCCGCCAATTTCACAAGGATCACCCGCAAATCTTTGGACATCGCCATAAACAATTTGCGGAAATTTTCAGCCTGTTTGGATTCGCGGTTGGACAGCTGTAAATTGGTCAGCTTCGTCACCCCATCCACCAATTCAGCCACATCAGTGCCAAAACGCTGCTCAAGCTCGGAAAACGTGCCTTTGGTATCCTCGATTGTGTCATGCAGCAGCGCAGTGGCGATGGTGGCATCATCCAGCCGCATTTCGGTCAGGATGGCAGCGACCGCAACGGGATGCGTAAAATAGGCCTCGCCCGATTGGCGCATTTGGCCAAGATGCATATCTTGTGCATAGGCATAGGCCCCCCGAAGGAGGGCCTCGTTGCATTTTGGGTTGTAGTTACGGACAAGACTAATCAGATCATCGGCATCGAGAAGGCCGCTTCGATCTGATCCGTTTCCGTCCATCAATCGCCTATGTCAGTTTTGACCCTGCGCTTCGAGCAGGGCGCGCAACATTTGTTCCTCGGTCATATCATCCGCTTGCGGACGATCCTGATCGGCGCTTTGCAGCAGGGTCATTGTATCTTCTTCAGGTTCATCAACCTCGATCTGCGTTTGATGCGATTCGATGAAGCGCTCACGCAAGCCATCTGCGGATTGCGTTTCCTCCGCGATTTCACGCAAAGCGACAACTGGGTTTTTGTCGTTGTCACGATCCACTGTCAGTGGCGAGCCAGACGCCATTTCGCGGGCGCGATGTGCAGCAAGCATCACCAATTCAAAGCGGTTGGGAACCTTGTCTACGCAATCTTCTACCGTCACGCGGGCCATAATATACTCTCCAAAGCTGATTAAGGGAGGGGCGCAAGCCTCGTAGATAGTCAGGCTGCCCAAAAAAGACAAGTGCAAAACACCCGCAGAACGCTCAAAGCGCCTTTATGTCTTTCACCTCTGATTGGGGCAATGCGGCGCAGAGTTCAGCCACAGTTTTATTCAAAATCGGATGCGCCCAGTCGGGTGCAACATCGCACAGCGGAACCAAAACAAAGCCCCGTTCCGCCATGCGCGGATGAGGTAGGATCAACTGGTCAGGGGCGCGCGTCTGAGCCTCATCGCAAGTCATGTTGGCCCAAGCCTGCCAATCCGCGACACTTGGCAAAATCAAATCCCCCAAACCGATCAAATCAAGATCCAACCCACGCGCAGCCCAGCGCATCATGCGATTACGCCCAAAATCCGCTTCGATCGCGTGCAACTGGGCAAGCAGAAGATTTGGCCCTTCTGGCCAGTCAAAGGATAAGGCAGCATTGACAAAATCAGGGCCAGAACCCTCTGGAAAAGCAGGGGTTTGGTAGAATGTGCTGAGGACATAATTGCCGCCGCCCTGCGCAGAAACAAAATCCTTCAATCGGGCCACGGCATCCTGCAAAACCACAATGGGCGGTCGGCCATCAACCGATAGATTAGAGCCCAAAGCCACGAGAGCTTTGTGGTTCACTTGTTCAGAATCCAACGCTTGCACCAAACCAAATTACCCCTATTTTGTCCAACACAGCTGTTTGCGGCATTTTGAATTTTTTAATCCTCTGCAAGCATCGCCCGAACTGGGGCACATTATTTAAAAGGTTGATTAAAATGTTTTATCGTGACGAACGTCTCGCGTTGTTTATTGATGGATCAAATCTTTATGCGGCGGCAAAGGCGCTTGGGTTTGATATCGACTATAAATTGCTGCGCCAAGAATTTATGCAGCGCGGAAAACTTTTACGTGCGTTTTACTATACGGCTCTGATCGAGAATGACGACTATTCTCCGATTCGTCCTTTGGTCGATTGGCTGAACTACAATGGCTTTACCATGGTCACCAAAGCCGCCAAGGAATTCACAGATGCGCAAGGGCGGCGCAAGATCAAGGGCAATATGGATATTGATCTGGCCGTGGATGCAATGGAAATTGCAGACCACGTGGATCATATCGTTCTGTTTTCAGGCGATGGCGATTTCCGTCCTCTGGTCGCCGCGATCCAACGCAAGGGTGTGCGGGTGTCGGTGGTATCCACCATTCGATCCAACCCGCCCATGATTGCCGATGACCTGCGCCGGCAAGCGGATAACTTTATTGAATTGGACGAGTTGAAGGATGCGGTCGGACGCTCGCCGCGCGACAACGGCTCCGAGGACGAGTTGGACGATCAATATTGACGCGATGATTACTCCGATGGCGGCTCTTCCAACGCCATCGGCGCAATCCCTGCCAGGTAAATCGACAGCATTTTCGACAATTCCCCCAAGCGCACAGGCTTGGTCAGATACGCATCCATACCCACGTCAATCCCACGTTGGCGATCATGGCCAACCGCATCGGCGGTAATGGCAATAATCGGGACCCTCGCATAGCCCGAAGCGCTTTCGCGAGCGCGGATTTCCCGCGTCATTTCAAACCCGTTCATGATGGGCATATGGCAATCCGTCAGGATCAGATCAAAACAATCCTCGTCAAGCGCAGTGAGCGCGGCGCGGCCATTCGCGGCAATCTGGCTTTCATATCCCAAGAGCCGCAATTGCGAGGTCAAGACGATTTGATTGACCTCATTATCCTCTACCAACAAAATGCGCGGCTTGGTGTTCGGGTTGGCGGTCGCCTGACGGCGGTTGCGTTCTTGGTGATCGAAAACCAAATCGGGCCGATGCCTCATGTCTGGCTCAAGCAACGGCGCCAAGCTTTGCGAAGGTTGACCCGTCAAATGACGCAATGCGGCCAGAAGATCACTGGCCAGAACAGGCAGAATTTGGACCACAAAAAGGCTTGGGGACAAAAGCCCCGTTCGCATCCCGCGCCGCCGTGTCAGACCCAAAACTTTGACATCTGAAAACGCGCCTAAACCCTCCGCTGGATCGGGTAAATCGGCCGTTTCCAGCACCATCACGAAAAGCGCTTTCTCCGAACAGCTTTGCGCCATCAGCCGCAACTCGTCCATCGAGGCAACCCAGTTTTGGGTCACGCCTGTGCCCTCAAAATAGGTGGAAAGAGTTACCCGATCTTCCGCAAGCGCCGTCCACCCGTAGATGGTCCAGTCGCGCAAATCGGGCAGTTCCATCGCCTCGCTTGCATCCATTAAAGGCAAGGTGATACGCACCACCGTGCCTTCATTCGGCGCGCTTTTGACATCAATTTGGCCATCCATTTTGTCGACCAGCTGCTTGACGATGGTCAACCCAAGCCCAGTGCCACCAAAATGCATCGCCGTGGAGGTTCCAGATTGCGTGAATGGCTCAAACATTTCCTGCATGAACGCTTCATCCATGCCAATCCCATTATCACGAATTTCCAAAGCGAACATTCCCCGCCCATGGCGCACATCGCCAAGCCGTGTCATTTGAACCACCACTTCACCGCGCCTTGCGCGTAAATCATCATGCTCGCGCGGGCTTGAGAATTTGATCGCATTGGACAGAAGGTTCAGCGTGATCTGCCCCAAACGCCCACCGTCAATCATGGCAAATCGTGGCATCGTCAGATCATAGCGAAAGCGCACCGTGACATTGCGCTCGTCCGCATAGCCGCGCATCACCTCAACAGTGCTTTCAACCTGTGCCAGCAGATCGGTTTTCTCTGGCAGCAACTCAAGCTTGCCCGCATCAATTTTTGACACATCCAATATATCGTCAATGATCCGCAAAAGCGCATAGGACGACCGCCGCGCAGTTGCCAAAAATCGTTTTTGTTCGTGACTGAGGGGCGATTTATCCAGCAACTCCATCATCCCCACAACGCCGTTCATAGGGGTGCGGATTTCATGGCTCATGGCAGCGAGAAAGGCGGACTTGGCTTTATTGGCGGCGATTGCGCGTTCTTCACTTTCGGTTAGGCGTTGGTTGAAGGTTTCGGTCAGGTTGCCGATCAAAAGCAATTCCATCGCCAAGACGACAAAGACCGTCAGATAGACAACGTAGCGCAAAACACGGCAGATATCCTCCTCCAAATAGGGGCCGCCGAAATAGTCATGGCCGAGAAATTCGGCTGTCATCCAAGTGCCAATTGCAATGGCAAGCAGGGTGATAATCAACCCACGCTCGTAGCGTGTGGAAAATACAAGGAACGGACCACCCACCACCGCGAAATACATAAATTCGACCCGACCCACCGGATCAGCCACGAAATATGCGCCTGTGATTGTCATCAACCCCGAGAAGAACCAAAGGATTTTGCCCAAAGTATGGTGGCCAAAAAAGGTGACAAGCGTGGCAATAGTGGCAGAGCCCATCATCAACAGTGCCAAATAGACGATGGGCATCAGCCCCAAGATAACGCCGAGCAAACACCAAGCGGCGGCTGTTACAGTGACCACGATATTGGAGATATAGACGGAACGGTTGCGCAGAGCGTTCAACGTATCGTTCGAACTCGCCAAACTGTCCTGTCCGATTTGGTCTATCCGCGCTTGCATTCCATGTCTCCACATCCTCGCCCAATCTGGGAAAGAAATCTGAACATTGCCTTAGCGCCGAACATAGAACGCTTCCCCACTCGTAAAACCCATGCAAAGATGATGCCGAACTCAGAACCCGCGCGCGTATTATTTTTGAGGATATGCGCAAAGATTATGGCAGGAATTGGGCAAGGGGCTTGGGCAGATGGCCTTTTATGCCGAAACCCTAGACGGCGCAGACACAAAGATTTAACTGTGTGGCGATCGGAGAGACAACATGACCAAACCGCCCCTGACCCTGTATTTGGCCGCTCCACGCGGATTTTGCGCGGGCGTAGACCGCGCGATCAAAATTGTGGAAATGGCCCTTGAGAAATGGGGCGCGCCCGTTTTTGTGCGCCATGAGATCGTGCATAATAAATTCGTGGTGGATGCACTGCGCGAAAAAGGCGCGGTGTTTGTCGAGGAATTGGATCAATGTCCCACGGATCGGCCTGTGATCTTTTCGGCGCATGGCGTGCCAAAATCCGTTCCCGCTGCCGCCGAAAGCCGCCAGATGATCTATGTCGATGCAACCTGTCCGCTTGTGTCCAAAGTGCATATCGAGGCGGCGCGGCATCACGAGGCGGGAATGCAGATCGTGATGATCGGCCATGCCGGCCATCCCGAAACCATCGGCACTATGGGGCAATTGCCCAAGGGCGAGGTGGTTCTGGTCGAAACAGTCGCGGATGTCGCGACACTTGCCGTGCGTGATCCCGACAAACTTGCCTTTGTGACACAGACCACCTTGTCGATTGACGACACGGCAGATGTAGTTGCCGCCCTCAAGGCGCGTTTCCCTGCGATTATCGGCCCCCACAAGGAAGATATCTGCTACGCGACAACCAATCGCCAAGAGGCTGTGAAGGCAATGGCGGCCAAGGCCGATGCGATGCTTGTGGTGGGTGCGCCCAATTCCTCCAACTCCAAACGCTTGGTTGAGGTGGGCGCAAAAATGGGCTGTTCCTATGCACAGCTCGTGCAGCGGGCATCGGACATTGACTGGCGCGCCCTAGAAGGTATCAAAACCTTAGGCCTCACGGCGGGCGCCTCCGCACCTGAGGTTTTGGTCAATGAGGTCATCGATGCTGTGCGTGCGCGTTATGATGTGACCCTTGAGCAGGTCGAAACGGCGGTTGAGAATGTAGAATTCAAGGTGCCGCGCGTATTGCGCGAGCCTGCCTGACCTGCACAAGCATGGATCCGCTTTATCCTTTCGTGTTTGCGGGTCTCTTTTCGCCAGGACCAAACGTCATTTTGCTGACGACATCAGGTGCGATACACGGCTTTCGCGCAACCGTGCCGCATATTCTTGGCGTGGCAGCGGGGGTAGGTTTCATTGCAGCCGCCGCCAGTCTTGGGGTCAGCGCCGTGCTTCTTGCCTATCCTTTGGCCGCAATGGTGATGAAAGTCACCGCAGCGGCGTGGATTGTCTACATGGCATGGGCGCTATGGCGATCCAAACCCGCCGATCCTGATACAGCACAGCGCAGCACCAGACCATTTACCTTCCTAGAAGCGGTTCTGTTCCAAGGGGTGAACCCAAAGGTCTGGGCCGTCAGCCTTTCTGCCGCGGCAGGATTTGGCGCGGGCGGGACATTGATCTCAGAAGCCACACGCCTTGCCACCGCCTTTTCTGGGATCAATCTTTTCGTCTGCCTGTTCTGGACTTTTGCGGGCACACTGTTGGCGCGGCTCCTGACCACAGCGCGTGCATGGAATATTTTCAGCAAGACCATGGCAACCGCCTTGGCGATAACAGCCACAATGGTCTTTCTGTAATCACCGCCCTATATAGCCATAAGGGGTCAGGCTGCGACCCGTGCAACCGTTCAGGCCCAATGCAATGTTCCGATTTTTCGAAACACTGGTAGACCCCTATACCCCATACACAGAAAAGGATACGCCACCCAACCGCCTGTGGCCGTTCATGCGCGACTATGCGCAACCTTTCAAACGGGTCTTTTTGGCCGCAGCTGTGATGTCGATGGTCATGGCCTCTATTGAGTTGGGGCTTATTGTGTATTTGGGCCGCGTGGTGGATTTGCTGTCCACCAACAGCTCGGCCACGCTTTTCGCCAACCATGGGCTAGAGTTGGCTTTGGTCGCGCTCTTTGTGGTTCTGGTGCGACCCGCCATGCAATTCTTAGATGTGGGCCTGTTGAACAATGCGATCCTGCCAAACTTTGGCACCCTCATCCGTTGGCGCGCGCACCGTCACGTGCTGCGCCAATCCGTGGGGTGGTTCGAAAATGATTTCACAGGGCGCATCGCAGGTCGGATCATGCAAACCCCGCCCGCCGCAGGGGATGCAGTATTCCAAATCTTTGACGCCATCACTTTTTCCATTGCCTATTTCATCGGCGCGCTGATCTTGCTGACGCAATCCGATCCGCGCCTTGCCGTGCCCTTGGTGATCTGGTGCGTGCTCTACGGGCTGTTGGTGCGCTGGACGATCCTCAATGTCACACCTGCCTCAAAGGCCAGCTCCGATGCCCGCTCCATGACCACAGGGCGGGTGGTCGACAGCTACACCAACATCCACGCGGTCAAGCTGTTTTCACATACGCAGCGCGAGTTGGACTATGCCCATGAAGCGATCGAGCATACGCGCCAAACCTTTGCCCGTGAGATGCGAATATTCACAATCATGGACGTCACCCTGCTGACGCTGAACGGGCTTTTGATTGTCTCAGTCGTGGGGTGGGCCGTTTGGCTTTGGTATATCGGCACAGCCACGATTGGGGTTGTTGCGGCGGCCACGGCGCTGACCTTGCAACTGAACGCTATGACGGGCTGGATCATGTGGGCGCTCTCCAGCCTCTTTCGTGAGCTTGGCGTGGTGATGGAGGGCATGGAGACCATCGCACAACCCATCACCTTGCGCGACCGCGCGGGGGCTGTGCCGCTGAAATTCGAGAAAGGTCTGATCGAATTTGACAGGGTTAGCCACCATTACGGCCGTGGTGCGGGTGGTTTGGATGGCCTGAGCCTGACCATTCAACCAGGTGAAAAAGTAGGTTTGGTCGGGCGCTCTGGCGCGGGGAAATCGACCCTCGTGAAACTGCTGTTGCGCTTCTATGATTGCGAGGGCGGCTGCATCCGCATTGATGGCCAGGACATTGCAGAAGTCACCCAAGACAGCCTGCGCGCCCATATGGGTGTGGTGCAGCAGGATAACAGCCTCCTACACCGCTCCTTGCGGGACAACATCGCCTATGGCCGCCCCGATGCCACCATGGAGGAGATCATCCGCGCCGCAAAAGATGCGGAGGCGTTGGCGTTTATTCATGATCTTGAAGACCCCGAAGGGCGCAGGGGCTTTGATGCCCATGTGGGCGAGCGTGGGGTCAAATTGTCAGGTGGGCAAAGACAGCGCATTTCGCTTGCACGCGTCATGCTCAAGGACGCGCCGATCCTGATATTGGACGAAGCCACAAGCGCATTGGATAGCGAAATTGAAGCCAATATCCAAAACAGTCTGCACAGTCTCATGGCGGGAAAGACCGTGATTGCCATCGCGCATCGCCTGTCCACCATCGCGCAGATGGACCGCATCATTGTCCTTGATGACGGCCATATCATTGAAGATGGCCCGCACGCGGCGCTTTTGGAAAAAGGCGGTCTTTACGCCACGCTCTGGAGCCGCCAATCGGGCGGATTTTTACAACTGGACGGAGCACGGGATTGATCGAAGAACACTTCACCATCACGCGCCTTGGCCATCGCGGGGATGGGATTGCAACATCGGACGCAGGCGACCAGATACTGGCCCCGCTGACCTTGCCAAATGAGGTCATCACAGGCGCGGTGGACCAAGGTCGGATAGAGGCGCCCAAGATCATCACCCCTTCTCCTGATCGGGTGCGCCCCATCTGCGCGCATTACAAATCCTGTGGCGGATGCAGCTTACAACACGCCTCAGACACATTCGTTAGTGAGTGGAAGGCAGACCAAATTGCCACCGCGCTTGCCGCGCATGGCATCCAAGCGCACCCGCGCCCCACCGTGACCTCACCGCCAAAATCACGCAGGCGGGCAAGCCTTGCCGCACGGCGCACCAAATCGGGTGCATTGGTGGGCTTTCATGCACGAAAATCCGATGTGATCGTGCCCATCACCGAATGCCATCTTTTGCCTGATGCGATGGTCGCAACCCTGCCCATATTGACAGAGATGACCCGCATGGGCGCCTCTCGAAATGCTATCTTGAGCTTCAGCCTCACCCAATCCGACAACGGGTTGGATCTTCATGTCACGGGCGGCAAACCCCTTAACCACGAATTGCGCGCCGCCTTGCCCCGCTTCCGCGATCATTTCCTGCGCCTCACTTGGGGGGATGAGTTGGTTTTCATGGAAACCCCGCCCTATCACCAAATGGGGCGTGCCCATGTCACACCGCCCGCAGGGGCGTTTCTGCAGGCCACGAAGCCCGGTGAGGCTGCACTCTTGGCGGCCGCACGTGAAGCGGTTGGGGATGCTGCAAGGGTGATTGATCTATTTTCTGGATGCGGGACCTTTACCTTCCCATTGGCGCAAACAGCACATCTTCATGCGGTTGAAGGCCAAGCCGAGATGATCATGGCCCTAACACAGGCCGCGCGTTTTGCTGAAGGCATCAAGCCCATCACGGCGGAGACCCGCGATTTGTTTCGCCGTCCCGTTTTGGCAGATGAATTGGCCAAGTTTGATGCAATCCTTATCGACCCGCCGCGCGCAGGGGCTGAGGCACAAATGCGCGAAATTGCAAAGTCAGATGTTCCCATTATTGCCTCGCTCTCTTGCAATCCCAAAAGTTTCGCGCGCGATACAAAAATCCTCATTGACGCGGGCTATCGCCTCGATTGGGTGCAGCCGATTGACCAATTTCGCTGGTCGCCCCATGTGGAGCTTGCCGCCCGCTTAAGCCTGCCCCATATGAGGGACTAAGCCAGCAAGGATCTGCCTCATGACCGCGTCACTCCACGACAAACGCCAAGCTCTCGCCCTATGGTTGGACCGTCCGCGTGTTCGACAATTTGTCATCGCGGTCATTATTTTTAACGCGATCCTCTTGGGCTTGGAAACTTCGCCAAGTGTGATGAATGTGGCGGGGACAGTGATCCTGACACTGGATCGCCTATGTTTGTCGATTTTTGTGGTTGAAATTGCACTGAAACTTTTTGCCCATGGCAGGCAGTTTTTCCGCTCAGGATGGAACTTGTTCGACTTTGCCATTGTCGGCATTGCCCTGATGCCCGCCACACAGGGTTTGTCGGTTTTGCGCGCCTTGCGGATTTTGCGTGTTCTGCGTGTGATCTCGGCCGCGCCACGCCTGCGCCGGGTGGTTGAGGGATTTGTGACAGCCCTGCCTGGAATGGGCAGCGTGTTTTTGTTGATGGCAATCATCTTCTACATCGGCGCGGTGATGGCGACCAAATTGTTCGGCGCATCCTTTCCTGAATGGTTCGGGGATTTGGGTGCCTCGTTCTACTCACTGTTCCAGATCATGACGCTCGAAAGCTGGTCGATGGGAATCGTGCGGCCGGTGATGGATGTCTATCCCTATGCGTGGCTGTTCTTTGTGCCCTTCATCATGATGACCACATTTGCAGTGGTGAACCTTCTGGTGGGCCTGATCGTAAACTCTATGCAAGATGCCCATGCCGAAGAAAGCAACGCCGCCACAGATGCCTATCGGGATGAGGTGCTAGAACGGCTGCGCAAGATCGAGGAGCGGTTGGGGAAGTAGGGCTTCACGCCCGCTTCCCCATCACCTCCACCCCAAGCGTGGTCAGGACCTTGGTCACAATATCCTCGGCATTCATACGCGCGACCGCATACATATCGCGGGGATCGGCTTGGTCGATGAAAATATCCGGCAGCACCATGGAGCGGAATTTAATCCCCCGATCAAACACGCCTGTTTCCGCAAGATGCTGCGCCACATGACTGCCAAAGCCGCCGATGGCACCTTCCTCAATCGTGATCAGCGCCTCGTGATGGCGGGCCAGTTGATCGATCAAACCCGTGTCCAGCGGCTTGGCAAATCGTGCGTCTGCAATCGTTGGGATAATGCCCTTCTGCGCCAAAACCTCCGCCGCTTCGCGCACCTCTTTCAGGCGTGTGCCGAAATTCAAAATCGCCACGCGATTGCCTTCCGCAATCATCCGCCCCTTGCCAATCTCAAGCGCAACCCCGCGCGCGGGCAAGTCTACCCCGACCCCCTCGCCGCGCGGGAAACGGAAGGCAGACGGGCGGTCGCCAATCTCAAGGGCGGTGCGCACCATATGCACCAGTTCGGCCTCATCGGCGGCGGCCATCACCACGAAATCGGGAAGGTTGGCCAGATAGGCAATGTCAAAACTGCCCGCGTGGGTGGCACCATCAGCCCCTACAAGCCCCGCTCGATCTATCGCAAAACGCACAGGTAGGCGCTGAATCGCCACATCATGCACGACTTGATCATAACCGCGTTGCAGGAAAGTCGAATAGAGCGCGCAAAAAGGCTTCAACCCGCCTGCGGCCATGCCAGCGCTAAAGGTCACCGCGTGCTGTTCGGCAATCCCCACATCAAAGCACCGCTCGGGAAATCGTTCGGCGAAGAGGTTCAAGCCTGTGCCATCTGGCATGGCCGCCGTCACCGCAGTGACCAGAGGATCGTCGGCGGCCTCAGCGATCAAAGCATCGGCAAAAACGCGCGTATAGGCAGGCGCGTTCGAGGGGGCCTTATGCTGCTTGCCCGTCACCACATCAAACCTCGCGGTGGCGTGACCGCGATCTGGACGATCTTCGGCATAGCCTTTGCCCTTTTTGGTGATGGCATGGATCAGCATCGGCCCATCCGCACGCGCCTTAACGGTGCGCAGAACCGCCAAAAGCTGCTCCATATCATGGCCATCAATCGGGCCGATGTAATCAAAGCCCAATTCCTCGAACAATGTGCCGCCAACGGTTGCCGATTTCAGAAGTTCCTTTGCGCGCCGTGCACCCTGTTGGAACGGTTCAGGCAACAGCGACACCGCGCCCTTGGCCGCCGCTTTGAATTCCTGAAATGGCGCGCCTGCATAAAGCCGCGAAAGATAGGCGGACATCGCACCTGTTGGCGGGGCGATGGACATTTCATTATCGTTCAAAATGACGATCAGGCGCTTCTTTAAATGACCCGCATTGTTAAGCGCCTCATAAGCCATGCCTGCGGAGATGGACCCATCACCGATAATCGCAACCGCGTCGCCAAGCCCCGTTTCACACGCCCCGCCCAAATCGCGCGCAACGGCAAAACCAAGCGCCGCCGAAATGGATGTAGAGCTGTGCGCGGCACCAAACGGATCATAGGGCGACTCGCTGCGCTTGGTGAAACCAGACAGGCCGTCCTTTTGGCGCAGGCTGCGGATACGATCGCGCCGGCCCGTGAGAATTTTATGCGGATAGCATTGATGGCTCACATCCCAGATGATCTTGTCTCGCGGTGCATCGAACACGGAATGAAGAGCCACGGTCAATTCCACCACACCCAAACCCGCGCCCAAGTGGCCACCTGTCTCAGAGACGGCTGAAATGGTCTCGGCGCGCAATTCATCCGCAAGCCGTATCAAATCGCGATCAGAAAAACGCCGCAAATCCTGCGGGGATTTCACCTGATCCAAGAGCGGGGTTTTCGGTCTATCAGTCATTGGCCCTCCAGTTGTGGCCATATAGCCGTGGCACGGGCCAAGGGCAACGGATCACGCTTATCTGTCGCGGGAGATAATGAAACGGGCCAAAGCACGCAATGTATCGGCCTCTGCCCCATAAGACGCCAAAGCCGCCTCAGCATTTTGCACAAGTCGCGCGGCCTCGGATTTGGCACCCTCCAGACCCAAAAGCGTGACGAAGGTTGCTTTTCCCGCGTCCGCGTCCTTGCGCAGGGCTTTGCCCGCCTTGCTGCTGTCGCCCTCTACATCCAAGATGTCATCGGCAATCTGAAAGGCGAGGCCAATCGCCCGCGCATAAGCGCGCAACGCGGTTGGGTCTTGGCCCGCAAGTATCGCTGCCGCATGGGCGGGCCATTCCAACAAGGCCCCCGTTTTATTGCCCTGCAATTCGGTGATCTGCGTCAAACTCAAAGGGGTATCTGCGGTCTCGGCGGCAATATCCTGCGCCTGTCCCAAAACCATCCCGCGCGCGCCAGACGCCTCCGCCAGACTGGCGACCAAAGCGATCCGAACATCGGCTGGGCCAATCTCCTCGGCGGCCAAAAGCTCGAAAGCAAAGCTTTGCAGCGCATCGCCGGCAAGGACCGCAATGGCCTCGTTCCATTTCTTATGCACCGTGGGCTGACCACGGCGCAAATCGTCATCATCCATGCAGGGCAAATCATCGTGGATCAGGCTATAGGCATGGATGGCCTCCACCGCGGCCGCCGCATAAAGCGCGCGATGCTGCGGCACAGCGTAAAGCGCCGATGCCTCCAAAACCAAAAAACCGCGCAATCCTTTGCCGCCTTGCAAGGCATAGCGCATCGCCTCGGCAACATCATCCTGCCCAAACCGCGCCAGCGCCTCGGTCAGAAAACCACCAACCAAACGCGATTGTGCGGCCAAGCGGGTTTGAAAATCAGGGCCACCCACGCCTGTTCAAAGCCCGTCCACGGGGGTGCTGCCGATGGCTGCGCCCGTCCCGTCCAAAGTGATCTTCGAGACCTTTTCTTCGGCCTCTTTCAATTTGGCCTCGCAGCGCGCGCGCAGCGCGGCACCGCGTTCATAAAGGGAAATCGATTGGTCTAAGGGGACATCCCCGCGCTCCAATTTCGCCACCACATCCTCAAGCGCGCGTAAAGCCTCTTCAAAGCTCATCTGCGCAAGGTCTTTGTCATCCGTCATTTCGAAACTTCCATCAATTCAGCAACATGGGCCGCAACGCTGCGTCCCAAGGCAGGGAGATCATAACCGCCCTCAAGCGCTGAGACCACCCGCCCCGCGCAATGGGTTTGAGCAAAAGCGCAAATTTCACGGGTCAACCACGCAAAATCGGCCTCATCCCACATCAGGTTGGCCAGCGGGTCATCGGTGTGCGCATCAAACCCCGCCGATATCAAGATCAGGTCAGGGGCGAATTCAGCCAAGCGCGGAAACACATCGCGCTTGTAAATTTGGCGCATCAGCGCCCCATCAGAATTCGGCGGCAAAGGCAGGTTTAAAATATTATTTGCCACGCCCGTCTCCCCGCGCGCCCCAGAACCTGGGTAAAGCGGTATCTGATGAGAGGAGACAAACAAAGCGCGGGTTTCACGCCACAATAGGTCTTGCGTGCCATTTCCGTGATGCACATCGAAATCGATTACCGCAACCCGTCCTGCGCCAGCCCGCTCAAGCGCGTGCTTTGCCCCAATGGCGATAGACCCAAAAAGGCAAAATCCCATGGCCGTAGAGGTTTCTGCGTGATGGCCTGGTGGACGGGTTAGCACAAAGGCATTATGGGCCTGCCCCGACATGACCGCATCAATGCCTGCGATCACCCCACCTACACCACAAAGCGCAGCGTGCCACGATGCAGGGGACAGGAATGTATCACCATCAAGGGCCACCGGCCCTGCGTCAGACCCAACCTCGGGCCGTGCCGCTTTGATCTTGTCGATATAGCTTTGCGGATGACACAGCGCCAAATCGGCTTCACAGGCCAAAGGCGCCTCGCGCCGCACCAGATCCGCAAACTGCGGCAAGTCCAGATGCGCCGTGATGGCCGCAATCCGCCCGACCTGTTCTGGGTGGCCTTCAGGGGTCAAATGATCCACAGAATACGGGTTTTCAAACACCCACGTTGCCATCAGTCTGGCACCAGCATATAGCCCGCACCGCGCACGGTTTGGAGATAGCGGGGCTGTTTCGGGTCGGTTTCGATTTTGCGGCGCAGACGGGTGATCTGAACATCAATCGCACGTTCCTGTGCGGGATCAGAACCCCCAACCTTATCGCGGACCAATTCCTCCACCAATTGCTGTCGCGTCACAGATCGATTGGCATGAGTTGCAAAAATACGCATCAACGCCGCTTCTGTTGCCGTCAGGCGCAAAGGTTGTTCCCCCTGCCACAGCTCGCCTCGGTCAATATCAAAGCGAATCTGGCCAAGGTGAAGCAGTTTGGGCAAATTTTGACTGGTTTCGGCCTGTGGCATGCGCCGCAAGATGGCCCCAATACGCAAAAGCAGTTCTTTTGGTTCAAAAGGTTTCGGCAGATAGTCATCCGCCCCTGCCTCGAAACCAGCGATACGGTCTTGAGCCTCGCCTTTTGCTGTCAATAGAAGGATCGGGCAATCCATCACCTTGCGCAAATCTTGCGTCAAGGAAATACCGTCCTCACCTGGCATCATCACATCGAGAACGATCAGATCAAAATCCAAGCCCTGCAACAGGCGCCGGGCCTGCGCCGCATCACGGGCAACACTGGCGAGAAAGCCATTTCGCATAAGGAATTTCTGCAGCAAGGCGCGGATGCGCTCGTCATCATCCACGATCAAGATGTGCGGGGATGTGTCTAACATATCAATTCTCTTGGCCCGCTTGGAAATGCCGCTGCATTTCAGGGTCCATCATCTGCTCCAGCACCGCACGAAAACCTGCCACCGCCTCTGGTCCTGCATTGCGGAAAGCTGTGCGCATCCGATTGCGCTGCGCCTCAGACAATTCCCGTTCCAGCTTTGAACCCGCTTCGGTAAGATAAAGATGTCGCTCGCGCTTGTCTTGGACACCAACGCGGCTTTCCACCAAGCCATCCGCAATTAAGCTGCGCAAAACGCGGTTCAGTGATTGCTTGGTGACACCGAGAATGTTCAGCAGGTTGTTCACGGTCGTCCCAGGCGTGCGATTGATAAAATGAATCGCGCGATGATGTGCGCGGCCATATTCGTAGTTTTGCAAAATCCGATCTGGATCCGCCGTGAAGCCCCGATAGGCAAAAAACATTGCCTCGATGCCGCGGCGCAACTGCTCATCCGTCAAGAACAGCAGGCTTTCGCCTGTGCCGATTGAGTTGCTGATTGCACGCTCTGCCATCTGAACCTCCCACATCGCTCCATCTTTTGAGCGGTCATCACAGTTTATGTCAGCCTTGTTGACTTTCCAAGAATCAATTGTTACCGATTTCCCAGTTTTGCGAAATATTATGTCCGAAACGGTCATATTTTGCACAACATTCATAAAATGGCGCGCGCGCAGCGCCCAGAATGAGAAATAGGATTGGTAAGATGAGCGGCAGCTACGATAACCGCGATGGTCAGATCTGGTTGGATGGGTCATTGGTCGATTGGCGCGATGCCAATGTGCATATTTTAACTCATGCGATGCATTATGCATCCTCTGTTTTCGAGGGGGAGCGCGCCTATGGTGGTAAGATTTTCCTCAGCCGCGCCCATTCAGAAAGGCTGCATTTTTCTGCGGGCCAGTTGGATTTTGAAATTCCCTTCAGCATTGACGAGATTGAGGCCGCAAAGGCCGAAGTGCTTGCTGCAAATGGTCTGAGCGATGCCTATGTGCGCGCGGTTGCATGGCGCGGCGCAGGCGAAGATATGGGCGTTTCTTCTCGCCGCAATCCTGTGCGCCTCGCGATAGCGGCGTGGGGCTGGGGCAATTACTATGGTGATGCCAAAACCAAAGGCGCAAAACTTGATATCGCGCGCTGGAAACGCCCCTCGCCCGAAACCGCCCCAAGCCACGCGAAAGCCGCTGGTCTTTATATGATCTGCACCATGTCCAAACATGAGGCCGAAGCGAAAGGCTGCTCTGATGCGATGATGTTCGATTATCGCGGCTATGTGGCAGAAGCGACAGGTGCGAATATTTTCTTTGTCAAAGATGGCGAAGTGCACACACCCAAGCCAGATTGCTTTCTCAATGGCCTGACCCGCCAGACGGTTATCGGTATGCTGAATGAACGCCAGATCAAAGTTCATGAGCGTCATATCATGCCCGAAGAATTAGAAGGGTTTGAACAGTGCTGGCTCACGGGCACAGCCGCCGAGGTAACCCCAGTTGGACAGATCGGGGATTACAATTTCGAGGTGGGCGCCATGGTGCGGGACATCTCGGACGCCTATGAAAAACTCGTTCGCGCCTAAGCGCACATAACCATCGCAGCCCGCAAGACCATCTCGTCTTGCGGGCTTTTTTATGATCTTCCTTGCATTTCACATATTTCATGCCACGATCATGGGATGGTGATGCATATTCAATCCTTCGGCGCTTCCCATATCCCCGAAAAGGTCGCCTTTGATCGTGGCGAATTATCGGTGATCCTGTCGCTTTATGGTCGCATGGTTGCGGCAGGGGAGTGGCGCGATTACGCAATGTCTCTGCTGTCTGATGTTGCGATTTTTTCGGTCTTTCGCCGCACAGCGGAACACCCGATGTATCGCATTGAAAAGCGCCCGAAACTGGCCAACAAACAGGGGATGTATGCGGTGATCGGAATGGATGGCCGCATCCTCAAACGCGGCCATGACCTGCGCAATGTCCTGCGGGTTCTGGAACGAAAATTGATCCGCGCGATCGAGGACGAATGACCCACTATTCGATCAAGACGTGTTTGCGCGCGGTGATCTCCCCGCCGCCCGCATTTCTGATCCTCGCCTCTGCATGGGACAACGGCTCATAGGCCACGGCCATGTGGTGGGCATTTGCGTGCAGCAGCATCTCGTCATCCGCCATGATCCCGACATGGCCTTTCCAGAATACAAGGTCACCACGGCGCAACGGCACATCCTCGGGCAGAAGCGCGCCAAGCGCGGCCTCTTGTTGGTCACTGTCCCGCGGGCAGTCCTGACCGCAGGCGCGCATGGCCAACTGGATAAGCCCCGAACAATCAATGCCCCATCGACTGCTGCCGCCCCACAGATATGGCGTGCCCAAGAACAAATCTGCAACGCCGACCGTGTCCGAAAACCGCGCCTTGAGGGGGCGCAGATGTGATTTTGGCACATGATGCCCTGTATGAATGCGGTGGAAATTCTCTCCCTCCTGAGCGGGTTCAACCACATTGACCCGTGCGCCAAAAAAGATTGAGACATCTGGGGGCGATTTAATATCGGGGCGGGGGTAGAGATGGGTTGCGGGGGCCGTAACCCAATGGGTCACGGCGCTTTCGGCACTGAGCGCTTGCGCCAGAATATAGCCCACTTGGCCGTCCCGTTCAGCCTGACCAAACACCTGACCATCGCGCGTCTCAAGGGCCAGAAAGCGCTCGCCAAACAAAAGCTGGCTGGCCCGCGCGCCTTTCGGCTCGGTCATGATATTGGCCAAAGGTTGCTGCACTGTCATCCATGTGCCGTCCACAAATTCATCCGCGATGACCTGCCCTTGCAAACCAGACAAGGCGACACGGCCGTTGCTTGGGGTGATCCGAGGGTCGCTTTGCATGGCCTAAACCCCCTGCGCCAAAACCGCGAATAGCGCGCGGATACCCTGACCCAAGCCACCTTTGGGGCGCGCTGGTGCATCGCTGGGCTGCCATGCGAAAATGTCGAAATGGCAATAGCGCGCTGCGCCACCCGTAAACCTGCGCAAAAACAGGGCCGCGGTGATGGACCCCGCCATTCCGCCTGATGGGGCATTGTCCAAATCGGCAATCCCAGGCTCGATCATCGCCTCATAGGGCGTATGAAATGGCATCCGCCAAACAGGATCAAATTGCGCGGGGCCAGCGGCGCTGATCTGGGCGGCCAACGTGTCGTCATCGGTATAGAACGGCGCAAGGTCAGGGCCAACCGCCACCCGCGCGGCCCCCGTCAACGTGGCCATGGAGATCATCAAATCAGGCGCATCCTCTGCGCCAAGTGCCAAAGCATCGGCCAAAACCAAACGTCCCTCTGCATCGGTATTGTTGATCTCCACCGTTACGCCATTGCGCGCAGTCAGAATATCACCGGGACGAAAGGCCGAGCCATCCACCGCGTTTTCCACGGCAGGGATCAGCACGCGCAAGCGTATGTTCAGCCCTGCATCCATAATCATCTGCGCAAGGCCCAGAACATTGGCCGCACCACCCATGTCCTTTTTCATGGTGCCCATCGAGGAACCAGGTTTCAGGTTCAAGCCGCCTGTGTCAAAACAAACGCCTTTGCCAACAAGGGTGATTTTTGGCCCATCCCCCCCCCATGACATATCAATCAAACGGGGGTTGCGCGGGCTTGCGCGGCCGACCGTGTGGATCATCGGGAAATTCTGCTCTAACAAAGCATCGCCTTCGATCACGGAAAACTTTGCCTTGTAACGGTTGGCCAACTCCCGCGCTACCGCTTCCAACTCAGCAGGCCCCATGTCTTGGGCGGGGGTGTTGATCAAATCGCGCAAACGATATTCGGCATCTGCAATGCGTTCCAGATGTGCGGTATCCGTGCCTTGAACAGGCAAAAGCGCGGCTTGGCACGGCGGCTTTTTGCGATAGCGCTCAAACTGATAGCCCGCCAATAGATATCCAAGCGCCACCTCATCCCGCAATGGTGCCGCGTGGTTGGCCAAAGCATCGGGATCGATTTGATACAAGCCCTTCGGCAAGGCCGCGATGGCAGCGCCCGCTGCAAACCGCCGTCTCAGCCGATCTGTTGCCTGTCCGACCCCCAGCAAGACCATGGCAAGCCCGCCCTGCGCATCAGGCACCAGACAGGTTTCCCCAAGCGCAGCATCAAAACCCACGCTTTCAACCCAATGTCGTGCGGATGGGGAAAGCGCCGCCAAAGCCGCTTCCAATCCATCGGGCGCAATCGGATACAGTGGCACTGCCGCATCGGCGGATGGGTCATCACAAGAGGCAAAGCGCGGGGGATTTGACATTGGGCCATTCCTTTGGGGTAAAGCAAATATCGCTTTCCCCCAAAGTAACAAGCGCAACACGCGCTGCAAGAGCGATCACACACTCATGTCCTCAATATCGTATATTGCATAAACCGATCGCTCACCCACACGGCGCAATCGCGCCAACGTGGCGCTGATGGCGGGCGTGTCTTGGCGGGTCATAGCAAGCTGCACATCCCGCGCCACCCGTGCCAAGGTGGCCATGCCAATTTTGCCAGCAGCTTCGGCAATTTGTGACACGATTTCCCTACGCCCGATGGGACAGTCGACAGCATCAATCTGCGCCAAGGCAATCATGATCCGTTCCAATCCTACGGCCACTTCATATTCTGCTTGCGCTTCGCCAATATCGCGGCACAGCCGCTCTAACCTGTCGGGATCAAACCGCGCAGGCTCCTCGAAACGCAAGACGGTCACCACTTCCGTCATCTTTCCCATCCCATCATGCCTTGCATGAGCCGATAGGGTGATCGGCGCGCGTGAAGAAATGATTGATTTCAACTGGGAATGAATCGAGAGTTTGCCGATAAAAATCTGAAAATGTGAATGATGGCTAGATAGGGACTTAAATCGTGCATCGCATCAAATCACTGCCCAGCTATCTGCTGGAGCGTTATCAAGATTGGAAGGAGAAATCCTTTCCCGAAAACCGCGATTGGTTTCGCAGATTGGCCAGCGAAGGCCAGAACCCCAAGGCGATGGTTATTGCCTGCTGCGACAGCCGCGTTGCGGTCAGCTCGGTGTTTGGACAACGCACGGGGGAATTGTTCATCCACCGCAATATTGCCAATCTGGTGCCACCATTCACACCCGATGGCCAGCACCATGGCACCGCAGCGGCAGTCGAATTTGCCATCAAGAATTTGAAGATCGAACATCTGATCATCATGGGCCATTCCAATTGCGGCGGTGTGCGGGGCTGCATTGATATGTGCGAGGGGCGCGCGCCCGATCTTGAGCAGAAAGATAGCTTTGTTGGGCGGTGGCTTGATGTCCTCAAACCTGGGTTTCAGCGGGTCAAAGATATTGATCCGATCTCTGTCAAACAAACCATGTTGGAGAAAGAAGGAATTCAAGTCTCGCTTGAAAACCTGATGAGCTACCCCGTGGTGGCCCAAGCGGTTGCAGATCAGAAATTGACGCTGCACGGAATATGGGCCGATATCGCGGATATGGACATTGAAAGCTATGACGGAACATTGCGCCATTTCGTGAAAGTCTGATCTTTACCCAAGGCCATGAACCCTTTAGGCAGCGTTAACCCTGCAACTAGGAGATGTTTATGGACTCCATCCTATCGCTCGCTGCGCAGAATTTGATCTCGCCCATTATCCTGTTTTTCGTGTTGGGATTTGCGGCCGCCTTCGCCCGATCTGATCTCAGCGTGCCTGAGGCGGTGGCGAAGGGAATGTCGCTTTACCTGTTGTTTGCCATTGGCTTCAAAGGCGGGGCCAGCGTGGCCGCACATGGCATTGACGAGACATTGATATTGTCCATCCTTGCGGGGGTTGTCCTGTCGTTCGTGTTGCCCTTTATCGCCATGGCGCTTTTACGGGTTATGACAGGTCTGAGTGCCGTTGATGCCGCAGCGGTGGCCGCGCATTACGGATCTATCTCGATTGTCACTTTTGTCGCTGCCAGTTCGGTCCTCTCTACCGCAGGCTTGATGAGCGAAGGCTATATGGTTGCTGTGGCTGCCGCGATGGAAGCACCTGCAATCTTGGCGGCCCTGTGGCTTGTCGCACGCGCGGATGCAAAATCAGGCCAAGGCGGCGGCATGGACGCAGGGCTGCTGCGTGAGATCCTTCTCAACGGGTCCATCGTGCTGCTGATCGGGTCTTTCATCATCGGCGGGATCACAGGCCAAGAGGGTTTGGATAAAATCGCCTCTTTCATCGTATCGCCCTTCCAAGGCGTGCTTTGCTTGTTCCTTTTGGACATGGGCCTTGTCGCGGGGCGCGGGCTGCGCGATGCGCGGCACCTGTTGAAACCAGGTCTCTTTGCCTTTGGGGTTCTTATGCCTTTGGTCGGCAGTTTGCTTGGCTTGGGCGCGGGCTTGACGCTGGGCCTGTCCACAGGCGGGGTCATGTTGATGATGACGCTTTCCGCTTCGGCCTCCTATATCGCGGTTCCAGCCGCAATGCGCGTGGCGTTGCCAGAAGCCAACCCTTCAATTTACCTCACCCTGTCACTCGGGATCACCTTCCCGTTCAATTTGACATTGGGGATACCAATTTATCTGGCAATCGCACGCGCCATCACGGGAGGCTGACACTATGGAGATGCACAAGGCGAAACGGGTCGAGATCACCATCGAGGCCGTTATGGAAACGCGCCTGACCGAAGCGTTGATCAAGGCGGGCGTAACAGGCTTTACCATCCTGCCCGTTTTGGCAGGGTCGGGTCGCTCGGGACAATGGAGCCGCGAGGGTCAAGTCAGCCGTGCGGGCGGCATGATCAACGTGGTCTGCATCATTCGCCCCGAACGTCTGGACGCATTGCTGACCGCTGCTTTTGCGGTGGTGGAGCGTCACATCGGGGTGGTCAGCGTCACGGATTGCGAAGTGCTGCGCGCAGAGCGCTTCTAGGGACAAAAAAGGGGGGCAGAACGCCCCCTTTTTCTTTTGCTTGTGCGTGCGGGTTTAGCCCTTTTTCAGCACACGATTGCCCAAAGTTTCGGCGATCTGAACCGCATTCAGCGCCGCACCTTTGCGCAGGTTGTCACTGACGCACCAAATATTCAGGCCATTCTCAATTGTGCTATCCTGACGGATGCGGCTGATGAAAGTGGCGTAATCCCCCACACATTCCACAGGGGTCACATAGCCACCCGCCTCGCGTTTATCGATGACCATGATACCTGGGGCCTCGCGCAGGATGTCACGGGCCTCTTCCTCATCAAGGAAATCCTCGAACTCGATATTAATCGCCTCAGAATGGCCCACAAAGACAGGCACGCGCACGCAGGTGGCGGTGACTTTGATGGATGTGTCCAAGATTTTCTTGGTTTCCGCGACCATTTTCCATTCTTCCTTGGTCGAGCCATCTTCCATGAAGACGTCAATATGCGGGATCACGTTAAACGCGATCTGCTTGGGGTAAACGCTTGGCGCGACCTCCTGACCTGGAACAAACATTCCCTTGGTCTGGTTCCACAGCTCATCCATCGCGTCCTTACCCGTTCCAGAAACGGATTGATAGGTCGACACAACAACCCGCTTGATGCGCGCGCGTTCATGCAACGGCTTGAGCGCCACAACCATCTGCGCGGTCGAGCAATTTGGGTTCGCGATGATGTTCTTTTTCGCGTAGCCTTCCACCGCCTCAGGGTTCACCTCAGGCACGACCAGCGGCACGTCAGGATCATAGCGATACAGCGAGGAGTTATCGATCACGACACAGCCCTGCGAGGCGGCAATGGGCGCATAAGTTTTGGTCGCCTCAGATCCCACTGCAAAAAATGCAATGTCCCATCCTGTGAAGTCAAAGGTATCAAGATCTTTGGTCTTGAGGGTCTTGTCGCCAAAGCTGCATTCCGTGCCCAGAGATTTCCGTGAAGCCAGCACGGCAATCTCGTCAACGGGGAATTGACGCTCATCCAAAATGTTGAGCATTTCGCGGCCCACATTTCCCGTGGCACCGACAACGACAACTTTGTAACCCATGTTTTATATCCTTCAGGCTTACGACTGCGCCTGCCCTTAAATCATAAGGAACAAAAGCGAAAGGGTCTGTTGGGTCGGAAGTTTAGCGGCCAGTCGGCCCCAAGCAGGCCTAGTCAATCCGATCTTCGCTAAAGAGGTAAATCGCACAGCCGATCAGAACCGCCACCCCGAACACCCCGAATAGGGCGCCATAGGCGGCCGCGGGTGCCATTGTGCCCGACAAAGCGCTGAAGAACGGGGCCGAGGCAAATTGCATCACCCCAACGCCACCTATGCCAAAGAGATTCATCAAGGTCACACCACGTCCAACCAAATGCGGCGGGAAAAAGCTGCGCCCATGTGCGACCAAGGCGGGGAAAGACGCGCCGAACAACCCAAGGGCAGCAACCAAAATTGTGGCCGTGACCACGCTGCTTTCTGGTGCGGCCCAAATTGCCAAACAGGCGAAAGCACCCAGAAGATTACCTATCAGGATCACCCATTTGCGCGTGCCAAAGAATCGATCCAGTGGCCCATACGCAAAACTGCCCGCGACCATGGCAATCCCCATCAGCAGACTGACAGTGCCGATCTGGGCCACCGTGAGGCCAAACACATCGCCCATATATGGTCCGATCCAAAGGCCACGCACGCCCGCCGAAGGGGCATAACCCACAAACATCAGAGGCAAGATCAACCACAGCGCGGGAATACGCAGCAAATCCATCAAACTGCCTTTTTGATCCCCTTCGGGTTTGGCGGGATCTTTCACCAACAGCACCAAGGCAAGCGCGACCAACCCTGTGACAATGGCAAGCGCCCAAACCGTCTCGCGCCAGCCGAAGGCTTCGACCGCCCATGCCATGGGGGTGGCGGCGGCAAGGTTGCCCATGGAGCCGACACCAATGGTGACCCCTGCAAGCGTTGCGAAAATCGCAGGCGAATAGACCCGCGCAAAGATATAATAACTGGCCATCAAAACGGGGGAACATCCAAGGCCAATCAACCCCATAGCGATCTGGATGTCACGCACATCACTGGCGAGGGCGAAGACCGCAGCACCGCCTGCGCCGCCCACCAAGAGAAGCACTGATGCGGTCAGGCGCGGGCCAATCCGATCAAGCGCAATCCCCACGGGGATTTGCATCGCCGCAAATATCGCAAACCAGACCCCCGATGCGGTCGCAAGACTTTGCGGGGTGGCGCCGATGTCGATTTCCAACACGGGGGCCATTACGGCCAAAAATGCACGATAAAACTGGCTCAACACATAGGCGAGCACAAGAAACGCGATGCCCGCTTTCATGGCTGGCTGTTCTCCTCTTCCCTCAACGGTGGTGATGCCGCAGGGCAGGGGCAGAGGCAAGCGCGAAAATAATTCTGATTGTTTTTGTCGGAAATGATTGACGGGGGCGGTGAATCATGGTCAAACCCCGCCATCCCGACTAAATTTGTCGGAAATATGTTTGATAGGAGCTTTAGAATGACACGACCCCTCTCCCTGCTGCTTGGCAGCGCTGTTTTTCTGACCACGCTGACGGCGGCTCAGGCACAGGAATTGAACCTGTATTCCTCACGCCATTACGACACGGATGAGCGGCTATATTCTGACTTCACCGCCGCAACAGGCATCACGGTCAATCGCATCGAAGGCAACGCGGATGAGTTGATCGCACGGATGGAAGCCGAAGGCGCGAACAGCCCCGCCGATGTGTTTTTGACCGTGGACACTGTGCGCTTGGCGCGCGCCACGGAAATGGGCCTATTGCAGCCCGTGGACAGCGATGTGCTGGAAGCCCGCATCCCCGCCTATCTGCAGGATGATGGCAACCATTGGTTCGCCTTCTCGCAGCGCGCGCGGATTTTGTTTTATGACAAAACAGATGTCGCCAATCCGCCCCAAACCTATCAGGATTTGGCCAAGCCCGAATATGCGGGTCAGGTCTGCATCCGCTCTGCCACCAATGTCTACACCCAGAACATCGCCGCCGCATTGATCGCCCATTTGGGCGCGGATGCTGTGCAGGATTGGGCCAGCGCCGTGGTCGGCAACTTCGCCCGCGCGCCCCAAGGCGGTGACACTGACCAGCTGCGCGGGATCGCGTCTGGCGAATGTGATATCGCCATGTCGAACACCTATTATTTCTCGCGCATCCTGCGTCAGGGCGATGACCAAATCACACCCGAACAACTGGCCAATATCGGTTGGGTCTTCCCGAACCAAAACGATATCGGCGCGCATATGAACGTTTCAGGCGGTGGGATCGCGGCCCATGCCCCGAACCGCGAGAATGCGATTGCGTTTTTGGAATATCTGACCTCGGATCAGGCGCAGCAGTATTTCTCGGCGGGCAATGACGAATACCCCGCCGTGCCGGGCGTAGGCCTTGCCCCATCGGTTGCCGCATTGGGCATCTTCCGCCCTGATGTGATCGACCTCTCCGACATCGCCGCCAATGTCGGCGCAGCGGTCGAGGTGCTGAACGAAGCTGGTTGGGAATAAACAAACCGCAGGTTTCAGAGCAAACCAACCTGAGCGAGCGCCCTTATAAGGGCGCTCGTTTTTGTTTGGGGAACGGGGGCGCAGGAAAACACAGGCCCATGGCCTTTAACGGCGGTGTTGTTAATCACGCATTGCAAGGGATATGCGGTCAGTCAGTGACCCCCTAGCGGGCCTCTCGGCTGAGGCTCCAACACAGGATAACCACAGGGATCAGGCCTACCGCGCCAATGATCAAGCTTGGAACTGCGGCCTCTGCCAATCGCTCGTCCGAGGCCAAGCGATGTGCTTGCACGGCAAGTGTGTCATAGTTGAAAGGACGCAAGATCAAGGTGGCGGGCAATTCCTTCATCACGTCCACAAAGACAATCAAAAGTGCCGTCAGGATCGAAGGCTGCAAGATCGGCACATGAATGCGGCGCAGCATCGGGGCGGGACCGTGGCCCAATGTGCGCGCGACCGCGTCCATATTGGGGTTCAAAGTGGCCATGCCCGCCTCGTAGGTGTTCAGTGCCACGGCCATGAACCGCACCATATACGCCATAATCATCAGCCAGATCGAACCCGTGAACAACAAGCCCGTATCAATCCCGAAATGCGTTTCCATGAAATGGTCAAGCGCATTGTCAAAGGCCGCGAAGGGGAACAAAAGCCCCACCGCGATCACACCCCCAGGCACGGCATATCCAATGCCCGCAATGCGCAAGGCCGCCTTGGACATGGGTGTGGGGCGCAGGCGCGCGCGAAAGCCAAGGGCAATGGCCGCCGCCACGGTCAGCAGCGCGGCGATGACAGCAAGCGTCAGGGAGTGTTGCAAAAACCCCAAATAGCGTGCTGTAAACAGGATATGCGCCTGATCCGCGGCCAATGCGATCAAAACCCATACGGGCAAGACGAAGCCAAACACCACGGGCAGACCGCAAAACAAGATCGCACCCAAGGCCGCGCGGCCATTTAGGGTGACAGGCTCCATACGTTCAAACCTGCGGCCTGCATCATGGTGACGGGAATGGCGGCGCTGTCGGCGCTCCAAAGTGGCGAGGGTGAGGGCCACAACCAACAGGCACAGGGCAAGTTGCGCGGCTGCGGCGCGATCAAACAGGCCAAACCAGCTGACATAGATACCCGTGGCAAAGGTCTGCACCCCGAAATAAGCGACCGTGCCGTAATCGGCCAAAGTCTCCATCAGCGCCAGCAACACGCCCCCCGCAATCGCGGGACGTGCAATGGGCAAGCTGACACGCCAAAACGCACCCCATGGCCCCTGCCCCAAGGTGCGCGCCGCGATATAGGCGGTGGCGCTTTGGCGCAGAAATGCGGCACGGGCCAAAAGATAGACATAAGGGTAAAGCACCAGAACCAACATCGCCGCCGCACCGCCCAAAGACCGAATTTCTGGGAACCAATAATCGCGCGGCCCCCATCCCATCAGATCACGCAAGCTCGACTGCACGAGGCCTGGATGGTCAAGCAGATCGGTATAGGCATAGGCCAAGACATAGGCTGGAAAGGCCAAAGGAAGGGCGAGGGCAATCTCTAGGATCCGCCGCCCCGCAAAGCGCGTCATGGTCACAAGCCAAGCGGCCCCCGTCCCAATCACCGCCGTTCCCAGCCCAACAATCAGGCCCAATTGCAGGGTCGCCCCCGCATAGCGGGGCAAGACGCCTTGGCTGAGACTGGCGATGGTGTCGACCCCGCCCGAAAGCGCCGCGAAAGCCACGGCCATCATCGGCAGCAGGCACAAAGCCACCACAAGCTTGCCCAAAAGGCCAAACCAATGATCCCCCGCGATATGCGTTTTCTCAGTCATGGGGTGGGCTTATGTGATTTTCAAACCCGAGGGAAGTCATCCGATTAAAACAGTCGGACATTTGCCGCGCTTATGCCCCGTCATCCTTGCCACGGATGATTGCGGTCAAACGCGGCATCGAAGGCGCACCAATCCGCCCATGGGTGCGCAACACGGGCTTTTGACTGTCTGCGGGGCGGCTGTCCTCGCGCAGCACGATATACACGCCAGAGGCGATAATGACGGCTGCGCCGATAATCGTTGCTTGGTCCACCCCTTCGCCAAAAAACATCATGCCGAAAAACACCGCCCAGAGAATTTGTGAATATTGCATCGGCGCAACGATGACGGCATCAGCCATGCGATAGGCAAGGATCACCAACCACATCGCCAAAAGCGCCAAAACCGCAACCAACGCCATCAGCGACATATCGAGCAACGGCATCGGCTCGTAAACAAAGGGAAGCAGCGCACCCATGACGATAAAATTCGCCATCATCGGGTAGAGCAGCAATGTCACGGAACGCTCCTCCGAGCCGATCTTGCGTAGGATCACCGACACAAGCGCCCCACCAAAGGCCGCGGCCAGCGCTGAGAGATGCCCAAGGCTGAGGTCCGCCGCGCCCGGGCGCAGCACGATCAACACGCCGATTAACCCCACAACCACTGCGCCGCCACGTCTGATCCCAATCCGTTCGCCCAACATCGGAATGGCCAGTAATGTAATCAGCACAGGCATCGCGAAGATGATCGCATAGGTTTGTGTCAACGGCAGTGTCGAAAATGCATAGAAGGCGGTTGCGCCCGTGAATACCACCGCCAAGGCGCGCAACCCCGTCCAAAATGGATATTTCGGGCGCAGCGTTTCGGGTTTGGGTTCCCCCATCAGCAATAGCATGGTGACAGGAAAACCAAACAAAACCGAAAAGAACACGATTTGAAAAACTGAATAGGTGGCGCCCAAGTATTTGATCACAACATCATGGGTCGCGTAGATGGCGAAAGCCGCCAAGGCAATCAACGCGCCCTTGATATTCGTGGACTTGTGATCTTGCGTCATGATGATCCTACGAACTGACCCCAGATAAGCAAAACACCCGCCCGACCACAGGGTCAAGCGGGTGCAGAACGCAATGCTGCGAAAATTACAAAGATGCGTTCAAGGCTGTGACGATCGCGTCACCCATTTGCGCGGTGGATACGGGCGCACCCCCCTCTGGTCCCATCAGATCGGCAGTGCGCAGACCGTCAGCCAGAACTTTCTCAACCGCTTTTTCCAAGCGGGTCGCCTCATCGCCTTGGTCAAAGCTGTAGCGCAGGGCCATCGCAAAGCTAAGGATGCAGGCAATCGGGTTTGCTTTGCCTTGGCCTGCAATATCGGGGGCGGAGCCATGAACAGGCTCGTACAGCGCCTTGGGACGGCCATTGGCCATTGGTGCGCCGAGGCTGGCAGAGGGCAGCATCCCCAAAGACCCTGTCAACATCGCCGCCAAATCCGACAACAAATCGCCAAAGAGATTATCGGTTACGATCACATCAAACTGCTTGGGCCAACGGGTCAGCTGCATCGCGCCCGCATCCGCATACATATGCGACAATTCCACATCGGAATACTCTGCGGCGTGAACTTCGGTGACGACCTGACGCCACAAAACGCCTGATTCCATCACATTGGCCTTTTCCATAGAGCAGACCTTGTTATTGCGGCGGCGCGCCAATTCAAAGGCGGAACGCGCAACGCGGGCAATCTCGCTTTCGGTGTAGCGTTGCGTGTTCACACCCACGCGCTCGTTGCCCTCTTTATGGATGCCGCGCGGCTCACCAAAATATACGCCACTGGTCAATTCGCGGATGATCATGATGTCGAGGCCACCTACGACATCAGCCTTGAGGGAGGAGAAATCCGCCAAAGCATCGAAACACTGCGCTGGACGCAAATTCGCGTAAAGGTCCATTTCCTTACGAAGGCGCAGCAGGCCGCGCTCGGGCTTTACGCTGAAATCGAGATCGTCATATTTGGGACCGCCAACCGCGCCAAGCAGAACCGCATCCACATTCTGCGCCTTCTCCATCGTGGCATCCGTCAAGGGCGTGCCATGCGCATCATAGGCGCAACCGCCCACCAAATCCTCGGTCACGTCAAAGGCAAGGCCGCGCTTCGCCCCATACCAATCGATGATTTTGCGCACCTCGGACATAACCTCGGGGCCGATCCCGTCACCGGGAAGAATGAGAAGCGAAGGGTTGCTCATGGAACTGATCCGTCTTGAATTTCCTGATTGCACACGCCCTATCCTTTGGCTGCGGCAGGGTCAAGAAAGCGCCAGTCTTTCATCAGGGGTCAGCGCGGCGATGACGCGCTTTTGGTGGCTCTTGATCATATGCCGCAAACGCAAGAGCGCCATCGCACGCATCAAGAGGCACATCGGCAAAAATGCCCAGAACGTGACCACCCAAACCAACCCCTGTCCGTTCTGTGCCAGCGTAATGCCCGTCTGCGCAAACACCATCCCCAAAACGGGGGGCAGGATCACAGGTAGACCCAAGCCCCAAATGATATTGCTGCGGGCATCGCATTTCAGACGATGGGTGACATCACTGCCCACCGTTGGGTCAAACATCGGAAGATTAACCCACATATTCAATGAAACACCGCGGCCAGGCCATTTGGTGACCCGCATCACCAGTGCGAAAATCGCCAAGAACGCCAAGGCGATGGACAGCGCCAAGATACCCATTGTGACCACGTGTTCCGTCACGGTGATATGCACAGGTGTTGACCCAAAAAGATGCGGTAAAAATTGCGCAGGATGTGCAGATTGGCTTGGGGCCTGTTGCAAGCTTTGCCCGAAGCCATCTACTTTGATTGCGAAATCGACAAACACACCCTCGGGCCCATGAAACTGCGCCAGATGACCATGATCCGCAGACAGCAAACTGAGCAGGAACAGGATCGTGAAAAGAGCCATAATACGCAGACGATTATAGGGTGGCGCATCGCGAAACTCGATGATGGCAGGGTGGCGTGCACTATATTCAAACACAACGAACAGCGCAGCGATCACACCAAAGAGCATGATCCCATCTGCATCCGCGCGGGACGCGTGACCAAGGGTCAGGGATGGCGTGGCAATCACGAAAAACACCAATACTGCCCTTAGCACAGCACCAAAAAGCTGTGAAAGCACCTGCTTCTTCCTCATTCTGGACGGGATAGGTTCGTGCCGATCCCTTATTCCACAATTTTGCCCAATTTTGACAATGGGGCCGCCTCAATTGCCACAATATTGCCTAATTTTAATACCTAATGCAACATATTAAAAAAAGACCCCCGCAACTTTGTCGCGAAGGTCAAATATTTTATCGAACAAAATCAAACGATAGGGAAAACGCGGATGTTTACACCCATGGCCGCGCGGATTGAGCGGAGGCCTCAAACGCGTCAATCGCTGCGACCTTCGTCAGGGACAACCCGATATCGTCCAACCCGTTCAGCAGGCAATGCTTGCGAAAAGGATCAATCTCGAATGCGATTTTCTGACCATCGGGACGGGTGATTTCCTGCGCTTCGAGGTCGATTGTCATCGTGGCGTTGGCCCCGTTTTCGGCATCACGCATCAATTGGTCGACTTCTTCCTGCGGCAAGGGTATCGGCAGAATGCCATTCTTGAAGCAGTTGTTGAAAAAAATGTCGGCAAAGCTCGGCGCGATGACACAGCGAATGCCGAAATCCAACAAGGCCCAAGGCGCGTGTTCGCGGGAGGAGCCGCAGCCAAAATTATCGCCCGCCACCAAAATCTGCGCCTTGCGATAGGCGGGCTTGTTCAAGACGAAATCTGGGATTTCATTGCCCGATTGATCAAACCGCATTTCGTCAAACAGGTTCTTGCCCAAGCCAGAGCGCTTGATGGTTTTCAAGAACTGTTTTGGGATGATCATATCGGTGTCGATATTGATCAACGGCAGCGGGGCAGCAATGCCCGTCAGGGTCGTGAACTTGTCCATGGGCCTCTCCTTGAAATCGACTTGGCTTTAGCCAATCTCTTGCTGCGGGGCAAGCAAGAAGCAAATCGGTTAAGGGATCATAAAGCTCAGGCCCGCCCAACGGGTTCCCCAAACAGGCCCATCGCCCGTTCCGGGCAAGGCGTCCAAAACCACCGCATCAGCGAAATATTCAAACCCTGAGCGCACAGGCAGGTTCACTTGGCCCGCCGCATCCGTCCGATGTAAGGTGATGCTCACCTCACCCTCAGGGCTACGCGCAAACAACTCCACCTGCACATTGGAACGGGGGGTGTTCTGATCCAAAACTTGCAGCAGAAACCCATCCTCCACCTGATCGGTGTAAGGATTTTCCAATGCTATAAATTCGGTCGAAAGCCCGAAGGCGCGATCCTGCCCCGCGCCATCCCCCACCGCGAAAAGCGCTTTGACATGGCGGCTATAGCTTTCGGAAAACCCATCACGCGGCAGATTGCGCGCCGCATGGCGCGCTTCGATATCCGCAAAATCCTTATGCGCGGCAAAGGCCGCAAAATCGGCCCATTCACGCCATGTCACAGTCTTGACCGTGGTTTCATGGATCATCACGGCCAGCCCATCTGCGACACCCGACACCTGTGCCGCAGGACGATCCCCAAAGCGCCCCTCAATCGGCCGCACACCTTGCGCATCGGCGATCTCAAACCGCGTAAAATCGCGCGGCAAATAGACCATGGGCGCGCCCCGAAATTCACTGCCCACACGCAAATCCGCTGTGACCTCTGCTCCTGACGGCAGCATATATTTTTCGGCATCAATCCAGAATTCATGGCCAAATGCCTTGCCACCTAGTAGAATTGCGCCAATGTTCACCACAATCAAAAATCGCATTTCATACTTTCCTAATGACAGGCTTTGACCATGATCTTTCACCGCAGTTTGTCAAATCTTACCGCGATCACATTGTTGTTTTTTGCAGCGCTCTCAGTGTCCCCAAGCACACTGCAGGCCCATGAAATTCGTCCCGCTGTCGCAGAGGTGTCTGTTGAAGCAACCGAGCTTGAAATGTTCATCCATCTCACCTTGGAGCCTTTGATTGCAGGCATCAACCTTGCGGGATTGGAAAACACAAATGACGCGCCAGAGGCGTTGATCTACGATCAACTGCGCGCGCAATCACCCGAAGAGTTGCGCGCGGCTTTTGACGCGGCCTGGCCTCGGATCCAAGACAACATTCGCATCATAGTGGATGGCGCGGCTGTAACCCCCGAATTGGTTAGTGTCGCCATCGAGCCTAATGCCGATCTTGAGCTGCCGCGCGACACAAGCCTAACGCTGCGCGCGGATTTGCCCGAGGGCAGCGCGCCTGTCCAAATCGGCTGGATCGCGGCCTATGGTGAATTGGTCGTGCGGCAAATGGACGGCGGCGCAGATGCGTATCAAGCGTTTCTCACCAATGGGGATTTGTCCGAACCCCTGCCCCGCGAAGGGGCGCTCAATGAGGGCGCATGGGATGTGTTTGCACGTTATGTCGTTGCAGGATTTGAACATATCATCCCGCTTGGGATTGACCATATTCTCTTTGTCTTGGGGCTGTTCTTCTTTTCACTGCGCCTCAAGCCATTGTTGTTTCAGGTCACGGCTTTCACCTTGGCCCATACGATCACTTTAGCCCTCGCCAGTCTCGATATCGTGCGGGTGCCTGGATCAATTGTCGAACCATTGATCGCCGCGTCCATCGTCTATGTCGGCATCGAAAACATCCTTGGCCGCGAAAACCTGCGGGCGCGCACCGCACTGGTGTTTGGTTTTGGCCTGTTGCACGGGCTGGGCTTTGCATCCGTGTTGGGGGATTTCGGGATCACGGCCGAACGGTTCGGCGTGGCCTTGGTTGGCTTTAACATTGGGGTCGAGATTGGCCAACTTGCCGTGATTGGTTTGGCGTTCCTCGCCGTGGGTCTTTGGTTTGGCAAACGTGATTGGTATCGCCCGTTCATCGCCATACCTGCCTCGCTGGTGATTTCCGCGATCGGGGCCTATTGGGTGGTTGAGCGCACATTGCTTTGACGCGATAAAAAAGCCCCGCCAAACGGCGGGGCTTTTGCAAAACGTATCGTGGGATGATTTACATCATCTCACGCACATCGGTGAGACGGCCTGTAATCGCCGCTGCAGCCGCCATTGCGGGGCTCATCAAATGGGTACGACCACCGCGCCCCTGACGCCCCTCAAAATTGCGGTTTGATGTGGCCGCGCACCGCTCGCCAGGCTGCAACTGGTCAGGGTTCATCGCAAGGCACATAGAACAACCCGCCAAGCGCCATTCAAAACCCGCTTCTTTGAAAATATCCGCAAGCCCTTCTTCCTCAGCCTGCGCACGCACAAGGCCCGAGCCAGGCACGACCATTGCGCGCTTCACCGCGATTTTCTTGCCCTTCAGGATTTCAGCGGCGGCGCGCAAATCTTCGATGCGCCCATTGGTGCAGGAGCCGATAAAGACCGTATCAATTTCCACGTCCTGCAGGCGTTGACCAGGTTTCAGGCCCATATATTCCAACGACCGGCGCGCGGCATCGACCTTGCCGCCTTTGAAATCTTCAGGCGCAGGGACAACATCCGTGATGGGCAAAACATCCTCAGGGCTGGTGCCCCATGTGACAACGGGGGCGATATCCTCGCCCTTGATGGTGATCACCTTGTCCCAATGCGCGTCATCATCCGAGAACAGGGTTTTCCACCATGTCAAAGCGGCCTCCCACTGCGCGCCTTTTGGCGCGTGGGGGCGTCCCATGACATAGTCAAAGGTCTTTTCATCAGGCGCGATCAGGCCTGCGCGCGCGCCGCCCTCAATCGCCATGTTGCAGACCGTCATCCGACCTTCCATGGACAATTCGCGAATGGCTTGGCCGCAATATTCGATCACATAGCCCGTGCCACCCGCCGTGCCCGTATGGCCAATCACGGATAGGGTGATGTCTTTGGCGGTCACGCCTGGGCGCAAACTGCCTGTGATCTCGACCTTCATGTTTTTGGATTTTTTCTGGATCAGCGTCTGCGTGGCCAGAACGTGCTCCACCTCAGATGTGCCAATCCCGTGCGCAAGTGCCCCAAAGGCGCCATGGGTGGCGGTGTGGCTGTCGCCACAGACCACGGTCATTCCAGGCAAGGTCCAGCCCTGTTCTGGGCCAACAATATGCACGATGCCCTGACGAATATCAGACACAGGATAGTAATGGATACCGAAGTCCTTGGCGTTTTTATCCAGTGCCTCGACCTGAATGCGGCTTTCCTCGTTCATCCCACCTTTCAACCGATCTGGCGTGGTAGGGACGTTGTGATCTGGCACAGCGATGGTTTTTTCGGGCGCGCGCACCGTGCGCCCTGCCATGCGCAGACCCTCAAAGGCCTGCGGGCTTGTTACTTCATGGACAAGGTGGCGATCGATATACAAAAGGCAGGTGCCATCCTCGGCCTCATGCACCAGATGGGCATCCCAGATTTTGTCATAAAGGGTTTTTCCTGCGGTCATGTCTTTACTCCTTACGGGCGGTTGGATCAGGGGAATAGGTTCGCGTCACAAAGACAACAAACGCCCCCTGTCCCCAGAGGCACGCCCGAAAAAGCGCCACGGCAGGCGCGCGCGATCATCCATGTCAAACACCCGTGTCATATGGGCCATTTACTGCGCTTGGGGCTGCGGCGCAAGCGGTGAGCGCGCAACCTAGCCTTTGAGATCAGAGAGGTTAAAGGAGGGCGCCAGCATATCTGGGTCAAGCCGCAATTCGATCAGATGCAGACCGCCCTGCAAGGCCGCCTCAAAGGCAGGCGCGAATTCAGCCGTGCGGGTCACCAAATGACCTGTTCCCCCATAGGACTTTGCCAATGTCGCATAATCAGGATTGAACAAATCCGTGCCAGACACGCGGGCTGGATAAGTCTTTTCTTGGTGCATCCGAATGGTGCCGTAGCGTCCGTTATTGGCAATCACCACGATGATATCCGCCCCGAATTGCCGCGCCGTGGACAGCTCTTGCAAGGTCATTTGCAAGCACCCATCCCCCGCCATGCAAATCACAGGCATCTCGCGATGCGCCAATTTGGCCGCAATCGCGGCGGGCAAGCCATAGCCCATCGAGCCAGAAGTGGGCGCAAGCTGTTGGCCATAGCGGCGATAGGCAAAATAGCGATGGACAAAAGCCGCATAATTGCCCGCGCCATTGGTCACGATCCCACGCCCCCCAAGGATGCGGGACATTTCCAGTACAACTTCCTCAAGGCGCACATCACCCGCGGTGGTTTGGGGCTTTTGCCACGCGCGATAGGCATCATGCGCACGCGCCGTGCGGCCCTGCTCTTGTGCGGGGATATCTTCTAGAACCCCACGCGCGACCTTAAGAAAAGCGGGGATATCACAGACCATGCCTGCATCCGGGCGATAAACGCGGCCCAATTCATCGGGGTCAGGATGCGCATGGAAAAGACGCCCCTGCCACGGCGCGCGCGGATCGCGCAGCTCATATCCGCCTGTGACCACCTCACCCAAGCGGGTGCCAAGGGCAAGAACCCCATCCGCCTTGGCAAAACCTTGCATCGTTGCGGGACAGGCCCCGACACCCAAATACCCTGCGAAGCAAGGGTGATGATTATCAACGTAATCCTGCCGCCTGAAACTGGTGGCGATTGGAATATCCAGATGTGCGGCAATCCCCTCAGCATCGGCGCGGGCCTGTTCCGACCAATCACTGCCACCCACCACCATCATAGGTGAGTCACACGCAGCAAGGTCAGCAAGCCACCCGCGCACAACCTGCGGATCAGGCGAAGAGAGGCAAGCATCGGACGGGGCCACATCAACGCAGTCCGCCATGGCCGACAGAATATCCTCAGGCAGAGCCAAAACCACTGGCCCCTTGCGGCCAGATTGCGCCACGCGAAACGCGCGGGCGATATATTCTGGCAGTCGGTCAGTATGCTCCACCTCCGCAACCCATTTCACAAGCGGGCCAAAAAACGCGCGATAATCCACTTCTTGAAAAGCCGCGCGATCCCGATGGGACAGCGGAACCTGTCCCACAAAACAAACCAATGGGGTGCTGTCATGCATCGCCACGTGCAATCCAGATGCGGCGTTGCTGGCCCCAGGCCCTCGGGTGACAAAAACAACACCCACCTCGCCCGTGGTTTTGGCATGGGCCTCGGCCATCATGGCGGCGCCCCCCTCTTGGCGGCATACGATATTTTCGATCTGGTGATCGTAAAGCCCATCTAATGCCGCCAGAAAACTTTCACCCGGCACAGAAAAAACGCGGGTCACCCCATGCGCCGCAAGTTGATCTGCAAGGATTTTACCGCCATGGCACGGGGGATGTGTCATTGTCTGTTCCACGTTCTACTCTATGTGTGACCAAAGCATAGACGAAGGGGACGGATCAATGTCCAGTGGAAGATTACTTGGCCTCTGCGGGGCACTGCGCGCGGACTCAAGCAACCGCAAACTAATGCACAGCGCTGCACGCAGCTTTGACCCTGAGGAATTTATCGAAGGCGATTTGCGCCTGCCCCTATATGATGGCGACCTCGAAGCGCAGGAAGGCATCCCAGATGCGGTGATCCGATTGCGCGACCAAATCGCGGCGGCCGATGCCGTGATTATTTCGACACCCGAATACAACAAAGCGCTTTCTGGTGTATTGAAAAATGCGCTCGATTGGGTCAGCCGCACCAAGCCAAATCCCTGGCAGGATAAACCCGTTGCCATCATGTCCTCGGCGGCAGGGCGTGCAGGCGGCGAACGGGCGCAATATTCGCTGCGCCTTTGCCTGACACCGTTTCGTCCACATCTTCTGACGGGACCAGAATTATGCCTTGCAGATGGGGCGGGTCAGTTTGACGGTGCAAAGCTGATCAACGAACACGCACAGAAAACCCTTGATGAATTGATGGGCGAATTGCGGCGTGCTGCAGGGCTTTAGGTTTGCGCTGACAAGGAAACAGCGGGCGCGAAATCGGGCGGAATGGTGTCGCGCCCCTCTAGCACCAAATCAGCCATAACATCAGCAACACGCGGGGCAATGCCGAACCCGATCTTAAAGCCCCCATTGGCAATGAAATGATCTGTTCGAAGCGGATGCCGCCCCAGCATGGGCGCGCGGCTTTTGGCGCGGGGGCGCAGACCCGCCCAACGGGTTACGACACGCGCTTGTGACAAAGTAGGGCAAAGCCTGCGGGCCTTTTCGATTAAAGCATCGAGATGTGCGTCTGTGGTCGATGCCTCAGTATAGTCCCGCTCGGATGTTGACCCAATCGCCACTTGCCCATGCCCGTTTGGACCCTCATGTGGCACGAAATGCACCCCGTCTATGAACAGTTGCGGCAGGCCGCCCATATCTGCGTCAAGGATCGCGGCCTGCCCCTTTTGGCCCGCCCCCACGAGCGTGCCAAAGGCATCAGATAATTCATCCAGACCCGCAGCACCCGTGGCCTCAACCACGACACCAGAGTGCGGGCCATCCGACACGATCTGCGCACCTTTGGCCCGAAGGGCAGCGGCCAATGCGATCAATCCTTGACGCGGCGCAAGCCTTGCGCTGAGGGTGTCATAAATCACCTGTCCCGTTGGGCTGCTGATCCAAGGCGCGTAATCCGCAGCGGGGCGAATGTCCCAAACATAGCGCCCCTGCCAAAGGGTTTTGGCACCAGCTGCGCGTGCTTGCGCCAATTCTAGCCCCGCCGCATCCAAGATCGGCTGCAACCGCCCCACCCGCGCATATCCCGAAGGCAACTTGGCCGCCTCCGCCACACCTGCCCAAAAATCAGCCGCGCCATCAAGCGCCTCGAATTGGAATTGCTTCTTGGCGTTCCACTGTTCGGGCACATGGGGCGCCAACGCGCCGACAACCCCGCCTGAAGACCCTGAGCCGATGCCATTGGGGTCGATCACCCGCACTTTCGCGCCGCGCAGCACACAGGCCCATGCGATAGCGAGGCCGAATATTCCCGCCCCCAAAACCGTCACATCACAGCGCATGATTTCGCCCCTTGCCAAACCTTTCAGACAGGCTCAGTTTGCACCAATCCCGCAATTTTGCGTGTCTTCTAGGGCAAACCATGGATAAGAGCCAGCCGCATCCCCTTGAATGGCGGACGGGCAATGTGCCCGTGTCGCAGCAATTCGATGATCCATTTTTTTCGCTCGACAACGGACTGGCGGAAACGGCCCATGTTTTCTTGCGCGGCAATGACCTGCCTGAACGCTTCTGCGATGGGTTTCACATTGCCGAGCTTGGCTTCGGCACGGGCTTGAATTTTTTGGCAAGCCTTGCGGCCTTTCGCGCCGCCAAAATCAAGGGCGTGTTGCATTTCACATCTTTTGAGGCCTTCCCGCTCCAAAGCAGCGATTTGATCCGCGCATGGGGGGCGTATCAAACGGCGCTGCCCACGGATGCCTGCGCGGCGCTCACCCAATCTTCCGAATTGCCACAGGAGGTGATCGGACCTGATTATATTTTGCACCTTCAGTTTGGCGATGCGCGTGCAACCTTGCCGCAATGGGGTGAGGTCGCAGATGCTTGGTTTCTTGACGGGTTTTCACCTGCAAAAAATCCAGAGCTTTGGGAAGATCATCTGATGAAAGCCGTTGCCCAACACACCAAACAAGGCGGCACCTGCGCGACCTACACCGCGGCGGGTGCGGTCCGCCGTGCACTGGAAACCGCGGGGTTCACGGTAGAGCGCGTATCAGGGTTTGGCCGCAAACGGCACATGACGAAGGGATACAAACGGTGATCGAACAAAACACCCGCAAAGGTATTCTTTTGATGGTGGCCACCACCATCGTGTTTGCCAGCCAAGATGGGTTCAGCCGCCACCTTGCACAAGAATATAACGTGATGATGGTGGTGATGATCCGCTATTGGTTCTTTGCGGCTTTTGTCATGGCCATTTCTGCACGTAAGGTGGGAGGGTTGCGGGGGGTTGCGGCCACCAAACAGCCCTTTTTGCAGGCGTTTCGGGGCGTTTTGTTGGCCGCTGAAATCTGTGTTGCAATCCTGTCATTTACCTTGCTGGGGCTGGTTGAAAGCCACGCTATATTCGCGTGCTATCCGCTGCTCATCGCGGCACTCTCTGGTCCTATCTTGGGCGAAAAGGTGGGCTGGCGCCGATGGGCCGCGATTGGCACAGGCTTTGTCGGTATTCTGATCATTCTCAATCCAGGCGTGACCGTTTTTGCGGTCGAGGCGCTTATCCCCTTGGCTTCGGCGCTGATGTTCGCGGTTTATGGGCTTTTGACCCGCTACGTCTCCCGCGAGGATAGCGCCGCGACCAGTTTCTTTTGGACAGGCACGACCGGAGCAATTTTCATGACTTTGGTGGGCATTTGGTTCATCGAGCCGATGGCCCCGGTTGATTGGATCTGGATGGCAGGTCTCTGCGTCCTTGGGGCGCTGGGCCATTACCTATTGATCCGCTGCTATGAGGTTGCAGAAGCCAGCGCGGTGCAACCCTTTGCCTATCTGCAACTGCCATTCGCCTCCGTTATTGGGATTTTCGTCTTTGGCGATGTGCTGCGCGAAAACGTGGCCATTGGCGCTGCCTTGGTCGTGGCTGCGGGCCTGTTCACGCTATCGCGCGCCCGCGCCAAGGCAAATCAAGAGCAGATCAACGCTGTTTCAGCCGTTCCGACAGATGCGGACGCTGAAGCGCCCCGCTCAGACGCGCCTCGTAAATCTGCAAAGACTCCGTGACCCGCATGATATAGTTGCGCGTCTCTGTGAAGGGCACGGCCTCGATCCAATCGACAATATCAACGGATGGATCGCGCGGATCGCCAAAACGCTCGATCCATGCGGTCGCGCGCGATGGCCCCGCGTTATAGGCCACTGACAATAGCACAGGGTTGGTTCCAAAATCTTGGCTCAAATATTGGAGATAGCCTGCCCCAAGCCGCGCGTTATAGGCGGGATCATTGAGCAGGCGGGCCTCCTCATAGGCCAACCCCTGGCGGCGTGCCTCCGCTTGTGCGGTGCGGGGCATAACCTGCATCAATCCGCGTGCCCCTGCAGGGCTTATCACCGTGGGGTTGAACTCGGACTCGCGCCGCGCGATGGATAGAACAAAAGCAGGATCAAACCCCAAATCTGCTGTGGCCAACTCTGTGATGGGGAAGTAGGCGGGCATGATTTCATACCCATTGAGCGCGGCACGTTTTGCAATCATCACCGCATAATGCGGCTCGCGCAGCTCTAGCGCGAATTGACCAAGCGCACCTGCATCGTCACGGCTGAGGGTTTCTGTGAGATGAGTCAGGAAGCGTTCGGCCAAATCAGCCTCGCCCGCCTGATGGAGCAAAAGCGCCGCATGAAACACCGAGGCGTTTGCAAAAGAGGCTTGCCGCCAATCGGTAAATCGCTCGCGCCCCAGAAAGCCCTCATCCTGTGGCAGGCCTCCGCGTTCAGCGGCCAATTGACCATAGAAACTGGATTGATATTGCGCCCCAAAGGCATAGGCCGCGCGGGCGGCCTCCGCCGCGCCTAGGGCCTCATGCGCGCGTCCGATCCAATAGCCCGCACGACCAAGCGAAATTGGAGAGGCCACCACGGCACGCATCGCCTCAAAGTGCCGCAACGCCCGCGCGGGATCCCCCATTTTTAACGCCGTGTATCCCGCAATCCATTCCAAGTCGGCATAATCGCTTGCATCCCGTTCAGGCGAGAGAAAATGCGGCGCGGCCAATTGATAGGCCTGTGCAAAATCACCATCACGCATCACATCACGCGCCAAGGAGGCACGCCGCCACGCCCAATATTCTGGGCGACCCAAGGCTTCTGCGGAGGTGGAACGCGCCAAAATCATCTCGCGTGCGCCATCCCACAACCCCGCCTCCATCCGCCAACGAAATCGCTCGAAGGCCAGACCTGCGTCATTGGCGTATTGGCTTGGGACCGCGTCAATCAGCCCGTTGATCCCGTTGCTTTGCCCCGCACGCAGGGCAATTCGCGCCGCTCCCAAGGCCCGCGCTCCTGCATCCATTTGGGTCATGATCTGTTCTGCCAAGGCCGCCTCACCTTCCCAAAGCAGCATATCAAGCCGCGCGAAGTGAAGCGGTTCAAGGTCACTGGCATGGCGCGTCAAAAGATCCGCAGCAAGGCTGCGATCTAGGGGCATAGACACCCATGCATCGCGCAAAACCTGTTGGTATGCCCTAAGATCGCCGCGCGTCTCATATGCCGCCAAAAGCGAACGAAGCCCATCACTGGTTTGTGGCATTTCCCCACCAAAATAGGCGATGATCTGATCGGGTGTTGGGCCATCGGCCAGCGCGGCCTCGCCTTGCCTGTGAAGATAATCCATCCCTGGCCAATCGGCACGGCGGTCTAGAAAATCACGATATTCGGCCGCACGCCCGCCCTCGGCGCGCAAGATCACCCAAGAGACAATATCGCGCCCAACGGCATCGGAGAGGGTCGATTGCAGCGCACGCGCGCGGTCGAAATCTCGGCTGTTGGCTGCGGCGATGGCCTCGGACAAGGGTGCCTGCGCCTCGAGCGCACGGGGAACCATGGCCAGCGCCGCGCAGATCAAACAAATCATCAGAGTAAAGTTTGGCAGTCCAAATGCCCTACCCAATGCCCTACCCGATGCGTTGAATGCAGCGCCTGTCATGCTTGTTCCCCTATGTCTTGGCCAATCTTTCCTGCGCGGGCACTGTGTCGCGCCTCTTTTGCGAAACAAGCTATATCTTCGCGCACCATCCGCAAGAGAGGAACTTGGCAATTCTCCCGAAGATCGCTAGTGTCCGCGCGGTCTTGCGCCTATTGTGGGCGGCGAGACGGAATATCTGTCCTGAAGCATGAAGAAAAAAGGAAGCGTGTCATGTTCAAAGGCTCTATGCCCGCATTGGTGACGCCGTTTGCAAACGGCGCTGTTGATTTCAGCACGCTTGAGAAACTTGTAGAGTGGCAGATCGCCGAAGGCAGCCACGGCCTTGTGCCCGTTGGCACCACGGGCGAAAGCCCCACCTTAAGCCACGAAGAACACGAGGCGGTGATTAAGGCCGTTGTCAAAACCGCCGCAGGACGCGTGCCTGTCATCGCGGGTGCAGGCTCGAACAACACGGTGGAGGCGCTGCGCTTTGTCCAATTCGCAAAGGATGTGGGCGCTGAGGCCGCTTTGGTCGTAACCCCCTATTACAACAAACCCACGCAAGCGGGCATGATCGCGCATTTTGAAGCGCTCAACGCGGTTGGGATCCCGATCATCATTTACAACATCCCACCCCGTTCTGTCGTGGATATGATGCCCGACACGATGGGCACGTTGGCCAAACTGCCCAATATCATTGGGGTGAAGGATGCCACGGGCGATCTCAGCCGTGTGCCCAAACAGCGGATCACCTGCGGCCCCGATTTCGTGCAACTGTCTGGCGAGGACGCCACCGCAGTGGGCTTTAACGCACAAGGCGGTGTGGGTTGCATCTCGGTGACGGCGAATGTCGCACCCGCCCTTTGCGCTGCGATGCAAGAGGCCACATTGCGTGGCGATTACGCCGCAGCACTTGAGTATCAAGACAAGCTCATGCCGCTGCATGAGGCGATCTTCCTAGAGCCGGGCGTAGCAGGGGCCAAATATGGCCTATCACTCCTGGGTCGCGCGGCGGAGGAGGTGCGCTTGCCGCTGACCACGCTGAGTGAGGGAACCAAAGCACGGATCAAATCAGCGATGCAGCACGCAGGTCTGATCGGCTGATCCGCAAAAGGGCCGAGATGGCAAAAAAAGACGAAAATAAAAACTACAAGGTCATCGCTGAGAACCGCCGCGCGCGGTTTGATTATGCAATCGAATCCGATCTTGAAGTCGGGATGATGTTGCAAGGCTCTGAGGTCAAATCTCTGCGCCAAGGCCAGTCGAATATTGCCGAAAGCTATGCTGCGGTCGAAAATGGCGAATTGTGGTTGGTGAACAGTTATATTGCGCCCTACGCCCAAGCCAAAACTTGGGGCCATGAGGAGAAGCGGCGGCGCAAATTGCTCTGTTCCAAGCGCGAGATGGCGCGGCTTTGGAATGCATCCCAGCGCGAAGGGATGACCCTCGTGCCTTTGGTGATGTATTTCAACGACCGTGGCATCGTGAAGATGAAAATCGGGGTCGCAAAAGGCAAAAAGACCGCCGATAAGCGCGAAACCAGCGCCAAGCGCGATTGGAACCGCCAAAAGCAGCGGCTTCTGAAGCAAAATGGCTAAAGCACCGTGCGCTCTTTGCCTCCCTCTTGATATGGGCTAGGTTTTGTGGACAGGTTTTTGATCTTGCCGCGCTTTGGAGCTTGCTATGACAGATGATCCCAAAACACTCGTATCCACCGACTGGTTGGCGGCGCATCTGTCTGACCCTGATCTGCGCATTTTGGATGCCTCATGGTATTTGCCCGATATGGGCCGAGATGCCCGCGCCGAATATGAGGCGGGCCACATCCCCAATGCACGTTTCTTCGATATTGACGAAATCAGCGACACCCAATCGGCCTTGCCGCATATGGCCCCACCTTCGGAAAAATTCATGTCGCGGATGCGCGCGATGGGTGTGGGGGATGGGCATCAGGTGGTGGTCTATGACGGGGCGGGCCTGTTTTCAGCAGCCCGCGTTTGGTGGCTGTTCCGCTTGATGGGAAAAACCGATGTCGCGGTTCTTGACGGTGGGATTATGAAATGGAAAGCCGAGGGCCGACCTTTGGAGGATATGGCCCCGATCCTGCGCGACCGTCACATGACAGCGCAGCGTCAGGCCCATCTGGTCAAGGATGTCACCCAAGTCGCCGCTGCCGTGAAACTGCGCGATTGGCAAATTATCGATGCGCGCGGCCCCGCGCGTTTTCGTGGGGATGAACCCGAACCTCGCGCGGGGTTGCGGGCGGGACACATCCCAGGCTCAATGAACGTTCATTACGCCACTCTTCTCAACCCAGACGGCACGATGAAAAAGGGTGACGCGTTGCGCGCCGCATTTACAGAAGCAGGCGTTAACCTAGAGCGGCGGATCATCACCAGTTGCGGATCAGGCGTGACAGCTGCCATTCTGTCCCTTGGCCTTGAGATACTGGGGCATCGCGATCACGCGCTTTATGATGGATCATGGGCCGAATGGGGCCAATTTGACCAGCTGAAAGTCGAGACGGGATGAGCCTGATTAAGGCGGGAACAGAAGTTCCCTATCGGGTGACGATTTTGCGGATGCTGTCACCACCGCAAAGCAATTCTACGCTGCCCCAAGGGGTGGATGTCGCACAGGCCATTGCGCCGTCTTTGGACGATTTCTTCTCCCTTTATGATGCGGTGGGCCGCGATTACGAATGGGTGGACCAACACAATCGCCCTAAGGCAGAGCTGCAGGCATGGTTGCATCACCCTATGGTCGAGACATGGATTGCCAAGCGCGCGGGCACCCCACAGGGGTTTTTCATGTTGGACTTTTCCGAAAGCGGGACCTGCGACTTGGCCTATTTCGGTCTGTTGCCAAATGCCGTTGGACAGGGGCTTGGCCGCGCCTTGTTGATGCAGGCCCTGCATCAGGCATGGGCGGGTAGAGGCGTGACTTGCGTGACCGTGAACACCTGCACGCTTGACCATCCGCGTGCGCTGGCGCTCTATCACGCGGCGGGCTTTGTGGCGGAGCGGTTCGAGGATCGCAGGCGCGTTCTGACCCGCGACCGTGATATATCGCAGCACCCCGCCTAAAGGCTCCACCATGTTTGAAACCTTGACCGCACCAGAAGCTGATAAAATCATCCGCTTGATGGCCCTCTTTGCGGCGGACCCACGCCCTGAAAAGATCGACCTTGGTGTGGGCGTCTATCGCAACAGCCAAGGGCAGACACCCATCATGGCCGCCGTCAAAGAGGCCGAGCGACAGATTTGGAACGCGCAGCAAAGCAAATCCTATATCTCGCTTGCAGGCGACAAGGCCTATCTTGAGGCAGTCGAAGATTTGCTCTTTACCACACGCGGGGCCAAAGCCGCGATTGCCACACCCGGAGGCACAGGAGCGCTGCGTCAATGTTTCGAGGCGCTGAAATACCTGCGTGCGGGTCTGACCGTCTGGCTGCCAGAACCCACATGGCCCAATCACGCCTCGATCTTACACTATTTGGGTCTGCAGGTTCAGACCTATCGCTTTCGCGATGAGGCAACAGGCGGATTGGATCACGCGGGCATGATGGCCGATCTCGCACAGGTTGCAGAAGGGGATGCGGTGGTGATCCATGGCTGTTGCCACAATCCAACAGGCATTGAGCCAAGCGCGCAGGTATGGCGAGACATCGCACTGACATTGGCCAAGGCCAAAGCCCTCCCTGTGATAGACATGGCCTATCTGGGCTTTGGCAACGGAATTGAGGCCGATCTTACAGGGTTACGCCTGATTGCTGCAGAATGCCCCGAACTCTTGGTGGGCTTCTCTGCGTCAAAATCCTTTGGGCTCTATCGCGACCGTGTGGGTGCTGTTCTGGCCCAATGTGCCGGCCCCGAAACTCAAACCCAGATGCAAGGCTTGCTGACATGGCTCAATCGTCAAAACTACGCTTTCCCGCCTGACCATGGGGCGCGGGTTGTTCAGGTGATTTTAGACGATCCCGATCTGCGCGCGATGTGGGAGACCGAATTGACTACCATGCGCGCAGAGATCAACGCGAACCGTCAAGGTTTTGCAGATGCACTTAGGGCGCATCAAATGGCGACATTGGCAGATCAGATTGCAGCGCAGCGCGGAATGTTCTCGCTGCTTGGCCTCAGTGTGGAACAGGTGCGGCGTTTGCGCGAAAACAGCGCAATCTATATTGTTGAGGACAGCCGCGCTAATTTGGCGGCCATGACACCGATGTCCAGCCGCATTGTCGCGCAGGCGATTTCAGCGCTTGCGAAAGAAGACCAATCAGCATAGAGCGCGCCCTGTCCCGCGATGCGCGCGGGGCCAAGTCTCCGACTACCTTGTCAAAACGGATGAACATTATGAAAACGTCTTACCTTCCTGGCATCGTTGCCATGGCGGCCATCGTTCTGGCCTCGAATATCCTTGTGCAATTCCTATTCGGCAATTGGCTGACATGGGGGGCATTTACCTATCCGCTTGCCTTTTTGGTCACCGATATCATGAACCGCGTATACGGCCCATCGGCCGCGCGGCGTGTCGTCTTGGCGGGTTTTGTGACGGGTGTCTTGTGCTCCCTGATCGGCACGCAGATCATGGGCGAATTTGGTCCGTTGGTTACGCTGCGCATTGCGGTCGGGTCAGGTCTGGCCTTCTTGGTCGCACAATTGGTGGATGTCGCAATCTTTGATCGTTTGCGTGCGGGCAACTGGTGGCGCGCGCCTGTGGTCTCGACCCTCATCGGCTCTAGCCTTGATACCGCCTTGTTCTTCACCATCGCTTTTTCTGCAAGCCTCAGCTTCCTTGAACCCGCCAATGACGTCTCTTGGGCGGGTGAGGTGCTGCCGATTTTAGGCTTCGGCCCTCAGGCGCCGTTGTGGGTGTCTCTTGCGATTGCGGATTGGCTGGTCAAACTTGCACTTGCGTTGCTTGCGCTTGTGCCTTTCCGCCTGATCACGCGCAAAGTTTTGGCACAGGTTGCGTAAAAACTTTTGACAAACACAAAATATGTGGCAACCTGTGGATAACTGAAACGTAATGAAAGGAGGTGGTCCAGTGTCTAGAGAGGTATTGGAGATAGGGTTCGGGACAGCGATGGAGGTGCGCCTTTAAGCAGCCTTGAGGGCGACAACCGACATGGCTGGGCGACAATTTCCTAACCGCGCCCGCCTCCTGATTTCTCGAAGGGCCGCTGTCATCAGCGGCCCTTTTCGATGAGGACAAAACTATGACCGAAGATGATGTTCTGGCGCTTGCGCGCCGCACGGGTTTGCCCGATGCGCTGCGGGTTCTGTTGGAGGAATACCCACGCGATGCGTGGCAAGCCCATCCAAATTTTGGGGGTCTGGTGGCCTTTTGGCTGGATCGCCACCTGATGTTTCGCCGGCTTGACGCGATGCTGACCGATGCTGTGCAAACCGCGCTAGATCGCAAAAGTGATCCGCAGAACTTCGCGCGCAACGTCTCGCGCTTCGGAGGAATGTTGCTTGAGCAGCTTCACGGTCATCACATGATCGAGGATCAGCACTATTTTCCGCTTTTGGTTCAAAAGGCCCCCGTTTTAGAACGCGGATTCGACATTTTGGACCGCGACCACCACGCGCTGGACCCGCTGTTGACGGAATTTGCAAATGCCGCAAACGGCGCAATCACAGGGGCTATGGCCAACAAGGGTCCAGACGCGATTGCGCCATTGGAGCGCGAACTGACCCGCCTGTCCCATCTGTTGGATCGACATTTGCAAGATGAAGAAGAATTGGTGGTTCCCGTGATCCTGAAATTCGGCCCATCAGGTCTGGACGGATGATCCCCGCCTTGAATGCGGCGGGGATGAACCCTGCTTAAAAATCCAAATTCTCGACACTCAGCGCATTGGCTTGAATAAATTCGCGGCGGGGTTCCACCACATCGCCCATCAGCTTGGTGAAGATATCATCCGCATCCGCGAGATCATCAACTTTCACCTGCAACAATGTGCGTGCTTCTGGGTCCAATGTGGTTTCCCAAAGCTGGCTTGGGTTCATCTCCCCCAATCCCTTATAACGTTGCAGGGTCAGGCCTTTCTCACCCTCTGCCAAAATGGCATCGAGCAATTCGGTCGGCCCATGGATGATTTGGCTGCGTTCCTTCCGCGCCAGATGGGCGGGTTTTGCGAAAATCTCACGCGTTTCTGCGCTGACCGTTGACAGCTTGCGCGCCTCCCCTGAGCGCAGAACTGCCCCATCGAGACTGCGGATTTCCTCAACGCCCCGCAAAACACGGCTCAGGCGGATGCCGTGGTCTTGGGTGATGCGCCCTTGCCAACCGCGCTCATATTCGACCGCCACCTGATCCAGACGCGCCGCGATTTGATCGGCCACAGATTGCAAGTTACTGTTGAGCTGTTCTTGGTCAAACCCGCCCGCAAGCGCGGCTTGCTCCAAAATGTGGCGCGGGTAGTGGGTCGGGAACGCCTCCAACACACGGCGGAAGGCGCGCGCGCCCTCAACCACGCGGGCCAAATCCGCCCCTGCGATTTCTTCGCCCGATGGCATCCGCAAGACGGCCCCATCAACACCCATTTGGATCAGGTAATCTTCGAGTGCAGCTTGGTCTTTGAGATAGACCTCCGACTTGCCACGCGCGACCTTGTAAAGCGGCGGTTGCGCGATAAACAGATTTCCCGCCTCAATGATCTGCGGCATCTGGCGGAAAAAGAAGGTCAACAAGAGCGTGCGAATATGTGCGCCATCGACATCGGCATCCGTCATGATGACGATCTTGTGGTAGCGCAGTTTGGACAGATCAAATTCGTCCCGCCCGATCCCCGTGCCAAGTGCGGTGATCAGCGTGCCGATCTCTTGACTGGAAAGCATCCGATCAAAGCGCGCACGCTCTACGTTTAGAATTTTCCCGCGCAAGGGCAGCACCGCTTGATTGTGGCGCGAACGGCCCTGTTTGGCCGAGCCACCCGCACTGTCCCCTTCCACGAGGAACAATTCGGATTTGGCTGGGTCTTTTTCCTGACAATCGGCCAATTTTCCAGGCAGGCTGGCCACATCCATCGCGGTTTTGCGGCGGGTGAGTTCGCGCGCCTTGCGCGCGGCTTCGCGGGCCAAAGCCGCTTCGACAATCTTGCCTACGATATGGCGCGCCTCTTGAGGATGCTCCTCGAACCACTCGCCAAGCTTTTCGTTGACCAGATTTTCCACCGCGGGGCGCACCTCTGAGGAGACGAGCTTATCCTTGGTCTGGCTTGAGAATTTTGGGTCAGGCACTTTGACAGACAACACGCAGGTCAGCCCTTCGCGGGCATCATCGCCAGTGAAGTTGACCTTCTCGCGCTTGGCGATGCCAGATGTGTTGGCGTAATGATTGATCGTGCGCGTCAACGCACCACGGAAGCCCGCCAAATGCGTGCCACCATCGCGCTGCGGGATGTTGTTGGTGAAGGGCAGCACGTTTTCATGGTAACTGTCATTCCACCACATGGCGACTTCAACGCCAATGCCATCGCGTTCGCCCGACATGAAAATCGGCTCGTCCAACATCCCCGATTTGGAGCGGTCGATGTATTTCACAAATTCCCGCACACCGCCGTCATAGACCATTTCTGTGCGCAAAGGTTCAGCAGGGCGTTCATCTTCAAGAATAATCTTCACGCCTGAATTGAGAAACGCCAATTCGCGCAGACGCGTCTCTAGCGTTTTGAACACATAGTCGAGGTTCGAGAAGGTGGTCAGCGAAGCCAAGAACCGCACCTCGGTGCCTTTTTCGCCTTCAGCATCTCCCACAACGCGCAGATGTTCGACCGTGTCACCGCGTTCGAATTTCGCGTAATGTTCCTTGCCGTTGCGCCAGATGCGCAACTCCAACCAATCGGACAGAGCATTGACCACAGATACGCCCACGCCATGCAAACCGCCTGAAACCTTGTAGGAATTCTGGTCGAATTTGCCGCCTGCGTGCAGCTGCGTCATAATCACTTCTGCCGCAGAAACCCCCTCCTCAGCGTGTAGATCAACGGGGATCCCACGGCCGTTATCGCGCACGGAAACCGAATTATCGGCATGAATTTTGACAGAAACTTGGGTCGCGTGACCTGCCAAGGCCTCGTCAATCCCGTTGTCAACAACCTCATAGACCATGTGATGCAGGCCTGAGCCGTCATCGGTATCCCCGATATACATCCCAGGGCGCTTGCGAACCGCCTCTAAGCCTTTGAGAACTTTAATGGAATCTGCACCATAATCTTGCGGTGCGGGCGCGTTTTCGGCCATGGGGACCTCTGCCTGTTTCTTATGCCATTTTATAACGCGTTGTTGTGGGAATGTCACGCCTTTGCCACAATATTTAGCGGTTGAAGACCGCAATCGCCACCGCAACCAAGATCAACAAGCCCCCTGCCACTTTGTTGATCCTTACCAAGGCATCAGGATTGGTCACAAGGCGGCGCGCGCGGTCCACGAACATGGCGAAAAAGACATTGCCGACCAAAGGCACGGCCATCGAAATCCCTCCGATGACGACAATATCCGTCACCGTCACGGTCGTGAGATCGAAGAAACCTGGCAACATACCCATGTAGAACAAAATCGCCTTTGGGTTTGCCAAGATCACCGCAAGCCCCGCAATAAACCCTGCCCAGACCCCTTTGCGATTCAGACGGCTATCGGCGCTGATTTGCGCGTCCGCATGACGAATAAGCATAAACCCCATCCCCGCAAAAACAATCACGGCAAGCCAGCGCAGCGCCTCCATCACCCAGTCAAAGCTGGCGACTATCCATGCAAGCCCCACCAAGGCCAGAACCGACCATGCCGCATCGCCAATGGCCACGCCAAGCATCAGGGGAAACGCACCCTTGATCCCATGCGCCAAGGTGCGCGCGGTCAATGCCAACCACACGGGCCCAGGCGTGAGAAACAGCACAAACAACGCGCCCGCATAAAGCGCCAGTTGCGTAAGGGTAAGGGTCATGATCCGTCCTGTATGTGGCCCTTATGAGCCAAGCGGCACATCCTGCGCACGCGTGCCAAACTCCATGAACAATTCTGCCCCCGTTCCTGTCAAGAAGGCTTGCGCGTTGAGCGCGCATATCTCGTCAAAAAGGGCGGCACGGCGTGCTGCATCAAGATGCGCAGCCACCTCATCCAACAGCACCAAAGGCGCACGGCCTGTATCTTGCTTCAAGGCACGGGCATTGGCCAAAATGAGGGAGACAAGCAAGGCTTTCTGCTCGCCCGTAGAGCATTGCCGTGCAGGGGCATCTTTGACCCGATAGATCGCGCCAAGATCGGTGCGATGCGGACCAACAAGCGTGCGCCCCGCCGCCATATCGCGCGCGCGCGTCTCGGCCCAAAAACGGGCCAAGTCATCAGGCACGGTGAAACCATCGCCCTCCTCCAAGGTCAAATCCGCAATTGGGAAACTGGTTTCCGCCTGTTCTTGCGCCGCCGCGATCCGGGTCAGCGCCGCTTGACGATTGGCGTGGATTTGCGCCGCTGCGGTCATCATCTGCCGCTCAAGCGCGCTATACCAGCTTGTATCGCGGGCCTGATCCTTCAACAGTCGATTGCGGTCGCGCATGGCTTTTTCATAGGCCAAAACCGCCTCACCATGCTCTGGAAAAAAGCTCAAAGTGATCCGATCCAAAAACCGTCTGCGTCCCTCGGCCCCCTCGATCCAGAGACGATCCTGCGAAGGCACAAGCCAGACCATCCGCAAAAGTCGCGCAAGCGCCAATTGCGGTGCGGATTTTTCGTCAATCTCTACTTGACGGGGGTTGCCTGGTTCTGCGCGCGTCACCACCTCATGTGTCACATGGTCAATTTCAAGCGTTGCAGCCACTCGCCATCCGATGCCTTCTGGGCGGCGCGTCAAATCCTCAGACGGCGCACGCCGCAAACCGCGACCAGGCGAGAGCATGGAAATGGCTTCGAGAATATTGGTTTTGCCTGCGCCATTGGGCCCATAAACCGTAACAGGACGCCCATCAAAGGCCAATCGCAGCCCAAGGTGGCTGCGGAAATGAGAGAGGTGCAAAGCCGAAATATAGGCCGTCATCCCGCGCGGTCTTTCCCTTTGGCGGGGGCGAATGCCTTAGACCCGCATCGGCATCACAACATAGATGGCGCTGGTGTCATTACCCTCGCGCATCAAGGTCGGATCCCCCGATGAGTTGAACATGAAAACGGCATTCTCGCGATCCACTTGGCTGGCGATTTCAAGCAGGTATTTGGCGTTGAAGCCAATCTCCAGCTTTTCATCCGCATAGGCCACCGCCAGTTCTTCTTCGGCGGCACCCGCATCAGGGGCGTTGACCGACAGAACCAACCGATCCTCATCAAGTGACAATTTCACCGCACGCGAGCGTTCAGAAGACACCGTGGCCACACGATCCACCGCACGCGCGAATTCAGAGGCATCCACCTCCAATTTACGGGTATTGCCCGATGGGATGACCCGCTGATAATCGGGGAAGGTGCCATCAATCACCTTCGAGGTCAGGGTGATCTCAGGTGTGGCAAAGCGGATTTTTGTCTCGGAGACGGACACGGCAATCACCGCATCATCATCTTCAAGCAATTTGCGGATCTCGCCCACGGTTTTGCGTGGCACGATCACACCTGGCATGGCCTCGGCACCTGCGGGCAGTTCAGTATCAACCCGCGCCAAACGGTGACCATCGGTGGCAACCGCGCGCAACATCCGCCCCTCTTCGCCCTCGGCAATATGGAAATAAACGCCGTTGAGATAGTAGCGGGTTTCCTCGGTCGAAATCGCAAATTTGGATTTATCGAACAAGCGGCGCAGGGCGGGTGCCTTGGCCGAAAAATTTGCACTGTATTCGGACGAGGACATCACAGGAAAATCTTCCTTCGGCAATGTCGCCAAAGAGAAATTCGAGCGTCCCGCCTGCACAATCAACCGCCCCGAAGCCGCATCATCACTGATCTGCACCAAGGCCCCATCGGGCAATTTACGCGTGATCTCATGCAGCGTTACCGCCGATACTGTGGTTGCGCCTGCCTGTTCGACATGGGCATCAACCTTGTCGACCACCTCTATATCCAAATCTGTCGCGCGGAACGAGACATTGCTGCCGTCCGCTTCGATCAAGACATTCGCCAAAATGGGAATTGTATTGCGGCGCTCGACAACCGACTGGGCTTGGCTGACTGCTTTGAGCAGGGCGGCACGCTCAATAGAAAATTTCATAGCCTCGTCTCCAACATAGGGCGGGGCGCAGAGGTTACTATCTCTGCGCCGCGGCACAAGCATTTTATGCGCAATGTTTCGCTTGGGGGCGTCTGGGTCAATGGCAATCTGCGCAGATGCGCGCGAATTTAAGCCTCCAACAGGCGGCGCAGCAATTCCGCGTCCTCTACGAATTGACTGTCTGTGCTCATCAGCTCCTCGATTTTGCGCACACCGTGCAAGATCGTGGTATGATCGCGCCCACCGAATTTACGGCCGATCTCAGGCAAAGACCGCGTGGTGTATTTCTTGCACAGATACATCGCCATTTGACGCGGACGCACGATATTGCGCGCGCGGTTGGGGCTGATCAGATCAGCAGGGCGCACCTTGTAGTAATCACAGGTTTTCTTGATGATTTCATCCATCGTCACCTTGCGGCTTGTGGCGCGCAAAATGTCCGACAGACATTCTTGGGTGAGGTCAAGGGTGATCTCGGCCCCGACCAAATCAGCGAATGCGCAAAGGCGGGTCAAAGCCCCCTCCAGAACACGCACGTTGGAGGACACGCGATGCGCAATAAATTCCAACACGCCGTCCGCCATTTTCAAATCGCGGTAGCGCAGGCGCTGTGTCTCTAGCTTGGCTTGCAAAATACCAAGGCGCAGCTCGTAATCAGTGGGGTGCAAATCGACCACCAACCCGCATTGCAAACGCGAAGCGATGCGGCTGTCGAGATCTTCCATGTCCACTGGCGCACGATCCCCAGAAATGATGATTTGCTTGCCCATCTCGACCAGTGCATTGAACGTGTGGAAAAACTCCTCTTGGGTCGAGTTTTTGCCCGCGATGAATTGCACATCATCCACCATCAGCACATCGACCGAGCGGAACATCTGCTTAAAGCTGATGGTGTCCTTCTCACGGAGCGCACGGACGAAGCGATACATAAACTGTTCTGCAGAGAGGTAATGAATGCGCAGGTCGGGCTTATTCTGCGTCAGTTCCCACGCGATGGCGTGCATCAAATGTGTCTTACCCAATCCGACCCCACCGTAAAGGAACAGGGGATTGAACGCCACTGGCCCACCTTCGGCCACGCGGCGCGCGGCGGCATGGGCCAATTCATTTGGCTTGCCCACGATGAATTGGTCAAATGTATACGCGGGGTTCAGGTTCGAAACAGGCAGATCACCGCCCGATGCCGCCGCAGCAGATTGAGGTGCAAGCTGTGGCGCAGTCGCAGAAATGGGCAATTGCGTCTCCACAGAGTCAGACGGCGCTGTGGTCACCACGAACGCCAAGCGATCAACGGCCAAGCCCGCACTGTGCAAGTGGCGCAAAATGACATCGCCAAATTTCTGCGAAACCCAAGTGCCAAAGAAATTAGTTGGAACACGAAAATGCGCGGTGCGTGCATCGATGCGGTCAAACGTGATCGGCTCAATCCAAGATTTGAAATTGTTCTTTCCAATCGCTGATTGCAGATCGTTGCATATGTCCACCCACTTTTCGTTCGTCATTACGCACCTACGTTTTTTTTATATATTGCCGCATGGCAGGCCGAAAATTGACCTAAACACGCGGGGTCATCCCCATTTACTTCGGCTCAGAAAATCTGCTGAACACGCACAAGGCCAACACAAAAGGTGGCGCACTTGTGATGTTCACATCGAAAGAGCTGAGTGTTGCCCAATCACGTCCCCAAAAAGGCAATTTCGCACATAAATGCGGCGCCTTTGGCGTTTGAACACTCAATAACTCTTCCGAGGGAACACTTAATCAGGCGGATCAACGCAGGGACGCAGAAATCTGCACCCTGGATTTCACCTCACACATACGTGCCGCGGCGACATCCACACCAGAAACAAGTCCCTTGCTTCCCGCCTGCGCGCATAAACGCAGGCTTGGCGCTCGTATAACCTATCAGCTGTCCCCCCAGACAATCTGAATCACCATGCGAAGCTAGCGGGACTCCGACCCCTCTCGCAATAGAACTTCACGCTTGACACAATTCTTTTTCAGAACCGAATCTGATGCAGCAGCAGAATGATATTGATCGATAAAGATTTTTCAAAAAAACACCCGCCGAAGCGGGTATTTTTGTCATAAAAATTAGGTAAAATAGGAAATCCTATTTGGCTGAGAGCGCCTTCACACGGGTCGACAAACGCGACATTTTCCGCGCGACTGTGTTCTTATGCAGAACGCCCTTCGTCACGCCACGCATCAATTCAGGCTGCGCGTCACGCAAGGCGGCGGCGGCAACAGCGGCATCGCCCGTTGCAATTGCCTCTTCAACTTTACGCAGGAATGTGCGGATACGCGAACGGCGCGCTTTGTTAACTTCGTAGCGGCGCTCATTCTGGCGGGCGCGTTTTTTGGACTGTGGCGTATTGGCCATGGCTAGATCCCTTCATACAGGCTCGTATCATTTCAATATGTGACGCGCGCCTTTCCAGCACCTTGCCCGGGTTTTCAGAACCGAGTCCTCTGGCCATAGCGGGCCTCACACGCATATCTGGCGCGGGCTTTACGAGATTTGTCAGAGAATGTGAAGCCCTTTATCACTTATCACGAAATTGCGCTTCGCGCTTTTCCATAAAGGCCGCCATACCTTCTTTTTGATCTTCGGTTGCAAACAGGGCGTGGAACAAACGGCGCTCGAACAGCACACCTTCGCGCAAGGTGGTCTCGTAGCTGCGGTTAACCGATTCTTTGACCGCCATCACCGTCACCATGGATTTCTCGGCAATCTTGGCTGCGGCCGCCATAGTCTCCTCCATCAGCTTCTTGGCAGGGACGACACGGCTGACAAGCCCCGATCTTTCGGCTTCTTCAGCGGACATAAAGCGCCCCGTGAGATGCATATCCATCGCCTTGGATTTCCCCACAAACCGCGTCAAGCGCTGTGTGCCACCAATCCCCGCCACGATACCCAGATTGATTTCGGGTTGACCAAATTTCGCGTTATCAGCCGCAATGATGAAATCGCACATCATCGCCAACTCGCAGCCACCACCCAGCGCATAGCCAGCAACCGCCGCAATAATCGGCTTGCGGCACCGCAACAATTCTTCGGTTTCGGTCGTAAACAGATCACCTGCAAACACATCGACAAAGCTTTTGTCAGACATTTCTTTGACATCCGCACCCGCGGCAAAGGCCTTATCCGAACCAGTGATGACGATCACCCGCACTTTGTCATTGGCATTGGCCGATGCAATCACCTTGGACAATTCGCCCAATAACTGAAGGTTCAGCGCATTCAAGGCATCGGGTCTGTTCAGTTTGATCAGGCAGACATGGTTTTCAATGTCCACAATCAGGGTTTCGTAAGCCATGGCCAGTCAATCCTTCGAACTTGAAATTCGGCGCAGGGTTAGCAGGCTCGTGCAAAAGTTAAAACTACCTTTGACACTTGGGGCAGTAGAAACTCGACCGCCCAGATTGCACGATGCGGCGTATAAGCCCGGCGCAGCCTTCCCGAACGCAAGGCTGACCCTCACGGTCATAGACTTGGAACCCATGCTGGAAATAACCCAATTCGCCATCAGCTTGGCGATAATCCCGCAACGATGATCCCCCTGCTGCAATCGCTTCGGACAATACAGCACGGATGATTGGCACAAGCGCCGCGCCGCGCGCGGGCGCAATGCGCCCCGCTTGGCGGGTCGGGGAAATACCCGCGCGGTGCAAAACCTCGCAGACATAGATATTGCCCAAACCTGCAACGATACGCTGATCCAAAAGGGCCGCCTTGATTGGTGTTTTGCGCCCCTTTAACGCGGCAACCAAATAGGTTTCATCAAACTGATTGCCCAAAGGCTCGGGGCCGATATCGCGGATCAACCAGTGATCCGCCTCGGTCTCTGTCGCAAACATATCCATCGCACCAAATCGGCGCGGATCGTTAAACGTCACGCGCGCGCCCTGCGCCATTTCGAAGACCACATGATCATGTTTTTGTGGTGCGGGATGGCCATGGACGAATTGTGCCACAGTGCCGCGCGCGCCTGCGGGCAGGGATATCAGCATCCGCCCCGACATTCCCAAATGGATCAACACTGTGCCGCCGCGATCCAGATCCATCAGGATGTATTTCGAGCGCCGCCGCAGTCGCAACACCCGCGCCCCGGACACATCTCGCACCATGTTGGCGGGAAATGGCCATCGCAACCCGTCTCGATTGAGATGCAATTGTGCAATCACCTGCCCCTCCATTACAGGGATCAGACCACGGCGCACGGTTTCGACCTCGGGAAGTTCTGGCAAATTCTTCACTCCATGTTCCAAGCGTCGCATTGTCAGACGACCCTCGCTGCCTATAAGAGAGGGGAGTTGAGAAGGAGGGCAAGGCCCGATGACATCGAAAGATGAAAGCCAAGACAACCGCACCACCCATTTTGGATTCCAAACCGTGGGCGAGGATGAAAAAGCAGGCATGGTGCATGGCGTGTTTTCCAATGTCGCAAGCCGCTATGACGTGATGAATGATGTCATGTCCGCAGGCATTCACCGCGTTTGGAAAGACGCGATGATGGACTGGCTTGCCCCCCGCGCGGGTCAAGAATTGCTCGATGTGGCGGGCGGCACGGGTGATATTGCCTTTCGCTTCCTCAAACGTGCCCCTTCCGCCAAAGCGACTGTCTTGGATATGACCCAATCCATGCTCATCGAGGGACAAAAACGCGCTGAAGCGGCCAGCATGGCGGACAGCCTGAATTGGATTGTCGGCGATGCGATGGCGCTGCCCTTTGATAAAAATCGCTTTGACGTCTACACGATCAGCTTTGGCATCCGAAACGTCACCCGCGTGCAAGATGCGCTAAACGAGGCCTATCGCGTGCTGAAACCAGGCGGGCGGTTGATGGTGTTGGAATTCAGCCAATTGCCAAATGCAGGTCTCCAAAAACTTTATGACCTTTATTCGTTCAACGTCATCCCACGCATGGGCCAGATGATCGCAAATGATCGCGACAGCTATCAATATCTGGTCGAATCAATCCGTAAATTCCCCGACCAAGAGACATTTGCGGGTATGATCCGTGCCGCGGGGTTTGAGCAAGTCACCTATCGCAATCTCAGCTTTGGTATTGCGGCGTTGCATTCTGGTTGGAAGATTTAAGCGATGCGTGGCCCCCATAACATTTGGCGTGTCATTCGCACGGGCGCAACCTTCGAGCGCACTGGTGCCATGCGTGTGGCGTTGGAGGCGCTCAATGCCCCACGCTCATTGCGCATTGCGGCGCGGGTTTTGGGATTGCCCTTTGCATGGCTTGGCCACCGTGGCGACCCCGCCCTGCCGCCCGTGACGCGCGCGCTGACGGCACTTGGCCCCGCCTATATCAAATTCGGCCAAATCCTATCGACCCGGCCTGATGTGGTGGGCTCGGAATTGGCGCAGCAATTGCGGGTTCTGCAAGACAAGCTGCCGCCTTTCCCCACTGCACAGGCCCAAAAGGTGATCGCGGAAGAACTGGAGATCCCCGTTGACACCTTGTTCAGCGCGTTTTCAGAACCTGTTGCCGCGGCATCTATCGCACAGGTGCATCGCGCAACCCTAGCAGAGACAGGTCAAGACGTTGCTGTCAAAGTGTTGCGCCCACAGATTGGACGCGCGTTCCGCAAGGATATTGACGCGTTTTATCTGATCGCGTGGCTGGTCGAAGCCCTCGCCCCCTCAATTCGCCGCCTTCGCCCGCGCGAGGTGGTCGCGCATTTTGAGGGGGTGGTGTTACAAGAACTCGACTTGCGGATCGAAGCGGCCGCGGCAGGGGAATTCGCCGCCAACACCGCCAATGATGACGGGTTTGAGGTGCCGCAAATTCAATGGGGCCTGTCCTCGAGACAAGTGATGACGATGAGTTGGGCCAAGGGCATCCCATTGGGCGATGTGGCCGCGATTGACGCAGCAGGGCTGGATCGCCGCGCCCTTGGCGCGCGCGTTTTGCAAATGTTTTTACGCCATGCGCTGCGTGATGGTTATTTCCACGCCGATATGCATCAGGGCAATCTCAAAGTGTCACCCATTGGGGACATTGTCGCCTTGGATTTTGGCATTATGGGCCGCTTGGACGAATATACGCGCCGTGTTTATGCGGAAATTCTCATGGGCTTTATCCGCAAGGATTATCGCCGTGTTGCTGAGGTCCATTTTGAGGCGGGTTATGTGCCAGCGGATCGCGATGTCGATCAATTTGCCCAAGCCCTGCGATCAGTTGGTGAGCCGATTTTTGGCATGGATGCCAGCCGCATTTCTATGGCCCGACTACTGGCCTATCTTTTCGATGTAACCGAAAAGTTTGGGATGGAGACCCGCACAGAGCTGATCCTCTTGCAGCGCACCATGGTGGTGGTCGAAGGGGTGGCGCGCTCGCTCGATCCGCATATCAACATTTGGGATGTGGCCAAGCCCGTGGTCGAAGATTACATCGCGCGCAACATCGGACCCAAGGCCGTGATTGCAGACCTGTGGAAAACCGCTAGGGTCTTGGCCCGTTTCGGCCCGCGACTGCCTGATTTGGCGGAGGCTGCATTGATTGCACAGGTCAATGCCAAACCACAGGCGCCGAAGTCCCGTTGGAAGGAACGTCTGGCCTATGGGGCGCTTGGCTTCGGGATTGCGGGCGGTATGGTGGCTGTCGCGCAGTTTTTCTGACACTACTGTGCCAATCGCAATGCCACGACATCATTGGCTTCAATCTCCACACCGCCTGCCATCACAAGGCGCAATTGATCCCCATCCATCCGCGCTTCGTGGATTTGTGCGAATGCTGCCACAGGTTCGGTTTTGGGCATTTCCTCCCCTGCTATAAATCCACGCGCTTGGAAGCTGTAAAGGCCCGCAGGCAGCGGCTCCCCCGCTTCGTTCAGGCCAGTCCATGAAATGCGTCCGCCCCTTGGATCAATCGCCACGCTTTGGACAACTTGGCCCGCTGCATTCATCGCCAGAAGCTCCATCCGCGTGGCGCGCTCGTTCGGGGGGACCTGCAAACTGATCGGGTCACCATCATAGCTTACGGCCATATTGGCCTGCGCCTCCATACCCACCCAACGTGCCGTATCCCCCATGCCCAAGCGCGCAATCCCAGCATTCAGAGATGTCAGCAAATCATTGCTGCGCACTTGCTGCTCCACACCAGAGAATGTGGCCAGCTGCGTGGCAAAATCAGTTGATTCCATCGGATTTAAGGGATCCTGATTTTGAATTTGCGTGGTCAACATCCGCAAGAATGTCTCGAAATCCGAGGCAATCAGAGAGCCAGTTTGGGTTTTTTTATCTCCGGCCAGAGGGTTTTGGGACAGTGGCGCGGTCACAGGTTCCATCGGATATCCTTTCTATAGACGCAGGTCCAAGGCACGACTGGATGCGGTGGCAGGGCGGGGCTGCACCTGATCCGTTTCGGAAGGCTGGGTGGGTCTTACGCCGCCATCAGAATTTTGCGGGCTGGGCCACTCACGATCGCGTTGCTGCTGGGGGTGCTGCCCGTGGGATTGCCCATCCCCCCAAGGCATTTGCATCTGTGTCATAGATGTATGTGGCGACTGGCCCTGTGGCGGCGGCAGGTGGCTGGACGCTGAACCACCGCTCTGCCCCTGCACAAGACCCAAGGTTTGGCCCGCCTCGATTTTAACCGAAGTCTGCATCAGACCCTCGCGCAGAAAATCTTGGATCAAAGCAGGACTATGACGCCGCATAAAATCCGCAACTTCGGGTCGCTCGGCGACAATGGTCAGTGCCAATGCGCCGTTTTGCAATGTCTCAAGCGTCATCCGAACCCGCCCAAGCTCGGGCGGGTTGAGTGTGAATTCAGTCACATGGGTGCCCTGCACATTGATGGGCAGTGCCGCGATATGCCGATCAATCTGCGATGCAATTTGTTGGGCCGCTGTCACTTGGGCCAAAGCCGCGCTTGCGGGCGCTGTCAGCATGGTCGGGGTGCCTGGGGTGGGCGATGAACCCCCGTGGGCGACTGTCTGCACCAAAAGACCACCATCGCCAAAATCTGGGGTTTGGATCATATCCACATCAGCGCCCGTCAGCACCTTCACCCCTTCTGCATATGATATTGCGGGATTTACAATTTGCGTGGGGGTGAAGGTGGCGTTTGCACCAGGCGCAGAGACGGGCTGCACGGATGGGTCATGGCGCGGTATGTCGGCATCGTGCGGGGTCAGTTGCTCAGGCCTGATATGATCTGGCCCTTTTTGGTCTTGTGCCATATCCGATATGGATTGTTCAATCAGTGGGCGCGGTCCTAGGGCTGCGCCGATCACAGGCCCGATGTCAGCGGGGGCATTGTGCATGAGTGGCGCGGGTGTCACGGTATCCTGTGGCACAGGCACCGTGTCCACAACAGGGGGGGTTGTCCGCACCCCATCCGCAACAAGCCCCGCGGGATTGCCGATCATTGGAGATGGATCACCCGCCACAACTGGCACAGATGCCACTTTGGATAGCGGCGGTTGTTCATTCTTGCCAAGCATGGGTGGCAAACTGTTGGCTGCGGGCTTGACAGGCATTGGTACGGTGGCGGCTGACTGCGGGTCAGCTGTGCGAGGCACCTCCGCCCAAGACCTTGCAACCGCTGCGGTGTCCAACGGTGCCGCTTGAACCTGCCAAGGCAACGCACCAAAATGTCCCTCATCCGATAGGGGCGCAGACCCGCGCACGCTTTGCGTTTGAGGGTCAAACCCAAGGGCAAGTGTGGGCTTGGGATCTGACGGCCTCTGATCCGTTGCAATGGACCTCTCCCAAATCGGAGGGGATGGCGCAACACTGCGCCCGTAGCCGAGCGCCGCATCAGGCCAAGGGGCACCCCGCGCCTGCATCACTGGTGGACCCGATATAATCATCGGATCAGATGCCACACTGGGGGCAAAGAATGGGGCATTCGGCCCCGGCAACAGATGATCAACAGGACCATCCTGACCACCGTCCAACACCTCAACGGATGGGATGGTATCGCCATCAACAACAGACGCCACATCCTGTTGTGCGGCTGCAACCATCATCTCCAAGGGCGTGATGGCAGTCAGATGTATCGGCGCAAGCCCATCTGGGCGACCCGCAATCGGGGCCATATCGGCAAGCGCGGACAAATCATCCCCGTCTTCAGGCTGCTCGAACATTTCAGTCCAAAATCCCGCCTCTTCTGTCACAGCCTGTGACAAGGGAACGGGCAACCGCCCCTCAAGGGGGCTGGGTTTCAACATGAAGATCGGGGTCAATTCCTGCATTCTGCGGCCTTTTGACATTCTGTCATGCGCAAAGATTGACCGCACTCCCTTACCAAATCTTTACCGACCTTCTGGATAATCTGGTCAAAATAATTCGAATTCTAAGGGTTCGACCCGATGGACCAGACACCGATTCTTTCCACTCTCCGCCCTCCAAGCGGCGCTTTGAGCGCAAACGCGGCCCCCGTGGATCACGCAAAATTGCGGGAGACGGCAAAAGAACTTGAAACCGTGTTCCTGTCCGAAATGCTCAAACACGCCCGCACTGGTGCGCCGCGCGAAAGTTTTGGCGGCGGGCAAGGCGAGGCACAATTCGCATCCATGCTGCGTATGGAATATGCCCGCAGCCTTGCCGCCCGTGGCGGCATCGGTTTGGCCGAGCAAATCTATCAAGACCTGCTTGAGCAGCACAGGACCACCAAATGAGCTATACCGATTTAACCGCGATGATCCTGCGTATCTTGGAGCGGCAACGCGATGCCATTTTGCACGGCGATCTTGCACATTTGGCCCAAGACACCCTCCTGCTGGGGCGTCTGGTGCCGCGTCTGGCGGCAACACAGCCCACCCCACAAATCTTGACCCAAATCCAAACGGCAGCGCAGCGCAATGCCGCACTCCTATTCTCGGCGAAACAAGGGATTGATGACGCCAAGCGTTTGTTGGGGCAAAGCGGGGCGCAAAGCTTCTCCACCTACACGGTATCGGGACAACGCCAAACGATCACGGCACCACAAAGCACATTGTCGCGCCAAAGCTAGCCCTATCGGGGCAGGCGAAGCGGATTTGCGGAAAATTCACGGCAATTCTGGCTCAAATTCCCCTTTTTTAGATCGGTAAACACATCGCGCGTTTAGGAGATTATTAGCGCATTTCGCGCAATCTTTCCCTGCACTCCGATGAGTGGCTCGCCCGTTCAGGGGGCGTGCGTCCATGTTGATTGGAAACCAATCAAAGGGACGACACCCGCTTGATCCGACCCACGGGCGCAAACGTCAGAATGACGTGGAACCTTGCGATACGCGCAATGGCCAACTGGCGTGAATGACGCCGTAATCAGAGGAAAGGAAGGACATATGTCCAGCATTCTGACCAACAACAGCGCAATGGTTGCATTGCAAACACTGAAATCTGTGAACTCCAACCTGCAAAAAGTGCAGTCGGAAATCTCCACTGGAAAATCGGTCGCCACTGCGAAGGATAATTCCGCCGTATGGGCAATTTCAAAGGTGATGGAATCCGATGTAAAGGGCTTTCAGGGCATCCAAGATTCTTTGGCGCTTGGGGAATCCACCGTGGCGGTTGCGCGCAATGCGACTGAAACGGTGACCGACCTATTGACGGAAATCAAAGGTAAAATCGTATCTGCACAAGAGCAGAACGTTGATCGCGATAAAATCCAAACTGATATCGCAAGCTTGCGGGACCAGATCAAAACGGTGGTCAGCTCTGCGCAATTTAATGGCTTGAACCTTGTGCGGGGCACAAATGATGTGGAGGTTTTGTCTTCACTTGACCGCTCAGGCGCTTCCTCCGTTTCTGCCAGCACCATCACCGTCAACCGTCAAGATTTGACCAGTTCGGCGGGCACATTCGGATCTGGCGCCAGCCTTGCGGCCAATGCCACAATCGAAGGTGGCGCTTCCGCAGTTGCCTCAGCAGGGAATACCGCTGTCGTCACATTCGCGGCGACATGGGCAAGCGGCGACACCGCCCAAATCTCGGTGGGTGGGGTGACGTTAAACTATACGGCCACAGGTGCGGCCGTTGCGGATATCGCCGCCTCCTTCGCAGGCCAGATCAACGCCCTTGGCCTTGAGGGTGTGACAGCCGCCAACAACGCAGGGGAATTGACCATCACATCAACCCGCGCCTTTGAGGGGTTGAATGTCCAATCGACCGCCACAACGGCGGGCGATGGCACAGGTGCAATCACGGCGGTGAATGGGGGCGCACCTTCGGGCACAAACACCGCCGCAAATTCAACCATTGGCCAGCGGGCCGAGAAGATCAATTTCTCGACCACCGCAACCGTGAACGAAGGCGACAGCTACAAGGTCACCGTGGGCACCCGCTCCTTCGATTACATCGCAGGTAAGGGTGAAACCATGGAGGACGTGGCCAAAGGTCTGAAAACCGCGATCGATGGCGGAAATCTGACCGGCGTCACGACACGTGTCACCCAGAATAGCACAACGGGTGCATGGGAATTGAACGTGGACAATGATGGCTCAGGCAGCGCCTCTTTGGCTTTTGCACGTGCGGGCAATGCAGGTGGGGTCGCTTCGGGTGGCTTGTTCGGTCTCGACAATATTGACGTGACCACGGACAGCAAAGCTTCCTCCGCGCTCGAAAACATCGAAACCCTGATCCAGAACGCGATTGACGCTTCGGCCTCCTTCGGTTCCGCACAGGGCCGCATCGAGACCCAGTCCGAGTTTGTTGGCAAATTGGTCGACTCTCTCAAATCGGGGATCGGCACATTGGTGGATGCGGAAATGGAAGAAGCATCTGCCAAATTGCAGGCGCTTCAGGTGCAGCAGCAGCTGGCCACGCAGTCCCTCTCGATCGCCAATCAGGCACCACAGTCAATCCTGTCGCTCTTCCGTTAAGCGGCATCGCCACGGGCGGCGGGGGCATCCCGCCCGCCCGTGCAACGCGCGCCCTCGCGCGCAAAGGTTTGAATGTATTTTTGCCCTATTGGAAGGATCACAGAAGTGACTGCCACATATCTCGCTCAAAGCGCCTATGGCGCTGCCTCCGCCCCCGCACGCACAACCCGCGGCACCGAATATGCCGTTTTTGAAAAGATCACAGCCCGTTTGAAACGGGCCGCTGAAACCAATGCCCCAATGTCCCTGATCGCTGAGGCCATCTATGACAATCGCCGCCTGTGGACCATGTTGGCCACGGATATTGCAAGCCCACACAACGGCCTTCCACAAGATTTGCGCGCGCGTTTATTCTACCTCGCGGAATTCACCGACCTGCACAGCCGCAAGATACTCAAGGGTGAGGGCGCGGTTGCGCCCCTTATCGAGATTAACCGCGCGGTTATGGCGGGACTAACCACCAACGCAGCCTCCAGTGCCGCGTCCAGCAGGCCAAATGACCAAGCAGTCGAGGTGGCGCTATGAGTGGCCTTGTCCTGAAACTTGGCCCTAAAGAGCGTATCTTGATCAATGGGGCCGTGATCGAAAACGGGGATCGCAGATCACGTTTGTCAATCATGACACCCAATGCAAACATCTTGCGCTTGCGCGATGCCATTCACCCCGAACAGGTGAATACACCTGTAAGACGTGTCTGCTACATTGCGCAACTTGTCCTGTCAGGCGATGCCAATCCGAGCGATGCCGAATTGCAGCTGATGCGCGGAATAGAGCAACTCAGCCAAGTGTTCACGGATGCAGATAGCCGCAAGATATTGGCGCAAGCGACCGAGGCGATCACACAAGGCCAGACCTATCATGCGCTGAAACACTTGCGCTTGTTGCTGCCGCGCGAAGAACGCTTGATGACGGCCCATAAGGCCATGAACCTGCGCAGCACCCATGCAAGCGATACGGCCGCTGTGCAGCGCCCGCAATAAAAACTGCGAGACCATGAGATGAGCTTTCAGCCCCTCCTTCCGCTTCCTGGCTATGCTGGGTGGCGGTATCTCAACCGCAGCATGGATCAACAATTGAGCCTGTTTGCCGCCTCGCCCGTGCTCAAACGCGATATGGATTATTTTCGTGCGGAAATTGGAAAGATCACGTCAGCGGCGGATCTTGTGAAAGATTATCGCCTGCTGCGCGTCTCTCTCGCTGCTTTTGGCCTGCAAGATGATCTGCCGAACCGTGCCTTTATCACCCGCATCCTATCTGACGGCGTCTCAAATCCAGAGGCTTTGGCCAACAAATTGGCGGATAAGCGCTATCGTGCTTTTGCAGAAAGCTTTGGCTTTGGCAGCACATTGCCACCGCGCACGCAATCGGCGGGCTTTGCGGCGGAGGTTCTGTCGAAATTCCAAAGGCAAGAATTCGAGCGCGCGGTTGGCGCCCAAGATGAAACGATGCGCCTGGCGTTGACGGCATTGCGCGAATTACCCGACATCATTGCCGAAGACCTGTCCGAAAATGGGCTATGGTTTCGGGTGATGGGCAATCCGCCTTTACGCTCCGTGTTTGAAACGGCACTTGGCCTGCCAAGTTCGATCGGAAAGTTGGATCTGGACCTGCAGGTGGGTAATTTCAAATCCCGCGCCAAGGCCGTCTTTGGGGACGCCTCCCTCAAACAATTCTCCAACCCTGACCGTCAAGAAGACTTGATCCGCAATTTCATGACGCGTGCACAGCTTGCGGCACAACCTGCTGCGCTCAGCCCGATGTCCATCGCGCTGACCTTGCTTGGTGGGATGCGTTAAGCGACAGGATCATGGTCGGCCACCATTGGGTTTTCCGACAGATGCCCGCGCAACATGGCGAAGGCGGCATCTGGCCCGTCAGAAGAGGCTGCCAAAAACCGATCCAATATCGGAAACAACCGCAAGGCACGATCCGCGTCAGGGTCACCGCCTTCGCTGTAAAGCCCCGCTTGAACCATCATCTCAATCCGCTGATAGCCCGCCAAATTCGCCCGCAAATCAGCAAGAGCTGCGTTTTCTTCCGCACTTGCGCAATGGGGCAAGGCCCGCGACACCGACCGCAAGAGATCAATCGCAGGGAAGCGACCCCGCTCGGCAATGGCGCGATCGAGCACAATATGACCGTCCAACACCCCCCGGAGCAGGTCCGCGACAGGCTCCTCCATATCGGAGCCAGCCACAAGAACCGAGAAAACCGCGGTGATATCCCCACGACCCGTTCGCGGACCAGGACCCGCCCGTTCACACAGACGCATGATGGCCTGCGCCATTGATGGGGGGTATCCACGCATCTGCGCTCCTTCCCCCAAAGACAGGGCGACCTCGCGATAGGCCTCGGCAAAACGGGTGATGCTATCAGCCAAAAACACGATATGCGCCCCCTGATCCCGAAAATATTCAGCAATGCTCATCGCGGTGGTGGCGGCGCGCACACGTCTCAGCGCGGGCTGATCCGATGTCGCAGCGACAACCACGCTGCGCGCCATGCCCTCTGGCCCCAGAACATCCTCCACAAAATCCCGCAGCTCGCGCCCCCGTTCACCGATCAAGGCAATCACGGTGATATCCGCCTCCAAGTTTCGCGCCAGTCGCCCCAATAGGCTAGATTTTCCAACCCCAGAACCTGCAAACAGACCCAAGCGCTGTCCGCGAACGATAGGCAGGGCCGTATCAAGCACCGCCAATCCCGTAGCCAAGCGCGCTCCAAACGGGCGGCGCGTGGCGGGCGGGGGTGGGGCGGCGTGAAGCGAAACCGCACGCGGGCCTGGGAACAGGGGGCGCCCGTCCAACGGGACGCCATCGGGATCAATAACCCGACCGATCCATGCGCCACTTGGCGCAATGCGGCGCGGCCCTAGGTGGCGCAAACTATCGCCCAGTCGCACCCCATCCCCACCGCCCTCGGGCATGATGGTGAGGCCCGTTTCATCTATCGCCAACACCTCACCCAAAAGATGCGCAGGCCCCATGCTGACGCGATCTCCAATTTCCGCCACGGCCTCGATCCCTGTGGCGCGAATGGCTTGGGGCATAATGGCGGTCACACGCCCCACAATGTGACGGGTCGAGACCGTCCGAATGCGGGATACAAGGGGAGCAAAGCTGTTTTCCATGGTGACCCGCCTTTCTGCGCCTCGGCAATGAACCTTTTTTAAAGGAATCAGTCTTAATCCTTCGTGTAGTCATTGGAGGAAGAAGCCCCGATGTTTCAGAATTTGGAAATTTTTCACATGGCCAAATCGGCGGCAAAACACGCCGCTGCCCGACAGGCCTTGGTGGCGCAAAATATTGCCAATGCCGATACCCCTGCATATCGGGCGCAGGACCTCACAAGCTTTCAAAATGTGTTTGAACAAGGTCGCCCAGCACGGGTGATGGATGCAGGCGGTGTCGCCTCACCCAATGGCAACACTGTCTCGCTTGAAACCGAAATGCTGCGCGGGGTGGAGGCCGAACGCGCCCATTCACGCGCCATTCGAATATATCAATCCGCGCTTGCCACGATGCGCAGCGCCTTGGCGCGATAGGAGGTAAAGCTATGGTTGAATTTTCAGGCGCCCTTTCGATTGCAGCCTCTGGTATGCGCGTGCAAAATCAACGCCTGCAATATGTCTCCGAGAATATCGCGAATTCGGACACCCCAGGCTATCAGCGCAAACTCACAACCTTCGAGCCAGATCGCGGCCCCGACCGCCCAAATGGCGCGGTGCGCACAGGGGACGTTATTCTTGACCGAACCGAAGCCACACGCATCTACGCACCGGGTCATCCGCTGGCCGATGAAAGCGGATATTACAACGGCTCCAACGTCAATTTGGTGGTGGAACTGGCCGATGCACGCGAGGCGCAGCGCAGCTATGAGGCCAATTTACGGATGTTTGAACAACTGCGGCAGATGTCCAGCCAGTTGAACGAATTGTTGCGGAAATAGGTGCGGATATGGAATTGAAATCCTCCTATGCAGCCGCCGCTTACAGCAGACCAAGCGCCCCAAATGACACGGGTGGGCCAATCGGCAGACCAAGCACACGGTCGATCCATACCCCGAATGCCAATGATGCGTTTGAGACCGCCTTGCGGAATTTTGGCGCGACATTGGAAAACAGCGAAACCCTTGCCCGCAACGCGATGACAACTGGCGCTGACCCACATTCCCTGGTCATGGCTTTGGCGCAAACCGAATTGGCGGTGGAAACAGCCGTGACTGTGCGCAATCGCGTGGTCGAGGCTTATCAAGAAATTCTGCGGATGCCTGTCTAGGGGTTCAAAAATGATGACCGAAAGTCAATTTTACGATGCCATGCGCGAAGGCCTTTGGATCTCCATGGCCATTTCAGCCCCAATTCTGGGCGTGGCATTGATTGCAGGCACCGCCATTGGCCTTTTTCAGGCGCTGACATCCGTGCAGGAAATGACCCTGACCTTCGTACCAAAACTCGCCGCAATTGTGGCTGTGTTCTGGGTCACCATGAGCTTCATGACCGAAAGCTTAACCACGTTTTTCGCCCAGACCCTTTTGCCGCTGATTGAGGGAATGTGATGGAAAATGTCATTTACGCCACGCTTACGCGACAAAGCGGTCTTCTGCGTGAAATGAACGCGGTGGCCAACAACATCGCCAATATCTCGACCAGTGGTTTCCGCGCGGAAGGCGTGCTGTTCTCTGAACACGTTGAGCGCACGGGCATCGGCAACGAAAGCCTATCCATGGCCGCTGCGATTGGGCGCTATATACAACCCGATCAAGGGCCAATCACGCCAACAGGCAGCCCGACCGACTTTGCCATTGAAGGCGAAGGATATTTCCTAATCGAGACGCCAAACGGCCAAGCCCTGAGCCGCGCAGGCCATTTCACCCCAGACCAGAACGGGCAATTGGCCACGCTCGAGGGGCATCTGCTTTTGGACCAAGGGGGGGGACCAATTTTTGTGCCACCCGATGCGGGAAATATCCTTCTGGCGGGCGATGGAACGCTTTCGGCGGATGGTCGGCCATTGGCGCAGCTTGGGGTATGGCAGCCCATCGACCCAACCGAACTGGCCCATGCAGGCGGCACCTTATTGCGCGCCGAAAGCGGCTATGAGCCTGCGCCGCCAGCAAAATTGCTGCAGGGGTTTCTTGAAGGGTCCAACGTCAATCCAATCGCACAGATTGCCCGCATGATCGAAGTGCAGCGCGCCTATGAGATGGGTCAGAACTTTCACGACCGCGAGGATCAACGTCAACGCGACAGCATCCGACAGCTTGGCAATCGCACATAAATCGAAAGGATAAATGATGAGAGCGTTAAGCATTGCGGCAACGGGCATGAGCGCACAGCAAATGCGGGTGGAGGTGATCGCAAACAACCTCGCCAATATGAACACCACGGGATATTCCACCCGCCGCGCGGAATTTGCCGACCTGCATTATCAGCAGATGACACGCGCTGGATCGATAAGCGCATCCGATGGCAGCCTTGTGCCAACGGGGGTGCAATTGGGCCTCGGCGTGCGGCCTGCATCCGTTTCCGTGATCGTGGCACAGGGCAGTCTGACGCAAACAGGCGCGACCTTGGATGTGGCCATAGAAGGGCCAGGCTATATCGAGGTCACGCTTCCGTCTGGGCAAGCCGCCTTCACACGCGATGGCGCATTAAAGCAAACGGGCGAAGGTGAATTGGTCACCGCGGACGGGTTTGCGGTCGCGCCTGGCATCACCATCCCGCCTGATGCGCGCTCCCTCTCCATCAATGCAGAAGGGGAAGTTTACGCCTTCTTTGCCAATCAAATCGATGCCGAACTTTTGGGGCAGATTTCCATGGCGGGCTTTGCCAACCCGCGCGGGCTTGAGGCGATTGGCTCCAACCTCTTTGTGGAAACAGCCGCCTCCGGCGCGGCACTGATTGGGACGGCAGGCCGTGACGGGCTTGGCACCTTGCGACAAGGCTATCTGGAAGAAAGCTCGGTTGATGCTGTGCAAGAACTCACAGATCTGATCGAGGCTCAACGTGGCTATGAATTGAACGCCAAAGTCATCACGGCCGCCGACCAGATGCTCGGCGCAACCACGCAAATCAGATGAAAGGGCCCGCCATGATCTGGCGTTATCTTCTGCTTCTGTGTCTATTGGGAACAGGGCAAATGGCTTTGGCGCAAACCGTCATCGCCACCACCACCATCCGAAGCCAGCACATCATCGGCCCAGAGCATCTCACATTGATCGAGGAGACCGTGGCAGGCGGCATCCACGACCCGAATGAAATCATCGGGCAGGAGGCGCGGGTGAATATTTATTCAGGGCGACCCATTTTTGCGAGTGATTTGACCGCACCTGCCGTTATCGCACGCAATGAAATCATCACCTTGCGCTATGTGCAGGGCAATCTCTCAATCCTGACCGAGGGGCGCGCCTTGGACCGTGGTGCAGTTGGTGACCGACTGCGCGTGATGAACCTCAGTTCCCGAATGACCATAAGCGGTCAGGTTTTGGCTGCGGGTCTGGTGCAGGTGGCCGCAGGCCCTGCAAGCACCGCATTGGCCAGATTGCCCTAATGCAAGGTGTCGCAGATATGAAAACCCTTCCCCTGCTTCTGATTGTTATGGTGCTCTGTGCAGGCTGCAGCCGAATTGAGAATATCGGACGTGCGCCAGAATTCAACGCGGCCAGTGATCGCGTAGCCTATGCCGTGTCGGATCCGCGCGTCACCAATGGGGTAGCAGGCGGTGGGGCGACCCGTGATGCTTCGCTTTGGATGTCGGGACGCACCTCGCTTTTGGGGGACCGGCGCGCCTCGGTGCAAGGGGATATCTTGACGGTTGTGGTGGAAATTGACGAAAGCGCGGAAATGGAAAATTCCTCGCAACGCGGACGCTCTGGGAGTGAAAGCCTTGCGATGCCGCAAATTCTGGGGATCCCACAACGGCTTGATCGCCGCTTGCCCGATGGGGCCAGCATGGCTGATGCGGTGGACACAAACTCCAACAGCAGCTCATCTGGGAACGGATCCACACGGCGCTCCGAAAGCCTGACCCTGCGGATTGCCGCGACCATCGTGGATGTATTGCCCAATGGCGTTTTGCAAATCGAGGGCAGTCAAGAGGTTCGCGTGAATTTCGAGCTGCGGGAATTGCTGATCTCTGGTTTCGTTCGCCCCGAAGACATTTCACGGCGCAATGAAATCACATATGACAAGGTCGCGTCAGCGCGCATTTCCTACGGTGGTCGCGGGCAGATCACAGATATGCAACAGCCCCGATATGGTCAGCAATTGGCCGATATCATCCTACCATTTTGAGGTTATTTGATGCTGCGCATCTTGATCCCCGTCCTCTTTATCCTTTTGGGCATAGGCCTTGGCGCGGGCGCAGGCATCATGCTGCGCCCCACACCCGAGATGGCCGAAACAGAAAGCGAGGCTGAAGACGCGGATCCAAATTCCACTTCTGACACAGCCCAAGAAGATATAAGCGCAGACACCGCACAAGACGGAACCACCCCGCAAGCGGTGGAGAACAGCGCAGCCATAGACGGGCGCGTCATGCCTGGATCGACTGCCAATCTTGAATATGTACGTCTGAACAACCAATTCATTGTGCCGATTGTGCGCGAGGGCACGGTGCGCTCCTTGGTGGTTTTGTCCCTCGTTCTGGAGGTTGAAACGGGCCAGAACCAATTGGTCTTTAATCGCGAGCCACGCTTGCGCGATGCTTTGTTGCGGGTGATGTTTGCCCATGCCAATGCAGGCGGCTTTGACGATGTCTTTACCTCGTCTCTGGCGATGACACCCTTGCGCCAAGGGATGCGGGAGGCGGCGATTGCGGTGTTGGGGCATATTGTGAACGATGTATTGATCGTGGATATCATGCGCCAAGATGCCTAAGCGCCCCGCGACAGCGCGTCCATCACCTGCCATTTACCCAAGGCCCGCGCGGCACTGTTTCGCAGGGGTTCGCCCTGCGCATGAAGCTGGGCCAGCGCGCCTGTGATCCCCCGCTCCTTCTGATCAAGATAGGCCAAGCGCGCGGCACAGATCCCACCCATATTCGCCTCGATCTCGAACCGAGCGATGCGCGCCCGTTCTGAACGCACCGCGCCAAGATCGGCCTCACAGCTTCGGATTTTTTCCAAATGTTGGACAAAAAGGGCCAAATCCCGCTCCCGCATGAGGGCCGCTATGGGCAGCAAGCCCGCAAGCCTTGGATCATGGTGCGGCTTTGTCATCTCACATATCCCTGAATTTGATGCCGCATCCGATCTGCAAATCGAATGGCCGCCGCCACTGCGCGGTAATGATCCGGCTGAATTTCAGCCCCAAGATCAACGGCGGCGTATAGCGCACGCGCCGATGCGGGATCATGATAGATTGGCACGGCCGAGGCCTGCGCCGCCTCACGGATGCGTGCGGCAACCGCATCAACACCTTTGGCCACGCAGATTGGCACCTGCCCCGATCTGCGCTCCCATGATAGCGCGATTGCATAATGGGTCGGGTTGACGATGACCACATCGGCCTTTGGCACATCGGCAATCATTCGGTTGGTTGCAATCTCCACAGCGCGCTGCCTGCGGGTCTGTTTCAGCGCGGGATCACCTTCGGCGCGCTTCATCGCCTCCGTCATTTCTTGGCGCGACATTCGATTTTGCCGCAAATGTCGGAAATACTGCCAGATGTAATCTATCCCACCCACCAAGAGCGAAATCAAAAAGACGATCAAAATGAATTCCGCCATCAACCGTGCCAAGAGCATAAAAAACTGCGCGGCACTTCCGTAGAGCGACACCAAAATAACATCGCGTTGGCGCCAAAGAACCACGGCCAAAACAACGGCATAAACACCTAGTTTGACAGCTGATTTGACAAAGGCAAAAAGGCCATCCGCTCCAAATTTCTGCTTTGCATTGCTCAGCAGGCTGATGCGGTTAAGCTTGGGTTCCAGCTTTTTTGGCGCAAAAATCCAACCGCGCTGTGCGGTCAGTGCAAACACGATCAGGCCCGCTGGCACCGCCGTGACAATCGCCAAAGGCATAAAAGCCTCAAAAATCAACTGTCCGACCAAGCCCTGACCACCGTCCGTCAAGATCAAATGGGCAAGCGCCTCCGCCTGATCGAGGATTACGACCAAAAGGTCCCCCAAGGATTGAAAAGCCGCACCCCCAAAAATGAAGCCGCCCAAGAGAAGCCCTGCGTAAATCAAGGCGGTGTTCAAATCTGCCGATCTGGGAATGTCCCCTTTGCGCCGCGCCTCCTCTAGTTTTTCGCGCGTGGCTTCAAAGGGCTTTTCATCGGGGGATTGATCCTCGCTCATGGCACATCAGCCAGCGGGTTTTGTAGGGCCATGATCAAAATCCCTTGCCAATGGGCCAAGGCGAAAGGGCTGATGATGAACATCAAGAGCAAACCACCAAAGGCAATGGCGGGCGCGCCCACGAAAGCCACCATCATTTGCGGCATAGCGCGATTGATCACGCCAAGCGCCAAATTGTAGAGCGTTGCTGTCAGCACAAATGGGGCGGCCAAAGAAAACCCAAGCGCAAAGGCATGAGCCACGCGCGCCGTTCCCCATGCCTCGACCGCCGCGCCTGAAAGGACCGACCCCAAGGGTAAAACCTCGTAGGAGCCCATCAGCATCGTGATGATGTGAAGATGCAACCCCGTCATCACCGCCAATGTCAGCCCCGCAAGCATCAACAAGGTGCCAATTGCGGGTTGTGGATCGGGCATCGCGCCCCCTGCCATCATGGAAAGCGAAGTGGCCTGCGCCGCAATGCTGCCCATGATTTGCAGCGCATGGATCATCAAACGCAGACCCATGCCCAAGATCAGCCCGATGATAATCTCACCAAAAAACACGCGGACCGCGGGCATGGCCGTGAGCCCCCCCATAGAGGCCGCCAGAAGGGGCGTCATGATCAGCGATAGCGCGAAAACAACGCCAAATCGCACCCGCATCGGGATCATCTGCTCCCCGAATGCAGGCAAGACAAGAAACATTCCACTCAACCGCAAAAGGACCGCAAACCACAGAAACAGCGTGGTCTGTGCCATGTTGAGCGCATTGGCGAGATCGGCAATCACGGGCTTGCCAACCCAAGCATCACGGGCTTGGCCTCGGTTCCGATTTCCTCAAAAGACAAAACGGGGTTTTGAATGCCCCGTGCCGCAAGGACAGTGCGAATAAAACGGCGGCGCAAGGCCGAGGTGGCAATGGCAGGATATTCGCCCCGCGCGCTGGCTTGCGCCAATCGATCCGACACGCTGCGCACCAAAGCGTTGAACTGTTCGGGCGGCAGTGCCACTTCGGGTAGGCCCGCATCGGTTGGATATTGATGGCTTTGAAACACATCTTCCCAATCCGAACTGATTTGAACCAAGGGCACCGCACCATCGGCACGTTTCAGCTCGGCAACCAGTTGAAACCCAAGCCGCTGTCGGACGTGCTCGCATATCAAATCGGGGTGCGGGGTGCTGGGTTTGATCTCGGCAATCGATTCGAGGATCAGGGGCAAATTGCGGATCGAGACCTGTTCAGACAACAGCATCCGCAACACGATATGCAGCAGATCCAGAGGCACTTTGTCGGGCACAAGTTCTTGTAACATTCGGCGGTTTTCATCTGCCTTAAACGTATCTGAGAGGGTGACAACCGCCTCCAGATGACGTTGCAGCGCCTTGAACGTCAAAAGCCGCGCCATGTTGCGTTTGATCACTTCCAACAAATGCGTGGCCAAAACCTCTGATGGGGTGACGGTGGTGTAGCCCGCAAGCGACAGGCTGTCGCGTTCGGCCCCGTCCACCCAACGTGCGGGGGCCTGAAAAACCGGCTCATCCACATCCTCGCCTTGCGGCAGGTCAAAACCATCACTGTCGCCCTTCAACACCAAAACAGATTTTGGCCGCAAACGGTCCTCGGCGGCCTTCGTGCCATAGAGCAAGATTTGATACCCCCCTGCGGGCAATTCCGCGCGATCCGTCAAACGGATTTCAGGCAGCAAAAGTCCAAATTGGCGCGCAATATGTTCGCGCATATTCTTGATCCGCGCCTCAAGCCCTGTGGCGGGATCAAGTGCCAACCCGACCAAATCAGGGGCAAATTCCAGATGAATATCTTCCAACACCAACATATCGCCAGGCAGTTGCGCCTGCGGCGGTGCTTCGGCCTTACGCGCGACAGCCTCCTGTATATTTTTCCCGTTGCTTTTTTGGCGCAGCCACGCAATCCCGCCCAAAATCGCCGCGCCGGTCATGAAAGGTAAGGCGGGCAAACCTGGAAACAGGGCGAAAATCACCATCAAAACCGCCACCGTCATCAATGCGGCGGGGTGTTTGCCCAATTGATCCATAAGAGCGGTATCCGTGGCCCCCGTGGCCCCGCCCCGCGCCAGAAGCAGCGCCGCCGCGATGGAAATAATCACGGATGGAATTTGACTGACCAACCCATCGCCAACTGTCAGGATCGCATAGGTTTCAAAGGCACGGCCCATGGGCATATCATGCATCACCGTGCCAACAATGAGGCCCACCACAAGATTCAAAAGCGTGATCAACAACCCCGCGATCGCATCGCCTTTGACGAATTTGGAGGCCCCATCCAACGAACCGAAAAAAGTGGTTTCCGCCTGCTCTCTTTCGCGGCGAGCCTTGGCCTCCTCATGGGTGATCGCGCCCGCGGACATATCACTGTCAATGGCCAATTGTTTGCCAGGCATCGCGTCTAGGGCAAAGCGGGCGCTGACCTCGGCCATACGTGCGGCCCCTTTGTTGATCACAATGAAATTCACAATCAGCAAAACGCCAAACACGACCAAGCCCATCACGACCGAGCCGCCCATGATGAACATGGCAAAGCCTGCAATCACATTACCCGCAGCATCGGGTCCAGTATGTCCCTCTGCAATAATCAGTTTCGTGGAGGATACATTGAGCGACAGACGCAGCATCAGTGAGGCCAGAAGCACGGTTGGAAACGCAGAAAAATCAAGTGGTCTTTGAATAAAAAGCGTCACAGTGAAGATCAAAATGGCCAAGCCAAAGGAGGCCGCAAGACCCAGATCAACCAACCATGAGGGAACAGGCAAAATCATCATAACGATGATGGCCATCAAGGCCAAAGCCAAGAGGACGGTTGGTTGAAATATCTGCGCCGCGCGCATCTGTATCATCCCCCGACCAGTGATTGTGCGGGGCTGCCCACGCGAGGCACAAGCGACCCCATGATGCCCGCATCCCCCATACCCGATTGAAGCAACGGAAAACTGTTTTCGCGGGTCACATCAACCCGCCGCGCCGGCAGATTGCGCGGCGTTTGAGGCAAGGGCAGGCCACGGTCAAAATCCAAGTTCTGCGGTTCCTGATGCGCAAGGTGCAACATCGGATCGCGCAGGTGTGGGCGGTCGCTGACAAGATTTTCCAAATGCCGCTCAACGGCCCGAACATAGCGTTGCGCGTGATGCGCCGTGCGGGAATGATAGGCGCCAACCGCACGCGGCCATGCCCCCATCTCGGTATGTAGCTGCAATAGGAAATAGGCCGCGTATCGGGCATTTGTCAGCGGGTCAAACATCGCCTCAATGGATTGAAAATGTTCTCCATGCCAGCGGTGATTGATTTGAAAACAACCCACATCAAAGCTGCGCGCACCTTGGGCTTGGCGCTGCAAGATATATTCATGCGCCTCCGCTTTGCTGGTGAACCATCGTCCCGCCCCCTCCACATTTACGGTCCATGGCCAAGGCGTGAATTGGCCGTTGCGGGTATGGCCTGTTTCGGCGCGGGTAATGCCCATCAAAACCTCGACCGGCACACCGCTTTCATGGGCGGCCACTGCGGCAGCGGCATCGCACACACGCATCGGGTCCGTCTCGAAAATACGCGCGCCAACGGGGGCAGAAGCCATGATGAGCAACAGGGCCATCGCGACAGAAAATGCGGGTTTGGCGCAGAAAACTTTCATCTATCCCCCATGTGACTCGATCATGAGGAAAGGCATAAAGGGGACTGCTTACCATTCGGTTAGCTTGTCCGATAATCGCATCGAAAACCCCTCAATTCGGAGAGAGAACATCGCGCATCTCTCGCCGAAAAGCAGCCGAGCGATCCAACAGTTCCGTCAATGCTGCAACATCACCCGCCATTTCTTCGGGCTGGCGAAGATCAGGCAAGGGGCGCGCGGATGGCGGCGGCGCGTCACGGGGCACAGGGCGGATATCTGGTTCCCCGCCTGTCAAACCCAATTGCATCTGAAGCCTCTCAACCGCGCGAGTCATTTGGCGGGCATCAGGTCGCGCCGACAGCCCATTCCCGAAGGCTTCCATAAGATAAAGGACCGATGCCGCATCGCCCGCATCGGCACGCCCTTGGATGACCGCAATCAAACCCGAATAATATTCGGGCAGTTCGGCATCCCCTGCAGCGCGCAACATTTCGTCGAGCTTTACAAGATTGCCCTCCTGCGCCTCTGCGCGCAACACGGCCTGCCACAAATTGCCCTGATCTGGATGCCCCTCAATCTCGCGCAGCAGCGCATGACCCAGATCACGCAAGGCAGGTGTGGGGTGATTGCCCGCGTCCAACGCCAAGGTTAACGCCCGCGCGGTGGCATCGGCCGCGCGCAGCGCATCAGGGCCGATCATCGCCTGCAATTCGGCCTCCAATGCGTTTTGGGGCAACGGAGCCTCCCGCCCGACATCCATATCAAGCAACAATTGCGCTGAATGGGTGAGGCGGGCGCCGCGCGCTAAATTATCGCGAATTTCGCGCGCGGCGACATCCGCCCCTCGCGCATTGAGCCGCCTTGCCAATTCGGGACCAACCCGATCCCGCAACGGCAAAGGCAGCGCCAGATAAGCGCGCAAAATGGCCGCGATTTGCGCCTCTCCCATATGGGGTAAGTCTTCGCGGTCCAACAAACGCCACATCAAGGCAGGTCCTGTGCAGGCGGCGTAATCGAGGGGGGGATCAAAATGGGGTCCGTCATGCCCTTCAAACAAACCCGCCAAAGCCTGATATACGGGCAAGCGAAGGTCTGCCGCCTCCATCCAATACATGGCTTCTGCTCCAAACCCGTGGACAAGGTAAAACTCCGCCAAGGCGCGCGCGGCAATGGGATCAACTTGCGCATTTTGGTTGATCGCAGCCGCACTCAACGGCCCGATTCCTGATTGGAAATCTACATCCCGCAGCCAAAGGGTGAGATCAAACTCCCCTTCAGGGGGGCAGAGCGCGGTCTGTCCCAACCTGTTCCATATGGCATTGGGATCGGTAATCGGATCAAGCACGGTCTGCGCTCGAATGGGTAAGCTTGGGCTTTGGTCCAAAGGCGGGGCAGGCGGCGAGGCGCTAATCGCAAGCGGAGGGCTTATTGGGGTGGGGTCGTTATACTGCAAAGGCGCGTTTTGACGTGCGTCCAATAACCCTGCCGCCGCCGCACGGCCAATTTGTTCGGCAATAAATTCTGCGGCATCTTGCGCCAAAACCATCGCATCATCGGAGGTTCTATCACCGCCTGACCCTTGCGCGGGTGTCAGCGAAAAGCTTTCAGCAACATATGAATTTGGCGGGACAAACGGATCGCCAAACAGCGGTTGTAGGGGACGGGGCGTTGCACGCGCGGCGCGGGAGGTCGGGCTTTCCTCGGGGATTTGCACGGCCTGTTCCTCCGAAGCAGGGGCAATATCCAAGACGAGGTAATCCGACTGAAAGATGAAGGGCCGCAACTCGCAAGGACAGGCCAATTCCAAAATCAAGGTATCCCCATCCGCGCGGATCTCTTTCAACCTGTCGCGATTGATCAAGCGATACACATCGCCCAGATCATAGGCTTGTGGTGGCGGGCTTAGGGTGAGGCGCATGGTAGCGCCTGCTTCGGTCACGTTCCAATCGCGCGATGCGCCAATATTGAGCACCAAACGGGTGTAGGTGCCATGTTCACCAGATTGCACCGCAATGGTTTGGGCAGCCACAGACATAGGTGCGATAATGGCCGCAACCATGACCACTGTGGCGACCCGAATGGACCGCCAAACGCGGATCACGCGATACCGCATCATGCCGCCGCCGATTGTTTAAGCTCCCGCAGGGCCTCATCCAATTCACCGTAACTCGGCCTGCAATGGGAGGGTGTATTCTGGCGTCCAACCTCCACGCAGATATTTGGCGAATGCTTGTGCAAATTTGCAATCAAAACTTCGCGGATCAGGCGGTAAAAGCTATGGTCTTCTTCAATAACGGATTTAACACGCGCGGCCAGAGGCCCAACAAAACCATAGGCCAAAAACACCCCTAGAAATGTCCCGACAAGCGCGCCCCCGATCAACTTCCCCAATATCTCGGGTGGCTGGTCAATCGAAGCCATGGTTTTGATGACACCCAAAACGGCGGCCACAATCCCCAATGCGGGCAATCCATCCGCAACCGTTTGCAGTGCGTGGGAGGAATGCATCGCGTGATGCAATTTGGCCTCTAGGCGTTTTTCGAGCACCTCTTCCACTTGATTGGGGTCATCATAATTCATCGAGGCCGTGCGGATCGTGTCACAGATCATATCAACCGCATCCCGATCTGCCAGAATGCGCGGGTATCGACCAAAGATTTCAGATTCCTGCGGCGCGTCCGTATGTTCCTCAAGCGCCACCGCATTTTGGCGGCCCAAACGGATCAGCTCAAACAACAGGCACAGCAAGTCGCGGTAATCATCATGGTGCCAATGCGCCCCTTTAAATCCTTTTTTGATGTCTTTGATCGTGTGGATCACCCCATCCTTGCCATTTGACAACACAAAGGCCCCCAAGGCCGCGCCACCGATCATTGTCATCTCAAACGGCAAGGCGCCCACGATAATGCCGAACTTGCCCCCCGCGGCATAATATCCGCCAAACACCATGACGACCGTGATCAAAATTCCAATGATGCTAATCATGATCCAATCCTGAAGGCTGATCTCAACGGGTTATCTGACAGCTGTGTTAATTTTCCGTAGCCTCGGCACGGGTGGGTGCCGCGATGTTGCGCGTGGCCAGAAATACGGAAATTGCGTAGGCGGTATTGCTAGGCAGTTCCGCCATGATGGCCGCACTTTGTTCCGCCCGCATCCGTGCGATGAAGCCCGCTGCAAAACCGATATCCATTTCTCCAAAAAGCGCGGCGGCGGCGGCGGGGTCCATGGTCTCGTAAAGGCGGGTCAATTGAGACAAATCCCCCTCCGCTGCGCCATCGGAAATATCCATCAAGGCTTCGATCCGCCGTTCCGTCTCCTCCAAGAGGGTGAGCTGTTCTTCGATCATGATCTGCGCATCCCGCAATTCCCCCTCGCGCGTCACAAGGGCAGCCTCGCGCGCATCCAAAACTTCCGCGCGGCCCTCAACCCGGGCCAAGGCATTGCGCAACGGTTCGGGGCTTAGACAGATCTGCGCATCTGCGCCTGACGGTGCGGACGGCTCAGAGGCGGTGGACACGGCCCATGCCATGTCAATATGGCCCAATCGAAAAAACGCCGATGCCACGAAAGCGAGACTGAGCAAAAACAAAATCCCGCGTTGTCCTGTAACGCGAAACTTACGTGCGGGTTTTGCAGGTTTTTGGGTCATGTCTGCGCGGCCTCATGCCCCGCCAATCTGCCCGCATTTTGCGTTGGTGCACGATGACGGAACAATAGGATTGGCTCCTCCTCCTGGGCTGTATCATCAACGGACGTATCTGCCGCGCCTACGGCGTCCTGCTGGTGCGTGTCTGTGCGGGGTGGGGCGGGTTCCAGATCATGACAAGCGGCGATCAACACCTCCAATTCTTGGCCGATCTCCACGGCTTTCTCGGTTGTCTCGTGCAAGTCAGACCGGGCTTTTTCCATCGCTTTGCGCGTCTGGGTCAGCAGGGCTTGCATCTCATCCACTTGGTTGGACAGGCTGGCAATGGCGCCACCAACCCCCTCATCCATACGCGAAAGACGCAAAATGCGGCGCGACAGGACAAAACAATAAAGCCCCGCACCGAGTGCGGCAAACGCCAGAAGAATATCGGAAAGATAGGGAATCAGGGTTTGAAAATTTATCATTCAGTTCACCACAAATTGTGTCACCAAAAGGTCGCGCACCCGCCCCTCGCCCGTTACGATTTGGACGCGATGCAACATTTGCCCGCGCAAACGCAGCAGGCTTGATGGTTCCCCTAGCTCGGCCACATCAATCACCCGCAAATAGGAATTGAGAACGTCCAGAACACGGGGCTTCAACAGCTCCACTTCAGCCTGATGCACCGCCTCGACTTCAAGCTGCGCTTGGAAGATCAAATGCCGCCCACCGCCTTGATTGCCCAAAGAAATGGTCACCACATCGAGAGGCACAAAAGCCACTTCGCCGATCGTGCTTGGGGTGGGGCTGTGATCCTCTTGGGCATCCGTGTCGCTGTGCGAATCTGCGGCGAAAACATGGGCCAGCGGCCCTCCACGAAACGCCCAAAACGCCCCGCCACCCAAGCCCAGAGCCAAGACAAGGCCAATCACAAGCGGGATCAAAACACCCTTTTTCTTTGGCGGTTCCGCAGTGGTCTCTGAAGTATCGTCTTCGGCCATTTGCATAATTCCAATTTTCAATGCCCCGCATAAATAGCGCCGCAGAGCTAACCGAATGTTAATCCCGCGCCCCTTAGGGTCTGGGCAAGCGGCAGAAGGCCGAAGCTCAAAGGAAGATTGCGCGGTGCAGAATGTTTCGCTGATTTGGATGTCACTCGATCGCCGCAAACAGGCGATGTTGATCGGGGCAGCCGCGGCCATGATTGCGGTGTTTGTCATATTGGCCCGATTTGCCGCGCAGCCCCCCCAAGCCCTGCTTTACGCGGGCCTTGATGCGGCGGCGGCGGGCGATGTGATCACCGCATTGGAGGCGCGCGGGGCAGGCTACTCTGTGCGGGGCGATGCGATCTATGTTGATCACATGATCCGCGATGAACTGCGCATGGGTCTCGCCGCTGAAGGGCTGCCAAGCAACAGTGGCACAGGCTATGAATTGCTCGATCAATTATCCGCATTTGGCACCACCTCGCAAATGTTTGACGCCGCCTATTGGCGCGCAAAAGAGGGTGAGCTTGCCCGCACAATTCTCTCCAGCCCACATCTTTCGGCAGCGCGGGTTCATATTGCGATTCCCAGTCCGAATTTGGCGGGTCAACGCACGGAGACCACCGCATCCGTCACGGTGCGTGCCACAGGCGGCGCCATTGCCACGGCACAGGCGGAGGCTTTGCGCCATCTGGTGGCTGCATCCGTGCCAGGGCTCGCGGCGCGAAATGTCGCCATCATTGATGCGGACAGCGGTCAGGTGATCGGTGCTGAAGAGGGGACATTGACCGCCGCATCCGACCGCGCCGAACGGTTGAGGCTCAATATCCTGCGCCTGTTGGAGGCGCGCGTTGGCACAGGCAATGCCGTGGTCGAGGTTGCAGTGGAACTCTCCACCGAGAGCGAAACCTTGACGGAGCGGCGCATTGACCCCGAAAGCCGCGTTATCATCAGCAGTGAAGCCGAAGAAAGCACCAATTCGTCACGCGATGGGGGCGGAGGGGCGGTTACGGTGGCCTCAAACCTGCCTGCAGGGGATGCCGCCAACGGCCAAGGCGCGGGCAGCGCGCAATCCAACGAAACCCGCGAGCGCACCACATTTGATCTGTCCGAAATTCAACGCGAAGTGCAGATGTATCCTGGGGCGTTGCGGCGCATCACGGTGGCGGTGATGGTCAATGAAGTGCAATCCGCCGCAGGAGATGTGACACCGCGCAGCACTGAGGAACTGGCCGCCCTCGATGATCTGGTGCGCTCTGCGATTGGCTTTGATGAGGCGCGCGGGGATTTGGTCACAATCCGCTCCATGCCCTTTAAACCCGTTGTCGCCGCAGAGTTGGTCGAAGCCAATCCAGGGCTGTTGGCACGGCTTGACATCACGCGTTTGGGACAGATGGCTTTGCTCAGTGTGGTTGCGCTTGCCATTGCCTTTGGCTTGCTGCGCCCGTTGCTTCAATCCGCCCCCCTGCCCGCTTTGGACACGGATGCCGCCTTAGACGGCGCCAAGCCATTGGGCATCCAAGGACGGGAAGCGGGCACAGCCATGCTGCCCTATGAACAAAGCGCGCGCACCGAAGGCGGAGGCACGCAGGTGATTGCACTTTCAGGTCAAGGCACGACAAGCCCACAAGTGATCAATGCCAACATCACCAATGCCCAAGGTCGGCAGAACGAAACATCCACTTTCGAGATGCTTCCAACATTAAACGCCAACATCGCACCCATGGGGATGGAGGGTGATGGCGAGATGGCGGATCCGATCGAGCGTTTGCGCAAATTGATCGAAGAGCGCGAGGATGACACGGTCGAGATTTTGCGCACATGGATGCTGGAGGATGAGGTGCAGGCCAGTGGAGAGGCGAAATAATGCCCAAACCCATTTTGCTTGAGGATTTTGACGACAGCGCAGGAGATCGAGACAGCCACAGCACCCGCGCCCTCGAAGCAGCGAAGCAAACCGCATATGAAACGGGCTATCGCTCTGGTTGGGACGATTGCGCCGCGGCGATGGAGGCCGAGTCCACGCAGCTTGGCGCTGATGTGGCGCAAAATTTGCGCGACCTCAGCTTTACCTATGAGGAAGCCCGCCAAGACGTGATCTCAGGGGTCAAATCCCTGCTTGAAGGGATCACCGAGCAAATCCTGCCCAATCTTGCGGCACAGGCCATTTTGCCCGTGTTAGACGCCGAAATCGGCACGATTTTATCAAAAATGGGCCAAATGAAAATCACGCTCATCGCAGCTCCCGACCTGTGCCCAAATCTTCGGAAATTGGCGGATCGGCATCTTGAGGCTGACCTTGAAATTCACCCCGACCCCGCCCTTGGCGCAGGACAGGTGACCCTGAAATTCGCGGGGCAGGAGCAAGAAATTGATCTTCAAGCGGCAAGCAGTGCCATCGCCACCGCGATCCAAGAATTTCTGTCCCAATCCGGTGCCGCACCCGTGCGGCACATCACACAAGAAGGGCTCGCCTCATGAGTGCTGATCTTTCCGCCCAATTGCGCAATCCCGCCCTGCGCGCCCTCCCGATAGAGATACGCGTCTCGGTTGGACGCGCGCGCCTAAGCATCACAGAATTGCTTGATCTCGATCCAGACGCGGTTCTGACGCTCGACCGTGCCATCGAAGATCGGGTGGAACTTTTCGTGGGGGAGCGTCTGGTTGCCTATGGCGAACTGACAGAGATTGAAGAGGAAACCAAAACCCGCCTCGGCGTGCGGGTGATTGAAGTTGTGGAAAGCGGTGATGCGACCTAATCCGCTTTGGCTGATCGCTTTGATCGCGGGCTTTGGCCTTTGGCCCAGCGGCGCGGAGGCGCAGGCGCTTTTCGCGCCCGAGATGTTCGAGGATGACGCCCTCAGCGGTCGTGTGATTCAATTGATTGCCCTGATCACGGTTCTCAGCCTCGCGCCAGGCCTCGCCATTATGATCACCTGCTTTCCTTTTATCGTCACGGTTCTCTCGATCCTTCGTTTGGCCTTGGGGTTACAACAATCCCCGCCCAATATGCTGATTGTCAGCCTCGCGTTGTTTCTCACCTATTTCGTCATGAGCCCGACATTTGAAATCGCTTATGCAACAGGCATTGCACCGATTTTGGAGGGCCGCATTCCCCTTGAGGAGGGGCTGCGCTTGGCCTTTGCGCCCTTTGAAACCTTCATGCTTGGGCGCGCGGCCCCCGACACTTTGGCCAATTTGGTCAATCTGCGCGGTGCCGAGGCCGAGAGTGCACCGCCCGCTTCGATCCTGATCCCTGCATTCATGCTGTCCGAGGTTGAGCGGGCCTTCCAAATCGGTTTCCTTCTGTTTCTGCCCTTCCTTGTCATTGACCTGGTCGTTGCAGCGGTGCTGATGTCGATGGGGATGATGATGGTGCCGCCTGCACTCGTGTCCCTGCCTTTCAAACTGGCTTTTTTTGTTGTGGCCGATGGCTGGTCTTTGGTGACCGAAGCCCTCGTGCGCAGCTATTTTTAACCCTCCATTCCAAGAGAAATCGGCCCATGTCCCAAAACCCGAACAGACCTGCTCCTGCTCCCGCAACGGCCATGGGAAAGGCGGAAATCCTTATGGCTATATTGGGGCAAGAAAAACTCGAGGCTTTGCGCAAGAAAGGGCTGGATCTCGGCAAGGCCGATACGGCACCCCAAGACAGTGGTGCAGCAAAGGCCACTGCCGAAATTCTTGCGCGCCAATTGATTGCGCGGCTGGCCGATAAACCCCCGACAACATCGCAATTCGATGAAACCCAATCATCGAACGCGCCTGCACGCACCGCTGCCCCCCTGCGTGGCCCCGCGGCGCAAGACCCTTCGCAAGAGACCACTCAACGGCCCTTGAAAGACCCCGCGCCAGGTCAAAAACCCGCAGCGCCGCGCGTGGCACCGCGCAAACAACCTGACCGTGACGCTTTGTTGCGGCGCGTGGCGCAATATGTGACCCCACAAACCCTACCGTTGGAACATCCTGCGGTGATTGCGCGTCTTATTTTGGGGCAAGGGCCTGAACACCGCATGGCGGTGTTGCGCGCCCTTTCAGGGCCAAAGGCACGCGCCGTGGCGCATTTTATGCGCCTTATGAAAAGGCAAACACCACGTGCCGAGGGTTAACGCACCACAAATTCCGCGTGCAACGCACCTGCCGCCCGAATGGAATGTAGAATATCGATCATGTCGCGCGGGGAGACGCCCAACGCATTTAACCCTGCCACAACTTCGGACAAATTCGCCCCCGAGGGCAATTCGGCCAATTGGATCCCAGGCTCCTCATCAATCTCTGCACGACCGCGCGGCACGATCACGGTTTCACCTTCGGCGAAGGGATTGGGTTGCACCACCATCGGCGTGTCCTCGATCCGCAACGTCAAATTACCTTGCGCCACCGCAACACGACTGATCCGAACATCCTGCCCCATGACAATCGTGCCCGAGCGTTGATCAACCACCACGCGGGCGCGGGTTTGTGGTTCGACCTCGATATTTTCAAGCTGCGCAAGGGCGTGCGCAGGTGAGGGTGCATTGGTGCGTCCGATATCCAGACTGACCGTGCCCGAATCCAACATCTGCGCCACGCTGCGTCCGAAATCCGCATTGATCGCCGCCTCGATGCGTGCGGCTGTGGTAAAATCAGGGCTGCGCAGAGCCAGTCTTATCCGTGACAAATCCGCAAGACGAAAATCAATTTCGCGCTCCACCCGCGCGCCTGCAGGGACAACGCCCGCGGTTGGCACACCTTGCACAACCTGTGCCGCATCACCCGCCGCTGCCGCGCCCCCTGCGAGAACCGATCCTTGTGCCACGGCATAAATCTCGCCATCCGCCGCGGTCAGAGGCGTCATCACCAAAGTGCCCCCCAGCAGGCTGTCGGCATCGCCAATTGCCGATACGGTTACATCAATCTGTCCACCCGCGCGCGCAAAAGGCGGTAAGCTCGCCGTGACAATAACCGCCGCAACATTTTGAGGTCGAAACTCCTCACCTGCAACATTCACGCCCAATCGCTCCAGAATATTGGCCATGATTTCTTCCGTGAAGGGCGCATTCCGCAGCCCGTCACCTGTGCCATTGAGACCGACCACCAAACCATAGCCTATCAGGTCATTGCCGCGCACCCCGTCAAATTCCACCAAATCCTTGATCCGCACAGGCGCGGCAGAGGCCGAAACCGTGACCAGCACCAAGGCCCAGATCAGCGCGAGCAGCCTCATCTCAAAAACTCCGCAAGGTTCAGGCGCGAAAGGCGCGCGGTCATCATGAACAGCATCTCCAACTGATTGCGCACGGCTTCTAATTCTGTGGCGGTTTCAAACGGGTCAATCGCCAAAATCCGCGCCTGCTCCAATTTTAGACTTGTGGTCAAGCTGTCTTGGCGGACACGGGCCTCCTCTACCCGCGCCTGCAAAGCACCCAATTCGGCCCGCGTTTCGGAAAGGGCGTCTTGGCTAGACAACATATACCCGCCCGCCGCACGGAGTATTTCGGATTGGGCGGCTTGTGTGATTGGGCCGATGTCGCGCACGGCCAATGCGCCCAAGGCGAGGGCCATCAACCCCTCGCGGATGGCGGGGTCAAGGGCGGTGATATCCGCCTGCAACACCTCACCCTCACCCGTGACAAACTGTGGCGGTTGTCCTGCCCCACCCGAATAGGCGAGGGTTTCATAGCCCCCCCTGGCGACATAAACCAAGCCTCAACCCGTGCGATGACCTCCGCGCCATCTGCGGCATCCGCCACGAGGGTCGTCAATGCGTCCATGATATCCGATGGTTGGACAAGCGCGGCACGATCGGTCATATCCCCCGAGAACAGGGAGCGCCCTGCAACCTTGGTGTTCATCGCGCCAATGGCCTGCGCCAGCACCGCCTCCGTATCCGCAGCGCCACCTGCAAGGCGCGACACCTGACCCGAGGCCGTGGCAGATAAGATCACGGGTGCCAGTTCGGACAGTTTGTCATGCAGCAGTTGTAAACTGTCTTGCTGCGCGGTTGTGGCAATTTCCGCCTCAGCAAGCGAGTTTCGGTAAATTTCCGCCATCCGCAAACCGCGTTCGACCGTGGTCATCATCGTGAAATCGCCACGCACCGCGCGGCTCACATCAGTTTTGCGCCCTGACGCCAGTTCCTCGGCCAAACGGGTCAATTCTTGTGACACGGTTTCATTATGTTGGCGCGTTCGGAACGCCTGCGCCATATCCCCCATCGAGCTTGAACTGGTCATCGGCTCCCGATCCTCATGAGCTGGTTGAGCATATCCTCGGCCGTTTGAATCAATTTTGCATTGGCAGCATAGGCTTGCTCAATCAAAAGCAATTCTTGCATTTCCGCATCAGTATCGACCCTTGTGCGCAACTCGGCCTCGCGCAAGGTGTTGCGGCGACTTGTGGAAAAACTGCTTTCTGTCTCGGCCGTTTGGCGCGCAATCCCAACAATCGACAGATAATCCCCTCCCAAATCACTCAGGCTGCGCGCCGCGCCAGAAAATCCGCCCGATTGGGTCACACGCGCTTCTTGGATTGCGTTCAACATCGCGGTGAGAATTGTAGCGTTTCCCAGCGCGCCCTCGCTTGGCGCGGCAATTCCGTCACGCAGACGCCAAACCGCCCCGCCTTGCGCGGGATCCACCAAAGCATTGACCCGCAAGCGCCCTGCAAGGCCAATTTCATTGGCGGCTACGGCCAAACTGCCCGCATCCGTAAACAGTCCAGGCACGCCAATGGGGCGGGCTGGATCGATATTGGGGGCATCGAGCCTTTCGGTCAAATTGCGTGCCAAAGCATCAATTTGGATTTGCGCGTTCGGGGCGATTTGATCGCGCAGCATGAACAGGGTCGACAAAGCCCCGCCAGGGATCGCGGGAAAATCGCCGCCCATATTCAAACTGCGGCCATTGACGGTTAAGGTTGCAAGACCGCCATTAAGGACGGTCATATCGGCCGCAATCACGGGGGTAGAGGTAAAGCCAAATTGGGCGGGCACACCATCCAACAAGGTAATACCATCGGCTGTGTAAAGCATTGCAAGGCCCGCCGCATCGCGCAATTCACGGATCGGCATAAGACCTGACATCTCATCAATAAGCCGCTGTTGATGGTCCAGCATGGAGGAGGTATCGCGTCCGCCGCCTTGATAGGCTCGAATTTGGGCATTCAATTGGGCGATCTGTTGCAGAGATGTGTTGATCTTTTCGACCTGCCGCATGATTTCAGTATCTGCCTCGCGGCGGGCATCTTGAATACCGTCAGAAATGCTGTTGAGTTTTTGGGTCAGCTGCTGCGCTTCATTGAGGACCGAAACCAACCGCGACTGGCTATCGGGTCGCGTGGCGGCGGCGGTCACCGCCGCTTCAAACGCGTCCAAGCGGCCTGACAGACTGGAAGGATCATCTGGCATCCCGATCAGGCTCTCGACACGTTTGTAGAAGCTCGCCATGCCTGCGGCTTGTGCCTCGGCGGCATCGGCCTCGCGGCGCTGACCGATCAAAACAGGATCTGAAATGCGCGATACCCCGACCACACGCACACCTGAACCATAGGTCGTGCCAAGGGTTGTGGTCGTTTCGAGACGCCGCACACCATAGCCTTCGGAGCGCGCATTGGCGATGTTGGAGGCCACAACATCCGCCCCACGGCCCGTGGCGACCAACCCCGTCAGGGCATTATGCAGCGCGTTTGAGATTGACATTCTGTCAGCCTAATATGGGCGCGACTGCGCCTGATTACCGTTTGATATTCGTGGTTTCTTGCAGCATCTCATCCACGGTTTGGATCACCTTGGCATTCGAGGAATAAGCCCGTTGTGTTTGGATCAATTGGGTCAATTCCCCCGCCACATCGGTGGCCGACTCCTCCCGTGAAAATCCCACCATTTGTCCAGTTGGGCCTTCCCCTGCATTCCACAAGAAGAACGAGCCGCTGTCAGGCGAGATGCGATAAGATTGGTTGTTCAGTGAAATCAACCCGTTGGGATTTGGAACATCTACAACGGGGATTTGGTAAATCGTGCGGGTAAATCCGCTGTCGTAAATCGCGTGCATGAAACCGTTTGTATCGACTTCGATGCGGTTGAGATTGCCAACGGGTGATCCGTTCTTGATGACGGGCGCGCGGGCGAATGTATCGGACAGCTGTGTGAGGCCTGAGGGCGAATTCAGTTCCCCAATTTTAACTTCAATCGGCCCGCCAGAAACAACAAGCGGCAATTGCCCCGAAATTGGGTCATAATCAGGACCGCTGATTGTGGTGACCGAGCTCAAATTGCCGCCATTGCCGCGGCTGTTGTCAAAGACCAAAGTGTATTCCCCGATCGGCGTAGCACCCGTGGCACTGTCGCGCACCACCATGGTCCAAGTGTTCGAGGTGCCACTGGCAGGGACCGTGGGGCTAAAGGTGATCTCAAGACTTTGGGATGTGCCCATATTGTCAAAATATTCAGCCGAGGTCACCAAAGGATCGCCATCACTGCCTGCGATTGTATAGGTGGCGGGCAAGTTCACCGACAGTTCCATCCGCGTGGTGGGGTCGCCTGCAAATTGGTTGGAATTGATCCGCACAGGACGCAACCCATCAAACGTATCGCGCGGATAGGTCGGCACAGTTCCATCTGCACTTGCGGGCCAACCCATCAGGACCATTCCCGTATCCGTGGTCAAAACACCCTCGGAATCTGCGCGGAAGGACCCGGTCGTGGTCAATAGAACAGGCGGGTTTCCCGCCACGGTTAATTGCGTGGCCTCGGCCACGGGCAACATACCGCGCCCGCCGATGGCCAGATCGGTTGGATTATCCGTGGTGATCAAGGTGCCGCGCTGATCAATCATCCGATGGGTCGTCACCCGCACCCCGCCCGCAGAATAACTGCCCGCCCCTTGGTGGATGACAAGGGAATGAAAATCCGCAACGGCGCGTTTATACCCAAAGGTGCTCGAATTCGCGATATTGTCGGAGATCGTGGCCAATCGACTTGCATTTACGTTCAAGCCTGCGACACCCGCGTTCAAGGATGAAGAAATGGTCATCAGGAAAGCGCCTTTCTGCTGCTGTCTCTTGCACCCCCAACTCCTTCAGGGGCGGTTGCGCCTATGATGGGAAAGCGGGTTTAACATCAGCCTAACATCTAAAATGCGGTGTATTTTTCTCCGCGCAGCTCAAGGGCGGGTCAGCAAGATCAACTCCACCCGATCATTGCGCGGGCTCATCGGATCAGGAATCGCAGGGAGGCGATCTGCATGGCCTGTCACACGGACAACCCGCTGTGGATCAAAGCCCGCCTGTTCAAGCAAAATACGCATTTGCTGCGCCTGATCTGCGGATCGCATCCATCGGGTTTCCTCGGCCACCATCACAGGCTGTGCCCGTACATGGCCTGTCAGCGCCAATGGGTTGGTCACGATATCAAACAGGTCCACCAAAACGGGGGCCAGCACGCGCAAAATATCCCCCGCCGTTCCATCAGCGCCAAACAAAGCGGCGTCTGGTCGGGAAAATATTTCAATGATCAGCCCCTCATCACTGACCCGCATTTGCAAATGCGCAAGCGCCTGTTGCACCACGGGGTCTTGCGCTGCGAGCGCGGCAAGAAATTGATTGGCCTCCTGCAACTGCTGATCACCAAGCGCCTGATCGCCATAATCTGTGCCGCTTGCCCCTAGGCTTTGGCGCCCCTCGGTTGGTCTGCGATTGGTCGCACCCGTGCCCAGTTGCGCCGCCGTCAATTCTGAAAACGGACTTTCGCCGCCAAAGGCACCTTCACCGCCACCAGAAATTCGGGCAATCGGAACATTCGGGCTGAAATAATCAGCGATCCCTTTGCGTTGCTGTTCGGTTGTCGCATTCAGCAGCCACATCAACATGAAAAAAGCCATCATCGCGGTCACGAAATCGGCATAGGCGACTTTCCATGCACCGCCGTGATGACCGTCCCCCGCAACGACCTTCTTGCGTTTGATAATGATGGGCCGATTTTTCAAATCATCTGCCATGACGGCATCCACATTCCCAAAAACAAATCCATGCGCCGCGTTTTTGTATCGCCGCACTCTTTAGGATCAGGTAAACGCTTTTTGCACTTCGCCCTGAGCCGTGGTTAAGTGCGGCGGGTAAAGATGTGCTTACAGAGGATGAAAAGCGATGGCGCGGATGATCTATGTTCTCAATGGCCCGAACCTTAATCTTCTGGGCAAGCGGGAGCCGCATATTTACGGGCATGAAACATTGGCCGATGTCGAGCGCCGCTGCAAAGCCTTGCTGCCTGAGGGGTATGATCTTGCCTTGCGGCAATCCAATCATGAAGGCGAGATCATTGACTGGATTCACGAAGCGCGCGAGGCCGCTTGCGGTATCGTCATCAACCCAGGGGCCTATACCCATACGTCCATCGCGATTTATGATGCGCTTTGCGCCTATGAAGGTCCTGTGATCGAGGTCCATATCTCGAATGTGCATAAACGCGAAGCGTTCCGACATCACTCCTATGTCTCAGCCCGTGCAGAAGCGGTGATCGCAGGACTGGGCTTGGAGGGCTATGAGGCAGCAACGCGGCGGATATTGACCCTCACCGCAGGGTGATCAGCGCACGGCGCGCTCATGCCATAATTTGCGGATATATGTTTCAATTACTGGGCCAAGCGGTTCTATATGATCGTCTGGGTCGATAGACTGCTCATGGCTGCGGGGCACTTCGACCAATTCCAGCTGGCCGTTCTCATGCTCGGCTATGGCGTGATGCGGCCCATCACGGCGCACCCAAGACCCACAATTGGCAAACACACCTTCCCCAGTATCGCTCAACTCGGGCAGGTGGCTGTGGCCGCAGATGATCCCATCCAATCCATCCCGCCTGCTGCGCTCAAGCGCCAAGCGTTTGAAGGACTGACCCAAAAGCGGCATCCCGCCCTCAATGGATTTACGCAAAGACCACCGCCTTTTGCGCGGCGTTTCTGCGGCTGTGCGGCGTGGATTGATCGGTTGAACATAGCCTTTTTCGGTCAGCCATGACCAAATATTGTCCAAAGACTTGGACGAGCCTTTGACCAGCCGATTGTCGAATTGATCGCCGTGCATCACCAAATAGCGCCGACCATCCGCTGCCTTGTGGATGACGCGCTCTTCGATGCGCAGGCCAAACTTGCGCAGAACAAGCGGGCGCAGAACGGTTGGTAGAATCTCCCGCAGCTTTTCGTCATGATTGCCCGTGATGACGGTGACGCGCACCCTTGCCTCGCGGCGCAGGTGGAGAATGTCTGAAATCAGGTTTTGACATTCCTTGTTCCAAAACCAACGCTTTTCAAGTTTCCAACCATCAATGACATCGCCGACCAAAAAAAGATGACGGAATTCATAGCGGGCCATGACCCGCCGCACCGCCGCCAAATCGGAGGCTTTATGCCCCATATGCAAATCTGACAGAAACAGACTTCGGATCTTGATCGGGGATGTGGCGTTCTCTGTCATAATTCGACAACGAGATTTTTGTGGAACACATCGGCCACTTCGGGCCATGAATAACGCGCTTTGGTTTTGTCATGCCGCTCTTGCGGGGTTCCTGCTGCACCGAGCGCGCGGGTCACGGCATCCAGAAGATCATCCTTTGAGATCGCGCCAAGGATGGGGTCCTCTCCGATGATTTCCGCAGGGCCTGGCTCATCAAAGGCCGCAATCGGTAAACCCGAGGCCAAAGCCTCGATTAAGACAATTCCGAATGTGTCGCTTTGCGAAGGAAAGACAAACACATCGGCATCCCGATAAGCATCAGCCAGCGCGCGGCCCGTCAAACTGCCTGTAAAGCGCGCATCAGGGTGGGATTTGCGCAACTGCTGTAAAAGGGGACCATCCCCAACCACAATCTTTTCCGCTGCAATCGGCAAGTCGAGAAAAGCCTCGATGTTCTTTTCCTTGGAGACCCGACCCACATAGAGCAGACGCGGGATTTGGTGTGGCTCGGGATCAGTGGCGGGGTAGAATAGGTCGTAGTCCACACCCCGCAGCAATCGCACCATAGCAGCCGTGAACCCCGCCTTGCGCAATTGCCCCTCCACACGCGCGGTCGCCACAAAGACACAGGTCGATGCATTGTGAAATTTCCGCAAGACCGCCATCACAGTGGCCTCGGCCAAAGCGCGCAGAAATCGCGGAACGCGCAGCCCCACATAATGCGCAAAGTCGGTGTGATATGCGGTGGTAAAGGGGATGCCATGCGCCTTGCAATAGCGCCACGCGGCCCAGCCCAATGGACCCTCCACCGCAATATGGATCGCATCTGGCGCGTAGCTTGCAATCATCTGACGCAAGGGCCGCGCGGGGAAAATGGCAAGCTCGATTTCTTGGTAGAATGGCAAAGCCACGCGGCGAAAATCTTCTGGCCCGATCACCCGCACCTCAACGCCACGCGCCTCCAAGGCAGTGATGATATTTTGATAGGTGCGCACAACACCATTGATCTGCCCGCCCCATGCATCGGAAATGATCAACACCCGTTTTGGCACGGGTTTTTGAGACATACCGCCCATCAAAGCCTCGCTTGGTTGCCGCAAACCTTGCTTTCCCTTGCCGTGTGTTTGTGACAGATGCGTGTCAGCCCGAATAATTCGTGCGATTATTCTTCACCTTGCAGTTCCATCACAACAGACCACTGTATCAGAGGCTGAGAGACTCCAACCACGCTGCCGTATGGGGCAGATGCTCAATTTGGTCGCGCACCTCCAAAATCAGATGAGGCGCTTCGTCTAGCTCGGCAATGGCCTTGAGAATTGGTTGCCACGCAATCCGCCCTTGCCCTGGATGCCAATGGCGATCTGCATAGCCATCTGCATCTTGCAAATGCACATGGCCCAAATGCCCTGCCGCCGCTGTGATGAAATCGACCACTGGGGGCGCATGGAAACATCCATGTGCCAAATCCGCATGACCTGTATCAATCGATAGTTTCAGATGGGGATGATCGATCTGCTGCACGAGGGTTCTGCGCAAATTCGGATCACTATCCTCGATATTTTCAATCACCAAATCGCAGCCAATATCGGAGGCTCGTGGCAAAACCGCGGCTAGGCAATCGGAGGCCGCCGCGCACATAGCGGGAATCGAATCTGGATAATTATACCGATTGAGCTGATCCCAATAGGAAAACGGGCTATGGATCACCATGTGCTTGGCTGAAAGCGCCTCGGCAATCTCCAGTGCTTTGAGAAAGCGCGCTTGCACAATCGCGCGAATATCCCGATCAGGGTTGGCAAGGTCCAGCCCAAAAAATGGGCCATGGATGCCACGGTGGGCGTTATGCGGCACAAGTGCCTTTTGATAATAGGCGACAAGATCGCTGCAATCCCCCGCAATCAAGTCAGGCGCTACGAAATCCTGAATTTCAATCGGGCGCTCTTGGTCGCAGATCCATGTCTTCAGTGTCTCAAATCCTGAACGGGTGAGCGCCACCCCAATAGGCGAAAGGGCCATGATTTTAATCCTTATGAAACTGCCAAATGATCAAGCTGGAGTCCAAACGGTCAGAGGGCACATCGGCACCATATGGCGTCATGGTCAGACAACACATCGCCACTTTCCGTGACGGATGGGATGATCCGTCCCTCAATGGCCCGTAAATCGCGCAAGGCGAACCAATCGAGCTTCATTTTTCGGGTGGGGTGCGGCGTGAGCAGGCTTGGCCGTGTTGTCGTGCCTTCGGGGTTTACATCCCACGAATAGCCCTGCGCACGGGCAAGATCGAACAATCCTTCATCCTGCCAATCAAAATTGGGCGGCATATGATTGCCAGTGTTGAGGTCGCCACCTATGACCACGGGCATATTTGGCGCAAATTCGTCAATCGCATCGAGTAGATGGGCAAATTGCGCCATCCGATGCTTGCCGTCCGCATTGCTTTCCAAATGGGTGGAGACAGCGCAAATCGGGCCTGCCTCTGTTTCGGTTACAGCCAATAACGCCATGCGTCCGCCAACGCGCGGTTGGTTCGGATCGACATTCGTATCCGTCACAAACCAATGCCCGTGGTGATCGAGGCGCACCATGGTCACCCGCGTCATCGGTGCGCGCGAAAGAATGGCATTTCCATGCCATCCGCGCACGTTTTCGGTATCCTCACAATAGGGCAGCTCGGTTTCACCGCCCAATCCCATTTCAAAGAATTCAACCCCATAGGCATAGGCCATACCCATTGCCTTCGCCATTTCAGATGTTGTGTGGCGCTGTGCGGTGCGTGCCATGCCACAATCCATTTCAGAGAGCAGAACCAAATCAGGGGCAAAGGGCACAAGTTGGGCGGCTGATTGTTCGGGGAACAAACAGCGCTCTAGGTTCCATGCAACGACCGATATCTGTGCGGGCAATTTTGAGGATGCAGCGTTCCCGCCCAATTCGACAGAATTCATCGCCTCAATCTGGTTCAAAAGGTCGATATGCGCCTGACGCGTTTTGGGCGCACGCAGAATACGGGTGCGCATTTGCTCTTCGATAATGGGCAATTCCGAAACAATCATCATGAAAGGCGCCGCCCCGATTTTGCGTCAAACAAAGACACTGCATTTAGCGGCATCGAGAAGCGTGACATCCCTGTTGTGACATCATGGTCTTTTGGCACATGAACCGTTATAGACTGCTCCTCCAAGCGCCCATGCAGCAGACGATGCGCGCCCAGTTCTTCAATGATGTCCACATGGATCGACAAAGACCCATTTGGGTCTGGCACGATATCCTCGGGGCGGATGCCCAGGGTCACTGTTTCATCAATATCAGCTGCCGCAATGTTCAAAACCTGATCAGCGAGACGAAGCCCCGCCCCCTCGCGCGTCACCTGCAACAGGTTCATAGGCGGTGCCCCCATAAAGGAGGCCACAAAGGTGGAGGCAGGGGTTTTATAGATTTCGGCAGGCGTGCCAATTTGCTCGATTACACCCCCATTCATAACGATGATGCGATCCGCCATGGTCATGGCCTCGACCTGATCATGGGTGACATAGACAGACGTTACCCCAAGGCGGCGTTGGAGCGCTTTAATCTCGATGCGCATTTGATTGCGCAGCTTCGCGTCCAAATTCGACAAAGGCTCGTCAAAGAGAAACAGCGCGGGGTCGCGCACGATCGCCCGCCCCATGGCCACGCGTTGGCGTTGCCCGCCCGAAAGTTGGCTGGGTTTGCGATCCAGATAGTCGCTGAGGTTCAGCATCTTGGCGGCCTCTTCCACCTTGGCCGCAATCACATCCCGTGGAACGGCGCGGTTCTTAAGGCCATAGCCGATATTGTTGCGCACGCTCATATGCGGATAAAGCGCGTAGTTCTGAAACACCATCGCAATATCACGGTCGGCAGGGTCAATGTCATTCACCACCCGACCCCCGATCTGCAGAACACCGTCCGAGATATCCTCAAGCCCTGCAATCATCCGCAGCATGGTGGATTTGCCGCAACCAGAGGGTCCGACCAGAACCACAAATTCCCCATCTTCAATATGGAAGCTTGCGGGTTTAACCGCTTCAAACCCATTGGGATAGATTTTTTGCACCGCATCAAAATGGACGACAGCCATCAATATATTCCTTTATTTGTCGCTTTCTGTCAGGCCTTTGACGAACCAGCTTTGGAAGAAAACCACGATCAGGACAGGCGGGATCACAGCGATCAGCGCCAAAAGATTGCCGCGCCCGTATTCAGGAAGGTTGGTGCCTTCGAAGACCTGAATGATCTGCTTGATGCCCCGCACAAGCGTGTACATATCTTCTTCGGTGGTGATCATGGTTGGCCACAAATACTGGTTCCACCCATAAACAAACATGATAATGAACATCGCCGCGATCATCGTGCGCGACAGGGGCACCAGAATGTCGATAAAGAATTTCACGGGGCCTGCCCCATCAATCCGCGCGGCTGCCACCAATTCCTCGGGAACCGACAGGAAGAATTGCCGAAAGAAAAACGTGGCGGTTGCAGAGGCGATCAACGGAATGATCAACCCCTGATAGGTGTTCAACATTCCTAAGGATTGCACGATTTCGTAGGAGGGCAGAATCCGTACCTCCAAGGGCAAAAGCAGCGTTGTGAAAATCGCCCAAAACGCCAGTGTTGCAAACCGCAAACGAAAATAGACAATCGCATAGGCGGCCATCATGCCCAGAATGATTTTGCCAACCGCAAAACCGATGCCGAGGATGAATGAGTTTATCAACATCGACACGCCTGTGTTTTCACCAGAGAACCCTGACGCCTCGAACATGGCTTTGACAAAATTATCGTCCAATTGATCGCCAATGTTCAGGCTTGGCCCGCGCTGGATGATCTCCGCATCAGGCACTGTGGACAACTGAAACACCATGAGCATCGGCACCAACATAAACAATGCACCCAAGGTCAGGACAATGTGATCCATGACCGTGCTGAACCGAATGCGCTTGCGGGGTTTTTGTGTCGCTGTCATCGAAACCGCCCTCATGTGTAATGGATGCGCCGCTCGACCAAGCGGAATTGCACGAATGTGAGGGCCAAGACCAAGGCCATCAAAACCACGGATTGCGCCGATGATCCGCCGAGGTCATTGCCGCGGAACCCATCAACATAGACCTTGTAGACAAGGGTCATCGGGTTGTTGCCTGGCTCGCCCTTGACCACCGTATCCACGATCCCAAACGTGTCGAACAGCGCGTAGGTGATGTTGATAATCAGCAAGAAAAACCCTGTGGGGGCAAGCAAGGGAAAGGTCACCGTCCAAAACCGCCCTGAGGCAGAACGGTTGTCAATCAAGGCCGCTTCGCGCACGGAACGCGGAATGGATTGCAGCCCTGAGAGGAAAAATATGAAGTTCACGGGCACTTGTTTCCAGATCGAGGTCAAGATCATCGCAAAAGCCGTGTCGTTGAAATTCACGCCCACTTGGAAGCGATAACCAAACAGGGCGAAAAACTCGGTCAGCGGCCCCCAGCTTTGGTTAAACATGATCACTGCGATAAAGCCTGCAACAGGCGGGGCCACGGCATAGACCCACATCAAAAGCGTGCGATAGGTTTTCGCACCACGGATCACGCGGTCCGCCTTCACCGCCAAGATCAAGGCAATGGCAAGCGAGAAAAACGTGACAATCACCGTGAACCACAGCGTGAAATTGGCGATTTTCAGATATTCATTGTTGCGAAAAAGGCTTTCGTAATTGCCTGTGCCGACAAAGGTTGACCCAAATCCAAACGGGTCTTGCAGATAGAATGAAGACTGCACCGCGTATCCTGCGGGCCAATAGAAAAATACGGCAATAATCACCAATTGCGGCAAAAGCAGTGCAACGGGAAGCCAGATATTGGAAAACAGCGCGCGTTTCATCAGCCATCCTTCAATGTAGGAACGGGCGCACCAAAATGCGCCCGCCCCAAGAGGTTTCAGGAATTAGCCCTGTGTCTGGGCAAACCGTGCCAACAGTTCGTTTGCTTCGGTTTCGATGGTGTTGAACGCATCTTCAACCGATGTCTCACCCGTCAGGATGCGGCCATATTCGCGGTTCATCACGTCACGGATTTGTACGTAGAAGCCCATGCGATAGCCGCGTGTATTCTCACCCGAAGGCAAGGACAGCTGCTGAATACCTACTTCGGCGGCAGGGAAACGCTCATAGTGACCTTCGGCTTTTGCCAATTCATAAGCGGCATTTGTGATCGGCACATAGCCTGTGTCACGGTGCCAGACATACTGCACTTCAGGCGATGCGAGGTAGTCAAAGAATGCGGCTGTAGCGGCATTCTCAGCATCGGATTTGCCCGCCATTGCGAACAGCGATGCGCCACCGATGAACGACTGCGTTGGCGATGTGGTCACGGCTTCCCAATAAGGCAAGAAACCCGCAGAGAAATCAAACGGCAGATCAAGCTGCGACAATCCACCAAATGAACCCGAAGACCCGAGCCAGATGGCCACTTTGCCTTCTTCGAATGGGGTCTGGTTGTCACCCCAACCTGTGCCATACCATTCAAAGAAGCCACGCTCCTGCCAATCGCGCAGCGCGGTGAAATGCGCGCGGATGGCAGGATTGTTTACGAGGATCTCGGTGTCGAGACCGTCATAGCCATTGTTGTTTGTGGCAAATGGCAGGTTGTGGCGAGAATGGAAATTCTCGGTGAAGATCCAAGGCAGATGGGACTGAGCCAAGGGGATGTAGCCCGCTTCAACAAGCGCAGGCGCGGTCACGTCTTGGAATTCTTCCCATGTTACAGGAGGGGTCACACCTGCCGCTTCCAAGGCTTGAACATTGTAATACATGATAGGCGAGGAGGAGTTGAACGGCATACCGATCATCTTTCCATCGCTGTCGGCGTAGAAATAGCGCACACCCGAAATATAGTCTTCGATGTCGAAATTAACGCCATTGGCTTCCATCAAATCCTGCACAGGAACAGTCGCGCCTTGCGCCGCGATGACGGTGGCCGCACCCGCGTCAAAAACTTGGATGATGTTTGGCTGCTCGCCTGCACGGAATGCCGCGATCCCTGCCGTCAAGGTTTCCTCATAGGTGCCTTTGAAAACGGGGGTGATCACATAGTCGCTCTGGCTTGCGTTGAAGCCTTCGGCAAGTGCGTTAACGCTTTCGCCCAAAGCACCGCCCATCGCGTGCCAAAGGGTGATCTCGGTTTGCGCAACAGCGGCTGACGACATCAGTGTCAAACCCGTTGCAGCAGACAAAATAAGACGCTTCATGTGCTTCTCTCCAATAGAAACGCTGAGGGTTTTTGCCCAATCGCATCAGGCCACAGAACAGCCCACCCCACAGCTTGAAATTCCGGCGCACTATGCGCCGAAGCGATCCGATCAACCGAAAGCCGCAAGTCACCGCCAACCCTCAGTCAGACGCCAATTGCCAATCTCATGTGACGGGGTGTTAACGATATCATTTCAATTTCATGAAACCTGATGGCGCCATCGCAGACGCGCGCCTTCCTCACAGAACATGGATGAGGAAAGCCAAATATCAGATGTATGATTGAGAAAACTGGTGCCGCTGAAGGGACTCGAACCCCCGACCCCATCATTACGAATGACGTGCTCTACCAGCTGAGCTACAGCGGCCTGTCGGGCGCTCATAGCAAGCTTGCACGCGCTTGTGTAGAGCAAAATTAATTTACGCCACGCGCAGCTTGCACCGCATCATTCTGCGCGATTTCCCTAGGATCGGCATCCGTCTCATCCAAGTCCACACGCGATTCTGGCCCAAGGGTCAATGTATCTTCCCCTTTGCCCGCCTGTGCGGATTGTGGATTTTCCAAATTATCCGTTTGGGGCGCGTCCACGGGCGCTGTGACCTCGTCCAATCCCCCAACAATCAAAGGCAGCATTTGCTCTGGGCCTTGCAGCGCCGCTTCGCTTTGCGGGGGAACGGCCCAGTGCAGCGTATCAAATCCATCACAATGGGTGCAGGTCGGCCGCCATTCGGCATGAACATGACCGCAGGCCTCGCACAACCATTGCGGGCCACGTGATGCGGTAACGGCCTTGGCCAACCAAGCACGCACCAGATGCTCTCCACCCCCTTCACCACGTTCAATCGCGGCCATCACGGTCAGGCTGCGCGCATCGGGTTCATCTTCGGCCAATGTGCCCAGTGCTTTGCGGGCCGCCGTGAAATCCTTCGCGGCAATCTGCAATTCCGCCTCAAGAAGCTTGGTTTCGCGGCTGTCAGGATGGTTTTTCAGAAGCGGTTTGAAGCGGCTGATCCGTGCCGATGGTGTCTCGTCAGGGGCGATTTCGGCAAAGGCAGCTGCCAAATCTGGATGGGGCGCCACGCCCCAAGCTTTTTGCAAAATGGCCGCCGCCTGCTTGCCTTTGTTCTCGGCAATCGCCATCCGCGCGGCCATGACCGCAGCGGGCACAAGGCTTGGGGATTGCCGATTGGCCGCTTGCGCCAATTCAGACGCGCGCGCAATCTGGCCATCGGCCAAGGCATCACGGGCATCGGCCAAGGCCAAAACCGCATCACGGCGTTTGTGCACATCTCGCGGCAGGTGACCAGACCGCAGTTTGGCATTCAATGTGGCCCGCGCGCCCGACCAATCCTCATATTGCGCCTGAAGTCGCAAAAGGGTGTCTTGCATATCGGCATTTTTGGGGCGCAAGGCCAAGGCTTTTTCGGCCAGTTTCAAGGCGGTGTCTGTATCGCCCGCCGCCAGTTTCTGCTGCAAAAGCCCGCGCACACCCACAAATCGGGTGCGCTCATCTTGAACAAGCGCCTTAAAGGCCTCGGTCGCACGGGCCTTGTCCCCCGCCATCTCGGCCCCTTGTGCGATCAACAAATTGGTGACCTCGGGGCGCGCCAGAAGTTTCGCCGCACGCTCGGCTTTGCGAATGGCCAGATGCCCCTCACCCGCCGCCAAAGCAAGAATGGAGTCGGACAAGGCATCAAAACCACGCTTTTCGCTGCGGCGATTAAAATAGCGAGTCAGCGCGGTTTCATCGCCATTCAAAAAACGAATACCCGCAACAATCAGTCCAGCAAGCCGCAGCAAGACCCACAGCAACAGCAAAGCCACAAGGGCCAAAATCACCGTCACAAAGGGGGTGAGAACGAATTCGCGCCCCGCAAAGGTGATCAGTGCGACATCCCCAATCTCGAGCAGGTATGTGGCCCCGACCGCCAACGCGGCAGTGGCCCCCACAAAGATCAGCGCCTTGAGCATGGACCATAGCATCGGCTTTTCCCCCTAATCCGCGCGACCGATGGCAGCGCGATATTCTTCATAGGCGGCCATGGCCGACAAACGGCTGTTCACGGCAGCCACCCATTGGGCAAACACCGCCTGTGCGGATGCGGGCAATTGATCCAATTCCTGCAAGGCAAGGGGCAAATTGTCTTGATCTATGGCCCCTTGTATGCGCGACAGGACCGCATCAGGATCATCCCCTTCGCGCGGTGCCAGCGAGCGCCCACCAATCTGCCCTTGCAAAAAAGCCCCCGCGCGGGCGGAAAATGTCTCGCCCGCTGTTTCCCGCAAGGCCACGGGCAAAGCCTCGCGTGCCAAAGGGGCAAAGGCGCGGCTGAGCTCAGAGAGACGCGGCAAACCTTGATCCGCAGCCGCGCGCAATGCCGCAGGCGCGGCAATGCCCGATCCGCTTTCGGCATCATCCAATGCAGCGGCAAATGGTTCGCCGCTGTCCATCGCAAGGCTCAGGCGCAAAAGCGCGCTGCTGGCTTCGATCATCCCGCGTTCTGAGGCAATCGCTTGTCGCAAATCATCGAGGGCCGTGGTCGCATCGGCGGAAATTCCTTCAAGCATCGCCGCCTGACTCTCGACCATGGCCTGCAAAGTCGCGATGCGCTGATCGAGGGCAATGCCATCTTCCCCAAGCAGCGAAACATCCAACCCCTCGGGGCGGGCTTCGAGCAGGTCCAAACGGGCCTCAATCGCAGAAAGCGCCGCCGCTTGCGCCGCAATCCCCTGCTCTAATTCTTGTTCTAGGGACGCAATTTGGGTCGTAAGCGGGCTCAAATCCACCTCAGGGAGCACTTGATCGTCTAAATCGGCGGAGATTGCAGCCAAGCGCTCTTCCACCATTGCCAAAGCTGCGCGGGTTTGAGTGATTTCAGCTTGTTGCGTGGCGGCGAGATCATCTTGCGCGGCGGAGAGGGCGGCCAGTTCTACGTTTACGTCTGACGATATGTCAGAAGCAGGCATCACTGCGGTCTGGGGCAAGAGGCTGGCCGCGCCAAATCCCAACGCCGCCGCCAGACCACCCCCTAGAACCATAGGCCACATCGGATTGCGCGCAGCAGCGGAGGCAGATGGCGCGTTTGGGGTCGGATTTGGGTCAGGGCTGGCTTGAGGTGTGACCTGCGTTTCTGACGCCGCCGCACGTGACGCTGAGGCGGTCTTTCGTACAGCGGGTTTCGCATCGGCCGCTTTTGTGGTTTTTTGACGCTTTGAGGCTCCGGCTTGCGCAGTCGTTGATTTTTTCTCAGCCATGCAGCCCTCTTATCGGTCAGAATCAAGCCGTCCCCTTAGATGGGCAGCCCTCGATTTCAGCTTAGTCCACGCGGTGCGTGCGCTCAAGCCTCGGGCCACCCAATAAATAAGATCGGGTCACAGCACCGTGCCAAGCGCCTGTAACATCGCATCGGCATTTGGTGTATCCAAAACGCGCGCATGGGGTTGATACAGCGCAGGGATCGCCTGAAAACAGGCTTGGCTGATGGCTATCATGCGCAGCTTTGGCGCGGCATCTTCGGGCAACGCGGCAAAGAACAGTTGCGCCGAACGCGGCGAGAACAGCGGCACAACAAGCGGTGTTTCGCCCCTGACAAGGTGATAGAATGCGGCGTTTGGGGCGCGGGCGCGCTGATCGTAAATCGTGAGATCATCCGCGTCCCATCCCTGAGCGCGCAAGGCACTGGCGAGATTACCCGCCTGATGCCTGCCATGCAGATGCAGCACACGTGCCTGTTGCGGCACGGTTTTCAAAATCAAGGCAACCAAATCTTGCAATGCGCCATTTGCATCATGGGCGATCATACCCATTTCCCTTGCAGACCGCGCCGTGGTGCGCCCCACGCAGAAGGCGGGAATATCGCGCCGTGCGGTCAATGCGGCATAGGCCAAAACGCCATTTTCAGATGTGAACACCAAAGCAGAGACACCCTCTAGCGCCAAACCCACGTCAAGTGGACAGATGTCCACCAAAGGATGCAGCGCCACATCAACCTGTGAACCATAGCGCGCTGCAATCTGTGCGGCGAAGCGCTCGGACTGGACCCGTGGACGGGTCAAAAGGATGATGGGAGATGCATTGTCAGCCATGGGGTGCAATGATAGCTGCCTTGCCAGAAGCTTACAATTCACTTCGCGAACGCCTATGTTGGCGCGGCATTTCCAAAAGGAGCAAAGCAAGGCATGGCCGAAGAGCGGCACCTGACAATTCTGGGCCTAGAGTCAAGCTGTGACGACACCGCTGCTGCGGTGCTGTCCCGCTCGGCGTCAGGGGTGTTGTCCTTGCGCAGCTCAGTCGTGGTTGGGCAAACCGCCCTGCACGCAGATTTTGGCGGGGTCGTTCCAGAATTGGCGGCACGCGCCCATGCCGAAAAGCTGGATCATGTTGTCGAAGAGGCCATGACGGAGGCAGGGATCACCCGAAATGAGATTGACGCGATTGCCGTCACCGCTGGGCCGGGTTTGATCGGCGGGGTTTTATCGGGGGTGATGTTGGCCAAAGGTCTGGCCTATGGTTTGAAAAAACCGTTGATTGGCGTCAATCATCTGGCGGGTCACGCACTGACACCGCGGCTGACCGATGGTCTGGATTACCCTTATTTGATGCTTCTCGTATCAGGCGGACATTGCCAGTTTTTACAGGTTTCAGGGCCACAGGCGTTTGTCCGACTTGGGGGCACGATTGATGACGCCCCAGGCGAGGCCTTTGACAAGGTTGCGCGGATCATGGGCCTGCCACAGCCCGGCGGTCCATCGGTGGAAAAGGCTGCGCGATCTGGCGATGCGACCCGCTTTGCCCTGCCGCGCCCCCTGTTGGATCGCGAGGGCTGCGATATGTCCTTTTCGGGCCTCAAAACCGCCGTATTGCGTCAACGCGATCAATTGGTCGCCGCGCAAGGCGGTGTGACCGAGCAGGACCGCGCCGATATTTGCGCGAGCTTTCAAATCGCCATGCGCGATGTTCTGGCTGAAAAATCGCGCCGCGCGCTGGCGCTTGCAAAAGGGATCACCGCATTCGCCGTGGCAGGGGGCGTTGCGGCAAACCAAACCCTGCGCCAAGCGTTGCAAGAGGTCGCCACCGAGACGGACATCCGCTTTGTCGCCCCGCCGCTTGCGCTTTGCACCGACAACGCCGCCATGATCGCCATGGCGGGCCTTGAAAAATATCTGGCAGGGGCGGTGGATGACATGAGCTTGGCCGCGCGGCCCCGTTGGCCGCTTGATCAAACCGCAAGCGCCTTGCTAGGTTCTGGGAAAAAAGGGGCCAAAGCATGATCGATATCGCGGGCGCGGGCGCGTTTGGAACAGGCTTGGCCGTGGCCTTGGTCCGTTCGGGCCGCCCCGTGCGCCTATGGGCGCGCGATGGCATCGAAGCGATGCGCGCCACCCAGATGAACAGCAGGCGGTTGCCCGACATCGTGCTGCCTGACGCGCTGGAATTGACCGAAAACATCCACGATCTGGACAGTGATATTCTGCTTTTGGCAATTCCCACACAAAAAATTGGTGGCTTTTTGGATGAATATACCCCGCGCGCAACTCATTTGGTTTCCTGCGCGAAAGGGATTGATCTGGAAACGGGGCTTGGTCCCGCGTCTTTGATGGCGGCGCGCTATCCAGAAAAATCCGTGGCGCAGCTGACTGGCCCCAGTTTTGCGGCGGATATTGCACGTGGCCTGCCAACGGCCTTGACCTTGGCCGCCGCAGATGAAGCCACAGTGGCGCAGTTGCAAAAGACCCTCGCAACCCAATCCTTGCGGCTATACGGCAGCACAGATGTCATTGGTGCGGAAATGGGCGGGGCACTGAAAAACGTCATTGCCATCGCAGCGGGGGCGGTGATCGGGCGTGGTCTGGGCGAAAGTGCGCGCGCCGCCTTAATGGCGCGGGGCTTTGCCGAGATGCGGCGAATCGCGCGCGGGTTTGGGGCACGCGAAGAAACCTTGGTTGGTCTTTCGGGCTTGGGTGATCTGATCCTCACCTGCACATCCGAAAAATCCCGCAATTTCCGCTTTGGTCTTGGCTTGGCCAAAGGTGACGCATGGGCAGAGCAGGGCACAGTCGAAGGTGTCGCCACCGCACAAGGCTTGGCCGCGCGCGCTGATCTGGATACACCCCTTGTCGATGCTGTGGCCCAATTGAGCACGGGCAAGGTTGATTTTGATGAAATCCAAGAGGCGCTTCTGGCGCGCCCATTGACCATGGAGTGAAGAGAATGCGTTACGCATTGATGTGCACAGATAAAGCCGAGGCGCTGCAAACCCGTCTCGACAACCGCGAAGCCCATCTGGCCTATATTGCGCAAACAGGCGTGGTGGAAATGGCAGGCCCGCTGCTGGACGAAGCGGGGAAAATGACAGGCTCACTCGTGATTATCGATGTTGAAACGCGCGCAGATGCGGAGGCTTGGGCCGCCAATGATCCCTATGCCAAGGCAGGGCTTTTTGCAAAAACACGCATTGAAGCTTGGAAGAAGGTCATCGGTTGATGGCCTATTGGCTGTTCAAATCCGAACCCGACACATGGAGTTGGGCGCAGCAATGCGCGCGCGGGGATCAAGGCGAGGAATGGAACGGCGTGCGCAATTACCAAGCGCGCAATTTCATGCGGCAGATGCAGATCGGGGATCAGGGATTTTTCTATCATTCCCAAACCGAGAAGGCCGTGGTGGGTATTGTCGAGGTCATCGCCACGAGCCATCCCGACAGCACCACGGATGACCCGCGTTGGGACTGCGTGGATATCAAAGCCGTGCAGCCCTTGCCCCGCCCGGTCACCTTGGAAATGGTGAAAACGGAGCCACGCTTGGCAGACATGGCGCTTTTGCGTCAAGCGCGCCTGTCCGTTCAGCCCGTGACGCCCGAAGCATGGCAGATCATCTGCCAAATGGGGGGGATATCGTAAAGAAGGAGGGTCCCGATCGTATCGGAACCCTCCACCACCCACGCGCATTTCTCGCTCCGCACGTGTTCGAATGAGGGCCCGCCATACTGATCAGGCAAATCTGGCATAGCATAGGCACCCTTATACAATCAAAACAAAAGCACGTAGAATTTTTCTCAAATCCAAAAACAAAACCCCCGCAGATTGCAGGGGTTCTGGAACGCGGTGCGGGAGCGGACCTTAGCGGTATACGCCCTCTTTGCCGAAATGCTTTACCAACATATAATAAATCACGGCGCGGTATTTGTTCCGCTCTGATCGACCATAGGTCTCGATGACACTGTTGATCGCATCCATAAGTTCTGGCCCATCTGCGAGGCCTAACTTCTTCATCAGAAAATTCTTTTTTACCGTTTCCAATTCCGATGGTTGGCTTCCAGCAACCGTAGAGGCATCCGCGTTATAAATGGACGGGCCAAGACCAATGGTGACCTTGGTCAACAAGTCCATATCTGCATCCATGCCACATTTGCTTTTCAGATCGCTGGCGTATGTTGCAATCAAATCATCACGTTTGCTCATCACAAACTCCCCCTAAAGACATTGATACCCAAAGGTGTTTCCTTTGCGCTGTCTCCAAACTGACAATTCGTGAATAAAAAATAAACCTAAAAATAAAAGATCAGGCGTTTTTGCCTGACCTTTCAAGTTTCAAATCCGCAGGATGCGCGCGGCTTGCCTCAATAGCGGTAGTGCTCTGGCTTGAACGGGCCTTCAGGCTTCACGCCAATATAATCCGCTTGAGATTTGTCCAATTGGGTCAGTTTCACCCCAATCCGATCGAGGTGGAGACGCGCGACCTTTTCATCCAAATGCTTGGGCAGGATGTAAACCTCGTTCTTATAGTTTTCGCCATTCTTCCACAGTTCAATCTGCGCAAGCACCTGATTGGTGAAAGAAGCGGACATTACGAAGGAGGGGTGGCCCGTTGCATTGCCCAAGTTCAAAAGACGACCCTCAGACAGCAAAATGATGCGATGGCCCGAAGGCATTTCGATCATATCCACCTGTTCTTTGATATTCGTCCATTTGTGGTTTTTCAGCGCCGCAACCTGAATTTCGTTGTCGAAATGTCCAATATTGCCCACGATGGCCATATCCTTCATCTCGCGCATATGTTCGATGCGGATCACGTCCTTATTGCCCGTGGTGGTGATAAAGATGTCGGCACTTGCGACAACATCTTCCAAAAGCACCACTTCAAACCCATCCATTGCCGCTTGCAGCGCACAAATCGGATCAACCTCGGTGACCTTCACGCGCGCGCCTGCGCCACGCAAACTGGCCGCCGACCCTTTACCCACATCGCCATAGCCACAAACGACCGCGACCTTGCCCGCCATCATCGTGTCAGTCGCGCGGCGGATGCCGTCTACAAGCGATTCCTTGCAGCCGTATTTATTGTCGAATTTCGACTTGGTGACGCTGTCATTGACATTGATCGCAGGGAAAGGCAGCTGACCCTCACGCACCAATTGATAGAGGCGGTTCACACCTGTCGTGGTTTCCTCGGATACGCCTTTGATCTGGTCGCGCACCTTGGTGAACCATCCAGGGCTTTGCGCCATGCGCTTTTTGATCTGCGCTTTGATGACTTCTTCTTCTTCGGATTGTGGAACGGGGATAATGTCCTCACCCGCTTCGGCACGCGCGCCCAAAAGAACGTAAAGGGTGGCATCGCCGCCATCGTCCAAAATCATGTTGGGGCCATCCTCGAACAAGAAGGATTTATCGAGGTAATCCCAATGCTCTTCCAAAGTTTGGCCTTTGATCGCAAAAACGGGAATGCCCGCTTTGGCAATCGCTGCGGCCGCGTGATCTTGGGTCGAGAAAATGTTGCAGCTCGCCCAACGCACATCCGCGCCCAAGGCGGCCAATGTCTCGATCAAAACCGCTGTTTGGATCGTCATGTGCAAGGATCCAACAATCCGCGCACCTTTCAACGGCTGCTCGGCACCATATTCCGCGCGCAAGGCCATCAGGCCTGGCATCTCCGTTTCAGCAATGTCGAGTTCCTTGCGGCCATAATCAGCCAACGCAATGTCTTTGACGATATAATCGTTCACAGGTGCAGCCTCCTTGAAGGGGGGTAAGGTCCAAAATTTGGCTTGGCCATAGCAGCCTCTTGGCTTATCGGCAATGGCGCAGCACCGATTGATGCGCAAAGCGTTGCATCTGCGATGTTGCGGGCTATGGTCGCGCCGTGGATCATAAATAGGGTTTCTCATGTCACGCTCAACACCGCCGCGCGCATGGCAGCGGATGCTGTCGGGTCGCAGGCTTGACCTGCTCGACCCCACGCCCGTCGATATCGAGATCGAAGACATCGCGCATGGCTTGGCCTTTGTCGCGCGGTGGAACGGACAGACACGGGGCGATTACCCCTATTCGGTCGCCGAACACTCCCTTTTGGTCGAACGAATTTATGAACTGCAAAACCCCGATGGTCCCCGCAAATGGAATTTGGCGGCGCTTCTGCATGATGCGCCTGAATATGTGATCGGTGATATGATTAGCCCTGTGAAATCAGCGGTCGGGTCTGGTTATGCGGAATTGGATACACGCCTGACCGCGGCGATTCATCTGCGCTTTGGCCTGCCCGCCTTATTGCCCAAAACGGTAAAGGCGCGGATCAAACACGCGGACCGCATCAGCGCCTGGATTGAAGCCGTGCAAATCGCGGGCTTTACCGAAGCTGAGGCAGACCAATTCTTTGGTCGACCCGATGCCAAGCTTCTGACCGAGATTTCCCTTGAACTGCGGCCACCCGCGCAGGTACGCGCGGATTTCACCGCGCGCCATCACGCCATCATGGCGCGCCTTTAGACGTTTATTTCGGGGATCGTTTCGCCAAGATGCGCTGCAAGGTGCGGCGGTGCATATTCAAGCGCCGTGCCGTCTCAGACACATTGCGATCACATAGCTCATAGACGCGTTGGATATGCTCCCACCGCACACGATCTGCCGACATCGGATTTTCTGGCGGCGGTGGCAGATCATCATCACTGGCCAAAAGGGCCGCTGTGATATCATTGGCATCCGCGGGCTTTGAAAGATAATCTGTGGCCCCAATCTTGACCGCCGCCACCGCGGTCGCAATGGCGCCATAGCCTGTCAAAACCACAATCCGCGCATCGGGTCGCTTGGCCCGCAGGGTTTCAACCACATCCAAGCCGTTGCCATCCTCAAGCCGCAAATCAACAACCGCATAGGCGGGTGGACGGGCCATTGCGATCGCTTTCCCTGCGGTCACGGTCTCGACCGCCTCGACCTCAAACCCGCGCTTTTCCATCGCGCGCTGCAAACGGCGCAGAAACGGCTCATCGTCATCCACCAAGAGAAGGGATTTATCAGGCCCGATATCCCGTAAATTACGCTCTTGCGACATTTGCGTTCCTCCCGTGGGGGCCATTTGGCCCAAACTCTGGCGGCCAAGCACGACCTTTACACGTTAACTAGGTAGAAACAGCGCGCAGGTCAAACGCGGGTGTTGCGCGCGTATTCATGCGCCGCCCAGAATGGTCCTTAGCTTGCTGCATCAAGAAAGCACTGCACCGCCTCCGCCATATCGGCAGGCGGCATTTCACGGCGGAAAAACTCGACAAACCCGGCATCTGGCAAAACCAAATAGCTGAAGGTCGAGTGATCCACCAAATAATAAGGGTCACTGCCGTCATCATGACTGTTGTAATAGGTCCGATAGGCACGGCTGGCAGCGGCAACTTGGTCCTCGCTGCCCGTCAGGCCGATCATTTTGGGGTGGATATTCTCTGTAAACTCCCGCAGGCGCTCGGGCGTATCGCGCTTGGGATCAATGGACACAAAAACCGGCAAAAGCGCCGCGCCTTGATCCGCCAAAAGATCAACCACCTCCGCATTGCGCACCGTATCAAGGGGGCAGACATCAGGGCAGAACGTATAGCCGAAATAGATCAGCGCAGGTTCGGTAATCAATTCCGCGCTTGTCACCAAAACGCCGTCTTCATTGACCAGTTCAAACGGTCCGCCAATCGTATCCGCACCGCCTGCAATCGTGGTGGAGCGACATTGCGCGAAGCGATCATCGTTTTGTGCCACACCCATCCCACCCAACGCAGTCGGTTGCTGAAAGATGGTCAAGGGCGAACGCCCCTGAAGGATGAGCGCGGTTGTCCCACCTAAAACCAGAACCAGAATTGCAAAGGCACCAATTGCAAAATACCGTGTCATTCATGCAGCCCTTCAACGGAGACACCTGTGATGCTGCAGATGTATGACCAAACACCCAAATATTCATCCCCCACAGACTGTGACAGAAAGCCCCAATGACCCAAGACCCCGCACAAAAACTTATGGCTGATGACGCGCGCAGTGATTGGGTCAGATTGGAAACCCTGTTGTTGCTGCGGTGGTTGGCCATCATGGGACAAACCGCCACCGTGGCGATTGCCGCTTTTTTTATCGGACTTCGGGTGGAACTGGGTCTGTGCTTTTTGGCCATTGGCGCAAGCGTAGTGTCAAACCTTGTCGCGATGGCAATTTTCCCACGCACGCACCGCCTATCGGACCGTGATGCGATGCTGACACTGCTGTTCGATCTGACCCAACTTGGATTTTTGCTGTTTCTCACGGGGGGGCTGAACAATCCGTTCGCGCTATTGATCTTGGCACCTGTCACAATCTCGGCAACCGCGCTGACGCTTGGCTCCACCCTCGTTCTTGGCGCGATTGCAATCGGTATGATTACCACATTGGCCTTTTACCATGTGCCTTTGCGCAGTTTGGATGGCTCACTTCTGGAAATCCCACCTTTGTTCTTGCTTGGCTTTTGGACGGCCATCGTCATCGGCATCGTATTTCTGTCAGGCTATGCACGGCGCGTCACGAAAGAGGCCCACTCCATGAGCCAAGCCCTGCTTGCCACACAAATGGCCCTCGCACGGGAGCAGAAACTCACGGATCTCGGCGGTGTCGTGGCCGCCGCCGCGCATGAGCTTGGCACCCCGCTGGCCACGATCAAGCTTGTTTCCAGTGAGTTGGTCGAGGAACTGAGCGATGCGCAATCCGCGCGGGTTGATTTGATCGAAGACGCAAAATTGATCCGCGACCAAGCGGATCGCTGCCGCGATATCCTGCATTCCATGGGGCGTGCAGGAAAAGACGATCTGCAAATGCGTTCGGCCCCATTTGGCGAAGTGCTGCGCGAAGCGGCCGAACCGCATATGGGTCGCGGCATCGATCTGCTCTTTGATCTATCGCCCCTTGGGGTCGATACAGACACCACCCCACCCATAATCTATCGCAAGCCCGAAATCATCCACGGCCTGCGCAACTTGGTGCAAAATGCGGTCGATTTTGCACGGCAAACCGTGTGGATAGAGGCGACTTGGGATCAGGATGACATTCGCCTGAGGGTGATTGACGATGGAGCGGGTTTCCCGCCCGAGCTTTTGGGCAGGCTTGGGGACCCGTTCTTGCGCCGCCGCAGTCGGCCATCACACTCACCGCAACGGGCGGGCTACGAGGGGATGGGTTTGGGGCTATTCATCGCAAAAACACTTTTGGAGCGCTCTGGCGCACAGGTCAGTTTTCGCAATTCCAGTGATCCATTTTTGACACCCGCAGAAAAAGGACCGAAGCGCGGTGCGATGGTGGAAGTCATTTGGCCCAAGGCGCGCATTTGCCTGCCTGAGGCGGAAATCCATGCCCCGTTAGGTCAAAATAAACCCTTCGCCCTGTGACAGCGTGCCTCGGCAAGGGTTTATTAACACTATTTTAACCATTTCTCCCCAAACTTATCCACAATACGGCCTGTAATTTATGAATTTGCGACATCGACCCATATTGGCAGGGTCCTGATGTTCCTTAACGGCTTGGGTAGTTTGGGGGTAAAGGGTATGGCCAACAACGGCGCAGACCCACTTATGATCGTTGGTCTGATCAGCTTTCTCGCGGCATTGATCGCAAGCCTCACCGTGCAAATGTTTTTTATGGCACAGCGCCGTAAATCCCGCAGGCAGTTGGAGCGCATACCTCAAGACGTGATGCGCAAATATGTGTTTCGTGAAAATTATCTCATTTCGGAGGTCGAAAGCCCCGATTGGTATCTCACCGACCCCGAGGATCGCTCTGGGGCTTGGCGCAATCTGGCCATGGGTCTGGAGCATTTACATCCCGATATTCGCCGCAAAATGGACCGCCTTGCGCGCCACGGTGAAGGTTTTTTGCTCGTCGGTCGCCTTGGCCAAGACGAAATTTCACTCAGCGGCACGTTCGAGGATGGGCAGGTTTGCATCACCGTCTCACCGATGACGCAAAGCGGCCAACGCAGTATCGTGGATCACGACAGCTTTGAGCGCTTGCAAGAAGAAACCAAAATCTTGCGCTATGCGATGGAGGCCAACCCGTTCCCGATCTGGCGTCTGGATGGTGAGGGAAACATAACTTGGGCCAATGCGGCCTATTTTGATCTCCTTTCAAAGCTGCGTGGGGAAACAGAAGTGGTTCTTTGGCCCATTCCCGATATTTTCGCCGCCGCCATGGCCGAAGCCCAATCAGGCGCGCAAAAGGCGCGCATCAGCCTAACCCCAGAACAGCCACCCTCAGGGGGCACGGGTCCAGATGGAAAGTTGTGGTATGAGGTGCAAATGCACCAGTCCGCCTTAAAGGCCGATCACGCAGATGCAAAAGGCGATACGCGCGAGACAGCGGATTTTGAAGGGGCGCTCTATATTGCCACGCCATGCAATCGTTTGGTGGCCGCCGAACGATCCCTGCGCAATTTCGTGCAAACCCTCTCGAAAACCTTTGCGCATCTGCCCATTGGACTGGCCGTGTTCGACCGCAAGCGTGAATTGATCCTGTTCAACCCCGCCTTGGTCGACCTCTCCACGCTAGACCCAAGATGGTTGAGCGCGCGACCCAGCTTGTTTGAGTTTCTCGATCAACTGCGTGACAACCGCCGAATGCCAGAACCCCGAGATTACCGCGCGTGGCGTTCAAGTCTTATTGCTTTGGAAAAAGGGGCGGAAAACGGGAATTACGAGGAAATCTGGAACCTGCCTGACGGACAAAGCTTTCGTGTCATCGGGCGCCCACATCCTGACGGGGCGGTGGCGTTGATCTTTGAAAACATCAGCGCGGAAGTTTCCCTGACGCGCAAATTCCGTGGTGATATCGAAATTTATCAATCCGCCTTGGATCATGACGAGCAGGCCGTTGTGATTTTCAACGCGGATGGTGAATTGGAGATTTCAAACGCGGCATATGCGCTGTTGTGGGAGGATGATCCCCGCGAGCGGCTGACCCGCGATGATTTTGGTCACGCCCTTCAGACATGGGAGGCGCATTGCCTGCCGCATCCGCTTTTCGAGGACCTGCGCCTGACCTTTAATGGTGAGACAGGGGCGACAAACTCCGCCATGAGCGATGTGATCTGGATGAAAGATGGGCGGCGCTTGGACTTCGTCATGACCCCCCTTCAACACGGGCGGGTGATGTTGAAATTCCGCATGGGCATCGGTGCAGGCCTCAATGCGGGCCTCAGCACGGGCCTCAGCACGGGCCTCAACCAAGCCAAACCACTGCACCCTGAAGAAATGAGCGGCGAAGCACGGCCGAACACGCCAATCGCCGTGTTAATGAATTACGCCGCCTCGCAAAGTTAGCATATTTATCTGGCGCGATCCGCACGGCATGGCTTGCGCGCCTGATATTCGCTTGTAAACTTGGGCATTATGTCCAAGGAAACCATTGCCCCGCTCTCCGAATTGCCGCCCTGCCAAGTGCGTCTGCGCATGGAGTCACCTGACTCCATGTCACGCTTTGCGGCGGCCTTGGCACCACATCTGGGTGCAGGGGATATCTTGGCCCTCTCTGGTGATTTGGGTGCGGGGAAAACGCATTTTTCCCGTGGCGTTATTGCCACGCGTTTGGCGGCCTTGGGGCAGGTGGAGGACATCCCGTCACCAACCTTCACCTTGGTGCAAGCCTATCCTTTGACGGAATACGAGATTTGGCACGTGGACCTCTATCGCCTCAGCGACCCGCGCGATGTGGATGAGTTGGGCCTGATCGATGCGTTTGAGACAGATATCTGCCTGATTGAGTGGCCCGAACGGATGCAGGCCGATCTGCCTGATCACACAATCTGGCTTTGTTTTCGGCATGATCCCGAAAACCCACAGGCCCGTGACCTCGCCATCTGCTGTCGGGACGATCACCCCAAAAAGGCACGGCTTCTATCTGTTGCGAAAGGGTCCTTGGCATGAAGCTATCCGCAACGGAGCAGGCATTTATCGACAAAATGGGATGGGGCAAAGCCCGCGTGATGCCAATACAAGGCGATGCTTCTGCCCGCCGCTATACCCGCCTGAGCGTTGCGGGCCATAGTGCTGTGTTGATGCAAACGCCGCTGGATCAAATCGCCAGTCAAACCGCTTTTCAATCTATTGCCGCCTATTTGCGCAATCTTGGCCTCTCTGCCCCCACCATTTTCGGCGAAGATATACAGAACGGCCTCATGTTGGTCGAAGATTTTGGGGATGCAAGCTATAAGAGCCTATTGGAGCAATCACCAAACCAAGAGGTGACGCTCTACGATGCGGCCTTTGACGTGCTGCATATTTTAGCACGCACAGGCACAATGGGGGGGCTGCCTGTCCTATCCGCTCTCGAATTGGCTCGGCTCACCGCCGTGACCTTCGAGGAATTGCCACAAGACCATTCACAGCGTGCCGCACAAGCCACGTTCCAAGAAGGGCTGTTGGACATTACCAAATGGATGCTGCGCGGCGCACCTGTCACGGTGCTGCGTGATTTCCATGCGGGAAATTTGATCTGGCTTCCCGAGCGCAAAGGGGTGCAACAGGTAGGCGTGATAGATTTCCAAGACGCACTATCGGGTCCCGCAGGCTATGATCTTCTCTCTTTCCTGGATGATGCGCGCCGCGACATTGGGTTGGATTTACGCACACGTCTGATCCGCAAATATTCTGACAGCTTGCGCATCAGTGAAGATGAAATGACCGCCCGCGCTGCGCTTTTGTCTTTGCAGCGCAATTTCAGAATTCTTGGCCTGTTCCGCCGCCTCGCCCGTAATGGCAAGCCAGAATATCTACGTCATATGCCCCGTGTCGCCGCCCATGTGTTACGGGCTGCATCGCATGACACGCTCAGGCCATTACAGGCCTGTGCCAAGGCCATCTGCGACCATTACCTCAAGGGCACATCGAAACAGGCCAACCGTGGCGCAATGATCATGGCAGCGGGGTTTGGCACACGGATGGGACCCTTGACGAAATCCACCCCCAAACCTCTGATCGAGGTGGCAGGGCGTGCCCTCATCGACCATGCGCGAGAGCTGACACAGGGTATTGGAGCAGCCCCTGTGGTCATCAACACCCATTATCGCGCCGCTCAAATGCGTCACCATCTGCGCCATGCGGCGGTGATCCTCAGCGATGAGCAACCTCATATCCGAGATTCGGGCGGGGGCCTGCAGCAGGCGCTGCGTTATTTTTCCGATGACGCGGTTTTCACGCTGAATTCTGATAATGTTTGGACGGGACAGAATCCTTTGGCCGCGCTTGCCAAAGCATGGCAGCCTGAAAAAATGGATGCCCTGATGATGCTGCAACCTGTGGATCGGGCAACAGGCCGTGAAGGATCGGGTGATCTGGGCTTGGATGCGGATGGGCGCATATGCTTTGACACTGCGGAGAAGCCCTACGTGTTCACGGGGGCGCAACTCATCAAAACCGCTCCAATTGCCGCCGTTGAGGCAGCGATCTTTGGCCTGCGCGAGGTTTGGGAGGGTCTGGCCCAATCGGGTCGGCTTTACGGCGTGGTTCATAAAGGGGGATGGGCCGATGTCGGCCACCCCGAAGGGATCATCGCCGCGGAAACTTTGTTGAAGGCCTCCGCATGACCCAATCCCCCAAATCCCGTGTTTTTGCCACGCCCATTGGGCTTGAGTTTACCTCTGCATTGGTGGCGGGGTTGGATGCGCGGCTACAGGGCCAACCGCCCGAAGCCTTGGCCCGCGTGGAAATCTGGGTAAATTCCGCCCGCATGGAGCGCAATTTACGCGCGCATTACCTGCGGAAAGCCGCAAGCTTTCTGCCGCGCATCCGGCCTTTTGAGGCAATGGCGCATATGCCTGATTTGGGCGGCATGACGCAGCCCGCCTCCGATCTGCGGCTCCGACTGCATCTGGCACAACTGGTGGGACAGTTGCTGAACGCCGCGCCTGATCTGGCCCCACGTGCCTCGATCTGGTCCCTTGCTGATAGTCTCGCCGATCTTTTGGGCGAAATGCACGAGGAACGGGTTGCGCCCGCCGTGCTTGAAGCGCTGAATGTCGAGGGCCATTCCGAACATTGGCAGCGGAATTTGAAATTCATCCAAATTCTGCGCCGCTATTTTGAAGCCAATCCAGACCTGCTGACCCAAGCCGCACGGCAAAGCAGCCTGATTGATCGCTTGGCTCGGAAATGGCAGGACAACCTGCCTGATCACCCCGTCATCATTGCAGGCTCAACAGGGTCACGCGGGGCAACCGCGCGGTTGATGAAGGCGGTGGCGACACTGCCAAACGGGGCTGTGGTTTTGCCAGGTCTTGATTATGAAATGCCCGCAGCGGTGTGGTCCGCACTTATTGACACAGACCAACCTAAAGGGGGGCTGACAGGTCAGGACCACCCCCAATATCGCTTGGCAAAGTTTGCGAATGATATGGGGATACGCCCTTGGGAGATTGCCAAATGGGTGGAGGATACCCCGCTGCACCCCAAGCGCAACGCGCTGATCTCGCTGGCCTTGCGTCCCGCACCACAAACGGACCAATGGCTTGCCGAAGGTCCCCGTCTTGCTGATCCACGCGCAGCCATGGATCAAGTGACCTTGATTGAAGCAGAGACCCCGCGCGATGAGGCGATGAGTATCGCGCTGGGTCTGCGTCATGCCATCGAGACAGGGCAACGTGTTGCCCTGATCTGTCCTGATCGCATCTTGGTGCGGCAGGTTTGCGCCATTTTATCGCGCTGGTCTCTGATCCCAGACGACTCGGCAGGCGTCCCCTTGGGGGAGACGGCAACGGGCCGCTTCCTGCGTCACGTCAGCGATGTGATGCTGCATCCGATCACGGGTTCCATCACTGGGGAGGCCTTATTGGTGCTGCTCAAGCATCCACTGTGCCATTCGGGGCGTGATGATCGTGGCCTGCATTTGCAGCGCACACGAGATTTAGAATTGGAAATGCGCAAAAAGGCATGGGCCTTTCCCAAATCGGAAGCCATCCTTAACTGGGCGCGTGATCAAGTCGATGATCCAGAAATCATGGGCTGGGCTGAATGGGTCTGCACGGAACTGCTCGAAGCAAAGCCGCTTGATGCCACGGGTCAGATGGCCAGATTTGTCGAGGCCCATATCGCATGGGCGGAGGCCTTGGCGCGCGGTCCAAGCGCGCATCTCGCGGATCATGCCCTCAAGGACGGCGAACGGGCAGGGGCATTGTGGCAAGAAAATGCGGGCACCGAAGCCTATAAGCTGATGCAAGGCTTGGTGCAGGACGCTGATGCCGCAGGCGCGATCTCGCTGATGGATTACCGCGATCTTTTCGCAGGTGTTTTGAGTGAAGCGATGTTGCGCAATCCCGTCCGCCCCCACGCGGACCTTCTGATCTGGGGACCGATGGAGGCGCGGGTGCAAGGGGCCGATATGCTGATCCTAGCAGGTCTGAACGAGGGTGTCTGGCCCAGTGCCGCCAGTGCCGATCCGTGGCTCAATCGCACGATGCGCGCCGAGGCAGGGTTGCGCCTTCCAGATCGGCGGATCGGGCTTGCGGCCCATGATTTCCAACAGGCACTTGGGGCAAACCAAGTGTGGCTGACCCGTGCCAAGCGCGATGCTGAATCCGCAACAGTCCCATCGCGGTGGCTAAACCGCGTCACAAACCTGCTCAAAGGCAGCAGCGATGACAGTCGCGCGGCGCTCGATGATATGCGCGCGCGCGGCGCAAAGTGGATGACTTTGGCCAAAAATGTGGATCAACCCGAACCTCATGAGCGGCGGCCACGCGCCAAGCGCCCCGCGCCCAAACCACCGCGCGCGCTGCGTCCAAAATCGCTGTCTGTGACACAGATCGAAACCTTGGTTCGGGATCCTTACGCGATCTATGCACGCAATATTCTTGATCTTCACAAATTGGGTGAGTTGAATGCCCTGCCCAAGGTCACGGATCGCGGCACCGCGTTGCATCGGGTCTTGGAGGGGTTCATTGCGCAAAGTCTTAATCATGCGGTCTTGTCAGATTTCGACCGTGCAAAAGCCGCATTGTTGCAGATGGCCGATGAGGTTCTCACCACCGAAGTGCCTTGGCCAAGCGCACAGCGGATCTGGCGTGCGAAAGTGACAAAATTCGCCGATTGGTTCATTCAAGGTGAAATGATCCGCCGCAAATCGCGGACCCCCGAATTGCTCGAGGCACGCGGATCTTGGCCCATTACCACGCTTGATTTCACACTGACAGGCAGCGCAGACCGTGTTGATCGAGATCAGAACGGAGCGCTGTGGATTTACGACTATAAGGCTGGATCAGCCCCGTCAGACAAGCAAGAAAAGAACTTCAAAAAACAGCTGTGGCTTGAGGCATTGATGGCCTGTGATGGGGCATTTACGCAAAAGCCCGAAACCGTTGCGGGCCACGGTTACCTCGCGCTTGGCAAGCAGGAAGATACATCCATCGCCATAACCGCGACAGAGTTGGATCAAATGCGCGAAAGTTTTTTCAAGCTGATCCGAGAATATCAAAACGAACAGAAGGGCTACATTTCACGCCGCGCCGTATCTGATCTGAATTTTGAAGGCGATTATGATCACCTTGCACGCTTCGGCGAATGGGATGACACCGACACAGCCGAAGGGGAGGCGGTTGGATGACACAGCATCAAACGCCCCATTTTGACGCGGCGACCCAGGCGCAGGTGATCTCGGCAGACCCGCTGCGCTCCACTTGGCTTTCGGCCAATGCGGGTTCTGGCAAAACGCGGGTTTTGACCAATCGCGTGGCACGTCTGTTGCTGCAAGGCGTGCCCCCTGAGCGGATTCTATGTCTGACCTACACCAAGGCTGCGGCTGCAGAGATGCAGAACCGCCTTTTTGAAACCTTGGGGGAATGGGCCACGATGAGCGATGATCCATTGCTGGCGGCCTTGGCCAAGCTTGGGGTCGCACAGGATGATCTTAACCTCGACACCTTGGCACAGGCGCGCACCCTTTTCGCCCGCGCCGTTGAAGCCCCGGGTGGATTGAAAATCCAAACCATCCATTCCTTCTGCGCGTCCGTATTGCGGCGCTTTCCCGTTGAGGCGCAAATCTCGCCCGCTTTTGAAGAAATGGACGAGCGCGATCAAAGCGATCTGACTGCGATGATTTTGGAGGAAATGGCCCAAGACCTCAGCCATGGTGGGCAGACAACCCTAGACATGGTGGCCCCATTCCTCAGCGACCTTGACGGACAGGAGGCGGCCCGCGCCGTGGTCACCCATCGCGACCATTTTGAAACCCCGTCCTCAGAGGCGGATTTGCGGGCTTTTTTTGGCCTTGGCAATCTGACCGAAGAGGGGCTTTTGGCGCAAGTGTTCACGGGCTGCGAGGCTGACTTGTGTCACAAACTTGAAAAGCTTTTGGACGCCAACAACAGCCGCCAAGCCAAAAGCAAACGGATTTTGAAAAGCTATGATTGGTCACGCCACAGCTTGTCCAGTTTGGGCGCGTTGGAAGCAATTTTCGTTAACGGCAGCGATGTCAAAAATGCCCCTGATGAAGCCAGAGGGGATAAACTGTTCAATCCGCAGGTGCGCGCGCGTATGGGCGAGGATTTTCCCGCGCTTTGCGATTTTATGGAACGTCTGGCCGAAGCGCGCCCGAAACGCCGTGCGCTGCGCGTGTTAGAGAAATCTCATGCCCTCCACCAATTTGCCCCCGATTTTCTGGCGCGCTATGATCGTGCCAAAGAGCGGCGCGGTTGGCTTGATTTTGACGATCTGATCCGTCTGACCAACAGGCTCTTGACCGAAACGAGCCTTGCGCAATGGGTTTTGTTCCGACTGGACGGCGGCATTGACCATATGCTGGTGGATGAGGCGCAAGACACTTCGCCCGCGCAATGGCAGATCATTGCCAAATTGGCCGAAGAATTTGCCGCAGGCCAATCCGCGCGCGATGGTCTGACCCGCACGATTTTCGTGGTGGGTGACAAGAAACAATCCATCTACTCGTTTCAGGGGGCTGATCCTGAAGGGTTTGATCGGATGCGCGATGCATTCGACACGCGCCTTGCCGCTGTGCGTGCAAATTTACAAAAGAATGTGCTGAAATATTCTTTCCGATCCGCACCCGCAATCTTGGCTTTGGTGGATCAGGTGGCAGCGGATCAAGGCCATGCGGGCCTTGGGCAGGATGTCGAGCATAAAGCCTATTTTGAAGACCTTCCTGGTCGGGTTGATATTTGGCCCGCGATTGAAAGCAGTGCCTCCCCCGAAGTGCCCGCTTGGGACGACCCAGTGGATATGATCCATGACAGCCATCACAGCGCTGTTCTTGCAAATCGCATTGCCAATTTCATTCGTGATACCATCGACAATCGCCATGTGATCCGCACGGGCAATCATCCGCCCCGTGTTGTGCAGCCAAGTGATTTTCTGATCTTGCTGCGCAGCCGCAGCACATTGTTCCACCAGATCATTCGCGCACTCAAAGAAAAGAACCTCCCCATCATGGGTGCGGATCGTTTGCGCATCAGCGCGGAATTGGCCGTGCGCGACCTGACCGCCTTGATGAATTTTTTGGCAACACCCGAGGACAACCTATCTCTCGCGGCTTATCTGCGCTCCCCTGTGGGGGGGCTGAGTGAGGCTGAATTGTTTGATGTGGCGCATAACCGCCAGACCACACTTTGGAATGCGTTGCGCCACCAGCGCGATAGATTCCCAGACGTGGTGTCTACGTTGGAACAGCTGCGCAATATGGCAGATTTCCAACGCCCCTATGAAATTTTGGAATATCTATTGTCCAAAAAGGGAGGGCGGCGCGCCTTTATTGCGCGGTTGGGACATGAAGCCGAGGATGGCATTGACAGCCTCTTGCATCAAGCGATGAGCTACGAGCGGCACGATGTGCCCAGTGTGGCGGGCTTTGCCGCATGGTTGCGGCGGGGCGATGTGACGATCAAACGCGATATGACGGGGGATGATAACCAAATCCGCGTGATGTCCATCCACGGGGCCAAAGGGTTGGAGGCGCCGATTGTCATCCTGCCCGATACGGCGCGCAAAAAGGACGCAGGCCATCGCGGTGTGAACACGCTGAAACCCGAGGATGGGCCATTGTTATGGGCCAACGCCTCGGATGATCTGCCACGGGAATTGCGCCCCGCTTACGAGCGGCGCAAAGCCGCGCAAACCGAAGAAGAAAACCGCCTGCTTTACGTGGCCATGACCCGTGCAGAAACATGGTTGATCATCGCCGCTGCGGGCGAATTGAGTGCGAAAACAGGCGACAAGCTGGTGTGGTATGATCAAATCCACGCATCCGCTCAATCCCTCCCGCAGACCCGCCCGCATATGTTTTGGGACGAGGCAGGACTGCGCCTTGAGAATGGCGACTGGAGCATGGCAGCCGCTTCTGCACAGGACACCCCTGCCATCGCGGTTCCACAGGCCGATGATATCGCGGCGGCGCTGTCGGGATGGGTCAAGGCCACCCCTGAACCAAAGGCCAAGGATAAGCCTGCACTGACCCCTTCGGATCTGGCGTCAGAGGCAGCGCAACCACTGGCCGATGCAGATCGCACCACCGCGTGGCACGATGCGGAGGCGGCCAAATTGCGCGGACGGCGGCTTCACGCTTTGTTGGAACATTTGCCCAATATCGCGCCCGCCGCATGGGGCGAGACGGCCGCATTCATTCTGGCCGCCGAGGGCGAATGCAGCCCACAGGAAGAATCCGATCTTCTGCAAACCGCACAAAGGGTTTTGACCGACCCCGCCCTTGCGCCTCTTTTCACGGCCGATGCCTTAGCCGAAGTGCCGCTGACCGCCTATAGCGACCGGTTGGGGCACCAAATTTACGGCATCATTGATCGGTTGATCATCAAGGATGACACCGTTCTGGCTGTTGATTTCAAATCCAATCACATTGTGCCCGAGACGGTTCATGCGGTGTCCGATGCCTATCTGCGCCAAATGGCCGCTTATCGGGAGATGTTGCGCGCGCTCTATCCCGATCGCAGGGTTGAAGTGGCGATTTTATGGACAAACGCGCCAAGCCTTATGCGCTTGCCTGATGATTTACTTGCCGCGGCATTGCAAAGCGTGGCTGAGACAGGCGAGGGTTCTTGACGCGGGGGGGCGGCGTTCATAGGTTCTGCATCAACCACTGACATCCTAAGGAGGGCTGAACCATGGCCACGACCGCAGTTACCGATGCGACCTTCGATAGCGAAGTTCGCCAATCCTCTATTCCCGTCATCGTAGACTTCTGGGCGGAATGGTGCGGCCCTTGCCGCCAAATCGGCCCCGCATTGGAAGAGCTTTCCAGCGAATTTGAAGGCAAAGTTAAAATCGTGAAGGTCAATGTCGATGAAAACCCCAGCTCTCCGATGGAGCTCGGCGTGCGCGGCATTCCTGCACTGTTCATGTTCAAAGACGGCGAAGTGGTGTCCAACAAGGTCGGCGCTGCGCCCAAGGCCGCGCTTCAGAAATGGATTGAAGAAACAATCTAAGTCCGCAGGACATCGGAGACAGGAAAAGGGCACCCGCAGGTGCCCTTTTTTATTCGTATCCCCGCAACGTTTGGCTGCTGCCATCGGCACGGATCAACCGCGTTGCGTTGATCTCACGGGGACCGTCATCATCCACGACCCCTTCAACCACCACTGTTTCACCAATTTGTGGCAATTGAACCGCAGGGCCGAGATAAACAAGGATCTGACCTGTCGCATCTTTGAGAACAATCTCATCCTCATCGGGAATGCGATCCACCACCGCAGACAGGCTCACGCTTTGGCCACGGACCAAATCGGCAATATCGGCTTTGGCCGCTTGCACATTTGGCAACAAGATCAGCGCAGCCGCACCCAATGTTAATGACCCAAAGCGCATATCAGTCCAACGCCACAATAACCAAAATTGCTGCTACAATCCCACCAAGCACCAAAACAAAACGTGGCAGTCTGAATGACACCTCTGTCTTGAGCCACGCCGTATAAGTATCAAGCGACACGGCCTTTTCTGCGTCTTGGTCTTTCATCACGTCCTTCGTCATGGGTTTCATCTCCGTTATATGTGCACCGTGTCTTAAAAGTGGGGCTGATGAAATGAGATTCAATGCAATTGAATTTTTGAAATTGATAGTTTTTTGCTATCGATATCAAGCCATGAAAAAGGGCGCGCCTAGTGGCGCGCCCTTTTCAGTATGGCCTCGGTCCGAGGGAGGAAGGAAGGCGGACCAAGGCCCCGTTTCTTGAGATCAATCAGCCTTTGGTAAAGTCAGGATAGGCTTCCATACCCATCTCTGCCACGTCCAGACCGCGGATTTCATCTTCTTCAGATGGGCGCAGACCCATGACCGCTTTCAAGATGACCCAGACGATCAGCGAGCTTACGAAGACAAAGCCACCAATCGCCACGATGCCGATGATCTGAGCACCCCAGCCACCTGTGTAGAAGGCCACAGCCAATGTGCCCCAGACGCCTGCAAAGAGGTGAACGGGGATAGCACCCACCACATCGTCAATCTTCAACTTGTCCAGCAAGGGAACCGTGAAGACCACAATCACACCGCCGACAGCACCCGTCAAAAGCGCGCCGAACAGCGAAGGTGCAAGAGGCTCTGCGGTGATGGAGACCAAGCCAGCCAAAGCGCCGTTCAGAACCATGGTCAAGTCAACTTTACCATAAAGAACCTGCGTCAGGATCAGGGCTGTCACGGCACCTGCGGCAGCGGCCATATTGGTGTTGGCAAAAATGCGCGACACGTCAGCAACATCACCAATCGTGCCCATAGCCAACTGCGAGCCACCGTTGAAGCCGAACCAACCCAGCCACAGGATGAACGTGCCGAGCGTGGCCAGTGCGAGGTTAGAACCTGGCATTGGGGTTGTTTTGCCGTCTTTATACTTGCCCAAACGGGGTCCAAGCACGATGGCGCCTGCCAATGCCGCAAAGCCACCTGCCGCGTGCACGAGAGTCGAGCCCGCAAAATCAGAGAAGCCAAGCTCAGACAACCAGCCGCCGCCCCACTGCCAAGATGCTTCGATCGGGTAGATGAAGCCTGTCAGCACGACAACGAAGACAAGGAATGGCCACAGTTTGATGCGCTCCGCCAAAGTGCCCGAAACGATGGAGGCGGTGGTGGCGCAGAACATCAACTGGAAGAAGAAGTCGGAACCAACCGAGGCATAATCCAGCGCAGTTTCGGTATCGACCAAGCCAACTGGCTCAAGCGAGGTTGGTGCGAACGCCCCAAGCCAACCGCCGATGCTCCAACCATCGCCTGGATACATCAGGTTAAAGCCGACCAGCCAATACATGATCGCGGCAATTGAAAACAGCGCGATATTTTTGGTCAACTGCATGGTGACATTCTTGGAACGCACCAGACCCGCTTCCAACATGGCGAAGCCTGCCGCCATCCAGAAAACAAGGAAACCACCCATCAAGAATAGAAGGGTCGTCAGAATATAGGATGTGTGAAGCGCAGGTTCGCCCGTAGGCTCAACTGCGTCCTGTGCATACCCCATCGAAGGCAGCGCGACCGACAGGGCCACGGCAGCGAGGGGAAGGAGGAATTTGGTTTTCATTGGAATGATGTCCTTCTTGTCGAAAGAGCGCTCAAAGCGCATCGTCGCCAGTTTCGCCCGTGCGCACGCGCAACGAAGACGCAACGTCCAGAACGAAAATCTTGCCATCGCCGATTTTGTCGGTTTTGGCGGTTTTATGGATTGTGTCGACCACCTGATCGGCAAGACCGTCAGCGACCACGATTTCCAATTTGACTTTCGGCACGAAGTTCACGGCATATTCCGCGCCGCGATAGATTTCTGTGTGACCAGATTGCGAGCCAAAGCCTTTGATCTCGGTCACCATCATGCCGCGCACGCCGATTGAAGTGAGCGCCTCGCGCACTTCTTCCAGCTTGAACGGTTTAATAGCTGCAATGATGAGTTTCACGTCATTTACCCCTTGCGGTTGATGCTGTCCCCGAAGGACGTCACGGGTTTCACATCACTGTGAGACGCAGGGTTTCTCAACGAAACGGGCCAATCTCAGCGGGCTCTGACAGGAAAAATGCAAAAATTTTGCGCAAATTGCGACAAGTGCTTAAAAATTAAGCGCATGATTTATCGCTTCTTCCCGTTTCCCCCTCTCCACAAGTGAGTCGAAAACGCCTATTTTGAAGAAAAATGGCAGGTTAAATATGAGCAAACCCCCTTCAGGCAGACGGCCCCTTGTGGCTCCGCGCCGCAGTTCCACCCCTGCCGCGCGCAATGGGGGCACTCACAAACACAACAGGCGTGGCGCATCGAAAAAGAAAAAGCCTGTGCCCAACCGATCACTTCTGGGGCGTCTGATACGCTGGATTGGACGGGTCAGCTTTGCCATTGCATGGCGCGGTGCAGCGCTCGTGGCGGTGATCCTGTTTGGAACGGCCTTTTACTATTACAGCAAGCTTCCCCCTGTGTCCGAATTACTGGATGCCCGCGCGCGCGGCTCGGTCACCATGCTGGACCGATATGGTGAAGTATTTGCATGGCGGGGCGAGCAATTTGGCGGGGCGATTACGCCCGATACGGTTAGCCCACATCTGCTTCACGCCGTGGTTGCAACAGAAGATCGCCGCTTTTATCGCCATCACGGGGTCAGCCCTCGTGGCATTTTAGGGGCAATGGTCATCAATATGCGCGAAGGGCGCGGGCCGTTGCAGGGGCATGGCGGCTCAACAATCACCCAACAGGTGGCCAAGCTGATCTGCCTTGGCACACCCTATGATCCAGAGGCTTGGGACAGCGAAGCCGCTTATGAGGCGGATTGCCGTCAAACCACAATTGCGCGCAAATTGCAGGAAGTGCCTTTCGCGATTGCAATGGAATGGCGTTACAGCAAAGACGAAATTCTCAGTATTTATTTCAACCGCGCCTATCTGGGTGCAGGCACGCGCGGCTTTGAGGCCGCCGCACAGCGATATTTCGGTATTTCAGCGGCCGAAGTTAACCCATCTCAGGCGGCGATGTTGGCGGGGCTTCTGGTGGCACCCTCCTATTTCGCGCCGACCCGCAACCTCCAACGTGCGCAAGACCGCGCCAATCTTGTCTTAGGCCTGATGGCGCGCGAAGACTATCTCACCCCGTCCGAGTTGGCCATTGCGCAGGCAAACCCTGCCACTCTTTCGGATGCTGCGCGGGCAAATATCGGCGGCTATTTTGCGGATTGGATCATGTCGGAGGGGCCAAGCTTCCTCACCCGCACCACCACCGAAGATGTCATTCTGCGCACAACCTTTGATCCTGCAATGCAGCGCGCCGCTGAAGAGGCGCTGAACGATGTTTTCACCAATCAAGTGCGCGAAGGATCAGAGGCGCAAGCGGCGATTGTCGTCATGGGCGCGGATGGCGCGGTGCGGGCCATGGTCGGCGGGCGGGATCTGCGCGGCGCGGGGCTGTTCAACCGCGCAACACAAGCGCAGCGGCAGACGGGCTCCGCGTTCAAACCTTTTGTCTATGCCACAGCGCTTGATTTGGGTTGGCGCTTTGATGATCTGATTTTGGACGCGCCTTTGACCCTCAACATCCCTGGCTCTGGTGCCTGGTCGCCCGAGAATTATTCAGGTGAATTCTATGGCGATGTGACCTTGACCGAGGCCCTCCAAGCCTCGCTCAACACCGCCGCAGTGCGCTTGTCCGAGCAGGTGGGCCGGGATCTTGTGCGGCAAGTGGCCAGCGATTTCGGGATCGACAGCGATCTGGCTGCAGGCCCTGCTTTGGCACTCGGGGCATCCGAATCCAGCCTTTTGGAAATGACAGGTGCATATGCGGGCATCCTAAATGGTGGATCGGCTGTCACGCCCTATGGGCTGTTGGAATTGCGCCTGATGGGGGATAACGCCGCGTTGATGGGCCAATCGGGCGGAATGCGGGAACGCGTGATCAGCGAGGCCGCGGCACGGCAACTGACCTATATGATGAATCAAGTGGTCGAAAACGGCACAGGCCAACGCGCCAATCTGTCCAATATTGAAGTGGCGGGAAAAACGGGCACAACCAATTCCGCCCGCGATGCATGGTTCATCGGTTTTACCTCTGATTATGTGGCAGGGGTCTGGATGGGCTATGATGACAACAGGCCGCTCACAGGCGTAACAGGCGGCGGGTTGCCCGCCGAACTTTGGCGGCAAACGATTGAGCGTATTCAGGTGGATCAACCCGCCTCACCCTTGCCAATGATTGATCCAATCGCAGAAGGCAGGCGAGGGCCCAATCGGGTTCTGAGCACCGATGAAGGCACGGGTCAGGTGCTAAACGATGCCGCCGATCTGGCCGAACAAATATTGATGCAAGTCTTGGGCGGGCTTTTGGGGCGCGATACGCAGTAGTCAGGTTGCGTTCAAAGTGGCGATCAGTGCATCGATGCTGCCGCCATTCGTGTCCAGTATCGAACGCATTTCCTGCCCCTCAGTGCTGCGCAAATCAATGCCTTCGATCAGGATGTTGAAAATACGCGGACGCCCCGAGCCGTCTGAGACAAGCCAGATCACCTCTACAGGCGGTTGACCCGCCAGCTGCGCGCGGGAGCGCACTTCGAAAAAGCTGCGGATAGGGCGCGCACCAATCACTTGGATCGAGCCGCCCTCGAAATCATTGAACCGCGCACCATATTTGCGCGCCAGATACCCCCGCAAAGCTTGGGTGAAGCCGCGCCGTTGCGCCTCACTGGCACTGCGCCAATCCACACCAAGCACGGTCTGCGCAATGATCGGCATATCGGCATAGCGGTCCAAAATACGCTCAAACTGTGCGGGCGATGCGGCTGCACTGCCAGACGCCAATGCGTTTAAATCCGCACTCACCGCTTCGATCAATGCGGCCGCATCGCCTTCACTCATCGCCGCAAAAGCCGCGCGCGGAACAGACAGGCCTGCAACGGATAGGGACATCAGCCCCAAGATCAGAGCGCGGCGCATGACAAAATGATGCATGACAAGGCCACCTTTCATTGTGTGTATGGGTCCGCATACGGGTCGGCATAGGGATCAGCGTAAGGATCAATTTGACCCGCCGCCGCACCACCACCACCAGATGAGAAATCTGAACCGCTTGCCGCGAAGTCATTCAAATCAAAACGTCTGTTTTGCAGATAAATTAGTCGTGACTGCGCATAGCTGTCTGCGCTGTCGTACAGCACCGCATCAATCGTGCCACGCAGCGCATAACGATCACCCACAACATCAGCCGCGCGCACGGGACGCGAAAATTCAATCACATCATTATTTGGTCCAATATGGGACAATGGATTGAGCGCCAGATCAACCAACAGCCCCGTGGTGTCGCGGGTGGTCGAAGGGCCAAACAGGGGCAGTTCCACAAATGCCCCTTCGCCCGCACCCCAAACGTGCAAGGTTTCGCCAAAATTTGCCGTTTGCGCCTCGAGTCCCATCAAAGTGGCCACATCGAAAAGCCCCAACACCCCCACGGTGGAATTTATCAAAAACCGCGCGCCATTGGTCGCGGCTGCGTCCAATCGTGCCTGAAACACATGGTTCACAAAATGGCTTGGCTCACCCAAATTCGCGGCCATATTGCCAATACCTTGGCGCAATGGGGCAGGGACAACAGACCCGTAAACCACGGATACAGGCCGCAATACCACCGTATCGATCCCTTTGTTAAGCGCATGAACGCTGCGGTTCACGGGCTCAATTGGGTCGTTAACGCTGCGGGTTGCACCGCCATCCTGAACAGTTGCACAGCCCGAAAGCAGCGCCACACAGGCCATAACGCCCAGTGGTTTTAACATACTGTTGCACAATCGGCGTGTGATAAGACGTGGCACGGATCTAAGCCTTCAATGAATCATTAAAACAAGAGCATAGTCTAGCTTTATCAACAGACCACCCCAAGGGCGGAAAGAATATTCGAAAGAATTAATCTGAAATCTGTGCCTAATTGGTCGAAGTCATCGCTCAAGCTCAAAAAAGGCTGCAATTGCCATTCACGCAAAGCTGTGGCAGCGATAGCATGAAACAGCAGATAACGAGAGATCAAACCATGAGCCAAACCTATGAAGACCGCCTTGCGGCGCTTGGCGTGACCTTGCCAGATGCCCCCGCACCAGCCGCCAATTATGTGCCCTTCGTGCAATCGGGCAATATGGTCTATGTATCGGGCCAAATCTCGATGAAAGATGGTGCATTGATTACCGGTAAATTGGGCGCGGATCTCGATGTGGCCGAAGGCGCCGCAGCCGCCAAATGCTGCGCCATTGCGCTATTGGCACAGTTGAAAGCGGCCTGTAATGGGGATTTGCAGCGCCTACGGCGGGTGGTGAAATTGACAGGGTTTGTAAACTCCACCCCCGATTTCACGGACCAACCCAAAGTGATCAACGGGGCATCTGATTTTCTTGTCGAAGCTTTGGGGGATGCGGGTCGCCATGCCCGTTCCGCGGTTTCCGCAGCAGCCCTGCCTTTGGGTGTTGCCGTTGAAATCGAAGCTATTTTTGAAATTTCGGCCTAAAGCCACCTGCGCTGCGCGGAACAGACTTGACCCGCGCAGCGCCCGCGCCAGTTTGCACACTCTGTCAGCAGGGGCGAAAGCGTGCCATGAACGGCGAAAACCTCACCATCGAAACCCATGATCGGATCACCGCAATTGCTGCGGAAGATTGGGATCGGTGTGCTTGCCCAGAAAGCGCCGATGGCACAAGGCCCAATGACCCGTTTACCACCTTTCGCTTTTTGGCCGCGTTGGAGGAAAGCGGATCAGTCGGCACAGGGACAGGGTGGCAGCCGCTCTATCTGACAGTGAAATCGGACGGCGATATAATCGCCTGCGCGCCCATGTATGCCAAATCGCACAGCCAAGGCGAATATATCTTCGACCATGCCTTTGCCGATGCCTATATGCGGGCAGGTGGACGCTATTACCCGAAGCTGCAAATCGCCGTTCCCTTTACCCCCGCCACAGGGCGCAGATTGCTTGTGGCACCTGGAGCCGAAGGCGTGGGTGATCGCGCGCTGATCACGGGTGCGCTTTCGGTGATGGAAGATCATCACCTCTCCTCGCTGCACATCACATTTTGCACAGGAGATGAGGTGGCCGCCCATGCCGATGCCACCCTGCTGCCGCGCAAAACGCAGCAATTTCATTGGCACAATCGGGGCTATCAAAGCTTCGATGATTTCCTTGCCGCGCTCTCCTCGCGCAAGCGTAAGAATATCCGCAAAGAACGGGCAGAAGCGCAAAATTTCGGTGGCGAGATCGTGCTTTTGACGGGCGAGCAGATTGAACCTCACCATTGGGATGCATTCTGGGAATTTTACCAAGACACGGGCGCGCGCAAATGGGGGCAGCCCTATCTGACACGGCGTTTTTTCGATATTGCACAGGAGACAATGCGCCCTGATATGCTTCTGGCCTTCGCCATGCGTGGTGGACGGCCTATCGCAGGTGCGCTGAATTTCATTGGTCGCGACACCCTGTATGGCCGCTATTGGGGCTGTGTCGAGGATCACCCCTGCCTGCATTTCGAATTGTGCTACTATCAGGCGATTGACTGGGCCATCGCACATGGCCTGTCACGGGTCGAGGCGGGCGCACAGGGTGGTCACAAACTTGCGCGCGGCTATCTGCCCGTAGAGACCCATTCACTGCACGCCATGCGCGACCCCAGTTTTTCGCGTGCGGTGGCCGAATACTTGAAGGCGGAAGCCCGTGCCATGGAGGAGGAAATTGACATCCTCACAAGCTATGGCCCGTTTCGCAAAACAGCCGTGGAGGAACAGGAATGAGCGTTGCAAAACTGACCCAAGCCGAGCGTGACAGTGACCTAGCCGCCCTTATAGAAAACGGCTGGTCCATTGTGGATAACCGCGATGCAATTGCGAAAACCTTTCAATTTTCCAATTTTATCGCTGCCTTTGGTTGGATGACCCGCGCTGCGTTACAGGCAGAAAAGATGGATCATCACCCCGAATGGTTCAACGTCTATAACCGCGTGGAGGTTGTGCTTTCGACCCATGATGCAGGTGGATTGACGGCATTGGATATCAAGTTGGCCCGCGCAATGGATAGGCTTGCAGGCTGAACGCCCCACCCACAGTGGATGGGGCGCAAATTGATCAGATCGCAGCCAAAAGCGCCTCGCCACCTGAGATTTCGCAGGTGCCTGGGCTTTCTTCGGGATGGAAGGTTTTGACAATACCATCCTCGGCATAAAGCGCGTAACGCTTGGAGCGCGCCAAAAGGCCAACAGGCTCGGCGGTGAAGTCCATACCAATCGCTTTGGTAAAAGCGCTGCCTGCATCCGAGAGCATGGTCAACCCAGCCTCAGTCGCCCCTGTGGCCTCGCCCCATGCTTTCATCACGAAGGGATCATTGACCGAAATGCAGATGATCTCGTCCACGCCTTTCGCCGCGAAATCATCCTTGGTGCGGATGAAGCTTGGCACATGGGCTGAATGGCAGGTTGGCGTGAATGCGCCTGGAACGGCGAAAATCACCACTTTGCGCCCTGCCAATTTCTTGGCCAAAGACACGGTTTCAGGGCCTTCCGCGCCCAATTGGATCAACTGCGCCTCTGGCAGTTTTTCACCGACTGTGATGGACATTTTTTAACTTCCCTCGCTTCTTGCAAATCCTAAGCGCCCATATAGGGTGAAGCCGAAACAACGCCAGACCAAATCTGACGAAGGGCGCGTAAATGGCAGGGATTGCAATCATTGGGGCGGGGCAAGCAGGGGCGGCGCTGGCCGCGAAACTGCGCAGCGAAGGCTACGAAGGCGAAATTGCGCTCTTTGGCCGTGAGCGCGTGCCACCCTATCAGCGCCCGCCGTTGTCGAAGGCCTATCTCTTGGGCGAAAGCCCGAAAGAGCGCCTATTTCTTCGTCCGGAAACATTTTACGCGGATCAAAACATCACGCTGCATCTTGGGCAGACCATCACCGAAATTGATGCCGCAGCACAAAGCATCACCACGGCTGACGGCGCGGTTTTCTTCTATGATCAACTTGCCTTGACCACGGGCGCAGAACCCCGCCGCCTGAGTGCCGAACAAGGGGGTGGTTTGGGAAATGTCTTGACCATGCGCAGCATGGAAGATGCCGATAGGCTTGCGCCTCTATTGGAGGAAGGCAAACGCGCTGTGATTATCGGAGGGGGCTATATCGGGTTAGAGGCCGCCGCCGTCTGCGCCAAGCGCGGGATGCAGGTCACCGTGATCGAAGCAGCACCACGGATATTAGGCCGCGTGGCTTGCGCGGAAACCGCAGATTATTTCCGCGACTTACATCGTGCCCATGGTGTCACCATACGCGAAGGGGTCGGGCTTGATCGGCTGACCGGCCTCAATGTGGTGCAGGCGGTGCATCTGACCTCTGGAGAGGTTTTGGACGCCGACTTGGTTCTTGTGGGCATCGGGATCATACCCGAAACCCAATTGGCCGAAGCCGCAGGTGTTGCACTGGATCGGGGGATCGCCACGGATGAAATGGGGGCAACCTCGCTGCCCCATATTTGGGCCGCTGGGGATTGCACAAGCCTGCCCTATCGGGGTGAACGTATCCGCCTTGAATCCGTTCAAAATGCGATTGATCAAGCCGAAGCTGTGGCGCGCAATATGCTCGGGGCGCAGACACCTTATGTGCCAAAGCCTTGGTTCTGGTCGGATCAATATTACACGAAATTGCAAATCGCGGGGCTGAATACGGGCTACGACCGCGTTGTCATGCGCGACAATGGCGCGGGCGCGCGCTCGCACTGGTATTATCAAGGCAGAACGCTTTTGGCGGTGGACGCGATGAACGACCCTCGCGCCTATATGGTCGGCAAGCGCCTGATTGAGGCAGGTATCAGCCCCGATGTAACGGCCATCCAAGACACAACCCGCGATCTCAAATCGCTGTTGCTGTGATGCGGATTATCGGCGGGACATTGCGCGGCAAGAAATTGGCCGAGCTTGGCGCGGATGATCTGGCCGCACATTTGCGTCCAACCTCTGACCGCGTCCGCGAAAGCCTGTTCAACCTGTTGATCAATGGGGTGCGTGGCAATCTGGTGTCCGAGGCCCGCGTGCTTGATCTGTTTGCGGGGACGGGCGCCTTAGGGTTGGAGGCGCTGAGCCGAGGCGCGGCCTATGTGCAATTCGTAGAAAACGGGGCGAAATCAAACGCCATTCTGCGCGAGAATGTCACCGCCTGCCGCGCCGAAGCGAACACCCGCCTTCACCGAATGGATGCGCTGAAACTTGGGCGCGCGACATTGCCACCCTCGACCCTTATTTTCCTTGATCCGCCTTATGGAAAATCCATGGGCGAAGCAGCCCTTGCCGCGGCCCTGTCTGGCGGTTGGATCGCGCCCGAGGCCATCGTGGTATGGGAAGAAAGCGCTCCCCCTGTTTTGCCACCAGAATTCACCCTTCTGGATCAGCGCAGCTATGGCGGCACGCTGATCACACTTGCCCAGAAAGTTTGACCTATGCCCCTGTCCGCCGCCCCTTCCCTTGTGATTTTCGACTGCGATGGCGTCTTGGTGGACAGCGAGCCAATCACGAACCAAATCTTGGTCGACAATCTCGCAAACCACGGGTTGAAGGTGTCACTTGCCGATTGCATGACCCTTTTTGTCGGTGGCACGATGCGGGGGGTCGAGACCCGCGCCCGCGAGATGGGGGCCGATTTGCCCAGAGATTGGATTGATGAGATTTACGGCCAAATTTACGCGCGCCTGCGCCAAGGCCTGCCGCCTGTTCGCGGGATCGAGGCGGTGCTGGATCGGCTAGAGGCGGCAGACATCCCCTATTGCGTGGCCTCAAATGGCAGCGAGGAAAAGATGGAGATCACCTTGGGCGCAACAGGGCTTGCGTACCGCTTTGAGGGCAATCGCTTTTCGGCACATACGCTGGGCGTGGCCAAACCTGACCCGCGCTTGTTTTTAATCGCGGCCGAGAAAATGGGCCATGATCCCGACCGCGCCGTGGTTATTGAAGACAGCCCAACTGGAGCGAAGGCGGCGGCACGCGCCAATATCCCCTGTTTTGGCTATGCAGAACATGATGACGGCGCGCGGCTTGCTGCGGAAGGGGCCTATGTGTTCCACGATATGGCGGATTTGCCTGCGCTTTTGCGCCTGTCATAATCTTGTGCCTTTGGCCCCGATATGGGACAGAAGGGTCAAAGCATCAAAAAACAATCAGGCATGAGCAGCGCAGAGGCCCTTTTATCCCGTGTTTTCGGCTTCCAGAGTTTCCGCCCCGGACAGGCGGAGATCGTGGAGGCCGTGGCCAGAGGGGAAAATGTATTGGCCATCATGCCAACAGGTGGTGGCAAATCCCTGTGTTTTCAGCTTCCCGCCTTGATGCGCGAGGGCGTCACTGTGGTCATCTCGCCCCTCATCGCGCTGATGCGCGACCAAGTGCGGGGCTTGCGCGAGGCAGGGATAAACGCAGGCGCGCTCACCTCAGGCAATACGGCGGAAGAAACCGATGCAGTCTGGGACAGTCTGTCCAAAGGTGAATTGAAACTTCTCTACATTGCGCCCGAACGCTTGGCCTCGGGCGGGATGGAGCGGGTTCTGGCAAAATCCAACGTCAGTCTGATTGCTGTGGACGAGGCCCATTGTGTCAGCCAATGGGGCCATGACTTTCGGCCTGATTATCTGAAAATCGGCGCGCTCAGGCGCAGTCTGGATGTGCCACTTGCGGCCTTTACCGCGACAGCAGATGCCGAGACCCGCGCCGAGATTGTGACGCGGCTTTTCGATGATCGCCCACCGCAAACCTTTCTGCGTGGCTTTGACAGGCCGAATTTGAGCCTTGCCTTCGAGGTTAAAAACCAACCGCGTCAGCAAATCCTATCTTTTGCAACCGCGCGCGCAGGACAGTCGGGCATCGTCTATTGCGGCACGCGGGCAAAGACCGAGACCTTGGCGCAAGCGATGCGCGAGGCAGGGCACAATGCCTGCTTTTATCATGGCGGGATGGAGGCCGAGGATCGGCGCATCGTTGAAAGCCGCTTTGCCAATGAGGATGGCTTGGTCGTGGTTGCCACCATCGCCTTTGGGATGGGGGTGGATAAACCTGATATTCGTTGGGTGGCCCATGCCGATCTGCCCAAATCCATCGAAGGCTATTACCAAGAAATCGGACGGGCGGGTCGCGATGGTGCACCTGCGGATACGTTGACGCTTTATGGGCCGGAAGATATCCGATTTCGCCGCACGCAAATTGACGAGGGGCTTGCGCCCCCTGATCGCAAAGCGGCGGATCACGCGCGTCTCAATGCGCTTTTGGGTTTGGCCGAGGCGATTTCTTGCCGCAGGCAGGTGTTGCTGCGCTATTTTGGCGAGGACAGCGCACCGTGTCAGAATTGCGACCTGTGCCAAACCCCACCTGAGCTGTTCGAAGCGGGCGAGGCCGTTCAAAAGGCACTATCGGCAATTTTGCGCACGGGTGAAAGTTTCGGCGTTGGCCATCTGACAGATATTCTGGTGGGCAATCCCACCGATAAAGTGCGCGAGCGCGGCCATGACTGCTTGCCCACATTTGGCGTGGGCCGCGAATTTGATACGCGCGGATGGTCTGCTGTGTTTCGACAAATGATGGGTCACGATCTGGTGCGTCCTGATCCGACACGGATGGGGGCCTTGCGCATGACCGAGGCCGCGCGCCCCATCTTGCGGGGCGAGCAGGGCATTACATTGCGCCGCGATACGTTGAAGAAAACAACCCGCCAACCGCAGATCAAAACGCTTGTTTCCGAGGATGACGCGCCGCTTTTATCGGCGCTCAAGGCCAAACGCCGTGCTTTGGCCGAGGCAGGCGGCGTGCCGCCCTATGTCATTTTCACTGACAAAACCCTGATTGAGATGGCCCAGGCACGACCCCAAAATCTCGATGCCATGGCGCGGATATCGGGCGTGGGCGCGGTGAAGCTTGAGCGCTATGGCACGGATTTTCTGACCATCATCACGGGCGAGAACAGCGCCAAGCTCCATCCTGCACGGCGAAAATTGGCGGGGCAGGCGGGCGGCTCGATCTATGATCAGCTTTTTGCGGTGCAATCCGCCCTGCAATATGGGGTGGATCAAACCGAGAAACCCCTCAGCTGCACAGCTTCGCAAATCGCGAAAATTGCACAGATGCGCCCTCGCGACCCCCAAGCACTGTCCCGAATTTTGGATGAAAAACGAATGGCGCGCTTTGGCGATGCTTTCCTCGAAATTCTGCGCACGGGTGGATAACCCGCGCTTTTCATCCTAAGTAAGACCAAGACGTGATTTAAGGAGAGCCGATATGCTTGTCGTCATTTCCCCTGCAAAGCGCCTTGATTGGGCGGCACAAAATGCGGACACAACAACGCCAGCATTTCAAACCCGCGCAAGCGAATTGGCGGCTGAGGCCAAGAAACTGCAACCCGCTGATCTGAAAAAACTGATGTCGATCTCTGACGATCTGGCAAAGCTCAACCATGAGCGCTTCCAGAATTTTGAAACAGAAACCGATCTACGCCCTGCGGTTTACGCCTTTGCGGGCGATACCTATACAGGGCTTGAAGCGCAAAGCCTGTCTGAGGATGGCCTGCGCTATGCCCAAGATCACCTGCGAATTCTATCAGGGCTTTATGGCATATTGCGCCCACTTGATGCGATTGCGCCCTATCGCCTTGAGATGGGCAGCCGCATGAAGAACGCCAAAGGTGCTAACCTTTATGCCTATTGGGGCGATGCGCTCGCCCAAGCCTTGAACGAACAGGCCCAAACCACTGGCAGCACATATTTGGTCAATTGCGCTTCGGTCGAATATTTCGGGGCGGTCGATGAACGCAGCCTCGACCTGAAGGTCATCACCCCCGTTTTCATGGAAGACAAACCCACGGGGCCAAAGATTGTCAGCTTCTTTGCCAAAAAAGCACGCGGCGCAATGGCGCGGTTTATCGTTGAAAACCGCATCACCGACCCTGAGGGCCTAAAGGATTTTGATCTCGGCGGCTATAGATACGCACCAGACCTCAGCACAGCCGAAAAGCCAACATTCCTGCGGGATGAGGCCGCGGCAAAAGCCGCTTAATCCGCGGGTTTGTTCTGCTCAAAATCGGCAAGCTGCGTGGCATTGGCCTCGGCTTGGTATTTCTCTTTCCACGCCGCATAGGGCATACCGTAAACAACCTCCCGCGCGGCCTCTTTGTCCATGGCCAGACCCATGGATTGTGCCGCCTCTTGATACCAGCGCGACAGGCAATTGCGGCAGAATCCCGTCAGGTTCATCATGTCGATATTCTGCACATCTTTGCGGCTGTCGAGATGCTGCAACAGGCGGCGAAACGCAGCGGCCTCCAATTCAAGGCGGGTTTGTTGATCCATTCTGACCTCTCTTTCCACTCGGATTAAACTTGGGCATCCCGTAGGGCCTGGTCAAGGATTGGCGCAAGTCGCACGGCCCATGCCTTTTGATCTTCGGGACGTTCAATCAGGTCATTGCGCAATTCAATCAAGACATGAGGCCGTCCTGATTGCAGAGCGTGGCGATCCATCGCGTCCCCGCCTAAAGCGCCCGAATAGGGCTGGTTGTCACCAACACAAAGATCATCCTCCGCACGCAACAAATCAAGCAGCGGCGCGGCAAGACGGGTGTCATGGGCATAAAGCACCCCGACCTGCCACGGTCGCAAAGCACGGCCTCGAAATTGTGGGGTAAAGGAATGCACCGCCAACAGCACAGGGTTCTGACGCGCGGCAATCACACGTGCCAAAGCCGCATGATAGGGGCGGTGGAACTTGGCCAAGCGCCGCTCAATTTCGGCCTCGTCCACTTGGCGGTTGGTCGGAATGATCGTGCCATCATATAGCTTCATGACCAAAGTTGGGTCATCCTCGCCGCGGTTGGGATCAATCACCAATCTCGAAAATCGGGCGGCCACAACGGGCGCGTCCATGATCTCACCCAAATGTTGGGCAACACCAAGCGCACCAACATCGTAGGCGATATGGCGCGCCATATCGGCAGGCGCAATCTGCAAATCCCCGCCATTAACACAGGGCGGCACGGCATTGGCAGCGTGATCCACCGAAATCACCCAACGTCCAGACCGCGCAGCCCCGTCTATCGTGACAGGACTAAATTCGGGGTCAGACCTTTGTGGATTGGCTTTGCTCATCGTCACGCAATGCTCACACTTGTTTGTCAGATTGGGGTTGCATATCAATCGAAGCGAGAAAGGGCTAGGTCATCAATACGCGTTGAAGATAGATTGCTCTTACACAGTCTTCATCTATAAGACACAAAATATGTGAGCGCTAACATTTGTGCGACAGGCAAACCAGACCACGACAGCGGCCAGAGGGGAAGATCGGATGAAACGGATGCGGAATGTGAAAATTGTTGCGACATTGGGGCCTGCCTCCAATGACGAAGCGACAATCGAGGCGCTGTTCGAAGCAGGCGCGGATGTGTTTCGCCTGAACATGAGCCACGGCACGCAAGATGATATTGCCGCCCGCCATGCAATCATTCGCCGTATCGAAGAAAAAACAGGACGCCCCATTGCGATTTTGGCCGATTTGCAAGGGCCGAAACTGCGCTGCGGAGTCTTTGAGGGCGATGCTGCGCAAGATCTTGAGGAGGGCGCCGCCTTCCGCTTTGACCTCGACACAACACCTGGCAATGCGGCCCGCGTGTGCCTGCCGCATCCCGAGATTTTCGCGGCATTGGAGGTCGGATCGCATCTTTTGGTCAATGATGGAAAGCTGAAACTGCGGGTCACGGAATGTGGTCCAGATTTCGCAAATTGTGTGGCGCTGAATGCAGGCACAATTTCCAACCGCAAAGGCGTGAACGTGCCAGATGTGGTTTTGCCCTTGGCCGCTCTGTCGGAAAAAGACCGCAGCGATTTGGAGTTTGCCTGTGAATTGGGCGTGGATTGGTTGGCCCTCTCCTTTGTGCAGCGCGCCGCTGACGTTGAAGAGGCACGCGCGCTTGCGAAGGGCCGTGCTGCGATCCTGTCCAAAATCGAGAAACCTGCCGCCGTCAAAGCCTTCGATGATATTTTGGCTGTCTCGGATGGGATCATGGTCGCACGCGGGGATCTGGGCGTGGAATTGCCCGTGCAAAACGTGCCGCCGATCCAAAAACGCTTGGTGCGCAGATGTCGTTCAGCGGCCAAGCCCGTGATTGTGGCGACCCAGATGCTGGAATCCATGATCGAAAGCCCTGTGCCCACCCGTGCCGAGGTCTCGGATGTCGCCACCGCGATTTATGAAGGTGCAGACGCCGTGATGCTGAGTGCTGAATCGGCCGCGGGCCAGTATCCGATTGAGGCGGTGCGCACGATGGATGCGGTGGCACGCGAAGTGGAAAGTGACCAGACCTATCGTGAGGTGATTGACGCCTCACGCCGTGTAAATCGTGCCAGCGTGGCCGATGCAATCGTGGCTGCCGCCCGCGAAATCGCTGAAACCACGGATATCAAGGCGATCTGTTGTTTTACGCAATCTGGCACCACCGCCGCCCTGGTCGCGCGAGAGCGGCCTTGCGTGCCTGTGATTGGCCTGACCCCCGTTTTGCGCGTGGCGCGCAGGCTTTGCCTGACATGGGGCACAACCTGTGTGCTGACCGAAAAGGTCGAACGCTTTAAAGGGGCCGTGATCAGCGCCGCGCGCGCTGCGCGCGAGGGTGGCTTTGCAGAGGCGAGCGACCAGATCGTGGTCACCGCAGGCGTGCCGTTTAACGTGCAAGGCACGACCAATATTCTGCGGGTCGCCCCCTGTGACGAGCGGCTGATCTACTCCGCCGATCCTGAATAAGCGCGGTCGGCCATGGCAAGCCTTCTCTTGGTTGCAGGCACGATTTGCGCAGGCTTTGGTGGCATGGCTGCGCTTGCGGCTTGGTCAAACCGCCAGAAAGGCGGGGTTTCTGCAGGGTTTCTTGGCGCAGGGCTTGCCATGCTCATTGCGGTTTACACCATCGGCCAAGTTCCCTTGGGATGGGCACCCTTCGCGGCCAGTTTCGTTGAGGTATTGGCCCTGATCCTACGCTGAAACAGGGTTGCGCTTTTGCCCTTTTGGCGGTAAGCGGCGCTTTCCAACGGTGCGATCGGCCAAAGTGGCATGCCGAATCGCGCTTGAACGTTGCCTAAGAAGGAGACGAAAATGCCCAAGATGAAGACGAAATCGAGCGCCAAAAAGCGCTTCAAAATGACGGCGAGCGGCAAGGTCAAAGCTGGCCAAGCTGGCAAGCGCCACGGCATGATCAAACGGACGACCAAGTTCATCCGTGACGCGCGCGGCACGACAACCCTGTCGGCCCCAGACGCGAAGATCGTTAAATCCTATATGCCATACGCTCGTTAAGGAGGCGCTGAGATGTCCCGCACCAAAGGTGGTACCGTCACCCATCGCCGTCACAAGAAGGTTCTTGACGCGGCAAAAGGTTATTATGGCGCGCGTTCGCGCAGCTTCCGCACTGCAACGCAGGCGGTCGATAAAGCCAATCAATACGCAACCCGCGACCGTAAGGCGCGCAAGCGTCAATTCCGTGCATTGTGGATCCAACGGATCAACGCTGCTGTGCGCAGCTATGATGCTGATCTGAGCTATTCACGCTTTATCAATGGGCTTGCAAAAGCAGGGATTGAAGTGGACCGTAAGGTTCTGGCTGATCTTGCTGTGCATGAACCCGAAGCATTCGGCGCAATTGTCGCGCAGGCCAAAGCCGCGCTCTAATATCGCCATATTCTGATGATACGAAGCCCCCGTTAGCCTATGCTGACGGGGGCTTTTTCTTGGCCCATCACGGTAGTGGATTGGGGGTGCAGACAGATGTCGGATTTCTTTGAGACCTACTTGACAAAAACAGATGATCGAATGCTCACCAAATGGGCGCATTATTTCGACATATACACGCGCGAGCTGTCGCGGTTTCGGGATCGCCCCATCACATTCCTTGAAATCGGGATTTTCAAAGGTGGCTCCGTGCCAATGTGGCAAGCCTTCTTTCATCCCGACAGTCGCCTTCTGTTTGTCGATATTGACCAAGACTGCGCCAAATTCGCAAATGACAACGCCCATGTTGAGATTGGCAATCAAGCGGATCCCGCGTTCTTGGCCGAGATCAGCGCGAAATATGGCCCCTTTGATGTGATTTTGGACGATGGCAGCCATATCAACGCGCACCAAATCGCAAGCTTCAGCAGCCTCTGGCAACATCTGCGCGATGGTGGTCTCTATCTGGTGGAGGACTGCCATACCTCCTATTGGCCAGGTTTCGGGGGCGGCTATCGCAACGAGGCAAGCTTCATCGAATTTGCCAAACGCTTGGTCGATAAGATGCACAGCTGGTATACGGACCAAGATGCGCTCTTCCCGTTTGACCCGATCGCAAAGGAGCTGCATTCCGTGCGATTTTACGATTCCATCATCATTGCCGAAAAACAGATCAAGTCAGAGCGACCCACAACAATCACCGCGCGGAACGGGCAGATCTCGCGCTCGCAGCGCGCGTTGGATATTCGGGGGCGCAAATCCGCATTCGCAGGCAAAGACGGGTCGTGATCACCCTATAGCTTGCATTTGGGGCTTCTTGTGATAGCTCAGGCGACAATTCGATGGAGAAAACCCCATGACCGCATTTGATGATCTGCGCCTTCTTTGGCTTGACCGTATCGCCGCTGCCGCTGACGAAGCCACACTTGAAGAATTGCGCGTGGCTGCGCTTGGCAAAAAAGGCGAGATCAGCCTGAAGATGCGCGAGCTTGGGCAGATGAGCGCCGAAGAGCGTCAGGTTGCAGGCCCCGCGCTGAACGCGCTGAAAGATGAGGTCAACAGCGCGCTTGTGGCGAAGAAATCCGCGCTTGGCGATGCCGCACTGGATGAACGGCTCAAGGCGGAATGGCTGGATGTGACCCTGCCCGCCCGCCATCGCCGTCAGGGCAGCATCCACCCTGTGAGCCAAGTCACCGAGGAAGTGACCGCCATTTTCGCGGATATGGGCTTTGCGGTGGCAGAAGGCCCGCAGATTGAAACGGATTTCTACAATTTCGATGCGCTGAATATTCCAGGTCATCACCCTGCCCGCGCAGAAATGGATACGTTCTACACCCATCGCGCCGAAGGGGACGACCGCCCGCCCCATGTGCTGCGCACGCATACAAGCCCCGTGCAAATCCGCTATATGGAGGCCAATGGCGCACCCTGCCGCATCATTGCACCTGGTCGCGTCTATCGCGCCGATTACGACCAGACCCACACACCGATGTTCCATCAGGTAGAGGGCTTGGCGATTGATAAAGATATCTCCATGGCCAATCTGAAATGGGTGTTGGAGGAATTCTTTTCGGCCTTTTTCGGCACGGCGGTCAAAACCCGCTTCCGCGCCTCGCATTTCCCCTTCACCGAACCCTCCGCCGAGGTGGACATCCAATGTTCATGGGAAGGCGGCACGGTGAAAGTGGGCGAGGGTGATGACTGGCTTGAGGTCTTGGGGTCAGGCATGGTGCATCCAAAGGTGCTGCAAGCAGGCGGGATTGATCCGAATGAATGGCAGGGCTTTGCCTTTGGCATCGGCATCGACCGCTTGGCGATGCTGAAATACGGCATCCCCGATCTGCGCGCGTTTTTCGATAGCGACCTGCGCTGGCTGAGGCATTACGGCTTTGCTTCATTGGATATGCCGAATTTGCATCGGGGGTGAGGCGCGCTTGTTATGATCAATAGCCGTAGAGAATTGGAGTTGCTGCGCTTACTGTCTGAAAATCGCGATGAACTCGGGTCATTCTTTGCGCGGTGGGATGAAATTAAAGGCCATAGCTACACCGAGGATTTTATCAACGGAATAAAAGACGCTCCTGACCTGAACTTTGAGACGGAGAAAACTCTTGGCTATCTTGTTGAACAAGGATTGGTCGAGCACTTAACCCATCTAGGAACAGATCAAGGTGAACATTTCAAAATAACTTATGCGGGCGAAGTTTATCTTAAGGACGCATCACGCCCCTGGTGGCAAAAATGGGTTGCGAACATCGTGGCTAACTTGCCGACTTTTGTTGGAGCCGTAATCACAGCACTGGCTATTGAATTCCTAATACGCGTCCTTGGATTGTGACCAAAAAGCACAGTCACGCGGTCAATTTCCACACCCCGCGTTTGTCCGCCGAAGATTTACAAGGTGTTAGAAAAGCTGTGCTTTCTGGCTTAGGATTCATCAATAGTTGATTATTAATATGCAAGTGCATATATCAACACTGCATTCCGCTTGTCGGGCTTTAAGACCTAGATCACTAGGCAGGTTGCTCAACGGTCGATGACAAGATCAGAGCCGCCTAAATATTGTCAAAGTCCCTGGACCCCGCCTCGCGCGGGGTCTTGTGTTTTTATATGATACGCGCCACCCCGCGGGCAGGCGCGCGCCCTCATTCCACCCTTCCAATCGCCCGCGCCGTGGTTTAATCGACATCCGACCGCTCAAACGGAGGCCCGCGCCATGAAATTCACCCTGTCTTGGCTGAAAACCCATCTCGACACCACCGCTTCGGTTGAGGACATCGCCGAGGCGCTGACCGATCTTGGGCTTGAGGTGGAGGGGGTCGAAAACCCCGCCGCGAAATTGGCAGGGTTTCGTCTGGGCCGCGTCACCCATGCCGAACAGCACCCAGATGCGGATCGTCTGCGTGTCTGCACCGTGGCCACCGATGAGGGGGACAAGCAGATTGTCTGCGGCGCACCGAATGCGCGTGCGGGCATCACTGTGGTTGTAGCGCGTCCAGGGGACTATGTGCCTGGCATTGATGTGACCCTGTCGGTCGGCAAAATTCGCGGGGTCGAAAGCCACGGGATGATGTGTTCCGAGCGGGAATTGGAGCTTTCGGACGAGCACAACGGCATCATCGAATTGCCCTCGGGCGAGGTGGGTCAAAGCTTTGCCGATTGGTTGGCGGAGCATGATCCCGAAAAGATTGACCCAGTGATTGAAATTGCGATCACCCCGAACCGCCAAGATGCCCTTGGCGTGCGCGGCGTGGCACGGGATTTGGCCGCGCGCGGGCTTGGCACATTGAAGCCCTATGAGGTGGCCCCCGTCAAAGGCAATTTCCCCTGCCCGATCTCGGTGACGATTGACACAGATGCGCTTGATGGCGCGCCCCATTTCACAGGCCGCGTGATCCGTGGCGTGAAAAACGGGCCATCGCCTGCATGGTTGCAAGCGCAGCTCAAAGCCATCGGCCTGCGCCCCATCTCCGCCTTGGTCGATATCACCAATTTCTTCACCTATGACCAAAACCGCCCCTTGCACGTTTTTGATGCCGATAAGGTCAAAGGCGGCTTACGCGTTCATCGCGCCAAAGGTGGCGAAGAATTGCTGGCCTTGGATGAGAAAACCTATCGCTTCGGCGCGGGCCATATGGTGATTTCTGATGAGAATGGCCCAGAAAGCATCGCGGGCATCATGGGCGGCGAGGAGACAGGATGCACGGATGACACCGTGAACGTGTTTCTTGAATCCGCTTGGTGGGATCCTGTGCAAATCGCCTATGCAGGGCGCGATCTGAAAATCCATTCAGATGCGCGGTATCGCTTTGAACGCGGGGTTGATCCTGAATTCACCCGTGACGGGCTTGAGGCGGCAACGCAGATGATCCTCGATCTGTGCGGTGGCGAAGCCTCCGATGTGGTTGAGGCAGGCGCGGCGCTGAAAACGGCGCGCAGCTACAGCCTGAACCCTGCGCGCGTGATCAGCCTTGTCGGTATGGACATCTCCCGCGAGGAACAGGTGCGCATCCTGACCGCGCTTGGCTTCTCGGCCAGCGGCAGCGGCGAGACACTTGAGGTTTGGGTGCCCTCTTGGCGGCGCGATGTGCAAGGTGAGGCAGATTTGGTGGAAGAAGTGGCGCGTGTCGCCTCGCTCACCAAATTGGCGCCAAAGCCGCTGCCCCGCCTCAGCACAGGCGTGACGCGCGCCGTCCTGACCCCAATGCAAAAACGCGAAGCCACAGGGCGGCGCACGCTTGCCGCCTTGGGGTATAATGAATGCGTCACCTATAGCTTCATCGATCAAAAATCTGCGGCGCTCTTTGGTGGCGGCACGGATGCGGTGCGTTTGGAAAACCCGATTTCCTCGGAAATGAGTCATATGCGCCCCGCGCTTTTGCCGGGCCTATTACAGGCTGCCGCCCGCAATCAGGCGCGCGGCATGACAGATTTGGCGCTTTTTGAACTGGGGGCCGCCTTCCATGGCGGGGAACCTGAAGAACAACATATGCAAGCCGCGGGTCTTTTGATCGGCCACACAGGCCCGCGTGATCCACATGGCGCGCGCCGTGCGGTCGATGTGTTTGACGTCAAAGCCGATGCTGAGGCCGCCCTTTCGGCCATGGGTGCGCCTGCGCGGATGCAAATCCTGCGCAGCGATGATCCGTGGTGGCACCCAGGACGGCATGGGGTTCTGTGCCTTGGCCCCAAGAGAATCTTGGGCGTATTCGGTGAAATTCACCCCAAAATCTTGCGCGAGATGGATGTGAAAGGCCCTGCGATGGGGTTTGTGCTTTATCCTGCTGAAATTCCATTGCCGAAAAACACCACGGCCAGCCGTGGCGCATTGGAAATCAGCGATCTGCAACCCGTTGAGCGCGATTTCGCCTTTGTGACGGATGCGCGCACCGCCGCACTGGACATGGTCAATGCGGCACTTGGGGCGGATAAAACCCTGATCACGGATGTCAGCGTCTTTGACGAATTCATCGGTGGCGCGCTTGGTGAGGGGCGCAAATCGGTCGCGTTAACTGTGCGAATGCAACCGCGCGAAAAAACACTGACCGAGGAGGAGATTGAGGCTGCGGCGGCCAAAATCATTGACAAGGTGAACAAGGCGACAGGGGCGGTGTTGCGCGGTTAATCCGTCCCTGTGTCGCTACAATGGCGGCGGAAGGCCGCTTTGAGCAGATCAAACTCGGCGCGCAGAATATCCAATTCGGCGCGCAAATCTCCTTCGATCTGGGCGTCTGTCATCACAGCAAAACGGTCGAGTGCCAGGCCTGTCTCCGTCCGAATTTCAACGATGTGCAACTGTGATCCGATCAGCTGCGCGGGCAGTTCAAGCTTGAGCAGGTAAACGCCATCTTTTCCCAACACGGCGTCTGCACGGGCGATGACCCGATCCGCGACCACGGCCTCAAAGCCAAGCGCGCCTTCGGCCACGCCCGTCACGGCCGCCTCATAAAGGCCGTTTTGCAAGCTCAATCGCGTCAATCCCATCGATGACATTCTCTTACAATCCTTACCTAAATTTCAGCGCGCGCAAGGCGCAGCACCAGAAAATCGTGCATTTTCAGTAGGTTCATACTGGGGCGCTCAAAAATCAGGTCAATCCAGACCTTTTCGATCCGTTTGTCGTTGATCTTGGAATAGGCCATGTCAAATTCCGCGCAAATACACCCCTGGTCCCATTCCATTTTCCGCACCATTTGTTCGGAATTTGGGCCATGGATCACGTTCAGCCGTGCATAGAGATCAATCGGGTAGTCCATGTGCATCTCAAGGGAAACCCGGATGATGTCGTTCAAGCGCAGGCTTGCGGCATGATCACGCGGCAAATCAAGCGCCATCGACAGGAACGACCCATCAAAACGAAACACTTCAAGCGACAGCCCATAAGGTGAGGCAATCGCGGGATCATCAATGGGGTACTGGCGCAGTATGATTTCGGGATGGGCGCAATCATGGAAGATTTTCAATCCGCCCGTCAGGTCATGTGGGCTTTCGATGGCCACCGCCGCGCTGCACTCAAGCGGCAGAACGAAAGCATCGGGACGGTATCCCCAATAAGCGCTTTCGGGCATGGCGTAATCCGCGGTGGGATGGTTTCGCGCCTTTTGGCCCAACGTGTTTTTAGCGATCTGCGCGATATGGGTTAAGCGCCGTGCGTATTCTTCGGCCTCGTTTTGCTTTTGCGCCAATTCTGCCGGGCGCAAGTGATTGAGCCGCGCTTTCAACTCGGCCAGGTCTTGTGCGAATTTCGCCCAACGCGATTGTGAAAACAATGGCCTTCGCCACAACCCCATCCAACCTGCCCCCATATTTTGGTCCCACCCTTTTTGGGGGCATCGACCTTATCCAGTTTAGCACGTGAAATGTTAAGGTGATTTGCTTTAATTGAAAAGCCTGCGCAGCAATCCGACCGTATCAAGTGTGCGCACCACCGTGCGGGCGGCCTGTGCGGGCGTGGTGCGGGGGCTGCTGCTGCGCGGAACGGTGCCACCACTGGCCCCATCCCCGCTGCGCGCTGTGGTTTGAGTTGTATCATAGGGGCCAGCGGCAATGGCGGTCTCCGCCTCAGTATCCGCCAAAATCGCAGGCTGAAGGCCCATTTGATTATTGGCTTCTGCAACGCGTGCCGCAAAACCGCGCAAGGTTTCGAGGCTGTCAGCCTCTGAAAGATCGCTGTCTTGCAATGCCAGAACACTGAGCGTGGCTATGCGATTACCCACATCCATATAGACGCGCCAATAATCCTCTTTCACGCCCGGAATGCTGCTGGCGGAACTGTCGCGGGCATTGAGGAAAAATACATCGCCTTGATGGAACATATCCAAGATTTCCACGGTCCGCGCATCTTGGTCTCGGCTGAGCAGACTGCGCCCTTGTTCAGAGGTAAAGAAAGCGGCCATTGCGGGGATATTGCTGCGCAAACTGCCCTCTGGCCCTGGCTCCGAAATCGCGGCGGTCAGGATGGATGGATGCACGGGCTGCGGCAGGCGTGGAGAATTGCCAATCGCGGCGCAATTGCCCAAAAGCACAAAGGCACTCACACCGCGATCTTGGGTGGCGCTGGGATCAACACAAAACCCCTCTGGTCCTGCGACCACCAAACGATCCTGCGTCACCGCAATCTCTGTCTCAACCTCAGGCAATGGTCCCGCATAAGGCACGCCGCCCCCACCCGAGCATCCCCAAAGCAAAAGACCTGCACCAAGAAGGGTGCAGGCCTGTGCGGATTTAGATGTCCATATAGACATGCTTCTCCTCTTTGCCGCCCGGATGGGTGACGGCGCCATAGCGGGCCGATCCGACCTGCTGCGCATATTTCCAAAGCGCACCTGTGGCATAAATGGTTGGCTTGGCCCCCTGCCAATCGGCGCGGCGTGCGTCCAACTCTGCATCAGAAAGGTCCACGCTGATCTGACCATTGATGGCATCAATCGTAATCATATCGCCATCTTTCAACAAGCCAATCGGGCCGCCATGCGCAGCTTCAGGGCCGACATGGCCAACGCAGAACCCACGGGTCGCCCCCGAGAAACGGCCATCCGTGATCAGGGCCACTTTCTTGCCCATACCCTGCCCCGACAGAGCAGCGGTGGTGGCCAACATCTCGCGCATACCAGGGCCACCAGCGGGGCCTTCGTTGCGAATGACGATCACTTCACCTTCTTGATATGCGCGCTTTTGTACGGCGGCAAAGGCATCTTCCTCGGATTCAAACACACGTGCAGGACCAGTGAAAATCAGCTGCTCCTGCGCCATGCCAGCAACTTTTACAATCGCACCATCTGGGGCCAGATTGCCCTTCAGACCAACCACACCACCCGTAGGGGAAAGCGGTTTTTCAATTGGATAAATCACACGGCCATCCGCCGCGCGGGTGATGATGTCCAACTCCTCACCAATGCTGCGCCCCGTCACGGTGAGGCAATCCTCATGGATCAAGCCCGCCTTGCGCAGTTCATTGAGAACCACGGGGACGCCACCCGCCTCATACATATCCTTCGCCACATATTGGCCACCTGGTTTGAGGTCGACAAAATAAGGCGTATCTTTGAAGATTTCACAGACATCGAAGAGATCAAAATCAATACCCGCCTCATGCGCGATGGCGGGCAAATGCAGCCCCGCATTGGTCGAGCCGCCCGTGCAGGCCACGATGCGCGCTGCGTTCTCAAGGCTTTTGCGGGTCACGATATCGCGCGCACGGATGTTTTTCTCGATCAACATCATCACCGCCTCGCCCGAGGCGACACCATATTGGTCGCGGGATTCATAAGGCGCGGGGGCACCCGCCGAATTGGGCAGAGCCAAACCAATAGCCTCAGACACACAGGCCATCGTATTCGCGGTGAACTGCCCGCCACAGGCCCCCGCCGAAGGACAAGCCACACGTTCCAAAATGGCCAATTGCTCATCGGAATAATTGCCCGCTTGGTGCTGACCGACCGCTTCGAACACATCCTGCACGGTCACATCTTTGCCGTCCAACCGACCTGGCAAGATCGAACCGCCATAGATAAACACCGAGGGCACGTTGAGGCGCACCATGGCCATCATCATGCCAGGCAGGGATTTGTCACAGCCCGCCAGACCCACGAGGGCATCATAACAATGCCCTCGCATGGTCAATTCCACCGTGTCGGCAATCGCTTCGCGCGAGGCAAGCGAAGACCGCATCCCCTCATGTCCCATCGCGATACCATCTGTGACGGTGATCGTGGTAAACTCACGCGGCGTGCCATTGGCGTGTTTTACACCCAATTTCACCGCTTGCGCCTGTCGGCTCAGGGCAATGTTGCACGGGGCCGCTTCATTCCAACAAGTGGCCACACCCACGAAAGGCTGCGCAATTTCTTCTTCTGTCAAACCCATCGCATAATAATAGGACCGATGCGGCGCGCGCGAAGGCCCTTGCGTGACGTGACGACTTGGCAATTTGGATTTGTCGAATTTGCTCTGCGGCATGGTGGCCTCCCTTAGGCTCGATAGAAATGTTACACTCGGCATAAACTTTGGGCTGTGACCGCACAAGCACGATTGGAAAAAACCCCATGAAATCTAAGGTAAAAACTATAGACGCCCCAAGGCTGGGATCAAGCGAAATGGAGCACGACATCCAAGATGATCAATAAATTCATGCGTCCGTCCACAACAGCGAACTCAATGATCCTTGCCGCACAAAAGCAGCCCCAGCTGTGGCGCTTGGCTGTGGGCGCGCTCATCTGTCTTACCAGTTATATACTGGGGATGTTGGGCTATTTTTTCGTGATTGGCCTTCTGTTTGAGGCGGATTTCGCGGCGATTTGGGACCCAAACAACCAAACCAGTGATCCAAAACTCACCCTGATCTTGCTAGGTAGTTTCGTCACCATGTTGGTGGGGCCGTTTTTTGTGGCGTGGTTGCTGCACAACAGAAGCGGGCAAAGCCTGTTTGGTCCACTGCGGGAAATGAACATCCAGTTTTGGATCGCGGTCGCGGTGTTTTTTGTCCTTGCTGCCCTCAGCGCCGTGATCCCAATGGATATCGGTCTTTTGCCCAATTTGGAACTGAACCTGTGGTTGATGTTGCTGCCTTTGGGCCTGCTGCTGATTGCCATTCAAACTGGGGCGGAAGAAATTCTTTTTCGCGGCTATCTGCAAACCCAATTGGCCGCGCGGTTCCGCTCGCCCCTGATCTGGGCGCTGCTGCCTTCCGTGTTATTTGGCCTCGCCCATTATGCACCCTCAGAGAACGGCGATGCGGCATGGTATTTGGTTTTGGCCACGGGCGTTTTCGGTCTTTGCGCCGCTGACCTTACCCATCGGTTTGGCACGTTAGGGCCCGCTTGGGGGTTTCACTTCGCCAATAATGTCATGGCGATGGCAGCGGTATCCTTATCGGGGCCTTTGGGGGGGCTTGCCCTCTACCATCTGCCGATTGCTGCGGATGATGCGACTGTGATGATCCCGCTGATCCTGCGCGATATCGCTGTGACCATTGTGATATGGCTGGGCATCCGCTTTGCCCTGATCTGGCGCGAAAATACCCATCGCTGATTGCAATCTGCCGCGCCATTGCCTATTGCACAGATGAGGATCGGCCAATGGAACAGACCCAATGAACTGGATCACCAATTACGTTCGCCCACGGATCAATTCGATTTTCTCGAAGCGCGATATGCCCGAGAATTTGTGGACGAAATGCGATGAATGCGGAACCATGCTGTTCCACCGCGAATTGAGCGACAATCTGAACGTCTGCACAAATTGCGATCATCACATGGTCATCACCCCGCGTGAGCGGTTTAACGCATTGTTTGATGGCGGCATCTTCACCGAGGTGGAAGTGCCGAAACCGATTGCGGACCCGCTGCAATTTCGGGACCAGAAACGCTACCCTGACCGTCTGAAATCTGCGCAGAAGTCCACGGGCGAAACCGATGCGATGCTTGTCGCCGAGGGGGAAATGGGCCGCACGCCGATTGTGGCCTGTGCGCAGGATTTCAGCTTCATGGGCGGATCGATGGGGATGTATGTGGGTAATGCCATCATCGCTGCCGCTGAACGTGCAATCAAATTAAAGCGCCCTTTGATCCTATTCTCCGCTGCGGGGGGCGCGCGGATGCAGGAGGGCATACTCAGCCTGATGCAAATGCCGCGCACAACCGTTGCGGTTAATTTGCTCAAAGAGGCGAACCTGCCCTATATCGTGGTTCTGACCCATCCAACCACAGGGGGCGTAACCGCCTCTTATGCGATGTTGGGCGATGTGCAGATCGCAGAACCCAATGCGCTGATCTGCTTTGCGGGGCCGCGCGTGATCGAACAAACGATCCGCGAAAAACTGCCCGAAGGGTTCCAGCGGGCAGAATATCTTTTGGATCACGGGATGCTCGACCGCGTGACCCATCGGACGGCGTTGCGCGATGAATTGGTATCAATCCTGCGTATGCTCATGGGGATGGAGCCGCCCATCAAAGGGGACCTTCCCGCGCCTGATCTTACGCCTGCCTCATCCAAAGATGTGCCCGAAACATCGGAGACAACGTAAACGTGACCGCCTCTCGTTCGGACCTGTTGTTGGAGCGCATGATGGCGCTTCATCCCAAAATTATTGATCTGACGCTCGACCGTATGTGGCGGATACTTGGTGCGCTTGGCGACCCGCAAACAGCGGTGCCGCCCGTCATTCATATCGCAGGCACCAATGGCAAAGGCTCGACCCTTGCATTCATCCGCGCAGGGATAGAGGCGGCAGGCAAAAGCGCCCATGCCTATACCTCGCCCCATCTGGCCCGTTTTCATGAACGGATCAGATTGGCAGGCACATTAATCGATGAAGCGCAGCTCTCCGAAATTCTGGACGAATGTTTGGTCGCAAACGGACCTGATCCAATCACTTATTTCGAGATCACCACGGCCGCTGCATTTTTGGCCTTCAGCCGCAACGCGGCAGATTACACAGTATTGGAAGTGGGTCTGGGTGGTCGATTGGATGCCACCAATGTCATCGACAGCCCTGAATTGAGCATCATCACCCCCGTTGATCTGGACCATCAACAATATTTGGGAGAGACCATTTCCGAGATCGCACGCGAAAAAGCGGGGATCATCAAGCGGGGTCGCCCCGTCATTGTGGCGCCACAGCAGGACCACGCATTGGAAGTGATCGAAGCCCGCGCACAACAGCTGGGCGCGCCCATTTATGCCCATGGCCAACATTGGCACGTCACCACCGAGGCGGGGCGCTTGATCTTTCAAGATGAAACGGGGCTTTTGGATTTGCCCCTCCCTGCGCTTGCTGGCCCGCATCAAATTCAAAATGCGGGCACAGCGATTGCCGCATTGCGGGTTTTGGGATTTGACGAGACCGCTTGTGAGGGGGCCATGCGCGATGTGACATGGCCCGCGCGGATGCAACGCCTGAAACATGGGCCATTGGTCGAGGCCGCACCCGATGCGGAATTGTGGCTTGATGGTGGCCATAACCCCCATGCAGCCCTCGCCATTGCAGCCACTTTAAAAGACCTGCCCCAACGCGAGACGCATTTGATTTGCGGTATGCTGAACACCAAAGATGTCACGGGCTTCATGGCACCCCTCGCCGCATTTGCCACTGCTTTGCACGCTGTCTCGATTGAGGGGCAAGCCGCCACATTGAGTGCCGAAGAAACCATGGCGGCGGCAGCGAAAACAGGCATTCCTGCACAGAGCGCACCCAATGTCATACAGGCCTTGCGCGCAATTTGCGACAGCACACCCCATGCGCGCGTTCTGATCTGCGGCTCGCTTTACCTGGCAGGGGAAATCCTGAAAGAAAATGGTTAGGCCACTTTACAGGAAGGCTGCACTAGCCTAGCCCTATTCCATGCTTGCGATATTCCTGAAAACCCTTCCCTTTTTTGCATTGATCGGCCTCGGTTATCTGGCGGCCTATCGCGGGTTTTTCACGCAAGCCGCCACCGCCTATCTGACGAAATTCGTATTTTACTTCGCCCTTTCTGCGATGCTGTTCCGCTTTGCTTCGAACCTATCGCTCGGTGATATTTTCGATTGGAACTTTATCGGCGCTTATCTGTTCGGCTGTTTTGCAATCTATGCGCTGGCCACCGCAGTGGCGCTGATCCGCAAACGACCCGCATCTGAAGCGGCGATTGAGGCGCAATGCGCTGTCATCGGCAACACTGGCTTTTTGGGTGTGCCGATGCTGGTCGTGCTGATGGGACCAGCGGCAGCGGGGCCTGTCTTGATGATCTTGGCCACCGATTTGATCGTGTTCTCAAGCCTGATTGTGATCATCATCACCGCAAGCCGTGATGGCCGTATGAGCTTGCGGATTTTCCGCTCTATCGCGATTGGATTGGTCAAGAACCCAATGATTGTATCAATGGTGGCGGGTTTGGCCGTGTCTGGGGCAGGGCTGCAATTGCCCGCCCCAGTGGATGAATTCATGGCCCTTTTGGGCGCGGCCGCCACGCCTTGCGCGCTGTTTGCCATTGGGGCCTCACTGGCAGGCAAATCGGCCGAGCGCGCTTCGGTCGCGCTTTGGCTGTCTTTTGCCAAGCTGATCTTGCACCCCGCCGCTGTCGCCATCGGTGCGCTTTATCTCTTTGCGGTTGATCCCTTTGACGCAGCGGTGATGATTGCCGCTTCTGCGCTGCCTGTGGCAGGCAACATTTATATGCTGGCGCAGCATTACAATGTCGCCCCCCAACGGGTGTCTGCGTCCATTCTCATGTCCACGGCCATTTCCATCGTCACTGTGTCTCTTGTGATCGGGTGGCTGTCCCAAATGGCGGGCCTAAGCCTGCCTTAATCTTCGAAAGGTGCGACCATGTCCAAGATTGAAGCGGTGATTTTCGACATCGGCAATGTGCTGATCGAATGGCAGCCCGAGCGGTTCTACGACCGCACCATCGGCGAAGCGCGCCGCCGCGAAATGTTTGCCACTGTGGATTTACACGGCATGAATGACCGTGTTGATCTGGGCGAAGGGTTCCGCGATATCATTTACGAAACGGCAGAGGCCTATCCTGAGTTTCGCGCCGAAATTCGGATGTGGCATGACCACTGGTTGGAATTGGCAAACCCTGTGATTGATCATTCCGTGGCGCTGATGCGCCGCCTTCGCGCCAAGGGTGTGCCTGTGTTTGCGCTGACCAATTTCGGGATCGAAAGTTTTGCCTACGCGCAAGAGCATTTCGATTTTCTCAATGAATTCGACCATGCCTATGTGTCTGGCCATATGGGGGTGATCAAACCCAACCCGACCATTTACCAAATGGTCGAGGATCACAGCAAAATCGCGCCTGAGGCGCTTTTGTTTGCAGATGACCGCCCTGACAATATCACCGCGGCACAGGCACGTGGGTGGAATGCGCATCTCTTTACAGCGCCGCACGGATGGGCCGAGGTTTTGGTCGACCATGGCCTTCTAACCAAGGATGAAGCAGGATTATGACACAAACCCCCTTCCAAATCATCGGGCCCGAGGCCGAAGCCAAGCTTGATTGGCTCAAACTTGGCGCGGCTTTGGAGGCGGGGCACAAGCTGCCGCGTGCGGAGATTTCGGATAGTTTCCTCTATCGCGGCACGGACACGCTGCTCAATCGTGCCGCATGGATTGACGGGCTTGGCCTCTTGGTGAAGTCGGCCACAATCTTTCCTGAAAACGCCGCGCAAAATTTGGCAGCCGTGAATGGCGGCGCGGCGCTTTATAGCGATAAGAATGGCCTGCTTGAGGCTTTGGTCGATTTCCATCTTTTGACCAAATATAAAACGGCTGGTGACAGCCTATTTGCCGCGATGAAACTGGCACGGCCCAATAGCAAAATCATTTTGATCGTGGGCGCAGGCACAGTTGGCCGTTCCTTGCGCGAGGCTTATGGCGCGGGATTTCCTGATGCGCGCTTTCTCATTTGGAACCGCAACAAGGCGCGTGCAGAAAGCCTTGCACAAGATTTTTCCAAAACTGACGTGGCAGACAGCCTACCCGATGCCGTGGATCGTGCAGATATCATCACCTGCGCGACCATGGTGACAGAGCCAATTTTGCGGGGCGAGTGGCTGAAGGCCGGACAGCATATCGACCTAATCGGGGCCTATCGCCCCGATATGCGCGAGGCGGATGATGCTGCGCTCAAAAAGGCGCGCATCTTTGTCGACAGCCGCGCAACCACGATTGAGCATATCGGCGAATTAAAACGCCCCATCGCGGCAGGGGTCATCACGCCCGCCGATGTGGTGGCCGATTATTACGATATCGCCTCTGGCAGCTTTGCGCGGGGCAATGACGCAGAAATCACGCTGTTCAAAAATGGCGGCGGCGCACATCTTGACCTGATGACAGCCGCCTACATCCGTGATGCGGTGAAGGGCTAAGCCGCAACGGCCCGTTCACGCAGCGGGCTTTCCTTCACGGGCAAATGGACGATGGCCGACAAAAGACCCACGCCCACGCCCACCCACCACACGGTGGTATAGGTGCCGTGCAGATCATACATCCACCCACCAAGCCAAACCCCAATAAAACTGCCCAATTGGTGGCTGAAGAACACGATGCCGTAAAGCGTGCCCATGTAGCGCAGGCCGTAAATATAGGCCACAAGACCCGAGGTCAGCGGCACGGTGGCCAACCATAGCGCGCCCATCGTGACGGAGAATACAATCACGGTCAGCGGCGTAATCGGCAATAAAATGAAAGCCGCCGCAATAATTGTGCGACCAAAATAGATGCCCGCGAGCAGGTATTTCTTGGAATACCGCTTGCCCAAATAGCCTGCCAAGATCGTGCCGCCAATATTGGCCAAGCCAATCAACGAGATCGACACCGCCCCAAGCGCGGATGTGGTTGTGATGCCCAAAGAATGCAGGAAGGAGCCAGGTTCAATCGGGCCGCACAGCTCTGTCACGAATGCAGGAAAATGCGCCGTAACAAAGGCAAGCTGATAGCCGCAGGAGAAAAATCCGATGAAAATCAGGCTGAAGGACGGATCGCGAAAGGCTTTGGCCAAAATCGCGCTCATGCTTTCTTCCAGTTCCGCCTTGGACAGGGGCGCGGGCGCGCGCAGCATCGGCAGGAACAAGAGCGAGGCAAGGATCGCCACGGCGAAGATCAAAAACACGCTTTGCCACGGCATCACTGTCAACAGTGCCTCGGCCACAGGCGCCCCAAAAACCTGACCTGCAGACCCCGCTGCGGTCGCAATCCCAAGCGCAAGTGAGCGATGCTCATCCGATGCGGCGCGGCCCACAATGGCCAAGATCACACCAAAGCCCGTGCCCGCCACACCAAATCCAACAAGAATTTCCAAAAGCTGATGCGCCCCTGGCGTGATGGCATAGGCCGAAAAGACCAGACCCGCCGCATACATCAAAGCGCCAAGGATAATCGCCTTGCGATCCCCGAATTTCTCGGCAATCGCGCCAAAAATCGGCTGGCCCACGCCCCAAGCAAGGTTCTGGATGGCAATGGCCAAGGAAAACTCGGCGCGCAGCCAACCAAATTCATCCGCAATCGGAATTTGGAACACCCCAAAACTTGCCCGAATGGCAAAGCTGATCATGATGATAAAACAGCCCCCGATGAGAACCGGGGTGAAGATGGACGCACTGCGCATAACGATGAACCTGCCGAAAGGACGCTGCGCGCAAGATTGCGCGGATGGCAGCCCACCGTCAATCCTGAAAGCAGGCACCTCTAAAAGCACTGGCCATGGATGGGGCGTTTGCCCTAAGAGGCGGCTATGTCTCAACATTTGACCGCCATATATGACACCCGCGTCAGCGAAGGTATCTTGCGCCCCGACCCCGCACAGCGCGAGGTGCTGCACAGGTTCGAGGCTTTACGCGAGGCGCTTGAGGCGCGCCCAAAATCAGGCCTTCTGGCGCGCTTCTTTCAAGACAAACCACAATCGGGTCAACAGGGTCGCGGGTTTTACGTTTGGGGCGGGGTCGGGCGCGGAAAATCCATGATTATGGATTTATTCTTTGCCCATACTGCCATTCCTCAAAAGCGGCGCGTGCATTTCCACGCTTTTATGCAGGAAATCCAATCTTCACTGCACGAGGCGCGCAAAACGGGCGTGAATGATGCGCTCAAACCCGTGGCCGAGGCGATTTCAAAAGACCTGCGGTTGCTCTGCTTCGATGAAATGCAAATCACCGACATCACCGATGCGATGATCGTGGGGCGCCTGTTCGAGGCTTTGTTCAAAGCAGGGGTGAGCATCGTCACCACCTCCAACCGCCCGCCCCAAGACCTTTACAAAGACGGGCTGAACCGTCAACTTTTCTTGCCCTTCATCGCGCTTTTAGAACGGGAGTTGGAGGTGATTGAAATGCAATCCCCCACCGATTACCGCCGCGACCGCCTTGCAGGAGAAGCCACCTATTTCACACCCATCACTGCTGGAACAGGTCAGCAAATGGACCAAATCTGGCGTGACCTGACCCAAGGGCATGAAGAGCCGCTGGATTTAGAGGTCAAAGGCCGCCATGTGATTATCCCCCATTACTGGGCAGGCATGGCCCGCGCCGATTTTTGGGAGCTTTGCGGCAAACCCTTGGGTGCGGGTGATTATCTGGCGCTGACGGGGGCCGTCAAACTCCTGATGTTGGAAAACGTCCCCCGCCTTGGCATCGACAATTTCAACGAGGCCAAACGCTTTGTCACCTTGATTGATGCGCTTTATGAGGCGGGTATTCGTTTGATCATTTCCGCCGATGATGTGCCCGAACATCTTTACGCCGAAGGCACAGGCAGTTTTGAATTTGAGCGCACCGCAAGCCGCCTGCGCGAAATGCAATCGGCGGATTGGGGCTGCTGAACCGCACCAAGGCTTGCAAAAACTGAACTGATCGGTTTACACTTCCGAGAAGGAGGATGCGCCATGAACATTCAGTCGCAGTCACGCAAAGGTCGTAAATTCGATCAAGTCATTGATGGCGCACGGAATATCTTTCTCAGCGAAGGGTTTGAGGGGGCCAGTGTCGATGTGATCGCACGCCAAGCGGGCGTGTCCAAAGCCACGCTTTATTCCTATTTTCCTGACAAACAAGCGCTGTTCATGGCGGTTCTCAACCAAGAATGCGATGTCCAACGCCGCGCGCAAATGGATATTGAGTTTCTCCAACGCGATGTCCGTGATGCCTTGCGGCATCTGGCCTATTCCATGCTCGAATTCCTGATGTCGGATGAGGGCGTGTCGATCTTTCGCGTCTGCGTGGCGGAGGCCCAGCGCTTTCCCGAACTGGGGCGCGCCTTTTACGAGACGGGCCCCTCCACGGCCATGTCCCATGTGGCAGGATATCTGAGCACGCCAAAAGTGGGCACAGCATTGGATATTGATGACCCCCGAAAGGCGGCGGACCTGTTTATGAAACTCTGTCGCGGTGATTTGATGCTGCGCCGCCTGCTCTGCGTCAGCAGCCAGGCAACCCACGAGGAAGTGTCGGAAGCCGCCGATGAGGTGGTCGAAACCTTCATGGCACGCTACCGCAAAGCTTAGTCCACCAAGGATTTGAACATCACAAAAGCATCAACCAGCCCTTTGGTCGGGTGGTTGAAGGCCTGCGGCAAGCGACCCACAATCTCGAACCCTGCCTTTTGCCATGTTTCCACAGCGCGGGTGTTTTCCGACACCACAAAATTATACTGCATCCCGCGATAGCCCTGCGCGCGCGCCGTCTCAAGTGAATGCGCCAACATCTTGCGCGCCACACCGCGCCCTGTGGCCGCTTCGGCGGTGATATAGCCACAGTTGCAGATATGCGCACCGCCGCCCGCTTGATTGGGGCGGATATAATAGGTGCCCATGATCGCGCCCCCGCTTTCGGCAACAAAAACGGTTTTTTCAGGTGCCGTCCAAAAGGCAAGCGCAGCGTCAGCACTGATATCAGGAGCGACCGTATAGGTCTCACCTGCGCGAAACACGGGCAAGAGCATAGACAGCAGGGCCGCGTGATCAGCGGGGGTGAGGGGTCGAATGGTGATATGCGTATCTTGAACCATGCGCGCAGATGGCCATGCCCCACAGCAAAGCGCAAGATGGTCACTTGCTATAAGAGATGATTCTGTCTATATGCCGTTTCAACAGGTGCTTGGGGGTCCAAACTCCACGCTCCACCCTAGATGCTGATGCGGGCCCTGTGGCCCGTTTTTTTATGTCCAAAGGTCAAATGTCCAACCTGATCGCCAAATCCAGTATTGATCGCCGCATGGCCGAGATCATCACCCCTGTCATCGAGGATCTGGGGTTCGAGCTTGTCCGCGTGCGCCTCATGGGCGGCGAAACAAAAACCCTACAGGTGATGGCCGACCGCCCCGATGGCGGGATCAATGTGGATGATTGCGCCGATATCTCGACTGCGATTTCCGCAAGTCTCGATGTCGAGGACCCGATTGAGGGCGCCTATCATCTAGAAGTATCAAGCCCAGGGATCGACCGTCCGCTGACACGTTTAAAGGATTTTGATATCTGGCAGGGCTATGAAGCCAAGCTGGAAACAAGCGACATGATTGATGGCCGCAAGCGCTTCAAGGGCGTCTTGGCGGGTATCGAAGGCGATGAGGTTCTGATCAATATCGAACAGGGCAGCGAGACCATCACGCTTGGCCTGCATTTCGATTGGCTGGCCGATGCCAAGCTTGTTTTGAGCGATGAACTGATCGCCGAGATGCTGCGGCAGCGCAAAGCATCTGGCGTTATTGACGAAACCCAATTTGATGAAATCACGCAAGAGCCCGAAGAGGCGGAGGATTAAGATCCATGGCAATTACATCAGCAAACCAGCTAGAGCTTCTGCAAACCGCCGAGGCGGTTGCCCGCGAAAAGATGATCGACCCTGATCTGGTCATCGTGGCAATGGAAGAAAGCCTCGCCCGCGCTGCGAAGTCGCGCTACGGCTCCGAATTGGATATTCGCGTTTCGATCGACCGCAAAACAGGCCGCGCCACCTTCACCCGTGTGCGCACCGTGGTTGAGGAAGTTGAAAACCATTTCGTTGAGATGACCCTACGGGACGCCCGCGCGCACAAAGCCGATGCCGAGATTGGCGATGAGATCATTGACGAAGTGCCCCCGGTCGAGATGGGCCGTATTGCCGCGCAAAGCGCCAAGCAGGTGATCCTTCAAAAAGTGCGTGAAGCCGAGCGGGATCGCCAATATGAAGAATTCAAAGACCGCGCAGGCACCATTATCAATGGTGTCGTGAAGCGCGAAGAATATGGCAATGTGATTGTCGATATTGGCCGTGGCGAGGCCGTTTTGCGCCGTAATGAAAAAATCGGGCGCGAAAGCTATCGCCCCAATGAGCGCATCCGCTGCTATATCAAAGATGTCCGCCGTGAGGCGCGCGGCCCGCAGGTCTTCCTCAGCCGCACCGCGCCCGAATTCATGGCGGAATTGTTCAAGATGGAAGTGCCTGAAATTTACGATGGCATCATCGAGATCAAAGCCGTTGCCCGCGACCCAGGTTCACGTGCGAAAATCGCGGTGATTTCCTACGACAACTCGATTGACCCCGTTGGCGCCTGTGTGGGTATGCGCGGCAGCCGTGTTCAGGCCGTGGTCAATGAATTGCAGGGTGAGAAAATCGACATCATTCCATGGAATGAAGATGCGCCAACCTTCCTTGTGAATGCATTGCAACCCGCTGAGGTCACGAAAGTGGTTCTGGACGAGGATGCAGGCAAGATCGAAGTGGTCGTGCCCGATGAACAACTGTCTTTGGCCATTGGCCGCCGTGGTCAAAACGTCCGTTTGGCCAGCCAATTGACCAACCTGGATATCGACATCCTCACGGAAGAAGAAGAAAGCGCCCGCCGTCAGGCCGAATTTGCCGAACGGACAAAACTGTTCATGGATACACTGGATCTGGATGAATTCTTTGCCCAGCTTCTGGTTTCCGAAGGTTTCACTTCCTTGGAAGAAGTTGCCTATGTCGAACAGGATGAGCTTTTGGGCATTGACGGTGTCGATGAAGCCACAGCGGACGAGTTGCAGGCCCGTGCGCGTGATTACATCGAAGAACAGAACCGCAAGGCGCTTGAGAATGCCAAGGAGCTTGGTGTCGAGCAAAGCTTGATCGATTTCGAGGGCCTCACCCCGCAGATGCTTGAGGCGCTTGGGCAGGATGGTGTGAAAACCTTGGAAGATTTCGCCACCTGCGCCGATTGGGAATTGGCGGGTGGTTGGACCACCGTCAATGGCGAGCGGGTCAAGGATGAAGGGGTTTTGGAGAAATTCGAAGTTTCCCTTGAGGAAGCGCAGAACATGGTCATGTCCGCACGTCTGGCCTTGGGTTGGGTGACCGAAGATGACCTCGCCTCCAACGAAGAAGACCTGGGCGAAGAAGAAGAGTAAGCCCAATTTCAGGAGCCGTAATCATGACCCGTGGCGGTGCCACCAAAACCAAGGACACGTCCGAACGGCGCTGTATCGCAACTGGCGAAACAGCACCGAAGGCGGGGCTGTTGCGTTTTGTGGTCAGCCCTGAGAATATAGTGACGCCTGATATTCTGGAGCGCCTGCCAGGGCGGGGGATGTGGTGCAGCGCCGATCGCGCGGCGGTGGAATTGGCGGTGAAGAAAAACCTGTTTTCACGATCCGCCAAAGCGCAGGTCAGCGTGCCTTCCGATCTTTTGGGCACGCTTGAAACCCTGCTTGCGCGGCGTGTGGGTGATTTGATCGCCCTCGCGCGGAAATCTGGTGATGCGGTCGCAGGTTTTGAGAAGGTGAAAGATTGGCTTGCCACGCGCCCTGTGCGGGTGCTGTTGCAGGCCTCGGACGGCTCCGAGCGCGGCAAGTCCAAACTTTGGACACCCGAGGGCGCGCGCTATTTTGATTGCCTTACCGCTTTTGAATTAGGTTTGGCATTCGGGCGAGAAACTGTGATACATGGCGCGCTGGCGACTGGCGGACTCGGCGATCGTGTTGTAGAGGAAGCAGCAAAGCTGCAAGGGCTGAGGCCCAAAACCAGCTTGAACAACGGCAAGACCGTTGGGAAGGACAAGAAAGACGCATGAGCGATCAAGACGGAAAAAAACCCCTCGGACTATCTGGCGGTGCCCGCAGCGGGCGCGTGAACCAGAGCTTTTCGCGTGGGCGCACGAAAACGGTTGTTGTAGAAACCAAGCGCAAGCGCGTGATGGTTCCCAAAACCGGAGCTGGCGGCAAGGGAGACGGGTCTGGGGATCAAGATGAGGGTGCCGTTTCGGGCAATCCCGAACTCGAACGCCGTATGAAGGCCGTGATGGCCGCCAAGGCCCGCGAGGCCGATGAAGAAGAACAGCGCAAACGCGAAGAGCAAGAACGCGAAGAAGAGCGTCAGCGCCGCCGCGCCGAGGCCGAGGCCCGCGAGCGCGAAGAGCGCGAACGCGAGGAAGCATTGCGCGCCAAAGAGGAAGAGGATCGCCGCCGTTCGGAGGAGGCCAAAGCCGCCAAGCCGCGCAAGGCTGATGCAGCCCCTGCCGTCACCTCACCTGCCGACTTGCCAGATCCCGCTGTGGCCGCCGCGCGCGCCAAGGCCGCGGCCGCCCCTGCGCGGCGGGACGTGGATCGGGACGACAAGCGCGAGCGCGTCTCCAAAGGCGACCGCGATGGCGATGGCCGCCGTTCGGGCAAATTGAGCGTCAATCAGGTCTTCTCGGATGGCGAAGGCGGGCGTCAGCGCAGCCTTGCCGCGATGAAGCGCAAACAAGAGCGCCAGCGCCAAAAGGCCATGGCCGCACAAGGTGATCGCGAAAAAATCGTGCGCGATGTGCAAATTCCAGAAACCATCGTGGTTTCCGAATTGGCCAACCGCATGGCCGAACGGGTGGCTGATGTCGTCAAATCCCTAATGCAAATGGGTATGATGGTCACGCAGAACCAATCCATTGATGCAGATACGGCGGAATTGATCGTCAGCGAGTTCGGGCATCGCGTGCAGCGCGTGTCTGACGCGGATGTGGAAGATGTGATCAAGGTCGAAGAAGACAGCCCATCCGATATGCAACCGCGTCCGCCCGTCATCACCATCATGGGCCATGTTGACCACGGCAAGACCTCGCTTTTGGACCGCATCCGCAAGGCCAATGTTGTCTCTGGCGAGGCAGGTGGGATCACGCAGCATATCGGTGCCTATCAGGTGCGCACGGAAAGCGGCGCGCTTTTGACCTTCCTTGATACGCCAGGTCACGCGGCCTTTACCTCCATGCGGGCGCGTGGGGCGAATGTCACGGATATCGTGGTTCTTGTGGTTGCCGCCGATGACGCGGTGATGCCGCAGACCATCGAAGCGATTAACCACGCCAAGGCGGCCAAAGTGCCGATGATCGTGGCGATAAACAAAATCGACAAACCCGCCGCCAACCCTGACAAGGTGCGCACCGATTTGCTTCAGCATGAGGTGATCGTTGAGAAAATGTCAGGCGAGGTTCAGGATGTAGAGGTCTCTGCGGCGACAGGGCAAGGCTTGGATCAATTGTTGGAATCCATCGCGCTTCAGGCCGAACTGCTTGACCTCAAAGCCAACCCTGACCGCGCGGCCGAAGGTGCCGTTATCGAAGCGCAATTGGATGTAGGGCGCGGCCCTGTGGCCACCGTTCTGGTGCAACGCGGCACGCTGAGACAAGGCGACATCTTCGTTGTGGGCGAGCAATGGGGCAAAGTGCGCGCGCTGATCAACGATCAAGGCGAGCGTGTTAAAGAAGCGGGGCCATCTGTCCCTGTAGAGGTTTTGGGCCTGAACGGCGCACCCGAAGCGGGTGACGTTTTGAACGTGGTTAAAACCGAAGCACAGGCGCGTGAGATTGCGGATTACCGCATCCAAGTGTCCAAAGACAAACGCGCCGCTGCGGGGGCCGCAACAACCTTGGATCAATTGCTGGCGAAGGCCAAGGCGGATGAGAACGTCAAGGAATTGCCCATCGTGGTTAAGGCCGATGTGCAAGGCTCTGCCGAGGCCATCGTGCAAGCGATGGAGAAAATCGGCAATGAGGAGGTGCGTGTGCGCGTCCTTCACTACGGTGTGGGCGCGATCACCGAATCCGATATCGGCTTGGCCGAGGCGTCAGGTGCGCCTGTCATGGGCTTTAACGTCCGTGCCAACGCGCCTGCGCGCAATTCCGCCAACCAAAAGGGCGTGGAAATCCGCTATTACAGCGTGATCTATGACCTTGTGGATGATGTGAAGGCCGCCGCCTCAGGTCTGCTTGGTGCTGAAATCCGCGAAAACTTCATCGGCTATGCCCAGATCAAGGAAGTCTTCCGCGTCTCTGGCGTGGGGTCGGTCGCAGGCTGTCTGGTCACCGAAGGTGTCGCGCGCCGCTCGGCGGGTGTGCGCCTGTTGCGCGATGATGTCGTGATCCACGAAGGCACGCTAAAAACGCTGAAGCGCTTCAAAGACGAGGTCAAAGAAGTGCAATCAGGTCAGGAATGCGGCATGGCCTTTGAGAATTACGATGACATCCGCAAAGGCGATGTGATCGAGATTTTCGAACGCGAAGAAGTGGAGCGAAAGCTGAGCTAAGCGCCCCGCATATCATAAAATGGCGCGCCCTTTTGTGGCGCGCTTTTTTATGTAGCGGCGGAAACTTCGGCAGGGTTCAAGCGCCAAACCGCAAGGTTCAGCGCCCCTGCCACCGTCACCCACATCAGATAAGGCACAATCAGCGCGCCCGCGAGCGGATCAAGCGCCCAGAAACTCAGCATCGTGCCACAGACCGCAATCCATAGTGCGCTGAGGACCACCATCCCCGCCCGAATGCGGCGCAGGCCAAAGAAAACGGGGCTCCAAAGCGTGTTTAGCGCAATTTGCAGCGCCCAAAAGCCTATCGCATGGGCATTGCCATCGAGCATCGCAATGCGGGTCGCCGCATAGGCAGAGGCGATGTAAAGCACCGTCCATGCCACTGGAAAGAGCCAATTTGGTGGCGTGAAAAACGGCTTGCGCAAATCCTTATACCACTGACCCGGTGAAAACAGGGACCCCGTGGAGGCGGCAGCGGCGCAAGCGGCGAAGAACAATATGAAAACTGACCAATCCATGGTCAATATATAAGTGTTTACAGCTTCGCTTCCAGAGCGTGACTGCGATCTTGCGCTTCTAATTGCGCCAAAACGGAAATCACCTGATCGCTCCACCCTTTTTTATCGGCTTGTCGCTGCGCGGCGGCCTCAACCAGAAACCGCGTTTCTTCCAAAGGCGGCGCAAAAAGGATCGGACAGCGCGGCGCAAGCGTGATGATCATGGCTTGCAGCGCGGCATAGCTCAAAAGACCCAGTTTTTGACCTCTGGTGGTATAGGCGCGCTGCGTGATGCCATCATATCCCCGCCGCGCCACCGCGCCGCCAATGGCATCATAGCAATGCCGCGCGGCCAAGATGCCCGCACGGCTGATAAAGGGCAGTTGCGACACGCCCGCCTCGGAGCGCACATATAATCGGCGCGCTTCAGCCAACAGGCGGCGATTGATCCGCCGCAAGGCAGGCGAGATGCGCGGATCAGCCAAAAGGCGGTCGGGGTCGACACCTTCTTCGGCCAACCAATCGAGCGGCAAGTAGATCCGCCCCGCACGTGCATCCTCGCCCACATCCCGGGCGATATTGGTCAACTGCATGGCCACACCCAAATCGCAGGCCCGTGCCAAAGCATCGCCTGAACGCACCCCCATCAACACACACATCATCGCCCCGACAGCGGAGGCAACCCGCGCCGAATAGCTGCGCAAATCCGATAGGCTGTGATAGCGCCGCTCGGTTGCGTCCCATGCCAAACCTTCCAACAGCGCTTCGGGCAGGGCGCGCGGCATTTCAAAATCCCGCACCACGGCGGCAAAGGCCCGATCCGCAGGGTAATCCACGGGCGCGCCGCTATAGATGCGATCCAAACGCGCGCTCAAGTCCAGAACGGCATGGGCCTTGTTGCAGCTCAAATCCACGGCATCATCGGATATGCGGCAAAAGGCATAAAGCGCCAAAGCAGGGTCCCGCACGGATCGAGGCAAAATGCGCGAGGCGACATCAAAGGAATGCGACCCTTCGGCAATCGCCGCGCGGCAATAGGCAAGATCCTCGGCCGTGATCATTCTGCCGCCATTTTCATATCTGCACGGGCGCGCAGGGGTGCGGCATCGGGCACCAGTTTTCCTAATACTTCGGCCGATGAAATCACACCTGGCAAACCCGCCCCAGGATGCGTGCCCGCGCCCACGAGATAAAGGCCCTCAGCCTCCTCCGATACATTATGCGGACGGAAATAGGCACTTTGCAGGATGCGCGGTTCGATGGAAAATCCAGAGCCATTGGGCGATAGATAACGACTTTCAAAATCGGCAGGGGTCAAAACATCAGATGCCGACAGATGCGCGCTCAAGCCAGGCAAAAGCTGCTCTTCCAACACCTGCTGCACCTTTTGGCGATAGGCTTCGCCCATCGTGGCCCAATCCACGGGATCATCAAACCCCAGATGCGGCACAGGTGAGAGGGCATAAAATGTATCATCCCCTTCGGGCGCACAGCTTGGATCGGTCACCGAGGGGCGGTGGACATAGAGGCTCATATCCTCACTTAACTTGCCCTTGATGAAGATGTCTTTGACCAATCCGCGATAACGCGGACCGTTGAGGATGGTATGATGACCAACATCGGCCCATTTGTTGCGGGTGCCCCGCGTGCCAAAATACCAAACGAACAGCCCCATCGACCAACGTGATTTGGTCAGTTTCTCATTCGTCCAGCGGCGGCGGGGGCGGTTGCGCAGCAAATGTTGATATGTATGCCCCGCATCCGCGTTCGACACCACAATATCCGCAGCGACCACCTCGCCTGTCGCAAGGCGCACACCCGTGGCGCGCTTGCCTGTAAATGTGATTTCATCCACCACATGATGAAACCGCAGCGCCCCGCCTTGATCCTGCACTACGCGGGCCATGGCCTTTGCAATCGCGGCCACACCCCCCATTGCATAATGAACCCCGAATTCTTTTTCGAGATGGCTGACCAGAATATACATCGAGGTCACATTGAACGGATCACCGCCGATGAACAGCGGATGAAAACTAAACGCCATGCGCAGGCGCGCGTCCTTGAACCGTTTTGCAGCGTGGGCATAAACCGAACGATCCGCGCGCAGCATGGCAAATTTTGGCAGAACCTTGATCAAATCCCAAAGCTTGTGCATCGAACGGCGGCCCAGATCTTCGAATCCAAACCAATAGCGCGCCTCGCTGTCTTTGAGAAATTTCTCATAGCCTGACACATCTTGGGGGGAGAGGCGCGCCACTTCGGCCCGCACTGCATCGGTGTTCTGACTGGCGGTGAAATGGGAACCATCAGGCCAACGGATTTCGTAAAATGGCGCAATCGGGCGCAAGTCTACATCTTGGTCAAAATCACGACGACAGGTTGCCCATAACTCGCGGAACACCTGCGGCACGGTCACAATGGTCGGGCCAAGATCAAACCGATGCCCATTTTGATACAGCGCAGACCCGCGGCCGCCCGCCATATCCAATTTGTCAATCACGGTGACGCGATAGCCCTTAGCGCCCAGTCGCATGGCTGAGGCCAAACCGCCCAACCCCGCACCAATCACGATCGCATGGGGACGCTGATCGCCCAGATCAGCGGCGAAGCCTGCTTCAACTTGGCTGTGTGTTCTGTGGTCATCCATCATGACCCCTATCGTAAACTGTCTAGTTTAATTTACAATATCTATTCACACGGCACGCAGGTTCCCCCAAAATTTTTTAAGTTAATTGAAATAAATCAAATCAATAGATTGATCCTTTTCTTTATTGTCCAATTCTGTCACAATAAGTTGACAGATAAAAAGATCGACCATGCAGTCTGTAACACTCAGTTTATTCCGATTTGGCAGCGCCAAGGCGCGGATTTGGGCCTTTGCCCAAATGGCCACTGCACGATTCGCCCTCAAGCGCGAGCCGAAGATTGGTTTTTTTAAATTGCTTGGCTCAGGCACGGGGGAGGGATTTACGCCCATTCCCAATGTTTCGGTCTATGCGATTCTCGCGACATGGCCCGACCGTGAGACGGCTGAGACGGAAATTTCAAAAAGCACCACCTATGCCCGCTATCGCGCCCATGCGGTGGAGGATTGCACCCTTTTTCTGTCTCCCACAAGCGCGCGGGGCGAATGGGATGGGCGCGCACCTTTCATCGCCGAACAAACAAGCACAGATGGGCCAATCGCCGCCCTCACCCGCGCCACGGTCAAGCCCGTCAATGCCCTGCGCTTCTGGCGGCGTGTCCCCGATATATCACAGGTGATCGGGGATGATCCCAATGTCCTGTTTAAAATCGGCGTGGGTGAAGTGCCGCTGTTGCATCAGGTCACTTTTTCAATTTGGCCCGACAGCGCAAGCATGGCCGAGTTTGCCCGCCGCGATGGCCCTCATGCCCGCGCGATCAAAGCCGTGCGCGATGGCGCATGGTTCCGCGAAGAGCTTTATGCCCGTTTTCGCCTTGAAGGCATTCAGGGCCAGTGGGAAGGGGGGCATCCTCTCAACCCCAACCGTTTCAATGACGAAAGACCGCACACATGACCCATCCTTTCCCGTTCTCCGCCATTTTCGGTCAAGACGCGATGAAACAGGCCATGGTGCTGACCGCAATTGACGCGGGCATTGGCGGCGTTTTGGTATTTGGGGATCGTGGTACGGGAAAATCAACGGCCGTGCGCGGTTTGGCGGCTCTTTTGCCTTCAATCCACGCGGTCAAGGGGTGCCCTGTGAATTCGGAAACCGTGGCGGCCATCCCCGATTGGGCCAATGTGACCGAGCGGGAGGTTGTGGAAAAGCCGACCCCTGTGGTCGACCTGCCCCTTGGCGCGACCGAGGATCGGGTGGTCGGCGCTTTGGATATTGAGAAAGCCCTGGCGAAAGGAGAAAAAGCCTTTGAAGCGGGGCTCTTGGCGCGCGCCAATCGCGGGTATCTCTATATTGACGAGGTCAACCTGCTGGAGGATCACTTGGTCGACCTTCTGCTCGATGTGGCACAGTCAGGGGAGAATGTGGTGGAGCGCGAAGGGCTGTCGATCCGCCACCCAGCGCGTTTTGTTCTGGTTGGCTCTGGCAACCCTGAGGAGGGCGAATTGCGCCCCCAACTGTTGGATCGTTTTGGCCTCTCCGTTGAGGTGACAAGCCCCAAGGATATCGAAACCCGTGTCGCGGTGATCAAGCGCCGCGATGCCTATGATCGGGACCGCGCGGGATTTGTAAAGTCTTGGGCCAAAGAGGATGCCGCAATCCGCAAGGCGATCATCACCGCGCGCAAGAGACTGCCTAAGGTGAAAACGCCTGAGGCCGTGTTGCAGGATTGCGCCGCGCTCTGTCTTGCGCTTGGGTCTGACGGGTTGCGGGGCGAGTTGACCCTGCTGCGCGCTGCCCGCGCGCAAGCCGCCTTTGAGGGCGCGTCAGAAATCACCCGCGATCATCTGCGCGCGGTTGCCCCTATGGCGCTATCTCATCGCCTGCGCCGTGATCCATTGGATGAGGCGGGGTCGACCGCACGGGTGATGCGCAGCGTTGAGACGGTTCTCTCATGACCACCCCGCAAGAGAGATGGGGAAACATCAATCTTGCCCTAGCGCTTTTTGCGATTGATCCCGCGCCGCTTGGTGGTCTGTGGCTGCGTGCACGCACAGGGCCAGCACGGGATCGGGTGATCGAGGCACTATCCCATATTCTAGAGACAGATCATCTGCCGCGCATTCATCCCAACATCCAAGATGACGCGCTTTATGGGGGATTGGATTTATCGGCCACTTTGGCCACGGACCAGCCTGTCTATACAAATGGTGTTCTGCAAAACCCTGGACCCTTGATCCTGACCATGGCCGAACGGGCGGAAAAGGGTCTTTTGGCACGCTTGGCCACCGCGCTTGATGCGGAGTTGGGCCTGTCAATCATCGCGCTTGATGAGGCCGCGGAGGCGGGCGAAGGCTTGGGAGGCTCCCTGAGTGATCGATTGGCGCTGCATCTTGATCTCGATGGCATCCCACAAGCCACAGCCACGCGGTTGGAATTCGACCGCGCTGCCTTGGCTGAGGCCCGCGCGCATCTGCCCTTTGTTCAAAATGCGCCCGATGATTATCGTGATCTGTGCCTGGTGGCCGAAGCATTGGGGATCACTTCGCTGCGCGCTGTGCAACACGCCTTGCGCCTTGCCCGCCATTCTGCCGCGCTTATGGGGGCGGATCAGGTGGAGCAGCCCGATCTGCAATTGGCCGTGGAATTGGTCTTGGCACCGCGTGCCACACAAATTCCCGAGCAAACCCAAAGCGAAGAACCAGATACCCCGCCGCCGCCTGACACCGCCCAAGCTGATGCGCCTTCAGATCAGGACAGCTCACAATCCGATGACACAGATTTACCGCCGTTTGAGGCGCTCATCGAAGCCGCCAAAGCAATGCTGCCACCCGATCTGCTTGCGCGTCTGGCCACAACCCGCGCCGCGCGGCAAAGCAAAGGCAGCACGGGCACAGGACGCAAGAAGAAGGGCAATCACCGTGGCCGCCCCGTTGCATCGCGCAGCGGCACCTTGGGGGGCGGCGCACGGCTGGATCTGATCGCCACATTGCGCGCGGCTGCCCCATGGCAAGTCCTGCGCAGCGCATCTTCCCCCAAGAAATCCAAAGGGTTGCACATCCGCAAAAGTGACCTGCGCGTCAAGCGCTTTCAGGAAAGCTCCGACCGGGCGATTATTTTCGTGGTGGATGCTTCAGGCTCTAGCGCGATGTCCCGCATGGCCGAAGCGAAAGGCGCAATTGAGCTGCTTCTTGCAGAGGCTTATGCGCGGCGGGATCATGTGGCGCTTGTGGCCTTTCGTGGGCAAGGCTCGGATGTGCTTTTGGCACCGACACGCTCCCTTGTGCAAACCAAGCGGCGGTTGCAAGAACTGCCAGGTGGGGGCGGCACGCCTTTGGCCTCTGGTCTCAAATCAGCCCTTCAACTGGCAAACCTGTCAGCCTCTAAGGGCATGACCCCCTCGATTGCGCTGCTGACCGATGGTCGCGCAAATATCGCGCTGGATGGCAGCGCCAACCGCACCCAAGCGAGCACAGACGCACATCAGATGGCGCGTGCCCTGCGCACTCAAGGCTTCCCTGCGATTGTGATCGACACAGGCGCGCGCCCCACGCGTGATCTGGATGGTTTGGCCCAAGATATGGGTGCCACCTATCTGCCCCTGCCAAGGGCCGATGCAAAATCGCTCAGTGCCGCGGTTGAGGCGGCCTTGCCATCGCCATGACATCACTGCGCGATATCCCCGCAGATTGGCCTGCGCGCGACACAAGCCAAATCATCGCGACCCACCCCCATCGTTGGCACGTGCAAATCATGGGCACTGGCCCTGACCTTGTGCTGATCCATGGCGCGGGGGCATCGACCCATTCTTGGCGTGTGATGATGCCGATATTGGCGCAATCCTATCGGGTGGTCGCCTTTGATCTTCCTGGGCAGGGGTTCAGCCTTGCAGGCACCCGCAGCAGGTCTTCGTTGGATTTGATGGCGCAGGATATTTCGCGCCTGCTGCGCGCGGCAGAAATCCGCCCCCATGCGATTGTGGGTCACTCAGCCGGCGCGGCGCTCGCGCTTCAGATGATGCTCCACGACCCAGATCTTGCGCGCGGGGTTGTGGTGATCAATGGCGCGCTTGAAAATTTTTCTGGTGCCGCGGGTTGGCTTTTCCCCGTGATGGCCAAGCTGATGGCCATGAACCCACTGACAGGGCTTTTCCTTGGCTCTGGCATGAGCGATCGGCGCTTGATTGCGATTTTGCAAACCACAGGCTCCAATCCTGATGCTGAAACATTGAGCTATTATCGGCATTTGATGCGTAAGCGCAGCCATATTGAGGCCACTTTGGCGATGATGGCGCAATGGACCTTGGAGCGGCTCAATCAGGATTTGCCACGTATCGCCGCGCCCGTTCTGTTCTTGCACGGGGCCAAGGATCAGGCGGTTTCGCTTGATATCGCCAAGCGTGCCATGGGTGCTGTGCCGCATGGCCAATTACAGGTGTTGGCGGATGCGGGTCATCTCTTGCCCGAAACCCATGGCGCCGAAGCCGCCGCTGCCGTCACCAGTTTCTTGCGCAATCTTGATCCCTAATCAGAAAAGGGCAGGTCGAAACCTGCCCTTGTCAATGCCGTCACGTCACCGCTCGTGCTTATTCAGCGGAGAGGCTTGCCAAATAGGCGTAAACGTTTTTCGCGTCTTCTTCGCTGCGCACACGGAAGGCCATCGCGCTGCGCGCACGGCTGTCGCCAGTGGCTTCACGCAAATAGGCCGTTGGGTCCAGAACATATGCGACAAAGGCCTCTTCTGTCCAAACCGTTCCCGCCTCACCCACTTGGGTGATAGATGGCGAATAACGGAAGCCTTCGACAGACGCGACTGGACGACCGGCCGTGCCATAAAGATTTGGACCTGTGCGCCCGTTGCGGCCCGCCAAAACATCGCCCGCGTCATTTGCCACCACATGGCAAGCAACACATTGATTGAAGACACGCTCACCTGCAGCCGCATCACCTGATGCGCCATGGCCATCCGCGAAAGCGGATGTCGCAGCGCATAGTCCTGCCACTGCAGCAATGATTGCAGATTTTTTCATGGTTTTCTCTCCCTCGGTTAGATTCCACCAAGGCGCAAACTAGCCCTTTTTGAGCCGCCTCCAAGAGCTAATTTCGGAAATCTTGTCACAGCTACGCGACCGCGTGCGCGATGGCGCATTGTTTCCAAAGGGTCTTGAGCGCCATAACCAGATATTCGATATCCTCATCACTGTGCAGCGGGCCAGGCGTAAAGCGCAACCGCTCCGTGCCTTTGGGAACGGTCGGATAATTGATCGGCTGCACATAGATGCCAAATTGCTCCATCAAAATATCCGACAGCATTTTGCATTTGACAGGGTCTTTCACCATGACAGGGATGATGTGGCTGTCGTTGTGAACGTGGGGAATGCCCTCGGCATCAAGACGGGCGCGCAGGCGGGCCACTTGGTGCTGTTGCATCTCGCGCTCATAGCTTGAATGTTTCAAATGACGGATCGAAGCGCGCGCGGCGGCGGCGACCGCAGGCGGCAATGCCGTTGTAAAGATAAAGCCACTGGCAAAACTGCGGATGAAATCGACCAAGGCATGACTGCCCGTGATGTAGCCACCCACCACGCCATAGGCCTTGCCAAGCGTGCCCTCGATCAAGGTGATGCGATCCATCAGCCCCTCACGTTCGGCAACACCGCCGCCACGCGGGCCATACATTCCGACCGCGTGAACCTCGTCAATATAGGTCATCGCGCCATGCTTTTCGGCCACTTCGACAATCTCACGGATGGGGGCAATGTCGCCATCCATGGAATAAACAGATTCAAACGCAATAATCTTGGTCGCATTGGCGGGCAGTTCCTGCAATTGGCGATCCAGATCAGCCACGTCATTGTGCTTCCAAACCCGCTTTTCACAGCGCGCATGGCGAATGCCTTCGATCATCGAAGCGTGGTTCAACGCATCCGACAAGATCACCGCATTGGGAAGGCGACTGCCGAGGGTCGACAACGCGGCCCAATTGGAAACATAACCACTGGTAAACAAAAGCGCCGCTTCCTTGCCATGGAGATCCGCCAACTCGGCCTCTAGCAATTTATGGTGATGTGCATTGCCCGAAATATTGCGGGTGCCACCTGCGCCTGTGCCGCAGGATTGCACCGTGTCGAGCATGGCTTGGATCACATCGGGGTTTTGTCCCATCCCCAAATAATCATTTGAGCACCAAACCGTAACCTCATCCTGACCTTCGCCATGGTTTTGGACGCGCGGAAAATCCCCGCATTTGCGCTGCAATTCCGCGAAGACGCGATAATTGCCTTCTTCTTTCAACTTGTCCAACTGGGCTTGAAACAGATTGTCAAAATTCATCGCACGTCCTCATTCTTCATTATGGCGATCTGGGGGCCGTTCTGGCCGTTGCTGTGGCGCGCAGGAAGCATCCAGCGCCACAAACGTTCATCGGGAAGCGGCAGCACCATGAACCAATGCTCCAAAAGCGCGAGCAGGGTCAGGGCCGCCAAAAGTGCAAAGCCCACCTCTTGGGCAATCGCGTCCGTGTGCCAAATCCGCTCCATCCAAAAGGCAGCCGCAAAGCTTAACCCCGTGATGGAGACGGGAAACAACCAATTCATCCGCGCTGTGCGAAAATGGCTGGGCAAATGGTTGAGGGGTTCGGGAATGAATTCGACATTGATTTTCCGAACCCCAAGATAAAGATTCAACTTGGCGCTGATGCGGGCAAAAAACAGGATCGCGAAGGTCCACAATCCAATCGGATTATGCGCCTCTACACTGACCAAGATCATCGCGACCAAAATGAACACCAACAGCATCTCGTGATAGGCAATCGTGCCCCATGCACGGATGAATCTCTCCCATTCAGGGACACCATCGCGCAACCGATTGCGATTTGGCCCCGTGATGACCCCCGTGAGGAAGGCAAGCTCCACCCATCCCCACAGGGCAATGGCCGAAAGAAAAGCCACATAAACACCCGCAAGGCTGTCATCATAACGCGATTCAAGAAACCCAACCGCACCGAGGATCAAGAAGGGCAGATTCATCAAAACCGCCCACATACGCGCGGTTCCCCCTGCCTGATCGGCGCGCCGCACAACCAAAAGGATCGCACCTGTGGAAAACCACCACAGGAACAACGCGACCAACGCCGCGCCCCAAGGGTTATGCAGCACCGCCGCGATCAATAGACAGGCTCCAAGCGCGTGCTTGCAGGCAGGGCATGGGATTTTGCGGGAATGGTGTAAAGGTTCACAAAGGCCAGACCCGCGCGGATGCTGGCCCCGATCCGCTTGAAGAACTTCCCTTTCTGCTTGGCATCCGCCAAATCCACATTTGCGGCTTGCAGGGCATTCAACCCCTTCTGCCAACGCGGGTGATCAATATCCAAGGTGATTGGGAAAATCTGCTTGGAAATGTCACTGGTCTTGCGGAAAACCTCATGGCCATACCAATCGGTATCCACACCCAAAGCCTCGTGAAATGCGGGACGCTGGTGGTCGCGCACATACATGGTGGCGAACACGGCAGTGAGGAAGAATTTGATCCAAAGGACATTCATCCCGCTGGTCAATTTCGGGTCGGTCTTCATCAACAGCGCGAAAGCTTCGCCATGGCTGAATTCATCATTGCACCATTCTTTGAACCATTTGAAAATCGGGTGGAACCGATGTTCAGGATGCGCCTCAAGATGGCGGAAAATGGTGATATAACGCGCATAGCCGATCTTTTCAGATAGGTATGTGGCGTAATAGATGAACTTTGGCTGGAAATAGGTGTATTTCTTGGCTTGCGTCAGAAAACCCAAATTCACCGCAATACCCGCCTCGCGCAGCGCGTCATTGATAAAGCCCGCATGACGGGCCTCATCGCGGGCCATCAACTGGAACAGCGTGGTGATATCCTCGTTGCTGCCACGCCGTTTCATCTCCTTATACAGCACACAACCTGAGAATTCGGCAGTGCAGGAGGAAACAAGGAAATCAATGAATTCCTTTTTCAGTTTCGGCTCCATCCCATCCCAGTCGATGTGATCCCAGTCCTCGTTTTTCTTGAAATGCCCCTTATTCGGGTCTGATTTCATCTGGTCGATCAACTGGTCCCAGTCCTCACGCACGGGGGAGACATCGATCGCATCCAGCTTGTCGAAATCCGTTGTATAGAAGCGTGGGGTCAAAAGCGTGTTCTGCATCGCAAGCGCGGTGGCGCTTTCGCTGTCGACCACTGCATCTTCATAGTTGCGCGCGGCCAGCGCATCTTCCACGGTGGCTGCATCGGCGGAATGTTTGGCTTGCACATTCATAGCGAAACCTCCTCTGAGAAACTGAATTCGCACAGCTCCATGAATTCAAAATCGCCCGTCATCCGTGTCCAAATCTGTTCAAGCTTGCTGGCACGGGTGATCGTGGCCGTGCGGGTTTCGCAGACCACCTCGCCATAGGGGGCCATCACGGGCGCACCATGCACCAACACCTCGTCACCAGGGTTGATGATTGCGCCGTTCAAGAATTTGACGTGGGCGTGTAGGCTTTCAAATTTATGGCTCACCTCAACCTCGCAAGGGGCCGTTTCGGTCGTTCTGGTCATCCATCCCATGGGTCATTCCTCCATGATGCGGGCAAAGACCCGCTCATTATCCGCGCCAAAGCCATAAAGCTCGGCACGGAAATCGGTCACATTATCGCGCAAAGCGAGGCGGCCATCCGCCATTTGCACCAAGCGGATTGGATCACTGCCAGAGGCACCCACCGCGCCGCGGCGGCGCTCCAGCACACGGTAAATACCCGCGACAAACCCGCCTTCTTCCTTGCTGAGGTTCAGGATCACATTGCCTTCGGTATCCATCACCCGCGCTGATCCATCCATCGCGCCATAAATGCGGATGACCTTTTCTTTGACGATCGGCAATTCAGCGGCGGTGGGGGGCGTGGCGGCCAAGGGGCGGTCGGTGAGCTTGGCGTAGGTCACGATCACAAGGACGCTCATACATAAGATGAACATTGCGCGCACAAGCAGCTTGGGCACCATCTCGCGGTCACGTTCAACAAGCTTTTGTTCAGGGGTCATGCTCATGTTCTGATCCCCCTCACTCTGCGGCAACCGCGCCGCTTGGCGCAGGTTCACGTTCAATGACAGGTTGGCTAACCACGGTTTCCGCTGCATCCGACAGGATCGCGGCCACCTTTTGCGCCTCTGGAATACAGCGCAGCGCAGGCTGGGTGCTTTTCATCACCCAAGGCCGCAAATGGGGCCATGTGTTGAGGTAAGACAGACGAATATTGGAGGGCATCAATTCCAAAGCAATCGTGCCCGTGCCATCCTTGCGCAAGCCCAAAGTGGCATTGGCCACTTGGCGATAGGGCAAGTTTAGGGTCATCGTCAAAGCCGCCCCGATCCGCATTGCAACACGGCGGTTGGTGATCGTGTAAACGGTTGCCTTGGCTTGGACATAGGCCACACCCAACAGCAATACCGCAACAATCGCGCCAAGCACCAAAAAGAATGACGCGGCAATCACGCTGTCAGCCCATGAGGTGACAGCGGCACCCGATACGGTGCGCCAAGCGAAAAGAAACAGGAAATATCCCACAACCCACCAGAAACTCAGCGCTTCTTTCGCCAGAGCAAACCAATGGGGCGCGCCCTGCCAAAGAATTTCTTCTCCAGCAGGGGGCTTTTCGGGCAAACCACGAACAGGCTCGGTCTGAAAGTCGTCATGTGGCATGGGTCGTCCTCCTTTAGAGGTTTTAGGAAATTACAAAAGCGGGTCTGTCCGCTCTTGGGAGGCGTAAAGCGTGCCACCACCGTAGAAGGCCGAGATTTTCTCTTCTTCCAACATGGTCACCTGATTGGGCGACTTGGTCACAGGCACTTTGGGGAAATGTGCGGCAAAGATCGAATTGACCACCACACGGTCGGATTTGATCTTGGCCATTTGCATCGGCACAAGACGTGCCGTGCCATCGGACAATTCCACCTCAAGATAGCGAACCAACTGCTCTGGCGCATCAACCCACATATCAGAAATGCGGCCCGCGATTTCACTGTCACCCGCCATGACGGGCAAACCACGTGGATCACGACCCGCAGAAACGCGGTAATCCTCCATTTGACCCATCGGGACAATCTTGGGGTGACCATGGCCATCCAATTCGGGCAGGTCACGGCGCTTGGCCCAGCTTGCGGGACCAACACCATCAACCATTGGATCGCCAGTGGGTTCAAAAGGATAGCCGTTTGCAACATTGGTCTGACGCAGGGCCAGATTGTCACGCGCTTGCAGATCCTTGCCTGGAACGGTGACTTCACCGCGGCCATGCATCAGCTTGAAGGTCTTTTCCTTTGGCAAAGGAAACGGCCCCTGATTGGCGGCAACGCTGCCATCATCATTTTCGAGCGGATAGCCTTCCCGCATATTTTCAGTTTGCAGATAGTAAATCAGTAAAGCGAAGAAGATCCAGAACAGCCAGATCGACAGGCTGGCCAGATCAAAATTGCCGAAAAATGCATTTTCCATGGATTTTATCCTCCTAGGTTCGGCGGTTACGTGGGCAGGTCGGCGAGCCCGATCTTGCCGGCCTCCCCGCGCGAGATTGTGCTGTGGAGACGCACCAGCGGCCCCAAAGCGACAAGGGTGAAAAACAGAAACAGAATTTCGATGTGATAGACGACCGAATAGCCTGTGGCGGGGCTGTTCAGCGCCTCACCCAAAGACCCTGTGACGGCCAATTGATTGACGCTGTCCCGCAAACCACCACCGATTGCGATGGAGAGACCTGCGGCCGTGGCCTGCGCCGCGCCCCAAGCGCCGAGCGCCAAACCGCGCCCCGCAGCACCACTTGCGGGCATGGTCATTGCCGCCGTAAGCGTTGCAACGGAAAACAGACCGCCGCCAAAACCGATCAGGCCCGCGCCTGCGAAAAACAAGGGCTCCGACCCCATCGGATTGGCAAATATCACCGCTGAAAAGGCCGCAAGCCCGGCCAATAGCCCACGTGCGGCCATGCGGTGCGGGTTCAGGCCATCGGCAAGCCACTTGGCCGCAAATGCAAAGCCAATCAAGGCACCCGTGGCCCATGTGGCGGTCAAAAAGGTGGTTTTGGACACGCTCAAGCCAAGGATTTCGCCGCCATAAGGCTCGAGCAGCACGTCTTGCATATTGAAGGCCATGGTGCCGAGAAATACGACCACCAACAACCGACCCGCAGGGCCGCCGCTTGCAAAATCGCGCCATGCGTCCCCAAAGCGCGGCGCAGGCTCCGCACGTTCGGCCTTGCTCATGGGGCGGAGGCGTTCTTGCTTCCACAGCGCCACCATATTGAGAACCAAGGTCGCGACAGCCGCGCCTTGCACGACACGGATCAAGGTCAGGCCCGAAAAATCACGCAGCAGCCACCCGATCACGAGCGCCGATGCCGCCATCCCCAAGAGATACATCACATAAAGAAGCGCCACGACCCGCGGGCGCGTCTCCTCGGTCGCACGGTCAGCGGCCAAGGCCAGACCCGCCGTTTGGGTCATATGCATCCCCAAACCTGTCATCACAAAGGCCAACCCCGCGAGAACCTCACCCGCAAACGGCAGGTCATGAACCACATCACCGCCCAAGACCAAAAGACTGGCGGGCATAATCGCCAGACCGCCAAATTGCCACAGCGTGCCGAACCACAAATAAGGTATCCGCTTCCACCCCAACGCGCTGCGATAGTGGTCGGACTTATGTCCCAAAAAGGCACGGAACGGCGCAATCAGAACAGGCAGGGCGACCATGATCGCCACGAGGGTCGCGGGCAAGGACAGCTCCACAATCATCACACGGTTCAGCGTGCCCAGCAGCATCACACCCGCCATGCCCACCGAGATTTGGAACAGGGACAAGCGCAGCAACTGCGACAAGGGAAGGGCATCGCTTGCAGCGTCCGAAAACGGGAGGAATTTAGTGGAGATGCGTGCAAGATTGCTCATTTCGCATACTCCAGACAAGACGAGATGTAGAAGCCGCGCGACACGGTTCCAACCTCTGAAATCGTGCCTAACGCGCCTGTCAGAGACGTATGATGGCGCAGGTTCTGGGCGGTATGTGGGATCATAACGGGCGAACGATCCGAGCGCGGAAACAGTTTTCCCAACCCCCAAAACGCCATCAAAAACGGGGTGCGCGGTGCCACGGTAAACACCACTTTGCCCGATACGCGATCACAAAGCTGCGCCAAGGCGCGGCCAAGATCAGGGGCCTCATAATAGATCATCGAATCCATCGCGATCACGTGATCAAACCGCCCCAACTCCGGCACGAGCATATCACCAGAGCGAAAATCGACACGCGGATGCAAAGCCTTGGGCAGGCGCTTTTGTGCGATTTCGACAAGGGAGGGCGAGATATCAATGGCGACAACTTCGGCCCCGCGAGCGGCCAGTTCTGCGGTCATTTGGCCTGCGCCACACCCTGCATCCAGAACCCGTTGGCCCGTCAGATCATTGGGCAGTCGGGACAGCATAATCGCGCGCATCTGATCACGGCCTTCGCGCACGGTTTGACGCACGCGCGACACAGGCGCGTCAGAGGTCAGCCGCTCCCATGTTTGGGTGGCGGTGCTGTCGAAATATTCTTCAACACGGGCGCGGGTCGCGCCATATGTCGGCGTTGCGACCATCAATCAAACCCTAGCAATTCAAAGATGCGGCGATCCTCTAAAGGCTCAGGCGCGAGTGGTTCTGTGCCCGCCCATAGCGTTTCGGCCAAGCGGATATATTCTGCACGGCATTGCACGATATCCTCGTCATCAGGCATCTCGAACAATGTCTTTTTCTTGAGGCGCGAGCGGCGAATAGCATCCACATCGGGCATATGGCCAATGCGGCGGAACCCCACCTCAGCACAGTATCGATCCACCTCATCGGTGTCGCGCGAGCGGTTCGCGACACAGCCTGCAAGGCGCACATTGTAATTCTTGGATTTGGCTTGCACCGCTGCAATGATGCGGTTCATCGCATAAATGCTGTCGAAATCATTAGCCGTCACGATCAGCGCGCGGTCGGCGTGCTGCAATGGTGCGGCAAACCCGCCGCAGACCACATCGCCCAGAACGTCAAACAAGACGACATCCGTATCGTCCAGCATATGGTGCTGTTTCAGGAGCTTCACTGTTTGGCCCACGACATATCCGCCGCAGCCCGTGCCTGCAGGCGGGCCACCCGCCTCGACACACATGACGCCATTATACCCTGTGGTCACAAAATCCTCAGGGCGCAGTTCCTCGGCGTGGAAATCGACATCCTTCAAGATATCAATCACAGTCGGCTGCAAATGCCCCGTCAGGGTAAAGGTGCTGTCATGTTTCGGATCACAGCCGATCTGTAGAACACGTTTGCCCAGTTTGCTAAACGCGGCAGATAGGTTTGAGGAGGTTGTGGATTTCCCGATCCCACCCTTGCCATAAACCGCAAAGACCTGTGCGCCTTCAATTTTCAGGCTTGCGTCTTGATGCACCTGCACCGATCCATCACCATCCTCGCCTTTGCGCAAGACGGGCGGTGCGGCCAAGCCCCGCTTGGCCAGTCCTTCGGCCTCTCGCGCATTGGCGCGGGCGGCGGGGGGGTTTTTGTGGTCAAGCATCTTGGTCTCTCCTATTCCGCTGCAACATCCAGACCTTCGAGTCGATCTTCCAACTCATCGGCACTGGCCTGTAGCGCGGCCAAAGTTTCGTCATCGGGCTGCCAGTAATTGCGCTCGAACGCCTCCAACAAACGATTTGCCATCCGCACAGAGGCCTGTGGATTGAGCGCGGACAGACGCCGCCGCATTTCCTCGTCCAAAACAAATGTCTCGGAGAGACGTTGATACACCCAAGGTTCGACCTGCCCTGTGGTGGCCGACCACCCAAGCGTGTTTGTCACCTGTGCCTCGATCTGGCGCACGCCTTCGTGGCCATGTTTCAGCATACCCTCGAACCATTTGGGGTTCAGGCTGCGGGACCGCGTCTCAAGCGCCACCTGATCTTGCAGGCTGCGCACAATGCCCGTCCCGCGGGTTTGATCCCCGATAAACACAGGCGCTTCGCTGCCCTTTGCACGTTTAACCGCGCGGGAAATGCCGCCCAACGTATCGAAATAGTGATCAACCGTGGTCACGCCCAATTCGACCGATTCAAGGTTCTGATAGGCCAGATCCACATCGCCCAGCGCGGCCTGAAGCAGGCTTGCATTTTTCTTGGCCTTGCCATCGCGGCCATATGCAAAGCTTTTGCGCGCCTCATAGGCATCGGCCAGTTCGTCTTCCTCGCCCCATGCGCCGCTATCGACCAATGCATTGACATTGGAGCCATAGGCCCCTTCGGCATTGGAGAACACGCGCAAGGCCGCGTCTTCGATATCACAGCCCATTTTCTGCGCGTAATCCAGGGCATGGGCACGAATGAAATTATCTGCGCAAGGCTCATCCGCCGTGGCGGCCTTATAGGCAGCTTCGGCCAACATCCGTGTCTGCAAGGGGAGAAGGTCGCGGAAGATACCCGACAACGTCATCACAACGTCAATGCGCGGGCGGCCCAGTTCGGCAAGCGGGATCAAATCCGCGCCACAAAGGCGACCATATCCATCAAAGCGGGGGGTGGCGCCCATCAAGGCCATCGCCTGCGCAATCGGCCCACCATCAGATTTGATATTGTCCGATCCCCACAACACAATTGCGACCGAACGGGGCAAATCGCCCGCCGCATCCAACAAGCGCTGCGCTTGTTTTGCACCGTCCTGCATCGCAAAGGCGGTGGGCATACGGAACGGATCAAAAGCGTGAATATTGCGCCCCGTTGGCAAAACGTCAGGGCTGCGGATCAGATCACCACCTGCAACGGGCGCGATATAGCGCGCTGACAGGGCGCGCATCAGGGCGGGGAGTTCGTGATCCTCTTGCAGCAGTTTTTCGACCCTCGCGCGCGTATCAGGGTCGGTTTCTGCCATAACGCGCAGATGCTCCGCCCGTTCCGCATCGCCCATGGGGCGGCCCATGATGTGCAAACCATCTGGGATCAGCGCGGTTTCCGTCTCAAGTAGGGTCAACCACAGATGATCAGGGTCGCTGCCGTCCAGATCAACGGCCTCGGACTGCATTGCGATCAAGGCGGCAAGGTCAGCGCGCTCATGCGCGTCAGGGGCAAGGCTGCGATAGCGCGACAGGCTATCTTTTAGCTCTGATAGGCCTTTATACAGACCCGAGGCCGCCAAAGGCGGGGTCAAATGTGTGACTGTAACGGCATTAGAGCGCCGCTTGGCCAATGTCGCCTCGGACGGGTTATTTGAGGCATAAAGATAAATATTCGGCACTTCGCCAATCAAACGATCAGGCCAATCCCGCGCGCCAAGCCCCGCTTGTTTTCCGGGCATAAACTCAAGCGCGCCATGCATACCAAAATGCAATATGGCGTCCGTCTTGAATGTGTTGCGTAGCCAAAGATAAAATTGCGCAAAGGCATGGGTGGGCGCGAAACCTGTCTCAAACAAGAGGCGCATTGGGTCGCCTTCATAGCCAAAGGTGGGCTGCACACCGACAAACACATTTCCAAAATGCGCGCCTAAAATGAACACACCGCGCCCGTTGGATTGCACCTTACCTGGTGCAGGCCCCCAAACGGCCTCAATCGCGGCCAGGGGGGGCGTGTTGCGCAGGATCGTGTCTGCGTCAACGATATCGGCCACATTGGCCTCTTGGCCATATTGCGCGGCATTTCCCTGTAGAACCGCCGCGCGCAGATCATCGACAGAGGCGGGCAGATCAATCTGATACCCTTCTGATTTCAGGGTCGAAAGCGTATTATAGAGACTTTCAAAGACGCTCAGATACGCCGCCGTTCCCACAGCGCCCGCATTGGGCGGAAAGCCAAAAAGAACAACCGAGATTTTCTTGTCACGGTTTGCTTTACGCCGCAAAACCGCCAGTCGCTTGGTTTTTTCGACCAGCGATGTGATCCGCTCATGGCAGGGGGCCATCGCCTTTTGGCAAGCGCTTGCCTGACACATATGGCTGCACCCTTGGCACCCCTCTGCGCCATGACGACCGCCAAATACCGTGGGATTGGTCGCGCCATCAATCTCGGGCAAGGCAACCAACATCGTGGTCTCAACTGGGCCTAGCCCGCCGCCTGATGCGGCCCATTGGCCCAAGGTTTGAAACTCAATCGGATGCGCCGCAATATAGGGCAGATCGAGATCACGCAGCACTTCAACCGCCGCTGCACTGTCATTGTAAGCAGGTCCACCAATAAGGCTGAACCCCGTCAGCGAGACCATCGCATCCACGCGGTCATTCGTAAAATACGCAGAAATTGCGGGACGGCCATCCAAACCACCCGCAAAGGCAGGGATCACGGCCAAACCCGCCGCCTGCATCTGGCGGATCACACCGTCATAATGGGCGGTGTCAGAGGCCAGAATATACGAGCGCATCATCAACAAACCGACTGTCGCAATCGGATTTTCAGGCTGGGGCAAATCAGCGATATCGGTGGTGATGCCATTATGCGGCAGATCGGGGTGGTAGAGCCCAAGTTCTGGGTAATCAATCGGCGCTTCAGCCTCCGCCCCATGGAGATCAGATTGGCTGGAGTAGCGGCCCACCAAGAAGCGGATCATTTGCTCGACATTATCATCCGAGCCACCCAACCAATATTGCATCGTCAGGAACCACGCGCGCAAATCCTGCGCCTTGCCTGGAATGAAGCGCAGAATTTTGGGCAATCGGCGCAGCATGGTCATCTGCTTATGCCCAGAATTCGCATTTGGTTTGGATGAGCCACGCAACTTTTTCAAAAGCTTCATCGCGCCTGAGGCGGGCTTCAGCATATCCAACTCGCCCATGCGGGTGAGCGATACGACCTCCTTGGCCGAGATAACACCAATCATGGCATCACAGGCATCACGGCGGGCCTGCAAGTCGGGCAAGATGGCGGTGATATGTTCCTCGATGAACAAAAGATTGGCGACAATGATATCGCCATGGCGCACAGCCAAACGTGCCTCTTCCAAAGCGGCGGGGTTCTCGGCCCATTCGGCACTGGCGTGGACGGAAACAGACAGCCCTGGAAACTCGTGCGACAGCCGTTCACTGACGCGGGCGGCGGGGCCAGCGGCATGACTATCAAGCGTGACGATGACCACGCGATAGCCAGGGATATGATCACCATCACCGCGCATAATGGGCCTTTGCCTCGTAAAGCGTATCCACGCTGATCTCAGTCACGCCGCGCTCGGCGGCGAATTTTTCGGTGTTGCGCTTGGCTTTTCCGCGCACAAAAAATGGGATTTTCTTCAGTTCTTTTTCCGCGCAAGCAAGCCAAACCATCACATCGGAACCTGTCTCAAGCCCGCGCTCTTGAACCTCAGGCGCAGGGGCAGATGGCGCCACGGCCTTACCCCCGTGGTGACTGGCGCCTGCATCATCGTGAAATTCGAAATCCTCGCGGAACATGGTCAGCAAATGTTCCTCAAGACCCATCACAAGCGGGTGGATCCATGTATCGAAAATAACATTTGCGCCTTCCCATCCCATTTGGGGGGAATAGCGGGCAGGGAAATCTTGCACATGAACAGGGGCTGAAATCACGGCGCAGGGAATACCCAAACGCTTGCCGATATGCCGCTCCATCTGCGTGCCAAGGATCATCTCGGGCGCGGCTTCTTCGATGGCTTGTTCAACGGCGAGGTAATCGTCACTGATCAGGGCCTCTAGCCCGAATTCCTTGGCCAACGCGCGAATGGGGCGCGCGAATTCGCGGTTGTAGCACCCAAGCCCAACCACCTCGAACCCCATCTCATCGCGGGCGATCCGGGCGGCGGCCTGCACATGGGTCGCGTCCCCAAAAAGGAACACGCGCTTGCCTGTCAGATAGGTGCTGTCAACCGATTTGCTCCACCATGGCTGACGCAGGCGGGCGGTGTCGATTTTAGGCTCTATGCCGCAGATTTGTGCCAGTTCATTCACGAAATCATGGGTCGCGCCCACGCCAATCGGCACCGTTTTTGTGTAGGGTTGACCACAAACCCGTTCCAGATGCCGCGCGGCGGCTTCGGCGTGTTCGGGATACATCAGGATATTGGCATGGGCCGCACCCAGTCGCGCGATGTCCTCAGGCGTTGCACCGAACGGGGCCACGACATTAACCGCAATGCCCATCTGCGCCAAAAGATGCTTAATTTCTTCAATATCGTCCCGATGCCGAAAGCCAAGCGCCAAGGGGCCGAGAAGGTTGACCGAAACCTCTGCGCTGCGCGGCATGGGTTTGGCCAAGGCTTTTACGATTTGAAAGAAGGTTTCATCGGTGCCGAAATTCTCTTTGCGCTGATAAGACGGCAATTCCAATGGGATCACAGGGATCGGCAGCCCCATGGTTTCCGCCAAACCGCCTGGATCATCTTGGATCAATTCAGCAGTGCAGGAGGCCCCCACAATCATGGCCTGCGGCAGGAATCGATCATAGGCCGCGCGGCACGTATCACGGAAAATGCCCGCGGTATCCGCGCCCAGATCGCGTCCCTCAAAGGTGGTGTAGCTGACAGGCGGGCGATGGTCGCGCCGCTCGATCATCGTGAACAACAAATCCGCATAGGTGTCGCCTTGGGGCGCGTGCAGCACGTAATGCAAACCGCGCATCGCAGTGGCAACGCGCATGGCACCAACATGGGGCGGGCCTTCATATGTCCACACCGTCAGCTTCATCGCGCGGCCCCTTGTTCAAGGATCGCGCGGCGGCGCAAGGGACGCGAGAACAACCCCGCTAAATCACCCGCCTGCTCGTAAAAATGCACAGGGGTAAAAACCAGCTCAATCGCCCATTTCGTGCTAAGGCCTTCGGCTTCCAACGGATTGGCCAGACCCAGACCGCATACGGTCAGATCAGGACGGGCAGCGCGCACACGATCAAGTTGCAAGTCCACATCTTGGCCTTCGGAAATCTGCGGGCCTTCGGGGATCATATCAAGATCGGGACCAACCAAATCCCGATGGATATAGGGCGCGCCGATCTCAATGGCCTCCATCCCACATTCGCGGGTCAAGAAGCGCGCCAACGGGATCTCCAACTGGCTGTCAGGCATAAAGAATACGGATTTTCCGTGCAAAGCGGTGCTTGCGTTCTCAATCGCCTTTCGCGCACGGGCGCGCGGCGCATCGGTGACGCGGGCAAATGTGGCATCATCCACGCCAAATTCATCGGCAATCGCGCGCAGCCATAAGGTGGTGCCTTCCTCGCCAAAGGGAAAAGGCGCCCTGATCCGCTGCGCACCGCGCCGCTCAAGCGCCGCTGTGGTCTCACCCAAGAAGGGCTGAAAACAGGCAAATACTGTATGCTCGCCAATTTCAGGCGCGTTTTCGGCGCGGGCAGATGGCAAAACACGAATAGGCCCAATGCCCATCGCACGCAAAAGCGAGATCGCCTGATCTTCGACCACATCGGGCAATGCGCCAACCAAGACCAATTCCCGCGCCGTGCTGTTGCGCAACACAGGGACCATTGCCGCAAGACAGGCATCTTCGCCTTGGGTGAAGGTGGTCTCAATGCCGCTGCCCGAATAGTTTAACACGCGCACATGGGGGGCGTGTTGCACGGTCAGACGCTCGGCAGCGCGCGCGAGGTCAAGCTTGATCACCTCAGAGGGGCAAGACCCAACCAAGAACAACTGCTTGATATCGGGACGGCGGGCCAAAAGGCGGGCCACTTCGCGGTCAAGCTCCTCATTGGCATCCGCCATGCCCGCAAGATCGGTTTCTTCCAAAATCGCGGTGCCAAAGCGCGGCTCGGCAAAAATCATCACCCCTGCCGCAGACTGAAGAAGATGGGCACAGGTGCGGCTGCCGACCACAAGGAAAAAAGCGTCCTGCATCTTTCGGTGCAGCCAGATAATGCCCGTGAGGCCGCAGAACACCTCGCGTTGGCCGCGCTCCTTCAAAACAGGGGCGTTGGCACAGCTTTGAGCGCGGATGGGTGCAGGGGTATTCATGATGCCCCCTGCTTTCTTGCCTGACGCAGCTTATAGAGAAACTGCGCAGCATTAATGACATAGGCGGCATAGGCGGCCAGCGCGATCCACATTTGCTGAACCTGTGGGGCGTGCTGCACAAGGGCAACCGCATAGGCCAGATGCAGCGCAATGACAAAAAAGCTGGCCACATCTTCCCAAAAGAAGGCAGGCGCAAAAAGATACTGGCCAAAGACAACTTTTTCCCAAATCGCGCCCGTGACCATGATGGTCAGCAAAAGCGCTGTTTTGGCGATAATGGAATAGGTGGCCGCGTCATATCCAGCGCCCGTGACCAAGAATCGGACAACCAAAGCAAAAGAAATCAGAAACACCAGAAACTGAATCGGCGCGAGAATCCCCTGAACCAATGTCCAGACGGTTGCATCGCGCCTTGCGCGCTCGTCCACGCTGTAAAGCTGGCGTGACGGCGTTGCTGTCAGACTATCCGATGGCATTTTTCTTTGATTCCAGTCTGTCAATTAAGGAAAGGCTAGCCCTCAAAGGGGTAAAGTGTCAATTAAAACTTACAGTGTTGGAGTTGACACTTGCGCATCTGGCACAGCGGATACGCTTCAAAATATGCCAATATTTTTTGCTGTTCTGGCCCTTATCGGCGCATTGCTGCTCGTTGACGCGGGGGAAATGTCAATTTTCTTTGACAGATCAACCATTCTCCTAGAGTGTTGCCCTGCGCGAACCGCCCTTGAGAAGGGCTGTCGCTTATGCAAGACACGCGGCCAAAGCCAAAGATGTCGTGTGACTAACGGCCAAAGAAAAAGGATCGCCCCGATCTTTTACGTGAGGCCCGCCTAACAGTGCCGCATTGGCGCGAAGGCGGCTAAGGAGCCGGTCAATGACCCAAGACGAGGACGCATTGTCCCGTAAAGGGACAGATAAACGCTCTGCCGAAATCAATTCGCTGGCCAAGGCCGCGATATCTGTTTTGGCGCGCCAAGCGCCGCCTACATCCGAAGGCGTTGCGCGGCGCCTCGAAACGCTGTGCGAAGCTTACATCTCCCCTGACGAAGCGCATCGGCTTGATGCCCTCGGCAAACTGGCCAGTGAAGGCGTGAGTGTTGAGGATATCATTGATTACGTCATCCCCGCCACAGCCCGACTGATGGGACATCGCTGGGCCACAGACAGCCTGAGTTTTGCAGAGGTGTCGATCGGATCAGCACGCCTACAGGAAACCGTACGCGGGCTGGCCGTCCAAAAACGGCGAGAGGTCGTAAAGAACCAAGGGTCTATTCTGATGATTTTGCCCTACAGGGAGCATCATACATTAGGCGCCTTTGTCGCGGCCGATCAATTACGGCGGCGCGGTCTCGATGTTCATATTGCCGTGTCACAACACCCCAAAGAGGTTGCCGAGCGGATAAAGCGTCATAGATATGACATGATAGGTGTCACGGCGGCTGGACGCAGAACGCTTGCATCCGTAAAGGATCTGGTGGAAATAATTAGAAATAACGTCTCAAGACGAACGCCCGTTATCCTAGGTGGGTCCATATTGGACAGTGAATTGGACGCGGTGGCCATCACAGGGGCGGACTTTGCGGCAACAGATGTTGATGCGGCATTGGAATATTGTGGTTTGGGAGGTCAGAAGCCCAGGCCCGTTGAATCGCCGCAAGGCACGGAACGAAACGATGCGACCGAGAACAGGTAACGGAAACGGACGGAACGTCGTATGAACACGCGCGGAACAGATTTTTGGGATCAACCCGCAGGCCCGCCGATTGCGCCTGAACATTTCAACGATATCGTGGCAACAGCGGCGGATTTGGCCATTGTGCTGGATACCTCTGGTTTTGTGCGATCCGTTATCACCAATCCGTTGAACCCAAGCTTGGGTCGCCTCGATCATTGGAAAGACCGCGATATCCGCGAATTTATGGCAGAGGATTCCTTGGGCAAGCTCGAGGCGCAACTCGAAGCTTATCGCGGGGGAACGAAAAACACCGTTGAGGCGATTGAGGTCAATCACCACGACAATGCCAGCTGGGAATTCCCCATTCGATACACGCTGCATAAAACAGGGCGTGACGATATCATTCTCATGCTTGGGCGCGACTTGCGACCCATCGCTGAACTGCAGCATCGCTTGGTGAAGGCGCAGCTCGCCCTTGAAAAAGATTACGAGACCCACCGCGACTATGAAACCCGCTATCGGGTGATCATGGAAGCCGCGCGCGATGCCCTGATCTTGGTAGACGTCAATTCGGGCCGCATCACAGACCTCAACAGCGCTGCGGCCCAAGCGCTGGGAGGTTCCGCAGATAGCCTGACAGGGACGGCCTTTGCCTTGGAATTCGAAGGCAAACGGCGGGTGGAATTCATCGAAACCCTGACCGCACGCGCAGGCGATAGCTTGGGCGGTCCGCTTACGGTGACAACCAAACGGCTCAATAAACCAGTATCTCTTTATCCATCACTTTTCCGCGCAGCAGGCGACAATATGCTGCTCTGTCGGATAGAGGTGGATGGCACATCCGAAGTCGTGGCCGCAGAATTGGCCGAGGCGATGGCGGTGCTGTATCAAAACGGCGCTGATGCGATTGTGTTCACCGACAATCACGGCATGATCCGTTCGGCAAATGATGCCTTCCTGAGCCTCTGCGATGCCGCCCGTCTCAGCGATGTGCGTGGCAAGTCTTTGAGCGATTTTTTGATCCGCGGCAGTGTGGACATGAAGGTGCTGATCGAGAACGCCACCCGCGCAGGGAAAATGCGCGTCTATTCCACGCGACTCGAAGGCAATTACGGCACGCAACTGTCTGTCGAGATTTCCGCAACCCATATGATGGGCCAATCCATGGGCGGGTTTGCCTTTGTGATCCGCGACATCTCCCGCATGGAAGTCGTGCGTGAGCCAAGCTCTCCCCTGCCGTCTGGCGCCCCTGTTGGGGATGACGCCATGCGCAATGTGATGGATTTGGTTGGCTCCGCCCCGCTCAAGGAAATCGTGGCCGCAACCACTGATGTGGTGGAAAAAATGTGCATCGAAACCGCAGTTGAGTTGACAGACAACAACAGGGTCGCTGCGGCCGAGATGCTGGGCTTGTCGCGCCAATCGCTTTACGTGAAGCTGCGCAAATACGGTCTCTTGAACAAAAGCGCCCAGTAAATCCTGCCAAAATACCACCGATCGTGAGCAACTGTCGCAAAGCGTCAAGCTGAGTTTACACTTGCCGAGTCGCGCACTGTCAGTGTAAATTGACAGTATGAGTGTAACGACCGACACGCATCAAAGCCAGACCAAGCGTGGCATTCCTGAGCCGCGCGCAATCTTGACGCTGCTCAAGCCCATCACATGGTTTCCGCCAATGTGGGCCTATCTTTGTGGTGCTGTGTCGGTTGGATCCGCCGCATCGGGTCATTGGCTTGGCCTTGCCTTGGGCATCATTCTCGCAGGCCCGATTGTCTGCGGAATGAGCCAAGCCGCCAACGATTGGTGCGATCGTCATGTGGATGCCATCAATGAACCCCATCGCCCAATTCCATCGGGCCGCATCCCTGGAAAATGGGGCCTGTGGATTGCGCTTTTCATGTCAGCTGTGGCGGCCATAATTGGTCTGGCCCTCGGCCCTTGGGGCTTTGCGGCCACCGTTGCGGCCATCGCCGCTGCTTGGGCCTATTCCGCCGAACCTGTGCGGCTAAAGCGCTCGGGGCTTTGGGGGCCAGGATTGGTCGGATTGTCCTATGAAAGCCTGCCATGGTTCACAGGTGCCGCCGTTCTTTCCGCGGGCGCCCCTTCGGGACCCATCGTGATCATCGCCTTGCTTTACGGCATCGGCGCACATGGCATCATGACGCTCAATGATTTCAAAGCCTTGGAGGGCGATCGCCAAATGGGGGTCAATTCCCTCCCCGTTACGCTTGGCCCAGAGCGCGCCGCGCGGGTTGCAGCATGGGTCATGGCCGTTCCGCAATTCATTGTTATATTGCTGATGTTCCATTGGGATCGACCTTGGTTTGGGTTTTTCATCACCGTTTCGCTTCTGGCGCAAATCGCTGCTATGCAGGTCTTGCTGAAGGACCCCAAAGCACGCGCGCCCTGGTATAATGCGACGGGTGTGACGCTCTATGTCTCGGGCATGATGATCGCAGCCTTCGGTCTGCGCGGTTTGGGGGGATAGGGGTATGACGCTCAGTTGGCTTCAAATCATCCGCCTTGGCATTGTGCAATTGTGCCTTGGCGCGATTGTGGTTCTAATCACCTCCACATTGAACCGCCTGATGGTGGTGGAATTGGCATTGCCCGCTATCCTTCCAGGCTTGTTGGTGGCACTGCATTACGCCATTCAAATAACACGGCCACAATGGGGCTACCGCTCGGACACGGGCCGCTCGCGCAGCCGCTGGATCATTGGCGGTATGGCACTCTTGGCCTCAGGGGCGGTTCTGGCCGCTTTTGCACTCTCACTTTTTGCAGTACAGTATTGGCTGGCCTTGGCGCTCTCTGTTCTGGCCTATGCCATGATCGGCGTGGGGGTAGGTGCCTCGGGCACGTCCCTATTGGCACTCTTGGCAACGGCCACCGCCCCTGAACGCAGGCCTGCCGCCGCAACCATCACATGGCTGTTGATGATTTTCGGTATTGCGGTCACGGCAGGTGTCTCTGGCCAATTTCTTGATCCCTACAGCCATCTGCGGCTGATGGGCGTGGTCGGCACAGTGTGCATCGGCGCGGTTTTGATCACCACCCTTGCCATTTGGGGCATCGAGAGCAAGGTGGTGGCCCGCGCCGAGGAAAAAGCCGCACCTTTCTTGGAAGGAATGCGGGAAATCTGGGCAGAGCGCAAAGCGCGCCATTTCACCATTTTCGTTTTCCTAAGTATGTCGGCCTATTTCATGCAGGAGTTGATCCTAGAGCCGTATTCTGGCCTTGTGTTCCACTTCACCCCAGGTCAATCGACCTCGCTTTCGGGTGCGCAAAACGGCGGCGTGTTCCTTGGTATGGTTCTTGTGGGTGTGGCGGGCACGGCGCTGCGATTGGGCAGCCTCCGTCAATGGGTCATCGTGGGCTGTCTGGGATCGGCGTTGTCGCTGATTTTGATTGCATGGCTGGGCCAAATTGGGCCAAGCGCACCGCTGCTGCCCGCAGTGGTCACAATGGGGTTTTTCAACGGAATGTTTGCGGTGGCGGCCATCGGATCGATGATGGCCTTGGCGGGCGAGGGGCGTCAGGCCCGCGAAGGGACCCGCATGGGTCTTTGGGGTGCAGCGCAAGCCATCGCCGCAGGGTTTGGCGGGCTGCTCGGCGCCGCCTTGGTTGATATTGTCCGCCCCATGATGGGCGACGCCGATGGGTTTGGGGCGGTGTTTTTGTTTGAAGCCGCGCTTTATCTCGCCGCAGCCCTGATGGCGATGCGTGTGATTGCAAACACAGCCCATAGAACCGCCGCTTCACCCCTTACAGTGCCAGGAGAATGAAATGGATTATGATGTCGTTGTCGTAGGGGGTGGCCCATCTGGTGCAACCGCCGCACATGATCTGGCCCTGTCAGGCCATCGCGTGGCCCTTTTGGATCGGGCGGGGCGGATCAAACCCTGTGGCGGTGCCATTCCGCCACGCTTGATCGCAGATTTTGATATTCCAGACGCACAGATCGTGGCCAAGATCACCACCGCGCGGATGATTTCACCCACGGGACGCAAAGTGGATATTCCGATTGAGAATGGCTTTGTCGGGATGGTGGACCGTGAGAATTTCGATGAGTTTCTGCGCGTTCGCGCCGCCGATGCGGGTGCCGAGAGGTTTACGGGCACCTACACTCAGATCGAACGCGATGCACGGGGCACCCATGTGGTCTATCGTGATAAAGAAACGGGCGAAACACGGCGTTTGACCTGTGCCGTGGTCATTGGCGCCGATGGTGCGCGCTCCAATGTTGCGCGAGATGAGGTGAAGGGCGGGGACCGCATTCCCTATGTCATCGCCTATCATGAAATTGTCGAGGCCCCCGAAGGTGGAACCGATGCCTATCATCCAGACCGCTGCGATGTCATTTATGACGGACGGATCAGCCCCGATTTCTACGGATGGGTGTTTCCGCACGGGAAATCCGCCTCTATTGGCATGGGCTCGATGGAAAAGGATGTTGACCTAAAGAAAGCCACGGCTGACCTGCGCAGCCTGTCGCATCTGGCCGACTGCAAAACCATCCGCCGCGAAGGTGCGCCGATTCCGCTGAAACCTCTGGATCGTTGGGACAATGGCCGCGATGTGATCCTCGCGGGGGACGCGGCGGGCGTGGTTGCGCCATCTTCGGGCGAGGGCATTTATTACGCCATGGTCGGCGGTCGCGTGGCGGCCACGGCAGCAGCGGCCAAACTGCAATCAGGGCGGATCAAAGACCTTGATCTGGCGCGGCGCCTGTTCATGCGCGAACATAAAAGCGTGTTCAAGGTTCTGGGGGCAATGCAAAATGCATATTATCGCTCCGATGAGCGGCGCGAACGCTTTGTCAGTCTCTGTCATGATGTCGATGTTCAGCGCCTGACCTTCGAAGCCTATATGAACAAGAAACTGGTCAAGGCACGGCCTTTGGCGCATATCAAGATCGGTGTAAAAAATCTGGCCCATTTGACGGGTCTGATCTCGGCAACGCGTGTATAGTGATGGATGATGTGCTGATCCCTGCATGGGTCGGGGGCGAATTGACAGCGGTGGATAAGTTGGAGGTGCATCAGCGCGGGTTGCGGCACAAAGCGATCTCCGTGTTTCTGATGCGTGCCAACAAGGTGCTGATGCAGCGCCGCGCATTGACGAAATACCACACGCCAGGTCTGTGGACGAACACCTGTTGCACCCACCCCCATTGGGGCGAAGACGCGTTAAGTTGTGCACAACGCAGATTGGGCGAAGAGCTGGGTCTGCCCACCCTAAGCCTGGAGAAGCGCGATCGGGTGGAATACCGCGCCGATGTGGGCGGTGGTCTGATTGAGCATGAGCTTGTGGATATCTTTGTGGGTGAATTACCACCAGAGGTTGAACCGACCCCCAACCCCAATGAAGTGGCCGATCTTGCATGGATAGACCTTGCAGGGCTGTCCGACCGTGTGGCCGCCAGCCCCGAAAAATTCACCCCTTGGCTCAAGATATACCTAGAGGACCATGCCGCAAAAATATTCGGCATCGGTGCAAAAGTTTAGGGTTTCAGCTGCGCGACCTTGTTGGCGTTTTCGAACACGGGCGCAGCGACCCCAAGCGCACCTAGACCAGCGCGTATGATATCGTCCCGCGCCATACCTGCATCAGCATACATCGCATTTGGACTTGCCTGATCGATAAAACGGTCAGGCAGATGCATGGTGCGGATGGCCACGCCACGATCCAATTGTCCACTGGCCGCGAGATGGTGCAACACCAAGGCACCAAACCCAAGGGCAGAGCCTTGTTCAATCGTCATGATTGCCCTGTGACTGGCGACCAAATCATCCACCAAATCCGTGTCAATCGGCTTGGCAAATCGGGCATCCGCAATTGTCACTGAAAGCCCATGCGCCGTTAGGGCGGCGGCGGCTTCCTCGACCACAGAGAGATGCGCGCCAAGGCTGAGAAGGGCCAGATCGCTGCCCTGCTGCAAGATGCGACCCTTACCAATTTCCAATATTTGGCCCGTTTCAGGCAGAGCAACGCCCGTGCCTTCGCCGCGCGGATAACGCAAGGCAATTGGGCCATCGTCATAGGCGGCGCAGGTGGCGATCATATGCACCAATTCCGCCTCATCCGCACAGGCCATCACCACCATATTGGGCAGGGCTGCAAGATAATTGATGTCAAACGCGCCTGCATGGGTGGGGCCATCGGCACCCACCAGCCCCGCGCGATCAATCATGAAGCGGACGGGCAGGTTTTGCAGCGCCACATCATGCACGATTTGGTCATAGCCGCGCTGAAGGAAGCTGGAGTAAATCGCGCAAAACGGCTTTAGCCCGCCTGCCGCCAATCCCGCAGCAAAGGTCACCGCGTGCTGTTCCGCGATACCCACGTCAAAGACACGGTGTGGCATCGCTTGTTGCATTACATTCAAACCCGTCCCCCCTGGCATCGCTGCGGTGACACCCACAATCTTGGGGTCTGCTTGTGCCTCGGCCAAAAGACGTTTGCCAAAGACGGCTGTGTAGCTTGGCGCATTGGCGGTGGTTTTTTGTTGAATACCGGTTTTGGGATCGAATTTCGCAACACCATGATAGCAATCATCTGCCATTTCGGCAGGCGCATAGCCCTTACCTTTTACCGTGACAGCATGGATCAAAACGGGGCCAGTCGCGTGGGTTTTCGCATGGCGCAGCGTCTCCAGAAGTGCGCCCATATCGTGACCATCAATCGGGCCAATATAATCAAAACCCAAATGTTGAAAGAGGTTCTCACCATGGGGCAATTCCCCGATCTGGGCCTTTACCAACTCCCGTGCGCGGGTCGCGCCTGCACGCAGCGGTTCGGGCAAAAGCGGCACCATACCATCGGCAATATCCTTTAGCGCGGAGAGCGGCGAATGTTTCGCCAAATCCTGCAAGTATCGGGACATGGCCCCAACGGGCGGGGCGATGCTCATATCATTGTCATTCAGGATCACGAACAAGCGCCGCCCCAAATCGCCTGCATTGTTCATCGCCTCATAGGCCATACCCGCCGAAATCGACCCATCACCGATCACGGCGATGGCATCACCCGTGGCCTCGCCCAATTCGCGCGCCATGGCAAAGCCGAGCGCGGCGGAAATAGAGGTCGAGCTGTGCGCGGCACCAAACGGGTCAAACGGGGATTCGCTGCGCTTGGTGAAACCAGACAAGCCACCCTCTTGGCGCAACGTGCGAATGCGATCACGGCGGCCTGTTAGAATTTTATGCGGATAGCATTGATGCCCCACATCCCAAATCAGCTTGTCATATGGCGTATTGAAAACCGCGTGTATGGCCACCGTCATCTCCACAACACCGAGGCTAGAGCCTAAATGGCCCCCCGTTTCGGATACGGCAGAGATGGTTTCGGCCCGCAGTTCATCGGCCACACGCGCCAGTTCATCGTCACTGAGGCGGCGCAGATCAGCGGGGCTGTGAATTTTGTTCAAAAGGTCGGTCGTTGGTCGTGTCATCTTTCCAGCCCTCCCAAGCCAGAAAAAACCACGGGGCGGGAGATCCCGAACCCGTGGCAAGGCGCACCTACGAAGGGACGATAGGTGAGTTCTGATGGTCTGGTCTGCTCTGCGATTTATGGTCTAAACCGCAGAACAGAGTATTATACTGGCCGAAGCCAAACATCACTGAAACGCCGAATAGTCAGGCTCGCCCGATGTTGTGGCAAGCTCTGGCCAATTTGCGATCACGTTCAGGCCACGCAGCGGCTGCTGCTGTCCTTGGTGGCAGGTGGCACAGGCCAATTTCGGGACATCGGCATGAACAGGACCAAGCCGCTCGGCGGGCAAGACCTCCTCCAAAGGCAGGATGTAGAGGTCGAGCGCCTCTTGCACCATTTGAATACCAAGGCTTGCCGTGGCCCATTGCGGTGTCACTTGGCCCGCATCGTAGAAGGCCCGCGTGTTGTGACAGAAGGTGCAATTCACGCCCAAAGAATTCGCAATGTAATTCATAAAGGCATAAGTGCGCTCGGTCTGCTGGATGAGGGGATCTCCTTCCAACTGTTGCACGCGGGATGCCAGATCGTGGACGCCAATGCGATTATACTGACCATCCTCGTTCAGAAGCAGGTAGGTTTCGAGATAATCCGATGGCAATGATGTCGAGTTTGACACAATCGTCACACGGTTCTGGTTCGCGGACCATCCACCTGCGTTTTCATTCACAGGCGAGATTTTGAACCAGATGTTGTTTGGGACGGGTTCGCCACGGTGACAGGTGTAACAGGTCACACCCACCTCCGCATTGGCGTTCACGTGCCCACCCCAGAATTCGTTAATATTCTGGGTCATCTCAATCATGCTGCGTGCGACCACGGTCTGGTAATTTTCCTCACCCGCAAAAAGGTCAGGAATACCCGTCCAAATCCGCATTGCCTCGACCAAACGGTCGTAATTTTCTGGGGTGAGATACCCCAGACTTGGGTCTGCATCTGGACGCACATCGCGCACAGGGCGCGCATTGGCTTGGGGAACAATCGGTTCGGTGGTGTAGAAATTATCCGCATCAGGATAGGCCGCGAACAGATCAGCTTGGAACTCAGGAACGCTCATCCCTGTGCCGCGTGGGCCAGTTTGAAGCGAATCTGTTTTAAAAGGCTGACCAATCGTGACCAAAGCTGCTGCAGAAAACACCGCCGCGCCGACCACCCCGACCAATATGGCAGGGCCATAAATATTGGTCGGGTTCTTGGCGTTCCAATCTTTGAACCATTTGGGGAACATATCAGTTACCTCCCGTGGTTTGACCGAGGAAGCCTTGATAGCTGCCATAGGCCTCATAGCCGTAAGGTGCGAGATATTCTGGTGCAAAGTTATGCTCTTGCGCCCAGATGAACCAATTATCCACCACCGTGCCTGTCAACAGGATGCCGATGCCGCCTGTGATCGGGGTCAAAACCGCGAACCACCAAGCCCAACGGTGAATCCCCTCCATTGTGGCATTGAAGCCCATCGTCCAGCGCCAGAACAAAGCCGCGCGTTCAGATGCCGTGCCACGGTCGTAAATCTGTTCCAACTCGCGGTCGCCGCCGAAACGGGACACCGCCAAAATGGTCGCGCCATGCATCGCAAAAAGCAGGACGGAGCCATAGAGGAACACGATCGAAAGCGCGTGGAACGGATTATAGTAGAGGTTTCCGTAACGGATCGAGAAAGCGGTCGTCCAATCAAGGTGCGGGAAGATGCCATAGGGCACTGCCTCACTCCATTGACCCATCAAGATGGGACGGAACAGACCCAACACAAGGAACAACCAAATCGCGGCCAAGAACGCCCATGCGATATGTTTGCCCATCTTATGTTGTTCAGCCAACAGATAGGTGCGCAGCCACCAAGACATCACCGACACCAACAAGAAGAAGCTGGAAATGATATACCAGCCGCCTTCATTAAGTGGCGGGATACGCAGGCCCCATTCAGGACCTGGAGGCTCAAGCGCAAGCCAGAACAACTGACGGATGAATTCAGGGATCGACCAACCGACTTGGGATAGCATATTGAGGCCAACGATGTTGAACCACAATAGGCCTGTCGCCAAACTGATCATGCCCGCCCATCCGAGGTAAATCGGGCCAAGCTGCGCGTTACCGATCAAACCAGCGAGGGTCGAGAAGGAGGCCGATTTCGTGCGCTCGGCCGCCATGTTGTTTTCATTGTCCATCCCCATTTCGGGATGACCCTGCACCTGCACTTGGGTGAAGATGTTTTGATATTCAAAATAGGCCATGGTTTACATCCCTCCCGTGACCGCATGAATCGGGCTTGGATCAGGCCAAATCGGCAGGGTCAGCCACCAATTCCACCACTCAGGCCAGCCGCTTGTCCAAACGGGGCCAGAGATCACGATACAAACCGCGCTCCAGAAACCAGCATTCAACGCCAGCAAAAGACCCAAGCGGTGAATGCCCAAAGTGCCGATGGAATAGCCGATGAAATCGCGGAAGAACGTGTCTTCATGATCAGGGCTTTTCGCTTCTTCACCTTTTTCAGGGTTCGCCGCGGATAGGATCAAGCCACCATGCAACGCCAAGGCAAATGTCGTGGTGAAGAAGAAGGTCACCGCGATCATATGAGCTGGGTTATAGTGGAAATGGAGATACGAATATCCAACATTCGAGACCCAATCGAGATGGCTGAAAATGCCATATGGGAAGCCATGTCCCCATGCGCCAAGCAACAAGGGGCGCACAATAACCAATGTCACATAAGCCAAAATCGCGAAACTAAAGGCGAATGGAACATGATAGCCCATCCCCAGTTTACGGCTGATTTCAACTTCTCTTAAGGCCCAGGACACAAAGGCCCCTGTGGCGCAGATCGTGATGATCTGCCAAAGGCCGCCGTCAAGCAACGGGGCCATGCCCAGCCCATAGGAAAGATCAGGCGGGGCGATATTGATCGTCCAAGGGTTGAACGTGCCTTGCATGGCCGCCCCCCAGAAGATCAGGATGGTTCCAAGGGCAGCGAAGAAGATCGTGGTCACCCCAAAGAAGCCCACATAGAAAGGGCCAACCCAGAAGTCGAACAGATCGCCGCCAATCAGCGTCCCTCCGCGGACGCGATATTTTCTTTCGAAGCTTAGCAAAGCCATGCGTCTGTCTCCGCGTTTGGCGGCCTTTGGATCATCTCCACTTAGCCGTCCGTTATTGGTCGGTTTGCTGCGGGCGGACAGGCCGCCCGCAGCGGTATCTTAAGGCTTGTCAGGCGCGCCGCACGCGGCGGGCCAAACTCTTACATGCCAGCGGCTGCTGCAGTCTCAAACCAGTTGAGACCCGAGCTCAGAACCACCAAGTGGATCATTGCTGCGAGCAAGAAGAGAAAGACGCCCTGAGCCACGAAGACGCGGCGCGGGTCAAAGATCAGCCAGATTTTGTAAAATTTGGACATGTCTTTCTCCTCAGCCGAACCACGGGCGCCAGATATACGTGGCGATATGAGCAAGCAGGGCGATGCCTGCGAACAGCCAAAGGCCGCTCATATACACCGAGTGGAGCTCTTGCGCCTGCTCGTCGGTCAGACCTGTAAAGGACAGATCGGTGTTACCAGCCATGAACTTTCCTCCGGAACGTTTGACTAGTGCCGCACACCCTGCGGCCGGGCCCCGACAAAACCTCATTGTCTTGTCGGCATTCCACCCACGCGGGAAGTCATCCCGCATTGGCGAACTTGTGTCGGCTCCGGTCGTCACGCCGAGAATTTTATGACCTCGCTATTGCGCCTCGACCGGGTCTAATCGGTCTCAAACAGCGCGCCAGAAAGGTGTCAGGCCGAAAAAATCATCGGCGTGATAATCCGCGCCTGACTCCAAGCGCGTTTCACGGGGCCTTTTTCCGTCAAGCTGCCCGTGCGCAAAGCCGCCAATCCCCAAGTGATCGTGGCCAAAGGCAGGGTCGCGAGAAAAATGATCCCGAAGTAAATCATGAACTCCGTCTTGGGCGGTCTGGACCGCGCAATTTGTGGGTTGGAGCTGATATCAGTCATTATACGCCTCCTTCGTTCAGCGTCTCGAAACGGCGTGGCGCCAGCTGCGCCACCGTTTCTTTCACGACCCGTTCAGCCCCGCTTTCAAGCGCGGCTTTCTCTGCGGCATCGCGTAAGGATTTGGCCGCCGAAATCCGTGTCAAAACGGGGTGTTCGGCAACAATTCGATCGAGCAACGCCTGCGCGTCCGCGTCCCATGGGAAGTCACGGCGCAGTGTTGTCGGTGTGGCTTTGGCGCTGTCCATATCACTGCCAAGCGGCAGAATGTGGAACAGGGCATCAAACAGGCTGTTGCAAATTTCCTGCAATAGATACGTGGCGCCCGCATATCCCATGAAGGGCGTGCCTGTCGCACGGCGGATCGCAGCACCTGGAAAACTTGCTGCTATAAATGACGGGCGGGGGCCATGTCCTGCGCTCATTTCCGCGAGATACATTTTCTCGTTGATCGACCCCATCAAAACCAAAGGCCGCTTTGCGGAGATCAGGCTGCGCACTTCGTCATTATCGGTTTTCTTGCCCGCGGTGCGCGCAATGGCAAAAGCACAAGGCAGACCCAGATCCGTTTCAAGATAATTGCGAATGCCACGGGTATAGGTTTCGTTGGCCACAATGCCAAAATTTGCGGTGGCAAAGAAATCTTGTGTCACCGACCGCCACAAATCCCAAACGGGTTTCAGGGTCGAATGTTTTTCACGGGTGATGAATGGTTCAGGATCTAAGCCCAGCATCTCGCCCAATTGGCGCAAGAATTTCGTGGTTGATTCCACCCCGATGGGCGCTTGCAAATAGGGCTTGCCCAAAACCTCGGCCAAACCACGACCAAATTCGCGATACATCACGATATTTGCATCGGCGTTGACCAGATTGCGCATCTCAGCCAAATGGCTGCCCAAAGGCATGACCATATTCACTTCGGCCCCGATCCCTTCGACCAAACGGCGAATTTCATGCAGGTCCGATGGCATATTAAACGTGCCATACATCGGCCCAAGGATGTTGACGCGCGGCGCGGCGCCTTCCTCGCGCTTTTTCTCGGGTGGCATACGGCCCTTGGTCATGCCGAATTCCGTGAAAATCCACGTCATGGCGCGATCTGCGGCCTCCCATTGATCCTCATCAATAGTGCGCGGCAAGAAACGCTGAATATTGGTGCCTTGCGGTGTGACCCCGCCGCCAATCATCTCGGCAATCGAGCCAGTCACAACAACGGCGGGAAGCGCAGGGTCAAGCGTGCCCCAAGCGCGCTTCATTGCGCCTTCGGTGCCGTCACGGCCCAATTCTTCTTCGCCAAGACCCGTGGTCACAATCGGCAATTCATGGGGCGGCAGGCCATCGGTGTAATGCAGAACCGATGTCACGGGCAGGTTTTCACAACCCACTGGCCCATCAATGACCACCTGCAATCCCTTGACGGCGGTAAAGGCGTAAACCGCCCCCCAATATCCGCCTGCGCGATCATGATCTTGGATCAACATCAGATCATCTCCTGCGCTTTGGCGGCACGGGCCGCTTTGTCGAGTTTCTTTTGATGAACCTCGCGGAAATCGGGCCGCTCATTCGGGCTGCCTTCCCAAATGCCTGCGGTATCGGCGTGACCGACACCCTCAAAGAAGGCACGCATATGATCCATGCGGTCTTTATTGGACATGGCCGCGTTGACCACCTGCGCCAAAGACCCTGCACCCGCTGGCCCCATCAAAGGACGCGCGGAAATCAAATTGGTGAAATACAGGCTTGGGATGCCCAGCTCTTTGCCCTTTTGCACAACAGGGGTCGTGCCGATGGCAAGATCAGGCTTGATCGCTTCCATCGCGGCGCAGTCATCTTCAAGGCTTGCGCGGAATTTAACCTTAACACCCTTGGCCGTCAGCCAATCCAAATCAGGCTCGGACCATGGCGTTTTTGGGCAGGCCGTGCCCACATAGGGCACATCGGCCCCACTTTCGATCAACAGGCGGGCGACCAAAAGCTCTGACCCTTCGTAACCTGATAAGGTAATCGTTCCATTGATCTTTTGGGCGGCAAGCGCGCCCTTGATCGCGGGCAGGAAGGCATTTTGGGCCGCAGCAATTTGATCAGCAGAAACCCCATAGGCCGCGCCAATCGCAGAAAGCCATGCGGCTGTGCCGTCATATCCAACGGGGCCGCTGCCAATGATCGTGCGGCCAGCAGCCTGAAATTCTCGGATGGCGGATGTGTAGAACGGGTGAATCGCTGCGACCACCTCACTGTCCAAGGCAGAATAGAGCTCGCGCCACTCACGGCAGGGAACGACCGGACCTGCCGCCAGACCGAGCGGCGCGAGCATCCCACCAATCCCAATGGGATCGGCTGGGAACATTTCGCCCAACAGGGTCACTGTCGGGCGATCTGATTTGCCCGAAACAGGGGCCTGGACGGGGCCAGCCTCCACCTCTTTACGGGCATAATTCAACATAGCGCCTGCAAGCACATCTTTGGCTTCGGCATGGGTGGGAATTCCAAATCCTGGCACATCAATGCCCACGATCCGAACGCCGTTGATCTCCTGCGGCAAAAGCCGCAATGGAACACCAGAGGCGGTGGGAACGCAAAGATTGGTCACCACAATCGCGTCATAGCGCGCGGGATCGGCCATGTCGTGAACCGCATCCCGAATATCCTCGAAGAGTTTGCCCGTAACCAAACTTTCCGAGTTGAAAGGCACATAGCCGACCGAGCGGCGCGCGCCATAAAAATGGCTGACAAAGCTGAGGCCATAGACACAGCAGGCTGAACCAGACAAAACCGAGGCCACGCGGCGCATCCGCAAGCCCACGCGCAAGCTGCCAAAGGCGGGGCACATACTTTGGGGTTTGTCATGCGGCCCTTGCGGGTAATCGCGGGCATATTGATCAAGGATTTCGGATTTGCCCGCCATACGTGCGGCGGCCTCCATTTCGGCCGCACCCGCATGACACCCGATACCCTGCCCCAATTCGGGCGGGGTCTGCCCATCCGAAGCAGCCGATGCATCAGCGCGATCTTGACCGAGGATCACCTCGGCCTCATCGGCGGCATCATATCTTACTTCGTCAGACATTCTCTTTCAGACCTCGTCATAAATGACTTCAAGCGACTTTTTCGGCGCGGCGTTCTTACCGCGCATATCGGCCTCGGTTGCAGGCTCTAGGACGATGCCCGCGCCTGTATCCTTGCCATCGAAAAGACCGATCAACTCATCTTGCGTTAGTGCCGTTGGACGCAGGGGCGCCGCTTCGCCCACGTTCTCACCCAATGCGGCAAACAATGCGCCCCATTGGCTGTGTGATGTGCCCACGATTTGATAATTTGCAGATTTCTTGCGCAGATCATCATCCGCAGGGATGGATGCCAAAACGGGGATCTTCACCGCATCGGCAAAGGCCTGCGCCTCGCCCGTGCCGTCATCCTTGTTGATCACAAGCCCCGCGACACCGACATTGCCGCCCATTTTGCGGAAATATTCCACCGCCGAGCACACGTTGTTGGCCACATAAAGCGATTGCAGATCATTTGATCCGACCAGGATCACCTTCTGCGCCATGTCGCGGGCAATCGGCAGGCCGAACCCGCCGCAGACCACATCGCCCAAGAAATCGAGCAGGACGTAGTCGAAATCCCAATCATGGAAGCCCAGCTTTTCGAGCAGCTCGAAACCATGGATGATTCCACGTCCGCCGCAGCCACGGCCAACTTCTGGCCCGCCAAGCTCCATCGCGTAGACACCGCCACGCTTGAAGCAGACATCACCGATCTTTACCTCCTCGCCCGCCAATTTCTTTTTGGTCGAGGTTTCGATAATCGTTGGGCAGGCCTTACCGCCAAAAAGCAGGCTGGTCGTATCAGATTTCGGATCACAGCCGATCAACAATACACGTTTGCCTTGCTCCGCCATCATATGGCTGAGATTGGCGAGCGTGAAACTTTTGCCGATCCCGCCCTTCCCATAGATCGCAATGATCTGCGTGTGTTTGGTGGGTGTGCCTTGGGGCACTTCAAGGCTTGGCTCTTGCTGCGCCTCATCGCGGAGGCGTGCATCGAAATCCTTGAGATTTGGGACATCAAGGGTCATGTGGCGCTCTCCCAATTCAAAATCATTTTCAGGCAAGACGCATCCTCGAAGGCGAGGGGATAGGCCGTCTTGGCCTCGGATGCGGGCTTTTGATGGGTAATCAATCCACTCAGGCTCAACCGGCCTGCATCAATCAGATCCCGCGTTGCAATCAGATCACCGCGCGTCCATTCCGCAGCGACACGCAAACGGGCCTCGCGCAGGAACGCGGGCGGAAATGCAAATTTTAGATCATCGGAATAGAAGCCCGCGAGCACGATCTCCCCGCCGCGCGACAGGCGCGCAATCATTGGGTCCAAAAGCCCCGAAACGCCTGATGCGTCATAGATGCAGCGATAATCGCGCCGCTGATCCTCTTCGGAATTGGTGACCGTGTAACCGTCTGCACCCGCGACACGGGCGGGGTTCACTTCCCAAACTGTGGGGGCAGGACCGCCAAGCGCCACCGTCAGACGCGCCAAAAGTCTTCCAAAAACGCCATGTCCAACAATCAGTTCCGGCAAATCATGGCCTGCCAAAGCGTGGTGGGCCGTGGCCGCAAGTGCCAGCAGCGCCCCCTCCGCACCGATATTCGGATCAATCCGAACCGCGCGATCAGGGGAGGTAATCAACATGGAAGACGCGCCGCCGAACAGGCCGCGCAAATCACCATAGCAATTCGCACCTGGCACAAAAATATGATCACCTACCGAGAATTCGCCATTTTTCGGGGCTGAAATCACCTCGCCAGCCGACTCATATCCAGGGATGAGGGGGTATCCCATGCCTGGAAACGGGGGCATCTGGCCTGACCAGAACAATTTTTCCGTGCCAGTTGAAATGCCAGAATAGCGTACGCGCACAACCACATCATCCGCACTTGGCGCGGTGAGGCTGACCTGCCCAAGGCCTATTTTCTTTGGCCCTTCGAGTATGACTGCGGTCGCGTGCACGATTGCACTTCCTTTTTCTGGAGGCCCAAATTGCTGCTTTTGCAGAGATGGGAATCCTCTGAACATCTTGTGTCAGTTTAATATTACAGCGCGGTATGTCAATTAAAATGGACAGTTTGAAAAAAGATTGTCAGCTTTTGTTGACAGTCTTTTCAGCTGTAACGATCCGCGCGACAAAGGGGCGGTTGGTTTTCACAGTCGAAACCTTGCCAAATCCAGCGCTTTTCAAAATTTCACCGATTTCAGCGGCGCTGCGCACCGTGCCCGTGCCCATCGCCAAACAGTAAAGCGCAAAATAAGCGTCCGAACTGCGATCTGGCACCGCACCGCCGGACATCGGCTCGGCAATCACGATCTTGCCGCCGTCAGGCAAGACCTCATAAGCCGATTGCAACAGGCGCAGAACGGTTTCATCCTCGTGATCATACAAAACGCGGATCAAAGTGATGACATCCGCGCCGCGCGGAAGCGCCTGATCGCGAAAACTGCCACATTCAATATGTGCGCGCGCGGAGATTCCCGCTTTGGCAAAGCGCTCGGAGGCAAGTGGGGCAACTTGCGGCAGATCAAAAAGTGTCAGCGACAGATTGGGATAGAGCGCGGCGCAAGCGGCGAGAAAAACACCCGTGCCGCCGCCAATATCCATAACATGGCGCACATCGGAGAAATCAAGACTTGTCAAAATCTCGTCTGACACCAAGCGTTGGGTTTCCGACATCAGATGGGAATAGCGCGCCGCCGCATCTGGCGCATCAACGGCCGCCGCACCAAAGACATAGGGCCAAAACTGCGCCAGCTCGGGATCTGTTTCCCCGCGAAAGAACGCCGCTGCCGCGCTCAGATCACGGTAAAGAATTTCATGATGCAGGATCATATCTTTCAATCCACCGACACCTTCAAGCGCCGCACCCAAACGGGCCAAGGTGTAGCGCCCATCACGGCGGCGATGTAAAAGACCCAAACTGGCGGCGGCTTGACACAAGACGCGCATATGCCGCGCGGGCACGCAGAGGCGTATGGCCAATTCATCCGTTGTTGCGGGACGCCTGCGCAGATGGCGCGACAGATCAAGCGCCACAAATGCTTGTAAAACTTGGCTATAGGTGAAACCCGCAACCAGATCGAACAGGCGTTCGCCATCGCGGCGGGCAGCCATGCGCGTCAATGGAAAGCGTGCCGCCCATTTTTGAAATCGGGGTGATGCAATCACCCCCAGATAGCGTTCACGCCAACGATCGAACATGGTCGGACGTGGATCATCACTGGGAGATAACGCCGCCATCACTTATTCCGCTGCATGATGGGCAGGCAAAACAGGGGTCAAGCGCTCGGCATACACACGCACCAGATCGCACAGCGCCGCCTCCCCTGCACAGGAAGGGATAGAGGCGATTGCCCCCGACAGAATATTCTCAAGCCGCGATACCGCACCGCGCACACCCAATTGTGACACCGCATTCGGGCGGCCATTCAGATCATCCTGCCCCACGGGTTTGCCCAATGTTTTTTCATCATAAAGCGCATCGCGCAGATCATCAGCGACCTGAAACGCCTCTCCGATGCGCGCGCCAAGCTCGGTCCAGCTTTCGGGATCTTCTCCTGCTGCAGCCGCACCCATTTGAGTCGCCGCCACAAAAAGCGCGCCCGTTTTTGACCGATGATAGGCCGAAAGATCAATTTTATCTTCGCTTTCCCAACCCTGCCCAGCGCATATGCCGTTGGGCATTCCAGTCGCTTGGCTCAAGATCTTTATCAGGTGCACCGCGCGTTTGGGGTCCGCTTCGGCTGCTCGGGCCAGCACCTCGAACGCCAAAACAATCAGCGTATCGCCCGTCAATACAGCAATAGGTTGCGAATAGGCCACATGAACCGTTGCTTTGCCACGCCGCAGATCAGCATTGTCAAAACAGGGCAGATCATCATGCACAAGGCTGGCACAATGAATCAATTCAATCGCCACCGCCGCTGCATCAGACAGAATCGGCTTGTCATCGCCACAGGCCTTGGCCACCGACAAGGAAATCGTGGGCCTGATGCGCGCACCGCCTGGATTAACGGCATGATCCAAAGCCTGCGCCAATTTACGCGGTGCAGGCTCTTTCATCGCAAAGGACAGGGATGCAGAGATCGCTGATTCTATACGGGCAGACAGGGACATGGTCACGCGGCCTTCATCAGGGTTTGCGCGGACGATCCCGCACATATGTAAATTAGACTGGACAGTTTGCGGGAATATGTCAACAATATCTGACATATTGCTGGAAAAGAGATGTCCAACCGCGTGACTGCCATTCACACATCCCACAGGCCCAAAGCCGTTGTCATCGGTGCTGGTATGGGCGGACTGACCGCTGCCTTGCGTTTGGCTCATGCGGGTTGCGCGGTCACGGTCATCGAAGCGCAAAATACCGTTGGCGGCAAAATGCGGACGGTCCCAAGCGCGGCTGGACCCGTGGATGCGGGCCCAACAGTGGTCACCATGCGGCCCGTTTTTGAAAAGCTCTTTTCGGATTTGGGCACAGATTTAAAAGATCACGTCCATCTCACGCGCTTAGAAATTCTTGCGCGGCATTTTTGGCCTGATGGCAGCACCCTTGATCTTTACGATGATATCGATGCCTCCGCTGCGGCAATCGCCCAGTTTGCAGGTGCAAAGGCACGGTCTGATTTCTTGGCCTTCCATCGTGAGAGCACGGCTTTGTTCACTGCCTTTGAAGGGCCAATGATCCGAAGCCCTGATCCAAGCAAAATGGATTTGACCCTCACCGTTTTAAGGTCACCACATATTTTGCGCGCCATGGCGCCGCATCAAAACCTCGCGCAATCTTTGGAAAAACGGTTCGGCGATCCGCGCTTGGCACAGCTTTTTGGGCGATATTCGACATATATCGGGGGCAATCCCTATCTCAGCCCTGCGCTTTTGGCGCTGATTTGGGCATCCGAGGCAGCAGGCGTCTGGCGCGTTGAAGGCGGGATTCATCAACTCGCCCTCGCAATGCAGAAACTGGGCACGGACTTGGGCATTCGTTTTCTTATGGGCACTTCCGTTGAGCGGCTGCACCATGACCATGGGCGGGTGCATCAAGTGGCGCTGTCCACAGGGGAAGTTTGCGCTGCGGATGTGGTGCTGTTCAACGGCGATCCGCGCGCGATTCACATTGGGCTTTTGGGGGCGGATCTGCAATCAATCGTTCCGCGCCAAAAGGTCGAGCCTCGCAGCCTTTCCGCCCATGTGTGGGCCTTTGCGTCCCGCGTCTCAGGACGGGCGTTGGCCCATCATAATGTGTTCTTCGGCGCTGATCCGCGCAGCGAATTTGATCCCATCGCGGCAGGCGAGATGCCGCGTGACCCCACGCTTTACGTCTGCGCACAAGATGCAGGTTCAGCGCAGGATCAAATGCAGCGATTTGAAATTATCATGAATGGTGCGCCGAGCCGTGCTGAAACCAAAAGGGAGGTCGCCTTATGTCGCGATCTGACATTCCAGACCTTGGCCGCGCGTGGCCTGAAATTTCAAGATCCGATTCCAGACGGGGCGCTGACAAGCCCAATGGATTTTGCGGAGATCTTTCCAGCCTCGTGCGGATCCCTTTACGGGCGCAGCCCACATGGTCTGACAGCGGGGCTGAAACGTCCACGCGCGCGCACGGCCCTGAAGGGTCTTTATCTGGCGGGGGGCGGAACACATCCAGGGGCGGGGATACCAATGGCCTGCCTCTCAGGACAGCACGCGGCCGAGGCGATATTAACGGACCTTGTTTCAACCTCGCCGTTCCGCCCAATGGCTACGCGTGGTGGTATATTGACGGCATAAGTGCGGATGGCACTAAGGCCATTTCCATCATTGCCTTTATCGGCTCAGTGTTTTCGCCTTGGTATCGTTGGTCAGGCCGCAAAGATCCTGAAGACCATTGTTGCCTGAATGTGGTGACCTACGGAAAGGGCGGTCGATGGACGATGACAGACCGCGGTCGCGATGCATTAGAATTGTCTGAGTCTCAGATGACTATAGGGCCAAGCGCCCTGAATTGGGACGGAACGGCCTTAACCATCACCATTGACGAACGCAGCACGCCCCATGGACAACGGCTCAAAGGAAAAGTGACCCTAACACCTAGTGCAGTGACGGATGTGGAGCTTCCGCTTTGTGAAGATGGCGCACATATCTGGCGGCCATTTGCCCCTGTCGCAGATATTGACGTGCAGTTGGAAAAATCAGGATGGTCTTGGTCTGGGCATGGGTATTTCGATGCGAATTTCGGAACCCGTGCGCTGGAGCAAGATTTCGACTATTGGACATGGGGGCGATTTCCAACCGAAGCAGGGGCTTGCTGTTTTTATGATGCAACCCGTTGCGATGGCAGCCATTTGGCCGCCGCCATCACATTCGACAAAAACGGCCACGCCCATACTGTGCAAAGCCCGCCACGTGCAAGTTTCAAACCCGCCTTCTGGGGCGTGCATCGTGAAACGCGCGCAGACCTTGGGTTTGCCCCGCATGAGGTTATGCCAATGCTGGACGCACCGTTTTATAACCGCGCGATGGTCGAAACCAAAATCAACGGTGAGGTGGTCACGGGCGTTCATGAATCCCTCGATTTAAGCCGTTTTAGAAAACCTTGGCTTATGCCCATGTTGGCGATGCGGGTGCCGAGGCGTAAAAATTGGCCGAAGCAGCGGTTGTGATCTGATCTCGCCGCTTCCATATTGGGCGCAGAAAAGAGGATCATAATGTCAAATAGCTTTCCAGACTGGCATGGCACAACCATCATCGGTGTGCGCAAAGGCAATGAGGTGGTGATTGCAGGTGATGGCCAAGTCAGCCTCGGCCAGACCGTGATCAAGGGAACCGCGCGCAAAGTGCGCCGCCTGTCCCCAGGTGGCTATGAGGTGGTCGCGGGTTTTGCAGGGTCTACTGCCGATGCCTTTGCTTTGCTCGAACGATTGGAAGCAAAACTCGAGGCAACGCCTGGTCAATTGCAGCGCGCCAGCGTTGAGTTGGCCAAGGATTGGCGGACCGATAAATATCTTCAAAAACTCGAAGCGATGCTGATCGTCACCGATGGCGCAGAGCTTTATGTCATTACGGGTGCGGGTGACGTTCTCGAGCCTGAATATGGCATCGCCGCGATCGGGTCGGGTGGGAATTACGCAATGGCCGCCGCCCGTGCCATGATCGACAGCGACAAATCGGCCGAAGAAATCGCGCGGCGCGCGATGGAAATCGCAGCACAAATCTGTGTCTATACAAATGGCAATTTGACGGTGGAGCGCATAGCAAAATGACTGACCTTACCCCGCGCGAGATCGTATCAGAATTAGACCGTTTCATCATTGGCCAAGCCGATGCCAAGCGTGCGGTTGCAGTGGCCCTCCGCAATCGCTGGCGGCGCAAGCAGCTTGGTGATGATTTACGCGATGAGGTTTACCCGAAAAATATCCTGATGATTGGTCCCACGGGTGTCGGCAAAACCGAGATCAGCCGCCGTTTGGCAAAACTGGCCCGCGCGCCCTTTTTGAAAGTGGAAGCCACAAAATTCACCGAAGTTGGGTATGTCGGGCGCGATGTCGAGCAAATCATCCGCGATCTGGTCGATGCTGCTCAAATTATGGTGCGGGATCATATGCGCGAAGAAGTTACGGCCAAAGCACACAAAGCAGCGGAAGATCGCGTTATTGCCGCCTTGGCTGGGGCGGATGCACGCAACCAAACGCGCGAGATGTTCCGCAAAAAGCTGCGGAGTGGCGAATTGGACAATACAGTGATTGAACTGGAGGTCGCAGATCAATCCAACCCCATGGCCATGTTTGAAATCCCTGGTCAGCCCGGTATGGGCCAAATGGGCGGCGGAATGAATTTGGGCGATCTTTTCGGCAAGGCCTTTGGCGGTCGCAAAATCCGCAAAAGAATGACGGTTGCCGCAAGTTATGAAGTCTTGATCGCAGAGGAAGCCGACAACCTACTGGATCAGGAAACCGTGACAAAAGAGGCCATTCGTGCCGTTGAACAGAACGGAATCGTGTTCATTGATGAAATCGACAAGGTTGCAGCGCGCGCTGAGGCGCGGGGTGCCGATGTCAGCCGCGAGGGCGTGCAGCGCGATTTACTGCCCTTGATAGAAGGCACAACTGTCTCTACTAAACACGGCCCTGTTAAAACAGATCATATCCTGTTCATCGCATCGGGCGCTTTTCACATCGCAAAGCCATCTGATCTGCTGCCAGAACTGCAAGGGCGGCTTCCCATTCGGGTTGAACTGCAAGCGCTGACCGAGGCGGATTTCACCCGCATTTTAACGGAAACTGATAACGCGTTAACACGTCAATACACGGCCCTAATGGCGACCGAAAATGTAACGGTGAATTTCACCGAAGACGGTATACGGGCCTTGGCCAAAATCGCAGCGGATGTAAATAAATCGGTTGAAAACATTGGGGCGCGGCGGCTTTATACCGTTTTGGAACGGGTTTTTGAGGAGTTAAGCTTCACCGCGCCTGATCGCGGCGGCGAAAGCGTGACGGTTGATGCGACATATGTGGAGACATATTTGGCTGAATTTGCAGGGAAATCGGATCTAAGCCGTTACGTTTTATAGGCTCTATTTCCTCAAATAGACATAAAGCGCGCCATGCCCACCATGGCGGCTATGCGCTTCGCGGATATCCAATATCATATGGCTTAAAGATGGATGCCGCAGCCATTGCGGAACATTCTGGCGCAACACGCCACGCGGGGGTGCGGCCAAATCATAGCCACCTGGATCAGATAATTGACCTTTCCCCGTGATGACCAAAACAAGGCGCAGATGACGATCATAGGCATCATGAATGAACCGCGCCAAGGCAGGATGGGCTTGGGCTTGGGTCATTCCGTGCAAATCAATACGGGCCTCTGGCCGCAACTGGCCGCGCATCATACGGGTATGGGTCTTCTTATCCATCCGCAGAGGATCTGTTTTGCGCAAGGGTTGAGGCGTTGGAGCGGCGTTCGCGCCAAAATTCAAATTGGTTAAGTCCAATGGGACAGTCGGTTTTTCAACAGTATTTGGTGACTTCGTATCAAATTGAGGCAGAGTGAAGGTCTGCGACCGATTGCGCAACGGTTTGGCACTGCGCGCCACGCGATCCCATAAAAGACGATCTTCATTGCTCAGATGCTTGGGTTTCTTCGCCATGCCCTATCCCGCCAAATCATCCACGACAGCATGGCCCTTTGGCCAAAGCACCGTCAACTGGGCCGCTGCGTTGATTTGCCCCGCGTGATGTCCTGCTTCATTCCCTGATCCACAGAAAATATCGGCCCGCTGGGGGCCTTTGATGGCCGAGCCACAGTCTTGGGCCAAATAGAGGCGTGGTTCATGACCTTGACGTGCAATCATAACGGGCAAACCATAAGGAATATAGGCAGGATCCACCGCAATCGAACGATGTGGGCTCAAAACGTCACCCGCTGCGCCCACAGCACCCGCTGTCTGACGCGGGGCGAAAAAAATGTATGATGGATTTTCCCAAAATAGGGCATCCATCTGCTCAGGATTCGCATTCAACCACGATTTCACCCAATCGGCGGTTATGTTTTCGGCCGCGATTTCACCTCGGGCGATCAAGACCTGCCCAATGGAGCGGTAGGGATGGCCGTTTTTCGCGGCAAATCCAAATCGGGCCCGCGTGCCATCTGGGTAATCCACTGCGACAGAGCCTTGTATATGGACAAAATACTGGTCCACACGGGAATTGAGATACACCAATTCAAGTGCACGACCCGATAAGATATCCCCTTGTTCTATCGCGTGACGGGTATGCCAAGGAAGGCTAAGGTCACGGGGTGGCGCATAAAGGGGATATTTAAAGTCAGCATCGGGCGCTGTTTTGCCTGCCAAAATCGGCTCATAATAACCCGTGACATGACCCGCAAAAGCAGGGCCAAACTGCATCGGCTGAAAATAATCCTCAAAAAATTTTCGCGCCTGATCAGGGGGGATATTCTGCGCCGCGCGGATCAAATGCTTGGTCGCTTGTGCAGTTTGTTGGCTGAAAAGTGATAGGATTTCCCCGTGATCCTCGTCATTCCAACCCAAAAGATCAGAAAATCCTATGGGTTGGGGATAGGTCACGACACATCCTTTCAGGCGGGTTCAGCCACCTGTGGCCACCAAAACCCAATTTGGGTTGTTGCTGCCCATCTCGCGGGCGAATGTCCAAATATCGCGCTGGCGTTTGATCTCGGTCGCGCTTCCCTCGACAATCTCACCATCCGCATTGCGCACCAAGGAAGTTAACTCCGCTGCAAAGCGCACGGTCAATTCGCCCTCGCGCGATGTTGGGTCAAATTGGGCATCCTGCACAGCGATATCGCTTAGACCCACGAAATTTGCCTCGATTTCCAAGCCTTGCGCACGGCGGGCCGCGATCACCTCGTCAAAACTTTCAGCCACTTCCGCGGATAGAAAATCGCGCAATTCTGAAATGTCCCCGCGCTCAAACGCCATTAAAATCATCTCATAGGCACCGCGCGCCCCTTGCAAGAACTCCTCCACCGAAAAACTGGGCTCTGCGGATTTCATCGCCGCAAGGGCGCGCGCCGCATCAGAACCTTCGGGCACGTGATCCGTGATATCCCGATCTGGTCCGCCCTCGATCACCTCAAAATTGCGGCTTTGGCTTGGCTTTGCGGCTTTGATCGCATCTGGTGATTTTTCAAACCCCTCGCGGGTGCCCAAAACGGCGCGCAAACGCAGTATGAGGAAAATCGCGATCGCCGCGAGAACCAAAAGGGACAAAAACGATGAATTCATATGTATTTCTCGATTCAACTTCGATGCAGGGGTTACAGGCAAGTGCTTGGCTTCATATGTAGGTATGGTCAGGCAGCAAGTCCATGAATTGCGACATAGTTTTACCGACTATCTTTGCGAAAGGCTCAAAAAATGTGGCTATTCCTTATTTTTCTTGCGGTTCCCCTCATTGAAATCGGCCTTTTTATCGAAATTGGGGGCGCAATCGGCCTGTGGCCCACCTTGGCGATTGTGGTCATTACCGCAGTTTTGGGCACCTCTCTGGTGCGCTCACAAGGAAGTATCGCGCTGTCACAAATCAAATCGCGCTTTCATGAATTGTCCGATCCAACCGAAGCTTTGGCACATGGCGCAATGATTCTCATCGCTGGTGCATTGCTACTGACACCAGGTTTTTTCACAGATGGTGTTGGCTTTGCCTTGCTGGTTCCACCTTTGCGAGAATTCTTAATTGGTCAGCTGCGCGCGCGGGTTCACGTCACTGGTTTCAGCACAACCACAGCGGACCCCGAGAAAGGCGTTATCATCGATGAAGATGGCGAAGTCATCGCGGCACGTGATCCTGGCCCTTCTAAATGGACGCGGCATTGAGGCTTTGACCATGGGCTGCTAAGAGGCGTTTAAAATTTGCCTGAGGGAGATCATGAATGGCGAAGAAAGATGCAGATGCCGCGCAAGAAAATGGTGCGCAGCAGCAACCCGTGATGCCGCAGATGAAAATTCTGGGCCAATTTGTGCGCGATTTGTCCTTTGAAAACATCGCCGCGCAAAAATCGATCCAAGGGGCTGGTCAACCCGACATCCAACTGCGCGTGGCGCTTGATGGCGGCAAGCGTCCAACCGAAAAGCAATATAACGTCATTGTCAAAGTGACGATTGAAGCAAAAACCAAATCGGACACACCCGAAGCGATTTTCCGTGTTGATCTCGATTATGCGGGTATTTTCCACATCGACAATGTGCCCGAAGAACAGCTGCATCCCTATTTGATGATTGAATGTCCACGGATGCTGTTTCCGTTCATCCGCCGGATTGTGTCGGATGTGACACGGGACGGGGGATATCTGCCGCTCAATCTTGATACGATTGATTTCGTTGCGCTGTATCGAAATGAAATCGCGCGCAAGATGAGCGAACAAAAAGCAGACGCTTGATCGTCACTTGATCCAAATTGCGTTGCTGCCCATTTCGGCAATAAAATCGTGATGGGCAGCGCGCTCTGCCTCGGTAATGCGCGGGGGCAATGCTTGTGGTCTGCTGCGCGTAGGCGTGACGGGACGGACAACATCGCGGTTCGTGTCATCTTTATTTTGGGATAGAACCAAATCGGGCTGTTTGCCGCCGATAAGCTCCAAATAGACCTCGGCCAAAATTTCCGAATCCAACAGGGCGCCATGCTTCTCGCGCATCGAATTGTCCACGCCAAAGCGGCGGCACAGGGAATCGAGACTTGCGGGGGAGCCTGGAAATTTTCGGCGCGCGATGGCCAAAGTATCAAGGGCCTGTTCTGTTGGAAGAGTGGGCTTATTCGCCCATGAAAGTTCGGCATTTAGAAATTTCATATCAAAACTGGCGTTGTGGATCACCAGTTGAGCATCGCCTATAAAATCCAGAAAATCCTGCGCGATAGAGGCAAATGCGGGCTTATCCGCCAGGAATTCATCGCCCAAACCGTGAACGTTAAACGCCTCCTGCGGCATTGGTCGTTCTGGATTGATGTATTGGTGATAGGTTTTGCCCGTGGGCAAGTGGTTCCACAATTCAACCGCACCAATTTCGACAATGCGGTGCCCTTCATTTGGCTCAAATCCCGTGGTTTCTGTATCGAGGACGATTTCGCGCATGAATTATGTTTCATCCTTTATGGTCTGAATCAAGGCGCGCACAGCAGCGCGGGTTTGCTCGCGTGATTTGGTTTCGATCACATAATCAGCGCGTTTTATTTTTTCGCAATTGGGTGTCTGGCGGGCAAGAATTTTATCAAACAAGTCTTGGTCCATACCAGGTCGTGCCATAACGCGGGACTTTTGAGTTTCGGGATCCGTGGTCACGACCAATACCGCATCCAGCCATTCGTCTGCATGGGTTTCAAACAACAATGGGATATCACATAAAATGAGATCATATTCCGCGTGGTCGGCTATAAATTTTTCGCGGTCTTGCGCCACAAGGGGGTGAATAATGGATTCGAGCCGAGACAGGTTGTTTGGCTCTGATTTGACCCAAGATTTCAGGGCGCTTCGATCCACTGCCCCATGTTTCACAAAATCGGGGCTTAGAGATGCGAGCGAAGACACCGCCGCGCCACCTTTCTGGTAAAGCTTGGCCACAACCGCATCGGCATCCCAAACAGGAATTCCCTCGGCGTGAAACATTTGCGCTGTGGTGCTTTTCCCCATCCCAATTGAGCCGGTAAGACCGAGAAGAAAGCTCATTTTTCCAAAACCGCTTGACGCAGTTCATCATCTATTTCTGGCGTTGTTCCGAACCATCGCGCAAAGCCCGGAGCCGCCTGATGCAATAACATTCCCAATCCATCAACGGCACGGAAACCAAGATCTTCGGCTTGTTGTAAAAGCGCGGTTTTCAGGGGCGCATAGACAATGTCATTGACCACTGCGTTGGGATTGAGATTTCGCAAATCTACATTCAGCGCTGGTTGTCCTGTCATACCCAGTGAGGTCGTATTCACGAGAAGATGACAGTCAGGCAAAAGATCAGGCAGCGCATCCAATCCAGCGGTGCGGAGCCTTGGACCAAAATGCGCCCGCAAATGATCAGCACGCGCGACATTCCGGTTCAGAACATGAATCAGGGGCGCACCATCGTCCAAAAGGGCGGCAATCACGGCTTTGGCCGCACCGCCAGCACCCAAGATAACCGAAGGTCCAACGCTGCTTTGGAAATCAGGGATGTTTTGTTGAATATTTGTAAGGAAACCAATCCCATCTGTATTATCAGCCGTAATTTCCCCTGATTTTGAAAATGTCAGGGTATTTGCTGCGCCAATTGCGCGGGCGCGATCTGTCACGATATCCGCGCATTCTAACACCGCTGCTTTATGAGGAATGGTGACGTTGGCGCCGACAAATCCCAGTTTCGGAAGAAGGTGCAAAACGGCCTTCAAATCCTCTGCACGGGTATGCAGAGGCACATAATGTCCCGCGATTTGGTATTTTTTAAGCCAAAATCCGTGAAGCTTTGGCGATTTGCTATGCGCAATAGGATCACCCAGAACAGCCGCAAGTCGAACCATATCAGTCATCGGTCAATAAACCCTCGCAAGGATAGGTAGTTGAGCACCTCGATCAAAGGAAAGCCGAGAACATCAAAATAACTGCCTTCTATGCGGCTGAACAGGCGTATTCCCTCCGACTCGAGCATATAACCGCCAACACTGGATTGGATAGCAGGCCAATTTCGGGAAAGGTAGTCGTCCAGATATGTATCCGTAAAGGTCGCCATATGTAACCGAACCACGCCAACATGACGCCAAATCGGTTCGCATTCATCATAAATCACAACCGCAGACAGCAATTTATGAGAACCGCCTCGCAAGCGGATCAACTGATCACGCGCTTGATCTCGATTTTGTGGTTTTGAAGAAATGTGACCCTCGAACTCAAGTATTTGGTCACAGCCCAGCACGACCGCTTCAGGAAACTTACGTGCGATTTTCGCTGCTTTCGCCTCGGCCAACTGATCGACCATGTCACGGGGCGCGAGATTTGCGGCGCGCAGACTTTGCTTCAAGGCCTCCTCATCGATTCGGGCGTTTACCGCCTCAAAAGACACAGATGCATTTCGCAAAAGTGTCTGACGGGTCTGCGACTGTGAGGCGAGAATGATTTTTTTCATAGGATGAACCCGTGGGTCTCTTTGGGGATATGTACTGGCACAAAGAGATGACATATCAAAATTCCAGATTTCAATCACAGCGAAACGGAGATGTTCGATATCCGATAGGCGACTTATCCCCGTGGATATATTTGTCCAACCACTCCACAAAGCCCTTTGACCTGCAGGGATATCCGAATGTTATCCCCATGTTGTTATCATCTTTTATAGCCTAAAATATTGATTTTAAAATAAAATTATCTGAGCTTTGGTTATCTGGATATTTTTCACCACGATATAATATCTGTGGAAAACAGGCTGATATCCCCGTTTTCCCTGTTTTACACAGAACTACAGACACAACATCTTCCTTTTCTAAATTTCTCTTTCATTAGAATGAAACCTGATGACAGCAGAAACGATGCTCGGTTGACTCAGGACAGATGGCTGCATAGAAGGCAGATAAATCGCCCGTTCGGGTGTGTTCTTTCCCCTTATTGACGTCTCTGTGTACTTAAACAGCCACACAGGGCACATGGACCGCTCATGACAGTGAATTCCCTAAACCTTGCCGATCTCAAGGCGAAGTCCCCAAAAGACCTGCTTTCTATGGCGGAAGAATTGGAGATCGAGAACGCATCAACCATGCGTAAAGGCGATATGATGTTCGCCATTCTCAAGGAACGCGCAGAAGAGGGGTGGGATGTCTATGGGGATGGTGTTTTAGAAGTTTTGCAGGATGGATTTGGGTTTTTGCGCTCACCAGAGGCCAATTATCTTCCAGGCCCTGATGATATCTATGTTTCGCCTGATATGATCCGTCAGCACAGCTTGCGGACAGGTGATACGGTGGAAGGTGTCATTGCCGCGCCGCGGGAAAGTGAAAATTATTTTGGCCTGACCAAAGTATCAAAAATCAATTTCGAGGTTCCAGAAAAGGCACGCCACAAAGTGGCCTTTGATAACTTGACACCGCTTTATCCAGATGAGCGGTTGAAGATGGAAATCGAAGATCCGACCATTAAGGATCGTTCGGCGCGCATCATCGACTTGGTTTCACCGATTGGGAAGGGACAGCGCGCCCTTATCGTTGCGCCACCGCGAACAGGGAAAACTGTTCTTTTGCAGAATATCGCCCATTCAATCGAAACCAATCATCCAGAGTGTTATTTGCTGGTTCTTTTGATTGACGAACGCCCTGAAGAAGTGACGGATATGCAGCGCTCGGTGAAGGGTGAGGTCGTTTCCTCGACCTTTGATGAACCTGCAACGCGCCATGTGGCCGTCGCAGAAATGGTGATCGAGAAGGCCAAGCGTCTGGTTGAACATAAACGTGATGTTGTGATTTTGCTCGACTCGATCACGCGTCTTGGACGTGCCTACAACACGGTGGTTCCGTCATCGGGTAAGGTTTTGACAGGTGGTGTTGATGCAAACGCTTTGCAGCGGCCGAAGCGGTTTTTTGGTGCTGCACGGAACATCGAAGAAGGCGGATCGCTGACCATTATCGCCACAGCGCTTATCGATACGGGCAGCCGTATGGACGAAGTGATTTTTGAAGAATTCAAAGGCACCGGCAACTCTGAGATCGTTTTGGATCGCAAGGTGGCAGACAAACGTGTGTTCCCTGCGATGGATATTTTGAAATCGGGAACCCGGAAAGAGGACCTGCTGGTCGATAAAGGTGATCTTCAGAAAACCTATGTCTTGCGGCGTATCCTCAACCCGATGGGCACCACAGATGCAATCGAATTCCTGATCTCGAAACTGAAACAGACCAAAACGAATTCAGAGTTCTTCGATTCTATGAATACATAAAATGTCGGCTGCGGCAGGCGATACGATTTTCGCGCAGGCCTCAGGCACGGGCAGGGCGGGTGTCTCCGTTATCCGTGTGTCTGGCCCAGATGCATTTGCGATTTGTGCCAATCATATTGACGTGCTGCCAAAGGCAGGACAGTTTAAACTTAGGTATTTTCAGGCCGATGGCCAAAATATCGATCATCTCCTTGTATTGACCTTTAGATCCCCCAACAGCTTTACGGGTGAAGATGTGGTTGAGCTGCATTGCCACGGAAGCCCAGCGGTGGTGAAGGCGATCTTGGCTGTTTTGACACGGTATCCGCAGGCACGACCAGCGGAGCCAGGTGAATTTACCCGCCGTGCATTGGAGAACAACAAGCTAGATTTGGCGCAAGTCGAAGGGTTGTCTGATCTCATCAACGCTGAAACGGAAGCGCAAAGGATGCAGGCCGTGCGCATATTTTCAGGCCAATTGGGAATATTGGTGGAAAGCTGGCGTCAGAATTTATTGCGTGCAGCCGCATTGATCGAAGTGACCATCGATTTCGCTGATGAGGATGTGCCCGTTGATGTCAGCCCTGAGGTGAGCGCGTTGATGGCCCAAGTAATGAAGGGTTTATCAACTGAGATCGCGGGCAGCTACGTTGCCGAGCGCGTGCGGAATGGATTCGAAGTTGCGATAATTGGCGCACCCAATGCAGGAAAATCTACCCTACTGAATACAATCTCAGGACGAGATGTTGCTATCACCTCGGAAGTTGCGGGCACCACGCGCGATGTCATCGAGGTGCGGATGGATGTGAATGGATTGCCCGTAACCCTGTTGGATACGGCCGGCATTCGCGATAGCGCAGATGAAATTGAGAAGGTCGGCGTCCAGCGTGCGATCGAGCGCGCGCAACAAGCGGATTTACGTGTATTCTTGAAATCTACACTCGATGAAGAACCGCCTTTTGCCCTGAGCCAAGATGATATTTCCCTTTTGGGTAAGGGCGATTTGCACGTGGCGCAGGACTCAACCATCTCTGGAAAATCAGGTGACGGGGTGGACAGGCTACTGGCGCAGATCGCAGAGATTTTGTCGGCACGTGCGGCCAATGTGGGCACCGCAACGCATTTGCGCCACCGTCATGCAATGGAAGCAGCCTGTGAGGCCTTGGATCAAGCCCGTTCGGTTTTGGATCAAAATCCTGCCAGTGCCGAGATTGCCGCAGAGTATTTGAGATATGCTATAAGGAAGCTGGATTCGCTCATTGGACGTGTCGATGTGGAAATGGTATTGGGTGAGATCTTTTCGCAGTTTTGTCTTGGAAAATAGCATTCTGGAGTGTTTCACGTGAAACATCATGATTTTGATGTCATCGTTATTGGCGGCGGCCATGCAGGCGCAGAGGCGGCACATACCGCAGCGCGGGCGGGTGCCAAGACCGCACTTGTGACGCTTTCCTTAGATAATATCGGTGTAATGTCCTGCAATCCCGCCATTGGTGGCTTGGGTAAGGGTCATTTGGTGCGTGAAATCGATGCGCTGGGCGGCGTCATGGGCATAGCTGCTGATCGATCAGGGATTCAATTTCGCCTGCTCAACAGGCGCAAAGGGCCTGCTGTTCAAGGGCCGCGCACCCAGTCGGATCGTAAGCTTTATCGTGCTGCGATGGCCGATTTGCTTGGGAAGACGCCGAATCTGGCCATTATTGCGGGCGAAGTTGCTGATTTCATCGCCAAAGATGACAATGTGTCTGGTGTCGTTTTGGCGGATGGCTCGGAAATTCGGGCTAAGGCCGTTGTTTTGACAACGGGCACCTTTCTGCGTGGCGTGATTCATATTGGCGATACGCGCATGGCGGGTGGCCGTATGGGTGATAAGCCATCGGTAAAACTGGCGGAGCGGATTGATACGTTCAATTTACCGCTCGGACGGCTGAAAACGGGTACACCGCCACGGTTGGATGGGCGAACGATCAACTGGGAAAGCCTAGAAACACAGCCCGCTGATGATGATCCCGTGATGTTTTCGTTCCTGTCACATAAGCCTTTTGTGCGCCAGATCGCCTGTGGCATCACCCATACGAACGAAAAAACCCACGCAATCATTCGGGACAATCTCAGCCGCTCCGCTATGTATGGTGGGCATATCGAGGGGATTGGACCACGGTATTGCCCCTCCATCGAAGATAAAATTGTCCGCTTTGCAGATAAATCATCGCATCAGGTCTTTCTGGAGCCAGAGGGCCTAGACGATCACACGATCTATCCCAATGGAATCTCCACCTCGCTTCCTGCGGATGTGCAGCAGGATTATGTGCGATCCATGGATGGCCTTGAAAATGTGTCCATTCTTCAACCTGGTTATGCGATTGAATATGACTTTGTAGATCCCCGCGCGCTCGGCCCTGATTTGCAGGTAAAGGCTGTGAAAAATCTTTACTTTGCAGGGCAAATCAACGGCACAACTGGCTATGAGGAAGCCGCAGCACAGGGTTATGTTGCGGGTATTAACGCCGCGCGCTGCGCAATGGGTCAGGATGCTGTGATATTCTCCCGCCGGGACAGTTATATCGGTGTTATGATCGATGATCTGGTCACACGCGGTGTCAGTGAGCCTTATCGGATGTTTACCTCCCGTGCAGAGTTTCGCTTGTCTTTGCGTGCGGATAATGCCGATCAACGGTTAACCCCGCTCGGTATTGCACTTGGAACGGTGGGTGAGGCGCGTAAACACGCCTTTGATACAAAAATGGATCAAATCACGGCCTGCTATGCCCAATTGAATACGTGTCAATTGACGCCCTCAGAGGGTAAGAAACACGGCTTGAACATGAATCAGGATGGCCAGCGCAGAACCGCAGTCGAACTTCTCGCCTTTCCCGATATTGAATTTACTGATCTTGAACAGATTTGGCCTCAGTTGGCCGACCATGACCTCCAAGTAAAGCAGCAGATCAATCGCGAAGCTCAATATGCCGCTTATATTGCAAGGCAGGAGCGCGATGTTCTGGCATTAAAGCGTGACGAGGCTCAAACCATCCCCAAAGACATGAATTTCATGGAGATCGAAGGCCTGTCCACCGAATTGCGCCAAAAATTGACCAAGGTGCAGCCACGTGATTTGGGGCAGGCGGGGCGCATTGATGGGATGACACCCGCCGCCTTGACGCTGATATTGACGAAATTGCGCCAATACCAACGGAAATCCGCATGAACGAGGCCGAAGCCAAGGGCTATCTCGCGGATCGTGTTTCACGTGAAACAATGCAGCGCCTTGAGATTTATGTGGATATGCTTACGAAATGGCAAAAGGCCATAAATTTGGTCGCGCCTGCCACTTTGCCAAACGCATGGGGCCGCCACATTGTCGATTCAGCCCAAATTTTTCCTTTAGCCCATGCAACGCAGGGAAAATGGTTGGATATGGGCAGTGGCGGTGGCTTCCCTGGTCTGGTCTGCGCCATCTTGGCGGCCGAGGCAGCCCCCTTGATCCAGTTCCATTTCATCGAATCTGATTTGCGAAAATGCGCATTTTTGCGGGATGTGGCGCGGCAGACGGGCGTATCCATTCAGGTGATGTCGCGCAGGATCGAGGATGCACCACCACAAAACGCTGATGTTATCTCCGCGCGTGCCCTGAGCGATTTGAGCAAACTTTGCGCGTTGTCCTATCGCCATTTGGCAACAGGTGGACAGTGTTTGTTCTTAAAGGGCCAATCTGCAGCACAAGAAATCGACAGCGCCAAGGAATCGTGGCAGATGTCACTCACCGCATATCCAAGCGTAACCAGTGATGACGGTCAAATCATAGAAATAAAGGAATTACGCCGTGTCTGAGCACGCTTTGCCCCGCATTATCGCGATTGCCAACCAGAAGGGCGGTGTCGGCAAGACAACCACAACGATCAATCTTGGCGCGGCTCTGGCCGCGTTGGGCAAGCGTGTGCTGCTCGTTGATCTTGATCCGCAAGGCAATGCCTCGACTGGATTGGGGGTCGAAAATCGAGATTTATCCAGTTATGATTTGTTGATCGAAGGCGCGCCCTTGTCTGATATCGTTCAGAAAACCAATGTTGACGGTCTCGATCTTGTGCCTGCAACCACGGATCTCAGTTCTGCTGATGTGGAGCTCAGTGATAATGAAAAGCGCGTGATCTTGTTGCGCAACGCGTTTCGGGCTGCAGACCTCGGTCGGTATGATTATATTTTCATGGATTGTCCGCCCTCCCTCAGCTTGCTGACCGTAAATGCCTTGGTTGCAGCGCATTCGGTGTTGGTGCCATTGCAGGCCGAGTTTTTTGCCCTGGAGGGGCTTTCCCAGTTGATGCTCACCGTGCGCCAAGTCCGCGAAGGGGCAAATGCTGATCTGCGTATCGAAGGCGTTGTGTTGACTATGTATGATTTGCGTAACAACTTGTCGAAGCTGGTCGAAGATGACGCGCGACAAACACTTGGTGATTTGGTTTACCAGACCAAAATCCCTCGCAATGTTCGTTTGTCCGAGGCGCCCTCTTTTGCGCAAACGGTTTTGGAATATGATGGCTCCTCTACGGGGGCCTTGGCCTATAAAGCGCTGGCTGGCGAAATTCTTGCACGGCATGATGCCTAAGTTTGGGAGTCGATAATGAGTAAACGTGACAAACGCGGTTTGGGCCGCGGCCTTTCGGCATTGATGCAAGATATCGATACGGGCGCGACAACCGATGCCGTGGCCGCGCCAAAAGGCACGGCGGTTGCGGGAGGCGCGACCACAACACGCCGTGCCGATGCCAAACTGCCGATTGAGCGGATTCGCCCCAATCCAGATCAGCCGCGCCGCAATTTCACGCCCGAAGCGTTGGAAGAACTGGCTGCATCCATTAAAGAAAAAGGGATTATACAGCCCCTTATCGTGCGGCCTGATCCAGATCATGATGGCGATTACCAAATCGTTGCAGGTGAACGCCGGTGGCGCGCGTCACAGATGGCGCAGCTTCATGAATTGCCAATTATTATTCGCGATTTCACAGATGTCGAAGTTCTGGAAATCGCCATCATCGAAAACATCCAACGCGCTGATCTTAATCCTGTCGAAGAGGCAATGGGGTATCGCCAGTTGATTGATCGGTTTGGACATACCCAAGAGAAATTGGCCGAGGCGATGGGCAAAAGCCGCAGCCATATCGCAAATCTCATGCGGCTTTTGCAACTGCCTGATGATGTGCAGGATATGCTGCGCGCGGGCCGTTTGTCTGCGGGTCACGCCCGTGCCTTGATCACGACACCGAACCCATCTGAATTGGCCCGGGAAATTATTGCAAAAGGCTTATCTGTGCGTGAGGCTGAGAAATTGGCGCAATCTTCAGGCGACAAGCCGAAGGTCACCCGCCCTGATGCGGCGCGCAAAGACGCAGACACCCGTGCGATCGAGGCTGACCTTTCCGCTGCTTTGGGGATGAAGGTGGATATCCAACATGATGCGGCCAGTGGCACAGGAAAAATGTCGATTGCTTACAAAGATTTGGAGGCGCTGGACGATTTGATGCGCCGTCTGGGTGGTGGGTCCTAAGTCAAAAGCCCGCGCAAGATTCCGTTTAACACTGGTCGGCCTTTTGCGCTGCACCTAAGCTGCGATCCATCGAGAGTGATCAAACCTAAATCTTTGAATTCATTTAACTTTTCTTTGTTCACCGCTGTGTCGGACAAGGCACGTATTCGTGCCAATGAAACACCCTCTTTCAAGCGCAATCCCATCATCAAGGCTTCAACAGCTTGGTCTTTTTTGGAAATTATCTCGCGCGGTGCCTCGCCTGAACCAATCCGCTCTACCTGATCAAGCCATTGATTAGGCAAAAGCGGCGTTGCGGTGGCATATTTCACGCCGTCCAAGGTTAGACGACCATGCGCGCCAGGACCAATCCCCAGATAATCGCCATAGCGCCAATAGATCAAATTGTGCCGCGATTGCGCCAAATCACTGGCATGGTTTGAAATCTCATAGGCGGGTAAGCCCGCCGCATCACATAGATCTTGGGTCAGTTCATACATATCAACCGCCAAATCGTCATGCGGTAGGCCATCGAGCTTTCCTATTTTTGCTCGTGCACCAAAGGCCGTGCCATCCTCGATTGTTAATTGGTAGGCCGATAGATGATCCAAGCCCAATGATAAGGCGCGGCTTAATTCGGCGCGCCACGCCTCCAAGGTTTGATGTTGCCGCGCATAGATCAAATCGAAACTGACCCTTGGAAAAATGCCACGCGCAATATCGAAAGCGCGCAAGGCTTCGTCCGCGCTATGTAAGCGTCCTAATGCCTTGAGATCAGGATCATTGAGGGCCTGAATACCCATTGATAGTCTCGAAACGCCCGCATCGTGATATGCGATGAAGCGACCCGCTTCGGCAGAGGTTGGATTTGCCTCGAGGGTGATTTCCAGATCATTCGCAGCGGGCCAGTGATGCAAAATCCGCTCAATTATCGCGGCAACCAATTCGCCATCCATTAAGGATGGCGTCCCACCACCAAAAAAAACCGAGTGAAGCACGCGCCCGCCACATTCAGCGGCCAAGCGATCAATTTCGCTTAAATATGCACGGTTCCATCGCGTTTGGTCGATGTTTTGGGAAACATGAGAGTTGAAATCGCAATAAGGGCATTTGGCCTGACAAAAAGGCCAGTGCAGATAAATGCCGAACCCGCCATTTTCCCAATCGTCACGGCCTGTCAAATAACGTCACCAATTTTCTGAAGGCATCTGCGCGATGGCTGATCTTATTCTTTTCCCAACGGTCCATTTCTCCGAAGGTCAGATCATAGCCGTCTGGCTGAAAAATCGGGTCATAGCCGTGACCCTGATCGCCGCGCATTGGCCAAATGACTTGGCCATCCATGACACCCTCGAAAACTTCGTCATGGCCATCGGGCCACGCCAAAACAAGCGTGCAGCAAAATCGCGCGCGGCGTGGATGTGGCGCGTTGATTGCGTCCAATTCCTTGTGCACGCGGGTCATTGCCATGCCAAAGTCACGGCCCGTGGGCGTTTCGGCCCAATCTGCTGTGTAAACACCAGGCGCATTGCCAAGTGCGCTGATCTCGATGCCGCTGTCATCGGCAAGTGCGGGCAGACCTGTGGCCTTCGAGGCCGCATGGGCCTTTAGGCGCGCATTTTCGATGAAGGTTGTGCCTGTCTCTTCTGGTTCGGGCAGGTTATGATCCTTGGCCGAAACCGTAGAAATCCCAAAGGGCTCTAGCAGGGCGGCAATTTCTTCAAGTTTGCCCTGATTGTGGGTGGCAACCAGAAGCACGGGTGACGTGAAACGGCGCATCAGCCAATCGCCATATTCTGCGCTGAAACGAGTTCTGAAATGCCTTTTTGGGCCAGTTTTTGAAGCTGGGCAAACTCTTCAAGCGAGAAGGTGGCATTTTCTGCGCTGGCCTGAATTTCAATCAGTTTGCCCGCGCCTGTCATAACAAAATTGCTGTCGGTTCCTGCTTCGGAATCCTCAGGGTAGTCGAGATCCAAAACCGCTTGCCCCGCGTAAATGCCGCATGAAACGGCCGCGACATTGTCCAAGATCGGGTCAGATGTAATCGCGCCCGAAGCGAGTAATTTATTGATGGCCAACCGCAAGGCCACCCATCCCCCTGTGATCGCGGCACAACGGGTGCCGCCATCGGCCTGCATCACATCGCAGTCGATGGTAATTTGCCGTTCACCAAGTGCGGATCGATCCACGCCCGCGCGTAATGCGCGGCCGATCAGGCGTTGAATTTCTTGAGTGCGACCTGATTGCTTGCCCATTGCCGCCTCGCGCCGTCCGCGCGTATGGGTCGCGCGTGGCAGCATTCCATATTCAGCGGTCACCCATCCAAGGCCCGAATTTTTCAAAAACGGCGGCACCCGTTCTTCGATGGTTGCGGAACATAGCACATGGGTATCCCCGCATTTAATCAAACACGACCCTTCCGCATGGCGCATGACGGCAGTTTCAATAGAAATTTTCCGCATTTCATCTAGGTTTCTGCCTGAAGGACGCATAAATATCTCCTTGTGATCCATCACCCGTGGGATAGTCGCAGAAACGGGTGTGTTGCAAGCAGGATTGACCGATACAGGGTTGTCAAAAATTGGAAGATCACGAATTGGGCATGAAGGAATGAGTGAAACGTCACAAATTCTATCCGAGATGAATGACCGCTCACGCGAAGTGTTTCGCCGTGTGGTCGAGGGATATTTGGCCACAGGTGAGCCCGTTGGATCACGCAGCCTGACCCGCAATCTGTCAGAGCAAATATCAGCGGCCACGATCCGTAACGTCATGCAGGATTTAGAATATCTTGGCTTGCTTGACAGCCCTCATGTCTCTGCGGGCCGTGTGCCCACCACGATGGGTCTGCGGATGTTTGTTGATGGTCTGCTTGAGGTCTCGGAACTTGGGGATGAGGACAAGACCCATCTCGAATCGTCCTTGCAGAGCAATTCAGATTCGGTCGCAAGCGCCTTAGATCGGGTCGGCAAAGCGTTGTCTGGTATCACGCATGGGGCCAGCTTGGTGCTTGCACCCAAGCACGAGGCGCCGATTAAGCACGTTGAATTTGTCTCGCTTTCTGCGGAAAAAGCGTTGGTTGTATTGGTGTTTGCGGATGGTCATGTTGAAAATCGACTATTCACCCCCCCGCCAGGCTTGACCCCAAGCGCAATGCGAGAGGCGGCCAATTTCGTTAACGCATGGGCCGAGGGGCGCACCGTCAGTGATCTGCGCGCGGTGATGGAACAAGAGGTCACCCATCGGCGGCAGGAAATTGATAGCTTGGCGCAATCCTTGATCGAATCGGGCCTTGCCATTTGGGAGGATGCTGGGAACCGTGGTGAACGGCTGATTGTGCGTGGGCGTGCGAATCTTCTCGATGGGGCGCCTGAACTGGCGGATCTGGAACGGATCAAAACCCTGTTTGATGATCTCGAACGCAAACGCGATATTGCAGAATTCCTTGATCTTACGGATCGCGGTGACGGTGTGCGCATTTTTATTGGGTCAGAGAACAAGTTATTCTCACTTACGGGTTCCTCTTTGGTGGTCTCTCCCTATATGAACGCGGAACGGAAAATTATTGGCGCGGTTGGTGTGATTGGACCCACCCGGATCAATTACGGTCGGATCGTGCCGATTGTGGATTACACGGCGCAGCTGGTTGGAAAAATAATCTCTGATCGTGCATAAGAGGTGAAAGATGGCAGAGCCAAAGCAGGACCCATTCTTGGATGATATTGATGCCCCCGAGGAGGATATCGATCTTGCCGAAGGAATCGGTGAAGAAACCGATCTCACCCCCGAAGCGGCCATGGACGCGCTGATTGCAGAACGTGATCAGCTCAAAGATCGTTTGTTGCGTGTGATGGCGGATTCGGAAAACCTGCGCAAACGTGCAGAGCGCGATCGCCGAGAAGCCGAACATTATGGCGGCACGCGCCTGGCCCGCGACCTATTGCCTGTATATGACAATCTCAATCGTGCGCTGTCGGCTGTTGGCGATGAGCAGCGGGACGTTGCGGGCAGTGTCATTGAGGGAATCGAATTAACCCTTCGCGAACTGCTGAATGTCTTTGGGAAACACGGTGTGACCGTTGTGAAACCCGAAGAGGGCGAACAATTTGACCCGCAGCTGCACCAAGCCATGTTCGAAGCGCCTGTGCCAGGCACCACCGCGGGTCAGATCATTCAGGTGATGACAGAAGGGTTCTTGCTGCATGATCGATTGCTGCGCCCTGCCCAAGTTGGGGTCTCATCGACACCAAAATCCTAATCTTTTAAAAGGGATTTCAGATCGTAAATCAGGTCTAACGCATCGCGCGCGGTCAGCTCATCGGGATGCACCGCGCGCAATCTCTCTTCTAGCGCGGTTGATTTTTGGGGCGTTGGTGCGGGGGTTGCCGAAAACAGCGGAAGATCATCCATGAGACGTGTTTGCGCCCCGCCTTCACGATCATTCTTTTCCAACATCTGCAAAACCTGCTCGGCACGATGGATAACCGCAGCAGGCAGTCCCGCCAGCTTTGCCACCTGCACGCCATAGGATCGATCTGCTGCGCCTTCGCGCAGCTCGTGGAGAAATACGATTTCACCTTCGAATTCCTTGACTGCAACCGTGGCATTGCGCGCGCCGCTCAACTGACCGGCCAGCGCGGTCAATTCGTGATAATGAGTTGCAAACAGCGCTCGGCATTTGCTGACATTATGTAAATATTCCAACGTTGCCCAAGCAATGGACAGGCCATCATAAGTGGCAGTTCCGCGACCGATTTCATCCAATATGACAAGGGCGCGGTCATCGGCTTGGTTTAAAATTGCGGCGGTTTCCACCATTTCAACCATGAATGTGGACCGCCCGCGCGCCAAATCATCGGAGGCACCAACGCGGCTGAACACTTGGCTGACAAGGCCCAAATTTGCGGATTTTGCAGGCACAAAACTGCCCATTTGAGCCAAAATAACGATCAGCGCATTCTGGCGCAGATAGGTGGATTTCCCCGCCATATTTGGACCCGTCAGCAATTGGATCGCTGCGCTATCATCCGTAGGCGAGAGGGCGCAGTCATTTGGCACAAACCGCCCGCCTGTGCCGCGCAAAGCGCCTTCGACCACGGGATGACGACCACCCACGATATCAAAATCACGATCTTTGCCCAAAACGGGTCGCACCCAATCTTGCGACCCTGCAATATGCGCCAAGGCCAGATAAAGATCAGCTGAGGCCAAGGCAAAGCTTGCGCGCATCACAGCATCGAATTGGTCAAGAATGGCTTGGCGCAGGGCAGCGAAAATCTGCTTTTCAATCTCAATAGCCCGCGCGCCAGAGTTGAGGATCTTGGTTTCCAGCTCCGACAGGGCCACTGTGGTAAAGCGCACCGCATTTGCCGTTGTTTGGCGATGGATGAACGTTTCAGACAATGGGGCCGACAGCATTTTTTCCGCATGGGTGGTCGTGGTTTCGATGAAATACCCAAGCACATTGTTATGTTTGATCTTCAGCGAAGAAATCCCCGTTTCCCCGATATAGTCACCTTGCATTTTTCCGACAATGCCGCGCCCCTCATCGCGCAGGTTGCGCATTTCGTCCAATTCCGCGTGATAGCCTTGCGCTACGAACCCGCCATCGCGCACAAGTAAAGGTGGCTCGGCAACCACCGCCTCCTGCAAGAGGGCAATGAGGTCACTGTGACCCTGCAAATCATTGACTAAATTAGTCCATAGAGACGGAAGTGCAGCAGGTCCTAAATGATGGGCGATTTCCTCCGCCCCTTTCAATCCTGCGCGAATGGCGGCTATATCCCGCGGACTTGCACGATCCAAAGACAGGCGGGATAAGGCCCGCTCCATATCGGGAATATTGCGAAGCATCCCCCGCAACCTTTCACATATCGCACTATTCTCCACGCCAAACTGCACCGCATCGTGTCGTGCGGTGATCTCCTCTAGATCGGTGGATGGTGCAGAAATCCGCCGCTCCAACAAACGACCGCCCGCGCTCGTTAGCGTTTTGTCTATCACGGACAAAAGGCTGCCTTTGCGCCCACCAGACAGCGCTTGGGTGATTTCCAAATTCTTGCGTGTGGCCGCATCAATCAACATCACCCGTGTCATGGATTGGCGTATTGGGCGCTGTAGGCGGGGCAGATTGCCTTTCTGGGTGATGTCCAGATAATCGACAATCGCACCCATCGATGATTGCTCTGCCCGCGCGAATTGGCCGAAGGCATCCAAACTGTCGACTTGGAAAAGATTGGTCAGCCGCTTTGCGGCGGACGTGCTGTCAAAACTGGTCGGTGCAAGTCGCGTCACGCTCGCGCCCGTTTCCTCGATCATGGCAACCCGCGCTGGGTCGAGATTTTCGGAAATCAATACTTCGCGTGGGGCAAGCCGCGCCAATTCAGGACCCAGCCGCGCGGGGCCAAGAGGCATGACCCAAAACCCGCCCGTGGACATATCGCACCACGACAGGGCGGCCTCCCCACGCTGTTCAACATAGGCGGCGAGGTAATTGTGGCGCCGCGCCTCAAGAAGACTGTCTTCGGTCAGTGTTCCAGGCGTGACCACACGCACCACATCGCGCTTGACCACGGATTTTGATCCGCGCTTTTTGGCCTCTGCGGGATCTTCCAATTGTTCGCAAACAGCCACGCGAAACCCTTTGCGAATGAGCGTCAGCAAGTAATTTTCTGCGGCGTGAAACGGCACACCGCACATGGGGATATCTTCACCTAAATGTTGACCGCGTTTGGTTAAGGCAATGTCCAAGGCTTCGGCCGCGGCGATGGCGTCGTCGAAAAACATCTCGTAGAAATCGCCCATGCGATAAAACAAAAGCGCGTCCGCGTGACGCTCCTTTACCGCGAGATATTGCGCCATCATTGGCGTGACTTGCCCTGTCATATCTGCCCCCTTCTTTGATCTTAGCCTAATGCCTCTCGGACATGGATTGAAGGGACAAAAGAGATGCGTTGTCGCCACGCCAAAGGGATTGTAAACGAAGGGAAAGAGGAGGCGAATTTTATGGCAAATAAACCAAAGGTCACGCGCGAGGAGGCCCTGGCCTATCATTTGGAACCCCGCCCTGGGAAAATCGACATTTCCGCGTCCACCGCGATGTCGACCCAACGGGACCTAAGCCTTGCTTATTCGCCAGGCGTTGCCGTGCCCTGCGAGGTGATCGCGCAAAACCCTGAAACCGCCTATGATTACACCACCAAGGGCAATCTGGTTGCCGTGATTTCCAACGGCACAGCGGTTTTGGGTCTCGGTAATCTGGGCGCTCTTGCCTCCAAGCCTGTGATGGAGGGGAAGGCGGTCCTGTTCAAACGCTTTGCCGATATCAATTCAATCGACATTGAATTGGCGACCGAAGACGTAGATGAATTCGTCAACGCCGTGCGCCTGATGGGGCCGACTTTTGGTGGGATCAACCTTGAGGATATCAAGGCGCCTGAATGTTTCATGATTGAACAACGTCTGAAAGAGGAGATGGATATCCCCGTCTTTCATGACGATCAACATGGCACAGCGGTGATTTGTGCAGCGGGTTTGATCAATGCACTGCATTTGACGGGCAAAAAAATTGAAGATGTCCGTATTGTTTTGAATGGTGCAGGGGCGGCAGGGATTGCCTGCCTTGAGCTGTTGAAATCCATGGGTGCACAGCATCAAAATTGCATCATCTGCGACACCAAGGGCGTGGTCTATCAAGGCCGCACCGAGGGGATGAACCAATGGAAATCTGCCCATGCCGTAAAGACAGAGTTGCGCAGCCTTGAGGAGGCGATGAAGGGTGCGGATGTTTTCCTTGGTGTGTCCGCCAAAGGGGCAGTGACGCAGGATATGGTCAAATCCATGGCGGAAAATCCAGTGATCTTTGCGATGGCCAATCCAGATCCCGAAATCACCCCTGAAGAAGCGCATGAAGTGCGCCCCGATGCGATTGTGGCCACAGGGCGCAGCGATTACCCCAATCAGGTGAACAACGTTCTTGGTTTTCCCTATCTGTTCCGCGGTGCATTGGATATTCATGCCCGTGCCATCAATGACGAGATGAAAATCGCCTGTGCAAATGCCTTGGCGGAACTCGCCCGCGAGGATGTGCCTGATGAGGTCGCCATGGCCTATGGCGAAAAGCTGTCTTTTGGTCGGGATTACATCATTCCGACCCCGTTTGATCCGCGTTTGATTTACACGATCCCGCCCGCTGTGGCGCGCGCAGGTATGGATACGGGGGCCGCACGGCGGCCGATTTTGGATTTGGAGGCCTATGCCAAAGATTTGCAGGCGCGGATGGATCCGACCTCCTCCATCATGCAAGGCATTTATGCCCGTGCGCGCAACACCCAAGCGCGTATGATTTTCGCCGAAGGGGATGATATTCGGGTGTTGCGCGCCGCCGTTGCCTATCAGCGCAACGGTTTGGGCAAGGCTTTGGTCGTGGGACGCGAAGCAGACGTAGCGGAGAAGCTATCCGCTGCGGGTTTGGCGGATGCGGTTCGCGAATTGGAAATTATCAATGCCGCAAAAACCCGCCATTTGGAGGTGTATAAGGAGTTTCTTTATAATCGCCTGCAAAGAAAAGGGTTTGATCGCCATGATATTCACCGTTTGGCGGCACGTGATCGCCATGTTTTTTCGGCGCTCATGTTGGCACATGGCCATGGCGATGGATTGGTTACGGGGGCGACCCGAAAATCGGCTCATGTTCTAGGCTTGATCAATCATGTCTTTGACGCAAGCGCCAAAGACGGGGCCGTTGGTATAACTGTAATGATGCACAAGGGCCGCGTTGTTTTGATTGGGGATACGCTTGTTCACGAATGGCCAGAGGCCGAAGATCTCGCCCTGATTGCCAAGCGCGGGGCAAGTGTCGCGCGTATTTTGGGGCTTGAACCGCGCGTGGCTTTTGTCAGCTTTTCAACCTTTGGCTATCCGGTGTCCGAGCGGGCGGCCAAAATGGGCGATGCCCCTGCAATCTTGGCCCGCGAAGGCGTGGATTTCGAATTTGACGGTGAAATGGCCGTGGATGTTGCCTTGAACCGTGATGCGATGCAGCAATACCCGTTCTGCAAACTTTCAGGCCCCGCCAACGTGCTGGTTGTGCCTGCGCGCCATTCCGCCTCAATTTCGGTGAAGTTGATGCAAGAAATGGCAGGTGCCACGGTGATTGGGCCAATTTTGACAGGTCCAGATCGCCCGGTGCAAATTTGTTCGACTGTGTCGACCGCAAATGACATTTTGAACATGGCGGTCATGGCGGCCTGCGAAATCGGGAAATAAGAAAAACCCCCGCTGCGGCGGGGGCTATTTCTAGCTTTTCAAGTCATCAAAAAAGCTTTTCACCTTGTCGAAAAAGCCTGACGCATGGGGGTTATTTCCCTTGTTCAGGCTGTCTTCAAATTTGCGCAGCAGGTCTTTTTGCTCAGCGTTTAGATTCACAGGCGTCTCAAGGGCCAATTCGATATACATATCGCCCGTGCCATTTCCGCGCAATGCGGGCATACCCTTGCCGCGCAGGCGCATTTGGCGCCCCGATTGTGCGCCTTCGGCCACCTTCACGCGGCTGCGTCCGCCGTCAATACAGGGCACTTCGACATCCCCGCCCAATGCGGCGGTGACCATGGAAACAGGAACGCGGCAGTAAAGATCGACACCATCCCGTTTGAAAATGGGGTGTTCCGCCACTTCGATGAAAATATACAAATCCCCAGACGGGCCGCCGCGCAAACCTGCTTCACCCTCGTTTGATCGGCGGATGCGAGTGCCTGTTTCAACACCTGCAGGCACCTTGATTGACAGATGACGGTCTTTTTGTTCGCGCCCTGCGCCACCACAGGCGCGGCAGGGGTTTTTGACTATCTGGCCAACACCCGAACAGGTCGGGCAACTGCGCTCAACGGTGAAAAACCCTTGTTGCGCGCGCACTTTGCCCATGCCTGAACAGGTGGGGCAGGTGACAGGCTCCGATCCGCCCTCCGATCCGCTGCCTGAACAGCTTGAACAGGTCACGGCCGTGGGAACGGTGATTTCACGGCTGAATCCAGAATAGGCTTCTTCGAGGGTAATCCGCATATTGTAGCGCAGATCAGATCCCCGCGTGCTGCGCTGACGGCCACCGCGTGGACCGCCCCCGCCCATGAAATCGCCAAAAAGATCTTCGAAGACATCAGAAAAGGCGCTCGCGAAATCACCACCCGCGTGTGGCCCACCAGCACGCGGGCCACCCGCCATGCCCCCATCAAACGCGGCATGACCAAAGCGATCATAGGCCGCTTTTTTATCGGCATCTTTTAAGACTTCATAAGCCTCATTCGCCTCTTTGAACTGCGCTTCTGCATTTGGATTGTCAGAATTGCGGTCTGGATGCAGCTCTTTTGCTTTCTGGCGATAGGCTTTCTTGATTTCTTCGGGGGAAGCGCCGCGCGCCACACCCAAAACATCGTAATAATCGCGCTTCGACATCGGTAAACACCCTTTCCTTAACGCAAAGACCAGCCAAGGCGCGCCCCAGCTGGTCCAACGGGATCAGTTTTCCCGATCAGGAGCGCTTTCTATCGTCCAGATCTTCAAAATCGGCGTCCACGATATCATCGTCTACGCCAGATGGCTCATCATCGCCCTCGCCTTCCTCGGCTTGGGCTTTGTAAATCGCCTCGCCGAGTTTCATCGCGGCTTCGGTAACGTTCTGGATGCCAGATTTGATCTTGCCCGCATCATCGGTCGCGATCTGCTCTTCCAGATTTTTGATGGCAAGTTCGATTGCCTCAACGGTGGTCGGGTCAACCTTGTCCGAATGTTCTTCGAGGGATTTCTGGGTCGAATGAATCAGGCTTTCCGCTTGGTTCTTGGTTTCAACCAATTCCTTGCGCTCTTTATCGGCGTCTGAATTCTCTTCGGCCTCTTTGATCATCCGCTCGATATCTTCATCACTGAGGCCACCCGAGGCTTGGATCGTGATTTTCTGTTCCTTGCCCGTGCCTTTATCCTTGGCCGAAACCGAGACAATGCCGTTTGCGTCAATATCGAAGGTCACTTCGATTTGCGGCATACCGCGTGGCGCAGGCGGGATGTTTTCCAAATTGAACTGGCCCAACATCTTGTTGTCGGCGGCCATTTCTCGCTCGCCTTGGAAGACGCGGATAGTGACCGCGTTCTGATTGTCCTCGGCGGTTGAGAAAATTTGGCTTTTCTTGGTTGGGATGGTCGTGTTGCGGTCGATCAGACGCGTAAACACGCCGCCCAAGGTTTCGATCCCAAGGCTCAGCGGGGTAACGTCCAGAAGAACAACATCCTTCACATCACCCTGCAAAACGCCCGCTTGAATCGCCGCACCCATGGCCACCACCTCATCGGGGTTTACGCCCTTGTGGGGCTCTTTGCCGAAGAAGTTTGACACTTCTTCGATGACCTTGGGCATACGGGTCATGCCGCCGACCAAAACCACCTCGTCAATATCACCTTTTGACAGGCCTGCATCCTTCAAGGCCGCCTGACAGGGCTTGAGCGAGCGTTTGATCAGATCACCGACCAGGCTTTCCAATTTTGCGCGGGTCAATTTCAGAACAAGGTGCAAAGGTTGACCATTCGCGCCCATCGAGATGAACGGTTGGTTGATCTCGGTCTGGGTCGAAGACGAGAGTTCAATCTTTGCCTTTTCAGCCGCTTCCTTCAGACGCTGAAGCGCCATTTTGTCTTGGGTCAGATCGACATTGTTTTCCTTTTTGAACTCCTGCGCGAGGTAATTCACGATCGCCATATCGAAGTCTTCACCACCAAGGAATGTGTCCCCGTTGGTGGATTTTACTTCAAACAGGCCATCGTCAATCTCAAGGATGGTGATGTCGAACGTGCCGCCGCCAAGGTCATAAACCGCGATGGTTTTGCTGTCTTTCTTATCCAACCCATAGGCCAGCGCGGCTGCTGTGGGTTCGTTGATGATGCGAAGCACCTCAAGACCCGCGATTTTGCCTGCGTCTTTGGTGGCTTGGCGCTGCGCGTCATTAAAATAGGCGGGCACGGTGATCACCGCTTGCGTCACGTCCTCGCCCAAGTAATTTTCCGCAGTTTCCTTCATTTTGGTCAGGATTTGCGCAGAAATCTGACTTGGGCTGAATTTCTCGCCCTTAACCTCGACCCATGCATCCCCATTGCCACCGTCAATGATCTTGTAGGGCACAAGGTTTTTGTCTTTTTCCACCTCGGCATCGGTCAACCTGCGGCCAACCAGACGTTTCACAGCAAAGATTGTGTTTTCGGGGTTTGTCACGGCCTGACGTTTCGCAGATTGGCCGACCAGACGTTCATCATCGGTATAGCCAACAATCGAGGGGGTTGTGCGCGCGCCCTCGGAATTTTCGATCACGCGCGGTTGCGCCCCATCCATAATCGCAACGCAGGAGTTGGTCGTGCCAAGGTCAATGCCAATTACTTTTGCCATTTTATCAGGTTCCTTTTTCTTCAAGCGAACAGGCGATGAAGGCCCGTTATCGGCTCCGCCATCGCATAAATTGTGGCTGTGTCACGCAGCCCGTTTCGGACGGTATATAGGCAGGGCACTGCCCACCTGCAAGCAGGGCAACCCAAGCAATTTGCCCAAGATTGTGATGTTTTGCGCAATTATGCGGTTTAGCGCCCCATCTCCCATGACAGGGAGGCCCGTTTATTGGTGAAAAACTCCGCCATAAGACCGATGATCAGCAGCCCGAAGCAGACATAAAGCGGATAGGTCCATGAGGTGTGATGCGGAAAGTAATTCACAAATACAGCGCCGCGCATTTGATCCACAATGTGAAACAGCGGGTTCCAGTCGAACATCGAAATAATGAAGCCTGGCACCATATTGGCCACGAACATTTTGCCCGAAGCAATCATGTTGATCCGAATATAGGCCTGTTGGACAAATCGCGCGACTTCAGGTGACCATGGCCGAATGGCGCGCAGCACCAACCCCACGCCGAAGCCCGAGAACCACACCAGAAGGTAGATCATGAGCGCGGCTTTCCAATTGTGAAAGGTCACTGTTCCACTGAACGTATGGAGCGCGAAAAGGATCACCAAAAGTGAGATGGTTTGGACATAAAAGGCCGAAATCATGGATGATAAAATTGCCACGATTGGATTCATTGGTCCATGCTGCATCAGTGATGAGACACCCGCTTCGGCGCCTGATACGGCGGAAACAGCACGAATGTGGCACAGATACAGGTAAATACCCGTAAGGAGATACATCATGAAATCGCCGCGCAATTTGGCCTCGCGCGCGCCGATGAAATGGAACATTAAATAAAAGCCCCCAACAAACATGACCGCTTGCAAGATGCTGATGACAATTGCCCAGACGGCGCTGCGATGTGAGGAGCGCACTTTTTGAACCGAGGCGTGATAGGTCACCTCAGCCAGTTGAAATAAACTGCGCCCCATCGAGGAGGTCTGTCTTGCTTCGAACATGGATGCTGGCCTTGATCCATATATACCGCCCAGAGTGCAAAGAGAGATTTCCTTGCCCTAAGCCCTGCGGTTAGGATAACCGAATTCTGTTATTTAAGGCAATCTCGCATTGGGAATTTACAAAATTATGGATTTTGAACGGATAGAAATTGAATTTCGGCGGCTCGCCCTTGGTGCGGGCGCGCGCATCATGGAGGTCTATCGTGCGGATGACATGGGCGTTGAAACCAAAGAAGACGATAGCCCCGTGACCCGCGCGGATAAAGCGGCAGATGCCTATATAGCGGCAGGGCTGCGCGCGGCATTTCCCGAGATTGCCCTCGTCACCGAAGAACAGGCCGAGACGCATGGGCAATCCTTGCAGGATTTCATTATTGTTGACCCGTTGGATGGCACAAAGGAATTTGTCCAACGCCGTGGTGATTTCACGGTGAATATCGCCTTAGTTATAAAAGGCCGCCCCATACGCGGCGTGGTCTATGCCCCCGCGCAAAAACGGCTGTTTTACACCCGCGCTGATGGCGTGTCGGTGGAAGAGATCGGTCCGTTTGATGACGATAAAATCGGGGAACGGATTGTGATATCTGTGGCCGAGTCTGACAACGCCGCCTTGCGGGTTGTCGCCTCGAAATCCCATCGCGATGCGGCGACCGATGCCTATATCAGCGCTTATGAGGTCGCCGAATTGCGCAGCGCAGGATCGTCATTGAAATTCTGTTTGGTGGCAACGGGCGAAGCGGATTTCTATCCACGGCTTGGCCGCACAATGGAATGGGACACGGCCGCAGGCGATGCAGTTCTGCGTGGTGCGGGCGGATGCATGGTGGATTTTGCCACGCATGCCGAGTTCACCTATGGCAAACCCAAATTTGAAAACGGCTATTTTATCGCCTATGCCCCCAAGGTGGAGCTGATCGAACCATGAGTGTGATTTGCGTTATTCCTGCGCGGTATCAATCTTCGCGCTATCCTGGAAAACCACTGGTGCATTTAACAGGTGCCACTGGCCGCTCGATGAGTTTGATTGAGCGCAGCTGGCGCGCGGCGTCCATGGTTGCGGGCTTTGACGCGGTTTATGTGGCGACAGACGATGATCGTATCCGTGATGCCGCGACCGCCTTCGGCGCGGAGGTTGTGATGACGTCACCCGATTGCGCAAACGGCACGGAGCGCTGCGCCGAGGCACTTCAAAACTTAGGTCAATCGGTGGAAATGGTGGTGAATCTGCAAGGCGATGCACCGCTGACGCCTGCGTGGTTTCTCGAGGATCTGATCGCGGGACTGCGTGTGGATCCATTGGCCGATATTGCCACTCCCGTCTTGCGTTGTGATGCCGAGACATTGGCGGCCCTAAAGGCTGATCGCATGGCGGGGCGTGTGGGCGGGACGACCGCCGTATTTGGCGCCGCGCATCAGGCGCTCTATTTTTCCAAAGAGGTGATCCCTTACACCGCGCATATCCCCGATAATCTCTCTCAAACGCCCGTCTTTCATCATGTGGGCGTTTATGCGTACCGCCCCGAGGCGCTGTTGGCCTATCCAACTTGGCCCATCGGACCGTTGGAGACGCTTGAAGGGTTGGAACAACTTCGCTTCCTTGAGTCAGGGCGCCGTGTCCTTTGTGTTGAGGTGGAGGCGCGCGGTCGGAAGTTTTGGGAATTGAACAATCCCGAAGACGTGCCGCGCATCGAGGCGATGCTTGCGGAGATGGCGCAGGAATGAACGACCCGCGCGCCAGCGTGATTGTGGTCAGCCATTCTCGTGCCACGCTGCTGCGCCGTGCAGCGCTTTCGATTTATTTCCAAACGCACCGTGATTTTGAGCTGATCATCGTTGCGGATGCGGCAGGGATTTCTGCGGTTAAGACGCTTCCTTTCGCAGATCGCATAAAATGCGTTTTGTACGAAAATCAAAACATTTCCGCCGCGCGGAACTTGGGCATTGATTGCGCCGCGGGGGCGTATATCGCCTTTCTCGATGATGATGCGGTGGCGGAGCCAAGATGGCTGTCGCGTTTGATATCCGAGGTGGAAACCCATGGGTTTGGGGCGGTTACAGGCACGGTTCTTGGCCGCAATGGCCTGTCCGTGCAATGGGGGGATCAATCGGTTGATCATCGCGGTTTTGATGCACCGATGCAAAAAGGCAATATCCGCAAATTGCATGGCACAAATATGCTGTTTCGTGCCGAAATTTTGCGGACATTGGGTGGCTTTGATGAGGCTTTTCATTTCCTTTATGATGACACGGATGCCGCCATGCGTTTGCAGGCGGCAGGTGACGGTATTGGTTTTGTCGATATGCCACTGATCCATCATGGTTTTGCCCCAAGCCCCCGCCGATCAGCCCGCCGTGCGCCAACGACCCTTTTTGAAATCGGCGCGAGTTATACGCAGTTTTTAAACCGCCATTGCCCCGATCATCAGCATGACGCCGCAATGTTGGAATTTGAAAAGGCGCAAATGCGCCGTCTGTCGCGGTTCGTTTTGCGCGGGGATTTGTCGCCCTTGCGTGTCGCGCCGCTTTTGAAGGAATTGCGATCAGGGTTTTTGACGGGCCAAACCCGTGCGCCAGCTCTGCGCGCGCGCTTTGACACCCCGCCTGCCTTTCAACCCCTGCGTCTGGATTCTGGCCAACCACCTACTTTGCTATCGGGGCGGTGGTGGGCACGCCGTGCCCTTCGTCAACGGGCCGCGGCCGCCGCAATGGCGGGGCGTGCGACATCCCTTTTCTTGTTCCATCCGACAATCCTCCCGCATCAGGTGCGGTTCCATCCCGATGGATACTGGGAGCAGGTCGGTGGCCTTTTCGGCCCCTCAGATCGAAACCAAGCTTGGTTCACCCCATGGTCCTATGCGAACCGCTTTGCAATTGAATGGGAAAATATAGCAGCACGGCGCGGATAATAGCGTGGCTGTTATAGGCGCATCTCGCCTCTATGATTTGCACAGAAAATTCGCTAGAGAAATTTAAGAGACAGACCAAGTGGGGTAAGGCGGCGGCGTCTTTGGGCTTGGATGTGTATATTGGCCAGAGAGAACGAAGATGAAGAAAAAAATCACAAAAGCAATTTTTCCAGTTGCTGGATTGGGCACACGGTTTTTGCCTGCCACAAAGTCGATCCCAAAAGAGATCATGACCTTGGTGGATCGTCCTTTGATCCAATATGCGATTGATGAGGCACGTGCGGCAGGTATTAAGGAATTCATCTTTGTCACCTCGCGCGGGAAAAGCGCGCTTGAGGATTATTTCGACCATTCCCCCGAGTTGGAAGCGACCTTGCGCCGCAAGGATAAAACAGAGCTTCTCGAGTTGCTGAAAAGCACCAATATGGACAGTGGCGCCATCGCCTATTTGCGCCAGAACCGCCCCTTGGGATTGGGTCATGCGGTGTGGTGCGCACGGCGATTGATTGCAAACGAACCCTTTGCCGTGATCCTGCCTGATGATGTGATCGCCGCCGAAACACCTTGCTTGCAGCAAATGGTTGAGGCCCATGCCGAAACCGGGGGCAATATGGTCGCTGCTATGGAAGTGCCCGCTGATAAGGCCTCGGCCTATGGGATATTAGATGTCCAGAAAGAGGCACAAAACCTTGGGGATTTGGTGTCTGTCAAGGGCATGGTCGAAAAGCCCGCCCCGAATGAAGCCCCGTCAAATCTTGCGGTGATTGGGCGGTATATCCTGACCCCCGAAATCATGAGCAATCTTAACAAAATCAAATCGGGTAAAGGTGGTGAGATCCAATTGACCGATGCGATTGCGCAGGAAATTGAAAATTCCAACAACGTCTATGGGTACCGATTCAAGGGCCAGCGCTATGATTGCGGCTCTAAATCGGGGTTCCTGCAAGCCACCGTTGCTTTCGGGCTCTCGCGCCCTGATCTTTGCGATGAATTCGGTGATTTTTTGAATGACTTGATGTCCATGCGGGCGGCGGCGCAGTAAGTTTCGCGCTGATGCGGATCTTACTGGATGTGACGCGGCTTGTGTCACGCATTGGCCAAAGCCAATTGACAGGGGTGGATCGCGTTGAGCGTGCCTATCTCGAGTATGCCCTTGGGCACCCTGACCCTTTGTTTCTGTACCGTAGCACGCGGGGGTATGTTTTGCTTGGGGCCGAGGGTGGCCGCGCCCTGGCCCAATTTGCCGATGGTGCAACACTGCCGCGGTTTGGGGATTTCCTCTCTTTTCTGATTTGGCGGGGGTTTCATCCCCGCCATCGTATTCAGGCCGCTTTGCGCCGATATGCCCTTGCGCGGGTTCCTCATTTCATGGGCCTGTCCCATATGATCGCACGCCACGTGCCCGAGGATGCCGTTTATCTCAACGTAGGACATAGCAATCTGGCGCAAACCGTATTTGATGCCGTCAAGCCGCGCAAAATATGCGCCTATATTCATGATGTGATCCCCCTGTCGCATCCAGAATATACGCGCGCCAAGACCGCCCCGCGTTTTGCCGCAAAATTAACCCAGATTGGCGCAGTTGCGGATGCGATTTTGACCAATTCAGAAGTCTCTAAGAAGGCGATTTGTGACTGGTTTGGTTCGGCGTCTGCACCGCCTTGTCATGTGCTATATCCTGGTCTGTTAGATCGCTCGAAGCCGATAAGAAACCCATCTAAAAAGCCACGTTTTCTTATGATTGGCACCATTGAGCCGCGCAAGAACCATAGTTTGATTTTGGATATTTGGGATGATCTTGCCCGCGAGATGCCTGTTTCGGAATGTCCAGAATTGCATATTGTCGGTCAACGCGGATGGGCGGATCCCGCACTCTTAAGGCGTTTAGACCGCCATCCGTTGCGGGACCATGTCCTCTTTGAACACGGCCCCTTAAGCGATGATGCGCTGTGGGATATGATGCGGGTCTGTGATGTTTTGTTGTTTCCCAGTTTTGTAGAAGGCTTTGGCTATCCCCCTTTGGAGGCGCTGCAGGCGGGGATGACCTGCCTTGTATCGGACATAGCCGTGCATCGTGAAATACTCAAAACCTCTGCGATTTTTCTTTCCCCGCTTGATCCCACGCCTTGGAAAACGCAAATTAAGGAAATAGTGCTAAACGGCTCCGTGGGTCTGGCCAGTCCCATGGAAGATTTACCAAATTGGAAAGATCATTTTCGCGCGCTGACAGCCGTTATTTCTGACTAGACGGGAAAATGAGATGGGGATCGAGTATGACTGCGCTCAGCCGCTATCGGCTTAGGCTGCAAAGAAAACGATTTTTGCTGCGTGCATGGCGCAAGTCCCGCGCGCTCAAACCTGTCGAAAATCGCACGGGTCACATTCGCCCGCGTGATATCCTGTGCTTTGCCACCATTCGCAACGAAATGGCGCGTCTGCCTTATTTCCTAGAATATTATCGTGATCGTGGCATCCAGCATTTTTTGTTTGTCGATAACGATAGCGATGATGGCACGCGGGCCTATCTGGCCGCGCAAAAGGATTGTTCGGTTTGGACCTGCGCCGAGAGTTATAAACGCGCCCGATTTGGGATGGATTGGCTCAACCATCTGCTTGGCAAATACGGGCATGGACATTGGTGTCTTACGGTCGATTGCGATGAATTCTTGGTCTATCCCTTTGTCGACACGCGCCCGATCAACGCCTTAACGGACTGGCTAGAGGCATCCTCCATCAAAAGCTTTGGCACGATGCTTTTGGATATGTATCCCAAAGGCCCTGTCGGCGCATTTTCCTATGCGCCTGGATGCGACCCGTTTGAGAAATCATGTTGGTTCGACAGCGGCAATTATATGATCCAGAAAAATCCAAGTTTTGGAAATCTTTGGATTCAAGGTGGGCCACGCGCACGGGTGTTTTTTGCCGATGATCCGAAATCAGCGCCAGCCTTGAACAAAATCCCCTTGGTCCGTTGGCAGCGTGGTTATGCTTATGCCAGCTCAACCCATATGCTGCTCCCTCGCGGGTTAAACCTTGTTTACGATGAATGGGGCGGAGAGAAAACTTCGGGCATTCTGCTCCATGCGAAATTCACCGATACGTTTCAAAACAAAGCGCAGGAGGAGGTGCAGCGGCGCGAGCATTTCGCAAATTCCAAGGAATATCGCGCCTATCTTGCCGCGTTAGACACCGATCAGGGCCCGAATTTCTGGATGCAGTTTTCTGAAAAATTCATCAATTGGCGCCAATTGGAAATTCTGGGCCTCATGTCGAAAGGTAATTGGGCATGAGCTTGGGTTTTGTTATGCTTTGCCATTCCAATCTCGACCGGGCGGCCCAAGTGGCGCGGCATTGGGCCGAACACGACTGCCCGCTTGTGATTCATGTGGATGCTAAGGTGCCAGCCACGGAATTTGCGGGGTTTCAACAAGCCCTTTCCGATCTCAAAAATGTGCAATTCACCCCGCGTTTGCGCTGTGAATGGGGCACTTGGTCACTGGTTCAAGCTACAAAAATCGCAGCAAAGCAATTGCTGAAGAATTTTCCAAAGCTGGGCCATGTTTATTTGACGTCAGGGTCCTGTCTCACACTGCGGCCCGTTTCGGAATTGCAAACCTATCTTCGCGCGCATCCACAAACCGATTTTATCGAAAGCGTCACCACACAAGATGTGCAATGGACGGTGGGCGGTCTGAATGAGGAGCGATTTATCTATCGCTTCCCGTTTTCATGGAAGCGAAATCGCAAGCTGTTTGATCGCTATGTGGCATTGCAGCGCTTTTTTGGGCTTCGGCGGAAAATTCCCAAAGGCCTGACCCCGCATTTGGGCAGCCAGTGGTGGTGCCTAACCCGTCAAACCCTGACCGCAATTCTAACCGATCCCGATGCGGAGGTGTTTGACCGCTATTTCAAGCGGGTCTGGATCCCCGATGAAAGCTATTTCCAAAGCCTTGCACGGCGCTATGCAATTCATATTGAAAGCCGCTCTTTAACGCTGTCGAAATTTGACTTTCAGGGAAAACCGCACGTTTTCTATGATGATCATTTGCGGCTTTTGCGGCGTTCGGATTGTTTTCTGGCGCGGAAAATCTGGCATAAGGCTGATCTGCTCTATCAAACATTTTTATATCAAGAGCAGATCGAGAGTTTCAAAACCGAACCAGCCCCAGGCAAGATAGACCGCGTTTTTGCCAAAGCCGTGGAACGGCGAACCCGCGGCCGACCTGGTCTCTATATGCACAGCCGATTTCCCAATTGGGATTGGGAGAACGGCAAAACCGCTGTGGAATACTCTGTTTTTCATGGTTTTAGTGAATTGTTCGAGGATTTCGATCACTGGCTGGCACGGCGCAGCAACGCTCAAGTGCATGGTCATCTTTTCGCGCCTGAACGTGCTGAATTTGCGGGGGGTGATCCGATTGCCAAGGGCGGATTAAGCGAGAGTGCCACGTTGCGCGACTATAATCCCGAGGCCTTTCTGGCCGCGCTGATATGGAATGCCCGCAGCGAGCGGCAGGTGTTTCAATTCAGTGCGCGGGATCGGCAAAAAATCACACCTTTTATCGCATCGGACAGCAATGCGCGCATCCATGTCATCACAGGCGCTTGGGCGTTGTCCCTGTTCAAATCGAACCGCAACTTTGACGAAATACGCAATGAAGCCGCGGTGTTGCAGCGCAATGAGGTGGAATTCATCTCGGAGCTGCGCGCCCTTTACGCCCGTGCGCAGGTCAAAATATGGTCGTTGACCGAATTTCTGGAATATCCAATTGAAAATCTGGCCGAAGCGGTGGCGCATTTGCCCAGCGCCACAGGGCCAATGCATCTGGAAACAGTGCCGCGTATGGTCCAATTCAAGGGGTTTGCGAAATTTCTACAAAATCTCAAAAATCAGGGTATGCGCGCTCATGTTGTGGGGGATTTTCCCAGTGATGATATGGAACTGATGTCGATCAAACCCGCATCGGTTCGGCCATATGTGGTGCGCTGACCGATGCCACAGTTTCGAGGTTTTGTGATTTTCGGGGAAATGCGCACAGGCTCCAATTTTCTGGAGGCGGCGCTGAACCAATTTCCTGATATTTGCTCATATGGGGAAGTGTTTAACCCCGTGTTTTTGGGCCATCCAAAAACCGAAACCCTCTTTGACTATGATCTCATAAGGCGCGAAGAGGACCCTTTGGGGTTGATGCAGGCAATTTTTGATCATCCACCCCGAATGGGGGGCTTTCGGTTTTTCCATGATCATCACCCGCGCGTGGTCGATGCAGTGTTGTCGGACCCTAGCATTGCGAAGGTTATTTTGACACGAAACCCGCTGGACAGTTACGTGTCGCGCAAAATCGCGGCGCAGACTGGTCAATGGATGTTGCGCGATATGCGGCACCAACGGGCTGCGCAAATCACGTTCGATATGAATGAATTCCGTGATTTGCTGTCCCGGCTTTCGGGGTTTCAACGGCGTTTGACCGAAGCACTTCAGACCTCTGGTCAGGGCGCATATCGCATCAGTTATGAAGACCTTTTTGATGTATCGGTGATCAATGGTTTGGCGCGTTATTTGGGCACATCTGACCAGATTGAGGCCCTGCCAGAAAAGATTAAAAAGCAGAATCCCGAACCGCTCTCTCAAAAGGTGGTTAATTATGACGAGATGATGCGCGCTTTGGCGGAATTGGACCCGTTTGGCCTGTCCGATATCCCGATTTTTGAACCCAGTCGCCATGCCGCCGTGCCGTCCTTCGTGGCCACGCCCACAACAGGGCTGCTGTTCCAACCCATGCGCGGCAGCCTATCGGAGGCGGTGATTGATTGGATGGCTGCGGTTGATGGGGTCGGGCGAGATGGGCTTCATCGGCGGATGAGCCAAAACCAATTGCGCCAATGGATGCGTGCGCATGAAGGCTTCCGCAGCTTCGCGATCATCCAACATCCACTCGCCCGTGCCTATGATGTGTTCACGCGCTATATTCTTCCCACGGATCGTCCGCATTTTGCTACCCTGCGCCGCGTTTTGTTGAAAACCTATGGGTTGGTGCTGCCTGCTGCACCTGACGATCCAAATTGGACGCCAGCGGCACAAAAAATTGCATTCAGCCAATTCTTGAAGTTTTTGCGGGGAAATTTGTCGGGCCAGACGGGCGTGCCCGTGGATCAGGCTTGGGCCACACAATCGGCCATTCTACAGGGTATGGCACAGGTGAAGTTGCCTGATCTTTTGCTTAGGGAAGAAGAATTGCCCACGGCCCTTCCCGCGTTGGCGGGATCGAATGTGGCGTTCACGTATCGCGCGCCTCACACCGCTGTTCCGCTTTTAGAAATTTATGATGACGAGATCGAGGCCCTTTGTGGCGAAGCCTATCGCCGCGATTACATCAGCTTTGGGTTTGGTGCGTGGCGGGCCTAAGCGGCTTGGCTTTCAGCGCCACCTGTCAACAAAGTATGAAGCGTCATAGGATCGCTATTGGCGCGCAGTTTCTCGCAAAGTTCAGCATCCCGCAACGTGCGTGAGACCCGTGCAAGGGCCTTCAAATGATCCACGCCCGTATCTGCGGGCGCGAAAAGTGCGAACACCAAATCGACAGGCTGACGATCTGCAGATTCGAAATTGACAGCACGTTCCAGTCGGAAAAATACACCTGTGATCTGAGTCAGGGCCGACAGACGCGCATGGGGCAAGGCCACGCCATGCCCCACGCCCGTTGGACCCAAGCTTTCCCGCTCCTGCAAAGCTTCAAAAATTTCAGAGGCGCCGACATCAATCAATCCTTCGGCAACATCGGCCAAAGATTGCAAAAGGCGCTTTTTGCTTGTGATATCAGAAACCACCTTCACGCCTTGCGGCTTGAGGAGCGTTGAAAGTTCCATTGATCCGTATCCCCACCCTAAACGGGTCATAAGTCGCTTTAACGCGGGTCAATCCAGCCGATATTTCCGTCTTCGCGGCGATAGACGATATTCACACCGTCACTCGCGTCATTGCGAAACACCAATACAGGCGCGCCCGCCAATTCCATTTGCATCACCGCCTCACCCACTGAGAGAGAGGGGATCTTGGTTTCCGTTTCAGCGATGATGATGGGCTGCAATGTGTCATCTGCATCATCTTCGTCTTTATCTGTTGACGCCAAGATATACGAGGCCGCGGCGAAATGTTCAACGGGTTCTGCACGGTCGCGATGATGATCTTTCAGCCTGCGTTTGTAACGGCGCAGTTGTTTTTCCATTTTTTCGCAGCATTTGTCGAAGGCCGCATAGATTTCTGGGTCGCTGCCTTTGGCAGCGGCGCTGAGGCCAGTGGAGAGGTGGACATTGGATTCACATACAAATTCATGGCCGCTTTTTGAAAAAACCACCTGCGAGTCGGTTGGACGCTCCGCATATTTCGCGACCGCCGCACCGAGCGTGTCCTTCACATATGTTTGGAGTGCTTCGCCAATATCGATTTGTTTTCCACTGATTTGATAGCGCATATAACCTCCATTACGTAAAGATGGCGTTAAAGCGGGGCCTTAACGCGTTGTAACAATCAAGGATGTCAGGAAGACGGCGCGCCCAAAACCAATTACATCTGCAAGTTGCAGCGGTGCAGAAAAAGCGAGGGCGTTGGCTCTGTCAAACATCGCATCTATTTGGCGACGAATCCCTGCCTTCTGTCAACGCCAAGCAGAGGTTTATCAGCCGATTTTGAAGTTTTGCCCCAAATAAACGCGGCGCACATTCTCGTCTTTGACGACATCTTGCGATGTGCCGCTCATCAAGATTTTGCCATCATGCAAAATATAGGCGCGATCCACAATTTGCAGGGTTTCGCGCACATTGTGATCGGTGATCAACACCCCGATGCCCCGCGTTTTCAGATCCGCCACGAGGCTACGGATATCATTCACAGCAATCGGGTCTACGCCTGCAAATGGTTCATCCAAAAGAACGTAGCGTGGATTTGAGGCCAGACAGCGCGCGATTTCCACCCGCCGCCGTTCGCCCCCTGACAGGGACAGGGCGGGCGCACGGCGCAAATGTTCGATGGAAAAATCACTCAGCAAGTCTTCCAAGCGTTTGCGGCGTTCAGCGGCGTTTGTTTCCGATATTTCCAGAATAGAAAGAATATTCGCCTCGACCGAGAGGCCCCGAAAAATGGACATTTCCTGCGGCAGATAGCCGATCCCCGCACGCGCGCGGCGATACATGGGCAGGCGCGTCACGTCTTGCCCGTCCAACATGACTTTGCCGCCATCGGGCGTGACAAGACCCGCAATGGCATAAAAACTTGTGGTTTTTCCTGATCCGTTCGGGCCAAGCAAGGCCACAACCTCGCCGCGATGCAATTCAATCGACACATCGCGGATCACGGGGCGGCGGCGATAGCTTTTGCGCAGATTGGTGACCACCAAACCTGCTGAACCCTCTGCGACTTTCAATTTTGCCCGTTGCGCCATGTCGGGTTAGTTCCCCTGTCCTTGCAATGTGGTGCGCACACGACCCTGAACGGTGCCTTGTCCTGTGGCAATATCCAGAATCATACGTTCGCCCGCAATAGCGCCGCCTTGTTGCGTGACCAACACATTGCCCAGCATTTCCATTTCATTGCGCGCAACAAAATAGGTGGCCTGATCGCCTTCTGCGGCCTCGAAACCGCGGGTGATAAGAACGCCACCCATCGCCTGAACTTGGTCAATTTCGCGCTGCCCGTCCGTATCGGATGCCGTCTCATAGATCACCCGAATTTCGGCGGCTGAGATACGCAAATCGCCTTGCACGGCGATGACGTTGCCCAAAAACACGGCATTTCCTGTGGCTTCATCAATTTCAAGGCTGTCTGACAGAACTTCGATTGGGGCATCGCTGTCATGCGGTGTGCCGCCAAAGCCGATGGCGGTCTGCGCCCATCCAGGCGCACTTGCACCAAGTGCCAGAATCACTGCCAAGAATATGTGTTTCATCAGCCTCCCCCATCGCCTTGGTATAGCACCCGGACGCCGTCCTGAAAATGCACAACCTGTTGTGCGGGCGGGCCTGTGATTTCCATACGCCCCGCCTCCAGCCTGAGATCAGGTGCGGTGATCACCACATTTCGCGGCGCTGTGATGGCGCCACCGGTGGCATCAATCGCCAATTCTTCGGTGTCGAGCCTATATCCCTGCGGGGTGAGACCAACAACATTGCCGCGCAAAAGGGTTTCGCTTGTGCGGCTGTTCCATTCCGCCAGATCAGCGGTGATCTGGTCATGGGTTTGGTCGGCGCGGAACAGTTTCGCCTCGATATCTTGGGCGATGATCTGATCGGGATCATCCGCGATTGGTGCCGCCGAAGATGCGGTCAGCTCAACAGGGCGTCCCGCCCCTGTCACCATCGCAAACCGTGGCGCGGTCATGCCTTGTTGGCCCAATTGACCATCCGCGTTGCGCGTGGCCAAAGGCAAGGCTTGATTCGGATCAGGACGCCCTGAGAAAAGGAACATCAAAGACAACACCACGAGGGCCGCAAGCGGCAGCACCAATTTGCTTAATGCGATGATGCGGGAATACGTGTTGTCAAAGATCATAAGCGGCCATCAATGAGAGAAGATATCAATCTCGGGCCATCCCGCAAGGTCAAGCTTGGCGCGCGTGGGCAGGAAATCGAAACAGGCCTGAGCGATGTCTTGACGGTTTTCGCGGGTCAACATCGCGTCCAACTTATCTTTAATGTCATGCAAATAGAGCACGTCCGAGGCGGCATAATCTTGCTGTGCTTCGCTCAAATCGGCGGCGCCCCAATCCGAGCTTTGTTGATATTTCGACATATCAACACCCAGCAATTCTTGGGCAAGATTTTTCAGCCCGTGACGATCCGTATAAGTGCGCACCAGTTTGGAGGCGATTTTTGTGCAATAGACAGGGGCGGCCAATGCGCCGAAGCGATGATACATCGCGGCAATATCGAAACGCCCGAAATGGAATAATTTCAGCGTGTTCGGATCCGTCAAAAGCGCGCAAAGATTTGGGGCTGTGGTTTGATCTTGGCTGATCTGCACCAGATGCGCATTTCCATCCCCATCAGACAATTGCACCAAACACAGGCGGTCGCGATGCGGGTTTAATCCCATCGTCTCGCAATCAATCGCCACAATCGGGCCAAGCTTTAGGCCATCAGGCAGATCATTAGGATAGGTATGGATGGTCACGTGCTTTGCCCTTCGCGCCGCGCGTCCTGACGCGCATTTGCCTCGAAAATATCCACAAAAAGGATAAAAACGGGGTATAGGGCGCGGTGGCTTGGGTCAAGGTGTTGATCCAGACCCTTAAGCGGCAGCCCGCTTGTGCGCAGAATTATATCGCTGATTTGGGGAATGGTGCCCAGGAGAGGACTCGAACCTCCACGTCCATACAGACACTAGCACCTGAAGCTAGCGCGTCTACCAATTCCGCCACCTGGGCCAGTGTCGTGGATGCGTGCATTATATACCGCTTTGCCGACTGTCAACGGCTGTTGCAAGCTTTGGGAGGATTTCGGGCGCGATGGGCGCGGAGGCTGCGGCGATTGCGTCATTTGCGCCTTGTTTCGCGGGGGCTTGGCGCGTATCACTCGCACAATATCCAGACCTATACGACCGAAAGGCAGACCAATGTCCAAGCTTGTGACCATTTTTGGCGGTTCAGGATTTGTGGGGCGCTATATTGCCAGACGCATGGCCAAAGAAGGTTGGCGCGTGCGTGTTGCTGTGCGCCGCCCCAATGAAGCGGGTTTTGTGCGCCCCTACGGTGTGGTCGGTCAGGTCGAGCCGGTTTTGGCCAATATCCGCGATGAGGCATCCGTGCGGGCCGCGATAAAAGGGGCTGATGCGGTCGTGAATTGCGTTGGTATTCTGGTTGAGACGGGCAAGAACAAGTTTTCTGCGGTGCAGGCCGAGGGGGCTGCGCGCATTGCGCGGATCGCAAAAGAAGAGCGCGTGGCGCGGTTTGTTCATATTTCCGCCATCGGCGCGGATACCGCGAGCGACAGTTTTTATGCGAAGTCCAAAGCCGAAGGCGAAGCGGGTGTGAAGGCTGCTTTCCCCAAGGCAGTGATCTTGCGGCCTTCGATTGTGTTCGGGCCAGAGGATCAATTCTTCAATCGCTTTGCGAGTATGGCGCGACTGTCGCCTTTCGTGCCTTTGATGGGGGCAAGCAGCAAGTTTCAGCCCGTCTATGTGGATGACGTGGCGCAGGCCGCGGTGAAATCCATTCTCGATCCCTCTTTCGCGGGTGTGTATGAGTTGGGCGGACCCGAGCAACTCAGCTTCCGCGCTTTGATTGAGAAAATGTTGCAAGTCATCGGCCGCCGCCGCGTGATCCTGTCCATCCCTCGGATGGCCGCCCTGCCCATGGCCTTTGGTTTCGATATGCTTCAGGCGGTCACATTCGGGTTGTTTACCAATGGAATTCTGACCCGAGATCAGCTCCGTCAGCTGAAGCGGGACAATATGGTGTCTCCGAAGGCCAAGGGCTTGGCGGAATTTGGCATTACACCAACCGCGTTGGATACGGTGCTGCCTGAGTATTTGTGGCCCTATCGCGATGGTGGACAATATGCGGCCATCCGCGACAGCGCCTCGAAGCTGCGATAGACCTTAGGAATAGGCGATCACCAGAAGGATCACGCCCAAGATCACACGATAGATCACATAGGGCGTGTAGCTGACGGTCTTCAAGAGCCGCATCATCACCGACAGCGCCAAAAGCGCGGCGATAAAGGCAAAAGCGGCGGCAATCGCCCCGTCACGAGCGGCGGCCATGTTTGCCGTGCCGACAACTTCCAGACCCAGCAAGGTGCCTGAGGCAAGGATAACGGGCACCGACATCAACATCGACAGCCGCGCAGCGTCCTCGCGGCCATATCCCAATTTGCGGGCGGCGGTGATGGTAATCCCTGAGCGCGATGTGCCAGGGATCAGCGCAAGAATTTGGGCAAATCCCATGATGAGCGCGTCTTTTAACGTCCATGCCGTGGCGGGCTTGTCTTGCGTGCCTGTGCGATCTGCCCAATAGAGCAGGAGGCCAAAGCCCAACATCGTCCAGCCAATGACAGCGGTCGACCGTAATAGATCCGACAGGCCCGTCAGTTTGAAAATAAGCCCTGCGGCGATGACAGGCACAGTGGCAACGATGAGGCAGAGCGCTAAAAACGCCCCCCGCGTGTCGATCTTGCCTTGAAGAAGGCGCAAAAAGCCAAACAGCGCTTCCCTGAAATCGGTCCAGAAATAGAGCAGCACAGCACCCAATGTGCCAAGATGGACCGCGACATCAATCACCTGCCCTTGGTCTGTTTGGTTCAACAGATTCGGCAGTAGAATCAGATGGCCCGAGGATGAAATCGGCAAAAATTCGGTGATGCCTTGGACCGTGGCCAGAATAAAGAGATAAAGCAGGCTCATTTTTGTGAGGCCCGTCTTTGAGTGCTTCGGAAATAAACAATTGAAATCATTTGAATTTAATCCATATAGGTAACAATGAGATACCTATATTTGGGCAATGAGGCCTTTGTCGAGGGAAGCGGAAAGGAATCTTGCACATATAGGTCAGTATTTCTGTCTTTTCTGTTGCGATAATTCGGAATATGACAGGCGCGTTGAGGATGGGAGATGTTCCGTGGCCAAGCAACCGATGTTAAAATTTGTCTCCGTGGCAAAAGAAACCCCCGTGAAACGGCCCGCCGAAGAACGCCGCGCGGATTTTCACGAGATTTATGCGGAGTATGCCGAGCAAAAAGCGGCGGAGCAAGCAGGCCGTTGCAGCCAATGTGGCGTGCCCTATTGCCAATCGCATTGCCCGTTGCACAACAATATCCCCGACTGGCTGCGCCTGACGGCGGAAGGTCGCCTTCAAGAAGCTTACGAGATCAGCCAAGCCACGAACACATTCCCTGAAATTTGTGGCCGTATTTGCCCGCAAGATCGCCTGTGCGAAGGCAATTGCGTGATCGAACAATCGGGCCATGGCACTGTCACCATCGGGTCGGTCGAGAAATACATCACCGATACCGCATGGGATCAGGGTTGGGTCATGCCCATTGCACCCAAGGCCGAGCGTTCAGAATCTGTGGGAATTATTGGGGCAGGCCCAGGTGGTTTGGCCGCCGCGGATCGCTTGCGCCGCGCTGGTCTTCAGGTGACTGTTTATGATCGTTACGACCGCGCAGGCGGGCTTCTGACCTATGGAATTCCTGGGTTCAAATTGGAAAAGCCTGTGGTCATGCGCCGGAATGATCTGTTGGAAAAAGGCGGCGTCAAGTTCGAGTTGAACACCGATATTGGACGCGACATCACCTTTGAGGCGCTGCGCGAAAAGCACGACTATATCGTAATCGCGACAGGCGTTTATAAATCCCGCGATTTGGACGTGGCGGGCAAGGATGCCACGGGCATTGTAAAGGCTTTGGACTATCTGACAGCGTCCAACCGCAAAAGCTTTGGCGATGCGGTGCCAGAGTTTGACAGCGGTGCGTTGAACGCCCAAGGCAAAAAAGTGGTGGTCATTGGCGGCGGTGACACGGCGATGGATTGCGTGCGCAGCGCCATTCGGCAGGGGGCAACTTCGGTGAAATGCCTCTATCGCCGCGACCGCGCCAATATGCCAGGCAGCCAGCGCGAAGTGCAAAACGCCGAGGAAGAGGGCGTAGAGTTCGTCTGGCTCTCTGCACCAAAGGGCTTTGTCGGAAATCCTGTAACAGGTGTTGAGGTTCAGAAAATGCGCCTTGGCGCGCCTGATGCGACAGGACGTCAAAGCCCTGAGGTGATCGAGGGTGCAGATTATGTTGAGGACGCTGATCTGGTGATCATGGCCTTGGGGTTCGAGCCAGAAGACCTGCCCACGCTGTGGGGTTGTGCCGATCTGCCCGTGACGCGTTGGGGCACGGTCAAAACCGATTTCCGCAGCCATGAGACGGCCATGGAGAATGTCTATGCTGTGGGCGATATTGCGCGTGGGGCCAGTCTTGTGGTTTGGGCCATCCGTGATGGGCGCGAAGCGGCGGATGCGATCCTTGCAAAGATTGCAGGCCATTCCGTGATTGCGGCTGAGTGATCCAGATGGGCCGCTTTGTGCCTCATATCCCGCGACCTCTGTTTGGTCTTGTCCTTATGGGCGGGTTTTTTGCCTCTGCGCCGATGGTGCAGGCAGCACAGATCACGCCCCCACCAAGCTGCGAGGCATTTTTGACAGTGCAAAGTCGCGGCTGCATTGTGTCGCATTACTGGACTTGTACCGCTGACCCTGCTGGCACGCATTGGCGCCTAAGCATGGACAGCGATGGTCCGATCTCACTGTCATTCACAGATGAAGAATTCCGCTGGTTGGAATCGGTTGATTTGCGCAACGGCATCACATCCCGTTTGATCGAGCCTGAATCAGACCCCGCCAGTCTGACCGAGTTGATGGAAACGGGCCGCGACAGCTTTACCTTTGAGCTTCGCGTTGAAGATGGCGCGCGTGTCTTCACCCGCAGCTACAGTGGATTTGACGCGCTGACAGGCGAGCAAGTGACGATTGATGGCGAGCCATTGGCCCGCACAGAATTTGCCTATAGCCAAAGCGGGCCTGACGGCACGCGCAGCACTTCTGGGAACCAATATGTCAGCCCTGAATTGCGGATGTTTTTTGGTGGAAAAGAGACACTCACTTTGCCCGATGGTGCCGAAATTCCATATGACGCCAGCCCCGTTGATTTTGCCCGACCCAATGAGGCGGGATTTCTGAATGCTTTGCCGCTTTATGATTGCGGCGATGTTTTATCCTAGGGCCTTGGCCCGTTTCGCGCATCCCGAAGATGCCCCTTCCGAAAGAAAGGTATGAGTGATGACCAAGTTTGATGCCGAATGGGTGGCCGCAGAAGAAGCCAAGCGCGCATTTTTGGCCGAGCACGGGATGTATTCCCACGAGGAGGAACATTCCTCTTGTGGCGTGGGTTTGGTCGTTGCTGTTGATGGCAAACCTTCGCGCCGCGTGGTGGAAAATGGGATTAACGCGCTTAAGGCGGTCTGGCATCGCGGCGCTGTGGATGCCGATGGAAAGACAGGCGATGGCGCAGGCATCCATGTGCAAATCCCTGTTCAGTTTTTCTACGATCAGATTCGCCGCACAGGTCACGAGCCTGAATCCGACAAGCTGATTGCCGTGGGACAGGTGTTTTTGCCCCGTTCCGATTTTGGCGCGCAAGAGCGCTGCCGCACGATTGTCGAGACCGAAGTTTTGCGTATGGGCCATTATATCTACGGCTGGCGTCATGTGCCTGTGGACACGTCTTGTCTTGGTGAAAAGGCGAATGCCACACGGCCCGAGATTGAACAGATCCTGATCCGCAATGAGAAAGGCATCGACCAAGAAGCCTTTGAGCGCGAGCTTTATGTGATCCGCCGCCGCATCGAAAAGGCCGCCGCCGCCGCGGGTGTGGGACAGCTCTACCTGTGTTCGTTGTCTTGCCGTTCGATCATTTACAAAGGCATGATGCTGGCCGAGCAGGTTGCGGAGTTCTACCCCGATCTTCAGGATGAGCGATTTGAGAGCGCCTTTGCGATCTATCACCAGCGCTATTCGACCAACACGTTCCCGCAATGGTGGCTGGCACAGCCGTTTCGTATGTTGGCCCATAACGGCGAGATCAACACCCTAAAAGGCAACGTGAATTGGATGAAAAGCCATGAGATCCGCATGGCATCCACCTATTTTGGGGACATGGCTGAAGACATTAAGCCGATTATCGCACAAGGGTCTTCTGACTCTGCCGCGCTTGATGCGGTGTTCGAGGTATTGGTGCGCGCAGGACGTAACGCGCCGATGGCCAAAACCATGTTGGTGCCCGAAGCTTGGAGCCAAACCGCCAGTGAATTGCCACAGGCGTGGCAGGATATGTATTCATATTGTAACAGCGTCATGGAACCATGGGATGGCCCCGCCGCCCTTGCCATGACCGATGGCCGTTGGGTCTGCGCAGGCTTGGATCGCAACGGTCTGCGCCCTATGCGCTATGTCGTGACGGGTGATGGGATGCTGATTGCCGGCTCGGAAGCGGGCATGGTGCCCGTGGATGAGGCCCGCGTCATTGAAAAAGGCGCGCTTGGCCCGGGTCAGATGATTGCAGTCGATATGGAAGCGCAGAAGCTGTTCCACGACACGGAGATCAAGGATGCTTTGGCGGCGGCACGGCCCTTTGGCGATTGGGTGGGCAAGATCACCGACCTGGCCAAAGAAACCGAAGGTCTGACGGAAACGGCTATTTTTTCGGGTGAAGACCTGCGCCGCCGTCAGGTCGCTGCGGGCTACACGATTGAGGAATTGGAGCATATTCTTGCGCCCATGGCCGAGGATGGGAAGGAGGCCTTGGCCTCTATGGGCGATGACACGCCGAGCGCGGTTCTGTCCAAAAAATATCGCCCACTCAGTCACTTCTTCCGCCAGAATTTCAGTCAGGTGACGAACCCCCCGATTGACAGTCTGCGCGAATATCGGGTGATGAGCCTGAAAACGCGCTTCGGCAATCTTAAGAACGTGCTGGATGAGGACAGCAGCCAGACCGAGATTTTGGTTCTCGACAGTCCTTTTGTGGGGAACGCGCAATTTGATGCGATGGTAAAGCATTTTGGCGATGCCGTGGTGACCATTGATGCGACCTTCGCCGCTGGTTCGGACAAAAACGGGCTGCGCGATGGCTTGGCGCGTCTGCGTCAGGAAGCCGAGGATGCGGTGCGTTCGGGCGCGGCGCATATCGTGCTGACGGATCGTTTCCAAAACGCCGAAAAAGTCGCAATGCCGATGATCTTGGCGACAAGTGCGGTGCATTCATGGTTGACGCGCAAGGGGCTGCGAACCTTCTGTTCGCTCAACATTCGCTCGGCGGAATGCATCGACCCGCATTATTTTGCCGTTTTGGTGGGTTGCGGTGCCACCACAGTCAACGCCTATTTGGCCGAGGATTCCTTGGCTGATCGTATTGATCGTGGTCTGCTGGACGGCACATTGACCGAAGCGGTCGCCCGCTATCGCAACGCGATTGACCAAGGCTTGTTGAAGATCATGGCCAAGATGGGGATTTCGGTGATCTCCTCATATCGCGGCGGTTTGAACTTCGAGGCCGTGGGTCTGAGCCGTGCGATGGTTGCGGAATATTTCCCTGGTATGACCAGCCGCATTTCAGGCATTGGCGTTTCGGGCCTTCAGAAAAAATGTGAAGAAGTCCACGCGCTTGGCTGGTTGCAGGGCGATGGTATCTTGCCGATTGGTGGTTTTTATAAGGCGCGCCGCTCTGGTGAAACCCACGCTTGGGAAGCGCAGTCGATGCATATGATGCAGATGGCGTGCAACAAGGCGTCTTTTGAGTTGTGGAAGCAATATTCCGCCAAGATGCGCGCCAACCCGCCGATTCATTTGCGCGATTTGTTGGATATCAAGCCTCTGGGTCAGCCCATTCCGATTGAGGAGGTGGAATCCATTACCTCAATCCGCAAGCGCTTTGTCACTCCAGGTATGAGCCTTGGTGCACTTAGCCCTGAGGCCCATAAAACGCTCAACGTGGCCATGAATCGAATTGGCGCAAAATCGGACAGTGGTGAAGGTGGCGAAGATCCCGCGCATTTCACGCCAGAGCCAAATGGCGACAACCCAAGCGCCAAGATCAAACAGGTCGCATCGGGCCGCTTTGGTGTCACCGCAGAATACCTGAACCATTGCGAGGAGTTGGAGATCAAGGTCGCGCAAGGTGCCAAGCCTGGTGAAGGTGGCCAGTTGCCTGGCATGAAGGTGACCGATCTGATTGCGCGCCTGCGTCATTCAACCAAAGGTGTGACGCTGATCTCGCCGCCGCCGCATCACGATATTTATTCCATCGAGGATTTGGCGCAGCTGATCTATGACCTCAAGCAGATCAATCCACGTGCCAAAGTGACCGTGAAACTGGTGGCCTCATCTGGCGTTGGCACGATTGCAGCAGGTGTTGCCAAAGCAAAGGCGGATGTGATCCTGATCTCGGGCCATAATGGTGGCACGGGTGCAAGCCCCGCGACCTCGATCAAATATGCGGGTCTGCCATGGGAAATGGGCCTGACCGAGGCGCATCAAGTTTTGTCGATGAACAACCTGCGTGACCGCATTACCTTGCGCACCGATGGTGGCTTGCGCACAGGCCGTGATATCGTCATGGCGGCCATGATGGGGGCTGAGGAATACGGCATCGGCACGGCTGCATTGATTGCCATGGGGTGCATCATGGTGCGCCAGTGCCAGTCGAACACCTGCCCTGTGGGCGTTTGCACGCAAGATGAAAGCTTGCGCGCAAAATTTACAGGGAATGCGGATAAGGTTGTCAATCTCATCACCTTCTACGCCCAAGAAGTGCGCGAGATTCTGGCCGAGATCGGCGCACATAGCCTTGACGATGTAATCGGGCGTGCGGATTTGCTGACGCAGGTCAGCCGTGGTTCAGCACATCTTGATGATCTGGATCTCAATCCAATGCTGATCACGGTCGATGGTGCGGATAAGATCGTCTATGACCGCAACAAGCCCCGCAATGCTGTGCCCGACACATTGGACGCCCAGATCGTGAAAGATGCTGCGCGCTTCCTTGAAGATGGCGAAAAGATGCAATTGTCCTATGCGGTGCAAAATACATTGCGCACCATTGGCACCCGCGTCTCCAGTCATATCGTCAAGAATTTTGGGATGCGCAACAGTTTGCAGCCAGATCATTTGACGGTGAAGCTGGAAGGCTCGGCTGGTCAATCTTTGGGCGCATTCGCCGCCCCTGGGTTGAAGCTTGAGGTGTCAGGCGATGCCAATGACTATGTCGGCAAGGGTCTGTCGGGGGGCACGATTGTCGTGAAACCTGCGCAGGTCAGCCCGCTGACCGCATCGGAAAACGTCATCATTGGCAACACGGTGCTTTACGGCGCGACCGATGGTTACCTTTTTGCGGCAGGGCGTTCAGGCGAACGGTTCGCGGTGCGCAATTCAGGCGCCAAAGTCGTGATCGAAGGGTGTGGCTCGAATGGTTGCGAATATATGACGGGCGGTGTCGCGGTCATATTGGGGTCTATCGGCGCGAATTTCGGCGCAGGTATGACAGGCGGGATGGCCTATCTCTATGATCCAAGCGGCGAGGCCCTGACCAATATGAACCTTGAGACGCTTGTCACCTGCCCTGTAACCGTTGCCCATTGGGAGGCGCAACTGCTTGATCTTTTGCAGCGCCATTTGGCCGAGACAGGCTCACGTAAGGCGGATATGATCCTTCAGAACTGGGAAGTCGAGAAGGGCAATTTCCTTCAGGTTTGCCCCAAGGAGATGCTGAACAAACTGGCGCATCCGATCAGCCTTGAAGCCACGGCTGTCCCTGCCGAGTAAGCGCAAACGTCCTGGTCATTTTACGGGGTGACGAAATCCGTCACCCCGTAGCCTTGCAGATACAAAAGCGCCGTGAGATCGCCGTGATTGATGCGGTGTTTGGCTTGGGCTTGCACGGTGGGTTTGGCGTGCAAGGCCACACCTGTGCCCGCCAATTGCAGCATACCCAAATCATTGGCGCCATCACCCACCGCCAGAACATCCTCAGGCGAGAGGCCAAGCCGCGCGGTGATGTCGTGCAAGGCTTCGACCTTTGCCTCACGCCCCAAGATGGGATGCCCCACGGCGCCTGTCAGCTTGCCGTTCTCCGCGCAAAGCGTGTTGGCACGATTTTCATCAAACCCAAGTTTTGCGGCAATTGCGGCGGTAAAGGCGGTGAACCCACCTGACACAAGCGCGGCATAGGCACCGTTGGCCTTCATTGTGGCCAAAAGAACTGGACCGCCTGGCATGAGATGGATGCGTTTGTTTAAAACATGGGTGATCACGGATACATCCAAACCCTTGAGCAGGGCCACACGTTCGCGCAACGCGCCATCGAAATCCAATTCGCCGTTCATCGCGCGCGCTGTGATCTCGGCCACGCGCGGGCCAACCCCTGCTTCTGCGGCCAGTTCATCGATACATTCTTGTCGGATCATGGTCGAATCCATATCCGCAAGAAGCATCTTTTTACGCCGCCCTTCCATGGGTTGCAGCACCATATCCACCCCTTCGGTTTGCAGGTCTGCCCAGATGTCTGCGGCGTGATCAGGCGCAGTTGGAATGACGAACTCGGCGGCCTGATTGGGGTGCAGCCAAATCGCATCCCCTCCACCCAACGCATTGCGCAGGCTGCTGACCAATTCTGGCTCCAGATGCATCGCAGGGTTGGTGATCAAAGTGACGACATACATGGGAAAGCCTATCGAATTGGGATTGAACGCATCGAACCTATAGGTAATGCGGCGGGCCATTTCCAGAACTTCAATAAGGACGGGTGCGTTTGCCGCGATTATCGGGTAGCTTACATAGGACCGCGCCAAAACGAGGGGCCATCGCGCCATGATCCGCGCCGCAATCGGTTTTATTTTGGGACTTACCCTATTGGCCGCCGCCGTATTGGTGCTTGAGCGGAATCGTGCGGGTGTGGTGCAGCGCGATATGGTTTGGGGCAGCACCCCTGTGACATGGATGGAGCAGCAAGGGACAGATGGCCCTTTGGTTGTGATCGCGCATGGCTTTGCGGGATCACGGCCCTTGATGCAGGCTTATCAGATCGCCTTGGCCCAGGCGGGCTATCGGACCGTGAGCTTCGATTTCGAGGGCCATGGCCGCAACCCGCAACCGATGCGCGGCGATGTCACGGCCCTTGATGGGACAACGGCATTTCTGATGGATGAATTGGCCCGTGTCACGGATCGTGCGGTTGAATTGGCGGGCGTGGATCGTGGCTTGGCTTATCTGGGACACTCCATGGCCAGTGATATCATCATTCGCCAATCCTTACGTGATCCGCGGGTCGATACGGTTGTGGGCCTGTCGGTATTTTCTTTGGCAATCACGGCGGATGCGCCGCAATCGCTTCTGATGATCAATGGGCAATGGGAGGCAGGTTTGCGGGCCGCGGCCCGCGCTGTCATGGGTGAGATTGGCGCAAGTGAGGGTCAGGTGATCCGCGATGAGGCGGGCTTTGCCCGCGCGGCATTGGTGGCCCCATGGGTGGAGCACGTGGGTATCCTCTATTCCCGAAATGCGATTGCAGAGACGATATCATGGCTTGATCAACGCTTTGACATTCCGCGCCAAAGCGCCCCGCATATTATGCCGATGGGTCAAGTGATCTTGCTTGGATTTGCGGGTTTGGTCACGGCTTTGGCCAGTCTTGCGACCATGCTGTTCGGGCGTCGTGTGCGGCGGGTCCTGCCGATTGCGCCACGTGCTTTTTGGTTGGCCACAATTGCCCCAGCGGTGATCACGCCGCTTGTCTTACAAGGCGCGGGTCTGGCCTTTCTGCCTGTCATTCTGGCGGATTACCTTGCTCTGCATCTCACAGTTTATGGGTTTTTGGCGATTGGGATCCTGCTTTTGACGGGGCACGCAGGCGTGATCTTTCCCTCCGTTTCGCGGATGTGGCGCAGTGTCAGTATTGGTCTGGGCTTTGGCGCGGTCAGCCTTGCCCTTTTGGGGCTGTATCTCGACCGCTATGTCGGCAGTTTTTGGTCTGGGGATGCGCGGGCCTTGCCGTTTCTTGTGATCCTTGTGGGCGCGGTGCCTGCCATGATTGCGGATGCGGCACTCCAATCTGCGGCACGCGCCCCGATTTGGCAGCGGGTTGTGGTGCGACTGGCCTTCCTCGCCTCTCTTGGAGGCGCGGTGGCGTTGGATTTTGACCGAATGATGTTTTTGGTCCTGATTTTGCCTGTGATTGTCTTGTTTTACGCAAGTTTTGGCTTCGTCTATGGTCGCATCGGGCGGGGTCAAGGTGCGGTTCTTGGCATGGCGGTCGCGATGGCCCTGGCCTTGGCTTGGGCCTTGGCCGCAAGCTTTCCCTTGTTTGAGGCGGTTTAGTATCCTGTCATTTCAAGATAGCCTTGTGCGCGATGACTTCCCGTGGCGCGAATTGGCCCTTCCCAATAGGGAATACTCCCTGCCATCCATGCATCTGGGTTGAGTGCCGTTGTGGTGATGTCGAGCCCGCGCGCGGGCAATTGGATGTTCCACCCCACAGGCACGCTGCGCCCCGCCACCTCATGGAGTTCCATCGGCGTCATGCGCAGGGCACCATTGCCATAGGCGGTGGGTGTGCCATCCGCCTCAATCCATGTGGCAGAGGTGAAGCGACTGCCATCAGTGCTGCGCAGCGCGAACCCCATCAATTTCTCGCCTGTGTCAAAATGCAACGAAACCCAGTCCCACCCTGATTGATCTGCGGCCAAAGGCTGTGACGACCATTCACGATCCAGCCAAGCGTGCCCTGTGACCTTATGGACCCCATCGGTGAGGCTGATTGTGCCCTCCACCTCGAAGAAAGGCTGCGAGAAATAATAGCTGGCTTGCGCGCTCTCAGATTTGATGGAAAATCCTGCCTCGCCATGCAACACCAATGGCCCTGTGGCCGCCAATGTCAGATCATAGGCGAAATCCGCACCGCGCGCTGTCAGGGAAATCTCTGCCAGAGGATCGGAGCCGGGCGCCATGTCCAAGGACTGTAGCTGCCAGTCATCCATCCAGACGCGGAGCTGATTCTCGCGCAAATCCGCGCCCGCTTGCCCCGTTGCGCCGCGCGCATAGCGTTCTGCGTGCACATGACGATCCGCCCATGTCACCGCCGCATGGCCAAGCCAGATTTGGCCATCATCCCATGCTTCTTGCGGGCCATCTGCGGGCCGTGTCGCATTGCGAAAAACCGTCCACTGCACACCCAGATCTTGCCCTTCTTCGTCACGCAAATTCGCGGTCAAATACCACCATTCGATACGATAGGCGGGATGTGCGCCATGATCTTGGGGAAAGACCAGTTTGTTTGTGCGATCGACTTGCGCGAATCCCTCAACCGCCTGCCCCATCCCCGCAAAACCTTGGGCAAATAGGGGGTGCGCGCAAAATGTCAGACACAGCAGAAATGCGAGTTTAGCGTTCATGGGCAAACAATCCGAGTAAGCGGTGCGGTGACAGTCGGGCCAATTTCCACGCGGGCCATATTGCAGAAATACCCGCTGCACACAGGGCCATCGCGCCAAGTTTCAAGAGATCGGTTGGAAAAACAGACATCGGCAAGCGCCAGCCGAAGGCCTCGACATTGATGATTGCCAGGAGGAAATGCGCGAGGGCAAATCCTACAGGCAGCGCAAAAAGAGAACAAAACAGCGCGAAGGCCAGAATGCGCAACATTTCGGTTCCTGCCAAAATCCGCCGCCGCTGCCCTGCTGCCCAAATCGGGGCAATCTGCACAAGACGCATATCTGAAAGGGTCAATAGGCTTGTGAAAATTGCAAACCCAGCCACCCCGAGGGTCAATGCATTCAGCGCATATGTGACTTGGAAGGTTTGTTCGAACACCCGCAGCGAGATATCTTTGACCGCAGTTTGATTGATCATGGACTGCGGCGATAGCCCTGTTGCAGCGGTGATTTCCGCGGCCAATTCGGTGACGCGATTTGGATCCGTGCGCAAGGCAAAACGCAAAATCGGTGTATCGGGAAACAGGCTTTGAAACAGGGACAATCCGATGATCGCTTGGCCCTCTGGATTGCCGTAATCAGAATAGATACCCAAGATGGGTAAGGTGAGATTGGGAGTCACCGCGAAGAGATCGCCCAAACGATACCCATCCCGCCGCGCGAGTTGTTCGTTGATCACCACACCCTGCCCTGTGGCCATATCGGACCAAGCTTGATCGGCGGCTTCCAAAAATGGCCAATGATCGCGATAGGTTGCGTGATCAATCAAGCCATGCAGCTGTGCAGGCAACCCGCCGAACCGTGTTTCGATCAGCGCAAAGGGGAGGATGGCCGCCACGCGTGGCTCAAGAAATGCGGTGACCGCTGCGGCTTGTTCGGGCGTTGCGGTGGTTAAATACATTTCCGAGGCCAATCTTTGATCCAACCACCCCGTGAAGGTATCGCGGAACGACCCCACCATGGTGGATACCCCGATATTGGTGGATAGAGCCAGCAACAGTGCCATCAGCGACAGGGACAAGGCAGGCAATGACAGGCGCATATCTGCAAATATCCAATGCACATAAGCGTCACGGGTTTGATTTGCGATAATCCTCAAAACCGTGGCCAGAAAAACTGGCAAGATCAATGCCGATCCCAGAAGCAACGCCGCCAATCCTGCAAAGCCCAAGATCAACCCTTGCCCAAAAAGCGCCACCCCAAGGGCGAGGCCCAAAAGCGCCACGCCAATCCCGCCTTGCAAGCGGCGCAGCTGTGCGCTTGCGCGACCCCAAGCATTGGGTGTGGCTGATTGCAAAATGGGAAGCTGTGCCATCCGCCATAGGGCCGATGCGCCCGCGATCAGCGCCCCGCCCAATGACATCGCCAAAGCCGTGACAGCCCAGATCGGGTCAAATCCCAAGGTGCTGTCAATATCGGCACCATAAAGCCCTTGTAAACTGGCCGAGACTTCGGGGAGTAGGCTGGCCGCAAGGCCATATCCCAAAGCCAGCCCTAAGCCACCTGCAACAAGCGCGAGCAGACCAAGCTCGCCTGCCAGCAACAAGATCAAAGGCCGCAACGGCACACCCATCGCGCGCAGGGATCTTATGGTGGCGCGGCGTTGTTCAAAGGCCAGTCCAATGGTGGCATGGGTGATGAACAATCCGACTGCAAAGGCCAAAAACCCAAAAGCGGTGAGATTGAGGTGAAAGCTGTCGGTCAACCGCTCCAGATCACCGCTGGTTTCGGCGCGCTGTAGGACCACCTCATCGCGCAGCGCAATCCAATCCGTAATTGGTGGCAGGCCGAGGGGCTGCTGCGCTGCCGCGATCAAAGCGGTTGCCCCATCATGCCCCAAAAATCGGGCAATCGTAGCGACATCCCCGATCACCAGCCCTGTGGCAAGGTTGGGGTCGAGGGTCGCCGCCATCAGGCGGCTTTCCACTGAAGGGGTCAAATCGGGGGGCAACCCCCTTGCGAGGGTCGCCTCGGACATAAGGACCCGCCCCTCGAGCAAAAAATCGTTCACGTTCAACGTGCCGTCCTGCAGCGTTTCGGGCAGCGCGGGTACGGGTAAGGTGAGCGGGTCGATGCCAAGCAAGCGCAGCGCATTCGGGCCAGAGCCAAGCCGCCCCTCGATCACGGGCGAGACCAGATATCCTGATTGGCGCAACGTGCGAAACACCGCGATATCCATCGGGCGACCGTCTGTCCGAAGGATTCGGTCAAATTGATCTTGGCCCAAAAGACCAGCTGCACGGGCATAGCTGCTGCGCGCCTCCGCGTTGAGCGCCTGAACCCCCGACCAAAGCGCAGTGGCCAGTGCAAGCCCCGCGATCAGGGCAAAGAGTTGCATCGGATGTCTGCGCCAATGCCCCAAAACGGCGGCAAGCGTGGCTGCGATGGCATCGCCCCTCATGGCGCAATCGTGCCGCGCTGCAAATGTTGCTGCGCGCCCAACTGTGCCGCAATGCGCGCAGAGTGCGTGACCATCAAAAGACCCGCCCCGCTTTCGGCAAGCAGGTCCAAAAACAGCGCAAGAACAATTTGCGCGTTTTCCTCGTCCAGATTTCCCGTTGGCTCATCCGCTAGGATCAGGTCAGGCTTTAGGGCCAAGGCGCGGCCCACGGCAACGCGCTGTTGCTGCCCACCCGAAATCTCCTCGGGATATCGGGCCAAAAGAGGCTCTAATCCTAGTGTTCGTGACAGATGGGCGATCCAACTTGGATCATGGCGGCCCGCAAGGCGCGCCTGAAATGCCAGATTTTCAGCGATGGTGAGGGCGGGGATTAGGTTGAATTGCTGAAACACCAGACCGATGGATTTCCGCCTGATCTGCGCAAGCCCCGCATCATCAAGCCCTGTGAGGTCTTGGCCGTTGATCAAAATCTGACCTGCATCTGCGCGCTCCAGCCCTGCAACAAGATGCAACAGGGTAGATTTTCCGGCGCCACTTTCCCCTGTCAGCGCCAAAGATTGACCCGCTGCGAGCGTCAGGGAGACGTCATTTAGAACCCGCACGACCCCCTCGGCCGTGTCAAAGGATTTTGAAAGATGTCGCAGGTCTAACAGCATCGCCCACCCGATTGTCGCACAGCTTGGAACATAGCCCGCTTGGACGGATTGCACAGTGCTCTAGCGCAGACGGATTGGCAGATCGAAATTATAGATCGGACGGCTCAGCCCATCTGGTGCGGAGGGATAGGGACTGGCGCGCTCTACGAAGGCGAGGATTGCATGATCTAGTTCGGCCTGACCCGTGCTGGTCAGGATCCGCGCCTCCTGCAGATGCCCGTTTGCATCAATCACAAGTCGTAGGGTCGCGGTGCCTTGACCACGAGGACGGCCGCGGCTGCGCTCAAGCTGTGTCAAAATCCCCCGCCCCCAAGTCGACATCAATTGATTGACTGCGCCGTTTGACCTTTGGCTTTGCGCAGTGTCTTCTGGGATCGTCTCTGTTGTTGCACCGTTTTGACCCAACTGCCCAGTGCCGCGTGCAACTTGTGGCGGGGGAGATGGTGCTAAATCTGGTGGGCTGTCTGGCGTTGTGGGTGCCAAGATGGGTGACGCCAAAGCGTGATCAGATGCAGCGGTCTGCGCCCCCTGTGGTAGAATCGGCGCATGGGTTTGGGGAGCCATCGGGGGCTGCAGTGGCGCTGCGGCGGCATAGCCCGCTTCGGGCGGGCGGGTCCAGTTCTCGACCAACATGGCCAAATCCTGCGGCGCTGCGGCAAGGCTGACGCGATGCAGCCCTGCATCCCCTGCGCCCTCTGCACCTGTCATTCTCGTGCTGTGACCATGACCAACCCATGCAGCGACCCCCAAATGAAGGCCCAGCGAAACGCCAAGGAAGCCCAGAGCCTGCACAACCGTCTTGATCATTCGCGGGCGCCCCCAATGGTCGTCATCAAATCCACCTCAGCGATACCAAGGCCGCCCAGATCAGACAGCGCGCGGGCCAGTTTTTCCGCGGGATATTGCGCATCCACGGCCAAGGAAACAGTCTCTAAGCCTATGGTTTGTGCCGCTTCGATGCCGCGCAAAACCGCCGCCTTTCCGCGCAGATTGCCAAAGGCCCACTCCTCATCCCGACTGATATATATCACCTGTTCGGCCTGCACGCTCAGGGGGTCAGCCATCTCGGACACGGGCAATCGTAGGTCCACAGGCGCGCTTGGGCGCAGCGTTGCGCTTGTTAAGAAGAAGATCAGCAACAAGAAAACAACGTTGATCATCGGCACCATATCGAGATCAGCTAATTTCCGTCTGGATCTTATGGGGGCGGCTGTGAATTTCATTCGATCACCGCAAGATTGTTTAAGCCAGCAGAGCGCAGCACAGCCATCAACTCAAGCATATGTTCCACCGTGGCCCCGTCTTTGGGCTGGAGAATAATTTTATTCTGTGGCCCGTCTTCGCCGAGCGGATCAGGCATCAGCGCGCGCAATGCGGGGATCAGCGCGGCAAGAGACATTTCGCGCCCATTCAGCGCGAGGACGTCTTGGGAAAAAGTCACCAAACGGGGCGGCCCTTCGTATGTGTTACGGCCTGAACCGTCAGGGTTATTTGCACGCAAAGGCACAATTGCATCGCGCCCAAGCTGTGCCGCCAGCATGAAAAAAATCAACAACAGAAACACCACGTCAATCATCGGCGCAAGGCTTGCCCGCCGCCGCACAGATCGCGTGTTTTGAAACTCAACCCTCATCCGCGCGGCCCTTTATGGGCAAAGATTCGGGTGGCGATATCCTCGAAATCATGACGGAGGCGATCGTGAATGCCATCGAACCATGTCAGGCACATCGCCACGGGGATTGCCACGGCCATGCCTGCGGCGGTGGTCAACAGGGCCGCCCAAATTCCGCCTGCCAATGTTGCAGGGTCCGCATTTCCGCCCTCTATCTGCAATGCTTGGAACGCGTCAATCATGCCCAAAACAGTGCCCAAAAGGCCCATCAGAGGCGCGATTGTGACGATAAGTTCCAAGGCGCGCAAACCTGTGGCGATGTCTTGCAGAGCGCCACGCGCGACACGTGCGATTTCCTCTTTGCGGCCTGTGTCGTCCCAACGCGGGCTTTGATGCAGGGCAATCGCGGCACGGGCAAAGTCTGCGCGCAGGCCTTTGGCCTGTTGCAGGGCGGCCTCTCCATCGGACCCCGCCAACCATTGCGTCAGCGCCGCTTGCGTGGCGCGCCCAGATCGAAATGCACCAAGCCCTGCAAGTTGGCGTATCTTCCACAGGATCACGGCAAGGCTGATCACTGACAGGGCGGCGATGAGGCTGAGGATTGGTCCCCCTTTGAGGAATAACTCGGTCATTTTGTGTCCTCGCCGTTGAGATAGGTGTCGCATCCCGCGCGCACGGCCTCATAGATCGCAAGACCCAAGGCATGGCCAATTTCTGTATGCAGCCCTGCAAAGGTTTCTGGCCGATCCGCATCTGCGGTGCAGGCCAATGTGATGCAATCTGTGCCTGTGCCTGTCGCCGTCATCGCTTTGCCATCCACCATGACCTGATACCCAGATTCGAGCACCGCAGTCGTGCGCGCTTCGGCGATTATGGTCATGGCCTCCAGCATCGCGCTTTGGGTCAAATGACGATTGAGGCGCGCCGCGATATTGATGGTCCCATATGCCTCAGGTGCAGCAAGGCGGCGTGTGCCGATCCGTTCTGCATTGGAAAGACCCAATGTGACCAATGCCTCGGCCACAGTGTCCCCAATCTCTGCGCGATGATGGTGATGAAAGTGAATATCACGCGATGTCAGCATCGCTATGCTGTCCTGCGGGCGGGGCAGGTGTGTTGCGACCTCCCCGTTAAGCCAGCCGATCACATCAAAATCAATCGGCAAATCGGCATTTCGCACCTCGCGCCATGCGATATGGTGCGCAGTCACGAAACCCGAACGATAAGGCGCGAAGCTTAGGCAATCATGGATCCCGCCCAAATCCCACAACAGCCAAGGATGGGTGAGGGTTACGCTCATCTCACCACCTCAAGCGCTTGAAAGATCAACCCTTGATCCGATGTGGTGACATGGGCGGTGATGCCGAAGACCTGCCGCAAATGGGCTTCGGTCAGCACGTTTTTGGGTGCGCCATCGGCGCGTTTCTGTCCATGATCCATAAGGATCAAACGATCACAAAACCGTGCGGCCAGACCCAAATCATGCAGGGAAACGAGAGCCGCTTTTCCTTGACGGGTCAGGTCGCGCAGATAGGCCAGCGTGGCGATCTGGTGGCGGGGGTCTAGGCCCGCAACGGGCTCATCTGCCATGATCAAGGGACAATCTTGTGCCAAAGCGCGCGCCATCAGCACCCGCGCCTGCTCGCCGCCCGAAAGTGCGGTCGCTGGGCGCTTTTCAAACCCTGTGAGATCCATTGCGGCCAAGGCATGGGCCACGGCCGTGCGATCATTCTGTTGTGGCATCTGACCCGCGGCCAGATGGGGAACGCGGCCCAGCATGACCAAAGTTTCTACGGATACGGGCCAAGCGATTTCGCGATTCTGTGGCAACCAAGCGACTGCTTTGGCACGCAGATCCGCGCGCAACGCCGTAAGTGACGAGTGGCCCTGATGCGGCAGAAGCCCCAAAGCCCCACGCATCAATGAGGTTTTTCCGGCACCATTCGGGCCGATGAGGCCCACCAATTCGCCCGCTTGGATGGTGATCGAAACATGATCTACAACGGGGCATTCGCCGCGATATACCGACAGGTCTAACAGGGACAAGCATGGGGGTGAGGATGGGGTGGTCATAGCTCGGCCCGCCGCGTGCGATAAATCAGATGCAGAAAAATCGGCGCGCCAATGATCGCCATCACCACGCCCAGTTTCAAGTCGCGATCGGGCAGGATCAGCCGTGCTGCAATATCCGCAGCCAAGACCAAGGCCGCGCCACCAAGGGCGGATGCGGGCAAAAGCCGCGAAGGCTGCGCACCCACAAAAGGGCGCAGGATATGCGGCACCACGAGGCCCACAAACCCGATTGCGCCCACCACCGATGTGGCGGCACCCGTGCAGGCGGCAACCCCCGCAACCAAAACCCAACGCAAAACACCAAGGTTGATACCAAGTGAGGCGGCAGCGTCTTCGCCTAAGATCAGCGTATCCAGACCCCGCGCCGTGGAAAGGATCAGAACCCATCCAAGCGCCATGAAAGGCAACGCAATCCAAATATGGGAAAAGCTGCGATCAGCCAGTGATCCGAGCATCCAAAACACGATCTCGGAGGTGGCGAACGGATTGGGAGACAGGTTTAGCACCAGGGATGTCAACGCGCCTGCCAATGCGCTGATTGCGATTCCCGCAAGGATCAGGGTCAGCGACCCTCCCCTTGGGCCTGCCAACAGCAGCAACAGCACGACCGCAATGGCCGCCCCCACAAGGCCAAAGAAGGGCAAAACGATCATCATCTGTGCCGCAATGCCTGTTTGGAGCGTGATAACGGCGCCAAGCGCCGCCGAAGAGGAGACGCCAATCAGCCCAGGTTCGGCCAGAGGATTGCGCAGATACCCTTGCAACGCCGCCCCTGACAAACCCAAGCTGAACCCAACCATGATGGCCAAGAGCGCGCGCGGCAGGCGGATTTCTTGCATCACAAGGCTCACCGCATCGCCCGTGCCTGTGAACAGCGCCGTCAAGCTGTCGCTGATGGAAAACCCCGCAGGCCCGATCAACAGCGATGCCGTGCAGAGCAGCAGCACCAGAACAGACAATCCCCCAAGGAGGCGCATTTGGGAAATGCCAGTCATCCGTCCATCCTTTCGCGCAGATCGCGCAGGTCATGGATGGCCCTCAAGACAACAGGCGTGCCGCAGACCCAGTGCGCATTCGATTGCGTGCGTGCTGCGCCAAGCGCGGCCAAGGCGGGGTGCGACATGACCTCTTCGGAACGGGAGGCCCCGCCATAAAGCTCCGCATGGATCAGCAGATCAGGCTGCGCGAGGGCCAAAAGCTCCAAATCCAATCGCCCCGAACGGCTGCGTCCCATTTCCTCGGCAATGTGACGAAACCCTGCCGTTGTCACGATTTCATGGCTCAATGTCCCTGTGCCAAGGCTGTAGCTGTTGGGATAATAAAAAGCGGCGCGCGGGCCTTCTGCGGCGCTGGTCAAAGCGGCTAAATCCGCCTCAAATGCGCGGGCCACGGCCTCGGCGCGGGTGGTTTGATGCAGCAAGGCACCCATTTCGCGGATACGGTCCCCAACTTGATCAAGGCTTGAGACAATATCCAATTGCGCGGTGGGAATGCCAAGACGGCGCAACATATCAAGCACCACGGGATCGGAGTATCGCCCTGCCACGACCAGATCGGGGCGCATCAAAAAAATCTCCTCGGCCTGTCCGTGATTGACCCGATAGGCGCGGGCTTGTTCCGCCATAGGCGACATATTCGGGTCGCTTGCAATATCAGATACGGAGATCAATTGCCCCTCATCCGCCAGCATCATGGCCAATTGATCGGTGCAAAGATTCATTGACACCACGCGCAAAGGTGCGGTGTCCGCATCGGCGGCACTGATCTGCATCAGCGCCGCCATGCACAGCGATATGATCCTAAAACGTGCCACGAACCCCGATGTAAAATGCGCGGTCGGATGTGCCGTAACCGCGGGTGGTTTGGTATTTTTCGTCCAAAAGGTTGTCCACGCGCAGGAACAATTCTGCTCCATTGGTAAGCTTGTGGCTGATGTTTGCGTTTACCACCGTGTAGTCCTCCAGCGGAACTGTTGTATCAAGACGATCTGACACAGATTGAACCGCAAGCGCGCCCGTGGTGCGTGCCCCGAATGGTGCAGTTGCACTTAAGCTCAAGTCATGACGCGGAACCCGCGCGAGGCGCGTCCCGTTCGCGGCGCGGGCATCTGTTGAGGTGTAGTTCAACCCTATTTCCGCATCATTCGCGAAGACATAAGAGAGACCCAACTCATAACCATCTGTGCGACTTGTCCCAGGCACTTGATTGTAGGCGGTCGTATATTGGATCAAATCTGTGATTCGAGTTTGGAACAGACTTGCCTCGAACGTCAGCTGCCCGATTTGCTGCTCGACCCCGATATCTAGGGATTGGCTCGTCTCTGGCTGCAAAGCTGGGTTTGCCCCAAAGGGGCCATAGAGTTCGTTCAAAGATGGCGCGCGGAAGCCTGTGGCTATGGAGGCGCGCACAATGCTGGTGGGGCTTGCTTGCCACGCAACCGCGAGGCGGCCCGTTGTTTTGGACCCGAAATCGGAATTATCCGTAAACCGCGCCGAGACCGAGATATCAAGATCGGGCGTGGGTGCGGTCAGCCATTCGCCAAACAGCGAATTGGTTTCATAGTCTGCATGGATCGGGCTTCTATTGTCGGTGGAAAAATACCGCTCGGTCATGGCCTCAGCGCCGATGCTGACGGTGTCACCATTGTTCAGAGACAGCGTTCCCAAGTAGTCCAGTTTTTCCCGCTGACCTTCAAACAGGAACCTTCTTGTTGCTGGGGCCGATGGGTCAGTGCGCGTGGTGCGTGAGGCCTCCATCCCAAACTCATGTGAGATATTGCCGAAATCCGCACGAAGGAAACCACGCCCTGCGAGCAGTTCATAATCGCTGAAACGCGCCCCATCAACAGGTCGCCCAGCCGCGAAATCATCAAACTCAAAGTTGGCGTTTTGCGTCAAAATACTGGCCCCAAATGTTAGAACATCCGTTGCCTTATACTCGCCGCGCAGGCTGAAGTCGGTCGAATCGAATCCGTCTGCCTCGCTATTGCCCACGTTTTCATCCGCTGCTGAAAATCCATCCGTGCGGATGCTGCTCAGGCTCATGGCTAAGAACCCGCGCTCAAAACGTGTGCCATAGGTTAGGCCAGCGCGCAGCGTGTCGTAGCTGCCAGCCTCAAAGCTATACCCGATCTCTTGGCCAATTTCTTCTGGCGCATTGACCGTTGTGATATTGACCGCACCCGCAATCGCACCTGATCCAAGGATTGCGGACTGGGTGCCATACAGGACTTCCGCAGACGCAATGCCAGAAGAGGTGAGTTTACCAAAATCAAACTGCGTTTGAGTTGAGGACGGGTCAGTCACATCGATGCCGTTGATCCGAACGGGAATGTAACTGCTGTCCAAACCACGGATACGCAGGGTCGCAGATGTGCCTGCAGGACCAGTCTGGGTAATATTGATGCCTGATAAAGTTTCCAAGAAATCCGAAAACTGCAAACGTCCGCCCTTGGAGATGTCATCTGATGTGAGGCGGCTGACGCGTACCCCCGTCCGATCCCGCGCAACATCGGTGAGGCTTGCGGAAAAGACCAACTCGTCAAGGGTGAATGTGTTTTGCGCTGCGGCGGGTGCAGCAGCGAGGCCTGCACAAAGCGCGGCAAGACTTAAGGTAGAATAAGGGCGCATTTTGGCTCCAATAACTGAACGGCGGCAGGTCGATGACCTATGCCAATGGGTGATGGTCATTGGAGGGAGTGCCCCTTCCGCAGACGGCGATTTGTGCCACCACGACGGAAAGGTCCGTTGCCCGCTGCGCCCACCGCGCTTGGACAGGGTGATCACCTCGGCAGGTCTCCTGACTTGCGGGTCGCTGTTTGATCGGGCCTTCCCGCAACCCATGTGGGGTTACAGTGGCATATGCCGATCTCACTCGCCGCTTACAGTTGCGGGGGCAGTCGCGGAATTTCACCGCGTTCCCTTTTCACTCAGTGCTGTTTCCAACACCAAGACCGAAGCGCTGCCTGTGTAACGCTTGGGTCTGCACAACTCAAGGGTGAAAGCGACTGTCTGGTCGAAGAAAGCGGCGATTGGCGCTTGCGGCTTATCCCGTGCGCGCCTGCCTTTTGGGTCCAAAAACGGCACAAATTCCGAGGATCAAGCCAGAGATTGTGGCGATCATCCCCGCTGCACTGACCGCGTGATCAAAGCCGATCCACATCGGGCCATAGCCCGCCAAAATGTAACCCAGAATCGCAGAAAGGCAGGCAAAAACAACGCTCCACCAGATTTGCGCCGAAAGCCTGTCTGTCATCAGCCGCGCGGCAGCAGCAGGGCATATGAACATGGCAATGACGATGATTGAGCCGACCGCATCGAAGGCGGTCACAGCGGCCAGTGCCGCGACCATCACCAGACCCAGACTGATGGCGCGCACAGGCAAGCCAAGACTTTCGGCATAGCCTTCGTCAAAGGTCGAGATTTTCAGGGGGCGCCAAAATATCAGCATCAGACCCAGAATCAGCACCAAACTGAGCGCAAGCCGTGGCAATTCAGGCGGCAGGCTGGCAAGGGCTTTGGGGTCAAGCAGAGAGGACCAGCCGCGCGCCTCCAGCCAGATCAAACTTTCCAAATTGCCCATCAAAGCGTGTTCCACATCCAAATGCACCGAGGATGCATCGCTTTGCTCCAGCAGTAAGACGCCAAGCGCGAATAATGTGGTAAACACCACCCCCATGATTGCGCCTGTTTCGATACGTGAAATCCGTCTGATGACATCAATTGCAACCACCGAAAACAAAGCCGCCGCCGCCGCCCCCAGCAACATGGCCCATGCGTCCAGACTGCGGGTGATCAAAAATCCCACCACGATCCCTGGCAGCACAACATGGCTGATTGCGTCCCCCATAAGGGCCTGTTTGCGCAGCACCAGAAAATTGCCAGGCAAGGCACAGGAAATCGCCGCAAAGACCCCAATCAGAATGGGTGTCAGTGACAGGGGAACAAACTCTGCACCGCTCATGCCTTGGTCTCCATGGCGCGGTCGATGTGATGCAATTCATCGCGTGTGAAACTGCGTGATAGGTCGCTCAAGCCATCATGGCGTGATAAAAATTCGGAATAGACAGGGTTGCGGCGCAGGTAGGCCAGCCGCGTTTCATCGCGCAAGGCTGCCTTGGCTGCGTCTTCGCCGCGCTCGGTCAAAACGCCATCCGCCCGCAAATAGCCGTCATGTTGAAGCAGTTTGCGGGTGTAGGGTTCATGCACATGATAGCCTTGGGCAAGGGCCAACAAGCCTTGCCTGCGATGAACACGGCGTTGAAATTTCCGCGCGCGCGCAGCAGAGGCCAAAACGCCGCGGGCTGGCGCAAAAAACAGGGCAAACAGGAAAAACCCGCTCGACACAAGAACGATAATCGCCCCCGTGGGCAGGTCAGGTGCAAGGCTTGAAATTCCTGCACCCACCATGCCAGACACCCCGCCGATTACACCTGCCAGCGGCGTAATATGGTGGGCGCGATTGCTGATCATGCGTGCGGTGACAGAAGGAATAATCAGCAATGCCACAATCAGGATCAGCCCCACGATCTTCAACCCGATCACGGTCACGGCTAGGATCAGTGCCATCGCGGCCCCATCAATCAAGCGCAGGTTAAGGCCAAGGCTTTGGGCGAAATTTTCATCGAAAGCGGTGAGCATCATGGGTCTGTGCAAAATCAAAGCAATGCAGAGAACCAAAGCCCCTCCTGCCGCGATGATCTGCGCATCTTCGCGCAGCATCGCGGCGGTGGAGCCCAAAAGAAGGTGATCCAGCCCCGCTTGCTGACCCGCACTCATGGTTTGGATCAGCGTCAGCATGACCACGCCGAGGCCAAAGAAACTCGACAGCACCGCGCCGATTGCGGCATCTTCGGTCAATCGTGTGCGGGTTTTGAGGAATTGCACCACCCAAAGCCCCAATGCGGCACTGATGGTCGATCCGATCAACAGTCCCTCCAAGGCACGGCCTGTGCCGCCTAAAGCAACCATGACGATGAAACCACCGCACAGCCCAGGTAGGGTTGCGTGGCTGACGGCATCGGATAACAAGGCCCGCTTGCGCAGGAACATAAACGTGCCTGTGACCCCTGCCGCAATGCCCAAAAGGCCTGCGCCAATCATCACCAGAACCACGTTATAGGACAGGGCAAAACTCAATGCAGGCCCGCCTCCCGCAAACGGTCAATCTGTGCGGTCATGAGCCGCCCCCCATATGTGTCTTGCAGATTTTTTGGGGTGAAGGTGGTGCCAATCTCCCCTTCGGCGATCAGTCGTGTGTTGATCATGACGACATGGTCAAAATAATCGGCCACGGTGGATAGGTCGTGGTGCACGGCGACAACCGTCTTGCCTGCGTCTTTTAGTTTTTTAAGAACGGCGATAATCGCGGTTTCGGTGGCCGCATCCACGCCTGCGAATGGTTCGTCTAACAGGTAAAGATCTGCATTTTGCGCGAGGGCGCGGGCCAGAAAAACGCGTTGCTGTTGGCCGCCCGAAAGCTGCCCGATTTGGCGATTGCGGAAATCTTGCATACCAACACGGGCGAGCGCGTCCTCGGCCACGGCCTCATCGGCGCGGGTGATCCGCCGCAACAGGCCTGACTGGCGATACAGCCCCATCAGAACCACATCGCGCACATCGGCGGGGAAATCCCAATCGACACTGGCGCGTTGTGGCACATAGGCGATGCGGTGACGCTCAGAGGCAAGGGCGCGCCCAAAGATCGACACCTGACCCGCAAGCCGCGGCACCGTCCCTAGGACCGCCTTCAAAAGGGTCGATTTTCCCGCCCCGTTTGGTCCGATGATTGCGGTCATGGATTGTGGCGCAATGGTCAAATCCACCGAGAAAAGCGCGGGCTTCTCCCCATAGCTGACGCTCAGGCCCCGAATGGCCAGAGGGCTGCTTGGGTCGGGATTACGCGTGTCCCTGTGCACCTTTAGCATGATTGATCCTGTGTCATTGCCCCCCCAAATTCCCGCTCATACCTGATTGCGGTGCAGTGCCGCCAAGCGCGCGCGTGATCATGGTGATGTTGTGGTCGATCATCCCGATATAGGTGCCCTCATATGTGCCTTCTGGTCCCATCGCGTCAGAAAATAATTCACCGCCGATGGCCACGTCATGGCCTTGTGCGGCGGCCCCTTCTTGCAGGGCACGAATGTTGCGATCCGATACGGAGCTTTCGACAAAGATGGCGCGAATGTCGTGGTCGACCAACAGATCAACCAATTCTGTGATCCGCTGCAGCCCTGCCTCTGAGGCCGTGGAGATGCCTTGAATGCCCAACACCTCAAAATCATAGGCACGACCAAAATAGCCAAAGGCATCATGGGCTGTGACCAGAACACGGGCCGTCTCGGGAATGGTTGCGAGGCGGGCCACAGCATAATCACTGAGCGCGGCAAGTTGCGCCATATAGGCTTCGGCATTGGCGGTGAAGATTGCCGCCGCATCTGGGCGGGTTTCGATCATTTTATCGCGCAGGGCCTCAACCGCGATCTGCCATAGCCTTGGGTCCATCCAGATATGCGGGTCAAAGCGGTTTTCATAATCCGCATGGCTGAGGCGCTGATCCTCGGGAATGGCCTCACCCAAGGCGATCACATTGCGGCTTTCGCTGAGGTCCAGCAGGAGCGGCTCAAGCTGCGCTTCGAGAAAGAGACCATTCCATACAATCAAATCTGCGTTCATCAGCGCCAAAATATCGGTGCGCGTTTGACGAAAGGCGTGTGGATCAACGCCCGCGCCCATCAAGGCCGTGACATTGACCTCATCGCCGCCGATTTCGCGGACCGCATCGGCAATCATGCCTGTTGTGGCCACCACGTTCAGCGGCTCAGGTTGTGCAGCCGCAGGCAAAGCGACCAAAGGTGTAAGCATCACAAGAATAACGCGCAGAATACGCATTCGATCATCTCCAATGTTCTATGACTTGGGGGATTTGATACGTCCCCATGATGCCGTCTTGGTTGATATTGATAATCATTCGCAAAATGTCAAGAAGTTGCGAACCGTTCGCAGATATCTGATCACGGGCTTGTCAAATGACCGCAACCTGCCACTGTGGCGCGTAAAGCGAGCGGAGGTTTATGCATGGCAAGGATCACTGATTTTGATGATGCTTATCAAAATGGGGCATATATCCCCAATGCGGATGGATTTATCACCCGTTGGGCCGAAGATGCGGCGGCGTTTCGTGCTGTTTGCCCGCCCGTTGAACACCGATATGGGTCTGGTGCGCGTCAATATCTTGATTTGTTCTTGCCCAAAGCTGCGCCGCGCGGGGTGTCGATCTTCATTCATGGCGGTTATTGGCGGCGCTTTTCGCCACGGGACTTTAGCCATTTGGCGCGGGGGTTGGTTGCCGCGGGGCAGGCCGTGGCGATGCCATCTTACACGCTCGCCCCTGATGCGCGGATTTCCCAAATCACAGCGGAGATATTGCGCGCTGTGACACTGGCGGCGGAATTGGTCGATGGGCCGATTCGGATTGCTGGGCATTCTGCGGGTGGACATTTGGCCACGCGGTTGGCCTGTGCCAATGTGCTGCCCGATGCGGTGGCGCAGCGGGTAGAGCACATTCTATCCATTTCGGGGCTTCATGATTTGCGTCCGCTGTTGCACACGCAGATGAATGCCGATCTGCGTCTAACGCTTGATGAGGCGACAGGCGAAAGCCCTGCCTTGTTGATGCCCCGCGCCGCGTTGCGGATCACCGCGGCTGTGGGTGGGCATGAGCGGCCAGAATTTATGCGTCAGACGGATTTGTTGGCGAATATTTGGCTTGGTGCGGGCTGTGAGATTGAAGCGATGCATCTGCCAGGGTTGCACCATTTCGATGTGATTGAGGCGCTAGAGCATCCCGATGGGCGGCTCTTGCAGAGATTTTTGGGCGCATAAGCCCCAATCAATCTTGACGGTAAAGGTCTGAAACCACGTTGCGCAATTGTGCGCGATCATCTGGGGAAAGCCGATCAAGCAAGTCCGTTTCCGCTTCAATTGCGGCCGCTTGCAAGCGGCGCACCTCTTCTTGGCCTTTGTCAGAGAGGCGCACCACCAAACGGCGGCGATCCACGACATCGGTCGACACTTGGATCATGTCGAGATCTTCAAGACGGCGCTGTGCGCGGCTGACGCGGGCGGCATCCATGGATGTCAGCACGCAAAGATCATGCGAGGAGCAGGGTTGATGTTCTGGAAGTGCCATCATGATGCGCCATTCTGGAACCTGAAGATCCGCTTCTCGTATCAGGGCCTGAAACAGGTTGTTGGCAACGACAGCCATTTGAAAAGGCACAAAATCCTTGAGGCTGAATTGGCGTGTTTGTGAGAAATCTTCCACTGTGCACCCAAGGCATGAATAAGCATCTGTTACTCATCTTTAACGCGAAATTGAGCGGCTGCGCAAGCAAAACCTGTAAATTAATTCTGACAGATGGTTGTCATAAATATTTTACAGTAAGCTCACCTAATTAAAGCGCTGGGAAATTGTGATGAAAAACGCCGCGATTTCCTTTGATCGGCGGGTTTATGGCGGCTCTGTGTCGCTCATGTCTGACAAAGGCCCCATCCGCGACCATTTGCACGCATTTTCCGACTTGCGCCAAACCGGACATGGGTATATCGCCGCGAGTGGGACACCCCTCCCCAACGAGGGGCATATATCTGTGAGGGTATCACATCATGGCTTTGACCACTCCGGCAACGCGGCCGGCTAATCCGCGTTTTTCATCTGGCCCTTGTGCCAAACCCCCCGTCTGGACATTGGATAAATTGGCTGACGCGCCTCTGGGCCGTTCTCACCGCGCTGCGGTCGGCAAGGCCAAGCTGAAAGCGGCGATTGACCAGACCCGTGACATTCTGGGCGTGCCTGCTGATTATCGCATCGGCATCGTGCCTGCCTCTGACACTGGCGCCGTTGAGATGGCCATGTGGTCGCTCTTGGGTGCGCGCCCCTGCACCATGGTTGCTTGGGAAAGCTTTGGTGCGGGTTGGGTCAGCGATGTTGTCAAACAGCTGAAATTGGATGCGACCGTTTTGAACGCTGACTATGGCCAGATCGTTGACATGGCCAAGGTCGATTATGACACGGATGTTGTCTTTACATGGAATGGCACAACTTCGGGTGTGCGGATGCCGCACGGGGACATGATCCCAGCCCATCGCGCAGGTCTGACCATTTGTGATGCCACCTCGGCCGCATTTGCGCAGGATTTGCCGTGGGACAAGCTCGATGTCACCACCTTCTCATGGCAGAAGGTCATGGGTGGCGAGGCTGCGCATGGGATGTTGATCCTCAGCCCCCGCGCCGTGGAACGTTTAGAGAGCTATACCCCTGCATGGCCCCTGCCCAAGATTTTCCGCATGACCAAAGGCGGAAAGTTGATTGAGGGTATTTTCGTTGGTGAGACAATCAACACCCCCTCCATGCTTGCGGTTGAAGATTACCTCGTGGCGTTGGATTGGGCCAAATCTATTGGCGGTTTGCCTGCTTTGATGGCCCGCGCCAATGCCAATGCCCAAGCAATTTTCGATTTTTGCGCCGCGCGCGATTGGATCGACAATCTGGCCGAAGACCCCGAAACCCGTTCGAACACGAGTGTCTGTCTGAAGTTTACAGATGCGCGGATCACCGATGGTGCCGCATTCGCAAAGGCCGTGGCCAAGCGGTTGGAGGCGGAAGGCATCGCCTTGGATATTGGGGCCTATCGGGACGCGCCTGCGGGTCTGCGCATTTGGTGCGGCGCCACGGTGGAAACCGCCGATATCGAAGCCATGTTGCCATGGCTTGATTGGGCATTTCAGGCCGAGATCGCGGCGCAATCTGCCGCCGCCTAAATCCTTTTTCTGGCCGCGTCCTAGGTTTCACCGCTGCGGCCAGACCCTTTCCCAATTTTGAACATGAGAGGCCCTATCATGGCTCCCAAAGTATTGATTTCCGACAAACTCTCGGACGCAGCCGTTCAGATTTTCAAAGATCGCGGCATTGATGTGACCTTCGACCCAAGCATCGGCAAAGACAAAGACAAGCTGCTCGAGGTCATCGGCCAGTATGATGGTTTGGCGATTCGTTCAGCCAGCAAAGTCACCGAAAAGATCATCGCCGCCGCAAATAATTTGAAAGTCATCGGTCGCGCGGGGATTGGGGTGGATAATGTTGACATCCCCGAAGCCTCGAAAAAAGGCATCATCGTGATGAATACGCCTTTTGGCAATTCAATCACCACCGCCGAACACGCGATTGCAATGATGTTTGCCGTTGCCCGCCAAATCCCCGAAGCGAATGCTTCGACCCATGCGGGCAAATGGGAAAAATCCCGCTTTATGGGGGTTGAGTTAACAGGCAAAACCTTGGGCGTCATCGGTGCGGGCAATATTGGTGGCATCGTTTGCTCACGTGCGCTTGGCCTGAAGATGAAGGTTGTGGCCTATGATCCGTTCCTGTCCGAAGAACGCGCCACCCAAATCGGTGTGACCAAGGTGGAACTAGATGATCTGTTGGCCCGCGCCGATTTCATCACGCTGCACGTGCCCTTCACCGAAAAGACGGCAAATATCCTATCGGCTGAAAATCTGGCCAAAACCAAAAAAGGCGTGCGCATCATCAACTGTGCCCGTGGCGGTTTGGTGGATGAGGCCGCCTTGGCAGAATTGATCAAATCGGGTCATGTGGCAGGCGCCGCCTTTGACGTCTTCAAAGAAGAACCTGCGACTGAGAACCCATTGTTCAATCTTGAAAACGTGGTTGTGACCCCGCATTTGGGCGCTGCAACCACTGAGGCGCAGGAAAATGTGGCGCTGCAAGTGGCGGAACAGATGGCGGATTATCTGCTGACAGGTGCGGTGACCAATGCCCTTAATATGCCTTCCGTGACAGCAGAAGAGGCGCGTGTCATGGGGCCATGGTTGAAACTGGCCGAGCATCTGGGTAGCTTTGTCGGTCAGTTGACCGAGGACGCGATCGAGACGATTGAGATCACCTATAACGGCGTTGTCAAAGATATGAACCTCAAGGCGCTGAATTGTGGCGCAATTGCGGGTGTCATGAAGGCCACCAACCCCGATGTGAATATGGTGTCCGCGCCGATCATCGCAAAAGAGCGCGGGATCGAATTGTCGACTGTCACACAGGATAAATCAGGGGTGTTTGATGGCTATATTCGCCTGAATGTGAAATCAGCCTCGAAAGAGCGGTCTATTGCAGGCACGGTGTTCTCGGATGGCAAGCCACGTTTCATTCAGATCAAAGGGATCAATATTGATGCCGAGATCGGGGAGCATATGCTTTATACCACCAATGAGGATGTTCCTGGCATCATCGGCACATTGGGCCGCACCATGGGTGAGATGAATGTCAACATCGCGAATTTCACCTTGGGCCGTGCATCTAAGGGCGATCAGGCCATTGCGATGCTTTATCTTGATGACCAGCCCCCTGCTGCGGCGGTTGACGCGCTTAAGGCGACTGGCTTGTTCCAACAGGTGCGGCCATTGCGCTTTCACACGGCTTGAATAAGGCGCAAGCAGTGAACTGAATAAACCCGCGCAGCCCAGCTGCGCGGGTTTATTAACACTCCATTCACTCTGATTTGCGACATTGGCCCTTAACCAACATGAGGGCTTGTGCGGTGACGGTGTATGGATTCGGCATGGATGACGCGCTTGCACAAGAACGGCGCTTGCGCCTTCAGGCAGAGCGTTTGTTGGCCCAACGTTCTGAGGAGCTTTACGCAGCCCACCGCAAATTGACCCAACACGCGGATCATCTCAGCCATCAGGTGATCGCGCAGCGGGCGCGTGAACAGCAGCTTGAAGGTCGCGCGGAGCGGGTTGAGGCCAAGTTGGAGCTGATCACGTCCAAGGCAGAAATCGCCGAGCGGCGTTTGTGGGACTCGCTGCGCGCCATCACCGATGGGTTTGCCGTCTTCGACAATGATTGGCGGATGGTTGCGGCCAACCCTGCGTTTTTGGGTGCTTTTGACGGTGTCATAGATGTCGGACCAGGTGCGGAATATGCCACGATCCTCAAAGTTGCCGCTGAGGAAGGATTGATAGACACGGATGACGCCACCTGTGATGATTGGGTGGCAGAAATGCTGCGCCGATGGCACCAGCCCGTGATCCCTGACCATGTGCTGCGGCTGTGGAATGGGGCGTATATTCGTCTGGTGGACCGTCATACGCCAGAGGGCGACATTGTGACCTTGGCGCTTGATATCACAGATACGATGCGCCGGGAGGCAAGTCTGCGCGAGGCGCGCGACCGTGCAGAATCGGCCAACCGCGCCAAATCGGCCTTCTTGGCCAATATGAGCCATGAATTCCGCACCCCTATGAACGGGGTTATGGGTATGACGGAACTGTTGCGCGACACCGCCCTTGATGCGGAGCAACTGCATCTCGTGGACACCATCCGCAGCTCCGCCGAAGCGCTTTTGAGTGTGATCAACGAAGTGCTGGATTACTCCAAGATTGAGGCGCATCGATTGGAATTGCACCCTGTTGATTTTGACCTCCGCGATTTGGTCGATGATGTGATTAAACTTTTGCACGCTTCGTGCCGTGCGCGTGATCTGCATCTATTTTCCGAGTTTTCCGAAGGTTTCCCGCCTCTGATCCATGGTGATCCTGCCCGCATTCGTCAGATTTTGATCAACCTGATCGGGAATGCGGTGAAATTTACCGAACAGGGCCATGTGCGCGTTGCCCTTGATTGGACGCATCCATCAGAGGCGGACACGGGGCTGTTGACCATGGCCGTGACGGATACGGGGATTGGAATTGCCCAAGATATGTTGGAGCATATTTTTGGTGAGTTTAATCAGGTCGAAAATCAGAACAACCGCCGCTTTGAGGGCACGGGGCTTGGCCTTGCCATCACCCGCAGTCTGACTGTGATGATGGGCGGTGAGGTGACCGTGACATCCACCTTGGGGCAGGGCAGCACCTTTACGGTTCTGTTGCCGTTGACCGCGCCGCCCTTTGCCCCAGATGGGCCTGTTGCCCCCCTCGCGCCTGCGCAGGTGGAGCGATTGCCATATATTCTGGCTGCCGAGGATAATGCGACAAATCAAATGCTGTTTCGCAAGTTGATCGCGCCGCTTGGGGTTGAACTGCGCTTGGTTGGATCAGGGGCGGATTTGGTCGCTGAATTTGAGGCGCGCCGCCCTGACTTGATTTTCACCGATGTCTCAATGCCCCAGATGGATGGTATGGAAGCCACGCGCCGCATCCGCGCCTTTGAAAAAGCCAAAGGTCAAATACCTGTCCCGATTGTGGCGATGACAGCGCATATCATGGACGAAGATTTGGCGCAGATGACGGCAGCGGGCCTGAACCATCATATTCCCAAACCGCTCAGTCGCGCAGCCATCAAAGAGGCGTTTGATGTGTTCCTCAGCCCCGCACAACCCGTGCAACAATCAGCATAAACGCCAGTTTTTCAGGCTTGCGCTTGGCTGAACGAACCCTGTCACCACATTGCGCCGATTGGTTATCGGCCCATGGGTCAGGCGTTTTGCCACGGCGCTTTGCGGGTCCAAAACGCCAGCCCCGATGAGCAGCTGCGCAATCACGGCCTCTGACGCGCGGGTGGCACCGTCCTCAATCTTCAAGGCGATGCCGATTTGCTTTTCAGGCAGGATTGCAATGAACACGGCCTCGGCCCCCGTTTTGACCGCAACGCGCCCCTCCATCGTGGTCATAAGGTCGGTGCAAGCCCGCCCTTCGCCAGCCACTAAAACGGGATATGCCGCCATCGCGCGATGCAGCCGCGCCATCGCCGCCGCGCGGGGCGGGCCATCGGGATCAGCACTGGCAAAACGTGCCATGGCACGGCCTAGACCAGCCAAGGTTGACGCAAAATTTGGGGCCGAGCAGCCATCAATCCCGAAACCCGCTGCGGTCTCGCCCGTTGCATCCTCAAAGGCCTCTCGAACCGCCTTCTGAACGGGGTGATCCAGTTCATGATACTCGCTGCCACCGCCAATATGGGCGTTTAATGTCAAGAAACCGCAATGCTTGCCCGAACAATTGTTATGCCCTTGATCTGGCGGGCAATCGCATTTGATCAATGTGTCTCGTGCAGCGCGGTCATCGGGCATTTGTGGGCCGCAGCGCAGATCAGCTTCGCTCAGGCCCAGATGATGAAGCCATGCTGCAACCATATCCGTATGCACGGCCGCGCCATTATGCGAGGCGCAGGCCAAAGCAAGCTGCGCTTGTGACAGGCCATATGCATCCGCAGCCCCGCTTTCGATCAGTGGTAGGGCTTGCAGCATTTTGCTGCTTGAGCGGGGCAGGATCACCTTTTGCGGATCCCCCCATGCGGCGATGATATCGCCTCCACGGTCCACCACCACGGCATGGCCACGATGCTGGCTCTCCGCAAATGGGCCGCGATGTATCTCGACCAAAAGCTCGGCATCTGCCATTTTCTTGCTCCCGATTGAAATTTTTAGAATTTACCACAGCCAAGGCTGAGACAGGGGCTTTCGCGCCATTGTGATTTCAGGTTATTCTCGCTCTGAGTAATGGTAAAGGCGCAGCAGAAAGGGTGATGGCAACATACACTCTGCGCTTGAGGCGGTAACAAGCAGATCAGGAGGCGTATCGGCAATGGCTGGTCGTAGAATAGCGGGTATTGTGGCAGCATTTTTTGCAGTGGCGCCAATGGCGACCGCCCAAGAGACATCGGATAACCGTGTCAATGCGCAAACGGATTGGAGCGTTTTCGTCCAAGAAGAGCCCGCCGTGTGCTGGGTTGTGAGCGCCCCGCGCGAAACCGTGAACACGCGCGATGGCAACCCTGTCTCTGTCAACCGCGGTGAAATCATGCTGTTTGTCAGTTTTTGGCCAAGCCAAGACCGCCGTTTTGAAGTGTCATTTACAGGCGGCTATCCTTTTGCCGATGGCTCGACCGTGGAATTGGAAATCGGGGACACCAGTTTTCAGTTGTTCACCCAAGGTGAAATGGCTTGGGCCGCATCTCCGCAAGAAGATCAGACCATTGTGACCGCCATGAAACGCGGCGCGGAGGCGGTTTTGACAGCGCGCTCCAGCCGCGGGACGCAGACCCAAGATACATTTTCCTTATTGGGCTTCACAGCAGCGGTGGAAGACGCACAGGCCCGCTGTCAGAGTTAAAGCAGCGCGCATGGGTTTGATTTGCCTTGAAGCGCATTTGCGGCTATGTGTGCCGCCGCTTCAAAGGACATGACCAATGACAAATGCCAGCGCCCCCATCACGCAGGATGTTTTAACCATCCCGCGCAAAATGCCCAAAACAGGTTTGACGAATATTGTCGGTCTGACCCGTGACGCGTTGCGCGCGGCTTTGATCAATGCTGGCACGCCCGAAAAACAGGCGAAGATGCGGGTGAACCAAATCTGGCAATGGGTTTATGTCTGGGGCGCGCGCGATTTCGATGCCATGACCAATTTGGCGAAAACCTATCGCGCGGAATTATCTGAGAATTTCTATATTGGTCTGCCCGAGATGGTCAGCCGCCAAATCTCAAGCGATGGCACGCGCAAATATCTGGCACGGATTGCAGGTGGCCATGAGGTGGAGGTGGTCTATATCCCTGAAGAAGATCGCGGCACCCTGTGCATCTCAAGCCAAGTTGGCTGCACGCTGACCTGCTCGTTCTGCCACACGGGCACGCAGAAACTGGTGCGCAATTTGACCGCTGCCGAAATCGTTGGCCAGATCATGATGGCACGCGATGATTTGGATGATTGGCCGCGTCCAGGCGAGGCCTATGGTGCGCGGCCGCGCCTGATATCCAACATCGTTTTGATGGGCATGGGCGAACCGTTATATAATTTTGAGGCGGTGCGAGATGCGATGAAAATCGCCATGGACGGCGAAGGTATCAGCCTCAGCCGCCGCCGCGTGACCCTGTCGACCAGTGGCGTTGTGCCTGAAATTGCGCGCTGTGCAGAGGAAATTGGATGTATGTTGGCCATTTCCTTTCATGCGACCACCGATGAGGTGCGCGACCGCCTTGTGCCGATCAACAAGAAATGGCCGATTGCCGAATTGCTAGACGCCTTGCGCCATTATCCCAAAGCGTCCAACTCGGAGCGGATAACCTTTGAATATGTGATGCTAAAGGATGTAAATGACAGTGATGAGGACGCGCACCGCCTGATTCAGTTGATCAAAGGCATCCCCGCAAAGATCAATCTTATTCCGTTTAATGAATGGCCTGGCGCACCCTATCAACGCTCTGACTGGTCGCGGATCAAACGCTTTGCCGATATCATCTACAAGGCTGGCTATGCCAGTCCGATCCGCACCCCGCGCGGTGAGGATATTATGGCCGCTTGTGGTCAGCTGAAATCCGCGACAGAGCGGGCTCGAAAATCACGGGCAGATATCGCCGCGGAATTATCGCAGAATCCCTGAATAAAAAAGACGACTTCCCAAAAAGGGAAGCCGTCTTGATGTTCTGTAGCCTAAGCCTTGACTTAGTTTGCAGCAGCAGCTGCAAGCAAAATCAGAGCCAGAACTGGAACGAGAACACCGCCAGCAGAAGACGAAGTGTCGCCTGCGATTGTTGCGGGTTCCATGGCCGGAGCAGCAGTGCCACCAGCGAATGCGCCAGTTGCAGCAACCGAAAGAACGGCGGCGAGTGCAAGTTTCTTCATAGTATCCTCCAAGATACGCCCAATGCGCATTATTGCGCGTTATACGGGCACCCAAGACTGTACCTCGTAAATATGTCTATATTCGTCTTTTCGGCTAAAATGCAATGGAATCCCGCATATTTCCCATTTGCGATTTTCGCCATGTCGTCAAATTAGCAACACTTGCGCCCCCACGCGCGTCAGATTGTACAACTCGGCGATATGCTCATTGTAGAGGCCAATGCAGCCATTTGAGGAGCGCCGACCAATCTTGCGCGTGTCATGCGTGCCGTGGATGCGATAATACTGCCACGAGAGGTGCAATGCATGGGTTCCCAGTGGGTTATCGGGGCCAGGTGGCACGTAATCGGGCCACTCAGGATTGCGCCTTTTCATTGCGGGTGTGGGACTCCAATCGGGGCCTTCCACGCGGCGCACCACTTCGGTTCGGCCACGCCGCGTCAGATCCTCGCTCATTGGGACAGAGGTGGGATAGAGCCGATAGATGGATTGATCTTCACTCCAGAAATGCAAGGCTCGCGAGGTCAGATCGACCAAGATTGCCCCATTGCGCGTGTTGGTGAAATAAGGCCGCCAGTCCAAGCTGCGGAAGCTGGATATATTGCGCGGCACTGCGCCTGATATTTCCGCCTCAATTTCGGTGCTGTTTTGTAGGGTCTGCGCCTCAACCTTGGGGGCAAAGCTAAGCGCGCTTGCCCCAAGACCCGCCAGAAACGGGCGTCTGCCGATTTTTCGCGCGTGTGACATCATGCTCTTCCTCTTGCGAAGGTATTAATATTTAATTTAGGTATGTTTTAACTGCATTTTTGCAATTTTACAATTTCAAGATTGCCTAAGCTTGACCGTGCTTGACCGTGTTCAGCTTGTTGCCATCTTTGAAAATTAAAGGGTTCAGATGTGAAACGGGCGGTTCTCTATTTGGTGCTGGTTCTGGGTTTGGCAGGTTGTCAATTGTCGACCCCAGCGCGCCCTGATCCAAATGGCTTGCGCATTTATCGGTTGGATCAGGCGGATCGCTCGGAGGTTCAGTTCCGTCTTTTGGATGCGGTCAATTTGCTGCGCGTGACCGCGCAAGCCCCTGCTTTGACGCTGGACAGTGGTCTGATTGCGGCGGCCTCGACCCATGCGCGGGATATGGCGGTGCAGAATCGGCCATGGCATTTTGGCTCGGATGGGTCATCGCCGATAGATCGCGCGCGCCGCGCTGGATACCGCGGGGCGGTTTTGGGCGAGAATATTTCCGAGACCTATGAAAGTGAACTCGAAACCCTGCGCGCTTGGATGGCACAGCCAGACACACGCGCCGTGATCCTTGATCCAAACGGCCGTGAGTTGGGCCTTGGCTATTTCCAAGAAGAACAGGGCAAGATTTGGTGGGTGTTGATGGTGGGCGATAGCCGTCAAGCAGCCATCGGTCCGCGCGGGTAATCAGGGATATATGTCAATCGGTGTGCGCATCCGAACCATGGAATAGATTTCGCGCATTTCCGCATTTGTCACGGCAATGCAGCCCGCCGTCCAATCGGATTGGAAGGCATTTCTAAACGGGGTTCCGTGGATGAAAATATCCCCACCTGGTGATTTTCCACGGGCGCGCGCAAAGGCCCGATCCTGTGTATTGGGGTAGCTGATCCCAATGGATAGGTAAAAGGCCGAATTGGGATTGCGGCGGTCGATGTAATAGCGCCCCTCAGGGGTGCGGCCATCCCCCTCGAATTGTTTGTGACCCTCGGGCGCAAAGCCCAATTCAATGTCATAGCTGCGCAGCACCGCATCTTGATGCATCAACGCCATTTGGCGTGCGCCCTTATCCACCACAATGCGCGTGACCTCTGGTCCAGTGTAGGTTGGAACGGATTTTGATACGCAGCCGCTGAGTGCTGCCGCAAAAGCCAACAGAAGGAAACCGCGAAGACCAATCATGACGCGCCCGAAAATAATGACCTGCTCACGGCCGCAGCGATACTTCAGTTTATGTGACCGCAAAACAAAAATCTTCACCCCTCTTGCGCCAAGATTGCCGCGAGGCCCGATTTATAATCAGGATAGGCCCATGTCAGGCCAAGCTCCTGCTTGATGCGCGCATTGCTGACGCGCTTGTTTTCCGAATAAAAACTCGCGGCCATAGGGCCAAGATCGGCTTGATCAAAGGCGATTGCGGGCGGGAGGGGGGCACCTAAAAGGGCCGCTGCATGGGCGATCACATCTTCGGGAGGTGCGGGGCAATCGTCACAGATATTGTAAATCGCGCCCGCTTGGGGCGCCCTCATAGAGGCCTCGAGCGCCCGTGCGATATCGGTCACATGAATCCGCGAAAAAACCTGACCGTCTTTAATGATACGCCGCGCGGTGCCATTGCGAATTTTCTCAAACGGCCCCCGAAAGGGTCCGTAAATCCCCGCCAAGCGAAAGATATGCAAGGCAGCAGCGGTTTTCTGCGCAAGCGCTGTCCATTCTGCCTCGGCGGCGACACGGGCTTGGCCGCGCGCGGTGGTGGGGTTGAGGGCATCTGCCTCGCTCACCCAATCGCCGCCCCGATCCCCATACACACCAGTGGTGGAAAGATAACCCACCCAAGTTTTCTGCGCCAAGCAGGAGTCAAGCGCCTTTCCCCAAGTGCGTAGGACGGGGTCCTGCCCCCCATCGGGTGCAATCGAGCTGAGGATATGGCTGGCCCTTTTGATATCATTGGATAAATCATCCTGCCCCCAAATCCGTGCGCTTATGCCCCGTGCGGCCATCGCCTTTGCTTTATCCGCGCTGCGGGTCGTGGCGATAATTTGCCATCCCTTGGGCAAAAGCAGCGGTTCAAGCGCCGCAGCACTATAACCATGGCCGAAGGATAGAAGGATCATTTTATCTGCTCCAATGCCCATTTGGCAGCATCCGCAACAGTTGCATCAGGATCATCCACCAATGCACGGGCCTGTTCAATCAATTTCGCATCGCCGCTGTTGCCAATGGCATAGAGCACATTGCGCACAAAGCGGTCGCGGCCAATACGCTTGATCGGTGATCCTGAAAATTTTGTCCGAAACTGCGTATCGTCAAGCGTGACCAATTCCCCAAGATTCGGGGCGCGCAAATCATCGCGCCCCGCATAGCGAATGTCTGAAGCTGATTTGGCGAATTTATTCCAAGGGCAAATGGCCAAGCAATCGTCACAGCCGTAGATCCGATTGCCCAGTGCGGGGCGCAACGCGGGCTCAATCGGCCCTTTATGCTCGATGGTCAAATAGGAGATGCAGCGCCGCGCATCGAGTTGATATGGGGCAGGAAACGCCTGTGTGGGGCATATATCGAGACAGGCGGTGCAAGTGCCACAATGACTGACCTCTGCACTGTCTGGTTCCAGATCAAGGGTTGTGAAGATTGCGCCCAAGAAAAAGAAATTGCCCAAATCCCGCGCCAAGAGATTGGTGTGTTTGCCTTGCCAGCCCAGACCTGCGGCTTGTGCCAAGGGCTTCTCCATGACGGGGGCTGTGTCGACAAAAACTTTGATTTGGTCGGTGGGACCGCCGTGATCCAGCATCCAACGCCCCAGACGTTTGAGCCGCTTTTTCACCACATCATGATAGTCTTTGTTTTGCGCATAGACCGAGATTGCAGCGCGGTCGCGCTGCTGCAACACCGCCAAAGGGTCTTCTTCGGGCGTGTAGAGATCAGCCAGCATAATAACGGACCTTGCCTCGGGCCAAAGCGCGCTTGGATCGGCGCGCCAGTCGATGCGTTCCTCCAGCCAGCCCATTTGCCCGTGATAGCCCGCCGCCACGAAGCTCCGAAGGCGCTCACCTGCCTGTGGGATGTCAGAAGGACGGCAGATGCCGATTTTCGCAAATCCGATGGCCACAGCCTCGGCGCGGAGGGTCTCTTTTAGCGTGCTCAAAAGTCCAAATTCGCGTAATGGGGCGGCTGTGGAAAACCTGATATTTGATCGGCCAGAATCGACCGAAAGGCAGGGCGGGATTTCACCTTTGCATACCAGTCCTTCACCACCTCCGAGCGGTTCCAATCAACATCCGAAATGTAATCCAGACATGAAAGATGTGCCGCTGCGGTAAAATCGGCCAAGGTCATGCGGTCGCCCGCCAACCAGCGGCGGTGATCCAACAGCCATGCCATGTAATCAAGATGGAACTTGATTTGGGTGGCCCCCGTTTTCACTGCACGGCCATCGGGATAGCCTGCGCGCATAAGCTTTTTGTTGACCCGTTCGTAGACCAAGTTCTTGGTGACATCATGATGGAATTTGTCATCAAACCAAAAACACAAGCGCCGCACCTCGGCGCGGGCCTTGATCTCATGGGGGATCAATTCGGGTTCTGGGTATTTTTCTTCGAGATATTCGCAGATCGCGTGACTTTCAGTGAAGAACACGCCGTCCATTTTCAAAACGGGCACTTTACCTGACGGGTTGCGCCGTAAATGGTCGGGGGTGGCCTCCCAATAGCGCTCCTCCACCAATTCCACTTCGATTTTCTTTTCCGCTAAAACAAGCCGCACTTTGCGACAAAAAGGGGAAAGGGCGAAATGATAAAGGCGCGGGGTGCTCATTGTTAATCTTGCTCTTTTACGGAAGCCTTAGGCGGGCTTTTGCCCTGTTCGGGGGCAGAATTCAATTCGCAAAGCAATCATCGCGCCCGTCAATGGCGATGGTCGCAGCCCCATCTGCGATATTTGCCGCCCGTTCCAGTAACCAAGGTGACGGGTTGGCCGCTGAACGGTCCTTTGGGTTTGGCAAGACCGCCGCCAAACGCGCGGCTTGCGCCATGGACAGATCGGCTGCGGAAACACCGAAATAATAGACGGCCGCCGCCTCGGCACCAAAAACGCCCTCATCGAATTCCGCGATGTTGAGGTAGACCTCTAAGATACGACTTTTGGGCCAGACGAGTTCGACCAAAGGTGTCAGGGTTGCTTCTATTGCTTTGCGTCCCCAATTGCGCCCATGCCATAGAAAGGCGTTCTTTACGGTCTGTTGACTGAGAGTTGAAGCGCCTCGCAGCGCCCCATCGGAAATCGCGTCCCGAATGGCCCCCATGTCAAAACCCCAATGGGTGCAGAAATTCGCATCCTCCGCCGCGACCACGGCACGCTGAAGATTGGGGGAAATTTGATCCAAAGGGATCCAAACCCGTTCGACACCGCCCAGACGCCGCGCTTCGCTCATCATATAGGCTGTCGTTGGGACAGGAAGAAACCGATAGGCGAGCACCCAAAGCACCACGACACCCACACATATCATCGCCCCACGCGACAAAAGCCAAACAAGCCTTTGACGCAGGGTCATGCGTCCACGCAGAGCGCGGTCAGGTTTCTTGTGGGATCTGCGGGCCAATCTTTATGCTCTGCCAATGGTGTGTCAGAGGCAAATTACGCGGATCAGCCCGTGAGGTAAAACCTTTTTCGCCGAAGCGGTCTTAGCAAGATTTGCAGGTCTTGAAGCCCAAAATCGAATAGACGGGGCAATTTCCGACCAATCCCGTCACAAGCGGCACGAGGCCAAGCCAACCCCAAGCGGTTTGTGGGCCAACAAAAACGATGGCAATCAATGCGACGCCCAAGATTACGCGAAGCGCACGGTCAATCGTCCCAGCATTGCGTGTCATGTCAGTATCCTTTCTTGATCTGATGAATCATCATCGCGGCTTTTGGCCAGACTGTCTGTGACCATGTCACATCCTGCCGTGCGCGCGGGGCTTCGCTTGACTTGGACTGCGAATTCAGGCCATGCCGCTCATATGAGTGACGCGAAGAAATCAAACCCAAATCAGGATGCCGCCGCCAAACCAAAGCGGGCGCAGGATGTATATATGCTTGTGGTCGAGTTGGGCCGCCGCACGGGTGATGGCCTTCCCAAAGGGGCCACGGGAGCGGGGCTTTTGTGCTACGCCTCAGGCGTGGACGAGGCCGAAGCGGTGCGCGAGACGGTGGCTGTTCTGAAAACGGCGGATATGAACCCGTTGGAGGTCACGGGCTATGGCACAATGTCAGAGCGCGAGGCCCAAGGGCTTGAGATTGACGAAGAAGAGCGCGCCTTGATGCTGCGCGCTTTGGAGGAAAATTCGGTCATTGTCGCGCAAATGACCCCCTATTTTGCGGAGGATGACGCGACATGAGCGAGGATGACCTTAACGCCCGCCACAAGGCAAAGATGCAAAAGATCAAAGCCGCGCGGGATCGGATGATGGCCGAGAAGAAGCGCGACAAGAAAGGCCTAGTGATTGTCCATACAGGCAATGGCAAAGGCAAAAGCTCGTCCGCTTTTGGGATGATTATGCGTTGTATTGCGCATGGAATGCCCTGCGGTGTGGTGCAATTCATCAAAGGCACATGGGTCACGGGCGAAAAGGAATTCCTGCGCAAGCATTTCGCGGATGAATGTAAATTTGTGGTATCAGGCGAAGGCTTTACGTGGGACACGCAAGACCGTGAGCGCGATATAGCGGCTGCGCGCGCAGGTTGGGAAGAAGCCAAGGCGATGATCAAAGACCCGAATATGGCTTTGGTCGTTCTCGATGAGATCAATATCGCATTGCGCTATGACTACCTGCCGATTTTGGAGGTGGTCGAGTTTCTGGTCACGGAAAAGCCAGAAATGACCCATGTTGTGCTGACAGGGCGCAATGCAAAGCCCGAATTGATTGAAATCGCTGATCTTGTGACCGAGATGACGGAGGTGAAACATCCGTTCCGCGCGCAAGGGATTGTCGCGCAAAAAGGCGTGGAGTTCTAAGGTCTCATGCCCGCTGTCATGATCCAAGGCACGGGGTCGAATGTGGGCAAATCCTTATTGGTTGCGGGATTGTGCCGTGCTGCGCGCAAGCGCGGGATCAAGGTGGCCCCGTTCAAGCCACAAAATATGTCCAATAATGCAGCCGTTTGCCCCGAGGGGGGCGAAATTGGCCGCGCGCAAGCCATGCAGGCCATGGCCGCAGGGCTTGCGCCAAATTGTGATATGAATCCCGTTTTGATCAAACCCGAAAGTGCGACAGGGGCGCAAATTGTGGTCCAAGGCGCGCGGCTGACTCGTGCCGAAGCAGGGGATTATCAGGGATTGAAGCCACGGCTTTTGGCTGCGGTGCAAGACAGTTTCGCGCGCTTGTCTGCGGCGCATGATCTCGTGATTGTCGAAGGGGCGGGCAGCCCAGCCGAGGTCAATTTGCGCAAGGGCGATATTGCCAATATGGGCTTTGCCTGCGCCGAAAACATCCCTGTGATCCTCGCGGGTGATATTGATCGCGGTGGGGTGATTGCGCAGATTGTTGGCACGAAAGCCGTTTTGGATGATCAAGATCGTGGGCAAATTGCAGGGTTCTTGATCAATCGGTTTCGGGGGGATCCACGGCTTTTTGATGATGGCTATCGCTATATCACCGAACAAACAGGCTGGCGCGGGTTTGGCGTGGTTCCGTGGTTTGACGATGCGTGGAAGTTGCCCGCCGAGGACGGTGTCGATTTGGGAAAAACCCCAACCCAAAAAGGGGCCTATCATGTGGCGGTTTTGGCCTTTCCGCGTATTTCAAATTTCGATGATCTTGATCCGATTGCCCAAGACCCGAACCTGCGGCTGACTTGGGTTGAGGCGGGTCGCGTGATCCCTGCGGATGCGGATTTGGTGATCTTGCCTGGGTCCAAAAGCACGCAGGCAGATTTGGAATTCTTGCGTGCGCAGGGCTGGGACATCGATCTTGCCGCCCATCATCGGCGGGGCGGTGTGATTCTGGGCCTCTGCGGTGGCTATCAGATGCTCGGCCGTATCATTCGGGACCCTGAGGGTTTCGATGGTGCGGCAGGTGGGATTGCAGGGCTTGGCCTTCTGGATGTCGAGACGGTGATGCGCCCAGAAAAACGCCTTCGCGTGAGCCACGCCACCCATATAGCGAGCGGGCAGCCGATTACGGGCTATGAAATCCATATGGGCGAGACCATTGGCCCCGATTGCGCGCGCCCGTTTGCAAATATCGCGGGACAGGATGATGGCGCGATCCGTGCCGATGGTCGCGTGATGGGCAGTTATCTGCACGGCTTGTTTCAAGAGGATGCCTTTCGCCGCGCCTTCTTTGCAGGGCTTGGCGCAACGGCCAGCGCGGGCAATTACAGCGCCACGGTGGATCAGGTCTTGAGCGATCTGGCCATTCATTTAGAGACGCATTTGGACATTGATGCTCTCTTCGCGCTTGCCCGTTAGGCCATCATCGCGCGCGCCTCATAGGCGCGCAGCGGCATCCGCACCAATGCGCCATACCCCTCGCCGCAGGTGTCCTGTAACGCAGGGAACAGGCTGAACAACTCGGCGCGGATGTCATCGTCAAATTCGGGCAGAACCTGTTTTCCAGGGTAAAAGCTTTCGGTTAACAGCCCTTCTGAGATGATGATCTGGTGGCGGTCGAACAGCAGGTGGAAATATTCCACCTCGCCGCCCTCGCGGCGATAAATGGTGACACCGTTGATCAGATCTTTGGCGGCGACCAAGACCTCCTCCTCCCCGAACATCAGCTGTGCGCGAATGTCCCGCACAAGCACGCGATGCTGAGGCGATAAAACAAGCTTGCCGTGAAAGCCCAGACTGCCTTGCTCAATGACAATCGGGGCGTAATTGCCAATCGCCGCGACCTTGCGGCTTCCGATCCAGCGAATAGGCTGTGGGCCTTCATCATGTGTTTCGACCATCATACCCACTTTGAGGTCTTCGATGGCAATGTCGCCCTCGGTCGTGCGGATTTTCGTGCCGCGGGCAAAGCAGGGCACGGTGGTGATGGTGACAAACGCGGTGTCGGTGATCCCATCCGCCGTGGTGGCGGTGTAGGAGAAGTTCCGGGTCTGGGTTTCGCCATCGGGCAGGGCAGGTGCGGTGACGGACAGCCTGCCATCGGGCAAAAGCGTGATCTGATGACCAGAGGCCAAGGTGACAGTTTGGCCCGCGCTGATATCCGCGCCATTGATCTGTCTGACCTCCATATGCGGGCTGTCATTTGCCACAACATCGAGGATTTGCGTGCTGTTCTGTCCGATCCGCAGCGTGTCATCATGGCTATGCGCAAGGCCTTGGACACTTCCAGATGCGATGAAAATGGCGGAATCCAATGTAGGATCACCCACATCCGTAATGCCGATTTTCAGCGTGTTGATCGCGCCGACCGTGACAGGGAAACTGACCCGCAGCGTGGCGGTGAACCCATCCATCTCGGTATTATGCGCGCCATCGGCATTGTCGATGTAAAGTGTGCTGTTCGTGCTGTCGGAGACGGAATTGATCGAGGCCAATGTGAACACGGGCGATGTGACTTGTGTTCCATTGACCCAAATGCCCACTTGATCGTTGAAGATCGAGCCGACAAATTCGGGGTATTCTTCGGAAGCAAAGGTGAATTGCAGCGACATCAGCGCATTGTCGGGGATAAAATCCACCTCCAATACGCTGGCATCAAAGGTGCGCCGCGCGGCAATGGCATCAAAATTGCCGTCACGCCCGCCATTGGTGATCCCCGAGGTTTCTGGCGATTGGTTGGTTGCACCCGCGCTGTTGGTCAGATCGCTGACAAAGCCAGTAGACAGAACAACGCCCGTGTCAGATGGGGTGAGCCGCGCGGATGTGCTGTCACCCCCCATCCAGATCGCGGAGGAGGCGTGATTGCCCGAATATCGCGCATCCACGATGGAGACGTCATCGTGAAAGATGGTATATGCCATCCGAAGTGCAGATGCACTTATGTTAAGCGCAAGTTCCTGTGCGCTGCCCATACCCCTAGCCCATGCCCCGTGCCGAGGAGTGTGTAAATGCAGCCCGCCTGATGCCCCTATGCATCAATAAATGGGTCTAATTTACGGCGGTTTGCCCGCTCGGAACTGCCTCAGCTTCTTCTTATTACGGCAAGGATATCACATCATTATCTATAATGTTAATATATTTATGTATAATCGAGCAGATTTCTTCAGCATCTAGGGGTTTGACCGAAATATGGGTTTTCTATTTGTCTCTTGGTCAAGGGGGGCGTAACCCTGTGGCAGGATGAAAGTGGAGATATGAGATATGGCTGGCCCAAGCCTTGATCCCGTTGCATTGACCGCTGATTTGGTGCGCTGTGCCTCGGTGACGCCTGCCGAAGGGGGGGCATTGATCCTGTTGCAGCGTGTGTTGCAAGAGGCGGGTTTTGATTGTGCACGGGTGGATCGCAATGGCACCGCCAATTTATTCGCGCGGTTTGGTCCCAAAGGCCACGCCCGAAGCTTTGGGTTCAACGGGCATACGGATGTTGTGCCCATCGGCGCAGAACAAGACTGGAGCTACCCCCCCTTCGGCGCTGTGATCGAGGGAGACTGGCTTTATGGGCGTGGGGCAACCGATATGAAATCGGGCGTTGCCGCCTTTGTTGCGGCGGCGGTGGATTTTGTGACAACCACGCCGCCTGATGGCGCAATTATTCTGGCCATTACCGGCGATGAGGAAGGCCCCGCCACGGATGGGACAGTGGCCTTGCTGGATTGGATGGCAGACGCAGGGGAGGCCATGTCGGTCTGTCTCGTGGGTGAGCCCACCTGTCCCGCGACCTTGGGCGATATGATTAAAATCGGACGGCGTGGATCGCTGAATGCTGAAATCACCGTGACGGGCAAACAAGGCCATGTCGCTTATCCGCATAAGGCGCTGAACCCAATGCCCGCCATGGCCGCGCTGGCGGATCGCCTGTCGCGCCATTCTTTGGATGCGGGAACCGCGCATTTTGACCCGTCAAGCCTTCAAATCACGGCAATCGAGACAGGGAATCCCGCCAGCAATGTGATCCCTGCGCGCAGCGAAATGCGGCTGAACATTCGCTTTAATGATCTGCATTCAGGCGCGTCTTTGGATGCATGGTTGCAACGTGAATGTGCCGAAGTGGCGGCCGAGCATGGCGTTCAGATTGCCTGCGAAACCCGCATTTCGGGCGAGGCGTTTTTGACCGAGCCTGGCGCGTTTTCTGACCTGATTGCGGCAGCGGTGACGCAGCAAACTGGGCTTCAGCCTGTTTTGTCGACCACAGGCGGCACATCGGATGCGCGCTTTATTCAGCGTCATTGCCCTGTGGTGGAATTCGGCCTTGTTGGGCATCGGATGCATGAGGTGGACGAACGGGTATCATGCCAAGATATCCAAGACCTGACCCTGATCTATTCGGATATTTTGCGCCGCTATTTTGAAGACTGACGGGCTGTGAAAATCCCCTCTCGAAAAAAGAACAAAACGTGAATATCTTTGCGATATGGGATTCGCAGAGCTTGCCGCATTGTCCAATTTTTCTTTTCTTCAGGGTGGATCACATCCTGAGGAATATGCCGCGCGTGCGGCGGATTTGGGGCTTCATGCTTTGGCGATTGCCGATGTGAATTCGGTCTCGGGTATTGTGCGCGCGCATAGTGAATTGCGCCGTATCGCGCGCGAGGTTGCAGCGCGGCGCGCGGCGGATTTGGATTTGCACGGGCCACCCCGTCCCGCCCATATCCCGCCTGCCCCGCGCGCGCCGATTTTCACTTGCCCGCGGCTTTTGCCTGCGGCGCGTCTGGTTTTCCCTGACGGGTTAGAGATGGTCGCGCTTGCGCGCACAAGGGCAGGATGGGGGAACCTGTGCCGCATCCTGTCTAAGGGGCAGCTGCGCGCAGAAAAAGGCAGATGTCTGCTTGATCTGGAGGATTTGCTGACCCATCAGGCAGGGTTGGAATTGGTTGTGCTCAGTGACCGCACCGCCCATCTGCCCCCTCACCATGTCGGGGCATGGCATCGTGACCTGCCGCGTTTGGAACAGCGTTTTAGGGGCCATATCTGGCTTGCGCTGATCCCCTATTATGACGGGCAGGACGCGTTGCGCTTTGCCGCGATTGCACGGCAGGCAAAGGCGTTGTCCCTGCCGCTTGTGGCCTCGGGCGCGCCTGTGATGCATCATGCCCGCCGCCGCCGATTGGTGGATGTGCTGACCGCCATTCGTAAGGGGGTGCATCTTGTCGATTTGGGGCGCGCTGCACAGGTCAATGCGGAGCAACGCTTGCGCGATTTGCCCCAGATGCGCCGTCTGTTTCGTGAGTATCCCCGCGCGATCTCTGCCACACGCCTGATCGCACGGCGCTGCACGTTTCAGCTTGACCAATTGCGCTATGAATACCCGTCCGAGATATCCGAAGGGGAAACGCCGCAGGCCCGTCTTGAACGTTTGGCGTGGAAGGGTTTGGCGGCGCGCTATCCCAAAGGCATCCCCGAGCGCGCGCGGGGTCTGATGACGCATGAATTGGCGCTGATCGGTAAGCTGGGTTATGCGCCCTATTTTCTGACGGTTCATGACATTGTGGATTTTGCACGCGGACGCGGGATTTTGTGCCAAGGGCGCGGGTCAGCCGCCAATTCTATCACCTGCTATGCCTTGGGGGTGACTTCGGTCTCGCCTGAAATCGGCACGATGGTTTTTGAGCGGTTTGTGTCAGAAGCCCGCGATGAGCCGCCTGATATTGATGTGGATTTTGAACATGAGCGCCGCGAGGAGGTGATCCAATGGATTTACGCCCGCTATGGCCGCCACCGTGCAGGGATTTGCGCCACTGTGATCCATTATCGTGGTAAGCGTGCCATTCGCGAAGTGGGCCGCGTGATGGGTTTGAGCGCAGATATGATCTCAGCCTTATCAAGCCAGATTTGGGGGTCGTGGGGCGCGGGTGAATTGCAAGACGCCCGTTTGCGCGAGCTTGGGCTGGATCCTGATAACCCGCATTTACGACTCACGATGGATTTGGTGGGCCAGATCATCGGCTTCCCGCGCCATCTGAGCCAACACGTGGGCGGGTTTGTCATCACCGAGGGGCGGTTGGATGCGTTGGTGCCCATTGAAAATGCCGCGATGGAGGATCGCACCATCATCGCATGGGACAAGGATGATATTGACGCGTTGGGCATCCTCAAGGTCGATGTTCTGGCCTTGGGGATGCTCAGTTGCTTGCGCAAATCCTTTGATCTTTTGCGCGCGCATTACGGACGGGATTTTGATTTGGCCACCCTGCCTGCTGAGGATGCCCGCGTCTATGATATGCTGTGCAAAGCAGACAGTCTGGGCGTGTTCCAAGTCGAATCGCGCGCGCAGATGAATTTTTTGCCGCGTATGCGCCCACGTTCTTTCTATGATCTGGTGATCCAAGTGGCGATCATCCGACCTGGGCCTATTCAGGGCGATATGGTGCATCCCTTCATTCGCCGCCGCAATGGGGAGGAGACGGTGGTCTTCCCCTCAGATGCGTTGGGCGCTGTGTTGCGCAAAACTTTGGGCGTGCCTTTGTTCCAAGAGCAGGCGATGCAAATCGCGATTGTAGGGGCCAGTTTCACCCCGACCGAGGCCGATGCATTGCGCCGTGCCTTGGCCACATTCAAGAAAAAGGGCCATGTCTCGGAATTTCGCGCACGGTTTTTGCGGGGGATGCAGAACAATGGCTATGATCTGGAATTTGCCACGCGCTGTTTTGCGCAGATTGAAGGGTTCGGGGCCTATGGGTTCCCCGAAAGCCATGCGGCCAGTTTTGCGCTTCTGGTCTATGCCAGCGCATGGATCAAGTGCCATTACCCCGCCGTTTTCGCCTGTGCGTTGCTCAACAGCCAACCGATGGGGTTTTATTCCCCTGCACAGATTGTGCGCGATGCACAGGCGCATGGTGTGCGGGTGCGGCCCGTTTGTGTTAATCTCAGCGCTTGGGATCATCGGCTTGAGCCAGATGACGGCGGTGCGCTTGCACTGAGGCTTGGGCTGCGTCAAATTCGCAGCCTGTCCGAGGAAGAAGCGCGTTGGGTGATCGCTGCGCGCGGCAATGGCTACCTCAGCCCGCGTGATTTATGGCGCCGTGCGGGCTTGTCGCAAAAGGCGTTGCGCGCCTTGGCCGAAGCGGATGCTTTTGCCGCGCTTGGGCTTGATCGCCGTGCCGCCCTTTGGGAATTGCGCGGGCTTGGTCCCGCACAGGAATTGCCGCTTTTCGCCCATGATCTGGAGGGTGAGGCGCATCACGAGGCCGCGCCAAATTTACCGCAGATGACCGAAGGTGAGGCCGTGATCGAAGATTACGCCAGTTTACGCTTGACCCTCAAACGGCATCCTGTTGCGTTTTTGCGCGGAAAACTCAGCCCCAATTGGGTGGCGCGGCTATAGCCCGAATTTCGAGGCGTGCTCGCCCACGGATTTCATCACTCGAACCAATTCTTGGCTGATGCCTGGCTCGGACAGGGCATGGCCTGCCGCCTTAACCATTTGCAACCGTCCCGAAGGCCAGCGCGCCGCAAGGCAATGGGCGGATTGCGGCGGGCAAATCATGTCATAGCGCCCCTGCACGATCACGCCGTGAATATGGGCAATGCGGTGCATATTCTTCAAAATTTGCCCGTCTTCCTCGAGAAACCCGCGATTGACGAAATAATGATTCTCAAGGCGCGCAAAGGCACGTGCATAATCGGCAGGGCAATCACCGCCTTGCCCATCGCTTTCGATGGAGGCCAATGCATTCTCCCATGCTGCCCATGCCCGCGCATAGCGCACCTCGACCATCATATCGCCCGAAAACAGGCGGCGGTTATAGGCGGCAATCAAATCGCCGCGCTCTTCTTCTGGGATCAGGGATACAAACCGCTGCCATTGTTCCGGCCAGAATTGACCGGCCCCGCCGCCATAGAACCAGTCCAGTTCCCGTTGCATGGATAAGAAGACACCGCGCAAGGCCAGATAGCCGACAGCATGGGGATGGGTTTGCGCATAGATCAGCGCCAAAGTGGCCCCCCATGAGCCGCCGAACACCGCCCATTTTTCTATCCCAAGCGTATGCCGAATGCGTTCAATATCATCGACCAGATGCCATGTGCTGTTGCCGCGAATGGCCGCGTGCGGACGCGACCGTCCGCAGCCGCGCTGATCAAATAAAATGATCCGCCAGACCGAAGGGTCAAAATAACGCCGCATGGCAGGGCTGCAGCCGCCGCCTGGGCCGCCATGCAGCACCACAACGGCGGGGCCATTGGGGTTTCCGCATTGCTCTACGTAGATTTGATGACCGTCACCCACATCAAGACTGCGCTGATCAAACGGGTCGATCGGCGGAAAGAGATGCTGCACTGCGCGCTTTTGGCCCGTGAACTTATCCATAAGCTTCCTATATAGGACAGTAACGCCACCCTAACAGCCCCACAGACCTTGGCAAGGCTTAGAGCATCCTATGACAGAGAAGACTGGAACAATCGACCCTGCGGAAATTGCAAAATTCGAGGCCATGGCCGCCGAATGGTGGGATCCGAATGGCAAATTTCGCCCGCTTCATATGATGAACCCTGTGCGGTTGGACTATATCACCCGCCAAATCGCGGCCGAGTTTGGCCGTGATCTGGCCGAGGAGCGGCCATTTGCAGGTCTGCGTATCTTGGATATTGGCTGCGGTGGCGGGCTTTTATCGGAGCCGATGGCACGGCTTGGGGCGGATGTGGTGGGTGCGGATGCGGCCGAACGCAATATTCCCGTGGCCCGTGTTCATGCCGAGCAATCAGGCTTGACGATTGATTACCGTCACACAAGCGCTGAAGCTTTGGCCGAAGCGGGTGAGCAATTCGATGTCGTTCTGAATATGGAAGTGGTCGAGCACGTGGCCGACCCGCAAGCCTATCTTAACGCGTGCCATGATCTGCTGAAATCGGGCGGGTTGATGCTGTGTTCCACCATCAACCGCAATCCCAAAAGCTTTGCCATGGCGATTGTTGGGGCGGAATATATCATGCGTTGGCTTCCCAAAGGCACGCATGAATGGTCAAAATTCATCACGCCAGATGAGCTGTTCAAAATGATTGAGGCAGCAGGGCTAAGGCCCGTGGATCGCAAAGGCTATGTCTTCAACCCCATTTCTTGGAGTTGGTCGATTTCGGATCGGGATTTGTCGGTCAATTACGTCACAGCGTCTTTGCGCCCTTAGCTGCGCAGATCGGCTTCGTCCTCAAGCCTCAGGCGCATCTCGCGCAAGACGGGCAAAGCGGCGCGCACCTTAGCGGGGCCAATCGCTTGAATCGTGTCAGATAGAATAGGCGCAATCGCCTGCAATGCCGCATCGCGCGCCGCGCGTCCTGCGGGGCTGATCGAAACGAATTTCCGCCTTGCGTCATCCCAATCAGGGCGAATGTGAATATGCCCCGCCCATTCCAAACGATTGAGCGTGTTCGTCATTGCCCCACGGGTGACGTGGAAAAGCCGTGCAAGCTGTGCAGGGGTGCGCTCCTCATTGGCGCGCGCAAGATGATTCAGCACAGAAAAATGGCTGATCTCCATCCCTTTTGGCAGCGCTTTGGACAACCGATTGCGGGCCAATTGATCGGCCATGAACAATTCGCTGAACAGCGCGATGGAAAGGGGATCGCTGGTGTCACTCATGGCGCGGAATAGACCCCAAGCGACCCTTTCGGCGCAAGGGAAATCGTTAATAATGCTAGAAATTTACGCGCAGAGCAGTGGATCAAGCTTGCCCTGACGATCGAGTGCGGCGAGATCATCATAGCCGCCGATATGTTGGTCATTGATGAAAATCTGTGGGACAGTGTGGCGACCACGGGCGCGGGTCATCATATCTTGGCGCAATTTGGGGTCGCGGCTGACATCTGTTTCGAGAAAGCTGACGTCCTTGCTGGCCAAAAGGCGTTTGGCCGCGTGGCAATAACCGCAAAGCGGGCTTGTGTAGATTTCAACTTGGGCCATCCGCGGCGCTCCTTTCTCTATCCCGCTTGAGAGGCGCGGGCCATCACAAGCGCATATATCGGTCCTGCGCCCTCTGAGCGCAAGGCATCGGTTGCAGCCCAAATTGTGGCACCTGACGTCAACACATCATCGACCAAGATTACCGCCCGTCCGCGGACCCGCGCGCGGTGTCGGGGTGTCACCGCAATTGCCGCGTCAAGATTGGCAAATCTTGCCTCAGCATCAAGCCCATCTTGAGACGGCGTGCGGCGGTTGCGGTAGAGCGCGTCTGGCAGGCAGGTGATCTTCTGGGCACGGAACTTTGGCGTTTTGCACAGGCCATGCGCCAAAAGGGCCGATTGATTGAACCGCCGTTTGAGCAGGCGCAGTGGATTCAAAGGGATTGGGATCACAAGCGGATCATGGACCAGCCACGCATCGGCGCGATCCGCCATCCAAGTGCTGGCCGCATGGCCAATATCCCCGCGATCCCCATGTTTGAGCGCCAAAACCAATCGGCGGCCTGTGCCCGCGTAGCGCAGGGCCGCGCGTCCTGCATCCCATGGCGGTGGGCGTTTGAGGCAGGCATCGCAAAGATCGCTTGGTGCTGCCTCCTCGCCTACCAGTTCATCGCCACAGCCGTTGCAGACGGCATTGGTTATAAAATGCGCCTCCGCCCAACAGGCACCGCATAGACCATAAGGCACATCGACCCGTGCCCCGCAGGTCAAGCAATCGGGGGGAAAGGCCAATTTCATGGCCCGATCAAGGATTTGCAATTGAGAGCCGATCACTTACATAGCCCTTACCTGTTCATCTGACCGAAATGACTGTCTTTTGCCCGAATCCCAACCGCCAAAATTGACGGATCACAACGCATTGATGCACGCCCGTGCGCGTGCGCGATTGGATCGCGCTGGGTTCTTGCATGACGAGGTCAAGCATGAGCTTCAGGAGAGACTGAGAGACATTAACAGAGAATTTACGGCCCCTGCCTTAATCACACCTTTTGCGCAATATTGGGCAGATTTCCTGCCCGAAGCGCTGCGGGTGGCACCTGCGGATCACTTGAACCTCACGCAGGGTGCCCATGATTTGGTGATCCATGTCATGGCGCTGCATTGGGCTGATGACCCCGTGGGGCAGATTGTGCAATCGGCCCGTGCGCTAAAGCCCGATGGATTGTTTTTGGCGGCATTTTTTGGAGGGGAAAGCCTAAGCGAATTGCGCGATGTGTTGCGGCAAACCGAGATTGCGCTTCTGGGTGGGCTTTCGCCTCGGGTGGTTCCAATGGGGGATTTGCGCGACCTAGGTGGGCTACTGGGCCGTGCAGGCTTGGCCTTGCCCGTGGCCGATAGCTTGCGAAAAACCATCAGCTATCGGGATATTTTTCATCTGATTCAAGATTTGCGCGACATGGGTGAAACCAACGCATTGGCGGATCGACATCGTGCCCCCCTGCCACGGCAATTTTTTACCCATGCGGGTCAGATTTACAAAAATACCTATCCCTTCCAAGAAAATCGCATCCAATCCACGGTTGAGATCGTATTCCTTTCAGGATGGAAGCCCGATGCCAGTCAACAAAAACCACTCCGCCCTGGATCGGCACAGGCGCGACTCGCTGACGCGCTTGGTGTAACTGAATTTGACGAAACCGCGCAGCCTGTTGAAAATGATACCCAAAAGGGTGGCCGTTCGTGACCCGCTGCGATACTCAGTCTGAAAGTAGAAGTGCAAAAAGATGAATATGATGCAAAACGCGACCGAAGCTGCCTTGCCCCACGCGCCTGCCGACCACCCCAAGGTGAAGTTTGGCAAAATCGGCATTTTGCTGGCGAATTTGGGCACGCCCGATCATTATGATTACTGGTCGATGCGGCGCTACCTGAACGAATTTTTGTCGGACCGCCGTGTCATCGATTACAGCCCATGGATTTGGCAGCCGCTTTTGCAATTGGTCATCCTGACCAAACGACCGTTTTCTTCGGGCGCGGCCTATAAATCCATCTGGAATGAAGAGCAGGGCGAAAGCCCGTTGATGACCATCACCAAGGATCAAACCGCCAAGATCAAAGCCGAGATGGCCGCGATTTACGGCGATCAGGTCGAAGTAGACTTCTGTATGCGCTACGGCAATCCTTCGACCAAGTCGAAGGTCGATGAGATGGTTGCCAAGGGTTGCACGAAAATCTTGTTCTTCCCGCTCTACCCGCAATATGCGGGGGCCACTTCGGCCACGGCGTGTGATCAATTCTTCCGCGCACTGACCGATATCAAATGGCAACCCACTGTGCGCACGGTCGAGGCCTATTACGAGCATCCGCTCTACATTGAGGCCTTAGCGCAATCGGTGGAGCGCGCTTATGCCAAGATCGAAGATCGTCCTGATGTCCTCGTGGCATCCTATCACGGTGTGCCGAAGCGCTATCTGCTCGAAGGCGATCCCTATCATTGCCAATGTCAGAAAACCTCGCGCCTGTTGAAAGAGCGTTTGGGTTGGCCTGATGGTGAAATCGTGACCACATTCCAAAGCCGCTTTGGCCCAGAGGAGTGGCTCAAACCCTATACGGTCGAGGAAGTCGCGCGTCTGGCGGAGGCGGGCAAGAAGAAGATTGCGGTTATCGCGCCCGCTTTTTCTGCGGATTGCATCGAGACATTGGAAGAGATCAACGAAGAAATCCACGAAAGCTTTGAAGAGGCAGGCGGGGAGCAGTTTACCTATATCCCATGCCTCAATGATGATGATGCGCATATCAAGGCGCTTGTCACCGTGGCACAAGAGCATCTCAAAGGGTGGATTGGCGGCTAAAGCCAATCACGCAAGATCGGGATCAGTGGGATATCAGCAGGTGGCATCGGGTAGTCGCGCAAATCTTTTGCGCGCACCCATTTTAGCGCCTGCCCCTCGCGCGATTGCGGGATACCGCCCCATTTGCGGCAGGCAAAGAGCGGCATAAGCAGGTGAAATTTCTCATAGCTGTGGCTGGCAAAGCACAAAGGGGCAAGGCAGCTTTGCCATGTTTCAATGCCCAACTCCTCGTGCAATTCTCGGATCAAGGCGGATTCAGGCGTTTCACCCTCCTCAACCTTGCCGCCTGGAAACTCCCAAAGGCCCGCCATTGATTTGCCTGCAGGGCGCTGTGCCAAAAGCACGCGGCCCTCGCCGTCAATGAGCGCTGCGGCAGAAACCAGCACTGTTTTCATGAGCGGTAATCCGCATTGATGCTGATATAGCCATGGGTCAGATCACAGGTCCAAACCGTGGCTGCGCCAGAGCCAAGGCCCATGTCCACGGCGATCCGTAATTCCTGCTGTTTCATATAGGCCGCCCCTTGGTCTTCGCTGTAATCAGGGCTGACCCAGCCATTTTCGGCCACCAGAATATCACCGAATTTGATGGTCAGGCGGTCACGATCTGCAACCGCACCTGATTTCCCGACTGCCATGACAACACGGCCCCAATTGGGATCCTCGCCCGCAGCTGCGGTTTTCACAAGTGGGCTATTGGCAATGGCACGGGCGACACGATCTGCATCTGCGTCACTCGCCGCGCCTGTTACCTGCACTTCGATCAGCTTGGTCGCACCTTCCCCATCGCGCACCAGTTGCAGGGCAAGATCTTTGAGAACCGTCTCAAGTGCCGCATAAAACGCCTGTGCATCCGCGCTGTCCAAATCTGTGATCTGGGGATTGCCTGCCTTGCCTGTCGCGGCCAGCATCAAACTGTCGGAGGTGGAGGTGTCACTATCCACCGTCACCGCGTTAAAGCTACGCGTGGTGGCTTGCGATAACATGGATTGAAGTGCCGCACGCGATATGGCGGCATCGGTAAAGACATAGGCCAACATCGTGGCCATATCTGGCGCAATCATGCCTGACCCTTTGGCGAAGCCCGCGATTTTCACCTCATGGCCTGAGAGGGTCACGGTTTTTGTCGCGCCTTTGGGAAATGTATCGGTGGTCATAATCGCGCGCGCGGCCCCATCGGCCCCATCGGCATCCAGTTTCGCGGCCAGTTCGGGCAAGATATGGGTGATTTTTTCAGGTGCGAAAGGCTCCCCGATCACGCCCGTTGAGGCGCTAAAGATATGGTTTGCGGGAACACCCAAGACGCGCCCTGTCTCGGCTGTAACAGCCGCGACCGTATGGTCCCCCGCACGGCCTGTGAAGGCATTGGAATTGCCAGAATTCACCACAATGCCAAAACCATCTTCGCTTAGATCGGTCAGCGCGGCCAATTTGCGCTCACAATCAAGCACGGGTGCGGATCGCGTGGAGGATCGGGTAAAAACCCCCGCGATTGCGGTCCCTGCGCAAATCTCGACCAACATGACATCGGTGCGGTTTTTATAGCGCACCCCCGCTGCACCACTGGCATAGCGCACGCCTTCAATGCGCGGCAGTGACGGAAATCCACCCTTGGGGGCAAGCGGGGAGACAGGAAGCGGGGCTTTTGCCATGATCGGGCCTATGCGCGAAAGGTTATTGGTTCAAAAGCTCCATATTGCGTATCAGGCTCGGGTCAACCGCAATTTCAGGGCGGCTGATCTCAGCCGCATCTGTCAGCTCCGTCAAATAAGCATCCACCTTTGCCATGCGCAATTGTTCCTCAAGGTCGGCGCGCACATCTGCCAAGGCGGGTGGTTCGCTGATCCGCTGATCATTGAGGATGACCACGTGCCACCCAAATTGGGTTTGCACGGGGGCGGAGACTGCGCCCACGTCCAAGCCGCTGACGGCATTTTCAAACTCAGGCACCATCATCCCTGTGCCAAACCACCCCAACGCGCCGCCATTGGGGCCTGAAGGGCCAGTTGAAAATTCCTGTGCCAAGGCCACGAAATCCGCGCCATCGTTCAATTGCTCAATCAGGCTTTGCGCCTCAGCCTCAGTTTCCACCAAGATATGGCTGGCGTTCCACTCGATATCGCCGCCTGTATTGGCAAAGTTTTCGTCATAGGCGGCTTGGATATCGGCCTCATCAATGGGTTGGAATGCAATTTCATCAATCGCCACACTGGCCAGAAAGGCGCGATCCTCATTTTCCATGGTCAATTTGGTTTGCGCATCTTCTGCGCCGCGCAGGGTGTCAGCGACCACTTCCTGTTGGATCAATTGATCCAGCATCCCGTCAAACAACACCTGATCTGGCAATTCTTGATATTGCGCGGGCAGCATGGTGCGCATCGCGATCAAATGCCCCAAGGTGATATCCGTTCCATTGACCGTGGCCAAAACCGTATTGGCATCTTGCGCGGCCACAGGCGCAGTGAGACAGAACGAAAGTGCGACAGAGGCGAGCAGGCGTTTCATAGAACAGTCCTTATATTATGGGCGCGCAGATGGGCGCCCTCGTTGACAGGCCAAAAGCGGGCGCTTATGTCCCAATGCGGATGGGGACGTTGACACAGCTTCCTTACAGGTCTTCTAGACCGCCGCAGGGTTGCAAACAACCCGAGCGGAGATCACATTCTTTTGGGTCTGCCTGTGTGTGGATCAGTTTTGACATAAGGCGCATGAAATGCTTGGGCTTGGATCTATCGCGAAGAAGGTTTTCGGAAGTTCGAATGATCGGTTGGTCAAGGCGCAAAGACCGCTGATTGCCAAGATCAATGCGCTAGAGCCTGAGTTTGCGGCGTTGGATGATGCGGGTCTGATTGCCAAGACCGAAGAATTCCGCCAACGCCACGCCAATGGCGAAACACTTGATGCGCTTCTGCCCGAAGCCTTTGCCAATTGTCGTGAAGCGGCCAAGCGCGCCTTGGGGCTGCGTGCCTTTGATGTGCAGTTGATGGGGGGGATTTTCCTCCATCAGGGCAATATCGCGGAAATGAAGACGGGCGAGGGGAAAACCCTTGTGGCCACCTTCCCTGCGTATCTCAACGCGCTCAGTGGCCAAGGCGTTCATGTCGTCACCGTCAATGATTACCTTGCACGGCGCGATGCCGATTGGATGAGCAAAGTGTTCGCGGCCTTAGGCATGACCACGGGGGTTGTCTATCCGCGCCAGCCTGAGGATGAAAAACGCGCGGCCTATGCCGCCGACATCACCTATGCGACCAACAATGAGCTTGGCTTTGATTACCTGCGCGACAATATGCGCGCCAGCTTGCCTGAGATGTGCCAGCGCGGACATAATTTCGCGATTGTGGATGAGGTTGACTCAATCCTGATTGATGAGGCGCGCACGCCTTTGATTATCTCTGGTCCTTCGCAGGACCGCTCCGATCTTTATGTGGCGATTGACAAGGTGATCCCCGAACTGACCGAGGAGCACTATACGCTGGACGAGAAAACGCGCAATGCGACCCTGACCGAGGAAGGCAATGACTTCCTTGAACAGCGCCTTGCTGAGGTCGGTCTCTTGCCAGAGGGGCAAAGCCTCTATGATCCAGAAAGCACATCGCTTGTGCATCATGCCACCTGCGCGTTGCGCGCCCATAAGGTCTATCTGAAAGATCGCGATTATCTCTTGCGCGGGGATGAGGTGGTATTGGTTGATGAGTTCACAGGCCGCATGATGCCAGGTCGGCGCTTGTCAGACGGGTTGCATCAGGCGATTGAAGCCAAAGAGGGTGTGGCGATTCAGCCAGAAAACGTGACCTTGGCCTCGGTCACTTTCCAGAACTACTTCCGTCTTTACAACAAATTGGGCGGGATGACGGGCACTGCGGCCACCGAGGCCGAAGAATTCTTCGAAATTTACAAACTCGGCGTTGTCGAGGTTCCAACCAACCGCCCCGTGGCGCGGATTGATGACCATGATCAGGTTTATCGCAGCGCGGGTGAGAAATATGACGCGATTGTCCATTCGATCCGCGAGGCGCATGAAAAAGGCCAGCCCGTTCTGGTTGGCACCACCTCCATTGAAAAATCCGAGATGCTGAGTGCGCTTTTGACCAAAGCGAAACTGCCCCATAATGTTCTAAATGCCCGCCAACATGAGCAGGAAGCGCAGATCGTGGCCGATGCGGGCAAACTGGGCGCGATCACGATTGCGACCAATATGGCGGGGCGCGGAACTGACATTAAACTGGGCGGCAATGTCGAGTTGAAGGTCATGGAGGCGATTGCCGCCAACCCTGAGGCCGATCCCGAGGCACTGCGCGCGGAGATTGAAGAAGGCCATAAAGCCGATGAAGAGGCCGTCAAAGCCGCAGGCGGTTTGTACGTTTTGGCGACCGAACGCCACGAAAGCAGGCGAATTGACAACCAGTTGCGGGGCCGTTCGGGCCGTCAGGGTGACCCTGGCCGTTCGGCGTTCTTCCTGTCATTGGAAGATGACTTGATGCGCATTTTCGGCTCTGAGCGCTTGGAGAAAATGCTGACCACACTTGGTTTGAACGAGGGCGAGGCCATCGTGCATCCTTGGGTCAACAAATCATTGGAGCGCGCGCAAGCCAAGGTCGAGGGGCGCAATTTCGACATTCGCAAGCAATTGCTCAAATTCGATGATGTGATGAATGAGCAGCGCAAGGTGATCTTTGGGCAGCGTATGGATATCATGGCCGCTGATGATATCGCCGATATTGTGCAAGACATGCGCTACGAGGTGATCGCGGATATGGTCGACACCTATATGCCGCCGCGCTCTTATGCGGATCAGTGGGATGTGGAGGGGATGGTTGACGCTTGCCGCGAGACACTGGCCCTTGATCTGCCAATCCCCGCTTGGGCCGAGGAAGATGGCGTTGACCAAGAAGTGGTGATCGAGCGCATCGAAGAAGCCTCTGACCGATTCATGACGGATAAAGCCGCTGCCTTTGGCGCGGAGCAAATGCGCAATATCGAAAAACAGATTTTGTTGCAGACAATCGATCAGAAATGGCGCGATCACCTATTGAAATTGGAACATTTACGCTCGGTCGTGGCCTTCCGCGGTTATGCGCAACGTGATCCGTTGAACGAGTATAAATCCGAAGCCTTCCAATTGTTTGAAGGCCTGCTTGACGGGTTGCGTCAGGATGTGACGCAGAAGTTAGGCCGTATTCAACCTCTCAGCCCCGAACAGCAGGCCGAGCTGATCCGCCAGTTGCAGGCACAGGCCGCCGCGCAACAAAAAGCCGCCCTCGCAGCGGCAGATGCAGCGGAAGCCAAGGCCAGTGGAGCGGACACTGGCTTTGACGAAACCCGCCCAGAGACATGGGGCAACCCTGGACGCAATGATCCCTGCCCCTGTGGGTCAGGCAAGAAGTTCAAGCATTGTCATGGCCGACTAGTTTAGTCAATAAAATCAACAACTTAACAAATACTTGCCTAACAAAAAATGTTATGCAAATGTTAGTTAATAACTGGTTTTGACTACGGTGTTAGGCAATTGTTAGGCAAAAATAGCACTGACTATGCTGAAAAGTTGCTAGATGGTAAGGTGCGATTGACTGTACGCAATGGCATCTTCCAAGTGCGTTTGTACAAAGGCAATCGCAGTTACATCTACAAATCGCTCAAAACACGTAGCCTTAACGAAGCACGAGAACGTGCTATTCGTGCGTACTATGAAATTGAGTTTCGCAAAGAACAAAGTCTGCCTTTGCAACAAAAGCGATTCAACGAAGTTATTGATGAGTACATCAAACTTCGTCGCAGTCAGTATGAACGTGGAACATATGGACAAGGCAATAAAGCCAACCAACAGCAAACAAGCGAGCATATGCTGCGTCAAATAATTCGTGTCAGTAAGTTTTGGCGTGAGTATTGTGGCAATAGGGTTGTAGACAGCATAGATAACGCACTGTTGCGTGATTACGTGGATTGGCGACGAGACTACTATAAGCGTATGCCAGCAGATAAAATTCCTCGCAACGCAAAGCTAAATCCAGCTGACAAAACACTAGAGTGGGAAACTACCTTTGCTCTTACACTTCTAAAGTATGCACAAGAGCGAGGATATAGGGGCAATAAACCTCTCCCTAACTTCAGACATAAAGCGCAGCGTACCAAAACTCGTCCAGCGTTTTCGTTGAATGATTATTCTATACTGATACGAGCTATGCGCAGATGGATAAACGAAGAAAAGAGCAATCCTAAGTTTCGTTATACACGTGAGCTACTGCGCGATTATGTTTTGATACTTGCAAACAGTGGTATGCGTGTTGGTGAAGCCAACAATCTGCGAGAGACAGACTTAGTTGAAATTACAGATGAAACTGGACGTGCTCTGTATGGTTTCAATGTGAATGGTAAAACTGGAAAACGCTTTGTCGTGCTACGTGCAAATGCAAGACGTCCAATTGAGCGTGTGTTAGAGCGAAACGCAAAGTGGCAAGAGCATTGGAAAGAAGAAGCTAAGCGTGGTGCAAAGCCTTATACACGTAAATCTGCTAAGCATGGAAATTGGTTTTTTAGGATGCCAGATGGCAACAAAATTATCACTCTTATAGATCAGTTTAAGATAGTATTAGAGCGAGCACAGCTAACACATAATGATGATGGTGAACCTTATACTTTATACAGCTTAAGGCACTTCTATGCTGTACAAATGTTACGAAAAGGCAAGGTTAATGTGTACGATATTTCGCGCAACATGGGCACAAGCGTACAGATAATTGAAAGCTATTATGGAAGACATGCTACGAGTGCAGTACTTGCAGCACGACTCGGGGGATAAAGGGTAGGTTCAACACTACTCTTTATACAAGCTCTACAGCTTGTGCGAGTTGTTCGTCGTTAACGTCAATATAACGTTGCGTTACTGAAATTGAACTGTGTCCAGCCAATTCAGCAAGTACACGCACTCCAACGCCTTTGTTTGCGAGACGTGTAATGAATGTGCGTCTACCACTGTGTGAACTTGCTGTGCTTAGTCCACATGCCTTGTAGATGTTAAGGAACAGCTGACACATCGTGTTAGCACTGAAGTGTCCTCCCTTCTGACTTTGAAACAAGGGCGCTTCTACCACCTTAATGTATCTCCACTTTGCATAATCAGTAAGTTGCTGCTTCAGCGCCTTATTGACGAACACAGTGCGTGTACGAGCACCTTTTGTCTGTTCAGCACTCAATGTGAAATGACTGCGTACCAATCCATCTTCGTTGTAGATATCTTTGACACGTAATGCTGCGATTTCTTTAGCACGTAAGCCAGTATGCAAACTGAGTAAAAGAATTGTTTTATCGCGTGTGACGTATCTACGTGTATTACAGAAGCGCAGTGCCTTCTTCATCTCTGCATCTGATAGTGTGCTTGCTTGTGCCATCATCGCCTCTAATGTCATCAATTCCACGTATTAGTGTATTTTCTGACATTATTTCTGAGCAACCAATTTGATGAATTTAAAGAGATACTTAATTTCAATGACTTAAGCGAAAATGTCATACAATACATATTCTCTGATATTTGTTTCTCTATTGTGTTTGAACTAATCACAGAGAAACAACGTCACAGATTTTTGTGACGCGAAGCTAGATAGCAGCAGCAAGCAAGTTCAGGCATCGCCTCGTTCTGCTTGCTTTATGTGTAATGTGGTTTTTCTAAGTGACAGCACTCTGTAATAAGGGTTTCGTTATCTAAGGAACGAAACTCTTTCCAACAGTAGAACTTGCGCTCGTGTATCAGCTCAATATTGTCTAGTACTTTGCAATCACTTGCTGCCTTAATGTGCCTTTTCCAATTTCTTTCACACAGTTCCAAGATGTGTTTGTACTGCCTTAAATGAGTGCCTTTTATGAAGAAGTGAAAATGGGCGTTGCTACCAAACATGCCTTGTTCATGAAATACAAGCCTCTGTAGTCTTCTACCCTCATCGTAATCTTTTCGGTTCAGCACTGCTCTATCAACTGTGTTAAAGAAATGCTTTGCATCCCTAACTAAAGTACATCTACGCACAGCACTGCCGTCTACGTACCGTGCAGTGCCAAATAACCAAAATTTTTCTGCTGCAATCCAATCAGCACCAGCAGTTCTAATCTGCTGCTTTGTCATCATAGACATCAATACTCCGCTAAATAAAACACAACAAATACGTGCACTGTTATTTATTAACGTGAGCATAAAAGGAGAAAGAAATTGGTATTGTATGACGTCTATACGCAACTAAGGCAGTATGGTTTAGTAGATAGTGAAAGCGAGTTTAGTAAGGACTGGCTGTGTAGAAGCGACAGCTACATGCGATCAATGCGATTTAGAAATACAGCGCCGAGTATTAGTAGTGTTGCTGTATGCGCTAGTAGACTAAGATACTATGCTGACATGATGGCATCATCCGATGCGCATAAAAGCCTTTCAATGTCGTTCATCGAAATGGCAAATAGATGTGACAGCTTCATCAATAAAAGTGCTTTGAGTGTTTGGCAGCAATCGTCCAAATTGGTTCTTTAAGATCAAAAATTTATCGCACAAAATCTTATGGTGAAGTACTTATAGATTTGGCTTAGTGAATTTAACTCACCCCATTTGCTAAATACAGTATGACGGTAAACACAGAAGTACAAAAGGCATTAAACACTGTAAGAAGGTACGTAGAGGATGCTGACTGGAGTACACGTTTGGAGATACTAGAACTCATCTTAGCATCCAGTCAAAGTGTAGTGTCATTAGCACGTAAACTAACAGAACCAGAGGTAAAAAAGAAAACAGTTGTTGTTCCCAGAACTAAGACTGTGAAACGTTATGTTGACGTTCCACAGTCTAAGTCAAAGAATGACACTGAGGTTCAGCCAAAGTCACTTAAACCTATTCAGCCATCGCCACCGTTACCTAATCAACGCGATACCTTAAACGGTGTTAAGAATTAGCTGATATCGCCACGGTTTTAGCATATTTTTTGCTGTTGCAAGAATGACGCCTTAGCATAGTGGTACTGGATACAGATTACTCGTTAGCCATGCACCATATTCGCTACTATTTCTGTTCTTGCATGTAGTAAGTTAGGTTGTAGGTGTGCATATCTTTGCGTCATCTGTGGTGATGAATGACCTAGTAGTGTTTGCACTTCATACAAAGAAACGCCTTTGTTGATCAGAAGGCTCGCAAATGTATGGCGTAAGTCGTGCAGTCGTACATCAGATAACTTGGCTTTATCTCTTGCTTCATACCATGCTCTGTAGAAGCTATCATAAGCCGTACCAGTCTTTGGATTGATGAATAAGTACTCTCTGTTTGGTATGTGAGCGCACACTTCATTCCCTCTTTTTTCTATTAATTTCAATAGATTGATGGTGGCATCACTGAGAACGATACGACGTGCTCTACCATTCTTACTCTTTGGCACTGTCCAAATTTTAGTGTCTAAGTCGAAGTGGCTCCATTTACTTAACCGAGCCTCTGACTTCCGTGCGCCAGTCAGCAGTAGTAGTTTAACGAAGTAGTGAAGGAAGGGGTGCGATGTCGTTTGTGTTGCTTCCAACATCAGCGTGATTTCATGCTCACTTAAAAACCGTTGATGGAAATCTCCAATTTTAAGTGGTGTGAGCGTTTGAAGTTCTCTTGAGTACTGTGGAAGGTAGTTCCAATGTCGCGCTAAGTTGATGATGCGGTTGATGAGAAAGATGTGTTTGTTGATTGTTGATCTTTGTAAGTCTAGCTCAATTTGATTTTGAACCCAGTTATCTAATTGCTGATTTTTGAGGTGAGTGAGCTTCGTACTTCCCAACTGTTTCCTTAAATGACGATTGTAGTTCCCATAATCATTGTGATGATTCTTTTTGGTTTTGATAGAAAAGGGATAGTACAGTTCATCAAAGAAAATATTCAAAGTGATATCTGTAGGTTCATTTGCACTGTTGGTTTCTTTGCGTTTTTTCAGAAAGGTAATCATACATTTGTCCTTGGTAGATAGCTCACTCCTCGCTCTCAAGTTTTACTGTTGTAGCCACAGCTTTACTTAGACAGTAGTAGTGTGAGCTAATTGTTCCTAGACAAATGTTTCTTCGCTACTACTGCGCTAGTTGCTTCTGCAGCAATGGCACAGGCAGACATTACACTTTCTGGTACTGCTGAAATGGGTATCGTTGGCGGTGAACAGTATGGCTTGTCATCAAGCGGCAACGTTGTAATTCCTGGCAATGATGATTTTCGTTTCCACCAGGGCTACACCATGAATTTCGGCATGACCAGCACCACTGACTCTGGCTTGGAGTTTGGTGCAAACTTCCGTTTGGACATGGATGGCAGCACTGAAGAAAATCAAGGCGTTTCACAGGATGCAGGTACAGTGTTCATCAGCGGCGCATTTGGTAAGTTGACCATGGGCGACACTGACGGTGCAGCTGACTGGGCTCTGTCCGAAATGGCACTGGCTGGTGGCTCCATCAACGACGCTGAAACTGGTCACGCTGGCTACACTGGTAACAACTTGTTTGATGGCGGAAACGATGACCAAGTTCTCCGTTACGAATACTCTATGGGCGATGTTGCATTTGCTATCTCCCATGAGCAAGCAGCGAATGGTCAATCGACTCATCTCGACGACAACAACGGCATTGGCGTGAAGTACACAGTACCTATGGCTGGTGGTAGCTTGGCACTTGGTGCTGGTTATGCCACTGGCACTATGTATTGGGACGAAGGTGGTACCGATACAGTGCTAGCAAGTGCATATACCGATTCACGTACTACATCTGGAACAGCTCCGGACACCTGGGCAACAGGTGACGCCTTTGGCGTTTCTGCGGTTTACACCGCATCCAATGGATTCATTATTGGGGCGAACTATTCGCAAACTGATCTTGATGATTTGTACGAGGACGGTGCTTCCACAGCGTCTGCTGGTGAAAGTGCTGAAATCACTACAATGGGGTTAGGTGCTGCTTATACTACTGGCGCATGGACTTTTGCAGCCAACTATGGCACCCGCGAACTTCAAGTAACTGGCGCACCAACTGGCGATGCTGAAGGCTATGCACTGATCGTTAACTATGATCTTGGTGGTGGTGCAGTTGTACAGTTTGGCTACGCGGATAGCGAAACCGAAGCACCATGGTCTGACACAAAAGTTGATTATGACAGCATGTCTTTGGGCATCGCAATGAGCTTCTAAGCTCTTTGTAACCTCCCATGAAATGGCGGGCAGTAATCTGCTCGCCATTTTTATTTTAGGTATTATTAGGGCTCAGAAATGTCTGCGTCACTGTTCAATAAAGCAGAAGCTTTCTTTTCTTCATGCAAACGCCCGCAAGCAATAACGGCTTATCGCAAGGTTTGCGAAGCTGATAGCACTTCCCAAAAACTACTATTAACGTCACTACGTCGTCTTCTTACACTTGATGATTTAACTTATGTGCGTGAATTTTTAGATCGCCATCATAGCGCATATCTAAATAAGGTAGAGGTGGCAGCAGAGTTTGCGCATCTTTACCAACTTTTGGGTAGATTTAGAGTCGCTAACGATATTTTAGAAGAACTTCTTTCATATCACCCAGATGATGCGCAACTGTATCGCTTATATTTTTCAAGTTTTCAGATCAAAAGTGCACAGGATGAGCACTTACAAAGATCACAAAATCTTTGGCATGCGCTGAATGATGCTGATGAAAACAAAGTTCAGCTTGGCTTTGCTATTGGAAATTCGTTTTTTAGCTTAGAAATGTATGATGAAGCATTTCACTTTATTGATAGAGCAAATGAACTACAAAGCCGCAAATTCACTTATGATGGCAAACTGCGCAGTGAGCAGCTCAAACAACTAGTAGCCTTACAAGATACACTTAGTGACTTAGAAATTTCTGTTAAGAGCTCTAAACTAAGCCCATTATTTGTGAGTGGCGTTCCTCGTTCTGGAACAACTTTATTGGATAGACTTCTAACACAAAAATTTAATGTTAAATCTGGCAGAGAGTTTTCATACAGTTTTGATTTGATCTACAAAGATATAATTACACAACGGCGTAATTTGACTAGTTCTGTGGCTATGCAAAAGGCTATTCGCAAACTATCCTCTACCTACCTCCAGCTTATACGTAGAGATACTGGACAAGATGAGGGTTATGTAACTGATAAGAATATGCAAGCATATCTGTCGACTGGATATTTGCTTAAGGCGTTTCCTTCTTCACATGTCGTATTTGTAGATAGGGATCCAGCTGAAACGGCATTGAGTGTATATCGCAATGGTTTCATGACTGGTACCCACGTTTATTCTAACAAATGGAAAGATATAGCTGCACAGATAAAGTTACATCAAAGTGCAGTATCACACTGGTGTGAACGGTATCCTGAGCGTGTAAGATGCGTGAAATATAATGACATAGTGGAGCGAACTAACGAGGTAGTTCGTAACATAGCGCAAAGCTGTAGCTTAAAAGAAAATCTTTATAGTCAGACGCGAATTGATGACTTGGTGACCACAATTAGCTTCCAACAAAGTCGTGCAACAGTTCATAAGAAAAGTTTAAATTTATGGAAAAAGTGTTCTGATCATATGCAAGAATTTTTTGATTGTTATGGTTTCAAATAGTTATTAATCTAATGTTCAGAACTTCCAGAACAAGTTCCGTACGAGTGGTGTAGAGAGCAAGCTTCGGTTTGCTCTCTATTTCTTTACCGCCTTACTCTAAACGGAAAATTCCCCTGCCCTACACCTTCAATGTATTGCTCTGAGATACGTAAGTGACGTCTAACAAGGTTAGATTTTCGCTGTCTGACGATTTTAAGAATATCGTTATAGGGTAGGTCTAGCTTCTTTAGTGCAGCTACAGTTTCACCCTCCACTGTTTCACTCACATACAAGCCAGCCTCACGCTCTACCATGTCGTAAAGCTCGTACAGCTTTGCTTTAGGGTGAGTAATACGTGCATCGTACACAACAAGATGCTGATGTAGGCTTGTTAGAACTGGCTTAGCAGCAACTGGATAACGTGCACGACTGATGCGCTTTGCAACTTTAGCACGTGCCTCATGTTCTTTAAGCGCCTTGCGAAATCGCGCTACGAGATATGAAGTGCGCACTTCTAAAGGTATTTCCATTAACAGTGTGTCTTTAGAAAGAGTGTGTTCAACCACACTGTTTTCGTCAAAAACCCCTATTTGACGTGCTGTTGGCTCACAGAACAACTCACTGTGCCCCTCCTTACTCCACCACCTCCAAAAGTCGTCATGTGAATGGATATTGCCAAAGTCAGCGTAGAGTTTGGCATAGCGCCCCTTTCCACCTTTTAAGCAGCACTGACGATAGCCTTCATGTCTGCGCAGATACTGCCACCAATAGTAATATACAGAACACTGCCAAGTTGGTGCGTCTTTATATGGTGGATTTGGTGGTTTGCGCTTGCTGACACGTGTGCCTTTGAGTGGTGGCGCATATATGAAAAATCGCCTTCCAACCTTGTAGCGATGTGTGTCTTCAGCTTCCTTACTCTTCATTTATACACCACAATCATTGACCAATAACGATAAAGAATTCGGTGTAATTTAACATGCTATATTGGTGTTGTCAGCAAGAGTTGGCACTTATTTTTTTAGCAAAGGAAGACACTAACAATGACTAAGGCAAGCAAAACAACTGCAAATGTACTCACAGCACAGCAGCACTATGAGACAATGTGCAAAGTGGCGAAGAAGGCAAAGACTTGGAATGACAGCACGTATAAGAAGGCGAATGATGAACTCTACGCACTTCTGTCAGAGTGCTACAGCGTCACTGCAGATATTCGCAAACAGAGTACAGCTGTTGTAAAAGAACTAAACACGCTGCTGCGTGATAAGGGTTTGACGTTTAACGATGGTACACGTTTGGAGACAAAGGTTGTACGTGTCGTATTTGGCGATATTGGCAAACGTGCGCATATCTATGCACGTGTACTCGTCAATGCACGTGAACAAAATGTCACTGCAACTAAGCTAGCAGAATGGTTGACTGAACAAGGTGGTGTTGAAAGCGTACGTCGTCAGCATAAAGGATTGTCACCTTCGCAAGTAAAGCAGCAGCGCATAACAGCAGCAGAGAAAGCGTTGAAGAGTGTTAAGTCAAAAAACCTCACTTCAGCACCAAAGATTGATGGTAGCGATTATGCGCTTGCTGTCGTTCAGCATCGTAAAGATGGAAAAAAGGTAATTGTATCGTTCTGCGACAATCTACCTTTGATTAAGCAAGTACTCGCAAAGATGTCTGACGAAGCGCAGAAAGAAGCTGACACTAAGCATCGTTCAGAAGTTGAAGCGACAAATCGTCAGCTTATGAAAAAGCTAAAGCAGCAAACACAAACAACTGAACTCGCTGCGTAATGTGTAGTGGTGCAGCGTAACAGCTGCACCATACATCCCTCTTAAAATTTGAAAGGAATAAACATGGTTAATCACTGTGGTGCTTTTGGTGTGAGCATTTGGCAAAAGCACGAACCAAAAACATTTGCAGATATAGCGTTTGCAGATGACTATACACGTGAGGATTTGCACGACTACGTGCTGTATCCAAAACTCACTGGCAACATCATCTTAGAAGGTGGTTATGGCAGTGGTAAAACGACAATAGCGAAAATCATCGCAACTGAAAGGCTGAATGACAGTATATACGTCTACGAAATTAATGGCGAAACTTGGAATTCAGAAACACTGAAGACAATAGAAAACACAGTTTCTATCGCACGTACCAACGATGAAGTGGCAGTCGTTATCATCAACGAAGTAGATAGACTGAAGGAGAAGCAGTACGAGTTACGTGCCTTCTTAGAACAGTATATTGGTAAGCTATTGGTGATTATGACAACAAACTACTTAGGCAATATTGATGGCAGTATCGTAGACAGAAGCGATGTCTTTTATGTACGTGGCTTTACGCCAACAAAAGCAGTTACACTCGTACAGCCTCTTTTGCGCTTGTATAACATCAATGTTGCTGAAGACGACTTAGAACACTTGTTTACTCGTCGTCTAGTTGCTGATGAAGAAGAGTTAAGTCTGAGGCAGATTGGCAGAGTGGTAGATAAACTTGTACTACCAAATCAAGTTCCTCCAACAAAGCCAACGAAGCCAAACTTACGAGCTGTTTGAGTTAATCAGCATATGAGTAACAAAGGCGTCAGTAGAAATACTGGCGCTTTTTTTTGTTCGCGCTATAGTCTTGCGTATCTAACTTAGGGAGCTAGATATGAGCGCATTAGAACAGTTGCTAAAGCAACAAGAAGAACTCGCAAAACAAATCGAAGATGCAAAGAAAGCACAGAAGTCTGAGGACTTGAAAACTGTTAAGCGTCTTTGCAAAGCACATGGCTTCACAGCCAACATGCTGAAAGGCTCACTTGCTGAAGGCAGAAAGCGTAGCACTAAAGCCAAAAAGTAACCAAAGTCACTGATTTTGGATGACAGTCTTCAAGTCTGAAAACACACTATGTGTGAGTAAGACTTGGAGGCAGTTATGACACTATTAAACAAACTGACGCTGACAGAATACAAAAGTCAGATTGCACAAAGCCCCCTTACAAAGCGTCGTCTAAAGCTCGCTGCAAAACTTGATGAGCAGATACAGCTGTTTCTTAATCCACAGTATCAGCCAACAAAGACAGCTTGGAGCAAAGACAGCGAAGGCAATCAGTATCTTAAAGAACAGCCAAAGCGCATTAAGCGTTGGTGGTATGAGCAGTTGGATGGCACTGTGATACTCACAGTGCGCTATGGTTCTAAGGCATTAGAATTGGCGAAGGGTAAGAACGCTATAGTGTTGAAGCGTAAAGAGGATGTTGAAACTACTCTTTTGTCGCTGAAGCAGTCTGTTTTGAATGGTGAGTTAGACGAATTATTGGCGACGCAAATTGGTTTTCAAAGTCGTACAAAATGACAATAAAAAAATTGTTATTAATCAATTACTTACATGTTAGTCATTTGTTAGTCGTAGAGTATTTAGATCATTAACATATTGTTTTACAAAGATTATTTAGAAACCTATTAACTTCAAGCATTGTCACGGGCGGCTGGTGTGATCAGATCAGCCCCTCTGCGCGAAAGCTAAATTCGGCATTTGGGGTGATGATCAGATGATCGTGCAAGGTGAGGCCCATGACAATGGTGGCTTGCTGCAATTGTTTGGTCAGGGCCACATCACCTGTGCTGGGTTTCGGGTCGCCTGAGGGGTGATTATGAACCACGATCAGGGCGCAGGCGTTTAACTCAAGCGCACGTTTGATCACCTCGCGCGGATAAAAGGGCGCGTGATCCACTGTGCCGCGGCTGTGCCGCTCATCGGCAATGAGGTGATTCTTGCGGTTCAAAAAGAAAACGCGCACCTCTTCGACATCGCAATGGGCCATGGTGGCACGGCAATAGGCCATGACCTGATGCCACGAGCTGAGGATGGCACGCTCATCGAGACGTTTGCGGGCCACATCCACCGCGATCTCTTGGGCAAGGCGCAAATATGCGATCAAGGCCTCTGTCATATGCGGGACGGATTGCAATCGCGCATCACTGGCTGACAAAACCCGTGCAACGCTGCCATGCTGCGCCAAAAGCCGCGTTGCCATGCGGGCCGAGGGCGCATCGGGGGCGCCTGCCGCCAAGAGCCGCGTTAACAAATCTTTCTGTTGCGCAGCATCGCTAGCTTTGCGCGATCTTCGCACAACGGCTGGACGATCAGGGATCAGGGTCAACTCATGCTTTGTCATGAGCGCACCATCCATCAGAATGGTTAATCAGCGATTAAGCAGATCACCCCCAAGTGGGGTGGAATTTTCCACTGGGCGAGAGGGTGAAAATTTCAAACCCGTCCGCGGTGACGCCAATCGAATGTTCAAACTGCGCTGACAGGGATTTATCCCGCGTGACCGCGGTCCATTCATCCGCCAGCACTTTGGTCTCGGGGCGGCCAAGGTTCACCATTGGCTCGATGGTGAAGAACATCCCCTCTTCCAAAACGGGGCCCGTGCCCGCGCGGCCATAATGCAGCACATTTGGTGGGGCATGGAAAACTTGCCCAAGGCCATGACCACAAAAATCACGCACCACACTCATGCGATTGGCTTCGACATAGGTTTGGATCGCATGGCCAATATCGCCAAATGTGGCGCCTGGGCGCACCACCTCGATGCCCTTGAACAGCGCGTCATGGGTGACTTGGATCAGCCGCTCCGCCTTGCGGTTCAGGCTGCCTGCGACATACATTCGGCTTGTGTCGCCAAACCAGCCATCCACAATGACGGTCACATCAATGTTCAGAATATCGCCGTCTTTGAGCGTTTTATTGCTTGGAATGCCGTGACAGACCACATGGTTTACCGAGATGCAGCTTGCGTGTTTGTAGCCGCGATAGCCAATGGTGGCCGATTTTGCGTCAGCGGCGTTGACCATATCCTCGATGGCTTGGTCAATCGCTTCGGTGGTCATGCCTGGCGCGACCATGGGCGCGATGTCATCGAGAATGCGCGCGGCCAATGCGCCTGCGCGATGCATCCCCGCAAACCCCGCTTCATCGTGGATGCGGATCCCGTCTTTCGTCACATGGCCTTTGAAATCTTGCAAAATCACTGCTCCCGTTGTCTGGTCTTTATCTACGGCCTTTCGCGCCAAAATTCCAGCCAAGCCTCCAGACGGATCCTGCGTTGCGGCGTGACCGCGCTTGGCCTATACCGCAGCGAGGGTGCATGACAAGTGGGGGCCGTTGAAATGCCACAACCATCTGCAGCGATGTTGGTGATCGGGGATGAAATCCTGTCAGGGCGCACCCGCGATGCCAATATGCATCATCTGGCCAATGCGCTGACCGAAAAGGGTATTGCGCTCAAAGAGGTGCGAATCGTTTCAGATGATCATGATGGCATTGTGGCCGCGCTCAATGCATTGCGGGGGTCTTATGACCATGTCTTTACCTCAGGCGGCATTGGTCCCACCCATGATGATATCACCGCCGATGCGGTAGCGGCCGCCTTTGGGGTGCATATTGATGTGCGTGCGGATGCACGCGCCTTGTTGCAGGCCCATTATGACGCGCGCGGGCAGGAGTTGAACGAAGCCCGTCTGCGCATGGCGCGTATCCCCGATGGCGCGGCGCTGATCGAAAACCCAGTATCCACCGCACCTGGGTTTCAGATCGGGAATGTCTATGTGATGGCGGGCGTGCCATCTGTGTTTCAGGCGATGGTGGCCTCGGTCATGCCGCGCCTGACGGGTGGTGCCCCTTTGATCAGCCACAGCATCCGCCTGCAAATGGGTGAGGGGGATATTGCAGGGCCATTGGGTCAGATTGCGGCAGAATTTCCCGATGTTTCAATCGGATCATATCCCTATCAATTGAATGGGGTGCATGGGGCCAATATTGTGCTGCGCAGCGATGACGCGGCGCTGCTGCAACGCGCGATTGCCGCCATGGCCCAAGTTTTTCCACAAGCGGGCTGATATGCACCTGAGCGAGGCCCGTTTGTTTGCCGCGCTTGAAGCCACATGGCCTGCGAGGCGCGTCTTCTGGGAGCGCGGGTTCACGTTTCGTGAAGGTGCAGGTGGCGGCAGTCGTGTTTCTGCTGCAAGTTGGGCAGGGACAGACGCCCCAGAGGGTCACGATCTTGATTTTGCCGAGAGACGGATGAAAGCGATGGCGCAATCGCGCCTCTTTATCCTGCGTCAAAGCCAAACCGCCCTCGATGCAATGCTTGCGGGGCGGGGTTATCGGATCAAAGACCCCGTCTGGTTCTATGCACTGGATTTACGCGGGTTGAGGACGGAACCTGTGGCCGATTGTTTTACAATCTGGCCGCCCTTGGCGGTGCAGGTGGATATTTGGGCCGAAGGCGGCATAGACCCTGCGCGCCTCGCGGTCATGGATCGCGTGGCAGGGCCAAAGACAACGGTGTTTGCGCGGTATGAGGATCGCATTGCAGGCACGGGGTTTCTGGCCTGTGACGGGCATATCGCGATGCTTCATGCGGTAGAGACGCGCAAGGCTTTGCGCCGCCGTGGGGTGGCGCGGCGCATGATGTCACATATGGCCCATTGGGCGCGCGATTCAGGGGCCGATTGGCTGACCCTTGTGGCCACGCGGGCAAACGTGGCTGCCCATGGGTTGTATCAATCCATGGGATTTACGGTGGTTGGCGGCTATCATTACCGCATCCATCCTGACGATGGCCCGCCTGAGATCACCAATCCATTGGGCCTTTGTCCTTGAAGCGATCCACAAGAAAATCAATGAAGGCGCGCAGCTTGGGCTGGGTATAGCGTCCAGGCGGATAGACAGCGTGAAGGCTTTGGATTTCAAGGGGAAGATGTGGCATCGCCTCTTCGACCGTGCCGTTCCGCAAGGCTTCGCCAAAAAGGAAACTTGGCAAAAACGCGATACCAAAACCGCCGATGGCGGCTTTGAGAAGTGCTTGTCCATCATTCACCGTCAAAGCACCCGTAGAGCGCACGAAGCGCCGCTCCCCTGACGGGGCCAAAAGCTTCCAGACATTGCCTTGCGCCTCGTTGGAGAAATGCAGCAAGCGATGCGCGTTCAAGTCTTCGATCCGCTCAGGATAGCCATGTGCCTTGAAGTAGGACGGTGCCGCCACCATGCGCATTGTGCTGTCGCAAATGCGGCGCGCCTTGAGGGTGCTGTCCTCCATGTCGCCCATGCGGATGGCAACATCAAACCCTTCGGAGATCAATTCAACATGGCGGTTTTCCAAAACCATGCTGACGGACACCTGAGGGTAGGATTTGAGAAAATCGCCAATGAGCGGCGACAGGTGCCCCGAGCCGAAATCCGTGGGCACCGTGACCCGCAACAACCCTGATGGGGCTGATTGCATGGAGGAGACCAACGCATCCGCCTCGCCCGCATCGTTGAGGACACGGCAGGCGCGGTCGTAATAGGCCAAGCCGATTTCCGTGGGGCTGACACGGCGCGTGGTGCGGTTCAAAAGCCGTGCGCCCAATCGGGTTTCAAGCGAGGATACGTGTTTGGAGACCGCAGATTTTGAGATCCCCATCTTGCGCGCTGCATCGGTGAAGCCACCTTGGTTAACCACCATGGCGAAAGCTTCCATTTCCGTCAATCGATCCATCTTCCGTCCTCTGGACATAATTCTTCAGGCCTCGCAGCATCGTTTCCAAATGGGGCGCTATTGCGGAAAGGAACGGACCAAAGGCGGGAATTCTAAGGGAGTGTTGAAGGCAAAAGGGCTAAATTCGCGGAATTTTCGGTCATTTGCCCCATTCTTGCCGATTTTGTTGCCTTGGGATTAACAATGCCCATAAAAAACGGGCCGCACAGCGACCCGTTTTTTTGATATCGGTGACGTGGTTCTGTTCAGTCGCGCAGCAATTCATTGATCCCCGTTTTGGAGCGGGTTTTTTCGTCCACACGCTTCACGATCACGGCGCAATAAAGGTTGATGCCATTCTTTGAGGGCATGGAGCCTGCGACAACCACGGAATAGGGCGGCACTTCGCCATAGAAGACCTCGCCTGTTTCGCGGTCCACGATCTTGGTCGATTGGCCGATGAACACGCCCATCCCTAGAACCGAGCCTTCGCGCACGATGACGCCCTCGACCACTTCGGAACGCGCCCCGATAAAGCAGTTGTCTTCAATGATCGTGGGGCCTGCCTGCATTGGCTCCAACACGCCGCCAATGCCAACGCCGCCTGACAGATGCACATTCTTGCCGATTTGCGCGCAAGAGCCGACCGTGGCCCATGTGTCGACCATCGTGCCGCTGTCGACATAGGCGCCAAGGTTCACGAAGGAGGGCATCAACACCACGCCTGGCGCGATATAGGCAGAACGGCGCACAACGCAATTGGGGACTGCGCGGAAGCCTGCGGATTTCCAATGGGTCGCGTCCCAGTCTTTCCACTTGCTGTCGACCTTATCCCACCAGTTTCCACCTTGAGGGCTGCCAGATTGCAACTCCATATCTTTGAGGCGGAATCCCAAGAGAACCGCCTTTTTGGCCCATTGATTAACTGTCCAAGCGCCATCAGCCCCGCGTTCGGCCACGCGCAGGCTGCCTTGATCCAACGCGCTGAGGGTTTCTTCGATGGCGGCACGGGTTTCGCCGGTGGTTGCGGGGGTGATTGTGTCACGCGCGTCCCACGCGGCCTCAATTGCCGTTTCAAGTCGGTTGATATCGGTCATTGGTCTTGTCCTTCGCTCAGGCTGTTTGATTGGGGCTATAGCGATATGGGCCGCGCTGCGCAACGCGTGCCCTCTGGCCTCGCTTTGTGAATATCGGTATGAAGGCTGTATGGCCAAAACAGGGGGGAGATCGGGAATGAACACCAAGACGCACCTGATGCGCGATGCACAACTGGATGTTCATGAGGTTGCCAAAACACCAGATACGCCGCAAACCCGCAGCCCGGCTTATCGTCTCGCTTTCGCTGACCCTGATTTCCTGTGCCAAGATGCGCTTCGGCCTGTGCGCCTCCAGCTTGAACTGCTGAAGACCGAGATGGAGATGGACGCGCAAGGCATCAGGTCCACCATCGTGTTGTTCGGTGGCGCGCGCATCCCTGCGCCTGAGGATATCAAGGGCAAGCCTGATTCAATGGCCGCGATGGCGCAATATTACGCTGAGGCGCACCGTTTCGCCTATCAAATCACCAAACGCAGCGCGCGTGGCGAGAATGTGATTGTTACAGGGGGTGGTCCAGGTGTGATGGAGGCAGGCAATCGCGGCGCGCAAGATGCAGGCGGCGTCTCTGTGGGTTTGAACATCGTGCTGCCCCATGAGCAGGCCCCTAACGCCTATGTCACGCCTGAGTTGAGTTTTAATTTCCACTATTTCGCCATTCGCAAAATGCATTTCTTGCTGCGCGCGCGTGCGCTTGCGATCTTTCCAGGTGGTTTTGGCACATTGGATGAGCTGTTTGAAAGCCTGACCTTGATCCAAACAGGGCGCATGGAGCAGGTGCCCGTGCTGCTTTTTGGGCGGGACTATTGGCAGCGACTGATCAATTGGGAGATGCTGGTCGAAATCGGCACAATCTCGCCCGAAGATCTCGACCTTTTCCGCTTTGTCGAGACAGCCGAAGAGGCGCTCTCGGCCATCGACAGCTGGCCCCTTTCGGGACGGCGTGGCGATATTCCTGGTCGCTGAAAATTACATCTGGCTGATCGCTTGGCATTGCGCAGGCAAATCGCCAAGCCGCAAGGCGCGGCGCGGTTCAGGTGCGGGGGCATCGGGATCAGGCGGCGGTGGGTTCAGGATATTATTCACCCAAGCCACTGCATCGGCGCACCCATCCCCGAGGGGGGGCGCCTCCTGTGCTTCGCAATCCCGCGCGCCTGCGGGGCAGTTAAGGCGCACATGGATGTGGTAGTGATGGCCAAACCATGGCCTGATTTTGCGCAGATAGCCGCGATCGCCTGTTTCATTTTCACACATCCAGACCTTGGCAGCGGGGAAGACAAAAATGCGCGACACGCGGGGGTCACTGGCCGCAAGGCGCAACAGCGTTGCGTGTTCCGCCGTCCAATTCTCATTCACCGCAGCGCCGCGCTGCGCCTGCATGGAAAGGGACGACAGGCTTTCGCGTTGTGCAACGCTCAGGCTGAGGTCGCGCGCGGGCAAGAGCCAGATATCCGCATCGAGGCCTGATTGATGGCTGGTATGTCCAGACAGCATCGGTCCCCCGCGCGGTTGACTGAGATCGCCCACATAAATCCCGTTCCAAGACGTGGCCGCCGCCATGCGGGCGCTGAGGTCTTGCACGAATGCCACCGTTTCTGGATGCGCCCAATTGCGGTTGCGCGACAGGCGCATGGCTTGCCATGTTGGCCCCGTTTCAGGCAATGCAACCGCCCCTGCAACACAGCCTCCTGCATAGGTGCCAAAGACATTGGGTGTTGTCGCGGTCGGGGTGGGCAGATTGCCGAAGACAAGCCGCGCCTCGCGGCTTAGATCAGCACTGGAGATCGTGACCTGAGGCAGATCATTGGCCACGGGGGGCGTGGTTGGCGCACAGGCGGCAAGCCCCAAGAGCGACAGCCCCAAGCCAGCCATATAACCGCATATCCGCATTGATTTCTCCCTTATTCGCGCGGTTCTGGGTTCGCCTCAACCCCGCGCAACAGCCATAACCCCAACAAGAATAGCACAATCAGCGGCGAAACGCCCCAATTTTGACTGCCCGTGACCGATGTCATCACGGCAATGAGCAAAGGCGCCAAGAAGGCCGTGGCTTTGCCCGCCAACGCATAGAGGCCGAAATGCTCAGTGATCGCGTCTGGGTCCGCTTGGCGCAGCATCATGTGGCGCGAGGCGCTCTGCACCACACCGCCTGCAGCGCCAATGCCAATGCCGATCAGATAGAACAGCAGGTTGGGCAGGGTCGTGTCTTCGCCAAGGGCCACTCCAAACAGGCTGTCGCGTCCGATGAAGGGGATCAGAATAGATAGAACCGTGAGACACAGAACGGACCACCAGATAATTTTGAAGGGGCCGAAGCGATCATCCCATTTGCCGCCCAGCCAAGCTGCAAAAGCCCCTGAGAGGATCGCAAGAATGCCGAAGATGCCGATATCCATAATCGACCACCCCAACACCCCTGCCGCGTAAATGCCACCAAAGGTATAAAGACCGTTCAGCGCATCGCGGTAGAACATGGAGGAAAGCAGATAGCGCAGCAGGCTCGGTCTGTGGCGCAGCGCTTTGAGCGAGGCCAAAAGCGCGGGCAGGGCGGTGCGGATCGCGTGGCCCAGCCGTGGCGCGTGAGAGGGGCGCACTGCGCGGGGCTCTTTCACCCAAAGGAAAAACGGGATCATGAAGATCACGAACCACAAGGCCGTAAACGGCCCCACCGCACGGGTGCCCTCGCGCGCCTCGGCATCTAGGCCGAATGCGGGCGCAAAGCCCAAAATGGTGCGACCTGTGGCGGCATTTTCTGCAAAAAATCCCAGCATCAGGATCATGGCCACAAGCCCACCCAGATAGCCAAGCGCCCAACCCGTGCCTGAAATACGGCCCATCTGCGCGCGCGGGCCAAGTTTGGGCATCAGTGCGTTGGTGAAAATCGTGGCACATTCCATCCCGAACAAACCAAGCGCGAAAAGGATCAGGACAAGCGCAAGGTTCATGTCTTCTGGCGTTGCAAACCACGCGCCCCACGCGCCCATGACATAAAGCGCCGAAAACACCCAGATGAAGGGAAGTTTGCGCCCGCCTTGATCGGCAATTTTGCCCAAAATCGGTGCGGCGATGGCAATCACCAACCCCGCCGCGCCCACACTATACCCCCAGACCGCCTGAGCGCGGCTGCCATCGCCCAAAACTTCTGCCAGATAGGGCGCAAAGATAAAGGTGAGAAGCAGCGTGTTGTATGGCTGGCTTGCCCAATCAAAGGACCACCATCCAAAGATGCGCTTTTTGCTTTCGATCATTCGCCTTCGCCTCTGCGGGTTGACCCGATAACTGTGCGAGGCCTGATCGATTTGGCAAAGGAAATCCGCAACACCTGCCAAAGCTTTGGGCAAATACTGGCAAAAATGCCCCCGCCCTTGCGCAAGCGCGGCGCAAGGCTTAGATCGTTTCCAACGATTTTTTGATCGAAAGGGCCTATTGCTGTGACCTCGCTCTTCATGATTTTGATGCTGCTGCTCAACGTGGCGACTTATATTATCATCGCCCATATCATTATGAGCTGGTTGATCAATTTTGGGGTGCTGAACATTCGTCAGCCCTTGGTCGTTCAAATTTACCAAGGTTTGACCAATCTGCTTGAACCGATCTACGCGCCTATTCGCCGTGTGCTGCCGCAAATGGGCGGTTTGGATTTGGCACCTTTGGTCGTGATCTTGGGAATTTATGCGTTAGAGATCATTCTGCGCAACAATGCCATGATGTTCATGTAACCCCATGACGGCGGCCCGTTCCAATTTTGACGTGATTGTCATTGGGGCGGGCGTTGTTGGTGTTGCTTGCGCGCTTTGGGCGCAGATGCGCGGCCAAAGCGTGGCTTTGGTCGATCCCGCGCCTGTCGGCTCGGGGGCAAGTTCGGGCAACGCCTGCACCTTGGCCACCTATGCCTGTATGCCCGTCAATGATCCTTCGGTGTTTGGCAATCTGCCGCATTACTTGTTTTCCTCTGACAGTCCGCTTGCGCTGTCTTGGGTCCATGCGCTGCGGCATCCTATGTGGATGGTGAAATTCCTCGCAAATTGCCGCCCCGCCAAATCGCGTCAGATTGCAACAGAATTGGCGGCTCTCTTGGCCCATGCAGATGCGGGGCTTAACCCGTTGATTGCGGCGGCTGCGGCCGAAGATTTGATTGTGGCCAACGGGCAACTGACCGTTTGGCGCAGCGAGAAAGCCGCCCGCGCGGATCGCGCAGGATTGGCATTTCGGCGTGGGCAAGGGGTTCTGTTCGAGGAGATCAGCGGGGCCGAGGCCCATGCGATGGAGCCAGCTTTGGCCTTTCGTCCTGCCTGCGGCGTCTACTATCCCACCGCGCGCCATATCCGTGATCCGCTTACGCTGACCCAACGCTTTCATAAGGCATTCACCGATTTGGGTGGGCACACTGTGGTCGAAAAGGTCACCCGCCTGACGGATGAGGGTGCGGCGGTCCGCGTGCATCTGGATCAAGCCGATCTTGTGGCCGCGCGGGTCGTGCTTGCGGCGGGCGCATTTTCGGCGCGGATCAAAGGGGGCGGGGCGGAACATTTGCCACTGCAAACGGAGCGTGGCTATCATCTGCTGTTCAAATCCTTGGGCCATTATGCAACGCGCCCTGTCGGTTGGGTTGAGGGTGGGTTCTACACAGCCCCGATGGCGCAAGGTTTGCGCCTTGCTGGAACGGTTGAACTTGCGGCGATGGACGCGCCCGAAAACCAAAGCCGCTTGGATTACATCGCGCGCAAAGGGGCCGAACTTTGGGGGGATTTGCCCCCGCCTGATGCCACGTGGATGGGGCGCAGACCGACCCTGCCCGATGCGCTGCCCGTGATCGGACATAGTCCGACCTCGCCGCGGATTATCCATGCGTTTGGTCACCAACATTTGGGTTTGACCCTTGCGGGGGTAACGGGGCGGATCGTGGCTGATCTGTTGGAAGGGCGGCAGCCAAATCTGCCTTTGGACAGTTTTTCCCCTGCACGATCCTTTGTTTGATTTACCTTGAGTTAACGCGCATCCCGCATCCTGCCTTTGCGATCAAGACTTGTCGCCAAGCCTTGTAAGTAAGGAGGTGCAGAATGCCCATTCTGGTGGTTGGTGCCGGGGTATCCGGGGCCACACTTGCGCGCGTGTTTGCCGAGGCAGGCTATGCGGTTACCGTCTGTGAGGCGCGCGATGAACCGGGTGGCCATTGTGCCACGCGCATTGATCCTGAAACGGGGGTGATGGTTCATGCTCATGGTCCTCATATCTTTCACACAGGCGATATGGCGACATGGGCCTTTGTCCAAAGATTTGGCACATTCCTGCCCTATCGGCATCGGGTGGAAGCGCGCCTAAAAGGGGCGCGCTATGCATTGCCCGTGACGCTGACCACGATCAACCAGTTTTTTCGCCGTGACTTTTCCTCGGCTGAGGCGCGGCGCTACATTGCCGCGCAATGCCTTTCGATCGAGCATCCCCAAAACTTCGAGGAAGCGGCGCTGGCGCAAATTGGGCCTGCGCTTTATGAGGCGTTCTTCAAACCCTACACGGAGAAACAATGGGGCCGCGCCGCGCGCGATTTGCCTGCGTCTGTTTTTGCCCGCCTGCCTGTGCGCTATACGCAATGCGCGGATTATTTCGACCATCCTGTTCAGGCGATCCCCGTGGCGGGATATAGCGCGCTTGTCGCGGCTATGCTGCGCCATCCCAAGATTGACCTGCATCTGGGCTGTAATGTGACGGCAGAAACGGTGGCAGGGTTTGATCACATTTTCTGGACAGGTCCAATTGATGCTTATTTCGGGTATTGCCACGGCCATTTGGCCTATCGCAGCCTGCGGTTTGCCCATGAGCGGATCACGGGCTGGGCGCAATCCGTGGCGGTGGTGAACTATCCAGCGCGAGACGTGCCATGGACACGGATCACCGAGCATCGACATTTCGCACCCCACAGCGCGGCACGGGGCAGTGTTCTGACGCGTGAATATCCGTTTGAAGCGGGGCCAGATGACACCCCCTATTATCCCGTGCGCTTGGCCCATGAGAAGGCGCAGCTTGGGCAATATGTTGCGGCCGCCTTGGCGCAAGACCGCGTTAGTTTTGCGGGGCGCCTTGGCACGTATCGCTATCTTGATATGGATGTCGCGATCCGCGAGGCACGCAGTTTGGCCCATGCCTCCGTCAAGGCGCTGCGCCGTCACGCACCGCCCCCTGTCTTCGCGCCTGAGGTTGAAACTTGCCTCTCTGCCCAACCCGTCCTACACGTTGGACAGATTGGCAGAAAGGCACCGCAATGCGCGTGAACACGCAAAAGAAACCCGTTATTTTGTGTATTTTGGATGGCTGGGGCATTGGTTCAGATGTGGCAGGGAATGCGCCCTTGCAGGCCAAAACCCCGCATTTTGATCGCCTGATGTCCAGTTGCCCCCATGCAACATTGGTGACTTTTGGCCCTGATGTTGGGCTGCCCACAGGGCAAATGGGTAATTCCGAGGTGGGTCACACCAATATCGGTGCAGGCCGCGTGGTTGCAATGGATTTGGGGCAGATTGATCTGGCAATTGAGGATCGGTCGTTTTTTGAGAATGCCGCGCTCTGCCGTTTTATCGCGGATGTCAAAGCGGCGGGGGGGCGGGCGCATATTGCGGGCCTTGCTTCGCCTGGCGGTGTTCATGCCCATCAGCGCCATATCGTTGCAGCAGCCGAGGCCTGCCAGCAGGCCGGTCTTGATGTGATGGTCCATGCCATCACGGATGGGCGTGATGTCGCCCCGCAATCTGCACAAGACCAGATCGCCGCGCTGGAGGCCGCATTGCCCGAAGGCGCGCGGATCGTCACACTCACGGGGCGCTATTTTGCAATGGATCGCGACAACCGTTGGGAACGGGTCGAGACCGCCTATCGCGCCATCGCCGAGGGCAAAGGCGCAAACGCACCTTCCGCACAGGCCGCGATTGCGCAAGGCTATGCCGCGGGCAAAACCGATGAATTCTTGCCCGCCACGGTCATTGGGGATTATGCGGGTATGACCGCAGGCGATGGGGTGTTCTTTGTGAATTTTCGCGCGGATCGTGCGCGTGAAATTCTGGCCGCGCTTTGCGCGCCTGAATTTGACGGATTTGCACGCGGCGCGGCGCCTGCGCTGTCTGCGCGTTTGGGGATGGTGAACTACTCCGCCGACCATGATCGATATATGCAGACCGTTTTTCCCAAGCAGGAATTGAAAAACACGCTTGGCGCATGGGTGGCCGCGCATGGCCTGCGGCAGTTTCGGATTGCTGAAACTGAGAAATACCCCCATGTGACGTTTTTCCTCAACGGCGGTGAGGAAAACGCCGCAGCGGGTGAAGACCGCCATATGCCGCGCTCCCCGAATGTGGCCACTTATGATTTGCAGCCCGAAATGAGCGCGGCCGAAGTCACCGCGCATTTGGTTCAGGCCATAAAGGCGGATTACGATCTCATCGTGGTCAATTACGCCAATCCTGATATGGTCGGGCATACAGGCGATTTGGCCGCCGCCATCGCCGCTTGCGAAGCGGTCGATCAGGGCCTTGGCGCGGTGTTGGACGCGCTTGACGCAAAAGGCGGGGCAATGATTGTGACCGCAGACCATGGAAACTGCGAAACCATGATTGATCCCGTGACGGGCGGGCCGCACACGGCGCACACCCTCAATCTTGTGCCTGTGGTTGTTTGGGGTGCACCAGAAGGGGCACGGCTGGTTGATGGGCGATTGGCCGATCTGGCACCAACGGTGCTGGATTTGATGGGCCTCGCGCAGCCGCCCGAAATGACAGGGCAGTCTTTGTTGCGATGAAAACCGCATTGCGCCTTGCTGTGTCGATTTACCTTTGCACTGCGCCACAGGTGCTTCTGGCGGAGATTGACCCAAAGGCCGCCGCCACGGATGCCATTTCCGAGTTGCAGTCTGCGGCCACGGCCTTGGCCAATGCGCAGACCGCATCGGATCGGATTGCTGCCCTCACGCAAACCATTCGAGGGTATGAGCGTGGGCTTTTGTCTTTGCGTGATGCCGTGCGCCGCGCGGCTTTGGCACAGGCCGCGATTGAGGCGCGGCTTGACGCGGAAACAGCCGCGCTTTCGGGTGTTTTGATGGCGCTGCAACGCATTGCCGCGGAGCCTGCCCCATTGGGGTTGATGCATCCTGATGGGCCAGTGGCTTCGGCACGGGCGGGGGCGATGATTGCGGATATCACGCCTGCGCTGTCGGCCGAGGCGGTGGCACTGCGCCAAGAGTTGGAGCAGATCGCGGTTTTGTCACAGCTCCAATCCGCAGCCGTGCGACAGATGGAGGCGGCTTTGTCCGAGGTGCAAACCGCACGCACCAGTCTTGCCGCCGCCATGGCAGAGCGGCGCGATGCCCCTGAACGCTTTGCCTTGAGTGATGATGCGCTGCGCCAAATCGTGGAAGCGGTGGATACGTTAGATGGGTTCCTCGAGCTTTTGAATGCGGCCCCGACCTCCCAGACAGATTTGATGGAGGGTTTTAGCGATGCGCGCGGCGCGATCCCCTTGCCTGTTCTTGGGGTGCTGTTGAGCGGGTTCGAGAGCCAAGATGCGGCGGGCATTTCCCGCCCGGGTTTGGTTCTCGCCACGGCCCCTGCCGCGCTTGTGACAGCCCCTTGGTTTGGGACGGTGCGCTATGCGGGGCCCTTGTTGGACTATGGAAATGTCGTCATTCTTGAACCAGAGGGCAATATGACACTGATCTTGGCGGGGTTGGGGGACCTCTATGTCAGCTTGGGCGAGGTTGTGACAAAGGGTGCGCCATTGGGTGCAATGCCGCTCAAACGCCAAACGCGCGCAGATTTGATCACAGAATTTGGAGATGACACTGGCGCTGCGCTGTCAGAAACTATTTATATTGAATTAAGAGAAAATGGCACAACGGTCGATCCGCAGCCATGGTTTGATTGGGAATAAGCGCTGCGCGGGGCATCATCGCACAGTCGGAAAGGATGCGTAACGATGAAAAAACTGGTCTTTGCGGGCATTGGTGGCGCGGTTGCTGGGGTCATCTTGGCATCTCAATTGGCGGCTCCGTTGTTGGCGCAAGAGCAAACGCAAAAGCTGAGTGTTTATGAGCAGCTTGACCTGTTTGGCGATGTGTTCGAGCGGATCCGCTCCAATTATGTCGAGGAGGTGGACGAGTCCGCTTTGATTGAAGCCGCGATCAACGGGATGCTTACTTCGCTTGATCCGCATTCCAGTTATCTGCCACCGCGTGATTTTGATTCGATGCAGGTGCAGACGCGTGGCGAATTTGGCGGGCTTGGCATTGAGGTGACCCAAGAAGATGGCTTCGTGCGTGTCATTACGCCGATGGATGATACGCCCGCGATGGAAGCGGGCGTTGAGGCGGGCGATTTTATCACCCATGTCGATGGCGAAGCCTTGCTGGGGCTAACCTTAGAGCAAGCGGTTGATCTGATGCGCGGCCCTGTGGGTTCGGAAATTGTCATAACGGTCGTGCGTGAAGGTGTGGATGAGCCGTTTGATATTTCCATTATCCGCGATCGTATTCGTCTGACCGCCGTTCGGACAAGGCTCGAGGGAAACACCGCGATTGTGCGCGTGTCCACCTTCAACGATCAAACCTATCCGAATTTGGAAGAGGGATTGAATGAGATCATTTCCGAAATGGGTGGGATTGAAAAGCTGAACGGCGTGGTTCTAGATTTGCGCAACAATCCAGGCGGTTTGCTCAGTCAGGCCATTCGTGTTTCGGACGCGTTTTTGGAACAGGGTGAGATCGTCTCAACCCGTGGGCGAAACGGTGATGACGGAGATCGTTACAATGCCAGTGCAGGTGATTTGATCGAAGGGTTGCCGATGGTGGTTTTGGTCAATGGTGGCTCTGCTTCGGCCTCTGAAATCGTGGCGGGTGCGCTGCAAGATCATCGCCGCGCGGTGGTTGTTGGCACCAATACATTCGGCAAAGGGTCGGTGCAGTCGGTTATGCCCGTGCAGGGTGAAGGGGCCATTCGCCTGACCACAGCACTTTATTACACCCCTTCGGGGCGCTCAATCCAAGCGCTGGGTGTTGCACCTGATATTCTGGTCGAACAGCGCGAAGCGGTTGAAGAAGTCGAGAGCGATGAGCGGTTCTCACGGTCTGAGGCGGATTTGCGCGGCGCGCTGCGCAACACCACCCTGAGCGAAGATGAGCAACGCCTGTTGGACGAAGAACAGGCCGTCGCCGAAGAAACCGCGCGGCTTCGCAATCAGGATTATCAATTGGCCTATGCGATTGATATTCTGACGGGGTTGAGCGCGCTTGGCCCGAATGCAAGATGAAGGCGACCCTCACCGCTGCACAAATCGCGGCGCTGCCTTATAGACCTTGTGTCGGTATCGTCATGGTTAATGCCTTGGGGGATGTTTTTGCAGGCACGCGCGCCGATATGGATGCGCCTGCATGGCAAATGCCCCAAGGCGGCATAGATGAGGGGGAAACCCCGCGTGCGGCAGCGCTGCGCGAATTGCGCGAAGAAACGGGTATTGCCCCAGATCAGACGCGATTTCTACGTCAGACGGCTGATTGGCTGACCTATGATCTGCCCGCCGAGGTGATCCCGCAGCGCTGGGGTGGGCGGTATCGGGGGCAAAAGCAGCATTGGATCATGGTGGAATTGATTGCACCCGATAGCGCGATTGACCTCACCTATCAGGATGTCGAATTTTCGGACTGGCGATGGATGTCAGCACATGATTTGCTTGCGCAAATTGTTCCATTTAAGCGCGACATCTATGCGCGTGTTTTTCATGAGTTTGAACTTATCACAGCCTAAAGGATCAACAGATCATGGCCAAATATCAGCTTCTTGGGTCGATCGCGTCACCTTTTGTGCGCAAAGTTTTGGTTCTTGTGCATGAGGCAAAACTAACGGATGTGGAATTCGAGACGGTTAAAGCCTCACCCATGGGCGGCGATGCCCATCTCAATGCGGCGAATCCCTCAGGCAAAATTCCCGTTTTGTTGCGCGCGGGCGAAAGCCCGATTTTCGACAGCCGCGTGATCACGCGTTTTTTGGACACTGAGGCCCGCGCAGGGTTCTATCCTGAAAACCGTCTTTGGGAGGTTTTGACCCTCGAGGCTGCGGCAGATGCCATGACGGAGGCGGTTGTCGCCATGGTCTATGAGCACCGCTTTAGACCTGAGACGCATTGGTATGAACCTTGGTATGATGGGCAATGGGCCAAGGTGAACCGCGCTTTGGATTATTTTGAAGGGCTGGTGCCTCGTTTTGATGCGCAGATTGATATGGGGCAGATCGCGCTTGGCGCGGGGCTTGGATATTTGGACTTTCGGCAAGCGCAGTTTGACTGGCGCGGCACGCGTCCGCAGCTTGCGGCATTTTTTGACCGCCTGAATGCCCGCAGCGCCTTCCAGCAGACTCAGCCTGTCGGCTGATGCGGCGATGTTTGGGTGTTGAACGCTGCGCCAAAGAATAAATTATATCACCGAAAACACCTTATTTTGCGCGTTAAGGTTGAATTTTCTGCGGCAACCGCGACATTTCGGCCAAACTGCGCGCGTTTGTCCGCTAGACGCTTATACTTTGATTGCATAAACAGCCCCTCAAAGGCTGTTGGAGATTCCTACGGCTTTGCTTCAATTGGCCCGAATGGGGCCGCTGACAAGGGAGACGCTTTCAGTGTCACACGCAGAAGACCAGTCCAGCACACGCCGCGACTTTCTGTACTACGCGACAGGCGGTGTAGGTGCTGTTGTAACCGGCGCAGCCGTCTGGCCGCTGGTCAATCAAATGAACCCTTCGGCAGATGTTCAGGCCGCATCAACGATGCGCGTGGATGTGTCGGGCGTGCAGGAAGGAACACAATTGACGGTTCTTTTCCTTGGCAAGCCCGTCTTTATTCGCCGCCGCACGCAAGATGAAATCACCGAGGCCCGCGCGGTCGCTTTGGATGATCTTGTCGACAGCGACAGCCGAAATCCAAATATTTCTGGCGGCGCTGATGCGTCTGACGAGAACCGCTCCCTCGCGTTGCCCGATGGCACGAACACGGGCGAATGGCTGGTTATGATCGGTGTCTGCACCCATTTGGGTTGCGTTCCCATCGGTGACGGCGCAGGCGAGTTTAATGGATGGTTCTGCCCTTGCCACGGGTCGCATTACGACAACGCGGGCCGTATCCGCAAAGGTCCAGCGCCTGAGAACTTGCACATTCCGAACGCGTCTTTCGTAGACGATACAACAATTTTGCTCGGTTAACGGAGGAAACGACCGATGTCTGGCATTCCCCACGACCATTATGAACCGAAGTCCAATGGTGAGAAGTGGCTGCATTCGCGCCTTCCTATCGTAGGGCTTCTATATGACACCCTGATGATCCCCACACCCAAGAACCTGAATTGGATGTGGATTTGGGGCATCGTTTTGGTGTTCTGCTTGGTCATGCAGATCGTCACCGGAATTATTCTTGTGATGCATTACACGCCTCATGTGGACCTTGCGTTTGCAAGTGTCGAACACATCATGCGCAACGTGAACGGGGGATGGGCGATCCGCTATATCCACCAAAACGGTGCGTCCCTGTTCTTCATTGCGGTTTATCTCCACATCTTCCGTGGCCTTTACTACGGCTCCTACAAAGCGCCGCGTGAGGTGACATGGATCATCGGGATGTTGATCTATCTGATGATGATGGGCACCGCTTTCATGGGGTATGTTCTGCCTTGGGGTCAGATGTCCTTCTGGGGTGCGACCGTGATCACGGGCCTCTTTGGCGCGATCCCCTTCGTGGGCGAGGCGATCCAAACTTGGCTCTTGGGCGGGCCTGCTGTGGATAACGCCACGCTGAACCGCTTCTTATCGCTTCACTACTTGCTGCCCTTCGTGATCTTGGGCCTTGTGATCGTGCATATTTGGGCCTTCCACACCACGGGGAACAACAACCCAACGGGTGTTGAAGTGCGCCGCACGTCCAAGAAAGATGCCGAAGCAGACACGCTGCCGTTCTGGCCATACTTCGTGATCAAAGACCTTTTTGCACTGGCCGTGATCTTGGTCGCGTTCTTTGCGATTGTTGGTTTCATGCCAAACTATCTGGGTCACCCCGATAACTACATCGAGGCGAACCCGCTGGTGACCCCTGCGCATATCGTGCCTGAGTGGTATTTCCTGCCCTTCTACGCAATCTTGCGCGCCTTCGATGGTGATGTTTGGGTTGTGATTGCGGCCGATTTCTTGACCGGTGGCATCATTGACGCGAAATTCTTCGGTGTTCTGGCCATGTTTGGCGCGATCATCGTGATGGCCTTGGTGCCATGGCTTGATACATCTTCGGTGCGCTCTGGCCGCTACCGCCCGATGTTCAAGCCTTGGTTCTGGGTTTTCGTGATCAACTTCTTCGTCTTGATGTGGGCGGGTGCGATGCCTGCGGAAGGGATTTACCCGTATATCGCTTTGATCGGTTCGGCCTATTGGTTTGCTTACTTCCTCGTGATCCTGCCTCTCTTGGGCGTTCTTGAGAAGCCAACCACACCACCTTCGACCATCGAAGACGATTTCAATGCACATTATGGCGATGCGGCATCGGGCAATGGCCCTGCTGCGGCCAAAATCCCTGCTGAATGAGAGAAAGGAAACTGAGTATGTTCAGGAAACTTGTGATCAGCACAATCGCTGCGCTGAGCCTCTCAAGCGGCGCGGTGTTTGCGGCAGGTGGTGCAGGCTATGTGGAGAATTATGAATTCTCCTTCCAAGGGCCGTTTGGCCGGTTTGACCAAGACCAGCTTCAGCGCGGGCTTCAAGTATATACCGAGGTTTGCGCGGCCTGCCATGGCCTGCAATATGTGGCCTATCGCAACCTTTCGGATGAGGGTGGCCTCGGCTATACCGAGGACGAGGTTCGCGCCTTTGCCGCGCAATTCGAGGTGTATGACGCCAGCATTGACGACTGGCGCACCGCAACCCCGAATGACCATTTCCCACAGTCTGGTCTGGAAACCGCACCTGACCTGAGCCTGATGGCAAAGGCACGGGCGGGTTTCAGCGGGCCTTATGGCTTGGGCTTGAACCAATTGTTCAAGGGCATGGGCGGACCAGAATATATCGCCTCGCTGCTGACCCATTACACGGGTGAGGAAGTCGAGCAATATGGGACTTTCTTCTACGAGAACGAAAGCTTCCCTGGTGGTCTGATTGCCATGGCGCCGCCCCTTTGGGATGGTGCGGTCGAATTCGCGGATGGCTCCCCCAATGACGTGGAAAGTATGGCCAAGGATGTGGCTGCTTTCCTGACTTGGGCGGCTGAACCACGCATGATGGCGCGCAAACAGATGGGCTTTACCGCGATTATCATGCTTGGGATCCTGTCCGTGATGCTTTACCTCACCAACAAGAAATTGTGGGCACCGGTTAAAGCGCGGGCCAAAGCCGCGGCAAAATAAGCCTCGATCGGCAATGACATTTGAGAAACGCCCCTGAATTCAGGGGCGTTTTTTTGTGAGCTACAGCCAGGGTTTCAGCGCGTCTGGCGCTGTTTTGCGCAGCCCTTTGATCGGGCAATCAGTCATCAATTCGCCCCCCTCCAAAAGGATCACGCGGTCGCATATCCGTTCGGCATCGTTGAAATCATGCGTGGCCAGCAACAATGTCAGCCCAAGCTCTTCACAAAGCGCCGCAATCAGCGCCCCCATTTCGCGTTTGCGTGCGGGGTCAAGCGCAGCGAATGGTTCATCCATCAGCAAGACAGGGCGATCCTGCAAAAGCACCCGCGCAATGCCCGCGCGCGACTGTTGCCCCCCTGACAGGCTTGCAGGGTGCCTGTCTTCTAAACCTGCCAATCCAACCTTATCCAAGGCCAGTGCAATTTGGTCGTCCGTCTGTGCGTTGCGTTTTTGTGTGCTTGACACAGCAAGGCGCAGATTTTCGCGCAGGTTTAGATGTGGAAACAGATTGCTGTCCTGAAAGAGAATTGCGCATGGACGTGCTGCGGGGTCCGTTTGCGTAAGGTCACGCCCCGCAAAGATAATCTGCCCCTCATCTGGGGCAATGAACCCCCCAACCAGCCCCAAAACCGTGGATTTCCCTGCACCAGATTGCCCCATCACCGCGACTTTCTCGCCCCGCCCGATGCTGAGATTGGCGCGGAGGGTGAAGGAGGTGGTGCGATACACGATATTGCGCAGTTCAAGCATAGATGTGCCCCCCACGGTCAAATATCCAATAAACACTCAGGCTGAGGCCAAGCAGCACTGTGGCGGCGCCTTGCGCCTCTTGCATTCGATAGGCCCCCATCAGGCGCATCATTTCAAGGGGCAGTGTGCCATGGTCAGGCGCCGCAAAAAGCGCGATCACCCCCAAATCGCCCATCGAAAGCGCGGCGGCAAGCCCTGCACCAAAGCCCAACGGACGGATCACGCGCGGCAGATAAGCGTGACGAACGCGCTGCCAACCTTTTAATCCGAGCGCCATTGCCAGACGCGCTTGGCTGGCATCGGCCTCGCGCAAGGCGGGCAGAAGCGCCCGCAGCACGAATGGCAAGGCCATCAAAGCATTGACCAATACGGTGACGGGCAAAGCCCATGAGATTGGATTGGTGATCGGGCGCAGCATCAAGAACCAGCCCGTCCCAAGGGCCAAAGGCGAGATGACCAGTGCCAAGAGGCAAATCGCCTCAAGATAGGGTGCTGATTTCAGACGGATCAAAGCCAGTGCGATGAACAGGCTCAGGCACACACAAAGTGCAGTCGAACACAGCGCCATCACCAAGGAGCGCAAAGCCGCCTCCCAAACTTGGTTTGGCAGGTCCATGAGATGGGGCAGCCCAAGCCAAACGATCCGGGTCAAGGGCAAGATCAAGAAAAGCCCTGCAAGGATAATAACCAAACCATCGAACGCCGCCGCAACCCTGCCTCCACGCGGCAGGGCCAGCGGACGGTCCAGCCCCGTGCCTAACGGGTTTCGGGGGTGTGTCCATCTCAGGGCGATGCCGCCCAAAAAGAGGCAGAGCAGCGCTTGAATAGCGGCCAGACTTGCCGCGCGGCCGAGGTCAAATTCAAAGCGAAAGGCTTGATAGATGGCCAATTCAATCGTGGTGGCGCGCGGTCCTCCGCCAAGGATCAGCGCCACTGCAAAGCTGGAACAACACAGCAAAAAGATGATGACAAAGGCGGGTGGCAGCGTATTGCGTAAAATTTGCCATTCGATGTGGCGAAAGAAGGCCGCGCGGCCAAGGCCCAAGGATTGCGCCAAGCGCACCCGTTCTTGGGGCACATCTTGCCATGCCTGCAAAATCAAGCGCGCCGCAAGGGGCAGATTGAAAAACATATGCGCCAGAACAACGCCGTGAAGACCGTAAATTTCAGGCATTCCCATGCCGAATGGGCGTAGGATCTGTGCGATCAATCCATTATGGCCAAAGGCGGAAATCAATCCGAATACGGCGACAATCACTGGCAGGATGAACGGCGCACCCATCAGCGCCACAAAAAGCCGCCGTCCCCAGAATGTTCGGCGGGCCACGGCACGGGCCAAGGGCACGGCCATGGCGAGGCTCAGCACGGTCGAGAGCAGGGCCTGCACCAAGGTGAAGCGGATGGCCGCCCAATCCGTGGGACGCAGATCAAACCCGTCTCGCCCGAGGGCCGCAATGGCGATGACAGGGGAGAGGGTAAGGGCCAAGACGACCGCCAAGGCCCCCATCCCAGCCCAAGCCATCACACCTAACGGCTGAGGGCGGTCTGCCATGTCTCAATCGCGGCATCGCGCCTGTCGGCGGCCTCTTCTGCGCTGAAATGCAGCACGGTTTCAGGCACAATCAATCCGTCAAACCCCGCAGGCAGGGTTGAGCTGGGCAAGGCCGCAGGATACATCCAATTGCCTGTTGGGATAGCGGATTGGAAGGCTGGCGAAAGCATGAACTCCAAAAAGGCTTTGGCCAAAGCAGGTTGATCGCTGGCGGCCGTTATGCCTGCAATTTCAATTTGCATATAATGCCCTTCGGCGAATGCGGCGGCGGTTTTGCTGTCGTCCTCTTCTGCAATCAAATGATAGGCGGGTGATGTGCTGTAAGACAGGACCATATCCGCCTCACCCTCTAGAAACAGGCCATAGGCTTCGGACCATCCTGGCGTGACGGTGACGATGTTATCAGATAGCCCGTCCCAAATCCGTGCGGCCTCTGCCCCGTAAGCGGCTTCAATCCAATAGACCAACCCCAGGCCAGGGGTGGAGCTGCGCGGGTCTTGGATCAAGATGCGCAGATCACTGGCGGCCAAATCCTCGAAACTGCGGGGTGGGTTGGCTAAATCCGTATGATGCACAAAAGCGAAATACCCCCAGTCAAATGGTAGGAATTCTGGGTCTTGCCAGTCAATCGGCAGGGTCAGATTGGATGGCGTGATCCCATGCGGCACGAACAGGCCTGTCTCGCGCGCGCTATGCATGAGATTCGTATCCAACCCCAAAACGATATCGGCCGCGCTGCGGGTTCCTTCCAATTGCAGGCGGGCCAGAAGGGCTGCACCATCACCTGCACCGATGAATTGCAGATCACATCCGCAGGTCTCCTCGAAGGCGCGCTCAACCTGAGGGCCAGGCCCCCAATCCGCCATAAATGAATCATAGGTATAAACGTGCAACACAGGAACATCGGCCAAAGCCGCTCCCGCCGCCAAGCTCATACCCGCTGCTATGATGGTGTGTTTCATGTCCTCACTCCTCCATGGCGACGGGCGAAGTGAAGATGGATCAGGTGACGGTTGTCTTGTGATCCAAAGCCTTCCCTCCGCCGGTCCTAACCGGTTCAGGTTCAACGGGTTCGCGCAAATCGCGCATCTCAGGCCTGTGGGGGCCACCCCGAGACAGGTGTGGTCTAGGGATAATTGGCGCGAAGGGCAAGGGTCTTGGCATTTTGGCTCAGGAAGGCTAACCCCTGTGAAAGCTATTCTGAACGGAACATGACAATGTCGATGAACACATTCGGACATCTTTTTCGGGTCACCACCTGGGGCGAAAGCCATGGGCCTGCGCTGGGTGCGACCGTGGATGGCTGCCCGCCTGGTGTTGCGATTGATGCGGCCATGTTGCAGCATTGGTTGGATCGCCGCAAACCGGGTCAGAACAAATACACCACCCAGCGCCGCGAGCCAGATGAGGTGGAAATCCTATCGGGTGTTTATGAGGGTCAAACCACGGGCACACCGTTACAATTGATGATCCGCAACACAGACCAGCGGTCCAAGGACTATTACGAAATTTCCGAAAAGTTCCGTCCGGGTCATGCCGATATCACCTATTGGCAGAAATACGGTATTCGTGATCCACGAGGGGGCGGGCGGTCAAGCGCGCGGGAAACGGCGGCACGGGTTGCCGCAGGCGGTGTGGCGCGTGCAGCACTTGCCAGTTTGCTGCCCGACTTGCAGATCACGGGGTATATGGTTCAAATGGGGCCGCATCAGATCGACCGCGCCGCATTTGATTGGGATCAGATCGACCAAAATCCGTTTTGGACCCCTGACGCGAAAGCCGCCGAGGATTGGGCAACCTATCTCGATGGGTTGCGCAAATCGGGCGACAGTGTTGGGGCGGTGATAGAGGTCGTGGCCCGTGGCGTGCCAGCGGGGCTTGGCGCACCGATTTATGGCAAGCTTGATACAGATTTGGCGGCCGCGATGATGTCAATCAATGCGGTGAAAGGTGTTGAGATCGGCGAGGGCATGAATGCGGCTTGTCTGCGTGGTAGCGAAAATGCAGATGAGATCCATATGGGTGCAAACGGCCCTGAGTTTTCATCAAATCATGCAGGCGGCATTTTGGGTGGCATTTCCACAGGACAAGAGGTGGTTGTGCGGTTTGCGGTTAAACCGACCTCCTCGATCCTAACCCCACGCGCGACCATTACAAAATCGGGCGAAGCGGCGGAGATCATCACCAAGGGCCGTCATGACCCCTGCGTGGGGATTCGGGCCGTTCCCGTTGGAGAGGCGATGATGGCCTGTGTGATTTTGGACCATCTGCTGCTCCATCGCGGACAAATCGGCACCAATCGCGGCATGATTGGCTGATCGTTTCCAGTTATTGCGTTAATTTTCTTTAATTTTTCTTGGCCCTGCCCAGTTTTCACCATGTTTCACAGCGACGATGGGACGGTGAACGAGTATGAGGTTAACTATGCGACAGGCCAAGCGAGCATGGGCATTTCCGCTGCCACATTGGTTGGATATCAAAGCGATTATCATCGCCGCCATGGCGCTTGGCCTTCTCATTGGTATGATTGTGCGTATTGGCCCGATGCCCAGTATCTGGTCGCTCAAGAATGACCAAACAGGTGGCTTGCGCGCGCTTTCGGCACAGGATCAACTTGTACTTTTCGAGGATTTCGAATTTCACAGCGGCGCGTGGGCGGGGGCGGCGCAAACGGCGCTGATTGACCCCTATAGCGGTATGCTTGGCCCTGTTCCTGCGGGTTTGGTGATGCAACGGCCCCTGCGCTTACCCACAGGCTATCGCAATGCGGTGCTGGAGTTGGATGTGCTGTTCTTCAATGATTGGCAAGGCGCTGCTGTGGAAGTGAATTTTGCTGATGTGCTTTTGCGTATTTCAGGCACGGTGCAAGCGCCCGTATTAGAGCTTGCGCGTCAAAACCGTGATGGTGTGCAGTTTCAGGTTCTGGATCACCGCATCCCTGCGACCGAGACAGATGCACCCATGCGCCTGTGTCTGCGCTTGGCCGTGCGTGATTATGATCTGGAAACCGAGGTCACCGTTTTTGGAACACCCGATGAGACGAGCCCATATGAAATTGGTCTCGATAATCTGCGTGTGATTGTCAGCGATACACCGCTAGAGGCGGTCTAGTGCTCCGAAGCGGGCGCGGCGCGGGCGAGTTGCACGGCCAAAATACCACCTGCGATGATCGATACACCGACCACATCCACCACGGATAACTGTTCGCCGAGCAAAATGGACGCGATGGCCACACCAAAAAACGGGTTGAGAAAATGGAAAGTGGCGGCGCGCGTTGCGCCAATCCGTGCCACCAGTAAGAACCAAATCCATGTCGCCAATAACCCTGGCGCAAGCGTGGTATAGGTAAAGGCCCAAAAGAGACGCTGTGACATCTCAAATTCGGGCGTTTCGAAGATCAAGGCAAAAGGCAACAGCACAAGGGAACCCACCGCCATTTGCAGACCAACGCCCATGATCACATTCTGCCCCGATGCGGAAACGCTGCGCACGGTCAATGTGGCAATGGTTAAGGCCACCGCCGCAATCACGCAGAGCGCCAGACCCGTGACATCCGCACCACCCGTCAAACGCTGAGACATGATCAATGCCACGCCTGCAAAACCCGCAATCAAGCCGACCACGCCAAGTTTGGGCAGCGTTTCACGGAAAACGATCCAATTTGTTCCCGCCACCAACAGCGGCATAGAGGAGGCAATAATGGCGGCAAGCCCTGCCTCCACGGTTTGCATGGCGATGAAATTCAAACCCAAATACACGGCATTCTGGCAGGTGCCAAAAATAACGATCCCGCGCCATTGCGCGCGCGAGAAGTTCCAATTCTGGCCTAGGGCTTTGGCAATCGCGACACCGATGAGCCCCGCTAATCCAAACCGCAGCACCAAAGCATATAGCGGCGGCGCGGCTTCTAGGATCATACGTGCGGAGGTAAAGGCAGAAGACCAGATCAGGGCAAAGATTAATCCCATGCCAATCGCGCGAAAATCCATGGTTTGTGCCCTGCCCAATATGCCCTCACCTAAACAAGCACGAATGATCCAAAAGCAAAAGGGCCGCCATGGAAGGCGGCCCTCAAAAATGCACGGCTCTTGGGAATTAGCCGTTCACACTGTCTTTCAGAGCTTTTGCGATTGTGACCTTCACGACCTTATCGGAAGGCTTTTTGATCTGTTCACCAGTCGCAGGGTTGCGCACCATACGCTCTGGACGTGCGCGGCAATATACTTTGCCAATCCCAGGAAGGGTTACTGCGCCACCGCCAGCAACTTCCTTGGTGACCACGGCGGTCACCGCATCAAGCGCGGCTGCTGCGGTTTTCTTGTCACTGCCCATTTCGTCGGCAAGCGCGGCGACAAGCTGCGTCTTTGTCATCGGTTTCTGTGCCATTTTTATCTCCTTTACTCCCCGAACCCTTGGGCCGGCTGTCCAGAAATTACCCTAATATTGTGGGGGGACACAACAATTAGTAGTCAAAATGAGTAAGAAAACACGCATATTGACAGAAATTTATATATTTATAGGAAAGCTGTCTCCTCAAATGACCGTAATTTTCGGCTATGAAGCCGCTCTAGCGGCATTTCTCGCAGGTTTTCCATGGCGCGGATACCAATCAGCAAATGGCGCGTTACTTGAGTTTTATAGAATTCCGAGGCGGTTCCAGGCAGTTTCAATTCGCCATGCAACGGCTTGTCGGACACGCACAGAAGGGTTCCGTAGGGCACGCGAAAGCGGAAACCGTTTGCGGCAATTGTGGCGCTTTCCATATCCAATGCGATGGCACGACTTTGGCTGAGGCGTTTGACAGGGCCAGATTGATCGCGCAGCTCCCAATTGCGATTGTCGATGGTGGCGACCGTGCCTGTGCGCATGATCCGCTTTAAGTCGTAACCAGAGACTTGCGCGACCTCGGCCACCGCATTTTCCAATGCAATTTGGATTTCTGCCAAGGCAGGGATCGGCACCCATGCGGGCAAATCATCATCCAGCACATGATCCTCGCGCAGATAGGCATGAGCCAGTACGTAATCACCAAGGGCCTGCGTGTTGCGCAAACCTGCGCAATGGCCGACCATCAGCCATGCATGGGGGCGCAATACGGCGATGTGATCTGTTGCGGTTTTCGCGTTCGAGGGGCCAACCCCAATATTAACCAAACTAATACCACCGCCCCCTGCACGGATCAGATGATAGCTCGGCATTTGCGGCATTTTGCTGGGGTGGATCAATTCCGCCTCCGCATGGGTTAGAACCTGATTTCCAGGTCCGACCAACGCGGTATAACCGCTTTTGGGATCGGCCAGCATCATGCGGGCATAGGCGATAAATTCATCGATATAGAACTGATAGTTGGTGAACAGGACATGGTTCTGGAAATGGGTTGGATCGGTTGCGGTGTAATGGGACAAACGCGCCAAAGAATAATCAATCCGTTCCGCGGTAAAAGGCGCCAGCGGACCAGAGCCATCGGGATGTTTGAAGCCAAAGGAATTGACAATCTCGTCATGAATGCCGCCCAGATCTGGCACATCGAACATATCGCGCAGCGGAAAGGTCAGCGCGGCCTCTTGCGGGATGTTCAGATCAGGGTCTGTCAGCACCGCAAAGTGAATGGGGATCGGGGTTGTCGAGGGGCCAATCGTCACTTCGACATTGTGATTTGCGATCAACAGACCGATTTGTTGCGTGAGGTAATGCGCAAACAGATCGGGTCGCGTGACCGTGGTCGAATAAGTGCCGGGTTCGGCCACATGACCGAAAGCCAGCCGCGTGTCGATTTTGCCAAACCCTGTCGTGGTGATCCTGATTTCGGGGTAGAAGGCCCGATAGCGGGTGTTGCCCTGCGGGTGTTTCAGCGCGTCCGAGAACGCTTCAAACAGAAATTGCGTGGCCGCCTGATAGAGTGTTTGTAGACGCTCAACGGCCTGTTTCGGGTCTGAAAACCGCATGGGTTCAGCGATGGGTGGCGTGACAATCACTTCCTCTGACGGTGGTTGGATCATCGGTTCCCCCAGTGGTTTTCTGTTTAGGCGCGCACCCTATGACTGCGCATTTGCGCGTAATATTCAAGCGCCTCATTCAGCAGGCTTTGATAGGTCTGCGGTAATTCTGGCAAGGGACGCTCTGGTTCAGAAATGCCCGTTGAGCGATGCACCGCCCCATACCAGTGCCGCGCCCAGACCCCATCCGAAGCGCGTGGTCCCGCCCGCCAAGACAGCATGGCTGGATCAAACGGGATATTTGCTATGTCGCAGATCAGGCGCAGCATGGCTTCGGGATTTGTCCGAATATCTTCGCTGTCGAAAATTGGACCTGGCAGATGTTGATACAAAGCCCATTGTTGCGGATAGCCGATATCCATCAGGCTCGGCAAATCCCGTTTGGCCAGATAGGAGGCAATGACATGGGCTGGATGGCGGATCAGGTGCATATTTATACAAGACCCCGCCCATGTCAGGTCAAACCCTTCTATCATGTGATGTGGCATATGTTTCATATACCAAATGGCGTGTGCTTCGGGCGTGTCGCCTGCACAGGCGCGCGCCACTTTTGCGGGGTCCGTCTCATGGGCGGCAAGTATTTCTGCCCGCATCGGGTGGTCTGCGCCTGTCTGCGCCAGATAGGGCGCATAAAATGGCTCGTCCCAGACCGCGCAATCTGACCGTGCGCCAAAGGCATACATCATCGCGGTTGAAAGGTTGCGTGGCCCAGACCACATGGCGATTTTTGTCATGAAACCTGCTCAATCGGTTTGCGCGATCAAATTTTTGTAGAGGGCGCGTATTTTGCTGGTCATTGGGCCAAGCGTGCCTGTGCCAATCACCCGGCCATCAATCACAGCCACAGGGGTCTGTGCGCCGAATGTCCCCGTCAAAAACGCTTCATCGGCGCTATAGGTGTCGACAAGAGAAAAATTCTTTTCAAACAAGGGGATCCCATTTGCACGGCATAGATCAATCACCTTTTGCCGCGTGATCCCGTTCATACAATAATCGCCTGTGCTGGTCCAAACTTCGCCTTTTCGCACGATAAAGAAATTGCAAGCATTGGTTGTGTTCACAAACCCATGGATGTCGAGCATCAGGGCCTCATCCGCGCCTGCCTTTTCGGCGGCGATACAGGCCAGAATACAGTTCAACTTGGAGTGGGAATTGAGTTTCGGGTCTTGCGTCATCGGCAAGCCGCGCAGGTGGGGCACTGTGGCCAGACGAATGGGGCGCGGAATGTCGGGTTTGGAATGTTCCATAATGATTGCGATGGTCGGCCCAGATTGAGACAGTTTCGGGTGCTGAAAGGGCCGCGTTTTGATCCCGCGTGTGACCATCAGTCGGGCGTGGGCATCTGTGTGCATCCCATTGGCGCGCTGCGTCTCCTCCAGGGCGGCTACGATCTGCGCGCGGGTCAGGCCAATATCAAGATCAATGGCCTTGGCCGCTTCAAAAAGCCTGTCCATGTGATCGTCAACGAAGGCCCATCTCCCCTCATAAAGGCGCAGCCCCTCCCAGACGCCATCGCCGAGCATGAAGCCGCTGTCATAGACACTAATCAATGCTTCGCTGCGCGGCTTTAGGGTGCCATTCACCCAAATCAGGATGCTGTCGTTGCGCGCGTCTTCTTCGCTGTGATGGGTGCTGACCATGATATGCCTTTGTTCTTCTAGTCACCTTCGCGTGAGCAGACAGGATGCCGCCTTGATGTGCAATATCAATCGCAGTTTATTGTGGGCGCAAAGTCCGAATTCCGCAGTTACGCGAGGCAAGTCATATGATCACGACCAAACAAAAATCCATGCGCCACGGATTGCGGCTGCTTGCATTGGGATCCGCGATTGGCTTGGCATTCTTGCTGCAAACCCTGTCCCCCGAGGATCGCGGTGCGGTGATTGTTCAGTCATTGCTCAAAGGCCAAATGCCTGTGCTGACGCCTGCCGTCCCATGTGACCTGATTTGCAAGGGGCCACAAATTTTGCCTGCAACGGGTGGTTTGGGGGCGGATCAGCCGCGGCTGCGCGAAATTTGACGCTCAGGCTAACATCGCTTTATGCACTTTGATGGCCGTGTTGAGATCAGGGAAATAGGTGATTTTTCCCTTTTCAAGGATCAAGGCCGCATCGCAATAGTCGCGCAATTCGGCCAGATTGTGATTGACCACCAAGGCCCCTGCAGCCCGAATACGGTCTCGAAACACGGCCGCACTTTTGCGCCGAAAGGCCGCATCGCCAACGGCCGTGACCTCATCGACAAGATAGGTGTCAAACCTGATCCCCATGGAGAGGCCGAAACTCAGCCGCGCGCGCATCCCTTGGCTGTAGAGGCGCACGGGTTTGTGAAAGGCTGTGCCTAGTTCCGCGAAATCATCGACAAATGCGAGCAGGTCTTCGCTGTCCACACCATAGGCGCGGGCGATAAAGCGGGTGTTTTGCGCGCCTGTCAAATCGCCATGCAGGGAGCCGCCAAATCCAACGGGCCACGAGATACTGCCCGAGGTGACAATCCGCCCATGATCGGGCGGCAAGATCCCTGCAACCATCCGCAGAAAGGTTGATTTGCCCGCACCATTGCGCCCAAGCAGGGCCAAGGCGCGGCCGCTTGGAAGTGTCAGGGTCACATCATCCAAAATGACATGGCGGGCAGAGCCTGTGCCAAAGGATTTTGAAAGATGGACAAGTTTGATCATCTGCCCTAGCGCCGATCCCGCAAGGCATAGGCCGCCAGTGTAAGAATGATATACAGAAGGCTTAGAAAGAGGGCTGACAGGCCAAGGATCAAACCGCGTTTGGGGTGATCTGCGCTGTCGGGCAGTGCGGGGCGGATGAAAACAGCGAGATAGCGGGTCTGGCGCGCAAGATTGTCTTGGGCCAGTTCTAGGGCCGCTACGGCCGCCGCGTATCGGGTTTCGGCCAATTCCTGTTCGGTGGCCAAGGCCTCGAATTGGGCCAAAAGATTGGGATAATCGGGTTGATTGGCTTGCGTCGAAGCGCCGTTTGCAAAGCTGGCACGCTCTTGCCTGATACGGTCCTCAATCACATCAATTCGGGCGCGTGACTGGGCCAAGCGGGGATCATTCTCACCCGATGTAGCCGCCAACATATCTGTCGCAATAAGGGCTTCGGCCAATTGTTGTTGAAGCGTGTTCAAAACACCCATGCGCCCTTGCAGATCAGAACCCACATCCAGCATTTGGCTGCGAATGCGAAAATCAGTGATGGCGCCGCGCGCTGCGGTTAAATCGGCCTCCGCGCGGGCCAGATCATGACGCGCGAATTCCAGCAGGTTTTCGCGTGCGGCGAGATTCAGATCATTCATCAAGCGTTCGCTCTCAAAGATCACCGCATTGGCCAAGGCCAAGGCCATTTGGGGCGAAAACGCGCGCAACCGAAATTCAATCAGACCTGAGGCGCGATCATAGGATAGGCCCGTCATGCGCCGCCAATAGCGCAGCACATCCGTCCTTCCAGCCTTGGGGTTAAGCCCGAAAAGCGGGTCGCGCGCATGAGCTGCGCTGTAATGTGCCACCAAACCCAAATTCTGATCGAGGGTTCTGACCAGATCACCGCTGCGGATAAATTCGTATAGAATATCGGCATCGCCGCGTTGCGCGGTTAGGCCGCCAAGCTGCACAAGGCCGCCAAGCGCTGTGCTTTGCAGATTTCCGCTTTCCTCCTGACGGACGGTGAAGCCTGCCACGATCTGATATTGCGGTGTTGCCAAGACCCACAGGTATGCGGCAAGCAATGAAAGGGGCAGGACCACTCCCAAAACCCCTCCCGCTAGGGCAAGAATATGCCGCCGTTTGAGGCGCGCGGGGCGGGCGGTGGGGCGCACTTGGATGATCCTTTTGGGCTGATCTACCATTGCTTCACCATTTTGCGCGATGCTTGCAGCCATGACACAGCTGCACATCAAATCGCGCCCAAATCCTGCGCGCCGTGTGATCCTCGCGTTGATGCTGCGTGAGATGTCCACCCGCTATGGTCAAAGCGCGGGGGGATATCTTTGGGCGGTGATCGAGCCTTTGGGCGCGATCTTCATTCTTGCGGCGGGATATGGGATGGTTTTGTCCGCCCCGCCTTTGGGCGTGTCGCATATCGTATTTCTGGCAAGCGGGTTTTTGCCCTTTGCGCTCTTTCAATCCATGCAAGTCACCGTGGCGCGCAGTTTGATCTTCTCGCGCCCGCTTTTGAATTATCCCATCGTGCGATGGTTCCACGCATTGGTGGCGCGGGTGATATTGAATGGTCTGACGGGCGTGTTGATTGCGGCGATTGTCTTGGCGGTGGTGTTCGGCATCAGTCCGACACGGGCCGTGCCGCAGGCGGGTTTGATCCTTGGCGCATTGGGCATGGCGTTGCTGCTCGGGGTGGGGATTGGCGCGCTTAATGCGGCGCTCATGGGGTTGTGGCCCGTATGGGAACAAATTTGGTCGATTGCCACACGGCCCTTGTTCTTTGTTTCGGGGGTGTTTTTCCTGCCCGAAACCCTGCCGCAATGGGCGCAAGATATCTTGTGGTTCAACCCGTTGATCCATGTTGTGGGAATGATGCGAGATGGTCTTTACGGGTTTTACAGCCCCCAGATTGTGCCGCTTTATGCGATTGGCGCAGGGTTGTTGCCCCTGGCGATGGGGTTGCTGCTTCTGGCGCGGTTTCATCATGTGATCTTGTCGCGCTGAGTGCGGGCAATCAGCGCTTCGGGGTCGCGGCCGAGATTGCGCCATAATCCATCCCATATCGCCATGAACATCAGGCGTAGAAACAGGGCGCGCTGTCCTTTTTGTTGCTTTGTTTTCAAAAGCCATTTGGGGATGATCACCCCAAGAGCAGCCCAAAACCACGGCCCTGCCGCCTCGCGATACAGCAGCATCAGGTTGCGATGGTAGAAATAGGCCTTCCACACGGGATAAAATCCGCCACCCCTGCCCGAAAATGTTTTGCAGTCATGGCGAAAGCGGATTTGCGGCATAAAGATGCCGCGAAATCCCGCTTTTGTGGCCCGAAGCGTGTATAGCCCATCTTCCCCAGAAACAAATAGCGCGCGCTGCGGCGACCCTATTTTGGAGACCAGTGCACGGCTTACAAACAAGCCGACAAAAGAGGTGACATCAATTGGATGCGGGTCCGTGGCGCGATAGGCACTGTGAGGGATGTGAAACCCGTCCCGCCCGTGTCGCGCGGTTGACCAGAAGCGGCCCCAATTCCAAAAAGGGTTTTGCGAAGGGCGATTCATCTCCATGATGCGGCCATCGGGGGCATAGACAGCCGCCGCGACCATATCCGCCGCACCATGGTCGCAGGTGTGAAAGCTGCGGATCGCGCCTGCTTCTGGCCATGCGTCATCATCTAGGATCAGCATCCAATCAGGATCACATTCCGCCATAGCCACATCCATGGCTGTGGCAAAAGCCCCTGCCCCGCCAAGGTTACGTGCGGCGCGGATCGGTAACAGGCGCGGGTCAGGATGACCGCATAACATGGCCCAAGTGCCGTCAGATGAGGCGTTATCCACCACGACAACAGCGGCCAGATCCTGCGCCGTATTGGCCAAAAGCGCGTCAATCGCGCGGATCAGGTCGGGTTTGCGATTATGGGTTGCAACAAGGGCGATCAGCCGCCCCTTATGTTCTGCGCCTTTTGAGGGATGACCGCGCCCCGTCCCAGACGGGCGGGGGGCCAATTGCAATGTCGGTGTGAGGCACAGCATTTGAACCATATCGCCCTTTGCGTCCAAGAACACTCGCGCAAGGGTCGGATATTTTGCTTAAAGAAAGGTTTCAGCTTCGATGATAAGGCGCACCAGCAAGGATTGATGCCGCGCGATAGAGTTGCTCGGACAGCATCACCCGCACCAGCATATGCGGCCAGACCATGCGGCCGAGGGAGATGTGTTTGACAGCGTCAGCGCGCAGACTTGGATCAATACCATCGGCCCCGCCGATGATCAGGGCCAAATCACCCGTGCCTTGATCGCGCAGCTCGGCCAGAGCCGCCGCAAATTCGGGGGAGGTGACGGCGGCCCCGCGTTCATCCAAGGCCCAAAGGATTGCTGATTTTGGCACGGCACGGCGCAGCAAATCTGCCTCCGCCCTCATGCCAAGGTTTTTCTTATCTTCGACTTCGATGACATCGCCCAAGCTCAGGCCAAGCGCGCGGCCAGTTCGGTCAAATCGGGTGAGATAATCGGTGACAAGTTCGTGCTCAGGCCCCTGCCGCAGGCGGCCTACGCAACAGATGGAGACGCGCATGGCCGTTCAGGCCTGCGCTGCGCCACTGGGCAACCACATCTTTTCGATCTGGTAGAAATCGCGCACTTCGGGACGGAAGACATGGATAATCACATCACCCGTGTCGATCAGCACCCAATCGCCCGTATCCTTGCCTTCGGTTTTGGACAAAAGCCCGTAATCCTGCTTCAGGCGATCGACCAAATTGGTCGCAATGGCAGCAACCTGACGGGTCGAACGGCCAGAGGCCACCACCATGTAATCCGCCATGGAGGATTTCCCAGCGAGGTCGATGGTGATCACATTCTCGGCTTTGTCATCGCTCAGAGAGTCAAGCACTTGGTCCAGCAAATCCTTGCCACCAATGCGGGAGGCGCCCAGATCATTTTGCGGCGCGCGGGTTGCGGTGTCGTTGTTTACCGCCATCGTTGGTCCAGTCAGGACAAAAGCCCTCCAGTTTGTGGCGCCAGTCCGTGGAGGCATGGCCCCCTTCGCTGGCGAATGGCAGGAGGATAGCACCGCTTTTTCATGATCTCAATCGAAAGCAGCATCTTGCGCCGACAGCAAAAGGGCCATGCGTGCGGCATGGCCCTTGGCACATTAGAGATTGCAAGGTTACTCAGCAGGCGCAAGGCTGGCCGCGCTGCCTTTGGCGAAATGCTTGCGGGCAAGGACCATGACCAAGGCGATCATCGCAAACTGCAGCGTCAAGGCGGCAGCGCTCAGGATCCAATAGGAAGCGCCGAATTTGACGATCAGACCCGCATCAACCAGACCTTTGTTGATCCAGAAATGGCCCAACACCGACATTGCCACACCTGGGCAGACCAACGCGTAGGAGCCTGCGGAGGCCTCGGTGCCACTGATGAAGCGGCCCAAATACCCCACGCTGGACAGGGCCATCACCCCGAAAAGTGCAACCAGCACCTCGATGGAGATCATACGGGTGAGAAAGGTCAGCGTTTCACCCGTGCCACTGTGCACATCGAAATGCACGTGCAGCCCATGCGAGATCCGCATCATCGCGATTGAGACAACCGTCATCAGCGGAATGATCACCATCAATGTGGGCGCGGCTTCAACATTTAGCCCGTTTTCCATAATGGAGCGCAGACCGAGAATGGCCGCGACCGCGGCAATCAAAAGCGCGGCAGTGATGAAGAAGGTGGCAAGGATGATGGCAATGCCCGCAGTGGCTTGAACCGTTGACATGGCGGCAGGGGCGGCCAGACCAACACCAACCATTGACAGGGCAAAGGCAGGCAGAACCTGTGCGAAGGAATTATTCGCAGCACATTTAAATCCACCATTGGCCAGCCGTGTTTTCAAAAACGCGGCAATCATGCGGAAGGCGAGAATGCCGATCAGAAGAAAGACGGCCATTGCGGCGGGAAACAGATACTCAACAATGCTCCAAAGGCCAGGCACGAAGGTGAGGCCCAGAAGAAAGCCTACATTGACGGACATGGCCAAAGCCAAGGGCAGCGCCAAAACTTGGCTGCCCGCATTGGATGCCGCGAAATCCGCATAAGCGGGGTCCGCGCGGAAGGCTGAAAAACGCCCAAGGTTCCAGATCAGCAATTTGATATTGAGGAAGCCAAAGACGATGATCCCCGCCATCGCACCCAAGACCATGGCTTGTTCCAGCAAGGTTCCATTGGTGAGAACGGCGAAGTTATCCTCGAAAATGGGCACAGGCTGTCCAGGATGTGGCACCCAGAACATCAGCCACATGAAGAACGTGACAGCCAGACCCCCTGCGCCAAGGGAGGCGAGAAAATAAAGTGGAGAGTAGCGATTTTGAGCGAGTGACATGGTCAGACCTCTTGATTGACGTTGTTAATCAATTACTGAACTAGTCGGTTCAGTTTAGCAATGGATGAAATGTCGCAGGCGGAAAAATTCGGACGAACTGACTATATCTTGTGGAAAACTGGTTAAACTTATCCACATCGTGGGGTTGGTGATTGACTCCGCTGCCACATGGGCGAGACAGTTACCGTGCCGAAGAATCACCGAGGGTCTGCCTGTGCGGTTTTCCAGACTACGTTTAAATGGCTTCAAAAGCTTTGTTGATCCGACCGAATTGGTGATTTCGGATGGTTTGACTGGCGTGGTTGGCCCCAATGGCTGCGGCAAATCCAATTTGCTTGAGGCCTTGCGTTGGGTCATGGGCGAGAACCGCGCCTCTGCCATGCGTGGTGGCGGGATGGAGGATGTGATTTTCGCAGGCGCCGCCACCCGAGGCGCGCGCAATTTTGCCGAAGTCTCCCTGAGCATTGACAACAGTGACCGCCTCGCGCCCGCAGGGTTTAATGAAGATGACACATTGGAGGTCGTGCGCCGTATCACCCGCGATGCAGGCTCCGCCTATAAGGCGAACGGCAAAGACACCCGCGCCCGCGATGTGCAGATGCTGTTTGCCGATGCCTCAACGGGCGCGCACAGCCCTGCTTTGGTGCGGCAGGGTCAAATCTCGGAATTGATCAACGCCAAACCGCGCGCAAGACGGCGCGTTCTGGAAGAAGCCGCAGGTATCTCGGGCCTTTACCAACGCCGCCACGAAGCGGAGTTGAAGCTGAAAGGCGCGGAAACAAACCTGACGCGCGTGGATGATGTGATCGAGCAATTGGCGGGTCAGCTGTCCTCGTTGGCCCGTCAGGCCCGTCAGGCGGCGCGCTATCGCGAGATCGGAACAGAGCTGCGCCAAGCGGAAGGGATGCTGCTGTATTTGCGTTGGCGCGAGGCGGATCAGGCGCGGGCGCGCGCCGAGGAAACCTTGCGTCTTGCGGTGCAATCTGCAGCGCAGGCTGAGGCAGCGGCCGTTAAAGCCGCGAAAGCCCGCGAAGAGGCGGAAGCCGCCCTCCCACCAAAACGCGAGGAAGAGGCCATCGCGGCGGCAGTTTTGCAGCGCCTGACCGTGGAGCGCGAAACCCTGCAAGCCGAAGATTTCCGCGTGCGTCAGGCCATCGAAGGACTGGAGGCGCGGATTGAGCAACTGACCCGTGACATTGGTCGCGAGGACAGCCTGAATACTGATGCAAGTGAAACAGTGGCTAAACTGATGGAGGAGCGCGAAGCCCTCTTTGAGGCGCGCAAAGGCCATGATGAAGCGCTCAAGGCGGCTTCGGTTGCGGCGGCGGATGCGGCTGAGGTTTTGGCCGATTGTGAAACGGGTCTCAGCCAGTTGACCGAAGATGTGGCGCGTTTGGCAGCGCGGCACCAATCGGCAGAGCGCATTGTTGCCGATGCGCGCACCGCCTTGGAACGCAATCGTGCCGAGGCAGAGAAAGCCAAGCTTGCCGCCGCAGAGGCAGAAGCGCGTTTGGCCGAAATCAACAGCGATGTGGCATCCGCCGAAGGCGCCTTGGCCGCCGCAACCGATCAAGCCAGTACCGCAGAAACCGCGCTTGCCCAAGCCGAGGCCGCGCGCAGCGCTGCCCAGTCCGAAGAAGGCGAAGCCCGTGCCGCATTGGCCGAGGCCAATGGCACGCTTGGCACGCTCGAATCCGAGGTGCGCGCGTTGCGGCGTTTATTGGAGCGCGCGCAAGGCGAAGCCGACCAATTGTTGGATCATGTCAAGGTAGACGCTGGGTTTGAGGCCGCTGTTGGTGCAGCTTTGGCAGACGATCTCAAAGCACCCATTCGGTCTGATGGCGGGCTTGATGGCCTGTCAGCGCGGGTGACGGGATGGTTGGGATTGGACCCATACCCTCAACCGCAGGCTTTGCCCCAAGGGGTCATGTGCCTTGCTGATGTGACGCGTGCCCCGCAGCTTTTGGCGCGGCGTTTGTCGCAGGTCGGCATTGTCGATGCCGCGGACGGGGCGAAACTGCAAAAACAGCTGCTGCCCGGCCAACGTCTAGTCAGTCGCGCAGGCGATTTGTGGCGGTGGGACGGGTATACGTTGGCGGCAGAGGACAGCTCAAGCGCGGCGGCGCGGCGTCTGCAACAGGCCAATCAGTTGGAAAAACTGGATGCCGAATGGCAGCAAGCCAAGGCCAGCGCTGATAAGGCGCGCGCGCGCCATGAAGAGATTTCTGCGCGTCTTGTGGCCGCCAGCGAAGCCGACAAAACAGCGCGCCAGTCGCGCCGTGATGCCGACAGTGCGATGGCCGAGGCAAGCCGCCTTTTGTCTCGTGCCGAGGCAGAGCGCAACATTCTTGCAGGGCGTTTGGAAACCTTAAGCCAAGCGGTGAGCCGCCACGGTGAAGAGGCCACAACCGCGGAGCGGCAATTGGTCGAAGCCGAAGCCGCACAGAAGGCGCTTGAAGATTTGACCGCCATGCGTGCCCGCGTGGATGGCGCAAAATCAACCGTGGAAGCGGCGCGCCTGACGATGTTGGCCAAGCGCACAGCCCATGATGAGATCAAACGCGAAGGCGAAGCGCGGGAGCGCCGGATTGACCAGATTGCAAGCGAAGTGGACGGGTGGCAGAAGCGCCTTGATACGGCGAAATCGCGTATGGCGGAACTGAACACCCGCCGCATCGAGGCCGAAGCTCAATTGAGCGAGGCCAAGAATAAACCCGATCATCTGGCAGATCAGCGCGCTGAATTGGCCGAAAAGATCAAAGAGGCGGAAGCCCGTAAAGCCGCAGCGGCAGATGCATTGAGCGTGGCCGAAGGCATTTCACGCACCGCCACCTCCGCAGAGCGTGACGCGGAACGCAGCGCTTCGGATGCGCGTGAGGCGCGCGCGGCGGCAGAAGCGCGCCGTGATGGTGCGGCGGAATCGGTGGCCCATGCTGCGGAACGCATCCATGAGGAGATGGAAGTCACTCCTGATGCGCTTTTGGAGCAGTTGGAGACCGATCCAAGCGCGATGGCCTCGGCAGAGAAACTAGAGGGCGATGTGATGCGCCTGCGCCGTCAGCGCGATGCTCTTGGCGCTGTCAATCTTCGCGCGGAGGAAGATGCCCGCGAAGTCCAGACCGAACATGATGCCCTTCTTTCCGAAAAGCAGGATTTGGACGCTGCGATTTCAAAATTGCGCTCAGGTATTGCGACCTTGAACAAGGAAGGGCGCGAGCGGCTTTTGGCTGCTTTTGAGGAAGTGAACCGCAACTTTGGGCAGTTGTTTAGCCACCTGTTTGGCGGTGGTGAGGCGCGATTGGTTTTGGTGGAAAGCGATGATCCATTGGAGGCAGGTTTGGAAATTCTGTGCCAGCCCCCTGGCAAGAAGCTGTCCACCCTCTCGCTTTTGTCAGGTGGGGAGCAAACGCTGACGGCACTTGCCCTGATCTTTGCGGTATTCTTGGCCAATCCTGCGCCGATCTGCGTTTTGGACGAGGTGGACGCGCCATTGGATGATGCGAACGTCACCCGCTTCTGCGATATGTTGGATGAAATGACCCGCCGCACCAACACACGGTTCTTGATCATCACGCACCACGCGGTGACGATGGCGCGGATGGATCGCTTGTTTGGGGTCACAATGGCAGAGCAGGGGGTGAGCCAGTTGGTCAGCGTTGATCTGAAAAAGGCCGAGGCCTTGGTGGCCTAAGCCGTCATCAGTGCCAAAAGCGCCACTGCGGCCAAAAATGCGGCCCATGCTTTCCAAAGTAGCGTGACAGCTTGTGTCATATCGCCCCGTTCGGCCTCGGCACGGCCTGCGGCGTTCAGGCTGGGGTGGTCGCTGAGTTGGCCGTTGTAGCGGCGCGGGCCTGCCAGCGTGATGTCAAGGGCACCCGCCATTGCCGCCTCGGGCCAGCCCGCATTCGGGCTCGGGTGCTTGGACGCATCCGCACGCATGACGGCCCATGCCGCGGCATGGCCACTCACCGCCGCAATCAGCGCGCCACTGATCCGTGCAGGGATATAGTTCAAGACATCATCCAATTTTGCAGCCGCCCATCCAAAATGTTCATGGCGCGGGGTGCGGTGGCCAATCATACTGTCGGCGGTATTGATCAGCTTGTAGAGTAAAATCCCTGGAAGCCCCAAGATGAGGAACCAAAAGGCGGGGGCAATCACCCCGTCCGAGAAGTTTTCAGCGGCCGATTCGATTGCCGCGCGGCTGACTTCTGAGTCAGATAGGGCAGCTGTATCCCGCCCCACAATATCCGCCAAAGCGCGCCGTGCCTCGGGCAGGGACAGGCCAAGGGCATCGCGCACAGCCAAGACATGGCGCATCAGGCTATGTTGCGCGATCAAGATCGCGGCAAGGATGACCGAGATCACCTCTCCAAAAGGGAGAAGGGCCAGCACGGCCCCAAGTCCAAGCGCGGCAAGGGATAAAAGCGCAATCACAGTCACACCTGCGCTGCGCGCGGCTGCATCTTGAGTGTTGTAGCGCGCATCGGCCCATGCGATGATCCGCCCCATCACCACCGCAGGGTGGGGCAGGTGATGCCACAGCACACGCGGCTCACCAAAAAGCGCGTCAAGCACAAGTGCTAAGATCAAAAGCGCGGCGGTTTCGGGGATCATCGCAATGCCTTCTCCAACCTTTGCCAATCTTCGGGCGCATAGGGCAGACCCAATCTGATCATAGTGCTGTCGTAGGGAAAGATGCGTGTCCAGATGTGATGGGCTGCAAGGCGCGACTGCCAGTCTTGAGCGTTGCTTACATGGAACAGTCGAAAGAGGCTGGTGCCCCGCGCGGTTCCTGCGCCTGCATCTCGCATCAGCGCATCCAAACGCGCCGCATCTTCGTTCAGGCGCGCGCGGGTCGCCTTGGCCCAGTCGTGATCGCGCAGCGCGTGCGCACCAATATAGAGCGCAGGCCCAGAAACGGACCAAGGCCCAAGCGCCTCGCGCAAGGAGGCGATCACCTGTGGGGCTGAAATGACGAAGCCAAGGCGCAGCCCTGCCAGCCCCCAGAATTTGCCAAAGCTTTTGAGAATGATATCGCGGCTCTCATGTCCAATATGTGGCAGGTGACTTGCCTCGGGCATGATGTCGCAAAAGCTCTCATCATAGATACGGATAATATCCTTTGTGGGTGCAGGTCCAAGGCGGCCGTCAGGATTATTGGGATGGACATAAACCTCCAATGCGGCGGCAGTTTCCGTAACCCGCCATCCCGCGTTTGTGAAACTTGCGCGCCATTCATTGTAGGTGGGTTCGTCAATTCGCACGGTTCTGGAAAGGTCCGCGAACAGAGCAGGAAGCCGTGCGATGGCCGCCGATGCGCCATGGGTTGGTAAAATATCCAGATGATCTGGCACCGACCAAAAGCCGCGCGCCGCCGCAATCAAGGCCGCTTCTGCCCCGTGATCGGGCAAGCTGTGCCAAAGATCTGCAGGCAAAGGGGGCATAGGGTATGGGCAGGGGTTGATCCCTGTGGAGAGGTCAAGCCAATCCCCGCGCACCCCCCCATAGCGTGCAGCCGCGGCATCAATTCCGCCACCGTGGTCGCGCTTATGTAAACCGCCCGTGCTCATATCGTCTTCAATAGGCGATTTGCCCCGCCCCGCCTAGAGGTGGTCGCGGCCATGTGGCGCGTTGAAATCCAAGACAGGATTGATCGGTAGAATGCGCGCGGGGTTAATCATGTCGTGGCTGTAATGGTAATGCCGCACGATATGATCAAAATGCACGGTGTCGGCCACCTCAGGCCATTGATACAGCTCGCGTGTGTAGCCCCAGAGATTGGGATAATCGATAATCCGTTTGCGGTTGCATTTGAAATGCAGGTGATAGACGAGATCAAAGCGGATGAGCGTGGTAAAGAGCCGCCAATCTGCTTCGGTGATCTCTTTGCCCATCAAATATCGGTTCTGGCTGAGGCGTTCTTCGAGCCAATCAAGTGCCTCGAACAAGGTGTGAACCGCGCTGTCATAAGCGGCCTGCGATGTGGCAAAGCCAGATTTGTAAACGCCATTATTGACCTCGTCATAGATGCGCGCATTCACGCGGTCGATTTCTTGGCGCAAGGCTTCTGGATAAAAATCGAGGTGATTGTTGGTGATGGCGTTAAAGGCTCCGTTGAACATCCGAATGATCTCGGAGCTTTCATTGGAAACGATCCGCTCTTTCACTTTGTCCCACAGGATCGGCACAGTGACGCGACCCGTCATTTTTGGGCTGTCTTTGAGGTAAATCTCGCGTGCATATGACAGGCCATAGAGCGTATCGCCCGTGGCACCTGCAAAATCTGTGGCAAATGTCCATCCATCACCCAGCATATCTGGATGCACCACGCTGACGCTGATATGGTCATTGAGGCCCTTGAGCGCCCGAAAAATCATCGTGCGATTGGCCCAAGGGCAGGCGTGAGACACGTAAAGGTGATAGCGGCCTGATTCTGCCTTGAAGCCAGACTCCCCCGTTGGACCCGCACTGCCATCGGCCGTCACCCAATTGCGAAACGAAGCAACACTGCGTTTGAACGCGCCGCCAGAGGTCTTGGTGTCATACCAGACATCTTGCCATGTTCCGTCTACCAACACACCCATCTCGCGCGCTCCTGATCCGTTTCGGTTACCCTGTGACCTAGGGCCAATGAGGGGCGGGGCCAACTGCGGGATGCGCAGACGTGACCTGCATATATGCACAGTCACGCTGGGGCCTGTGGCAGATTGGCAACGAATTTGCAGAGGCCCTAACAGTTTGTTGACCAAATCCAATGATGCTTCATTTTACAGCTCATGGTAAAAGGTGCGCTATGAATGATTTTTTGCCCAAAGACGTGTTAGATGGTCTGCGCAGCGCAAAGATGCGTGGCCTCAAAAAGCGTGCGACCCGATCGGTGCAGATCGGGGATGAAGTTTATGCAATTTTAGATTTTTCTCCTACAGGGTTTGCCGTGGATGTTGAAACCACCCCGTATTTGCGTGGGCTGATCGATATTTACGAGGGGTCACGACACCTGTGCCAAGCGTTGATCATCGCCTCTGAAGAAGATGGCGATTTGATGCGCTACGAGTTTAAGCGCAACACAGCTGCCGCAGATCGGCCGCCGCTTGATTTTGAAGAGGCAACACCCGAGGTGTCGGGATACTTGACCTGATTCGAGGGTGCCATTGCGCGAAAGTTTCGCAAAATTGGCGAATTTCAAGAAATCTGTGCAAAACCTATCCTTTCTGCGCGTGATTTTGCGAAAGAATTTCTTGGCGTTTGGATTATGCTTGGACAAATTCCACTTCATTGTCGGAGAGCCAAGATGATCAAGACCCCTTACCTGCTGTTCTTGGGCGATGCGCCTGATCCTTTGGCCGCAAAAGTGGCGCAAGGCATTCGTGATTGGCGCCCAGAGAATGCAATCGGGCAATTCAGGATGGAGGGCTGCAAGGCGGATATGCGCTTGCCAGACATGACCTTGGCCGAAGCGCGTGCGGCAGGGGCGGAAACACTTGTGATTGGTGTGGCAAATCGCGGTGGCCTCATTTCCCCTGCATGGAAAAAAGTGTTGATCGCCGCCTTGGAGGAGGGGTTTGATCTTGCGTCTGGCCTGCATAATCTTTTGCGCGATGAGCCAGATTTGGTTGCTGTCGCCAAGGCGACAGGGCGCAGTCTGCATGATGTGCGGGTGCCAAACGTGCAATATCCCATCGCCAATGGTGTCAAGCGGACGGGGAAGCGATGTCTTGCAGTTGGCACCGATTGCTCAGTCGGAAAGATGTATACGGCACTGGCCATGGATGCGGAGATGAAGGCACGCGGGTTGAAATCCAGTTTTCGTGCAACGGGCCAGACAGGCATCCTGATCACGGGTGAAGGCGTTCCCCTTGATGCGGTGATTGCTGATTTCATGGCGGGGGCTGTAGAGTGGCTGACCCCTGACAACGACCCTGACCATTGGGACATGATCGAGGGTCAGGGCAGTCTGTTCCACATCTCCTATTCAGGTGTCACCATGGCTTTGGTGCATGGGGGGCAACCTGATGCGCTGATCCTCTGCCATGAACCCACCCGCCCTCATATGCGGGGCTTGCCTGATTATGAGATGCCGAGCCTTGAAGCCCTGCGCGATCTGGCGCTCTTGGTCGCGCGTCAAGCCAATGCAGCCGTGCAGGTGGTGGGGATTTCTATCAACACTTCTGCCTTCAGCGAGGCCGAAGCCATCACCTATCTCGCTGAGGTAGAGGCCCGCATGGGCTTGCCTGCGGTGGACCCGTTCCGCCAAGGTGCGGCGCGTCTGTGCGATGCCTTGGAGGCAATATGAGCTTCGTCATCACGGCAACGGCAGAAACGTTCCGCCTTGCGGAAGTGTTTACAATTTCGCGTGGCTCCAGAACAGAGGCACAGGTGGTGACCGTGTTTGTCACCCGTGATGGCATTACGGGGCGTGGCGAGGCCGTGCCCTACGCGCGCTATGGCGAAAGCATGGAATCGGTGCTTGCTCAGATTGAGGCGCTGCCCAAAGGGCTTGATCGCTTAAGCTTGCAAGCAGCTCTGCCCGCGGGCGCGGCGCGAAATGCGGTGGATTGTGCCTTCTGGGATTGGGAGGCAAAATCAACGGGCCGTCCTGTTTGGGCTTTGGCGGGATTGCCCGCCAAACCGCGCCCCGAGATCACCGCCTATACCCTGTCCCTCGACACGCCCGATCGGATGCAGGCAGCGGCCGCGCGCAACCAACACCGCCCACTTTTGAAAATTAAGCTTGGCACCCCCGATGATATGCCACGGCTTGAGGCGGTGCGGCGTGGGGCGCCTGACGCACGGATCATCGTGGATGCGAATGAGGGGTGGACCGCTGAAACCTATACCGCGCTTGCGCCGCATTTGATCCGCTTGGGTGTTGAGATGGTCGAACAGCCCTTGCCCGCAGGCGCGGATGATCTTTTGGCGGAGATTGCCCGCCCCCTGCCTGTATGTGCGGATGAGGCCGTGCATGATCGCGCGAGCCTGCCTCATTTGCATGGCAAATATGATATGGTGAACATCAAGCTGGATAAAACGGGCGGCTTGACCGAAGCGCTGGCGCTGAATGCAGCGGCCCGCGCGCAAGGGTATAAAATCATGGTGGGATGTATGGTGGGCAGCTCGCTTGCCATGGCCCCTGCCATTCTGGTTGCGCAAGGCGCGGCGATTACCGATCTTGACGGACCGCTGCTTCTCGCAGAAGACCGATACCACGCTTTGACATTTGACGCAGATGGGGTGCATCCCGCGCGTCCAGAATTATGGGGATAGGGTGAGATGACGCGCATCGTTTATGTGAATGGTGAATATTTGCCAGAGGATCAGGCCAAAGTTTCGGTGTTTGATCGTGGCTTTCTCTTTGCCGATGGCGTTTATGAGGTGACCAGCGTCTTGGACGGCAAATTGATTGATTTTGACGGCCATGCCAAGCGTTTGACGCGGTCGTTGAATGAATTGGATATGCGCGCGCCATGCGACAGTGATCGCTTGCTTGAAATTCACCGCGAACTGGTCACGCGCAATGCGTTGGTGGATGGTATGATATATCTGCAGATCACCCGCGGCGCACCGAATGATCGTGATTTTGCCTACCCTGCCCCTGAGACAGAGCCGACTTTGGTGCTGTTCACCCAATCCAAACCCGGCCTTGCGGATAGCCCAATGGCCAAGACGGGGATGAAGGTGATTTCAATTGAGGACCAACGTTGGGGGCGGCGTGACATCAAGACCGTGCAGTTGCTCTATCCTTCGATGGGTAAGATGATGGCCAAGGCGGCAGGCTGTGATGATGCGTGGATGGTAGAGGATGGCGCGGTCACCGAAGGCACCTCGAACAATGCCTATATCATCAAGGATGGCACGATCATCACCCGCAATCTGGGCACAGAGATTTTGCATGGGATCACCCGTGCGGCGGTGCTGCGGTTTGCGCGTGAGGCGCAAATGAAAGTGGAGGAACGCCCTTTCACAGTGGCCGAGGCGCAAGCGGCCGATGAGGCATTTATCACCTCAGCCTCCACTTTTGTGATGCCCGTGGTGGAATTGGATGGAAAATCTATCGGCACGGGCAAACCTGGCCCTGTGGCCGCACGATTGCGCGAGATTTACCTTGAAGAAAGCCGCAAAGCGGCAATCTGAACAGGTCAAAAAAGAAGGGCGCCCTAATCGGCGCCCTTTTCAGGTGGAGTGAATTGCACCTTAATTTGACAGGGTGATTGATCCTGCGGGGATAGTTGCGGGGCCAATATTCTGTAGAACTGCGACCAAGGTTCCAGGTCCACCTGCGAAAGAGACCAAAATATTTGTGTTGCTGCCGCTGGCCACCAATTGGAGCGCGGCCCCTGTGAGGTCGGCCGTTGACCCATCTTGATTTGTCATAATCACCTGAAGCGTTTCGGTGGCCGCGAAATCGGTGACGGTGACGACATTCTCGGGCAAGAGTGCAGCGCCCGAAGCCTTGGTCACCTGAACGCCAAAGGCATCAACGCCTGCGCCACCTGTCAGCACATCTCCGTTGTCCCCGATCAGAATATCACCCTCGGTGCCGCCATCGAGTGTATCTGCATTCGCTGCGGCGGCGCCTGTGGCAAACTCATCCAAGGCGGCAAGTGAATCCGCACCGCCGCCGCCGATCAGGACATTGCGCCCGATCCCGTCAACCAGACTGTCATTGCCAAACCCGCCATCCAGACGGTCATCGCCTGCGCCCCCAAAGAGCGTGTCCGCCCCCGTGAAGCCCAGCAACGTGTCACTGCCATCTCCGCCCCAAAGCAGATCGCCATCGGCATCGCCGATGATCGAGTCATTGCCAGTGCCGCCCGTGATCGTATCCGAGCCAGCACCGCCGAAGACGACATCATCACCGCCGTTGCCTTGCATTTGGTCATCCCCAAAGCCACCGAACAGCGTGTCATTCCCAAATGAGCCAAGCAGCGTGTCATCGCCGACATCGCCAAAAATCTCATCATCACCCGCGCGGCCATTGACGCTGTCATTTCCAGCACCGAGGCGAATAAGGTCATCCCCGTTTGAGCCAGTGATCGTGTCATCTCCGTCACGGGCAAAAAGCGCCCCCGCATCCGTCATCGTGCGGCTGTCTGCGCCATCGGTCAGGTTGATATTGGGTGCGGTGCCTGTATCAGACCCAGAACGCGGATCGGCGGCGCCAGGGGTGTTTCCAGAGTTGTTTGACGCGCTGGTTTTGTCGTCATCGTCATCATTGAGCACGGCATAGCCAACGCCTGCGGCCAGAATTGGCCCGATCAAAAGAAGAGCGAGCATAGCATAAACCCCTAAATGCCATTATTTGGCCATAATCTTATATTTTTAGACATTATTAACCAAATGAAAAATTCTCCAAGAAGGAAACGGACTGTTCGCAATTTGGTAACACTTTGAATTTTATGGTGTTTCGCCTTTTAAGCGAAGTCACCTTGGGCAAACCACCCGCCTGTAATTGCGCCGCCATAGGCATAAAAAAGCCATAATCGTGCTCCCTGCGCTGTGGTTATGCACCAGTAATCCCGCAGTCCCGTGCGCCAATTGGGGTCATCGAGCCACCATTCTGGTGCGATTCTTTCGGGGCCAAGGGCGGATTGCAGGGTGAAATTTTGTCGCCGCCATGTGAAATGTGCGGGTGGCCTATGGGGTGCTGCACTGCCGATGAATTCTGGGGGAAACAGGGTCAAAGGACGTGGCAAATGGTGGCGTGGCCATGGCCCGTCAAAAGGCTCTGACCATGCGGCGGCCAACCGTTTTTCTGATTTTTCTGCAAGATGGCTGTCGGCGGGATAGGGGCGCGTGATGGCCTCGATGCCAATTCTTGTGCCAAGCCGTGTTATCAAATGCTCCAATCCGCTGCGCGCTTCATGGGCGCGGGCCGTGGTGTCACCGTTTTGATGGTTTGTTTCATGGCGCGCCTCGGTGTGCAGCGCCTCAAGGCGGATCATATCGAAGGCGGTTGTGGGCTCGAGATCCGTCAGGCTATGCCGCATCTGCAATTTGAGCAGGTTGTAAATTGTGGGGCTATCGGTATGGCTGCGGGCAAGGCGCAAGGTGATCTGGCGCTGCTGATGGGTCATGTCCATAAGATCAAGACGCAGGTCGCGCAGGCTGCGCCCAGCCTTGTCCAATTTCTGGCATAGCGCCTCAATCAGGCGCAGAATCGCGGCATCAAGATCATCGCTGGTTCCAATAGGGTCGGGAAAGCTCATACGGGTCGCAAAATAGAGCTGGCTGCGCGCGGGCGAGACAGGCTCCGCCACAGCGCCCAAGGCCTGATCCAAGCGGTGCAGGAGATGCGGACCAAAGCGGCGGGCAAGCCCCGCACGGGGTTGCGCGGCAAGGTCATGGATTTGATGCAAGCCAAGCCGCGCCAAACCTTCGAGAATATCCTCGCTCAGGCGCAATGCTGCAACGGGTAAGGGCCAAATAGCCTTCTGCGTTTCAAATGGGGGCGCGATGCAGATTGGGATACGGTCGCGCTTGTGCTGAGGTGGTGTAGATTTTGCCCCCAGATCACGCCGGCGCAAAGCGGCGCGCACCCGTGTGGCACGGGCCTCTTGGCTGATGGCATCGCCGCGCGCCTCATGGGTCTGGTGTGTGGCCGCGCCAAAGCGCGCCAAAGCCCAAGCGGCCCCGCGGGTATCGGCCAGCCCGATTTCGGCGCTGAGGCCGAGATCGGAGAGCTCGCACAGCATTGCCTTGGCCATGTTCGCTTCCCCGCCAAAAAGGTGAGCGCAGCCAGAAATATCCATCACCAGACCGTCTGTGTCTTCTGGTGCCACCCAAGGGGAGAATTTCTCTGCCCATCTGCACAATGCTTTGTGAAACGCGTGTTCTTGCGCAGGGTTGCGGTTGCGTATGACCAGATCGCTGCACAGCGCCAAGGCGGCGCTCAACGCCTGCCCTCGAAAAAGTCCTGCGGCCTGTGCTTTGGGCGACAGTGCAGAAATAACCTGTCGGTTGCCGCACTCTGTGACAACCGCAAGCGGATGCTCCATGAGGCGAGCCTCTTGGCGCAGGAATTGCTCCGCCGCCATATGGGGCAGATACAGCGAGAGAATACGGCGCGTTTTGCCAATGTTACGGGTCACAGGCGCGGACATTCGCGTATGATCCAATCAAATGTTCACATTTTGTTCCAATCTAGGCAGGGGGCGTTCAAGAGTCGAGTCCTGCGTTTATTGCAATCGGCGCAAAAGATCGGAACTGGCATAGCCATCGGGCAAAAGCCCATTGGCGATTTGATAGGACCGGATCGCAGCCATGGTTTTGGGACCAATGCGCCCATCCACGCCGCCTGTATCAAACCCCGCAGCTGTCAGGCGCGTTTGCAATTCCGTGCGCTCGCTGCGGGTCAACACATGATCATTGCGCGGCCATGTAGCGCGAAATCCATTGGAGTGTCCCGCAATACGATCCGAGAGATGACCCAGAGCAATCACATAGCTGTCGGCGGGATTATAGCGCTCCAAGGCACGGAAATTATCATAGACCATCAGCGCCACGCCTCTTGCGCCTGCGGGCAGCAAAATTGCGGATTGCCCATGATCGGGCAAGCGTGACCCATCCGCCAATGTCACGGATTGGCTGCGCCAAAATGCAGCGCCGCGGGTCTTGTCGCGCCCCGCCAAACGGTAGTCGAACCCTTGTGGTAAAGCGATTTCCAAGGCCCAAGGCTGACCGCGCTGCCACCCTGCTTCGCTGAGATAATGCGCGGCGGAGGCAAGCGCATCGCGCGGGTCTTCGCCCCAGATGTCGGCACGACCATCCCCTGTATAATCAATCGCATAGGCGAGATAACTTGTTGGCATGAATTGGGTATGCCCCATCGCACCCGCCCATGATCCCGCAAATGCGCGCGGGCTGACCGCGCCAAGTTCTAAGATTTGCAGGGCAGCCAGAAGTTCGGATTCGAAATAGGCGCGTCTGCGTCCTTCCCATGCCAGCGTGGCTAGAGCGCGCAGCGTGTCGGTGTTGCCACGGAAACTGCCATAGGAGGTTTCCACCCCCCAAACCGCAATCAGAACTTCCGCAGGCACGCCAAATTGTGCTTCGATCCGTGCGAGATCCGCAGCGTAACGCTGATAATTGGCACGACCGTTTTCGATCCGCTGCCGCGATACTGCGCTGTCGAGATAGTCCCAAATCGGACGCACGAATTCGGACTGGTTGCCATCGAGCCGCACCACCTCATCCAAGGGTGTCATGCCTCCAAGTGCGGCATTCACCACCGCAGGCGAAATGCCCTGTGCAATGGCGCGGGCTGTGAAATCACTGCGCCATGCGGCGAAACTGTCACGTGTGGTGGTTTGGCTGATCAAATTTGCAGGGCGGGGTTCGGGCAGAAGCGATGTGCTGACGGCAAGGTTTTGCGCCATGGCCGTTTGCGCGGTAAGGATCATCAAAATTCCTGCGATTGGTCCGCCCCATTGCGCAGAATGTCGCCCCATCCGCATCTCTTTACCCCTTGTAAAACGTGCTGGCCGCACTGCGCCGCAACACATCAAACCTAACGTGGGTGCGCGGTCTCGCCTAGGATAATTTTGATCAGGCGCGGCGCTTTTTCAATTTGCGCAATTTGCGTTTTCTGGCCTCGGCTTGGCCTGATTTGCGTCCGCCAAAGCCACGTTTGCCGCGTTTTGCGGTGTTGGGGCGATGCTGTGTGCCGTGGATTTCAATCAATTCCAAACCGATGCCACCCGTTACGGGCAGGGCTTCGGTCAAACGCACCAAGACCCGATCCCCAATGCCCAAGGTCAGGCCCGTATCCGCACCCATCAGGGTTTGGTTGTCGGCATCAAAGTGAAAAAACTCGCGCCCCAAACTGCGCACGGGCAACAGCCCGTCTGCACCCGTTTCATCCAGTTTCACAAAAGCCCCAAATCGTGCCACACCCGAGATGCGGCCCGTGAATTCTGCGCCCACACGGTCCTTGAGATAAGCCGCCAGATAGCGGTCCGTGGTATCGCGTTCGGCCACCATCGCGCGGCGTTCGGCTTCGGAGATTTGTTTGGCGGTCGCCTCAAGGGTTTCGATATCCTCTGGGCTGAGACCGTCCTTGCCCAACTTGTGCGATGAAATCAGCGCGCGATGCACGATCAAATCCGCATAGCGCCGAATGGGCGAGGTGAAATGTGCATAGGCCTTTAGGGCGAGGCCAAAATGGCCGAAATTTTCAGGATGGTAATAAGCCTGCTGCATCGAACGCAAGGTTGAGATGTTGATCAACTCATCATGATCCGTGCCCTCTGCTTGCGCCAAAAGCGCGTTGAGGTGGCGTGTCATCAACACCTGACCTTTGGCCAAAACAAGCCCTGCACTGGCCGCAGTATCGCGCAAAGCGTCCAGCTTGTCTGGGTCTGGTTCCTCATGAACGCGAAACAGCAGGGGCGATTTTTTCGAAATCAGAATTTCCGCCGCCGCGACATTGGCCAAAATCATGAATTCTTCAATCAGGCGATGCGCGTCCAGACGGTCGCGGAAGGCCACGCTTTCCACCGCGCCTGTATCGGATAGGATGATCCGCCGCTCAGGCAGATCGAGATCAAGCGGTTGGCGGCGCGCGCGGGCCGATTTGAGGGCCTCATAGGCCGCGAAAAGTGGCGCAATCACGGGCGTCATCAAAGGCACGCAGCGCGGGGATGGGGCGCCATCCTGCGCGGCCTGTGTTTCTTCATAGGAGAGGGAGGCAACTGAGCGGATCAAGGCGCGATGAAGGCTTTGCCCAAGTTTTTCGCCTTGCGCATCAATCACCATGCGCAAAACAAGGCTGGGGCGCACGACACCTTCATGCAACGAGCACAGGTCACCCGAAAGCCGATCAGGCAACATCGGCACGACACGGTCTGGGAAATAAGCGGAATTGCCCCGCTTTTTCGCCTCGCGGTCCAAGGCGCTGCCTGCGCGCACATAATAGGCGACATCGGCAATGGCGACCCAGATGACATGACCGTTTTCATTCTTCGGGTCGGGGTCTGGATGGGCGTAGCACGCGTCATCATGGTCCCGTGCATCTGAGGGATCAATGGTGACAAAGGGCAGATGGGTCAAATCCTCGCGGCCTGATTTGGTCGCGGGCTTGGCCTGATCCGCCTCCGCAATCACCTCATCTGGGAAATGATCGCGCAGGCCGTGTTCATGAATGGCGATGAGGCTGACTGCCTTTGGTGCGCTTGGGTCCCCAAGCCGCGTGATGACGCGTGCGCGCGGCAAGCCCATCCGGGCCTTTGGCCCCGCCAATTCCGCTTCGACCAATTCGCCGTCTTTCGCGGAGAGGGTCGCGTCAGTGGCCACGCGCCATTCCTTATCCGAGCCTTTGGACACGGGCAGAATGCGCCCCCCCTCGGAGGTCTCTCGGAAGATACCAATGAATTTGCGCGGGTTGGTTCCAATGCGGCGAATGAGGCGTGCAAGATAGTGGTGATCTTCGCCGCTGACCTTTTGCAGACGCGCCAAAATGCGGTCGCCCTCTCCCAAAGCGGGATCCGCTTCGCGTGGAACGAACAAAATTTTCGGGGCCTCCCCCGCGCCCTGCCATTCCATCGGGCGGCAGAATTGATCGCCTGAGCTGTCTTCGGCTAAAACTGTCAAGATCGATACAGGCGGCAGTTGATCTGGGTCGCTGTAGGTCTTTTTGGCGCGGCGCAGATGGCCTTCATCCTCCAACTCTTTCAACACGCGTTTCAGGTCAATGCGCGCGGCGCCTTTGATGCCAAAAGCCTTCGCGATATCGCGTTTTGAACTGGCGTGGGGATGATCGGAAATCCATTGCAGGATTTCGCTTTTGGATGGGATGGCGCTCATGGTGCTGCCCTAGCACGGCCTGCGGCCTGCGTCATGGGGAAATTATACACGCAAAAGATCAGCGCGACTCAAGCTGAAGTCCGAGGCAATCCAATCTGCTTCCAGTTCGGCCAATTTTTGGCCCAATTCTGGACCTTGAAGCTGCGGCATCAGATCGGCTGCTGTAACGGGAAATTTGGCACAAGCGCCTCTTTGCGCGGAATCCACTTCCGCAAGATCCAACGGGGTTTCAAAGAACGCGTGGCGCAGCAAAAGCGCATCGCGCGCCATCTCCATACCGTGGCGATAGCCCATTTCCGCCGCCGCCATCCCACCCGAGGCCAAATCGCGCAAAAGCGCCACCTTGCGCGCCAAGGATTTTGACAGCCGCAGCGCAGTTTGCACTTCCTCGCCTCCAATGGCCGCAAGTCTGCGTGCGGGAGATGGGGAAATCTTATGCAACCCTTCAAGATGGATCAGCGGGGGCAGGGCGCGTAAATCAATGCCCGTGATGCAGTGCCGCAGAACCCCTACACGTGACATGGCGGCCATGGCGGGGGCGGGGTTTGGCGCGGCCAGAAGTTTGCACAGCTCACCCCCGATCCGTTCACGGGACAGCAGTGCTATTCCTTCGGCATTATCTGCGCAAGCGGCCAAAATATCTGGATCAAACCCCGCCTCATGCGCGGCATAGAAGGCGTGAAACCGAAAATAACGCAAGATACGTAAGTAATCTTCACGGATGCGGGCGTCAGCCGCACCGATAAAACGCAAGCGCCTTGCGCGCAGATCGTCCAAGCCCTGCCCCGTGGGGTCGAATACGGCGCCCGTTGCCTCCGCATAAAGCGCATTTATCGTAAAATCTCGCCGTGCGGCATCCGCCGTCAAATCGGTGCCGAAGGCCACGGTTGCGTGGCGACCAAAGGTTTCCACATCGCGCCGAAAGCTTGTCACCTCGAAACTTTGGCCTTCAACGATCAGGCTCACCGTGCCATGCGCGGCCCCTGTGTCCACGCATTTAACATTTGCGCCGCTTGCCAAAGCCATGACCGCATCAGGTGTGGCATCGGTGGCGATGTCGATATCCTCGACCGCATAGCCCATCAGGTGATTTCGGAGCGCGCCACCAACCACAAAGGCCTGATGACCTGCGTCTTCCAAAAGCCGCAGGACGCGCTGTGTGCCAGCGGCCGCGAGCCAAGGCGCAGATATGGTCAGCGCAGGGGTCATGCCATCCGATCCGCCAAGGATTTCAATATTCGAGCAGTCGCGCCCCAGATATAATAGGGGCCATAAGGCACCGCATAGAATTTGCGCCATTGCCCGCGCCAACGGCGGGCTTCGATGCGAAAATTCTGCTGTTCCATGACGAAAGATAGGGGAACGCGGAATACTTCCTCGACCTCATTAACCTCTGCAATAGCGGTGAACGGGGTTATGATCTCTGCCAAAATTGGGGTGATAAGATAGCCCGTCACGGTTTCATGTGGCACAAGCGGCGACAGAACCCTGACCGCGCCCGATGGCAAAGCAATTTCCTCATAGGCCTCGCGCAAGGCTGTATCGGCAAGGGTGATGTCAGCTTCATCCTGCTTGCCGCCCGGAAAGGCAATTTGACCTGGGTGATGGGCCAAATGTGAGGCGCGTTTGGTCAAGACCACCTGTGCCTCGCACCCAAATGTTTCGATCCCAAAAAGAACGGCAGCAGGGCGCAGTTTACGTCCTTCGGGCAGGCTGAACTCAGGGTTCAGATCATAATCGGAAGAAGGTTTGGTTGGCCGCTTAAGCGCTGCCATAATCCGATTTTTTGTTATGCTGCGCGCCGCCCCTGTCATGTGCCCCTTACGCCTCTGGCACGGGTTTGGTCGCCTCGAAGCCGAGGGTTTCGGGATCAAATTCGTAGTGCGCGCCACAGAATTGGCAATCGGCTAAGACCTGACCCGCATCGGTCGTCATATGGGCGATATCCTTGGCCGAATAGATTGACAGGCTTTGACGCACCCGCGCCTCGGAACAGGTGCAGCCGAACCGCACGGGCAGCGGATCAAAGACGCGTGGGGCCTCCTCGTGGAACAGGCGCAAAAGCAGGTCTGTTTGACTGAGGGATGGACCGATCAATTCAAACGTGTCCACGGTATCAAGCAGGATATTGGCGCGGTTCCAGTTTTCTCCTTCGTCCTCACCCAGAAGATCCACGGCGGCCAAAAGCCCTGCTTCACCCGAGCCACCTTCGCCTGTCACATGAGGGCTGGCTTTGGGCATATGTTGGAGCATCACCCCGCCTGCGCGCCAATTCTCCCCGTCCTGACCTGGGGTGGAAGATCGGCCATAGCCCAGCATGAACCGCGTGGGCAATTGTTCGGATTGCGCGAAATAGGCCTCTGCACAGGCGCGCAAGGCTTCGCCTGTCAAAGGGGTGATCCCTTGATAGGGCGCGCTTCCCGTCCCTTGATCCAGAAGCAAGGCAAAATAGCCCTTTCCAACTTGTGGATAAGGCGGCTGCGCATTGTCAAATTTCTCTTTGTCATAGCTTGCATAGGCGCGGATGCGGGCGGGTTTACCTTCGCCTTCAGGCGCATAGAAATCGGTCGCGATCAGGCGCAGTGGGCCATCACCGCGCAGCTGTAGGGATAATTTCCAACGCAGCTTGATGGTCTGGCCAATCAATGCGGTCAGAAGCACCATTTCCGCCACCATGGCCTCAACGCCAGTGGGATAGTCATGCTGGCTTAGGATTTGGTCCAGCGTTTTGTCCAGACGCACCACGCGCCCACGAATATCGGAGGCGTCCAATTGAAATGGCAAAACCACGTCATCCCAAGCGCTATCTGCACCTACACTCATCCTATCGTGTCCTTCGTCAGAAACTTTGCATCTTGGCGGCAGGGTCAGCGATCCGCCATGCATCGTCAACCGCCACTCTCATCGCGGTCTGCTTTCATATAGGTCAGCTCAGGGCAAGACCCAAACAGGTCATCGGGCAACGGCAGGCCGCAAACCTGCCATGCAGTCGCCACAATCTGGGCCAAATTGAATGGTCTTTTGATCAAAAAATCCACCCAAGTGGTCGCGTTGATGCGCGAACAGAAGCCAGCGCCTTGTGCCAGAGAGAGATGTGTCGCCATGAAGATATTGATGGTTCACCAGAACTATCCTGGCCAGTATCGCGAGATTTTAACATGGCTGATTGAACAGGGCGGCCATGAGATTGTCTTTCTGACTCAAAAAGAGCGCGTGCCTGAGCGCGCAGGCGTTAGGGTTATCTGTTATCGCGCGCATCACAAACCCACGGACACCGCTTATGCATTGACGAAATATTGGGAAGAATGCTGTGGCAATGGTCTGGGTGCGGCGCGGGCTATGGAACAGCTCGATGCGGAAGGATTTATCCCAGACATCATCTTAGGTCACATCGGATGGGGCGAGTTGACCTTTGTTCGGCAGGTCTGGAAAAACGTGCCCGTGATCGGTTATTTTGAGTATTTCTATCTGTTTGAGGGTGGCAGTGTTGGCTTTGACCCTGAATTTCCAGCAACGTCAGACACGCGATATATTCTACACGCGCGTAATGCGATGAACTTCGCCAATATCGAAACAGTCACTTTGGGTGTTGCCCCGACAAAATGGCAGCACGACACTTTCCCCAAAAGCTTTCACAGCAAATTCTACACCTGCCATGATGGCATTCGCACGGACCGCTTGTTGCCCAACCCAGACGCGTCCATCGGCTTGTCGCGCCTCAACCGCAAGATCACGCGCGATGATGAAATCGTCACGTATATGGCGCGCAATCTAGAGCCTGTGCGCGGGTTTCATCAATTCATGCGGGCTTTGCCAAAAATACTGGATGCACGTCCCAATGCGCGCGCGCTGATCATCGGAGGGTATGAGGCCTCCTATGGCCGAAAATCAGATATGGAAGGGGGCTACCGCGCGCAAATGGAGCGTGAAGTTGGCAAAGATATCGATTGGTCACGGGTCCATTTCTTGGGTCGCGTGCCTTATGATGATTTTCGTAAAATCATCTGCCTGTCGCGGTGCCATATTTACCTGACCGTGCCCTTTGTTCTGTCTTGGTCGCTGCTTGAGGCCATGTCGATGGAAGCGCCCATCGTGGCCTCAAACACGGCCCCTGTGCGCGAGGTTCTGAAGGATGGCAAAACGGGGCTTATGGCGGATTTCTTCAGCCCAGACGAGATTGCAGAAAAAGCGATCCAGTTGTTGTCGGATTATAAATTAGGCGAAAAATTAGGTCGCGCAGCGCGGGCACAGGTGATCAAGTCTTTTGACTTCGAAAAGGTATGCCTGCCCCAGCATCTCAAACAGATCAATAAATTGGTGCCGAAAGACAAAGCGATCCCTCTGCCGAAAGGAAAATGAGGCTTTGGTTTGACCAAGCCGTGCTTTTCTGACAGCAGGTCTGAGAAGATCAGCGTAAATTCGGTGGATGACAGATGGGCAATGCAATTCTTGTGACAGGCGGAGCGGGCTATATTGGCTCCCATATTGTCGTGGCTGTGCACGAAGCGGGCTACACGCCCGTCATCTTGGACAATTTCAACAATGCCCGCCGCGATGTGCCTGCCCGTTTGGCGCGGATTATGGGATCCGCACCGCAGGTGATTGAGGGCGATATTCGCGATGCAGCTTGTCTGGATCGGGTCTTTGCGGCGCAGGATTTTGCAGGTGTCATCCACTTGGCCGCGCATAAGGCGGTGGGCGAAAGTGTGACCATGCCTTTGGCTTATTTCGACAATAACGTGGGCGGCTTTTTGACCTTGCTTGGCGCGATGGGGCGGGCAGGGTGCAAGCGCCTTGTGTTTTCTTCTTCCGCGACAGTCTATGGCGCGGCAGACGAGACACCCACATCCGAAACCGCGCCTCGATCTGCGATGAACCCCTATGGCCGCACCAAAATCATCTGCGAGGAGATCCTAGAGGACCTTTGTGCCAGTGATCCCGAATGGGCGGTCGGCGTTTTGCGGTATTTCAATCCTGCAGGCGCGCATGGTTCAGGCCTCATCGGGGAAGATCCTGCCGATATCCCGAACAACCTGATGCCCTATATCGCCAAAGTTGCCACGGGTGAATTGGCGAAAATCTCCGTCTTTGGGGATGATTATGACACCCCAGATGGCACAGGCGTGCGCGATTATATCCATGTGGAGGATTTGGCCGAAGGTCATCTTTTGTCATTGGCTCACCTGCAAAAGGGCAAGGGGCATCTGGTCAACCTTGGCACAGGGCGCGGTTACTCTGTCTTGGAAATGATTGCCGCCTATCAGCGCGCCTCCAACAGGCATTTGCCCTACGAGATTGTTGCGCGGCGCGAGGGCGATGTGGCCGTTTGTTGTGCAAAAACAGAAAAAGCCCGCGATCTGCTTGGGTTTGAAGCAAAGCGCGGGCTTGATGATATGTGCGCCAGTTCTTGGGCGTGGATGCAGAACCAAACCCAATTGCGCGGATGAAGTTACCCTTTCAGGCGGCGATTGCGCGCGGCCAACAATTTCAAGCGCAGCGCATTCAATTGGATAAAGCCCTGCGCGTCTTTTTGGTCATAGGCGCCTGCATCCTCTTCAAAGGTCACATGGGCCTCGGAATATAGGCTGTGATCGGACCAGCGCGCCACAGTGCGCGCTGCACCCTTATACAGCTTCACGCGCACTGTTCCTGAAACGTGTTCTTGGCTTTTGTCGATCAGTGCTTGCAGCATCTCACGCTCAGGGCTGAACCAGAAGCCATTATAGATCAGCTCCGCATAGCGTGGCATGATTGAATCCTTCAAATGGCCCGCGCCGCTGTCCAATGTGATTTGCTCGATGCCGCGATGGGCCTCAAGCAAGATTGTGCCACCTGGGGTTTCGTATATGCCGCGTGACTTCATTCCGACAAAGCGGTTTTCCACCAGATCAAGGCGACCAATGCCGTGCTTTCCGCCCAATTCATTGAGCTTGGTCAGGATTGTCGCGGGGCTCATTGCGGTGCCATTGATGGCAACGGCATCACCGCGCTCGAACGTGATTTCCACCATTTCTGGCGTATCGGGTGCATCTTCGGGATGGACGCTGCGCTGATAGACATAATCGGGCGCTTCTTGTGCGGGGTCCTCCAGAACCTTGCCCTCAGATGAGGTGTGCAGCAGGTTTGCATCCACCGAAAACGGGGCTTCGCCGCGCTTGTCTTTTGCAATGGGGATTTGGTTCTTTTCTGCAAAATCTAACAGTTTTGTGCGGCTGGTCAAATCCCACAAGCGCCATGGGGCGATGACCTTGATATCTGGGTTCAACGCATAGGCCGCCAATTCAAAGCGCACCTGATCATTGCCTTTGCCCGTTGCGCCATGGGAGATTGCATCGGCCCCAGTGGCTTCGGCAATTTCAACCAAGCGCTTGGAAATCAGGGGTCGTGCGATGGAGGTGCCGAGCAGATAAAGCCCCTCGTAAAGCGCATTGGCGCGGAACATCGGGAAGACGAAATCACGCACAAATTCCTCGCGCAGGTCTTCGATGAAAATTTCCGATACGCCCAGCATTTCGGCCTTTTTGCGTGCAGGCTCCAACTCTTCGCCTTGGCCCAAATCAGCGGTAAAGGTCACGACCTCGCAGCCATATTCGGTCTGTAGCCATTTCAGGATGATTGAAGTATCAAGACCACCTGAATAAGCGAGAACAACTTTCTTGGGCGCGAACATCGTTTAGCTCCGATTTTAAAAGGGATTGGCGCGCGATAACGGGTTTTGACGCAGGACGCAAGTTGGCCCTGTGCGGGGATGCGTCCTTGCGAAGGCTAGACAGGCGGCACTCTTTGAGGCAGGCCTATGATATGAGTGATTTTCAACATAATGCGAAAGCGGCCACCGAGGCGATGCGCGCGCTGTTTGCGCCCACGCCTTTGCAGAAAAATATCTATCTGTCTGAGCGCTATGGTGCGGATATTTGGCTCAAGCGTGAAGATCTTAGCCCCGTGCGCTCCTATAAAATCAGGGGTGCATTCAATGCGATGCGCAAGGCGCTGGCGGCGAATGCCACGCAGCGGCAATTCGTCTGCGCCAGTGCGGGCAATCATGCACAAGGTGTCGCATATGTGTGCCAACATTTCGGGGTTCAGGGTGTGATTTTCATGCCTGTCACCACGCCGCAGCAAAAGATCGCAAAAACCCGTGCCTTTGGTGGGGCCAATGTGCGCATTGAATTGGTGGGTGATTATTTTGACGAAACCCTCGCTGCGGCACAGGCCTATTGCGGGCGGGAGGGTGCACATTTTCTCTCTCCCTTCGATGATGAGGATGTGATCGAGGGGCAGGCTTCCGTCGCCGTTGAGATGGTCACGCAGCTGGGACGAGTGCCCGATCATTTGGTGCTGCCTGTTGGTGGTGGGGGGCTGTCATCTGGAATGCTGTCTTATTTGGGCGCAGACCTCGCCGTCACTTTGGTCGAGCCTTGCGGCGGCCCCAGTTTGACAGCGGCCTTGGCCGCCTCTGCCCCTGAGGCTGTGAAAATCACAGATACATTTGTGGATGGTGCGGCGGTGGCGCGTATCGGAGCGAAAACCTTTGCGCGGCTTAAACATATCGCGCCCGAACAGGTCCATTTGGCCCCAGAAAACCGTATTTGCGTGACGATTCAGGAAATGCTCAACATCGAAGGGATCGTGTTGGAGCCCGCTGGCGCCTTGTCAATTGATGTCTTGCCTGAGATCGCAGATCAGATTGCGGGGCAATGCGTGGTCTGCGTCACCTCTGGTGGAAATTTCGATTTTGAACGCCTCCCTGAGGTCAAAGAGCGCGCCATGCGATATTTGGGTGTTAAGAAATATTTCATTTTGCGGATGCCGCAACGCCCCGGTGCCTTGAAGGAGTTTTTGAACCTGCTTGGCCCCAATGACGATATTGCGCGGTTTGAATATTTGAAAAAATCGGCCCGCAATTTTGGCTCTGTTCTGATTGGGATTGAAACCAGTGAGGCGGGGCATTTTCCTGATTTGATGGCGCGGATCGAGGCGCGGGGTTTTGCGTGCCGCGACATCACCAATGATGAAGTATTGGCAGAGTTCCTGATTTAAAGCGCGCGCTGCACATCGGGCATATGGGCCACAAGCGCCGCAAGTCCCGTGTCCAAGGCCTTGGCCAAGCTGTTCAACTCTGCCGCGGTGACACCACCGTTTCGGGCCTCTACCCCGTGACAGATATCGCAAAACCCGCGCAGGCCCAGATTGCTCGCAGCGCCACGCAATCCATGGAAATGCGCCGCCGTGGCCGCCCCTTGATTTCTGGTGATCCAGTCCAGATCCATGCGAATTTCGCTGATGAATGTTTCGGCCAATTCGATGAAATCGGCATCGCCCAATTCGGTGCGCAACACCGAGATCTGTTCAAGGTCCAGTGTGGTTTGTGCAAGGCGCGCGTGGATTTGCCCCAAATGAGAGCGGTCAACGGAAGTATCTTGGGTCGCGTCCATGATGGGTTCCCACCTCCACGTGATTTTCTCGAAACCTAGAGGGCAGGTCTTAAAATTGGGTTTATATTCGCGCGCCACCCCATGTGGCCGATGCGCTTGGGGTCGAATAGGCCGTTTACCTTGTATTAGGCCCAGGCGCGTAAAGACGCAGGTCAAAGGAGTTGCCCGTGACCATTCACACTTTGACAGACCCCAAGAGTGCGGCGCGCCCCTTGCGCCCGCCATCCCTTGCCGAGATGTCAACTTCGGGTCTGGACAGGGCATCGGATCAGCCGACATCGGTTTTGGTCATTGATGACAGCGCCGCGCAGCGGCGTTTGATTTCACGGATGCTGACGGAATGGGGCTATATGCCTATTTCCGCTGCGGGTGCGGCAGAAGCGCTTGCGCTCTTGGCCGAACATCCCATTTCATTGGTTGTTTGTGATTGGATGATGCCCGAGATATCGGGTCCAGAGTTTTGCGCTGAATTGCGCAAATCTGAAATGGACGGCTACGCCTATGTCATTTTGCTGACATCGAAAACGGGGCGCGATGCGATTGCGGTGGGGTTGGAGTCTGGTGCGGATGATTTCCTGCGCAAGCCCGTGCATCCGCCCGAATTATTGGCCCGCTTGCGCGCGGGTGCGCGCATATTGCAGATCAATGCGGAATTGAAGAAGAAGAACAATCTTCTGCACCAAACCCTTGAGGAGTTGAGTGCGCTTTACGTTGATCTCGACCGCGACCTGCAGACAGCGCGCGATATGCAGCACGCGCTGTTGCGGGATCCGATTGTCGATCTGCCTCAGGCACAATTGGCTTTCATGCTGCGCGCCTCTGGCCATGTGGGGGGCGACCTTGTGGGCTATTTCCCCGCTGGGGAGGGTCGCATTGGAATGTTTTCTTTGGATGTTTCAGGGCATGGGGTATCCGCCGCGATGATCACGGCGCGGCTTGCCAGTCTGTTGGCCGCCCATTCGGCTGAACGCAATCTCTGTTTGCGCCGTGTCGGCGGACGGGTTCAGGCTGTTGCGCCTGTGGAGGTGGCGCGCAGCCTCAATCGCATGATGCTGCGCGAGGATATGAGCGGACATTACTTCACCCTTTGTTATGTGCTTTTTGATCTGACCCAAGGCACGGCACGGTTTATCCAAGCGGGTCACCCTTTGCCCTTGATCCTTGATGCACATGGGGCCGTGCGGGAGGTGGGGCAGGCGGGATTGCCCATCGGTCTGTTGGAGGATGCAGATTGGGTCGAACAACATCTGACCCTTGCGGCTGGGGATCGGTTGTTCCTCTATTCGGATGGATGGGTTGAGTGTCCCAATCACGATGGGGTGCCTTGGTCTGAGGCGGGGCTTTGCGATGCATTGATGCGCAATGCCCAAATGCGCGGGCAGGCTATGTTGGATTGCTTGGCCCAAGATCTTGAAGTGCATTTGGGCAGTGACGAGTTTCTGGATGACATTTCAGCGGCGGTGTTACATTTTCATCCCTGATTTCGGTGCAGTCGCGCCGCCAGATATTGCGCCAAAAAATACCGATCTCCCGATACGGCCAATAGCGAAAGCGCGTCCGTCCAAGGCATGAAAATCGCGCTATGCCCTGGTTCGGTTGGCGCCCCCATGCGCCGCCCCAAACGGGCATGGAAGATGTGGCATTGCTTATGCGCGTGATATCCATAGTCGGGCATGAACGTGTGGCGGTGAAACATTCCCAAACGGCGAATGCTGTGAATACGATATCCCGTTTCTTCCAACACTTCGCGATGCAGGGCTTGAACCGCGGTTTCGCCTGCATCAATCCCGCCACCTGGCAGCTGGAATTCGGCATCAGGCTCTTCTTGGAACGTGGCCAGAATGCCATCCCCCGCATCAATGATTGCATAAGCGCCTGCGCGGGGGCGATAGCGGTGGTTTGGGTCAGGCCAGTGGCCAAATCGGCGGTTCATGTGACGGTCCCTTTTGACGGGTTTTCTCAATGCCCAGTTTTGACAGGCGCGCCGCCTATCAAAAAGCCCCAAATCGCACCCATACCCTGTGCAAGCCCATTTTTTTTGGCTAAGGCAAGGAAACGGTAGGATTGGCAAGGATGTCAGACAGGCTCATGACTCAAAGTGCAACGCGCGCCAGCATTCGCGAGACGGCGGCAAAAGTTTTGCAAATCGAAGCAACAGCGGTTGAAGCGCTTGCTGCGGAGCTTCCCGCAGATTTCGAAGCGGCGGTTGAGGCGATTTTAGCAACTGAAGGGCGCGTCATCCTGTCGGGTATTGGAAAATCGGGTCATATTGCCCGAAAGATCAGTTCAACCCTTGCCTCCACAGGCACGCCTTCGGCCTTTGTTCATCCTGCCGAAGCCAGCCATGGGGATTTGGGCATGATCACCCCCGATGATTTGGTGATTTTGATCTCCAACTCGGGTGAAACCGCCGAGCTGCGCGATATCGTGGCTCATGTTGCGCGCTTTTCGATTCCGATGATTGGCATTTCGGGGCGGCAGGACAGCACCTTGATGCGGGCGGCCCAGTATCGTTTGACATTGCCAGACGCGCCTGAAGCCTGCGTGATTGGTATGGCCCCCACCACCTCAACCACATTGACCCTTGCGATGGGGGATGCCTTGGCGGTCTGCGCCATGGAGCAACGCGGCTTTCGCCCCGAGCAATTCCGCACCTTCCATCCTGGTGGAAAATTGGGCGCACAGCTGTCTAAGGTCAGCCAATTGATGCATCAGGGCGCGGCGCTCCCGCTGGTGACGGCTCAGACGCCCATGTCTGACACGCTTTTGGTGATGACGGAAAAAAGCTTTGGCATCGTGGGGGTTTTGGACAGTGAAGGTCGCCTTCAAGGTGTGATCTCGGACGGGGATTTGCGGCGCAATATGGCGCGGTTGATGTCTTGCGTGGCTGGAGAAGTCGCCACACCATCGCCACGCGTCACCGCCCCAGATCTATTGGCCGCCGAGGCGATGGCGGTGATGTCCGCACATAAGATCACGGCCCTTTTCGCGCTGGATGACGAGAAACGCCCTGTGGGCCTGCTGCATCTGCATGATTGTTTGCGCGCGGGTTTGGCCTAACGCCCGATTGCCGTATACATCTCGAACCCTGCTTTTTCGGCATCTTGACGGCTGTAGATGTTGCGCAGATCTGCCATGCGGGGCTGTGCCATAGCCTGAGACATCCGAGATAAATCCAAGGCACGGAATTCGTTCCATTCGGTCAGGATCACCAAAAGATCCGCCTCGGATGCCGCACTATATGGGTCATCGCACCATGTGACATTGGGCAGAAGAGCCTCCCCTTCGCGGCGCCCTTGCGGATCGACCACCCTGACGGTCGCACCGCCCCCCACGAGGGCAGGCACAATGGTGAGCGAAGGTGCATCGCGCATATCATCTGTATTGGGCTTAAAGGTTACGCCAAGAACGGCGATTTTTTTGCCGTTGAAAACGCCATCGCAAAGGTCGCGGAGTTTTTCGACCATCCTGAGCTTGATCGCATCGTTTACGCGGATCACGGTTTCCACGATATGCTGCGGGGCGGCGAAATCCTGACCAATCCGCGCAAGTGCTTGGGTGTCCTTGGGAAAGCAGGAGCCGCCGTAACCTGGACCTGCGTGCAGGAATTTATTCCCAATCCGTCCATCAAGCCCCATACCTTTGGAGACTTCCTTCACATCTGCACCGACTTTTTCGCACAGTGCCGCGATTTCATTGATGAAGGTGATCTTGGTCGCAAGAAAGGCATTGGCGGCATATTTGATCATTTCCGCCGATTCCAGATCGGTGGTGACAATTGGGAAGTCCCGCAAGTAAAGGGGGCGATAAATCTCGGCCATAACTTTGGCGGCGCGTTCTGATTGCACGCCAACCACCACGCGGTCTGGCTTCATGAAGTCGTCAATCGCCGCCCCTTCACGCAAAAACTCAGGGTTTGAGGCCACATCAAATTCGGCCTTTGGGTTGGTGCTTGCGATCACCTCTTGCACCTTGCGGTTGGTGCCGACAGGCACGGTGGATTTTGTCACCACCACGGCATAGCCTGTCAGGGCCTTTGCCACATCTTCGGCTGCGGCCATCACAAAGCTGAGGTCCGCATGACCATCGCCGCGCCGCGTTGGTGTGCCAACGGCAATGAAAACGGCGTCCGCGCCTGCGACCCCGTCTGCGAGATCGGTGGTGAATGATAGCCGCCCCGCCTCCACATTGCGCGCCATAAGCGCCGCTAGGCCCGGTTCGTAGATCGGCACTTCGCCCTTGTTGAGCTTGGCGATTTTCTCTGGTGATTTGTCAACACAGACCACCTCATGACCAAAATCCGAGAAACAGACCCCCGAAACCAAACCCACATAGCCTGTGCCAATCATTGCAATACGCATGGTTTACAGTCCCCTTTTGGCCAATCTTCGGAGAGATTCTAACAGCGGTAATAATCGCGATACCAGTCCACAAATTGCGCAACCCCGTCTTTGACGGCGGTTTGTGGCTTGTAGCCCGTTAAGCGCATCAACAGGCTGGCGTCTGCCCAAGTGGCAGGAACATCGCCCGCCTGCATTTCCATGAAATTCTTTTGCGCTTCGATGCCAAGATGATCTTCGATGGCCGCAATGAATTCCATAAGAGGCACTGACTGCGAATTGCCGATATTGACAATACGGTGGGGCGCCACGGGGGAGAGGCTGTCGCCTTCAATGATTGCCTCGGCGGACGCAGGTCGGATCGGAACGGCATCAATCAAGCGCACGATGCCATCGACCAAATCGCTGACATAGGTGAAATCGCGGGCCATATTGCCATGGTTATAAACATCAATCGGCTGGCCTTCGATGATCGCTTTGGTGAATTTGAACAGCGCCATATCAGGCCGTCCCCATGGGCCGTAAACGGTAAAAAACCGAAACAAAGTGGTCGGAATGTCAAACAGATGTGCGTAGGAATGCGCCATCACCTCGTTTGATTTCTTGGTGGCCGCATAAAAGGACATTTGCGTGTCGCATTTTTGCGTTTCCGCATAGGGCATCACCTGATTTGCGCCATAGGCCGAGGAGGTGGAGGCAATCAGCAAATGTGCGGGCCTGTGGTGGCGTGCGGCCTCAAGAACGCGGAATGTGCCGATGAGATTGGCTTCCACATAGCTTTCTGGATTATCGATGGAGTAACGCACGCCTGCTTGCGCTGCGAGGTGGATCACCGCTTCAGGTTGAAAATCAGACATCAGGCCATCCATGACGCCTTCGGCCTCAACCCGTTCATGGACCACGCGAAATTTTGGGGTTTGGTTCAGCATCGCCTCGCGGCGTTCTTTGAGCGTGACATCATAATAATCTGTCATCGCATCGAGGCCGAGAACCTCCCAGCCATCGGCCAAAAGTCTTTGGCAGAGGTGAAACCCGATAAATCCTGACGATCCCGTCACCAATGCGCGCCGTGCGGCCATATTAAACCCTCGATTGTCTCTTTGGGCCTCCCTAGCAGGGAAGACCCTCTCCCTCCAAGAGACAAAACCACGGTTTTCAGGGCGTTGTGCCTTTTGATGCAAAGGCGCAGCTTTGAAGATGGTCATTCACCAGACCGCTCGCCTGCATGAACGCATAGACGGTGGTTGGCCCGCAAAATTTGAACCCCGCGCTTTTCAGGGCTTTGGACAATGCGCGCGATGTTTCTGTTTGGGCGGGCACATCGGCAAGCGTTCGCGGGCGGTTGATTTGGGGGCTGTGGTCGACAAAGCCCCATATGAACTGAGCAAACCCCACCTCCGCCTCTAGCGTAAGATAGGCCTTGGCGTTACGGAGCGTGGCTTCGATCTTGCCGCGATGACGGATAATGCCTTCATCTTGGAGAAGTCGCGTCACTTCACCTTCGCCCCATTGAGCGAGGGTTTTGGGGGTGAACTGCGCGAAAGCGGCGCGGAAATTTTCGCGCTTGCGCAAGATTGTGATCCAACTCAACCCTGCCTGAAATGCCTCAAGGCAGAGGTTCTCAAACAGTTTTTGGCTATCCCAGACGGGGCGGCCCCATTCTTGATCGTGATAGTCGATATAGCTTGCATCGCCCAAGCACCAGTCGCAGCGGGGAAGTCTGTCGGTCATCGGGGCGGCCTTTGTCCTTTCGCGTTCATCTGACCTTAAGAGTTCTGTCCGCATATCTGCAAGGCAGCAGTTGGAGGCAACCATGACCGTGCCGCGCACAGATTTGGCCAATCCCGAATTGGCAAGCCCGTTGGATGCCGCGATGCGCCAGATGTATCGTGGAACGGTGAAAATGGTAGAGGCGGCTTTGGCGCGCGGGGATGTCGCCTTGGCGTTTCAGCCGATTATGCGCGCCCATGGCAAAGCGGTTGCTTTTTATGAGGGTTTGATCCGCGTTTTTGATGACAATGGCCGCTTGATCCCTGCACGGGACTTCATCGAACAGGTCGAGCAAAGTGAGACAGGCCGCAGGCTTGACTGCGCCGCGCTTGCGATGGGATTGGCCGCGCTTCACGAGGCGCCAGAGCTGCGTTTGGCGGTCAATATGTCGGCCCGTTCCATCGGCTATGCGCCTTTTCACCGTATCCTTTCGACCCACATGGCGCAGCATCCTGATGATTTGGATCGCCTGATCCTCGAAATCACGGAGACCAGCGCGATGCAAATGCCAGAATTGGTGACATCGTTCATGCGCGATTTGCACGCCAAAGGCGTCAGTTTTGCCCTTGATGATTTTGGCGCTGGAAACACCGCATTGCGCTATTTGCGGCAATTTTCTTTCGACATTCTGAAGGTCGATGCGCAATTCGTGGATCACGTGGCGGATGACCCTGACAATCAGGTTCTGTGCGGGGCCATTCAATCTGTGGCGCGTCATTTCGATATGTTGGTCGTGGCCGAGGGTGTGGAGCGCCCGCAAGATGCAGATTGGCTGTCGCGGGCGGGGTTTGATGGGTTGCAAGGCTATGTTTATGCCGTGCCCAGTTTGGAGCGACCTTGGGCCAAATCCGAAAGCAGCGGGACGATTCAGACGACCGTTCCGCGCCGCGTTAGGCCGATGCCGCGCTAAACTGTCAATTTTCCGCCTGTCAGGCTGGCGCGACAAGAAAGTCTGTTGTCGGGTGGCCGATCACGCCGTATCACTGAGAGTCGAGGAAGGAACATCGGCCCCGCGGCCCTCTCCTCTCCGCCACGGGGTTGGCAAAGGATAGGTCAGGAAAGGACGTCTAATGACCAACGTGGTGATTGTTTCTGCTGCACGCACAGCGGTAGGTAGTTTTCTGGGATCATTCGCAAACACGCCCGCCCATGAATTGGGCCGTGTGGTGCTGGAGGCCGTTGTGGCCCGTGCTGGGGTGGATAAGTCTGAAGTGTCAGAAACCATTCTGGGTCAGGTGTTAACCGCCGCCCAAGGTCAAAACCCTGCACGTCAGGCGCATATAAACGCAGGTTTCCCGCAAGAAGCCGCCGCATGGAGCATCAATCAGGTGTGTGGCTCTGGTCTGCGCTCGGTGGCTATTGGCGCGCAGCATATCATGCTGGGTGACGCGGCGATTGTCGCGGCGGGTGGTCAGGAGAATATGTCGATGAGCCCGCATGCCGCCTGCTTGCGTCAGGGACAGAAAATGGGTGATCTGGCCTATATTGATACGATGATCCGCGATGGGTTGTGGGATGCGTTTAACGGCTATCACATGGGCCAGACCGCCGAGAATGTCGCCAATCAATGGCAAATCAGCCGCGAAGCGCAAGACGCCTTTGCCGCCGCCAGTCAAAACAAAGCGGAAGCGGCGCAGAAGGCCGGAAAATTCGCCGATGAAATCACCCCTGTCACCTTGAAAACCCGTAAGGGTGAAACCGTGGTTGATAGCGATGAATACATCCGCCACGGTGCCACGGTCGAAGCAATGGCGGGCCTGCGTCCTGCCTTTGCCAAAGAGGGTTCGGTGACAGCGGGCAATGCATCAGGCCTCAACGATGGTGCGGCGGCGGTGCTTTTGATGTCCGAGGAAGAGGCACAAAAACGTGGATTGACCCCATTGGCGCGGATTGCTTCCTATGCCACGGCGGGGCTTGATCCCTCCATTATGGGCGTTGGCCCGATTTATGCTTCGCGCAAGGCCTTGGACAAGGCGGGCTGGAACGCGGCTGATCTTGATTTGGTCGAGGCGAATGAGGCTTTTGCGGCACAGGCCTGCGCCGTGAACAAGGATATGGGTTGGAATCCAGAGATCGTGAACGTCAACGGTGGTGCGATTGCCATTGGCCATCCGATTGGGGCTTCGGGCTGTCGTATCCTCAACACGCTTTTGTTTGAAATGAAGCGCCGCGCTGCGAAAAAGGGCCTTGCGACCCTCTGCATCGGTGGTGGTATGGGTGTGGCCATGTGCCTTGAGCGCCCCTGAGCCCGCGGATACCTGCAACCTATCCGCGAATCATACAAGGGGCGCTTACAGCGCCCCTTTTTTACATCCAGAAATACTGCACGAAACAATATTGCGCCTGTAGTATTAATCACGTAACAACGTTACAAAGACCCAAGCCTGATCGGAGGAGAAAATGGCAAGAGTAGCATTAGTAACTGGCGGCAGCCGCGGCATTGGTGAGGCGATTTCCAAGCGCCTAAAGGCGGATGGATATGAGGTGGCTGCAACCTACGCGGGTAACGATGAGAAAGCCGCCGCATTCACCGAGGCGACAGGAATCAAAACCTATAAATGGAATGTTGGGTCTTATGAGGAATCAGCCGCAGGGATCGCAAAGGTCGAAGCGGAGCTTGGCCCAATTGATGTGGTTGTGGCCAATGCGGGCATCACCCGCGATGCGCCGTTTCACAAAATGACGCCTGCGCAGTGGCAAGAAGTGATCGATACGAACCTCACGGGCGTGTTCAATACGGTCCACCCGATTTGGCCTGGAATGCGGGACCGCAAATTTGGCCGTGTGATCGTGATTTCATCCATCAACGGTCAAAAAGGCCAATTTGGACAGGTCAATTACGCCGCCACCAAGGCGGGTGATCTGGGCATTGTTAAGTCACTGGCGCAAGAGGGCGCGCGTGCAGGCATCACGGCAAACGCCATCTGCCCAGGCTATATCGCTACGGAAATGGTGATGGCCATCCCTGAAGAAGTGCGTGCGAAAATCGTTGCGGGCATCCCCGCAGGCCGATTGGGCGAGCCTGAAGAAATCGCGCGTTGCGTGGCCTTCTTGGCCGCGGATGATGCGGGCTTCATCAACGGCTCCACCATCTCTGCGAATGGCGCACAATTCTTCGTCTGATGGCAGGATATTAAAAAACCGCCCCTCCATCTCTGGGGGGCGGTTTCTTACGCCTAGCCGTTCAGGCGAACAATTTCTTCTTTGATTTTGAGTTTTTGTTTTTTCAGCTCACGGATTTCCGATCCGTCCGTGCTTGGACTTCGTTGCGCTTCTTCCACGCGTTTGGAGAGGGTTTCATGCTTCTTCTTGAGTTGCTGCAAATGTCCGTTGAGTGACATGGTCAAATCTCCTCTCTTTGATGTTCGATAAATCAAAGTGCAGCACGGATTGTGAGTCGTGTCACGCATTCCCTTCATAAAACTGTCATGATGCGCGGCAGTTTGCCGATTTATCCACGCGGCCAACGGATTGCAGCGCCCTTGCGCAACACATCTTGCGCCGCTTGGCTGTAGTCATCCCCGTCTTTGTTATGGGATTGTCCCGCGTGGATCAGAAACGGCGGGCACAGCATCGCAGGCGTTTTTGCCAATTTGCGTGCGCGGATCACCACACGCTTCGCCGCCTGTCCCGTGCGGGATTGCAGCGGCAAAATTGAAATGGCACCAAATTTTGCCGCATGGAGCGCCGCCAATATCTCGGGCAGCCGTTCGGTGATATGGATCAAGGTCAACCAGCCTTTTGGCTTGAGGCGCTTTTGCGCACAGCTGACCCAGTCGAATAAAGGGGTGTCTTCGCGCCGCGCCGCTTCGCGCCCTTGGTCCGCGGCTTCTGTGCCGCCACCTGTAGTGAAATAAGGTGGATTGGCGATGACATGGTCAAAGCTTGTGGTGGTATGGTTTGCAAGCGTGGCCAGATCCGCCACGATAATTTCCAATGGCAAGCCCGCCGCTTCGGCATTGCGCCGCGCCAGCTCTGCATAATCCGTCTGCCGTTCAACACCAACAAGCCGCAAGGACGGCACCCGCAGACCCAAGGCAAGGATTGACGTGCCAACGCCACAGCCCAGTTCCAACACCGATTGCCCCGCGCGTGCAGGGCAGCTTGCCGCCAGAAAGATCGGGTCGGTCGCGGCGCGATAACCGTGGCGCGGTTGGTAAATCTGTAAATCCCCGTTTAGAAAGTCATCACAGGTCAGATCGGCATCGTCAAACCCTAGGCGCATGGGCTGACCTCAAGGCCATTATCCCGAAGCGCAACACGCGCCATGTGCAGATCCTGCCGCCGCACCATCAATCGGCGCGGCAATATGCCGATGGAGCCTTCAAGAATGCTTATATTTACGTCAAACTCGAACACCTCTATACCCTCGCCAGAAAGCAGGGCCGAGGCAAAGGCGATTACCGTTGGGTCATTGCTGCGCAGGACTTCATGCATCATTTTGATTTAGGCCTCTCAGCCCGTTCTGTCGAGAGAGGCTGAGACGTCCGAAGGAAAGAAGACTATGTCGCTTGATCATAGCAGTGCAAAACCGCATGAGCGCCTCGCCGCCCATCTTGAGGCGGATATGGATGCAGTGGATCAATTGATCCGCGCGCGTATGGCATCGCGCCATGCGCCGCGCATTCCCGAAGTGACGGCGCATTTGATTGATGCAGGTGGCAAGCGCATTCGTCCGATGCTGACCTTGGCAGCGGCCAAGCTGTGCGGCTATGACGGGGACAGCCACATCAAATTGGCCGCAACGGTGGAATTCATCCATACGGCCACATTGTTGCATGATGACGTTGTCGATGAAAGCAACCAACGCCGTGGTCGCCCGACTGCAAATTTGCTTTGGGATAATAAATCCTCGGTTCTGGTGGGCGATTATCTGTTTGCCCGCGCCTTTCAGTTGATGGTCGAGCCGCAGAACCTTGAGGTTCTCGAGATTTTGTCCAATGCGGCGGCGACCATTGCCGAGGGCGAAGTTCTGCAAATGACCGCAGCCATGGACATCACCACCACCGAAGACACTTATATGCAGGTGATCCGTGGCAAAACCGCCGCTTTGTTCCAAGCGGCAACCGAATCTGGTGCAGTGATTGCTGGCCGTCCTGATGCGGACCGCGCGGCTTTGGCCCAATATGGTGACGCTTTGGGTGTTTCCTTTCAGATTGTGGACGACCTTTTGGATTGGGGCGGTGCATCTGGCGAAATGGGCAAAAACACAGGTGATGATTTCCGCGAGCGTAAAATGACCCTGCCCGTCATTCGTGCCATCGCAAAAGCCGATGCTGCTGAACGCGCGTTCTGGACCCGCACCATTGGGCGCGGGGATCAAAACGAAGGCGATCTGGAGGCGGCGTTTGATCTTCTGAGCGCGCATGGGACATTGGAAGAAACCCGCCAAGAGGCCTTGCGCTTTGCGCAAAGCGCAAAATCCGCCCTAAATATCCTGCCGAATGATCCATTGCGCGACATGATGCAGGATCTGGCGGATTACGTGGTGGAGCGGATCGCCTGATCCCTCACACCATGATTGCGCCCGCCTCAACCCACCATGCGGGATGGGCGGCCTGCAATGCGGCTTTCGCGGCGTGGGACGCATCGGCGCTATCGTAAAGGGCAAAACAGGTGCTGCCTGATCCGCTCATGCGGACAATCCGTGCGGACGCCGTGCCGCGCAATGCATTCAGAACGGATGCAACCTGCGGGCAGAGTGCGATGGCGGGCGCCTCCAGATCGTTGCGTTGCGCCTCAAGCCATGACCAGAAATCGCCCGTCAAGGGCGCAAGTGGTGGATTGTCCTTCTGTTGCAATGTCGCAAAAACCGCAGGGGTCGCCAGTGGCAGATTGGGATGTGCCAACACGGCCCAAAGGGGTGGCAGCGCGGGCGCGGTTGTGATCTCATCGCCTATGCCGCGCATGAAAACAGGGGCGGTTTCAAGGCAAACTGGCACATCCGCGCCAAGCGATAAGATGGCATCTTTCTTGGGCAGGGGTTGCCCCCATAATTGCGCCAAAGCCTGAAGCGCCGCCGCCGCATCGGCCGAGCCGCCGCCAATACCCGCCCCATGAGGAAGATTTTTTACAAGGTGAATGGCCGCCCCTTGGCCCGTTTCGCGGGAAAACAATTGCGCTGCTTTGAGCACCAGATTGCCGTCATCCACTGGGACACCCATGGAAAATGGGCCTTCCACAGTGAGGCTAAGATCAAAGGCGGGCGCGACCGTAAGCTGATCTGCAATGTCTACAAAACAGACAAGCGAGTCGAGCAGGTGATACCCGTCTGTCCTTTGCCCAACCACGTGCAGAGCAAGATTAAGCTTGGCGCGCGCGGGCCAAAGGATCATGGGCTATTTGCCTCGCGCTGCTGCACTTCGTCTAAGCCAATTTCAAGCTTCAGCCGGATGCGAGCGGCGTCTTCTTCGGTTGGATCAAAGGAAAGCGCCCGTTCCCATTGAAAGCGCGCTTCACGTTGACGACCAACCTTCCAATACACATCGCCCAAATGGTCGTTTACAATCGGGTCAGTCGGCAAAAGTTCGGCTGCACGTTCCATTGGTGCGACCGCCTCCTGATAGCGGCCAAGGCGGAAATAAACCCATGCAAGACTGTCTACAATATATCCTGAATCGGGGTCCAATTCGACCGCGCGTTCAATCATATTCAACGCTTCATCAAGGTTGCGGCGTTGTTCGACCAAGGAATATCCAAGGTAATTGAGAACCGAGGATTGATCGGGGCTGAGGCTGAGGGCCTTGCGGAAATCGGCCTCCGCCGCATCCCATTGATCGGATTGCTCATAGCATATGCCGCGTGCGTAGAACAAAAACCAAAAGCGTGGATCATTTTGATCAATCAGCGCAAGCGCTGCACTATAGGCATCCGCGCCTTCGGCAAATCGTTCTTCGCGGCGCAACAAATCGCCCAGTTGCGCATGGACGGGAAATGGCTGAGGCCCTGCGGCCACAAGCGCCTGCAAGCTGGCGATGGCCTCGCCGCTGCGCCCCAGTTGCGCATAAGCGTCCGAGCGTCCGATGATCGCTTCAAGCGCGAGCGGATCGTCCCCTGGAACCGCACCATAAGCCGCGATTGCGAGATCATATTGATTGCTTTGCATCAGCAAATCGCCGCTGAGCAGCAAAGACTCGCTGTGGGACGGGTCGATATAATGGGCCGCACGGCTGTAAATCAGCGGCAAGGTCGGCCCGCTTTCACGGCCTAAAGCCTCCGCCAACGTGAAAAAGACCTCGGCCAATCCTTGTTGTGGTGTGGTGATGAAATCATAGCTGCGTTCTGGATTCGCGGCGATCTCGTCACGTAGGGCGCTGAGGCCAAGATCCCGATTTTGTGACAACACCCCATCGAGCATCTCCAGCGCATCTTCGGCGCGGTCAAGCTGCACCAAAGTCTGCGCATAAGCCTGCAAGATACGCGTGCCTGCCGCACCAAGATTAAATTCTACACCTTCATAGATTTGCGCAGCGCCTTCGAAATCACCCACCGCACCGCGCGCCAAAGCGAGGTGGTAAAAGGCCAAATCACCCAGACCTTGACCCTGTGCTAGTCCATTGAAGCGATCACTGGCGCGATCCATTTGCCCCTGCGCGAGGTATAACCAACCCGCGATCAGATCATCGACCAATGCGCCAGCTCCACGGTCTGCATCAATGCGTTCAAAAGCGGCGGCTGTGTCCCCTTGTGCCAAAAGCACCACCAAAATGGCCAAGTCAGCCAGTTCATGGCTTGGATTGTCGGAGGTGATCCCTTGTGCAATTTCTGCGGCCCGCGTCCATTCGCCCAAAGCCGTATGCGACAGGATCGCGTTGATCGCCAAGTCGCCGTCAGGCGCAGCCGTTTCAAGCAAAACATTGAGATAATTGGCGGCAATTTTGTAATTGCTCTCTGTAAGCGCTTGTCGTGCGGCGAGGTAGGCCCCTGCATTGACGCTGCCCTCAAACGTTTGAGCATTCGCCAACCTGCCCGTCCCGTTGAGGGTTGCGGCGCAGAGCAATGCGAAAAGGGCGAAGTTGCGCATATAAAGGACTCCCGATCTTACAAAGGAGGAGATTAGGCCGTGCTGCCCGCGAAAACAATGGCGCGGAAGCTGATAAAGCCCCCGCGCCCGCATCAAATTTTTGAAATTTCAATCACATATTGGGCCAATCACATATTGGGGTAGTTCGGCCCGTCCCCGCCTTGCGGCGTGACCCATGTGATATTTTGAGACGGGTCTTTGATGTCACAGGTCTTGCAATGCACGCAGTTTTGGAAGTTGATCACAAAGCGCGCTTCTTTTCCTGTTTCTTCTACAACTTCATAGACCCCCGCAGGGCAATAGCGCTGCGCGGGTTCGGCATATTCGGGCAGATTGATTGAAATCGGCACCGAGGCATCCCCAAGCCGCAAATGCGCGGGTTGGCTTTCTTCGTGATTGGTCATCGAGAAGCTGACATTGGTCAGGCGATCAAAGGACAAAACCCCATCAGGTTTTGGATAGTCGATGGGTTTAAAATCACGGGCCTTGCCTGTGGCTTGTGCATCGGTTTTGCCGTGGCGCATCGTGCCAAAGAGGGTCAACCCTGTCAGGTTTGCAACCCACATATCCAAGCCGCCAAGACTGAGCCCGCCCAAAAGGCCGAATTTCGACCAGAGCGGTTTCACGTTGCGCACGCGCTTTAGGTCTTTGCCAATCGGGCCATCGGAGAGTGTCGTGGCGTAATCATCCAATGTGTCACTTGAACGGCCCGCTTTGATCGCGCTATGCGCCGCTTCGGCGGCGGCAATGCCCGAGAGCATCGCGTTATGGTTGCCTTTGATGCGCGGCACATTCACCAGACCCACCCCACAGCCCAAAATCGCAACACCAGGTGCGACAGGGCTTGGCATGGATTGATAGCCCCCTTCGGAAATCGCGCGCGCGCCATAAGCCACGCGTTTACCACCCTTCAAAAGCTCGGCAATCATCGGGTGATGCTTGAACCGCTGAAATTCCATATAGGGATAGAGGTGTGGGTTTTCGTAATTCAGATGCACCACAAAGCCCACGTAAACCTGATTGTTGTCGAGGTGATACACAAAGCTGCCGCCGCCTGCATTATTGCCAAGGGGCCAACCCATTGTATGGGTCACAGTGCCTTCGCGGTGCTTGGCTGGGTCAATTTCCCAAATCTCTTTCATGCCAAGGCCGAATTTCTGAGGCTCTTTCCCCTTGGACAGGTCGAATTTCGCAATCACCTCTTTTGTAAGTGAGCCGCGCACGCCTTCGCCCAAGAATACGTATTTGCCGTGCAATTCCATTCCAGGTTCATAGCCATCGGACGGCGTGCCATCGGCGTTGAGGCCAAACACGCCCGCCACAACGCCTTTGACGGAGCCATCTTCGGCGTAAACCAATTCAGAACAGGCCATGCCAGGGAAAATCTCAACGCCTAAACCTTCGGCTTGTTCGGCCAACCAACGGCACACATTTCCCATCGAGACGATGTAATTGCCATGGTTGTTCATCAAAGGTGGCATCATCATATTCGGCAGGCGAATGCCGCCCGCCTCGCCCAACAGATAGAAGTTATCTTCGCGCACAGGCACGGTGACAGGCGCGCCTTTGGCCTTCCAATCGGGGATCAAAGCGTCCAATCCCGCAGGATCAAGCACGGCGCCAGACAGGATATGGGCGCCCACCTCGGAGCCTTTTTCAAGCACGACCACGCTCAAATCAGGGTCCAACTGCTTGAGACGGATCGCAGCAGAAAGGCCTGATGGACCAGCACCCACGATGACGACATCATATTCTACGGATTCGCGTTCCATCTCCGCCATTCTCCAATTCCTTCGGACTTTCGGTCACGGGCATCTGAGCCGCCCGCGCGCGCCATTCTGATTTTGCAAGTGCGTAGCGCGTCTTGGGTAGGGGGGTCAATTGATACGCGACAATATGTTGCCGTGTTACGACTGAAAAATTTGCAAAACTTGCGCACGTGCTATCATTTCATACGAAAAAGCGGGGAAAGGGGAGATGCCCATGTCTGTTTTGCGAATGATCTATTTGGTTTTGGCTGTCGTGGGCACGATTGTGCCAATGCAATATTTCCTACCATGGTTGGCGGCGAATGAGTGGTCCATTATGGCCATGGTCGAAGCATGGCACGCCAATGATGCATCATCGGGTTTGGTCTGGGATTTAACCATTGCGGCTCTGACCCTGAACATATGGATTTTGGTTGAGGGGATCGCGCGGCGCGATTGGCTGTCGCTGTTGGCCATTCCCACGATTTACGGCATTGGGGTCAGCTGCGCCTTGCCGCTGTATCTGTTCTTGCGGTCGCGCAACGAGGTCTAAACACCTTGCCACAGAGGGTTTGAAACCGCGTGCAAGGGTGATAAGCGCGGATCATCAAAACGGCGCGAGGCGGAGATCGGGCGATGGATCACTTTCTGTACAAGAACGGCGAGCTTTATGCCGAAGATGTCTCTGTGCGTGAGATTGCCGCTGTTGTGGGCACACCGTTCTATCTCTATTCCACCGCCACGCTGACCCGTCATTATCATCTGTTCAGCGAGGCGTTGGACGGGCTGGACCATCTTGTTTGCTTTGCGGTGAAATCCAATTCCAATCAGGCCGTTTTGCGGCATTTGGGCAATTTAGGTGCGGGGATGGATGTGGTGTCGGGCGGAGAATATGCCCGTGCGCGCGCCGCGGGTGTTAAGGGCGAAAAGATCGTGTTCTCAGGCGTGGGGAAGACCCGCGAAGAAATGCGCCATGTTCTCGAAGGGGGCATCCGTCAATTTAATGTCGAGTCGGAAGCCGAATTGGCGGTTCTCTCCGAGGTCGCGCAAAGCGTGGGGGTGACAGTCCCGATCACCATTCGGGTCAATCCAGACGTGGACGCAAAGACCCATGAGAAAATTGCAACGGGAAAATCGGAGAATAAATTCGGAATTCCGATTGCCCGCGCCCGCGCGGTTTATGCTTATGCGGCCAGCCTGCCCGCGATCGATGTAATGGGCATTGATGTGCATATCGGCAGCCAATTGACTGATTTGGCGCCTTTTGAACTGGCTTATAACAAAGTGGCGGAGCTGACACGCGCTTTGCGCGCCGATGGCCACAATATCCGCCGACTTGATCTAGGGGGGGGATTGGGCATCCCCTACGAGCGCTCCAACAGCGCCCCGCCCTTGCCGCTTGAATATGGTGCTTTGATCAAGCGTTGTGTGGGCGATTTGGACGTTGAGGTTGAGATTGAACCAGGACGCTTGATTTCGGGCAATGCGGGCATTTTGGTGTCCTCCGTCATCTATGTGAAATCTGGCGAGGGGCGTGATTTCCTCATCCTTGATGCGGCCATGAATGATCTGATCCGCCCCGCGATGTATGGCGCTTGGCACGATATTATTCCTGTGATTGAAGCGCAGGCTGGTGCCGAGCAGCGCCCCTATGACGTGGTTGGCCCAGTATGTGAGACGGGGGATACATTTGCCAAGGCGCGCAACCTTCCCCCATTGGATGCGGGGGATTTGGTGGCCTTTCGCTCTGCGGGTGCCTATGGTGCGGTCATGTCGAGCGAGTATAACACACGCCCCCTTATCCCCGAGGTTTTGGTCCAAGCTGATCAATTCAGCGTCATTCGCAAGCGTCCGACCTTTGACGAAATCATTCAGCGCGATATCGTTCCAGAATGGCTATAATGCCTAAACCTGCCTGATTGGGTAACATCAGGCGAAAGGTGGTGGAGCCGATGACGGCACATGAGACCAAAGCACAGATCCTACGCCAAGTGCGTTGGCCCTTGCGCCTGACGTGGGTGGGCATGGTGCAGGAGCGGGTCGTTGCTGCGTTTTGGCCGTTCCTCTGCCTGTTGGGCTTGGCCTATGTGAGTTGGGCCTTTTGGGGCCTTATGCCTTACCTTCACCTGTCGCTTGGCGGATGCTTGCTTGTGGCATTGATCGTGGGCGCGCGGCGTTTCGCATGGCCGCGCCGTGCGGAGGCCTTCGCGCGCCTCGACCAAAGCCAACCCCATGCACCTTTGAGCGCAGCACTTGATGAGATTGCATCGGGCAAGGACCATCTGGGGACGCAAGCTCTGTGGCAGGCGCATCTGGCGCGGATGCGTGTGGAAATTGCGAATTTGCGCCCCGTGCCTGCGCGCCCGCGTCTCATGCAGGCGGACCCGTTTGGCCTGTCCTTGATGGTGCTGACGGCCTTTGCAATGGCTTTGATTTTCGCAAACCCTGTTCTGCGCGGCAGCTCTCCCGCCTCTGTGCCAAATGGCCTTGTCGGTCCAGTTTGGGAAGGATGGGTGGAGCCACCGCGATACACAGGCCTGCCCACGCTTTACCTCGATGATCTGCCGCGGTCAGATCAGGGGACCGTTGAGGTGATCCAAGGCGCGCGGTTGATTTTGCGGCTTTACGAGATCGGAGGCAGTCTGGACCTTGACCAGTCCCTCGCACCTGATGTGGTCCTCGACCCAGCCGCCGCCGCCACAGATTTTGAGATCATGACCTCGGGTGATCTGGTGATCGGTGATGCAGCATGGCGTTTTTCGCTCTCGCCAGATGTTGCGCCACAGGTGGAGATATTGGGCGCACCGCAACTTGAAGCGCCAGATCTGACCATCATCGGGTTTCGCGCTCAAGATGACTTTGCCATCGCGGGTGGTGTGGCGCGCTTGCAGCTTGATCTAGAGGCCGTGTCACGGCGCTATGGTTTGTCGGTGGACCCTGAGCCGCGCGCCGATTTGGTGTTGGATTTGCCGATGCCATTTGCGGGGGATCGGGCCGATTTTTCCGAAAATCTTGTAGAGGATGTCAGCAAGCATCCCTTGGCTAATTTGCCTGTGATCCTGTCACTCAGGGTTGAGGATGATATGGGCCAAACGGGGGAGGCGAGGATGCACCTTGCCCGCCTGCCTTCACGGCGTTTTTTTGATCCTTTGGCGGCCAGTTTGATCGAACAGCGGCGTGATCTCTTGTGGTCGGTGGAAAACGCGGCGCGCGTGGCGCAGGTGCTGCGTGCGTTGACCTATGCCCCACAAACCTATCTGGAGGATCAAACGCCCTATCTGCCGTTGCGCAGTGTCATTCGCCGTATCGAAGCGGCAAACGCCCCCCTTTCGGCCGAGTTGCGCGATGAATTGGCCGAAATCCTTTGGCAGGTTGCCATCGATCTTGAGGAGCTTGATCTTGATGATGCGCTGGCCGCGCTGCGCCAAGCCCAAGAGCGTCTCTCCGAGGCCATGCGGCGCGGTGCGAGTGATGAAGAAATTGCAGGTCTGATGGAAGATTTGCAGCGCGCCATGGATGATTACATCCGCGAATTGGCGCAATCCGCCGAGCCAAGCGACAGCCCCACCGACACGCCTGACCAAGGGCAAGACGGGATGGAACTCTCGATGAATGATCTATCGCAAATGATGGATCAAATTCAGGAGTTGATGGAGCAGGGGCGCATGGCCGAAGCGCAGGCGATGTTAGATGCTTTATCGCAAATGTTGGAAAATATGGAAGTGACCCAAGGCCAAGGCGAAGGCCAAGGGTCTGCAGGGGAACGCGCCATGGACGCGCTGCGCGACACGTTGCGCGAACAGCAAGGTTTGGCGGATGAGAGCTTCCGTTCGTTCCAAGATAGTTTTGGACAGGGGGGTGACACCTCCGAGGGGGATGGACCGAGCCTTTCTGAGCGCCAAGAGGCCTTGCGCGACAGCTTGCGCGAACAGGCGGAAAATTTACCAGGCCAAGGTCGTGAAGAAGGACAGGCGGCGCGGGACCGTCTCGATGAGGCAGAGCGCGCGATGCGCGATGCGGCGCGCGCCTTGGAAGACGGTGACATGGCAGGCGCACTGGACCGCCAAGCGGATGCGATGGATGCATTGCGCGAGGGGATGGATCAACTGGGCCGTGCTTTTGCTGATGAAAACGGCACACCACCTGCGGCAGATGGCACGGATATGGGGGATGCGCAGCAAGGCGGTCAGCAACAAGGAACCGCTCGCCCCCTAACGGACCCTCTGGGTCGCGCCACGGGTGGCGAAGGATCGGGTGTCGCGGGTGGGCAATTGTCCCGTGAGGAAGCCGCACGGCGCGCAACCGAATTGCTGGATGAATTGCGCCGCCGCTCTGGCGAAATGACCCGCCCCGAAGAGGAGCGCGATTACCTGCGCAGATTGATCGAACCTTATTGAGTGAAGGCTGCGATCCATTCCGCAATCTGCGCCTGTAGGCGCGGTAGGGTTGCACGCAGCCAGTCTAAGATGATGTCGCGCAGCCCATCCACGGCAGCCGCATAGCGCGCCAAATAGGGCGCAAGCTCAGGCATGGCCTCACTCAATGCCGCCGCATTGCCGTAGATCAGGATTGCGGCCAATCCAAGGCTAAGGCTTAACAACAGACCAGCGTTGCGCCCTTTGCGCCGTGCGTGGTCGGGAGATGGCGCAGATTTTGCGGCGGTCACCTCTTCGGGCGTGGTTTTCTGGGGCGCCGTTGGTTGTTGCGGCGTGAGAGAGGCGTTTATTTCTTCGATATCTGGCAGCAGGTCTAAGCGGTCTTTCCCGCGCGCGATTGGTGTGGCGGCAGGCGTTGGATCTTGCAGCGCCATCTCATCTTGTCGTTCCAATGTCTCCGCTTCTTCGCGGCGCAATCGTTCTTCGCGCTCCGCCTCCTCACGCAGCAGCGCGCGCAGGCTTGGGTCTAGCGCGCGGCGGGGTGGGGCCGATGTGTCGGGTGAGTTTGGCTGTTCAACCGGTGGCGGTGTTTCAGCGCGCGGTGTTGCGACCACAGGGCCAGACTGAAACCAATTTGTCGAGCAATTGGAGCATTGCACATCCCGCCCTTCGCTGGGGATCAACGCGTCATCAATCTCGTAACGCGCGCCGCAATTTGGACAGGTTAGCCGCATGGGTTAATATAGTTCCAGTTGTGTAAATCGCAGCGCAGCCTGTGATGCGCAATGCCTATATGGCGGGATTCCGTTTCATTTAGCAATGCCATGCGATCAATCCAAGGGTCTTGACCCTAAGTATTTGACGCGGCGCGATTGCAACAGATCACGGCATCGGGCATCTATGCACGGAGGTTGCCAGAACTGGGGTTTTGCGTGATTGAGTTGCAAGATGTGTCCTATGGCTATGGTCACGGTTCGGATTTGATCCTGTCGCAGATGTCGCTGCGGCTGGCCAAAGGCTCGTTTCATTTCCTGACAGGGCCATCAGGGGCGGGCAAAACAACCTTTCTCAAACTGTGTTATGGGGAATTATGTCCGAATGCTGGCCATGTGCGCTTGATGGGGCAAGACAGCGCCACGATGGCGCGCGATGATCTTGCGCTGGCCCGACAACGGATCGGCGTGGTGCATCAAGATTGTCAGTTTTTGGATCATTTGGATGTGGCGCAGAATATTGCGCTTCCGCTCTATGTGTCGGGGCGCGAGATTACGGAAGCCGAACGCCGAAATCTGACCCAATTGGTGAATTGGGTGGATTTGCGTCATCGCGCCACGGCGCTGCCGCCCGAATTGTCGGGTGGCGAGCGGCAGCGCGCGGCCCTCGCGCGCGCGATCATCCGTGATCCTGATGTGATCTTGGCGGATGAACCCACGGGCAATGTGGATTGGGACATGGCCATGCGGCAGCTGCGCTTGTTGGTGGAGTTGAATCGCCTTGGAAAGGCCGTTTTGGTTGCCACCCATGATCTCGCCTTTATTCGCGCGGCGAAAAAACAAGTTGCGGCGCGGGTGTTGCGGATTGTGGGCGGTAAGCTGCAATTGGCTGGGGCAGATTTGTGAGCTTTCTCGTCAATATCATTGCCGCCCTGATCGGTGATGCGGCCTCCGACAGGGTTGTGCCTTCTGCGGGGACTTCTGCGCGATTGACCGTCTTTGCATCGGCGGCCATGGCGTTTCTCGCGGTTTTTGCGCTTGCACTGTCGCTTGCTGCTGGACGTGTGGCCGCGCGGTGGTCGGAGGACTTGGCGCGTAACAGCACCATTCGCATTGCGGCCCCGATGGCGGAGATCGAGGCGGAGGTGGCCACCGTCCTCACGGTGTTGGCCCAAACCCCTGGCGTGGTATCTGCCCGCGAGGTGAGCATGGAAGAACAGCGTGCCCTTTTGGAACCTTGGTTTGGAGCGGGTATGCCAATTGAGTTTTTGCCCTTGCCACGCATCATTGACGTAACCGAAAGCCCCGAAGGCTATGATGTCGAGGGGTTGCGATTGCGCCTCTCGGCCGAAGCCCCAAACGCAATTTTGGACGATCACGAGACATGGCGCAGCGCTCTGATTGCCGCTGCGGGTCGGTTGCGTGTGATGGGATATGTGGCGCTTGCTTTGATTTTTGGGGCCACTGTCGCAATGGTTACTTTAGCCGCGCAGGCCGCGCTTTCGGCCAATGTTCAAGTGATCAGGGTGCTGCGTCTTGTGGGGGCGCGGGATGCATATATTGCAGGGGCGTTCGTGCGTCGCTTTGCGCTGCGCAGTTTGATCGGCGGCGGAATTGGCACTTTCTCTGGGGGCGTTGCGATTTTGCTCTTCCCTGATCAAGCCAGCGCAGAGAGTTTTGTGGTCGGTCTGGGCTTTGTGGGCGCAGAATGGCTGTGGCTCTTGATCATTCCGCTTTTGATCGCTTTTGTAGCGTTTCAGGCGACCAAGGCTGCGGCCTTTCGAGTTTTGCGAGGAATGCCATGATCCAATGGGTGCGATCCCTGATCTTTGTCGCGCAGATGTATCTGATGATTCCCATTTTCGCATTGGTCTTTGCGCCATGGGCTATCGCCTCGCGGCAAGGGGCGATAGCGGGGGTGCGATATTATTCCCGCTACGTGCGTTGGAGTGCCGCGATTTTGGTGGGTTTGCGTTCCGAAATTCGGGGCGATGTGCCGCAAGGCGAGGTGATTCTGGCCTCAAAACACCAAAGTTTTTTTGATATCATTATTCTGACTTCGGTTTTGCCGCGGCCGCGGTTCATCATGAAAAAATCCCTAAAGAATGCACCTTTTTTGGGGTGGTATGCGGCGCGGCTTGGCTGTGTTGCGGTGGATCGCGGCAAGCGCGGCAAGGCCATTCAAGAAATGGTCGATGGTGTTTTGGCTGGTATGGGGGATGCGGGTCAATTGATCATTTTCCCACAAGGCACGCGGGTCGCCCCGCATGATGTCAAACCCTATAAGGTTGGTGTGGGCGTATTGGTTGAACGCACGGGGATGGTTTGCGTGCCTGCCGCCACCAATGTCGGTCTGTTTTGGCCGCGCATTGGCATTGCCCGCAAGCAGGGCTTGGCGGTGGTCGAATTCCTGCCCGCCGTGCCCCATGGTTTGCCCGTGGCCGATGTAATGGCCCATCTGGAGCGCGAGATTGAAACCGCGTCTGATCGGTTGATGGTCGAGGCCGCAGGTTAGGCGGCCAGACCCTTCGCACCGAGATCCAAATATTTCTTGCGCCGCGCCGCGATCAGCTTCTTACGATCCATGTCTTTGTGTTTGCGCAGCATTGCGTCAATCGCTTGACCAACGGCCGCGATGGTCGCGGCTTTGTCGCGCTGTGCGCCGCCCATCGGTTCGGGAATGATCCGATCGCAGACACCCAATTTTTCCAAATCTTGCGCGGTCAGGCGCAAGGCCTCTGCCGCTTCGCGCATCCGCTCCGCGTCTTTCCAAAGGATCGAGGCGCAGCCTTCGGGGCTGATGACCGAATAGATCGAATGTTCCAACATGGCGAGCTGGTCTGCGGTGGCGAAGGCAACGGCCCCGCCTGAGCCGCCCTCGCCGATGATCACGCTGATCAAAGGCACGCCGATTTCAAGGCATTTCTGGGTCGAGCGTGCAATCGCCTCGGATTGCCCACGCTCCTCTGCGCCTTTGCCAGGATAGGCACCTGGCGTATCGACAAGCGTGATCACGGGCAGGCCAAAACGGTCTGCCATATCCATCAAGCGCACCGCTTTGCGATAGCCCTCAGGCCGCGCCATGCCAAAATTATGTTCGATGCGGGATTTGGTGTCATTGCCCTTTTCATGACCAATCACCACCACGGGTTGATCATTGAAGCGGGCCAAACCGCCCATCACCGCATGATCATCGGCAAAGTTACGATCACCTGCGAGCGGGGTGTATTCGGTAAACAGGGCGTTGATGTAATCGCGGCAATGCGGACGGTCGGGATGACGGGCCACTTGGCATTTGCGCCATGGGGTCAGTGATTTATAGAGATCCTTCAGGAGATCTTGCGCTTTCTTGTCCAGCGCTTTTGCCTCGGCTTCGACATCCATTTCGGTATTGCCCCGCGCCAATGCGCGCAGCTCCTCCGCCTTGCCTTCAATCTCAGCCAAGGGTTTTTCGAAATCGAGATAGTTCATCACACCTCCACATTATGCCGCGCGATCAGGCAGCATAGATCATATCTGGCCCATGCCTATATGGCCAAGCCTGATCAAAGATGCAACGAACAAGCGCGGTGGATCAGCCCTGCGCGATCATCTGTGCCTGTTTGACGATCACTTCGGCCTGTTTGATGGAGGCGATGTCGACCAAGCGCCCCTTGTAGACAGTCGCGCCTGCACCGCTGCGCTTGGCCTCTTCCATCGCGGCAAGGATTTCTTGCGCCTCGGCGACAGCGGCCTCTGACGGGGTGAACACCTCATTGGCCAGTGCGATTTGCTTGGGATGAATGGCCCATTTGCCCACCATGCCCAAAGTGGCGGAACGCCGTGCTTGGGCGCGATAGCCCTCATCATCGGAGAAATCGCCAAACGGCCCATCTACGGGCAAAATGCCATGGGTGCGGCAGGCGGCGACAATCGCTGTTTGTGCCCAGTGCCACGGGTCGGAATAATGCCGTGCACCATCATGCAGCATATAGTAATTTTCCTGCGTGCCGCCGATGCCCGTGGTCTGCATCCCCATCGAGGCCGCGAAATCCGCCGCGCCCAAGCTCATGGCCACCAGACGTGGAGAAGCGGCAGCGATGTCCTCGACATGGGCGATACCTGCCGCAGATTCGATGATAACTTCGAAATTAATCCGCTTCTGCCGCCCTTTTGCGCTTTCAATCGCTGTGACAAGCGCATCCACCGCATAGATATCGGCCGCATTGCCCACTTTCGGGATCATGATCTGATCCAGCCTTTCAGATGCGTTTTCAAGCAGATCCACCACATCACGATACCAATAGGGCGTATCAAGGCCGTTGATCCGTACGCTGAGGGTTTTCTTGCCCCAATCGACCCCACCTATGGCGGCGATCACGTTGGATCGCGCCGCGTCCTTGTCGCTTGGCGCGACCGAGTCTTCGAGATCAAGGTTGATCACATCTGCCGCTGATGCCGCCATTTTTTCAAAGAGCTTTACGTTCGAGCCTGGCCCAAAAAGCTGACAGCGGTTTGGGCGGGCAACGGGTTGGGGCTGAAGGCGAAAGCTCATGTCATGTCCTTTTGGCAGAATTGCGCATAGCCTGCGCAAGGATGTTTCGTTTTTTGCTTGTCTTTGGGTATGATATTACGCGGGATTTCGCAAGTGCTGCGCTGCGGCGATCCTGATTTTTCTGCAGTTGCAGCCTCGGGGGCGAATGAGGGGGGCGCATATTGGCGGATTGCCCCAAGCCATGATGGCCCCTATAGGATCACATTGAGTGTTTTGGAGTGTTTCATGAAACAGCATCCCGCCTTCGGCCTGTTGCTTGCTTTGGCAGGTGCCTTGATCATTTCGCCTGATACGCTGCTGATGCGTCTCTCTGGTATGGGCGGGTTCGAGATGTTGGGCTGGCGCGGCACGGCGATGGGGTTGGTGCTGATTGCCGCTTGGGTTTTGACCGCGCGCGGCCGTCATGTGTTTGAGGCAGGCGCGCTGGTGTCTGGCGCGGGCTTGGCCTTGATCCTGTGTCAGGCGGCAAATGGCGCTTTGTTCAGCGTGGCGATTGCTGTGGCCCCCGTGACCGTGGTCTTGATGGGGGTCGCGACCGTCCCTGTGTTTTCTGCGCTGTTGTCGCAAATCCTGTTGGGCGAACCCACGACCCGTGCGACATGGATCACCATCGCGGCGGTTTTGTTTGGCATTGGACTGGCCATTTTCGGCAAATCCGATGCAGGCCTTCCTTTTGACATGGCGACATTCTGGGGTGGCCTTATGGGTTTGAGTATGGGTCTTCTCTTGGCCATGACCTTTGTGCTGATCAGGAAACATCATCAATTGCCAATCCTGCTTGGGATGGGGCTTGGCGCGCTGATCTCGGGAATGGTGGGTTTGAGCTTTGCGCAGGACAGCGGCGCAAGCACCCCCCAAATCATGCTGATCTTGACCACGGGCGCTTTCATCCTGCCCGCAAGTTTCTTCCTGCTGACCTTGGCCAATCGCTACACCGCTTCGGCAAATGTGAGCTTGTTGATGTTGCTTGAAACAGTGCTTGGCCCAATCCTTGTTTGGGTCGGCGTGGGGGAGGCCCCGACACCGCTGATGATGGTGGGCGGTGCCATCGTGGTGGCCTCATTGGCCACCTACCTTGTGCATATGCGGCTTGCGCGGGGGCGGGCAGCGCGCGTTGCGTGATTATTGCAGATCGGCAAAGGCCTTTTGCATCCGCGCCACAGCCTCTTCGATCTGCGCATGGGGCATCGCAAGATTGAAGCGCAGGAATGGGTCGCCACCCAAGCCAAAGCTTGACCCGTAGTTGGTGGCGATCCGCGCGTCCCCTTCCACACGGGCGATGGATTCTTCATGGCTCATGCCAGTGCCTGAGAAATCGACCCAAGCCAGATAGGTCGCTTCCAATTTCATTGAGCGCAGACCTGGAATTTGGGCCATGCCCGCATCGAAGGTTGCGGCATTCTTGGCCAAATAGGCGCAAAGTGCATCGACCCATTCGGCCCCTTCTGGGCTATAGGCCGCCTCCGCCATGGCGAGGCCAAAGGAATTGGCCGAAATCCCCAAAGCCGCCATGCGTTCGGCAAAGCGTTTGCGCAGCGTGGGATCTGGAATGATCACATTGCCTGAATGGCCGCCTGCTATGTTGAACGTCTTGGTTGTGGCGGTCATCATCACCAACCGATCCACCACCCCATCTATTTTTGCCATCGGTGTATGGCTGTGGCCAGGCATCACCAAATCATGGTGGATTTCATCTGAGACCAAGATCAGATCATGGCGGCGCGCGAAATCGGCGATTGCTTTAAGTTCTTCGACCGTCCAAACCCTGCCACCTGGATTATGGGGAGAGCAGAGGATCAACATTTTCTCGCGCCCTGTCATAGCGGCATCCCATGCGGCGATGTCGAGGTGATATTTACCCTCAATCAGCGCAAGGGGGCATTCGACAACCTCGCGATTGGCGGCGCGGATCACGCGGGCGAAGGCATGATACACAGGTGTCATCAACACCACGCCATCGCCCTCTTTGGTGAAGCTGTCAACGCAAAGCGCCGTGCCGTTCACCAGACCGTGGGTTGTGAAGATCCAATCTGGATCAATCTCCCAGTTATGGCGGTTGGCCATCCACCAGCCAATTGCGGCGCGATAGGCACGTTCATCGCCATAATAGCCGTAGACCCCGTGATCGAGCATCTTTTGCAACGCTGCTTGCACCGCCTGAGGGGGGCGAAAATCCATATCAGCCACCCACATGGACAAACCGTTCTCTGGGCTGATCCCGTAGAGCGATGTCATCATGTCCCATTTCATCGAATGGGTGTCTTGGCGGTTGATGATCTCGTCAAAATTCATCGGCGGTGTCCATTCTGTGGCGCGATATCGGCCTGTTCTTCGGGATGTCTAATATACAAACATATGTTCTAAATCAATACAAATTTATAGAACAAGCAATCTAAAAAATATGAATTATCAGAACAAATGTTCATTTTTCACGTCATAACAAGCATAGGTTACCAGTCTGTGATTGATAGCGCAAATTGCTGCGCGCTTGGTTGCGCAGGGGTGGCAAGTGGCTTATTTGATGGCCCATGATTTATCCGATTTTGATCCATCCTGATCCCCGTCTGAAAAAGGTCGCACAAGATGTGCCTGACCTGTCTGATGAATTGCGTGTTTTGGCGGATGATATGCTGAAAACCATGTATCACGCGCCAGGGATTGGTTTGGCCGCGCCACAGATTGGAATTGACCAGCGCGTGATTGTCATGGATTGCGTGAAGGAGGAGAATGCCACCCCGCGCCCACTGGCTATGTTCAACCCAAAAATTGTTGAATCCTCGGATGAAAAAAACATCCATGAAGAGGGCTGCTTGTCTATCCCAGAGGTCTATGCCGATGTCGAACGTCCGCGCGATGTAACGGTCGAATGGCTGAATCGGGACGGCGTTTTGCAGCGCGAGACGTTTACGGGGCTTTGGGCCACCTGCGTGCAGCATGAGATCGACCATCTCGATGGGGTTCTCTTTATAGATTATCTCAAGCCGCTGAAGCGGCAATTGATCACGCGTAAAATGCAAAAGCTCAAGCGTGATCTTGCGCGCGATAAGGTGTAGCTTTGCGCGTTGTTTTCATGGGCTCGCCCGATTTTTCCTGTGCGCCCTTGCGTGCACTGATCGCGGCGGGTCATGATGTGGCCGCAGTCTACTGCCAACCCCCCAGACCCGCGGGGCGCGGCAAGAAACCCCGCCCGACACCTGTTCAGGCATTGGCCGAAGACTTGCACTTGCCCGTGCGCCACCCTGCAACCTTGCGCGATGCAGCAGCCCAAGCAGAATTTTCCGCATGGGATGCCGATATCGCGGTGGTGGTGGCCTATGGGCTGATCTTGCCGCAAGCGGTTTTGGACGCACCGCGCTTGGGCTGTTTGAATATCCATGCTTCGCTCTTGCCGCGGTGGCGTGGGGCCGCACCCATCCATCGCGCGATTATGGCAGGGGATCGGAAGACGGGCATTTCCATTATGCAGATGGAGGCAGGCTTGGACACAGGCCCAGTGGTGTTGACCCGCGCGCTTGACATCGGTCTGGAGGAAACCACCGCTGCGCTGCATGATCGCCTCTCGGTGCTTGGGGCCGAGGCGATTGTGGCGGCGCTTGCGGATTTCGACAGTTTAACCCCCGTCCCGCAGCCGCAGGAGGGCGTCACCTATGCCGAGAAGATCGACAAAGCCGAAGCGGCCATAGACTGGTCAAAAGACGCCACCGAGATCGACCGCCAAATTCGCGGCCTGTCGCCTTTTCCAGGTGCATGGACAACGCTTTCAGGGCGGCGGTTGAAGTTTTTGGCCTGTCGGTTGGCGGGCGCGCCGCCCCAAGGCGCGGCGGCAGGCTCTGTCATCGAAGGTCTGACAATCGCGTGCGGCAGGGGTGCAATTGAGATCACCGAACTCCAACCCGAAGGCAAGCCGCGCATGGCCGCAGCAGATTTCTTGCGCGGTGCAGATATGCCCGTGGGAAAAATTCTGGGCGTTTGATTATTTAAAAGGGGCCATGCCTGCGCGCGCCAGCGCATCGGCGCGTTCGTTTTCGGGATGTCCTGCATGGCCCTTGACCCAAGCCCATGTCACCTGATGGCGTGCCGCGGCCTCGTCCAAACGCCGCCAAAGGTCTTCGTTTTTGACAGGCTTTTTCGTGGCGGTGCGCCAATCGTTGCGTTTCCAACTGCGCAGCCATTCGGTGATACCGCCTTTGACATAGGCACTGTCAGTGATCACCGTGATGATGCTGGGGCGCTCCAAAGCCTCAAGCGCATGGATCGCGGCCAGAAGCTCCATGCGATTGTTGGTGGTATCGGCCTCCCCGCCCTTCAATTCGCGTTCCTTGAGGACGGTGTCGCCTGTTTTCGCCTGAAGCAGCGCCCCCCAGCCGCCTGGACCAGGGTTGCCAGAACAGGCCCCGTCCGTATAGGCGAACAGCTCAGGCATAGATGACACCGATGATCAGGCAGGCGATAACCAACCCGCTCAACACGCCGCGCAAGCGCAGCCACCAAGGTGGTGCAAGCCCTGCGCGCATGGCCCATGCATCAAGCGGCAGGAGCGCCAAAAATCCCATAATGAGGATCGGCAAGGCCTGTGGTGCAGGACCAAATCCAAGGAAGAAAGCCACTAAGGCGGGGATGGTCGATGCAGCAAGCGCATATCCCATCATTTGCTGCGTGGGCGAATGAACCGCAAAGCCCCAAATGACCCCAGCCATGAAGCACAAGATCACAATCCCATAATTGCGCAACAAAAGCGCGGGCGAAAGATCAGGTAACAGCCATGCCCCAAGCGGTGCCACAGCGGGGAGCATCAAGGAAAGCGCCCCATAGGCAAAAGGCAAGACACCTGCCAAGCCCAGTATCAACGCTGCTTTTGGAATAGTTTGTGGATCTGTCATGGGATTGGTTGTCCCGCATCTCGATGTGCCGCGCAAGCGCATTTCCACGAAAGGGGCACCGCGTTGCCCCCTGCGCGCAGGTCTCATAATTACCGCTCCATGCGGAAGATAATGGTTGCAGATGTGACGGATTTCTTGTGCTTTGGACATGGCTTCCGTCTCTATCGGCAAGCCAGCATGGGTCTAAAACATGGATAAAGCCAATATGGCTTGAGAAGGGGAAATTATGTTTTCGGAATTCAAGACTTTCATTGCGCGTGGCAATGTAATGGACATGGCGGTGGGTATCATCATCGGTGCCGCGTTTACCGCAATCGTGACATCACTGGTTGGTGACTTGATTAACCCATTGATTGCGATATTTACGGGAGGCATTGATTTTTCGGGCTGGTTCTACGCGCTCGATGGTGGTGACTACGCCTCGCTTGCGGTTGCCGTTGAGGCGGGTGCGCCCGTGTTTGCTATTGGTAAATTTGTTATGGCTGTGATCAATTTTTTGATCATTGCCTTTGTGGTGTTCATGTTGGTGCGCTTGGTTAATCGCATCAAATCGATGACTGAAAAAGAGCAAGAAGAAGCCGCGGCAGCCCCCGCGGGGCCAAGCGAATTGGATATTTTGATTGAAATCCGTGACGCTTTGGCAAAGAAGTAATCGCTTTGACATCGCTCCGCGCCTGTCTTTCAGGTGCGGGGCTGTGTGCCTCCTGCGCCCGCGCGCGCGGACCTATTTAACGGATGTGAAGTGACATGAGTTTCGAGTTGGACAAAGCAGACCGAAAAATTCTTGCGATCCTCCAGAAAAATGGTCGCGTGACCAACGCGGAGTTGTCGGAGCAGGTGAATCTCTCGGCGTCCTCCTGTCATCGGCGCATCACGCGGTTGGAGCAAGAAGGCATCATCCGTGGCTATGTTGCGTTGGTGGACCATCGTGCCATAGGTCGCATGACCACCGTGTTCGTGGAGATCAGCCTATCTGGGCAGGCCGATGAGGTGCTTGAGGCCTTTGAGCAGGCGGTGAAGCGGGTGCCTGATGTGTTGGAATGTCATCTTATGGCAGGCAGCGCAGATTATCTGCTCAAGGTCGTGGCGCGTGACAGCGAAGATTTTGCGCGCATCCATCGCGAATACCTTGCCCGCTTGCCAGGTGTGTCAAAGATGCAGTCAAGCTTCGCGCTGAAAAACGTGTTTTCCACCACAGCTTTGCCGATCTAGCCCAAAAAATACCCGACAGCGTAAAGCGTGGCCATGCCTGCAAAAACAGCGGCGATCGCGTTTTTTCGCCACACACCTACACCCAATGCCACCAGTGCGGCGCTCAATCTTGGCGCGTCAAGCGTGCCGCCCGTGGCCTGTGGCCACAGCACAAGCGGGGTAATCAAAGCGGGCAGGATCGCCACGGGTGTATAGCGCAAATGGCGCAACACCCATTCGGGCAGATCGCGATTGCCCAAAATCCCCAAAAACGACAGGCGCACCAGATAAGTGCCCAATCCCAGTGCAGCAATGATCAGCCACACGGTGCTTTCGGAATAGCCACTCATGATAATTTGCCCCGTGCAGCTGTCATGCGGCGCTCGACTTCTGCCCCTACAACCATAGCAGCGACCCCCGCGAAGATCAGCCACAGGTTATAGGGCATCCAATTGAGTACAACCGCCATCATCACGGATGTCATCGCCGCTGCGATATGGGCCAATGTGCGCAAGGCAGGTGCGACAAGCGCGAGGAAGGTGATTGGGACTGCGAAATCCAACGCGAATTCAGGTGGGATGGTTGCGCCCAAAACCGCCCCTGCGTAGGTCGCGCCATACCACAAGGGGCAAATCGGGGTCGCAAGGCCGAAGAAATAGGCCACTTTCCATTTCAGGCTGCGCTCGGGCTGTGCCTCATAGGTTTGCATCGCCATGGCATAGGTTTGGTCGACCAACATATAAGACAACATGGCCCGCTGCCACAGCGGCGCTGCGCCCAGATGCGGGGTGATCGAAGCGGAATACATCGCCATCCGCAAATTGACCGCCAAGGCCGAGGCCAGAACCACCAGAACAGGCGCGTTCTCGGTCATCAATTGCAGCGCGGTGAATTGCGCGGAGCCTGCAATCACCAAGAAGGAGAAGCCCATCACCTGTGAAATTGGCAAACCCGCCTCTGTGCCGAGCACCCCAAACAGCAGGCCAAACGGCAACAGAACCAGCAAGAAAGGCAATCCACCAATGATCCCAGACAGATAAGCGGAGTTGGAAGCAGTCATGCGCATCTTGCACCATTGTCGTTTCGGTCCGTGCGATCTAGCCTTGATGGGCAAGGGATGCAATCAGCCCTGTCGGGACCAAAGGAGAGAGCATGATCTGCGGTGTGATTTTGGCAGGCGGTGCGGCGCAGCGTATGGGGGGCAGGGACAAAGGCCGCCTGATACTTGCAGGTCAGACGCTCTATAGCCATGTCATCACGCGCGCGCGCCCGCAGGTGGATGATTTGATCCTCTCGGCCAATGGGGATCCTGTGCGATATGCCGATCTGGGGCTCGAGGTTTTTGGAGATGGTGATTTTCCATCCATGGGTCCCTTGGGCGGGGTTCTGGCGGCATTGCACGCCGCCAAGGCGCGCGGCGCAGATCAGGTGATGAGCTTCGCTGCAGATAGCCCGTTTTTCCCTCTGAACCTCGTCACTGCCCTCAAAGACCTTCGTGCCGATGCGGCGATCGCTTATGCCCAAGATATGCGGGGCGGGCTGCATCCGACATTTGCGCTTTGGCAGGTGGATGTCGCCTGCGCCCTAGAGGCGGAGCTGCGCGGTGGCGCACGCAAAATGCGCGATGTGATGGCGCGATTGGGGGGCGTTGCGGTCCCGCTCAGCGCCCCGCCTGACGCGTTTTTCAATATCAATACGGAGGCCCACCTTGAACAGGCCGCGCAGATGATCCCGTGATGGATTGTGGTTTTGATCATGTTGTGGTGGTGGATTGGTCCGCCCGCGCCACCCCCAGCCCCAAAAAACCGACCAAAGATGCCATTTTCATGGCCTGTGTAAGCCATGGCCAACCGCCTGTGGTCAGCTATCACCGCACCCGCGCTGATGTGATGGGCCAGTTGACCGAGGTGATGTCACAGGCGTTGGCACAAGATCAGCGCCTGCTTGCGACATTTGATTTTTCTTTCGCTTATCCCGCAGGCTTTGCGCAGCATTTGACAGGGCAGCCCGATGCGCTGTCGCTGTGGCCGCTTTTTGCGCAGATGGTCGAGGATGGGCCAGACAACGCCAATAACCGTTTTGAGGTTGCCCGCGCGTTAAACCGCCGATTTTCGGGGGTGGGTCCGTTTTGGAGTGTGCCCCAGGCACAGGCTTGCCCTGATCTGCCCGCCAAAGACCTGCGTCATGGGCATGGGATGCCTGAGCGGCGTAGGATCGAAAACGGCTATGGCAAAATGCAGCCTGGATGGAAGCTATATACCACGGGATCGGTGGGGTCACAGGCAATATTGGGCATCGCGCGATTGCAGGCATTGCGCGTGACATTCGGCGCGAAGCTTGCCGTTGCCCCCTATGAGGGCTGCGCGGCGCCAATCGTCTTGGCGGAATGCTGGCCTTCGTTGATGGCTGCAGAGATCGCGCATTACGCAAGGGCCGATGAAATTCCAGATGCGGCACAGGTCCGTGTGATCGCGGCAGGTTTGGCGGCGTTGTCACCCGATGATCTGGCGGAAATGTTATGTGCGGGTGATGCGCAAGAGGGCGGCATTTTGGGCGTGGGATATGAGGCGCAGTTGCGCGCAGCCATCCATCGGGCGTTGCGGGATTAGTCAAAAATTCCTGTCACGCGACCGAGCAACATGAAGGCCCGCGCGCTGCGTGTGGCGCTGAGTTTGATGATATCATCGTCCGATGCTGTTTTTTCAAACTGGCAAAAGACGCGATCAAATTCGCGCAAATAGTGATGCACCGCTTCGCGAAAACCCGTGTCTTGGCGCAGCCGTCCCGAAGAAAGCGCAAGTGACGAACGATCCCGCACCCCGCCCAAGGAGGCAATCGTGCGTCCGCGTTCACCTTGTGCAAATTTGCGCCAGATTTCAGGGCGCGCGCGGTCGGGCATCAGGTCATCCATATAGATACCATCCTGCGACAGCAGGGTGAGAACATCCTGCGCTGCACGGATCAAGCCACGCGTTGCGGGGTCCTCAAGCGCGGCGCGCAATGCGCGAAACCCCTCTTTATCCTGTTCATTCTCAGGGAAGTTCAGGGCACGTACGAAATCGGCAGGCGTGACGGGTTGGTGCAAGGCAGGCTCGGCGGTAATCAGGGATAGATCAGATTGCGGGTTCTCGGGCGCGGCGGGGGGGCTAAGGGGGACCGCTGCGCGCAAAGCCGCATCTTGCAGCCTGAGGGATGTGAAGCTTGCAAGCTTCATCTCGGTTGCGCGCTGCGCCTCGGCCAATGCCTCGATCTGACTTTGAGTCATGCTTGGATCAGCATGATCCGCAACCGCGTGTATTCTGTCCGCGATGCTGCTCATCTGACTGCGCGTTTCTCGGGCGTGCGTGCGCAACTCTGAAGTGAGACGCAGCAGCGACACGACAATCCAGATTAGGGCCAGCGGCAATAAGGCCCCAATCGCGATCATAACCCCGCTGAGCAAACCCGCCATGTCCGCGCGCTCTGCACCCAAGCCGAATGCGGAAAAGCCAAAAGCACCAATCCACAGCAGGGACAACACGATGGCGATTGTCTCGCGCAGGCCTAAGTTCAGCGCCCCATCAGTGCCGCCCCAAAACCCCGATGCGCGCGCAGCCCATACCTGCCTGAGGTCAAGGGTGGCGCATGGCCTTTGGGGGGCGAGGTTGAGCGTCATTAAATATAGGTCACCTTGGTGATTTCATAATCCTTGCTGCCGCCTGGCGTTTTCACCTCGACACTGTCGCCCTCATCCTTACCGATCAGGGCACGGGCAAGGGGGGATTTCACATTCAACAGACCTTTTTCAATATCGGCTTCGGATTCGCCCACGATCTGATAGGTTTTTTCTTCTTCGGTCTCTTCATCAATCAAGACCACAGTCGCACCAAATTTGATGGCCCCTGATAAGGTTTTGGGATCAATCACCTGCGCCAGACCAAGAACCCCCTCCAGTTCCTTGATCCGACCTTCGATAAAAGACTGCTTTTCACGGGCGGAATGATATTCGGCATTTTCGGACAGATCGCCATGCTCGCGCGCCTCGGCAATGGCCTGAATCACGGCGGGGCGTTCCACGGAACGCAGATGCTTCAGCTCGGCATCAAGGGCGCTATACCCTTTGGGGGTCATTGGTATTTTTTCCATGGGTGGTCAGGGCCTCGACAATCAACCAAAAAATGCATGACGTTTGCGGGTCACGCTCATCCATTGCGTGACGTTAGGGATTCTGTGCAACGGATTCAACGGACAAGACGCAGAACCGCGTTTGATCGCAGCAGAATCCCGCTTCGCTGCGCTGTTAATAGGTGACAGCATCCTCACTGGGTGGTTCGGGTGGGCCATCCGCCCCGCAGGCGGCCAATGTGCCGCCAAGCAGGAGAGCCAAAACACCCGCTTTGATCCAAGATTTGACCATGCGCCCCATCACGCCAACCTTTCTTTCCACCGCGCGATCTGCGCGCGCACCTGATTTGGTGCTGTTCCCCCATAAGATTGGCGCGAAGCGACTGAATTGTGAACCCCCAACACATCAAAGACTTCGGCAGTGATGTTTGGCTGCACGGATTGCATATCCGCAAGACTAAGGTCCGACAGGTCACATCCACGATCCTCGGCCAACTTCACAAGTGCCCCTGTGACGTGATGCGCCTCGCGGAAGGGCAAGTTCAAAGCGCGCACAAGCCAATCGGCCAAATCCGTGGCCGTGGAAAAGCCAGAGGCGGCCGCCCGTTCGAGGATTTCCCGATTTGCACTCATGTCGCCCAGCATCCCCGCCATCGCAGCCATGGCGATCATCAGATTGTCGGCGGCATCGAACACTTGTTCTTTATCTTCCTGCATATCTTTGGAATAGGCCAAAGGCAGCCCTTTCATCACGGTCAAAAGCGCGACATTCGCCCCCATGATCCGCCCAATTTTGGCGCGGATTAATTCCGCCGCATCGGGGTTTTTCTTCTGCGGCATGATGGAGGAGCCTGTCGAAAACCGATCCGAAAGGGTCACAAAACGAAATTGGGCTGATGACCAGATCACCAATTCCTCGGATAGGCGTGACAGGTGCATCGCGCAAATGGAGGCTGCGGCGAGGTAATCCAGCGCGAAATCGCGGTCCGAAACCGCATCCAGTGAATTTGCCATCGGGCGGTCAAAGCCAAGCGCCTCGGCTGTCATGTGGCGGTCAATCGGAAAGGACGTGCCTGCAAGCGCGGCCGCCCCAAGCGGACATTCATTCATCCGCGTGCGCGCATCTTGGAAGCGCGAAAGATCACGTGCGAACATCTCGACATAGGCCATCATATGATGCCCCCATGTCACGGGCTGCGCGGTTTGAAGATGGGTAAATCCCGGCATCACCCAATCAGCGCCCGCTTCGGCCTGCGTCAACGCCGCACGGATCAAGGCCTGCAGCCCCTCAATGGCGGCGTCCATTTGGTCCCGCACCCACAGACGAAAATCGGTCGCCACTTGATCATTGCGCGACCGCGCCGTGTGCAACCGCCCTGCAGGCTCACCAATCAGGGTTTTAAGCCGCGCTTCGATATTCATATGAATATCCTCAAGCGCTGTTGAAAATTCAAATGTCCCGCTCTCGATCTCTGACAAGATCGTGAGCAGGCCTTCCCTGATCGTCTCTGCATCTTTACTGCTGATGATGCCTTGGGCGGCGAGCATGGCAGCATGGGCGCGAGAGCCAGTGACATCTTGCGCGCTGAGCCTTTGGTCAAAGCCTATGGATGCGTTAATCGCTTCCATCAAAGCATCTGGCCCTGCGGCGAAGCGACCGCCCCACATTGCGTTTGAAGATTTCTGTGCCATGTTCCGTTTTATCCGCCGATCAAAGAAAGGATGCCGCTAGGATGCTCCCGCGCCGTATCATTGCCCTGCTCTACATTGCCTTGGGTTTCTGTGCAAATGCCGCCTTTGCGCAAGACCTGTCGCAGCTGCCTCGTGACGGGGATATGCGCGGGCTTGTGATTGCGTCCGAACCCAAGACGGTTTCGGATTTACCCTTCGTGGATGAAGCGGAAATTGAGGGACGTTTGAGCGATTATCGCGGGAAATATGTGGTTCTCAATTTTTGGGCCACATGGTGCGCGCCCTGCCGCGAGGAAATGCCAAGCCTTGAGGCATTGCAACGTCAGTTAGGCTCGGATCAGTTTGAGGTGGTCACTCTGGCGACTGGCCGCAATTCTCCACAGGCGATCCGCCGTTTCTTCGAAGAAATTGGCGTGGAAAATCTGCCGATGTATCGCGATCTGAACCAACGAATTGCGCGTGAGATGTCGGTGTTGGGCCTGCCGATTACGGTGGTCATTGATCCCGAAGGGCGCGAGATTGCGCGGCTGATGGGCGATGCCCATTGGGACAGCCCCGCGGCATTTGCCTTTTTCGAGGCGCTTTTGGCCGAAGCAAGCTAGGCCAAAAGCCGCCCGTCTTTATGGCCCGAGATTGTCGCGGTGATGATCTGCCCTGTTTCCTGCGCCACGCTGAGGCTGACTTCTGTGAAGTCTTCAGTGCGGCCAAGATGTGGATTTTCCATCAAAATCTGATGGGTTTTGCCAATTTCGCCCGTCAAATGATGCGCGAGTGCCAGATCACCCGCCGCGCGCAATCGTGCGGCGCGTTCTTTGATTGTGGCATTGTCCCGTTGCGGCATCCGTGCCGCAGGCGTGCCTTCTCGCGGGGAGAAAGGAAAAACGTGCAGCCACGTCAGGCCGCAATCCTCAACCAATTTGAGGGAGTTCTCGAAATGCGCCTCGGTCTCGGTTGGAAAGCCGGCGATGATATCGGCGCCGAATTTTATGTCGGGGCGCAGGCGGCGGGCTTCGGTGCAAAAGGCGATCGCATCTTCGCGCGCATGGCGGCGCTTCATCCGCTTAAGGATCAGGTTGTCGCCATGCTGTAGGCTCAGATGCAAATGCGGCATCAGGCGTGGCTCGCTTGCGATGGCCTCCATCAGCATCGGGTCTGCCTCGATTGAATCGATAGAGGAAATGCGCAGTCGCGCCAGATCGGGCACAAGTTTCAGGATGCGCATCACCAAATCCCCCAAACGCGGGGCTTGGGGCAGATCCGCCCCCCATGAGGTCAGATCAACCCCCGTGAGAACCACCTCTAAATAGCCGCGATCGACCAAGCGCTTGATCTGATCCACCACAACCCCCGCAGGAACCGAGCGCGAATTGCCCCGTCCGAAGGGGATGATGCAGAAGGTGCAGCGATGATCACAGCCGTTTTGCACCTGCACATAGGCCCGCGCGCGGGTGCCAAAGCCATCAATCAGATGTTCTGCCGTTTCGCGCACCGACATGATGTCATCCACCATGACCTTTTCGGTCTGGCCGATAAAATCAGGGCCGCTGAGTTTGGCCCAAGTGGCGGGTTCCATCTTCTCGCGATTGCCAATCACCAAATCAACCTCGGCCATTTTGGCGAAGGTCTCGGGTTCGGTTTGTGCGGCGCAGCCCGTGACAAGGATACGCGCATTTGGATTGTCGCGTCTGACCTTGCGAATCTCTTGGCGCGCTTTGCGCACCGCTTCGGCCGTCACCGCGCAAGTGTTGATGATGACCGCATCATCAAGCCCCGCAGCGCGGGCCATATCGCGCATGGCTTCGGTCTCATAAGCGTTGAGCCTGCAGCCCAGCGTGCGGAATTCGGGCGGTTTTATCATGCGTGGTCCAAACCATTCACGAACTCTGCCGTCAACGTGGCATCAAACACATGGGCGGTTGGGCCCGTCATCCAGACCCCATCTTCGCGCCAATCAATCCAGATGTCCCCACCATCCAAGGTCAGTTTCACGGCACGGCTTGTCAGACCCCGCCGCGCCGCCGCCACTGCCACGGCGCAGGAGGAAGACCCAGAGGCAAGGGTGATGCCCGTGCCCCGTTCCCAGACCCGCATCCTGAGATGATCTGGCCCAAGGATCGAGGCGAATTGCACATTGGTGCGCGCGGGGAACAGCGGATGATGTTCCACTTCGGGGCCGCGTGTGGCCAAATTCACGGCTTCGGCATCTTCAACAAAGAAGCTGCAATGGGGGTTGCCCATGCCCGTGGCCACAGGATCACCGTCAATGGGCAGATGCAGCGTGTCCATCGCCTCGGCCAAGGGGATATCCTGCCACTCCGTCAGAGGAGCGCCCATATTGACCGAGGTTTGACCATCGCCCGTCATCCGCGCCTCAAGCACCCCTCGGTCGGTGCGCAGACGCAAGGCGCGCATCCCGCGCAGGGCCATCTCATGCGCCGCAATGCATCGGGTGGCATTGCCACAGGTGGCCGAAAGCGAGCCATCCGCATTGTAGAAAGTCAGCGCCAGATCGGCCTCGGGATCATCATGGATCAGCGCCAATTGATCAAACCCCACACCGCGATGCCGATCTGACAGCGCGCGCGCCAAAGCAGCCGTCATGGCTATCTCGCGCTTGCGCGCGTCCATCACGACAAAATCATTGCCAAGCCCGTGCATTTTCATGAAGGGCAGGCCGATATACTGCTGCGGCTCAGTCATGACAGGGCCTATAGCGCAAGAGGGGCGCGAAGGGGAGATGAAACTTTACGGCGTGGGTTAGTAGCGGCGCGACAGGCGCAGCATCACAAGGTCCATGCCTGGGTTGCGATCTTTGAGGCCCGCATTCGATATATGAGTGACCGCCAAGGACAGTGCCGTGCGATCGGTGATATGCGCGCCAATGCCCAAAGTGCTGCGGAAATGGAGGCTGCCGCCAAGGTCAACATCGCCTTCGCTGTAATAGCCTGGCATGAAACTGGCCTCAACGAAGCCACGGCCCCCAAAGCCGTATTCACCAGATACGCCAAAGCCAACAAAGCCGTTGTCATTGCTGTCGGTCAGCGCCGAGGCCGCCCAACCCGCTGTAAACGCACCCGTGTCGCGCAAACCACCCGTCCAGTGATACTCAACGACAAGGCCATTGCCATCATTATTGCTATCCCGCACACCGCCGATCACCGAACGATCCGCATATGCCGCCCCGCTTGCGCACAGTATACTTGCGCACAGGAAACCCGCCAAAGTCACACGCATCTTTTGCCGCCTTTTTTACTGGGCTGATTTATATACGAATTATTGTACAATTCAAAAAGAAAAGAGCGCATCGAAATGCGCTCTTTCCATAATACTAATCCTAGGAGGGATTAGAATGCGAACTTGATACCAAGATCAAGGTAGTCAAGATCGTTGGTTGCGCCGCCACCATCAATGATGGAGCCTGCTACAGTCGCGCCACCGCCGAGGTTGTAAGCGAAGCCAAGACCCGTGCGGTCACGGTCTGCTGCTGTGGAAGTCTCGGTGGAGCGTGTGAACGCAGCAACGCTCAGAGCATCGCTTACCGCATAAGTTACCGAGAAACCAGTTTCGCCTGTAGTGGTGCTGTTGTCACGATCCAGAACGATTGCTTTGAGGCCGAAACCAGCCACGGAGTAGCTTACCGCAACAGAAGTTTCGTCTACTGCGCCATCTTCAGCTTGACCTGCTGCAATTGTGAGATCGCCCATGGTGTACTTCACACCAAACGCTTGCTCGTCACTTGCAGATGCAGCGTTAGGCTGACCAACAGATGCGTACAGTGTCAGACCCTCGATGGTGTAGGTGTAGGAAACACCTGTATCATCGCCGCCGCCAGCATAACCCATTTCATTTTGAGTATTTGCATAACCAACGCCTGCCAAATCACCAGTTGCAGATTCGTGCGCGCTGTCGATATCACCCATGGTGATTTTACCAAAGGCGCCAGAGATGAACACAGAACCTGCCGTGCCGCGATCAGCGGCTGCGCCAGGGATTGCGCCGTTTCCAGAAGTGCGTGCAGGGTCGGCAATGTCAGTGTTTTCGTCATAGTGATCAACACGCGCAGAGCCGCCGAACTCAAGACCGCCATCGGTGACACCAGATGCAGTCAGCGTGAAACGCAGACGGCTGTTGAATTGAGTTTCGTTGTCAACATTGGTTGCCGATTCAGTGTTGGTGATGCCCATGCGAGCGTCGCCAGTAAGTGCAATATCTGCCGATGCAACACCAGCGGTTGCAATCAGGGCAGTAGTAGCGAAGAGAACCTTTTTCATGGTTTTTCCCTCGTAATTGATTTCTAAGGTGCACCTCAAGACGGGGAAGTCCGAATTGAGTATGCCTTTCTCTCTCGCATCAAGCCGCGCAATGCAATGTGGCCGTCACCCTACTGCTGATCTTGCCCCGATAATGATGCACAGATGCCACAGTGTGTTTTTTAGGTCTAAATCTCGGACAAGATCAAAGGCCTTGCCGCAATCGCGGGGCTAAGTTACCAAGGGGCGCGCAACCGATCCCGCGCAGCTTGGTTTTTTGAACACGCAAGAGATATCTAAGACAGAAGGGGCAAAGTCGCATGGCATTATCAAGCTTTGGCAAAGCTGCTCTCATGGTTTTGATGACCATGGCGCTTGCGTCATGTGGACGTCTGGGCGGAAGTTTGGGCGGTGGCAGCGAAGCGGCGGATGCACAGCGCGCAGCCCTTGAAGCGCAGGAACCTGAGCGCGAAACGATTTGGGATCTGTTCCAGAACGTGGATGACCCGAATGTGACGGTTGAAGTGAATCGCTACATTTGGAATGCCGCGCTCGAAGTGTTGGATTTCTTGCCCATCGAGGCGGCTGATCCGTTTTCGGGCGTGATTGATTTTGGCTTTGGCACCCCACCTGGTGGCGGCACGGCCTATCGCGCGACCGTTTATGTGAGCGACCCTGCCTTGGACGCACGCGCCCTGCGCGTGGCCTTGGCCACACGCGGCGGTCCAGTCAGCCGCGAAACGACCCGCCAGGTCGAGGATGCGATCCTGACCCGCGCACGGCAATTGCGCATCCGCGATTCTGGGCTGTAAATCGCGTTTCCTAAATCACGCAAACCCCTAGACCATTGCAGACAGGCGGCTTAAACAGCGGCCCGATACCCATCTGGCCCCTTCGCCCTTGCTTCAGGAGTTCGCAATGTCGCGCTACGATCCCGCCCAAATCGAAGAAAAATGGCAAAAGGCGTGGGATGCGGCCGATATTTTTAAGGCCAAGCGCGACCCTGCACGGGAAAAATACTATGTGCTAGAGATGTTTCCTTACCCATCGGGACGGATTCACATTGGCCATGTGCGCAACTACACCATGGGCGATGTGATCGCGCGCTATAAATCCTCGGTGGGGTTCAACGTGCTGCATCCTATGGGTTGGGATGCCTTTGGGATGCCTGCGGAAAATGCCGCAATGGAAAACGGTGGCCACCCCGCCGATTGGACCTATCAAAACATCGACACGATGCGCGGCCAGATGAAACCTTTGGGCCTGTCAATTGATTGGGACCGTGAATTCGCCACTTGTGATCCCGAATATTACGGACAGCAACAGGCCCTGTTTCTCGATATGCTAGAGCAGGGCTTGGTCTACCGCAAAAACGCGGTGGTGAATTGGGACCCAGTCGATATGACGGTTCTGGCCAATGAGCAGGTGATTGACGGCAAGGGATGGCGCTCAGGTGCGGAGGTTGAACGGCGCGAGCTGACGCAATGGTTCTTTAAAATCTCCGACATGGCCGATGATCTTCTTGAGGCATTGGATGGCTTGGAGGATTGGCCCGAAAAGGTGCGCCTGATGCAGGCCAATTGGATCGGCAAATCCCGCGGGCTGCAATTTGGCTTTGAATTGACCGCCCCCGCGCATGGCCAAAATACGATTGATGTCTACACAACCCGCCCTGATACGCTGATGGGCGCGAGTTTTGTGGGCATTTCCCCCGATCATCCGCTGGCCAAGGCGCTGGAGGCAGAAAACGCCGAGATTGCCGCATTCTGTCAGGATTGTCGCAAGGGTGGAACAACCGCCGAAGCTTTGGAAAAAGCCGAGAAAAAGGGGTTCGATACAGGCCTGCGCGTGCGCCACCCGCTTGATCCATCATGGGAGTTGCCCGTTTGGATCGCAAATTTCATTTTGATGGATTACGGCACGGGCGCGATTTTCGGCTGCCCTGCGCATGATCAGCGCGATTTTGAATTTGCGCGCAAATTCGATCTGCCCATCACCCCTGTTTTCGTGGCCGAAGGCGCAGAGGAAACCCCCTTAGTCGAGGCATTTGTGCCAACCAAGACCGAGCGTGTGCGCTACATTCGCGGCTTTGCTGGGGATGCCGTGCAAACAGGTGATGCGGCGGTGGATGCCGCGATTGATGTGGCCGAAGAAAACGGTTGGGGCCAAGGTGTCACCAAATTTCGCCTGCGCGACTGGGGCTTAAGCCGTCAACGTTATTGGGGCTGTCCGATCCCCGTGGTGCATTGCGCGGCCTGTGGGGTTGTTCCTGAGAAAAAGGAAAACCTGCCTGTGGAACTGCCGCGCGATGTCAGTTTCGACATTCCAGGCAACCCGCTGGATCGCCATCCGACATGGCGCGATTGCACCTGCCCCGCCTGCGGTGCGCCTGCGCAGCGGGAAACCGACACGATGGACACATTCGTGGACAGCTCATGGTATTACGCCCGCTTTACCGCGCCGCGTGCGACCACACCAACCGTGGCCGAAGATGCCGAATATTGGATGAATGTGGACCAATATATCGGCGGGATTGAGCACGCGATTTTGCACCTGCTTTATTCGCGGTTCTTCGCGCGGGCGATGCAAAAGACGGGGCATTTGCCCGCAAAATGCGCCGAGCCGTTCAACGCGCTCTTCACCCAAGGCATGGTGACCCATGCGATCTACCAGACCCGCGATGACAAAGGCCGCCCCGTTTACCATTTCCCTGAGGAGGTCGATCTGCGCGAGGGGAAAGGCTTCCTCAAAGATGGCCGCGAGGTGGAGATCATCCCTTCGGCCAAAATGTCGAAATCCAAACGCAACGTGGTCGATCCTGTTGCGATCATCGCGCAATATGGCGCCGATACCGCCCGGTGGTTTGTCCTCTCCGACAGCCCGCCTGAGCGCGATGTGGAATGGACGGCCGCGGGCGCCGAAGCCGCGTTCAAACATTTGGCCCGTGTCTGGGCTTTGAGCGAGAAAATCGCCACCATGCCGCAAGAGGCCAAAGGGGAAGGCGATGATGACCTTCTGCGCGCCATGCACCGCGCCATTGTTGATGTGACAGGCGGAATTGAAAGCTTTGGATTTAACGCCGCAATTGCAAAGCTTTATGCCTTTACCAATACCTTGACCAAATCGAAAGCCTCCTATGCGGCACAGCGAGAGGCGATCCTTTGTTTGGCGCAACTGATGTCACCCATGACCCCGCATTTGGCAGAGGATATCTGGGCGCGTCAGGGTGGCACAGGATTGGTTGCCACAGCCCCTTGGCCGAAGCCCGATGAGGCGATGTTGGTCTCGGACACTGTGACCTTACCCATCCAGATCAACGGAAAGCGCCGCTCAGAACTGACCGTAGCCAAGGATATGCCGCAGGATGAGGTTGAAAAACTTGTTCTCGCAGATGAGGCTGTGGCCAAGGCGCTCGAGGGTCGCGCGCCCAAGAAACTGATTGTCGTTCCAGGGCGGATCATCAATGTCGTTATCTAGGGGCTGTTAGATGAAGCTTTCCACCTCCGAGGCGGCGCGGTTTATCACCCGCCCCGATACGGGGGCGGCGGGTGTTCTGATCTATGGCGCGGATGCGATGCGGGTGGCGATCAAGCGCCAAGACCTGCTCGCCAATCTTTTGGGGCCAGATGCCGAGGGCGAAATGCGCCTCACCCGCATGATGGGGGCATCTTTGCGCAGTGATCCTGCCGCTCTTTTGGACGCGATTAAGGCGACAGGGTTTTTTCCAGGCCCGCGCGCCGTCTTTGTCGAAGATGCAACAGATGCCGCCGCCGCCGCGATCACCAGTGCCATAAATGAATGGGCCGCAGGTGATGCCCAAATCATTGTGACCGCAGGGCAACTGACCCCGCGCTCTGCGCTGAGAAAATTGTTTGAAACCCAAAAAACCGCCTATTGCATCGCCGTTTATGATGATCCACCCACCCAAGCCGAGGTTGAGGCCGAATTGAAAAAGGCAGGGTTGTCGGCCATCGCCCAAGATGCTGCACGCGATTTGGCGGCTTTGGCTCGGGCCCTAGATCCTGGTGATTTTCGACAACTTCTGGAAAAACTTGCGCTTTTCAAAATGGGGGATGAGACACCCCTGTCTTCCGCAGATGTGGCGGCCTTGGCCCCTGCAACGATTGATGCGGAAATTGACGAGATTCTTCACGCCGCTGCTGAAGGGGCGCACGCGCGCGTGGGGGCTTTGATGGCTCGGCTCAATGGGCAAGGGGTGACGGCTGTTTCTCTTTGTATTGCGGCGCTGCGCCATTTTCGCGTCCTCCATATGGCCGCGTCACACCCGCAAGGGCCAGCGGCAGGGTTCTCACCCAAAACGGGTGTGTTTGGCCCTCGCCGTGATCGTATGGTCAAACAGGCGCAAGCTTGGGGGGTGATGCGGCTTGAGGATGCACTGCAAACCTTGATTGAGACGGATCTTACATTGCGGTCCAGTTCGCAAGCGCCGCAATTGGCGGTCATGGAACGCAGCCTGATCCGTTTGGCGATGATGCCGCGCAACACGCGCTAGGCCGCTGCTTTGGCCGCCCATAGCCCCATGGCGAAACACGCGCTCAAAAGATAGCCGCCCGTGGGCGCATCCCAATCGACCATTTCCCCCACGCAATAGACATTGGGCAAAGCGTGGAGTTGCAAATTCGCGTCCAGCGCCGTCCACGCCACCCCGCCCGAGGAGGAGATGGCCCGCTCCAAACCAAATGGACCATCATGCAAGACGGGCAGCGCCTTCAGACAGGCCGCCAAAGCTTCGGCGGACGCAGGCAAAGGTTTGCACAGTTCAAAGAAAAGCGCGCGTTTTGCCCCGTCCAGTCGCAGCGCTTTGCGCAGAATGTTTGACACGCTGTCTTTGCGCGCAAAGCCATGCGCCAGACGGTTCTGTACTTCCGTTCTGTCAAGATCAGGAACCAGATCAAGGGTCAGTGCCGCGCCCTCGCGCATCTGTCGCGAGAGCGCATAAATCCCGCCCCCTTCCAAACCTTTGGCCACAATCATCGCCTCGGCGCGCAGGGATTTTGAACCCGCCGTGAGTGACAAAGATTTCAGGGGATGCCCGAAATAGGGCCGCATATGCGCGGACCACGCAACCTGAAACCCCATATTCATGGGTTGAAAGGGAACCGTCTCAACCCCGCGCGCGGCAAGATGGGCGGTCCATTCCCCGCGGCTGCCGAGTTTTGGCCAGCTGGCCCCACCCAAGGCCAGAACTGTGGTTTTTGCCGTGACATCAACGGGGCCATCTGGCGTTTGAAACCGAAACGCACCATCTGCGCCCCATCCCACCCAGAGGCAATTCCGCCTGATCTCAACATCGACCGCGTCAAGCCGTGCCAACCACGCACGCAGCATGGGTGAGGCTTTCATGGCTTTTGGAAAGACGCGATGTGAACTGCCCGTGAAGATCGGCTGTGCCAAAACATCCCGAACGAATGCCATCACGTCCTTGGGTCCAAAGGCACGGATCATCGGGGCCAGATGATTGGAGGAGGGACCGAAAGCTGCGATAAAGGCTTCTTGTGACTGATCCATCGTCAGATTGAGGCCAGATTTTCCAGCCATCAAAAATTTGCGCGCGGGCGAGGGTTTGCCCTCCATCATCACCACGCGCCGCCCCGAATGGGCCAGATGATCGGCGGCCATCAGGGCGCTTGGGCCTGCACCAATAATCAGCACATCGACATGGATGACAGGCGCCGCTGCGCTCATGTGAGCCCGCTTGGTGTCATGGATTTGATTGCCCGCAACACCTCTGGCTTGCCCGCAATCGCGGCCGCCGCCAAGTTTTGCGCCTCTGACCATAGTGCAGATTGCGGAACGATTTTGTCGATCAAGCCAAACGCCAGCGCCTCACTTGCGGTGAATTTTGCACCGCACAGCAAGAGCATCTTGGTGCGGGATGGCCCAATCAAGGCCACCAAACGTTTCGGGTCCGAAGGTTGTGGCAGAAAGCCAAGCTTGGCCACGGGGTAGAAAAATGTGGCGTGCTCAACGCTGATCCGAAGATCACAGGCCAACGCCACGCCCATTGCGCCACCTGCCAACGTGCCGTTCAACGCCGCGATGGTCAAACACGGCAAGTCCGCCAATGCTGCAGACAACGCCTCCCATAAGGGCGATGTGGCCAGCCCCGCGCGCGCCGCGTCAAGATCAGCGCCTGCGCAAAAGACTTTTTCGCCCGCCCCCGTGATGACAAGCGCGCGCAAATTCGGGTGTGTTTGCGCCTCCCGAACCATGTTGAGCAATTGCGCCAACATATCTTCGGTTAAGGCATTGGCTTTGTCTGGCCGATCAAGCGTAATGCGCCAAAGCGGTGCAGCATCCAGCGCCATCCCGTCAGGAAAGCTGTCGCGTCTGATCATCGTGAATTTCCCTTTCCCTTAACGCAAACCCACCCTTTGCCTCAATACAGGGTCACGCAATCGAATATCCTGACCGAGATGCATATCTGCCGCATCCGTGGTCATCCACAACAGCGCGCGCGCCACCCACTCAGGGGGGATGTGGTCACTCCAATCGATCTGCGAGACGGGATTGATGCCGCTTGCGCGAATATCGCGTTGCATTTGGGTGGCCACGGTTCCAGGCGAAAGACCAAGCGCGCGAATGCCCTGCGCGCGATATTCCAAATCAAGGCTTTGCGTCAGCATTGCAACCGCTGCCTTGGATGCACAATAGGCGCTCCACCCTTCATAAGCGTCTTTTGCCGCCCCCGATGAAATATTGATTATTGTGCCCCCACCGCCTTCGATCATCTGGGGCAGGCAGGCTTGCGTGGCGGCAAAAACGCTGGTCACATTGACCCGCATCAAGTGATCCCATTGCGCCAAATCCGCCTCTGCCATGGCAGCGATAGGCGCAATGAGCGCAGCGTTATTGATCAACACATCCACGGGACCGAGGGTGGATGTGATCTGTGCAAAGAGCCGGGCGATCTGGGCAGTATTGGCAAGGTCAAATGGGAAAGCATGGGCGTTTTCACCAATCTCATCGGCCAAGGCTTCTATAGCTGGTCCGCTGCGCGCAATAAGGGCGGTTTTGGCGCCTGATTGTGCAAAAAGCCGTGCTGCAGCTGCACCGATCCCGCGGCTTGCCCCCGTGATCACGATGGTTTTTCCCGACAGATCCGTTTCAAACATCGGCTGGCTTTTCCTTATGTCGCGGCGTTTCAGCGCTTGACGTTGCAGGCATGGGACGAAACATTGCACCCCTGTCTCGGTGTCGCCTTTGAGCTTGTGAATGTCAAAGATCAATTCAAAAATCCTGCGGGTTTTCCTGTTGCTCACCCTGTTGGTGCCTCTGCCTGCGCGCGCTCAAATTCCACCCGCCATTGCCGAACGGTTCGCGGATTTGGTGGCTTTTGCGGAAGGTGCGGGCCACAGCATCCAATATGAGGCCGCCGCAGATTTGGGAGATCAAGTGGCGCTCCAGAACCTCATCATTTCCGAGCGGCTGGACGCGCAATCCTCTGTGAACACACGCCTCTCCACGGCCCGCGCGGTTTTGGCATTGGATGAGGCAGGCCGCTTGATCCTTAATCTGCCAGAGCCTGTCATCTTTCAGGCCGCGCCAACATCAAGCGCAGAGCGGGATCTGGTGATAGATCTGCCCCCGCTGCCCCCCGCAACCCTGACCAGCGCCAATGGCATCACCTTGATCTGGGATCAGACCACCCAACGTCTGGATGGCAACGCTGCGGGGGGTGTTTTGTTCGCCATGGGAGCGGTGGAGCTGCGCAGCACGCGCTTCGAGATGTCGAGCTTGATGGATGCGGCGAATGCCCATGATGTCAATCTGGGGTCCGTGCGGGGCAGTGTGTCCGAGGGCGCATTGGCCCAATTTGGCCTTGAGGATGTCGCGTTTACCATCACAGATTGGGGCGCGCGCGTGCGGGCAGATTTCAGCGCGGCCACCGCCCTTGCCTCCACACAGCCAATTGCGGGCTTTGCGCATATTTTGGGGTTGGGAAACGCGGCGCGGCTCGGTCTCTCGCTGCAAGATGGGACATGGACATTTGATGAAACGGCAACCCATCTTTCGACAGATTTTTCGGCCAAGGACATAAGACTTGGCGCAGAAATAGGCGATCAGATTCCTATTCTTTGGCAAATCGGCGCGGCAGAATTTGGCGCATCTGCCCCGCTTCTTGAGGCCTCTGGAGGGGATTTCGCCCTGCGCCTTGCCATGCAAGACGCCATGCCCGAGGCGGCTGTTTGGAACTGGCTTGATCGTGACGCGCGCTTGCCGCGTGTGGGTGGCGGGATTGATCTTGACCTCACAGGCGCGCTTGGCCCCGCAAAGGACGGTGGGCTGGGTCTACCTTTCTGGCTGGACCATCTGACGATCAACGCAGCTGAATTGAGCGGAGCAGGGTTGGACATTCGCGCAGAGGGCGGTCTTGATCTGCGCGATGGCGCGCCGCCATCGCGTATCACATTGGAGGCAGAAGGGCTTTTCACATTCTTGGAGGCCTTGACCCAATCAGGCCATTTGGACAATGGCCAGTTCGCGATGATTATAGGCGCGCTTGATCTCTTTGCAACGCGGGCTGAGGGGGAAGATCGGCTCGATACGGCGATTGACCTCACCCCTGAGGGCAAGGTGACAATTGGCGGAATGCCTTTGCAATAGGCGCAACGGCTAGATGCGGGGAATTGCAGGGTTCTTGCACTGCGCCCCCACAAAGCTTAGGTCAGATGCAGGTCACGCGATAAAGTGTCCGCTGCATCTACTAAGGAATCCATACCATGAGTCACACGCTTTCCACCCAAGCTGATCTGGCGGGTTTGGCGCAACAGATGCTCGATTACGCGCAAGAGGCGGGTGCGGACGCGGCCGATACGATGGTGGTGCAAGGCGTGTCGCAAACAGTTACCCTGCGCAATGGCACGTTGGAGCAGGCCGAACGATCCGAAGGCACCGAGATTGGCTTGCGGGTGATCATCGATCAACGTCAAGCCTGTGTCTCAGCGGCGGATTTGCGGCCTGATATGTTGCGCGACATGGCAACACGTGCGGTCACAATGGCACGGCTTGCGCCCGTAGACCCCACTGCAGGCTTGGCCGATCCAGACCAACTCAGCCCAAAACGTGATGCGACAGAACTTGAGTTAAGCGATGACAGCGCCGCCCCGCTGCCTGCCGAAATGGAGGAGGAGGCGCGCCGCGCAGAGGCTGCGGCCCGCGCCATTTCTGGGATCACGCAAGTGCAATCAGCCAATGCAGGCTATGGGCATCGCAACATCTTTCTGGCGGCCAGCAACGGGTTTTCGGGCGGGTATGCGCGCAGTGATTATGGCTTATCCTGCGTTGCGATCTCAGGCGAAGGCACTGGCATGGAGCGTGACTATTTTGGGGATGGCCGTATCTTTCGCAGCGACCTGATCGCGCCTGAGGATATCGGCCGCGAAGCAGGCATGCGCGCCGCAGCGCGTGCAGGGGCGCGCAAGCCCAAGACGGGCCGATATCCCGTTCTGTTCGATGAGCGTGTCTCCTCCACCCTGATCGGCCATGTTTTGGCCGCCATCAACGGCAGCGCAATTGCACGCGGCTCAAGCTGGTTGCGCGATGCCATGGGCGAGGCGGTCTTGCCGCGCGGCTTTGATTTGCTCGAAGATCCACTGCGCAAACGCGTGGGCGGCTCCCGCCCTTTTGATGCTGAAGGGCTTGAGGCGCGCAAACGCGCCTTTGTGTCAGATGGGCATCTGGCCTCATGGGTATTGGACTTGGCCACAGCGCGCAAATTGGGCATGGAGAGCACGGCCAATGCGGCGCGTGGCTTGACCAGTCCGCCTTCCCCGAGTGTCGGGAATTTGGCCCTCATCGGTCCTCAATTGCCGCGCAAGGCGCTTTTGCAGGAGATGGGGACAGGGCTGCTGGTTACCGCCTTGATCGGCAGTTCCATCAACCCGACCACAGGCGATTATTCGCGCGGTGCGTCAGGGTTCTGGGTGCAAAATGGCGAAATCACATATGCGGTGAATGAATGCACCATCGCGGGCAATCTGCGCGAGATGCTGGCGGGGTTGCGTGCAGCTGATGATGCACGGCCCCATCTCTCGCGGGTGATCCCTTCGCTTCTGGTGCAGGAGATGACGCTTGCAGGCGCATGACCGCGATGATTTGGCCTTGCTGACCGAAGCGGCCCGCGCGGCGGGAGATGTCGCGCTGCGCTATTGGCAAAACAACCCCAGAGCATGGGAGAAATCCGAAGGTGCGGGGCCTGTCACCGAAGCCGATCTGGAGATTGATCGCCTGTTATCGCGTGACTTGAAGGCCGCACGGCCTAGCTACGGTTGGTTATCCGAGGAAAGCCAAGATGGGCCTGCGCGGCTTTCGGCGCGGCGTGGCTTCATCATCGACCCCATAGACGGAACCCGTGCGTTTATGGATGGCTCGGGCGATTTCTCACACGCTTTGGCCGTGGTGGAAGATGGGCGTGTGCGCGCGGCAGTGGTCTATCTGCCTGCCGTTGACAGGCTCTATGCCGCCACATTGGGCGGCGGCGCATTTTGCAATGACCGCCCCCTTTCGGCATCGCGTCACGCCGAGGAGGAGGGCGCGCGCATTCTGACCACCAAGGTGAATTTTGAACCGCGCTATTGGCCCCATGGCGCACCGTCCGTCAGTCGGCACTTTCGTTCCTCGCTTGCTTATCGCTTGGCCCTCGTGGGCGAGGGGCGCTATGATGGGATGCTCACCTTTCGACCGACATGGGAATGGGACAGCGCCGCGGGCAGTCTGATCGCGGCGGAGGCGGGGGCCAAGGTCTGTGACCGTGACGGTCTGCCCCTGACCTTCAACCGACCTGATCCGCGCAGTGCAGGCGTGTTTGCGGGATCACAGGCCTTGGTGGATAAATTCATGGCGCGGCTTTCAGGTCAAACTGGCTTGACCGCTTGAGGCAAAAGCTTAGGGTGCGCGCAGGTTTTCAAGGCGTTTCGGCAAAGGGAATTGGCAATGGCACAGCGTTTACATTTGGTATTCGGGGGGGAATTGGTAGACCCCGCGCGCACAGAATTTCGCGATGTGAATGATATCCATATCGTGGGTATTTTTCCTGATTACGACAGCGCCTATAACGCATGGAAAGCTGAAGCACAGCGCACGGTCGACAACGCGCATATGCGCTATTTCATCGCCCATTTGCATCGCTTGCGCGATGAGGAACAAGCCCGTTCCGCGCAGAGCGATTGATGGATCGCGGGGATGCGGTCACGCTCTTTCGTCCTTTGGCTGTATCTGCTGTTCTCACGCCATGCGACAGGCTTGGCAGAGCGGGTATTGGCGCGCCGTGTGACGCGCGGCAAGGAAGATGTCGCCCGCATTGATGAACGCCGTGGCGTGGCCAGTCAGCCGCGCCCCGAGGGTGCCTTGGTTTGGTTCCATGCCGCTTCGGTCGGTGAGGCGCTGTCCCTATTGGAACTGATCCGCCGCTTGCGTGAAGAGCGCGAAGACATTGCGATTCTGGTAACCACTGGCACGGTCACCTCTGCGGCTGTCATGGGGCGGCGGTTGCCTGCAGATGTGACCCACCAATATGTGCCCGTGGATGTGACCGCCTATGTGACGCGGTTTTTGGATCATTGGCAACCTGATCTGGCGATCTGGACCGAGTCGGAGCTTTGGCCCAGCATGATCGCCGCAACCCATGCGCGCGGCTGTCCGATGCTGCTGCTGAACGCGCGTCTCTCGTTGAATTCGGCGCGCAATTGGCGGTGGTTCAAGGGCATGGCGCGCGCGTTGTTGTCGCGGTTCGATTTGGTCCAAGCCCAAGATGATTTGACCGCATCGCGCTTACGTGGCTTGGGGCTTCTGCCCTCGCGCATCGAGGTGACGGGCACGCTCAAAGAAGGCGCTGCGGCCCTACCCTGTGACGAAGCCCTGCGCCATTCTTTGTCGCGAACCATCGGTGCGCGTCCGATTTGGGTGGCCGCGTCTACCCATGCAGGCGAGGAGGATTTGGTTCTTGCCGCGCATCGGATTGTGCTGCGCTCCAACCCGCGTGCGCTTTTGCTGCTGGTGCCGCGCCACCCAGAGCGCGGTGCAGATCTTGCGCAGCTTTTGCAATCCGATGGTTGGAATTATATGCGGCGCAGCACAGGTGCCTTACCTGACCGCGATACCCAAGTTTATCTTGCGGATACGCTTGGGGAATTGGGTTTGTGGTATCGTTTGGCGCCGATTACGTTTTTGGGCGGGTCGCTGGTCGAGATCGGGGGGCATAATCCGTTTGAACCTGCCGCGCTCGGCTCGGCTATTCTCTATGGGACTTATGTCAGCAATTTCAAAGATATCTTTGAGCGGCTGCAAGCCGCGGGCGCCGCGCGACAGGTGCGCGATGCGCCAAGTCTGGCCCAGGGTGTGGATGATTTGATGAACCCTGAAATTGCGGCAGCAATGGCCAACGCCGCTTGGGAAGTGTCATCGACTGGGGCCGCGGTCACCGATCGCGCCCTGGAAGCGATTTTGGAGCGGCTGGAGCAACGCGAAGCGGATCAGCATCATGCAAGAACCTAAATTCTGGCATCGCCCAAATGCGGGGCTGATCGGGCAGATGTTGCGGCCTTTATCAGCCCTTTATGCCGCTGCAACAGCACGCAAATTGGCCACAGGTGCGCGGCATAAAATGGGTGTGCCCGTGATTTGCGTGGGAAATCTGAGCATTGGTGGCACGGGCAAAACGCCCACTGTGATTGCCCTTTGCGAGATATTATCAGCGGCGGGACACAGCCCGCATATCATCAGCCGCGGTTACGGGGGGCAGATCACGGTCACCACCCGCGTGGACCCTGCCCGACACAGCGCGTCTGATTGTGGCGATGAGCCGCTATTACTGTCTGCCTTCGCGCCCGTTTGGGTGGGACGCGACCGCGTGGCAAGCGCGCGCGCTGCGGTGGATGCGGGGGCGGATGTTTTGATCCTTGATGACGGGTTTCAAAATGCAAGCCTCGCCTATGATCTCTCGTTCATCGTGGTTGATGCACTGCGCGGATTTGGCAATGGCCTTGTGATTCCCGCAGGCCCGCTGCGGGAGCCTGTCGCCAAGGGTCTTGCACGGGCCGATTTTTTGCTGTCAATCGGGGACCCTGCGGCGCAGGCGCGCTTTCAGCAAAACATTTTTCTGCCTGCCGCCACTTGTCTGCATCTGCAAGGCAGGTTGGAGCCACTCAACACAGGCCTGTCTCTCCAGAATATGCCCGTCTTGGCTTTTGCGGGTATTGGAAATCCTGAGAAATTCTTTGTCACTTTGCGCGAGATGGGCGCGCAGGTTTTGCGAGCAGAAGCCTTGAGCGACCATCAACCGCTTACGGATGGTTTGATGGCGCGGATTTTGCGTGACGCGCGTGCACTCGGCGCGCAGCCCGTGACAACTGAAAAAGACGCGGTGCGCTTGCCCGCAAAATTACGCCGCGAGGTTTTGACCGTGCCTGTGCGTTTGCGCCTGTCGAATGATCAGGCCTTACGTGCGCGGCTTACGGATCTTTTTTCGAAAAACCCGTAAGCGCGTCATCCTCACCTAATTTTGGCGCGGGACGCTGCAAAGCCAGATCCGCATCCGAGAAATGAAACGGTGGACGGGTGCTTGGCACCCCGTCTAAATCCACATGAAACCCGCGCGCTTTGGCTTGGGGATCCTCAAAGGTTTCGGCCAAAGAATTGATTGGTCCTGCAGGCACGGATTTCGCTTCACAAGCGGCCAAAAGCGCGGCTTTGGTAAAGGTCACGGTTTTGGTCTCAAGCAGCGCATTGAGCTTGTCGCGGTTTTGCACGCGGTGGGCGTTGCTGCAAAAGTCTGGATGCTGCCCCAATTCCGCACAGCCCAGAACCTCGCAGAGTTTTTGGAACTGGCCGTCATTGCCAACGGCGATGATGATCCAACCATCCGCGCAGGGGAAGGTCTGATAGGGTGCGAGATTGGGGTGGGCATTGCCCATGCGATTGGGCGCGCGCCCTGTGGCCAGATAATTCATCGCCTGATTGGCCATAAGCGCCGTTGCCGCATCAAACAGGGCCATGTCGATGTGCTGGCCCTTTCCTGTGCGGCCGCGCATATGAAGCGCCGCCAAGATCGCGTTTGATGCATAAAGCCCAGTGACAATATCGGTGACAGCAACACCAACCTTTTGCGGATGATCCTGTGGGTTGCCCGTCACGGACATCAGGCCAGACATTCCTTGAATGATGAAATCATATCCTGCCCGATGTGCATAAGGCCCGCTGTGGCCAAACCCCGTTATGGAGCAATAGACCAGTGCGGGGTTGATGGCTTTCAGGCTTGGATAATCCAGCCCGTATTTCGCAAGACCTCCGAATTTGAAATTCTCAATCAGGACATCTGCTTCGCGGGCCAATGCGGTCACACGAGCGCGGTCATCAGGGTCTTTGAAATCCGCGATGATGGATTTCTTGCCGCGATTGGTGCCGTGAAAATAGGCGGCGCTCTCATCTCTATCGCGGCGAATGAACGGTGGCCCCCAATGACGCGTGTCATCGCCATCGGGGCTTTCAACCTTGATCACCTCTGCCCCAAGGTCCGCCAAAAGCTGACCCGCCCAAGGGCCTGCCAAGATACGGGCAAGCTCCAGAACTTTGACACCTTGCAGAGGGGTATGGCTCATTGATTGCGCGCAAGCGCGTCCTCGATCCGCGCTGCGATATCCTCGTAAGACATATTGCCGTATAGCGTGCCATCAATCACCAATGCGGGTGTGCCCTCAATGGGATATTCCACGCGGTTGGCCTCGGAATTGTCGAGCATCGCTTGGGCGGTCTCGGCATCCTGCATACAGGCATCAATCTCGGCGTCCTCAAGGCCAGCGGACAGGCCAATGCGGCGCAAATTGCCCGCAATCGTGGCGGCATCCCCTTGGGTCCATGCCGCTTGGTTGCGGTAGATCATATCGACCACACCGAAATAGCGCATCTCACCTGCGCAGCGCGCCACCATTGCCGCCCACAGGCCGGGGCGGTCAAAATAGACTTCACGATAGACAAAACGAACCTTACCAGTTTCGACATAGTCACGCTTGATCTGTGGCAGCACCTGATCGTGAAACGTTGCGCAATGGGGGCAGGTGAAAGAAGCATATTCGATCACCTCGACTGGTGCATCTGGATCACCCAAGGTAAAATCCACAATGGCGGGGGCGTTATCGGCATCTTGTGCAAACACATTGCGGGGAAGCGTGCCGACCATCGCTGCTGCAGAAGCGGTGATTAAGACCTGTCTGCGATCCATTTTTCTCTCTCTTTCATTTTACGTGCTGTGTTTTGATATGACGCGCTCGGCCAGACGTGCAAGGGCATCCCGCAAACCCGCATCTTCAAAATTCTGTGCAGCCTGTTCTGCCTTGGCGCGCAGGGTCGCCAATTCAGTCGCGCTGCGCTCTGGGGCGGGCTTTTCGCTGAGGAAGGCAGGGGCAAGGGCGTGCGCAGCGGTTTGGGTCAATGAAATTTTCGAAACCGCATTATAGCCATAGGCGGCGTTGACCTTGGCACGGATTTCTTCTTTGCGCATTTCAAGGATTGGGGCCATGGCGCCCGTGGTCAACAAGACCAATGTGGCTCCAAATCCCTCCCGCCCATGGCTGAGTTTTACAGGGCGGGCCAGTTCGGCGATCTCTGAGCCCATAATCTCGCGCCAATGGGTGATGAGACGCGCCTCGGCAAAACCGCGCCGCTCGGCAGGGGATTTGATCTGCGCTATGACCAGACTGGCCGCTGGTTCGAAACCACGGTTGCGGCGGCTTGCCTCTTGCAGTGGGATATGATCGCGTGTTTTTGCCATGTTGCGGATAATCTATGCCCTTTGCAAAGGGTTGACCAATCAAAACCGAAATCAGGATGATAAAGCTTGCGTGACACAGAGGAAATGCAAGAGGTGGTCCCAGAGGCGCTTTTGGCGTGGTATGACACCCATGCGCGCGAAATGCCTTGGCGGGTTGGCCCAATGGCCCGCCGATCTGGACATCGGCCCAACCCCTATCACGTTTGGTTGTCGGAGATCATGTTGCAGCAAACCACGGTTGCAGCGGTGCGGGATTATTTCACCAAATTTGTACATCATTGGCCCGCCGTTACGGATTTGGCGGCGGCGGATGATGCCGATGTCATGGCCGCTTGGGCGGGATTGGGCTATTACGCGCGTGCCCGCAATTTACTGAAATGTGCGCGGGTGGTGGTGGATCAGCACGGCGGTCGCTTCCCCGATACGGAGGACGCGCTCTTGGCGCTGCCTGGTATTGGGCCATACACCGCCGCCGCAATTGCCGCGATTGCTTTCGATCGCCATGCGGTGGTGATGGATGGCAATGTCGAGCGGGTGATGGCACGGCTTTTTGCGGTGGACACTCCATTGCCGCGCGCAAAACCCGAATTAAAGTCCCTGGCGCAAGCACTTACGCCGAATGCGCGCGAAGGGGATTATGCCCAAGCGGTGATGGATTTGGGCGCAACCATCTGCACACCCCGCAGCCCTGCCTGTGGCATATGCCCGATCATCCGCCATTGCGCCGCACGGCGTGCGGGTAACGCCGCCGACCTGCCGCGCAAAGAGATCAAAAAACCCAAACCCACGCGGGTGGGACATATCTTTGTGGCAGTTCGCGCAGACGGGGCGGTTTTGATCGAGAAACGCCCCGAAAGAGGCCTTCTGGGCGGGATGCTTGGCTTTCTCTGCAGTCCATGGCTGGAGGTCGAGGATGCTACGGCACCGATTGATGGCGCGATTGAACCGCCCCTCGCAGGGGGTTGGCGTGATACGGGCGCTGAAGTGCGCCATACCTTCACCCATTTCCATCTGCGGTTGCGGGTTCATGTTGCATACCTCCCCCAAGACGCTGCGCCTACGCGGGGTGCGTTTTGCCCGCGCGCCGAATTTCGGGTGGCCTCAATGCCGACCGTGATGCGCAAAGCCTATGATTTGGCGCATCCGCATTTGCGCGACATTTCTTCACAGTAAATGTATCTTTATATATATAAAAAATAATATCTAACGCGTTTATCATAGGGGTGGTCAGATGACCTCTTGGAGGGCGCTAGAATGTTAAGATCAAGCTATGTCGCAAGGTTCGCTGACATCGCTCCATTTTGGGTGTCATTGTTCCTGATCCCGCTCATGGTCATGGTCACCCAATGGGGCGGGTGGAGTATTTTGTTGATTGTGGCGGTCACATGGTGGCTGTTCCCCGCCTTGGATATGGTATTCGGGCGCAATCGCGCCAATCCCGATGAGGCGGCGCTGTCGGGCTATCTATTTTGGTATCGGGCGATCACCTTGATCTGGACGCCGCTGCAGTTTCTACTGGTCTTTGGCGTCATCGCCTATCTGGCCAGCAGCCCTGCACATCTGGGCGCGGGTGAACACATCGCCCTTGCCGCAGCGCTTGGTGTCATCACGGGCATGGTTGGGATCAATTACAGCCACGAATTGATGCATCGCGCCAATCGGTTGGAGCGGGATTTGGCAGATATTCTTTTGGCGATGGTTCTCTATTCGCATTTCAGGACAGAACACCTTGTGGTGCATCATATTCATGTCGCAACACCGCGTGATCCAGTCACAGCGCGATACAACGAGGGGTTTCATCGATTTTTCCCACGGGTTTTGGTGCAGTGTTTTCGATCCGCTTGGCGGGCCGAGGCGGGGCGCTTGCAAAAGCGGGGCTTGCCCGTCTGGCATCGCAGCAACCCATTTTGGCGCTATGTGGCCCTGCAAGCGGCGATGGTGGGGCTGGCCTATCTGCTTGGCGGGGGCTGGGGTGTTGTGCTTTTTGCCGTGCAAGCCTTTGTGGCGGTGCTGCATTTGGAAATCACCAATTACATCGAGCATTATGGCCTGACCCGCGCCTATCAGGGTGACGGGAAATATGAGCACGTCAAACCGCATCATTCATGGAATTCGGATCACAGGGCCACAAATTGGCTGTTGATCAATTTGCAACGCCATTCCGACCATCACTATCGTCCCGACCGAGTGTATCCCCTGTTACAAACTTATGATGATGCGGAAGCACCGCAATTGCCCTTTGGTTATCCTGTTATGGGTATTCTGGCACTTTGCCCGCCGTTGTGGCGGCGTGTGATGAATCCAAAGGTGCGCGATTGGCGGCGTAAACACTATCCGCAGATCCGTGATTGGACCCCCTACACCCAAGGTGTGCAGCAAAGCGGATGAAAAAACCCCGCCCAAGGGGGCGGGGTCAAGTTGCGTGCGCGTGCGGCATGACCACAGGCACGGGCGGTATCTTTGAAACCGTCTTGGAGGTGGCGTTACTCGCCCAACTCGGAACGCAATTGTTGTCTCAGCATATCAATCGGCACGGTTTTGCCATCACGGCGGAAATGCCAATAGGTCCAGCCATTACAAGAAGGTGCGCCTTCCAGTTTGGCCCCAACCTGATGGATTGAGCCTTTCGTGTCCAAGGCGACAAGTGTTCCATCGGCGCGGATTTTCGCGCGATGACGGCCGTTGCCACTGTGCAACTCCTCGCCTGGGTTGAGCAAGCCACGCTCCACCAATTGACCAAAGGGAATGCGCGGCTCGGCCCGTTTGCCCGTGCTGACGTCAAGCGCGCTGCTGTCGAAACGGCGGATTTTGGCGATGCGCGCTGCGGCAATCTCGCGGTAGTCCGCCTCGCGTTCAATCCCAATAAAGTCGCGGCCCAGTCGCTTGGCCACTGCCCCTGTCGTGCCTGTGCCAAAGAATGGATCAAGCACCACATCACCAGGGTTTGTTGAGGCCAACAGCACGCGATGCAACAAGGCTTCGGGCTTTTGGGTGGGGTGGGCCTTTTCGCCGCGTGCATTCTTCAACCGCTCGCCGCCATTGCAAATCGGCAAAAGCCAATCGGAGCGCATCTGAATCCCCTCATTCAGCGCCTTCAATGCTTCGTAATTGAACGTGTATTTGGCATTTTCCGATTTTGACGCCCAGATCATTGTCTCATGGGCATTGGTCAAACGCTTGCCGCGGAAATTGGGCATCGGGTTGGATTTGCGCCAGACGACATCATTGAGCAACCAATAGCCTTGGTTTTGCAGCTCGGCCCCCACGCGGAAAATATTGTGATAGGAGCCAATCACCCAAATCGCGCCATTGGGTTTGAGAATGCGGCGCGCTGCGGCCAGCCAGTTTTGTGTGAATATGTCATAGGTGCGGAAACTCTCGAACTGATCCCAATGATCATCCACCGCATCGACAAGCGAATTATCAGGGCGATGTAGATCGCCCTTGAGCTGAAGGTTATAGGGCGGATCCGCAAAAATAAGATCCACTGAACCCTCAGGCAGGCTGTTCATCACCTCGATGCAATCGCCAGACAATATCTGGTTCAGCGGCAGGGCACTCGCCCCCGCAGGATGGGTTTTCGTCTTCATATCTGCCTCTGACTTACTGTCACTGCGGCACCATTTATTGGCGCTCATCTTGAGGCCTAAGATGAGTCGAAACCGATTCGCCGTCAATTTATTTTTTGAATCAACGGCTTATAAGATGACGTTGATACAATATATTGTGGACAGGCTTGAACGAACGTCTATGGTGCGGGGTCACCCCAATATCTTGAAGGGCCTGAAGATGGGCTTTTGAGGGGTAGCCTGCGTTTTTCTCCCATCCGTAGCCCGCAAACTGTTGCGATAATGTCACCATGAGCCGATCGCGCGTGACTTTGGCCATGATTGAGGCGGCGGCAATCGACAGCGCGCGCGCATCGCCTTTGATAATCGCCGTGGCAGGGCAGGGCAAATCAGGCGGAATAGCATTGCCATCAATCAGCGCATGATGAGGGCGGCGGGGCAGGCCCAAAATCGCACGCCGCATCGCCAGAAAGGTGGCGTTGCGGATGTTCAATTCATCAATCTCCGCCACGCTGGCCTCCGCGATACTGACTTCAGCACAGGCTTCAATCACATCAAACAGCGCTTCTCGCCGCTTTTGGGTCAGGATTTTGGAATCTTGCAGGCCTTCGGGAATTTTATCTGGGTTCAGAATAACTGCCGCCGCCATCACAGGCCCTGCCAAAGGGCCGCGGCCAACCTCGTCCACGCCCGCGACCAGACCACCGATCTGCGTTTCAAAACTGTAATCTGGGCCGCCGTCTGTCATGGGCCACAGTTTACGGTGCGCGGTCCTTTCTGACAATCTCGGAACGGTCAGGGGTCAGCCCATATTTGGCCGCCAAGCGCCAGATATGGGTGGGCACCATATTCTTTATTTTGGCGGGGTGACTGCGGCGCAGATGCAAAATGGTTTCAATCGCCTTCATTTCGACCCGCGCACGGGCAAATTCTAAACCGCGCGGCCCGATCAGTGGTTGCAAGAACGCCACCACAGGCCGCAGCCACTCGGGCATCCGCCGCAGGGGCAATCCCCCCGCCGCGCGTTCCGTATTGGCCAAAAACCCTGCCACCGCCGCTTTGCGATTGCCTTTATCGGTCAGCGGTTCGACCGTCATATGATCCATTATCCCCGCGAGCATTTCTGCCCCGCGCGCATTGCGCACCAAAAGCCATTGCGCCCCATCGCCGCCCATATAGCCCACGGTGATATCGGCCAAACGATTGGTGTAATCGACACAGGTTTTGCAAGTCAGCGGAAAGAAATCCGCAGGCAATTGCGAAATGGGCAATTTCATAAACGGGATAAAGCGCGGCTTGCGCCCGTCCAAAAAGCGCAGCTCGACCGTATAATCGGCCCGAAATTCCAGATAGCTGATCTGTTCAGGCGCACCATCCAAAAGCGCTAAAAACGCGTGAAATCGGGCGGTCGTGGTGTTGTCTGAACAAGGTGTGCCGATGACATAGAGCCGTGCAAAGCCAAATTGGTGCTCAAGCGCGCGCAGCGCATAGGTCTGGCAGGGGATTCCGATGAAGGCCAGTCGCTTAAAACCGCGCTCTTGCGCTTGTTCAAGCAGTGCCACGCTGGGTGCAAACCCCATACGCATCCCGCGACATTGCGCCAAGGCCTCAGGCTCGGTCACCAAGACGGGCACGGGTCGCCATATGTCGTTGGGATCAGGGGCAACGGTAATCACCGCATCAATCGCGCCTGATCGCAGCAGGGATTCCGCCAATGCGGTCGTGATCCCCGTCCATTGCGCGCCCTGTGCAGGTCGGCTGAGACGGGCGCGATACATGGCGTGCGTCACACCAAAAAATGCTTCCTCACCGCGATCTGGATCAGCGCTGCGGCCATGGATGCGCACCTCGGCGGCCTCATAATCGGGGGCGATGAACTGGCACGCGCGACCGCAGGCGCGATCATCCTTCATACGGCTGACCCCACAATCCGTGCAAAGCCCCGCACGCGGGCCTTTGCCAAGATGGGGCGCAATAATCCCGCGCGGGGCGTCTAACATGGGTCGGTCTTTCTGGTCCATCTGCGGCTGATGATCTGCGCAGCGCAACGCACTGTCAATCAAAATGGACAGTGCGGCATGGTGACCCCGACAGGATTCGAACCTGTAACCTGTCCCTTAGGAGGGGACTGCTCTATCCAGTTGAGCCACGGGGCCACGGTCGTTGTTTTGCGGGAAATCGGTGGGCCATGCAAGGCGGCGTCCGCGATTTGGTGCTAATGCTTGGCAAGCGCCCCCGCTTCAGCGTATCAATAAATCCCAGACGACCGAAGATAGGGTGACAAACGTGCGCGGACGCAATCCCTTTGATGGCAAACCCCAGATGACGCTGCGCGATGTGGCGGAGGCGGCAGGGGTGTCAGAAATGACCGTAAGCCGTGTCTTGCGCAACCGTGGCGACGTGTCCGAGCGCACACGCACAAAAGTGTTCGAGGCGGCACGGGCCTTGGGGTACGTGCCCAATAAAATCGCGGGCGCCTTGGCATCAAACCGCGTGAATTTGGTAGGGGTGGTGATCCCCTCTTTGTCCAATATGGTGTTCCCCGATGTTTTGACGGGCATTGGCGAAGGGTTGCAGGATACGGATTTGCAACCTGTGGTCGGCACCTCCAATTATGATTTGGAGCAGGAAGAGAAAGTCATCTTTGAAATGCTGTCCTGGCGCCCTTCTGGTCTGATTGTTGCGGGGTTGGAGCATACGGATGCAGCCCGCAAAATGATGGAAAACGCGGGCATCCCCGTGGTTGAAGTGATGGATATTGATGGCCCCAGCGTGGCGGCGCGGGTCGGCATCTCGCATATCGCCGCGGGGCGCGCGATGGCGGAAGAAATTCTGGCACGGGGCTATCGCAAAATTGGCTATCTGGGTTCAAGTTCACTGCGCGATTTTCGGTCCCAAAAGCGACTGCAGGGTTTTGAAGCTGCCCTCGATGATGTGGGTTTATCATTGGCCGATCGCATCTTTTACGCCGGTCCTTCTGGTTTCGGCACAGGGCGCGCAATGACCGAGGCGCTTTTGGCGCGCAGCCCAGACCTCGATTTTCTATATTACAACACCGATATGAACGCGGCGGGTGGCCTGTTGTATCTGCAAGAGAGCGGCTATGACATTCCAAACCAGATCGGGATTGCAGGGTTCAACTCCTTTGGCATTCTAGATGGGCTGCCGATGCGGATTGCCACCATGGACAGCCGCCGTGCGGATATCGGGCGTGAGGCCGCTAAGATCATCGCAGGGCGCGCGCTTTCGGGCGCTAATATTGATTTAAGCCCTGCGTTTTTGGCAGGCGACACGGTGCGCGCGCGCGGCACAGCCCCCTAGCATTCAGGCAAATTGACGGCCAACCCGCCAAGCGATGTCTCTTTATATTTGAGGTTCATATCAAGGCCCGTTTGGCGCATGGCCTCGATGCAATTGTCCAGTGGCATGAAATGCGTGCCATCGCCGCGCAGCGCCAATGAGGCGGCAGAAACCGCCTTGATCGCGCCAAGGCCATTGCGCTCGATACAAGGCACTTGCACAAGGCCCGCGACAGGATCGCAGGTCATGCCAAGATGATGCTCCAGAGCGATTTCAGCTGCATTTTCGATTTGTTCATTAGTGCCGCCCAGTGCCGCGCATAGCCCTGCTGCGGCCATGGCGGCGGCTGATCCCACCTCGCCTTGGCAGCCCACCTCCGCGCCTGAGATCGATGCGTTATATTTGATCAAGCCACCAATGGCCGCGGCCACCATCAGGAAATCCAAGCCCCCCTTTTGGGTCGCGCCGATGCAATGGGTGAGATAGTAATGCAGCACGGCTGGAACCACCCCCGCTGCACCATTGGTGGGGGCGGTGACAACGCGGCCGCCTGCCGCGTTTTCTTCGTTCACCGCCATGGCGTAGACCGACAGCCAATCATTGATCGTATGTGGCTGGGTGATGTTGCGGCCTGCTTCGGCCTGCAATTGCGCGTAGATCGCTTTGGCCCGCCGTTTCACCTGCAATCCGCCCGGCAGTTCGCCCTCCATGCGCAACCCCCGTTCAATGCAGGACAGCATCGCATCGCGGATCGCCTCCAGCCGTGTTTGCACTTCGGCACGGGGTGTGGCGTGGCATTCATTGTCCCATTTCATTTGCGCAATGGATTTTTTGGCTTTGGCCCCCATGTCCAACATTTCTTGCGCGCTGCCAAACGGATAGGGGTAGCCTGCATCAGCCTTTTCTGCGGCAAGGCCCGTGCCAATCCCCTTGCTCCGCTCTGCTTTTGCCTCCTGAAGTTGCTTGGCGGTCATGATGAATCCTCCGCCGATGGAGTAATACACCTCCTCCATATACAGCGCGCCCTTTGCGTCAAAGGCGCGTAGCACCAGACCATTGGCGTGGCCCTCAAGGGCGGGGCCATAGTCAAAGATGATGTCCTCGGCAGGGTTCAAGCGCAGCTGCGGCAAACCTTCGGGGGTGACATGGCCCGCTTCATGCACCACGGCCAAAGCTGCTTCTGCACGGTCAGGGTCAAGCTGATCGGCACGGAACCCTGCAAGCCCCAAAATCACCGCCCGATCCGTTGCATGACCTTTACCGGTGAAGGCAAGCGACCCATGCAGACTGCACGAGAGCGCGGCCACCTCCCCCGCGCCAGGTTCACGGGTGCCATGGCGCAAGCGATCCAGAAATTGCGCAGCCGCGTTCATCGGCCCAATCGTGTGCGAGGACGATGGACCAATGCCGATTTTGAAAATGTCAAAAACCGATAAAAACATAATTCACCTTCAGACAAGCCTGCGCCACAGCGTCAAGCTATGCAAGCGGCCCGTCTTTGGGGCGCGATAAATCCGACTGCTTTGTGACAAGGCGCGACCAAACAGGGCGGCAATATCAAAAATCGCGCCCTGCCTGCTGGAAAATCTGGGGGGCGGGCGCAAGACGATGCGCGCATTCGCTAAAAGCTGACCAATCCGAGCCGAGCAAAAGTTGCGCACGGCTCAAAGCAAGCATATCGCCCAATGCATATTTGATTTGCGTGGCCGAGCGGTCGAAAGTCTCGCGCGTGAGCGTGAAAAATCGCCGCGACCCATAGGCGCTGATCATCGCCTCATAGGCTTGTGGATGATCGGCGGCGAGAAAGACCCGCACATCCTTGTCCCACTCGGACAATGCCGCCTCGAGGCGCGGTAGAAATCGTGCAGGTTGCGAGGTCTGACGTGCCAAGGTGATCCGTTCATGACTGTCGGCTCGCCAATTCTGTGGCGCGTCACAGGCGGCGTCTGAGACATGGGTGCGCATATGTATCCCGATTTCAAACCGTGGGGGCAGTTCCGCGATCAGGTCGCGCACATCCCTGCTGACACGCAAGCCCCGCAAAGCGGTGTTTTCGGCATCCCAACTCACCAACGGGTGAGGGATGCGGCAGGCGCTGGCAATATAGGCATCGCGGTTTGGCATCACAGAAACGGCCGCATCATGCGGCAGCGCGCCCTTGTGATCCTCCAAATAGGTGAAAGTCTCGATACCCATCGCCGCCGCCGCATCGCCAAATCGTGCCTCTATAACGGGCAAATCGCTGTCAAACAGATCTGCGAACCTTGCCCCGCAATGATCATCTGCTTGCCAAATAATTACGGGTTGGCGGGCCAATGCCCCCGCCAAGGCAAGACCCGATGCCAAGGCACGCAACCGATTGCCCAGACCATGGTGCAGATCAAGGAAAAGCCGCGCAGGGGCGGGTGGAACAATAAGTGGGGTGGGCAGCAGTGGCTGAGCGGGCACGGCTTGTTCGGACCTATCTGCGATTTGCCCGATCGTGCAATCGCGCAGAAGGTCTTCAAGCTTCGCCTGTGGCACAGCAAAGGCCATGCGCCCTATTTGCCATGACAAAAGCTCGCGCGCGGCAAGAATCTGGCTTGCGTAGCGGATCTCATCAGGTGGGCTATGCGGCCCGCTTTTGGAGGTGACATATATCGCGCGCCCCTCTGGATCAGAAACCAGATCAAAGGGTTGCATCGTCCAGCCGCCGCACCATGTGGGCAAGATCAAGGACAAGATGCGATTGGCCCGAATATGGAATATTGGCCGCGCCCAAAGCTCTGCCCAACCTAGACCTTGGGGTTGATTTGGATCCGATTGTTGCAGGCGCGCTTGATCCGGGTGAGGCAGGTGTAAGAGGCTGCTTTCGACAAGCAAATGGCGCTTCAATCCAGCGGCGGTGGCCCGTGCGTAGAGATCGTCATCATCATAGCCATAGCTGCGGATATATTCATTGAACCCACCAATCTTGGCCAGATCGCAGCGGTGCATATAAAAGACACCATTTAAATGCGCCTGCCCTGCATCATAAGCGCGCCAATCCCCTGCATAAAATTCATCCGCCCCGAGCGGGTGTTGGACGAAGAAATCGCGGGCAAGGCAAATATCCGCATCAAGTTTCAAAATGCGGTCATAGCGCGCGATACGAAACCCAAGGTTAAAGGCCAAGGTCAAACACCATTGCGTTTGACCTTCCACGCGCAAAACGGTGAGACGTGGATCATCCAACCTTGCTGCGGCCAGCCCCTCCCACAGCGGCGGGGTAGATCCCCAATCAATCAGGACCACCTCGTCAATTTCGGGGCAAGCCAACCATGTCGGCAGGGCTTTGACCAGATTGTCCAAGCGATTGCGAATGGCACAGACAACCGACAAGCCGATATGCCCCTCTGCCCCAAGGGTTGCAGGCACGGTTTTGTCACATAGCGCCTTGTTCATCAGCGGACCTCTTTTGCAAAAATCACAGCCGTTTGCCAGCCATAGGCAAAGGGGTGGGTGCTGCGATGGGCCATCCATCGTGACATTCGTGCGATCCATGTTGCGCGGCGATAGACGCTGCGCTGCGCCCATGCCCCCTGACGGGTGTAAAGCGCCTGCCACGTCTCGAACCGTTTGGGATCATCTGCGCGCAGCGCGGCGATATGGGCGTTGGACGGGTGAGTGGGTTGGGTTTGCGCAATTTGCGCCAATGTGCCCTCATCGGAAATGGTCACATAGAGCCGACCACCGACCCGCAAGACACGGCGCAGTTCAAGAAACCACGCATCGGCCAATTCGGCCAAATGGGTAAAAACCGAACCTGCGAACACCACCCCGAATGTCTCATCGGCAAATGGCAAATGCGGGGCCGTGGTGGTGGTGACGAAATGGAAGGGTGGCGCAAGATGATCCTGCGCCCATGATATCGCCTCGGCGTGGATATCAACGCCCCAAAATGCGGTCTTCTCTGCTTCAACTGTAAAATGGCGCAAGACCCGCCCTGCGGAACACCCAAAATCAAGAAAGGGGGCCGCACCCAAATCCACCCCATCTTGCCCCAAGATGCGGCGCAAGATCGTGGCATCATTCGCGCCAGAGGAGAGGTAGAGATCATCGTCATAATGGCCATTTTTCAGCCCATAAAAATGGCGCAGATTTGGTGGCGGCAGCATGGTCGGGGTTGCGCTCGAACGGATCAAGCCAGAGGTGCTGCGCGACCACGGCAAATAGAGGCCAGAAATATTGCGTGCTGCGTTTAATTCCTCTTCAAATGGGGTCATCCGCCGCACCCTAGGCCCAAGAATGTGCCGCACGAAACGGGCCGTGTTCATGGGCAAAAGCCAAATCGACATAGCCCAAGGCCTGATCGCGCGGGCGGGTTTGATAACTCAGAATGTCGAGAACCGCCCAATTTTGCGTCCGCATCCACGCCACCATTGCGCCAAAATCCCCCAAATCCTGATTGCCTGCGGGGTGAAATAAATTGACCTCAGCGACAACCAGATCGTATGGATCAAGCAGGCGCAGAGCGCCTTTGAGGGCGCGCAGATCATAGCCTTGACAGTCGGTTTTGAGCAGGATTGGACGCGCCAATGCATCGGGAGAGATCAGATCATCCAAGCGCCTGATCGGAACCATGCGGCTGGTTTGGCTCTTGGCTGTGCCATGGGCCAAACTGGCCGAGGCAGGGGCATCCATAGCCATGGCGATAGGGCCTTCCCCCGGTTCATCGGATAGCGCGCAGAGATGATAGCAGCCGCGATATTTTTGTAAGATTGCTTGCAACCGCGCCTCATGTTCGACCATCGGCTCGATCAAGATATGATAGGCCTTGGGAAATTCCTGCAGCAGGGCGGGTGTGCCATAGCAGGCCCCCACATCCACCACGGTCTGGGCCTGCCAATTGCGGCTTTTGACCCATGCCAAGAATTGCGCCAAATCACGCATTTTGGCAGCTCCGCACCGTGGATGTGACATCAGCCAAATCCAAAAGATGTGCCGAAGGGTGAAGCCCCGCTTTCCTCAGCAAATCCACCATACCGCGTGCCGCATCGTGGCGCGCCTGATCGAAGTGATCCGCATCGAATTGAATGTGCCTCAAGACCTCTTGCACCGTGGCGCAGTTCAAGAGCGCGTCTGCCTCCAAACTGGGCAGCGCCATTGTGGCGGTTGTTTCCGCTGTGCGGCTGTCATGGGCAATCAGGGCGGCCGCACGCCCCGCCGCCAAAGCGGCCATCACCCCGTGCAACCGACTGCCCAACACAAGAGAGATTGCGCGTAATTTCGTGATCCATTCGGGGGCAGATACGGGAAAATAGCCTGTCCGCTTCAGCAGTGGCCAAAGCGCGGCTTGCCCCTCGGGCCAGAGAATGGCACCCAGTGAGGCGCGGTGGTTTTCAGGCAGTCCATCCGCCCCATCCCGCGCGACCCGCATTGCGGCAATCCCGCCCGATTGCTGGATATAAAGCCCGTCCGACTGGTGCAGAAATTGGATTAATTTTTGTTCAATTGTACGCCGTTTAGGGTCCCCCGCTATTTCAAACGGTGCCGCAGCGGCCAAGCCGATCGTCAACGGCATATCCAAAACGGCTTTGAATTGCTGCAGAAGGCTCTGCCCAAGATTTACATCAGGGTTGATGAGCCAGGAGGGGCATCCCAAAACGGGTCCCGATAGGCCCAGGTCATGGCCGACTGATGCGCTGTAAATCCCCCGAAAACTGATGGCGATAGCGCGTTCGCGTAGGATGGCGGCAAAGCGCCCAATCATTGGGTCAGCCCGCAAAGCGCGCCGCATATGTCCCATATCCTCCCGCCCAGCTTGCGCGCCCAATCCCAAAACCACCAATGGCAGCTGCGCGGCCTCCAAATAGGCACAAAGACCCGTCCAATCCGCGCCCAATCTGAGGTGATTTGCAGCGGGAAAAACAAGCGCACGGGCATTTTGTAACGCGGTTCGGTCCGTATAGGGCACATTCGCCAAACCGATATGGCGCGCTTGACCATCAATCAAACGCGGGCAGGCATATTGGAACATCAAATTGCCCGCATTCGCGCCCAAAGCCGCAAGCAGGGTTTCATCATCAAACCGTTCTGGCGCGGGGATATGACCCGCTGTGCCGAGATATGCGATATAGGGTTTAGACCCCATGACATCTGTCCTCGTGCCTTTTGGCGATGCGGTTTTGATAAACCGTCAAGGATTAACGTGGATTTAAGACAAACCCGCGAAACAAGGCGCTGTAATCCATGACGGGATTATATCGGTGACGAGCATAGCGCGGTGATGACAGAATTCTTTGCCAAGCCTGATATGGGCCCAGACCTGACGGTTTCGGGTGTTGCTAAGGTGCCCGTGCAAAGGGTGATTTTTGCTCTGAGCACCGCCGAGCTATGCGCGCAAGTTCCCCTGAACAGGCAGCTTGATTTCTGGCCCACCCCGATCAGCGGCACCCGTGATCTGGCGGCTTTGCACGCGCAGATCGAGGGGGATTTCTTGCTCTATTTGGGGCTGCCAGATCCAATCGGCTTTCTGTCACGCGCCTTGGTGCATGGAACCAGTCCCGCTTTGGCGGAGGCGCGTTTTGAGGCGGCTGTCGCGGCGCTGCTTGATCTTGCGCAGTCGCGCCACGTTCGGCTTGTTCTGCCGCGTCACTTGAACTTGCCCTATTTGGGCGCAGACCCGCAGCGGGTGCCACAAGATGCCTATCAAACGGCTATTTTTCTCGCGCGCAGTGTCCCGATCATGGCGGCTTGGCAGCGGCTTTTGTCAGAGGTGGGTGATAAAACCGATGCGGACCATGATCCGCTTGCGCTTGTCGGATTGCAGTGGGGGGCGGTCGCGCTGCCGCACTGGAGCGATGAAGCGCAGCGTGAACGGGATGCGTTGGCCCGTGCACTTGATGAGGCGCGTCAGCGCGGCAATGCGGCGAGCGTGACGCTGCAAAAAGCCCGCATCACCGTGTTGGAGGGTCAATTGCGCGAGGCGCGTCTTGCGCAGGCAGAGGCGCGCGCGGAATTGGCCGCAGTTCACGCGTCCCGATCCTTTCGGATCACAGCCCCCTTGCGGGCCATGATGGGGATGTTTTTGCGGTTGCGGCGGGGATGGGGATGAAGCGCAAACTCTACTTGCATATGGGCGTGCATCGCACAGGCACATCCGCGATACAAAAGACCATGGCGGCGCAATTTGGCCCGCTTTTAGGGCAGGGGGTGTTCCACGCCTATTCCGTGCCCCGCCATGACGCGCTATTTCGGAGAATATTTGAGGGGCGATGCAGCGCTGCAGAGGTGGCACAGGACATTATTGCCCGAGCAGATGCCAAACCCGTGCCGATTGATCGTATCACCTTGTCCGATGAAGATATCATCTGCCAACGCGACCTCACCGCCTTGGCCGCCTTCGCAGATTATTTTGATCTGCATCCTGTTCTTTACATTCGCCGCCAAGATCTGTGGTTGGAAAGCTGGTATCGCCAAAACATCAAATGGCAATGGGATCGCGGCTTGGCGCAACTGGATTTTGAAAGCTTCCTCGCCAAGCGCTACCGCTTTTTTTGGATTGATTACGAGAAAACCTATGCGCGCATCGCGCAAATAGCAGACCCGGCCAAGATTGGTCTGGTCGTGATGGGTGCAGATGGTCAGTCCATGGACAGTGTCGCGCGTTTCTTCCACTTAATCGGGGCCACCCTGCCGATCACAGCGCGCCATGTTTTGCAGGAAAATGCGTCTCTTTCGCCGCAAATGACCGAGTTTCTGCGCCATTTTCCACTGCGCGATATCCCCCCACCCGAACGGCGGTTGATCGAGGCGGCTTGTGCCGTGGCGGATCAAACCTTGACCCATCATCCAGCGGCCCTCTTGGACCCCGTGCAAAGGGAGGAAATTTTGGCGGGATATGCGGGTGGCAATCAGCGTCTTGCGCAGCGGGTTTTTGGGCGCGATGCGCTGTTCTCACCGATGCTCCCCCCTCAGGGGCAGGGGCTGCGCCACCTGCCTAAGGATCGAAACGTGGCTTTGGAGACCCTTGTTTGGCCCGTGTTGCGCGCCTTGGCACAAATGCGCCATGACGCCTCCCAATCCGAGGCCGCCTCATGATATGGCCGCTGCAAAAAATATGCTTTGGTGCGGGTCACCTGCCCTGTCCACAGGCGCTTTGGGTGCATGGCGCGGGGATCACGCAACGTTCAGATTATGAGGTTACGCTTGCCCCGCAGGCACAGCTGAGCTGCGATGGCTACGCCAACCTGTTGAACGCGCCGCAATGGCAGATTGTTGCCGATATCCAACGTTTTGGGGTGGTCATCACAGGGCAAGGTCAGGTCACATTATCCGTCCTGCGCGATGGTATATCGGTCCTAGAACAAGACCTGATCCTGACAGGTCGCCGCACGCCAATTTGGGTGGACGCAGCCCATGGCATTATGACCTTGCGCCTTGAGACCGCGCAGGGCGCTGACATTGCGGAATTGACGTGGGTCAGTGATATGCCGCCGCTGCGCGTACCCAAGATTGCCCTCGTGATCCCCACCTACCAGCGCGCCGCGCGGGTCCGCGCCACGGTGGCACGGCTGTTGGACTGGATGGACCAACACGCAGTTCAATCCGCGGCTGAATTTGGGATTATTGTCATTGATCATGATCAGGCGCTCGATTTGCCCCCCCATCCCGCACTATCTGTGATCGCGGCACCGAATTTGGGTGGTTCAGGCGGGTTTGCCCGTGGCCTGATCCGCGCGCGCGAGACGGGATTTACCCATGCCCTGTTGATGGATGATGATGCTGATCTGCCTTGTGATGCGCTCACCCGTATCGCGGCGCTGTTTCGCCATGCGCCAAATCCAAAACTTGCTGTTGCGGGGGCCATGATCGCGCGCGAAACACCCGACCGCCTTTGGGAAGATGGGGCGCGCTTTGACCGCGTGTGCCGACCACGTTTCCATGACCTCAACCTCGCTGACCCCAGCCGCCTTCTGGAATTGGAGGTGTCACGCCTAAACCCACTTGGTGCGCAAGATTATGGTGGGTTTTGGTGCTTTGCCCTGCCCCTTTCCGCCATGCGTCATATGCCATACCCGTTTTTTTTGCGTGGCGATGACAGCGGCTTTTGTCTCGCCAATCAGTTTGATCTGATTACCATGGCAGGTGTGTTCGCGGTGCAAGACGGGTTTGGCGGCAAGGCAAATGCGCTCACAATTTATTTTGACCTGCGCTATCACCTGCATCATCATCTGGTGCATCCGCACCTGAATATCGGGGCGCGTGCCACTGCAACCGTGGCGTTGCGTCTGATCTGGCGCGCTTGGCGTCTGCGCGACCCTGTAGCGATGTCTGCGGGCTGTCACGCATGGCGCGACATGATGCGTGGGCCAGAGCAATTTGACCATCTGCTCGATCTTCTGGCGCTCAAAACGCGCCTTGGCCGCGTCAAACCTGCGCTCGTTTCAGGGGGCTACGCCATGGGTCTTTGGTTCTTTTGGGCCATAAGGCACAAGGCCCTGTGTCGCAGATATCGCGCGGCCTATCCGCGCCAAACATCTCTGGGCTTCTGGCGGCGCATATTTGCGGAAAGCCAGCCGATATGACGCAGAGATTGATCTTTCATATCGGTGATTTCAAAACAGGCACGAGCAGCATTCAAGACTGGGTCAATGCGGGTCAGGCAGCCCCGCGCGGATTGTATCCTTGTCCGATCAATGCCCATGCCTTGGCGCATCATATCCGCGATCCAGAAACCGCTGATATCGCCTTCGCAGAATTTGCCCATGCCTTGGCCAAATCTGACGGGCATATCCTGATTTCCTCCGAGCACTTCGAAGCTTGCGATCCCGCGCGCTTGGATGATTTGCTGCGCAGATATCTTCCGCGACTGCGCGATGATGTGATGATCCTTGCTTATCTGCGCCCTCATGCCGAGGCATTGGTGGCGCGCTACGCAGAATCGACCAAAATCGGCAGTTACCATGGCAACCTGTCTGGTTATCTCGATTGGAAGCCCAGTTTTTGGCGGCTTCGGATGGCGGCGCGCCTGCGTCCATGGCGCGCGGTTTTTGGCCACCGCTTGGTGCTGCGCCTTTATGATCCACGTTTGTTTACAGCGGGCGATGTCCGCCACGATCTGCTGCGGGCGATATTTGGCCGCGCGGGCCCACCTTTGCGCCCTTTGATCCGCAATCGCACCCCAAGCCTCAAGGCGCTCGCGGCGCTGGTCCTTCTTCAAACCCGAATGCGCGCGCAAATTCTCTGGCGCGAGGGGGATTATGCCCAAACCCATGCCCGTATGATGGGGCGGCATTTGGCAGAATGGCTTGGCACATCCGCGCGTTTCATGGGCCCGCTGCCCTATTGTGATGGCCCTACAGCGGCGCGATTGTGGTCGGGATATCGGGCGGATGCCAGAGATTTGGACAGGGCATTTGCCGGGGCGCCTTTTACCCTCGCCATGGCGCGCGCCTTGGATCAGGCCCGTGATCTGCCGCCATTTGATCTGGCGTCAGAAAATTGGTTGGAGCCAGACGAAATCGCCGAGTTGACAGAGCTCTCCGCGAAATTGGCGCAGGTCTGTCGCAGCGAAGATCAAAGTTTCGCCCTCGCCGCCGCATTGGCCGAACGGGCATTCCCATCCGTCAAGACTATACGTTCTGCCTAAGGGACCGTCCGATGTTCATGCCCCGCCCCCCGATTGCGACTTTGCCAAGCCATGATCCCTTGTTTCTGCTGCGCCGTGCCGATCTGCCTTTGCGGCATTTCAAGCCCAACGTGGCGGGGGGGCAGCCCTTGCTGCGCGATGTCGATCTCACCGCCGAACTCGACCCCGAGGCGGCGTTCACGGCAAAATGGCACAGCCCAAGAGGCCGCATTCTGGAATTGGATTTCCAACCGAAAAGTTCTGTCAGATGGTTTGGGCTGCACATTCCGATTGACCCTGATATGCGCAGCTATCGTTGGTACGGCTTTGCCTTGCGTCACGCGGCATCACGCCCCATTGGGTTTCGCGCCGCCCTGCGCGCCGATGGGCAAGACGAAGCGGATATTTTTTTTCCACGTCATCTGATGGTCGGACCGCAGCAGGGGGATCATATCGATTTTATCGACCCAAGCTTTTTGCCAGATTTCCCGCTGCAGGTCAGGTTTCGGGAATTGATCCTCTTTCTGCCCGTGTCGTTTGCCTATCAATATGTGTTACATGATCTGCGATTGGTGCGCCTGTGAGATCGCGTCTTGACGTGGCGGCCGTCATTGCGCAGCGCAATGATCATCAGCCGCTTGCGCGGCTGTTGCAGCAGATGCGCGCGGGCGGTTGGTTTTCGCAAATCATCGTTGTTGATGACGCCTCACATCATGCCAGCTGTGACCCAGCCGCCGATTTCACCCTGCGGCTGCAAAAACGTGCGGGCGCGGGCATGGCGCGCAATTTGGGGCTGGGTATGGTGCGCGCGCAATATGTGATGTTCCTTGATGCGGATGATACGCTTCTGCCAAGTCTGTCCAATCTTCTCGATGATCTCGCCCGCGGTCCAGATTTCGATCTTTGTTTCTTTCGTCACGCAGACAGCCGCCTGACACCGTTTGGGCGGATCGGGGATGCACCCTTTGAGCGAGATATTTGGGCAGGTGCAGGATGCGCCATTGGTGCTCTGCGCCAGTTGCCCACCAAGGAACGGACAGGTTTGGTGCGGCTCTCGGCGTATCCATGGGGGCGGATTTCCCGCACGGCCTTTCTGCGCGATCATGGGGTGCGCTTCGCACCGACTTTGGTGCATAATGACATTCCCTTCCACTGGCTCGGCCTTATGCGTGCGGATCGGGTGCTCACCTCCGACCAGATTGCAATCCATCACAGACTTGGCCCAGGCAGGCTTACGGCGCGGCGCGGTGCATCCCGTGCCGAACTGTTTACAGGCCTTGATCTGGTGGCCCGCGCCCTGCGGGATGCCTCACCTTCTTGGGTGGCGGCATTTGTGCAAGCCTGTGACGATGTCATCACATGGGCAGAAACCACGCGGGCGGCACGCGGGGCCTATTGGCAGGCCGAGAAGACCCGATTTTTTCGCGTGCACCACGACATTTTCGCAAAGAGCGTGGTTCTTGAATGATCTGGCTGCTGCTCGTCACAGATGCAGCCAGCCGTTTCCCGATGGGGGTCTCGGCGGCCTTGGATCGCCTGATGGCCTTGCGTGTGGCGCATGAGGCGGTGGTTCTGATTGACGCAGGTTCCCGCGATGATACCGTGGCGCAAGTGGCGGATCATATCGCATTCGCACCTGAGTGGGGCGACCTGCGCCCGCTGCTTTTCCACACCACCCCCTGCGCGGCGCGCAACTTGGGCGATCAGGAATGTTTCGAGATTGGGCGCGCGCTTGTCGCAGATGATGTGCCAATCTATCGCCGCACGGAACGGGATCTTGTGTCAGACCTTGAATGCGCGCGCGCGCAAGGGGCAATTTTTGCCGTAACCGCGCATGACCTTGTCCCGCCGCCCGCAACGCCGCAGATAGATCGCGCGTCCTTACGCATCTATCTTGCCGGGCCGCATCGCCATCTTTCGCCGCTTGCCGCCGAAGGTCTGGTTTGGCCCGCGCGGCTGATACAGGTGCAATCCGCAGATGATGCCGATATGGTCGTCTTCACGCATCCGCATGATCCGCAGAAATGCGATCCAGAATCCGCTGCTTGTCTGACCGCGCAGAAACCGCCAAAGCTGTGTGTCTATTCGCCCGAGCCGATGTGGGATCTGCTGTTTCTAAGCCATCCTGATGGCGATGTGACATGGGTTGATCTGCCTCTGATCGGGCCAAGACAAGCTGCGGTTCTCACCCATCAAAACGCGGCGCTTTTCGATTTTGCAGCCCTGCCTTTTTACATCATGGCCGAGACGCAAATGCGCGCGCGATTAAAGGACCTGATCACCCAAAATGCAAAACGCGATGCCGAAGATTGGATGTCGATGTGGCGCGCCGCGCGGTTTGACGCGGCGGGCTATGTCACCCATCGCCGTGGTCCCGCTCATTGGCAAAGGCAGGGGACGATGCAAGCCCTATCGGCTTGGCGCAGCCTAGTTGCGGTTGAATTACAGGTCCAAGGTGATGCGCTGATTGCAGGGCAAGGATGGACACATCAGATAAGGCGCGCCGAAATTCCTGATTGGCACAGCGAAAAACTACGCGCGTTGAGGGCGCGCGCGCGGGCCTGCCTTGCAATCGAAAATACGATAGCACCACATTATGTCAGCGAAAAACTCTTTGACGCGTTTGCCTGTGGAATGCGCCCGATCTCTTGTGGCGGTGTAGACCCTAGATTGGGAATTGAGGTAGATGCGGTCATTACCCTAGACCCTGCAGACAGCCCAAACGCCGCCGCCGCACAGGTTATGCGTGCAGCCCAAAAGGACGCGCAAAACCCGGCGGCCTTCGTCAGGACCATGCGCCAACTTGCCACGCGGTTGAATGATCCTGATTTGCACGCCCAAGAATTACATCGCATCGAACGCGCGTTTTGGTTGGATATGACCCGTGCCTACGATCAATAGGCTTTGCAGATAATCCTTTTAGAATTTGCGCAATCTCCCACAAATCCGCCGCAATCCTGCCCCCGCTGACGCCCGTTTCTCATCTGATTTTGGCCAAGACCTATGATCTGGACCATCCAAGAGGGGCGCGATGCGGTTGGAATTGGCGCAATATCTGCCCGAGGCGGGCAACCCGCTGTTGTCGCGCGTCACGGACCTGAGCTTAATTGACCCAGATGGATCAGGTCCAACGGGCCCGCGTCTCTATGCAACCAATCGATATGATGGCCAGATTTGGGGTTTTGACATTGACGCGGACGCGGTCAGCCTTGTGACCAGCAGCGCGCATCTGCGTCCTGACGCTGCAGGCGCCGTTGCCGAAATATACGCTTTGCCCACGCAATCTGGCCCCGCGATCCTCACGGGTGGGGGCGGGGCACACCCGTTGGCGCGGTTCGATTTGAGCGATCAGGGGGTCTTGAGCGCAGGCATGGCTTTGCCTGACACACCTGCCATTACGTCAGACCTGGGCCAGATGACGGGGGTTGATCTGGCCGATGGTGCGCATTTGGTCTTCGGCGCTCTCAGCCAAGGCGGTGGCCTAGCCACGCTCAGGTTCAGCGCAGCAGGCACGTTGGAAAACACCACCATCATCCCATTGGGTACGATCAGCGCATTGACACAGATGGTGACGACATCTGGTCAAACCCTGCTCTTTGTCGCACAAGACGGCACAAGCCGCGTAGAGGCCTATGCACTCTCCCCACAGGGTGGCGTGAGTTTGCTCGACCATATTGACGGGCAATCAGGCCTAAGCACCGCGCAGGTGATGGCATTGAAGGCGGCCCGTGTGGCGGGCCAGGATTTGCTGATCATTGGGGGGGCGGGCTCCTCCAGTCTGTCGGTGGTCAGAATTGGCCCCAATGGCGAAATGGACTTGGCCGATCACATCATGGACACAAGCCTCAGCCGATTTGGCGGCTTGCGCGTGGTGGAAACCGTGCAGCATGGTGCCGAAACCTTTGTGGTCGCGGCAGGGACGGATGATGGTTTGAGCGTTTTTCGGCTGCTGCCCACAGGGCGATTGGTGGAAATTGCCACCCGCGCCGATGGATTTGCGGAAAGCTTGGCGGATATCTCCGATATTGCGGCCATATCGCGTGGGGATCACATCGAGATTTTCGTGACATCCTCATCCGAGGCGGGGCTGACAAAGTTGGAGCTTGTCACGGGCGATATGGGTGATGTGCTGTTCGGGGATCAAGCCGCCAACACCCTTTCTGGCACGGCTTTTGCCGATATCATCGATGGTGGGTCTGGATCCGACATTCTGTCCGCAGGCGCAGGCGATGATCTGATCCGTGATGGCGCAGGCATTGACGTGATGAATGGCGGCGCAGGTGCGGATATTTTCGCACTGTCATGGGATCAGATGGCCGATTACATCACCGGATATGAGGTAGGCATCGACCGTCTTGATTTGTCCGATTGGGTGATGCTGCGCAACCCGTCACAATTACAGATCACCGAGACCGCGAATGGTGTTGAACTGCGGTATCGGGGCGAGTTTTTGTCGATCCGCAGCCTGGATGATACGCCCATTTCAACCGAGGCGGTTTTGGCCGATATCATCCTTGGGCCGCATCGCTATTTGCCCGAATGGACGGAGGCGATACTGGCCTTTGACGGGCGGCCCGAATTGCCCGTGGCCACCACGCTTCAGGGGGGTTTGGGCAACACGCGGTTTCTGATTGATCATGTCGATGATGTGATCTTGAATGAAATCGGCTTCTCCCAAGGGGGCGGGATCGACACGGTCGAGACATGGATCGATTACCAATTGCCCGCCAATATCGAAATTTTGCGGATGCAGGGCGAGGCCAGCCTTTCGGGGCGGGGCGGTTTCGCCCTAGAGGCGCTTGTGGGCAATCGCGGGGCAAACCTGCTCGATGGCGGCGGCGGCAATGACCTGCTCAACGGCAAGGATGGCAATGATATCCTCATCGGGGGAATTGGGGCGGATACACTGGTGGGCGAGGCGGGCGCAGATGTGTTTCGCTACCTGTCCCCTCTCGACAGCCCCGCAGGCCCAACCACGCGCGATTTTATCAATGGTTTTGAACATGGATTGGACAAGATCGACCTCACCGCACTGGATGGCAACCTCTCCACCGCCGCGCGCGAGGGCTTTCGCTTCATCAATGGCCAAGCCTTCAGCGGTTCCGCGGGCGAGATTCGCAGCTTCTCTTGGGGGGGCAACAATTTCAATCTGGTCGAGATCGACCTGACGGGCAACGCCGAGGCCGATATGCAAATCTTCATCAACCAAACCGCGCAGATGTATGCGAGTGATTTCTTGATTTGATGGGCACGACCTGACCCGCGCCTTGGACAAACTGCAAAAAACCCGCGCGCGGTATCGGTTTTTGGGAAAACGGCCTAGACCAGTTGCCATCTATATACAATTCATGCCTAATTACATGGGAAATATTTGGGCATGAATTATGGATCGCGACCCCTTTCAACAGTTCGTGAAGCGCTCGGTTTCGTCGGGTTCGGGCATTTAGGTGGCTGTTGCTTGTTGCAACCCAGTCGAGGAGCATCTGGGCGGAAACCAGTCATTCGCTGCGCGCGTAAAGCAGCGCGTCTATCCTCAAAAAATGCCCTTGGATACAGGGCAAATGATCGATCATCTTAGCGGCAATTGCATTTTTGTATCGCAACCATATGGTATCTAAAGTGAATTAACTCCTGTGGAACACGTGGCATGTTAATCGATCAAATTTCTATTGAGAACTTCATGCGACTAGAGGATTCCCAGAACATTCCGTTGGGAGCGCTCACGCTTCTCGTAGGACAAAATGGTTCTGGAAAATCCTCGGTGCTTAAGGCGATCCATTGGGCGTCGAGATGCGCCTCGCTTGCACAAAACAAAAAGCTGCTCGTAGAGCTTATGGACTTCGTGCCTTCTGTGGATTTTCGCTCACTGGCGCATAGATCAACGCTACAAGGTAGAGATCGGGGCGGTAGCTCGACGAAGCCTGTGATCGTGACGTTCAAACGTGGTGTAGAAAAAGGATCGATCAAACTAAAATCTCTCGGGAATGACGCTGGAGTAAATGTTGAGATCGAAGGCGACGTAGCAGAAGATTTTGTGAAAGAAGAACCGCAAACAGCTTATATTTCAGGCTTGGCCGGACTTGCTGAGCATGAAACCATTCTCGCGGCGCCGGTCTTCAGGCGAAAAGCTGCATCGGGCGATGGTGGCTCGGTCTTACGGCAAATGCTGCTCAATACACATTCTGATGAAATGAACACAGGGGAGAACGGAGTTGAACTAATCAAGCTGTCCGAACTCGTTAGTCAGGTTATTCCCGGCGTCCGATTCTGGGTGAAATTCGATCAACGTCGGGATGCATACATACAAGCTTGGTTTTACACCCCAGATATGAAGTATGGAGATGGTGGCAGCAACTACACAACGATGCGTCGCCCACTTGAGATGGCCGGTACCGGACTGCTACAGGTGACCCAAATCTTCGCTTATCTGCTAACGTTTCGCCCTCGTCTGCTATTGATTGATGAACCGGACGCGCATTTGCACCAATCTAGCCAAGAGAAATTAGTTTCAGCTTTAGAAGCAGCCCTTAAAAGCTTTCCTGCAACACAAATTGTTGTGTCAACGCATTCGCCACGGATCGTTCGCGTCGCGGGGCAATCCAGCAAAGTCGTCTGGCTTGAGAACGGTGCCGTAAGAGGCCAAGGAATAGAGGTCCGGGCACGTATGGGGTGGGGCGCGCTCGATAAGGACATCATTTTATTCTCCGAGGACGACAACACTGAGTACCTGCAATCAATAATCGATCAATGGCCACATTTGGCGCACAGGACAGTGATTTGGCCTTGTTTTGGTGTGTCTAGCATCCCGGACGGTGAACGTTTGGCCAAATTGCGGGATCGGCATGGTGTAAAAGTCATGGTTCATCGAGACCGCGATTTCATGAGCGATGACGACCAAATAGCTTGGAAGGGCCATCGTGGATATATAGCAAACTGCGTACCTGTTTGGTTCAGTCCTGGCTCAGATATTGAAAGCTGTTTCCACGCGCCCGACCATATCGCCAGGGCCATGGATGTTGACCAAGCAGTTGTTGAAAAAGGCATCGAATATGCGCTTGGTGAGCTTGACGAAGGAAAGATCAGCGCAAGCTTCAACGAAGCCTACAATAAAGCCGTCCAATGTCTGCCTGGTCAAGCTAACGCTATCCAACGCTGGAACAATCTAGGCCAATTCTGTCAGGCAACTGTAAAGGGGAAAGAGTTCCAAAAAGCCTTGCGTAAAGGGCTTCAGACTGCGCTACCTGAAGCTGGCCAAGCGCGAAAGCTCGGCAAGTTGTCAAAAATCTATGAAGGATGCCATGAGAATCCAATCTGCGATGATCTTCGTGAGCATCTTCAAGGACTGGCAGATCAGGAATAGAGCGACGCTCTATTTTGGGATATAGAGAATGACAAGCTAGTTAAGGTAAAAATAATCAAGTCGCTAAAATGCTGCACTACCAACGAGTGACGGCTTTTAGTGGCCCAACCGTAGCATTGGTGCCGCGGTCGAATGACGGCTCAGGACCGCCCCCCGACCATGCCGAGCGGGGGGATGATGGGCGCTATGCGGCCTAGGCGGTGAGATTCCCCGAAATCTGCGCGGCTTGGGTCAGGGATGATTCCGATCCTGAGGGGCGGTTTTGCGCCCGAAATCGTTGTCTCGCTGCTTCCATAGGGCTTCCTTAAATCGAAAAGCGCAAAATGCCCGCAGGCGGGGTTTCCATAAATATTTGATCTGTTTACGGAAAATGGTGAGCCCGGGAGGATTCGAACCTCCGACCAATTGATTAAAAGTCAACTGCTCTACCACTGAGCTACGGGCCCGCCTGAGGCCCGCCTAATATAAACGCCGCTGCCCCCCGTCAAGCCAAAAACCCGAATAATTCTCACTGTAGCATTCTGCCCACGATTTCCGTGCGGCTGCGCAGGCGGTTGGGTTGCAGATGGGCGTAGCGCTGCGTCATCGCGGCGGAGCTGTGGCCGAGCAATTCCTGCACCTCATAGAGGCTGACCCCTTTGTTGATCAAAAGGCTTGCGAATGTGTGGCGCAGGTCATGGATCCGCACATCGGACAGCCCCGCCGCATCGCGGGCTTTGAAAAAGGCGATATGGAAGCTGCCATAGGGCTGTTTGCTGCGCGGATTGGTAAAGACGGGCGCGCTTGGCCCATCGGCAAGCCCCAAGGATTGGCTGCGAATGCGGGCATTGTGCAGCACCTCAAGCGCGGCTTGTGACAGGTGAATGCGGCGGGAGCGGCCATTTTTGGAACGCGGCACAATCCACAGCCCCGTTTGCAGATCAAGATCACACCACCGCATCAATCGCGCTTCGCCCTTGCGTGCGCCTGTCAGGATCAGGAGACGGATGAACAGGCCAAGGAACGGGTGATTGACCCGATCACAGGCGGCAACCAGCCGCGCGATTTCCGAAGGGGACAGGAAGCGTTGCCGATAATCGCCCATGGCCAGCGGCTCGGCTTTGGGCAGGCGGCGCATCGTATCTGGCACCACGCCCCATTCATGGGCTTGTTTCATCAGGTGATTGAACAGGATGACGTGTTTGTTTACGGTCGAGCGCTTCAGCCCCGATGCCATCTGCCCTGAGAGCCATTGATTAACCTGCGCCTGCGTCAATGCCGCCCAAGGCAATGCGCCCAAACCAGTCGCGAAATGCTTGGTATAGGTCAGATATTTATGCCGAAAGGACCGCGTGCGCAGCTCCGCAATCGGCGCGTAATGATCGTAGAAAAAGCCATTCAGGCAAGTTGGGCCAGATGAATCCTCAGATGGTGTTTTGCTTGGGCTATATTTGCTTGGGCTGTCAAAGAATTTCCACATCTGCGGCCTTTCCTGATTTGAAATTACAGAGCTAAAATTTATACATATCAAAATTAGCAATGCGAATTATGATTCGGAAAGTAGTATCTTCGCTACCACAGCTCTGGCCCTGTCCGCAGGCGCAGCTGTTGCAGACGTTGCCGTATCTGGTAACGGCCGCATGGGTATCGTTAACACAGGCGACGCAGTTGGCGCGGACGTTCAGTTCTCCAGCCGTCTTCGCATTGTTTTCACCGCTTCTGGCACCACCGATGGTGGTCTTGAGTTCGGTGGTTCGGTTCGTGCTGACAACGCAGCAGCTGGCGCAGCAGGCACTGCAGGCAACGTGTTCATCTCCGGCGGCTTCGGCAAGCTGACCATGGGCGATATCGACTCGGCTGCGGAAAAAGCAGTTGGCGATGTTGCTGGTGTTGGTTACCAGATCTCTGACGTTGCAATCGCATCGCAGGAAGCTGGCTTCCTCGGCGGTGGTGATGATGAAGGCGTGATGTATGAATACAGCATCAACGGTCTTGGCATCATCTTGTCCGCAGGTCAGCCTCAGGCCGTATCTGCAAACAACGAAGCATCGATCGGTTTGACCTACACCATCGGCGGCGTGAAACTCGGCTATGGCTACTCTGACGATGGCACCACCTTCCAGAACAGCATTTCTGCCGCTGGTTCGATCGCTGGTCTGGGTCTGAAGGCTGTATGGCTTGAGAACGAAGATGGCTCGAATGTTGAGTCTGACGCATCGATCTCCGCAACTTATGCCTTCACACCTGCATTGTCTGGCACCGTTTTCCACCGTGAACTCAGCGGCCGCACAGCAGCAAACGATCGCAGCCACACTGGTGTAGGCTTTGCTTACAACTTGGGCGGCGGCGCAGAGCTTAAGGGCGGTGTTGTAGCAATCGACGCAAACGGCGCTGACAATGATGTAGCCGATTTCGGTCTGACATTCAGCTTCTAATCCTTACGGATTATCTGCTAGGGAAAGAGCGGGCTTTGGCCCGCTCTTTTTCATTTGTGACGGGTGAGGGTAAAATGGCGCTTGGGGATATTCAGGCTGATATGGCGCGAATTTTGGCCGAAGCGGGGCGTGCGCCTGACGCGGCAAATTTAATCGCTGTCTCCAAAGTGCAACCCAATGCGCGGGTCAAGGCGGTGTTGGACGCGGGCCATCGCATCTTTGGCGAAAACCGCGTGCAAGAGGCACAAGGAAAATGGCCCGATTTCAAAGCCCAATTTGAGGGGATCGTCTTGCATCTCATCGGCCCGTTGCAAAGCAATAAGGTCCGACCCGCGATGGAGTTGTTTGACGCGATCCACACGGTCGACCGCGAAAAACTGGCCCGTCGCATTGCGGATATGGCCCAAGAATTAGGTCGCTGTCCCGATCTTTTCATTCAGGTCAACACAGGCGCCGAGCCGCAGAAGGCGGGCATCCTACCCAGTGAGGCGGATGAGTTCGTCAAAACGGTGCGCGCGATGGACCTGCCGCTGAAAGGTTTGATGTGCATCCCCCCCGTAGAGGAGGAACCAAGCCTTCATTTCGCGCTTCTGGCGAAACTTGCCGCGCGCAATGGCTTGCAAGGTCTTTCCATGGGGATGAGCGCAGATTATGAAACGGCGCTGCGCCTTGGGGCAACACATATCCGGGTTGGTTCTGCCATTTTTGGGGAACGGGTCGCCCCTCAGGCGTAGGATTGCGCATCGCGCACAATCAGCCGTGTGCCATAGTCAATCCGCGCCGTGATCCAGCGCAAATCGTCCCGTGCAAAGGCCACGCAGCCCTCGGTTGGATGGCCTGCGCGCCGCCATTGATGTATGAAAATCGCGGACCCGCGTCCCCGTTCTGCATAGGGCCAGTTCCAATCGGTGATCAGCACCAGATCATAGAGCGGGTCCGTGCGGCGCAATTTCTCGTGGCTGTGCGGATAGGGCGCGCGCACCATGAGGTTGTAATCTTCATCTTTTGGGTCATCCGACCACAGATCATTGAGGCCGATCTTTATGGCCCAATCACAGGGCCGCGCGATGCGGTCCGCCCGATAAAGGCATCCCACGATGCCATGCACGCCCACGGGCGTGGCCCCATCCCCCTCGCGTTTGTTGCGGGTCATGCCGCCGCGACCGATGGTGCATGGAAAATACCTGCCTTTGAAAAAAGCCCCCGTCTGGGTGACGACCAAATCCGTGGCGCGTGGCTTTGTCATAACAAATGCCCCGATTTCGTGGCTTTGGTGGCAAGGTAATGCGCGTTATGCGCGTTTTGCCCAACTTTGAGCGCCACGCGTTCTGTCACCTGCACCCCTGATTGGCGCATCATCTCGACCTTGCGTGGGTTGTTGGTCAGCAGGCGCACCGCGCAAAACCCAAGTTTCTGCAACAATTCCGCACCAAGGCGGAAATCGCGCTCATCATCCTCGAACCCCAGACGGTGATTGGCCTCGACCGTGTCAAAACCCTGATCTTGGAGGCTATAGGCGCGCATCTTATTGGCCAGACCAATCCCACGCCCCTCTTGGTTGAGGTAGAGCAGGATACCCGCCCCCTCTTGGCCCATTTGCGCCAATGCCGCGTGAAGTTGCGGTCCGCAGTCGCATTTGAGACTGCCCAACACATCCCCTGTAAAACAGGCCGAATGCAGGCGCGCCAGAACAGGCTTGTCTCGGTCAGGGCGGCCAATTTCAATGGCGTAATGTTCGGCGCTGCCATCCTCGGGGCGAAAGACGTGCAGGCGCCCTGCCTCGGATGCGGCCATCGGCAGACGCGCGGCGGCAACCGCGTGAAAGGGCTGGCTTGCGGTCAGCTGTTCCCGTGCGACTGTGAAGGGCAGAACGGTCAGCCCATGTTCGCGCGCAAGGCTGGCCGCATCATCGCGGTAAACGCATAACATCGCGGGTAAAAGCTGTGCGGATTTGGCGAAGTGAATGGCCGTGCGTGCCTCATCCGCTGTGCCGTGCTCTGGTCCTTGTAGACTGTGAAACGGGCCTTTCATGGGGCGATCCAAATCATCCTTTGGATCGGCCAGTGCCTTGAGGATGCGGCTGCCTGCATCCTTGGGCAGCGCAATCCGTGCAATGTCCCCCTCGTATAGCGGCAGGTTCAAGGTGCGTGCCCGCCAGTCGGACAGCACGATAAAGGGCGCACCAAGGGCCCGGAATGTCTCCACGCGATCAGTGGTTGCGGTTTCAGAGGCCAAGCAGATCAACCCGCGCGCGCCATCCGCAAAGACGACAGGCAGACCCGCGCGCAAATCTGCGCGGGCGCGGGCTGCAATCTCGCTTGCGGTTGGGGCAAGGCTCATTTCATGCGTCCTGTTTCTTCGGTCTGGCCTTTAGCTTTAGCGCCGATTGTCAGAATTTGAAACAATTGGCCAGAGATCAACACAGAGCCGTGAGGATATTTTTCAAACCCTTTTCAAATGCGCTATATCACACCCATGTGAGAGGGGCATTATTTTGCCTTTGGAGGGCTGACATGGCGAACCTGAAAAAAATCCTACTTGTCGATGATGATGAAGATATCCGCGAGGCGTTGTCCGAACAGCTTGTGATGACTGAGGATTTCGATGTGTTCGAGGCGGGCACAGGCGCGCAGGCGATGGTAAAGGCCAAACAGGAGATTTACGATCTGGTGATCCTTGATGTGGGTCTGCCCGACACCGATGGTCGTGATTTGTGCCGCCTGATGCGCAAGCAAGGGATCAAATGCCCGATCATTATGTTGACGGGCCATGACAGCGATGCTGATACGATTTTGGGCCTTGATGCGGGCGCGAATGATTATGTCACCAAGCCGTTCAAATTCTCGGTGCTGCAGGCCCGTATTCGCGCGCAATTGCGCCAACATGAACAATCCGAAGATGCGATTTTCCAACTTGGGCCTTACACGTTCAAGCCCGCGATGAAATTGCTGGAGACGGAAGATAAAAAGAAAATCCGTCTGACGGAAAAGGAAACCAATATCCTCAAATTCCTCTACCGCGCACAAGAAAATGTGGTGGCGCGTGATGTGCTGCTGCACGAAGTCTGGGGCTATAATGCGGGGGTCACCACGCATACGTTGGAAACGCATATCTATCGTTTGCGCCAAAAGATCGAACCCGATCCCAGTAATGTGCAGCTGCTGGTGACCGAAGGCGGGGGCTATCGTCTGGTCGCCTGATTTGGCATCGCTTTTGCAATTACACCTGTGCACGGGGAACCTTGCGGGGATACCCAAGCCCCGCACCCCCCGTGGTTTCTCCCTGTTGGACTGGCCCCTGCATCAGCAGGGGCCTTTTTTCTGTCATCGTTGCATTGCACCACGCCCCCCAAGCCCTTAGGAGGGGAGTGGTTTCCTCAAGAGGTATGGAAAAATGGCGTTTACACTTGCGACATGGAACATCAATTCGGTGCGGTTGCGCGAGGATTTGGTGCTGAAATTGCTGCGCGAGGAAGCGCCAGATGTCCTGTGCCTGCAAGAATGCAAAAGCCCCGTTGAGAAAATCCCGACCGAAGGTTTCGCGGCGCTGGGCTATACCCACATGGTTGCGCGTGGGCAGAAGGGCTATAATGGCGTGGCCATCCTTTCGAAATTGCCGCTCGAGGAGGCGGGCGCACGGGATTGGGCGGGGCTGGGTCATGCCCGCCATGTGGCCGCGCGGCTTCCCAATGGGGTGGTGATCCATAATTTCTACATCCCCGCAGGGGGGGATATCGCTGATCGTGAGGTCAACGAAAAATTTGGCCAGAAACTCGATTTCCTGACTGAGATGCGCGATGCGTTTCACGCGGATGCACCGCAAAAATCGATCCTTGTGGGGGATTTGAACATTGCACCGCGTGAAGATGATGTCTGGAGTCATAAGGCGCTTTTGAAGGTGGTCAGCCATACACCCATTGAGGTGGAGCATCTCGCCCAAGTGCAGGACGCGGGCGCGTGGGTGGATGTCACCCGCAAGGATATTCCTCAGGGCTTGCTCTACAGTTGGTGGTCTTATCGCGCGCGCGATTGGGACGAGGCCGATAAAGGCCGCCGTTTGGATCATATTTGGGCCACGGCAGATATCGCCAACGCCACCCATTCAAGCCGGGTCTTGCGCGCGGCGCGCGGGTGGGAACAACCTTCGGATCACGCCCCTGTATTTGCGACAATTGACCTCTGACCCCTTGGAGAATGCGCCCGAAGCGCGCATATAATGGCTTGCGCGCAGTCCCATCAGTGACGGAGAAATAAATGTTGGAATTCGGTCAAGCACAGCCCGCAGGCGCGGATGTCATCAAAGATGTCACCGATCAGACCTTTATGGCCGATGTGGTTGAGGCCAGCCGCGAGGTGCCTGTCATCGTAGATTTCTGGGCGCCGTGGTGCGGCCCCTGCAAGACGCTTGGTCCACAGCTTGAGGCGGCGGTGCAGGCCAAGAAGGGCGCGGTGCGCATGGCTAAGGTCAATGTCGATGAAAACCAGATGGTCGCGGGCCAATTGCAGGTGCAATCCATTCCGACCGTTTACGCCTTCTGGCAAGGGCAACCTGTCGATGGGTTCCAAGGGGCTTTGTCGCAGGGCGATGTGCAGCGCTTTGTCGAAAAAATTGCAAGCCTTGCGGGGGATGGTGGCTTGGGCGAGGCGCTTGAGGCTGCCGAAGAAATGCTTGGGCAAGGTGCGGTGGCGGATGCGGCGCAGACCTTTGCCGCGATTTTGGGCGAGGAGCCTGAAAATGCCGCTGCGATGGGTGGCCTTGCGCGCGCTCATATCGCGATGGGTGATTTGGACACGGCTGAGGCCTTGTTGAACAACGCGGCCCCTGCAATTGCCACAGCGCCCGAGATTGAGGCCGCGCGTGCGCAGATCGCGTTGGCCCGCCAAGCTGATGAGGCAGGCCCGTTGGCCGAATTGCAGGCCGCCTCGGCAGCCAATCCAGATGACCTTCAAGCGCGGTTTGATTATGCCAAGGCACTTTATGCCGCAGGGCAGGTCGAAGCGGCGATTGATGAATTGTTGGAGTTATTCCGCCGAGATCGCGATTGGAACGAGGGCGCGGCCAAGGCGCAGCTTTTCACGATTTTTGAGGCTTTGAAACCAACAGACCCGCTGGTGCAAAAGGGTCGCCGAAGATTGTCATCAATGATATTTGCCTGATCGTCTTTGGCCGCTATTTACTTGCGTATGATCCATCATAGCGACCTGCCTGATACCATCCCGCTGTTCCCGCTTCCGGGCGCTTTGCTGTTGCCACGGGCGCGACTGCCCTTGCATATATTTGAGCCGCGATATCTGGCCATGCTGCAAGATTGTATGCGCACGCCTGACCGTTTGATCGGTATGATCCAACCGCTTGAAGTGCCTAAAGGCAGTGCCAAGCGGCTGCACAGCATTGGCTGTGCAGGCCGTTTGACGCAGTTCTCAGAAACCGAAGATGGCCGGTATATGATTACCCTCACGGGAATTTCACGCTTCAGGTTGCAGCGCGAACAATCGGGTTTCACCCCGTATCTCAAGGGGGATGTTGATTGGACGGGGTTTGAGCATGATTTGGGCAAAGCTGAACAAGATCCAGGCTTCGCCCGGCCTGATTTTATGGATTTGCTTGGTCGATATTTCGCGGCCATGTCGCTTTCGACCGATTGGGACAGCATGAAGGACGCAGAGGAAGAATTGCTGATCAATTCCCTGTCCATGCTCTGTCCATTTGAGCCTGAGGAAAAGCAAGCCCTGCTAGAGGCCCCTTCCTTGAGCACGCGGCGTGAAACTTTGGTCACCTTGATCGAATTTGCTCTGCGGGGTGGCAGCGCATCGGACGAGGCGTTGCAATGACCGAGGCAAGCCCCGTCTTTGATCGCCGTATGCTTGAGGCTTTGGTTTGCCCGCTGACCAAGGGCAGTTTGCGCTACAATGCAGAGCGGCAGGAGCTTGTTTCTGAGCGGGCCAAACTGGCCTTTCCGATTAAAGAGGGCATCCCGATCATGTTGGAACACGAGGCCCGCCCAGTGGAGGATTAAAACCTCTCCCCTTGCAGAAGCTTCGGCATATCCCCTGCGAGACCAGCGGCTTGGCGCATGAATCCGCGCCGAAGGGCAGGGGTTGCGCTGACCACACCCATGCCGAAATCTCGGATCAAGCGCAGTGCGGGGTTGTCGTTTGAGAACAGGCGGTTGACCGTATCCATCCCCAATGCCAACGCGGTTGTGTCAAAGCGCCGCCATTGTTGGTAGCGATCCAGCACCAGTTCCGAGGTGATATCCTCGCCACGAATGCGGGCCTCATGCAGCACTTCGGCCAAGGCCCCGACATCGCGTAAGCCAAGGTTCAGGCCTTGCCCCGCAATCGGATGCACCCCGTGGGCGGCATCCCCGACAAGCGCCAAGCGCGGCCCGATGAACCGCTCGGCAAGGGTCAATTTCAACGGATAGCTGAAGCGCACCCCCGCAAGTTCAATCTCCCCCAAAAAATCACCAAAGGCTGGGCGCAACGCGGCCAGAAACTCGGCATCCGTGCCCCGCGCTATTTGCGCGGCGCGCTGTGTTTTTTCGCTCCAGACGATTGAGGCGCGATTGCCAGGCAGGGGCAGGATGGCCAATGGCCCAGCGGGCATGAAAAATTGATGCGCGATCCCGTGATGGGGCAATTCATGCGCCACGGCACAGACAAGGGCGGTTTGCCCATAATCCCACCCTTGCCGGCGAATGCCAGCGCGCGCGGCCACGCCCGAGGTGCGACCATCCGCGCCCACCAGAAGCCGCGCCTGCAAGCGCCGACCATCAGCCAATGTCACTTCCGCAGCGGCCCCAGAGGTGCTTTGATCCACCACCGTGCTATCGCTGAGATGTGTGATCATATCGCTGGCCTCCATTGCCGCGATCAAGGCGCGGCGCAGGTAGCGATCTTCCAACATATAGCCCATAGGGCCTTCTTCCATCTCGGCGGCTTGGAAGTGCAGGAATTGCGGCGCGGCCCCGCGCCCCGCATGGCCGTCTGAGGCTTTGATCTCGGAAATGGCTTGGGCCTGATCCGCAACACTGTCCCAAATCCCAAGGGCCGCGAGCATCTTTTGGGACGCGCGCGCCAAGGCATAGGCGCGCCCATCGAAATCATCCGCTTCGCGCTTAGGGCGCGCATTGGCATCGATTACGGTGCTGCGAAAGCCTGCCTGTGCAAGCGCCAAGGCCAAGGTGGGGCCGTTAAGCCCGCCGCCTACGATCAAGATGTCGGTGTCATATGTCATGTGAGGCATGATGGGCCAATTTATGGAATTGTCCACGCGGCATAGCGTCATTACTCTGGCCCTGCGAGACAAAAGCGGCGAGGGCAGGAAGATGCGCGAATGGTTGACACGCACGGCAAGTGAACAGGGGCGCGCAATCGGGGAAGGTGCGCTTGATCCTGTGGCATTGACGGAAGGCTATCTTGCGGCGATCAAGGCTGATCCGCGTGGGACACGCATTTATGCGCGTCTGATGGAAAACCGTGCTTTGGCCGAGGCTGAGGCGGCGCGGGTGCGCGCCAAACAGGGCGTGCGGCGCGGGGTTTTGGACGGGGTGCCTGTATCTTGGAAAGATCTGTTCGACAGCGCCAATGTGGCAACGGAGGCCAGCTCGCGCTTGCTTGAAGGTCGCGTGCCAGATCGTGATGCCGATGTGTTGGCGCGTGCTGCCGCGGGGGGGATGGTGGCCCTTGGCAAGACCCATATGTCCGAACTGGCCTTTTCGGGCCTTGGCCTAAACCCGATGTTCGGGGTGGGTCTAGACCCGTTGCCCGCCACACCGCCCAATATCAATGATCCAGACGCCGTGCCTGGTGGATCAAGCTCGGGCGCTGCGGCGTCCGTGGCCTTTGGATTGGCTGCCGCTGCGATTGGCTCTGACACGGGCGGTTCGGTGCGCGTGCCTGCGGCGTTCAATGACTTGGTTGGTTTGAAAACAAGCCATGGCCGCCTCTCCAATCTAGGGGTTGTCCCGCTTTGCGCCAAATTTGATACGGTCGGCCCATTGGCGCGCTCGGTTGAGGATTGCGCGGAGATTTTTGCGCTTCTGGCGGGGGAGCGGACGGTTGATTTAAAAAACGCAACACTTCAAGGGCGGCGCTTCTTGATCATCGACCCTTACGCAGAGGATGCGCGTGATGCGCCCGCGCAAGGATTTGCGCGCGCCGTGGAGGCGTTCCAAGCAGCAGGGGTGCGGATCTCGCGGGCCACATCGCCTGCTTTGGATGCGGCCATGGCGCTGTCGCCCGTGCTTTTTGCGACAGAAGCCTATGCGACATGGCGTGAGGTGATCGAGGCCAGTCCTGAAAAGATGTTCGGCCCGATTTTGCAAAGATTTCGCGGTGGGGCGGAAGTTTTGGCAAGTGATTACATCGCCGCTTGGCAGAAGCTTGAGGCTTTGCGCGAAGATTTTCACCGTGAAACGGCAGGATATGACGCGGTGATTGCCCCAACAGTGCCGATCCTGCCGCCCAACATCACAAGGCTGATGGAGGATGAGGCCTATTACGTCACCGAAAACCTGCTGTGTTTGCGCAACACGCGCATCGGCAACTTGATGGGGTCTTGTGGGCTGACGCTGCCCACGGGTGTCCCATCCACTGGGGTGATGCTGTTGTGCCCTGCGGGGCATGAGGCGCGGCTTTTGCGGCTTGGCGCTGCTGCCGAGATCGCATTGCGCGGGTAATCCTTTTTCTGGACCTTTGCGCCATAAGAGGTTAATTTGGCCTGTAAAGGGGCGAAAACAGACCCCGAAATTGAGGCAGTCATGGTGTTTCCCGAGCGGTTTTCGAACCTGCCAGAATACGCCTTTCCGCGGTTGCGGAAATTGCTCGACGTCCATCAGCCGGGCGGCGATCCCATTAATATGTCTATTGGGGAACCACGCCACCCGTTTCCCGATGTTGTGGGCCGTGCAATTTCCGAGGTGCTTGAGGGTTTTGGGCGCTACCCCCCGAACGAGGGCAGCGAGGTCTTGCGTGTAGCCATCGTGAACTGGATCGCGCGGCGCTACGGTGTCAGCCTTGATGCAGATCAGAATATTCTGGCCCTCAATGGCACGCGCGAAGGCTTGTTCAACGCGGCTCTTGCGCTTGGGGTTGAGCAAAAAGCGGGGCAAAAGCCAGCCGTTTTGATGCCAAACCCGTTTTATCAGGTCTATGCGGTGGCCAGTCTCGCGATTAATGCAGAGCCGATTTACGTGCCTGCAACCGCTGAAACGGGCCATTTGCCAGATTATGCCGCGCTGCCCACAGCCCTTCTGGATCGCGTGACCATTGCCTATCTCTGTTCGCCCGCAAATCCGCAAGGCGCGGTTGCCAGCCGCGCCTATTGGCGTGATTTGATTGCTTTGGCGGAAAAGCATGATTTCCGCATTTTCGCGGATGAATGCTACAGCGAAATCTACCGTGACACCCCGCCTGTGGGTGCCTTGGAAGTGGCGCATGAAATGGGCGCAGACCCTGATCGGGTGGTTGTGTTTCATTCTCTGTCGAAACGCTCAAACCTGCCAGGGCTGCGGTCAGGGTTTGCGGCATCGGGCGCGGGCAATATTGCCGCGATGAAGCAATTGAAAAACTACACGGGCGCGCCCCTTCCCTTGCCCCTGCAAGCGGCAGCGGCGTGTGTTTGGGACGATGAGGCGCACGTGGTGGAAAATCGCGCGATTTATCGCCGCAAATACCAAATGGCGGATGAGATTTTTGGCGATGTCGCGGGGTATCAGCCGCTAGAAGCGGGATTTTTCCTGTGGTTGCCTGTCGAAAATGATGAGGCCGCAGCATTGCAGTTGTGGCGCGAGGCAGGCGTGCGCTGCCTGCCTGGATCGTATTTGTCGCGCGCTGTGGAGGGTCAGGCCATAGGCCAAGACCGCCTGCGCGTGGCCTTGGTTGCAGAAGAACAAGAATTGCAGCGCGGGCTTTTGCGCCTGCATGGCTGTTTGTATCAGTGAGGTAAAGCATGGCGTATCAAACCAGACAACGTGACCCCCTTCTGGACGCCCCGATGCAAGAGGCTTTGGAGCGGCGTGGCAAGGAATTGCTGGGTCTGATCCTGCTTGCGGCGGGCGTTGCCGTTGCGGCCATGTTGGTCAGCTATACGCCAGACGATCCGAATTGGATGGTGGCCACGGATACCCCGCCAGAAAATTTGTTGGGGCGTCTTGGGGCCTCGATGTCCGCTATTTTCATCATGATCGTGGGCTATGCTGCGTATTTGGTCGCCGCAGGCCTTGTCGTTTGGGGGCTACGATTGACCCTTCATAAAGGCACGGAGGGCGCTGTCGCCCGCTTGATCATGCTGCCCTTCGCGATTGCGGTGTTGGCGGTTTTCATCGCCAGTTTCTCACCAAGTGCGGCTTGGCCACATAGCTTTGGCATGGGGGGCCTGTTTGGCGATACCGTGATGGCGGTGTTGATCAATATCCTGCCTGTGTCTGCGCCATTTGCTATGCTGTCTTTGGGTGCTGCCACGGGCTTGGGCAGCGTGCTTTTGATGGGATATGCGCTTGGGATCACCAGAGCCGAGTTGCGGCTGTTCACCCGCGGCGGTTTGATTGCCTTGTTCCATGCCAGCAGTGGAGCCACGGGGCTTGCAGCGGGATTGGGCCGTGGGGTCGGCCGTGGGATTGGCCGTGGGATTGAAAGTGGCATCGGCCAATTGAGCGAAACCGCGCGCAAACCCTCATGGCGCGGGCGTTTGGGGGGGCATGATGGCTCCCTTTTGATTGAGGATGAGGTGCCTGACACCTTTGCCCAGTCCAGATCGCAACCTGCGCTGCAAAGCTCTGTTGAGACACCCGTGCGCAAGCCAGAAGCGCAAGCGGGGTTGTTTGACCGAATGCCTCTGTTGCGCGCCATTCGTGGCGAGGATCGCGGGGTTGCAATTGACGCTGCGCCCGCACAGCCCGATGAAAACACGCGCCTGCGCGAAAAAATTTCCATCATCGTGCGCAGTCGTGCAGGAAATATGCGGCCACAGGCGTTGCACGTGACCGAAGGCGTGCCGAATCCCGCCAAGCGCGTGCCGCCGCCCCTCACGGCTGCTGCAATGGCGCAAACGCCATCACAGCTTGTGGGCGAGATATATCGTGAGGTTCCCAACCCATCTGCACCGCAGATGGCCGATCCGCGCCTGTCGCACAGCTATGACTTTGACGCAGATGACGATGATCAAGACAATATTTTCCTAGATGGATTTCAGGATGAGGATGAGGCCTTCAGCGTCTCGCCGCATCATGACGATTACACGCCCCTCACCCCAATGCGTGCGGAGATGGGCGCAAAGCGTGTTGTGCAACACAGTCCGAAGAAATCAACGGCACCCTCGCGTCAGGCGATGGCCGATGCACAGCCCTCCTTGGCCTTGGAAGCCCGGGATATGGAGTATGAATTTCCGCCGCTGTCGCTGTTGTCTAGCCCGACCAATATTGAACGCTTCCATCTGTCTGATGAGGCGCTCGAAGAAAATGCGCGGATGTTGGAGAACGTGCTCGATGATTACGGCGTGAAAGGTGAGATTGTCAGCGTCCGCCCTGGCCCAGTTGTTACGATGTATGAGTTGGAACCCGCACCAGGCCTTAAGGCCAGCCGCGTGATCGGTTTGGCCGATGATATTGCCCGCTCGATGTCGGCCCTTTCGGCGCGCGTCTCAACCGTTCCTGGTCGCTCCGTTATCGGGATCGAATTGCCCAATTCGCATCGCGAAAAGGTGGTTTTGCGCGAAATCTTGTCGAGCCGCGATTTTGGCGATGGCAATCACAAGCTGCCTTTGGCTTTGGGCAAGGAAATCGGGGGTGAGCCTGTCGTGGCAAACCTCGCCAAGATGCCCCATTTGCTGATTGCGGGCACCACAGGTTCGGGGAAATCGGTGGCGATCAACACCATGATCTTGTCACTGCTTTATAAGCTGCGCCCCGAAGAATGTCGCATGATCATGATCGACCCCAAAATGTTGGAATTGTCGGTTTATGACGGCATCCCGCATCTTCTCAGCCCCGTTGTCACCGACCCCAAAAAGGCGGTTGTGGCGTTGAAATGGGTCGTGGGCGAGATGGAGGAGCGCTATCGCAAAATGTCGAAAATGGGTGTGCGCAATATCGAAGGCTATAATGGCCGCGTGCGTGATGCCCTGTCGAAAGGCGAAATGTTCAAGCGCACGGTGCAAACGGGCTTTGACGAGGATACGGGTGAACCCATCTTTGAAACCGAAGAATTCAAGCCCGAGGTCATGCCATTCATTGTCGTGATCGTGGATGAAATGGCCGATTTGATGATGGTTGCGGGCAAAGAAATCGAAGCCTGCATCCAGCGCCTTGCCCAAATGGCGCGGGCAAGCGGCATTCACTTGATCATGGCGACACAGCGCCCTTCGGTGGATGTGATTACAGGCACGATCAAGGCCAATTTCCCAACGCGCATTTCCTTCCATGTCACGTCAAAAATCGACAGCCGCACCATTTTGGGCGAGATGGGCGCAGAGCAGCTTTTGGGTATGGGCGATATGCTTTATATGGCGGGGGGTTCCAAAATCACCCGTGTGCATGGCCCCTTTGTCAGTGATGAAGAGGTCGAAGAAATCGTGCGGCACTTGAAATCCTTTGGCCCTCCCGCCTATGCGGCCAGCGTTTTGGATGGCCCTGATGAGGACAAGGAAAGCGATATTGATCTGGTGCTTGGCCTTGGCGGCAACACCGATGGCGAAGATGCGCTATATGATCAAGCGGTGGCCGTGGTGGTGCGGGATCGTAAATGCTCCACCTCCTATATTCAGCGCAAGCTCGGGATTGGGTATAACAAGGCCGCGCGTTTGGTTGAGCAGATGGAAGAAGCAGGTCTGGTGTCCCCTGCAAACCATGTCGGCAAGCGCGAGATCTTGGTGCCCGAACAGGGCTAGGGCCTCGCCAAAATGTGACGTGCGATTGAAATGGAAATGGGGCAATCAGAGGGCATGAACACACGCATTTCCTTTCTCGCGGCTTTGGCGGCGCTCATCGGTCTGCCGCTTCAGGCGGCACCGATTTCGTTATCCGATCTTTCGGCTTATTTTGCGGGCATTTCGACCGCTGAAGCGCCGTTTACCCAATATAATGCTGATGGCAGTGAGGTGACGGGGCGGCTGATTATGCATCGGCCTGGACGGGCACGTTTTGAATATGACGATAGCGATATTTTGGTCGTGGTCGGCGGGGGTCAGGTCGCCATTTTTGAAGATTTGGCGGATGCGGAGCCGTTACAATACCCTTTGGGCATGACACCGCTTGATTTGATCTTGGGCCGCAATGTGGATTTGGCGGCCTCCGCCTTGGTGGTGGATCATGTTGAGGCAGCAGACGGCACAACGCGGGTTGTTGCATGGGATGAAAATCGACCCGAAGCAGGGGAGCTGACGCTTGTTTTTGCGGATGAACCTGTGCGGTTGGTCCAATGGATGACCCGCAACGACATGGGCGAGACCGTGGTTGTCGCGCTGGGTGATTTCACCTTTGGGGCGACCTATTCAAATTTCCTCTTTAGCCCTACATTTGAGGCTGATCAGCGCAGCCGTTAACCCCCTTGCGATGGGGTTCCGAGGCAGCTTGCCAGTTGTAGGTCATAAATGGCTGCGCGTGCCTCCACCCGATCTGCCACGCGCATCAGCCACGCCTTGTTGCGGTAGCTGCCACGCCGAAAGCCTGTATGGCCCTCGTGATAGGCCAGATATTGATTGCGCGCATCGGTCAAGGCAATGCCATTGCGCGCGCGGGACTGGTTCATATACCACCCCATGAAATCGGTCGCATCATTGATATCGGTGCGCCGCGCAAAGCGGCGGCCCGTATCCGCCCGATAATCATCCCATGTGCCATCAAGCGCTTGGCTGTAACCAAAGGCGGAGCTTTGCCGCCCTGCTGGGATGACACCAAGTGCATAGCGGCGGGGGGTGCGTGCGTTGCTGATAAAACTGCTTTCGTGATAGATCGTGGCCATTTGCAACGCGACTGGCACACCCCAATTTGCTTCGGTCGCCTGCATTGCGCTGAGGTAATGGGGGCGCTCCTCAACGATCGCGCAGGCATTCTCCGTGTTGCGCGGCGGGGTGGCGGACCCGACACAGGCGCTCAGAAGCACAATCATGGGTAGCATCGCAAAGCGGTACATGGGCCTGATCCTTTGGTGCACTGCTCTTCATTTTCTGAAAACCTTACGCTATTTGGCGGCGAAATGAAATATAGTCTCACATGATCCCTGCACGGATATTCAACAATCTGTTTCAGGAAACCCTGCCTTCGGGACATGGACAAATGGGCCTGTTGGCATTAGGGTGCGCTGTGGATCATAGGGGGTCTGAATGCTGAAACGGCAGGCAAAATTTAATCTTGGGCAAGTCGTGCGCCACAAGAAACACCCGTTTCGTGGGGTGATTTTTGACGTCGACACCCAGTTTGCCAACACGGATGAGTGGTATAATTCAATCCCTGAGGACAAACGCCCCAGCAAAGAGCAGCCGTTTTATCACCTGCTCGCGGAAAATGACCACAGCTATTATGTGGCTTATGTCTCGGAGCAAAATCTTGAGATTGACGACACGGGCGAGCCAGTGGACCACCCCGATTTGCCCGAATTGTTTGGTGAATTCCAGAACGGTGCCTATCCGTTGGATTACCAATTGAATTGATCTCAATATCCCAAGGCCACGCCGTCTTTGCGTGGGTCTGATCCTGCGATCAACATACCAGATAAGGCGTCAATCTTGATGGCCTGCGCCCCGCCAATTGCGCGATAGGGGGCGACCACCTGATGGCCCATCCCGCGCAATGCCTCAATCACGCCGTCAGCGTAGCCGCGTTCGACCTGTAATTTGCCCTGATCCGCAAAGCAACGCGCGCCATCAATCGCGCTTTGCACATCCATGCCATAGTCGATGATGTTGCTGATCAACCGCGCATGGCCCGTGGCCTGATAGGCCCCGCCCATGACCCCAAAAGGCATGAGGCTTTGATCGGGGTAGCGCAAAAAGGCTGGAATGATTGTATGGAGCGGACGTTTGCCGCCTCTTGCCTCGTTGGGATGCCCCTTTTGCAGCGAGAACCCCGCACCACGGTTCTGGAACAGAATACCGAATTTGTCGGAGGCATAGCCCGAGCCAAAGGAATGGAAGATCGAATAGATCATGGATACGGCCATGCGGTCCTTGTCGACCACGCTGAGGTAGACTGTGTCCTTATGCACCGCTTCGGAGGTCAGATGTGGGTCTGCCATCGGGCGCGTGGGATCAATCAAAGCCGCCAATTCGCGCGCGGTTTTATCGGACAGCATATGATCCAAACGGGTCAAATGATCGGGGTCTGAGATATAGCGATTGCGCGCATCATAGGCCAGTTTGGTGGCTTCCGCCTCAATATGGGCGCGGGCCGCGCCAAACGGGTCCATCGCGGCAAGATCAAATTGCGATAGGATATTTGCCAATAACAGCGCTGTCGCGCCCTGCCCATTTGGGGGCAGTTCAATCAGATCATGGCCGCGATAGCGGGTTGAGATCGGCGTGACGTAATCGCAGGCGGTGTTGGCGAAATCCTCAAGGCGATGTGATCCGCCAAGCGCCTGCAGCGAGCGGACCAAATCCTCGGCCACTTCGCCTTCGTAGAATCCTGCGCGCCCTTCACGGGCAATGCGGCGCAGCACTTCGGCTTGGCCCTTGGCGGTGAAATGCGTGCCGATCTGCGGCGGCTGATCCTGCCACATATAATATTCACGCGCCCGCCCGCGAAGCGTGTTGCGGGCTTCGTCCCAGTCGAAGGCCACACGGGGTGCAACAGGGATCCCATGCTCTGCATAGAATATGGATGGGGCGAGGATCTGATCCAAACCCAGTTTCCCGTGATCAAGATGCAGGCGGCAAAACCCGTCTACGGCGCCTGGGACCGTCACGGCATTGATGTTGTCGAGTGGAATGGACGCGTGCCCTGCGGCGCGCAATGCGTCTGCATCCAGCCCCATCGGGGCGCGGCCTGAGGCATTGAGACCAATCAGATCAGATTGATCTGCATAGGAGATCATTGCAAAGAGATCACCGCCAAGGCCCGTGGATTGCGGCTCACAAAGACCCAAAAGGATCGCTGTGCCGATGGCGGCGTCCATCGCGTTGCCGCCCTGTTCCAATATTTGCACGCCAACTTTTGCGGCCAGCGGATGAGATGTGGCCACGGCCCCTTGCGTTGCAAGAAGGGCGGATCGGCCCGTTGTTTGGAAATCGCGCATCATATCCCTGCTCCTGCCCGCTTTGTTTGCGCAAAATTAGCGGGGAATGGCGGCAGTGCAAGGGCAGAAGATCCCCGATGATGCGCGACAATTGGGGGCGTAACGCGCGCATCATCGGGGGAAGCAGTATCGCTACAAGTCCCAATATGGCGCGTGATTCCGTTCAGTATATGATCAGAGCAGGGCCATTTCGTGGCAGTGTCTTCGATTTTTATACAATTCCAGAAACCGCGCGCGAATAGGCTTCGGATTCGGGTGCAATTTGAAGGAACAGATGGTTCTCTACGTTGCGCCGTTCATACTGGACATCTGCGGCGATGGCGCGGATCAGGCCCCAGCCGAATCCCCCCTCGGGCAAATCATCGAAGTCGCAGGTGTCAGGGTCGCGAAAGTAGCCCATAGGCGGCATCAATCCCGGCATTGCGCTGCCTTTGTCGGTGATGTGGCAGTGAACCATGTCATTGCCACAGCTGATCGATGTTAGGATGCGCCCGTCATCCGCGCCGCAATAGGCGTGTTCGCAAATATTGTTCAGAACTTCGGCCAAAACCAATTCCACATTCAAGCAATGCGCTTCTTGCACGCCACGGGTGCGCAGATAGGCGGTTATCTGCGCCAAGGCTTGCCGCACGGAATGCGGATGGCTTGTCAGGCTCCATATCATATCGCTTTGCCCCCTTATCACCTGCATTTCCCCGCTCACATTTATTGTGCCTGTGTCTGAATGGCCGCATCCCGATTTGGATGGATGGCAAAAACCTTGTCCATTGCGGTCAGCCGCATCACCTTATCGACCAAGGGTGAGAGGGTGGTCAGTTCCAATTGCCGATCTTGGCCCAGAGATTTCCGCATGGCGACCAAAGTGCCAAGGCCGCTTGAATCAAGGAAGGTCACCTCCTCCATATCCAAAATGACCCGCTTCCCATCGGTTCCAGCGGTGGCCTGTCGAAACGCATCACGAAATGCGAGGGCCGCCGCCGCATCCACACGGCTTGCACAGACCTTGACGATCATCCCATTCCGAATGGGTTCAATATCGAGCCGCACATCCATTCACATTTACCTTCAACGCAACTCCCGCGACTGGAGGCTAGACTGAAATCCTTAGCAAATGGTAACGATGCACGGGCCGCTTTCGCGTGGGTTTCAAATCCCTTAAACCATCGCGCATGGATATGAGAGAAAGCACATCAATGGATTACCCCACATTGACCGCAACGATTGACAGCCTGACCTTGGGCGAGAGGGATCAGATCGCCTTGATGGCCACGGTTGCCTGCGAGGTGTATCATGCGGATCCCCGCTTCGATTGGGTGGGGTTCTATCGCGTGACAGAACCTGAGGTGCTGAAAATCGGCCCATATCAGGGCGGTCATGGGTGCCTTGTGATCCCGTTCTCACGGGGTGTTTGCGGGGCTTGTGCGCGCAGTCGTGCGCCGCAATTGGTGGCAGATGTAAATGCCTTTCCCGATCACATCGCCTGTTCCAGCAGCACAGTGTCGGAATTGGTCCTGCCTGTTTTTGATGCTTCGGGCCGTTTGATCGCGGTGTTTGATATCGACAGCGACCAACCTGCGGCTTTCACCGAAGAAGATGTGACCGAATTGACCGCTATCTTGGCGCGGGTTTTTGAAAAAGCCTAGGCTATTTCTCGGGCAGGGGAGGCATGGGGTCAGGCGCGATTTCCTCGAAGTCGAAATTGTCCAGCTTCACGGCCCGTTTTCCTGCCCGTTCCGCGGCGATTGAAATATCATCAATATCTTTGCGCGCCTGCCCGAAATGCGTGTTCAATTTGTTCACCCGCTCGAACACCAGTTCCACATCGCGGTGCAACAGGCCCAGTTGTTTGCGGATCGCGCCCGCCTGTTCGCGCATCCGCGCATCTTTGAGAACCGCGCGCATCGTGTTGAGCGTGGCCATGCAGGTGGTGGGGGATACAATCCAGACCCGCGCGGCGAAACCTTCGCGCACAATTTCGGGGAAATTGGCGTGCAATTCCGCATAGACCGCCTCTGAGGGTAGAAACATCAAAGCGCCATCGGCGGTTTCACCTTCGAGGATATAGCGCTCGGAAATCGCCTTGATATGACCCCGCACAGACGTGCGAAAGGCGCGCACGGCCTCTTGGGTCTCGTGCGGGGTTTTTGCGGCCCTTAGGGCCTCGTAGGCTTCAAGGGGAAATTTACTGTCGATCACAATCGGCCCTGGGGGTTTGGGCAGATGGATCAAACAATCGGCGCGCTTGCCATTCGAAAGCGTGGCCTGAAACGCATAGCTGTCACTGGGCAGCGCCTTTGAGACGATATCATTGAGCTGAATTTCTCCAAAGGCTCCGCGTGTTTGCTTGTTTGATAGGATATCCTGCAATCCCAAAACATCACCAGATAGCTTTTCAATTTTGGCCTGCGCGCGGTCAATTTGTTCCAGCTTTTGTTGCAACTCGCCAAGGCTGCGCGCGGTGCGCGTTGAGGTGCCGTGCAGCGTCTCGCTCATGCCTTTTTGTACTTCCTCAAGGCGGCGCTCCATCACCTCAAGCATCCGTGCTTGGGTTTTGGATTGCAGCTCAACCACCTGCGCAAGCCCGCCTGACAATTGCTGTTGCCCATCGGACAAGGCTTGCACGCGCCCCTCAAGCCCCACCAGATTGCGCGCCAGAGGTTCAATCATTGCAGCAGATCGATTGGTGGCCTTCACCCCTGACAAGATCAGCCAGAACAGGGCGATAAGGATCACCACGCCAATCAATGCGCCAAGGATCAGGGGGTCGGACAGATCAAGTTGCATCACTCACCTGCGGCCAAAGAGTTTTTCAATATCGCTCAAGGCAAGTTCCACATAAGTGGGGCGGCCATGGTTGCATTGGCCTGAATGCGGAGTGGATTCCATTTCGCGCAAAAGCGCGTTCATCTCCTCCACCCGCATCCTGCGGCCAGATCGCACAGAGCCATGACAAGCCACGCGTGAGAGGATCGCCTCAATCCGCGCCTGCACCATCTGGCTGTCACCCATATCGGTCAGCTCATCCAGAATATCGCGCAGCATGGCCGCGCTGTTGACGGTGCCCAAAATTGCGGGGGTTTCGCGCACGGCAATTGCGCCATCACCGAAGGCTTCGATGATCAATCCAAATTCCGCAAGCGTTTGCGCGTGGTCTAATAATATCTCCGCCTCAGATCCTAAGGTGACGATATCTGGCAGCAACAGCGCCTGACGGGCCACGCCATGGGTGGCCATTTGGTTTTTTAATTTCTCATATACCAATCGTTCATGCGCGGCGTGTTGATCGACAATCACAAGACCCGTTTTGGTCTGTGCGATGATGTAATTTTCATGCAGCTGCGCGGTTGCAGCACCCAATGGGTGCGCGGCCTCATCATCGCGGTCAGGGCCAACAGGGTCCACCGCGCGATGGGATGGTGCATCAAATTGTGGCGCGCTTTCCGAAAAGCCGAATTGCGCAGGTTCCTGCAGGTCATAAGCAGCGCGATAGGTCTCGGGCCGCGTTTGCGGTGCATGGTAGCTGCCTTGATAGGCGCGCGGGATGGTCATCTCTGGCCGCATTGCGCCCAAGGTCTCCTGGGCCACAGTGCTGGAGGCGCGGTGGCCTGCCTCGGCAAGTGCATGACGCAGGCTTGACACAATCAGGCCGCGCACAACACCCGCCTCACGGAACCGCACCTCGGCCTTCGCGGGATGCACGTTCACATCAACCCTTTCAGGCGGACATTCGAGGAACAAAGCCGCAGCGGGATGGCGATCGCGGCTGAGGAAGTCGGAATAGGCCCCGCGCAATGCACCGATCAACAGCTTGTCGCGCACGGGGCGGCCGTTCACAAACAGATATTGCGCCACGGCAGAGCCGCGAGAATAGGTTGGCAGGGCGGTCAGACCGATCAGACGGATATCATCGCGCGTGGCATCAATCTGAAGGGCGTTTTCCACGAAATCACGGCCCATCACATGGCCAAGTCGGCTTGAGAGCGCGTCAAACAAATCGCCTGTTTCAGGTTCAACTGCAAAAAGGCTGCGGCGGCTTTCGCTGCAATCGAGAAGCTGAAATCCGATGCTTGGTTCGGCCATGGCGAGGCGTTTGACAACATCGCTGATGGCTTGGGTCTCGGCACGGTCGGTTTTCAAAAACTTTAGGCGGGCTGGGGTTGCGAAAAACAGATCGCGCAGCTCCACCATTGTTCCTTGCGACATGGCCGCAGGTTTTATCCGCTCGTGCCGTCCCCCAGAGACAGAGATTGTATGGCCGTCTTCACCTGCTGCGCGGCTGGTGATGGTCAGCCGTCCCACCGCGCCCAAGCTGGGCAAGGCCTCACCACGAAAGCCGAAGCTTTGAATATTGAGCAAGTCTGAGCCGTCAATTTTGGATGTGGCGTGACGTGAAAGGGCCAAGGGTAAATCCTCAGGCCCCATGCCACAGCCATCATCACTGACACGGATCAAGGTCTTGCCGCCATCGGCAATTTCGACCGTAATCCGCCGTGCGCCTGCATCAATGGCGTTCTCCACCAGTTCCTTCACGGCGGAGGCAGGGCGCTCGACCACCTCGCCTGCCGCAATTCGATTGATCGCGGCCTCGTCCAATTGACGGATCACTGGCCGTGCGGGCAGATTATGGTTCATGTTGTGGTCAGGCTTTCCCATACCACTATCTGTAGCATGGGGTCGGACGATTCGGAAATGGAACACAGCTAGCGGGTGGCCGACAATCCATCAGGCTGCCCCACGATCACCGTCAGCATCCGATCTGGATCGATCAAGCGCTGTGCGACCGCTGCGACCTCCGCAAGGGTGACGGCATCCACGTAGGAATTGCGATTGGCAATGTAATCAATCGGCATCCCGCTTTGCTGCATCCCCGCAATGATTGAAGCAATCGCGCCATTGCCATCAAATCGCAGCGGATAGGCCCCCGTCATGTAGCGTTTGGCGCGGGTCAATTCTTCCTCTGTCACGCCATTTTCCGCAATGTCGCGCAGGATGACATCAACCAATGCCACCGCTTCGGCCACGCGTTCATTGGATGATGCAAATTGCCCCAACCACATCGGCTGCCAATCGGCCGTGGACAAGCTCGTGCCAACGCCATAGGTCAAGCCGCGCTGGACCCGAAGCTCATCCATAAGCCGCGCTCGAAACCCGCCCCCGATAATTTCATTGAGGACAAAGGCGGGAAAGAAATCGGGATCATCCATAGCGATGCCTTCCAGACCAAAGAGCACCACCGATTGCGGGGTTGGATAATCAATCACCACCTGACCAGCGCTTGCATCAAATCCTGCCATGTCGGGCAGGGCGGGGCCCGTTTCGGGAAGACCCTCCAAAAGCCGATCAATCAACACGCCCAGTTCATCGGCCGTGATATCGCCCGATGCACCAATGGACACGCGTGAAGTTGCAAAGGCGTTGCGATAGGCGGTCAAGATATCCTCGCGGGTCAGCGCCGCGATGGTGTCTGTTGTGCCCTCTTCAGGGCTGGCATAGGGGTGATCCCCGAAGGCCAATGCATTGAAGGTCTGAGCTGCGATTGTGTCGGGGTCTTGTGTTTGGCTTGCGAGAATCGACTGGATCTGTGCCCTGACCCGTTCAATCGCGTCTGTGTCAAATCGTGGTTCGGTCAGTGCATCGTGCAACAGCGCCGCTGCGTCATCACGATTTTCGCTCAACATTTTTGCACTGATCGCAATCGTATCGCGGTAGGAGGCAAAGGAAAACTCGGCTGCCAAGCCTTGAACGGCTTGCGCAAAGCCTTGCGCATCCAATGCGCCTGCGCCCTCCTCCAACAATCCTGTCATCATGTAGGTTGCACCGCGTTTGCCTTCTTCGTCCAAATTCGTGCCACCCTCAAAGCGGATATCCAGTGCCACGAAGGGGATCGAATGGTCCTCGACCAACCATGCGCTATGGCCATTGGGGCTGGTTACCTCTTGAATTTGGATTTCCGCCTGCACCGGTGCGATATGGAGGAGGCAGGCCAAACCTATGGCGCCAATTTGTGTAATGAGACGCATCATCAATTCTCTGCCCTTTGTGCTGTGGTGAGATAGCCTGTCACCCGTGGGGCATTTGCGAAAAGTGTTTGTGCAGCGGCCATAACATCCTCAATCGTGGTGGCCTCAATCACCTCAGGCCATGTTTGCACATCCTCAACCTCCAACCCAGATGTCAGCGCCATGCCATAAAGCCGCGCCCGCCCCGAAGCATTGTCCCGCGCGTAAATTTCGGAGGCTTCATAGAGGAATTTGATCCGCGCGAATTGTTCAGGATCAATGCCATTCTCCAAGAAGTCCGCAATTACGCGGTCAAGATCGGCTTCTGCCTCTTCGAGGCTGACGCCCGCGCTTGGCATATTGATCAGGGTAAACTGTGTGTCATCGAGACTGATACCCGAATAATAGGCGGTCGCGAAAACAGACCGCTGTGTATCGAATTGAAGCGCACGCCCCAAAACCGAAGTCGAAGGCGCGCCACCCAGAATTTCCGCCAAAAGGCTGAGGGCTGCAGCCTCTGCTTGTGCGCCATGGTCGCGCTCTGGCGCACGGTAGCTGCGCATCACATAGGGCTGCGCCACACGCTCATCTGCGAATTCAAACCGCTGATCTTGTGGAAGGGCTGTGTCCTCAGCGCGGGTGCGCGGCGGAAGCTCGGCGGGGGGCAGCGGACCATAATGCGTTTCAGCCAAAACGCGCACCTCGTCAGGGGTTACATCACCCGCCACGATCAAGATTGCATTATTGGGCGCATAATAGGTTTCGTAGAAGGCCAAAGCATCCGCGCGCGTCAGCCCCTCCATCTCGGCACGCCAACCTATGATGGGGATGCCATAGGGGTGATTTGGATAGGCGCGTTGGCGGAACGCCTCATTGAACAGCGCCCCAGGATTGCTGTCCGTGCGCTGGGCGCGTTCCTCTAGGATCACATTGCGCTCGGTATCAACCTCGGCGGGGTTGAGCCGCAAATTGGCCATGCGGTCGGCCTCCAAGGCCATCATCAGATCAAGTCGATCTGCCGCTACACGTTGGAAATAGGCGGTATAATCCCACGAGGTAAACGCGTTGTCATTCCCGCCATTTTCCTCAACGATCCGAGAGAACTCACCGCTTTCGCGGGTTTCGGTTTCCTTGAACATCAAATGTTCTAGAAAATGCGCGATGCCCGATTTGCCAAGCGGTTCATCAGCGGCACCTGTGCGATACCAAACCATATGCACCACGGCAGGGCTGCGGTGATCCTCGATCACCACCACATCCATCCCGTTTTGCAAGGTGAAACTCGTCACCGCGCCCGAAGCCTGCGCTGAGAAGGCAAATACGGGCATGAATAAGGCGCTGCACCAAGCAATAATGATCTTGCGCATAATCCCTCCGGTTCAACATCGCATGAGGGGCAGATAGGCCGCGCCGATGCAGGGTTCAATTACGCGCCGCAAAAGAAACGGTCACAAAATGATGAGAAGCGCTTTATTGCTCCAGCGGTTCGGGTGGTGCAGCGGGGGTGCGGATGCCTGCGCGGCGCAACCGCTCCAGTTCCGCATAACGATCAAGCGAGATCGGACGGTATGCGCGGTAATAGACGTTCACACCAAAAAGCCGCTCCAACAGTCGCCCGTCATTGTCGCGGCGGAAGGCCAAATCTTCGGTCGACAGCGTGTCGCGAATACCTGCCTCGATGCCAAAGCGCGTGGTATGCGCAAGGAAGCTGTTTGTCAGTCCCGCGCCGCGTGCAGCATTCCCGCCAAGGGCCGCAATGGCGTCTGCCTCAGGCGTGGGATCGGTGCGGTTTGTGCCGCCTGGCGTGGGTTCGGGCAGTGCGGCGAGATCGGTCGGAATCTCGATGGGCTTTGTGGGGAGAACCGCAAATTCATCAGGCCCTGATTGGTTGCTGCGCAAATTCATCAAGGACGGATCGCCCTGCGAACAGGCGGCAAGCCCCAGAACGGCGCAAAGGGCAAACACGATATGCGGTTTATGGCTCATGAAATCCTCCATGGCACAAAGGGCCATGCCGTGCAAAGCGTTGACTACAGTTTGGGCTTTTCATCATTCGAAAACAAGAGCAACCCGAACACACCCGCAAATATACCGATATCTGCGATATTGAACGTGTAGGGATTGTTGATCCCGCAGCAAGACATATTGAGGAAATCCACAACAGCCCCGTGATACAATCGGTCTATGGCGTTGCCTAAGGCCCCCCCTGCGATGGAGCCTGCCGAAATCGCGGCAATGGTGCGTTGGCTGTCACGCCCGATTAAAATCATCCAGACCGAGACTGCAACCGCGAGCGCGATCAGCGCATAGCGCAAAATCTCGGGGCTATCGGCAAAAAGACCAAAATTTATGCCGCGGTTCCATCCCATGATAAAATTTAAATAGGGGGGGAACACCAAGACCTGTCCCACGCGGTCTAGATCAAGAACCAAAAGCATGGTCCATTTGCTCGCTTGATCCACAAGGATCCAAAACAGCGCAGCTATAAGCGTTAAGCGTGTCATCTTGTTCCCTTAGTGGCGGAAGTGACGCATGGATGTAAAGACCATCGCGAGGCCTGCTTCATCCGCGGCGGCGATCACCTCCTCATCGCGCATCGAGCCGCCGGGCTGGATCACGGCTTTTGCACCCGCTTCGGCGGCGGACAACAGGCCATCGGGGAAGGGGAAGAAGGCGTCAGAGGCCAGAACCGCGCCAATCGCAGGGCTTTGCTCAAGGCCAAGCACCTCTGCCATATCCTGCGCCTTGCGCGCTGCAATTCGCGAACTGTCGACACGGCTCATTTGGCCCGCGCCAATGCCGACCGTGGCGCCGTCTTTGACATAGACAATCGCGTTGGACTTGACGTGTTTGGCAACTTTCCATGCGAAAAGCAGATCTGCCAATTGTGCTTCGGTGGGTTGCAGCTTGGTGACGACCTTGAGATCGGACAGATCAATCTGGCCGTTATCTTTATCTTGAACCAGATACCCACCCGATACTTGACGGATGGTCATGGCTGCGGCTTTTGGGTCTGCCAAGCCATCGGTTGTCAACAGGCGGAGGTTCTTCTTTGCGGCAAAGATTGCGCGCGCGTCTTCATTCGCGCCGGGTGCAATGACAACTTCGGTGAAGATTTTTGTGATTTCCTCGGCGGTCGGTCCGTCCAGCGGTTGGTTGAAGGCGATAATCCCGCCAAAGGCCGATGTGCGGTCGCAATCAAAGGCACGCATATAGGCTTCGGTCAGGGTGTCTCCGCGCGCGACACCGCAGGGATTGGCGTGTTTGATGATGGCACAAGCAGGGCCACCCGCAGGTAGAAATTCGCTGACCAGTTCAAAGGCGGCATCGGTGTCGTTGATGTTGTTGTAGGACAGCTCTTTGCCTTGATGTTGAGTTGCGGTCGCCACGCCTGCGCGGCCCGTGCCATCGGTGTAGAACGCTGCCGCTTGATGTGGGTTTTCGCCATAGCGCAAAGATTGCACCAAGCGCCCTGCCACCGCGCGGCGGCGCGGTGCAGCATCACCCAAAGCATCGGCCATCCAATTAGAGACAGCCGCATCATAGGCAGCGGTGCGCGCATAGGCCGTCTGCGCCAACGTTTGGCGAAAGCGCAGCGTGGTTTGGCCGCCTTGTGCGTCCAACTCGGCCAGAAGAGCCGCGTAATCTTCTGGATCAGTCACAACGCTGACAAAGCCGTGGTTCTTGGCGGCGGCGCGGATCATGGCAGGTCCGCCGATGTCGATATTCTCGACACAATCTTCGTAGCCTGCCCCTTGGGCGACAGTCGCTTCGAACGGGTAGAGATTGACCACCAAGAGATCAATTGGGGCGATGTTATGCTCGGCCATTGCGGCTTGGTGATCAGGGTTGTCGCGCAAGGCCAAAAGCCCGCCATGCACCATTGGGTGCAGGGTTTTGACGCGGCCATCCATCATTTCAGGAAATTGCGTCACCTCGGAGACATCGCGCACCGCAAGCCCCGCCTCACGCAGCGCCTTGGCGGTGCCGCCTGTCGACAAAAGATCAACCCCCCGTGCGGCCAAGGCGCTGGCAAACTCAATCAGACCTGTCTTGTCAGAAACGGAGATCAGGGCGCGGGTGAGGGGGGCAAGATCGGTCATGGGGTTTCCTTGGCAATGCATCAATCAATCCATCGCATGATGCCTAAGGCCCATATCAGCCCGCAGAAAACACCATCCGATGGCGCCCCCATAATCTGCCAACGCAGAAAAGAGAACCACCTGTTTTGTCGCGCGCGGGTTCGCATGGCTCGGATCGAAGTAAACCGAAGGGCGCAACTGCAGGCGTATATCGGGGCTTGGGTGCAAAATCCACACTTGCCCATCGGGCAGCACGAAGGAGGCCGCCCGCCCGCCCATATCGATTTGAGAGATCACATCAGGGTGCAGATGAAAATGCACACTAAACCGCAGCCCTTCTGTCCCGCAGGCGGCCAGGCGATCTGCGAAAAGCGCATGATCCTGCGCGGTGCGTGGCGCGAAGGCATCCTCCCCCTCAAGACGCGTCCCATCATGCGACAGGGTCAAAGCGCGAATATGATGCAAGCCATAGTCCGCTTGCCAAGCATTATGCGAGAGCGCCACCCTTTCAGCATTTTCTGTGGGTCTGATGCTTTGTTCCACTGATGTGGGTCCGCCGATCAGATATTGACCATCAAGCCCTGCAGAAGAGCGCCCAGCAAGGCAGGCGGTGGAATGGCTTGGGGTGGCGCGTCCCGCACGTTGCCATTCTGCGGCAAACCCCAAAGCCGATCCACAAGAGGTAAGAAACCTCGTAGTGCCCAATGAGAATTCAAGCGCGAGGCTGCTTGCATGGGCATCTGGTTCTTGAGCGGGTGGAGGGGCCGCATCCAATGTCAGACAAGCAGAACCGCAGGTGATCGTCAAAAACCCCACGCTCTGGGTCATGCGTGCCGCATTTGCGGCAGGCTCCGCGCGCGCGAGGATATCGTTGATGAAATCCGCATCGCCGCCATCGCACCCGTGAAACCGTGGAAGTCCCCCATCTGGCAGCTGTAAAGCGCGCAGGATGCCTGCGCATCGCCTGATGGCATGATGCAGCGCCTCTGGTCCCGTGCTGTGCCCCAAGATCGCGCGCAGCCAGATCAGTTGCGCCAAAATCTGCACAAGGCGCGCGGGATTTCGGGGTAGGCTGGCCATGGGTGCGGCGTGGATGTCGGCGCATAGTCTCCCTAAATGCCTCAGCGCCTTTGGGCGCAGTGCCTCAAACCCCATGAGCGTGGATGTGGCATAAACCCAAGCCGCAACTGCGCAGAGCCGCGTGGCGATAGGGTGCGCGCGTGGTGCCCGTTGGGCCAGATAGGCCGTTTGGCGGGCCAAGAGTTTGAAAAAGGCGCGGCGCTGCGGGGCATCCTGTCCCGCCATGATGAACGGGGCGTGGGTTAAAAGGCTGATCTGTCGGCTGGCCAGCGCGGTGATGTCCCATGCGGGGCCGTTGCGGCGCAAGGGGCGATCATAGGTATTGATCCAGTGCTGTAGCCATGCTTGCGCACGGTCGCGCGCCGCTTTGCTGCCTGCAGCGGCGAGATCATCAAGCCAGTCAAAGCCATGCGCGGTATCCCCTGCATCCGCTTCCCAAGGCGCGCGACCACGCAGAGGGATCAAACCCTCGGGGCTGTGATAATTGCTTGCAAGCAATTGAACACCGCGCTGCGGGTTCGGGCGCGCGAAAGGAGGCGGTTGCCAAACGACCCCAACCGCTTTTGGGGACAAAAGCCAACGAATATCCCCTATGCTCAGGCCAAAGCCGCCTGGCCGCTGGCCCTGTGTCGCGGGTCGGGTAGAAACCGAGGTTGAATTATGGGACCGCACAAGCGGCGGCGATGGGACATTCATGGTGGTTCAGATCACGCAGCTGGCCAAGCGTATCCGCTTGTCTAACTTCCCGCAGCGCGGCTGTCACCGTTTTTGCAGCAATGCCATGTAAAAACCATCTAAGCCGCCGTTTTCAGCCCAATAATGGGGCAAAATCCGCAGTCCCCCTTCGGCACTGATCCATGCGGGATCAACCCCGAGTGCGGCGGCATCAATCGACATAACCTGTAGGTCAGAATGCCGTTTCAATGCCGCTTTGATCTGATTTTCACCTTCATTGGGCAGAAGTGAGCAGGTGCAATAGACCAATCTTCCCCCTGTTTCGAGCAGCGAGACTGCGCGATCAATCATTTGCATTTGCAGTTTGGTCAGTGCCTCAACCTCGCGCGCGGATTTCACGAAGGGCAAATCAGGATGGCGCCTGATCGTGCCACTGGCCGAGCAGGGCGCGTCCAGCAAGATCATCGGCCATGGTGCTTCGGAAAATTCCAGCACATCGCCACTGACCAGTTGTGCAGAAAGGCCTGTGCGTTTGAGATTTTCATCCACACGGCGCAGCCGTGCAGGGGAAAGGTCAAGTGCGGTGACCTTGGCCCTTGCAGCGGCAAGCTGCAGCGTTTTTCCCCCTGGTGCGGCGCAAAGATCAAGCACGCGCGCATCTGTGACCTCGCCAAACAGGCGCGCGGGCAATGCGGCGGCGGCGTCTTGCACCCAGAATGCCCCCTCATCATAGCCGTCTAGCCCTGAGACCTGTGTTTGGCGCGGCAGGCGAATGCTCCCTGTGGGCAATCTTTCCCCAAATGAAGGCTGTGCTGAAGGATCACGTAGGGTGATGTCGATGGGTGCAGCGGCTTCATGGGCGGCTTCTATCGCGCGGGTGGCCGCCTCGCCCCATGCGCCACCAACCGCTTTGCGCAGCCAGACGGGAAGGGTTTGCGGTCCGAGCCCTGCCCATATCTCATGCCCTTCTTGATCCACTTTGCGCAACACAGCGTTGATGAGACCTGCCGCGCCACTGGTTGGGCGCGCCTGTTTTGCAATGGCCACCGCCGCGTTGACAACGCCATAGGCTTCGGAGCGGTCGATCAGCAATTCAACCACACCAAGCCTCAGGATATTCTGCGCAGCGGGATGGGGGCGGCGTTCAAGATAATGTGATAGCAATTTGTCGATGCGGCCCGTATGCCGCAACACAGATTGGGCCAGACGTTCAGCACGGGCGCGTTCGGGCGCGGCGAGACCTGCCGTTAAATCAAGATGCGACAGCATTCGCCGCTCTTGATAGACGCTGCGCAGGATCTGCAAGGCGACCTTTCGGGTGACAATGCCTGATCCATCATCTGTGCGGCGCGTCATTCTTGATCCTTGTTTCTCATCATCGCCGCCGTATATCACGGGGACCAGAGAGATCAATCAAGCTTGCAGCTTGCAGCGATGGAAAGGGATGCAATGACAGACGAGAACGGCACGACCCGCGCATTGCCGCCCGCCGCACAAAGGGCCTTGGCGGAAGCGGATGCGCGGCGCAAAGCCGCCGCAGAGGTGACGTTGCCAAAAGAATTGGGTGGGCGCGATGGCCCTGAACCCGTGCGCTACGGCGACTGGGAGAAGAAGGGCATCGCCGTTGATTTCTAAAGAAATTCCTTGCTCTATCGTAAGGTGAGGTCAGCGTAGATCCCCGCGCCTTGATCGGAGGTGAAGCGAAGCGTGGCTTCGCGCTCTTCGACCAATTGGCAGTTGTATTCCAATGGGTCAGCGCCAAAGCTGAGGTTGCGGCAGAAATAGCCGTTCTGCCACGCCCAATCGCCTGTGACTTCTCGCCCGAACGCGCGCCCTGTGATATCGCCATCTGGCTCTACGGAAAGGCGAATACCAAAGCGCGTTAATTCGCGTCCCTCAACGAGCGAGACAAAGCGATCACGATCCTTGACGGGGACAAACCCCTCCGCTGCTGCTTGCTGCCCAAGGGCCAGCAACCCCACCATTGTGACAAGCGCAATTTTTGTCAGCATATCCTGCTCCACAAAGCATATCCGTTGTCTTTGCTACGCAAGATAAGGCGCTTTGGATCACAGGCCAAGCACGTCCAACATGGAAAATTCACCTGGCCCCTGTGTTTGTGCCCAGAGTGCTGCCTTGAGGGCGCCGCGTGCAAAAATCGCGCGATCCGTGGCGATGTGGCGCAAGACCAAGCGCTCGCCCGCTGCTGCGAAAATAACGTCATGCTCGCCCACGATGTCGCCACCGCGAATGGCGGAAAACCCGATTGCGCCCTTGTCGCGTGCGCCTGTGATCCCGTCACGGCCTGCATCGCGGACACGAGCAAGCTGAACCCCGCGCCCTTCTGCGGCCGCCTCACCCAGCATCAGCGCCGTGCCCGAGGGGGCATCGAGTTTGCGGTTGTGATGCGCCTCCACGATTTCGATATCGAAATCTTCATCTAAGGCCTGCGCGACCTGTCGGGTGATCTGAACAAGGAGATTGACCCCAAGGCTCATATTGCCAGCGCGCACGATGGTTGCGTGTCTTGCGGCGGCAGCAATTTTCGCCAAATCCGTGTCATCCATGCCCGTGGTCCCGATGACATGGGCGATGCGGGCTTGGGCGGCCAAAGCGGCATGGGCCACAGTGGCCTCGGGTGTGGTGAAGTCAATGATGGCCTTGGCCTGTGGCAGGATATCAAGCAGATCATCCACCACAGGCACGCCCATTTCGCTGCGCCCCATGGCCAAACCCAGATCTTGCCCCACCCAAGCGTGGCCCGCGCGTTCCGTGACACCCACCAGATGGGTGGCGGGGTTGGATACGACCGTTTCGATCAGCATCTGTCCCATGCGGCCTGATGCGCCGGTGATAATGATCCCGATTGTCTCGCTCATGGTATACTCCCTGATGTTGGCTTTCCTCTAGCGCACGCGAGACAAATCGAAAAGCCCACGCTTGCGAGGCAGGCCATGATCGCCTAGATGCGGGGAAGGTATTGGAGTATGCGCATGGCAAAGAACAAGTTCCATGACGGCCCTGGCCCGTCACAGCGCCAGTTGCGCGTGGGAGAGTTGATCCGCCGCACGTTGTCCGATGTGCTCAACCGTGGTGAGGTGCATGATGCGGAGCTGAACCGCCTGTCGATCACCGTGGGTGAAGTGCGCGCAACGCCTGATCTGAAGGTTGCGCACGTATATGTGATGCCTCTGGGCGGACAACAGCGGGAGGAGGCGCTGGCCGCTCTGCGCCGCAACACTGGCGAATTGCGCCGCGCCATCAGTCGTGAGATGACCTTGAAATACGCCCCCGATCTGCGGTTTTTGATTGATGAAACTTTTGACCGCATGGACGAGACCCGCCGCCTTTTTTCCGATGAAAAGGTGCGCCGCGATGTTGAGGCCGTAAACCGTGCTGATGGGGAAGATTAAATCAGACCTATGCGCCCTGCTTATTGGGTCAGCTGCAGTGCTTTTTGGTGCTGCGCCAACACTTGCCTCTGGGGTGGTCTGCACGCCTTTTGATTTTGAAGCTGCCCCGTTTACGGCTTGCGAAATTGATCTGACCCAAGCGGAGATGCGGCTTTTTTTGCGCGATGAATTGGGGGAGATTTATGGCTCCTTCCTGCGTGTCGCCGAAAGCCTGCCCCAAGGCGAGGCTCTGGCCTTCGCGATGAATGGTGGGATGTATCATCCTGACCGCCGCCCTGTGGGTCTGTATGTTGAAGCAGGGGAGGAGCAGATGCGGATCATCACCTCTGATGGTCCAGGCAATTTTGGCCTGCTGCCCAATGGGGTGTTCTGCCTAAGCGATGGGCGCGCTGCGGTGATCGAGGCGCGCCGTTTCGAGGCTGCGCCACCCTCTTGTGACTATGCCACGCAATCGGGTCCCATGTTGGTGATTGATGGCGCCCTGCATCCTGCGTTTCTGTCTGATAGCACCTCCCTTTATATCCGCAACGGCGTTGGGGTGCAGGAAGATGGGAAACGCGTGATCGCGGTGATTTCGGATGCGCCTGTGACCTTTCATCATTTTGCGCGCGTGTTTCGCGATCATTTTGGGGTCGGAAATGCGTTGTTCCTCGATGGTAATATTTCGCGCCTCTATGCGCCTGCGTTAGGGCGGGCCGATTTCGGGCTGCCCTTGGGGCCAATCTTGGGGGCTGTCGTTGACGCGGATTTGACCCTAGAGTAACGGCTGCGCTCTCAAACGAACGAAGGATCAGGCATGGCACGGCGCAAACGGGGACGCGATATTTCGGGTTGGCTGCTCATCGACAAGCCTGCAGGGGTCAGTTCAAGCTTCGTGGTCAATAAAGTGAAATGGGCGCTTGACTCGAATAAGGCGGGCCACGCGGGCACGCTGGATCCTGAGGCCACGGGCCTTTTGGCAGTGGCGCTGGGCGAAGCAACCAAGACCGTTCCCTATATCACTGATGCGCTCAAGGCTTATGAATTTGAGGTCATATTCGGTGCGGCAACGAACACCGATGATGCCGAGGGCGCGGTGATTGCCCGTTCTGACAAACGGCCACAGGACGCGGATATTCACGCCGCGTTGGAACGATTTCGGGGCCATATCACACAGATTCCGCCGCAATATTCGGCCGTAAAGGTGGATGGACAACGGGCATACGCCTTGGCGCGTGCGGGTGAGGATTTGGACCTCGCCGCGCGGCCCCTGTACGTGGAGCGTCTCGAGATGGTTGGGCGCGATAGCCTTGACAGTGCGGTTTTGGAATTGGTCTGCGGAAAGGGCGGCTATGTGCGTGCCATCGCACGGGATTTGGGCGAGGATTTAGGCTGCTATGGCCATGTCGCATGGTTGCGCCGCCTGTGGTCGGGACCGTTTGATTTGGCCCAAGCTGTGACGTTGGATGCGGTGGAGGCTGCTGCCAAAACCACCCAATTGGATGGCGCACTTTTGCCTTTGGAATATGCGCTGGATGGTCTTCCGCATTTGCGCGCGACCGAACAAGGGGCGCAGCGGATGCGATGCGGCAACCCAGGCCAAGTCCTCGATGCTGCACCAGAATATGGCGATCAGGCTTGGGCCAGTTTCGGGGGCAAACCGATCGCCATCGGCACATACTTGGGCGGCGAATTGCATCCTAGCCGCGTGTTCAACCTATGATCACACGGCGGCACCAAAAGGGCGATGCCGCCTCGGAGGCGGTCTATTCCGATTGTGAAGCTTTTCGTTATCGGCTGACACGGGTTTGGGATGGTGCGGGCCGGCGTGCAGGGTTTGTCATGCTGAACCCTTCGACCGCCACTGAGACACAAAATGATCCCACGGTTGAACGCTGCGAGCGGCGTGCGCGGACGCTTGGGTTTGGCAGCTTTACGGTGGTCAATATTTTTGCATGGCGCGACACGGACCCGCGTGCCTTGCGAGTGGTCGCAGACCCGATTGGACCTGAAAATGACGCAGCGATTTTGGACTGTGCAGAGGTTTCCGATTTGGTCATCTGCGCATGGGGGGCGCATGGCAGGTTTTTGGGGCGCGGAGCCGCGGTTGAGGCGTTGTTGCGCAGCACGCAAAAACCGCTTTACCATTTGGGCCTGTCGAAGGAAGGTCATCCCAAGCACCCGCTTTATTTACCCTATTCCACAACGCCGATGGTGTGGATGTGACGAGAGAGGCCAAGCATGGAAAGCGCGATTTCTGGCTTTGTGAAGGAGCGGATCACAACCAATGGTGTGACCCTGTCGGTGCATCACGGTGGGCAAGGCGCGCCCTTGATCTTGCTGCACGGCTATCCCCAAAACCATATGTGCTGGTCAAAAGTTGCCCCTGATTTGGCGCGATATTTCAAGGTGATCATCCCCGATTTGCGCGGCTATGGGGACAGCGATATAGCGGCCGCCGATCCAGATCACCGCGCCTATTCCAAGCGTGAGATGGCCTTAGATATTCTAGGGGTGATGGATCATTTCGAGATCACGCGAGCGCATATCGCAGGTCATGATCGCGGCGCGCGGGTGGCTTATCGCTTTGCTTTGGATCATCCCACCCGCTTGGACCGTTTGGCCATTCTGGAGATTGTGCCAACAGCGGATTTTTGGGCGGCATGGTCGGCAGAATTGGCGATGAAGGCCTATCACTGGACCTTCCTTGCCCAGCCCGCACCGCTGCCTGAGCGGATGATTTCGGCCGATGGCCCTGCCTATATGGACTGGACCTTGGCCTCGTGGACTTACGCCAAGGACCTGAGCGCGTTTTCGCAGGCGGCATTGGCGGCTTATCGTGCCCAAGCGGCAAACCCCGCGCGCATTGCTGCCATGTGCAATGACTACCGCGCGGGGGCGTTTTTTGATCGTGCCTTAGATGAGGCGGACCGCAAAGCGGGACGCAAGATCGCGGCGCCTCTGTGCTTTCTTTGGGCGGAGGCAGGATTTCCTGCACGCACAGGTGATCCGTTGGAGATCTGGCGGGCATGGGCGGATGATGTGACAGGGCACGCGATTGTGGGGACGGGGCATTTCATGCCAGAGGAACAGCCCGAAGCGGTCGTTGCCGCCTTGCGCGCGCATTTTGGGCAAAGCTAGCGGTCAAGGGGGCGCAAATGAATCTGTGCGGGGCTTAATCCTGTGATCTGCCCCAAATGAAGCGCCAAATCGCCATCGAGGTACACCTCAGTGCTGCCCTCAACTTCGCGCAGCTCTAGCATCGGATCGGGGTTTGTTTCGGGATCATACAGCAGTTCCACGCGGTCTTCGTTGGGATCAAAATCCAAGATATGCGCCGCTGTTCCTGCCTCTTGCAGCAAAGGGGCCGCAATGATCAGATCAGCGCCTTCGCCGCTGAGAACCGTATCATCCGCCCCCGCGATGATCGTGTCATTGCCCGCTTCCCCCGCAAGAATATCTGCGGTGCCTTCTGTGGGTTCACCGATTACCCCATCCAAAATGTCATCCCCCGCGCCGCCAGCAATCAGGTCTTGGCCCGCATTTCCTTGCAGGCTGTCATTGCCATCCCCCCCCAGAAGCGTGTCATTGCCTGCCCCGCCAATAAGATGGTCATCGCCCGTGTCGCCGCTTAGGATGTCATCCCCCGAACCCCCATCGAGAAAGTCATTCCCCATTCCGCCAAAGAGAGCGTCATTGCCATCATCGCCTGCAATCTCATCTGCGCCAGCCATGCCATGCAGCAGGTCATTGCCTTCATTGCCAAAGATTGCATCATGGCCCGCGCCACCGCGCAAGGTGTCGTCATTGTCGCTGCCTGTGATTGCGTCTGTGCTGACAGGGCCAAGCTGCTCTGCCATATCCGCGCGTGCTGTGACAAGCGGCTTGAGGCTTTCGTCAATTTGGTCCGATAGGGTGAGTGCGGCTGTAAGTGCTTCTGCGGGCGTTTCGGTTGCATCTGCAATCGGTGGGGTGGCAGGATCAGGCGGGTCGAGCAATTCAGGGAAGCGCGGTGTGATCTCGTCCACATCTATCCCTTCGGGCGCATAAATTTCAAGATCAGCATCCGTCAGATCGCTGATCCCGCTGAGGAAGGCTACGGCGGTATCATCCAAATACAGCGTTGTATTTCCAGGCAAGCTGGTGTTGTCAAAGGTGATCTGTGGTGCGCTGTCCCATTCGCCTGTCAGGGATAAAATCAGACGATCCAAGCCCTGTTGGAAATCGGCGATTTCTGGCATCGCGCCTGCGGGCGTCAGCGGGCCTATGCCGATCTCAAACCGATCTTCACCTGCACCGCCATAGGCCAAATCACCTGTTTGCATTTGGATCAGGTCATTGCCTTCACCACCATCCAAGACATCACGCCCTGCTGCGCCTGACAGGGTATCATCGCCTGCGTCACCGAGAATTTCATCTGCGCCATATCCCCCGATCAAGGCATCTGCGCCAGCGCCGCCCTGCAAGAAAACCCCAAGCGGCACGGTGTTCAGGGATAAGGGTGTGATCTCGCGCGCGTCTTGGTCTTGGTCTTGGGTCTCTTCCTCAGCGCTGATATCCAGCATCCCCGCCGCGGCGTAGCCCGCCACGATCATCCCTATTAATCCAGTTAACGCAAGCATCACCCAACTCCCGATCCATGCCTAAAGCCAGCAGGGAATTTCCGTTTGTGCGAGGGCGCAGAAACTTGCCTTCATGGCAAAACCGGATGCACTGGCCAAAACATCGGGTGCGTGAGCAGGGGGCGGTCCACCCCAATCAGCCCCTGTCTTTACACCAATTCGCCGTCATCAGGCATGAATTCTGCGCTTTAGGTTAACAGTGGCTTGCGGGTCAGTGCAGAAAAAAGGCTTTTCATTTCTGTGATTCCCGACTATCTCGCCGCAATCCAAGGCCAAGGGGCTTTGGTATCATGGCCCTGCTGGACGACATCCCGGCTTGTGCTGCAACCTCTAACCGATAAGGAGAGACCGATGTCGATTACTGCTGAAGAAAAGAACCGTTTGGTCAAAGAATTCGCCACCAAAGAGGGTGACACTGGTTCCCCTGAGGTGCAGATCGCGATCCTGACATCGCGGATCACCACGCTGACCGAGCATTTCAAGACCCATGCAAAGGACAACCATTCGCGCCGCGGCTTGCTCAAGCTTGTCGCGCAGCGCCGTAAGTTGTTGGATTACGTGCGCGGCAAAGACGAAGCACGTTACCAATCGCTTTTGGAGCGTTTGGGCATCCGCCGCTAATCATTGCCTTTATCAATACGATGCGCCCGTTGATGGAAATCAGCGGGCGTTTTTTGTTGGATGGGTGCCATTTAAGACGCAATTTATCTCTATGCTTCCCATACGGTGCAATCTGCGCTATGCCGCGCCCATCTGAGACGTGACGCAACGACCCCGGCGCATGGGATGATGAAGGGGGTCGGCGGCAATGGGGCCGCCAATGAAACGGAAGACCCGAGAAGGCTTGGGAGTGCTTCCACACAGGAAATGATGATGTTCAACGAAGTGAAAAAATCGATTCAATGGGGCGAGGAAACCCTCACCCTAGAAACGGGCAAGGTTGCCCGTCAGGCAGATGGCACAGTGATCGCAACGCTTGGGGAAACCAGCGTTATGGCAAATGTGACCTTCGCCAAAGAAGCAAAGCCAGGTCAGGATTTCTTTCCGCTGACGGTGCATTACCAAGAGAAATACTATGCCGCAGGCAAGGTGCCTGGTGGCTTTTTCAAGCGCGAAGCGCGTCCCACCGAAAAAGAGACGCTGACCGCGCGCCTGATCGACCGACCCATTCGCCCCCTGTTCGTTTCGGGCTTCAAGCACGAAGTTCTCGTGATGTGCACGGTTCTGAGCCATGACTTGGTGAATGACCCTGACATCGTTGCGATGATCGCCGCCTCTGCTGCATTAACCATCTCGGGCGTGCCCTTCATGGGGCCGATTGCAGGCTGCCGCGTGGGCTTTGAGGATGGGGAATACATCCTGAACCCAACCGTGGACGATATGCAGGGGCTGCGCAACAATCCAGATCAGCGTTTGGATCTGGTTGTGGCGGGCACCAAAGATGCCGTTATGATGGTTGAATCAGAGGCTTATGAGCTGACCGAGGATGAGATGCTTGGCGCTGTCACATTTGCGCATGAGCAAATGCAGCCCGTGTTGGATCTGATTATTGATCTGGCCGAAGTGGCTGCAAACGAGCCATTTGACTTTACCCCGCCAGATTACAGCACGCTCTATGAAAAGGTGAAATCCTTGGGCGAGGCGCAGATGCGTGACGCCTATGCGATCCTTGATAAGCAAGATCGTGTTGCCGCTGTATCCGCCGCGAAAGAAGCGATCAAAGCGCAGCTTTCCGAAGAAGAATTGGCAGATGAAAACCTTGGTTCCGCGCTGAAGAAGCTGGAATCTTCGGTTCTGCGCGGTTCGGTCGTGAAAGAGGGCAAGCGGATTGATGGCCGTGCCTTGGATGCGGTGCGTGCGATTGTCAGCGAAACGGGCCTTCTGCCCCGCACACATGGCTCGGCCCTGTTCACCCGTGGGGAAACGCAGGCCTTGGTTGTGACCACGCTTGGCACAGGCGATGATGAGCAATTCATTGACGCGCTGCATGGCAATTTCAAAGAAAACTTCCTGCTGCATTACAACTTCCCCCCCTATTCTGTGGGTGAGGTTGGGCGCGTAGGTTCACCAGGTCGCCGTGAAATCGGTCATGGTAAATTGGCATGGCGCGCGCTTCAGGCGGTTCTGCCTGCACCCACCGATTTCCCCTACACGATCCGCGTGGTTTCTGAGATCACGGAATCGAACGGCTCCTCCTCTATGGCTTCGGTCTGTGGCGGCTCCTTGTCGATGATGGACGCGGGCGTGCCATTGAAAGCACCTGTTGCAGGTGTGGCCATGGGTCTGGTGTTGGAAGAAGATGGGTCCTACGCGGTTTTGACCGATATCCTTGGCGATGAAGATCACCTTGGGGATATGGATTTCAAAGTGGCAGGCACGGAAGCGGGGATCACCTCTCTGCAGATGGATATCAAGGTTGCAGGGATCACCCCTGAGATCATGAAAAAGGCGCTTGCACAGGCGAAAGAAGGCCGGATGCACATTTTGGGCGAGATGTCCAAGGCGTTGTCCTCGGCTAATGCCTTCTCTGCACACGCACCACGTATTGAGACCATGCAAATCCCAACCGATAAGATCCGCGAAGTGATCGGTTCGGGTGGTAAGGTGATCCGCGAAATCGTGGAAACATCGGGCGCGAAGGTCGATATCAATGACGATGGCATCATCAAGATCGCAAGTGCGAACCAAGATGCCATCAAAGCCGCCTATGATATGATCTATTCCATCGTGGCTGAGCCTGAAGAAGGTAAAATTTACAAAGGCAAAGTGGTCAAAATCGTTGATTTTGGTGCCTTCGTGAATTTCTTCGGCAAGCGCGATGGTTTGGTCCATGTCAGCCAGATCGAAAGCCGCCGCCTGAACCATCCGAGCGATGTGTTGCAGGAAGGTCAAGACGTCTGGGTCAAACTCTTGGGCTTTGACGATCGCGGCAAAGTGCGCTTGGCCATGAAGATGGTGGATCAGGCCACGGGCGAAGAACGCACCGAAGAGGAAACGGCGGAGTAAACCCGCCCCAAAGATCAAAACCCCCGCACACCGTTTTGCGGGGGTTTTTTGTGCCGAGCTGACAAAAATGTTAACCACCACATCCGTGGCGGTGTCTTGTGCGTTAGGGGCGAACTGCGGCATATAGGAGAGGATTGGTCAAAGCATGATGGGTTTAACAATGGATCGAAGACATTTCCTTGCGGGCAGTGCCGCGTTTCTTGCCACACCCGCAATCGCGCAGGATGCGGTGGGCTTTGACGAGTCGATTGAGCGCCCCGCACCACAAGGGCCAAATCCTTGGGGTTTGCATCCGCGCCTGATGCCGACACGGATCGTGCATAAGGCAGGCATGGTGCCTGGCCATATCCATGTCGATCCGATTGCGAAATATCTCTATCATATCCTCGATGACGGCACGGCCATGCGTTATGGCGTTGCTGTTGGCCGTTCAGGCCTTCAAGCGCCTGGCCGTTACACCATTCGGCGCAAAGTGGAATGGCCAAGCTGGACACCGACCGCCGCGATGATCGCGCGCGAGCCTGAGCTTTATGCTGAATTTGCAAGCGGTGTTCCTGGTGGGCCAGAAAACCCATTGGGCGCGCGGGCGCTCTATCTTTATGATGGCGACCGCGACACCTATTTGCGCATCCATGGCACACCGCAGCCGTGGTCCATCGGCACGGGCGCATCTTCTGGTTGTGTGCGGATGGTGAACGCCCATGTGATCGAGCTTTACAATAAAATTCCCCTCGGCACGGTCGTGCATCTGCATCGCCCTAATTACGCCATTTCGGGGAATGGAACGGCGGCCTAAGACCTAAAACGGATTGGCGGCGCGGAACGTCATCCCGCGCCCCCCATCAGGGTGGCGCAGACGCAGCGTTTCAGCGTGCAGCATCAAGCGAGGAAAATCGCGCGCAGGCCCCGTTGCATAAAACGGATCGCCCAGAATTGGATGCCCCAATTCCCGCATATGGACGCGCAATTGATGGGAGCGGCCAGTTTGCGGGCAAAGCCGCATCCGTGTGTTGCCCCCTTCATGGCGCAGAACGTTCCATTCGGTCACGGCAGCGCGCCCCGTCTCGTGGCAGACTTTTTGCAGCGGACGGTTTGGCCAATCTACGATCAAAGGCAGGTCGATTACACCCTCTTTGCCGGTGACCTCTCCCCAGACTTGCGCGAGGTAGGTTTTTTTCATCATCCGCTTTTCAAATTGCAGCCCCAGATGACGTTGCGCGGCGGGGGTGCGTGCGAACACCATGACCCCAGAGGTGTCCATGTCCAACCGATGCACCAAAAGAGCCTCGGGAAAGGCGGCTTGCAAGCGGCTGATTAAGCAATCGGCCAAATGCGCGCCTTTGCCTGGAACCGACAGAAGACCCGCGGGTTTGTTCAGAACCAAAATCTCGTGATCCTCATGGATCAGTTCCAAAGGTGTTTCTGGGGGGCTATATAGAAATTGGCTCATGCGCTTATTCGGGATGGTCGCGCGTGATCAAGCGCCGTGCAGACCAAATCGCGCTGCCGATAAAAAATCCACCTGCGATGAGTCCAATTTCGGCCATGGCGGGGCCAGTGGGCAGGCCGCGATAGGCGATGGCACCACCGAGGGCGGCAATGCCCACCAAGGAAAAGGCAAGCCTAAACCACAGCTCACTGCGGTCGGGTCCGAATTTGCGTTTGTTGCTCATGAATCTTGCCCCTTATGTCACGCCCTTGCCTAGTGCGGCTGGGCGTGAAGAGGAAGCGGACAATTGCTTAGATGCGGAGGAATGTTTGCGCGATCCGTGGCAACAGCCCCTCGAATTTTAGGCGCGCATCTGTGGCGATTAGGCAAATGCAATCCTCACCTGCTTCGGCCACGGGGGTGTGGTTCATTGATTCATCCCCGATTTCGATATCGCCGCGTCCAAATCGGTCGGTTTCATCCCGATAGGCCCCTTGCAACACCAAGGTCATTTCGGTTCCACGATGGCTGTGACGCGGCATGGCCTGCCCCGCAGGAATGAACAAAAGGCGCGCAGTCGCGTCTTTACCCTCGCTGATGATGGCCTGCTTGCAACCCATCCCGATGGGACGCCATTTCACAGCGCTCAAATCACCGCCGATCATATCCCGCAAAGGTGCGGGGAAAACGGGGTCCTTGCCTTTGCTTTGCTTCGCATAGCTTGGCGTTTCGGGCGCGGCATTGTCATTGATCAGGCTAAGTGTTTTCGCAAGGCTGTCCTCGGCCAATTCAGCTTCTGCCATCTCGTCTAGGATACATCCGCCCACAGCATCAAAAGCTTGCAACCGCGCACGCGCGTCATCACTGAGCGAGACATGGGTTGCGACAACAAGATCGAACGCAGCAGGCAAACTGCCTGCGGCATAGCCGATCAAAAAGTCGTCACTGATATGGTGTTTTACATCGGTCATTTTGTCGTATGTCTCATGTTATGACGCAATCTCTCTAGCGCCAACCTAATTCTCGATTTGATTGTGCCAAGGGGCAGGCCCGTTTCTATTGCAATCTCGCCATGGGTAAGATCGCCAAAATAAGCCTTTTCAATCAAAATCCTTTGTTTCTGAGGAAGTTTCCGCAGGGCTTCAGCCAGTTTCTGGCTTTCTTGTTGGAGGGCGAGAACGTCCTCTTGGTCTGGTTCTGCCTCTGGGCCCCATGGCAGATCTTCGGGTTCGGGGCGTGCATATTTACGCAGCAGATCGATTTTGCGATTCCGCGCAATGGTGAAAATCCATGTTGATACCGAGGCGCGTGTGGGATCAAACAGATGGGCCTTGCGCCACAATGTGGCCATGACATCTTGCATACATTCTTCTGCCAACGCCTCATCTGCGCCTGATTTCATCAAGAACGCTTTCACGCGCGGCGCAAAATGGCGAAACACAGCGGCAAAGGCGCTTTGATCACGCGCTTGCGCAATCGCAGCCACTTCAGCCACCCATTCATGGGACAGCTGCATGACGGGGGAGGGAGGCAGCCGATCTGCCATCAGAATTGCCCCGTCTGGCAATGCTGTATCTTGCTGCCCTTGCGCGCGGGAGGCATCGCCGGGGTCACCTGTCGACAAATTATGAACATCAAGATGCAGCATATCACGCATACGCGCCGGATACAGTGTTGGATCAAAAAATATTGTGATGCGTAATTCGCTTGCCATGATCTGCCAAGCCGCCAATATTTCACCATCTTTTTTAATCCAAGCCGCGACAGCGGGCGTAAACTTGGCTAGACAGCAGTAAAATATAATCAAGGAATTTATCCCGTGCCATTTGAAACACCGCCCGCCCCCGCCCGTAACGTGGCCATCATCGGGGCGGGGATTTCTGGATTGGGGGCGGCCTATCACCTCGCGCCGAATGCCAATGTCACCCTTTTCGAGGCGGAGCATCGTCTTGGCGGCCATGCGCGCACCGTGGTGGCAGGGCGGCATAAGGATCAGCCAGTCGACACTGGCTTTATCGTTTTCAACTACGTCAATTACCCCAATTTGGTGCGCCTATTCGAGGAATTGCAGGTGCCTGTCGTCAAAAGCGATATGAGCTTTGCCGCCTCTATCGGTGGCGGGGCCATTGAATACGGGCTGCATTCCTTAAACGCATTGTTTGCGCAGCGCAAAAACGTGCTGCGGCCGCAATATTTGCGGATGTTGTCCGATATTATGCGGTTTAACGCGCGCGCGGCAGGTCTTGCCACGGACAGCACGCAAACTTTGGGGGCGTTTATGGATGAGTTGGGTATGGGCGCATGGTTCCGCGACTATTACCTCACGCCAATTTCTGGCGCGATCTGGTCCACGCCGAAAGAGGAGATCATGGATTTTCCCGCTCAGGCTTTGGTGCGGTTTTTCCAGAATCACAATCTGTTGCAGGCCTCTGGCCAACACCAATGGTGGACGGTGCAAGGCGGCTCGATTGAATATGTCACGCGGCTAGAGCGCGCTTTGATTGAGCGAGGGGTGACCATCGTCACCAATGCGGGCGTAGACAAGGTCCGCCGTGTTGCGGGGGGTGTTGAAGTCCGCCGCGCGGGACAATGGCAGGCCTTTGACGAGGTGATTTTTGCCACACATTCTGATGACAGCCTTGCGCTTTTGGCGGATCCAACCGCGCAAGAGCAAGCGGCGCTTGGCGCGGTGCGCTATCAACCCAACGAGATGGTCCTGCACGCCGACCGCCGCGCCATGCCCCTGCGCGAGGTGACGTGGGCCAGTTGGAACTACACTGAGCGCGCGGGTCATACGGGCGGACCGATTGATCTGACCTATTGGATGAACCGCCTGCAACCGATCCCGAAATCCGACCCGTTGTTTGTCACACTGAACAGCCGCGGTGAAATTGCCGATGACTTGATCTATGACACAGCGACCTTCCGCCACCCTGTCTATGATTTGGCTGCATTGGCCGCGCAAGGCGCCGTGCGGGCCATGAACGGGACGAACAACACGTGGTTCTGCGGGGCTTGGATGAAAAACGGCTTCCATGAGGATGGTCTGGCCAGTGCGATTGATGTGGTCGATGCGATGGCCGAGCGTGACCGCATGGTCGCTGCGGCCTGAACAGGAGAGAACCTTGTCATCATCGGTGGATTATATCGCGGGCGAGACCTTTCATGGACGCAGGGGTGCGGTGGAAAACGCGTTTCGATATTCCATTGATTACGTGATGCTTGATGCCGAAGCGGTCGCACCCGAAGCCCCCGCTTTGTTTGGTCGCAATCGGGTCAATTTGGCCGCTTTGCGTGATCGTGATCATGGGGGCGCGCCGAAGGCGGGACGCGGAGCCGTTTGGGCGCGGGAGGTTCTGGCCGCCCATGGATTGACGGAGCTAACCAGCGGCAAGTTGTTGCTTTTGGCGCAACCGCGTCTTTTGGGCCATGTGTTCAACCCTGTCAGTTTTTGGTTGGCCTATGATGCCGATGTGCGCCTGCGCGCGGTGATTGCTGAAGTGTCCAACACATTTGGCGACCGTCATTCTTACCTCTGCCACCGAGAAGATTGTGCAGAAATCACCCGCCATGATGTGCTGCGCGCCAGCAAAATTTTTCATGTCTCCCCCTTTCAGCAGATCGAAGGCGGATATGAATTCCGCTTTGACATTCGTGAGGATCGGGTGGGCATTTTCATTGATTACGCGACTGGCAATGAGGGGCTTTATGCCACGCTGACAGGTGCGCGCCGTCCGCTGCGCAATAGGGATATCCTGCGCGCCTTGTGGCGGCGGCCCTTTGGATCGCGCAGGGTTTTGGGTCTGATCCATTGGCAGGCGTTGAAATTATGGATCAAAGGTGCGCCCTATCGCCCGCGGCCCGAACCGCCTGAGCGCGAGGTCTCTTGATGGGGCAGCGTCATGCGCCTTTGGCGGGCTATGCGGTATTTGCCGCCATGCTGTCGAGCGCGGGCCTGCCGATTTATATACACGCGCCCAAATTCTATGTTGATGAATATGGCATCGGTTTGGCAGCGCTTGGGGCCATTCTGTTTGGCCTGCGCCTGTTTGATGTGGTTCAAGATCCTGTTTTGGGATGGTTGGCGCGTGCCACACGCCATTTGCGCGGTGCGATGGTCGCGGGCGCGATCCTGATCCTTGCGGCCTCGATGTATGGGCTTTTCGCCATAGCCCCGCCAATTGCACCCTTGTGGTGGTTTGCGTTGACCTTGATTGGGTTGTTCTCTTCTTTCTCTTTCCTGACCATCTGTTTTTATGCCGAGGGCGTGCAAACCGCCGAGCGGCTTGGTGCGGATGGTCATTTGCGCCTTGCCACATGGCGCGAAACGGGCGGGCTTTTGGGGGTCTGTTTGGCCTCGGTTGCGCCGATTGCACTGGCCAGTTTTCTGCCCAACCCATTTACAGGGTTTGCCCTTGGGTTCATGGGCCTGTGTGCCCTTGCCTATGTCTTGATGCGGTCTGATTGGGGGCAGGGGGCCGCATCACCGCCAACCGCCTTCGGCACGATCTTGCGGGATCAAACGGCGCGGCGGTTGTTGGGCATTGCCTTGATTAACGCGGCCCCTGTCGCGGTGACATCGACTTTGTTCCTGTTTTATGTCGAGGCAGTTTTACAAGCGATCGGATGGGAAGGACCGCTGCTGCTTCTGTTCTTCCTTGCCGCGGCGCTTTCCGCGCCGTTTTGGACACAGGCCGCAACGCGGTTTGGCGCAAAGCCTGTTTTGCTGTTTGGCATGGCTTTGTCGATTTTGGCCTTTGCTTTTACCCTCGCTTTAGGGACGGGAGATATCCTTGCCTTTGCCGTGATCTGTTTGGCTTCGGGCATGGCGCTTGGCGCGGATTTGACAATCCTGCCTGCGATCTTTTCGCGTCACCTGTCCAAAATCGCGCCCGAAGCGGGGGCAGCATTTGGCTTGTGGTCTTTCGCGAGCAAATTTACCTTGGCTTTTGCTGCTGTGACCCTCTTGCCCCTTTTGCACGCAGCAGGGTTTCAGGCAGGCCAAGCCAATGAGGCGGCGGCCTTGTCGCGGCTTGTGCTGCTTTATGCGGCGATCCCCTGTGCGCTAAAGCTTCTTGCAATCACGATTTTGAGCCTGACACCTTTGCCGCAAGAGCCTGCGCGCTAGGTGATATGGTGACAGACACATAGGGGTTTCACGGGGCTTTGATGCGAGATTTTGCTGGGAAAACATATTGGCTTGTTGGCGCATCCGAAGGATTGGGTGCTGCCTTGGCCGAGAAATTGTCACAGGCAGGGGCGGAGGTGATCCTTTCCGCCCGTTCTGAGATGCGGTTAACCGAGGTCGCAGCACGTCTTTCTGGTCCATCCCGTGTGGTCCCAATGGACGTGAGTGATGCGCAAAGCGTGGCTGAAGCGGCCAAGGCCGTGGGTGATATTGACGGCATGGTGTATCTTGCTGGCGTTTACTGGCCTATGCACGCCAGCACATGGAACAGCGATCAGGTCCTTGCGATGATGGATATCAATGTCATCGGGGCTGCGCGTGTTCTGAGCAATGTGGTGCCGCAATTTGTGGCCAAGGATGCGGGCCATATCGTCATCACAGGCAGCCTGTCTGGTTTCCGAGGTCTGCCCTCTGCCACAGGATATGGTGCATCCAAGGCGGCGGTTATGCATATGGCAGAATCGCTGCGCGTGGATATGCGGCGCAGCAATGTTGCGGTGCAATTGGTCAATCCAGGTTTCATTCGCACAAGGCTGACCGATAAAAACGATTTTGCCATGCCATTCATCATGGACCCTGCGCCTGCGGCCGATATCTTCCTGCGCCATATGCGGCGCAAGAAGTTCAGTTGCAGCTTCCCATGGGCATTTGGCGCCTTTTTCAGGGTCAGTCAGTTTTTCCCTGACTGGCTTTATTATCGGATTTTCTAGGCCAGGTGATCCACCACGTGCAGATTTTGCGCCAGTGTCCCGACTATATCCATCCATGCGCGCACGAGTCCGATATCATGGGGTGCGGCGGATACGCCTGTGGGTAAATCGCCTTTCATCGCCGCTGTTACGGCAAGCGCAACAGGGGTTGAGACCAGCCGCGCCATGGCCGTGCCGCGCGCATCGCCCCATGCATCCATCACGTAGGTCTTGTGCCAAACGATGCCCTCCCCCGCTTCCGCTTTCAGCGAGACGCAGAGGACAACGCGATCAGGCTCGCCATCTTCGTAGGAATTTTCGCGCCAGAATTGGTCGGACATCTCACGCAGACGCGCATCACCTGCGGCGCCCTCCAACGTTTCAATTTCGCGAAACACAGGCGCCCATGCCTGAGACCACCCATCAAGACGCAAAGTGCCGCGCACAAAGCGTTGCACATTCCAATCGGATCCAAACCCATATTCTGCCATGAAAGGCAGGCTGTCGCGGTTGGGGTAAACTTCAAATTCTTCTGGAGTTTCAAGCGGGGCCGTATAGCGCGAGATCGCGTCCCAAGGGCGCGAGACATTCCATTCTTTGCCATCCGCAATGGAACGCGAAGGCGAGCGCAGCGCCTTGAGCACGCCAAGCGGTGACCAGCTGAATTTATAGCGAAACGGGTTCGGGATTTTCGGGATGCCGCCGCAATAAGAGATAAAATCATGCGCGTTCGCAGGGTCAAACGCCGCGCTATTGCGGTAGTCATGCATCAGGGCATGGGCCATCAAGTGGTCTATTCCAGGGTCAAGACCCACCTCATTGACCACGCATACCCCTGCCTCGCGTGCCGCAGCATCAAGCGCACGCATTTCGGGCGCGATATAGGAGGAGGACACGAAATGCGCCCCCGCCCCAATTGCCATCGTGGCAAGCGGCACGTGCATATCGGCGGGCAGCATAGAGATCACCACATCGCCCTTTTGCGTAGCCTTGATGAGGGCTGTCATGTCAAAGGCGCGGATGTCTTGGGCGATATCACCTACGGCGGACTTGGCCTTGTCGACACTTCGGTTCCATACCACAACATCGCCCGTGGTCTCGATCAAATGACGCAAACCTGGGATTGAGGACAGGCCTGTTCCGCACCAATGGATTGTCATGATCTAAACTCCCTTAAATCTGTTCGATATGCTGATCAAATCGGGCCTTGGCACGGCCCCAAACACCTTGGGTTAAATCCCCCAAACCGCGCAAAGACGGCAGAAGCTGCGCGGCGTAATCTTCCGAGCTTTCAAGCGGTAAAAGCGAGGGTAGGTTGTCAATCGCCATGACATCAAGGGGCGGCGCATCACATACGCGCAGCGCGGGTTCTGCCCATGTGGTGACGCGGTCATAGACCTTGATGGGCGAGAAATCAGAGGTTGGGTCGCAGGCAATATCCCCGATCACGCGTAACGCGCGCGGGGCCTCTTTGGCGCTTTGCGGCACAAATACGGGCACGGAGGGATCCGCGAGGATGCAGTTGAGGAATATCTCGTGCTCCAGAATTTCTGGAAACGGCCCGCCCGATGCGGTTTCGGCCATATCCCATGCGGTCACAGGAATATTGAGCGCCGCACATAGATCGCGCGCACCTGTGCCAACACGCCCCAATGCGCCGATAACGATTGCGCGCGGCAGGTCAATCGCGGTGATCTCGGCCTGCAATTCGGAAATCAGCGCGTCTTTATTGGGGTATCCTTTGATCGGTCCCATCAGGTTTGGTTGAGAAATCAGTGCCTTCAGCGACAGCGCCGCACCTGCAAATCCCGCCCAATATCCAAAGGCGGCCACGCGGCGGCCATTGTCATCCACCAGATATTCGAGATCATAAAGCGTGCCACCGCCCGCCTTGAACCGTTTTAGCAGGCGCTGTCCTGCAGGCTGGCCTTTATAGGCGTGGCCGAACATGATGTGGCGATGCCGCAAGGGCAGATCGGTTTCGGGCAATTCCTTGAGGCCAAATATGATCGCATCCTGTGGCGCATCAGGCCATGAGGCGAAGGGGGCCGTAGCGCAGCCTGCCGTGATATAGCCGTCCATCGGGATCACGCGCGCGGGGCTTTCTTCAACGGTCACTTTCATGCCCTCTGCAATCAGCGCAGCCGCCCCTTCGGGGGTGAGGCCCACCCGCTCCTCGCTTTCGCGTTCTTCGGCGCGCAGCCAGATATGTGTCATGCCGTCTTCCTTCCAAATGCGGGTCTGTCTTTACAGTCAGGTTGCACCGAACAGCAAGCGACCCTGTCGCACAAAAGCGCATATGCACAGGTGAGTTGCAAGATCGGCCTCGCATGGTGCGCGCCGCGATTCTCCGCGCGTGGATCAAATGGCGTGTCGTGGAAAATAAAGATCGCGATGGGCTTGCTTTGCCCCTCACGTCTGATGGCGTGGGCTCACCCCGCGGTATTGATCTGATCCACCTGACCAAATCCAATCCAGCAAAAAACGCAAAACGGGGGATGGCCGCCCATCCAAATGCAATCCCCCGAAAAGAAAAAAGCCGCCCCAAAAAGGGGGCGGCGTTTTTCATCTGATCCCAGAATCTCGCGCTTAATTCAGCCCTGACGGGCTTTGAAGCGGCGCTGCGTCTTGTTGATGACATAGACGCGGCCCTTACGGCGCACAACGCGGCAATCGCGGTGACGCTGCTTGAGCGAACGGAGCGAATTCTTGACCTTCATGGGTCTTCTCCTTCTCGCGGCGCGGCGATGCGCCTGTTCTTTATATGGCACGGGATTGTGCCGATGGTGGGCGGTACTGGGATCGAACCAGTGACCCCTACGATGTCAACGTAGTGCTCTACCGCTGAGCTAACCGCCCGATGTCGTTACGGATCACGCCGCATTTTTCCCAGCGGCCGTTGAGTAAGGCCAGATGATACAGAAAAAGAGACGTCACAGGGGCAAGCCCGTTCCGCAGTAGCGCGGTCTTTAAAAGGAATCGCGGGGCGGTTCAAGGGCTTTTGGTATTTTGCACAACTGCGCTATATCAAAGCCATGAAAAACGTGCAAAAGCCAGATCCTTCCTATTATTTGACCTTGCCTGAGGTGAGCCGTGCCCCTGTGGTGGTGGCCTCTCCCCATTCGGGTCATGATTATCCGCAAGCGTTTTTGGATCAAATCGCGTTGGACGCTCATCAAATACGCAGTTCTGAAGATGCGTTCGTTCAGCTTTTGGTGGATCGTGCGGCAGATTTTGGCGTGCCTTTTTTGCGTGCCCGATTCCCGCGTGCTTATGTCGACCTCAATCGTGGCACTGATGAGCTTGACGCGGCCGTGATCTCGGGGGTTGCGCGGGCTGTGACCTCGCCGCGTATCGCAGCGGGCCTGGGTGTTATCCCGCGCGTTGTGGCCAACGGACGCAGCATCTATCGTGGAAAGATCTTGCGCGCAGATGCTGAGGAAAGGTTGGCCCAGATTTGGCGGCCTTATCACGATTGCCTTGCACGTTTGATGGAGGCAGCAAAGCTTCAATTCGGGCGGGCGGTGCTTTTGGATTTCCACTCCATGCCGCATGATGCTTTGGGGTCCAGTTTGGTTGGCCCCGAAGGCAAGCGACCTGATCTGATCTTGGGCGATAGATTTGGTGGGGCCGCAGCCCATGACGTCATCGATCTGATTCATGCCGCCTTCGAGGGGCAAGGCTTCACCGTGGCCCGCAACACGCCTTTTGCAGGGGCCTATATCGCGCAGACCTACGGGCGGCCTGCACGCGGGTTTCATGCCGTGCAGGTGGAAATCGATCGCGCACTTTATATGGATGAGGTTGGGATCACGCCCCACGCAGGCTTTGAGGCAACCCGCGACAGGGTCAGCGCTGCTTTGGCGCAGATCATTTCGGAACTTGGCCGCGATTGCGCACTGCCCCTCGCCGCTGAGTGACTTAACGCAAGGCACGCCCTTTCAGAATAGCCTGTTCTCCAAACTTCTTGCGTATTTCATCCGAGGCGCGCTCTGCCTTGAGGCGCTTTGCCTCTTGTGGGTCAAGCAGATTGCCTGCGCGGTCGCCTTGATCTTCGGGGATCAAATCACCAAGCCCTAGACCAATAAGACGAAACGGCGCGAATTTAAGATTGGCATGGAGCAGACCTGCCCCCTGCATATAAATGCGGTCGGCCATCTGGGTGCCATCGGGCAGGGCAGTTTGGCGGGTCAGCGTTTTGAAGTCATGGGTTTTCAATTTGAGAACGACCACCCGCCCCGCCAATCCTTGTGCCTTTGCACGTGCCGAGAGTTTTTCGCTGAGGCGCCAAATATGCCCGTCCAAAAGATCGGCATCGCTCAGGTCGCGGTCAAATGTCGTTTCGTTTGAAAGTGACTTGATGTCGCGCACGGCGGAAACCTTTCGGCTGTCCCGTCCGAAAGAGAGATCATGCAGCCTTGCGCCCGATGCCCCAAATCGGGCGATCAATTCATCCTTCGGCCAACGGCGCAGATCGCCAATTTTGTGAATGCCAGCGGCGTGTAGATTGGCCTGCCCCGCCGCGCCGAACCCCCACAGCATGGAGATGGGTTTCTGGGCCAAAAAGGTTTCGGTTTCTGCTTTTCCGATCACGGAAAATCCTTGGGGCTTGTCGAGATCAGATGCAATTTTTGCAAGGAATTTATTGTGACTGAGGCCGATGGAACCGGTCAGACCCAATTCGGTTTTCATGCGTTTGACAAGCTGCGCCAACATCACTGCGGGTGGATGGCCGTGCAATTTGCGGGTGCCCGTCAGGTCAAGGAACGCTTCATCGAGAGACAACGGCTCAATCGCCGGGGTCAGTTCCGACATCAAGGCGCGGATGTCGCGCGAGACGGCCGCGTAATGCGACATACGCCCCCGCAGCACCACGGCGTCAGGGCACAATTTGAGCGCCTGAAACATCGGCATGGCCGAGCGCACGCCACGGATGCGGGCAATATAACAGGCGGTGGAGACGACACCGCGCTGCCCGCCGCCGATGATGAGGGGCTTATCCGCCAAGTCTGGGTTGTCGCGTTTCTCCACTGAGGCATAGAAAGCATCACAATCCATATGCGCGATAGACAAATCGAACAGCTCAGGATGCACGATTACGTTAGGGCACCCGCATTCAGGGCAGCGCGGTCCTGCCTCGAATTCGGTCAAGCAGTCGCGGCACAGGGCGGGCATGGTGCGGGATCAGCCAAGCTCCGCCAAAACCGCGCGGGCTGCGGAGGCGGGGTCGGGGGCTTGCCATATCGGACGGCCGACCACGATATGATCAGCCCCGTCCGCAATCGCTTGGGCGGGGGTGGCAACCCGCTTTTGATCGCCAAGGGCGCTGCCTGCGGGGCGCACCCCTGGGGTGACAATCAAGCGGCCATTGGCTTCGGGCAGGGCGCGGATCATAGCGGCCTCCTGCGGTGAGGCGATGACCCCATCTGCCCCCGCCGCAAAGGCGCGCGCGGCGCGCGTGGCAACCAGATCGGGAATATCGCCTGCGGTGATCAGGCTTGCGTCCAGATCTGCACGATCAAGCGAAGTGAGGATGGTGACGGCCAGAATTTTCATGTCGCTGCCCGCCGCACCCTCTTTGGCGGCGCGCACAACATGGGGGTCGCCGTGGACGGTCAAGAAATCCAAATCGAATTGCGCAAGACCGCGCACGGCGGCTTCAACGGTGGCGCCGATGTCAAACAGTTTCATATCCAGAAATATGCGTTTGCCGTGTTCGTCCTTCAGCTCTTGCGCAAGCGCAAGGCCGCCGCCTGTCAGCATTCCCAAGCCGATCTTATAGAAGCTGACCGCATCGCCCAGTTTTGCTGCCAATTCCAACCCCGCAATCGCATTTGGCACATCAAGGGCAACGATCAGGCGGTCGGATGTGGAAGACATTTGGGGCGTCCTTATCATAATGAGGCTTGATCCGTGGTAGCGGGGCAAAGCACAAGGGTCAATCGCCCTACCAAAGTCCCATTGACGGGTGCTACGCGCAAATCCATTCTGTCACCAGCTAAACTGGATAGGCGATAGATCATGAAACTGTCGATTGAAGTGTCGCGCGATGACGCAAACCCAGACCAAGGCGCTGCGCGCGTGGGATGGTTTTTGACCGAGGAGAAAGGCGCGGTGATCTTTGATCCGCCTGAACGGGTTGCATCGCGCGGGGTCACGCGGGCGCACGCAAAATCGGCGGCGCGTTGCCCCGCCGTGGTTCAGATGGAAAGCCGCTATTTCATGGTGCGCTGCCCCTATGATCTACATATTGGCTTTGGCCGAGACAAAGAGGGCAAGGCCGTATTGATCAATCGGGCAGGCAGCAGCAGCTCGATCAGAGGCAATAAAATTGCACAGGTCCTCACACTGGTTTCAGAGACCGAATGGCGATATCCCGATCGCCCCACGATTCAATTGTCGCTGCCCTACTGCTTCATCGCGGATGAGCCGATTTACATTACGCAGCTTTCCGCTTTCGCGCATTATCGTGCGGAACCATGGCCTGGCACGATTTTCGGTGGCCGTTTTCCGCTTCACATCTGGCCCCGTCCGTTGATGTGGGCATTCGAGTGGCATGAACCGTCCAAGGATTTGATCCTGAAACGCGGAGAGCCATTATTCTATGTGCAATTTGAAACCCATGATCCGTCTCGGGCGGTTCAGCTGGTTGAGGCAGCGCGCACGCCAGATTTACTGCGCTATATGAACGAGCTGTCCGCTGTGACCAATTACGTCAATCAAACCTTTTCTCTGTTTGAGGCGGCGGAACGCTTGCGCCCTGCCAAACTTTTGATGGAGCGCCAACGCGATTGAAGCGATGCCCTTGAACAGGGCGCACTCCCATCCCAAATCTATAGCGAAGGCCCAAATAGGGCGTCATGCCGCAAAGCGGGTGGCGCAAAACGGGTGCTTAGATGAAGGAGACAGACGATGAACTTCGAAAAGTTCACAGACCGTGCGCGCGGGTTCATTCAAGCTGCGCAAGCCGTGGCGCAGCGCGGAGACCACCAAAAACTTTCCCCTGAACATTTGCTGAAAGCCTTGCTTGACGATGATCAGGGCATGGCGGGCAATCTGATTGCGAAGGCAGGGGGCGATGCGCGCGAAGTGCGCGCCACCAATGACGCCGCAATGGCCAAATTACCCAAAGTCACAGGGGATGCGGGGCAGGTCTATATCGACAGCCAAACCGTGAAGGTGCTGGACGAGGCCGAAAAGCTTGCCACGAAGGCGGGTGACAGTTTCGTGCCCGTTGAGCGGATTTTGACCGCGCTGGCCCTTGTGAAATCGCCTGCGAAATCGGCGCTTGAGGCGGGCGGGGTCAATGCTCAATCCCTCAACGCTGCGATCAATGACATCCGTCAGGGTCGCACGGCGGATACGGCCTCGGCTGAAGATGGCTATGAGGCGCTCAAGAAATATGCGCGCGACCTGACGCAAGCCGCGCGGGATGGGAAGATTGACCCGATCATCGGGCGGGATGAGGAAATCCGCCGCGCGATGCAGGTTCTGAGCCGCCGCACGAAAAACAACCCCGTTCTGATTGGGGAGCCTGGTGTGGGGAAAACCGCGATTGCCGAAGGCCTGGCCTTGCGCATCATCAATGGTGATGTTCCCGAAAGCCTGCGCGACAAGCGCTTGATGGCTTTGGATATGGGGGCGCTGATTGCAGGCGCAAAATATCGCGGGGAATTTGAGGAGCGTCTGAAGGCAATCCTGAAAGAGATCGAGGCCGCAGCGGGTGAGATCATCCTATTTATTGATGAGATGCACGTTCTGGTGGGGGCAGGCAAATCAGATGGTGCGATGGATGCGGCCAATTTGATCAAGCCCGCACTTGCGCGCGGGGAGCTGCATTGCGTGGGCGCAACCACACTCGATGAATATCGCAAATATGTCGAGAAGGACGCAGCGCTTGCGCGGCGGTTCCAACCTTTGATGGTCGAAGAACCTGGGGTTGAGGATACAATCTCCATCCTGCGCGGCATTAAGGAGAAATACGAACTTCACCACGGGGTGCGGATCTCGGACGCGGCGCTTGTCTCGGCGGCGACCTTGTCGAACCGTTACATCACCGATCGGTTCCTGCCCGATAAGGCAATTGACCTTGTCGATGAGGCCGCAAGTCGCCTGCGGATGGAGGTCGACAGCAAGCCCGAAGAATTGGACGCGCTGGATCGTCAAATCCTGCAAATGCAGATTGAGGCGGAGGCGTTGAAGAAAGAGGAAGACACCGCGAGCCGCGAGCGTTTGGACAAGCTTGAGAAAGAATTGGCCAATTTGCAGGAGCAATCCGCACAAATGACAGCGCAGTGGCAGGGCGAGCGCGACAAACTTGATGCGGCGCGCAAGCTTAAAGAAGCGTTGGATCAGGCGCGGGCCGAATTGGACCAAGCCAAGCGGCGGGGTGATTTGGGTCGCGCTGGTGAATTGTCCTATGGGGTGATCCCTGATCTAGAGCGGCAATTGGTCGAGGCCGAGAATGCCGAAGAAGATGTCATGGTCGAAGAGGCCGTGCGGCCAGAACAAATCGCTGCTGTTGTTGAGCGCTGGACGGGCATCCCGATGTCCAAGATGTTGGAAGGCGAACGCGAAAAGCTGTTGCGGATGGAAGATGAGCTTGGCCGCCGCGTGATCGGTCAACGCACGGCTGTTTCTGCCGTCAGCCGCGCGGTGCGCCGCGCGCGGGCAGGGCTTCAGGATGAAAATCGCCCGCTTGGGTCATTCCTGTTCCTTGGGCCAACGGGGGTGGGCAAAACCGAATTGACCAAGGCCTTGGCCGAGTATCTCTTTGATGATGATCAGGCGATGGTGCGGATCGATATGTCCGAATTCATGGAGAAACACGCGGTGTCGCGTCTCATCGGCGCGCCTCCTGGATATGTTGGCTATGATGAGGGTGGTGTTCTGACCGAAGCAGTGCGGCGCAGACCCTATCAGGTGATCTTGTTCGATGAGGTCGAAAAGGCACATCCTGAGGTGTTCAACGTGCTGTTGCAGGTTTTGGATGACGGCATCCTGACAGATGGCCAAGGACGGCGCGTGGATTTCAAGCAAACCTTGATCGTATTGACGTCTAACTTGGGGGCGCAAGCCCTCAGCCAATTGCCAGATGGTGGCGACATTGCAGGCGCGAAGCGTGATGTGATGGATGCGGTGCGGGCACATTTCCGACCCGAATTCCTCAATCGTCTGGATGATATGATCGTCTTTGACCGACTCGGTCGCGAAGATATGGGTGGGATTGTGGACATCCAGCTTGGGCTTCTGGCCAAACGTCTCGCCGCGCGCAAAATCGTGGTTGATCTCGATGATGCTGCCAAGGATTGGCTGGCCTCCGAGGGCTATGATCCTGTCTTTGGTGCGCGCCCATTGAAACGTGTCATTCAGCGCAGTTTGCAAGACCCGTTGGCGGAGATGATCTTGGCAGGTGAGGTCAAGGATGACAGCCGCATTTCCGTTACGGCGGGCGCAGATGGCTTGGTGATCGGGGATCGGGTGGCAGCCACACAGCGACCCAAACCCGATGATGCGGTCGTGCACTAACGGCAGAAAACAGGCCCCGCGTGATGCGGGGCCTGTATCAATACATCGTAATCGCGCATTACATCGGAGGCATGATGACCTTGTCGATGACATGGATCACACCGTTTGATGCTTCGATATCTGCGGTGACGACATTTGCGTCATTGACCATCACGCCATTGTCGAGATCGATGGTGATATCAGCACCCTGAACCGTTGCGGCGGTCATGTCATCGCTCAGGTCACCCGACATAACAGCGCCTGCAACCACGTGGTAGGTCAGGATTGCCACCAATTGATCCCGATTTTCGGGCAGAAGAAGCGACTCGACAGTGCCTTCTGGCAGTGCGGCGAATGCCTCATCGGTTGGCGCGAAAACGGTCAGCGGGCCTTCACCCTTCAATGTCTCCACCAAACCTGCTGCCTCAGCAGCGGCCAAAAGTGTGTTGAAGCTTCCTGCGGCAGCAGCCGTATCAACGATATCTTTGGAGTGACCCATAGCAAAGGCGCTGCTGGCAAGGGCTGCGGTTGTGGCGAGTGCAAGTGCGGTGCGTTTAAACATAATTGCCTCATCTTGGATTGAGTTGCGGTTTTGTCTTTCGACTGTCCGTGAGATGGAGAACCCGACCAAGATAGCAATAGAGCAAATGTGAGCCTGCGGGGCTTGACGCTGACCCGCGCGCCCCTAAGCCGCAGCTTCTTTTGAGTTCCAATAAAATCTATGTGATAGACCGTGATTTTCTGTGACGCTCTGCCCTATCACGAGGGGGAAACAGTTTCGTGAGGTTGCGAAACAACGCTTGGGAATTACCTTACCAGAGGTCATGTTCCTGACAGGTCCGCAATACAGGCCCGCAATAAATGAGGTATGAAGAATGGCACACCGTTGGAAGAATGATCTGAGCATCGCGGATGCCACGCCATATGCGGCCTATATGAACAGACGACAGATCATGGCAGGGGCCGCTGGCTTGATCGGCGCAACGGCCTTGGGTCT
>JAOWLD010000002.1:562500-622632 GCA_025751475.1 Rhodobacteraceae bacterium XHP0102
TCTATTTAGGTAGAGCGTCATCCGAATACCCCGGGGGGTAGAGCACTGGATGGGTAATGGGGCCCCACAGGCTTACTGATCCTAACCAAACTCCGAATACCCGGGAGTACTAGATGGCAGACACACGGCGGATGCTAACGTCCGTCGTGGAGAGGGAAACAACCCTGACCTCCAGCTAAGGCCCCTAATTCATGGCTAAGTGGGAAAGCAGGTGGGACGACCAAAACAACCAGGAGGTTGGCTTAGAAGCAGCCATCCTTTAAAGATAGCGTAACAGCTCACTGGTCTAAATAAGTTGTCCTGCGGCGAAGATGTATCGGGGCTCAAGCCATGAGCCGAAGCTGAGGATGCACGTAAGTGCGTGGTAGCGGAGCGTAGTGTGACATAACTCCATGTCTCCTTGACGGGTTCGCCCGTATTGGAGACGCGGAGTTTTCTGTGAAGCCGGGGCGTGAGCCATCCGGTGGAGAGATCACTAGCGAGAATGATGACATGAGTAGCGACAAACAGGGTGAGAGACCCTGTCGCCGAAAGTCCAAGGGTTCCTGCTTAAAGCTAATCTGAGCAGGGTAAGCCGGCCCCTAAGGCGAGGCAGAAATGCGTAGTCGATGGGAACCAGGTTAATATTCCTGGGCCAGTGGGATGTGACGGATCGTGACTGTTGTTCACCCTTATTGGATTGGGTGGGCCGCTAATCGGTTCCTGGAAATAGCCCCACACCAGACCGTACCCTAAACCGACACAGGTGGACTGGTAGAGAATACCAAGGCGCTTGAGAGAACGATGTTGAAGGAACTCGGCAAAATACCTCCGTAAGTTCGCGAGAAGGAGGCCCGGGTTCAAGGCAACTTGGATCCGGGGGCACAAACCAGGGGGTGGCGACTGTTTACTAAAAACACAGGGCTCTGCGAAGTCGCAAGACGACGTATAGGGTCTGACGCCTGCCCGGTGCCTGAAGGTTAAAAGGAGGGGTGCAAGCTCCGAATTGAAGCCCAGGTAAACGGCGGCCGTAACTATAACGGTCCTAAGGTAGCGAAATTCCTTGTCGGGTAAGTTCCGACCTGCACGAATGGCGTAACGACTTCCCCGCTGTCTCCAACATCGACTCAGCGAAATTGAATTGCCTGTCAAGATGCAGGCTTCCCGCGGTTAGACGGAAAGACCCCGTGCACCTTTACTACAACTTCAGATTGGCATCAGGCCAAGCATGTGCAGGATAGGTGGTAGACTTTGAAGCAGGGACGCCAGTTCCTGTGGAGTCATCCTTGAGATACCACCCTTGCTTTGCTTGATGTCTAACCGCGGCCCGTTATCCGGGTCCGGGACCCTCTGTGGTGGGTAGTTTGACTGGGGCGGTCGCCTCCTAAAGAGTAACGGAGGCGCGCGATGGTTGGCTCAGAGCGGTCGGAAATCGCTCGTTGAGTGCAATGGCAGAAGCCAGCCTGACTGCAAGACTGACAAGTCGAGCAGAGTCGAAAGACGGTCATAGTGATCCGGTGGTCCCAAGTGGGAGGGCCATCGCTCAACGGATAAAAGGTACGCCGGGGATAACAGGCTGATGATGCCCAAGAGTCCATATCGACGGCATCGTTTGGCACCTCGATGTCGGCTCATCTCATCCTGGGGCTGGAGCAGGTCCCAAGGGTATGGCTGTTCGCCATTTAAAGAGGTACGTGAGCTGGGTTTAGAACGTCGTGAGACAGTTCGGTCCCTATCTGCCGTGGGTGTAGGATACTTGAGAGGAGTTGCCCCTAGTACGAGAGGACCGGGGTGAACGATCCACTGGTGGACCTGTTGTTGCGCCAGCAGCAGTGCAGGGTAGCTATGATCGGACAGGATAACCGCTGAAGGCATCTAAGCGGGAAGCCCCCCTCAAAACAAGGTATCCCTGAGGGCCGTGGAAGACCACCACGTCGATAGGCCAGAGATGTAAGCGCAGCAATGCGTTCAGTTGACTGGTACTAATTGCCCGATAGGCTTGATTTGATCCAGTAGAAGCCAGGTTTGGCGTCTAGGATTGATGAAAGCATCACACTCAGGTGTGCTGACTCGGATGTTTGTGTTTCTTTCTCGGTTTGGTGGTCATAGCGTGAGCAAAACACCCGGCTCCATTCCGAACCCGGCCGTTAAGTGCCACAGCGCCAATGGTACTGCGTCTTAAGACGTGGGAGAGTAGGTCACCGCCAAACCTAGTAAGAGACACGAACACCGATCTCTCTAACGATGCAGCCCCAATTTGCCTGAACCTTTCAGCCTTGGGGCCTGTATATTGGCGCGGGGTGGAGCAGCCCGGTAGCTCGTCAGGCTCATAACCTGAAGGTCGTAGGTTCAAATCCTACCCCCGCAACCAAAATTACCAATCATATCAGATGCTTAGTTCCCTAGTAAAATACTGGGGAATTATAAGCGCATCTCATGTCAACGCCATGTCAACGTTTGGCGAGTCGCACCCCCAGAAAAGCCGTAATCGTTGGTAATCAGTCGAACCCAATGATTGTCGATGACGTTCGTGCATATCGACACGGATTTAGCTGATGAGCGTGGCCTTTGATCTTCTTCAATGGCGACCGCAACATAATTTGTACTTCCGGCCTGAGCCACATGAACATGGATCGTTCCTCCCCGGGCGGAGAGTAGCCTTGTGGGGCTTGCTAGACCGATTGGCAGGAACCGCTCCAGCCAGTTCCGGGCGAGATTGGTGCAGGATCGTCGCAACACAGTTGGGAATTAGGTCAGGCGCTTCGAGATCGATTTCGTCGATCTCGTCATCTGTAAACTTGCTATTGCCTGTGTAAATGTCCTGTAGCGCCATCATGAAGATCATCGTGGCTCGAGTTTCGTCATCGGCCAGGTCGAGCAGGTTTTCCCAAGCCTCCGGACGCAAACGCATCGCACGAGTGAAGCCGTCCACCCAAGGCTCCCAGAGAATCTCATCACTGTTCGGATCCACCTCGTAGATCGGCTCGATCCAGAGCGATCGGGTCATCGTTCCCGCCACGGAATTGTAATGCTCCATAACGGCGCCGATCGTTTCTTCCGCCGCCTTTTGATCCGGGAATTGCGCGTCGCCAGTTTCGCCCCACACCTCCGGGAGCCATTCCGACGGTGGAATCATCTCGGGGCAAGCCAGCACGCCGCTCACATACCCGTCGAGTTCGCTCAACGTCATGGGCATGTTATCGACTGGCAGCGCGAACAGGAGTTCGTTCAGGCGATCCAGCCGTTTTTCCTCTTTGGTCATGATCTGCCCTTTCTGTGTGCTGCCGTGATAATCAACGCGCGCATGAGGGTGAAGCCTTGGATAGACGCATCACCAGTCACTCCAGCCACTCATCCAGCTTCGACCAGCGCCGACGGCCTGAGACATTCTTTACCGCGATTGCCACGGCCTTCTTCTGACCAACCAGCACGACGAGCTTCTTGCCCCGGGTAACGCCGGTGTAGATCAAGTTGCGCTGCAGCATCGCGTAGTGCTGGGTCATCACGGGGATCACGACGGCGGGGTATTCCGACCCCTGACTCTTGTGGATCGTGGCGGCATAGGCTGGAACCAGCGTGTCGAGTTCGCCAAAGAGAAATGTCACAGCGCGACCGTCGAAGTTCACGGCCACCTCGCCGTCATCGAGGTCGACATCCTCAATCATGCCGATGTCCCCGTTGTAGACGTCCTTGTCGTAATCGTTCTCGATCTGCATGACCTTGTCGCCCGGGGCGAAGGTCCATCCAAAACGTTCAACCTTCTTCTCCCCAGCGGGGTTCAGAGCGGCCTGCAGCTCGATGTTGAGGGACCGCGCGCCTACGCCGCCGCGGTTCATCGGGCAGAGGACTTGGATGTCCTTGATTGGATCGAAGCCAAAACGCTGCGGGATGCGCTTGGCGACCAGCTCAACGATGCGTGGCACGGCTTGCTCCGGCTCCGCGGCCGGGACGAAATAGAAGTCCGCCTCCCCATCGGGCTTGCCAAGATCGGGCAACTGCCCCGCATTGATAGCATGCGCCGTGGTGATGATCTTGCTCTGGGCTGCTTGCCGGAACACCTCGGTCAATCGGACCACCGGCACCGCGCCTGAGCCGATGATGTCAGCCAGCACCTGGCCGGGCCCGACAGAGGGGAGCTGGTCGATATCGCCGACAATCAGCAACGCCGCGGTGCTGGGCACGGCCTTCAGGAGCGACTGCATCAGCAGCACATCGACCATCGAGCTTTCGTCCACGACCAGCAGGTCGCAGTCGAGTGGATTTTCCTCATTGCGCTTGAAGCCGAAGGCCTTCGGGTCGAATTCCAGCAGCCGGTGGATGGTCTTGGCCTCCATTCCGGTGGCCTCGGTCATACGCTTGGCCGCGCGACCCGTCGGTGCGCAGAGGAGCAGCTTTACGGCTTTGGCCGCGAGGATGCGCAGGATCGAATTCACGATCGTCGTCTTGCCGACGCCGGGTCCGCCAGTGATCACCATGAGCTTCGAGCGCAGTGCCAGCCGGATCGCCTCGGCTTGACTGGCCGCAAGGGTAAGGCCCGTCTTCTGCTCGATCCAGGGTAGCGCCCTGTCTGCGTCGATCTCCGGCCAGGGCAGGGCGCCGGCGCGGATGCGCTTTACATGCTCGGAGATACCGTGCTCGGCGAGATACAGTCCGGTCAGGAAGATGCAGTCCGCGTCGGCCACGCGATCGGCCGTCACGGTCTCTTCGGCAAGTTCTTCTGCTAAGGCGCTGTCGATCAAAGGAGCAGGGACCTCGAGCAGCTTGCCCGCCAGCCCGATCAACTCGACCCGCGGCAAGCCACAATGGCCATCGCCCATCGCCTCGGTAAGCGCGAAGGAAATGCCCGCGCGCACGCGGATCATCGCGGTCTTCTCGATGCCGAGCTTCTCGGCGATCATGTCCGCGGTGCGGAAGCCGATGCCACGGATGTCCTTGGCCAGCCGATAAGGGTTCTCGCTCATGACCTGCACAGCATCCGTGCCATAGGTCTTGAAGATCCGCACCGCCCGCGCTGTGCCCACCCCGTGCTGGTGTAGGAACACCATGATCTCTCGGATCACCTTCTGATCCGCCCACCCGGCCGTGATCTTGGCTGCGCGCATGGGACCGATGCCGGTGACTTCGCGCAGCCGCTCGGGTGCCGCCTCAATGATGTCGAAGACATCCTTGCCGAAGGCTTTGACCAGCCGCTTGGCATAGACCGGCCCGATCCCACGTATCATGCCAGAGCCGAGATATTTCTCGATGCCGTCGGTCGTCGACGGCGCATGGGTTTTCAAGAAGTGTGCCTTGAACTGCAGGCCATGATTGCGATCGTTTAACCAGACCCCAGACGCCGTGATCCACTCGCCGGCCGATATCATCGCTGCGTGGCCCACGGTGGTCACCAGATCCCGGTGCCCCCGCGCTTTCACCCGAAGCACGCAGAAGCCGTTCTCGGAATTGTGGAAGGTCACTCGTTCCACAAGACCCGCGAGGACTTCGGTTGTGCTCTCGGCGGGTGGCTTCATGGCAGGCGCTGCCCCCGTCGCCAGTTCCATGGCATTAGGAATTCCCCAGACCAGATATTGCGCCCAGCGCGGCGCGCTTGATCTTCCGCTTCGATGTAATCCCGCGAATACCGCCTGTAGGCAACGGCCCAACCTTCGTTGACGAGCCAGCGGTTCAGGTCCTGATTGTCTTGGGTGCAGACAGCGATCGCACGATCGTAACGGTCAACATCGCGCACCGCGCAGTTCACCGTACGGCGACCAATCCGGTCGGACAGGGCGAGGGCCGCTTGCTGCCCACAACGCCACTCGTCACCGGAATTACGCCGGCAAAGCTGTCTGCTCTCCGGGGCATCAATGCCGTGTAGCCGGATGCGGACGCCGCGGATTTCAATAGTGTCAGCGTCAATCACGCTTGCGACACCGACAAGCTCATTCGCTGTGACGGGCGCTGCAGAAAGTAGCAGTGCGAGGGCGGCAACAATTTTCAGAAGCGGCATTAGACCCTCAACAGGTCCAACAAGGGGTCAAAAGCATAGAGCGCCGCCCGGCGCCCGGCTGCAGGCTGCAACGTTCTTAGGAGCCCTGCCTCGACAAGCCGTCGGGACAGCAACCGCGCAGAGGTCGCCGGGATGCCTGATCTTTCGACGAACCGATCATTGCGAAACACCGGGCTCGCGAATACGAAATCCAGCGCCTGATCGTGAAACTGCGAGTTCAGCACCTCACGGAAGCGCTCGCGCATGTCCACGTGCAGCCTGAAGATCGCATCAGCTGTCTCGATGTTCACCGTGGCCTGTTCATGCATGGCCTGAAGAAAGAAGATTACCCAGCCGGTCCAGTCTTCCTCAGCTGATACGGCTCGCATCCGTTCGATATATTCGTCTTTATGGGTCTCGAAGTAGCCTGAGACAAAGAAGTTGGGCTGGCTGAGCACACCTAGTCGCCAGAGCATCAGCGTGATCAGCATGCGGCCGATCCGGCCATTACCATCTTCGAACGGGTGAAGCGCTTCGAATTCCACATGTGCGAGAGCCGTGCGGATGAGCGGACGCGTCGCACTGGTGTTTATGAACTGGACCAAAGCCGCCATCGCAGGTTCAAGCTGCTCTGGGGCAATGGGGACGTAGTAAATCTTTCCGCGGCGCTCATCCCCGATGTAGTTCTGCTCGATTTTATAGCTCCCAGGGCGCTTTGTAGCGCCACGCCCGGCGGAGAGCAGTTGCTGATGCGCAGACCGGATAAGATGTTCCCCAAGCGGCATACCTTCAGCAAGGGCATCTTGCGCGCTTCGGAGGGCGCGCGAATAGAGGTAAGTCTCAATGTCGTCGTGGCGGGCATCACGATAGAGATCCGTGCTTCCGGAATCTTCCTCTGCTTCCAGGCGATAGAGGTCCTCAATCGTCGAGATCGTGCCCTCCATCCGCGACGAGGTCACCGCGTCCTGGCGGCGCAATGGAGCGAGGAACAGCTCGCCATTCACCATGCCTGATATCTTGGCGTCATAGCGTGCCAGCGAAGCCGCAGCCTCTTCCAGAGGGCCAAGCAGCCGTTCGTAATCCAGTGATTTGGGCGGGAAAGCACCCTCATGGTAGCGCACTGCATCTGCAAGATCGTAGGTTTTGGTGGCCATTTTCTAGCTCAAACTGTCGTCAACGCGGTTTGATGGCACCCTAGTCACATCAAGCGCTGTTGACAACGAAATATAGTTGAATATTGCCATCAACGGCTTTTGGCCCTTGTTGGCTGCCATCAAAGTGTCTTGGCGGCACGAAAAAAGGGCAATGAGTTGCCAACCAGTCTTCTAACCGACATGGGCCTGCTGCGACTTTGGAAGGCAATGGTCGTGTCGGCTACGCGGTGCCTCAAGATGGATTCCCCTCACATTAGGGTGTAGGGAAGCTTCATGGATTTTGTCTTTTACGATCTGGAAACCACGGGAATATCACCCGAATTCGACCAGCCGTTGCAGTTCGCCGCGATCTGGACGGATGAGAATTTCGTGGAAAAGGATCGGGTCAACATTCGCTGCCGTTTGGCGCCCCATATTCTGCCTTCACCGCAGGCCTTGGTCGTCACCCGTGTCACTCCGGATCAGTTGACAGACCCTCGCCTTCCGTCGCTGTTCGAGTTCTCGCGGCAGGTGGCCGAGTTCACCGAGCGATGGGCGCCGGCGGTCTGGGTGGGCTACAACACGATAAAGTTTGACGAGGAGGTGCTGCGACAGACCTTCTACCAGAACCTGTCGCCGAACATTTACGCCACGCAGTTCAATGGTAACACGCGCTTCGATATTCTGCCTGCAGTGTACGCCGCATATGTTCGGTGCCCTGATCTGCTCGTGTGGCCCACCGATGCCACGGAACGACGGAGCTTCAAGCTTGATCGGCTGGCGCCTGCAAATGGCTTCAACGCACACATCGCACATGATGCCCTGGGGGATGTCGAGGCGACCATCCACATCGCACGTCTGATCGCAACGCGCAGCCCAGCGCTTTGGTCCGAGTTGATCGACAACGCCCACAAGGCCCGCGTTCAGGCAAAGCTTGAAAGCTTCCGGCCATATGAGCTGGTCACGCGCTTTGGCGGCGGTGAGCCGCGATCCTATGTGGGCTGTTTCTGCGGATACTCCCACGGCAACAATGCGCAGGCGGCATTTTTTGACCTCGATGCTGCGGACCCAGCCGATTTTCTTGAAGCCTCAGATGAAGCGATCTTTGCCGCCGTGGACGCTACGCCGAAGATCATCAGGGGTGTGTCTACGAATAAAGCACCTGCGCTCCTCGAACACACAGCGCCCAGCGCAGAGCATCTGAACCGGGCGGCGGTCATCGCCAACGCGCCTGAGTTTCGTAAGCGTGTAGGCGCAGCCATGGCCGCCCGCTTTGCCGAAGAGCCGGACGCTCCCCCCAAGCCGGTTGAGCAGCAAATTTATGGGGAATTCTATTCCAATGCCGACAAGCAGTTCTTGCAGGAGTTTCAGCATGCGACGTGGCCGCGCCGCCAAGAAATCGTCGCAAGCCTTTCAGATACTCGGCTGCGTCAGCTCGGTCGGCGGTTGGTGGCGTTTTACTGCCCTGAACTGCTGACAGCAGACGAGATGGCGCTTTTCAAAGCCTATCTGCGTGATAAGTGGTCGGCGCCTGCCGCCCCTGAAACCGAATGGATGACTCTCGAAAAAGCGGCGGCTGCATTAGGCGATTTGCGTTCTGTCGCCGCCGCAGAGCCCCATGAGCTTGAAGCGATTGCTTCCTTCCTGGCGGAATGGTGTGAAGTAGCCGCTTGAAAAGTTCCCAGTGCCGCACTGTTTGCTTGTGGGTGCATTCTCTGGCCCGAGTCGCTGAGCTGCTTCGCAGCGAGCCAACTTTAAGCTAACTGCTCAGCTAGTGTTACGGAAGAAGCCGATCGCCGAACACCCCTTCGCTCGATCAAGCTCAAGTGAGAAGGCCTTATGAACATCGTCGAAAATTGCTTCGCAAATGTTCTGCAGGACGGTTTCCAAGTCATTGCCACTATGGAATTGCTTCGAATGGTTGCCTACACTGATTTGCAGTCCAGGATCTGAGGGTCGGAATTCAATGACGGTGCGAACGAAAACGGTTCCGTCGTCCGACTGGTTTCTTATGTTGGTGCAGACGCCCATACTGATAGGCTCCAAGAAAGTCACTTTCCGACCATAGCAATCGAAAGCGGCATCACGGTACAGCTCCCCAGGTTCAAACTCACCGTGCGGTGGAACTGCGTTTACTGCGGTCTCGGGCCCACCCAAATAGGCGGCATAAGCTTCCATAATTTTGCGGCCGCTTGCCTTAACGTCCTGCAAAAACTCCCAGGTCTTTTCTCCGTAGTCTTTCGTCAGAATCTGAAGTTCTTCATATTTTGTGTTTGTCATTCTCTGACCTTCCGAAATTTTATAGACTGACGCTGGATTAAAACTTACCGGTGTAGCCAAAAAATTCGGCGCGCGCAGTATCGTCCGAAACATTTTTGGCGAAGTTGCGGTCGAGAATCCTCAAGGGTGGCGCGCCAGTGTAACCTCTCACTTGCCCTTTAAAATTGCCGCAATGATGAGGCCAAAGGGGCCGAGTATTGCCCCCCAGAGCGCGCCTTTGCCACCATCGACGAAGAACCCGATGATGCCGAAGACGATGGCGCCTGCAATGATGAATTCCATTATTTCGCTTCCTTTCTTGTTGCGGCCGCGTGCTCACGACACCGCCCCACTATGTGGGCCGCGCTGATGTGATGGTTCTATTCGCTAGCCTGAATGCCCAATGCCTCGAGCGTCGCGCGGTCAGGCGCTCCAGTGGCCGCTAAGCCGTTTTGTTCTTGGAAGGCGCGCATCGCGTTGCGCGACCCGTTCCCCCAAACGCCGTCCGGTGTGCCGGCATCAAAGCCTCCGGCGTTCAGCATGGTCTGGATGGCACGGTAGTCGTCGCGGGAGAGATCGAGCGTGGACCAGCCACACGCGCCAGCTACTGCCTCGATCGCCTCCTGAATGCCGGCAAGGTCAAACTCTGCGTCATAGCGTCGGCCATTGCCATCGGTCAGCCGGATGAAAAACTCTTCGGCATCGTAGAGGTTGCGCAAGAAGCCTTCGGACGCAGATCCAAAGAGCCCAGCGCCCTTGTTGTTGGTCAGTTCGTTCCAGCGGGTCGACTGCGCTGGTGCATCGTCGATCCGGTAGTTGATATCGAACGAGTTCCGCCGAATGGCGCTCATCAGAAAATCGTCTTGGACAAAGACGATGGATGTCTCGCCTTCACGGCACTGCGCGAGAAGCGCGGTGATCCCGCTGAAGCTGCGCGCATCGTAGGCCGAATAGTTGATTGCAACGACGGATGGGCTGTCATCGATCGCAGCGCGCTCCTCGTCGATGACCCACCAGCCCGAAATCCGATCCCCTTCGTTGTGCGCCTGCTCAAACGGTGCGAGGCTGTAATCGATGTCCGGGTGGTCGGGATCCGCCCAGGGCAGGGCAGCGGTCACCTCGTCACCATCTGCGGTGGACTCGGGCGATGGTGCGTCCTGGCTTGGCGGCGTCGGAGCTTCCACCTGGGGCGTTACCGGAAACGCGATGCCATAGCGCGCCTGCAAATAGGCCATCTGCAACTGGGCGAGTGTGAGTTTTTCGGTTTCGACGCGGCTTAGAGCCACCGCTTGTATCAGGCCTCCGGCGGATGCAGCCTCGCGTTCGGCCGCCTCGACACGCTGTTGTTGCGCGGCCATTTCGCCAAGAAGCTGCTCTGCACGTTCGGGATTAGGCTCTACGGCTGGTACGGTGACTTCTATGGTAGCGCCCGCAGCCTCAGCCTCTTGCCGGGCCTCAACAATGGTGCGCAACAAAAGCAGTGCTTCTCTTCGGCTTTCGGCAAGCATGCGGATCAGTCCACCATCGTAACGGGCGATCGTGGCATCCACCTCGGTGATTTGGCTGTCGATGGCTGCGATCTCTGCATCGAGCGCCGAGCTATCCTGGGCCATTGTCTGCCCAGCAAGGCAGGTGCTGATCAGCAGCGAAGCGGTGAGCGTGCGCAGTTTCATCATGTCGGAGGTCCTTTCAGCGAAGCGCCTTAGCCGCGGCCAATGTCGTTCAGGATCGTGTGGCCGCGTTCAGCCATGCAGCGATCCACGACCCGGCGAGGGCCGTAAGTCACAAGATCATAGGAATAGTCATTCGCCGCTGCCCCTGCCGCCATGCCGGAAGCTGCGCCGTAGGCTGCGAGTTCGCCCTGATACTCAGACCCGCTGCCGACAACGGCTCCGGTGATGGCGCCGACCAGAAGCCCTGCCATAATATTCGCGCCCATCTGTTCCTGCTGGCGCTGGCGATAGTCGGCCTCGACCTGGACCGCGACCGCACGGCAAGCCTCAAGGTCGCGTTCAAATCGCGGCATGTTTGTGCGCTCTGGGTCCACAACAGGGCGGTACTCAGTCAGCGGCTCGAGCTCTGCGCAACCGGCTACGGCCAAGACTGCGATCAGGCCAAAAGCCTGGGTTTTCGTCATAAAATTCATCCAGCAGCTCCTTTTCCCTTCCCGAGAGCAGAACGGGAGGGTTATGCTGGGGTGAGCCCCCAGGTTTGTGATACGTCTAATAACGTGACGGGCTTGTCACGAATCGGCATTCTGGCCTGTTAAGGGTCTGTCGGTCCGGTTGGTGAGTCAATCAAAAAACTAGACGCATGTATTCGTGCGACATATAAGTGAGGGCGCAGGGTGACTCGCAAGAAGGGCAAACAGCTGAACTGGGGTGTCGAACGTCGATATGAGTTCATCGAGTTTCGCCTGTTTTGGCAGGGGCGGATAAACCGAGGAGACTTGATGGACGCGTTTGGGGTTTCGACACAGCAGGCATCGCTGGACCTGAACGCCTACATTGAGCAGGCCAAGCGCAACCTCGTTTATGACAAGAGCCTGCGCACGTATCTGCGCGGTAAGCACTTCAAACCCAAATATCTCAAACCGGACGCTGAGGAGTATTTTGCCCAGCTGCGCGCGGTTGATCAGGGATTGGTGAGCTCCGAGCAAAGCTGGATCAGCTTTTTCCCGAGCTTTGGCGCAACGCCGACGCCCGCACGCGGTGTGTCCCCGGAAACCCTGCGCGACGTACTGGCAGCCATCCGCGAGCCAGCAGCATTACAGGTGACCTATCAGTCCATGTCGCGGCCGGAGCCCAGCGCGCGCTGGATTGAGCCACATGCACTGGCCTTTGACGGCTTCCGGTGGCATGCCCGGGCGTTCTGTCAGAACGACCAGGTGTTCAAGGACTTCTTGTTGTCTCGGATCGTCGAGGTGGGTGAGCAGGGGCCCGTGACCGCCGAGCCCAGCGCAGATGAGGCGTGGCACACGGAGACCGTGCTTGAGATCGGTCCGCACCCGGACCTCTCGGATAATCAGCGCCGTGCCATCGAGATGGACTACGGCATGGAGAGCGGCAGGGCCCAGATCGCTGTCCGTCGTGCGCTGTTGTTCTATGCGCTGAAACGTCTTGGCCTGGACACCGACCCGGCGGCGCGCCGCCCCCAGGACCAACAGATCGTTTTGCTTAACCGTGACGAGGTCGTTGGATGACCATGGCGGCACGGAAAGCAGAGTTCGGGGCAAAGCAGCCCTACAAGATGTCCTTCACCTCTGGGGGGCTTTTCTTGAACGAATGCATCGATCTCGCAGCGAGCTACCTGGAAACACGAGACTGGGATAAGACGATATCGCAGCTGCAAGCTGATGGTCTCACATCGTCGCCCAAGCAAAAGTCGAAGCGCCGGATACTCCGGGAACTCGTCAATCGCCTCGAAACGCTGACCGAGGACGAGTTGTGTTTCCTGGTTGAGCGTGCCGATCGGCAAGATCAGTCTTTACTCATTTGGCTTTCTTTTTGCCGTGCCTACCGGCTGGTCCGCGAGTTCACACTCGAAATCGTGCAAGACCGGTATCTCGCCTATCAACTGGATTTGTCGACCGACAGTTTTGATTTGTTCTTCGAGCACAAAGCCGAGTGGGATGACACTTTGGCTTCAACCTCTGCCTCCACACGCGTCCGCCTCCGGCAAGTCGTGTTCAAGACCATGCGAGAGGTTGGGATTATCTCGGAAGAAAACCGGATCCAGTCGAGTTACCTCTCGCCTCAGCTGCGTGGGATGATTGAAGCGACCAACCCAGCTGACCTGGCCATATTCCCGGGTGTTGTGATCGAGGGAGGTCCGTCGTGAGCCTGCAATTGACGCGCAAAGAACGTGCTGAGCACCTGTATCGGGTCATCACCAGCGAGCGCTTTTTGACCAAGCAAGGCCTGGGCAATGAAGTGCCGTTTTTCATCTGCCCGTTCCCGGCAGAAGAAGGCCTCACGATGATCGAGGACCGGCTCGACCTGATTGAGCGCATTGGACATGCGGGCGTCACCGCGCTCGATCTCAGCCTATACGACATTTCGCTCGGGCTCTTGGAAGAGCGGGGCATCCTTGAGAATGTCCTGGCTGCAGAGCCTGACATGGAAAAATCAGAGCTGCGCGAGCTGCTGCAGGGCGTTCTCGACGTTCATGAACACTTAATCCCGAAAATTGCGGAAGCGATCGCCGCTCAGCCTCATGACGTGATTTTCCTGTCTGGCGTGGGCGAGGTCTACCCGTACATCCGCTCGCACAATGTGCTCAACAACCTGCAGAGCACCGCCAAGGACAAGCCAACGGTCCTGTTCTTTCCCGGCAGCTACACCCACTCCACAGCTACGGGGGGATCCCTCGATCTCTTTGGGCTGCTGCATGACGACAAATATTACCGCGCTTTTAACATTCTGAACTACGAGGTCTGACCCGATGACCACCGCTTTGAGAAACATTTTCGCCAAGCCTGTCGACCGCCCGATTGATGGCGTGATCAAGGCCGACGATGAAGCGAGCCTGCGCATCGAGCTCGACGAGTACGTCATCACCGATGAAATCGGCAAACGCCTCGAGACCTTCCTTGATGCCTACAACAACTACGACACCGCCAATGGGGTCTGGATTTCTGGCTTCTTTGGTTCGGGTAAGTCGCACCTGCTGAAGATGCTGGCCCTACTTATGGAAAATCGAGAAGTCGATGGCACGCGGGCTTTTGACATTTTCGAGGAAAAACTGACCGATCAGCCCATGCTCTTGGGTGCGTTGCGCAAGGCAGTCTCCGTGCCCTCAAAGTCGATCCTGTTTAACATCGACCAGAAGGCGGATGTTATCTCGAAGACTGATGTGGATGCGCTGCTTTCCGTGTTCCAGAAGGTCTTTGACGAGGCCTGCGGCTACTACGGCAAGCTGCCCCATATCGCGCAGTTTGAGCGCGACCTTGATGATCGCGACCAGCTGGAAGCGTTTAAGGATGCCTATGCGGCCGCTGCCGGCAAGCCTTGGGAGCGCGGCCGTGAACAGGCGGCCCTGGAGCGTAAGAACATTGCCACCGCTTTTGCTTCTGTCACAGGCGGCGATCCTGCGGATGCCGCAGACATTCTGGGCCAGTACCGCGCCGACACCCGCGTTTCGATCGAGGATTTTGCCAACAAGGTGAAGGCTTGGATTGATAAGCAGGCACCGAAGTTCCGGCTGAACTTCTTCGTGGACGAGGTGGGCCAGTACATCGCCGAAAACGTCAAGCTGATGACGAACCTGCAGACGATTGCCGAAAGCCTGAACACGAAGTGCAAAGGCCAAGCTTGGGTCATCGTGACTTCACAGCAGGACATGGAAGCCATCATCGGGGATGGGAAAGCGTTTCAGTCGCAGGACTTCTCGAAGATCATGGCGCGCTTCGGCGTGAAGATGCCGCTGAACTCGGCCGACGTGGCTGAAGTTATCCAGCGCCGCCTTCTGTCCAAGACCGACGAGGGTCAGGTGCGGCTTGGCAACCTGCACGATCGTGAAGAGAACAACCTCAAGACCCTGTTTGATTTCACGGACGGGTCGATCAAGCTCAAGAACTTTGATGGGCGCGCCCACTTTGTCTCGAGCTACCCGTTCCCGCCCTATCAATACATGCTGTTCCAGATGGCGATCACGTCGCTCTCGCAGCACAACGCCTTTGAGGGCAAGCACAGCTCGGTCGGCGAACGCTCGATGCTGGGCGTGTTTCAAGAGGTCGCCAAGAAGATGGCAGACCAACCTGTAGGCGGTCTTGCCACCTTTGATCTCATGTTCGAGGGTATCCGCACAGCCCTGAAATCCGCCGTACAGCAGTCGATCCAGATTGCCGAGAAGGAAATCCAGGACATCGATCCATTTGCGGTCCGCGTCCTGAAGGCGCTGTTCCTTGTGAAATACGTCAAGGAGTTCAAGCCGACGGTGCGCAACATCAGCGTGCTGCTGCTCTCCGAGTTCGACACCGACCAGGTCAAGCAGCGCCGTAAGATCGAGGAGGCGCTGTCCTTCCTTGAACGCAACACGCTCATTCAGCGCAACGGCGAGGTTTATGAATTCCTGACGAACGAAGAGAAAGACGTCGAAGCCGAGATCAAGGCGCTGGATGTCGACCCTTCGGAGCTTTCCAAGGAAATGGAGACGCTGGCGTTCGATACGATCCTGCGGCACCGAAAGATCAAGCACCTGACGACCGGCAATGAATACAGCTTCAGCCGGAAGCTCGATGACCACCTGTTGGGCCGGGAATACGAGCTCTCCATCAACGTGATCAGCCCGTTTAACGATGATGTGGCTTCGCCTGAAGCTGTACGCATGCGGAACATGAGCCGAGAAGAACTGGCGGTGGTGTTGCAGCCGGATGTGCGGTTCATCCGCGATTTGACGCTCTTCAAACAGACGGACAAATTCATCCGCCAAGCGCGTGCGGGTTCCCAGCAGCCGGGCCGTGATCGCATCGTGGCCGAGAAGGGGGATCAAAACAGCCGGCGCTCCAAGGACCTCGAATTGCGCCTGCGTAAGCTCATGGCGGAGGCGCGGATGTTCGTACGGGGCGATGAGCTCGACATTGGTGGGGAGGAGCCCCAGGACCGGATCGTGAAAGGCTTCCAGGGCCTTGTTGACAAGGTCTATGTCAACTTGCCGATGCTGCAAGGCGTAACCTATGCCGAGGCCGATATTCTGAAAGCGGCAACGCCCGAGAGTGGGCTTTTCGGCAATAATGGCGAAGGGCTGACAGAGGCCGAGCAGGATGTTCTGAACTACGTCCAGTCGCAGGCCCGCAACGGCGTGAAGGTCTCGGTCAAATATCTCACTGAGCGCTTTGGTGGCAAACCCTATGGCTGGCCGACGACAGCTATTTTGTGCCTCGCTGCCAGTCTCTCCGGCAAAGGTAAGCTGGAAGCCCGCTCGGACGGCACTATGCTTGAGCGTGCAGAACTCGCCAAGGCGCTGAACAACAGCCACGCCCTGGCCAATATCCTGCTCACCCCGCAGACCGAGTTTACCTCGGCCCAGATCCGGAAGGCGAAAGAGCTCTACAAGGAGCTGTTTGATTTGCCATCGGATGGGACTGACGCCCGGACCATCGGCGCGGAATGGCTGGAGAGCACGCGGACGCTGTCAGAAGATCTGGGTAAGATGCTGGCGCAAAAAGCGCAGTACCCGTTTGTCGTGGCACTCGAGCCATTGGCGACAAAGATTGCCGCAATGGTGGGTAAGCCCGCCACTTGGTACATCACTGAGCCCGCGGCACAGGAGGATGACCTGCTCGACGCCAAGGAAGAAGTCCTCGATAAAATCCGCAGTTTCATGGGCGGTGCCCAGCGCGAAATCTATGACGATGCGCGCGAATTCTTGCGCGATCAGGAGGCTAATATCTCTTACGTGGATGCCGCGGCCGGCGAAGCGTTGGCCCGCGCCTTGGCCGATCCTGCTTGCTATAAGGGCACGGCAATCCAGTCCCTGAAATCCGACCTCTATGGGTTGAAAGATCGTGTTGAGCTGACCGTTCTCGAAGAACGCAAAGCTGTCGTTGCGGCTGTCGAGGACTGCGCCACCAAGGTCACGCAGACGCCTGAGTTCCAGTCGCTATCGGCGGAAGATCAGGCCCATATCAAGCGCAACATCGATAGCCATAAATCAGGGCTCGATAGCGTCAAGATGATCCCGATCCTGCGCGATCGGGCGAATGGCGCAAAGCTCGACTTGTTACCGCGGATTTTGGCAGAGGTTGAGCGCCTCAGCCGGCCTGCGGCGCCGACGCAACCGAGCCCAGGGTTGGGGGAGACCCCGGCGCCCGCTCCGCAGCCGACCTATGTCAACGCTTCCGAAATCAAGGTGGGCTTCGCCAAGCCCTACCTGACCGAAGAGTCTGACGTCGAACAATACGTTCAGGAAATGAAAAAGACCCTGCTGGAGCAGATCCGCGCGGGCAAGAAGGTGATCGTCTGATGGATACGAACGCGCTTAAGAAATTTGCCCAGGCTGCTCGCAATCTGCTGATCGATCAGGTCCGCTCTAAGCTTGATCTGGTGATTGATCCTGCCTCTCCCGCGCGGCGAGAACACCCGCAAGCGATGAAAGAACTTGATGCTGCGATCGCGCGGGATGGCAAGGCGCAGGTGATCGAGCAGGTGGCCTACACCTGGTTCAACCGCTTCACCGCTCTGCGCTTCATGGATGCCAATGGCTACACGACGGTTGGTGTTGTTTCGCCGGCTGAGGGGCAGACACGGCCCGAGATATTGGCTGAAGCGATGGCAGGCAACTTGCCCGACGGCGCTCCGGGCAGCATCGCGGCGTTGCTTGATGGCCGCACCCCGTCTTCTGATCCACAGGGGGAAGCTTATCGACAGCTTCTGGTGCATGCCTGCAACCAGTGGCACAGGCCGATGCCGTTCCTGTTTGAGGAGCTGGATGACTACACGGAACTGCTGATGCCCGAGGATCTGCTGTCGCAATCCTCGATCCTTGCCGAACTCCGCAAGGTCATGACCGAGGACGCCTGTAAGGACGTCGAGATCATCGGCTGGCTTTACCAGTTCTACATCTCGGAGAAGAAGGATCAGGTCTTCGCGGGCCTCAAAAAGAACCAGAAGATCACGGCTGAGAACATCCCGGCCGCGACGCAGCTCTTCACCCCGCACTGGATCGTCCGCTACCTGGTGGAGAACTCGCTGGGGCGGCTCTGGCTGCTGAACAATCCAGCAAGCGGGCTGGCGGCCAAGATGGATTATTACATCGCGCCCGAAGAGCCAGAGACGGACTTCCTGCGCATCACCAAGCCCGAAGAGATCCGCATCTGCGATCCCGCCGCGGGCTCGGGGCACATGCTGACTTATGCCTTCGATCTGCTCTATGCCATTTACGAGGAAGAGGGTTATGACGCGACCGAGATACCCGCGCTGATCCTGACGCACAACCTGACCGGGGTGGAGATCGACGACCGCGCGGGTGCGCTGGCCGCCTTTGCACTGTCGATGAAGGCGGCGGCGAAGCTCGGGCGGCGGCGATTCCTGCGGATGGAGACAAAGCCCGGCATCGTCGTGTTGCAGAACGTCAGCTTTACGCCCGCCGAGATGCAGGACGTTGCCGCCGTGGTGGGCAAGGATCTGTTCACCGATGAATTGCGCGAGACGTGTGCGCAGTTCGAGCAGGCCAAGAACTTCGGCTCGCTGATCGTGCCGAAACTGCGCGACCCGGCAGAGACCCTGCGGGTGGTCGAAGCGCAGGATTTTGGCGGCGACCTGCTGTTGAAGGAGGTGCAGGATCGCGTCGTGGCCGTGCTGCGCATGGCCGAGGCGCTGTCGCCGAAGTATCACGTGGTGGTGGCCAACCCGCCGTATATGGGCAAGAAAGGAATGAATGATCGTCTTCTGGCTTTTGCAAAGGACAAATTCCCAAACAGCTCTCAAGACCTATTCGCAATGTTTATCGAACGGGGCTTTGATCTCGTCGTAGGCAATGGATACAGCGCCATGGTGACTATGCAGTCATGGATGTTCCTGTCCTCCTACGAAAAGTTGCGTGGCAGATTAAGTAGCATGTCAGCAATTACTTCTATGACCCATATGGGAAACATGGTGATGGGTATCGCCTTTGGGACTTCAGCTACCGTTTGGCGGCACGGCGGTTCAGGACAAGAAAAAGGTCAATTCTGTTTAGTAGAATATCGAGACCTCGGGGATGATGGCGTCCCTGCCATTTTCCCGCCGCGCAACCAAAGAAACAGCAAAGCAGCTACGAATGGCCACCTATTCTCCGTTTCAGGAAAAGAGTTTGCCAAAATTCCTGGTGAGCCTATCGCTTACTGGTTATCAGAAAACGCTCGAAACAGCTTTGTCATAGGTGAAGGCTTTGGTGAGATCGTCAAGCCACGCCAAGGCTTAGCCACAGGTGATAATGATAAGTTCTTGCGTTTTTGGTCCGAGGTAACACATTCAAAAATTGGCCTCGGCTTAAAATCTGAAGATGAAGCGGTTGTCTCCGGAAAAAAATGGTTTCCTTACAACAAAGGCGGTGAATGGCGGAAATGGTACGGGAATTTTGAATTTACTGTGAACTGGTCAAATGCCGGCTCTGAAATCCGGAATTTCAAGGACTCATCTGGCAAGCTGAGAAGCCGGCCGCAAAACACTGCCTACTATTTCAGAGAAGGTATAACCTGGTCAGATATCACGACAAAAGCTTTTGCAGGCCGATACACGCCTCATGGTGCGCTGTTTGATGTGAAAGGCTCGTCCGGATTCCCTGAACAAAGTCATTTGTTCTTTAGTCTTGCGCTAATGAATAGCAACTTGATGGATGGGTTCATGCAGGTACTGAATCCAACCTCCACCTTCCAGGTCGGCGACATGGCGCGGGTGCCTTTCGTGGATTGCGGTGCGGACGCAGTAAAGATTTCTGAGAACGCCACTAAGCTTGTGGATATAGCAAAAAAAGACTGGGACTCTTTCGAAGTATCCTGGGGATTTCAAAATTTACCCTTGCTGACCCCTGAGGTTCAAGCAGCGGATCTCGAACAGACGTATGCCCGCCTGCGCGCATCTTGGGACGCACAGACGGACAAAACGAGGTCTTTGGAGGTAGAAAATAATCGCGTATTGATAGCCGCATACGGACTACAAGACGAACTTTCTCCGGAGGTGAGTTTAGAGGAAATCACTCTGTCAAGCAATCCTGCTTACCGTTACGGAGCGAGCGGCACCGAGGATGACCGCGAAACCCGCCTGCGCGCCGACACCATGGCCGAGTTCCTCAGCTATGCCGTGGGCTGCATGTTCGGGCGCTACAGCCTCGACGCGCCGGGCCTGATCCTCGCCAACCAGGGCGAGACGCTGCAGGACTACCTTGCCCGCATCCCTGAACCCAGCTTCATGCCCGACGAGGACAACGTCATCCCCGTGCTGGATGCCGACTGGTTCCCCGATGACATCACCGAACGCTTCCGCCTGTTCCTGCGTGTGACCTTCGGCGAGGCGCATTTCCGCGAGAACCTGCGCTATGTCGAGGAGGCCCTCGGCAAGGACATCCGCAAGTATTTTACCAAGGATTTCTACGCCGACCATGTGAAGCGGTATAAGAAGCGTCCGATCTACTGGATGTTCTCCAGCCCCAAGGGGACGTTCAACGCTCTGATCTACATGCACCGCTACCGCGCCGACACAGTGTCGGTGCTGCTCAACGACTACCTGCGCGAGTTCATCAGTAAGCTGGAAGGGGAGCGTGGCCGGCTTGAAAAGCTGTCGGACGACCCGAGCGCCAGCCAAGGCCAGCGCACCAAGGCGCTGAAGGAAATGGCCGTGATCGCCAAACAGATCGACGAGTTGAACGAATGGGAGCGCGATGTCGTCTTCCCGTTGGCGCAGGCCAAGATCGACATCGACCTCGATGACGGGGTGAAGGCCAACTATCCGAAATTCGGCGCGGCGCTGAAGAAGATCCCCGGGCTGGAGGCGAAGGATGACTGACCGGATCACCGCCAGCTTGGAACGCCTTTTTGACGAGCATCGCATCGTCTTCTGGTATGACGCCGCGCGCGACATGCGGGGAGAGTTCGACGCGGTTGAGCTGGCTGGCGTGACTAAGGTGGAGATCGCCAACAACCAGTTCGGGTTAAAGCACCGGATGCTGCGGCAGGAGCCGAAAACGAAATTTCTGGTGTTCCATGATGGGCCGGAACCGGGGAATGCGGCGAACTGGCTGCTGGACCTGCAACTGGCAACGGCGGTGTTCAAGGCGGATCAAGCTGGCATCTGGCTGGGTGAGTTGGGCCTGCCGCCACAGTTCGAAAGCGTTGTGCGCGATCACATGGAGTTCTACCGCTCCAAGGCGCGTGTGGCGGAGCTGAAACGGCTTTTGCATGCTGCAGATACCCAGTCGCAGGTTCGACTGCGCATGCTTGCCGTATGTGCCGGTGCTGAGGGCGGGCTTGATACGGTTGTCGAGGCGCTCTTGGGCGAGTTGGCGGATGGCCGCGACGATGCGATGCGACTCATTGAGCGATCCGGCCTGACTGAGGTGTTCTGGAAACAGGTCGGCAATGCCTATGGCTATCAGCCGGACCAGCCTGATTTGGAGGATTTTGCGATCGCGCTCTTCCAGTCGGCTTATCTGCGGGCGCTGGGCGAGGATGGGAAGCTGAACGCCGAGGCGCTTTTGGTCTTCCGGCGCTGGAAGAACAACCGCCACTGGGAAGAGGCGTTTGAGACGCTGGCTGCACGCTATCAGGGCTTGCTGAAGATCCCGGAAGATCTGTCCAAGCGCGATTTCCGCACGGTGATGGCCGTCGACCATTTCGAGGAAATCGACCGCCACATCATCCGGCAGCTCGTGCACGCGATGTCGACGCAGACCGTCAGCGCATCAGAGGTGCTGAAATGGGTGCGCGAACGCCGGCAGAGCCATTGGTATGGCACTTATGAGGACATCTATCAGGCGATCGGCTTTGCCACTGAATTCCAGCAGGCGCTCGCCGAGGCCAACTTGGGGATGACCAGCCCGGCAGAGGGGGTGAAGCGGTATGTCAGCAGCTGGTACAAGCTCGACCAGCTCTATCGCAAATTCATCTACCATATGCAGCGCAGTGGTCACGCCTCGCTGCTCCCGGAACTCTACGAGGCGGTCGAAAACAGATACACCAATAGCTTCCTGTTGAAGCTGAATGACGCCTGGCAGGATCAGGTTGCCGGACTGACCGATTGGACAATCCCCGGATACGCGCGCCAGAGCGCTTTCTATGTCGAACAGGCTGCAGAGTTCCGCCGTCGAGATCAGAAGGTCGTGGTCATTATCTCGGATGCCCTGCGCTTCGAGGTGGCCGAGGAATGCCTACGCCGGATCCGAGCACTGAACCGATTTGATGCGGAACTGAAGCCCATGATCAGCGCGCTCCCCAGCTATACACAGCTCGGGATGGCAGCACTGTTGCCGAACAGGGAGCTGTCTTTTGTATCTGACGGCAGCGGCTCGGTACTTTCGGGAGGCGAAAGCACACAAGGCCTTGCCGCGCGCGAAAAGCTCCTGGCAACAGGACGTGCAGGCGACCGTGCGAAGGCTCTGTCCGCACGCGATGTGCTCGATATGCGAGTCGATGAGGGCAAAGAGCTCTTCCGCGACAATGACGTGGTCTACATCTATCACAACCTGATCGATGCGATTGGCGATAAGCTGCAGACTGAAGATCAGCTGCCCAAGGCTGCCGAGGATGCGATCGAGGAACTGACCAAGCTCGTTCGGAAACTGACATCGGCAAACTTCTCGAACATCCTGATCACGGCAGATCATGGCTTCCTCTATCAGCACCGAGCGCTTGATGAGAGCGACTTCGCTGTCGCTGATCCTACGGGCGAAGAAATCCTGCTGCGCAATCGCCGCTTCGTCATCGGTCGTGGCCTCGAAGAAACTGCGGGCATGAAGAAATTCACCTCGGCCAAGCTCGGCCTTGCGGGCGACCTCGATGTCCTGATCCCGAACTCGATAAACCGCCTGCGCGTCAAAGGGGCGGGCAGCCGCTTTGTCCATGGCGGTGCGTCGCTGCAGGAAATCGTTATCCCTGTCATACGTGTTGGAAAGCAGCGCGAGGCGGATGTGAACCAGGTTGAGGTGCAGATCATCGTATCTGGCCGCAGCCAAATCACTTCTGGGCAGACGGCGGTGATCTTCTACCAAGCGCAACCGGTCTCCGAGAAGATGCAGGCGCGCGAGCTGGTTGCGGGTATCTATGCAGCCGACGATACACTGATTTCAGACGAACATGTGCTGCAGTTTGATTTCACCTCGGATAACGCGCGTGAGCGCGAAATGCCCCGGAAGTTCCTGCTGTCGCGTGAGGCGGACAAATTCAATAACCAAGACGTGTTCCTGAAACTGCGCGAGCGGGTTGGCAAGACCAGCCACTATCAGGACTACACAAGCCACCGCTTCCAGTTGAAACGTGGCATCACAACAGATTTTGACTTTTGAGGAGCGGGCCCATGAGTGATCTCGACGCCAGGATCAATGAACATTTCGCGGGCTTTGTCGTGCGCAAGGACCTGGTGAAGGCGGTCAAGGGCAACGCGATCGTTCCGACCTATGTGCTCGAGTATCTCTTGGGTCAGTATTGTGCCACCGATGACGAGGCGTCGATCGCGACTGGCATTGAGACCGTCAAGGAAATCCTGCGCAAGCATTATGTCCACCGAAGCGAAGCGGGGCTTATCCAATCAACGATCAAGGAAAAGGGCCGCTACAAGGTCATCGACCAGATCAGCGTGTCATTGAACGAGAAGACCGACAGCTATGAGGCCACCTTTGACAATCTCGGCATCAAGAAGGTTGCCGTCGACAGCGGCACCATTAAAGCGCACCCAAAGCTTCTGGTGACAGGCGTGTGGTGTATCGCGGATGTTCAGTATGAGTATTCCGAGGATGCGCGCACTTCTCCTTGGATCTTGGAGACCATCAAACCCATCCAGATCGCCAAGGTCGACTATGAGGGCTACCGAGAGGCGCGGAGCAATTTTGGCACGGACGATTGGATCGATCTTCTGATGCAGAGCATCGGGTTCAACCCGGATGCCTTTGGGCGTCGGGCGAAGCTCTTGCAGCTGATGCGCCTGATCCCGTTCGTGGAACGCAACTACAACATCATCGAGCTTGGTCCCAAAGGGACCGGTAAATCGCACATCTATTCAGAGTTTTCGCCACACGGTCAGCTGATCTCGGGTGGCGAGGTGACGATCCCGAAGCTCTTCGTGAACAATTCGAACGGGCGCATTGGCCTTGTCGGCTACTGGGATGTCGTGGCCTTCGACGAGTTCGCCGGCCGGGAAAAGACAGCGAATAAGGCGCTGGTCGATATCATGAAAAACTATATGGCCAACAAGACTTTCTCCCGGGGTGTGAACCCCATGGGGGCTGAGGCGAGTTTCGCGTTTGTCGGCAACACCGACCACAATGTGCCCTTCATGCTGAAAAACAGCGACCTCTTTGAGGCCCTACCGCCGCAGTTCCATGACTCGGCCTTCATCGATCGTCTGCATGCCTATCTGCCTGGCTGGGAAATCGACGTGATCCGTGGTGAGATGTTCACAAGCGGGTATGGTTTTATTGTAGATTATCTCGCTGAAATGTTGCGCCATCTGCGTCAGGAAGATTTCTCCAACCGGCCGGATCAGCATTTCAAGATCAGCGAGAAGATTTCGACACGAGATCGGGACGCGATCTACAAGACCATGTCTGGCCTTCTGAAGCTGATCTTCCCGAATGGCGGTGAGACGGCGGAGGATGTTGAAGAACTGATGCGGCTGGCCATGGAAAGCCGCAAGCGGGTTAAGGATCAGTTAGCCCGCATCGACAGCACCTATCCCGAGGTTGATTTTTACTACCTCGGTACGGACGGGACCAAGCGCCGTGTGACCACGGTCGAGGAGGAAGAATACTCGCAGTTCTATCACCTCAAGCCTGCGCTGGATCCCAAGGAGCAGGAACAGTCAGAGACGTCAGCCGGTGCCGGTGAGTCCACATCTGCGGGCGACGAAGACGCATCGACGTCAGGGTCCGCTTCGGAGGCAGCGCGCCCCGGCAAAACAGAGGCGAAGGCCGTTCTCGAAGAAGGCCACCATGTCTTCACAGAGGATCGCAAGGGGATCAGCTACGATCGGCTCTTCGGCTCTTACATCCAAGGCGCGTCAAAGATTGTCGTGACAGACCCCTACGTCCGATATTTCTACCAAATCCGAAATATGATGGAATTCGTCGAAATGGTTATCCGGCGGAAATCGCCCGAGGACCAGGTCAGCGTTCACCTCGTCACAGGGCCAGACGATGGCAATGTTGGGAAGCAACGCGAGCTGTTAGACTCGATCGTGGACGCCTGTGTTGGCTCGGGCGTCGAATTCACATGGGCCTTCGACGGCACGGGAACAGCGCATGCGCGTGATATCGTCACCGATACCGGCTGGAAGATCGTGCTGGATCGTGGCCTCGACATTTTCCAGGCGCCGATCAAGAAGGACGGGTTTTCGCTTAGTGATCGGTTGCAGGAGCACCGCATCATCAAGGGCTTTTATGTGACCTTTATTAACCAAGCGAGCTTGTAAGCGTGAGTGGTTTGGTATGTTGAAGCATTTCAATGCATGGGAGCGTTTTCATGAAGACAAAAAACGAATTCGAAGTCCATACCGGCCAATTGGTCGGGCACTCTATGATTTTGGAAGCGCTGCTTGGACATGTCGTCCTAACGTCGCCAGACCAAGGCGATCAGGTGCGCCAAGCTCTTATCGCGGGGGCATCGGCCATCCAGTCCAACCCGAATATGACTGAGCACGAAAAGTTCGGCTGTGTGAAAACACTGGAGAGCGCTTTGGACTCGATGGATCGCGTGCATGCCCTCCTCGCGCAAAAACGGAATCCTTAAGGATGAGGCGTGGCCCGTGAGAATTTGAGTAACGGGCGTCGTTGCCCAATGAGAATATGAGGACGACATCTATGGCACTGAACTTGTTGAAAACCGTTGCGGATTTCTTGCAGACGCGACCGGAGGAAAAGTTTACGGCCCGCGAAATCGCCCAGTGGATTTTTGACAACTTCCCTGACGAGTGCCAGGCAAAACGGGATAAATCGAAAGCGACGGTGAATCCACTGGATAGCGATGCGGCCCTGATCCTGCAGATTTCAAGCGAAATCGGCGCGCGGCGGCCGCAGTTGGTGAAGGCCGTTTCGGGGATTAAGACCACGGAAGGTCGGCCAAGGCGGTATTATTTTTCTCTGAATACTGACCTTGAGGAGATCGAGCAAGCTGAGCGCCAACTCCCCGCCGCTCCATCTGGCGTGATGCAGAAAAAAATCAGCGAACATGACCTCTACCCGAGGCTATCCGAATTTCTGCTGTCTGAACTGAACGTTTACAGCTGCCGGATTGATGAACGCCGTTCAAGCAACACGCGTGGGGCAGGGGGCAACCGCTGGCTTTATCCTGACCTGGTTGGGATGGAGGATTTAAGTGCGGAATGGGATCGTGAAATCAAAGACTGCGTTAAGCAATACGCTGATAAGAAGACCAAGCTGTGGTCTTTTGAGGTCAAGCTGTTGGTGAACCGCTCCAATGTGCGGGAGGTGTTTTTCCAAGCGGTAAGCAATTCGGCTTGGGCGAATTTCGGCTATCTGGTTGCAAGCGAAATTTCAGGTTACGACACCCTGAAGGAACTGCGGATGCTATCAAGTCTGCATGGGATAGGCTTTATCAAGCTGGATGCTAATAATGCGGCAGAGAGCCAGATCATTATTCCGGCCCGGGAGCGGGCGGAGGTTGATTGGGATGCGGCAAACCGGCTGACAAAAGAGAACCGTGACTTTCGAGAATATGTTATTCGCGTTCGACAGTTTTACCAGACCGGCGAAATGCGCCCCCGCGACTGGGACGCTTATGATGCGGAGGTTTAGTCTTCCTCCAGCGTCCCCAGCACCTCGACCCGCACTTCTCGGTGGTCGATACGCCCGAACCACTGCTCCTGCCCCAAGACGACCGTCCGCTCAAGTTTGAGCGTGCCGCCCTCCCATTCCGCCCGCGGCCCCATCGCAAAATCACCCAGATCATAGGTGGCCGACCGCGCTCCGCTGATAGCGGTGCTTTTCATTGCGTGCTCGAAGATGTCGAGCAGGAGCGATAGGGTGTCGTCGGGGCAGTTTTCATAGGTGACGTCTTCGATCTGCGGGGTGGCGCAGGCTTTTCGCATGGGTGGCCTTTCTGTTTTGAAGTTATGTTTCACAGCACTTGCGCGCGCGAGGTGACATCCGCTCTGTTTGAGACAGATAGCAAGTCAAGATCGCCCAAGGTGTTCGGGATAGGACGAATATTTGATCGGTGACGATGCGGTCGATTTTGGATTGGCTACGAAAGAGCTGCCTATGATGGCTTTCAGTGATGCCACAGATCCGGCATGCCCTGACCGTACCCGCTCGATCAAACAGCGGCACCCACTCCAAACGGCGCATTGCGCGCTGGGCAATGTATGGGCGCGCCTTATGCTCGCCATTGCGCTACGATTTCGAGCGAGTTTTGAGGCTACCGTCTTGCGCAGGCTAGTACTTGTTCGCGCAGCACAGCATAGTCTGCCAACCAGTCAACGATCCGCGCGGTCTTGGGCAGCGCGGCAACTTCCTCGGCGACCTGCGCCTGTTCGGCCTTGCTATATTGCACCATCGGCGGGCAGGCCACCCGCGCTTCAAAACCCACCCTCTCGCAACCGCTCAAGAAGATCATCGCGGTTACGAGGACGGTGGCTGGCGGCGTCCAGCATCTGGCGTTGAATAGCATGGATGTGCTCCAGGTTTTCTAGCCGCTCGGCAGCGCGGCCCGCGCGCTCGCCTGCACGGCGGAGGTTGAGCAGAAACAAGGTGATGGTGAGCACGACGAGCGCGATGCCAGCCAGGCGTCGCGCCCATGTCCGTGTGAGGATGCCGGTGAACAGACCGCCCCACATCACCGCAGTCCTTTTCGCCAGTCATCGAGCCGGGCGTAGACGGCCACCGCAATTCCGGCCAAGGCCAAAGCAATGAGCAGCCAACGTAGGCTGTCGAGGTAAGGCACGAGTGGCAGGACGGCGCCTTGCGCCTCGGCTAACACCTCCTGCGCCACTTCGGTGCCGGCCGCGCCCATGGTGGCGGCGCCGGCTGCCCCTGCGCCCCTCAGCGTCCGGCTTTCGGCCAGAACCTCCCGCGCGGGCGAGGTTTCCGGCGCAAAAGAGACCGCCCGGACCGGGAACTTTTCGCCCCAGCTGCGCGCGGGCCCCAGATCGATATGCATGAAGCCGGAGCGCGGATAATAGCCAAACCCCAAGAACCCAACCTCACGCGCGGCCCCCTCGAACACCACGGGATCGTGGTTGCTCATCGCGATATCAAAGGCGGTGCCGTACATGTGTTTAGATGCTTTTGCCCCGCCCACGGTGCGATTGTGTTCCGGGCTGCGATAGGCCGAGCGGATGATCAGCGGCTTGCCCAGCCGATCGCGCAGGGCCTGCAGCTTATCGAGCGCCTCGGGATGGAGCTTCAATTGCCCCGTGCCGCGGCAAGCGATCTCGGCGGGGCTGAAGTTCTGCCAGCGCCAATTGCGCTGAGGCACATCGCGCCAGTGGCGATAGGTTTGGATTGTGTCAGGCATTGGGGTCTCCATGGCATGCAAAAAACCGCCACGTCGGTGACGGGCGGCGGGGATTGGGTTTTGGGGTATAACAGCGGTTAGCTGTCGTTGCGTCGTCCAGGGCCGACGGGATCAACGCGACCGCTGCCGCCCTGCGCGGTTTGCGCTAGGGCAAAATCTGCGAGACGCTCATCAAGCCGGAGAATGGCCGCGCGTAAATCGCGTAGCGCCTCCTTCAGTTCGGCACGGTCCTCGTCGCGCTGGTCCTTACGCTCGCTCAGCAGCGTCATGATGCGCAGCACTTCCTTTTCATGACCGCCAATCTTTTGGTTGTGGACCCAAAGCATCGCGGCGATGGGGATGATGACCCATTTCATAAGGGCATCGAATAGGGTCCAGAGCTCGATTTCCATCGGAGAGCCTCCTTCGTTTTTTTGCGATTTAGAAGTTTTTTGGGCGCGTTTCAGCCGGACAGCCCGGGCACATCCTCGGTCACGAAGACTTCGATGAAGCCGAGATTGGGGAAAGTCTCGATGGTTCCGTCCCCATTGGTCACGCGGAATTCCGCCTCGTAGCGGCCCGCTTCATCTGTGTCGCCGGCGAGCCAGCGGTGTGCGACCACGGCCGGTTGAAACACGCTTACGATCTCAGCAGGCCGATCAATCAGCGTGTCGCCGCCGCGCGATCGCATCTGGAAGCGCACTGCAGCACCGGCGAGCGAAACGCTGTCAGGGAGCAATGCAAAGCGAAGCGCAGGAGATGTGTCGCCGCGCTTGATCGTGAACTTGAGCATGTGGCTTTAGCCTCTCAGTATGCGGCCGGAATTGCTGGGTGAGAGCCGCCCGCTCAGCCCATATTTTGGGGGCTCGGCGCGGCGCAGCGCGGGTGGTGCCCGATAGGCGATCGAAGATGTACCCAAATCCCACAGCGCATTCACTTCTAGAGCTTCTGCTAGAGCGGCCCCGGCGGCGCGAACGTCTGCCGCAATGGCTTCGGCGGTGAAGTTCAACTGAATGACATTGTCGGCGGACGCGGTGAGACCGGGTGCGAATATCGAATTCGCCGCGGCCAAAGCGGTGATGTGGGCTTCTGACGCCCCAAACAGGGGCATGCCCCGCACGGCTTCGCCCAAGACTAGAACGTCAACTGATCCCGCCGGGTCGACCTCAAGACGTCCCCGGCTTGATGCTCGCGATTTCGCCCTCGCAGTCGCGGATACAGGAGTGGTGATGTCCAAACTGGCGCTGCCCGCAGCCCAGCTTCTTGCGGCTGCAAGCATTTCCAGCCCGAATTTGGACGGGTGCGGGTCCGCGGCGATCGAGAGCAGCCCTTTACTTTGGCCGTGAAGGGCCAGAGTGCGACTCGCATCTGCGTCGATTGCAACGGCCGTGTCGCTGCCGCGGTGGATGGTGAATGTGTCAGAAGCAGATCCGTCTGCCCCCAACTTTGCTGCAATCGCACAAGTTAAAGTGATCGCGGCATTGGCCGTGGCCGCAATGTCGGTGTGCGTTTCTGCACCGGTTTTGATGGGAAGGACAGTCTCTGCCGATCCTGCCAATGCCGTCTTGGCATCCATTTGCCCGGCTGCAGACCAAGTGCCGATGCTCTCCACGTTTAGTGGCGCAATACCCGCCACGAACAGGCTACTGTCCACACCCAAAAGGCTCGAAGCTGTCGCTCCTCCTTGGGCGATGCCTAGGCCAGACAGCGCAATGAGTGTCCGGGCCTGCGCGTGGCTGGCGTTTGTCGCTCGCGCGGACCCTGCAAAGTTGACAGCAGCCGATGTGACGGTGCCGATGGAAACGGTTTGGACTGTCGCGTGTCCGACGATTGCGATCGCGGGCGTGCTATCGGCCAGAACATCCACATCCCCGGCGAAGTCCCGTGCCACATCGAGTGTACCGCGCCCTTGGCCAAGGGACGCGATGCCGCCCGTGGCGCTGTCGGCAGTGTCGAATTGTCCGACGCCCCGTGCGACTGGACGAACTGCACCTGCGATTTGACTGGAGAGGCCAAATGGTGTGCTCGCAGCTACATATATGCGGTTGGCGCTGCAATTTTCCCCTTGAAGCGATGCCTCTGCTTCGACAACAGCATTTGAGCCAGTGGTTGCTCCGAAGACGCTGGCCGACGCCAAGGTGGTTGTTGCGGCCCCGGCAACTGCACTCACCATTTCAGTCTGGCCGTAAACCGTCACCCTGTCGCTAACTGTCCCAACACTGGCCCCTCGCGCCTCTGACGCGACGGTGACCTCCAGCCCTACCGCCGCTGCTTCCGCGGCCGCCACCGTGCTCCCGCTTGCCGCCCCAGCAAGACCGATCTCTCGATGCGCCTCACCGGAGGCCATAACGCCCGCGTCCAGCTCCCGCGCAAAGAACAACCCGCCAGTGATCGCGCTGCACGTGCTCACGTTCCCGAGCGCTTCCATGCTGCCCGCGAAGAGGGCACCGGCGATTGCATGCGCCTCCACAGCCGCGCTTGTACTCACGCCGAAGCCGAGCCGACCAGTGATGTCAGCAAAACGCGCTGCAAGCGTGGTGCCGATTGCAAAGCCAGAGAGCGCTGGCCCAAAGGACGTGGCTCGGCTTGTGCTGACGGTCTTGGTTCGGCCGGATCCTCCCAGAGGCATGGTGCCGTTCGCCGCGGCGCGCTGCACAGCGCCTGCTGCGGAGGGCCCAGCAAGAATGACAGTGAGCGTGCCGATCCCAAGCGTTTGGACCGCAGCCTTGGTTGCGCCGTCGATCCCTATGCCATACGCGGCAGTCCCTTCGAGGATAGCATCCGCCTCGAGCTGGCGTTTGAGCGTAAAGGACCCTTCGACCCCCGATTGCAGCCTTGCGCTGCTTTGCGCGTCCCCTGGCGCCTTGAGACGACCCGAACCGCTGGCAAGCGTTGCGCTCCTCGCCGCCGCGGCGCCGTGCCCATTCCATAACCCACGCAGCTCACCGGAGCCTTTGGTGCGACCAACACCCTGGCCCGCGAGCTCAATGCCACCTTTGATGATACCCGCTGAACGGGAAGTTGCTGCAGCAGTGTTGATCGCGGTGAATGCTCCTGCTGCGATCGCTGAAGCGGCCCCGATGACGTGCGCATACCCTACAGCAGTGAGACCACCGACCCCGCGCCCGGAAAGACTGCCGTTGCCAGCTGCACTGTTTCCGAGGGAGAATACGGAGCCTTGGTTCGCTTTGTCCCCAATGGTCGCGTGCGCCGCACTATCGCCCCCAAGCGCAACCTCCCCAACCGCGCTGCTCTGGATCCGCGACAGCCGATCCCCGTCATCGGCGAGCGGTGCTGCGGCAATTGGGGCGAGGCCAAGCATGGGCGGTTACTCCGGCTGGACGGGCCAGGCATGGGTGAAGGGGAAGCCGGGCTGTTCGGGCAGATCACGCAGCGCCTGGCGATAGTCGGCCCAAGCGCTCGGGACCGCGTTGCCCGCCTCGAGATGTTTGACAACCACCCAGTCACTCGCAGCCAAGGCCGCGTCGCGCGCGGCACGCTGCTCGGCAGCCGTGCGGTCACGGTAATGCTGGGCCTCGATCTCGGTCTTGGCGGTGACGTCCCAGCCAAGGATCCAGTCGCCTTCGATTTGCTCAGGCGTCTGGCGCAGGACGGCATTTTGCGTGACGGGATTATAGGCCGGCGCAGGCGCTTGCGTGACCGGATAGACCCCGAACCCGGCCAGCATCTCGGCGCTGATGGCGCGCGGGAAACTGACCTCCGGGTGGTCCCGGGCCAGATCGCTCAACCCATAGGGATAGCGGACGACGCTGTCGCCCTCGGCTTTGACATACATGGGGTGGCTCCTGAAGTTTGAAGGGGGGCGGCTCAGAGCGGCGCGATCCGAAGGGCCGAGAAGACCATCTGATCGCTGTCATCGTCGGAGGCGATGCCGCAGTAGTAATCGCCGCCGAAGCTGTCGGCGAGGGTGAGGTCCGTGATCTGCGGGCTGGCCCGGGCCCAGTCCTCGAGACCTTGGGTGATCTGGTATCGGGTCTCATTGATCGAAGGGCGGTGGGACATATGCATGGTGACCCAGACGCCGTCGAGGGTGAGCTCTCCTGAGCTGAAACTGCCTGCGCTTGCGGATTGCCCATAGATGATGGGTCCTTTGCAGTTGTTTTGCGCGGCAATCCGGCCGGCAGAGGTGCCCCATCGCCAGTCCCAGGTTGCGGTGGGGGACGTATTAAAGAGCCCAATGCCCGCATCGCTGCAGTAGTTTGACCCGCTGGGATCCATGTCGATCCGGGTCGAGGCCTGGAACAGCCAGTCGCCAGTGAAGGCGGCATTGAGCCGGATCGGATAGGAGGGGCTGTTGTTGGGATCGAGGGTGACTGCGGTCATGGAGAGGTAGCTGTCCCAGCTGTGAGCGGGGGCCACGCCTGGGACTTCGATGATGCCCGGCGGGGCTGCCCCCAGCTTGAACTCATAGACCCGTGTGGAGTTGGCAAAGACATAGCCGGCGGTGGAGAGCGCCGGCGGCTTTTGCCCGCCTTTTAATCTGCGTGTGAGCATCAGCTGCCATCTCCGATCAAGGCCCCAAAGAGTGTGGTGCCGGCTTTCCAGAGGGCGAAGACGGTAAAGCCGGTGAGGCTGAGCGTGGGCGCGCTGCCGCCAGTGTTGACCCAGGTGAGGGTCGGCCAGGTCACCAGCGCGCCTGCGCCGTCATCAATCATCAGCGTCATGGACTGACCGGAACTCAGCCCGTCGGCATAGGTGGTGGGGCCGGTCAGGACGTGCTGCTGCAGCGTGCCGGCAGAGGGATCAAGCGTCACTGTCGTGCCGGTAAGGGTGTTTACCCCTTCACCGATGGCGCCGGCAAAGCTGGCGTTGCCCGTAAAGGCTGGACTGGCTTTGGGGGCCTTGGCATCGAGGGCGGCTTGCAGATCTGTCTGATCGGACAAGACGCCGGGGATCGTGCCCCAGGCTGGTGCTGGCCCGACATCGCCTTGGGGCCCCTGCAGGCCGCCATAGGGAAGTGCGGTATAGGCGGTCACGCCGTCGCCCAGCTTGAACTGTCCGCTGTCTTGTTCGAGCCCGATCTCGCCATCGGCGAGGACCGGGTTGACGGAGGCCCAGTTGGCGGCGGTGTCGCGGCGCAGTTGGATGCGATCGGCCATCAGGCGGTGCCTCCATCGATCTGTTGGGTGGGGAGAAAGACGGCGCTTGCGGCACCGCCGTCATAGGTTTTTGCGAAGTCGGCGGCTGTAGCCGTGATGAAAACCGTCGCTGATCCCGTGACGGCGATGGCACTGCCGCCCAAGCTGCTCTCGGAAGGCGCGCGAGTGAGGCTTGGCCCGGCTGCGGAATAGTGGCCGGTGCCGATCTCCCAGGCATCGCTGTCCTCAATGACATAGCGGAGGGTGTCGCCATCCACGACGCCGGCGGCGGCAAAGGACTGGAACCCGTCAACCGCGGGTCCCAGCGTTACGGTTCCAGTGCCCAAGGTGGGTGTCGTCACCTTGGCGCGGTTGACGCGCTTGACCATGGCTTAGGCGCCCCCGGCGGTGAGGGTGAATGTGGTGACGGTCACCGACTGGTTCTGGGCGATATTGGGGTTGTCGAGTTCCATATCGCCGCCGCCCCCGGTGATGGTGATCGTGCCCTGCACATGGGTGACGGCGCCGGCATTGTTCTTGATCCGGAAATGCCCCGCATTGGTGCCGCCGCCGGCCGCGGCCGTGCCGGTGCCCGTCCAGATACCCTTGATGGTTTTGACGCCATCGGCGGCAGTCTCAAGCCAGTCGGAGGGCAGATCAATCTCGACTAGCAGATTGCCGGCATCGGCCACGGCGGTGGTATCGGGCAGCGCGCCGGAGCGGATCTGCAGCTTGGGGCCAGTACCAATGGCTCCTTCGATGGCATCAAGGGCTGCGTTGCGGGCAGCGGGGGAGAATTGGAAGGACATGAGGTGGTCTCCTTGGACAGCAAAAAGCCCGCCTGAGGCGGGCCGGTGGGGTGGTGGTGAAATGAAGAACGGGCGCCACGAGGGCCCAGCGACTGACGAACTTGGGTTAGGCTGCGGTCAGTGACGCAAGCTTGGCATCCATCGCGGCATTGGCCTTGGCGACGAGGTCATGATCGATGAGCGCCTGGCGCGACCAGGCGGTATAGGCCTCGATCGGTCCCGTGGTCAGCGTGGCCGCCTGTTCGGCGCCGCAGATCACCTCGACTGTTTCCGTGACGGTTAGGCCGTCATGGGTGAGCGTCACGCCCACCGTGAAGCCGACATGGATACCATCCTGGATCACGGGGCTGTTGGCGAAGGGCAGCGACAGATAGCGTGGTGTCTCAGCCATGGTAAGTCTCCTCGATGATGGCGGTGATTTGTGCGTTACTCATGCGGGCGCCGCCTTCGATGTCGATCTCGATTGTGTCCTTGACCCGAAAGTAGGCTCCGGCATCCTCGAGAATCTCGGCGCGGATGGTGGCGATGTCGCCCACCATGTCGCGGGCGAGGCTGATGAGTTTGATTTTGGTCATGTGGTGAACTTCCCCACATAGAGCTCGAAGGTGATCTCCCAGGTCGAACTGGTGGTGTCTGGGGGCGCCCATGCATCCGGAAACCCAAAACAGCTCTCGGCATAGCCGGTGGCGCGCACGCTCGTGTATTGCCGGTTGGAGTGTTTGAACTCGGCTTTTACGGCATCGCCTTCCAGAAACACGGAGACGATCCGGCTGAGCCAGGGCGCGCCGCCGGGGATGAAGGCGCTTTCCAGCACGGTCGAGCCATTGGCGGCGATCATCTCGCCATTTGGGATGGCGCTGATGAAGGTCCCAAAATCGCTCTGGCTGCCCGCAATGAGGCGGTTTGCGCGCATCAGGACCAGCAGAAAGTCCGGTTTGGTCCCGGCTTGCAGCGTGCCGAGCGTATAGGTCTGGCTGTGCTCCAGCGCCGAGACCTGGTTGCCGCTGGAGGTGGCGTAGCCCTCGACATCGACCCAATCGCAGACGCGCTCGAAGTTGCAGCGTTCTTCATAGCCGCAGACATAGACATTGCCGCAAACGTTCTCGTAGCCGCACTGATAGCCGCCGCCGAAGGGGTCGTAATCACAGATGTATTCATAGTTGCACTGGTACTCGTATCCGCAGGTATAGACGTCCTTGCAGATATATTCGGACTGGCATTGGAAGTCGCGGCAGCCTGAGACGACCTTGCTGAGAATGTCGAAGCCGAGCGCCACCGGGGTGTCGCCGCTTTCCGGAAAGGCGTGGGTGACGGTGTGGTTCAGTACGGCGGCGATATGGGGCATCGGCGTGCCGGTATCGAACACCACATCCCCATTGGTGTCGGTGACACGGATGACGTTGTCGCGGGCTTCAAAGCTCATATCCGCACCCCGCGGCCGGGCGATCCGGCAAAGCTGCCGGTGTAGGTGGGTGATTGCAGGGCGAGCGTGCCGTCGGGCAGCACGACCTTGAGCCCGCCGCTTTGCACATCGGCCGTTTTGCCGGCGGTCACGAAGACATCCGGGGTCTCGCTTTGCCGGAGATAGCGGTAAGCGGTGCTGAGCTTGCCAAAGCCTGCGCGAAAAAGCGTGGGTGCGATGCGGATGCTCTCATTGCCGGATCCTTCAAACAGCGTCTCGAACAGAAACACCCGGTAGCGGCGGGTAATGGCGGGTAGCGTGTTGTCGAAGGTGACCCAGTTCTCGAAGGCGCGGATCGTGGTATTGGTGAGATAAATGCTGACGGCGCGGGCGCTTTCGCCGACCTGCTGGACCACGGTGCCGGAGGGCATTTGGCTCTCACCATAGAAGGGGATGAAGGGCACGACGCGCCCGAAGTTGTGACTGGCCAGATCATAGCTTTGGGTGCCCTGGCGGGGATTGTAATAGGTTGAGGCGCCAAAGAGCCCCTTGGAGGTCGAGGAACTGCGCGTGCGCTCGGGATGGGTGAGCGTCACGTCGATGACCTGGGCGTTGCCGAGATAGCTCAGGTCCGAGTGGAAATGCAGATCGCCGAGTTGCGGCCCGGTCGGGGTCTCGTAGGTCGCAGGCCCGGCATCGTTCCTGTAGATGAACACCTTGCCGGTGGTGCCATCGGCATGAAGAGTACGGGCCATCAGCTCTTGATCCTCATTAAACTGACCACCCAAGCCCGCCAGCGCGCGTCAAACTCCTGGATGCAGGAGGCGCGGTTGGGGAAGTGATGCAGGAAGCGGCCATCTCCGAGATAGACGCCGCAATGATTGGCGCGGTTCGGGGTGTCCTCGTCGCGACGTGAGAGAGAAAACAATATCCCGTCGCCGGCTTGCGGCACGATCACCCGCTCCCAGCGGTGCAGCTCGGGGTTGGTGACGAAGACCCCGTCGGTTAGCCATTGGTTCACCAGCCGCTCTGGCGTGTCGGTGAGCATGGCCATCTCATGGCCGCGCTCGCGCGCCATCCAGTCGCGCACGATGGTGTAGCAATCGTATTGGCCCAGAACGTATGGACGACCCTCGTAGGGCGCGGCCGCGTCCCAGCTGCCGGGAAGGTGCAGCCGATGCCGGCCGCTCGGCCATTCGACGAAGACCGTGGGCTCGGCCACGTCCTGGGCGACAACCCCAAGATCGGGCACCGTGCGCAGATGGGCGAAGAGGCACTGCGGCTCAGTCAGCGCGAGGCTGATGCGGCCCGCATCAACGCGCAGCCAGAGCGGGCGGCTGGGGTCTTCGGCCCAGTACTCGCTGGCCGCGATCAGGGGCGAGAGGTCTTGCAGTTCGTGAATGGTCATGGCGATCTGATCTTTGTGGTCGTCACACAGTTATCGTGATGGTCTTGGCGTTGAGGTTGATCTTGAACTTGCCGTCGGCGCTGCGGATGATGCCCGCGGTGGCGGTGCCGATATCGGAGGTGATGGCCGACAGCTGGGTGACGCCGATCTTCTCGGCATCAATCGCGCCCGCCGCGATGAGGCCCGCGGTGACGGCGCCTGCGGCGATCTTCTCGGTGGAAATTGCACCAGCCTCGATCGCAGTGGCTGTTACGGATCCAGCGGCAAGTTTGCCGGTGGTCACGGCGCCTGCGGCCAGTTTGGCGGCTGTCACGGCATTTGCCGCGAGTTTGCCGGCATCAATGGCGGCGGTTGCGATCTTCGCGCCAGAAACCGCCCCATTCGCGATTTGCGCCTCAATGAGGGCACCAGTGATCTTGGCCGCCGCAATCGCCTCAATCTGGTCATCCGAGAGTTTGCCTTCGATCTCACTGGCGGCGAGCCCTGAGCTCCAGGCGCTGCCGGTCCAGCGATAGAGCTTGGTGTCTGTGGTCAGATAGACCGTCCGGCCGGGGAAGTTGCCACTGCTGGGCAGTGCGCTCAGGATTTCCACTGGGGCCAGATCGGCGTCACTCAAGAGACCTTTGATGCCGCCGCGCAGGTCCTCCCCCTGCAGGTAAATCCCGGGCGTGGTGACCGACAGCCAGCTCGACCAGTCGGTGGGACGATCCAGCACATATCGCCCGCGCACCTCATACTCGGCCTCGGGCAATAAGCCGTCCGAAACCAAAACCGAGCCGGCACCACGGTCCGCGAGTCCGGAGGCCACGACCTGCGCCGTCGCCTTCAGCCGGATCTCGTAGCGCACAAAGAGCGCGTCCAGCGCGGCGCTGCCCACCCAGGACAGGGTGATGGCGGGGCGGCGGTCGAGGCCGAGGACGTCCTTGAGGGTGCTGGCGGCGACCGACCAGCCGGCGATGATCTGCGGTGGGCGGGGCGCAAGACCGGTGACCGGAACGACCGCTGGCAGGTCTTGCGCGGAGGTCCAGCCATAATCGGCCGGGTCGCGCTCGCGCAGCACCAGTTCTTGATTGATGGTGCCCGGCTGGTCGGTGATCTCGACGACCTCAAAAATCTTGTTCGTGTAGCCGTTGCGGGCGCTTGTCCAGGCGATCGTGTCGAGCGGCTCAAGCAGGAAGGCCTCGGGCGGCAGGACCAGGCGGTGGGTGCGGAAACGCCGCGCGTCCTTGATATAGGCCGACATGAGCTGCGCGACCTGTGAGACATCCGAACAGGCCGGGAAGTTCAGGCTGGTCGAGAGGCGACGGCCGCCGTCCTCGGCCTCCCAAGCTGCATTAAACAGGGGCTGTGCTGCGCGAGACGTCCAGAGGCTGGCGGGTTCGGGGTATTCCGAGGCGATGGCATTGGCGCTGGCCGCCAGCCCCGGAAACGGGTCCAGCTCCTGCGGCGCTGAAATCACGATGTCCTCATCGGTGATGAACTGCACAGGCGCGGCCGGGGAGCCGACGCGCATGCGAAACACCCCGCCCATCTCGCTCACCTGGCCAAGGCAGGTCTTGGCGAGCTCGTCGATCACCTCGGCCGGTTCCATCTCCAGCTTGACCTCGAGGCCTGCGACAAAGCTGGGGCGGCTGCTGATCGGCGCATCGCAGGCGTTCATGGCCGTGACCCAGTTGCCCGTCGGCAGATCCTCGGCCGGCACATCGCCGCCCCAGACCTCACCGGTGGGGAGCCGAATGCCGCGTAGGATATTGTAGATCATCACGGCCGGGTTGGCCGAGCGCGCCCAGGTGGCAGGGTTGGACCAGCGCTGGCTGCCTGACCCACCGACGCTGCTGTCGAAACGCGGATCGTAGAGCGGGATCCCGTCGAGCTCAAAGCGCACCGTGGGCAGCGTGTTGAAGACCTTGCGGTTGTAGCGGAAGGTCAGGATCGCATAGGCGGTGCCGTGGCCAACAAAGCTGCTGCTCCAGGGTCTGTCCGGGTAGCTGGCGTATTTGGCGACCAGCATCGGGTCGGCCACGGTCTGGCGGCCATCGTAGAATTTGATCCAGGCGTGATCCGTGCCATTCACCCGTTGCCCCAGCAGCGGGAAACCATAGTCTGGGTGCGCCGCCGGGCCCAACTCGGAATAGCCGTCATTCAGGATGACGCGGCTGAGGCCAATGCCCGGCAGATCGCTGAGCTCGATCACATAGGTCAAAAACCCGTTTGGCGTGCCACCAGTGTCATGGCTCATGGGCGGGCAGACATGGTGCCCGGCGGTGGCCGTGCGCCCGAGGATAAAGCCCTGCGGTTCGGTGCCGCCGGTGGTGGTGACGGCAGTCTGGATGCCGCGCTGTTCCACAGAGCGGGGGACGGCTTTGGGCGCCAAGGCGCGGGAGAGCAAGGACAGCCCAACGGATGCGGCGGTATTGACCAAGAGCGAGCCGACAAAGGAGCTCGCGGCAAAGGCCGAGACGGCCGAGACCGCCCCGCCGATGGCGGTGCCCACGGCGGCAATGGCTGCACCAACAGGGGGCATCAGTCCGACCTCACCTGAAACGCGCGGCGCATCTGGCCGCGCGGGACAAGCCCGAGGCCCTCAGGCTTCAGGCAGTAGATCATCTCGCCCGCATTGATACCGAAGGCGCTATTGTCGAGCACGGCCAGGTCACCAACCTGCGCAAAGGCAGGGGCAATCTCGGGCAGATGGGCAGCGGCCAGCGCCACGTGGTCGGGGAAACCTGCTTCTTCGAGCCGCTGCTGACCGCGCTTGAGGCTGCGATAGGTGCTGCGCCAGCCGCGCGCCAAGTCCTGGCCAGTGGCAAGCTTGACCCAGCCGGCCGCGAACAGCGCGCAGTCGTGCCGACCGGGGCGAAACGGCCGGGCACCAGCCTCAGCCGCATAGGCGATGAGCAGAGACAGCCGGTCCATCAGGCGCGCTCCCGGCTCTCGCCCCACCAGACGCCGACCTCGCCTGCGATATCGGTATACCGGCGAAACGCGTCGCCCGCGTTCCGGCGGCGCATCTCGGCGTCCGAGCGGGTGAGCGTCAGGGCACGGGTGAGCCCACGCGCAGCGCTGGCCAGGGTCACCGTGGCCTCGCCAGTGCCGCCCACTTCGCCGGTGCGGATCTTCACCTCGTCCACCCAGCCCCGAAACACCCGGATCGGCTCGGCAATGAGCTGGCCGGTCTCGAGCGACAAGAGCGCGCGGTGGACCTCTGCTGGGGCCAGGCGGGCGTCATAGCCGCGCAAGAGCTGGGCCACCTCTGGGGTCAGCGGGCTCAGCGCCAGTTGCAGCATGCGCACCTCAAGCCCGATGCCGGCCCGGATCGGTTCGACGCCGATCAAGCCGCCTGCGCCGTAATAGGTGCGGTTGGCGCCATTGATCGCAACGGTCAGATGGTCGTCGCCCTGCCAGAGGCCGAGCGCTTCTTGTGCGTCGGTCTCGCGGTTGCGGGCGATGACATGCACCAGGTGGCGGCTGGCCACGCCGGTGCGGGCGGAGAGATACTCCGCAGAGGTTGGGTCGAGAATGCGCATGAATTACCTGAGCGTCTGGATGAAGTCGAAACTGGCGCCGCGGCTCAGCGCCTGGCGGCCGGATCCATAGGTGGGTGCTGGCAGAAGTCTTGCCTTGCACGCCGGTCGGATCAGCGAAACCGTCAGCCCTGCCACTGCGCCCGGGCGCAGGTTGGGGATAACTTCGAGCATGGGCGTCGACCCAAGACTTGAGGCGGCACCACCGAGTACCATGCGATGCAGTGCATATCGGACGGGGTTCGACCCATACGGGAACCCCAGCATGTCGCCTGCCGAGAGTACATATCCCGATGGCAGCCCCGTCAGCCGTAACTCGCGCATATTGCTGGCGACAGAATGAATGGTCACGGTGCGGCTGCCCAGAATCGCCCCCGTCGGATCGCCCGCTGGCCCAAGATATCGAGGGTCATGGCACAGAAACGTCGCCCCTGGCTGATCCATCAGCGCGATCAACGCCTCCATCTGGCCGTGGCGCGGGTGGTTGGCCTGGGCCAGCCTGATCGTCCCGGTCCAGAGCGAGGCCCCGAGGCTGGCGCTGATCACCGTGCCGTCGCCCAATCGCGTGTGCTCCTGCGGATGGGAGAGCCGAAACGTCACTTCCTCGACGCGCAGGGCCCCAAGGAACTGGGCGTAGGAAAGCGGATAGGTCAGTGCCATTAGCCCCTCCGCCGTGGATCCTGGCTGACGCGCGCCAGCGTGCGGGGCGCGACGAGCCGATCGTATTCCTGCAGCGCGCCGGAGACGCCTGCATTCACCATTTCTTCGATCTCGCGGTTACCACGCGCACCCTCGACATTGACGGAAATCTCCAGTCGCTGTGACCCAGAACTTTGGGTGCTGGCGGCCACTTCCCGGCGCGAAAGTACCCGCTCCCCGCGTTGCAGGATGGTTGGCACCTCGTCGGGCCGCAGACCGGCCCAGCCACCGTTGTGCATGCGTGGTGCGCCGGCAAAGGTCAGCGCCGGCACCTGTCGAGAATGTCCGGAAATCCCCACCATGCCACCGGCATGCGATACCGCCGCTGTCACATTACCGCCGCCCCAGCCGCCAAAGGCGCTGGAGAGCGCATTGGCGATGGGGCCAAGCACGGCATTCCTTAGCTGCAGGACGGCCAGATCCTCGAGGATCGAGGCCACCAGCCCTTTGAAATCGAGCTTGCCGGTGCGCACGAACTCACGAAACGCGGTCTCCGCCCCGCGAAACGCGCCCACCAGCGTCTCGCCAAGGCCTTTGCCCCAATCCATCGCGTCGCGCGCGTAGGAGGCGAGCGTATCGCTGACCGCAGCCCAGCCGCTGGCGGCCACGTCGCCCGCATCACGGATCTGTTCGGCGGCAGATTGGGCCGCAGCACCGGCGCGCGCCGCCTCTGCTGCGACCTCCTCGCTCGAAAACTGCTCCTCAGCCCCGGCCAGCGCCGTGCCCAACCGATCGGCAGAGGTCGCCGCGTCATTGAGGGCCGCCGCCCCGTCTTCCGCGCTACCTGTCATGGCCGCGCGCAATGCCTGCCAAGCGGTCAGCGGGCGCGCGGCTGCGTCCGACAGCATCCGTGCTGCCTCGGCGTAACCGGCTGAGCGCCCGCGGGCGTCCTCGGCCATGCCGCCAAAGAGCTGTGGCGCCTGAAACGGGTTGTCCTCAAACGCCCGGCCATAGGCGTCTGCGGCGCGTTCACCAAGCTGCACGGCCTCGGGAACGGTGGCCTTCCATTCTGATAGGTCCGGTGCCGGGATCGCCCAGTCGGGACGGCGCCCACCCAGGGTCAGGACAGCATTCACAGCCTCGGTGATGCCGCCAAGGCCGGTTTCCATGGCAGAAACGAGCCCGGTGATCGCCAGCGCGCCAATCCGGTTGAAGACCTCGGGCAGCGCGTTCCAGATCGCCTGCACCGCGAGGAACGTCCCCTCGAAGGTGTTGACCGTGGCATTGGCCCAGCCGGTTACCGCGTCCGTGGCGCTCTGAAACCCGTCCAGAATGACGGCCTGTGCCGCAGCCCAGCTGCTTTCCACCCGCGCCCAGGAGGCTTGGGCGGACAAGGAGACCCGATTCCAGACCTGCGAGGCGACATCTTTCAGAAGCCCCATCGCCTCACCAAATCCGCCGGCCCCGTCCACGAGGCGGGAAAACCAGTAGACCAACTCGCCCGCGCCGACGATCAGCGCCCCGATCCCTGTACGAATAAGAGCGCCCTTAACCACGACCAGTGTTGTGGCTAGCCCGCGCACCGAAAAGGCGGCGGCGGCCATGGCCGCGACCCAGCGGCCGGCGATAAACGTCACAAAAGTCCCGGCGTAGATCGCCAACCGGTCGAGGTTGGCCAGCACCGTATCAAAGGCCCGTGACAGCGGGCTTGTAGACGAGGCCAGTGCAACAAAGGCACTCGCCATGGCCTCGAGCGACGGCGCCAGCGCCACGGCGACCTTGTTGCGGATGCCGGTGAAGACCTGACCCATGCTGACCAGCGCGAGTTCCGAGCGCCGCATGGCGGCGATGGCGTCGCTGTCGAGTACCGCGCCCAGCTGTTCGGCCTGTTCACCGAGGCGGCCCATCTCTGCTCCACCATCCGCTAAGAGCGGAATGAGCCGCGTGGCGTCCGAGGCCATGGCCTCAAGGTAAAAGGTCATCTCTTGGCTATTGACGCCAGCCTTTTCCAGGCTGGAGACATAAAGCTGCAGCGCCTCGGGCCCGGAGAGGCGGGCGAATTGCTCCGCTGTCACGCCAACACGCGGCGCGATGTTCTCGAAGAAATCCGCCATCGGGCCGCCGCCCGTCTGCAGAAAATCCCCAACCCGGTCGTTCACGTCTTTGAGGATATCGGCGAGCTTCTCCTGTTCGATGCCCACGGTGCTGGACGCGGCTGACCAGCGCTGAAACACCTCTGGCGTTGCATTGGCCACCTGGCTGAACTGGCTGATCTCATTGGCCGCCATCACCGTGGAGCGCGTTATCGAGAGCGCGGCCCCCGCCAGCGCCGTGGCCGCAGCGGTGGCAGCAATCTTAGCACGGCGCGCAAAACTGGCCAAACGGGCATTGGCGGCCTGCATCTCGCGCGAGAGCCTGCCAAAGCCGCGGCTCCCGGCCTCGCCGACGCCTTCGAGCTCGGCGCGCACCTGCCGCCCGCCCGTGGCGGACAGGCGGACGGAGACTTGCTTGGTGGCCATGTCAGAGAGGTCCAGTTTTATATGTTCAGGGCAGAACCTGCCCGCATTTCATCATTGATCTTGCGCACCATCACCGCCTCGATGGGCGGCAGCAGTTCGGCGACAGCTATGGGCGAAATCCCGAGCGCCGCGCCCAGTTGCAGCGCGGCACCCATGTCCCAGCCGATCACGGAAGCACCCGACACCCGCAGCTGGCCGCCGAGGCGCTGGACCAGGTCCCAGACCTGCCAGCCCTCGAACGTTCTGGGTGCATTCAGGCTTTGCGGGCAGTCCGGGCACGGCCCTTCGCAGGCTTGGCAGTAGGCTCCGCCCCCGCCGAACTCCCAGTCGGCAAGGGCGGTGAGGCGTTTTTTTCCGCGTCCAGGATCATGGCGCGGGCGACGTATTTTGTCTGGAAGGCCTCGAAGATCGGCCAGATGTCGAGAAGCGCGTCGATCCCCTCGGGGCTGACCGGCACGGAAAAGCCGTTGTCATCACCAACGCCTTTCCAGTCCTGGATCGCGATCCGTGCCACCGCTTTTGCCATGGCCAGCGCAATGCCGTCTGTGTCGAGGTCGCTGGCGTCTGCGTCAGGCGCATCGGGCAGCGTGATCTGCCCTTGTGCCTCCTTGCGCGCGGCCATCATCAGCGCCGTGGTCATGGGCATGACAAGAATCTCGACACCATGGCCGAGATCCAGCCATTGCGTCTGATTGGAGAGGTTCAGTCGCAGCATCTCAATAGTCCTCGCGCATATTGGTCAGGGTCACGGTGCACATGCAGCCCACGCCAGGGTCGCTGGCTGCCTGCCAGTCGAATGTCGCCTGTACGCCCTGCGGGCCCGAAATCTCGATCCGAGGACGCGGCAGGTATACGGCATGGGCCGTGAGCGTCAGGCTCTCACCCGTTGCCAGCGTATAGGAAAACTCCAGCGCGCAGGCCTCGCCATTGATGGCTTGCTGTACCAGTGTCTGATCGGCGAAGCGGACCACGATATTGCCGGTGAGCGCAGCGATGGACGGGTCCGCCCCGTCGATCTTGCCGTCCGAGCGGATGGTCTCGATCCGGTCGAGATTGTTGGCATAGGTCAGATCGGCAGAAACAACGTTACCGATGCTCGCGCCGTTGCGGGTCACCGCCCCGTTGAAATGCCCGAAGCGCTTGAGGGTGATGTCGGCCGGCGTGCCAGCCGCGCCCATCGTGCCGACCGTCTCGCCCTGTGCCACGATGCTGGCCGTGGCGGTCAGCAGCCCCGAGCGCGCCATCTGCCAGCTGAGACTGTCGACCATGCAGCCCGTATACATTGCATAGCGCGGGACCTCGGGCATGGCGGTCTCGATGGCAAAGGAGGGAAGCGTCCACGCGCCGGAATTGAACTGGTGAGTATAGCTATCAGACCCAGTGGTGGTGGGTGCCCCGAACGCCGCCTTCAGCCAGAAGCCAAAAGCCTCGGCGTCGATCGGGATGACCACATCGCCATCTGCCGTGACCGCATCCTTGATCGGTGCCAGCGGATCACGCCCATAGCCGAGCAGTTCCGAGGCTTGCAGGGGCTGTTCGGCCCCAAGCGTGGTGCTTGCAAAGGGCATCTTGGTAAAACCGCTCGCAGGCGGCGTGCCATAACTCGTCTCAAACGCAAGCGCCATCTGCGCCCGCGCCCCTTGGGCTCGTGCCATTGTCTCTCTCCCGTGAACGTCAGGTTTTGTCGTCAGGCCAGCGCGTCGCTGGTGGCGTAATGTAGAATGATGGGTACGACCGCTGCCTTAAGGCTCGCGGCCCCCTCGATTGGCAGATCGACCGGCTCGGGGGCCTCGGCCTCGACCCAGTCGCAGCGCCCGCGCAGGGTGCGGTCGGCTGCGATGGCCGCGCCGATGCGCCCCATCAGCCGGTCAAATCGTGCGTCACGTTCTTCGCCGGCCTGTACGATAACCTCGAGCTCGGCGCGGTGCTGGTAGTGATACATCAGCGGCGAAAGCGTCACGCCAGGCTCGCCCGGATTGCCGTCGCGCAGGATCATCAGGCCCGAGGGTGGGATGCGTTCTGGCAGGACCTCGCTGCGCAGCACCGGGACTCGGGGAACGGTGCGCAACAGGTCTGCCAGGGCTTCCAAAATGGTCTCGCGGGGCGTGGGCATCTGGTTGCCTTTTTCGAATGAATTCGCCAATAAACGGGCTTGTCGGGCCCGTAGCTCAGCGGTTAGAGCTGACCGCTCATAACGGTTAGGTCGCAGGTTCGAATCCTGCCGGGCCTACCACGGCCCACGTGGTGGAATGGTAGACACACGAGACTTAAAATCTCCTGGCCAGTTTGGCCGTGCCGGTTCGAGTCCGGCCGTGGGTACCAAGGGGAAGAGTGGCCGAGCGGTCGAAGGCACCGGTCTTGAAAACCGGCGTAGGTGAGAGCCTACCGTGGGTTCGAATCCCACCTCTTCTGCCAGGTCCCGTTATCCCTTCAACCTTGGTTCCAGCCAGTTCGCGACGATCGCGACAGGGATGCGGTCCTGTGCAACCTTGGCGGCTCGGTCCAGATCCAGCCTTTTGCGCAGCTTGACTTGTCGCACCAGCAGGAAGATCGGAACCGTCGCGCGGCCGCGCCCGGTTTTTGAGCGTGACGCGACCCCAAGCCCTCGGTTGTTCAGGCGTCCATCGGCCACCAATAGGCTCGGCCCAGTGCGGCGATAGACAAAGCGCAGGCGCAGACCACGGCGGCGTTCCCAATCGCCGGGGGTGAGCGCTTTTCCTCGTGTGCCCTTGCCAGCGGCCTCAGTGGGGATGGCAAGCCAAAACCCGTCTTTTGAGCGGATTATTGGTCCGGTGTCATGCGCTCCGACGATCACCGGGGCCCGCGACCAGATTAGGGCTGCGGCATTCAGGCTGGGCTCACCTCTGGGGTAAGTTGCCGACCGGATGGTCCGGGCCAAACGCGCACCAAGGCCTGTGCCGGTAATCTGTCCGCGCCAGTTCTGTTTCAAGCCGGAGCCAGCGTCTGCAACCGCCTTGGTGACGGCTTTTTCGCCAGCCGTGATCTCGGCGGCCATCATCGCGCCAATGTCCCCATCAATCTTTATCTTGATCATGGCATTCCCCTCGCTTCATTGCCCAAGATCAGCATGAGGATCTGGCCACCAAGGCAAGAGTTCCACTGTCCAGACCAGCCGCTCGCGATCACGCTGCGGTGCGCCCTGTACGGCGAAGAGCTCGCCTGCGATCTCGAAGCGATCGCCAGCGGCGAGCTCCGGACAGTCACTGACGCGCACATCCAGAACCACGCTGTCGCTGACCAGACGCGCGGCACCAAACTCGACGATCCGGTCTGGATTGCGGCGCATCACGCGAACCCCGCGCTCCACCCCGATGCCGGATTGCTGGTAAAGCGCCGGGGTAGAGAGGTTTGGATCCGCGAAGAGTAGATCAGTCGCGATGGCAAAGGCGGTCATCAGACTGGCACTCAGTTCGAGCTGTGCAGGCGGATGGCCAGCCGTGGGCGCTTGTTCACCGGCAAGATTGAACTTTCCGTCATCAGATCAATCCAACGGCCCTTGGCATCCAACATCTGCCGCGCGTAGAGCGGCAAGCCGACGGTGTTGGCTGTTTCCAGCAGGTTCGCCGGCCCGCCATATGTGGTGAAGGTGTCGAAGGTGCCAAGAGGGAAAGCGATGCCTTCACCCGCAGGAATCAGGCGTTCCGAGGTGCCGTTCGAGAGGGTGACCGAGCCGTTGTATTCCTCGAAGAGGATCCCTGCGAAGGGGAAGGCGCGGCGCATATCTTCGCGCAAGGGTTGGCCGCCCGTGGCCGAGAAGAACTTATAGGCCTCTTCGGTCTTGGGGTGGCTGATCAGCTTGTCGAAGAACTCCGAACTCACCAGCGCATGGGCGGTGGTCATGGTCTCGCCAAGCAGACTGTCCTCGATCCCGCGCAAAACCGTGCGGACCTTGCCCTGGATATTGGTGCCGGCTGTCCCAAAAACGAAATCGACCGAGATCTGCTCGATCCCGAATTCGGTGAAGTAGTTGTATAGGGTCGTGCCGGCACCATCCTTCACGATGCCGCGGAGCGCGTTCATCTCCATGTATTCGCGGGTTTGAGCATGCTTGCGGCGCATGAGCGTCAGCTTGTGGTTCATCACCTCGACCAATGGGTCTGCCGCATCCGACAGGCCCAGCGCGGGCATCCCCTGAATGTCGGCCGGCAGGATCACATCGTCATGGGGGATCCAGGGAAGCGCGAAGCTGCGCATCGAACGCTGCTCGCGGGTGCCGACGGTGGCCGGTGCACCCAGCGGCACGGATGGCAGGAGGCTCAACACGCCCTCGCGCTGCTCAATGACAACAGAGCGTTGGGTGACGCCTTCGAAGCGAAAGAGGCCGATTTGGCCGAGGCGGGTGTGGAGATTGGGCAGGATATTGATGGCCTGCGTCATCTCGGCGAGCGAATAGCCGCCCGCGTCAAATGGGTTGCGGGTGATGGTCATGGGGTACTCCGGAGAATGAGGGGAGGAATGTTGCGGCCTGATTAGGCGGCGTCGCGTGGGATGATGCCGAGCGCCACGAGCTGGTTGTGTTTTGCGGTGATCTTTGCCGCGTCATCGACGCTGGCGTCAAAGACAAGCCCGGCCTTGGACAGAATGGCCGGCCCGCGGACAAGGACGACGGCCTCCTGATCCGCATCACTGGCGTCGGTGGCGTAGAGCATGACAGCCGCCGCCGTCTGCGCGCCATCACTGCCGCCTGAAGTGGCGAGCTTGTATTTGCCGCTCGCGGTGATGCGGCCAAGCACGGCGCCAACCGGATAGGTGGTGCCGGCCAGCAGCGTCACGGTCTCGCGGGTGAAGTTGGGGTTCAGCTCGTATTTGAGGACATCGCCCATGGTGGGCGGTTGGGTCAGCACGGACATGGGCAATCTCCGATGGTGTGAGGGTCAAAAAGAAATCCCCCGCCGGGGAGGAGCGGCAGGAGATCAGGTGTTTACGGGGTGAGCGGTTCAGCCCCTGCTGCCCGCCGAGGCAGCCTTCTTCGCGGCGGCCACAATCGGGCTTTCCGCGGTCTCGGGAAGAACTGGAGAGGGCGGGGCTGCCACGATGTCGCGGGCGTCCGCTGCCGCGCTGGCGCGTTCCAGCACAAGGCGGCGCAGGGCTTCTGGCGCTGTGCCGTCGCGCAGGGCCTTCGCGGCATCGATCGCGATGCCGAGGCGGCCTGCTTGCGCCGCGATCTCGGCAATTTCGGCTGCTGACTCGCGCAGCTGCGCAGAGACCTCTGCCAGATTGCCGGGGTGCGCAGCGGATGGCGTATGCATGGGCGCCGCGACGGCGATGGGTGCGGGGTCGTCTTCCTGCACGCCACCGGCATCATCCTGGGTGTCCGAATTCTCAGCAGCGCTGTCCAACGCGGTGTCTTCGGTGTCAGTAGTTTGAGCAGTTTCTACTGCGGCATCTGTTTTGGCGCTCATGGCGGCCTCCTTTGGTCGGGGATAGGTTGCGCGCGGCAGCCGCGCGGTGGGCATTGGGCTCGATATGCTTTCGCGGAAGCGGGCAAAGCCCCGGGTGAGATCGATCACTTCGTCGGCCAGGCCTGCGGCAACAGCATCGGTGCCGCGATATGTGGCCGCTTCGGTCGCCAGAGCAGCGTCTTGGCTCAGCCGGCTAGAGCGGCCAGCTGTGACGGTCTCTGCAAAGAGAAATCGCAGGATGTCGATCTCGCGCTGGATGTCGTCCCGGACGTTCTCGGGCAGCGGCGCGTATGGGTTGCCATCGACCTTGTGGGCGCCTGAATGGATCATGGTCACACGCACGCCGTCTTGATCGAGCTGACCGCTGAGATCGGCATGCATCACCACCACGCCGATACTGCCGACGGCGCCGGTGCGCGGCAGCAGGATGCGGTCGGCCTGGGAAGCCAACGCATAGCCTGCTGAAAAGGCGTGTTCGGCGACAAAGGCCCAGACTGGTTTGTCGCGGCGCAGCGCGCGGATCCGGTCGGCGAGGTCAAAGACGCCGGCCACCTCGCCGCCGAAACTGTCGATTTCCAAGGCAACGCCGCGCACTGTCGGATCGCTGGCCGCCGCTTCGATCTGTGCCGTGATCCCCTCATAGCTCGTCTGGCCTGAGGACTGGCCGATCCAGCCTCCGCGATGGATCAGCACGCCGGAAATCTCCATCACCGCGATGCCGTCCACGACGGGGTAGGGCGCATTGCCATTTTGCTGCAGGTGGTCGGCGAGGTTGCCGGCCAGAATGCTGGCTCGGGCGGGCAGGGTGGCTGAGCCTTCTAGAGAGATATCCGGTTCCAGTAGCTCAACTGGCCTTCCTAATATGCGCGGCCCGAGGCCGGATAGAAACGCCATGGCCTTTGAGGGTTCGACCAGCAGCGGCGTATTAAAGGCGCGTGCGGCAATGCGGGCGTGGAGCATTAGGATTTGTCCTCTTCGGTGCGCAAACGCGCTGTCACGTCATCGGCTGTGTCATCGCTGCCATCGTCATCTTCTCTGTCGTCGTTGACCGGTTCTGCCTGCACGCCCTGCGCCGGCGACCCCGGCCGGCGAAAATCAAGCCCCAGCGCGCGCTCACGTTCCCGCTCCGCTGCAACTTCCCGATCCACCTGCTCGGCGTCATAGCCGCGCTCTGCGATAGCCTGCGTGCGGGATTTGAGCCCAGCCTCGATCTGGGCGATCTCGGCATTGGCGTCTTTGAGGGGATCGACCCAGTCCCATTTCGTGGGCAGCCAGTCCGCCGCTAGCATCCGAGGGCGATCCTTTTCATAGCCGGGCAGCGACAAAGCGCCTGACAGCACCGCCAGATCTAGCCAGCGTGCGTAGACCGGGCGGCAGAGTTGGTAGACCATCACCGAATGCTGCCAGGCAGAGACGCGCCGGCGGAACTCGATCAGCGCCAAGCGCGAGTTCGAGAAGTTCCCCTTCACCATGTCATTGGCAAGATAGGGATAGGGGATCCCGAGCGCAGCGGAGATTTGCAGGAGCGTCCGATACTGAAACGGCTCATAGGTCGCCCCGCTATCGGCAGGTTGGCCGACGGTCACATCCTCGCCAGGATCTAGCCGCACGATCTGGCCTGGACTGATTTCGACGCCGGCAGGCATCTCTTCATCGTCCAAGGGGGCGAGCGGGTTCTCCGGGGCGGGGGAGGTCACGAACATCGCATACATCGCCGCGACCTTTTTGCGGTCGAGTTCAGCATCGTCGTACTGATCCAGGAGGAAGAGCTTCACGATGGCCGGGGCGAGTTTCGACACACCGCGCAGCTGCCCGCCTTCCACCGGGTCGATGATGTGGATCACCTCCGAGGCGGGCACGCGGACAATCTCACCCGAGAGCCCCGGATCGGTGCTGTCGCCTGGGTGACGGCGGAGGAAGTGATAGGCCACACGCCGCCCGATCCGGTCGAACTCGATCCCCTGCCGGATCGCGTTGCCGTTTCGCGCCACGCCGGTCTCATGGAGCGGCAGCATTTCCGAGGGTAGCATCTGGAGTTGGAGGGGGACCGTGAGGCCATCCTCCACGCGCCGTGGCCGGATCCGCACGAACACTTCACCGGCCAAGAACACCTCGCGCGCCGCTCTACGCTGCAGCCCGTAAAAATCCGTCAGCCCCTCGGCGTCTGCCTCATCCGTCCAGGCGAGCCACAATCGTTGCAGCTCTTCCTTTTGGGCGGCATCGGCAAGTTTCGAGATGGGCTTGATCCCATCGCCCACGGTGTTCGCTGCCCAGCTTTCGACCGCGTTCGCCGCATAGCCATTGTTGCGCACGAGCCAGCGGGCGCGGGCGGTGATGTCTGGGCCCGAGGCTGCAATAAGCGCATTCACATGTGCCCGCGTGGCCTGGAACCCGCGCAGGCGGCGGTGGTGCTGGCCCGCGTCAAACCCTCCGATGAAGGCGCCAATGCGCTGTCGCCAGTTCATCACAGATCTTTCACAGCATGGGGACGCAGAACACGCCCAGCGTCGCGCTGCAATTTGGCGATGCGGCGCTCCACATCACCGATTGCCGCGGCCAGCTCAGCATCCGTGCCGTAATTGACGGTCTTGCCGTCATAGCTGACAGACCGCGTGCCGCTGTAGCGCGCGGCCAAGAGTGCGCTGTGGCGGAATTTCAGCTCGTCGAGGGTCATTCATCATTCCATGTATTTGGGCGTGCTGATCTTCCAGCCGCGCCGCCGGGGCGATGCAATCCGCCCGGCTTGAGGGTCGGTCGATTTCTCAGGTTTGGCCGTTTGCGAGGTGACAGCCGTTTCCACGCCTGCCTGCTTCTCCAACTGCCGCCACATCTGTTCGTCAAAGCGGTCGGCCCCGAGGATCCAGGCGGCCGCGCGGGCATAGACCCGGGTATCCAGCGCCTCATTCCGCTCACGCATCTTTTGCCATTCCTGGCGTGCGTAACCGCGCCGGTCGCGTATCGTCACCAGCTGCTCGGCCACCAGCTGCTTGAGCCATTCACTATCCGCCCAGTCGGGCAGGTGGATCATGCCCGCCGGATTGGGCGCGCCGGACGCGCGATCCTCATCTGAGGGCCGCTCAAGCCGCAGATAGCGATAGGTCTCGGCTTTGAAGGTGGCGGTGGCCACCGTCCAGAGCCGGGCCCCGCGTTTCAGTTTCCGGCCATTCACGGTGGCATCGACAAAGGTCGGGCCCGAGACGGGCGTCGCCCGGTTGAACCCCTCCAAGCCTTTGACTGGGGCCACCTGCGCAATGCCCTGCGCCCGAGCCCAGGCGTAAACGGCAGAGGTCTCATACCCGGTGTCGATCGCCAGCTTGGCCAGCGGCATCACGGCGCCGTTTTCGTGCACCCAAGTTTGGCCCAGTAGGTCCGTTAACGTTTGCCAGCATGTGGGATCTCCCGGACCACCTGGAATGACGATATGATCGACGAGCCAGCTTTCCAGCCCACGCCCCCAAGCCCAGACATCCACCTCGATGCGGTCTTTCTGGACGTCGGCGCCAGCGGTGAGGAACAGACCACCCATCGGGATTTGCGCGGCATATGCCTCGCGCCTATCGGCCAGCCGCTGCCATTCCGGCGCGTCCCCGTTTTCAACACAGGTCTCACCGAGCAGTGTGTTGCGCGCCGCGCGTAGCATTTCGTCGGAGCCTTGGGCTGCCAGCCAGTCCCGCGCGATCTGCTCCCAGCTTTTCCAGCCTATCGGCGAATAGAGCGCCGAGAGGTGGAAGCCTATGGCGTTGGGATCGGCGCTGATCGCGGTCGCCCGCCATTCACCACGCTCGAGCATCTGCGTCTTGTGGTGCTCGGCAATGGGCTGCTCGCAGCCCTCGCAGGCATAGGCCGCCGTTTCTGGCCGCCCTTTGTCCCAGCGTAACCGCTCGAACTGTAGCCATTGCATATGGCCGCAATGCGGGCAGGGCACGAAGTAGCGCCGCTGGTCGCTGGCCTCAAACTCCCGCTCGATGCGCGAGAGCCCTCGAATGGTCGGTGTCGACACCATGAACACTTTGCGCCGATGGGCAAAGGTTGTGGTCCGAGCCTCGGCGAGACTTACTGGGTCACCTTCCTCATCGGCTGAGGCCGGATAAGCGTCCACCTCATCCAAAAACACATAGCGCGCCGGCATCGAGCGCAGGCCGGTGGCTGAATTGGCGCCGGTCAGCACCAGGAGGCCGCCCGGAAATTCCTTGGACAGCATCGAATTGCCGGCATCGCGCGACCGCGCCGGCTGCACGCGCTCTTTCAGGGCCGGGCTGTCCTCGATCAGCGGATCGATCCGGCCCCGCGATGTCCGCTTGGCCATCTCGACGGTCGGAAGTACCGCCAGCATGGGGCCCGGCGCGTGATGGATGACAAAACCGATCCAGTTGTTGCCGGCTTCCGTTGCGCCGACTTGGGCCGCTTTCATGAAGCTTATGCGCTGCGCCGGGTGCCTTGGCGACAGCGCATCCATGATTGCGCGTAGGTATGGCGTTCGAGCTGTGCGATATTGCCCGGGTTCAGCCGAGGCCCGCGATGACAGTTTCCTGTGCTTATCTGCCCATTCGGAAACGGTCAGGTCAGGGTCGGGCCGCATCCCCCGGCGCCACGCGCGCAGGATATCCTCGGCGCCGTCAAAGGCGAGATCGAGGCCCTCGGTCAGATCAGATGTGTTCTCCTCCTCATTCAAGCGAGACCCTGAGGTCGGCCAGGGCGTCGAGCTGCTCTCGGACATGGGTTTCCAGCACCCTTTGCAGAATAGCCGTCTCGATCGTCACCGCCTTGCCGGATGCTGTCTCCATCTCTGCGGACAATTGTGCGGCCATCAGCGCCGCCACGCGTGTGGGCCAGGTGACCCAAAGATCCCGCTCCTGACGCGCCAGGCGAAACACCAAGGTCTCAGCCCGCGCGCGATCGACCAGCACGCCCTTTTTCTTCTGGATCGAAAGCTGTCGCTCCTGCGCCTGATAGACGGTCAGCGCCGTGCGCGCCTTGATATAGGACGTGCTGTCACCCGAGCCCGAGACTGCAGGCCCGTCACTATTCGCACTGAAACTACCGCGTGAGCGGATCTGTTGATCCGGATCGGTCGTCGAACCACGTCGCGCATCCGAGGCCGCCGCGTTGATCGACCCATCGGCAAAGAGCACGAGCCGCCCGTTTTTGCGGGCCTTCTGCACGGCGCCGCGAGAGATCCCCGCGTGCTCGGCATAGGCGCGTTCGGATAGACCTTCCATGGCGATTGGAGTTACCTCAATATATTGAAAATAAACGACAAAAGTCGTCTATTTCAGTTGATTACACTTCAGTGTCGAGCGATTCTTACATCAAGCAAATTGCTTGATTGGAGAAACACAAATGACCTTAGCCGACCGCTACAATGCCGAAGCCAAACGCCTGATGCCGCATATGGCTGACGACCTTGCGGTGGACCCCGCGATCGACAACGCTGGCCACATCGACGAGATCGTGTTCCGCCGCAGCGAATACCTCGGTGGCATGGCCGCGGTTCTCCTTGCGCTGATTGAACAGCAGACGTGAGGGCGTTGCAATGAACGCGATCAGCACCATCCGCATCGACCACGATACGTTACCCAATCATTTTGACCGCTCGCGGCCGGACGCGGTCGCAGAGTCCATCGAGGCGACCCTGCGCGACGGTGGCATCACGGCCGATGCCTCCGATGTGATCTCGCACATCAAGATTGAACTACCGACCACCCAGCTTGCCGCTGCCAGCAACATGTTGGCCAGCCTGCAAGTCATTTGAAGGAGGGCAGGATGAGCACGCGTGCACAAATCGCCATTCAGACAGGACCCGAAGAATGGGCACACGTTTACACTCACTACGACGGCTACCCGGCGCACATGTTGCCCGCGCTGGCCACCTGGACCCCCGAGGACATCCTTGCCGCCCGGGAAATCCGTCAGGTCCGCCCCGACGCGCTGGACTGCTTCAACCCGCCGCGGCCGCCCCGGATCCTGCCGCGCCCCACCTGCGAGCTTTGCCATCTCTATCTTTGGCACGACGGGGTCTGGATCGATGTGACGGATCAGGAAGGGTGATCAAATAGCAACTATAGTGCTCTGATTTTGCTACGCTAATCGGCGTCAAAGAGCGATTGTGATCGTACCAAGACGATACAACTCACCTGAAAGGCCCACGCCATGAGCAACCACATCACGCTGCCCAGCCAAAACGAAACCTTCGGCTTCTTTGGCACGCTAACCAACTGCCCACACCGCGACCGCCCCAGTGCGGAAGTCTGGGCCTTGGCCTTTGCGCTTATCGCGGACGCAACCCACGCCGACAGCGAGGACGAGATGGTCGGCATCCGCGAGTTGCTCGACAGCCGCATGGGCCGGCATTTCGCCGACGATGTGATCGGCAACCTCACCGGCTGTAGCATCAACCTTGAGACTGCGATCACCGCCACAATCGCCAAATGGCAGGACTGGCGCATCAGCCGTCGCACCCAGCGCGAGGAAGGGATCCCTGCAGGGCTGCCTTACCTCACCGGCTGGGTGCAGCATTTTGCGATCACGGCAGCGATGGAAAACGCCGACTGACCCAAGATTATCAACCCAAAATTTGCGAGGCTCCGATGCCCAAGATTACCGACACCCAGTCCATCATTCTTACCCGCGCCGCGACCCGGCCCGGAAATGTGGCCATGCCACTGCCCGACGGGCTGGCTGGCGCTGCTGCCAAGATGGCGGTGGCCAAGATGATCGAGCGCGGCTGGCTCGAAGAGGTTGATGCCAACGTCCGCCGCAATGAGCCGCTCTGGCGCGAGACCGGCGATGGTCATGGCACCACGCTGATCGCCACCGAGGCTGGGCTTGAGGCCATCGGGGTCAACCCTGTCGTGGCGAGCACGGTCAGCAATGTCCGCAAGGCAGCGCCGGCGGAGAAGGCCGCTGTCATCGCGGCGGACGACACTCCCGGTCTGAAGCTGGCGTCCATCCGACAAGGCACCAAGCAGGCGCTGTTGATCGAGATGCTTCAGCGACCCGGTGGCGTTTCGATACAAGAGATCGGCAACGAGCTTGGCTGGTTGTCGCATACCGCGAGAGGTGTGATTTCCGGGGCGCTCAAAAAGAAGCTGGGCCTGCCAATCACGTCCGAGAAACATCCCGAGCGGGGGACGGTTTACAAGCTCGACGCGGCTTGATCCGCAAACTTATCGCCAACGCTCGAACAGCCGACGCAGGGCATAGCTGCGGACAAGTGATATCGTCACGAACACGGCGCCAATCGCAAGGCTGTCGCCAAGGCTGACTTGCAGCCCGAACCAAGGAAACACTACGATTTGCGTCACCACGGCCAGCGCATAGCCGACCACGACGTTGGTGATCGCCTCGATCAGTGAACGGCGGCGCGATTGCATCAGGCTGCAACCCGCTTGGATTTGAGCGCCGCGAAACTCTCACCGCTGTCCGCCAAAACGGCGTCTTCACCGGTGAAGGCCTGCCAGCGTTCGATGGCCACATCAACGTAAACCGGATTGAGCTCCACACCGTAGCAGATGCGCCCCGTGGTCTCGGCTGCGATCAGCGTCGTGCCCGATCCCATGAATGGCTCGTAGACTGCCTGGCCGGGGTTTGAGTTGTTCAAGATCGGACGGCGCATGCATTCGACAGGCTTTTGGGTGCCGTGGACGGTCTCGGCATCCTGGTCCTTGTTTGCAATCTGCCAGAGCGTGGTCTGTTTGCGATCGCCAGCCCAGTGGCCCTTCCCCTTGGCGCGCACGGCATACCAGCAGGGCTCATGCTGCCAATGGTAATCCCCGCGGCTCAGCACCAGCCTGTCTTTGGCCCAGATGATCTGGGAGCGGATGGCGAAACCCGCGCCCACCAAGCTATCGGCCACAGTCGCCGCATGCAGCGCGCCATGCCAGATGTAGGCCACATCGCCAGGAAAGAGGGACCAGGCCTCGCGCCAGTCCGCACGGTCATCGTTCAGCACCTTGCCGGTGCGTTTGGTTTTTGCCGCGCCGGCCTGGTTGCGCCAGGATGGATCGTATTCGACGCCATAGGGTGGATCGGTCACCATGAGGAGCGGCTTCACGCTGCCGAGGAGCCGCCCGACCACATCGGCGCTTGTGCTATCCCCACAGATTAGCCGATGGGCTCCGAGGTGCCAGAGGTCCCCAGCTACCGACACCGGCGTGACCGGGGGCTCTGGGATATTATCCTCGCCATCGACAGCGCCCTCGTCGCTCAGGGCCTCTGGGTCCTGCAAGAGGGCATCCAGATCCTCCTCCGAGAAGCCCAGTAGATCGAGATCGAAATCTTCGGCCAGGAGCCCAGCGATTTCGTCGCGCAGGACAGCCTCATCCCATTCGCCGAGCTCGGTCAGCTTGTTATCGGCGATCCGGTAGGCGCGCCGTTCCGCTTCATCGAGATGGCCGAGCCGGATGACAGGGGCCTCTGTCAAGCCGAGCGCACCCGCGGCCAGTATACGCCCGTGACCGGCGATCAACTCGCCGTCGTCCGCCACCAGGCACGGCACCGTCCAGCCGAACTTGGCCATGCTGGCGGCAATCTTCGCCACCTGCGCCTCGCCATGGATCTTTGCGTTCTTGGCATAGGGGTGCAGCTGTTCGATCGGCCAGACCTCAATCTGGCGCGGCGCAAAAACCAGTTCCATGGGGCGGGTAACTCACGGGGCAGGGGCGACGCATGTTAAAACCAAGCCCCCAAGATATGGGCTCGTCAACGATCGCGATGTCAGAAAAACAAAAGCGCTCGCGAGGGGTGTCCTCCGAGCGCAATTCTTCGATGATCAGGGAGTACGTCAAGGGGGCTAGAAATGTCAATCCAAAATGTGAATCGGAGTCACGTTTTGGCGTGGGTGGCTTCCCGCTGGATTCCGCGGATCCAAAACTGGCTTGGGTGGATTCTTGACTAAAATAGTAAAATCCATCTTCAGGATCTCTAACGCACGTGTAAGCGTTTGTTATTTCGATGTATTTTTTCTGGAGAAGTTAAGGATGGCTTCAAGGTGGATTCCCCGGTGAAAATCCAAGTCGCTAGGAAACTTGCGCGCTAAGCCCCCCCGTATACGGATTGGGCCCGGGAGGAACCATGGGAGAGGCTGGTTGTATGTGTTTGAAATTCGTTCGGGTTACGGAAGTTCAGTTCCATTTGCGATTTTGAAGTCTGAAAACAGTTATCGTGCAATACTGCACTTATCAAACAACTGCTGTCTCAGGCACAAGAATTTCAATATCAGTGATAACGCCCCATGCAACCTCCTCATTGATCTGAGTATTCACTGTATTGGGTTCCGTTGACGGTGACAAATCATCTGAAAGGACTGCCTTAATATATTGGTCGATTGTGCCTTGATCATTGATGTTGAACGAAACTGAGGATCCAATAGTCTCGATAATCGATGCGATTAGGTCCGAGTAATCAATATCAAGATCGGCGCTGTCCTGCTGGGCTTCACCGAGAGATGTCCCCTCTGTTTCTAGTATTTCAATTATGTCGTTTATAAAATTTGTGATTTCAGCAGTCACGCGTGGGGTTGCAAATGACGTTCCAAAGTTAGTTCCCCATTCGAGTTTGCTGATGAGGCCATCTGCCAGGATGTCTACTGTTGCAAATGTCTCTTCGCTAGATATCAAAAGGTTCCCGCTTGAGTCTTTGTTCCACGCTCCCACATTAATTACATCACTGTAGTTGCTTCCCCAGTCGTAGATCCCTTGCGTTATATTTGGGGCTGCTTGGACGATCGGTGCTTGCAATGAAGCCAAGAAGTCCAAAGTCGGCATTTCAACACTCGCTGGTGCTCCTGCTATTGAAATGCTAAATGCTGAAAGGCTGTAATCATTGTGCTCAGGGTTGCCGGAAAACCGGTAATCATTAATGCTAAGCCAGTTGAGAATGACCTGCTCTACGGTTGTTCCGTTCCACACTCCATAACCTGGGACATTGAATACAGAGGTTTCAAAAAGTTGTTGATAGTGGCTGCCTGCGCCATTCAGCGTGTCGAGGTCAATAGCAATGATCGCGGTCTTCTCGGGATTATCAAGCTGCTGCAACAGAGCTTCTAGTGCCCAGTCTCCATGGTTCACTGAAATGTCAGAAGTTTGATTAAACCTGTTAAACACATAGTAATCATCGTATATATAACTACCAAACGTTGGGTCAAAGCCTGACCCACTTTGGATAAAATCATAGTCAAAGTCGTTTGTTGTAGAAGCAACAAATGTAGCTGGATAGAAGGATGCGTCTGAATCAGGTGTTAGCTGATAGAAGCCGCCAACCTGATCTTCGAATGTATATTCCCAGGTATCATAGCCATTATAGCCGTTTGCTCCAGAGTCATACCATCGTGCAGTATTGAAGGCGCCATAATCAAAAAGAGTAAGATTCTGATGGCCAAGATCAAATATTCTGTCTGAGAATTGGTCGACTAGAACAACTACAGAGCCGATGGTATTGTTAACATTAATGCTGAAGGTTTGGGAGCTGGATTGGGTTCCATCCGTTACTTCAATTGTGACGTCAGAACTACCTATTTGGCTGCCAGAGGGAGTACCCGTTAGAATAAGCGTTTCTGGATCAAACGTAAGCCAACTAGGCAGAGTGGTAGCTGTTGCTGTTAGCTGATCTCCAACATCTACATCGCTCGCAGAAAGTTGGTATGTATAAGTGTTGCCTTTGGTCACGCTAAGTGGCGCAGTGCTAGTGATCATTGGCGCGTCATTAACCAAATCTATTGTTATTGTTTTCTGGGCAATTTCAGACTGGTTCCCAGCTTTATCTGTTGCGGTGGCCAGGATTTTGTATGTCCCGTCAGGCGGGAAGTCTGAAACTTGCGTCAATTGAAGCTGGGC
>JAOWLD010000003.1 GCA_025751475.1 Rhodobacteraceae bacterium XHP0102
ATTCTGTCTGGCGCAAGTAATATTGCGACTGACGATCCGGCTGCCGTGTCGCTAGACATAGCGGATGCTGAGACCCTGCTTGTGACGCTGGGTGCGACGATCACCAACGGCTATGACATTGATGACAGCGCGGACAATATTTTGTCCGAGCAATCTGCAGGAGACACGAACGGCATTCTGTCTGGCGCAAGTAATATTGCGACTGACGATCCGGCTGCCGTGTCGCTAGACATAGCGGATGCTGAGACCCTGCTTGTGACGCTGGGTGCGACGATCACCAACGGCTATGACATTGATGACACAGCCCCGCACATCCAAGCCGTCATAGACGCTGATGATCCCAATGGCATCCTCGCAGGCGCAACATCAATTGCAACCAACGATGCTGGTTCTCTTGATGTCCCAGTGTCATTGGCCAGCAAGGTCACGACAGCCTATAGTATCGAGGACACACTCGAAAACATTCAGAACGAACTGAGTAACAATCCGGAAACTGATGTATTCGATAACGCCACTGGAACTAATGCTGACACCCCTGATCCAACCACTGATCCAGAGACAGCGGCGCGACTGTCCGTTGACGAAGTAAATGCGCTTAGAGCGGCGAATGTAACCGTGACAAATGGGTATGTGCTCGTCATAAGCGAAGACACAACACTTACAGCGCCATTTGCATTCCAGACTTCCGGAACCGTAGGGGTGGAAACCGACCCCGTGGCGCCCACTGGCTCATTCGAGCTGAACGTGGTTGGTGTGACCGTTCCTGGCGATTTGGAGCTGACCAGTAGCGTGTCGCTTGTTTTGACCGCCGCTCAGGCAGACAGCTACACAGTAGCGGGCGGGGATGATGTGAGAATCACGTCTGGCACTGCAACGACTCTGTATGATTTTGGTGATATCGATGGAGCGAACAGGCTCACCATTGACTATTTAACAGGTGGGGTCCTGAATGGTGCCACCGATTTGAATGGCGCGGACATCGTAATTGCCCCAGGCCAGACGCTGACATTAACGGCTGCTCAAGCAGATGGGCAAACCATCAGGGGCCCTGGTTCTGTCACCGTGACTGATTTCACGGGATCTGATGCGGTTGATTTGTCTGATGTGGATGTTTCCGGCACAGTCACGCTTGATCGGGTGGATCCTGCGGCAGCGCAAATGAATGAAATAACTCTCACGTCTACAGATGGGAATTATGTCCTATCGGGCGATGCTGGGACGGGCAGCAACTTCACGCTCAAGCTTTCAACAGATGGATCTGTAGGAGGACATGTAGTTGGCGGCTTTGCTGCAGGCGATACCGCGGATGCTTATGATGTTCTTGATTTCTCAGCGTTTGTTGGGGCGATCCCAGATCTTGTGGTAGTGACCAACGGGTTTTCAGATCCAATTGCTGACAATAGCATCGTGTTGTTTGAAATTGGTGTGGCTGGGGGAGCAGAAGCGATTGAGTCTGCTTTTGCGCTCTCTGGTGTCAATAGCACGTTCTTGCAAACCACCAACCCAGACACGTCTGTCAATTCCCTGTTGGCATCGTCTTCCAATATGATCTTTGCCATGGACAACAGGAATACTGACGGCGAAGTTAGCTTCTGGCTCTGGGAAGATGATGCAGGAAACGACGACGGCGATGTTCAGGCTAGCGAATTGACCGAGTTGATCACGCTCACTGATGTGTCGGTTCAAGATCTTTCCACATTGAATATTCTTCATGATCCTGGCCCTGTTTGAAGGTATTTTGATCCGAGGCCAAGAAAAAAAGAAAGGCACCCGCCCTGCCAGTGGGGCGGGTTACTCTTAGGTGGGGCCTCAGGTAATGGACAGTGCTGATTACACAAAAGGCTGGCGACCTGCAAAAGATCTAAGTTTTGCTCGGAGCCTTGAAGCTATAGCCTTAGCGGTGGAAGAAATTCCCCGCGCGGCGCAGTCAATCCCCGTGGCCTTTGTATCCGGCCCAAAAGGATGGCGAGCTATGGCCATTTTTGGCCCCGGTGATGGTAGAAATCGCCTTGTGATTGAGCCCACCTCAGCTTGGCGCGGGCATTATATACCTGCCTTGATGCGGGCCTACCCTTTCATGCTTGAGCCCCAGGATGAAAGGTCGATCAAGCTTTGGCCCGGGGTCTTCCCCGAGCCGCTGGAAGAGGGTGTGTTGCCGCTCTTTGAAGGCGGCCAGCCTTCTGCGCGTCTGCGCCAAATATTCGGGTTCTTGCGTCAAGTTCACTCAGGCATAGCAGGTGTTCAGCCGGCGCTTGATGTTCTCGACGAGCACAAACTGCTCGTGCCTTGGTTGAGGGGCGAGGAACATGAGATGATCTTGGGTGATCAGAAGCTTTTCATCCTAGACGCGGACGGGCTGGCGGGCCTGTCAAACGATGTGTTCTTATGCCTTCGTCGATTAAACGCTTTGCCATGGCTTTACGCACATTTGCAGAGCATGCACCATAGTCGGATATTTGACCGCGCTGAATGTGCACCTGTGGAACTAGTAAGTGTGGGTGGTGTCGGTGCTGAAAAAAGAGCAATCGACGACACCGAATTCGAAATACTTACCGCACTTACTGACGATCTCGGGGATTTAGAGCTATGACCTTAGTCGCACAGACCGCTCCCGAGTGTCGGTTGGAAGAGCCTGCTGACATTAGACTTTTGGGTGTAAAGTGAGTAAGCGTGGTTCAGTGAAAAAAAAGACGCCTCGCAAATCAGCTCTAGCCAAGGCTGCGCTTCGCAAGTCCGCGGCGGTCGGCAGTGTGGCAAAGTCCCACAAACCCGCGTCAAAAGCAGAGCTGGCCGAGGCGCTGGCCAACCGCTCAAAGGTGGACTTTCTGGACCCGTTCATGCGGCACGCGGCCATGCAGGCCAAGGGAATCAGTCTTTGCGCCTTCCTGGTGACGCTGGCCGCGTTTCAGCGCGGCTTGAAGGTTACGTTTCACTATGAACGTGCAAGTTTTGATCGTCGCTTCGCTGCGGTGAAGATGCAGGGACACCGGGGTGAACTCTTCAGCATCAGCAATGGCACGCGGACACATACGTTTTCTCGAACGATGGGCGATCTGACAGATCCGGCTGCCAGCGCCGTCGCCGAGGACAAGCACCTGACCAAGATGGCGCTGAAGCGCGCCGGGCTGCGTACACCCGAGGGGATTGTGGTCGACAAGTCACAGACCGCACTGGTCGAGAAGTTTCTCGCGCAGCACCCGGGCAAGCGGTTCGTTGTGAAGCCCTATGATGGCTCACTTTCGAAGGGGGTCCACGCCGATGTGTCATCCGAAGACGCGGCCCGTTTGGTGGGCGAGCACTCGGGTGGCCGGGTTATGGTGGAGGAATATGTGTTCGGTCGCGAGTATCGTGTGGCGGTCGTGAACGGACGATGCATCGCGATAAGCTGGCGGGAACGGCCAACCATCACCGGTGATGGCCATTCGACCGTCAAGCAACTTATCAATGCATTCAAGAAAAATCGATCTGAGAATAATCCGCATTGGAGCGGTTTAAAGGATGAGGACGTCCTTTCTGAATTTTTGTCCCGTTCCAATTGTTCTCTGGACTCCGTTCTTGAAAAGGATTTTCCGCTTGCTTTGTCTAATACGGCGGAAGGCGCTATACAAAATGATCTAACCGACGCGATCTCATCTGATGTAAAACGTCAAGCGGAGACAGCGGCTGATGCTGTCGGTCTTGTGAACTGCGGCATCGATATGATTATTGATGATACTGGCGCGGTTTACATTCTTGAGCTGAACCAGCGTTCATATATTGGCTCGCACAGTTTTCCTTCGGGTGGTGCGAGCCCCGGCCAAGGCAATGCCGTCGCCGAAGCCATCGTGGATTACTACTTCCCCGAGACGATCCACGACCGCACGCATTCCACTCTCGCCTATGATTTTGCACCGATCCGTGCCGCGCTGGACTCGGCCCAAATCAGCGAGCTTACCCTGCCGGTAATTGGCCCGGGCTGGAAGGTGCTGCGTTTTGTTGAGACCGGGATTGCCGCCAAGACCATCGCCAAGCTCATCGAAACGGCGGCTCGCACAGCCGGCGTACTCGTTCTGACCGCGCCGCGCGAGAAGGGCGGCGTCGAGCTCTGCCTCGCTTATGCGCCGGCAAACTTCCGCAACATGCTTGGGGTCCTCCCGCCGCAATTTCGGCGAAGGCTGGAGCAGCTGGATGCGGACGTGAAGGGATGACGAAGCTTTTCAACGAGGCTTGTACATTTCTGTGGGCGACCGGCTTCGGCTTTGCGCGCCAGATGGCTTAGATGTTGTCGATGGTGGCCTCCGCCGCTTTTTCCACATACGGCAGCGGGCTGCCGAAAAACGGGGGACGCGGGTTGACATGAACCAACGCTTCCGAGTCGGCGGCGCCTAGTATGATGTTGCAACGCTGCCCAAGGAGGGCCAGGAGCTTGTCGAGCGGATGGCTTTCGCACAACTTCGTCTTCAGGAACTGATGAACCAGCAGGCGCTCCTGACGAAGGCTAAGAATTCGTATATCGCGGATTTGAAGACGGAGATCATTCAGGCCGCACGGGCGTAGATCTTGGCGCGCTCTTCAGCGACGATTGAGGAAGGGACCTGATGCCGAAAATCACGATCGACAACATCGAGTACAACACCGAGGACCTAACCGAGAACGGCAAGGCGCAGCCGGCCAGCCTGCAGTTCCTCGAGGGGCAAATGAAAAACTGCGTAATGAAATCGCCGCCTATCAAACCGCGCAACGCACCTATCTTGCAGCGCTAAAGGCGGAGCTTGAAAAATCTGGCATCGAGCCCGTAGCAGCGGCGGTGCAGCCAGAAGAATGACCAGGACGGCGCCAGATACGGCCACAAACGATACCGTGGCTGCCGGCGGAAAGGGCAGGGCGTTCTTTCGAATTCAAACCTTCACCGGGCGCTATGATCCGGTGGAGGATCGGCTTCGACTGGATGCGGTGGACGCACGGGGTGGCAAGCAGTCGATTTTCCTCACGCGGCGCTTTGTCGACCGCGTCATCCCGGTTCTGGTCTCGCATCTTGAGGGCAAAACCCCAGAGGGTGTGCCAGCAGACCTCGTGCAGGGCATGAGCCAATCACGCGCGCGGCACAGGCTCGCCAGACGGGTGAGGCCACACCCGCTGTCGCCGCGAACGCTGAAACGCAAACTTGGCTCTGCCGCACAATGCACTTCCAGAAAGCAGACTACGGATTGACGATCGTCTTTACCGACGACTCCCAGACCGATGCCGTTATGCCGATGGTTGAGGCAAACCTACGCGCGGTACTGGATATCCTTCTGGACCTGTATGCTAAGGCGAACTGGCCGACCGAGCCTTTCCCCGAATGGATGAAGCCGGAGGCGACGGTAACGCTGTCGTCCGCGCAGGGTCATAGGCTGACCTGATCGGTGCGTTATGTGATAACGTATTGCTATCTTTCCCGCCGGCCTCTCACATCTCGCGCCCGTACTTGACGCGCCCGATAATGTTCACCTCATCGGCGGTGTAAGTCTCATGTCGCGTTCAGGAGTGGCTTTGCATTGATTTTGATGTTCATCGACGCGAGAACTTTCAGCACTGTTCCCAGTTCTGGGTTCCCCGAGCTGCTGAGTGCCCGGTAGAGACTTTCGCGGCTCACTCCTGCCTCCTGTGCGATTTGCTTCATGCCTTTCGCGCGCGCTACTACCCCAATGGCATCGCTGATGAATGCCACATCCTGGGTCTCAAAGGCATCTGACAGATAAGCTGCTATCGCCGCGTCATTATCGAGATAGGCGGCTGGGTCGAAGTCGGTTATTTCAACTGTCATTGGTGATTTCCTTCATGATTTCATAGGCGCGGCTGATGTCGCGTTGCTGGCTCTTCTTGTTTTCGCCGCAAAGAAGGAGAATGATTTTGTGCGCATTTTGGCGAAAGTATACGCGGTAACCTTGACCCTCATGTATGCGCAGTTCACTCAACCCGCCACCGATGGGCTCAACGTCGCCAAAATGGCCAAACTTCAATCGCTGCAGCGTCGTGGCGATCTTTTGCTTTGCGCGCTGATCTCTTAGGCCCGTGAGCCATCGAGCAAATTCATCTGTCGCTTGACCGTTATCATGGCTCCAGTGTAGCCCATGGGCTACAGCTCGTCAATTGCCGCCGCTCCGGCGCTGCGAAGTGGTCGCACATCTCACATCTCCCGCCCGTACCACCTGACGCGCCCGATGATGTTTACCTCGTCTGCGGTGCCATCATAGGTGCTATACTGCTGATTGTCCGAGATGATGCGCACCCGCGGCGGATCGCTCATCGGGATGAACTCCAGCCGCTTGGCCACAAGGCCCATACCGTCGTGGAGGACAAAGATACCTGGTGGGCTTGTGCTGCGCTGCGTCATGTCGACCAGGACAACATCGCCATCTTGCAGTGTGGGGATCATGCTGTCGCCTTGAACGGTCATGACGCGCAACATGGAAGGGGCGGCCTTCAGGTAGTCTCGGATCCAGGCGCGGCGGAAGTGGAAATCCCGCCCCACCCGATCTTCATCTTCAACGATTGCGCCACCGCCCATCGAGGGGCGCGCATAGGCGTATTGGATGGCCACGAAATCGTTGTGGTACTCTTCTTTAATGGGATCGTCGCCATCCACCCGGCCCTTGCCGGAGAGCAGCCACTCGAGATCGACCTTCATAACGGCCGCGATCCGCGTGAGCTTCTCGAGATTGGGGACCCGCGATTTGCCGCGTAGGATGTCGTTGATGAAGGCGCGGTTCATCTGCGCCTCGTGCGCCACTGCGGCGACATTCATGCTCAGCTGGCGTATCCGCGCGCCCAGGCGTTCATGCATGGGCACAGACATATCCACTGCTGATTGTCACTGAGAATTGGACTTGTCACGGTTTGGTGCCGCTCCTTTGATAGTGTAAAGTGCAGCAAAGGAGATGACACATGGGCACAAGAAGAACAGACGAATTTCTTAAGGATGCGGTGCGAATTGTACTGACAAGTGGGCTTTCTCGACAGCAAGTTGCGGATGATTTGGGCGTTGGCAAATCGACGCTGAACAAGTGGGTAACGGCGCATCGTGACACGGATGTAGTCTCGTCCGAGGATAGCGAGCTTGCGCGGGAGAACGAACGGCTTCGACGCGAAAACCGTATCCTCAAGGAGGAGAGGGATATCTTAAAAAAAGCCACCCAGTTCTTCGCGAGCCAAAAGCCATGAGGTTTAGGTTCATCGAAGAACATCGCGAGGCCTTCTCAATCGATCGGTTGTGCCGGGTGATGAATGTCAGTCCACGTGGACTGCGGGCTTTCCGCAGCCGTCCGGCTAGCCGCAGGCAGCGCATGGATATGGTGGTTCTGGCGCACATCAAGGAGCAGTCACGCCTGAGCCTTGGCAGCTACGGCCGCCCACGAATGACCGAAGAGCTGAAGGAGGTCGGTGTCGATGTCGGGCACCGGCGCGTCGGTCGCCTGATGCGCAAAAACGGGATTGCCGTTGAAAGAACGCGCAAGTTCAAGGCGACTACAGACAGCGTTCACATGTTCAACATCGCCCCGAACCTGCTGGATCGCGACTTCAAAGCAGATCAGCCGAACCAGAAATGGGCGGGCGACATCAGCTACATCTGGACGCGTGAAGGGTGGCTATATCTCACAGTCATCCTAGATCTGCACTCTAGGCGTGTCATTGGTTGGGCTGTCAGCAACCGTATGAAGCGTGATCTGGCGATCCGAGCCTTGAAGATGGCCATTGCCTTCAGGTCACCGCCCAAGGGCTGCATTCATCACACCGACAGGGGCAGCCAATACTGTTCGCATGACTATCAAAAGATCCTGCGCGAACACGGGTTTAAAGTGTCGATGAGTGGAAAAGGAAATTGCTACGATAACGCCGCAGTCGAAACCTTCTTCAAGACCATCAAGGCCGAACTGATCTGGCGGCGCTGTTGGGAAACGCGTCGACAGGCCGAAGCCGCCATCTTTCAATACATCAACGGCTTCTATAACCCGCGCCGTCGGCATTCAGCACTGGGTTGGAAAAGCCCGGTCGCTTTTGAACGGAAGGTGGCGTAAACGAGCACATGGAGCGGCACAAATACGTGACAGGTCCAATCTGAAGGGGCGCCTCCATGAGCCCGTTACAGTTCCAATATAGGACAACGCCTGAAAGCGTTGGGTGGGGTTTGTGGTTTTTAGTGAACCGCATCCCGCAAAGCTAATTCCTGAACCCGCGCAACTGGTTGCCATAAGTATTCCAGCACCGTTCGTTTCCCTGATAGCACGTCCACGGTGGCTGTCATGCCGGGGATAAACTCTACGCGCTCTCCGCTGTCAAGGATGAGTTCGCCCTCTATTGCTACGTCGATGAGGTAGTGGGTGCCGCCCTGATTGTCTTGATTGGGCACCGCGTCGGGACTTATGCGGATCACACGTCCGTCAACGGTTCCGTAGCGCGAGGAGTCATAGGCTGAAAGTCGAATGCGAACGGCGTCGTCGACGCGGATGCGCGAAATATCCTTGGGCTGTATGCGCGCCTCAATAATGAGGTCTTCACCAGTGGGCACCAGCTCTAAGATTACATCACCAGTATTGATAAAACCTCCCGGGGTGCGGTAGTTCAGTCGGCTCACAATCCCGCTCATTGGTGCACGTACAGTGGTGCGGGTCACTCTCTCCTCAAGGCGGGGGACAGTCTCCATGAGCTCACTCTGCTCGGCCACGACAGAGTTGAGTTCGTCTAGTGCCCGAAGGCGATAATTGGCACGGGTGTTTTCGGTTTCAGCCTCAACTTGTGATATTCCAGATGTTGCCTGCTCTGCGGCTGATTGTGCCTGGTCGCGTTCGCCTCGCGCACGCTCTAGTTGACGGCGGAGCTCAAGCAGTCGGGTTGTGGGCGCTAGACCCTCAGAAACTAGTGGCTCTACAACGGCAATTTCTTCTTCGAGGAATGCCGCCGTGCGTTCCGCAGTCTGTACCCTGGACTGCGCCGACTGCAGGTCTTGTTGGCGCTGTCGCAGCTGTTGGTTGAGCACCGATATTGCGCCAGCTAATTCGGCGCGTCGTGCCGCGAACAGGCTCTGCTCCGAAAGGGCGACCATCGGCGACTTGTCGCTTAAGTCACGCGGAAGGTTCAGGTCCTGATTTTCGATTTCCGCTCTGAGGCGCACTTCCCGAATGTCGAGTGCGGCCAACCTCTGCCTGAGGCGGTTTAGTTCGCTACTCGCATCTACTGGGTCCAGCTCAAAGAGAATATCCCCCTCCGTCACTACAGAGTTTTCGCTGACATAGCGATTGAGAATGACGCCGCCCTCAGCCGCCTGCACCATTTGGTTTTGAACGGATGAGATGACTTTCCCGTCCCCCCGCGTGACACTGTCTAATTCCGCCCAAGACGCCCAGGCCACAAATATTACTAGGAGCGCCGCAATGGAAATTAAAATAGTTGAGCCCGCAATACCTTCTCGGCCTGACATTTCGCGTGACAGTTTCTTGAAGTCTACCTGTGTCATTCAGTTATCCCCGCGACTGCTTGCGAATTTGCTCTGGCGTGGTGTCGGCAACCACTGCCCCGCCATCGATTACGAGGACCCGGTCGACCAGCTCCATGAGTGTGTTGCGATGAGTTACCATGACCATGGTCTTGCCGTCTCCCCACGTGCGTAGGCGTGAGATGACTGCTTGTTCAGTCGCCGTGTCCATTGAGCTGGTCGGCTCGTCGAGGATGAGGGTATCGGGGCTGTGGAGTAAAGCGCGGGCCAAATTTATGGATTGCCGTTGTCCTCCTGACAGGCCCTCGCCACGCTCACGGAGTTCTAGGTCGTAGCCCTGGGGGTGACCACTCACGAAGTCGTCAACCCCCGAAACGCGCGCGATATTGAGTAAGTGTGCGTCCTCGTACTCGTAGAAGCCCATTTGGAGGTTTTCTTTTACAGAGCCAGAGAACAGCCAAGTCTCCTGCAGCATAACGCCCACATTGCGACGAAGGTCTGATCGATCTATTTGTCTTATGTCGACGCCGTCAATCAAAATGGCCCCAGATGTTGGGTTCACGAGCCCAGCCATGAGCCGCATCAATGTAGACTTTCCAGATCCCATACGCCCGACGATGGCAACCTTCTGGCCAGCGGGCACTTTAAATGTCAGATCTCGTATCACAGGTGCATTGGCTCCGGGAAACTGATAGGAAACATTTTTAAATTCAATCACGCCCCGGAGCTGTGGACGGCTGAGGCGCGTGGTGGGGGTGTCGTCGTTGCTTTCGTCTTCACGCATGATGGAAGACAGCGACCTGTAGGCGTGGCGCGCTGAATTCGCCCGCGTGAGTGCAGATGCGAGTTGTGAGAGTGGAGCGAGAGTGCGCCCCCCCAAGATTACGGCGGCAATTAAGGCCCCCATGGTGACGACGCCGTCTTGAATGAGGAACACACCGAAGAAGATTGTCGCAATCTGCGCAAGCTGCTGAATTGATGCGGCGGAGTTGATTGCAAACTGTGACAGCATCCGGGAGCGTAGCCCCAACTCAGATTGGCTGTCAGACGCCTCCTCAAAGCGCTTGCGCATTAGGTGGCCGGACCCGGTTGCCTGGATGGTTTCAAGGCCGCTGAGTGTTTCGATGAGTGCGCCCTGCTTGGACATCCCGCTTTTCATTGAGCCCTCTGTGATGCGGGCTAAAAATGGTTGGATCGCCAGGCCGCACGCAATTACGAGCGGCACTGCGATGAGTGGGACTAGGGCCAGTGGGCCCGCGATGATAGATATTACCCAGATAAAGAAGAATACAAAAGGCAGATCCACCACCGCGATTATTGTCGCCGACGTGAAAAATTCGCGCAAGGTGTCAAATTCTCTGACGATTGATGCCATTGCCCCCGCGTTTTGTTTTTTCTTGTCTGGCTGCATCGCTAGGATTTTTTCGAAAATAAGGCGAGCCATTCGACCGTCTGCGCGCCGCCCAGCAGTGTCGACGAAGTGCGCACGCAATGTTTTAATCAAAAAGTCAAAGACCAAGGCCACGAGGACACCAATCGTCAGGGCAATTAGTGACTCAACGGCCTCATTCGGCACGACCCTGTCGTATACGACCATAATGAACAGCGAGGTCGACAGGCCCAATATGTTCGTCAGGGCGGCGCCTAACATGACCTGCCCATAGAGCCACTTACCTTGTGCCATTGAGCCCCAGAACCAATCATTGGATCCCTTGACTTGGGAGGCGCTATCTAACTTTTTAGCAAGCAGAACGTAGGGCTCTAGCGTCTCAATCAGATCTTGAGTCGATATCTCAATATCTTCTACCTCATCATCGGCATTGCCAGAGATGAGGGCCATGCCCTCTTCGTTAACGGATGTGAGGACCACTGGCACACCGCCAGATTTGAATATAATCGCCGGACAGATCGCCTGCGTGATGTCTTCTTGGTTAAGTGGGCCAATGCTCGATTTGAACCCAGAATTCACCAATGCCTGGACTGCCGACCTCGGCGTGAAACTGTCGTCTCGATCGTCGGGGAGATCGCGTATCGCGCCCTCGGAGTAGGCTCTGCCACTGAGAGCCAAAATCCGGCGAACGCAGAAGATGAGAGCCTTTTCATGGGTGTGCGTCCATTCGGCATCACCCAAACTGGGTTCACGGTCAAAATCTGTCGTGACTTCGTCACCCGGGACACCGGCCGCCTCCTGCTGCAATCCCGCAGTATCCTGTTCATGCAGCTCGTTGTCACGGCCAACGTCATTAGTCATTTCACAGCACTCACTTCAAATTTATCTTTGGCATCGAGGGCGTCACTCTTCCAGGCCGAGCCTCTCGAGAAGCCATCCCGTACGTGCGGCCACGGCCAGCGCAAGTTCACTCCTGCGTGCTCGAGCCTCAAGCATCTGATCCGCAGCGCGGTAGCCTGAGATTTCAGCATCCACCAGCGACCTCAAGTCAGACTGCCCAGTCACAAGCTGCGACCGAGCAGCCTCTTGCTCAGCGGAGGTGAGTTCCACGCGCTGTTGGGCGAGCTCAATGGCGGCCTCTGCCGCATCTAACTGGGCAATTAAGCTATCCAGATCCGCACCAAACATCTGTATGCGATCCGCCAAGGAGGCCTCTGCTGCCTGGGCACGGCTCTCTGCTGCGTCTAAATCTGCCTGACGCCGCCCCCCAGAGTAGATCTGGTACTCAACGGCAACGCCCAGTGTGTGCGTGGTCGGATCGTTTTCATCTATGGGTGAGTTCGAACCCGCCTGCAGCGACGCTCTCGGGGTGAAACTTGCTCTGATGCGCTCGACATTGGCGCGAGCGGCTATTAGTTCCGCCGCCGCGATGTTGATTTCGGGAGCGGTCTCCCAGTCTGAAGCGAGGCGTCGCGCTTGTTCCGATGATATGAGCTCTGGTAAGTTTACTCTGCCCTCTGGAAGTGCCTTAAAGTGCCGGCGAAACTGTGTCTGAGCCGACGTGAGGGCTTGACGCATCTGAGCGCGCTGGAGGTCTATGTCGACGAGCTGTCTCCGCGCGCTGTCTAGGGTGCTGGCGTCAACCATTCCATTGGAAGCAAGTCGCTCGATTTGGCCTACGAGCATCTCCATGCTCCCGATCCTATCGTCAAGCAATCTAATTCGCTCATTTGCTAACCATAATTCTAACCAAGCGCTCGAGGCGTTTAGGGCGACTTCGTTTCCCGTTGCCAAGCGCTCGGCTCGGGCAGCGTTCGCGCGGGCCAGAGACCCTTCTATAGTTGAGCGCGTCTCGCCGCCATCACTAATTAGCTGAGAAATGGTCAAGTTGCCGTATGCGCCGGAAAAGGAATCGGAGCTGGCGCCGGTTTCACGCAACTCGCCCGCGCGTGCGGTGACACTGGCCTGCGGCCGGCGCGCGCTCCGCGCGGCTCGGATTGCCGCCGCCGCCTCAGTTTCCCTAGCGCGTGCAGCACGGTAGCGATCGCTGGCCCGTATCGCGCCGGGCAGGGCAGCGTCCAAGTCGCTGGATAAATCGATCTCGTTTGGGGTGATCGCAAGGGCTCCGCGCATAGCCTGAATGTCTCGTGCGGCAGTCTCGTTGACGCTCTCGGATGTCGGCATCTTCATTTTGTCGCAGGCGGCCAGCGCTCCAACCGCTGCAATCATCAATATTGTCAGCCTCACCACGTGTTCCTCGCTCATTCGTTTCCGCTGGCCTCTAAAACCTTGCGCGTTGGTCGCTGCCATGGCGCGCTTCTGTTTTAATAAAGCGTCAATTCTGGACTTTCAACTGGAGGTCGCGCCGCCGCGTGTCAAGCAAATACTTGACGAGCTCTTTGTGCGACTTAACGCAAGTGGCTGCGGTGGAGCTCTCATTGTATGTGCCGGCAGGATGCGCTTGTTGTCTAGCGGACCACCTGCAAAATAGCGTTGAAACAGTATGTAAATTAAATTTTATAAATCTTTAAATAATGTTGCAAAAAATCATACTGATACTTATTGACTTAATCGATTTAGCGTGGCTTCTGTTGTTTCTGCAACGGGGAGGTTTCAGGACCGACATAAAAATTGCGGCTAGCTGGCGCCTCTGCGCAGGTTAAAAATTTGTGGTAGCGTTGCCTTGGTATTGATTGTTAAGTGCATTAGACAGCCACATAAAGTTTCAAAAAGCACCCTTGTACACACGTGTGCCGAAAAACCGAGGAACAGTAAAATGAACACCATCATCCCAGATTACCAAGTGCAGGGCTCTTTCGGCAGCGCTTGGGGCAGTGTGTCTGACGTCAGCGCCTGTGGGACAGATTTGAGGTTTTCGTAACGGAGGATTTCTGGTTCATCGCAGCCATTATGGAGCGAAGATGAACAAGAAATCCGGAACATCGAAGGACGCGGCTGACAAGCTGGTCAAAGGCATCCGCCGCAAGACGCGCAAACAGTATTCTGCGGAAGAGAAGATCAGGATCGTGCTGGCGGGCCTGCGCGGCGAAGAGAGCATTGCCGCGCTCTGCCGCCGAGAGGGCATCAGTGAGAGCCTGTATTACACGTGGTCTAAGGAATTTCTCGAAGCAGGTAAACAACGGCTGGCCGGGGATACTGCTCGCCAGGCGACCTCGCCTGAGGTCAAGGAGTTGCGCTCGGAATCTGCGGCACTCAAGGAGGTCGTCGCTGACCTGACACTGGAAAACCGTCTGCTCAAAAAAAGTATGATCGGGGATGGGGAGTACGAGGCATGAGGTATCCTGCATCAGAAAAACTGGAGATCATCCGCACGGTCGAAGCCTCACATCTCCCCGCCCGTCAGACGCTGGCCATGCTCGGCATCCCACCCACGACCTATTATCGCTGGTATGACCGCTGGTCCGAGGGCGGGCTTGATGCGCTTGACGACACGGCACCCCATCCCGGGTCTGTGTGGAACCGCCTCCCAGATGAGATCCGGGCGGACATTGTCGGGTTTGCGCTTGAGCATGAGGATCTCACGCCCCGAGAGCTGGCGGTGAAATACACCGATGAGAAGCAATATTTTGTCTCGGAATCATCGGTTTACCGCATCCTGAAGGCGGAAGATCTGATCACAGCACCAGCCCATATCGTGATGAAGGCTGCCAATGAGTTCAAGGATAAGACGACGCGTCCCAACGAGCTCTGGCAGACCGACTTCACCTACCTCAAGGTTCTGGGGTGGGGCTGGTTCTACCTCAGCACAATCCTCGACGATTACAGCCGCTACATCATCGCCTGGAAGCTTTGCACGACGATGAAGGCCGAGGATGTGACCGCCACACTCGACCTGGCGCTTGCGGCCTCAGGCTGCGACAGCGCAACCGTGGTCGCCAAGCCCAGACTTCTCAGCGATAACGGCTCGTCTTACATCGCGGGAGACTTGGCGGATTACATCGAGGAAAAGGGCATGAAGCATGTCCGCGGCGCGCCCTATCATCCCCAGACCCAGGGCAAGATCGAGCGCTGGCACCAGACCATGAAGAACCGCGTCTTGCTCGAACATTACTTCCTGCCTGGAGACCTAGAACGGCAGATCGCCGCCTTCGTCGACCATTACAACAACAAGCGCTACCACGAGAGCCTCGGAAACCTGACGCCCGCCGATGTCTACTTCGGGCGCGATCAGCAGATCCTGAAACAGCGAGAGGAGATCAAACGAAAAACCATGCTCGAGCGGCGCTTGCGCCACCAGACTGAAAACGCATAAACTCAACCAAGGATGAGCCAGAGCCTCCAAACGAAGGCGCGCTCAACTGTCCCAAATTATCTGACGACGGACAAGCATCTCAAAACGTTGTTAAAAATGCCGACACGGGCTCAATTGATCCCGTGACACTGTCAGTGTCGGCACAGGGAACAGCCGGAACCTACACGCTGCAGGCGGTAGACGCCTTGGACAATGCCGCATCCTACCAGTTGGGCGATGTAAATGTCACATATTACGTCGGGACGGACAGTAATGACACCTATTCTCCGGGTGGTTCCGCACCCCAGACCGTTTTTGCTTTCAACGGAAATGACAATATCACGACGGGTGGTGGAGATGATTTCGTGTTGGCGGGCATTGGTAATGACACCGTTATCGCGGGCAACGGGAACGACACCATCAAGGGGGGCGCCGGTGCCGATACCCTCACTGGCGACGGCGGTGATGACGTGTTCTCTTATTCTGCCGGAGATTCATACGAGGGCACCAACACCCAAGACACGATAACAGATTTTGCCACGGGCTCTGATAGCCTTCTTTTCGAACTAAGCGGCTCAAACGTAGACGCATCCAACTTCCAGGTACACAGCGGCGGCGGGTTTTCGCTTGGTAATGTGACTGGTTCGGCCGTCTATTCTTCGATTTCAGAACAAATCTATGTAAATGCGGGCAGCAATGATCCCAATTATGTAATTGGTATTGATGCACCCGTCGCCGCCTCCGACCTGCAGTTTACTATTACTGGAGCGGGGGGCAGCGCGATCCTAAAAGGCGGCTCCGCCGGAGACACAATCACTGGAACTAACGGAGCGGACACGATTACCGGCAACGGAGGGGATGACACTCTCACCGGCGGCTCAGGGGCGGACGTATTTGTTTTCGCGTCGAACTCAGCAGCAAATGGTGAGGATTTGATTGGTGACTTCACGTCCGCAGACGACAAACTTGACGTGCAATTCTTCGGTTTAGTGGGCACGGATCCCGATCCCTTTGATGTGGCCTCATCCGCAGCGCCTTCTGCACTCTCGTCGGCTAAAGTGCTACACGTCACTGACGAGGCGGCGAGTGATTGGGGCGATCTACTGGCCGTGCTCAATGCTGCAATCGACACCACTGGTGACGTAACCGGAAACACACTATTACTGGTGGATAATGGAATTGATACGCGTGCATACTTCTATAAAGATAATGGGAACGCTCCCGCAATAGAGGTGGGTGAGCTAGCCATCGTGGCCACGTTGAGCAATCTTGATGGCGACAGCGGCACCCTGACCTCATCTAATTTCATTGTTTAATCGCAGTATTTTTCAAATCACCTTACGTGGCTGCAGGTGATCTGAAACAACTTACCTCTGGGTCTTCAGGGGGGCTTGCGGTGGCTTTGCGTTCAGAACTTGCCATTTAATACTTCTGAATGGCGGTTGATCCAACCCTATGCTTGCTCTGGCGTCACGGCCCGTAACACCAACAGAGAAGATTATTGATACCTCAACAAATGACAACACTCCGCAAACCGTTGTGTATTTGATCCAGAAGTGTGACAGTCGGGCCATGCCTCGCGGTGCTCTCTAGAATGGTGTGTGATGGCATAATAATACGATTATGTGTTTAAACAGCGGAACTCTATCTATGTCTGAGCGTTTTACCCTAGATGGCAACGATTATACCATGGACGAGTTGTCCGATGAGGCCAAAGCCCTCGCCGAACAACTGTCTTTTGTGGCCTGGCGCATGAAGGAAATACTGAACCAGCAGGCCCTCCTTAATAAGGCTAAGAATGCATATATCGCAGAATTGAAGTCAGAGATCATGCGTGAGCGCACAGGGGTCGACTTCAGTTCGTTCTTTGGTGAAGATTAAGGTTGAGAGAGTAATGCCCAAGATAACTATCGACAGCATTGAGTATAACACTGAGGATTTGACAGAGCACGGTAAGGCTCAGTTGGCGAGCCTTCAATTTCTGGAGATGCAACTTCAGAAGTTACGTAATGAAATCGCTATCTATCAGACGGCGCAGGCCACTTACGTATCCGCCTTGAAGGCAGAAATCGATCGCGCCGGTGTAAAGCCAATCCCAGCGGGCGACGAGGGCAGTGGCCAAGAGTAACCTCCCCCTCACGTGAAGTGTGTATCGACCTTAATCGATCTGGGAATTAAAAAATACCAGTCACGTTTGAGACCGAGTAGGTCAGGATCCCCTCGGGTAAACCTTTTCTTAACAAAGTAGAGGTAACTACGCGGCCCCACTGAACATTTCCGGTCTAGTGTGAGAGAATGCCGGGCCAATGTGAACAGCAATTTTTGTAGGTGACGCGCGTGGCTCACTTACTGTTTCAGTGGATTGATCACCGCGCCTAAGTTTGCTCAGGGGCCATTGTCGCGGAACACCGACTAAAATGAAGCCTGGCCACACTCTGGTATGCCCATAAATGTCGTGAGTTATCCTGTGGCCAGGACATGCAATCGGACTCGGATCTCATAGCACCACGGCAATCACCTAGCGTGCGCGAACACATTACACGGTGCCATGTCGACACGCGGGGTCCCTCAGCCAGACATTGTGGTCTGCGTGCGAGAGGTAGCGACCAAGCGTGGCCGTGCTCTTCCACCCGCCGGCGCGCATGATCGCGGCGCCATCATGACCCATTTGCAAGAGCTGTTGTGCCGCCCCAACGCGCAGCGAGTGCGCACTGAACTGTTGGACGACGTAGGCGTCGTAGCCACATGCCGCCGCTGCCAACTTCACAATCCGCTTCACCGTGTCCCCCGAGATCGGCCTATCAATCGCCCGACCACGGTAGATGCCGCAGAAGAGTGGCGTGATGTCCGGCCCCCGCCACTTCAGCCAAGCACCAACGCAGTCGGCTGACCGTAGCGACGTGAAGGCGATCCGGCCAGAGCCGAATTGGTCGGACTTCGACCGCCGGACTATCACCTCCAGCGTGCCGTCTGCACGCCAAACCACGTCCCCCGTGGCCAGGGCCGTGAGTTCAGACCTCCGAGCCAATAGGTCATAGCCGAGGGACAGGATGGCCCGATTGCGCAGTCCCCACGGCGTATCGGGCTGGACGTCAATGAAGCGGGCGATTTCACTGCCACTGATGCCTCTGGCCTGTTGCGGGCGAGTGGGGCTCGATCGGCGCAGTCTACGCATAGCGAGGTCGACCTCCGGTCCTCGAGTAGGATCTCTTATCTCCATAACGGTGAAGAGGCGGCGCGCCGCATATAACTTTCGCTCAATACTCCCAAATTTCAGGCCGCGGGCAGCGAGCCAATCGAGGTACTCGCAGAATTGTCGTGGCGTGAGGACGCGCCACTCAATTTTATGCCGCGCACACCAGTCGACTAGGCACGACATATCTGTATAGTATGCCTTGATCGTGCTGGAGGCGTAGGCGCCCTCAAGACGCGAAATCTGCTTACGCCAGTCTTTGGAATCAACATACGTCATTAGTAAATATGATATTAAAGATATCACAAAATCAAGTTCAAGATATCACAGTTGATCAAATTAAAGCTGCTCGAGCAGTTTTAAACTTGAGTGCGCTACAGGTGGCCGAAGCAACTGGCATCGGTATTGCGACGCTTCGTCGATATGAGTTAAGTGCTGGCGTTCCTAAATCACGAAAAGGTCACCTCGCACTCCTCAAATCTTTCTTCGAGGCGCGGGGTATTGAGTTTATTGGCACACCCGACAACGGACCGGGGATCCGTCTCCACCGAACAGTAAGCCCGCCGCCCGACTAAGCGTGGATGAGTTGTGCGCGTCGCTGCGGACGCAATCCCGCCCCCACTGAAAACGTATCGCCGGGCTCGCGCTGCTGGCGCGCGCCACCAGGCTAAGCCCTTGAAATTAAAGTGAATATAGGCGTTCTGCGCGCGCGTGGCTGTGTCTTCATGAATTTTCGGAATTTTCAAATTCCCAATAAAGTCACACCTCAACCATCGCGTATAATCGCCTTTTCAAAGTCGACATCTTTTGATCATTAACTTCGCTGCGTCCTGCAGTCCTCTCAACATAAAAGACGAGCCAAGCGCTAGGTCATCGCGCCGTGTGGCGGTCCCTCGTTCCCCCCCATCTTGACCTTCGCCGCGCTTCTGCCTATCTGCACCCCTGATGCGGGGAGGTTGCCGCAGCATCGCTGTGTGGGGCGTCAGGCTCGGGGGGCATCCCCAAGGCCCGATCACCCGACACATCCCTTTTACAGTGATACGATCATGGGGTTTCAGACCTTTTCCTCTGGCGATGCGGCGGCGGACAGGCGCGCGGCTTTTGCCGAGACATTGGCGCATCTGGGCGATGCGGCGGGCGCGGTGGAGGCCTTGCGCGCGGCGCTGGATCTGGTGCCGAACTGGGCGGCGGGATGGTATCGCTTGGGCGAATATCACGAGGCATCGGGCGAGGTGGCGCTTGCGCTATCGGCCTGGAAAACGACCCTTGCGCTTGATCCGTCCGACCCGTTTGGCGCGGCGATGAAATCGGACCTGATCGCCCGCAAAGAGCCAATCACCGACCGAATGCCCGCGGCCTTTGTCGAGACATTATTCGATCAATACGCGCCACGTTTCGAGCGCGCCTTGCGCGGGGGTCTGGGCTATCGCGCGCCCGAAATGATCGCAGAGGGCCTGCGCGCCTCGGGGTTTGTGATGGCCGCCTCCACGCTGGATCTGGGCTGTGGCACGGGGCTGATGGGGCAAGTGATCCGTCCCCTGACCGCGCAGTTGACGGGCTATGATCTGTCCTCTGCGATGCTGGCAGAGGCGCAGGAAAAGGGGTGCTACGATTATTTGCAAAAATGCGACATTGCCGAATTGCCGCTGATGGGTCCGCGCTATGATCTGATTTTGGCGGCGGATGTGTTCAATTACATCGGCGCATTGGAGCAGGTGATCGGGTGGTGCGCCGATGCGCTTTATCCGCAGGGGCGGCTTGGCTTCTCGGTGGAGGCGGGCGCGGCCCCGTTGCGCCTTATGCCCTCCCGCCGCTTTGCCCATTCGCAAAGCTATATCCGTGATCTTTTGGAACAGGCGGGCTTTGCCCATGTCCAGATCCGTCCCGGCACAATCCGTCAGGATCGCGGGGTCGCGGTTGCAGGGTTGATCGTTTTGGCCAGCCGCGCGGCGATTGTGCAAGATCGCAAGGATGATGACACCAGCGAAATGGCGCTGTGATTTTCGCATTTGCAAGCGTGCGCGCCCCGTGCAAAGGATTGGGGTGGCCCATATTTTCGCGGGTCTTTTGAACAGTTGGGTTTCTTATGCGTGCCACCGCCGATCGCCCCGTTTTGGGCATTCTCTTCATGCTTGGCTTTTGCATCACCGCGCCGATTATGGACGGGATGGCCAAGCTGACGCCCAATGAGGTGCCCGTGTCACAGATCATCGCGGCGCGGTTTGGGATACAGGTGGTGATCCTTGTGCCCTTGGCGCTGATGCTGGGCATTGCCTTGCGCCCCAATGCAAAGGAAATGTTCGGCCATTTCCTGCGCGGCTTGATGCTTCTTTTGGCGACATTTTTCTTTTTCTCGGCCATTCGCCATATGCCGATTGCCAATGCGATGGCGATTTTCTTTGTAGAGCCGTTCATCCTGACCCTCCTTGGGGGGCTTTTATTGGGCGAGCAGGTCGGCCCGCGCCGCATCATCGCTTGTATTGTGGGTTTTATTGGTGCGCTGTTCGTGATCCAGCCCAGTTTTCAAGAATTGGGTTTGGTGGCGCTTTACCCGCTTGGCACGGCGGTGACCTTTGCCTTTTACATGATCCTCACCCGCACCATGTCAGATCGCCAACATCCGATCACCTTGCAGGCTTACACTGCGCTGGCAGCATCGCTGACGATCTTTCCCTTGATCTTGGCTTTTGAGGGCAGCGGGGTTGCGTGGCTTGATCCTGTCTGGCCTTCGGATTTTGCATGGATGACGCTGGCGGCGGTGGGGGTGATGGCGACCATCTCGCATCTGCTGTTGTCGGTCGCACTGAAACTTGCGCCAACCGCCACAATCGCGCCGTTGCAATATGTGGAAATCGCGGGTTCGGTCGTGGTGGGGTATATCCTGTTTCAGGACTTCCCCGATGCGCTGACATGGGTGGGCATCGCGATTATCGTGGGGGCGGGGCTGTATGTATTTGCCCGCGAACGCCGCGCTGAAATCGCAAGGCGGCCGACACCACCCGTCTAGGGTTGAAACACATCGGCATAGGTCTTGCGCATTTCCGCTTTTTGCACCTTGCCCATTGTGTTGCGCGGCAGGGCATCAACGATCACGATATGACGGGGGCGTTTGAACCCCGCGAGGGCCGTTTTGGCGGCTGCGAGGATGGTCTCAAGATCAATACTGCCTTCCGCCTCGGGCACCAGAACCGCGACCACGCTTTCGCCAAAATCGGGGTGCGGCGCGCCGATCACGGCGCTTTCCTTGACACCCGCCTGTGCGTCCAGAAACATCTCGATCTCTTTTGGGTAAATGTTAAACCCGCCCGAGATGATCAAATCCTTGCCTCGCCCCACGATGGTGACATAGCCATCTTGGTCAATCTTGGCCAAGTCGCCCGTGATGAAAAACCCATCTTCAAGCAGTTCTTCGCGGGTTTTTTCAGGCATATTCCAATAGCCAAGAAACACGTTTGGCCCGCGCACATGAAGCATCCCGATCTCGCCCTTGGGCAATTCCGCGCGCGTTTCAGGGTCGCAAACACGCAGCTCCACCCCTTTCAGGGGCAATCCCACTGTGCCCGCGCGCCGCTCTCCCTCATAGGGGTTTGAGGTGTTCATATTGGTCTCGGTCATTCCATAACGCTCTAGGATGCGATGGCCTGTGCGGGCCTCGAAAGCTTGATGCGTTTCGGCCAAAAGTGGGGCGGAACCCGACACGAACAGCCGCAGATGCGCGACCAAGTCACGGGCAAAGCGCGGATCGTCCAAAAGCCGCGTGTAAAAGGTGGGCACGCCCATCATCGTGGTGGCGCGCGGCAAAAACCGCAACATCGCGTCTTGATCGAATTTTGGCAAAAAGATCATCGCATTTCCCGCAAGCAAGCTGACGTTGCAGGCGACAAACAATCCGTGCGAGTGGAAAATTGGCAGCGCGTGCAAGAGCACATCTTGATCGGCAAAGCGCCACGCCTCAGCCAAGGCTTGGGCATTGGACAAAAGATTTGCGTGGGTCAGCATCGCGCCTTTTGAGCGGCCCGTGGTGCCTGAGGTATATAGGAGCGCCGCCAGATCATTCTGTCCGCGCGCGACAGGGTCAAAATCGGTGGGCTGGGACAGTGCCGCCGCGTAGAGGGTGCCCGCGCCCGCGGCATCCAGTGTCAGGATCCTTGCCGCGCAGCGTTCGGCAATTGGGGTAAGCGCTGCCACTGCAGATGGATCGCACACCACAAGTGCCGCATCCGCGTCCGAGATGAAATAAGACAGCTCGCTTGGGGTATAGGCCGTGTTAAGCGGCAAGAACACGGCACCTGCCGCAATGCAGCCCGCATAAAGCGCCAGTGCGGATGCGGTCTTCTCAACTTGGACCGCCACCCGATCCCCCACCCCAACCCCCGCCGCGCGCAGGGCATGGGCCATTTGGCAGGTTAAATCGAGAAAGGCGCCATGTGTCATCTCCGCGCCATCGGGTAAGATCAGAAAGGGGCTATCCTTGCCGATATGCGGGGCTAGAAGGGCATCAAAAAGGGGGTTGCTCATCCGCGCATTCCTCACTTCTATGGGGCCGCTGATTTGGGGCTTTCTCACGCAATCTGCGGTGCAAGCCGCAACCTTACTATCTGGAAAGAAATGGTCAAATGTTGAGTGAAAAATCGGGTTTGTTGGATGAAATTCGCGGTCGCTTCGCCCATGTGGACACCTGCCCCTTTGAAGGGCCTCGGGTGTTTTTCGAGAATGCAGGCGGTGCATTGACGTTGAATTCTGTGGTCGAAACTTCGGCCAAATTCGCCGCTATCCCCGACAATCAAGGACGTGACAACCCCGCAGCCCACGCCCTTGTGGCGCTGATTGGCAAGGCCAAGGCCGATATGCGGCTGTTTTTCAATGCACCAAAGGGGCAGTTTTTCGTGGGCGAAAGCGGCACAGAATTGCTGTTTCGTTTGATCCGCGCCGCGATTGTCGGCACGGGCGCGGGCCGCGTTCTGGGCAGCACGTTGGAACATCCCGCCTCGCGCAGTGCCGCTGCCCATTGGGCCGAAGTGGCGGGCAAACCCCATATCCTTGTCGCGCATGATGACGCAACGGGCACAGTCGGCCCCGAGGCCTATCGGCCAGAGATCACCCCAGATACCCGTGTGGCCACGATCCTGCACACCTCCCCCGTCACGGGCATGGGGGTGGATGTGGGCGCGATTGCCGCTGAGATCCGCAAAACCGCGCCTGATTGCATCATCATTGTCGATGGCATCCAGCACGCCGCACATGGCAGGCTTGATATCGACAGCTACGATGTCGATGGCTATGTGATCTCGCCCTATAAAGTGTTTTCGCGCCATGGCTATGGCGTGGCTTGGGTCTCCGACAGGCTGCACGCGATCAAGCATGAACATCTGATCGATGCACCAGGAAACCCATGGGAATTTGGCACCCGCGATACAGGCGCCTATGTGACCTTTTCCGATGTGGTGGATTACTTCTTGTGGCTCGGTGGCGAAGTGTCCGACCAGACCGATCCGCGCGCGCGCATCGTGGCCGCAGGCGAGGCGATCCACGCCCATGAAAAACGCCTGACCGATGCCATGATCAATGGTGTGGGCAATATCAAAGGCCTGAAAGATATGGCCGAGGTCAGCATCATCGGCGGGCTTGAAAATCCAGCGCGCGAAGGGCTGGTATGCTTGACGGTGCAAGGCCAAGCTGCTCCTGATATCGTTACCAAGCTGCGCGAACGTGGCATCCGCACCCATACCCGCAAGGCCGATCACTATTCGGGCAATGTGCTGTCGCCCTTGGGATTGGAGGCGGCTGTGCGTGTTTCAATGTGTCACTACAACACCGAAGCCGAAGTGGTTCAGTTCCTCACCGCCATGCGCGAGATTGTCGAAGGGGCATAAACGGCGCAAAATCGTGGGAGGCTAAGCGCCTGACAGGGCGCGCGCCTCAGTGAATGATGATCATATCGGCCCGCAACCCCAGCTCCGTGACTGTTTCGGCGGCTGGGGTAAAGCTTACATCCAAAATTCTCAGGTTCACCGCTTGGCGCAGGACGGCGATCTCCGCGACATCCGTGTCGCGCAAGATCAATTCGCGCAAACTGTTCAGCGGGGCCAAGGCGGCAATATCGGAAATTCTGGTGTGAGACAGGTCAAGCAATTCGATCTGATTCAGTTGTTCCAAGGCCGCGATGGAGGTGATGAGCGTGCCGCTGACGTTCAAGTGACGGAGGGCCTTCATATCCCACAGGGGCGTGACATCCGCCACAGGGCAGCCATAGATCACCAGCTTTTCCAACTGGATAAGCGGCGCCAAAACCCGCAGGTCTTGCACAAGCGTATTGGCCAGATTGAGCGTTTGCAGCGTATCGCAGCGTCCGATGCTTGCGGGCAATTCGACAAGGCTTGTCAGATGTGACAAATCAAGCTGCCTGCTGCCCGACAGCAACACTTCGGATATCTGGGTCTGCGCCCGCGCATAATCGGCTGTTGCGGCCTCGCTGCGCCACAGGCGCGCGACATCTTCCTCTTGCGGAGGGCGCTGCCGAATGTTGCGCCGACCCGCGTGCGCGCGAAGGCTTGTCATATCAGTTTGACTTGTTCTCTTTCTTCTCAAACGTCTGCGGCATCGCCGAAACGGAGGAAGATTTCTGATGGATTTTCCCCTCAAAGGACGCGCCTGGCGCCACGGAGAGGATCGATTGGGTGAATTCACCACGCGCCGTTGCGTCTGTGTTGATTTGCAGCTTCAGCGAGTTGATCGTGCCCTCAACCGAACCGTTCACCACGACCGTGCTTGCGTTGATCGTGCCGTTGACCGTGGCTCCTTTGGCGATGGTCACCGCATTTGCTTTGATTTCGCCCAGAACAGACCCTTCGATGAGAATATCACCCGAGGTCGTCAACTTGCCCTCAATCTTCATGCCCGCATGAACGGTGGTGGTGTCATTGCCACCCACGGGATTGTCACTTTTGATCATCTCTAACATTTACATACCCTTTTGAATTGCGGTCCATATTGACCCTGCAAAGCCTTGCGCCCTGCGTGGTCTATGGGTCCGTCTGGATGGCGTGCGCCAATTGTTTGCCAAGGTTCATCGCTTGCTGCGTGCCAAAGGCGACACAGTATTTCGGATTTTCAGCCACCACCACGGAGACACCTGTGAGGTTGGACAAGGCTTTATCCAAATCACGGATCGCGGCGCCCCCACCTGTTAAGACCAAGCCATGCTCGTGAATATCGGCGGCCAAATCAGGCGGGGTGGTGTCCAACAGAACCATCACCGCATTCCAGATTTGTTCGACCAATGGCTCCAGCGCCTCGCAAATCTCATTGTCGACCAGTTCAAGCTTGCGCGGCAGGCCCGTGACCGCATCCCGACCGCGCACAATGGTCGCGCGGGAGTTTTCCTTGCTTTGCGGCAGGGCGGCGGCGATTTCATGTTTGATCGTCTCGCAGGTGGCAAGGCCCACATTCAGGTTATGTTTCTTCTTGATGTAATTGGAGATGGCCGCATCAAAATGATCGCCGCCAACGCGCACGGATTTCGCCTCGACAATCCCACCCAAGGAGATCACCGCAATTTCGGTTGTGCCGCCGCCAATATCCACGATCATCGAGCCAACAGGCTCCAGCACAGGCAGGCCTGCGCCTAGGGCCGCCGCCATCGGCTCCTCCACCAGACCCACCTTGCGCGCGCCCGCATTCTCGACCGAGGATTTGATCGCACGCTTCTCCACGGGCGTGGCCCCGAAGGGCACGCAGACATAGGCCACGGGCTTGGTAAAGGAAAATCGGTTCAGCGCCTTGCGCAAAAACGCGGCGATCATATCCTGCGCCGCGTCAAAATCCGCGATCACCCCATCCGACAGGGGGCGCGTGGCCTGAATGGAGTCGGGCGTTTTGCCCAGCATCAGCTTCGCATCATCGCCGACCGCCAAAACCCGCTTGGTGCCATTTTTGACCTGATAGGCAATCACAGATGGCTCGTCCAAAAGCACACCCGTCTTATTGTCCACAATCACCGTATTGGCGGTGCCCAAGTCGATGCTTACGCCATAAACCACTTAACAAACCCTTGCGCGTCTGACCTGTCATATAAATCACGAGACGCGTTTGAAAAAACACACGCGTCCGAAAAAATTGATACGCGTTATAATATGATATTGTCTACATATTTTTCCAAATTTGGATTTTAAATTAAGCGCGTAAGTTATAATATATATATTATATATTATTATTTAAATATGGTTTTTATATATCGTGGCAGGCGCGATGCGGGTTGGGCCTGCGTCCAGATCAGGGCGGGATGGGCGCAGGCGGGGGGCCGCCTTGCGCACAACGCAGCGCTATGCGCATCTGGCATCCGACCGTTTGCAGAATGCCGCAAGGCTGATCGATGACGTATACGGCTGACTGCCCGAATGGCCGCGCTACGGTGATTTTCGGATGATTTGGAAAAGGTGGCAGCCCGTAGGGGAATCGAACCCCTCTTTCCAGGTTGAAAACCTGGCGTCCTAACCGATAGACGAACGGGCCACGCGTGATGTGGGCGGTTATTAGGAAATGCACGGCGGGGGCGCAAGGGGATTCTGCATTCGAGCGCGCGAATTTTTCCGACCCTTCAGAGGCCTTGGTTCAGGCCCCCTTTGATGCATCGGCCCATGCCGCATCTTCGAGGCGCAATTGCACCTTCACGCGGCCCTGCCAGTGGTTCACCTCTAGGCGACCTGCCAGATGCAGCTTGCGGCCAGATGTTTGGGCCTCTTGGAGGGCAGGGCCGAGGGGGCCGTCCATCGCACCAAAGGCAATGCCTTCAAGCCGGCTTGGCCCACCATCGGTGGCGGTGAATTTCAGATGGTTCTCGCCCACAGGCTTGGTGAAGCTGATCCGAAGGCTGGGCAGGACAAAGCGCGGGGCAGGGGAGGAGGCGCCAAACGGGCCTGCCTGTTCCATCTGCGCGAGCAACTCTGGCGTTGCGGCGGAGGGCAGGATCACGGCATCAACCCTTAGATCTTGATGGGTTTCTCCACCTGCACCTTGGCGGGCCAAAAGCGCGCTGAGGCGGTCCATCGCTGGTTCCAATTGCGCGCGGCTTAGGCTTAGGCCCGCGGCCATTTTGTGGCCTCCGCCTTTTTCAATCATGCCTTCCGCGGCCAATTTCTGGATCGCGGCCCCCAGATCTACGCCTGACACCGAGCGGCCCGATCCTTTGCCTGCATCCCCATCAAAACCGATGACAACGGCGGGGCGGTTGGTGGTCTCTTTCAGGCGGCTTGCGACAATCCCCACCACGCCTGCGTGCCATCCCTCGCCCGCCGCCCAAACCAACGGGCCATCTAGCCCGCGCGATTCGGCCTGTTCAAGGGCTGCGGCGCGCACCGCCGCCTCGATGTCGCGGCGGTCTGTGTTCAGGCTTTCCAACCGCTGGGCCAGTTCTGTCGCCTCTTGCATATTGGTTGTGCACAAAAGCCGCGCGCCCAAATCCGCCTCGCCAATGCGCCCGCCTGCATTGATCCGAGGCCCCAGAACAAATCCCAAATGATAGGCGCTTGGGGGACGGTCGAGGCGGGCAACATCGCAGAGCGCCACCAGCCCCGTCCGCTGTCGGCGGGCCATCACAGTCAGCCCTTGGCGCACAAAGGCGCGATTGACACCGATCAGGGGCGCGACATCGGCCACAGTCGCAAGCGCCACGAGATCCAACATTGCGATCAGATCGGGGCCAGTTTTGCCGTGGTCTTCGCGCAGGCGGCGGTTCATCTCGACCAAGACCAAAAACACCACGGCGGCGGCACAAAGATGGCCCAATTCGCCCGTCTCATCTTGGCGGTTTGGGTTCACCACGGCCACACACTCTGGCAAGGTGGCCCCGCCCAAGTGGTGATCGAGAACGACCACATCACAGCCCGCTGCCGCAATCGGCTCGTGCGACAATGTTCCGCAATCGACACAGATAATCAGATCATGTGCCGCACCCAACTCCTGCATCGCGGGGATATTGGGGCCATAGCCCTCGTCAATTCTATCAGGCACATAAAGCGTGGCTGTTTGACCCATTTGGCGCAACCAATCCACAAGGAGGGCGGCAGAACTGCCGCCATCGACATCGTAATCTGCGAAAATCGCGATTTTTTGGCGGGTTGTGACCGCGGCGAGAATGCGCGCAGCCGCTTTGTCCATGTCCCGCAAATGGCGCGGATCGGGCAGCAGATCGCGCAAAGCGGGGCTGAGGAACCGCATGGCCTGTTCGGGGTCAATGCCGCGCTGTGCCAATAGGATCGCAACCGCCTCAGGCAGCTGCGTTTCGCGGGTAATTGCGGCGGCATGGCGCATTACTTCAGGGGCAGGTGCAATCCAGCGCTTTGCCCCCAGCGAACGGGTCACATCGAGGCAGATGTTTTGCACGCCTGCCTCCATCAAGATTGACCGCGCAAGATGGCCGCACAGCTGACGGCTTGGGCAAATTCGCCATGCAGATGGGCGATGGCGATTTGATGGCTGAGTTCAGGATCGATTGGCATCGGGTTGTCTGACCAATCCATTTGCATATTCCCTGCAAAAGCGGCGCAAGCATCATGGGCCAAAATCACATCAAACCCCAAATTGCCCGCCATACGGGTGCTGGTCGAGACGCAATGGGGCGTGGTGAGCCCCGCAATAATCAACCCGTCATGCCCCCTGCGGCGCAAATGTTCCTCAAGCCCTGTGCCGATGAAGGCGGAATTGACGGATTTCTCGAACACAACTTCATCGCCAATCGGGGCCAGCGCATCCATGAACGCGAACCCCGCACTTGCCTTGGCCAGAGGGCTGCCTGCTGCACGCGAGGCGTGGCGTATGTGAATGACGGGTGCCTTGATGGTCCGCCAATGAGACAGCAGGCGGGCGGCATTTGTTTCGGCCGCGGGGTTATTGCGCGCGCCCCATTGGGGCGCATCAAATCCTTTTTGGAAATCAATCAGGATCAGTGCGCGCGCCATTTATCGGCCCGTGGGGTGGCGATAGCTCATGCGGCGGATCGAGCCCGTTTTGGATCGCATCAGGATGGTCTCCGTGGTGAGCCAACCTGGTTCGCGCTTGATGCCTGGCAGGATCGATCCAGATGTGACACCCGTTGCCGCAAAGATCACATCTTGGGTCACCATATCATCGCGGGTGTAGACACGGTCAAAATCGGTGATCCCTGCCTTCGTGGCGCGGGCGCGTTCATCGGCATTGCGAAACACCAACCGACCCCACATCTGCCCGCCCATACATTTCAGCGCAGCGGCGGCCAGCACCCCCTCGGGCGCGCCGCCTTGACCCATATACATATCGATTCCTGTCAAATTGGCCTCGGCTGTATGGATAACGCCCGCCACATCGCCATCGGTAATCAGGCGGATCGCGGCCCCTGTGCCGCGAATTTCTGCAATCATCGCCTCATGGCGCGGGCGTTCCAGCACGCAGACCGTAATGTCGCTGGGGCTGCAGCCGCGCGCTTTGGCCAGGGTCAAAACCCGTTCTGCGGGGGTCATGTCCAGATCGAGGATGCCCTCGGGGTATCCTGGTCCAATAGCCAGCTTGTCCATATAAGTATCAGGAGCGTGCAACATGGAGCCGCGCGGCCCCATCGCAATCACCGTCAATGCGTTTGGCATATCCTTTGCGGTTAGGGTCGTGCCCTCAAGCGGATCAAGCGCAATATCAACGGCGGGGCCTGTGCCTGTGCCAACCTCTTCGCCGATATAGAGCATCGGGGCCTCGTCCCGCTCGCCCTCACCGATGACGACCACGCCTTGAATATCCAACAGGTTCAGCTGCTCGCGCATGGCGTTCACCGCGGCTTGGTCGGCGGCTTTCTCGTCTCCGCGCCCAATCAGATCGGCCGATGCGATTGCAGCCGCCTCCGAAACACGGGCCAATCCCAAGGAGAGCATTCGATCATTGAAATCGGATTTTTTGGACATGGGCGTTTGGCCTTTCTTTCAAACTTCTTCAATGCGCAGCGCGATTGGTGCGCTTTCCAAAACGCCTGTTTGCGGAAGCGCCGCAAGGGCCTCCTGCAAGGCGGGATATGCGGCTTTATGCGTGACGATCAAAACAGGTGCAGCCGCGTCAGGATGATCATACTGGCGCATTCGGTCAATGGATATGCCATTGTCGCCCAAGACCGTGGCAATTTTCGCCAAGGCACCTGGCTTGTCGGTTAATGTCATGCGGATATAGTAGCACGCCGCCGAAGCCGCAGTGGCGGCTGTGGCGGGCTTCAGGCTTTTGGCGGGTTGGCCGAATGTGGAAATCCGTGTGCCGCGCGCAATGTCGCATATATCCGAGAGCACCGCGCTTGCGGTCGGACCTTCGCCTGCGCCCGCGCCGCGCAGCACGATTTGGCCCACATGATCGCCCTCGACAACGACCATATTCGTGCCCCCCTCCAATTGCCCCAACGGGGAGGACGCAGGGACAAGGCATGGGGTCATGCGCTGCTCAAGGCCACGACCCGTCATCCGTGCCACGCCCAGAAGTTTGATCTTGAAGCCCAAATCGGCGGCGCGGTTGATGTCCTCGATGGTGATCGCCCCGATCCCCTCAAGGCGGATACCGCCAAAATCCACCTGTGTGCCAAAGGCGATTGCCGACAGCAAAGCCAGCTTATGCCCCGCATCAATGCCACCCACATCCAATTGCGGGTCCGCTTCCAGATAGCCCAGGCCATCGGCCTCCGCGAAGGCCTCTTCGTAGGTCAGGCCCGCATTTTCCATCCGCGTGAGGATGTAGTTGCAGGTGCCATTCATCACCCCCATCACGCGAGTTATCTGGTTGCCTGCCAGACCTTCGGTCAGGGCTTTGATAATCGGAATGCCCCCTGCAACAGCGGCCTCAAAGCGCAGCACAAGGTTCTCGGCCTCGGCGGCTTCGGCCAAAGCCTGACCGTGCAGGGCCAACAATGCCTTATTGGCCGTGACAACATCTTTGCCCGCGGCAATCGCGGCCTCGGTCGCGGCCTTGGCGGGACCGTCTGAGCCACCCATCAATTCGACAAACACATCCACATCTTCGCGCTTGGCCATCGCAACAGGATCGTCTTCCCATGCGTATTTCGCCAAATTCACGCCCCGATCCTTATCGCGATTGCGCGCACTGACCGCCGTTATCATGACCTTGCGTCCTGTGCGCGCCTCGATCAACGGGCCATTGTTTTGGATCATTTTGATGACACCCGTGCCAACTGTGCCAAGACCTGCGAGTGCAAGACGCAAAGGGCGTTCCATCATCCAAACCTCCAAAGCCTGCGCGGGGGGTGCGCCAGAAAAAACTGCACCCCTGTTAGCCCCTTCCAAAGCAAGGTGCAACGCAAGCAGGGCAACAATTCCAAAAGGATTTATTCCAGCGGCGCTTCGGCCAAAGCCGCGGCGCGGTTGCGCAGGTTTTCGGCGCGCGCGGTAAGCGCATCTGCGGTGCGCTGTCCTGTGGTTGGCTCTCCTGTGGTGGGTGGGGTGCCCTCCACGTCCAAGTCCCGCATGGGCAGCAGGTCAGGATAGGTTGCGTTGCGCACATCTTGCCGCGCACCGTCTTGCGTGCTGCAGGCAGGCAAGGCGAAGCTCAGGATCAATGCAAGGGCGAGATATCTGCGCATAATCTTGCGATAGCGCGGCGCGTGCGGCGGGTCTAGCGTTGATTTGCTAAAACCAGCGCGGGGTTTTGCCCTTGTGCCGCATTTTATGCCTAGAGTGACGCGGGAAACACGCAATCACGCCGCGTAGGCGCTAGCCTGTCACGAAGACTGCTGCATATGAATGACAAAAAGGGATAAAATGGAGCATCTGTATCTCGACAATCCCTATCGGGGAAAGGGTTTGCCAGATTTGCGCGATTTTCCCAGTGATGATCCGCGCCCTGTCCAAGCTTTGTTGGCGCAATGTCCCGCCTATGCGCCAACGCCGTTATTGTCACGCGATGATCTCGCAAAGGTCGCGGGCGTTGCTGCGTTTTTTGTGAAAGATGAACGTGGGCGAATGGGCCTTGGCAGTTTCAAAGCATTGGGCGCGGCCTATGTGATTGCCCGCGCTGCACAGGACGCAATGGCCAATGGCGCGCGCGATTATGGCTCTGCGCTTAAAGGCCGTGCCTTTATCGCGGCCAGTGCGGGCAATCACGGCCTGTCCGTGGCCGCAGGGGCGCGGGTCTTTGGGGCGCGCGCCATAATTTATTTGTCTGACACTGTGCCTGAGGCCTTTGCCAATCGCCTGCGCGCGCAAGGGGCGGAGCCACGCCGTGCAGGGGCAACCTATGAGGAAAGCATGAAGGCCGCCGAGGCCGCCGCAGCGGCAGGCGAAGGCACGCTTTTGCCCGATAGCACATGGGCGGGTGAGATGACCCAAGGTTATTTGGTCATGGAGGGGTATTTGCAAATCGGCGCAGAAATGGCCGAAGCGATGGACAGCCCCCCAACGCATATTTTCTTGCAGGCGGGTGTTGGGGGCATGGCAGGGGCATTGGCGGCCCATGCCCGCGCCACATGGGGGCAGGGGCCGCAGATTATCGTGGTCGAGCCTGATGCCGCCCCCGCCCTGAAAGATGCGATTGCCGCAGGTCATGTGATCGACAGCCAAGGCCCTGTATCAATCATGGGGCGGCTTGACTGCAAAACCGCCTCGTTGGTGGCGCTTGCGGGCCTTGCGCGCGATGCGGATCAGTTTGTGACGATTTCGGATGGCCAAGCGGCCTCAGGTGTGGCGCGTCTGGCCGAAGCGGGGCTTGCCTCAACCCCATCTGGGGCCGCAGGGGTGATTGCGGCGGCCTATCTCGGCTACAAATTTCCACCCGATGCGCGGGTTCTTTGTGTGCTCAGCGAAGGGCCTGAGGATGTCTGACCTGTTCCCGCCCTCTGAATATCACCGCCGTCACAGCGCGATTCAGGCCCGCCTGCAGGCCGCAGGCCTAGACGCGATTTTGCTGACCCAAGCGGCGGATATTTTCTATGTTACAGGGTTTCTGACGCGGTTTTGGGAAAGCCCCGCCCGGCCTTGGTTCTTGGTGATCCCCGCCACAGGTGCCCCGATTGCCGTGATCCCTGAGATCGGCGCGCATCTCATGGGGAAATCGGTGATCACCGATATCCGCACATGGTCCGCGCCACGCCCCGAGGATGATGGCATCAGCCTGCTTGCCGAGACATTGTCTGAGGTTGTGCCACAGGGCGGCAAGATTGGTGTGGCGATGGGGCATGAGACCCATTTGCGTATGCCGTTGGGTGATTATTCAAGGCTGGAAGGACGACTGGCCCCGCGCGCCTTTGTAGATGCAACCGATGTGATGCACCGCACCCGCGAAGTGAAATCCCCGCTTGAGTTGGAGAAATTGCGCCAGATTTGTGCAATTGCGGACCGTGCCTTTGCCCGTGTTGGCGAGATTGCCCGCGCAGGCACCAATTTGGACGTGGCGTTTCGCGCCTTTCAAATCTTGCTTTTGGAGGAAGGCGCTGATTGGGTCTCTTACGTGGCGGGTGGTGCAGGGCAGGGGGGATATGGGGATGTGATCTCGCCCGCTGCGCCAAAACAGCTGTGCAATGGCGATATTTTGATGCTGGATACAGGCGCGGTCAAAGACGGATATTTCTGTGATTTTGACCGAAATTTTGCCATTGGAACCCCAAGCCCTGAGGCGGCACGCGGGCATCAGATTTTACACGATACAATTTATGCAGCGATGGAGGTGATAGCGCCGAATATGCGCGCCTGTGATCTGCATAGCGTGCTGTGCCGCGAGATCACCGCACGCGGCGGCGCGCCTTGTGCGGGGCGTTTGGGGCATGGGTTGGGGGTGACACTGACCGAATGGCCATCCCTCACGCCGCAAGATCAAACAGTGCTGCCCGCAGGTATGGTTCTCACGCTTGAGCCATCTGTGGATCTGGGTCAGGGGCGGATTTTGGTGGCGGAGGAAAATATCGTCATAACAGAAAACGGGGCAGGGTTTTTGACCAACCCCGCCCCGCGTGACATTCCAATCTTGTAAGCGTTATGAGATGCTTGGATAGATTGGGAAACGCTGGCACAGGGCCTTGACCTCGGCGGCAACCTTGGCCTCGACCGCGCCGTTGCCGTCCTCGCCATTGGCAGCCAAACCATCGACCACTTCCACAATCCAATCGCCCACTTGACGGAACTCGGCCTCGGTGAAGCCGCGCGTTGTGGCGGCAGGCGTTCCCAAACGCACACCTGACGTGATCATCGGCTTTTCCGTATCAAACGGGATGCCGTTCTTATTGCAGGTGATATTAGCGCGGCCAAGCGCCTTTTCGGTGGCGTTGCCTTTTACGCCTTTGGGGCGCAGGTCAACCAACATCAAATGCGTATCGGTGCCGCCCGTCACGATATCCAAACCGCCCTTCATAAGCTGATCGGCCAGCGCCTTGGCATTGGCAATCACTTGGGTCTGATAGGCCTTGAATTCAGGGCGCAGTGCCTCGCCGAAGGCCACGGCCTTGGCGGCGATCACGTGCATCAATGGCCCGCCTTGAATGCCAGGAAAGATGGCGGAATTGATCTTTTTGGCGATATCTTCGTCATTGGTCAGGATCATGCCGCCGCGCGGACCGCGCAGGGTTTTATGCGTGGTGGTGGTTGCAACATGGGCGTGCGGGAAGGGCGATGGGTAATGGCCCGATGCGATAAGCCCCGCGAAATGGGCCATGTCGACCAAAAGATAAGCCCCGACACTGTCTGCGATTTCCCGCATTTTTGCAAAATCGATGATGCGCGGAATGGCCGAGCCGCCCGCGATCAACATTTTCGGCTTATGTTCGGCGGCAAGTTCGGCAATCGCATCATAGTCGATTTCCAAGTCCTGCTTGCGCACGCCGTATTGAATGGCGTTGAACCATTTGCCCGATTGATTTGGTTTCGCGCCATGGGTCAGGTGGCCACCTGCGTCAAGGCTCATGCCCAAGATGGTGTCGCCTGGCGTCAAAAGGGCTGTGAAAACACCTTGGTTCGCTTGGCTGCCTGAATTCGGCTGCACATTGGCAAAGGCACAATCAAACAATTGGCAGGCCCGCGCAATCGCAAGGTTTTCCGCGATATCGACATAATCGCAGCCGCCATAATACCGCCGACCAGGATAGCCTTCGGCGTATTTATTGGTCATCACCGAGCCTTGAGCGGCCATCACGGCAGCCGAGACAATATTCTCGGAGGCGATCAATTCGATCTCTTCGCTTTGGCGTCCGAATTCCTTGGTGATCGCTGCGAAAATTTCGGGGTCGCGGCTGCTGAGGGCTTCGGTAAAAAATCCATCGTCACGGTGGGGCGCTGTCATGTCTCTGGCTCCTTAACATCGGGCGCGACCAAAAGACTGTGGCGCGCAAAGGTCTCTGTTGCATGGGTTTAGGGCAGAACATCCCTGTCGGAAAGGGTGAAAGCGGCAATTCGACAGAGAGTCGCGCCGCCGCGCCGCACCGCTTGCCGTCCACGGGACGGTTTTTCGGGGTCTTGTCTTTCGCAAATGGGCGGAACAGGATGGGGGCAACGTGTCGCGCAAAGGTCGAGGACGATGGGCAAAACATTGAAAATTGCGTTTTTGGCCTCCAAGGCGCAATCCGCACAAGAGGCATTGGCCGCATTATGCGCCACCTATGGCCAGTCCACGCCTGACGCGGCGGATGTGATTGTGGCGCTTGGCGGGGATGGGTTTATGCTCTCGACTTTGCACAACACCCAACCTTTGGGACGGCCCGTTTATGGGATGAACCGTGGCACGGTTGGTTTTTTGATGAATGAATATGCCCCCGAGGGGTTAATCGATCGCTTGAGCGCAGCGGAGGAAGCGCAGATCAATCCGCTTCGGATGCGGGCGCGCCGCGTGAATGGCGAAACGGTTGAGGCGTTGGCGATCAATGAGGTCAGTTTGCTGCGCGCAGGCCCCCAAGCCGCCAAGCTGCGCATCCATGTCGATGGCAAGCTGCGAATGCAGGAATTGGTCTGTGATGGCGCGCTCTTATGCACGCCCGCGGGATCCACGGCGTATAATTATTCTGCGCATGGCCCGATCTTGCCAATCGGTGCAGATGTTCTGGCCATGACTGCCGTGGCCGCGTTTCGCCCACGCAGATGGCGGGGCGCGCTGCTCAATAAATCGTCCAGCGTGATTTTCGAGGTGGTTGATCCCGATCACCGTCCCGTAATGGCCGATGCGGATAGCGTTTCTGTCAGCAATGTCACGCAGGTTGAAATCACAAGCGCGCAAGACGTGACACACCGTATTCTGTTTGATCCTGGCCACGGTTTGGAAGAGCGTTTGTTGCGCGAACAATTCGTTTAAATTGCTGCATTCCCCCTTCCATAAGCGATAGTTTAACGTTAAACTAAATTGAAAGTGGCCGTTTGTGTGGCCCAAGGTTGTTGTATCGCCTTGGGGCTGCGGGGGGATATCATGAGCGATGACAGCAAAGACAGCCTGCGCCAACGCGCGTTAGCCTATCACGAGGCCCCTAAGCCCGGAAAGTTGGAGGTGCGCGCCACCAAGCCGTTGGCCAATGGCCGCGACCTGTCGCTGGCGTATAGTCCGGGCGTGGCCGAAGCCTGTCTGGAGATCAAGACAGACCCCGCCAATGCCGAGCGCTATACGGGGCGCGGCAATCTGGTGGCGGTGGTCACCAATGGCACGGCGGTGCTTGGCCTTGGCAATATTGGCGCGCTTGCCTCAAAGCCCGTGATGGAGGGGAAGGCGGTTCTTTTCAAGAAATTCGCAGGCATCGACTGTTTCGATATTGAGTTGAACGAAAGCGACCCCGAGAAATTGGCCGATATCGTCTGCGCGCTTGAGCCAACATTTGGCGCAATCAATCTTGAGGATATCAAAGCACCTGATTGTTTCATCGTGGAAAAGCTTTGCCGTGAACGGATGAATATCCCTGTGTTCCACGATGACCAACACGGCACTGCGATTGTGGTCGGGGCTGCGGCCACGAATGCCTTGCGCCTTGTTGGAAAATCTTTTGACCAGATCAAGGTCGTCTCCACAGGTGGCGGTGCTGCGGGGATTGCCTGCCTCAATATGCTGCTGAAATTGGGTTTGAAGCGCGAGAATGTTTGGCTTTGTGATTTGGATGGTCTGGTGTATCGGGGCCGTGAGGCGGGGATGACCCCGCAAAAGGCCGAGTATGCGCAAGGCGATCACCCTGCCACCTTGGATGATGTGATCGATGGGGCGGATTTGTTCCTTGGCCTGTCTGGCCCTGGTGTTTTGACGCGCGACATGGTTGCACGTATGGCGGATCGGCCCGTGGTTTTTGCGCTGGCCAACCCGAATCCAGAAATCACCCCTGACGCCGTGCGCGCGGTAAAGCCCGATGCGGTGATTGCAACGGGGCGGTCGGATTTCCCAAATCAGGTGAATAACGTTCTGTGCTTTCCGTTCATTTTCCGCGGTGCCTTGGATGTTGGTGCAAGCGAGATCAATGACGCGATGCAAATTGCCTGTATCGAAGGTATCGCCGCCTTGGCGCGCGCCACCACCAGCGCGGAGGCCGCCGCCGCCTATAAGGGCGAGCATCTCACCTTTGGGCCTGATTATCTGATCCCCAAGCCGTTTGATCCGCGTCTGATGGCAGTGGTGGCCAGCGCCGTTGCAGAGGCCGCCATGGCCTCGGGCGTGGCCAAACGCCCAATTGATGATCTTGCCGCCTATCGTGCCAAGCTGAACCAAGCCGTGTTCCGCTCAGCGCTTATCATGCGCCCTGTCTTTGCCGCTGCCGCAACCACCACGCGCCGCATTGCGTTTGCCGAAGGGGAGGATGAACGTGTGCTGCGCGCCGCCCAAGCGATGTTGGAGGAAACGACCGATACACCGATCCTGATTGGCCGCCCAGATGTGATCGAGATGCGGGCCGAGCGGGCAGGCCTGACCATCCGACCGCGTGTGGATTTCGAGATCGTGAACCCCGAAAATGATCCGCGCTATCGTGACTATTGGGAAAGCTATCACAAGGTGATGGAGCGCAACGGCGTAACCCCCGATTTGGCGCGGGCGATCATGCGCACCAATACCACGGCAATCGGCGCGGTCATGGTGCATCGCAACGAGGCCGATAGCCTGATTTGCGGCACGTTCGGACAGTATTTATGGCATTTGAAATATATCAGCCAACTTCTGGCGCGGGATGGGCTGCATCCTGTGGGGGCGCTGTCCCTGATGATTTTGGAAGACGGGCCGTTGTTCATCGCAGATACGCACGTGCACGCGCAACCCACGCCCGAGCAAATCGCCGAAAGCGTGATTGGTGCCGCGCGTCACGTCCGCCGCTTTGGGATTTCGCCAAATATTGCGCTGTGTTCAGGCAGCCAGTTTGGCAATCTTGACAGCGACAGCGGGCGGCGAATGCGTGCAGCCCTCGCAATATTGGACGGTATGGCGCTTGATTTCTCCTATGAGGGCGAGATGCATATCGACAGCGCGCTTGATCCCGAATTGCGGGCGCGCATCTTCCCCAATTCGCGGCTGGAAGGGCAGGCCAACGCGCTTGTGTTTGCCAATACCGATGCCGCGGGGGCGGCAAGAAATATTCTAAAGATGAAGGCTGGCGGACTTGAGGTTGGACCGATTCTCATGGGCATGGGCAATCGCGCGCATATTGTGACGCCTTCGATCACCGCGCGGGGCTTGTTGAATATTTCCGCGCTTGCGGGCACGCCTGTTGCCACCTATGGCTGACAGGCGCGCCGCGGCCTGCGTTAGCCAAAGGTGATACGCAACAGCGTGAGAAACATCAGTGCCGTTGCCCCAAGTGCCGAGATGATCAGCGCGGGGAACCCCCAGATCAACACCGCCGAGGCCACGGCGGATATCACCATGATAATAAGGGCGAATGCGTTATCAACCTCGCCTTCGACCACCTCACGCGCGACCCGTCCGATGACGGGTAACCGATAGGTGATATGACGTGTCATGTAGTGGCTTGTGTCTTCGGAAAAGGTCATGGTCATGGGGGAGGCTCCTGTTCTGCAGGTTGCAGGTAATGGTCGAAGGCAGAAAAACCAAGGGACGCAGAGTCGCAGTTGATGCGCCTGCGTCAAAGTCACCTTCTTGCGCAAGCTGTGGTTGTGGGAATAGAAAATTACCTAAGCTTAAGGGAGGTGCCGCATGAGCTACCAGAAAATGTATGAGTATGCCCGATCAAACCCCGAAGGGTTTTGGATGGAGGCCGCAGCCGCAATCGATTGGGAGACGGAGCCTTCCCGCGCTCTATCTGATGAAAACGCGCCGCTCTATGAATGGTTCGCCGATGGCACGCTCAATGGATGTTGGAATGCGGTGGATCGCCATGTCGCCGCCGGCCATGGGGATCGCACCGCCATCATCTATGACAGCCCCATCACCAGCACAGTTCAGAAAATTTCCTATGCGGAATTGCAGGAACGTGTTGCGCTTCTGGCAGGCGGCCTTCAGGCCAAGGGCGTGACCAAAGGGGATCGCGTCATCATCTATATGCCGATGGTGCCTCAGGCGCTTGAGGCAATGTTGGCCTGCGCGCGCATTGGTGCCGTGCATTCCGTGGTCTTCGGCGGTTTTGCCGCCGCAGAACTGGCCGTGCGCATTGATGATGCGCAACCCAAATGTATTATCGCCGCCTCTTGTGGCATCGAGCCGGGTCGCGTGGTGCATTACAAGCCGCTTCTGGATGCGGCGATTGACGAAGCGACCCACAAACCAGACTTCTGTGTAATCTTTCAGCGCGAACAGGAAGTGGCCAGCCTCACCGAAGGCCGCGATGTCGATTGGTATGGCTTCCAACATGGGGTTGAGCCTGCACCATGTGTGCCTGTTGCGGGCAATCATCCTGCCTATATCCTCTATACCTCTGGCACCACGGGTCAGCCCAAAGGTGTGATCCGTCACACAGGGGGGCATCTGGTCGCGCTGAATTGGACGATGCGCAATCTGTATGACATGAACCCAGGCGAGGTGTTTTGGGCGGCCTCCGATGTAGGCTGGGTCGTGGGCCATTCCTATATCTGTTACGCGCCGCTGACCTTTGGCTGCACAACAATCGTATTCGAGGGCAAACCTGTTGGCACGCCTGATGCGGGCACCTTCTGGCGCGTGATTGCAGATCATAAGGTCAAATGCCTGTTTACCGCGCCAACAGCCTTCCGCGCGATCAAGCGTGAAGACCCAGACGGCAGTTTCATCGGCCAATATGATATTTCAAGCTTGGAGTCCCTTTTCCTTGCGGGAGAACGGGCTGACCCCGACACGATCCAATGGGCACAGGCCAAATTGGGCGTGCCTGTGATTGACCATTGGTGGCAGACAGAGACGGGATGGGCGATTTGCGGAAACCCCTTGGGTGTTGAGAAATTGCCCGTCAAAATCGGCAGCCCTTCGGTGCCCATGCCAGGGTATGATGTGCAGATATTGGACGAGGGCGGGCATGAATTGCCTGCGGGCGAATTGGGCGCGATTGCGATCAAATTGCCGCTTCCCCCTGGCACCCTGCCATCCTTGTGGAACGCCGAGGCGCGGTTCCGTAAATCTTATCTTGAGCATTTCAAAGGCTATTACGAGACAGGCGATGCAGGCTATAAGGATGAAGACGGCTATCTCTACATCATGGCGCGCACAGATGATGTGATCAACGTGGCGGGCCATCGTCTGTCCACAGGCGGGATGGAGGAGGTTTTGGCCTCTCATCCTGATGTGGCTGAATGCGCGGTGATCGGTGTCGCGGATGATCTAAAAGGACAAATGCCGCTTGGGTTTTTGTGTCTTAATAAAGGGGCCACCAAAGATGCGGCAGATGTCGTATCTGAATGCGTGAAACTTGTGCGTGATAAAATTGGCCCCGTTGCGGCGTTTAAATTGGCTGTGGTTGTGGATCGCCTGCCCAAAACCCGTTCGGGCAAGATCCTGCGCGGAACAATGGTAAAAATCGCCGATGGCGAAAGCTACAAAATGCCTGCCACGATTGATGATCCAGCAATTCTAGATGAGATTGCGGTGGCCTTGAAAACCTTGGGCTATCCCAAGGCGTGACCGCCACTTGATTGGGAAAAGGGAAGGGCGGGCTTTGGCCCGCCTTTCTTTCGCCTTGCGTGTCGCGCCCTCGCACGACAGATTGAAGGCGTATGTTTCAAGGAGCATGGTTCATGCCCGATGAAAGAAAACCCGACCCCTTATTGATTGAGGCTGCGGCGGCCATCCGTCCGCGCGCTTATGCGCCCTATTCGGGCTTTGCGGTGGGGGCAGCGTTGCGCGGGTCTGATGGGCGGATTTACCAAGCGGTGAATGTGGAAAATGCCGCCTATCCCCAAGGCATCTGCGCCGAAGCGGGCGCGATAGCCGCCATGGTTGCAGCAGGTTGCACAGAAATTCTCGAAATTGCCGTCATTGCCGACAGTCCCACCCCCGTTGCCCCTTGTGGCGGCTGTCGCCAGAAAATGCGGGAATTTACTAAGGATGATGCACTGGTCACAATGGCCACAACCCGTAGCGCGGCACAGGTGACGATGCGAATGGTCGACCTGCTGCCTGCGGGTTTTGACCAATCTGCGATGGAACAGGGGGGCTAATGTCACAACCGCGCAGCATTTTGGCCAAATTGCGCGAAGGCCAAGACCTGACCGAGTTTGAGATGTTCGCATTTGCGCAAGGTTTGGCGGATGGCAGTGTCAGTGACGCGCAGGCGGGTGCCTTTGCCATGGCGGTTTGCCTCAAGGGATTGAGCGTGGCAAACCGCACCCATTTGACCCATGGGATGCTTGAAAGTGGCACGGTTCTGGGGTGGTCCGTGGATGGCCCTGTGATTGACAAACATTCCACGGGCGGGGTGGGTGATTGCGTCTCGCTGATCCTTGCCCCTGCTTTGGCGGCCTGTGGGGCTTATGTGCCGATGATTTCGGGGCGGGGTCTGGGTCACACGGGCGGCACGCTAGATAAGCTCGCTGCGATTTCGGGGCTGCGGGTGGATTGTTCAATCGAAGATTTGCAACGGATCGTAGGGCAGGTGGGTTGTGCAATTGTCAGCGCCAATGCCGATATCGCGCCAGCGGATCGCAGGCTTTATGCCCTGCGGGATATCACGTCCACTGTGCCAAGTGTCGATCTGATCACAGCCTCTATTTTGTCCAAGAAACTGGCGGCGGGATTAGATGCACTGGTCTTAGACGTCAAATGCGGTTCAGGCGCCTTTATGGAGACACCAGAGGCGGCGCTGCGACTGGCGCAAAGCTTGGTTGATACCGCGCAGATGGCGGGCTGCAAGACCACCGCCCTCGTCAGCGACATGAACCAACCGCTGGCCCGCGCTGCGGGGAATGCCTTGGAAATGATGGAGGTGATGGAGGCGCTCTGTGACCCTGATTTCAACAGCGACCTGATCTGTCTGACTGTGAGCCTTGGCGGTGAGGTGTTGGCGCAAGGGGGGCTTGCCGCGGACGCAGAAGCGGGCGAAGCCATGCTTGGCGATGCGCTGCGCCAAGGCCACGCAGCGGAGGTTTTTGGCCGCATGGTTGCGGCCCAAGGCGGGGCCACGGATTTCGTGACCCGCTGGCGGGATCGGCTGCCTGCGGCACCCTATTCAATGGATATTTTTCCTCAGAAAACAGGCTATATCGCCGCAATCGACACCCGCGCCTTGGGTGAGGTGGTGGTGCATTTGGGAGGCGGGCGCCTGCAAGTCGAGGATCAAATCGACAAGCGCGTGGGCCTATCGGATATGCAGCGCATAGGCGATTTAGCAGACCCGCGCACACCTTTGATGCGGGTCCACGCCCGCGATCCCGAAAGTGCCACACATATGGCCGCGGCGCTTGTAGATGCGGTCACATTATCCGAAGCAAAGCCCGTAAAACCAGCTTTGATCCACGAAAGGATCGGCTGAATGGCGCGCGGGTTTCTGGTTGTAATGGATTCCCTTGGGATCGGGGGTGCAGCCGATGCGGGATCATATTTCAACGAAGACCGCCCAGATACGGGCGCAAATACTTTGGGCCACATTCTTCAATCTTGCCCCATTCCGCTGCCAAATCTTGATCGCTTGGGTCTAGGGGCGGCCCTGAATTTGGCGAGCGGCCTATGTCCTGCACCTCTTAGCGCGACAGCGGAATGCGCAATTTGGGGCGTGGCCGAAGAAACCGCAAGCGGCAAGGATACGCCATCGGGCCACTGGGAGATGACGGGCTGCATCCTGCCGTGGGCGTGGCACTATTTCCCGCGCAAGACCCCCACCTTCCCAGATGATCTGGTGGCGGCTGTCACATCCTTGGCGGGGGTTGACGGGATTTTGGGCAATTGTCACGCTTCGGGCACCGAGATCATCGCGCGCCTCGGGGGCGTGCATCTGCGCACAGGGCATCCGATTTGCTACACCTCCGCAGATAGCGTGTTTCAGATTGCCGCGCATGAGCAAGCCTTTGGCCTTCAGCGGCTTTATGATCTGTGCGCGGCGCTTGCACCGCATCTGCACAAAATGCGGGTGGGGCGGGTGATCGCGCGCCCGTTTATCGGGGAAGAGGGGGCTTTTCAACGCACGGAAAATCGCCGCGATTATGCCATGCCACCGCCCAATCCCACGCTTCTGGATCACGCCAAGGGCGCGGGGCGCACCGTGATTGCCTTGGGCAAGATCAGCGATATTTTTGCCCATCGAGGTATTACCGAAACCCACAAAGGCAGCGATGCTGCGCTGGTGGATCACTTGGGTCACGCCATTCAATCGGCCCCAGATGGCAGCTTGACCGTGGCCAATTTCGTGGAATTTGATGCGCGATTTGGTCATCGGCGCGATGTCGCGGGCTATGCGGCGGCCCTTGCGTGGTTTGATCGCGCGATTGGGCCATGGATCGCCCAATTGCGTGCAGGCGACATGATGATCCTGACCGCCGATCACGGCAATGATCCGACATGGACAGGAACGGATCATACCCGCGAACGCGTGCCGTTTTTGGTGGCCGCCCCTGATCTTGCGCCGCGCGCTTTGGGGCTGTGCGGGTTTGCCGATATTGGCGCAACCCTTGCCGCCCATCTGGCCTTGCCCCCTCTCACAATCGGAAGACCTGCCCTATGAGTGCGATTGACAGTCAAATTATCTATGCCGCGATGACCTTTGCTGCCGCGCTCTTTGGTGTGAAAGTCGCTGCGCGGGTGCTCTCGCAATCGGCGATCTCATGGCGCGGCGCGGCGCTTTTTGCGGCGGTTGTCACGGCCTTGGGATATTACTTCTGAACAGGGGCGAGGATATGGCCATCGACAAAAAGATCGAATTGCATCTGCATCTTGAGGGCGCGGCCACGCCCGATTTCATCCGCCAGATTGCCTTTGAGAAAAAGATTGATCTGTCCAAGATTTTTGCAAGCGATGGCCGTTATGCGATCCGTGATTTCGTCCATTTTTTGCAGGTTTATGAGGCGGCAAGCGCGGTTCTCTCGCGACCAGAGGATTATGCGCGGCTGACCCGTTCGGTGTTGCACGCAGCATCCGAGACTGGGGTGATTTATTGCGAGACATTTCTGTCCCCAGATTTTTGCGGTGGTGGCGATCTTGCCGCTTGGCAGGATTACCTCGCAGCGATTGAGGAGGTCGCCGACCAAGCGCAGCGCGACTTCGGCATCACCATGCGCGGCATCGTCACGCTCGTGCGTCATTTCGGGCCAGACCAATCCAAGCGCGTTGCGCGCTGCGCGGCAGAAAGCGCGGGGCGCATGATCTGTGGCTTTGGCATGGCGGGGGATGAAACCATCGGCCATCCGCGCGATTTTGCATGGGCCTTTGATTGTGCCGCCGAGGCGGGATTACCTTTTTCGATCCATGCGGGGGAATGGGGCGGTGCGCAATCGGTGCGGGAGACCCTCGATGCTTATAACCCGCCGCGCATTGGTCATGGGGTGCAGGCGATCAGTGACCCCGAATTGGTCGCGCGCCTTGCCGATACGGGCACGGTGTTGGAATGCTGTCCAAGCTCGAACCTGGTTCTGGGCGTGGTTCCCAATTGGCAAAGCCACCCTTTGGCGCGTTTGCGCGATGCGGGCGTCAAGGTCACCGTTTCCACAGATGACCCGCCGTTTTTCAACACCGATATGCGCCGCGAATTTGCGGCACTGGAGCAGCATTTCGGATGGGGGCCAGCCGAATTTGCCGAGATCACCAAGACCGCGTTGGAGGCTGCATTCTGCGATGAAGCTACCCGCGCAGAGATATCGAAGCAGCTGACCACGTAGAAGGAAAAGATATGTCACATATCGATACCCTAACCATCGTTGATCATCCATTGGTGCAACATAAACTGAGCCTGATGCGGGATAAAACCTGTCGGTCCCAAGATTTTGCCCGCTTGTTAACCGAGATTTCAATGTTGATGGCCTTTGCGCTGACGCGTGATCTGGCGCTTACAACACAGGCGATTGAAACCCCGCTTGAACCGATGCAGGCACCTGTCCTTGCGGGCAAGAAACTGGCCCTCATTTCGATTTTGCGCGCGGGCAACGGGATGCTTGAGGGGATGCGTGCCGTGATCCCTGCTGCGCGGGTTGGCTTTGTCGGTCTCTACCGTGACGAGGTCACGCTGACGCCTGTTGAATATTATCTCAATTTGCCTGCAGATTTGGCCAACCGACAGGTGATCGTGTTGGATCCCATGCTGGCCACGGGCAATTCCGCCGCGGCTGCGGTGGATAAACTCAAATCGCATGGGGCCAAGAAGATTAAGTTGATGACGCTTTTGGCCGCGCCCGAAGGCGTTGCGGCTTTTGCGGCGCGCCACCCTGATGTTCCCATTTTCACCGCCGCCCTTGATCGGGGATTGAATGACAAAGGTTATATTCTGCCGGGTCTAGGGGATGCGGGTGATCGGATATTTGCCACCAAATAGCGGTTTGACGACTAATTCTTCTGTTAGCTGTCTTTACTATGTCTAAATATTGATGCATTCTTGCCGCAATTCGGGGGCTTGAATGGTCAAACACGTCTTAAAATTGGCGGGATGCACAGGGTTTTTGGTGTTGGTTTCCGGCCTGTCCACCATTGGCTATGGGCAAAATCTGAGTGGCCCTGCCGAATTTCCGCCCGCCTCCTTTACCGCTGAGCAATATGTCGACAGCAGGGGGTGCGCTTTTATCCGCACGGGGCAGGGGGATGTGGTTGATTGGGTGCCGCGGATCTCGCGCAGCCGACAGCCGATTTGTGGCTTACCACCTTCGCTGTCGCGTCAAGCGGCGCCTGTCGTGGCACCTCAAATCGCCACAGCGCCGACCCCCAATACTGTGCCGCCCCCCCGCGTTGTGCGCGCCGCCGCCCCCGCGCCTTCTGGCGCCCCAGTGGGTGTGGCAACGCCTGCCGCCGTCCCCATGCCCAGTGCTCAGACAGAGGCAATGCGCGCTTCGCCCAATCGGTGCATCATCCGTGCACGGGACGGCAGCGTCACAGAAATCCGCAGCCGCGCGCCGATCCGCTGCGGCCCCCAAGCCGTGCATCCTGGCACCTCAGTGGTCGCTGCACCGCGGATCAATGCGGTCCAAAATAATGCAAGCTTGCCCCAAATGCAGATGGTGACGGATGCCAATTCCTATGCAATCGTGCCCGAGGGGTATCGTGCTGCATGGACGGATGGCCGCCTGAACCCGATGCGTGGCCCGCGCACCGCGGCGGGCGATGCGCAAATGGCGCAAATATGGGATCAAGGCGTGCCTGCGCGTTTGAACACCGCGCGACCCGTTGGGGTGCGCACGGGGTTGCAAGATTTCTTTGCGCGCCTGTTTGGCGGTCGTGCCGCGCCCGCATCTATGCCCGCTACCATCGCTCCCCCTGCGCCTGGGATGCAGCAAGCGCAACAAGCCCAACCTGCCGCGTCCCCCGTGCCCGCATCCATTTTCGTCACGCGCTCCACCCAGTCCGAGGCGACCGCGCCCGCTGCTGTTGCTCGTTCAAGCCGTAACATCGCCGCGACAGCGGCGATCCCGCGCAACAGTAACCCGTCCATGGCCCCGCAAGCGACATCTATCTCCGATGGTGCATTGGTGCGCGCCGCAGATTTCAGCAACCGCGACCAAGCCGCCAGAACGGCGGCCCAATTGGCCCAATTCGGCATGACAGCACGGTTGGGGCGCACGGGTTCGGGATATGCGGTCTTGGTCGGACCGTTCTCCACCCCGCAGGCGACCGAGCGCGCGGTGATGGCGCTCCAAGCTGCAGGTTTTGCGCAAGCCCGCGTTCAGGCGCGCATCAACTAAGAGCTTTAGCCGCTGCAAATCTCTTGCACCGCAATCCAACGCGTATCTTCCAAAAGCGGCGCGTTGGGTTGCCCGCGCAACGGGTCGGCTTCGATCAGGCTCAATGTTTCCTCGCCCGAAATATCAAGGGCATAGGCATAGGGTTGCGAGGAAATCTGCGCCTCGGCAAAGCGCGCCAAAAGGGCCTCATCAGACACGGGGTGGGGCGCGGCTGTGAGCAAGGTCGCGGCCCGATTGTTCAAGTATTTTGCGGCGATTTTTCCACTGGTCAACAATTGCATTGTGGCCCATAGCCCCGCTTCCTGCAGCAGTGCCTCGGTGGGGTTGCTGTCGGTCATGCGAATATATTCCGACAACAAAAACCCTGCCAGAACATCGGGGCTTTGATAATCTTCGACCACAGTTCTGTTCAGAACAATCAAATCCCCAGGCAAGTGCAGGCTTGCAGGCAGGCCATCGCGCAGCACCACCAAACGCGGGGCAGTTGGCGTTGCGTTGAATACGCGGCGGGCCAGCGTGCCAAGCGCCGCTTGTCCCGCGCTTTGATTGCAGCTTGGCCCTGTAAGCGCGATCATTTGCGCCAGAATATCTTGGCCAATTTCACGTTTTTTGGCCTCTGGCAGGATCAGCACGGTCTGGCGCACCAAGGCATCGGGAAGCCAGAACACCGCCAATCCAAGGATCAGCGCGCCACAAAGCTCCGCCAAGACGCCCCGCAATCGCCCAGGGTGGGGGCGGCGGCGCTCGATCATGGCGCGCAGTTTCTCGATTGCCGCAACCATGAGATCATCTGCAATCTCAAGGCTTTCTTCGCTGCCCTCTATCGGCACATAGAGCGCGGGCATCTCGCTGGGATTGACGCGAATAATGGCCGCAAGCGACCAATGGGTCAGCGCGGTTTCTGACAGGGTCGAAATGATCAGTGACGTGTTGCCAAGGCTCACCAACACCTCGCGGCGTTGGCTTTCGCCTTGATCGCGCCAAAGGCCTGTGGCCTCCAGTTTGTGATACTCGTCCAATGCCGTCATGAAGGCATCCTGTTGGGCCGCAAAACCGCCTCAGGCATCGCGCAAACCGTTGTCCTGCCCCAGTGTTGGGGCGGGCATCAGATCATAGGGATGCGCCCAATTTGGTTGCCGTGCGAGGCGGGTCAGCCACGCTGATATTGCGGGGTAATCGGCGCGATCGAAATTGAAATATTCGGGGTAATAGAGATAACCCGCACAGGCGATATCAGCCGCGCTGACATCGGCGCAGGCAAGCCAATCGCGGGTGTCCAAAACACCCTCCAACACGGCAAGCGCCGCTTTCATTCGGCCCGTCAAATAGGCGATTACGGCGCTGTCACGTTTATCCTCGGGTGCAAAATTCATCAAAAACCGCAACGGTCCCGCATTGCCCGAAACTTTTTGATTGTCAAAGAGGATCCAGCGCAGGATTTCGGTCCGATCCGCTGGCCCTGTGCCGCCCAATTTCCCTGTTTGATCCATCACCCAAGTTTGGATCAGCCCCGATTGTGTCAGGATGTGGCCATCCGCGTCCAGAACAGGCACCTCGCCCATGGGGTTTATCGCGCGATAGGCCGCGCTGCGCGCCTCGCCATTGAAAAAATCCACGAAGCGGGGCTGCCATGGCACCTGCGCCATCGTCAGGCTAAGCGCGGCCTTATAGGCATTTCCAGATTCCCCAAAACAATAAAGCGTGTTGGTCACGGGTGATACGTCCTTTGTCTTTTGATCCGCCCTAGCGATCTTGTGCTTGCCGATCCGTTAACATTTTTTCGACCACGGCGATTTGCTCTTTGAGATCGGTGATGGCTTGACCCAATTCGGTATATTGCTCCTGCATATCGTGCAATCTTTCACGACCAACTTCTAGGCTTCTTTGCAACTGGGTCACTTGATTGTCGCCAAGCGCGTAGAGGTCTAGCAATTGCCGCATCTGCTCCAGCGTAAAGCCAAAGCGCTTGCCTTGTAAAATCAGTGTCAGCCGCGCTTGGTCGCTGCGGGCGTAGTAGCGTTTCTGACCCACCCGCAGCGGCGCAAGCAATTCCTTACTCTCGTAAAACCGAAGGCTTCGGGCGGTGACCTGAAACTTCTCACACATTTCGCCAATGGTGAGTGTCTCTGTCTGCGGATGGGGCGCATCTGTGGGCATGAAGGCTCCGAGGTTATAGCTGCGCTGCACCATAGCACAGTTTCTGCCCTAAGGTCATTTGCGCATTGCTGATCCTATCTGCCGCACGTTACATGGGGATGACGTCATCAAGCTTTGAGGATGGGACGGTGCCGCCCGATCAAGCAGATCATATTCATGTCGCGCAAAGTTTCATCACGCGCCTTCCCTTCGCGGCTGCTTTGCAGATGCAGCTGGTTGATTTGGGGTCGGCTTATGCCGTGATGGAGATGCCTGTGCTGCCTCAATTTTTGGACGCAAACGGCCGTTTGCACGAGGGCGCATTGAGCGCCCTCATGGACACTTGCGCGGGCACGGCCGTGGTTGCACATGAGAGCAGGCCACTGGGCACGGCCACGCTTGATTTGCGCCTCGATTTTATCTCTGCCCCCATGCAGGGCCGCGTGCGCACTGTGGCGCAATGTGATGCGCTTTGCGCCGATGTGGCCTTTGTGAGCGTGCAGGCCACCGACCTTATGACAGGTGCCCTTGTGGCCAAGGCCAACGGCAGTTTCGCTGTCGAATACGGCGCGCAGGGGCAAGGCTTCCTTGATGCCATGTTGCAGCAGAAGGGGCAGGGCTAATGGAGTTTCAACCACCTGATCTGCCTTTTGCGCGGTTTTTGGGCATCACATGGTTCACCGATGGATCGGATTTCTGTGCCAAACTGCCCTTCTGCCCGATGTTGATTGGTAACCCGTTATTGCCCGCCCTTCATGGCGGGGTGAGTGCGACCCTGTTGCAAATCACCGCTCAAGCCGCCCTTGTAGAGAGCGGCAATGGGTCTGCCTCGCAGCCGCCGAGATTGATTGATTTCACCGTGGATTATCTGCGCCGCGGTCAACCCGAAGACAGCTACGCCAAGGCCCGCATTACGCGCGCAGGACGCCGCTTTGCCTCGGTTTCCGTGACCATGTGGCAAGCGGATCCTGACACCCCGATTGCGGCGGCGCATGGGCATTTCGCACTTGTGGTCGGGTCATGACGGCTCTGGCCCCGCTGACCCATAGGCGCGTTTTGCGCATCGCTATCCCTGTCGTGCTGTCCAATATCACCGTGCCGCTTTTGGGGTTGGTCGATACGGGCGTGATCGGTCAGTTGGGCGATGCGGCGATGATTGGTGCCGTGGGATTGGGCGCGATTTCCATGACCACCGTGTTCTGGATTTTCGGCTTTTTGCGCATGGGAACGGTGGGTCTTGCCGCACAGGCCCATGGGGCGGGAGACGGGGCGGAAATATCGGCGCTTCTGTCACGTGTTTTGATGATTGGCGTGGTGGCGGGTGTGGCCTTGATCTTGCTCCAATCCGCGATTTTCGCAGCGGTGTTTGCGATTGCGCCCGCAAGTGAGACGGTCGAGGCCTTGTCCCGCGACTATATGGCAATCCGTATCTGGTCGGCCCCCGCGGCCATTGCGATTTATGGGATCACAGGCTGGCTCATCGCGGCCGAGCGCACAGGCGCGGTTTTCGTCCTGCAACTTTGGATGAATGGCTTCAATATTCTGCTTTCGCTGCTCTTTGTGCTGGGGTTGGGTTATGATGTTTCGGGTGTGGCCGCCGCCACGGCAATCGCCGAATGGTCAGGGCTGGCGCTTGGGCTGTTTTTGTGTCGCGCGGCATTCGCGCGGCCACAGTGGCGTGACTGGCCACGTGTGTTTGACCCGGCCCGCCTCGCGCATATGGCGCAGGTGAACACCGACATCCTGATCCGCTCTGTGCTGTTGATGGCGGGGTTCACATCCTTTGTCTATATCGGTTCGGATTTTGGCGACACGACTTTGGCCGCCAATCAAATCTTGATGCAATTTATCCATATCACGGCCTATGGTCTGGATGGGTTTGCTTTTGCCGCCGAAAGTCTCGTGGGCAAAGCCTTGGGGGCGAAGAACCGCGCGGCACTGCGCCAGAGTGCAAAGATGACCGCGCTCTGGTCTGGGGGTGTCGCCTTGGTCATGGCTTTGGGATTTTGGCTTGCTGGTGGCCAAATCATCGACATTCTCACCACCGCCCCCGAGGTCAGAACAGAAGCGCGGGCCTATCTTTTGTGGATGGTCTTGGCACCGCTTCTGGGGTTTCAGGCTTGGATATTGGATGGAATTTTCATCGGCGCAACCCGCACCCGCGATATGCGCAATATGATGGCGCTGTCTTTTGTGGGATATGTGACGCTCTGCGTGGTGTTGATCCCATCCTTTGGTAATCATGGATTATGGGCCGCGCTTATCGGGATGTTTGTGCTGCGTGGTCTTAGCCTCGGTGCACGCTATCCTGCGTTGGAACGGGCCGCAGTTTAGCGCGGTCTCAAAGATAAGATGCGCTCAAAGCCACGCATCCACCCCCGTGCCAATGGCCGCTGCCACATTGGCGTGACCATCGCGCGCCAAAGCCGCATCAAGACCGTGCAGAATATCCGCGACCAATCCCATCCCGCCATAAACGAGGCCCGTGTAAAGCTGCACCGCGTGCGCGCCCGCTTTGATCTTGGCATAGGCTTGATCGGCACTGGCGACACCGCCCACGCCAATCAGGGCAATCTCACCTTGCGTGTGTTTGGCAAGGCGCGCCAACACTTGGGTGGAGCGCTCGAACAGAGGCTGCCCCGAAAGCCCCCCCGTTTCGCGGCTGTGCCGTCCGCGCAGTCCTGCGCGCGCGATGGTGGTGTTGGTGGCGATAATTCCAGCCAGTTGCATCCGCAGGGCCAATTCCGCAATCGCGTCAATTTCATCGCTGCTGAGATCGGGCGCGATTTTCACAAACAAGGGCACAGGTTGGGCCAAGTCGAAATTGGCATCCATCACGCCTTGCAACAGGCGCTCCAACTGATCTGCGGCTTGCAGATCGCGCAGGTTTTCGGTGTTGGGCGAGGAGATATTGATCGTGGCAAAGTCAATCAGACCCCCGCAGCGTGCCAGAACAAGCGCGTAATCGGCCGCACGGTCGGTGCTGGTTTTATTCGCGCCAAGGTTAAGGCCCAATGGGATATGGTGCGGACGCGCGGCCAAACGTTTGGCGGCGGCCTCCATCCCCTCGTTGTTGAACCCGAAGCGGTTGATCACAGCACGCTCGCGCGGCAGGCGAAAGACGCGTGGATGCGGATTTCCAGGTTGGGCCTGCGGTGTGATCGCGCCCACCTCAAGAAATCCAAAGCCCGTTTGCATCAGCGGTGCAATCGCCGTGGCGTTTTTGTCGAATCCTGCAGCAAGGCCCAAAGGATTGGGCATTTCAAGCCCTGCAACGGTCGTGCGCAAACGCGGGCTTGTGATCGGGCCGATGCGCGGCGCAAGCCCCATGTTGAGGGCTTGAAGCGCGATCCCATGGGCGCGCTCGGGTGAGATCAGGCGCAGGGCGGCAAGGGCGGCTTTGTCAAACATCAGATTTTCATGCTCCGATTACCTATCAAGCTTGGGCAGAATATGGACCCCGTTTTCCAACGGGATCGCATGATGCCACAACAGGCCCGCAAGGGGCAGATGCGCGTAGAGATGCGGGAATAAATCGCCCCCGCGCGACACTTCCCATTTCAGAGCATCGCCAAAATCCTCGGCCTTGTAGGCCAGAAGGGTCAGGCCCTCAGCCCCCGCGAAATGCTTGGCCAAGGTTTCAGCCACTTGCGCGGCGGTTGAGAAATGGATGAAGCCATCGGCCACATCAATTGGCGCGCCATCGGTTTCTTTTTGCGCGCAAAGCGCGTCCCATTCAGAGGGGCGAAGGATTTTGAAGATCACCATAAAACCTGCTTTGCGGAAATCCGTCCCGCAGGTCAAGGCTCATTCCGCCTTGACGAAACGGGGGCTATGACTTACCCCGAAACGCAGCGCGGGTATGGTGTAATGGTAGCGCCCTAGCCTTCCAAGCTAGTCGTGCGGGTTCGATTCCCGCTACCCGCTCCAATCTCCCCTTCAATGTGCAGCTTGATCCGCCCGCCGACCATCAAGCTTTGGCCGAATTCCAACACCACGCCTGATGTGGCACAGATATTGATCGCGGTGATTTCCAACAGGGCTGCACCGTGGCGGATGCCCAATTGGTGCGCTTGCAATTTGGTGGCCAGTCGCGCGTCTATTTGTGTATCGCGGCGCAGGTAATCGTCATAACCATCTGCCGCAAAAGCGGCGGTGATCGAGGGGTCTTTTTCCAAGCTTTCGAGCATATGCGGCAAGCGCGCTGCAGGAAAGCAGGATGAAAACAGCGACAAGGCAACCCCATCCGCATAGGATATGCCCGTCGCATGATGCACCAGATCACCGTGGCGGATATTCAACATTTCCGCTTCTTTTGCATCAGCGGGGCGACTGAACAAGGCGGTGTATCGTCTGTCAGGCACGCGGCCTGTGGCGCGCATCGCCTCCGAAAACCGCACCCTTGGGCCAATCTGATAGGATGTTTGGGCTTCGGTCACAAAAACACCCGCGCCCTGACGTGATTTCAGCACCCCCTTCGCCACCAAATCTGCTATCGCGCGGCGCACGGTGTGACGGTTCACGCCAAAGCGCAGGGACAGCTCCGCCTCCGTGGGCAGTTTTGCGCCCGCCGCAAAGCGCCCCAAATGGATGTCTTTTTCCAGTTCGGCGCGAATTTCTGTCCAGATCGTGGCTTTAGGCATCTGTCATGAAAATTTCATCAAAAGTCGCTTGTCGCGTGTCGGGTTGAGCGGTAAATTTTGTCTAGTTGTATATTTTATTGGATGACTTCGCAAGATGTCGAATTTGGCAGAACCATCGGACCGTCAAGCTTGGCTGTCGACATTGGCCCAAGCCCCCGCAGATCGTTTGATTGCGCTCTGCCAATCTGCGGGCGTGACGGCAGCCCATAGCGTTTTGCGGGCGCCTGAAATTGGCACGGTCATGGTGCGCGGGCGTGCAGGCGCGGTGGGCGCTGCGTTTAATCTGGGCGAAATGACGGTCACCCGCGCGTCTGTGCGCCTCAACGAGAGCGGTGCGGTTGGTCACGGATATGTGCAGGGCCGCAGCCATGAGGCGGCGACCTATGCCGCGCTTGTTGATGCGCTGTGTCAGACCGATCAAGGGTCGGTTCTGATCGCCTCCGTGATCACCCCTTTGCGAGAAGAAAAAGCAGCGCGTGAGGGTGCGCGCGCGGCGCGCGCGGCGGGCACAAAGGTTGAATTTTTCACTATGGTTCGGGGGGAATGAGCATGGCACTGTCTGCGCCAAGTGTGACTGACGCGATGGGGGGCGGATTTGCCAATCCCCCGCGCGATGCGGCGATTGCCTTTCGCGCGGCCTTGGGTGTGATGGCTCGTCCTGGCTTGATCCGCGAGATCACAGGCGGGCATCCGCCGCTGCCTTTATCCCCTGCGGCGGGCAGTTTGCTGCTTGTGCTCTGTGATCCTGAGACACGGGTTTACCTCTCCCCGTCTTGCGATACAGATGCCATTCGCGCATGGCTGCGCTTTCACACGGGCGCGCCCTTGGTCTCGGCGGGTCAGGCGGATTTCGCCATTGGCCCATGGGCGGAGTTGGCGCCAGACCTGCCACTGATGCGCAAAGGGGTGCAAGACTATCCAGACCGCTCTGTGACGCTGATTGTCGAGATGGATCATCTCAGCCCAAAAGGCGCACGTCTGACAGGGCCAGGCATCAAGGACGAGGCATGGTTGAACCTGCCTGATATTGCGGCTTTTGCCGCGAATGCGCGCAGCTTTCCCTTGGGGTTTGATACATTTTTTACAGCGGGCGATCATGTTGCGGCCCTGCCGCGCTCTACCCGTGTTGCGGGGGTGGCCTGATGTATGTTGCGGTGAAGGGGGGCGAGCGGGCGATTGACGCGGCCCATGAATGGCTGGCCGATGAGCGGCGCGGTGCAACCGATGTGGCGGAACTGAGCATCCCGCAAATCCGCGAACAGTTGCGTTTGGCGGTCAATCGGGTGATGGCCGAAGGCTCGCTTTATGATCCTGATCTGGCGGCCTTGGCGATCAAACAGGCGCGCGGTGATATGATTGAGGCGATTTTCCTCATCCGCGCCTATCGCACCACCTTGCCCCGTTTCGGGGTGAGCGCACCGATTGATACAGGCGCGATGCGCTGTGATCGGCGCATTTCGGCCACGTTTAAGGATCTCCCAGGAGGCCAGATCTTGGGGCCAACCTTTGACTATACCCACCGCCTTCTGGATTTCGCGCTGATGGCCGAAGAGGGGGCGGGCGCGACACCCGCTGTGGCAGAGGCGGCTGGGGCAGCCAGGGCGGCAGGAGGGGCGGAGGCAACCGCCTTGCCCCATGTCGCGGAATATTTGGACCGAGAGGGTCTGCTGCAGCCCGAGCCTGAGGATAACACGCCCCCCCGTGACCTGACCCGCGAGCCATTAGATTTCCCTGCGGATCGTCCCTTGAAACTTCAGGCCTTGGCGCGGGGTGATGAGGGGTTTGTGCTGTCCATGGCCTATTCCACACAGCGTGGCTATGCGCGCAACCACCCGTTCGTGGGGGAATTGCGCATCGGGCGGGTGGCCGTATCGATGGATATCCCCGAACTGGGCTTTGCCATTGATCTGGGCGAGATCACGGTCAGCGAATGCGAAACGGTCAACCAATTCACAGGCAGCAAGACCGAGCCGCCGAAATTCACCCGTGGCTATGGTTTGGTCTTTGGCCAATCCGAACGCAAAGCGATTTCCATGGCCCTCGTGGATCGTGCCTTGCGGTGGGAGGAATTGGGCGAGGATGATGTGGGCGCGCCTGCGCAAGATGCGGAGTTCGTCCTGTCCCATTCCGACAATGTGCAAGCGACTGGGTTTCTGGAACATATCAAACTGCCCCACTATGTGGATTTCCAATCCGAATTGGAACTGATCCGCCGCCTGCGTGCCGAGGCGATGATGGCATCCACAGGTCCACAGGAGGCTGCAGAATGAGCTACAACTTTGCCTATCTGGACGAGCAGACCAAGCGGATGATCCGCCGCGCTATCCTAAAGGGGGTGGCCATACCAGGCTATCAGGTGCCGTTTGCAAGCCGCGAGATGCCGATGCCCTATGGATGGGGGACGGGGGGTGTGCAGGTCTCCGCGGCCTGTCTGACACCTGATGATGTGTTCAAGGTGATTGACCAAGGTGCGGATGATACGACCAATGCCGTTTCCATTCGCCGTTTTTTCGAGAAAACCGCGGGCGTGGCGGTGACCGAGAAAACCGCGGAGGCCACTGTCATCCAAACGCGCCACCGCATCCCTGAAACACCGCTCTGCGCGGATCAGATTTTGGTCTATCAGGTGCCGATCCCCGAGCCGCTGCGTTTCCTTGAGCCGCGTGAAACCGAAACGCGCAAGATGCACGGGCTTGAGGAATATGGGCTGATGCACGTCAAGCTCTACGAAGATATCGCGCGCCATGGTGAGATTGCGACCGCCTATGCCTATCCCGTCAAGGTCGAAGATCGCTATGTGATGGACCCCTCCCCGATCCCGAAATTTGACAATCCCAAATTGGAAAGCCCTGCCTTGCAATTGTTTGGGGCGGGACGCGAGCAACGGATTTACGCGCTGCCACCCTTTACCAAGGTTGCGAGCCTCGATTTCGAAGATTACCCGTTTGATCCGTCTAAGGCTGCGCATCCTTGTGCGCTATGTGGGGCCGAAGACAGCTATTTGGATGAGGTGATCGTGGATGATGCAGGCGGGCGAATGTTTGTCTGTTCCGACACCGATTACTGCGCCAGCCGCCGCGACACAGGAGAGGCCGCATGACCCCGCTTTTGCAAGTGCGCAACATTGAGAAACGCTACGGCGCGCGGATTGGCTGTGCGGATGTCTCGTTTGATCTCTATCCAGGTGAGGTCTTGGGGATTGTGGGCGAGTCTGGATCAGGGAAATCCACGCTGCTCAATTGCCTTGCGGGGCATCTGGCCCCCGATCAGGGCGAAGTGATTTTTGACACCCGTGCCGATGGCCCCCGCGATGTGCGCCAAATGCCCGAGGCCGAGCGGCGGATGCTGTCGCGCACGGATTGGGCCTTTGTGCATCAAAATCCGCGGGATGGATTGCGGATGCGGGTATCTGCGGGCGGCAATGTGGGCGAGCGGTTGATGGCGGTCGGTGCGCGCCATTATGGCGATATTCGCCAGACGGCGGGTGACTGGCTGACCAAGGTGGAAATCGACACGGCCCGCATGGATGATCGCCCTTCGGCCTTTTCGGGCGGGATGCAGCAGCGCCTACAAATCGCGCGCAATTTGGTGACGGGGCCGCGTCTTGTCTTCATGGATGAACCCACGGGCGGCTTGGATGTCAGCGTGCAGGCGCGGCTGTTGGATTTGCTGCGCGGTCTTGTGCGCCGTATGGGCCTTTCGGCCATTATCGTCACCCATGATTTGGCTGTTGTGCGTCTGTTGGCGGATCGGCTGATGGTGATGAAATCGGGCCATGTTGTGGAAACGGGTTTGACCGATCAGGTCTTGGATGATCCGCAGCACGCCTATACGCAGCTTTTGGTATCCTCGGTTCTGCAGGTATAAGGGATGGCGATGATCACAGTCACAGATTTGGGTAAATCCTTTACCTTGCACAATCAAAGCAGTGCGGTGATCCCCGTGCTGGAGGGCGCGAATTTTTCCGTAGCGGCGGGCGAATGTGTCGCCCTGACAGGGGAAAGCGGGGCAGGGAAATCCACTGTCATGCGTATCCTTTACGGAAATTATCTGGCGCAAGCGGGGCGTGTGGTGGTGAACGGGTTGGACATCACCACCGCCACCCCGCGCGAGATTTTAACCCTGCGCCGCGAGGTTTTGGGGTATGTCAGCCAATTTTTGTGCGTGGTGCCGCGCGTGCCAACCTTGGAGGTTGTGGCGGAGCCGCTCTTGTCTCTGGGTGTGGCTGAGGACGCAGCGCGTGCGCGGGCCGTAGATTTGCTGACACGATTGCGTATCCCTGAACGGCTGTGGCAGCTCTCTCCCACCACATTCTCAGGCGGGGAACAGCAGCGCGTCAACATCGCGCGCGGGTTTGCACATCGCTATCCCGTTCTTCTCTTGGATGAGCCAACCGCCAGCCTTGATGCCCAAAACCGCGAGACCGTTTTGACTTTGATCGAGGAGGCCAAGGCAGGCGGGGCTGCGATTGTTGGGATTTTCCATGATCTTGAGGCGCGTGACCGCGTGGCGGATCGCGCGATTGATGTCAGCGTCTTTACCCCAAGGAAGATCGCATGAAGACAGGCCGCCTCATTGCGGTTGTTGGCCCCTCTGGGGTGGGCAAAGACAGTGTGATGGCAGGGCTGATGGCCCGCCATCCAGATTTGCGCGTGGCCAAACGCGTGATTACCCGCCCTAGCGATGCGGGGGGCGAGGCGTTTGATGGGGTCAGCCCAGATGAATTTGCGCGTCTGATGGGGCAGGGGGCTTTCGCGCTGTCATGGCAGGCGCATGGCCTGTCTTATGGTATTCCTGCCAAGGTGGCCGACTGGGTCGCTGCGGGTCATGATGTCATTGCCAACCTCTCGCGCAATATATTGGCGGATGCGGCTGCGCAATTTGCGCAACTGGTGGTTCTGTCCATCACCGCAAGCCCTGCGGTTTTGGCCAGCCGCCTTGCCGCGCGCGGTCGTGAGGATGCACAGGATATCGCCGCGCGTCTGGCGCGACAGGTTCCTTTGCCCGCGGGCCTGAATATCGTGGAAATTGACAACAGCGGCACATTAGAGGCTGCCATCGCCGCCGCTGAGGCGGGATTATTCAAAGGATAAAGCAATCATGAGCAGCGAAGTGATTTTCGGCAATGCGCAGATCGTCACTGTGGATCGGGTCTTTGCAGGCAGCGTGATTGTGCAAGACGGGGTTATTGCGGATATCCGTGAAGGCGGCACCCTACCGCAAGGCGCGATTGATTGTGACGGCGATTACCTGACACCTGGTCTGGTGGAATTGCATACCGATAATCTCGAGCGGCATATGCAGCCGCGCCCTTCGGTCGATTGGCCCCATGATGCGGCCATTATCGCCCATGATGCGGAATTGGCGGGGGCAGGGATCACCACGGTGTTTGACGCGATGCGGATCGGCTCAATCAATACAGGCAAAACCCGATACGAACGCTATGCCCGCCCTTTGGCAAGCGAGATGTTGGCGCTGCGCGATCAGGGGATGCTGAAAATCAGCCACTTCCTCCATCTGCGCGCTGAGATTTGTTCGGAAACCTTGGCCGAAGAATTGGCTGAATTCGGGCCTGCGGATCGCGTGGGTTTGGTGAGCCTAATGGATCACACCCCAGGTCAACGTCAATTCCGTGATATCTCCAAACTCAAGGCCTATGTGATGGGCAAAAACAACCTCAGCGAGGCGGAGTGGTTAGACCATATCGCGCAACTGACCGAGATGCGCGCCACCTTCGGGGATATGCATGAAAAGGCCACCGTGGATCACGCCCGCCGTTATGGCGCACTTTTGGCCAGCCATGATGACACCACCGCCGAACAGGTGACAAAATCGGCGGGCTATGGGATCAGACTGGCTGAATTTCCCACAACGCGCGAGGCGGCAGAGGCCTGCCACAGCCATGGCATCGTGGTGATGATGGGTGCGCCCAACCTGATCCGTGGCGGGTCACATTCGGGCAATGTTTCGGCTGCGGAATTGGCCGAAGCGGGGCTGTTGGATATTGTGTCCTCCGACTATGTGCCAGCGGCGCTTTTGCTGTCGGCCTATCGCTTGGGGCAAATGTGGAATGATCTGCCGCGCGCCATCGCGACCGTCACGGCAAACCCTGCAAACGCCGCGGGTTTGGCGGATCGGGGGCGGTTGCAGGTGGGCTTGCGCGGGGATGTTTTGCGCCTGTCTGTTCAGGGCGGCACACCGCGTTTGCGCGGGGTCTGGTCACGCGGTCTTCGCGTGGCCTGATGCGGTGCGATTTTACGAAACGGTAACAATTCGGTCATGTAACTGAATCACTCCACAGCGATACGGCCCACAAGATTTTGTTAGGGGGCCTCATGCTCGAAGTGCGCAATGTGACCCGTGTCTTTGGCACAAAGATTGCCGTTGACCGTGTCAGCTTTTCCATCGACCGTCCTGCTTTTGTTGGCATCATTGGCCGCTCTGGTGCGGGCAAGTCAACGTTTCTGCGGATGATGAACCGCCTGACTGATGCCAGCGATGGCGAGATTGTCGTCAATGGCACCAATGTTTTGGCCTTCAAAGGCGCCGATGCGCGCGCATGGCAAAGCCGCTGCGCGATGATCTTCCAGCAGTTTAATCTGGTCCCACGTCTTGATGTGGTCTCTAACGTGCTGCACGGCAAGCTGAACCATGCCTCCACCTTGGCCACGATGTTCAACCTGTGGTCCAAGGCTGATATTTCCCGCGCGATTGATATCTTGGACCGTCTGGGCATTGCCGAACAGGCGCCCAAGCGGGCCGAGGCGCTGTCAGGTGGGCAACAGCAACGTGTCGCGATTGCGCGCGCCTTGATGCAAGACCCCCAGATCATTCTGGCCGATGAACCTATCGCCAGTCTTGACCCCATGAACGCACAAATCGTGATGGATACGCTTAAGCGGATCAACACCGAAGATGGGCGCATGGTCATTGCGAACCTGCACACATTGGATACGGCGCGCCAATATTGCGACCGCGTGATTGGGATGCGGGATGGCAAGATCGTCTTTGACGGCACGCCAGAGCAGCTGACCACAGGTGTCGCGCGCGACATCTATGGCGCGGATGAAACATTCAACGAATTCGCCACCTCCACCAAAATTGCGGGTCCGGAGGCAAAGGCGAAAAAGCGGGCAACCAATCCCGCAGTGCAAGGTCTGACCTAAGGCCAAAACCCCTGTCCATCTGTTCGGACATCTCATCTCACGGAGACTTCTTATGAAGAAACTTGCAACCCTTCTCGCAGTGACCACCGCATTGGCTGGCCCTGCTGCGGCACAAGAAATCACAGAATTCAACATCGGTCTCTTGGGCGGCGAAAACGCACAGGACCGTTTGGCAAACAACGAATGCTTCCGCGCTTACGTTGAAGAAGCGCTTGGTGTTCCAACACGTTTGTTCACACCTGCTGATTACAACGGCGTAATCCAAGGTTTGGTTGGCGGCACGCTTGACTTCGCATGGTTGGGTGCCTCCGCCTATGCGGCGACATTCGTGGCCGATCCTAATGCCGTTGAGCCGATCTTGGTGAAAACGAACCTTGACGGTTCCTTCTCCTATCACTCCATCGGTTTTGCCCGCGCTGACAGCGGTGTGACTGAATTGGCGGATCTCGAAGGCAAGACTTTTGGTTTTGGCGATCCAAACTCCACTTCTGGTTTCTTGATCCCTTCGGTTGAAATCCCTCAGTTGGGCTACTCGATGGAGCCAGGCGCGTTCTTTGGTGATGTTGTGTTCACTGGTGGCCACGAGCAGACCATCATCGCCGTGAACAACGGTGATATCGCAGCGGGCGTAACTTGGGCCGATGGTCTGGGTGAATGGGAAGACGGCTACAACTCGGGCGCGCTGCGCCGCGCGGTTGACGCTGGCCTCGTTGATATGAACGATCTGGTTGAAATCTGGCGCTCCAAGCCGATCCCAGAAGGCCCCGTTGTTCTGCGTCAGTCATTGCCTGACGATGTGAAGGCCACTGTGACCGAGCTGTTGGCAAATCTGCATGAAACCGATGAGGCCTGCGCCTATGGCGTTGCGGCAGGTGAAACCGCAGGGTTCGAGCCGATTGGCCATGATGCCTATGAGACCATCATCGCCGTGCGTTTGGCACAGGGCAACTAAGCCGCTGCCCTTCCAAGGTGCATAAAACTGGGGGGCGCGCGGCCAAGCGCGCCCCCACTTTCACGAAGGATTGACGATGGCCGAGACCACCACCTCCGCGATGCCGCGCGCAGACATCGAAACGGTGCGCGCAGATTACCTGCATATGACGCAGCGCCGCCGCCTCTATTCAGGTGTGTTGATCCTGATTTTCGCGGTTCTGATGATCTCGGGCTTCAACACTGCTGATGGCCGCAATGCGGGCGGATTCTGGGAGGGGTTGCACCGTCTGGGCGATTTCCCTGCGGATTTGATCTCGGAGGCCTATGAAAAAGCGGCCAATTTGCCTGGTCATATTTTCAACGCTTTGCCTGCTTTGATTGAGACGGTGAATATTGCCGCCGTTGCCACGATCCTTGGCTGTGCAGGGGGTGTGATCTTTTCGCTTCTGGGCACCCGTGGTTTGGCCTATTGGCCGCGTCTGATCCCCGTTTTTCGCCGTATCACAGATATTTTGCGCGCCATCCCCGAAGTGGTCGTGGCGCTGGTGCTGATCTTTATCATGGGGGGTGGACCTGTCCCTGCCATGATCGCCATCGCATTGCATACGGCAGGTGCCATGGGAAAACTGTTTTCCGAGGTGAATGAGAACACCGATATGAAACCAGTGGAAGGGCTACAATCGGTTGGCGCGACTTGGGGACAGCGCATCTGGCTAGGTGTCATCCCACAGGTTCTGCCCAATTACCTCAGCTATGGATTGTTGCGCTTTGAAATTAACATCCGTGCCTCAGCCATCCTTGGCTTCGTAGGCGCAGGTGGTATTGGCTATGAATTGAAAAACGCCCTGACCTTTGGGCAAGGCAAATTTGACGAGGCGGCAGCGATTTTCTTGGTCCTGTTCCTCACCATCGTTGCGGTGGATCAGCTGTCCAGCAGTTTGCGCAATTATCTGACAAAGGGGAGCTTCTGAAATGGTCATGGCAACCCAAGATCTCGACAATTTGCGCCAAGCTGAAATCGCGCGCATTGGGCGCAAGAAACTGTTTGGTTTTGCCATCCCCGCGGTGCTACTGGCCTATTTCGTCTACGTGTTTTTTGCCTTTGACATTATGGGGCTGGCCGAACGCGCGCGGATGGACAATGCAGCAATTTTGGTCTCTGACGCGGTCAGCTATAAAACCCATGTGACGCGTGATAACCGTTCTGGCGAGATCACGGTGGCGATTGAAGGCTCGCGCCGCGCAACCTATGCCCCAGATCAAATACCTGCATGGGCCAGTGTTGATGCAGACAGGGCCGAGATCACGCTGCGCTATGGGCATCGCGTGACCTATGATGGCCCGATCATAACCTACCATCATCCCGAGTTCGGGCCCATTGTGGTTGATACCAGCAACGGGGTCGATCTGCGCCTCGCCGAGGCAGATATTCCCGATTTCATCAATGCCTCTGGCAACCGTGTGTCGATCACGACCGATGCAGGCCGCCTATCGGTGACCCGCAACCGCACCGAGACCATGCGCTACTTCTTGGGTTGGGAGATGTTCTTCTTCGATCTTGCAAGCCCGTTTTCGGGCATGGCCGTGGGCGAAGTTGTGAGCACTGTGACAAGCGGTGCCCAAATCGACCCTGACCGTTCCAATTTCGCGCTGATGATCCAGAACATCTGGCACAATTCGATTTGGCGGCATGGCGATGTCTTCTGGGCCTTGGGCGAAACGATCCTGATGGCCTTCCTTGGCACCTTTGGCGCGGCGATGATTGCGCTGCCTTTGGCCTTCTTTGCGGCCACGAATTTTGCCCCCTCAAAAATGGTGCGCTTTGTCATTCGCCGCCTGTTTGATTTCGTGCGCGGCTTGGATGCGCTGATCTTTACAATCATTCTGTCGCGCGCCTTTGGTCCGGGGCCACTCACGGGGGCTTTGGCGATCCTTTTGACGGACACGGGCAGTTTCGGAAAACTGTTTTCCGAGGCGCTCGAAAATGTCGATGAAAAGCAGATCGAGGGTTTGGCCTCCACAGGGGCAAATGCCGTACAGCGCAACCGTTTTGGGGTGCTGCCGCAGATCATGCCAATTTTGTTGAGCCAAGTTCTGTATTTCTTTGAATCCAACACCCGTTCGGCGACCATTGTCGGTGCCATTGTTGGCGGTGGGATTGGTCTGTTGTTGACCCAAGCGATTCAAACCACCGCCGATTGGGAAAAAGTGACCTATTATATCGTGCTGATTGTCCTAATGGTGGTTGCGATGGACACAATTTCTGGTCGTATTCGCGCCCGCCTGATCAAGGGCGATGGCGCGGGCAAGTAACGAACGGCGATGAGCGCGGCAAAGAAACTCGGCGCGGATGCGCCCCTGATCCATCAAGGCTGCGAGATTGCGGGTTCGCAATTCGGGGCCTTCTGTGAGGTGGGTGCTTTCTCCCGTGTGTTGAATTCCACCTTCGGTGACTATGCCTATTGCGACCGCATGGCGGATATCGCAAATGCGGATATCGGTCGGTTCGCCAATATCGCTGCAATGACACGCATTGGCCCCACGGATCACCCGATGCGCAACGCGGCGCAGCATCACTTTCTCTATCGTTCAGAATTGTATTTTGACGATATCGCGGATGATGCGGCGTTTTTTCAGGCCCGCGCGGCTCGCCGTCTCCGTCTTGGTGCGGATTGTTGGATTGGACATGGCGCAATCATCAAGCCCGAGGTGACCGTGGGTATTGGGGCCATCGTGGCCGCGGGGGCGGTGGTCACCAAAGATGTGCCCGATTTTATGATCGTTGCGGGAACGCCCGCCACCCCCCTGCGGATGCGTTTTCCCGATGAGGTCGCGCAAGATCTGTTGGATTTGGCATGGTGGGAATGGGATCATACGCAGCTGCGCGCGGCGCTGTCTGATTTTCGCGCTTTGCCTGCTGCGGAATTTGTGGCGAAATATAAGGGCCACAACCCCTGATTGTAGGCTGCGCGCATTAGGTCGCGCCACGCGGGGCTTGTTTGATGCGCCGTGCCGCTTTATTCCCGTTGTCACAGACGAAGGATAAACGCGACCATGACGACCCAACCTGACGCCGCTAAGGCGCAAGCGCCGCTGAAGGCCGCCACCACCACGGAGGAACGTGCCCGCTCCAAAAAGATTGGATCGTTGCGCGCTTTGGTGCCGTTTTTGGCCCCTTACAAGGCGTGGATCTTTGGCGCGGGCGCGGCGCTTGTCACCACGGCCCTTGTTGCGCTTATCATGCCTTTGGCCGTGCGCCGCGTTGTCGATGGATTTGAAACCGACACAGCCGCACTTCTGGATGGGTATTTCTTGGCCGCCCTCGTGATTGCGGGGCTTTTGGCCATTGGAACAGGCGCGCGCTACTACCTTGTAACCCGATTGGGTGAGCGCGTGATTGCCGATATCCGTAAGGCGGTATTTGCGCGGATGATCTCGATGAGCCCCAGCTTTTATGAAAAAGTCATGACGGGCGAGGTGCTAAGTCGGATCACCACGGATACCACGCTTTTGCTCAGTGTGATCTCGTCTTCTGTCTCGATTGCCTTGCGCAATGCGCTGATTTTGGCGGGCGGGTTGGTTATGATGATCGTGACCTCGCCAAAGTTGACCGGGATTGTCCTACTGCTTGTGCCTGCCATAATCGTGCCCATTGTGGTTTTGGGGCGTAAGTTGCGTGTGCTGTCGCGGGAAAATCAGGATTGGATCGCGCAAAGTTCAGGTGCCGCGTCCGAGGCGCTTTTGGCCGCGCAAACCGTTCAGGCCTTTACCCATGAGCGGGCCTCCTCCACAGAGTTTTCAGATGTCACTGAGGCCAGCTTTACCAGCGCCAAACGCCGCATTTCCACCCGAGCTTTTATGACGGTGATTGTGATTTTCCTCGTCTTTGCGGGGATTGTCGGTGTGCTTTGGGTGGGCGCGCGCGATGTGCGCGCCGATATGATGAGCATCGGCGCGCTGATCCAATTCCTGATCTACGCGATCATGGTCGCAGGCGCGGTGGGCGCGCTGTCTGAAATTTGGGGGGAATTGCAGCGCGCCGCAGGTGCAACCGAGCGGTTGGTGGAGTTGGTCTATGCCCAAGACACTGTAGCAGACCCCGTGCGCGCTCTTGCTTTGCCCCATGGTGGCAAGGGTGACATCGTTTTTCAAAATGTGGAATTTGCCTATCCGACACGGGCGGGGACTGCTGCCCTGCAAGATGTCAGTTTCACCGTGAAAGCGGGGGAAACGGTTGCGCTTGTCGGCCCTTCTGGGGCGGGTAAATCCACCATTTTCCAATTGTTGCAGCGGTTTTATGATCCGCAAAAAGGTGAGATTACACTTGATGGGGTGGACCTGCGCCAGATGCGCCGCGATCATTTTCGGGCGGCGATTGCCTTGGTTCCGCAAGACCCTGTGATTTTCGCGGCTTCGGCACGGGAGAATATCCGTTTTGGTCGTCCCGATGCGACCGATGCGGAGGTTGAGGCCGCTGCGCGCGCCGCTGCCGCACACCAATTTTTGGCGCATTTGCCCGATGGCTATGACAGTTATGTGGGCGAACGGGGGATCATGCTGTCAGGCGGACAGAAACAGCGCATTGCCATTGCCCGCGCAATCCTGCGCGATGCGCCGATCCTCCTTTTGGATGAGGCCACCAGTGCACTTGATGCGGAAAGCGAGCGTTTGGTGCAGCAAGCCGTGGCCGAGATCAGCGCCGCGCGCACAACCTTGATCGTGGCACATCGCTTGGCCACGGTGAAAAAGGCCGATCGCATATTGGTCTTTGACGCAGGGCAGATCGTTGCAGAAGGCACCCATGATGCCTTGGTGGCCGAAGGTGGCCTATATGCGCGGCTTGCGCGTTTGCAATTCACCGATGGTATTGCGGCGGAATAACCACTGCACGCTTGCGCATAGGCGCATTTCTCTTCATGCTTTCCCGCAGCCTGCCGCGCGCCTGCGTGCATCGTGACGGCAGGATCATTTGGGAGAATGAGGGGGGGCAAGGCCATGCTGCCTTTTGCGAATTATGACGATGTGCGCAAAATCGAAACAGATCATCCATGGCCCGATGCGGCCTCCGCGCAGAGCATCTATGCGCTGCTCAGTGATGTTGCCGCGCGCCACCCTGCGCGCCCTGCGGTGACGTTTCAATTGTTTTCCGACCCTGATGCCAAGGCGGAAACGCTGGATTGGCAAAGCCTTAAGGAGCAGGTCACTCAACTGGCCAATCTTTTCGCGCGACTTGGCATTGGCCCAGAGGATGCGGTGGCCTTTGTGCTGCCTAATAGCACCGAAACAGTATTGACGCTTCTGGCGGGGATGGTTGCGGGGGTGGTTGTCCCAATCAATCCGCTGTTGGAGCCACAGCAGATCGCCAGTATCCTGCGCGAGACAGAGGCCAAGCTTGTGGTGACTTTGGCCCCATTCCCGAAAACAGATTTGGCCCAAAAAACCGCCGCAGCTGTGGCCATGGCGCCAAGCGTTGAAACGGTGCTTGAGGTCGATTTGCTGCGCTATCTGACGGGGGTCAAGCGGCTGATCGTGCCTTTGATGCGGCCCAAGGTGAAGGTCACGCATCAGGCGCGCGTGTTATCCTTGCGCGCTGAAATGGCGCGCGAGCCAGCAGATGTCCTGCACAATCCCGACCAAGCCCGTGATCGCGTGGCCGCCTGTTTTCACACGGGCGGCACAACGGGTATGCCGAAAGTGGCGCAGCACAGCTATTCGGGTATGATCTATAACGGTTGGGTCGGTCATAGTCTGTTGTTTACCGAAACCGATACGGTGCTTTGCCCATTGCCGCTGTTCCATGTGTTTGCCAGCCATGTGATCCTGATGGGCGGGCTGTGTTCGGGGGCGCATACGGTGTTTCCGACCCCACAAGGCTATCGCGGGGCGGGGGTGTTCGACAATTTCTGGAAATTGGTCGAGCGTTGGCAGGTGACCTTTTTGATCACTGTGCCAACCGCGCTTGCGGTGTTGATGCAAAGGCCCGTGAATGCGGATATTTCATCGGTGAAAACCGCTTTTTCGGGATCGGCCCCCCTGCCTTTGGAATTGTTCCGCCGGTTTGAGGCGGCCACGGGTGTAAGCCTTGTTGAGGGGTATGGCTTGACCGAGGCCACCTGCCTTGTTTCCTGCAACCCGGTCGAGGGCGTAAAAAAGGTGGGGTCGGTTGGCATTCCCTTCCCGCATTGTGATGTGATCATCCTCAAAGACACGCCCGCAGGCCCCGCACAATGCGCAACAGATGAAATTGGTGAAATTTGCGTGGCAAGCCCAGGTGTGACGGCGCAGGGCATTTACAAAGACGCTGCGAAATCGGCCGCGCAGATCTATCAGGGCCGTTACCTGCGCACGGGTGATTTGGGGCGGTTCGATGGCGATGGATATCTGTGGATCACGGGCCGTGCCAAGGATTTGATCAACCGTGGTGGTCACAATATCGACCCTGCCATCATCGAAGAGGCCTTGGCGACACATCCCGCCGTGGCCATGGCCGCGGCCATCGGCCAGCCTGATCCGATTGCAGGTGAATTGCCCTGTGCCTATGTCGAATTGATCAACGGGGCGGAGGTGACAGCCGCCGCGCTGATGGACCACGCCCGCGCCCATGTCACCGAGCGTGCCGCAGCGCCGAAATATGTCGAGATCCTGCCCGAGCTTCCCAAAACCGCCGTTGGCAAGACCTTTAAACCCGATTTGCGCAAACGGGCGATCACGCGCGTTTTGGATCATTATCTGGCCGAAGCAGGCTTTGTGGCCCGTGTCGTGGCCGTGCGCGAAGACCCAAAATTTGGTCTTATGGCCCATATCTATGGGGCGGATGTGGCGGAGCAAGACACGCTCGGCACCATCATGGACCAGTTTACCGTGCCATGGATTTGGGGAAGGTAACGCGTCATTCGGGGGGCGATGGTGCTGCAGGGGAGGATTGAACTCCCGACCTCTCCCTTACCAAGGGAGTGCTCTACCACTGAGCTACTGCAGCGCACTTGTGGCGCGTGGATTAGACGCAATCGCAGACCCATGCAAGACCAAAGCAGGTGAAAATTTGCACCAATGCAGGATTCCTGTTTGCGCCTTTTCCCACAGGGGGGATTTTTGCCAATTTTCATTTGCACTGCGCTAGACGCGAATTTCCCATTTCGCTATGAGAAGGACCATGAAACAACCATCGCATCCTCGCAAGACGGGCACAGATGCGCCACGCAGCGCGCAAGAGGCCCGCACCGCACGGCTCAAAGCCGCGCTCAAGGCCAATCTGGCACGGCGCAAGGCACAGGCACGCAAACGCCGCGCGGAGGATGGTGAGGAGAAAAGCGGTCACTGACAGGTTCAGCTGATCCAGAACAGAAAGAGGCAGCCCAGTTGGACAGTATCATCGTCACAGGAAATGGTCCCCTTAAGGGCGAGGTTCCGATTGCAGGGGCGAAAAATACCTGCCTCAAGTTGATGTGCGCGGCGCTGTTGTCGGACGAGCCTTTGACCCTCAGCAATGTTCCGCGCTTGTCGGATGTGGCCACATTGGCGCATCTCTTGGAAAGCTTGGGCTGTGAAGTGGCGCGCTTGGCCGATGGTCGGGCAATGATGATTTCTTCGGCCTCTGTCACGAACCTGACCGCGCATTACGACATTGTGCGCAAGCTGCGTGCTTCCTTCAATGTGTTGGGGCCGATGGTCGGACGTTTTGGTGAGGCTGTGGTCTCCCTGCCAGGTGGCTGTGCGATTGGTGCGCGCAAGGTGGATTTGCATCTCAGCGCGCTTGAGGCTTTGGGGGCCGAGATTGATCTGCGCGAAGGCTATGTTCATGCCGTTGCCAAAAATGGCTTGCGCGGGGCGGAGATCAGCTTTCCCTTCGTGTCGGTTGGGGCCACAGAGAACGCGCTGTGCGCGGCGGTTTTGGCCAAGGGCACGACCGTGTTGCGCAATGCTGCGCGCGAGCCTGACACGGTGGCGCTTGCACATTGCTTGCAATCCATGGGGGCCGATATCGAAGGGGCGGGCAGCGACACGATGGTTGTTCGGGGGGTCGAGCGTTTGCATGGCGCAACCCATCCCGTGATCGCCGACCGGATTGAATTGGGCACATATATGATCGCGCCCGCGATTGCAGGGGGCAGTGTTGAATTGATCGGCGGAAGCCGCGCGATTGTTGCGGCTTTGGCGGATAAGTTGGAGGAAGCTGGGGTCGAGATCGTTGAGACCGCGCGCGGTTTGCACGTCAGCCATAAAACGGGCCGTGTGCGCGCGGTGGATGTCACCACGGCGCCATTTCCTGGGTTTCCCACCGATTTGCAGGCGCAGATGATGGCCCTGATGTGCACCGCCGATGGGGTGGCCAAATTGGAAGAAACCATTTTTGAAAACCGCTTTATGCACGCGCCAGAATTGATCCGTATGGGGGCTAAGATTGACGTGCATGGGGGCATCGCCACGGTCACAGGTGTGGAGCGGTTGCGCGGCGCACCTGTGATGGCAACGGATTTGCGCGCCTCGGTGAGTTTGATCCTCGCAGGGCTTGCCGCCGAAGGGGAAACCCGTGTGAACCGCGTCTATCACTTGGATCGCGGCTATGAGCGGGTGGAGGAAAAACTGTCCAACCTTGGGGCAAAGATTGAACGGGTGCCCGAGCATGGCTGATGCCCGCTTTGAGGATGGCGCAGAGACGCCCTTGGCCTTGGCTGCCGCAGACCCTGAGGATATGAAAATCCTCTCCGCACTGGTGCAAGATGCCGTGCTGACCGCAGCCGATATCACATACATCCGCAGCAAACGTCAGGTGGCCTTGCTGCTCAATCGGTTTCGATGGGAAAACGGCGCGCGTGTCAGCCCGCCCGAACGCGTGCGCGCATTGCTGCTTGTGGATGATGTGCTGTCCATGGCCGCGCAAGGCATCAGCCCCCAGACCCCCGATGTGGTCTTGTCGCTGCTTTCGGTCGAGTGGCGCGCGGCGCAGGATGGGATGGGGCGCTTGACCCTCACCTTTGCGGGGGACGGGGCTTTGGCCTTGGAGGTCGAGGCGATCAACCTGATGCTGCGCGATGTGACCAAGCCTTATGCCGCGCCATCGGGTAAAGTCCCGACACATCCGTGACGCTTTCACGTCTTGAGCGAAACGCGAACACAAGGTAAGCCCCCCCTATTCTGACGGAGACGGGTATGCCTATTTTTCTTGATAGCACATCGGCGGATTTTGAGGCGGCCTTTGATGCGCTGTTGACGATGAAGCGCGAGGACAGCCCCGATGTGGACGCGGTGGTTGCTGATATCATCGCGCAGGTGCGCCGTGAGGGCGATGCCGCCCTGATTGCGTTGACCGAGCAATTCGACCGTATCCGCCTGACACCAGATCAATTGGTGTTTTCCGAGGCTGAGATTGACGCGGCCATTGCCACTGTGCCTGCTGCCGAACGTTCCGCGCTGGAATTGGCTGCAAGTCGCATTCGCGCGTATCATGCCCGCCAATTGCCTAAGGATGCCGCTTGGCAGGATGAAATCGGTGCCAAACTTGGGTGGCGTTGGGGGCCTGTGTCACGTGCGGGTCTTTATGTGCCAGGCGGGCTTGCCAGCTATCCCTCGTCTGTTTTGATGAATGCGATACCCGCCAGCGTGGCAGGGGTCGAAGATGTCTCCATGGTTGTGCCGACCCCTGATGGCAAGGTGAACCCGCTTGTCCTGTTGGCGGCGCGGTTGGCGGGGGTGCATCGCATCTATCGTATGGGCGGTGCGCAGGCGATTGCGGCATTGGCCTATGGCACGCAAACGGTGCTGCCCGTGGATAAGATCACAGGGCCAGGCAATGCCTATGTCGCCGCCGCAAAACGGCGGGTTTTCGGCAAGGTCGGCATTGATATGATCGCAGGCCCGTCCGAGATTTTGGTGATCGCGGATCGTGATAATGACCCCGATTGGATCGCGCTTGATCTGCTGTCGCAAGCCGAACATGACGAAAGCGCGCAATCGATTTTGATCACGGATGATGCAGAATTTGGCCGTGCCGTTGCAGATGCCGTAGACGCGCGCCTGCAAACCCTGGAGCGGCGCGCGATTGCGGGGGCCAGTTGGCGCGATTTCGGCGCGGTGATCGTGGTGCGTGATCTCAAAGAGGCGGCGGCCTTGTCCAACCGTATCGCGCCTGAACATCTGGAACTCTGCGTGGCGGATGCAGAAACCTATGCCGATCAGATCAAACACGCAGGCGCGATTTTCATCGGCGCTTGGACGCCTGAGGCGATTGGTGACTATATTGGTGGGCCGAACCATGTCTTGCCAACGGCGCGTTCGGCGCGGTTTTCCAGCGGCTTGTCGGTGCTTGATTTTATGAAACGTTCCACAGTTGCGCAAATGACACCTGCGGCGCTTGGGGCCATTGGCCCCGCGGCGGCGGTTTTGGCAACATCAGAAAGTTTGGAGGCGCATGGCCTCTCCGTCACAGCGCGTCTGGCGCGGATCAATCAGGGGGATGGTGAATGACAATGCATATCAGCGATATTCAAATTGATACCTCGAATATGCCTGCGCCCACCCCAGAGATCGAGCAGGAACGCCGCGTTGCCATTTTCGATCTGTTGGAGCAGAACAGTTTTGTGCTGCCCACGCGCGATGGGCGAGTGCCGCCCGATGGCCCTTATCACCTGGCCCTCGCTATTCGGGAGAAACGTCTGGTCTTTTCTGTCGCCACGCAAGAGACCGAATTGGCCGCTGAATTCCACCTTTCCCTCTCGCCGTTTCGTCAGGTGGTCAAGGATTACTGGCAAATTTGCGAAAGCTATTATTCTGCCGTGAAGAAGCTGCCTGCGGCCCAAATCGAGGCGATTGATATGGCGCGGCGCGGCATTCACAACGAGGGTGCGCGCGTCTTGCAAGAGCGGCTTGAGGGAAAGGCCGAGATCGACACAGATACGGCGCGCCGCCTTTTTACCTTGATCTGCGTGCTGCATTTCGGGAATTGAGATGGTGGAAAAGGAATTTCCATCATCGGTTCTGTTTTGTTGCGACCATAATGCGACCCGCTCTCCCATGGCGGAAGGGCTGATGAAGAAATTCTATGGCCACCGCGCCTATGTGCAATCGGCAGGTGTCCGTCATGATCTGGAGATTGATGGCTTTGCTGTGGCGGTCTCTGCTGAAATGGGTGTGGCGTTGGAGCGCCACCGCGTCCGTTCCTTTGATGAAATGGCGGAATGGGGGGATGATTTGTCAGGGTTTGATCTCATCGTGGCGCTGTCGCCTGCAAGCCAACGCCGCGCGTTAGACCTGACACGCCACGCGCATCTCGATATTGAATATTGGCCGATCATTGATCCCACGGGTTTGGGCGAAACGCGTGAGGCAAAATTGGATGCCTATCGCCAAGCGCGGGATCAAATTCACAAACGAATTCTAGAGCGTTTTGGTCCGCCAGATGTTGGCGGCACGGGGGGAAGCTATGAGTGACGTGATCCACCGCTATTACGCGGCCTTCAATGCAGGTGATGTTGCCGCTATGTTGGATTGCCTGAGCGAGGATGTCGCCCATCATGTAAATGAGGGGCAGGTGCGCAGGGGCAAAGATGCATTCGCTGAATTCTGCGCCCATATGACCCGCTGCTATAAGGAAAACCTGACCGATATTGTGGTCATGGCCGATACCACGGGCAAGCGCATTGCAGCGGAATTCACAGTGAACGGCACATATCTGGCCACAGATGTAGGATTGCCCGAGGCGCGTGGGCAGAAATATGTCCTGCCAGCGGGCAGCTTCTTTACGCTTGAGGGCGGCAAGATCACCCGCGTTGTGACCTATTACAACCTTGCCGATTGGATTTCTCAGGTCTCGGCATGAGCCTGTCTTATCGCATTTATCGCGGCGCTGAGATTGCCGCCATTGTCCCTGATCTGGCGCGGTTGCGGATCACGGTGTTTCATGATTGGCCTTATCTCTATGAAGGGGATTTGGCCTATGAGACAGGCTATCTCGCCCGTTATGCGCAAGAGGGGGCCATAGTCGTTGCGGCCTATAATGGCGCGCAGATGGTTGGCGCGGCCACGGGGATGCCCTTGCTTCAGCATGATGATGATTTCTCAGGTGCCTTGGCCGCCTGTGATATCGCCGCCGAAGATGTGTTTTACTGCGCGGAATCGGTTCTGATGCAGACCCATCGCGGGCAGGGGGCAGGGCATATGTTTTTCGATGCGCGCGAGGCAGAGGCCCGCGCACAGGGCAAAACATATAGCGCCTTTTGCGCGGTGGTGCGCCCCGTAGACCATCCGATGGCCCCAAAGGACTATGTCCCACTTGATGGCTTTTGGACAAAGCGCGGCTATCAGAAATTGGACGGCGTTTTTGCCGAATTCTCATGGCTCGACATTGGGGATGCCGAAAAAACCCAAAAGCGCCTGCAATTTTGGATCAAACAGCTATGAAATGTGCCGCCGCTGCTTATCCGCTCGACCCGCTGACCCGTTTTGCTGATTTTGAGGCGAAGATCAGCGCATGGGTCGCTGAGGCCGCGGATGGCGGTGCACAGATTGCGATCTTTCCAGAATATGGCGCGATGGAATTGGCCCATCTGGCGGGGCCATCCGTTGCGAGCGATCTTGAAGGCAGCCTGCGCGCGGTCAGTGATATCTGGCCCGAGGCTGATGCCCTTTTCGCGCGGCTTGCGGGGCAGTATGGCCTGACCTTGCTTGCGCCGTCCGCCCCTATTTTCGACCCAAATCACGGTGCGCGCCCCGTCAATCGCGCGCATCTTTACGGGCCAGACGGCCCTATTGGGCATCAAGACAAGCAGATCATGACCCGATTTGAGCGCGAGATTTGGCATGTGCAAACGGGCGGGCCTTTGCAGGTCTTTAACCTTGGCGATCTTCGGGTGGGTGTGTTGATCTGCTATGATGCAGAGTTCCCGCTTTTGGCGCGCGCATTGATTGAGGCAGGCGTTGATCTGTTGTTGGTGCCGTCTTGCACAGATAGCGGTGCAGGCTATTGGCGGGTGCGGGTGGGGGCGATGGCGCGTGCGCTTGAAGGGCAAGTGGCCGTGTTGCAATCGCCGACCATCGGACGTGCGGCTTGGTCGCCTGCGGTGGATGACAATCATGGTGCGGCGGCGATCTATGGCCCCGCCGAGGCGGGGTTCTGCGATACGGGCGTTTTCGCCCAAGGGCAGATGAACGAGGCTGGGTGGGTTATCGCTGATATCAACCTCAATCGCCTGCGCGATCTGCGCGAAAATGGCACGGTCCTGACCCGCCGCGATTGGGGCGAGAGTGTGATGCGAATTGCGCCTTTGTCACATCTGAAAGATTTGCCTTGAAAATTCGCCCCTTTGGGCGCATTTACCGCTGCGAAGCTGCCATTTGGGGCAGTGAGAAAGCTAAGGAGAGACCATGGCCAAGGAAGAGATGCTCGAATTCCCCGGTGTCGTGAAGGAACTCCTGCCAAATGCGACATTCAGGGTCGAGCTCGAAAACGGCCATGAGATCATCGCACATACGGCAGGCAAGATGCGCAAAAACCGCATCCGCGTTCTGGCAGGCGACAAGGTGCAGGTGGAAATGACCCCCTATGACCTGACCAAGGGCCGTATCAATTACCGCTTTAAGTGATCCGTTTTGCGCCTGATTTTGGGATCAGCCAGCCCGCGCAGGCGGGAGCTATTGGCGGTGTTGGGTATCACGCCTGACGAGATCGCCCCGCCCGAAATTGATGAAACCCCGCAAAAGGGGGAGCATCCGCGCGCCTATGTCACCCGCATCGCACGCGAAAAGGTGGCGGCTGTGCCATCAACGCCCGAGGATATCGTCCTGTGCGCTGATACGACCGTATTCTTAGGGCGGCGGATTTTGGGCAAGCCTGAGGATGCCGTGGAGGCCGAAGCGTTTTTGCGGCTCTTGTCGGGGCGCCGTCATCGCGTCATCACGGCCTTGGCCGCCCGCAAAGGGGATCGCGTGATCGCGCGCGCGGTTGAAAGCCGCGTGAAGATGAAATCCCTCAGCGATACGGAAATCGCGGCCTATCTGGCCACGGGTGATTGGCAAGGCAAGGCAGGCGGCTATGCCATCCAAGGCCCTGCTGGCGCGTTTATCCCTTGGATTTCAGGCAGCTATCCCGCAATTATGGGCCTGCCCTTGGCTGAGACAGCCAGTGCTTTGGCGGCCTTGGGCTACCCCGTTTGGAGGCAAGAATGAAGGGTTGCGTCATTGCATTGGACGAGGTTGCAGGGCGCAAGGCGGCGGCATTGATGGTCGATGGCCGTCTACAGGATATCCGCATTGACCCTCCCGAAAATGATCCAAGCCCCGAGATTGGCGAGATTTACCGCGCCAAGGTGGCCCGTGCCATGGGCGGGCAGGGCGGTGTCATGGTCACCCTTCCCAATGGGCAATCGGGATTTTTGCGCGGGGTCAAGGGACTGGACCAAGGCGAAAGCGTGATCGTGCAGGTGATGGGCTATGCCGAAGGGGATAAGGCCGCGCCTGTGACCACAAGGCTATTGTTCAAAAGCCGCTACGCGATTGTCACACCTGCGGCGGCAGGGTTTAACATCGCCCGCTCCATCCGTGAGGAAGAAGCCCGCGATCACCTCTTGGAACTGGCCCATGAGGCGATGGAAGGCGCGCCTGAGGATTTTGGCGTGATCATTCGCTCGGCCAGTGCCGAAGCCGCGGATGAAGATGTCCTTGAAGATGTCAGCGCCATGCGCGCCTTGGCAGAGGCCGTGGTGGCCGATGTGAATGGCGCCCCCGAATTGCTGGTTGCGGCCCCCACTTCGCATGAGGTTGCATGGCGCGATTGGACAAGCCCGATGCCCGATGAGGTGGTGGAGCGCCTCGGCGCTTTTGCCGATCTCGGTGTTGAGGAGGCGGTTGACGCCATCCTGTCCCCGCGCGCCGATTTGGGCGGGGGGGCTTGGGCCATGTTTGAACCGACCTCTGCGCTTGTGGCGGTGGATGTAAACACTGGCGGGGATTTATCGCTTGCGGCGGGGCTGAAGGCCAATTTGGCCTTGGTGCGTGACTTGCCGCGTCAATTGCGTCTGCGCGGGTTGTCTGGGCAGATTACAATGGATCTGGCGCCAATGCCCAAAAAAGACCGCCGTCTGTTCGAGGATAAATTGCGCAGTGCCCTGCGGTCGGATGCCACGGATACGGTGCTTGCAGGGTGGACACCTCTGGGACATTTTGAACTGCAACGCAAACGCGATCGCGCCCCCTTGCGGGAGGTTTGGCCCAAATGAGTTGCCCGATTTGTCAAAAAGCCGCGGTCGCGGCCTATCGCCCGTTTTGTTCGCGGCGCTGCGCGGATGTCGATCTGGCGCGGTGGTTGAACGGGTCATATGCTGTGCCCTCGAACGACCCCGAAGATATTGAGGAGGCGCTCGATCAAGCCGCCCGCGCCAAAGCCTTTGGCAGCCATGGCCAGAGCGAAGATGACACGGGACCGTTGCAGTAGAAAAAACGCGAGAATTTTGCGCATACCCTATGGACAGCCCCCTGCGAAGGCCCTAGAACGCCCCCACCCTGATGGGCAAAACCCATCACCCGTGCCCGGGTAGCTCAGGGGTAGAGCAGTGGATTGAAAATCCTCGTGTCGGTGGTTCGATTCCGCCCCCGGGCACCATTTTACAAATAAATCCGAATACCGAAGCGAGCGCCGTATGTATCGCCATAAGCGCAGCAAAACTGGTCTGGCCCCACGCGGTGGTGCGTGTTTGGATTCATGGCCTGCTGACAAACCGCATGAAAATTAACGTTGACTTAAGCTTTGCTAATTCTAGCGTTAGTCTGGTGGTGTGCAATTTCGATATTCGGTGCGCGCTCAAAGGGACTATGGACAGTCGGGGAGGAAATGAAATGTCCAATAAACATGATATTGATCGTCGTTCTTTCTTGCGCAAAGCTGCGCTTGGTGGAGGTGCGGCCGCGTCTGGTATACTTGCCGCTCCAGCGGTTTTGGCGCAGGCGCCCATTGTCTTAAAAATGCAGACCTCATGGCCCGCATCTGATATTTGGATGGATTTTGCGCGCCAATACACTGCCCGCGTTGAAGAGATGTCTGGGGGTCGCATCACTGTTGACCTCTTGCCCGCAGGCGCGGTCGTGGGGGCGTTTCAGGTGATGGATGCTGTCAGCGATGGCTTGCTTGACGCTGCGCATACAGTGCCTGTCTATTGGTATGGTAAGAACAAAGCTGCGTCCTTCTTTGGAACGGGCCCTGTTTTTGGCGGCAATGCAAACACAATGCTGGGTTGGTTCTATCAAGGTGGCGGTGATGCGCTGTATCGTGAATTGACACAAGATATCATGGGACTGAACGTATACGGTTTCATGGGCTTCCCAATGCCTGCGCAGCCTTTTGGTTGGTTCAAGGGCGAGGTTAATACGGTCGCTGACCTACAGGGCTTTAAGTATCGCACTGTGGGTCTTGCAGCCGATCTGCTTCAGCAGATGGGAATGTCTGTTGCACAGCTTCCTGGTGGCGAGATCGTGCCGGCGATGGAGCGGGGTGTCATTGACGCATTCGAGTTTAACAACCCGTCTTCAGACAGCCGTTTTGGTGCTCAGGATGTGGCGAAGAACTATTATCTTTCATCTTATCACCAAGCATCTGAGTCATTCGAGTTCTTGTTCAACAAGGACTTCTTTGATGATCTCGATCCTGATCTTCAGGCAATCCTGAAATACGGTGTCGAAGCGGCTTCGACCTCAAACACCGCCCTTGCGCTTCGTGAATATTCGAATGATCTCGAAAAACTACAGGCGGAGTCGGGTGTTACAGTACACCGCACCTCAGGCGAAATTCTCGCGGGACAGCTGGAAGCATGGGATGTCTTGATTGCGGACCTTGAGCAAGATCCGTTTAACAAAAAGATCATGGATAGCCAGCGGGCTTGGGTTGAGAAAGTTGGCTATTACGAGCTGATGAATTCTCCCGACCTTGCGCTTGCTTACGAGCACTACTTCCCAGGCCGTCTGAAACTCTGAAGCGAGAGTTTGGCGTGATTGACCCCGGCGGAATTTTCGCCGGGGCGACTTTGTGCAGCTGGGGGTATGATCTTGACTGACTTTATCCGTTTCGCCGACAATCTGTCTGCATGGTTTGGCAAAGCATTTGCTTGGCTCATTGTCCTTATGGCTGTGGGCACGGGTTATGAGGTTTTTGTACGTTACGTACTCAATAACCCGACCGCGTGGGCGCTTGACGTCTCCTTTATAATGTACGGCACGCTTTTTATGATGGGTGGGGCCTACACACTTTCACGCGGGGGACATGTACGAGGGGATTTCCTTTACAGGCTGTGGCAGCCGCGTACGCAAGCTAAGGTGGACCTCGTCCTCTACATCATTTTTTTCTTTCCTGGCGTCATGGCGTTGATTTTTGCTGGGTGGAAATATGCTTCGCGGTCTTGGGGGTATGGGGAAGTCTCTGTGAATAGCCCCGCTGGCGTGCCGATTTACCAGTTTAAGACGGTGATTGTTGTCGCCGGAATTCTTCTTTTTGTTCAAGGCCTTGCGCAGGTTTGCCGCTGCATTCTGGCGATGCGCACCAACGAATGGCTGGCCGCCGATGAGGATGTTTTCGAGACCGAAGACCTTCTCATGCGCGAAGCCCGAAATGCCAAAAGGGACAACCATCCATGACTGATCCGCAGGTCGCCTTGCTGATGCTAGGGCTGTTTATTGTTTTTGTTTTTCTTGGATTCCCAATCGCTTTTACATTGATGGCAATGGGTATCGGCTTTGGGTATTATGCCTATTATGATGAAGGCCGTATGTGGCGCGCCTTCAATCGTCTTGGCGAGGATGCGGGCGGGCTTGAGAGCCTGACGCTGTGGCTCCAAGGCTTCTTTAACAACCGAATATTCGATCTGTTTATAAACCAGACCTATACGGTCATGTCTAATGAAGTTCTGACGGCCGTGCCGCTTTTCCTGTTTATGGGATATATCGTGGAGCGCGCGAATATTGTGGATAAGCTTTTCACGACATTGAACGTGGCCTCTAAGAATATTCCAGGTTCGATGGGTGTTGCGGCGCTCTTGACCTGTGCACTTTTTGCAACTGCCACGGGCATTGTGGGTGCGGTGGTGACGCTGATGGGGCTTTTGGCCCTGCCGCAAATGCTCAAGGCGCGATATAATCCCTCCTTTGCAAGTGGTATCATTTGCGCGGGTGGAACCTTGGGCATTCTGATCCCGCCTTCGATTATGCTGATTGTTTATGCTGCGGCTTCGGGGGTTTCGATTGTTCGACTTTATGCGGCAGCGCTCTTGCCTGGTCTGACTTTGGTGGGCTTGTATCTTGTTTATGTGATCGGACGCTCAATCCTGCAACCGTCCGTTGCGCCGAAGCCATCCGATGACGAAGTTCCAGATGTTCCATTCATGAAGCTTTTCTGGATGGTCGTCACCTCGTTCCTGCCGTTGGCGTTCTTAATTCTTGCTGTTTTGGGCTCGATTCTATTCGGTTTGGCAACGCCGACTGAGGCAGCATCCATTGGGGCGCTTGGTGGCATATTCCTTGCCTTTATCTATCGCGCGATGACTTGGCAGCGGATGCGGGAAAGCGTCTATCTGACTGTTCGGACCACAGCGATGGTGTGCTGGCTGTTTGTTGGCTCTTACACATTTTCCTCTGTTTTCTCTTATCTTGGCGGTGAACACGTGATTTCGGAATTCGTGCAGGGTCTTAGCCTTGAGCCATGGCAATTCTTGATCCTTGCGCAACTGATCATCTTTTTGCTGGGCTGGCCCCTTGAATGGTCCGAGATTATTATCATTTTCGTGCCGATTTTCCTGCCCTTGTTGCAGTTCTTCGAAATTGACCCCTTGTTTTTTGGTGTGTTGGTGGCGCTGAATTTGCAAACGAGTTTCTTGACCCCGCCTATGGCTATGTCAGCCTATTACCTAAAGGGAATTGCGCCGCCGCAAGTTCAGCTAACCATGATCTTTAAGGGGGTAATGCCGTTCTTGCTTTGCGTGATTATTTCGATGGTCCTTATGTATCTCTATCCACAAATTGTGTTCCATTTGCCAGATTTGTTCTATGGCTAAGGTGGATATCAGAACGCAGGCCGCAAAGGCCGCAGTGGGCTTGACCGCGGTCGAGTTGCGTGATCGCCTGGCCTCAGGTGCGTTGCGTGCGACAGAGGTGACAGAGGCGCATCTGGCAAGGATTACTGCGGTCGAGCCCGAGGTCCAAGCATGGGCATGGCTAGACGGGGATCACGCGATGGAACAAGCGCAAGCGCTGGACCGCTATCGCGAAACTGGTCGTGCGTTAGGCGCGCTGCATGGTGTGCCAGTTGGGATCAAAGATATAATCGATACGGCACAGATCCCGACCGAAAATGGATGCGTTTTGGATGCTGGTCGCGTCCCCTGTCATGATGCCTTTGTGGTTGAGCGTCTCAAAGCGTCGGGCGCGATTGTTATGGGTAAGACCGTAACAACAGAGCTTGCTTATATGCACCCAAGCAAAACGCGCAATCCGCACAATCCAGCGCACACACCCGGCGGGTCTTCGTCTGGATCTGCTGCTGCTGTGGCTGCTGCGATGGTGCCTTTGGCCATTGGCACCCAGACCAATGGGTCTGTCATTCGTCCCGCCGCTTTTTGTGGCGTGACAGGGTTCAAGCCCAGCTTTGGCGCGATTCCTCGAACGGGTATTTTGCCCCAATCGCCTTTTTTAGACACTGTCGGCGTGTTCGCGGCTGACCCGCGCGGCGCGGCATTATTGGCAGAGGTTCTATTTGGCCACGATGAGGGGGACCCCGCCACCCGCCCGATGCCCTATCCCCGCCTGCTTGACATAGCATCTACAAAGCCGCCCGTGGCCCCGACCTTTGCGTTCGTCAAACCACCCGCTTGGGAGGAGGAGGCCACAACGGACACCAAAGCGGCCTTTGCCGAACTGATTGCTGCGCTTGGCGAAAATGTCTTTGAGGTTGCCTTGCCCAGCGTCTTTAACAGCGCAGCCGCCGAAAGGCTGCGCATCAATTTGGCAGAAATGGCGCGCTGTTATCACCGCTACGGGCGGGACGGGGCAGCGGTTCTCGCGCCCGAAACGGTGGATGCTCTGTCACAAGGCAATCGGATATTGGCGCGTGATTATCTGGCTGCACAGGATTGGAAACCTGTGATGAACGCTGCCCTGTCTGAGATATTCACGCGTTGCGATGCAATTCTTTGCCCTGCCGCACCCGGCCCCGCGCCTAATGGGCTGGCTGGCACGGGCAATGGAATTTTTAATGGGCTATGGACGTTCTGCGGGACGCCCGCCGTCACCATTCCGATTTTGACAGCGCAGAATGGCTTGCCCATGGGCGTTCAACTGGTTGGTCGCATCAATGATGATGCGCGGCTGCTTCGGACAGCGCAATGGCTGTTTGATTTGGCGATGGATAAGTTCGAAAAGGATTATTAAGATGAACCGCGTCCTTGCATTTTTTGCGTTTATTTTGCTGGCTGGCTTTCTTGGCATTCTCGTTTTAGAGGTGCCGAGTGTGGATTTGATCGCTGTTGCCCTTTTGACCACGGGGCTTGTGGCATATGATATGGCGACATCAAGCGGGAAGAAGAATAAAAACAAACCCTAAGCAGGTAGAGCGTCTTTGGTCATGATCGACCATCATCACCCTGACAAACCCAGTATCAAAGACGTATCGCGCAGGTCTGCCATCTCAAAGACTTCACCGCCTTTGATTACAATGCGGCCACTGTCAGTCAGAGCCAGACCAAACCGTTCTTCACGGGCCAATCCAGCAAAACGCATATCGCCATCGCTTTGCCAACCACGTTGATGGATAACAGCAAGAAAGCCCCTTTTCCGCTACGCCGTTGCCCTGATCAAGAGACAGGCCGTGCTCGGACGATCATCCGCAAATTTGTTCACGATTTGCGGAGTGACACCCTAAAAATACGGCTCATTTCGGATATAGTCGGAAATCATATCGTGCGTGGGATAGCCATCAGGCATCGCTACCTTCAGCGAGGCCACTATGTTTGCAAATTGCAGTGCATCAATTGGGTTTCCAGTCTTCGCCAGTGAAAGCGCAAAGGCGCCGTGCCAAACGTCACCAGCCCCCAAGGTGTTTATGGCCTTAACTTTCGGGGGTGAAAAGGATGAAACCTGTCCCTCAAAGCAGCACAAGACTGGATCTGCACCACGAGTGACGGCGACCCATGCTCCCGTTTTTTGTGCCACGCTAACAAGCGCTTTTTCATCACAGCCACCTGTGAAGTCAGATAAGCCCTGCTCAGAGAATATGATATGTGTAGCCAGATTGAAGGCTTCCATTGCGGCGGCCACAGGGGCCTCGGCATCTAAAACAGCTGGCTTTTTTTGCTTCCGAGCCGCTTTAAAAACTTCGGCGGCCCCATCTGGCCATCGTGTATCGGCAAGCGCTGCGTCAAAATTTGAAAGATTTTTGAGATCAGGCACGACATTAAATAGATCATGCGACCGTGCATTAAAGACGGTTCGTTCGCCTTGGGGGGTCGTTATGATTGCTGAGTTTGGGGTGCTGCATTCAGGAACACATTCCAAAAGCCCAGTATCAATGTTTCTCTCATTGAGCTTATTTTTCACCCATTCTCCCAAGATATCTTGACCGATACGCCCAATAACACTTGCCCGTCCCCCTAAAGCCGAAATGGCAGAGGCTGAGATTCCAGCCCCGCCACCCAGTGCGAAAGAATTCTTAGGCGACTTAAATTTACCTCCCCAGAAAATGGGCGGTTCACAGTGATAAAACAAATCTGCAGTGACGAGACCGCAGCAAACGACACGTGACATAAAAATTCCTTCAGCTTTCCTGTGTGGCAAAAATAAAGAAACGAAAGTTACGCATGGTGACAACCTTTATCGCCGCGTGGTCCTTTGTTTTGTTCAAACGTATTGACAAAGCATCTAACATGTTAGTCATCTGTTAGCACTGATTGTGTAGCCATTGCGACTCCGCCGGCGCGAAAGGGAGTGAAAAAGACTATGGATTTTGGAATTTCAGTGGCTCTGCTCACGCCGTTTCATGAGGATGAAAGCATTGACGTGCCTTTTTATACGGATCACGCGAAGGAAATGTTGGATCGCGGTGCCGATGGTATAACGCTGTTTGGCACTACGGGCGAGGGCGCTTCTATTGGGCTCGATGAGCGCAAAGCTTGCATAGAGCAAATGATCGCGGCGGACGTGCAGGTGGAACAGATGACTGTTGGTATCTGCGCCAATTCCGTTTCTGATGCGGTTGAACAGGTCAAGCAAGCGTGCCGACTTGGGGTGACAAGGTTTCTTTTGTTGCCACCATTTTATTTTAAAGGTGTCTCTGATGATGCGCTTTACCAATGGCATGCCAAGTTATTTGAGGTCGCGCCCGCCGCGGCGACTTTTATTTTATATCACATCCCTCAGGTCACGCAGATTGCCATCTCACAACAGCTTTCCGCGCGTCTTGCTGCAAATTTCCAAGAGCGCATAATCGGATTGAAGGATAGTGAGGGGAACTGGGATAGCACCAAAGCGCGGCTAATCGATGGTTCAACGCCAATCCTTGTTGGGGATGAGCGAATTTTACACAAAGCTGCAGCTTTGGGGGCGGTGGGGTCAATTTGTGGCATGGCCAATTTATACCCTGAAAGAATAAAGCAACTGTTTCATACCCATACGGAAGACCGTGATCTGTGCGCCGATGTAGATCTTATTGTGAGCTATCCTGTTATCGCATCCATAAAACAGGCGAAGGTCGCCATGACAGGCAACAAGAAATGGGGATACCTCCGCCGCCCCTTAACACCCTTAAATGAAACGGAAACGCGTGTGATACACAAACGATTTGCACATCTGAAAGAAAATGTATGATCATGGGGACGGCCTCTATGCGCTTGCGTGATCACGCTTACTCAAATTTTACAGAAAGACTGTTGGCGCGTGATATAGAGCCAGGTCAAATTCTGTCTCAGCGTGAGTTGGTCGAGCTTACAGGCCGATCCCTTGGCGCCATAAGGGAGATGATCCCGCGCCTTGAGGCGGACGGACTAATCAAAACCGTTCCCAAAAGGGGATTACAGGTTCTTTCGATTGATATTGAGCTTGTTCGAAATGCTTTTCAATTGCGTTCAATGATTGAGACAGAGGCAATCTCAAATTATTGTAAAGTGGCTTCACAAGCTGAAATTGACGAAATTCATGCGCAGCACGTCAAGCTGAAGACCATGGCAATCAAGGGAATGTCTCCAGAGGCATTGAAAATGGCCCAAAAGACAGATTGGGACTTTCATGACATGATCGTTGACCGAATGGGCAATAAAATGATTTCAGATATTTATCGCGTAAATATGATCAAGATACGGCTTATTCGTAATAGCCAAACATCAATTCAACCTAATTTACTGCTACCAGTATTGGAGGAACACCTTGCCATAATCCACGCGCTTGGCGAACGAAATATATCTGAAGCCATTCATGCTCTGCATGCTCATATCGATAGTGCGAAGACACGGGCACTGAACGTATAATTTGAATTCGCTTGAACAAGAATAGCGAAAAACCTGGCGGTAAAGACCGCAACGTAAACTAGGGAGGACTACTGATGATCAGAGAGTTTAAAAAAGGCTCATTAATGGCCATTGCATTGGCAACTTCGGCTCTTTTGGTGCCGTCAATGGCGTTGAGTGAAATCACATTGAGAATGTCCACACCGGCATCGGCAACAGACCAGCGCTCAGTTGCGTTAGCGGAGGTTTTTGCTCCTGCGGTATCTGGATTTGCAACCTATGAACCTCACTATAACGCTTCGCTCATTGCGCAGGGTTCAGAATTGGAGAGCATCGCATCTGGCGATTTGGAAATGTCTATTACGTCCGCACAAGAATTAGGACAGTTCTTTCCAGAATTTACGATTTTTGCGACAGGGTATGTTCACCAAAGCGCTGCCCATCAGGTCGCGGTATTCAATGATCCGCTGATGGATCCGTTTAAAGCGATGGTGGAAGAAGAATTAGGCGTAAAGCTGCTTGCAGTGATGTATCTGGGACAACGCCATGTAAATTTGCGTCAAACCAAAGATGAGCTGACAGTGACGACACCCGCTGATCTTGCTGGTGTTAACCTGCGGATGCCAGGCACTGATGCATGGCAGTTTTTGGGCTCTGCGCTCGGCGCGAACCCAACGCCGATGGCCTTCACAGAGATCTATACCGCACTGCAAACGGGCTCTGTTGATGGTCAAGATAACCCACTGCCAACGGTGGTTGATGCCAAGTTCTACGAGGTGACGAACCAAATCGTTCTGACCTCTCATCTGGTGGATCTGAACTACATCGCGTTTTCGAAAGAGGTTTGGGACAGTCTGACACCTGATCAACAAACAGTCGTCACAGAAGCCGCTGAAGCAGCTGCTGAAAGCGCGCGCCAAAAGCAGTTGGCATTGGAGACTGAATTGGTGTCGTTTCTGACCGAACAGGGACTTGATGTATATGAACCCGATTTGAATGCCTTCCGCACACATGTCCAGGCACAGTATGCTGATTCCGAATTGGCACAAAGCTGGCCAGAGGGTGTATTGGAGCGCATTAATGCCCTTGGAAATTAATCTCTGACGGTAAAACGGTAGGGGGGAAAGCTCCCCTACCACCTCGACCAGAAAAGCTAAGCTCGGGCCTCCTATGAACGTATTGATGAATCGTTTCTCCAGATTTACGGAGATCGTGGCCGCACTGATGGTCGCGGCTATGTTTGGGACGTTCATTTTACAGATATTTGTGCGCTACAGTGCACGTAGCGAATGGGTGGCTGAAACGCTGCCATTCCTTGATCCAGCACTTTATAATTGGACGTTGGAATTATGCTTGTTACTTTGGGTTTGGCTCATCTTTTGGGGCGGCGCGTTCGTGGTTCGTGATAGAGACCACGTCACCTTTGATATTTTGATTAATACGTTTAACGCCAGATCGCGGCGAACTTTCACTATTCTCGGTGGGGTAATTATGTTTATCGCATTGGCAACCTCAATTTATCCGACTTGGGACAAATTTGATATCTTGCGCCTTAAGCGAACCGCCACGCTCTCCAATTTGTTTGGAGATTGGATACGGATGAGGGACATTTATTATATTTATATCATGTTTCTGATTGTTGTGGCTCTGCGATATGCGCTATCTGTCTACTTGGCAGTTTTCAAATATCCGCCGCGCGAGGATCAGAAATGAGTCTTGAATTTCTGATCTGCTTATCTGTCTTATTCTTTATTGCTGGAATAGGGATACCGATTGCCTACGCAATCTTGGTCGCTTCCGTAGCATATCTTTTCGCTTCAGGCCAAAGCATTGGCCTTGCGGGAAAAATCCTAATGGACGGCTTATATCAAAGCTTCATATTGCTTGCGGTTCCGTTGTTCATTGTCGCGGCAAACATTATGAATGCTGGCACAATTAGTGATCGTTTGCTGAATTTTTGTATCGCGCTCGTAGGTCGGTTTCGCGGCGGCCTTGGGCATGTAAACGTAGTTGCATCATTGATTTTTTCGGGCATGTCGGGATCGGCTGTGGCAGATGCAGCTGGCATTGGAAAAATCATCATTGGCATGATGACTAAGAGTGGAAATTATACGCGCGGTTATTCTGCCGCGATCACCGCTGCATCTGCGACCATCGGACCAATCATTCCGCCCTCCATTCCTATGGTCATCTATGCTTTGGTGTCGAATACGTCTATTGGCTATCTTTTTTTGGGGGGGATTATCCCAGGCCTTTTGATGGGGGCTGCGTTAATCGGACTGAATGCGTTTATCGCACATCGGCGCAATTTTGCTCTGGAAGAAATAGTTCCCCTTTCTGAGCTACCCAAGCGCACAATAAATGCTTTTCCTGCCTTGTTGATGCCTGCAATCCTCCTGTATGGCATTTATGGAGGTGTTACGACACCCACTGAGGCGGCTGCAGTCGCCGCATTTTATGCATTGATATTGGCTGCACTCTTTTACCGCACTTTGAGTTTTAATGCATTTTGGGAAGTGTTGATTGAAAGTGCGCGGTCTTCGGCGGCAGTCGGCTTAGTTATTGGGGGGGCATTAATACTTAATTACATTGTGGCTTCGGAGAACATTCCAAGTATTTTAGCGCAAAGTTTGACCGGCCTTGATATTCATCCTTTGTTATTCTTGATTGGGATTAATATATTATTACTTTTATTGGGTTGCTTTTTAGATGCGACAACAATAATTTTGGTTATTTTACCTCTGTTTCTTCCTGCATGTCGTGAGCTTGAAATTGATCTCGTTCACTTTGGGGTGGTGGCCATAATAAATACAATGATTGGTCTCATCACCCCTCCCTATGGTGTTCTGCTGTTCGTTATCAATGCGGTGACTGGAATTCCCTTGACCGAAATAATCCGCGAAATTCTACCTTTCTTTGTGGTATTGGTAGCAGCACTATTGGCTATAATCCTTTTTCCAAACATTGTTTTATTTCTGCCTAAGATGTTTGGTTATGCCTAGGTTTTTGGATGTTGCATCATTCTGAGGCTTCAGCCAATTTTTTTCTAGTAAGGCCCTTTCTGTTTATATTTCTGCCGTGGAATATTCTAAATATAATTTCAGGTTTGAGCGTGATGGAAAAAATTGGTGAGAAGTGTAGGCGATGTTTGTCGCCATGAATTAAAACATGGAGGAGCAACAGATGCACTTAGGGCTGACGGGAAAACCATGCATCGTTACGGGCGGTGCGTCTGGCATTGGGGCGGCTATTGTGGCTGACTTGGTGGCGGAAGGCGCAACAGTCATTGTAATGGATCAAAATCCTTGCACGGTGCCGGGCATTGCAAGCTCTCAAATCCTTGATCTCACCGATGATGCCGCCTGCGCCAAGAGCGTGGCACATATCCGTGAGGAGTTCGGTCCAGTTTATGGGCTTGTGAATAATGCAGGCCTCAATGATGGCGTGGGGTTGGATGCGGGGCCTGATGCGTTTCGGGCCTCTCTCAACCTCAATCTCGTGCAATATTACACTTTGATGCATCACCTGCATCGTGATTTGCGTGAAACGCGTGGCGCCGTGGTCAATGTGGCCTCGAAAACCGCTGTGACGGGGCAGGGCGGCACATCGGCCTATGTGGCGGCAAAGGCGGGGGTTTTGGGTTTGACGCGGGAATGGGCAGCGGAACTGGCCCAAGAGGGTGTCCGCGTGAATGCAGTCCTGCCTGCCGAGGTGATGACGCCCATGTATCAAAATTGGCTGTCTACCTTGCCTGAGCCAGATCAGATGCGTAGCAAGATCGAGGCCGCAATCCCCCTATCACGCCGCATGACCGAAAGCGCGGAAATCGCCGCGATGGTGGTGTTTTTGCTCTCGGCGCGGTCGGGTCATACCACAGGGCAATGGATGTTCGTGGATGGCGGATATGTGCATCTGGATCGCAAGCTGACGCTATGATCCGATTACATCACCGCGCCCACTTGCCACGGCACAAATTCGACCCCGCCAAACCCCAATTCCTCGCTTTTCGTGGTGCCGCCAGAGGCCACGCGTAGGATTTCGCGGTAAATCTCTTGTCCCTTATCCGCAAGGCTGATGCCCCCGCTGATAATGTCACCGCAATTGACATCCATATCATCCCCCATGCGGGCATAAAGATCATCATTGGTTGAAAGCTTGATACAAGGTGTGGGCATATAACCCGACACAGAACCGCGGCCCGTGGTGAATGTGATGATATTGGCCCCTGATGCAATCTGCCCTGTGACCGAGCATGGATCATATCCAGGGCTGTCCATATAGACAAAGCCCTGCGTGGTCAGGGTTTCGGCAAATTCATAAACCCCCGCCAAGGGGGCGCTGCCACTTTTGGCCACGGCACCCAATGATTTTTCAAGAATTGTGGTCAGCCCGCCGCGTTTGTTGCCTGGGGATGGGTTATTGTCCATCTCGCCGCCGTTGCGGGCGGTATAATCCTCCCACCATTGGATCCGCGAAATCAGTTTTTCACCAATCTCAGGCGAAAGCGCGCGGCGCGTCAAAAGATGCTCTGCGCCATAGATTTCGGGTGTTTCAGACAGGATTGTGGTGCCGCCCTGACGCACGATCAAATCAGACGCATACCCCATCGCAGGGTTGGCCGTGATGCCAGAATAGCCGTCCGAACCACCACATTGCATACCCACCACCAATTTTGAGGCGGGCGCAGGCGCGCGTGTCGCACGATTGGCCACGGCTGCAATCTCGCGCAGCATGCTCAGACCGCGCTCTATTGTGCGTTTCGTACCGCCCGTCTGTTGGATGGTCATGTAGCGGAAACTCTCACCATCGCGCAGACGGGCAGGGCCGATTAGGTCTGGCACCTGCATCACCTCGCAGCCCAGGCCAACCAAAAGGATCGCGCCAAAATTGGGGTTTTTTGAATATCCCGCCAAGGTGCGAAAGAGGATCTGGTACCCTTCGCCCAAACCAGACATCCCGCAGCCAGAACTGTGGACAATTGGAACAATCCCATCGACATTGGGGAAATCATCCAAAAGCCCAGATTTTTCGGCGGCCTCAGCGATAAACCGTGCCACGCTGCCCGCGCAATTTACGGATGTCAGAATGCCGATATAGTTGCGCGTGCCAACCTGCCCATCGGGCCTGTGATAGCCCAGAAAGCTATCTTGTTCTTTCGCTGTGGGAAGGGGTGCGTTCTGCGTGGCAAATTCATATCCGCGTTTATGATCGCCAAAGGACAGGTTGTGGCTGTGCACATGGGCGCCTGCGACAATATCTTCGGTCGCATAGCCAATAATTTGACCATAGCGGATCACCGCCTCGCCCTTGGCAATGGCGCGCAATGCAATTTTATGCCCTTTGGGAATGTCCGATTGCGCAGGCGTTTCAAAAGATGATAGAGCCGCGCCTGATCGAATATCGACCAAGGCAATGCCAACCGTATCGTCTGTGTTCAGGATCAGAACATCTTGGGTCATCGCACACATCATTCAATCATTTTGAGAGTTTACGATCTTGAAATTGCCGCAGCAATCATTCTAACATGCTAGAATTATTGACATTGAGTGGCACGATGCAAGAGAATTCACCATCAAATCATGCGCAAGGCACAGAAGTTAAACTGCGCGCCTTGGATGCCTATGACGGGAATTTGGCGCGCCGCACATATGCGGCTTTGCGCGAGGCCATTCTAACCCTGCAATACAAACCAGGTGAGGCGATACGCAAGCAAGAGATTTGTGCAATGCTTGGTGTTTCGCGTTCTCCTGTGGCCGAGGCGATCACACGGCTGTCGAGCGAGGGGTTGGTAGATGTCATTCCGCAATCTGGCACATTTGTCGCCCGGTTTTCGATGGATGAAATCCGCGAAGGTGCATTTCTGCGCGAAAGTATCGAACTTGCCTGCGCGGAACTTTTGGCGGAGATCATCACGGACGAGCAGATCACCGAATTGCGCCGCAATTTGCGCCTACAAAAGGTGATGGTCGAGGAAGGCGATTTTGCTGAATTTTATCGACTTGATGGTGAAATGCATGATCTCATCATCGGATTTACGGGGTTCAAGCAGTTATCGAGCATCGCCAAAACGGGCTGGGTTCATGTGGATCGCGCGCGACAATTGATTTTGCCCATGCCAGGGCGGGTGGCCGAAACATTGCAGGAGCATTGCGATCTGGTCGATGCGATTGCCGCGCGTGATCCGCAAACGGCGCGTAAAGCGATGCGCGCCCATTTGGGCCAATTGATGAAATCTCTGATCCCGCTTGAGAAGACCCATCCAGAATTGTTCGACCCCAGTTGAAAGTCAGTGAATGTCCTATCCCGCAAACAAACCCCGCTATGCCGCGCGTCTGAATGGATTCAAACCATTGGCCGAGGGGCGGGGTATTGCGGGCATGATTGCCGCCGCCGCCCGTGTCGAGGGGATGGATGCGGCGGATGTGAACTATCCCGATCATTTCGAAGGGCGTCCTGCGCGTGAGATTGGCGATATGTTGCGCGACCATGGGTTGGGGTTAAATGGCCTTGCGATGCGCTATTACTCCGACCCTGCTTTTGCCATCGGGGCCTTCACCAACCCAGATCCCGCCATGCGGCGCAAGGCAATTGATTTGACCAAACAGGGTCTAGATGCTTTGGCGGAAATGGGCGGGGGCGTGATGACCCTCTGGATGGGGCAAGATGGGTTCGATTACGCCCTTCAGGCCGATTATGCGCGTCTTTGGGGGGACACGCTTGACGCCTTGGCCGAGGTCACCGCCCATAATCGCGATGTGCAAATTGCCATCGAATACAAACCCAATGAGCCACGCGCCTTTGCGCTGATGCCTGATATGGCCACGACATTATTGGCCATTCGTGACGTAGGGGCCGAGAATTTGGGCGTCACTGTGGATTTTGCCCATGTGCTGTATGCCAATGAAATGCCCGCGCATGTGGCCTATCTGGCGCAGCGTCATGCCAAGATTTTGGGGGTTCACCTGAATGATGGCTATGGCAAGCGCGATGATGGCTTGATGGCGGGCACTGTGCATCCCGTGGCGACAGTCGAGCTGTTCGTGCAATTGCACCGCATGGGGTATGATGGGGTCATTTATTTCGACACGTTTCCCGACCATTCGGGCCTGAACCCGATTGAAGAGGGGCGCACAAATATCCTGATAATCGAGCGGTTGCGCGCCATTGCCGCAGAACTTGCCGAAAGCTCAGAGCTGTCGGGCTTGTTGCAACAGCAAAACGCGGCGCTCACCCAGCGTTTGATCGCCGAGCGGCTTTATGGCGGGGTGATCCCCGATGGGCGCTGATATCCTCGTGATGGGGGCGCTGCATCTCGATGTGATTGTCAACGCCCCCGCTTTGCCCGCCCCAGACGAGACGATGATGGGCCATGATGTGGCCTATCGTTTTGGCGGCAAAGGCGGCAATCAGGCCGTTGCCGCCGCCCGCATGGGGGGCAAGGTTGCGATGATCGGGGTGGTGGGCACGGATGATTTCGCACAGCCTTTGCGTGCCGAACTTGCGCGCGCGAATGTCGATATGTCCATGCTTGCCACCTGTGAGGGGGCCTCTGGTATGAGCGTGGCGATTGTTCAAAATGATGGCAGCTATGGTGCCGTTGTCGTCTCGGGCGTCAACCGCCACATCACCGCGCAACAGGCGCAACTTGATCCCCCCCCCAAAGTGGTCGTTTTGCAAAATGAAATTCCTGTTGCGGAAAATCACGCGCTTTTGGCGCGTTTGTCACAGGACGTCACCGTCATCTGGAACGCGGCCCCCGCTTTGGCGCGCGATGTGGTGATGGTGGGGCGGGCCGATATTTTGGTGGTGAACCGTGTTGAGGCCGCAATGCAAGCGGGGCTGCCACATGATCTGCCCGATCCTGAGGCGGCCTTAACCCAGCTTGCGACCGAAGGGCGTGCGGTGATCATTACATTGGGCGCGGATGGCTATATCGCGCAAGCGCCGGACGGCACCCGTTTTGGGGCCAAGGCGCACCCTGTTCCTGTCATCTCCACCCATGGGGCAGGGGATGCTTTCGTGGGGGCGCTCGCCGCTGAGGTTGCGCGCGGTGCAGATTTAGCGGCGGCTGCGGCCTTTGCCCAAGGGGCGGCGGCCCTTCATGTCTCAACCCCGATCGAGGCCCGCGCCGATATTACCCCTGCGCAACTGCGCCACGCCTTTGGCCTATAGCGCCAAACGATAGGCCTCGGCCGCCGTGCCGCCAAAGACCCGTGCCCGTTCTTCTGCGGTCAAGGTTTTGGTCAGCTCCTCCGCCGCATGACGCCATGCGTCATATTCCGCCCGCAGGCGGCAGACCGGCCAATCTGATCCCCACATGATCCGATCTGCACCGAAACAGTCGAAGACATGATCCGCATAAGGGCGCAGGTCTTCGAGTGTCCAATCTTCATTGGCTTCGGTGACAAGAGCCGAAAATTTCAGATAGGCCTGCGTGTCGCGCGCCAAGGCGGCCATGCCATCGGCCCAGACCTGAAAATTCTCGGCGCTATGCGCGTGGATTTGCGGCTTCATGCAGTGATCTATCACGCAGCGCATTTCGCTGTGGCGGGTCAAAATGCTGTGGAAATTCGCCAGATGACGCGGAAATCCAAGCGCGTCAAAGCACAGATCATGCTTGGCAATGGCCTTGTAGGCCCATTCTATATCCGCGCGCAGCATCCAGTTATCGTCTTCAATATCTTGGATCATGGGGCGCAGGCCCACGAATTTTGGGTGCTGTGCAAACCGCGCCAAGACCGCCTCATCGTCTGGATTTTCAAAATCAATCCACCCAACAACGCCCGCCACAAAGGGCGTGGCATCGGCAAGGCCCAACATGTACGCGCTTTCCTCCACTGTTGGGGCGGCCTGCACCAAAACGGTTTTATCAATACCATGACGCGCCAGATGCGGGCGCAAATCATCAGGGCCATAGGGGCGATAGAGCGTGGCGTTTGAGGGGTCCATCCATCCGTAATCGCCACGAGCAGGGTTCCAGAAATGTTGGTGGGCATCAATTTGCATCGTTTGTCTCCCCGTTGCGATGTTAGACGATTGGCGCGTCTTGGCGCATCAAACCTGCGGATTTCAGATCCGCCCAAAGGGCAGGCGGGATTTGCGCCTGTGCCGCGCGCAGATTGCTGGCCATTTCAGCGGGGCTTTGCCCGCCTGGGATCACCGAGATCACCGATGGATGCATCAGCGGAAATCGAAAGGCGGCATCGACAAGGCGCACATCATGCGCGGCACAAACCGCCTCAATGGCCGCGACCTTGTCCAAGATGTGTCGCGGCGCGGGGTCATAGTTGAAGAACGCCCCCTCACGCGCGCCTGTCGCCAATATGCCCGAATTATAGGGGCCGCCGATCACAATCCCAATTCCACGCGCCGCGCACAGGGGCAGGAAGGTTTCGAGTGCTTCTTGTTCAAGCAATGTATAACGGCCCGCAAGCAGGAAGATGTCAAAATCACCCCGCTCGGCCAGCCATTGGGACGCTTGCCATTCATTCAGGCCCGCACCAAAGGCCGTGATCACTCCTTGATCGCGCAATGTGGTCAGCGCGGCCAAGCCGCCCCCCATAAATTCGGCGCGCTTTTCCTCAAGCACGGCATCGGTTTTGTGGGTGAACAGGTCAAGGTCATGCACATAGAGCACATCAATGCGGTCTATTCCCAATCGCTCGAGCGAGGCCTCAAAGGAGCGCATCACACCATCATAGCTATAATCGAACACTTCGCGCCGCGCGGGCACATCGAACCATTTCCCAAACCCATCCCGCGCCTCGGGCGCTGTGACCTGCATCAACCGCCCCACTTTGGTCGAGATCACGTAATCTTCGCGCGGCTTGCCCCGCAGAAAATGGTTGATCCGCGTCTCAGACAGGCCAAGCCCATAAAGCGGCGCTGTATCAAAATACCGCAAGCCTGCATTCCACGCATCTTGCAGGGTTGTTTGGGCATCTTCTTCGGAAATTGCGCGATAAAGATTGCCCAATGGGGCCGCACCAAACCCGAGCTCGCTGAGCCTCAGCCCGCCATTCCCAAGGCGATCCCAATTGCGGAATTTCATCATCATGCGCCCTCCCGATTTTGACTGACATGCTAGTATGTTTTGCCTTGGATGCAAGATAGTTTCACGTTAGGCTGCGTCTCGCGCAGGTCGCGCGTGGGAGAGTATCGTGCAGAAATTCAAAGCTATTTTTGGGGATAAGAAACCCGTTATCGCCATGGTTCACTTTGGCGCCCTGCCAGGTGCGCCGCTCTATGATGTGGAGGCAGGGATTGATGGGTTGATCGCAGGCTGTCGGCAAGATTTACAGGCCTTGCAGGCCGCAGGCGTTGATGCGGTGATGTTTGGAAACGAGAATGATCGCCCCTATGAATTGGACGTAGATACCGCCTCGACCGCGACCATGGCCTATGTCATCGGTCGTCTGCGCGATGAGATTACCGTGCCTTTTGGTGTGAATGTTCTGTGGGATCCAAAGGCAAGCCTGGCCTTGGCCGCCGCAACGGGTGCGCGTTTTGTACGCGAGATTTTCACGGGCACCTATGCCTCGGATATGGGGGTTTGGGCGCCTGATGCGGGGGCGGCCTATCGCTATGGCGCGCGTATTGGCGCGGGCGATGTGGCAAAGTTTTTTAATATCAGTGCGGAATTTGCCTATAGCCTTGACCAGCGGTCGGTCGCGGATCGTGCGCGCAGCGCTGTGTTCTCATCCATCCCTGATGCGGTTCTGGTTTCTGGCACCATCACCGGCGAGGCCGCAAAAATGGAGGATCTCGAAAGCGTCAAGGCGGCTTTGCCCGATGCGCCCGTTTTGGCCAATACTGGGGTCAAGCATGAAACAGTCGCCGATGTTATGCGGGTCGCGGATGGCTGCATCATCGGATCGGCGCTCAAGGTGGATGGGCATACTTGGAACGCGGTTGACCCTGATCGGGCCAAGGATTTCATGGATCGGGTGCGGGCCATCAGATGAGCGAGCAATTAAAAAAAGATCTTATAGATCTGATGCAGATCGTGGGGCTGTCTGGCTACGAGGATCGGGTGCGCCGTGCTATTGCCGCGCGCCTGTCGCACATGGGCATTGCGCATGAAACGGACAGGCTTGGCAATCTGATTGCGCGGTTTTCAGGTGATCCTGCGGCGCCATCGGTGATGGTTTTTGCGCATATGGATCAGCTTGGGTTCTTTGTGCGCAAAATCGAACAAGACGGCAGCATCAGGGTTGAACGCATGGGCGGCGTGCCCGAGCGCGCGCAAGCCTCGCAGGCGGTGCGTCTTTGCATCGGTGAGGGGCGCGACATTGATGCAGTGATTGCCAATAAATCGCATCACGCAACCGCGCCTGATGAGAAATATCAGGTTTTGACCACGCCACAGATTCGCATTGATGCAGGGTTTACAAGCGAGGCCGAGGCAGAGGCCGCAGGGGTGCAGATCGGCACGCCCGTGGTTTATCGGCCAAATGTGATGGAATTGGCAAATGGCCGCATTGCGGGCACAGCGGTTGATGATCGCGCGGGCTGTGCGGTTCTTCTTGCTTTGGCCGCGCGGCTTCAGGCGCGGAAATCAGGGCCGCCTGTGGCTATCGTCTTTTCGGTTCAAGAAGAGTTCAATTTGCGTGGCGCTATGTCTGCCGCCCAAGTTTTGCAACCTGATATTGCCATTCAATTGGACCTTATGCTGGCCTGTGACACACCCGATATGGCGGATCGGGGGGAAATGGTTTTGGGGGGCGGCCCTGGAATGTCGCTCTATTCCTTCCATGGGCGCGGCACATTGAATGGCGTCATCCCGCACCCTAAAATGGTTGCCCTGTTCGAAGGCGCTGCGAAAGCGGCCAATCTGCCCTTACAGCGCAGCGCGCAGGTGGGGGTTTTGACCGATCTCTCCTATATCCAGCAGATGGGGCAGGGTGTTGCCGCAATCGATCTGGGTTTTCCATGCCGCTATACCCATTCCAGCCTCGAGGTTTGCGCGCTGAGTGATTTGCACGATCTTGCGCATCTTGTTGAGACAGGGCTTGCGCAAATTGGCCCAGATTTCAATCTCAACCGCGATTAACAGGGGGCTTGGACTATGGCCGTGTTTCTTGGCGTAGACATTGGCACCTATGAGACCAAAGGTGTTTTGACCGATGAGGTCGGACAGATTTTGGCGCAGGCCGCTGTCAGGCATGAAATGATCGTGCCCCGTGCAGGTTGGGCCGAGCATCGCGCGGAAGAAGATTGGTGGGGTGATTTTGTCTCGGTCACAAAGGCGCTGCTTGCCCAGTCTGGGATTGATCCGCATGAGATTGTCAGTATCGCCACTTCGGCCATCGGCCCCTGTATGCTGCCCGTGGATGCCTCAGGTACGCCTTTGATGAATGGCGTGCTTTATGGGGTTGATACCCGCGCCACCGCGCAAATTGATCGTCTCAATGCCGAGATTGGCGAGGATCAAATCTTGGCGCGCTGCGGCAATGCGTTGACCTCGCAATCTGTGGGGCCGAAAATCCTATGGCTGAAAGAGACGCAGCCTGACCTTTATGCGGCCACCGCGAAAATCCTGACCTCAACCTCGTTTCTCGTGCATCGCTTGACGGGGGAATATGTAATTGACCACTACACGGCCGCAAATTTCAGCCCGCTCTACGATGTGACCACACAAGATTGGACGCAATCCTTAAGCGATGAGATCATCGAAACGGGGCGTTTGCCGCGCCTTTTATGGTCGAGTGAGATCGCAGGGCGGGTGACTGAAGAGGCGGCAGCGCAGACGGGACTGGCCATTGGCACCCCCGTCACGGCAGGCACCATTGACGCTGCCGCCGAGGCGCTGAGTGTCGGGGTGCAAGAGGCCGGCGATATGATGATGATGTATGGGTCAACCATCTTCATCATACAGCGCACCGCAGAACGGGTGAGTGATGCGCGGCTATGGTATGCGCCATGGCTGTGGCCCGACAGCCACGCCTCAATGGCGGGTCTTGCCACATCAGGCACGCTGACCCATTGGTTCCGCGACAGGTTTGCGCCAGACCTGCCCAAGGATACGGCCTTTGGTACATTGGCACAGGAGGCCGCTGCCTCCCCCGTGGGGGCCAATGGCGTTTTGGTTTTGCCCTATTTTTCGGGTGAAAGGACACCGATCCATGACCCGTTGGCCAAAGGGGCGATTTTTGGCCTTAACCTGACCCATAGCCGTGGCGATATCTACCGCGCCTTGATCGAGGGGATTGCGATGGGAACCGCCCATGTTATCGAAACCTATCGCGAGATTGGCCATGCGCCTGAACGCTGTTTGGCGGTTGGGGGCGGCACAAAAAATCCGCTTTGGTTACAGGCGACCTCAGATTTTGGGACCATCCCGCAGATCGTCTGTGAAAAGACCATCGGCGCGTCATTTGGGGACGCATTTCTTGCTGCCTGCGCTGTTGATGCGGCGCGGCCCGAGGATATCAGCAAATGGAACCCCGCCACCCATGAAGTGACGCCCAACCACAGCGCGGCGCATGCTCGTCACTATGGGCTGTTCCGCCAATTATACGAAGACAGCCGTGGCGTGGCGCATCGCCTGTCTGGAGAGCAATAATGCGGTTTGAGCGGATGTTGCCCCATCAAATTCGTCACGCGATTGCTGAGAACACGCCTGTCGCCTTGGCGCTTGGGGTTATGGAATATCACGGCGAACATATGGCCGTTGGGATGGATCTCTTGGCGGTCACCGAGATCCTTACCCTTCTAGAGAATGAGATGGATGTGGTGATCCTGCCGCCTTTTGCCTATGGCGCGGCCAGTTATGCGGTTGCAGAGCCAGAAGGCACAGGCACCATGGATATTGATGCAGCCAAGATTTCGGCAGTGGCCGAGGATATGTTTATCGCGCTTTTGCGTATCGGATTTCGTAACATTCATGGCATTATCCATCACCAATCGGAAAACTTCATCGCAGGTATGCCAACCGATCTGGCGTTTAAATTCGCGGCGCGGCGCGCTTTGTTTCGGTATCTGCAAGAGACCCGCGGCGAGGGGTGGTGGGGCGATAATGCTATGGCAGATTACTATGCCGAGCACGCCACGGGCATTGATCCGTTCAACTGGATCAAAATTCATCCGCTCATGGGGCCAGAGGTGACGGCGCAATATCCGTTTGATCATGCAGGGGCGGGGGAAACCGCCCTGATGATGGCGCTTGCCCCCGATGTGGTCGAGGCTGCGCGCATGACGGAAAACACGGCATGGTATACGTCTAGCGCGGTTGAGGCGACACCAGAACTTGGTGCAAAGGGTGTGACCCTGATTATGGCCGAGATGCGCAAGCGGCTGAGGTAATACCCCGCGCTCTATAGCGGGGCTAAATCCACCACACCTTTTTTCAGAATAAAGCAGCCGTAAGGCCCGCTATCTGCCGTGCGAATGATGCAAAAGGCGCGCTTTGCGGCCTCGTAGAAGGCAAATCGTTCCAAGGCCTCGACCGACACAGGCGCGCCATTGGATGTATCAAGAACCGTCTGCATCTTGTCAAAAATGGGCACCACGCCCTCTGGATCACCCACGACTTGCATCCGCCTGACGGGGGCGGGAACAAAGGTGTCGAGGGGCATCAAGGACAGGATAGCGCGCGTGGCGGTCGGAATATCGCACCCCGCCATATCCAGCAGCCTGCCATAGGTTGTCTCTTTTGCGATGGTCACGGCGGCGTGGTTGATGTCGCAGATCACCAGATCATCCCCATGCCCCATTTGCATCAGCGCGTAAACGATTTCCGCAGAGAGGCGCTGATCAATACCCTTTAGCATTATTTGACGGCCCCAGCGGCCATTCCCTTTATGATGTAACGTTCAAGGATAATGCCAATGACAATCAAAGGGAGAATCGCAGCAAAAGAAAGCGCCGCCATAGACCACCACGAGATGCCCTGCGACCCCGTTTGGGATGCGACCATCACCGGCAGTGTCGTAGAATTTGAAGAAGTAAGAAGAGCCGCGAAGAAATATTCATTCCATGTCAGTACAAGAGATAATATGAAAGCTGCCACCATTCCTGGCAGGGCAATCGGCATCACAATGGTCGTAAATGCGCCCCAAATTGAGAGGCCATCAACCAAAGCAGCCTCCTCTAATTCAGTCGGGATTGAACTGAATTGATCCCGCATGATCCAAATCACAATCGGCAGCACCGTCAGAGTGTATAGCAAGATCAACCCAATCCGCGTGTCGAGCAGATCTAGCGATTTATACAGAACCAAAAATGGCAGGGCTAAGACCACCGGCGGTAGGATCAATTGACTGAGAAAGAAGAATGAAATGTCCGAATTGCGCATGAAGCCAAATTTAAAGCTAAAGCGCGAAAGGCCATAAGCGGCACAACTGCCTAGGATTACAGCCAAAAGCGATGCGCTGACGGCAATTATGGTCGAATTCCAGAACCGTTTCAGAAATTCGGCACGCACGGTTGACTCATTGCCAATTGTGTCTGGCGAAAGACCGAGCGAACGCCATCCCAACCAAGCGGGCTGAAAATCCACCCAAGGCAAAATGTTACCCTGCATGACATCAGGCGCTGTTTTAAATGCTGTGGTTGCGGTCCAGAAAATTGGGAATAGGCATACAATGGTCCAAAGTAATAGCACCCCATAGACGAGAGCCCGCGAGAAGTACCAAACGGGACGGAATTTACGATCGCTTTCGCTGTCTTTGAAAATCTGGTCCGACATTTCAATACCTCGGTTTCATCCAGCGATCTGCCAGTTTCATCAGGATTGTCATCGCGATGACAATCACCACAAGATAAACGATGGCCAAAAGCGTGCCATAGCCCACATTGGAACGGTCCCGATATTCTCGGAAAATAAAGCTGGTTACACTGTCGGTCGCACCTCCTGGCCCGCCCGAGGTGATATTGATGATGATGTCCGCCAATTTGAGCTTAAAGATAATGCGGATCAAAATAGCCGTGATGGAAACTGGCAACATCAAGGGAAAGGTCACCTCCCAGAATTGTCGCCATTTTGAGGCGCCATCAACCTCGGCCGCTTCGAATAATTCGCGCGGGATCGCCTGAAGCCCAGCAAGTATCATGATCATCATGAAAGGAATGAAGGTCCACGCGTCCATCATCATGATCATCGCGCGCGCGACCCCCGCAGAGCCGAAGAAGGAGGGGCTTGCCCATCCCAACCATTGTCCAAAATCGCTGATGTAGGAGCCAATCCAAAACAGCGGGGCAGCCAGGTCGGGTGAGGGTTCAGATGCGATATAGCGCATGAAACGCGATATCGGGCCAAAGCGGATTTCCAACATGGATTTACCGATCATCCAACTGACCGCAACAGGTGACAACATCAAAGGCAATAGGAACGCCACGCGAAAGAATTTGCGCGCCCTGATTTGCCCGTTCAGCAATAACGCAAGGCCAAAGGCAATCGCATATTCAACAACAATAGCGACCGTATACCAAACCATGTTGCGCATTGCGTTCCAGTAAAACGGATCCCCCGCCATCTGCCGCAGATTGTCGATGCCGTTAAATTGCCGCCCATCGGGCGAGGAGAGGTTCCAATCTGAAAAAGCAATGACCAAGCCAAAGAGCAGGGGAAATACCACCATGGAAATTACGAATAACGCGGCAGGCAGAACAAACAGCGTGCGTTTGCCATGTTCACCGCGGATTAAAACCTGCGACACGCAGAGGCAGGTTGACCAAAATAGATAGGCATAGAGGGAGGGTCGCCAATTTTCAAACCCGATGGACAGCGTGCCAATCCCGTCTAGGGTCTGTAAGGCCATGATCAAGGCCATCAGCGCGGCTGATCCCCACACGAGGGTTTTGCCCAAACGGCGGCGTTGATCCGAAATATGATCCGCCGTCACCACGTGAAGCCTGTCGCCGTCTTCCATGCCTGTCGCCCGAATTATTGCGTAAATGAATTAACAAATCTGTGGCCGACCCTCAGCGGTCGGCCACAGTGCTTTTCGGCCCTTAGAGCCCTAGTGAGGCACGATAGAGGCTGATTTGGGTGTCACGACCGATTTGATCCGTGATCCCTTCCCATGCGGCCGCAATCGCATCGGCGGTCTCTTGTGCCGATCCGTATTGCCCCGCGAAGCCTTTGGCCAATTCGTCTTCCGCCACCGAATAATATTGGAAGATGCCTGGGATACGTGGCTCAATCGCCGCGTTGGGGTGGTTGTAGCTGTCCGCGTTCGAGCCCAGATAATCCTCGATATAATCGCGGTCATAGCCCGCGGCTTCCCATTCGTCATACTGGAAGTGCGAGTTGCGATAGGGCTGGAAGCCCGATGGATAGGCCGACATCCACAGGGAGATATCTTTGCCGCCGAGATGTGCTGCTGCAGACCAAGCCGCTTTGCGCTTAAGGTCATCGCCCTGCACGTTCTTCGTGACATAGATCCCCCATCCCAAATAGGCCATGGCAGGAGCTTCGTTGTAGGTATTCTCCCAAGCGCCAGTTTGGGAATTGTATACGCGATCTGAGCCAGGGTTAATGCCGAAGCCCACAACGTCGCCCACAACAGAAGTATCCGAAGTGCGCGCGCTGGAGCCAATATCGCCCCACCACATCAGCATCGAACCCGTGCCAGCCAAGAATTGCTGGAAGCCCGTTGTGCCTGGGTCCGCATTGATCTGATCCGCAGGGTAGGCGCCGGGGGTTTCAATCAAATCCATGACGTCCTGAATGGCCTGAACCCATGCAGGATTATTTACCCTCGGGGCCATTGTGTCTGGATCGAACAACCATGCAGGGTCATTGGGGTGCTTGGCATAGGCCGCCGCGCGGTTTGCGATAAAGTAGAAACCAAACCCACCCCAGCCTTTGAGCGGATCAAGATAACCATGCGCAGGCAGACCCGTCAGCGGATCGGTCTTGCCGACCAGATCCTTGGTTACTTGGTTCACCTCTTGCCATGTGCGTGGCACTTCAGCCCCGCCGATTGCGCCATCGCCGAAGTAATCCTTGCGATAACAGAATGTGTGGCAATCGCCATCAATCGTGATGCGGTAGGTCTTACCGTCCCATGTGCCAACGGGCGGCTGCAGATACCCCACCAAATCATCGGCCTCGATTTGATCCTTTACCCAGTCAGGCATTTCATCCAGCAGCCCCTTGCCCGCGGTGTCACCTTCAAATGGGGCACCCATTTCGATAATGTCGAAATCAACTGTGCCTGTGGCAATCGCCTGCTGCAAGCGGGGGTTATAATCGGCCTGTGCAAGGTCGATCCAATTGATTTTTGCACCCGTGTAGGCCTCCCATGGCTTGAGGAAGCCACGGAACAAGAAGTTATGCAGGTTTTGGTTGTTAAGACCCAAGAAGGTCAGTTCAACACCTTCGAACTCGCCTTCAGCGACACGTTCACGGGTTGGCCCAAGGCATAACTCGCCAACGCGCTGCCAGTCTGCATCGGTGGGTGAGCCCATGCCGACACCTGGAATTTTCAGCAACTGTGCTCGCAAATCAGAATGCGCAGCCGCTTGTGCTGGCTTGGCACTCGTCAATGAGTTCGCTCCGCCTAGGGCGGCTAGGGCACCCACACTGGCGGCACCTTTGAGCATATTACGCCGGCTCATTTGAGCTGCCATAATCGCTTTATACATTGCAACTTTCACGACCTATCCTCCCAGATATTTTTCGCGTCTTTGACAAAAGTCGGTGTGCCAGCTTTGCCCGCCTCGCGCGGAATATCCTGATTTCGCTCAAGCCAGCCATTTCACCTTTTCAGCCAGATTCCCATCTGTCAAGATTCTAACATGTTAGTATGTTTAAGCGATGGACAGTGAAAATTTTTCCCCTTACCTTTCAAGCCGTAGCGCATGGGAGGAATAAAAGAATGGCAGGCGTGGAAATCCGATCCTTACTGAAATCCTACGGTGAAACGCAGATTTTGCACGGATTGAACGTGGATATTGAGGATGGCGAGTTTGTTGTTCTGGTTGGCCCGTCTGGGTGTGGAAAATCCACACTCTTAAGAATGATCGCTGGACTTGAGGGCATTACGGGCGGGACAATCCAAATCGGAGATCGTGTGGTCAATAACCTGCCGCCTGCCGAGCGTGACATTGCCATGGTGTTCCAGAATTATGCGCTTTACCCGCACAAAACTGTACGCGCTAACATGGCGTTTTCGTTGCGTATGCGTGGAATGGATAAAGGCGAAATTGACAAGCGCGTGGATCGCGCCGCCGAGATTTTGGGCCTGACGCCATATCTTGATCGCTATCCTCGCGCGCTTTCTGGCGGACAGCGGCAGCGCGTGGCTATGGGTCGCGCTATTGTCCGTGATCCGCAAGTTTTTCTCTTTGATGAACCCCTATCAAACCTTGATGCAAAACTGCGTGTGCAGATGCGCACTGAAATACGGGAACTCCACCAAAGGCTCCAAACCACCACTGTCTACGTCACACATGACCAGATAGAGGCGATGACCATGGCCGATAAGATTGTGGTGATGCAGGGTGGCCATATTGAGCAAATCGGCACTCCGCTTGAACTCTATGACAAACCGCGAAATGTCTTTGTCGCTGGGTTTATCGGCAGCCCTTCGATGAATTTCTTTGATGGCGTCGTGGTGAAATCTGGATCAACATTGGGTGCGCAAATTGGTGATGTGGTTCTTGGCATTCCGAAAGGGACCGATGTGAAAGTGGATCAAGAGATCATCATCGGTATTCGTCCAGAGGCGCTGAAAATCTCGGACACGGGTATCGCGGGCACAATTTCCGTAATTGAGCCGACAGGTTCCGAAACCCATGTCATGTTGCGCTATGCGTTAGGTCAAGATTTTACATTGATCTCGCGCGAGCGCCGCGCATTCCATGTTGGCCAAGAAATCACCATGAGTGCAGATCCCGAGCATCTGCATATTTTTGACAAATCCACCGAAGAACGGGTGTGATCATCGCGTTTATGTAAAAGGAGGTATGATGCTGAAAGGAATTGATCCAAGGCTCAATGCCGATGTGCTGCATGTTCTGCGAATGATGGGACATGGCGATGTTTTGATTATTGCCGACACGAATTTTCCATCCGACTCGGTCGCCCGCGCCACAGTGTACGGTAGCCTTTTGCGGATGGATAACCTCACCGCTGCCGAGGCGGTCGAGGCGGTGCTATCAGTCATGCCGCTCGATACATTTGTTGACGACTTCGCGGGGCGTATGGAAATCGTGGGCGACCCTGACACGATCCCGCCTGTGCAGGCCGAGGTGCAGCAAAAAATCAACCGTGCCGAAGGGGCCGAGCGGCCCATGATCAGCATTGAGCGGTTTGCCTTTTATGACATGGCACGGCAAAGCTATGCTGTAATCCAAACGGGCGAGAGGCGCTTTTATGGCTGCTTCATGCTGCGCAAAGGTGTAATTGGCCCCGAGGGATAGAGGGGCATGATGCGATAACTGATTTATAATTTGTATATCAAGCGGCCGCATCAGGCTGGCTGCAGAAGGTGACTGGTGCAATTGTTGAGGAACTGACGATAACGGCAGTCAACAATGCGTCTTCAGACCGAATTAAAACGGGCTAAGACGACTGCGCAAATTGCAAATCGCGCCTTCTGGACATACGCCGTCATCTCCTTCGCTTTACCCTGATGGGTCGCACAAATTTTTTCTCAGCGTCTTCTCGATCGGGTTGTTATTGGACGGAGCTGGCCACATGTGCGCGGCAGAATTCTTCGAAAGCCGCCTCGTCCGCGTAGCTTGATTGGGTTCCGTGTCCTGTAATCGAATGCGCTGCGTATCGTGCTGCGCGGTTCAATGCCTCAAGGGGAGGGACGCCACCCGACAAAAATCGTGCGAAGCTTCCAATGAATGCATCCCCCGCGCCCGTTGTATCGACCGGATTGACCCGAACTGGTTCGATCATGTGAACTTGGTCGGCAGTAATGAACCTTGCCCCACGACCACCGAGCGTGACGATCACATTTCGTATGCCACGCGCTATGATCTGCCGAGCAGCCTCAACCACACGAGTATCCGTATCGACAGGCATCCCAGACAGCATTGCCAGTTCACTTTCGTTCGGGCAGAACCAGTCTAGCCCGCCCAGTTCAGACAGGTCTAGGTTTGGATTGGCAGGCGCTGGATTGAGAATTGTTGTAATGCCATGCTCCGCGCCAAAGGCCACCGCAGCATAAACTGTTTCCAATGCCACCTCGAGCTGAAGCAAGATCGTATCGCAGTCGATCAACATAGAGGCCGCGGCCTGCACATCTTCAGGTGATAGATGGGCGTTTGCTCCTTTAACGATGAGGACGGCGTTTTCTCCATCTGGCTCCACAAAGATAGGGGCGACACCAGAGGCCACGCCCTCGACCATCCGTAAATGACTTACGTCCACCCCATTTCGCTCAAGGTTTGCCCGCGTCTCATGTCCGAAGCTGTCATCTCCAACGCAGGTTATCATCGCAACTTTTGCGCCAAGTCGAGAGGCAGCTACGGCTTGATTTGCGCCCTTGCCGCCAAAGCCCTGCTGGAACCTTGGGGCCTCAAGTGTTTCTCCACGGTTCGGCATGCGCTCTACATAGGTGACAAGGTCAATCATGTTCGAGCCAATCACGGCGATACGATTAGACATTTCAAGTCTCCATTCGTCAGGTAAAAGTGAACTGCTGATAGCCTATCAAAAAAATTTGGCTCTATGGTGAAGCTATTTTGAATCAATGTGCAAGCTTGCGTTGAATGAGGGTGCGGCTTCACGTTCCATGATCAAAACATTCATTGCATGAACAGCATGACAATTGGCATGCAGTTATGTTTGATGACGCATCTCTAATTGAAGCCGATGTCAGGTATACGGCGAGCAGACCCTGAGACAAAATTTTGAATATCACTCACCGAAAGGTAGCCAGACAGTCTTCACTTGGGTTGCACGGCGCAGGTATTCCTCCCCATAGCCTTCGCGGGTTGATAGCCAGTCGCGCACATAACCACCATCCGTCCATACGGCCTTCAGATTGCCACATGATACCTGCTCAACCATCGTGGATCCCGCCTTGCTGCCACAATACCACAGGCACGCGACTTCATCATGCTCGGCTAACGTTTTAGCCAGATCATCACGAGAGCCGGTGATCAAATTGACAACGCCATTCGGTATATCGGATGTTTCAAGCACTTGATAGAACGTGCTTGCTACCAAGGGATGACTTTGCGAAGCGATGGTGACAACGCTATTTCCCATCGCAATTGCGGGTAGAATAAGCGACAACATCGAAAGTAAGGGCATCTCATCTGGGCACACGAGGCCCATAACGCCCCATGGCTCATTCAACGATAAGGTTACATGCCGTTGCTTGGTCGATTGGAGCGCGCCCGCGAACTTGTCCGCATATGCAGCATACCAGAAACAACGGCGGATGGCCGCCTCAACCTCTGAATTGGCCGCCTTCGTTGTTGCGCCAGTGGTTTGGACGAGGAGTTCTGCAAATTCAGTGCTTCTTTGCGAAAGGTTCTCGGCAAGGAAATACAACACTTGGGCCCTATTGTGCCCCGCTATATTGCCCCAGCTGTCAACTTTGGCTGCGGCTTCCACAGCATTACGGATGTCTTTTCTGTTTCCAAGCGCGGCATGCCCAATAACGGCATCGTTTTTGCCCATAACTGGATAACTCTGGCCACTATCGGCGCGCACCTGCTTTCCGCCAATATATAGCTTCGCAGTTATATTGATCGCTGGAGCTGCATAGTGAACCCGATTTGGTGCAGTAACCGCACATTCTCGATTTGGTTCGGGGCGCAGGCTCAATTGATCTGAACGCAAGGGCAAGAGATATTCGAACAGGCCCGCACGCGATCCTTCGCGGCCATACCCGCTCTCACGGTATCCGCCAAAGGCTGCACCCGCATCAAATAAATTGGTGCTGTTGATCCAAATGACGCCAGCCTTAACCTTCGCCGCAGCAGCAATCGCGCGATCAATGTCCTGTGACCAGATAGACGCTGCAAGCCCATAGCGCGTGTCATTGGCAAGCAGCACTGCTTCTTCTGGGGTTCTGAAAGTCAGTGTTGTTGCGATTGGACCGAAAATCTCCTCTCGGTTCACGCGGTGGGCGGGTGCTGTTTCCGTAAAGAAACCAGGCGCACAGAAGAAGCCTTTGTTTGGAAGCGGTCCTGGTGCTGAATGCAGGACAGCCCCTTCAGTCATGCCTGCGGCAAGCAGATTTTGAATGCGCTCAAGTTGCGGACGTGACACGATCGCGCCCACATCATTCGCTTTGTCTAGAGGATCACCAATACGCAATGTGGAAAGGCGCGCCTTTAATCGCGCGAAAAAGCTTTCGGCGATGCCTTCTTGCACAATGATCCGAGAACCAGCGCAGCAGACCTCGCCTTGATTGAACCATATTGCATCCACAACGCCTTCAACAGCGGCATCTTGATCTGCGTCTTCAAAGACAATGAACGGAGACTTGCCGCCAAGTTCCAATGATAACTTCTTACCTGACCCAGCAGTTTGTTCGCGGATCAGACGACCCACCTTTGTGGAACCAGTGAATGCAACTTTGTCCACGTCCGGGTGGCCTGTGAGCAATGCCCCCGTTTCTCCGTCACCGTGGACAATATTAACCACACCCTTTGGTAAACCGATTTCAATGCAGATCTCTGCAAACGCTTGTGCCGTTAGGGGCGTTAGTTCTGACGGTTTCAACACCACGGTATTGCCTGTGGCCAGTGCTGGGGCAATTTTCCACGCCAGCATCAACAACGGAAAATTCCACGGGATAACCTGACCACATACCCCCACGGGTTTATAGCCGCGAAATTCGATATCTAAAAGCTCGGCCCATCCAGCATGGTGATAGAAATGCCGCGCTACCAAGGGGATATCGCAATCGCGGGTCTCCCTTATGGTCTTGCCGTTATCGATTGTCTCCAGAACGGCAAGGAAGCGCTCTTTTTTCTGCACGTGCCGCGCGATTGCATAAAGATATCGAGCGCGCACATGCCCTTCGAGAGAGGCCCATTTGGGTTGTGCGGCACGTGCTGCTTTTACCGCGGCGTTGATTTGATCTGGTCCCGCCTTGGAAAGTCGGGCAATCACTTCCTCATTTGCTGGATTAATGACATCACTCATCGGCTCTTCAGGTGCAACGAAACAGCCGTTGATAAAGTGGCCAACCCCTGCGGAATGGGTGGCAAGCCAGTTTCGAACCTCGGCATCGCTTTCTATTGCAGGGCCATAGTCCATTTTTTCCATAATATCCTTGATACTGGGCATAGGAGTTCCTGATACGCGTTTTCAGGCCAGAGCGTGGCGGTTAGCAGCCGAGTAGCGGCCCGTAATGTGGTGTTCCAATTGGCGTTCAATATCGCCCAACATTGAGGAGGCCCCAAGGCGAAAGAGGTCGTTACGGGTCCAACGCGTGCCCAGTTCTTCCTTCATCAAGATGAGCCAAGAGATCGCATCCTTGGCGTTTTTCAGACCGCCAGCGGGCTTAAAGCCCACGATCTGGCCGGTCTTTTGATAAAAGTCACGCAAGGCCCGTACCATTGTCAGCGAGACTGGTAATGTAGCGTTGATTGCTTCTTTGCCGGTCGAGGTTTTGATGAAATCAGAACCAGCCTGCATGGCAACCATGGATGCTTTGTATACATTACCCAATGTTTGCAAGTCGCCTGTCGCAAGGATCGTTTTCATATGTGCGCGCCCACAGGCTTCACGCATGGCCGCTATCTCATCGTAGAGCTTTGACCAATGGCCTGTTAAAACATGTTCCCGCGTGATGACGACATCAATCTCTTGTGCGCCGTGCTCCACTGCATATTTTATTTCTGCTAAACGCAAGGAAAGTGGCATCAATCCAGCGGGAAACCCAGTTGCAACAGAAGCAACAGGGACACCGCTACCCTCAAGTGCCTTCACAGCGTGATTTACCATTGTCGGATACACGCAAACCGCGCCAACGCACAGTGCATCCAACCCGAGCGCTGTCATAATATCATCCCGCAAAGGCTGACGCGCTTTGGCGCAAAGGCGGCGAACCCTGTCAGGCGTATCGTCCCCCGCCAAAGTTGTAAGGTCGATGCAGGTGATTGCATGCGCCAACCATGCCGCTTGCCAATCCTTCTTGACCGTTCGGCGCGTCATTAATGTGGTCGCGCGGCGTTCTGTAGCGGAAAGGTTGACGCGATAGCCCTCAAACCATGCAGGGGTAAAGTCTGCCCCTGTCACACGCTCAAAGCTTGAATTCGATGCAAGTTGATGCTCTGGATTGAGTGCCATTCGAGTGTTTTTCCTGCATTATATGGGCTGTATCCTCAGCGTCCTCGCCCAATTGTCTGTTTGAAATCACAAGTCGACATCAGTGCTTTAAGCAAGGGCCGACTTATTCCCCAAATGAGTTATTCCCTATCTCTCAAGCGGATTTAGGCGCAGATTAGGCTGTTGCCGATAGTGCGGCTTGGTTCCAATTTTGATGAAGTAGACCACGGCGGGTGGTTGTCTGCAATGGGCTGTGTGAGGGATTGACGGTTGTAGAAGAGAACCCAGTGAATGATCCTGTTCCGAGGGGGAGCCAGATTTCCGACACCCTTAGGCGGTCACATTCAGACGTCAGGAACCGCCAGACGCGATTGATAGAGACGGCTTCGATCCATGCGACTGAAACCATCCATTGAGATGGGATTGTGACCCTTTCAAGCGTCCCTGAACCCTCGCTCGATCTTACGCTGCAAGCGTGCTGCGCTGCGCGGTCATTGACCACAAACGATCAATATGGTCGATGGTCTCAACATCAAATTGATTTTGATGGGTCCAATATTTCCCTGATGAAACGAAATAATTGGCATCTGCCTCGGCGTTTCGGGCTTGGGCTATGTCTTCGGCTTTGAATGTTGCGGGTTTTACACGCCCCAAATGTGCATGATGTGCGCGTGGGTAGATCAGGCGACTGTGGCGCGCAGTCGAGAGATTAACCACCGCACATCCCGACTGGGCCGCGAGGACCCATAAGCGCGCGGATTTTGCCTCCAGTGATCGCAGGGTGATGTCGTCTCGCAAAGGGTCAGCGCGGCCCGTGCCATAAAAATGTGTCGGCCCATTTTGCGGATAGACCATATCACAGCCAATCATGGCAATCACACGCGGTTTGAGCGCGCCAAGCGCCCAGTAGGCGGCGGTAAAGGCCATGGTGCCACCCGCATAGACGAAGCCGCCATATTGATTTTGAATCGGCACATAATCCGCTGCGGTGACGATCTTTTGGTCGCCGTGTAAGGATTGTGGTTGTCGGTCTTTTGGGAAATCTTCGGGATGGATGAGGAAGTCCCAATCATCGCGCACGCGCCATGCATTGTTGATCGCCACAAAGTGTTGCGCGTGGTGGCGCGGGATGTTTTGTGCGTCCAATACCCCTGGGCCAGAGCCGAGAATAATGACCGTATTTGGTGTCATGGTTGTTAAGTCCCATTTGTTGTTTTGCTGACCAAATATGGCCGTTTCATGCCCAATCCTCCGCCATTATTTAGCCGCGGCTATCGGAATTGGGTGTCCCAGCATCGGGTAAGAAAATGCGGTTATATCGTGGATGTCATTATTGAGTGTGCTTTTCGGTAACCATCTGGAAATCTTTCATTTTTCATAATCATGCTAAACCGCATTTAGGTCGGTCTATGCCGTTTTCTAATTTAAATTGACAGGGCATGGAGGCTTTCTGTTGGTTTCGGGCGCTTATTCTATCCAAAGGGCAGGGCGCATGGTGGAGCGCTCAATATCCAAGCGCCTGTTTGGATCAAAATATTTGACCAAAATCTCTTTCAAATTTGGGTCGCATAGATTTGCAAAAGTTTTGTGGCAGGATTTCTATGTTGCTGCCCTTGGCGGCATGAGCGCTGTGGCCTTGCACCATGATGGCAAAACAGATGGGCGATTGGGCTTGAATTTCGGTGAGCGGCGTTTGACTGTGTATGTATGGATGACACTGTTAAACACCCCGTGCTGCGTATTCGGATCGTCTTTGGCGATGGCGAGTTGATTGGTCCAGGCAAGGCGGAGCTTCTGGAACGGATCGCACGGACAGGGTCAATTGCGGCTGCGGGTCGGGAAATGGGTATGAGCTACAAACGGGCTTGGCAACTGATCAGCGCGCTGAACGCCATGTTTCGAGAGCCGCTTGTCGCCAGCACCCGTGGCGGACCAGGGGGCGGGGGGGCGGTGCTGACCGAGGCAGGTCAAAAGGTTCTGCGCCTCTATCGGGCGTTTGAAGGTGAGGCGGCAGAAGCGGGCGCAGCCCAGCTTGACGCAATGCGCGCGCTGCTTCGGGATATTCCCAGTGGAAAATAACGCTTGCATCATGGGAATTGATGTTGCGATATGTTTCGTGAAACATATCTGAAAAGAAACCATCCATGTCGGCATTCCTGTCCCATTCACATCGTGTTCTGATGTTTGCAGCGCTGGCGGTGCTTGCGATCACGATAAACCCGCTGCGTGCGGCGGCGGGGGAGGTCACTGTCTTTGCCGCGGCAAGCCTGAACAATGCCCTAAGTGCTGTGGCCGAAGCTTGGACTGAGGACACAGGACATATCGCGGTTCTGTCCTTCGCGGGGTCTTCGGCATTGGCAAACCAGATCATGCAAGGCGCGCCTGCGGATATTTTCATCTCCGCCAGCGTTGATTGGATGGATGCGGTCGCGCAAGCGGGTGATCTGCGCGCGGGCACGCGGCAAGATATTTTGGGAAATCGGCTTGTGCTGATTGCGCATGGGGATGATGCCTCGCCCGTGACGATTGATGCGACGCTTGATCTGCCTAGTATGCTTGGGGATGAGCGTCTGGCGATGGCATTGGTCGATGCTGTCCCTGCGGGCATTTACGGCAAGGCCGCGCTCACGGCATTGGGGCTATGGGATGGTGTCGCGCCACTGGTCGCACAATCCGACAATGTGCGTGCAGCGCTTGCCTTTGTCGCGCAGAACGAAGCGCCCTTGGGCATCGTCTATGCCACCGATGCGGCGGTCGAGGAGAATGTGACCATCATCGGCACGTTCCCCGCAGACAGCCATCCCGCAATCCTTTATCCCGCAGCGATCACCGCACATAGCGAAAGTCCCGTTGCGGCGGCCTTTCTTGACTATCTGCGCTCTGATCCGGCTCGTGCCATTTGGCAGGCCTTTGGCTTTCGGGTTCTCGATTGATGGCCGCCGATGGGGCATATTGGCTTGGCCCTGCTGAATGGCAGGCGGTGCGCCTGTCCATACAGGTCTCTTTCTGGGCGACAGCGGCGAGTTTGCCACTGGGTATTTTCACCGCTTATGCGTTAGCGCGGTGGGACTTTATTGGCAAACAACTGCTCAATGGGTTGGTGCATCTGCCCTTGATCTTGCCGCCTGTGGTGACGGGATATCTCCTTCTGCTCACCTTCGGGCGGCGTGGACCCGTGGGGGAGGCGCTGGAGCAATGGTTTGGGATTGTGCTGTCCTTTCGTTGGACGGGGGCGGCGGTTGCAGCTGCCGTTATGGCCTTTCCGCTTATGGTGCGCGCGATCCGATTGGCGATTGAAGCGGTCGACCCAAAACTTGAGCAAGCCGCCAGCACGCTTGGCGCATCGCGGATGTGGGTTTTTCTGACCGTAACACTGCCGCTTATTTTGCCTGGAATTATTGCTGGGGCCATACTCGCCTTTGCCAAGGCGATGGGTGAATTCGGGGCAACAATTACCTTCGTGTCGAACATTCCAGGACAAACACAGACAATTCCATCGGCCATTTATGCCTTCCTGCAAGTGCCAGGCGGGCAGGAGGCCGCAGGGCGTTTGGTCCTCATCGCCGTAGCGATTGCGATGTTGGCGCTTGTGTTGTCCGAATTTGTCGCACGGCGGGTGGCAAAACGGGTGGCGGGCGCATGACCATTCAGATTGCGATCGAAAACCGATTTGAGGATTTTACCCTTGATGTGGCCTTCAAGGCCCCAGCAGGGGTGACGGTTCTGTTTGGACCATCTGGGTCGGGCAAGACGAGCGTGATCAACGCGGTTGCGGGTTTGCTGCGCCCCGATGCAGGGCGGATCGTGGTGGATGATTGGGTGCTGTTGGACACCCAAACCAAACACAACCTTGCGCCACATCGCCGCCGTATCGGCTATATTTTTCAAGAAGGGCGTTTGTTCCCGCATCTGAACGTGCGCCAAAACTTGCTATACGGGCGTTGGTTTGCGCCGCGTGATGCCCGCCGCGAAAGCCTGTCGCGTGTGGTTGAAATGCTGGGCATCGGCCCGTTGTTGGAGCGGCGGCCTGCTGCTCTGTCTGGGGGAGAAAAGCAGCGGGTTGCGATTGGTCGTGCCTTGCTGGCTGGGCCGAAACTGATCCTCGCGGATGAGCCTTTGGCGGCCTTGGACGAGGCGCGCAAGGCGGAAATTCTGCCGTATTTCGAGCGGTTAAGCGAAGAAGTTTCTGTGCCAATCCTATATGTCAGCCATTCATCATCCGAGGTGGCGCGCTTGGCGTCAACGGTTGTGGCGCTGAAGGCGGGGCGTGTGGTGGCCTGTGGTCCGCCCGCCGAGGTGTTGGGCGATGTCGCGGCGGTTGGCGCGCGTGGCACTGCTTCGATCTTGCGCGCGCGGGTGGTGGCGCACCATCTTGACGGGTTGAGTGAATTATCCACCGCTGCGGGTGCTTTGTGGTTGCCCCAGATGGATGTGACCGAAGGCCAAACCATCCGTGTTCGGATTGCAGCACAGGATGTGATCCTATCGCGCGCGCGCCCGAAAGGCCTGTCTGCGTTGAATATTTTGCGCGGCACAATCATGGAAATTCGCTATGGCGATGGTCCAGGCGCGCTGGTGGTTTTGGCAATGGGCGAGGATCGCTTGATCGCGCGGATCACCCGCCGTTCGGTTGCCGAAATGGCGCTTGAGCCGCGACAGACCTGCTATGCCGTGATCAAATCGGTCGCTGTCGCGCCAGGGGATGTGGGGCGGGGGCGCTTTACACAAACGGCACAATAACGCCCGTACGGAGGCGCATTTTCACAAGCCTATGAGCGGTGTAATTGTGGCTTGATCTCGGTCAAAGATATTTTCGTGGCCTGTGGCATCCTATCAGGGTGAATGACCAAATCTGTCTGACACGCAACAGGCGATTGTGGTGAGTTTAAACATTGAGCGGGCGGGCATTGTGGCGGATGTTTACGCACGGGCACGGCGTGAGAAATGTCAAATTCCGAGGATCAGTTTAGAGCTTTGCTTGATCAGGTTGCGGCACATCTTTCCGCCGCCCATGGTGAGAGAACGCGCGGGGAGTCGCAGCCTTCCAAGGAATTGGTAAAGTCCGTTTCAACGCTGCTTCTAAGCGGTCAATATGATCCAGCGGAACGGTTGTTACAGCGCCGATTTGAAAACAGGCCAAATTTCGCGGTGATTGCAGATTATCTGCTTGCTGAGGTGGCGCGGGACATGGGCGCGCGGTGGGATCGCGATGAGATCTCTTTTGCGCAAGTGGCTATGGTTATTGAAAGCCTGTATCGCCTGCGGCGTGCTTTGCGGGCCGAGGGGGTCGCCGCCCTGACCACAACATCCCGCCGCAAAGCCATATTTGCGGGGCTGCAGGATCAAGTGCATGTTTTGGGCCTTGTGCTGGCGGGTGAGGCGTTTGAGCAGGACGGATGGGAGGTCGACATCATCCTCAATGCAACGCCAGAAGATATCATCGAACGCGCTGCCCGTTGGCGCCCTGACATCATTGGCCTTACCGCAGGGCGCGCGCAGACCTTGCCGCGCATCGAAGCGTTGGCCTCTGAGGTCAAGCGGCTGCCTTTCTTTGGGCTGATCATTTTGGGTGGCTATGCGGCAAACGCCGCCCCAAAAGTGGTGCGCGATCCCGCAATCGATTTGGTGGTCTCTGATATTCAGGCCGCATTGAAATTTGCGCGTGACCACCCGCCCAAAACCACACATTGACGATGTCACAAATCAAGCAGCGCAGCGGTATGCCCAATAGGGCGGGGGAAATAATTGGATCGTTTTTTATCTCTTATGCCAAGGGTGCGCCGCGCGTTTAAAATCATGTGCGCGAATTGCTTGTTTTGGATTGTTTAGATTTCCTTCGTATTTTTTAAAGAATAGGTTGAAACTCAATCGTTCAGATATTCCATAATGGCCTAAGGCGCTCAAACATGAATGGCGTAGGGGGCCATCATCAATCCGATATTGTTTTGAGAAGTTTCCAGACGGATCATTAAAAACATAGCCTTTTCAAATATTTGAATTTAATCTGCCAAGCGCTGCTCGTTGCATCGTGGATCACAAATGCGCCTTTTCCAAAAGAAAGGCTGCGGTTGACTCACCCCGCATCGATGGTCGGTAAACGGCCCGTGAGCTGCAGATAAAAATATTGATTCATCGTGGAAATTGGTCAACGCTTTGGGCTGGAGGAATAATTGAAAGCCGTCAGGGTTTTCATTTTGAAGGGAGAGAAGAATGCTATCATCAATCCAGAAAATCACGACTTTTGCCGCGTTGGGTTCTGTGGCCGCATTGGCTTGCACAACGGCCGCTTTTGCACAGGAAGCGGAGCGCACATTGAAGTTTGCCCATGTCTACGAGGCGAGCGAGCCTTATCACACCTGCGCGGTCGAGGCCCACTCGGCCCTGATGGCGGCAACTGATAACCGCTATGGGATCGAAGTCTACCCTGCCTCTACGCTTGGCAAAGAAGTGGATATCAACGAGGGGCTTGGCCTCGGCACGGTGGACATCATTTACACAGGACAGCTCTTTGCGGGTCGTGCCTATGGTCCCATCGCGATTGGGGGCGCACCCTATATGTTCCGCGATTACGCGCATTGGGATGCCTTCCGCAATTCGGACCTCTTTGCGGAATTGTCACAGGGCTATTCAGACGCGACTGGCAATCGCATCGTGGCAATGACCTATTATGGCAACCGCCATGTGACATCGAACACCCCTGTCACCACGCCTGAAGACATGGACGGTTTGAAAATCCGGGTGCCAAACGCGCCGCTTTACATGATGTTCCCCGAGGCCACAGGTGGTAACCCAACCCCGATTGCCTTTGCCGAAGTATATCTCGCGCTTCAGCAGGGGACTGTCGATGCACAAGAGAATCCTTTGCCAACCATTCAGGCCAAGAAATTCTACGAGGTGCAGTCGAACATCAACCTGACAGGTCATATCACAGACGCGCTGTTGACCATCATTGGGGGACCAACGCTTGCCTCCATGGATGCGGCCGATCAGGAAGCCTTGACCGCTGTTCTTCAGGATACAGCCGTGTGCGCAACGGACGCCATCCGCACCTTGGAAGCGGAATTGGTTGAATGGTTCCGTGGTGAAGGTGTGACGGTGAACGAAGTGGATCGTGGCCCCTTCATCGAAGCGGTGCGTGCGATGCACAACGGCGAGATGGCGACATGGGATCAGGCCACATATGATCGCTTGCAGGCCATCGGCCAGTAAGGGTTTCACATCATCTAAAAAAGGGGGGAGGTGCGTGAATCGCCCCCCTTTCTTTTCACCAAAAACCTAAAGGTATGAAAGAATGACATCAGATCATGATGACCCTTCTGCGCACAACATCACGCCCGAATTCGTGGAAGAAGAAATTGATTTGTCTGATATAAAATTCGATGACATTCCCGTCTTTTTGATTTTTTGGGTTTTGGCCTTTGTCGTCTTCCTCCAATTTTTCACGCGATATGTGCTCAATGACTCGCTTGGCTGGACCGAGGAAATTGCCCGCTTCCTATTGATCGCGGTTGCGTTTCTGGGCGCGGTGATGGCGGTGCGCAAACAGTCCCATATCGCAGTGGAGTTTCTTTACCGATATGTGCCGCGCAAGGGGCGGGTGATTGCGCAGACGGTTATTCATCTATTAAATATCGGATTTTTCGCGCTGCTGGCGGTGCTGACCGTGCAAATTTCGGGTCGCACCCAGCAGATGATGGTCTCAATCGATGTTCCAAAAGCCTATATGTATTGGCTTGTCGTGGCGTGTTTTGTCGGTATGACGCTTTACGCTTGCGTGAATGCATGGCGCCATTGGCGCAGTGGCACATCGCGTTTGATTGACCCAGAATTGCACAGCGACCAATCCCCCAAGCTCGACTAGGAATGCCGTCATGGAATTAGCGATACTGTTCTTTGCCTTATTTGCTCTGATCGTCATGGGGGCACCGATTGCCATCGCTTTGGCGGGATCTTCGGCTTTGTTCATTTTCTTAAGCGGCACCGTGCCGCCCATGGTTGTCTCGCACCGCATGATTAACGGCGTTGACAGCTTCCCTTTGTTGGCAGTGCCGTTTTTCATTCTTGCGGGAAATTTGATGAACACCGCGGGCATAACCGAACGGATATTTAGCTTTGCGCTTTCGGTCGTAGGTTGGATGCGCGGGGGATTGGGCCATGTGAATGTCGGCGCATCGGTGATCTTTGCGGGAATGTCTGGGGCTGCGGTCGCAGATGCAGGTGGCCTTGGGGCGATCGAGATCAAGGCGATGAAAGACGCGAAATATGATCCTGAATTTGCGGTTGGGATCACGGCCGCTTCCTCCACCATCGGGCCGATCATCCCCCCCTCCTTGCCAATGGTGATTTACGGTGTGGTGGCCAGTGCCTCCATCGGTCAGCTGTTTGCAGCAGGCTTCATCCCGGGGCTTTTGATGGCGGTGGCACTTATGGTACTGGTCGCGATTATTGCGCGGCGCAGAAACTACCCCCGCGATCAAAAATTCTCCTTCCCCTTCCTGTATCAAAGCTTTGGACGCGCCTTTTTGTCCTTGATGACACCAGTGATCATTGTCGGGGGGATTTTATCGGGGGCCTTCACCCCGACCGAGGCCGCCATCGCCGCCTGTGCCTATGCGATTTTTCTGGGTTTGGTGGTTTATCGCACACTGAGTTGGAAGCGATTTGTGCGCGTCAGTTACGACACGATTGAAACCACGGCAGTCGTGCTGTTTGTTGTGGCGGCGGCATCGATTTTCGCGTGGGTCTTGACCTCCAACCAAGTGCCAAGGACTGTAGCGGACTTTTTGCTGACGATTTCAGATCGTCCATGGGTGATCTTGCTTCTGATCAATGTGATTTTGCTGATTGTCGGCTGCTTTATGGAAACGGTCGCCGCAATCACCATCATGGTGCCTGTCTTGCTGCCTGTGGCAATGGCGATTGGCGTGGACCCAGTGCATTTCGGCGTGATTATGGTCCTTAACCTGATGATCGGTTTGCTCACGCCACCTGTGGGAATGGTGCTATATGTTCTTGCACGGATAGCGAATATTCCGTTCGAGCGCGCCTTTATGGGCACAGTGCCCTTCTTGGTGCCTTTGGTGATCGTCTTGCTTTTGGTGACGTATTTCCCCGCGATCACCATGTGGTTGCCCACCTTACTCTATCGTTGAGCCTTGCCTTATGTCGCCCCATGTCGCCCTATGGCGGCATGGGGGGCTGCTATGATCTGTCCGGTGGATGTCGCAGATTGCGTGGAAAGAGGGTTGACCCGTCTATCGCTTCATAGCCTATGCAGAACCTTGTCATGTTTTCGCAGCAAGGATGAGCAAGGCCTCGGATGTATTTCATTTCGGAACTGGCGGATCGCGTGGGTCTATCGCGCACGACCCTTCTTTATTATGAAAAGCTTGGGCTGCTCAAAGGCAAACGTCAGGCCAATGGCTATCGGGCTTATTCCGATCTGGACCGTCAACGTCTTGAACTGCTTCAGAAATTGCAGGCGGGCGGCCTAAGCCTGCAAGAATGCCACGCCTGTCTCAACGGTAAGCTTGACCGCGATATGTTGGAACTGCGGCTGAAAAAATTGACGGACGATATTGCAGAAAAGGCGCGGGCCCGTGATTTGCTGGCGGCATTGCTTGGTCAAGGCAGTCTTAAGGATTGGCACGAAGCGCTCGAACGCGCTGCGCCCGATTTACATCGGTCATGGCTGATGACCCAAGGCTTTTCCAATTCAGAAGCGGCGAAGGTCGCTTGGTTGTCAAAAGATATGAATGCACATGATGCTTATATGAGCGACTTCATGACGGTTTTCGCGGAACTGGAATGTTGGGGGCCTTCGACAAAAGAGGCCACTATGCAGGCGCTTCGCATGATCCCTTTCACGCCCGAACGGATCCTTGAAATCGGCTGCGGTCAGGGTGCAGCGACACTGCCCTTGGCCGAGGTGACTTCTGCGCAGATACTGGCGATTGACACCGATGACAGGGCCTTGGCACGCCTTGATGCGGAAATCATAAGGCGCGGGTTTGATGGTCGGGTAAGTTTGCGTAACCTTGACATGGGAGATCTGCCTGAGATGCAGCCCCCTTGGGATGTAATCTGGTCCGAGGGCAGCGCCTACTTGATCGGGGTTGAGCGCGCATTGCAGGATTGGAAGACGCATCTTCGATCTGGGGGTGTTCTGGTCTTCTCCGATATGGTGTGGCGCGAACTGTGTCCGCCTGAGGATTTGCGCGCCTATTGGGCCTCTGAATATCCAACAATGACCACCGTCCCCATACGCCTGTCTCAGGCAAAACGTGCGGGCTATCAGGTGCTGGGTCATTTCGACATGGGGCGCGCGGCCATGGATGCCTATTATCTTCCGCTTGAGGCGCGGGTGGAGGCGATGGGTGATCAACTCAAAGGCTCCCGCGTTCTTGAAGACCTCCGTGCGGAAATCGCGGCCTATCATGCGTGTGACGGGATTGTCAGTTTTGAGATGATTGTTCTGCAAAAACCCTAAAGCGATGGCCCATCACGGTTTACGGCCGCGTGCCAATTATAAGGATGATAAACATGGAATTCTCAACCGAGTATCTTCCCCATCAGGATGCCATCGCGGCTTTGTTCGAGGCGACATTTACGGTCTCGGAGGGCGCGACAGAAGGGGCGATGATCGGGGCCTTGGTGCATCGCCTGATTGCAGATACGCCGCCCGATGATCTGCGGGTGTTCACGGCTTGGAGGGCGGCTGCCTTGGTGGGGGGGATTTTCTTTACCCGCCTGCGTTACCCCAATGATCCGCGTGTGGTGTTTTTGTTGGCGCCCGTGGCGGTGGCCACCGATCATCAGGGGCAAGGTGTGGGGCAACGGTTGATTGCGCATGGTTTGGAGGCGCTCGCGCAGCAAGGGGTGGATATTGCGGTTACTTATGGCGATCCTGCCTTTTATAGTCGCGTGGGGTTTCGGGCGGTGCGCGTGGATGAGGTGCCAAGCCCGCATCCATTGAATATGCCGCAAGGGTGGTTGGCGCAAAGCTTGGGCGATGCTTCCTTCGCGCCGCTGTCGGGGCCCGCAGAGGCCGCCCGCGCCTTTGACGATCCCGCGCTTTGGTGAGATTGCCTGCGGGGTCAAAAATACCTGACACTGCCGATTATTTCAGCTGAAATTTGTTCTAGATCAAAGAATCGCGTTCAGGTTGCGTATACCGATCAACAAATTTACCTTTTTGTTGGAACGCCATGACGACTAAATATTCCCCCAATCGGCGCGATTTCTTGCGCTTCGGTCTTGCTTCGGGTGCGGCGATTGCCGCTGCACAGACGGTCTCTGAGGTCCAAGCGGCTGCGCCCGCCGTGGCCACCTCTGCCAAAATTGTCATTATCGGTGCAGGGGCGGCAGGCACGTCTTTGGCCAATCGTTTGGCCGCACGGCTTGATGGGGCGGAGATCACCTTGTTGGATCCGCGGGTGGAGCATCTGTATCAGCCAGGGTTGAGCTTGGTCGCCGCAGGGCTAAAGCCCGCGAATTATGTGGTCAGCAAAACCACCGATTGGCTGCCTGATGGGGTGCGCCTCATCGCGGAGCGTGCCGCCGCAGTGGACCCGATCCGCAAAACCGTCAGCACCGAGACAGGGCAATCCCTTGGCTATGATTTCCTCGTTCTCGCGCCGGGGTTGATCTTGGATCATGACGCGATTGACGGCTTCTCCCTCGACATGGTCGGGCAAAATGGCATTGGCGCGCTTTATGCAGGGCCAGAATATGCGGCGCGCACATGGAACGCGGCGCAGGAATTTGTCGAGACAGGCGGGGTGGGTATTTTCACGCGCCCCGCGACCGAGATGAAATGCGCGGGCGCGCCTTTGAAGCACACGTTCCTGATTGAGGATCGCCTGAACCGTGCAGGCACCCGCAACCGCACGGAAATCCGCTATGCTGCGCCGCAAGGCAGTCTGTTTGGTGTGCCAATCGTAGCCGAGAAAGTGCGGATGCTGTTTTCCGAGCGCGGCATAGCCAGTGATATGGGCCGCACATTGGTGTCGATTGATGCAGGGGCCAAACGCGCGACCTTCCGCACCGAAACGGGCACAGAGACCCAAGAATACGATTATCTCCACGTTATTCCACCACAGCGTGCGCCAGATTTTATCCGCAATTCCGATCTGGCTTGGGCGGACCGTTGGACGGATCAAGGCTGGGTGGATTGTGACCCTTATACGATGCGCCACAACCGTTATGAGGCCATCTGGGCCGTGGGCGATGTGGCGGGCGTGCCAAAAGGCAAAACCGCCGCCTCGGTGAAATGGCAGGTGCCCGTGGTGGAGGATCAGATCCTCAGCATATTGACCGAAACGGAGGCGACCGAGCGCTACAACGGCTACACGTCCTGCCCTTTGATCACACGTATTGGGCGCGCGATGTTAGTGGAGTTCGACTACAACAATGATCTTGTGCCCTCCTTCCCTGGATTGATCGCACCTTTGGAAGAATTGTGGATCAGTTGGTTGATGAAGGAAGTGGCGTTGAAAGCCACCTATAACGCCATGCTGCGCGGCCAAGCATAAGGACATCAGGCTATGAAAGAATTGACATTAGAAACCCTGTTTGCCGTTTTTGAAGAGATTTTTGGCCGTGGCCTGTTCTGGGCCATGGTGGTTGCCGCTGTGTTGGTGACGGTTGCCTATCTTTACGTCCTGATCCGCGATCGTGCGCTTGGGATGCGGCAATTTTTCGTTGCGCAGATGTTCATGCCCTTGGGCGCAATTGCGGCCGTTTGGTTCGTGATGGTCATGACCAAATCGCAGCTGCGCGATTTGGGTGGCCCAATTGATCTGATTATCTTTTTGGGTATCGCGGCCATGGGGGCAATTGGCGCGGCCATTCTGGTTTACGTGGTTGAGGCATTGATTTTCCGCAAAAAATCTGCGGCGGAATAGCGCAGCAAGATATTGGAATTGTTCTAGTTTCTTGACGTGGATCAAAGTTTTGGAGGCACGACTCAGACATTCTTCTATCAGACGCGCTAATTGTTGGAGAAGAAAAATGTCTCGTGCACTGCCATTTGGCTCAATCGCCGCCATAGCCCTCAGCGCCAGCGCTGCCATGGCGAATGATACATTGCGGGAAGACGCTCAATATTTGTTCGAGCCAATTCCCATGCAGGTTCAAGCCTTGGAGAACAACATTCTGAGCAGCGCGCGGATTGATCTGGGCGCCAAGCTGTTCTTTGATCCGCGTATGTCACGCTCTGGCCTGTTTTCCTGCCAGACTTGCCACAATGTCGGCATGGGTGGTGTTGACGGGCTGGAGACCTCAATCGGCCATGGATGGCAAAAAGGTCCGCGCAATGCGCCCACCGTATATAATGCGGTCTTCAATATCGCCCAGTTCTGGGATGGTCGCTCCCCCGACCTTGCCGATCAGGCCAAAGGCCCAGTGCAGGCCGGTGTTGAGATGAACAACACACCGATCCGCGTGTTGGAGACCATCAACTCCATGGAGGAATATGTCGCGGCCTTCGAGGCGGCGTTCCCAGGTGAAGAAGATCCTGTGACCTTCGATAATTTCGCGCTGGCCATCGAGGCGTTTGAGACCACGCTGATCACGCCAAACTCGCGCTTTGACCAATATTTGATGGGTGCGGATAGTTTGAACGAGCAGGAACTTCGTGGTTTGCAGGCCTTCATGGATCAGGGCTGTGCCGCGTGTCACGCAGGCGTCAACTTTGGTGGCGAGGGCTATTTCCCCTTCGGCTTGATCGAACGCCCAGGTGCGGACGTTTTGCCTGAAGGCGACCGTGGCCGTTTCGCCGTCACTGAAACCGTGTCGGACGATTATGTGTTCCGCGCCGCGCCGCTGCGCAATATTGCGCTGACCGCCCCTTATTTCCACTCGGGCGCGGTTTGGGAATTGGAAGAAGCGGTTGCCGTGATGGGCGTGTCTCAGCTGGGTGCGGAATTGTCGGATGAGGATGTCGCGGACATCACCGCCTTCTTGCACACGTTGACGGGTGAAATCCCCGAAGTGGAGCATCCCATCTTGCCAACACGCACGGCAGCAACGCCGCTGCCAGAAGAGATGTAAGCCAGTTTCCTCCCTTCCTATGGCTTATAATGGGCTGCGCGATTTCGGTTGCGCAGCCCAAAATTTTTTGGGGAAGCGGGGCTAGAGGCCGCGTTTCATAATCCGTTGAAGCGTGCGCCGATGCATCCCGACTTGCCGCGCTGTTTCAGACATATTCCCATTACAAGCTTCAAAAACGGCATGGATATGTTGCCATCTCACCTCATTGGGGCTGAGGGGCGCCTCATCGGCCCATGTCGCGTTGAGCCGCTCGGGCAGCAGTCCTAAAACCAAGTCATTGATATCGTGCGTCTTGACCAGATAATCGCGCACCCCCGCCTTGGCGGCGGCAACGGCCGTTTCCAGCGATCCATTGCGTGTCCAGATCACAATATGCGCCTTGCGTGCAAAGTCACGGATATCGGGCAAAAGAGAAAGCCCGTTGGCATCGGGCAGCTTGATGTCCAAAACAACGAAATCGGGGGAAGAACCGCGCAGGTAGGATAGCGCCTCCTCGGCGGTTTCAACACAGGTCACAACAAAACCCAATTGCCGTAAGCCAGCCGTGGTGCTGCCAGAAACAGCGTCCTCCGCATCAATGAGCAACAGGCTTCGCCCTTGTCCCACTGTTCTGTGATCTGTACTTTCGAACATCGCAATCACATTACATTCTTTTATACGAATGTATACAATTAAACTTGCAGTTGCAATGAACTTTGTCGCACACCCGATTGGGTCAGGATTTGTCACAGAGGCTGCTGTGCAATCCATATTCCTGGATAGAGGTGTGCAATATTTTTGCACAATATTCGTAATGTTACAGAATACATATATTCAAGATTAAAATTATTCTTTAAAATCAATCCTCATTGGGCCAATGTATCACGTTGGCGTGATTGGCAAATCCGAATTTGGTCGCGGTTGCGTATCCCTTACATGCACAAAGCATACATAACATTTAGGGAAGAAACCAAATGACCAATATCCGTACACTTGCCGCAGCCGCGGTCACCGCCATCACACTCGGCACCGCGGCAAGCGCGGCTGATATCGTTGAAATCGCATCGGGCGATGAGCGTTTCTCGACTCTTGTGGCCGCTGTAAGCGCCGCAGGCCTCGTTGAGACCTTGCAAGGCCCTGGCCCGTTCACGGTCTTTGCGCCTGTGAATGATGCTTTTGCTGCTTTGCCCGCTGGCACCGTGGAAACATTGTTGTTGCCAGAGAACAAAGGCCAGTTGACCGATATCCTGCTGTACCACGTTGATGATCGCAACCTGACCGCTGAGATGATCCCGCACGGCTCGAATTTCTTCAAACCAATTTTGGCCTCCGAGCGGTTGTGCATCACACGAGACGCATCTGGCGTGACCATTGCCGATGGCACGGGTGATGTTGCCAATGTGATTATCGCGAATATCGAGGCTGACAATGGCGTGATCCATGTGATCGACAAGGTTCTGTTGCCTGGCACACGCCCTGCGTGCCACTAAGCCACACGACACTATGCAAAAAGGCCCCAAGCCAAGCTTGGGGCCTTTACCGTTTCGGCCTTTGTGCAGCGTGTATCGCACCCATTCTTCAAATGCGCGGACTTAAGATATCCTTTGGTGCGCGACCTGGGCTGGAGCGATAGGCGGGCAGGCGCCAGCCGTATTTCAAAGTGCCGCCTCCAATCCCTGTTGCGGCGGCCAAGAACAGAAATCCGATGATATCCAATTGTTTGCGCGATGCCGCCAATGCGCCCGTTGCGGCGAAGAGGGCAACACCCAAGTAATCAAGGCCTTCGAGCGGGGTCATAGTAGTCTATCTTTGGCTGTGGGGGCAGGTATCTGCCGATGATGGCGCAAGGGTGACCCATTGCGCGGTAATCATCAATATATGATCTCCAGGTCGGGGGCACGGACCCGCAGCAGGGCCTAAGGCCAAGCGCACGCCCGTCCCATATTCTGGCGCTTAGGCCTTTTGATCGAGCGCATATGCGCCCGCGCCATGCGCAAAGAACATCAAAAACGCGCCCGCGATGGAGAAGTTCTTGAGGAAATGGATCATCTGCGCCTGATCTGCCAAGTCATTGTGATACAGCGCGGCTGTCACAATGCAAAATGCAGCACCTGCCAGTGCGACCGGGCGCAATTTGAAGCCCACCAAAACCGACAGACCCACAGCGATTTCAAAGATAATCGCAGGCCAAGCCAAGAACGCGGGCAAGCCGCCCATGGTGATATATCCACCAAACCCTTGCACATCGCCGATCTTGCCCAGACCCGCCATCAGAAAAAAACCACCGATGAATACACGCGCCACCAAAGGCGCAAATTTTTCGAATTGTTGCATCGTCCTGTCATCCTTTTGCATCTGCCAAAAGCGGCTGTGGCGGGTGATACACACAGCACGCCGTGGCGTTACATTCCAAAAGAACGGACCAGCGATGTGCGAAAATGCACAGACATTTGGGTTTACAGCCTGCGTTTACGGGCGCTGCAGCAAGCGTGTCGCGCTGACCAGTGCAAAGCAGATTGCCGCAACGCATACGATGGACGGGCCTGCGGGCGTGTCCAGTATCAGCGCCCCTTGAAGCCCCAAGATCACCGAAAGCGCGCCAATACCCGTTGCAATAACCGCCATGCCTTCGGGGGTTTTGGCAAAGGGTCGTGCCGCGGCGGCAGGAATGATCAAAAGTGCCGAGATCAGCAAAATGCCAACAACCTTGATCGCCACGGCCACCGTGATTGCAAGGCACAGGGTCAGGACCAGCTGCTCGCGCTTGGGGTTGATCCCGCTGGCATAGGCAAGGTCATCGTTCAATGTGGCGGTTAACAGGGGGGACCAGCGCCATGCGATCAGTGCCGCGACAAGACCACCCCCGCCCCAAATCACGGCCAAATCCATGCGCGAGACAGCGAGGATGTCGCCAAAGAGATAGGCCATCAAATCCAACCGAACCCCTGCAAGGAAAGACACCGCCACCAATCCAAAGGCCAAAGCAGAATGCGCCAGAACCCCCAAGAGCGTGTCCATCGCATAGCCCCGCTGGCTGAGACCTGATACGATCAGCGCCATTGCCAAAGCGACTGCCAACGCGCCTGCGAAGACCGAAATTTCCAACGCCAGTGCAAGCGCCACACCCAATATGGCCGCATGGGCCGTGGCATCGCCAAAATAGGCCATGCGCCGCCACACAACGAAACTGCCCAAAGGGGCGGCGGCAATGGCAACGCCCAGACCTGCAACCGTGGCGCGGGTCATGAAATCATCAAACATCTACAGCCCTGCCTCTTCCTTTTGCGCAATGGGGTGGCCATGTGCATGGTGGTGATCATGGGGGCTGTGCGTGTGAGAATGGCTGTGATCATGTTCATGCCGATACAGCGCCAAAGCGCCTTGCGTGCCTGTGCCGAAAAGGGCGCGATATTCGGGCGCGGAGGAGACGTGTTCGGGTGTGCCATGACAACAGACATGGCCGTTGAGGCAGATCACCCGATCCGAGGCGGCCATAACCACGTGTAATTCATGCGAGATCATCAACACCGCGCAGCCCGTATCCCGGCGCAGGGTATCAATGAGTTGGTAAAATTCCGCAGCACCGGGTTGGTCGAGGCCTGCGGTCGGTTCATCCAGCAGCAGGATATTGGGCTGCACGATCAAGGCCCGTGCCAAAAGCACCCGCTGCAATTGCCCGCCGGAAAGGTCGGAAATCTGGCTCTTTGCAAGGGCGGTTGTCTTGGTTCGCACAAGGGCCTCTTGCAACTGTGGCTTTGGTGCGGATTTGGGCAGGTTCAAAAACCGCTCCACGGTCAGGGGCAAAGTGGGTGCGATATGCAGCCGTTGCGGCACATAGCCAAGGCGCAGATGTGCGGCACGGGTCAGCGTGCCCGCATAGGGCGCAACAGCCCCCACAATGGCCCGCAGCAGCGTGGTTTTCCCCGATCCATTCGGCCCGACAATCGTGACAATCTCGCCGCGTTCAACCGACAGCGAGACATCGTGCAAAACCTCATGAGCGCCATAACGGACGCAGAGGTGATCAACGGAAAGAAGCGTCATGATTGTCCCGCCTGATCCCCATTTTCCGCACAGGCGGGGCAGATACCTTCGGCCTCGATCAGGGTGCGTTCGATCTGAAACCCACTGGTTTCTGCGGCTTGTTCCAAGCGGTTCACGCCCAAATCGCCTTGCGCCTCCGCGACCGTTTCGCAATTGCGACAAATGAGAAACGCGGGGGAATGATCTGTGCCGGGGTGGGTGCAGGCGATAAAGGCGTTCAGCCGTTCAATCTTATGCGCAAAACCATGTGCGACCAGAAAATCCAAGGCGCGATAGACCACAGGCGGCTGCGAGCCGTAGCCCGCCGCATTGAGCCAATCCAGCAATTCATATGCCCCCACCGCGCGGTGTTCGCGCAACAGCAATTCCAGCGTGGCGCGGCGCACGGGTGTAAATCGCAGCCCCTCGGCGGCACAATGCGCCTCGGCCTGTGCCAAAGCATGGGTGGCGCAATGGGCATGGTCATGCGCAGCAAAGCCGACCAATTCGGCGCCGTGGTGGTTCGTAGGCTTTGCGTCTTGACTTGTCATGATATTACATTTCATGTATCGCGGCGTGAAATGTTATACTGTCACAAGGATTGGCTCATGTCTAGAAACATCCTCTCTCTGTCTGTCATCTCTCTGGGAATTGGCAGCGCGGCTTTTGCAGATGCGCCAAAGGTTGCGGTTGATATCGCACCTGTTCACGCGCTGGTCGCGCGCGTGATGGAGGGTGTAGGTGCGCCTGATTTGATTATCCCCGCAGGCGCGTCACCGCACAGCTATGCGTTGCGCCCGTCTGAGGCAGCAGCGATTGAGGGGTCTGATCTGGTCTTTTGGGTGGGTGAAGATCTGACACCTTGGTTAGAGGATGCGCTTGAAACTCTGGCACAGAATGCGGCGGTTATTTCTTTGGGCCAGTCTGACGGAACCACGCGACTGCCCTTCCGCGAGGGTGCGCTTTTTGAGGCGCATGACCACGACCACGAAGAGCATGGCCACGAAGACCACGGCCACGAGGAGCATGGCCACGAAGACCACGGCCACGAGGAGCATGGCCACGAAGACCACGGCCATGAGAAGCATGGCCACGAAGACCACGGCCACGAGGAGCATGGCCACGAAGACCACGGCCATGAGAAGCATGGCCACGAAGACCACGGCCATGAGGAGCATGGCCATGATGACCATGACCACGCTGACCACGACCACGGGCATGAAGACCATGATGACCATGCTGGCCACGCGCATGGGGATTTTGACCCGCATTTGTGGCTCTCGCCCTATAATGCGCAAAACTGGTTGTCGGTGATTGCGGCACAGCTTTCCGCAAGCGATCCCGATCATGCGGGCATCTATGCGGCCAATGCCCGTGATGCTGTGGCCGAGATGGATCAGCTGATTTCTGATATTGAGCAAGCCCTTGCACCCGTTCGCGGTGGGCGGTTTGTGGCCTTCCATGACGCCTATCAGTATTTTGAAACGGCCTTTGATATGCCCGCATCTGGCGCGATTTCGCTGGGCGATGCGGCGGACCCAAGCCCCGCGCGGATCTCAGAAATTCAGGAGCGTGTGCGCCGTGAAGAGATTACCTGCGTCCTGTCTGAGCCGCAATTTGATCCAAGCCTCGTTGCCACCGTGATGGACGGGGCCGCGGCGAAAACGGCGGTGATTGATCCGCTTGGGGCTGATTTGAACATCGGCCCCGCTCTATACGGTCAGATGATGCGCAACCTGACCGCGGCATTGGTGGCGTGTCTGTCCTAGCACGCGCCCAGCTTATAGGTGCGTAGGGGCGCGGACAGGGATATCCGCAGTGCGCCCCTACGCCTGTCCCTTAGGCCGAGACGGATGTTGTCGCCGTTCCCGCAGCGATGGATTTGCGCGGGTCAAAGAAGGGTTTTTCCACCACGCGGGCCTTGCGCGGGCCTTCTTGGGTGGTGACATCCAGAACCGTGCCCAGATCGCTTGCTGCCAGATCGACCATGGCCAGTGCGATATTGGCTTTGAGGCGGGGCGAATAGACGGCCGAGGTGACCTTGCCGATGGTTTCACCCGCGCGCGCCAGCGACCAGAAACGGGTGTTTGGGCCATCCAAAGGTGGACCGTCCAAAATCACCCCGACTTGACGGCGGGTGATGCCATTGTCGCGGATGCGTTGCAGCGCGAATTTACCAATGAATGCGGCATCCATGTCCAGATCAACCAGACGTTCAAGGCCCAGTTCAAACGGGTTGGTGTGGATATCTGCATCCGCATGATAAGAGAGCATCCCTCCCTCGATGCGGCGGATGGTGGAGGTGTGGCCAGGTTTAAGCCCCATGGGCAGACCTGTGGCCATGATCCGTTCCCACAGTGCATCGCCATATTCACTGTCGCGCAGATAGATTTCATAGCCCAGTTCGCTGGACCATCCCGTGCGCGACACAATCAATGGGATGCCATCCAACTCCATTTCGCGGAACCAGTAATAGCGCAAATCCAGGGTCTCATCACCAAACAGGGCTTGCATGATCGCGCACGCGGCTTGATCCTCTTTCTGACATCGTCCCTCAAAGGATGTCGGGCCTTGGCCGTGTTTGCGGCGATGCTTGCGACATCTTCCGCGCCTTTGGCGGCACGCTGCATGGTTGCGCGGCCCTGGGGGTGAGGGGCGGTTATGCCTTTTTGTCAAACAAGCCTGAGGCCAGAACCACCCCCGCAGCGACCATCATCACACCGATTACCTTGCTCAAGGTCACGGTTTCGTCCAAAAACAAGGCCCCCCCGATCAAGGCCAACACTGGGGTTAAAGCCCCAAAGGCCGCCGTTTGCGCGGCCCCCAATTGACGCACGGCAATGGTATAGAGTACCAAGGCAAACACGGCGATCAATACACCTTGTAAAAAGGCCATAACGATAAAGTCGCGCGGGGATACACCTGCGAAGCTCACATTGCCCGAGAGGGCCAGAAACGGGATGATGGCCAAAGTGCCCCAAAAGAGACCAATCACCAATCCGTGCAAGGGGCTAAATCCGCTTTGTTTGAAATAGGCGGAATATATCGCCCACAAAAAAGAGCCCGCAAGAAACAGGATATGCCCGCGCCATGCGCCTTCGGCGCTGCCATATAAAATTTGCCACAGGCCGACCAACAACGCGCCCGTGAAAATGATGATCAATCCCACCAAACGCGGCTTGGTTGGGTGCTCGCCCGTCATGACGAACATCACCAAGGCGGTCCAAAACGGCAGCATCCCAGGCGCCAAAACGCCTGCATCGGAGGCAGGTGCATAGGCAAGGCCAACCGAGACCAAATAGGGGAAAATCGCACTCGCCCCCAAGCCCAACATCAACGCGCCCATCACGCTTTGCCCGCGCGGGATGATGCCCAGTTTGAACATCAAGGGAATCGTCACCAAAAACCCCGTGCCAAGGCGCAGCAGCAGAACCTCCTCTACCGTGAAATTGCTGCGCACAGCAAAGCGCGTGGCCACCAGAAAAATAGCCCAGATTGTGACGGTCGCCAAAGCGGCGAGGAGGCCTTTGATCGTGCTTGTCATCGGAGGCTCTATCCAAAGTGTGAGAAGGCGTGGCAAACCTTGGCGCGGAACGTGGCGCGAATGCAAGGGCGTGCGTGCATATCGGCCATGACGCAATCACTGCTTGACTTATCACCGCAGATGACCGAAGTGCGGGTTTCGCACCCGCGTCATCGCGTGAGAGAGTTGCGCCCGACAATCGGGCCAAGCGGGGCATCACCACTCAGTATCCCAACACGCAGGGTTCCTGATACAACGGTAGAATGGCGGGAAGGCCAAGTCGTTGTGAACCCGAAACGGACCGCTGCTGGCGGCCCAAATGGCCTTGTGCGCCTTTGCGCAGGGCTTTGTGAAAAGGATATATCATTGTTTGATTTTGATATGCTGGGCCTTGAGCCCACATTGAACGCGGCTTTGAAGGCCGCAAACCTGTCTGAACCCACCCCGATCCAGAACCAAGCCATTCCCTTAGCCTTGGAAGGACATGACATCATGGGTCTGGCGCAAACGGGCACGGGCAAGACGCTGGCCTTTGGGTTGCCATTGATCAACCATTTGTTGGGCAAGCAGGGCAAGCCTGAGCCAAAAACCGTTAAGGCACTGGTGCTTGCGCCAACGCGTGAATTGGTCAACCAAATCGCAGACAGCCTGAAACCTTTGACCGCAGGATCCAAGTTGCGGGTGCATTCTGTCGTGGGGGGGCAATCCATCCCCAAGCAGATCAACCTTCTTGCGCGTGGCACCGATATTCTGGTGGCAACACCAGGTCGGTTGATTGACTTGCTCAACCGCCGTGCGGTTGACCTCAGCCAAACGCGCCATTTGGTTTTGGATGAGGCCGATCAAATGCTTGATCTGGGCTTTATCCACGCATTGCGCCAAATCGCGCCGCATTTGGCAACCCCGCGTCAAACCATGCTGTTTTCCGCCACCATGCCAAAGCAGATGGAAGAATTGTCGAGCGCCTATTTGAACAATCCGCGCCGCGTGCAAGTCTCCCCTCCTGGTAAGGCGGCGGATAAGATCACCCAATCTGTGCATTTTGTCTCCAAGGCCGATAAGCCCGCTAAACTGCGCGAAATCCTCAGCCGTGACCTAGAGGCACTGACGCTTGTTTTTGCGCGCACCAAACATGGCGCGGAAAAGCTGATGAAAGGCTTGGTCGAGGATGGCTATAAGGCCGCCTCAATCCATGGCAACAAAAGCCAAGGTCAGCGCGATCGTGCGATCAAACAATTCCGCGCGGGCGAGATCACGGTTCTGGTCGCAACCGATGTTGCCGCGCGTGGCATCGACATTCCAGGTGTGGCGTATGTCGTGAATTATGAATTGCCCGATGTGCCCGAGAATTACGTGCACCGCATTGGCCGCACGGCCCGCGCAGGGCGTGAGGGCGAGGCCATTGCCTTTTGTGCCGCCGATGAAATGGATTTGCTGCGTCAGGTGCAAAAGCTGATGAAACTCGAAATCCCTGTGGCCAGCGGCAGCGCGCCTGAGGGCATTGAGCAGGGCGGCGGTCGTCCCCATCGCGGCGGCCCCCGCCGCGGATTTAAGCCAAAGGCGAATGCAGGCCATGGTGCGGCTGACGGCAAACCGCGTCATCGCCGCCGCAGCAAGCCCGCCCGCGGGCCACGCCAGAAGGCAGCATAACCTAAAAGGGGGCCAAGCGCCCCCTTTTTCTTTGCGTCCTGCCCTCATGCGGTTTAGCAAAAGCATCAAAGAATTTTGTGGGAGGGGACAAGATGGTGGTGCGCGTAGCGGTTATTGGTGCGGGCGTGATGGGGGCGGATCACGCAAAGATCATTGCCCAAGATGTGCCGAATGCCCGTTTGCAGCTTGTCTGCGACATGGATGGCGCGCGGGCGCGCGCCGTGGCCGATGCAACAAGCGCGGTGGATTGCACAGATGACCCCGAAGCCGCGCTGTTGCGCGATGATATTGATGCGGTGATCATCGCCTCGCCTGATTTCACCCATGCACCTTACACCAAGACGCTGATTGCGCGCGGCAAGCGGGTCTTGTGCGAAAAGCCCCTCAGCCAAAAGATTGACGAATGTTTGGATGTGATGGCCGCCGAACAGGCGATGGGTGCGCCCCATATTATGGTTGGCTTCATGCGCCGCTATGATCGCGCCTATCTCGATATGCGCGCGGCACTTGCAAAAGGTGTCTTGGGGCGGGCATTGATGATGCATAATTTTCACCGCAACCTCGCCACGCCTTACCCCAGCTTCACAGGGGCCATGGCAATCACCAATTCCGCGCCGCATGAATTCGATATCGCACGGTATCTCTTGGGGGCGGAGGTGACCACGATCACCGCCCATCAACCCAAGCGCAGCGATGATGTTGTGGCACCCGTGGTGATGGTTCTGGAAACCGATGATGATCAACTCGTCACAGTCGAGGTGAACAACAACGCCGCCTATGGCTATGATGTGCGCGCCGAATTGGTCGGAGAGCTTGGCAGCATCTCAACCAACAAAGTCGCGCATTCCCGCCTTGATGCGCGGCTGACTTCGGCGATCCAATATGACGAGGATTGGCGCGGCCATTATCACGATGCCTATGTCGCGCAAAACCGTGACTTCCTGCGCTTTGTGCAAACGGGGCTGTTGCCCGATTGCGCGGCCAGTGCATGGGATGGCTACGCCGCTGCCCTTGTCGCGGACACAGGCGTGCGTGCCTTGCACTCAGGCGGCAAAGAACGGGTCGAAATGATCGAAAAACCCGCCTTTTACGCCTAGGCCCGTTCCATCAAATCGCGGGTCATGGCCGCGTGATTGGTCAGAAGTTTGCTCATGTCCATGCTGACCAACTGCCCCTCTTCCACAATGACCTTGCCATTGATGATGGTGTAATTGGTCTTGCCCGAGCCGCAGAACAACAAACCTGCCAGCAGATCCCATTGCGCGCCCGCAAAATCGATGCCGCGCGTATCAAAGGCGGCAAGATCGGCGGCATAGCCCTTGGCAAGCACCCCAATATCATCGCGGCCCAGAACGGACGCACCGCCACGGGTTGCGACCGCCAAAGCCTCGCGCGCGGTCATCGCGTCGCCGCCTTTCATGACGCGCTGCAACAGCATCGCTTGGCGCGCCTCATTGAGCATATGGCCGCTGTCATTGGAGGCCGAGCCATCAACCCCAAGCCCCACCTTCACCCCCGCATCGAGACATTGGCGCACGGGGGCAATCCCGCTGGCCAGCCGCATATTCGAGCAGGGACAATGCGCAATGCCCGTGCCCGTGCGCGCGAAGAGGTTGATCTCGCCCTCATCCAATTGCACGCAATGGGCGTGCCAAACATCATGGCCTGTCCAACCAACCGCCTCGATATATTCGCCAGGGCGCATCCCAAAGGTTGCAAGGCTATAGTCGATATCCTCGACATTCTCCGCCAGATGCGTGTGCATCCCAACCCCATAGCTGCGCGCCATTTGGGCGGTTTCGCGCATCAAATCCATGCTGACGGAAAAGGGCGAACACGGGGCCAAGGCCACCCGCCGCATGGCATAGCGGCTTGCGTCATGATGGGTTTCGATCAGGCGTTGGCAATCGGCCAGAATGGCAGGTTCCGCCTCGGTCAGGCGATCTGGGGGAAGGCCCCCTTTGCTTTCGCCAATGCTCATTGACCCGCGGGTGCCGTGAAAGCGCAAACCGATATCTTCGGCCGCGGCAAAGCTATCTTCAAGCCGCGCGCCATTGGGGTAGAGATACAAATGATCAGAGGAGGTCGTGCAGCCCGTCATGGCCAATTCCGCCATGGCCAAGGCCCCTGACCAGTAAATATGATCTGGCCCGATATTGCACCAGATCGGGTAGAGGGTCTGCAACCAGCCAAAAAGCGGTGCGTTTTGCGCCGCAGGCACGGCACGGGTCAGGTTTTGGAACATATGGTGATGGGTGTTGACCATTCCTGGGATCACCACATGACCGCGCATATCAATCACGCGATCCGCGCTTTGCGGCAAATCCGCGGTTTTCCCAACCGCCTCGATCACACCGCCGCGCGCGAAAAGCGCGCCATCGGTGATTTCATCGCCATAGGGCGCATCTGGGCGCGGCTCCATCGTGCAAAGAAGATCTGCGTGTTTGATCAAAAGCGTCTCTTGCGCCATGGGGGCCGTCCTGTTGGTTATCCTGCAACTCTGCATCATATACGGGCATTTGCGCGCAAGTTAAGCGTTTTGGTTGTGGGCTGCGTGACAAAATTCTTGCCAAACGCGAAAACCCCCGCTTTCATCGCACGGTGATACAGCCGCTCAGGTCTCTACGCCGCATCGACGCCTGAGGATGTGACACGACATGACGGGGTAAAGCGGCAGGTTAATTTCTCGATGGAGGTTTCGTTTCTTCTGAATGGAGAGGCCCTGCAGGTCTCGACCCATCCCACTGTGACATTGCTCGATTGGCTGCGCGAAAGGCGCGGTCTGACAGGCACGAAGGAAGGGTGCAACGAGGGCGATTGCGGTGCCTGCACCGTGGTGGTTCAGGATCTTGACGGGGTTCGCGCGGTCAATGCCTGTATCCTATTTTTGCCCCAGATTGATGGTAAGGCCATTCGCACGGTCGAAGGCATCGGCGCAGACGGGTTGCACCCTGTCCAAGAGGCGATGATCACGCATCACGGGTCGCAATGTGGTTTTTGCACGCCTGGCTTTATTGCTTCGATGGTCGCAGGCCATGCCAATGGGCGGCGCGACCATGACACGGTTTTGGCGGGGAACCTGTGCCGTTGCACGGGCTATGCGCCGATCATCCGCGCGGCAGAAGCCGCCGAAGGGGCCACGGCCCCCGCATGGATTGCGCGCGATGCGGCATGGCTGGCCACGGCGACAAAAACCACCCATGCCCCGCAAAACAGCGATGAATTGGCGGCGCTTTATGCGGCAAACCCTGACGCGCTGTTGATTGCGGGGGCCACCGATATTGGCCTTTGGGTGACCAAGCAGTTGCGCGATTTTGACGAGGTGATTTTTCTCAACCAATGCGCGGATTTGGCCGAGGTTCATGTCCGCCAAGATGAAATACGGTTGGGCGCGATGGTCAATATGGCGCGCGTTCATCAGGTGATGGCGCAATATCACCCAAGCTATGCCGAGATGATCCGCCGCTATGGGTCAGAGCAGGTGCGAAACGCCGCCACAATCGGCGGAAATATCGCGAATGGCTCGCCCATTGGGGATAACCCGCCTGCGCTGATTGCGCTTGGCGCGCGGCTGCATTTGCGCAAGGGCGATGTGCGGCGCGAAATCGCACTAGAGGATTTTTTCCTGGACTATGGCCGCCAAGACCGCGCAAGCGGGGAATTTGTCGAAGCGGTCACTTTGCCAAAAAACGCGCCCGATCTGCGGTGCTATAAACTTTCGAAACGGTTTGATCAGGATATTTCCGCCGTTTGTGGCGCGTTTCACATGACCATCGAGGATGGCGTGGTTCAGGATGCCCGCGTGGCCTTTGGCGGGATGGCAGGCACGCCAAAACTGGCCCATGCCACAATGGCGGCTTTGCAGGGTCAGCCATGGAATATGGCGACTGTCGAGGCGGCTTGTGCGGCCCTTACGCAGGATTTCACCCCGCTCTCTGATATGCGTGCGTCAGCCGCCTATCGGATGGCGGCGGCGCAAGGCATGATGCGGCGGTATTACGCGGAACGCCAAGTCACAGCCGTATCGGTGCTGGAGGTGACCCCATGAGTGTCCACAATCCTATGGCCCATGACAGTGCGCGCCTGCACGTCACAGGGGCTGCGCGCTATGTCGATGATATTCCCACCCCGCAGGGCTGTTTGCATCTGGCCTTTGCCCTGTCGCCCGTGGCGCGTGGGCGGATCCGCGCAATGGATCTTGCCGCGATGAAGGGCGCGGAGGGCGTGGTCGCGGTGTTTGTTGCGGCTGATCTGCCCTTTGCAAATGATGTCAGCCCTTCGGTGCATGACGAGCCGCTATTGGCGACAGATCGGGTGCATTATATGGGGCAGCCCGTGGCATTGGTCGTGGCCGACAGTCACCTGTCGGCGCGCAAGGCCGCGCGTCTTTTACAGATTGAGGTTGAAGCAGAGCCGCCCATTCTCAGCATTGAGGATGCGCTTGCGGCGGAGAGCTTTTTTGAAGATGGCCCGCGTGTTTGGGCCAAGGGGGATGCAAAAGCGGCTCTTGGTCAGGCAAAGCACCGCCTTCAAGGTGAAATCACCATAGGCGGGCAAGAGCATTTTTACCTCGAAGGCCAAGCCGCCTTGGCGCTGCCACAAGAGGGCGGGGATATGGTGATCCACAGCTCGACCCAGCATCCGACCGAGATACAGCACAAAGTGGCCGATGCTTTGGGCCTGCCTATGCATGGGGTGCGGGTCGAATGTCGGCGTATGGGCGGTGGCTTTGGCGGCAAGGAAAGCCAAGGCAATGCATTGGCCGTGGCCTGCGCCGTGGCGGCGCGCCAGACGGGGCGTGCCTGCAAAATGCGCTATGATCGCGATGATGATATGATCATTACGGGCAAGCGGCATGATTTCCGCATTTCCTATGATGTGGGGTTTGATGATCAGGGCCAGATCGAGGCGGTGCGGTTTACGCAGATCACGCGGGGCGGTTGGGCCCAGGATTTAACCGCGCCCGTGGCGGATCGCGCGATGCTGCACGCGGATAACGCCTATCTTTTGCCCCATGCCGAGATCACTTCGCTGCGGCTGAAGACCAATATGCAATCGGCCACGGCTTTTCGCGGGTTTGGGGGGCCGCAAGGCGTTTTGGGGATTGAACGGGTGATGGATCATATCGCCCATGATTTGGGCCTTGATCCCGCCCTTGTGCGGCGCAGGAATTACTATGCTGCGCCCCATAAGGCCTCGCGTGCGGGGCTTGCCAATACCACCCCCTATGGGATGGAGGTGCGCGATTTTCTGCTGCATGAGATGACAGATCAGCTGTTATCGGACTGCGATTACGCGGGGCGGCGTGCCGAAATTGCCGTGCGGAATGAAACCTCACCCATCCTCAAGCGTGGCATCGCGTTTTGCCCTGTGAAGTTCGGGATATCTTTCACCCTGACCCATCTCAATCAGGCAGGCGCGCTTGTGCATCTGTATCAAGATGGGTCAATCATGATGAATCATGGCGGCACGGAAATGGGGCAGGGCCTGTTTCAAAAATTGGCCCAAGTGGCGGCAAGCCGTTTCGGTGTTGCTGTCGATCAGGTGAAGATCACCGCGACCGACACGGCCAAGGTTCCCAATACTTCGGCCACGGCGGCCTCATCGGGCAGTGATCTGAACGGGATGGCGGTTCTGGCCGCGTGTGATGCCATTCGCACCCGCATGGCCGAGTTTCTGGGCCAAGGGGCCGAGGTGCGTTTTGCCAATGGCCGTGTCACTTGGGGCGATAAAGACATCAGCTTCGCCGAGGCTGTCGCGGCCTGTTATCAGGCGCGCGTGGGTCTGTCGGCCACGGGGTTTTACAAGACCCCTGATTTGTCCTGGGATCGCGCGGCGGGGCAGGGGCGGCCCTTCTTTTATTTTGCGCATGGTGCGGCCGTGAGCGAGGTGGTGATTGACACGCTGACAGGCGAGAACCGTATCTTGCGCGCAGATATCCTCCATGATGTGGGCGCATCGCTGAACCCCGCACTTGATCGTGGGCAGGTGGAGGGCGGCTATGTGCAGGGGGCGGGATGGCTGACCACCGAGGAATTGGTTTGGGATGATCGGGGCCATTTGCGCACCCATGCGCCATCCACCTATAAAATTCCAGCCTGTTCAGATCGCCCCGCCATATTTAACGTGGCGCTTGTGGATGGTGAAAACCCCGAAGCCACGATTTATCGTTCAAAGGCCGTGGGGGAGCCGCCCTTCATGCTTGGCATATCCGCCTTTCTGGCCTTGTCTCATGCGATTTCGGCCTGTGGAACGGGCTATCCCAATTTGGATGCGCCCGCCACGCCCGAGCGAATTTTGGCAGCGATTGCGAGGGTTCGGTCATGAGCCTTGATTTGGATTATCTGCGGCGTTGCGCGCAAAAGGGTGCTTTCACGCGCATTTTGATTGCCCGAACGGCGGGGTCGGTCCCGCGTGAGGCGGGCACATCCATGATCGTCTGGGCCGAGGGGCAGGAGGGCACAATTGGCGGCGGAAGTTTGGAATGGGAGGCCGTGACCTTCGCGCGCACCATGCTGGCCACGGGCGGGATCGCCAGTCGCACCTATCCGCTGGGGCCAAGTTTGGGTCAATGCTGCGGCGGGTCTGTAACCCTTGCCTTTGAGGTCTTCGCGGATGACATCCCCGCCGCGCTGCCCTATGCGCGCGCGTTGAAATCGGGGGCCGTTTGGGATGCGCGGCGCGCAGAGGCCGCCGCGCGCTTGCGCCCTGACCAAAGCCCTGCCGTGATGGGCGATTGGCTGATCGAGACACAACCGCCTTCGGCGCATCCCATATGGATTTGGGGGGCGGGTCATGTCGGGCGTGCGCTTGTCGGGGTTCTGCATCCCTTGCCCCATATCGTGCTGAACTGGGTGGATATCGCGTCTGATCGCTTTCCCCAGATCATCCCAGAAAACGTAACCCCCTTGATCGCGGCCACCCCGCAAAGGCTTGCCCATCACGCGCCGCCTGCGGCAGATCATGTGATTGTCACCCATGATCACGCGTTGGATTTAGAAATTTGCCATGCCCTGCTTGGCCATGAATTTGGCAGCGTGGGTCTGATCGGGTCGGCCACAAAATGGGCGCGGTTTAAGGGCAGATTATCGGCGCTTGGGCATTCTCATGCACAAATTTCGCGCATTTCCTGTCCGATTGGAGATATTTCCTTGGGCAAACACCCCCAAGCCATCGCCTTGGGGGTTGCCACGGCCCTTCTGTCTCGGGCAGAAGAAACGGCACATAAACAGGCGGGGGCACAGTGACGCTTCTTGAATTGCAAGGACTGACCAAAGCCTACCCAGGCGTCATTGCGAACAGCGATGTCAGCTTTGATATTCACAAAGGACAGATACACGCCGTGCTGGGCGAGAACGGCGCGGGCAAGTCGACCTTGGTGAAAGCCATTTACGGTTTGGTGCGACCTGATCAGGGCAAGATGCTGCTGGAGGGGGTGCCCTTTGCGCCCAGTGACCCACGCGCGGCGCGCGCGGCAGGCGTTGCCATGGTGTTTCAGCATTTTTCGCTTTTTGATGCGATGAGCGTGGCCGAAAATATCGCTTTGGGCATGGAAAACCCGCCCAAGCCCCATGCGTTGGAGGCGCAAATTCGCAAAGCCTCCGAAGATTATGGTCTGCCTTTGTCGCCCGACCGTATCGTTGGGGATTTGTCCGCAGGCGAGCGTCAAAGGGTGGAGATCATCCGCTGCTTGCTGCAAAATCCCAAGCTGTTGATCATGGATGAACCTACCAGTGTTTTGACTCCACAAGAGGTGGATATCCTGTTTGGCACGCTGCGATTATTGGCGGCGAATGGCACGTCCATTTTGTATATCTCCCACAAGCTTGAGGAAATTCGCAACCTGTGCCAACACGCAACGGTTTTGCGTCAGGGTAAGGTCGTTGGCACATTCGACCCGCGCGAGATGAGCAATCGCGAGATGGCCGAAATGATGGTTGGAAAAGATTTGAACGCGCCCAACCGTGTGCCAAGCCCGCGGGGTGCGCCTTTGCTGCGGGTGGCAGGTCTGAGCGCGCCCGCGCCCCATCAATTTGGCACGGCGTTGAAACATATCAGCTTCACCCTTCACGCGGGCGAGGTGCTGGGGATCGGCGGTGTTGCGGGCAATGGTCAAGATGAATTGGTCGCGGCGCTTTCGGGCGAGATGCGGACAGATGCCGATATGATCGCGCTTGAGGGGCGTGGCATTGGCGCAGATGGCCCCAACACCCGCCGCGCCCTTGGCCTATGCGCCGCGCCAGAGGAGCGCAATGGGCACGCAGCCGCCCCTGATATGAGCCTTGTCGAAAACGCATTCATGACGGCGCATACGCGGTTGTCCTTGGTGGAGCGCGGCTTTGTCGATTGGCCCGCGAGCCGTGCCTTTGCCCAAGCGGTGATCGCGCGCTTCGATGTGCGCACCCCCAGCCCCGAGACAGCGGCACGTGCGCTTTCGGGCGGCAATTTGCAAAAATTCGTCATTGGGCGTGAAATCAGCCAAAACCCGCGTGTTTTGATCGTCAACCAACCGACATGGGGGGTGGATGCCTCTGCGGCGGCGGCCATCCGGCAGGCGCTGCTCGATTTGGCCAGTGCGGGGTCCGCCGTTTTGGTCATTTCGCAAGATTTGGAGGAAGTGTTGGAGATCACCGACCGTTTTGCGGCGCTCAATGAGGGCAAGCTGTCGGAGGCGGTGCCAACAGCGGGTCTGACCATGGAAAAGATCGGTTTGATGCTGGGCGGTGCCCATGATCTGGAGGTGGCCCATGCTCAGGCTTGAGAAGCGGCCCCAACCCTCGCGCGGTTGGACCTATGGCGCGCCTGTCTTGGCGGTTTTTTTGACCATTGTGCTTGGCATGGGCCTGTTCGCCCTATTGGGCAAGGATCCGCTTGTGGCGATCAGAACCATTTTCTGGGATCCGATCTTTGGCCCGTTTGCGCATTTTTATCGCCCAGAGATCATCAAGAAAGCCGCGCCCTTGGTGCTGATTGCCGTGGGGCTGTCTTTCGGGTTTCGGGCAGGGATTTGGAATATTGGCGCAGAAGGGCAATATATCATCGGGGCCATTTGCGGCGCTGCTGTCGCCTTGGCCTTCTATCCAATGGATGCACGCTGGCTCATCTTCCCGCTGATGATTGCAGCGGGGGTTTTGGGTGGGTTTCTGTGGGCCATGATCCCCGCGCTTTTGCGGGTCAGGTTCAATACGAATGAAATTCTTGTCTCGCTGATGTTGGTCTATGTGGCCGATGTGCTGATCAAGGCCTTCTCCATCGGGGTGCTGCGAAACCCTGAAGGCTTCGGGATGCCTGGAAGCCGCAATTTGCGGCAATATCCTTCGGCGGCAAATTTAGATTTGATCCCAAATTCAGGGCTGCATTGGGGGTCTTTGGTTGCACTTTTTGCGGTGATCTTTGCCTATATACTCTTTACCCGCCATCACTTCGGCTTTCAGGTGCGCCTCGCAGGCCAAAGCCCGCGTGCGGCACGGTTTGCGGGGATCAACGCAAACCGTCTGGTCATTTTGTGCCTTGGGATTTCTGGCGCGCTGGCTGGGGTTGCGGGGATGTTTCAGGTCGCAGGGCCATCGGGGCAGATCCTTGGCTCGTTTCCGTCTTTCTACGGGTTCACTGCGATCATCGTGGCCTTCTTGGGGCGACTTCACCCCGTGGGGATTTTATGCGCGGGGCTGATCATGGCCTTAACCTATATCGGCGGACAGGCCGCTGAGGCGCAGTTGAACCTGCCCGCCGCCGCGATCCTGACCTTTCAGGGGATGCTTTTGTTTTGCCTGCTCGCGGTGGATGTGCTGACCAATTACCGATTTAGACTGGGCCAAGGGGAGGCGCGCTGATGGATATCAATCCGATTTTGCTTTTGGCGGCGCTGATGGTGGCTTCCACCCCGATCTTGCTTGCGGCCATTGGTGAATTGGTGGTGGAGCGTGCGGGTGTCCTAAACCTTGGGGTTGAGGGTATGATGATTGTGGGCGCGGTGTGCGGCTATATCGCGGGCCATTCCAGTGGCGATCCATATCTGGGATTTCTGGGTGCGGTCTTTGCAGGGGCGGCCGTGTCACTGGTCTTTGCGGTGCTGACGCAGTTTTTGATGACCAATCAGGTCGCGACAGGACTGGGTTTGACGCTGTTTGGTCTGGGCCTTTCTGCGCTGATCGGGATGCGGGCAGAGGGCACGCCCGATTTGACGGTGGCCAAGCTGGCGCTGCCGATCCTCTCGGATATTCCCGTCTTGGGCGCGATCCTGTTTCGCCACGATCTTGTGGTTTATCTCAGTATTCTGCTTGTGGCGGGGGTCTGGGCCTTTCTGACCTATACCCGTGCGGGGTTGATCTTGCGCGCTGTGGGGGAAAACCACGAAGCGGCGCACGCTTTGGGGTATAATGTGCGCCTTGTGCGGGTTCTGGCGATCCTATTTGGAGGCGGCTGTGCGGGATTGGCGGGGGCCTATATCAGCCTCGTGCGTGTGCCCCAATGGATTGATGGGATCACGGCAGGGGCAGGCTGGATTGCCCTTGCCATCGTGGTGTTTGCCTCGTGGAAACCGTGGCGCCTGATTGCAGGTGCCTATCTTTTTGGCGGTGTCACGGTTTTGCAGCTCAATTTGCAGGCAGAAGGCTTGAAAATTCCAGTCGAATATCTGTCTATGGCGCCATATCTTGCGACCATCATCGTGCTTGTGATGATACGGGCAGGGCGCGCGCCCGCTTCACTGGGCAAACCTTTTCATCCCTCGTCATGAGGGCCATAGCAACGGCCAGAGCCTGATCTCTGGTAAATCGGGAGAGTAAAAATGAAACGCAGAACACTACTTGCCACGGGTGCTGGTGCGGCCTTGGCAGCGGCCATGGGAATGCCTGCCAGCGCACAGGATAAAACCAAAGTTGGTTTTATCTATGTCGGCCCCATCAATGATGGCGGATGGACGCAGCACCATCACCATTCCGCGATGGAAATGGTTGAGCATTTCGGCGATGCGGTGGAATTCGTCTATCAAGAAAGCGTGCCAGAAGGCCCAGATGCAGAACGCGCGATCACGCAAATGGCCCTTGGCGGTGCGGATATCATTTTCACAACCTCCTTTGGGTTCATGGACCCAACCGTGAATGTTGCAGCGAATTTCCCCAATGTGAAATTTGAACACGCGACAGGGTATAAACAGGCCGATAACGTCTCGGTTTATTCGGCGCGCTTCTACGAAGGCCGCGCGATACAAGGCACATTGGCAGGTCGCATGACCACCACCAACAAGGTCGGTTATATTGCCTCCGTGCCCATCCCTGAGGTGATCCGCGGGATCAACGCGGCCTATATTCATGCCAAGAAGGTCAATCCTGATATTGAGTTCAAGATCATCTGGATTTTTGAATGGCTGAACCCTGCGAAAGAAGCGGATGCCGCCAAAGCGTTGATCGAGCAAGGCTGTGATGTGGTGTTGCAACATACCGACTCGACCGCGCCGCATCAGGCCGCGCGCGAGGCGGGTGGCGTCTATACCTTTGGCCAAGCCGCGGATATGGCGGAATTTGCTCCGATGCCGCGGATTTCCTCCATCATCGACAATTGGGCGCCCTATTACATCGACCGTGTTCAAGCTGTCATGGATGGCACATGGTCCTCGGTCAGCACATGGGACGGGATCAGCACGGGCATGGTCGGCATTGGCGAGGTGTCAGATGTCGTGCCTGCCGAATGGAAGGCCGAAGCCGAGGCGATGCGCGATGCGATTGCAGCGGGGACCTATCACCCGTTCACAGGCCCGATCAACAAGCAAGATGGCAGCCCTTGGTTGGCCGAAGGTGAAACGGCATCCGATGGCGATCTGGCGAGTATGTTCTTCTATGTGGAAGGTGTTGAAGGCGAAATCCCGTCTTAAGTCATTCCCAAAATACAAAATAAAATGGGCGCGCTTGCGCCCATTTTTTATGACCGTGAAGGTTCTGCCCATTGAGCAAAGGCAGGGCACGAACGAGCAGCGATTTCATCGGTTCAGATGTGTTGTTTCCCTTTGGGCGCAACCAGATTAAGCCATTCATATATTTAAATTATCACATAATGGGCGGACCTGTGGCAGCGCTGCCGAGGCTAGATCAAATAATGATCGCTTGAGCCGCATCAGGATATTGTAGTCATTGACTGTGACGCGCGAATTTGATTGCATAAGCGTGCCCATAAGGAGTGTTAAACTATGAAAAAACTATCTGTAGCCTTGTGCATCACCGCTTTGGTTGCTCTGTCGGCCTGCTCTTCGCAGCCTGTCGCAGCACCCGTAGAAGCGCCTGCTGCAAACAAAGTTCCTGGCTGAGGCATATCTTAGCAGAGCCCCCACCCCCGCGTTATGCGGTGGTGGGGGTTTTCTTTTGTGGCTTACCCATTCATCGCGCGGGTAAGCTCGGATATTGCAACGGCGCGATGTTCCCGCATGGATATTTGCGCAGCCATGCCCATAATGACGGCCATGTAGCCATCATTTAGAGTAACCGCTGGCGCCTGTGCATGACCCCGCACCACATCCAAGAATTTCTGATGCTGATAAAAGGTTGACCCGTTGTGGTCACCCGCGGCCAAAAGTTTGGGGTCAACGGGAATGTCGCGCACGATTGGCCCTTTGGGATCACGCGGACTTTCGATCAATTGCGGGATTGGGGCATTCCCCAAATGCGCGGGCCAGAACCGACCAGGGCCGGGCACAAAGGCCTCGATCTTGCCTTTGGGGCCAGTGGCGCAGACCTCCTCCTGATAGCGACTGCCTTCCGCGAACATACACAACTCCAACAGCGCCCGCGCGCCATTGGCGAAATCCACGATCACAAACCCATTGTCGAGGATATCTGGTGTCTCGCCGCCATAGGCCTCCTCCAGATGGTTCACATCCATCCCGCCTGAAGCCAACACCCGCACGGGTTCTGATTTCAGGGCAAGGCGCATCAAGTCAAAGAAATGACAGCATTTCTCAACAAATGTTCCGCCCGTATAGCGGTTAAAGCGGTTCCAATCGCCCACCTTTTCGAGGAAGGGGAAACGGTGTTCTCGGAGGGAGAGCATCTTGATCCCACCCGTTGCGGCCTCCACCGCATCGAGAAAGGCGCTGATTGGCGGCATATAGCGATATTCCATCGCGACCCAAATAGGCGCGGGATAGCCGTCACGGATCGCGCGCAGGCTGTCTTGTTGCGCGGGATCGGTAAAAAGCGGCTTTTCCACAAGGACGGGCAGGGGGCGATGTTGGGCGAGATATGTTAACTGTTCGACATGGCGAAAATTCGGGCTGGCGATCAGGTAGCAGTCAAGATCAGGATGCGCCACCAATGCCTCAAGGCTATCATAAAGCGTGGCCTTTGGCGCAAGGGCCAATGATTTCGCGGCCATGCCTGCATCAGGCTCGAAAATCGCGGCCACCTCCGCCCCGTCTAGCAGGGCAATATTTTGCAGATGTTCTTGGCCCATCATACCGCAACCGATGATGCCGTAGCGTGTGATTTGAGACATTTGTCCTCTCTACTTTAGACGCTGCACATAATGTGCGCGCGTGTGGTCAATCCAATTTCGGGAATATTCGATCACCCCGCGACCGTCTGCATGGCTGTAACGCTCGACAAAGGGGGCGGGGCTTGCTTTGGACGGTGCGAATTCAGGGGGTGCCCAGTCGGGAACGGGGGCGATGCTGACATAATCCTCGGCCTGAAGAATCCGCAGGCCCAATTGCACGCGATAGGTCAGATAGAGCGAATCAGACAGTTTTTCGGTCTCTAATCGGCCCGCGGCGCCGTCCAGCCAAATCTCCTCCACGGCCACGGGCTGCGAATTGAGGAACCTCAAGCGGCGGATTCGCGTGGCGTGATCGGCGGTGCCAAAGGCGGGCAGATCGGCGGGTTTGGCAAGATAATCTAACGCCAAAACCCGCGCGCTTGGCAGCCCGCCGCCTGTGCGCAGTTCGAGGCGAAACATCGAATAAATCGAACTGATCTGCGCACTCGATTGCACATAATTCCCAGAACCCTGAACGCGGCGCAAAAGGCCTTTTTCCTCCAGAATATCAAGGGATTTTCGCAATGTGCGCACTGTGGTCTGATACTGCACCGCAAGCGCGCGTTCGGGCGGCAGTCGGCTGCCATCGGGCAGGCGGCCTGCTGCGATTTCACGGATCAAGACCTCGCTTAATTGTAGGTAAAGCGGCAGCGCCGAAGAGGCGGGTCTGCGGTCGATCTGATCGCGCATCGAAGCGGCCTTTCAAGAAAATTGATACACTATTGATCCAGATCAAGGACACGGCTAATTTCGGGGAAAGTCAAGCGGCAGCGAGGACGATCAGATCAACGCGCCGCAGGGAGGGGAGAAGAAATTTGAGCGTGGTTCCCATCACATCCGCCGATCTAGATGCCGCCGAAGTGTCGTGGTTTGCTGCGCTTTGCTCGGATGATTATCAATTCTTGGGCGTGCCAGATGGGGCGTTGCGTTCGTCCTTTGCGCATTGCTCGGATATTGTGAAAACCGCCGAGAGCCACGGGTTTCGCAATGTGCTGTGTCCCTCATCCTATCAGGTCGGGCAGGATACGCTGAGTTTTGTTGCGGGCTGCGCGCCCATCACCTCGAAGATCAACCTGCTGGCGGCTGTGCGCTGCGGTGAGATGCAGCCCATTATGTTGGCACGCACCATTGCCACGTTGGACCATATGCTGGAAGGTCGCTTGACGGTGAACATCATCTCTTCCGATTTTCCAGGCGAAGTGGCCGATAGCGCCTTTCGGTATCAGCGCTCGCGCGAGGTGGTGGAAATCCTGAAACAGGCTTGGACGCAGGACGAGATCAATTACAAAGGCGAAGTTTATAATTTTGAAGGCCTGACCACTGACCCCGCGCGCCCCTATCAAAAGGGCGGGCCGCTTTTGTATTTCGGGGGGTATTCGCCTGATGCGCTGGAACTCTGCGGTCAGCATTGTGATGTCTATCTTATGTGGCCCGAGCGCGAGGAAGAATTGCGCGGACGGATGCAGGCGGTGAATGCTGTGGCCGAACGCTATAACCGCACCCTCGATTACGGTCTGCGCGTCCATGTGATTGTGCGCGACACCGAGGCCGAGGCACGCGAATATGCCGAATATATCGTCTCCAAACTGGATGCGGATCAGGGGGATGCGATCCGCAATCGCGCACTGGATGCGAAATCATTGGGCGTGAGCCACCAGGCGAAAAACCGCGAGATAGCGGATGATGCGGGCTATATTGAACCCCATCTGTGGACGGGTGTTGGCCGCGCGCGCTCTGGTTGTGGGGCGGCGCTTGTCGGCTCTACGGATCAGGTTCTGTCACGGCTTGAGGATTACCAGAAAATGGGCATCCGCGCCTTTATTCTTTCGGGGTATCCGCACAAAGACGAGGCCGAGCATTTTGGCACACGGGTTTTGCCGCAGATGAAAACCTGCTCACTTCCCCATGAATACGGCCGCGTGCCCACTACATTGCCGAATACACCCCTAGGCGGAGGCATTCGCAAATGACCAAAACACCCCCCACCATGCCCCGCGTGCAAATCGCGGAAGGCCTGAGTTTCAGCCGCCTTGTCTACGGGATGTGGCGGCTTGGCGATGACACGGATACCTCCACCGATCATGTCATCGCAAAAATCGAAACCTGCCTCGCCCAAGGGATAACAACCTTTGATCAGGCAGATATTTATGGTGGTTACACGGCCGAAGCGATTTTGGGCGCAGCCCTACGGGCGCGGCCCGATCTGCGCGCCAAGATGGAAATCGTGACAAAATGCGATATCGTGGCGCCGATTGGCCGCTATTCTGACGCGCCTGTAAAATATTACGACACATCCGCCGCGCATATCACGCAATCGGTTGACACCTCTTTGCGCGAGATGGGGATTGATCAAATTGATCTGCTGCTGATCCATCGCCCTGATCCGCTGATGGATCACCACGAGACGGGTGCCTGTCTCGATGAATTGATCAAAGCGGGCAAGATCCGCGCGGCGGGCGTGTCGAATTTCCGCCCTTGGGATTGGGAGTTGCTCCAATCCGCGATGAACGCGAAATTGGTGACCAATCAAATTGAGCTGTCGCTGTCCCACATCGCGCCCTTTACCAATGGGGATTTGAGTTTCCACCAGCGCCACGCGCAGCCCGTTATGGCATGGTCGCCTTTGGGGGGCGGTGCGCTGATGACCGCGCGCGAGGGGCTGTTGGCCGCGCGGCTTGATGCGATTGCGGCAGAGCAGGGCGTGGATCGCGCGGCTGTTTCCGTGGCCTTCCTTTTGGCCCATCCTGCTGCGATCCTGCCTGTTCTTGGCACAAATTCCCTGCCGCGTATCGCCACCATTTCAGATGCGCTGCGCGTGCGTCTGGATCGGCGCGATTGGTTCGCGCTCTACGAGGCCGCGCTTGGCCATGAGGTTGCATAATGAACCAAAAACTGCGCCACCATCCGTTGAGCAGCTTTGTGCCTGACCCCGCTAACCCGCGCGCCTTTCGCACGGCGCTGGGGTGTTTCGCAACGGGCGTGACGATTGTCACAGTGCAAAGCGATGAGGGGCCAGTGGCCATTACGGCAAATAGTTTTTCATCCGTATCCCTCGACCCCGCATTGGTGCTGTGGTCGATTGATCGCGCTTCGCGCCGTTATCGGTTCTTTGCCGATGCGCCCGCCTATGCCATTCATGTTTTGGGGGCGGATCAGGAAGATTTATGTTGGCGCATTGCGCGGGATGCCAAGGGTCTTCGGTCTGATGATTTCGACATGAACGCCGAAGGGGTTCCTGTGCTGCATGATTGCCTTGCGCGATTTGAATGCACGGCTTGGGCGGCCTATGCGGGGGGCGACCACGATATTTTGGTCGGCCAAGTCCTGCGCGCGGGCCATCGTGAAACGGGCGGCTCCTTGGGATTTTTTCGCGGAAAACTTGGCCAATTCGCGGTCAAAGAGACGGAGCCCGCCTAGTAAAGATACCCCGATCACAAGGGGGGAAGACAGACGACCAAACCATCGGGAATGTTCAAGGGAGGAAACACATGACCGTTAAGTTGACCAGTACTGCAATCGCAGCCTTATTGGTTGCCAGCGCAGCCCCCGCTTTTGCGGATGAGATTACCTTTCTGTGCTATCAGGACGGCAATGAATGCGATGTGATCGCAGAGATGCTGCCCGAGTTTACCGCAGCCACGGGTCACACCGTGAACATGGAAACCGTGGCCTATGACGTGATCCGCGACCAGTTGGAAAACCAACTGCAAACCGATGCCGCGCCTGATGTGGCGCGCGTCACCAATTTGGGTGGTTTAAACCAGTATTATCTTGATCTTGCGCCCTATGTGGATCGCACAGCTTGGGAGGCGGCCTATGGCGCGACCCTGCCGTGGTTCCGTGCGGTTGGTGGTCAGGATGACGGGATTTACGGCTGGATGACGCAGTTGACCGTTACGGGGCCCTTCGTCAATGTCTCGCTCTTCGAGGACGCGGGCGTGGATATGCCTGGCGATGGCGCAACTTGGGATGACTGGGCCACGGCCTTGGCCGAGGTTCAGGCCGCAACGGGCGTAACCGCTGGCCTGGCGATGGACCGCACCGCGCACCGTATGGCTGGCCCTGCCTTCTCTTATGGCGCAAAATTCTTTGATGATGCGGGCAACCCGATCTTGGTGGATGAAGGCTTCCGCAGCTTTGCTGAAACATTTGTCGGGTGGCACGCCTCTGGCTTGATGCCTGCCGAAGGGTGGCCCGCAGGCGAAGGCACCCAGTATCGCAACGCAGCCCCGCTGTTCCAAGCGGGTGATGCCGTGATGCATATGTCTGGCTCGTGGATGATCAATTCCTATGCCGAGAACATCACCGATTTCGAATGGCGCGCGGTTCCTGCCCCATGTGGTGTAGGTGGCTGTGGCGCAATGCCAGGCGGGGCGGCGATCACCGCGTTTAAATCGACCGATGCCCCCGAGGCGGCCGCGGCCTTTATCGATTTCCTTGCATCTGAGGAAAATGCAGCCCGCTTTGCCTCCGCCACGCGCAACATCACAGCACATCAGGGGCTTCAGGCTTCGGGTGTTGATTATGGTGACGCATCGCCCGCGGTTGCGGCTGCGCTGTCTGTCTTTGCGGCAAACGCGGGCAAAGCGGCAGAAACCACGCCACAGGCATACACTTTCCAAGGTTACGCAAAGAACTTCGTGATCTACGGTGTTGTGCCTGATTACCTGACCAAGGCAATCACAGGTGAAATGAGCCTTGATGATGCTTTGGCCGCGATTGATGCGGATGTTGCCGCACAAGTCGCTCAATAAGTGAACCAAGGGACGACCCTGCAATGACAGACGCATTCATCGCCGCATTTGCAGGGTCCCCTTGGCCAGTTTATTTTGGCCTTTACCTTTTGGTGGGGTGGGTTCTGATCCGCCCCACTGGCCCCTTCATGGGCCAGTTGGCCGCAATTGTGGGTTGGCCCATTGAAATGACGCAGCGCCTGTCTGGCGCGACTGGCCTGCCTTATTTGTTCCTGCTGCCCAATATGCTGGTTTTTGGCCTGTTCACCTTTGCGCCGATGTTCATCAATTTGGGCTTTGCCGTAACCTCAGGGCAATCCATCCTGTTTGACGAGCGCGCCTTTGCGGGTCTGGATAATTTGCGCCGCCTCACGGCTGAGACGCAAATCGACACGGGTGCGCCGAATTTAGAGGACGATAAATTTTTTGCAGCCGTATACGACACTGCAGTCTTTGTTGTTTTCCAAGTTCCGATCATGATCTTTGTGGCCTTGATGTCGGCGCTGGCCTTGAACCGCAACATCATCGCGCGCGGCTTTTGGCGCGCCGTGTTTTTCTATCCCGTTATGTTGTCGCCCGTTGTGGTGGGGTTTTTGTGGAGCTTGATCCTCAAGCGCCAAGGCGTGTTGAGCCAGACATTGATCGGGTGGGGATGGATTGATGCGCCGATCCAATGGTTAACCGATCCTGCATGGACCATGTTCTGGTCGGTCTTTGTCTACACTTGGGCACATCTGGGGTTTTATATGCTGATCCTGCTTGCGGGGCTTCAGGCGATCCCGCGCGATGTATATGAGGCCGCTGAAATGGACGGCACATCCGCCTTTCGGCAATTGACCCGCATCACCATTCCGTTGCTTGCGCCGACCTTATTGGTGGTCACGGTGCTGTCGCTCATCAAAGCCTTCCAAGCGTTTGAGGAGCTTTACGCGATGTCCGTGCGGTGGTCTTCGCTTGTGGCATATATTTTCGAAACCTCTGGCCTGCGCGGACAAGCCACGGCCAATGGTCTGGGCATCGCGGCGATGGCCTCGCTTCTGGTGGCGGCTGTTCTGATTGTCTTGTCGCTGTTGCAGGTGTGGCTGTCATCACGGGGGGCGCGGTCATGAGCGGTGCGATTGCATTTCTGACCCGCAAGGCGGGCGGTCAACGCGCAAATTGGTTGGATTACCTCACCTATGCTTATCTCTTGCTTGGTGTGGTTGTGATCCTTGTGCCTGTGCTGTGGCTGGGGTTGAATTCGCTCAAATCTTCGGCCCAGTTGGAACGCCAAGACCTGTCGCTTTTGCCCGCCCGCTATGAACAGGTGGCGCGCGCCACCGTGACAGGGCCAGAAGGCAAACGCATTTTCTACATCAGTGATCTGCCCTATTGGGTGTTGGATTGGTCCGATTTGCCCGATGGGCAGAAGGCAGGCTATGATATTTCCGCTTTCCTTGATCGCTATCAGGGCGATGCGCTTTATGCCCTGCGCGCGCATTTGGGGCTTTTGCCAGAAATGACCCGCGCCTTGGTTGTGCGTGAAAACCTACCTGATTGGATCTTGCGCTACACCACCATGTCCGCTGCTGCGAAGGAAGATTTTGATGTAGCGGCGATTGTCGCGGGACTGGCACCTGAGGATCAGCGCCTGCTGTCCGAGTTCCTGTCGCTGGACCCGTTTGAGCCCTCTTCGATTTCCGTGCAAATCTTGGCCCGTGCGCCTGATCCTGTGACGGGCGTGGAGACGCTTTTCGGGGTTTCCCGTATCAATCCTCTGCGCGAGACCACGCCCGCGCGTTATGTCGACAATCGCAGCGATGAGGTGGTGCAGCTTGCCACGGCCACCATCCGCACCGCGCGCAGCCTTGCCCCGAGTTGGGAAAACTACACCGATCCGCTTTTGGGTCGTGCCTTTGGCGTAAATGTGAATTTTGCGACCTGCTTTACCAATTCGGTTTTGGTCACGGCCATTGCCACGGCCCTCACTTTGTTGATCAATTCGATGGCGGCCTTTGCGCTGGCAAAATATAAATTCCGTGGCCAAGTTTTGTTCTTCGTGATCATCTTGGCGACATTGATGGTGCCGCCCACCATCACGCTTGTGGGGCTGTTCAAGGCGATCAATGCCACAGGCCTGTCAGGGTCGATCTGGGGCGTGATTATTCCTGGCGCGGCCACACCAACGGGCGTGTTTTTGCTGCGCCAATATATGTTGTCGATCCCCGATGAGCTGATCGAGGCCGCGCGCATGGATGCGGCCAGTGAGTGGAAGGTCTATTGGCGCATCGTTCTGCCTTTGGCCTTGCCCGCAATTGCGGCCTTGGCGATCCTATCGGTGATCTGGCGTTGGAATGACCTGATCTTGCCGATGGTGGCCATCGCGACCACCAAAGAGGCCTATACAATTCAACTTTGCCTGCTTGAATTCCGCGGCGAACATATCAGCCAAGAGCATTTCCGCCTTGCCATGACCATGGTCAGCCTTGTGCCTGCGACCTTGGTTTTCGTCTTTTTGCAGAAATACATCACCACGGGCATTGCCAATACGGGATTGAAATAGTGAGCGATTTACAACTGAATTCGGTGATCAAGCGCTATGGCTCGGTCGAAGTGATCCATGGCATTGATATGGAAATTGCCTCGGGCGAGTTTTGTGTCTTTGTTGGCCCATCTGGCTGTGGAAAATCCACGCTTTTGCGGATGATTTCAGGGCTTGAGGGGATCACAGGCGGTGATGTCGTGATTGATGGGGCCGTGGTCAACCATGTGCCCGCAGCGCAGCGTGAATTGGCGATGGTGTTTCAATCCTACGCGCTTTACCCGCATATGTCGGTGCGCGGAAACCTGTCTTTTGGGCTCGAGAACCTCAAAATGCCAAAAGCCGAAATTGCCCGCCGCGTGGAGGAGGCCGCGCGGATGCTGCGCATTGAGGCCTATCTGGATCGCCGTCCTGGACAGCTGTCAGGCGGTCAACGCCAACGGGTTGCCATTGGCCGCGCGGTTGTGCGCGAGCCGAAGATCTTTCTTTTTGATGAGCCGCTTTCCAATCTTGATGCAGAATTGCGCGTGACCATGCGCCGCGAGATTGGCAACCTGCATCGCCGCCTTGGGAACACGATGATCTATGTGACCCATGATCAGGTCGAAGCGATGACCATGGCGGATAAAATCGCGGTTTTGCGCGATGGCAGGCTTGAGCAATTCGGAACCCCGCTAGAGCTGTTCAATAATCCCGACAATCGCTTTGTTGCGGGGTTTATCGGCTCGCCTGCGATGAATTTCCTAAAAGGCGAGATCGCCGAAGGCGGGGTCGCCTTGGCGGCGGGCGGTCACCTTGCCCTCGGGCCGCGCAGTGGTGCGGTTCAGGGGGATATGATTGAACTTGGCATTCGGCCACGCGATATCACCATCGCCAAAACAGGCGGGTTGCAGGGGGCTGTGACCGAGGTCGAACAATTGGGCAGCGAAAGCTATATTTTTGTCACGCTGCCCTCGGATGAGCCATTGGTGATCCACCAAGCGGGCCAGACCGATATTGCCATCGGGCAAACCGTAGGGGTGCATCTTGTGCCCGAGGCGGTTCACATTTTCCGCGCGGATAGCGGACGGGTCTGTCGGTGATCCCTCGCCACAGCGATATAGGATCTGGCCTTAGGCGCATCGGGCCAGGTTTGTTGATGGCGCTTTTGGTGGCGATGGCCGCGCAATTCCTGTCCGATCACTACGGCGCGCCTGTGATGCTTATGGCAATCCTGCTGGGCATTCCGTTTCATTTTCTCTCGCAAGACCCGCGCATGGCCGAAGGCATCCATTTCGCAGGCCGCACGGTGTTGCGGGTTGGGGTCGCCCTGCTGGGGCTGCGGATCACGGCCCAATTGTTGGACGGCATCGGCGTGGCCGAGGCGGTGATGCTGGCCATGGCGGTTGGGACCACGATCTGCGCAGGTATCTGGCTTGCGCCGCGCTTTGGAAAATCAGGATATTTTGGATTTCTTGCAGGCGGCTCTGTTGCCATTTGCGGCGCATCTGCCGCGCTTGCCATTTCAGCGCTTTTGCCAAAGCGCCATATGGCACAGGATGATGTCACCTTTACCGTGGTCGCGGTGACGGTTCTCTCAAGCATCGCGATGATCCTTTACCCGATGATCGCGACCTCGCTGGGTTTGTCGACCCATGCAGCTGGGATATTCTTGGGCGGGACCATTCATGATGTGGCCCAAGTGGTGGGGGCGGGCTATTCCATCTCGGATGAAACGGGCGATTTATCGACCCTCGTGAAACTGTTCCGCGTGATGATGTTGGCCCCCGTGATCTTGGTGGCCACGCTGATTTTGCGCAAAGCCCACCTTGAGGCGGGCGAGGGGGGCAAGGCACCGCCGCTGATCCCTGCTTTTGTGGCGGGGTTCATCGCCCTTGCGGTGCTAGGCACATTAGATCTTGTGCCTGCCACAATCACCGATGGGGTCAATTTGGTTTCGCGCGCCTGTCTGGTCGTGGCGGTGGCTGCGGTTGGTATGAAAACCTCACTTCAGGCCTTTGCCACGGTTGGACGCAATGCTTTGGCATTGTTGATTGCCTTGACCTTGCTGATCGCTTGTTTGGTTGGTCTTGGCCTTGTCATCCTTTCCTAAACGCTTGTTGCACCACAATCCTGCCCGAATTTGACTCTATAAGCGCGCCAATCTGCATTTGGAGCAAAGGGGTAGGATTGTGCAAATCACCAAAGTCATCAAAGTTGGCTCATCTTCGGGCATCGTGTTGACCAAGGATGTTCTGACATTACTGGGGATCGAGCGTGGGGCACAGGTATTCTTGACCGCCGCACCCGATAACGCGATCCGAATTTCTCCTTATGATCCAGAAACCGCGCAGGCCTTTGAGGAGGCCGAACGGATCATGACCGAGGACCGCGATATGCTAAAGGCACTGTCTGGCTGATGGCGTGGCGGTTCCTTAACGAAACTCTGGTCTATATGATCCATGACCAGCAATTGGCCCGTTTCGGGGGCGATGGCGCCATCCGCAACGAGGGGTTGGTGACGCGCGCGCTGGCTGAACCCGCGCTGCGGGTTGCTTCGGGTGGCCAGTATGACGCGGCTGATTTTGCGGGATGCTATCTGTATTGGATCGCCCGCTCACTTGGCTTTCGGGATGGAAAATCGCGCACGGCTTGGATTTGCGCGCGATTGTTCCTGCGTCTCAACGGGTATGATCTTCAGGTCGCCCCAATAGCCGCATATCGGCTTTTGCGAGAAGTGGAGCTTGGCGACCAAGCAGAGGCGGATGTGGTCGCTTGGCTGCGGTCGCGAATCTCTGCGCTGCCGAGTGCCGTATGATTGGTACAATTGTAATTACCAAGACAAAGGGATTGTGACGAAATTTGCACTGGCGCTGTATTTTCGCCGTGATTGTTTCACAAAGCGCCCCAGTAATTTTTAATTTATGAATATATATCAGTGGCTTGATGTAAAATTTGCGCAAATTTGATTTTTTTAAATTGTGGCGTCTGTTTCAACATTCCTGTCCCAACTTGGCCCAAATCCGCCGCTAAACCTTTCGTCATCAAAACAAAATCTTCCGCAACAAAGGATGAAGAACGATGGCAAAAACGGATATCTCAAAATTGAGCGAAATCGCGGGCTTTATCGGTGCCTGCCTTGTCGACAGTGAAACAGGCATGATGCTCTCTGCCGTGGGTGGCGGCGCGAAATTTGATCTTGAGGCCGCAGGGGCCGCGAACACCGAGGTGGTGCGCGCAAAGCTGGCTGCGATGAAACAGATCGGCCTCAATGATCAGATCGAAGATATGCTGATCACCTTGGGCACCCAGTATCATTTGATCCGCCCGCTGACCAATACACCGACCGTGTTTATCTATGTCGCTTTGGATAAGAAGAGCGCCAATCTTGGGATGGCACGGATCAATGTAAAATCCGTTGAGGCCGAACTGGAAATGTAATCAGCGCAGGCGGCGCATCGTGCCAATGCGCCGCCTTCGTCTGTCCCGAGATACAAAACAAGGTGCATAATGGAGCGCGCAGAACACTCCCCCACTGATAAAACCGCCTTTCAGGCGTTACAGGCTCAATGGGATTTGATCAGCCAATTTGAGGCGGTGTTCAAATCCATATTAGAGCCAGATGTGGATTTCGTGCGCGACAGCATTGACCGTTGTTTGGAAAAAATTGCAGCATTCGAACCCAATGTCAGCGTCATCGGTCAGGTGAAGGCGGGGAAATCAACCCTGCTCAACGCGATGTTGGGCAAGCCCGATTTCTTGCCCGTGGATGTAAACCCGTGGACATCCGTTATCACCGGTCTGCATTTCAACAGCCGCCGCCGCCCTCCACGGACCCGTGCGCTGTTTCGGTTTTTTGACCAGTATGAATGGGATCGCCTGATTGAAACAGGCGGAAAATTGGGCGAAATGGCCAATCGTGCAGGGTTCTCGCAAGAGGCGGACGAGGTGCGCCGCCAAGTGCTTGAGATGCGCGAAATGACCCAAGCGCGATTGGGTGCGGATTTTCAACGCCTGCTGGGGCAAAGCCATGCCTTTGCGGAGTTCGATCAGAATTTGATCAACAGCTATATTTGCTATGGTGATCCCGATGATCTGCGTCAGGGTGGGCAGGACGGGTTTTACGCCGATTTGACCAAATCAGCGGACCTGTATATCGACAATCCAGATTTCCCAAACAACCTGTGTTTCCGCGACACGCCGGGCGTCAATGACACTTTCATGATGCGCGAGCAGACCACGCTGAACGCGATCAGCGAGAGCCGCGCGTGCATCGTGGTCTTGTCTGCGCATCAGGCATTGAGCACCATGGATATGGCGCTGTTGCGGATCATTTGCGCGATTGACGCACGTGAGGTGGTGATTTTCGTCAATCGTATGGACGAGCTTGGCAACCCAACCGCCGAGGAGGCGAAGCTGCGGGCGAGCATCACCAAAACACTCGAACGTTTCGGGCTGGGTGCTGGAATTGAAATTTTATTTGGCTCTGGCTACTGGGCGCAAATGGCGCAAAGCGCGGCCCCACAGAACATGGCACCCGCCAGCCTCAGCGCGTTGCAGCATTGGGCCGAAATGCATCAAATGCCGATGACAAGCCCCGAAGACATCCGCCGCGCCGCCACCGAGGCCAGCGGTTTGCATCACCTGCTGCGCGCTGTCGCCAGTCGCATCGCCGATGGTCCTGGTGCGCGGATGGTGGAAGAGCTGCGCGCCGAGGCACGCAATATCGTCTCGATGATGGAGACGGTTCAGACCATCGCAGGCGAGAGTCCGCAAGATCATGATGTCGCGGGCATCAAGCAGCGGCTGTTTCGGATCAAGGAAACGGCATTGTCGCGCCATCAGCAAAATGTGCAGCAAACCCGCGAAGACCTCGAAAATCGCCTCCGCCGTGCGCAGGAAGCCTTTGTCGAAAGCGCGCTTTCAGCCTTGTCTGCTCATGTGGCGGCCTATGGTGAGGCTGAAACATGGGAGCATGAGCCGATGAGCCTGCGGATGTCGATGCGGTCGGCCTATCTTTCGGCTTGCAAAAGTTTGGACCGCAAAGCGCAAGCCTTGCTTGATGAAGCGGCGGCAGCGGTTCAGGATGTCATGGATGTGGATTTGGCGGTGGTGGGTGTTGATCTGCCCGATGAGCAGATTTTCTTCCCCGTGATCCGACCACCTTCTAGCCTGTCTGCCACGCTTTCCCTCGATCTGAATCGCGCTTGGTGGCAGCGGTTCTGGAAATTCGGGGCCGAAGCGCGGCTGCGCAAAAAATATGCAGACGTGATTTTGGCGGAAACAGACCCGCTGATTGCGCAGCTTCTGGAACAGCATTTTGATCCGCGTTCGCGCGAAGTTTTGGAGGTGATCGAAGATTACCTCGATGATCGCACGCGCTATGTTCACGCTATTTTGGATCAAAAACAAGGGCCAACAAAACGGGCGAGGGATGTCGCATGACACAGATGAAACGCAAACCGCGATTGTTGGTGGCAGGCGAGTTTAGCGCAGGAAAAACGCAGCTCATCAATGGATTGCTTGGTGCGAATGTGCTGCCATCCAATGTTACGGCCACGGCTTTGCCGCCCGTGTGGATCAGCGCCGATCATATGGGTGATCGCAGGGTGGGCTTGGATGGCACAAGTGAGCCGCTGCGGGATCTCCGCAATGTTGCGCTCGAGGGGACATTGTGCTGCGAGATGCAGATGCAAGCGCCGATTTTGGATTATGTCGATCTGATCGACACACCTGGAAATTCGGATCCGAATATTGATGCTACATCATGGATGCGAATGCTGGATTGCGCGGATATGGTGATCTGGTGCAGCAATGCCGTGCAAGCGTGGCGGCAATCCGAAAAGGCCGTTTGGCAGGCGATGCCGCCGCGTCTGCGCCGCAATGCCACTTTGGTGGTGACCCATGCCGATCGCTTGCACGACAGTCAATCTGCCGACCGTTTGATGCGCCGAGTGTTGCGCGAGACTGATCCGTTTTTCGACCATCACATCCTTGCCTCTTTGTTGGTAGAGACGGATTTGGATTTTGTCGCGAACCATGTGGTGACATTGGCAGGGCAGGTGGCCTGCACGGGCGCTGATTTGTTAAGCGCCGCGCCGCAGCAGATGCGCCCCTCGCAGCAGGGGCCCAATCCTACGCCGCGGCGTGTGGCGCGGCCTATTCGTGTGGGATCATCCCCTGCCGCAGAACCTACGGCGCAAAATGTCGTGCCCTTGTTTGACGGGGCAAGCGCCAAAAGCCGTGCCGAGGCGATCTGGGCCGAGTTGGTCAAGAATGCGCCGCCAAACTCGCCCGAAGAATGGCAGGCGATGATGGCTGAATTCATGCGTGCGGTGGACGGTGAACTGGAACCCGCCGCCGCCACCCCCGCACGTCACTTGGGCGCAAAGTAAAGGGGGCAGAGATGGAAATTGCACCCCAACAGCGTGAAGACCTTGACCTTTTGGATGGGATGCTTGCCCATCTGTGCGAAGGGGTTGGCCGAGAGAACCGTCAAAACCTGATCCTATTGCGTGAAGAATTGGCCAATTGGGCGGCGCGGATCGCCGTCATCGGTCAGGTGAAGGCGGGTAAATCCACCTTCCTCAACGCCTTCTTGCACGAGCGCGATTTTCTGCCATCTGATGTTAATCCGTGGACTTCGGTGGTGACGAATATCCGTATCAATATCAAAGGCGACCCTCGGATCGGCGCGCGGTTTGATTTCTTTTCGGAGGCAGATTGGGATGAAATCATCAACGGCACATCGCATCTGCGCGAATTGACCGAAAAATTGATCCCTGGCTTTGATACAGCCGTGTTGCGCCGCCAAGCCGAAGCCATGCGCGCCCGCGCGCAGCGCCGCTTGGGCAAGCATTATCACAGCCTTTTGGGGCAGTCGCATGACTATGAATTCCTGAATTCCGATTTGATGCAGCGCTATGTCTGCGCGGGCCAAGATGAGGATGCGTCCGATGCGCAAGGGCGATATGCGCTCATCACAAAGGTCGCCAATGTTTTTATGCGCCGTCCCGAATTCAAAATTCCCGTGATCCTCACCGATACGCCAGGCGTGAATGATCCCTTCCTTGTGCGCGATGAATTTACCTGTCGCAGTTTGGATCAATCGGATATTTTCATCGTGGTTCTGTCGGCCCATCAGGCCTTGACCACGGTGGATCTGGCCTTGATCCGCCTGCTTGCGCAGCAGCGCACCAAAGAGGTGATGATCTTTATCAATCGTATTGACGAATTGGACGATTATGCCAGCGCGGTGCCCAAGCTGATGGAGGATGTCGCAACACGGTTGCGCGCGGCGGTGCCCGAGATCAAATTCCGGATTATTGCGGGCAGCGCTTTTATGGCCGATATGGCCAAGCGCAGCGATGCCGAGGCGGCCGCGATGCGTGCGCGGCTCGATACACCTGATTTGCGGGCCTATTTACAGACCACAATGGGATATGTCCCCGCGGAGGAGATCGACCGCTTGCTTTTGGCATCGGGTCTTGATGCGGTAAAAGGTGCCCTTTCAGACATTATTGACAGTGGGATCGGTGCGCATGGGTTGGCGCAGATTTTCGAGGACACCCGCGCAGAGATCGCGGCCCTGAATTTCGCCACGAAACGGGAGCGTGAGTCGGTTCAAGGTGAAATGGCCCAGATGGCGGAGCTGTCACCAGAGGCGCTCTTGGAGAATATGGGCGCTGAAATCTCTCAATTAACCGAAGTCGAGGCGATGATCTCGCAGCTTGTGGATGGGGCCGAGGCGGCTTTGGGGCAGATGTTGGAACAAGCATGGTCCGCGTTTGAGGCCCAATTGAGCCAAGTGATCCAAAGCTTTTTGCACGATCAATACCGCATTTTGGACGCAGCGATTCTGCGCGATGGCCAAGGCGAGGCACGCGCCTCTGAAATTCGCGTTGATCTTGGGCTTTTGCATCAAGGTCTTGAACAATGCTTTTCAGCGGCCTTTGCAAAGTCGCGCGCGGATATCGACCAAATCCTAGAAAAAACGCTTCGCTTTTCTGTCGCGCGCATTGAGGCCGCATTGCAAAAGCAGGTCGCAGGCATAACTCTGGACGACCTGCCCCATGAGCATTTCACATCAACATTGAGCTTTTCCAAAAAGGAGCTTCTCGTGCCGTTGGTCAGTGAAAAAGGCTGGGCCTTTTGGCGGCAAAGCACGATCAATGCCGAGAAATCCCGCGAGGCGTTTCACACCATCCTCAGCGCCGAATTGCGCCCCGTGATGCAAAAATTGGTGCGCGTTTTCAACGAGGCGCAAGTGGCCCGCACCACCGGTGGAATGGACCGTATCCGAGGCTTATGTCGCATGGTCGATACGGCCATTGCCGAACGCCAGCGCCGCCTGCGCCGTGATCGCCGACACATCGAGGCGCTTGGCCAAGACCCGTCACAAAAGGCGCTCTTGCATGATCGCCTTCACAGTCAATTGGAAATTCTGGAACGCCGCTTGCAAATCCTTTCGGTGGCGCATTCGGCCCTGTCACGAGTAGATTTATCCCATGCAGCCTAATGATCTGGCCCGCTCCAACGTCACCCCATTTCCAAACCTGCCCCCCAAAGACAACGCCATGCGCGTCCTGATTATGGGCGAGGTGAAAGCTGGCAAATCCACCTTGATTAACGCGGTGGCCCGCAGCGCGGTCATGGCCAAGGAAATGCAGGGCACTGGGCCAATTTTTCTGCGCACCGATGCCGCGCGTGCGCCCCGTGTCGTAACCCATGATATCGCGCATCTGCGCGGTTTGGAATTTGTTGAACTGGCCTGTGAGCAGGAAAACCCGTTTTCTGAGACGGAATGCGCGTTGATTGCCTCAGCCGATTTGGTGATTTGGGTGACCATCGCCTCGCAAGCATGGCGTTTGAGCGAGCAGCTGATCTGTGACCGCATTGCGAAAATCGTGACACGACCGATGATTTTGGCCGTCAGCCGCGCAGATAAATTGCGCAGCCAAACCGATGTCGAAAAAATTGCGGGTCGCCTGCATCGTGACACAGACGGGCGCTTTGAGGATATTGTTTTTCTCTCGGCGCCCCCCCATGAGATCGCGCAGAGCACGACACAGGATTATGCGTGGAAAGCGACCTCAGGGCAAAAATTATATGGGCTATTGATGCGTGCGGCACGGCTGACGGCGCAAGGTGCCGCTGCGGCTGGCTCAGGCGAAGACGGTGACGCCCCTGATACGGTCGCTTGGGCCGAGGGGGTGCAGCAAAAGCTGGAAAATGTCAGCGCGCGTTTGCCTTCGGCGGTTGTCACAGGGATGATCCTGCATGACACAGGCAAAGTGATCTCGCCGCAACAGGGGCATCCTGACCTGATGAAACTTTCGCAGATGTGCGGGCTTTGGTCCGAGGCGCAGACGCGCTTGGCGCAACGCCAAGGCGGCGTGCGATCTGACATTTTGTCGGAAGTCTCGATGGAGGGGTATTATCTCATCCACCACACGGATCGGTTGCGCAGGCGCACGGTGTTTTTGTTTTGCGGTGCGGATATGCAGACACGGATCATGGCACGCACCTTATTCATGCCGATCTCGAAAATGGCATAGGCGCTGCGGTGGCTCTACGGGCGGGTTACTGGCGTTGGGGCTCTTTTCTCAGGCGATTGTTTGCGAGCTGTTGATCACATCGGCCAGATATGCGCGCCATTCGGGACGCGCGATACCAAAGGCAGCCATGGTTGTGCTGCAATCCAAGCGGCTGTTCAGGGGGCGTGTCGCGGGCGTTGGATAATCGCGCGTGGGGATGGGGGTGATCGTCACCTGATGGCCGCTTTGCGTAAAAATCTCGGTGGCGAAATCTGCCCATGACGTGTCAGGGGTGCCGCTGAAATGATAAATGCCCGCTAATTTGGGTTTTTCCTTGAGCGCAGTGGCCATTTGCAAAAGTGCCTCGGCAATGGCGTGCGCGGGGGTGGGGCCGCCGATTTGATCGTGCACAATCGAAAGCCTATCGCGGTTTTCAGCCAATCGCAGCATGGTTTTGACGAAATTCCCACCATAGGGCGAAAACACCCAAGAGCAGCGCAGGATTGCCGCAACGCCCCCTGCCGCCATAACCGCAGCCTCGCCTGCGGCTTTGCTTTTGCCATAGACAGAAAGGGGCGCAGTTGGGGCATCAGGCGCAAAGGGCGCATCGCCTTGTCCATCAAAAACATAATCGGTCGAGATGTGTAAGAACAGGGCGCCAATCTGGGCTGCCGCCTTGGCCATCGCGGCAGGCGCATCGCGGTTCACGGCAAAGGCGGTTTCAGGGTCGGCCTCAGCCGCATCTACCGCCGTATAGGCCGCGGCATTGATGATGACCGCAGGGTTATGCGCCAAAATTGCGGCTGCACAAGCGGCGGGGTCGGTGAGATCCGCAGCCGTGCGATCAAGAAAGAGTGCATCGGGCACCAGATCGGCCAAAGCGCGGGCCACTTGCCCCGTTTTGCCGAAAATCAGGATCATGCTTTTTGCCCCAAACGCTGGCCCACCCCATCGCGCGATTGCAGCGCACGCCACCATGCCTCGTTGTCCAAATACCAATGCACTGTCTGTTCAAGCCCTGCCTCTAGCGTGGTTTTTGGGCGCCAAGACAGCTCGGTCGCAATGCGGGTGGGATCAATCGCGTAGCGCGCATCATGGCCAGGGCGGTCGGCAACAAAACGGATTTGATCGCGATAGCTGCCCTGCGCCTTTGGGCGCAGACGATCCAAGATATCACAAAGCGCCTCGACCAATTCCAGATTGCTGCGCTCATTCTCGCCGCCAATGGCATAGCTGCGCCCGATTTTGCCTTTTGTGATAATCAGCAAAAGTGCCTCGGCGTGATCCTCGACAAACAGCCAATCGCGCCGATGCGCACCATTGCCATAGATCGGCAAATCTTTGCCCGCGATGGCGTTGAGAATGATCACAGGGATCAGCTTTTCGGGGAAATGATAGGGGCCGTAATTGTTGGAGCAATTGCTCAGAACCACGGGCAGGCCATAGGTTTCGTGCCACGCGCGCACCAAATGGTCGGAGCTGGCCTTGGACGCGGAATAGGGGCTGCGCGGATCATAGGGGGTGGTTTCGGTGAATTTCACGCTTGGATCATCGGGCAAGCTGCCGAAAACCTCATCCGTGCTGATGTGATGAAAGCGGAAAGTTTCGGGTCGCCCCTCCGCGTCCCAATAGTGGCGCGCGGCCTCAAGCAGATTGAATGTGCCAAGGATGTTGGTTTCTACAAAGGCGGCGGGGCCATCAATGCTGCGGTCCACATGGCTTTCTGCGGCCAGATGCATCACCCCATCAGGGCGATATTCGGCCAAGGTTTTATCCAGTGTCGCGCGGTCGCGAATATCCGCCTGCACAAAGCGATAGCGGGGGTTGTCGGCCACGGGCGCAAGATTGTCGAGGCAGGCCGCATAGGTCAGCGCGTCAAGGTTGAGCACCTCATGCCCTTGCGCAATGGCCAAGCGCACCACCGCCGACCCAATAAACCCTGCCCCGCCCGTAATCAGCAAGCGCATCAACCCGCCCCTCCGTCAAATGGGCTGTCCAAATCTGACAGGGGCGGGGCTGCGCGATCTTTGTCGGACAGAACCGCATCCGCCAAGGGCAGAGGCCACTCTATCCCACAAGATTGCCAATGCACGGCCCCCTCATGGTCGGGCGCATAGGGTGCGGTGCATTTATAGACGATTTCGGTCTCGGGGGTCAGCGTCATAAACCCATGCGCAAAGCCTGCGGGTATCCACAGCTGTTTGCCATTCTCGAAACTCAATTCTACCCCGAACCAGTGTCCATAAGTGGGAGAGCCGCGTCTGATATCCACGGCCACATCAAACAGCGCGCCGCGTCCGCAGCGCACAAGCTTGCCTTGCGCAAAAGGGGGGGCTTGGAAATGCAGGCCGCGCACCGTGCCGCGCGCAGCGGAAAAGGAATGATTGTCTTGCACAAAATCGGGCAATTCGACCCCATTGGCCGCCAATGTTTTGGGGTTCCACGTCTCGCAAAAAAAACCGCGCGCATCGCCAAAGCGGCGCGGTGTAATGACCACAAGGCCCGAGAGGGGGGGGAGCTCCAGTTGCATAATGCCAACCCTGCCAATTCAACCTTGGCTATATATGGCCAAAGTCGCGCTGACAAGAAAGCGGCCATGCCTTCCCTTTGGGGTGGTTTTACCTGACTGTTACCATTTTGTAGCTTTGTCGTAACGCTGGGCGGGCATGGGTTTTGGGTTACTTGTTTTTCCTAGGGGGATACCTGATGAACCTGCGCGCGCTTTTGGCCACAACAAGCCTCGCCTTGATGGCAGGGCCTGCCTTGGCCCAAGATATGAATTTCAATCGCATTGCGTCTTTCCCAGTCGCCGCGAATACACCCGATGCGGAGGAAAGCTCCGCTGAAATCATCACCGCCACGGGCGATGGTATGACGCTGATCTATTCCGACAGCCCTGCAGGTGTGATTGGCTTTGTCGATATCACGGACCCTGCCAACCCCGTTGCCGCAGGCGCTTTTGCCCTGCCCAATGGTGAACCAACGGCCGTATCCGCGCTTGGAAATACCGTCTTTGTTGCGGAAAACACCTCTGAAAGCTTCACCAACCCCTCAGGCGTTTTGCACGCGATTGATGCGGGCAGCCGCGAGGTTCTCGCGTCCTGTGATCTGGGCGGTCAGCCAGACAGCACCGCCATTGCCCCAGACGGAAGCTTCATCACCGTTGCGATTGAGAACGAACGGGACGAGGACGCAGGCGATGGCCGCGTGCCGCAGATGCCAGCGGGCTATCTGGTGATCCAGCCTTTGGGTCAAAATGGCGCAATGGCCTGTGACGCGCAAATCCGCGTGGACTTGACAGGTCTGGCTGCGATTGCAGGCGAAGACCCCGAGCCTGAATTCGTGGATGTGAACGCGAATGGCGATATCGCGGTGACCTTGCAGGAAAACAACCACATCGTGGTGATCTCCTCCGCTGGTGAGGTCCTGAGCCATTTCTCGGCAGGTGAGGTTACGCTGAACGGCGTTGACACCGAAGAAGAAGGTGCGCTGATTTTCGATCAGTCCATCACCCTCCCGCGCGAGCCTGATGCCCTGCAATGGATCGACACGGATCATTTCGTGATTGCAAATGAAGGCGATATGGATGGCGGCAGCCGTGGCTTTACCGTGTTCAACCGTGATGGCACCGAAGTCTTTGAGGCAGGCATGGCCTTTGAATATGCGATTGTGGAAATCGGCCATTACCCCGAAGAACGCTCTGGCAACAAAGGGGTCGAGCCTGAGGGGATGGAGTTTGGAACCTTTGGCGGCGTGCCGATGATGTTCCTTCTGGCCGAGCGTTCCTCCATCGTGGGCGTCTATGATATGTCGAACCCCGCTGCCCCCGCGTTGGCGCAGCTTTTGCCGTCTGGTATTTCACCTGAGGGTGCGATTGCGATCCCTGAGCGCAACTTGTTGGCCACGGCCAATGAATATGATGCGCGCGGTGATGGCGGTGCGCCTGCCCATGTGATGATCTATGAATATCAAAACGCCCCTGCCGTATATCCGCATCTGACCTCGGCAGGTATGGATGAGTTGACAGGGTGGGGTGCCATCTCGGGTCAGGTCATGGCGGATGATGGCACACTCTATGCGGTGTCTGACAGCTTCTATGCCATGCAGCCGACCATCTTCCATATTGATGTCAGCCAAACGCCTGCGCGCATTGTGGATGCGATCCGCATCACCCGCGAAGGGCAGCCTGCGCAGCTGATGGATATGGAAGGCATCGCACTGGATGGTGAGGGTGGCTTCTGGGTCGCTTCTGAGGGCCGCAGCGACCGTCTGGTGCCACACGCGATCTATCATATCGGCGCAGATGGCGCGATTGAAGATTACATCACCTTGCCCAATGAGCTGCTTGCGGTCGAAACCCGTTTCGGCTTTGAGGGGATCACCCGTGTCGATGATATGCTCTACATTGCCGTGCAGCGCGAATGGCGCAATGATCCAGAGAACCACGCTAAGGTTCTGGGCTATAACCTCGAAACCGAGGAATGGAGCGTGGCGCATTATCCCTTGACCGAAGCCTCCACGGGATGGGTTGGTCTGTCGGAGATTGTGGCCCATGGCGATCACCTCTACTTTGTCGAGCGTGACAACCAGTTGGGTGATGCGGCTGTGACCAAGTTGATCACCCGCGTGTCCATGGATCAGATGGCAGCTATGGTGGCGCTGGGCGAAACCGCACCCGTCCTGAGCAAAGAGGTTGTGGTTGATTTGCTGCCTTACCTCACCTCCACTGGCGGCTATGTCCTCGACAAGGTCGAGGGGCTTGCGATTGCCGCAGATGGCACGATGTGGGTATCCACCGACAATGACGGCGTTGATGACCATTCGGGCGAGACAATGCTGTTTGCAATCTCAGGGCAATAAGCACCCCTGAGTGTTCCCCCCGCGCTTCTGAACCGAACCGCGAAAAAAAATACCCCCCCCGCAAATCCGTTTGCGGGGGGTTTTCTTTAGGCGAGGGTCTGACTTTCGATATGATGGAACTGCCCCGTTTCATCCTCGCCCATCAGGGCCAATTCGGTGATGCGGAATGGATGGGGAATGACGGGTGCGAAATGGCTGCGCAGGCAGGCAACCAATTGATCTGCCTCCGCCTGTGGAAGGCGACCAGAGAGGGTCAGGTGAAAGCGGAACTCATCCATGACATAGGGGTAGCCCCATGTGACCAGCAACGCGTCTTGGCGGGGGGTCAGGTTGGCGGTTCTGCGCTTGGCCAATTCGACATCGGTCGCGGGCGCGCGAAACCGATCCAACCCTTCGACCATCGCAGCGGCAAGCGCTTGCAACGCAGGATTATGCGCGGCGGGGACAATGGCGACAAATCCCCCCAATCGGCGCAGCTCCAGAACAGGAATCTCAACGCCTGCCGTGACATGGCACAGCGATGCAAAAGCCGCGCGCAGATCATCCACGCTTTGGCCCTCGGCCAATTTGAACGGCGGTTTGATGGTTGCATGAAACCCGTATTTTCGGGGTGTGGCGGTCAGGCTTTCTGGGCTGCGGGGCAACCCTTTTAGATCGGGATGCGCCCGCACCGCACCTGTGCGGCTGCACCATCCCAACCATTCCGCGCCAAGGCGATAAAATCCGCCATCGGGAAGCATATAGATCGCATAGCGGGTATAATTCGACATTTTTGCCTCGTTTTGGCGCTCAGGTCAGTCAAGATATGCGCCTAAGCCAGATTTGTAACCGATTGTTAAATTTTCTCGAGTATGCCCCCCACAGCCAGTGCTTCAAGGAAATTGAATAGATCGCACTGAATTTGGCTGAGTTTCTCTGACCCAATCGGGGAGGCCGCCTGAAACCATCCAACCAAAGGTGCATCCCCGCTGTTTTAGCAAAGGAAGACCTATGGATATTTTTCAAGGACGCGCCCTAAGCCCCGCTGGCCCTGCCACGGATATCATGCCCGTGACACCACAAGACGACCAAGACCTGCCCATTGTGGCCTCGGCCTTGTTTGTCGAGACAGGGGGAACGGTGCGCTGCGTGACCGTGCGCAATGAAACCCGTGATGTGACCTTGGGCGATATGATGCTTCTGCCCGTGGGGGTGCGCCGTGTGTTGCAAACGGGCACAACCGCCCTTGGCATCCACGCTTTGGTGGTCGCGTAATCATGGGGCTGCAATTTGATCTTTCCTTTTCAGGCGGGGCGTTGCGTAGGCCGCCGCCCAAGTGGTGGGCGGCCTATCGCACGTCAACTGGCCTTGCGCCCGATCTTGTGCTTGATTTTGCGGCGGGTCTCTATGGGGTGGGCACGGGGCCAATGGGCCTTGTGCAAAGCGCCCTGCCGTTGACCAATGCGCGTCTGGGGGGCGCTGCGGTGGATGGCGGTGGTGCGGGCTTGTTGATCGAGCCTGCGCGCAGCAATCTGGTGTCACGCTCCATCGCGCGGCCAACATGGGGGCCTGTTGGCCCCGTGACCCTAACCGCCCTGTCCGAGGCGCGCGGCGGTGTATTTCCTGGCCTTGAGATCACCTCGGCGGGGGCTGCATGGCATCGTGCAGGTCCAGGTTCTATCACCTTTCAGGCGGGCCTCAGCTACGCGATGACTTTGTGGTATGGTGCGGCGTCCGCCCAAATGCTCAAGGGCACAGTTTACAGCACCGCCACCTCACCAGCCAGTAATTTGGAGATCCAAGGAGCGCCAGGTCAAATGGTGGCGGTGGTGCAAAATGGTGGGCAAATCACAGATTTGCGCAATGACCAATTGGCGAGTGGTTTTTATCGGATGCGGTGCCGCTTCAGCCTCAATCAAACGGTGACCACGAATTGGGGCTTTGGTGCAGGCACGACCATGCCAGGCGATACCGTGACAATTTATGGGCTCCAGATCGAAGCGGGCCCAGAGGCCACGGGATATATCATGACCGATGGGTCTGTCGCGGGTCGTGCGGCGGATTTGTTGGGCTTGGACGCCGATGGATGGGGCGCGCTTGGCCAAGGCGTGCTGCGTGTGACTGGCGAGGCCAATGGTGCGGGGGACACGGCGCTTTGTCGTGTCATCGACCAAACGGGGCGCAGCCTCACCCTCATGCGCCGTGCGGGTGGGGCGATTGTGCTGCGGCATCGAGACGGCGCTGTAATCACAGACACGCCTGCAGGGCCGATTGTCCCGCGTGAGCTTTCCTTTGATGCGGCGCTTATGTGGCAGGCGGGCCTGATGGCCCTGTCGGTAAACGGCCAACCCGCGCAGATGATGGCATTTGCAGGGTTCGATCAGACAGCACGGCTTGAATTTCACGATGCCACCGTGGGCGAGGGGGCGGGGCCTGCACGGGTTGCGCGGCTGATCCATTATCCCACGGCTGTGGGCGCGGAGCAGCTCGCGCAGCTCTCGCAATAGGCGATGCGGTCAATCCTTGGTCCAAGGCGTTGATCGTTCAGGCCCTTGCCCGCCTCTGGGCAAGGGCCTTTTCATATCCGTCCATCATCATCGTGTAATTGCACGCAGGGCTGTAGCCCGCCTCATAAAGCGCGCGGGCGGCGTGGGAGAGGGGGTGCCACTCTTGGGCCTCCAATCGCAGAACGGCTGCGGCAAGGCCCTGTGCATCCCCGGCGGTGAAAAGCAGATCGGAAAAATCGGGGCCAAGTATTTCACGCGCAGGCCCAATGTCACAGGCCACAATAGGGGTGCCTGCAGCAAACCCTTCAAGCAAAGACATACTCAAGCCCTCATACCATTCGGATGGAAAGATCAGACCCTTGGCGCGGCGCAGAAGCGATTGGGCCGCATCATGAGGGAGTGCGCCATGTAGGTTTATATGGGGTGCAGCATGGGCGCGACACCAGTCTTCCTCTGGCCCTGCGCCGATAATTTGAAGCGGGTATTGGGGCAGATTGTTCCATGCTGTGACAAGCGTGCGGATACCCTTTTCCCGCGACAGCCGCCCCAAAAACACATAGCCTTGATCGCGGGCAGAGAGGGGCAGGGGCGTCCCATGATCCGCCACAAAATTGGGTTTCACATAAAGTTTTTTGGCGGGCAGGCCGCCCCGAATGAACAGCCTTTTGCCAAATTCCGTCAATACGATGAACTGATCCACGGCACTTTGCCATTTTGGATTGTCGGTTGTGGCATGGATCATGCGATTGACGGCGAGACTGCCCAAATATGACCCGCGATAGCATTTGTGACGGATCGCAGGCAGGCGGCTTAGGCCAAGGCAATCCTCGCAAATTTGGCCGCTCCGCATCAAGAGGGCTGAGGCGCAAAGCAGCCGATAATTGTGCAATGTTTGCACAACCGCTGCACCACTGGCCCGCGCTGCGCCATGTGCCGCAGGGCTAAGAAGGGGGAAAAAATTATGGATGTGCACAATATCGGGTTTGACCTCGGCGCAGAGTGCACGAATGCGATCAGCTTGGAGTTTTGATCCAGTCACCTGCATAAAGCTGCGTATCTTTTCGATATTTGATGCAATCGCATCATTGCTGATTTCATCATAAACCACATCATGGCCATGCGCCTGCAGCAAAGCGGTCTCTTGTCGAACAACGCTGTCCTCGCCTCCAGCCGCTTTGTAAGCATTGTGCAAAATCAAAATTCGCATTGTGGTTGAGGCCTTTGCAGCTTAGGCTTGCGAGGGGGCAGAGAGGGGTTCTTTGCCTATCTGATTATATTGGCCAGTTATGTCAAATTCTCAAAGACGATCTGTCGTCTTTTTTGCTTTGGTGTTGACCCATTACCGTGTGGCCTTCCACGCGCGGCTGCGCGCTGAACTGTCGAAGCGCTGTGTCGCGTATCATCTCGTCTATAGCCCGCCTTTGGGGGCCGAGGCGGGGAAAAAAGACGCGGTGGAACTGGACTGGGCGCATCGGCAACCGCTTTGCGCGCCTTCATTTCTTGGACGGCTGCGCTATCAACCCTTCTGGCAATGGCGCAGGCATGGTTTGGTGATCGTAGGGCAAGAAAACCGCAACCTGACCGCCTATGCTGCCATCCTGTGTGCGCGGCTGTTTGGGTATCGCGTGGCTTATTTCGGGCATGGCAAGAATTTTCAGGCGAAAAATCCAGACAGCCTGGCCGAACGATGGAAACGGTTTTGGGCCACCAAGGTGGATTGGTGGTTTACCTATACCGAGGGCTGTGCGGATTTGATTGCGGGTTATGGTTTCCCGCGCGCCAAAATCACCGTGTTTAACAATGCCATCGACCTGTCGCAGATTGCGGCAGAACGCGCGGCAATCGACCCTGCGGAATTGGCCAAACTGCGCGCCAGTTTGTGTCGCGGCAGCGAGAATGTCGCCGTTTATATCGGCGGGATGTATCACGAAAAACGACTGCCGTTTTTGATTGCCTCGCTCGATCTGCTGCGCGCAGATATCCCTGATTTGCAGGTCTTGTTTATCGGCGCGGGGCCAGAGGCGCATATTGTGAAAGAGGCCGCCGAAACGCGCGATTGGCTGCACAACCTTGGCCCGAAATTCGGGGCCGATAAAACCCTTCATGCCAGTCTTGCGAAGGTTTGGCTGATGCCAGGTTTGGTGGGTCTTGGGGTTTTGGACAGCTTCGCATATGAGACCCCGTTGGTGACCACGCAGTTGCCATACCACAGCCCCGAGATTGATTATCTGCAAGATGGGGTGAATGGCGTGATCGTGGCGCAATCGGATGACGCACAAGCCTATGCGGATGCAGTGCAGCGCGTCCTGAGCGATCCAGAATACCGCAACACCCTCATCCAAGGCGCCCGCATCGCCCGCAACAATTATTCCATCGAAGAAATGTCCCGCCGTTTTGCCGATGGCGTGGAGGAGGCGTTAGGGTGAAGGCGCTTTTTCTATTCACGCGGGCGCATCTGCGCAATGCGGGCACTGTTGCCGCTTTTGCCTTCGCATTTATTGTCGTTTTTGCGATGGCATCCCTGATTGTGCGGCTTGCGGGCGTTGCGGTCTTTGCTGAATATGCGCTGTATCTGACCTTTGGCGTTGCAATCCGTATCATGTGGTATGGGATTATCGGCACCGTTTTCGCGCGCGGGTTGTCAATTGCGATCACAAAGGGTCTGGCTGCGCAGCATTTACTGTATTTTGGCATCTGTTTGTTTGTCCCATTCGCTGTTCTGGCGACAGTTGCCCTGATCCCATTTGCTTTTAATGCCCAGATTGGCTTTGGCGAGATTATACTTAGCCCCTTTGGCTTGCTTGCTGGGCTGATGTTGGGTGCAACAATTTCGGCGGCAGGCGCGGTTGTTGAATTGGCCAATGTCATGAGGCGGCGTGGACAGGCTATCTTCGCCATGTTGGCGCCAAGCATAGCGCAGCTTATGGCTTTGGCGATCCTCAAAGGGATTGGTCTCCTAACCGCACCTAATCTTGCGGCCTTGGCCGCCATTATTGGGTTTTTGGCCCTAGTTGGCCAATATATGCTCCTGAGGGGCGAGCATGGCGCGGTGAACGCGCTGCCCGCTTCAGAAGAAATGGCACTCTTGAAGCGGTTTCTCGTTGGACATTCGAAAACCATGCTGTTTTGGGTGCCGCCAAGCTTGATGATGCGGGCATTGGATAAATGGTATGCGGCTGATCTTTTATCGGTTGAAAGCTTTGCTGCGCTTGCGGTTCTTGTCCTATTGACACAAGGCACGATGCATGCGGGCTTTTCGATCCTATCACGCGTGGTTCTGCCACGGGTTTATGATCTTGCGGGGGATGGGCAATCCCCTGAAGGGCTGAGGGCCGCCCATCGGATAACGGCAAAGGCCGGATATTTGATCCTTATCGTGGGCGGTATATGGGCTGCCTTATTGGCGCAATGGGGGTCGTGGCTTTTGAGGCTCCTATTTAACGATGAAATCGCAAGCCATCATGTGGCCTTAATTCCATTCGCCATCGGGGCAACGTTAATGGCCTATGCAGGGTTTCAGATCACGCATGGGCATATCGGCCAAAATATCAAACCCTTCACCAAGCAACGCTATGGTGAGGCCATTGCCTATGCCGTTGGGTTGGTGTTGTTCGTACCGTCTTACGGGGTGATGGGGGTGGGATTTTCGATTATAATATCAAGTTTTGTTTCTATTACTCTTTCATTCGGTGCTCGATCGGTTATTTTAAATTCTATGGCGCGCTAAAAATCCCTTTTTCTTGCGCGCGCAAAAGCAAGAAAAAAACCCAATAAAAGTGGTAGCTAATGATATTATCAGTCAAAAACAATATTGACGAGTATATCGATGCGTATCCAATGAACCCTTGTTTCCTAAAAAAGTATATCTGTAGTGATATAAGTATTACGATTCCCGTCCACCCATAATCAATTAGAACTCGAATATAGTCGTTGTGTAGTAGCGTAAAGTTGCTGCCAGCATAGCTATACAGACTGAGGAGTGTATTTGTAGACCCGACACCATCTCCAAAAATAATTTGGACAAATCCTGTTCTCTGCTCTAGGTATTTTGAAGCATAATTTAATATTTCAAACCTGCCAGATGACAGCGCATTGGGTGATATAAAAATATCATAATTGCGAAGATAGTAGGAAATGCTCTGGAATATGTAATTTGATTCCAGTCCCACAAAAAGAAGGATGAGTGGGATAAAAATTTTTATTATGCTGTTTACCTTCTTCATCCCATTAATTCTATCAAGATAAATCAGCGCCAGCACAACTAAAAGTGCCAAAAGCGCTATTCTCTTAAATATAATAAATGAAGATATGATCGATAAAATTAAGAGAAGGTTTTTTCGATTTGATGCTGACCAAATTGCCATTAGGGGTATGAGTAACGCAAATGAAGACTCATAGCTTGCCTGCGTCGGCATAAATAGGCTGATACCAAGTTGCTCTTGTAGCGTAATAATCAGCAGAATAGCTGAGAAAAAAGCAAAATAGATAGATTTTTCTAAATATTTTGGAGATGTGTTGAATACTAATGATGCTGCGACAATACTGCACAAGATGTGTAAAAATGCAAGTATATTAGAGCTTTCAGAAAATGCAAGGAATGGTGCGCAATATATTACATATAGTATAAGATACGTAAGGTTAGACTTATCTATTTTTGGTGAGTTAGTTGCCGTTTGAATAAATAATATTATCAATGGCGTAAGGTATATAAAAATCCTAAATTCTGTGTCATTAAAAATAGTCAAGTATGTTGCAACTTGAGTAAGCAGAAAAACTGTCAATATTCTGCTATTCAATAGGTTATTCGTGGTTAAGTTGGTATCTTGTGATTTCAGCTTCTGCATAAATTTTTTAATCCTGATTTCACCACCAACCACAAAAACCGTGGCGCCAAGATCAGATAGCGGCGCCAGAGGCGGCGGGGTTCGCTGATCAGGCGGAACAGCCATTCCAGCCCTGAGCGTTGCATCCAAAGCGGCGCGCGGCGCACGCGGCCTGTGTGAAAATCAAAGGCAGCTCCGATCCCGATCAGGGTTTGCGGCAGGCTGTCCACCATCTCGTGCATCCACAGATCTTGCTTGGGGGATGATATGCCCACCCAAACCAAATCCGCGCCTGAGTTTAGGATGCGCGCGCGGGTGTCTGCGCGCTCGGCTTGGGTGGGCGGATGAAACGGCGGGCATTCCCAGCCCACGATGGCAATATCGGGGAAGCGGGCCCGACAGACCTCTGCCAATTGCGCGGCCACCCCGTCCTGCCCCCCATAGAAATAGTGTTTCAGGCCAGATCTTTGCGATGCATGGCAGACATATTCAAACACGTCAGGTCCAGAGCAGCGCGCCACGTCATAGCCGCGCTTTTTGCCGATCCAGACCAGAGGCATCCCATCGGGCAAAACCAAAGCCGCTTTGGCGTGAAGGGCGCGGAGCGTCTCATCTTCGCGGCAGATCATCAGGCTTGCCACATCGCGCACCGCCACAAAGCGCCCTTTTTGGTCTTTCGCCCATGTCTCAAGCGCATTCTTGACCTCGGCTGGCGTTGTGGCAGAGATCGGAATGCCCAAGACATCGTAGGATGGAATTTTTTCGGGTAAGCGCATCTTTTCCTGCAAATCATCTATGCAAAATAGATATTTAATTACAGGATGATCTGCAAACCATTTGGGCGGCTTTGGTGCATTATCCGATGCACAGCTTGGCCGCCCCCATCGCCACCAAATCCGCCCCGCTGAGCGCACGATAGTCGCGCCCCGTCAGATGGGCTGCTTCGCGCAGATACCAGCCTTGCAAATTGGCGGGCAGATATTCGGCAAACAGGCGCAGGGCTTCGCGGTTTTGTGCTGCGGTCCCGCCGCTTGGTGCATGAAATCCAAATCGCGCGTCCCGTGATACGCAGGTTTGTGGCAGGCTGAGGTAAAGCGTGCAGGCCGAGGCGCACCACCCCGTGATCCGCACCTCTGCATGGGTCAGCCCCGCAAGGCGGGTTTGTAGGATATAATCCCCCAAAGGGCCGCCGCCATCATTTCGGATCATCAGCCGTCCTGCGGCATGGCCAGGGTCCGTCAGCCCGCCTGCAAGCAACAGGCACACCCCAGCCGTGACCGCGCCACGCCACAGCGTCATCGCGCGCATCTCAACACTCCCATAACTGTCAGAAGGGCCGGCTTCTGCGCGGCGATTGGCAGCGGGGATGTGAAGGCGCAGCTGCGCGCGTAAACATAGCGGCAAGGTTTTGCTCTATCGTCTGGATATCGCCAGACATAGGCAAAACGCGTGCCAAATTTCCCACCACCTCAGCGGTGGGTTATGGCATCAAATTCTTAATTTGCTCTTAGGAAGGGCTGCGCCGCATTCAGGCTTGGCTGCCATAGGGCCCGCCATAGCCATAGCCATATCCATAAACGCCCTGTTTCGCCTCGCTTAAATTCAGTGCGGTGACGATCGGAACGGCGCCGCCTGTGGCCTGCATCAAAATGGAATAGGCGCTGCGAAAATCCGTCAGACGTGTTGTCGCCCATTTGACGGGCATCACGATCATATCCACCTGCGGGGCGATGTAACGGGCATCAACCACAGGCAAAACAGGCGAGGTGTCGATAATCACAATCTCAAAAAGACTGCGCGCCTGCTTTAACAAATTCTCGAATTCCAAGGAACTGATCAATTGATCCGTTGCAATCTGAGGCCGATCCGCACCGGGCAAGATCCGCAGTGGAGATTTCTTATCTTTGAGCAGGTTCAATTGGGGTTCTGCCACCGGTTCGGCAATGGTGTCATTTGATTGTGCAGGGTCGAGATAGGTCAACAGCCCTTTTTTGGGCGCTTGGTCGAGATAGGCCGCAACGGAGGGCTTCCGAAGGTCAGCATCAATCAAAAGCGTGGCTTTGCCCGTTGCGGCGTAAATCCGCGCCAGCGACAGCGCCAAGGTGGTCTTGCCTTCGGCGGGCAGGGTCGATGTCACCATAATGACGTGGCCCTCGGGCGATGCGCCCGCCTCGCCAGATGTGCTGCGGCGCTGTAATTCGATGGCCGCACGCAGTTTTCGGATGGATTCAGAGTAGATGGATAATGGATTATCGATGATCTGATCCACCATGATCTTGCTGTCTTTTTCATCCAGACGCGGGATCACGCTTGCGGCCATGTGGCTTGTGACCATGCGCAATTGATCGGGATTGGTCAGCCCGCCGATATAGGTTTCATTCAGAACGGCCAGACCAAGGCCAAGCCCAAGACCAAGCATGGCGGCAATCGCCAGGATCAGACGCTTGTTCGGGGCGCTTGGCGCATTGGGCGGCAGAGCGGGCGATACAATGCGGCTGTCCGCCACTTGCAAGGCCGCGCGGGTTTCGATTTCGCCAAACTGGGCGAGTAGCGTTTGATATTGGCTGCGCGTGATTGAAGCGGCCTGTTGCAGTTCGAAAATCCGCGCCAAAACATCGGATGGCAGATCGCTTGACACAAGGTTTTCGCGCAATGTGGCGCGCAGGTTTTCGGTTTCGCTTGTGATCTGTGCCACATCTTGCGTGATTGCGGCCAATTGGGGGCCTGCGCGTTCTTCGATACGGGCATCAACCTCGGCCAAAGCGTTTTGCAGATCAAAAAACACAAGCCCCCCCGCAGAGGCTTCTTCCAACTGGCGTGTTATTTCCGCTTGCTCCGCCGCCAAATCCCGCAGCGCCTCATCGGCCAATGTCTCCGCAAGGGCGATGAAGTCGCGGGTTTGCAGTGCGGTTGTTGCCGTGGCGAGCCGCAGTTCGCTGTTGGTTAATTCACTGCGCAAATTGTTGATTTCATTTTGTAGAACCGCAAGGTTTGGGTTCCCGCCCTGACGTGCCAGTTCCTCAAGGCTTGCGTCAATAAAATCATTGAGCGCCTCATCAGAGGCTGCAACGGCCACCCGCCCTGCCTCGACTTGGCGGCTGAGAATGTCGCGCGCGGATTGGCTGGCACCGATCTTGGTGGCCACTTGCGCGTCAATATAGCTTTGCGCCGTTAGATTGGCGAGAAAGGCCGCCTTCTGGGGATCAGAGGAGGTCACATCAATTGAGATCAAATGGGTCAGCCCGATGCGGCGGATCGTGGTCGCATTTTGCAAGGATTGGCGCACAGATTGCAGCAAAGCCGATCCTGAAGGCGGGGTGTATTCCCCAATTCCCATGCGCAAGCGCAGCTCGTCAACAAAACCCAAACTGGGGCCAAATTCATCATCCGTCACCAAATTTGCGTCTTGGATGACCGCCAATGTGGTGGCGGGGGCACGCAAAATTTCCACTTCACTGTCGACACGGGCATTGTCGATCATCGGGGTGCGCCGCAATGTGTCGTCCGATTCCAGCAGGTTTTGTTGGGTCGGGTCGACCATGATCAGGCTGCGGGCTGTGTACACTGGGGTAACACTCACAAGATAGAGAACCGCCGCCCCAATCACCAAAGCGGTCACCAACAGGATCAAGCGCAATTGACGGCGCAACAACTGCAAAATATCGCGCAGATCAAGATGCTCTTGCGCCGCTTGGGGGTGGGTCTGTTCGCTCATGTGGGGAAGGTGCGTCATGGGGTTGGGAAACTCGCGACTTTTGTGATGAGAGGGTCTTGCCGATCAGGGGCGGTCTGGATCAGGCGTGCGGCGCCTGTGGCGGCAATACCCAATGCGCTGAGGCGGCCTGTGGCATAGGCGCCTGTGTCTAGGCCAATCACCGCCCTTGCGCAGTCGATGACGGAGTGCGGAATGTGGCCGTGGAAGACATGGCTGATCCCATAGGGTAAGCGATCTGGATCAGTTGCCGTGCGCGACCACAAAAGATCATAGGCCGTCTGTGCGGTGGGTGCTGCATCAGGGTTCAGTCCCGCATGGGCGAGAAAGAATGTTCCGTATTGTGCCGAATGCGGCAAGTGCGACAAAAAATTGTAATGCTCTTGGGGGATATGCGCCTCAAGCAGAACCCGCCGCTGCGCCCGCCCTGTGCGGTGCCAAATCGCAGGCGTGATGCCGTATGAGGCAAGGGTCGCGGCACCCCCAAACTCCAGCCATTCCGTGTCATGCTCTGGATCAGTGAGGAAGCGCAGCATCATTTCCTCATGGTTGCCCCGCAGGCACAGGCGCGCAAGGCCCGATGGTGGCTTTTGCATCAGATGGTCGAGCAGCCGCGCCGTATCAGGCCCGCGATCCACCATATCGCCCAGAAGGACAAGCATGGCGGGCGCGCCACCTTGCGCCACCTCCGCTGCGATCATGGTTTCGATTTGGTGGTAGAGCGCAAAACACCCGTGGACATCCCCCACCAAATAGACCCCCCCCGCGCGAGGTGACAGGAGTTCGGGGGCGTAAACCGCTTCTCGTTCGACGCCAGAGGGGCTACCGAACAGCCCGCGAGCCGTGGCGATCAGGCCGTTCAACAATGGCTTCGGTCCTTTGTGCGCGGCGCCCTTAGGCGGCACTGCCCAACTGTGCGACAACCTCAGGCGCAACCTCGCCGCCCGCGTCAATGGCGCCTGCCACGGATTCAACCGCCGCCAATTGCGTGGCGATTTCCTCTGGTGCGCCAGTGAAGCCCACCGCAGGGTCTGCGGCAACGCGCACCGCCTCGGCGATGCCCGCGCGCTGTGCAGGGGGTAGGGTAGTGGCAACCGCCGCAACGCGTGTCACCACGGCCGCGATTTGTGCGTTCAGTGTTGCGGGTGGTAAGGCCACACCCGCAGCGCGCAAGGTGGTCAATGCAGCGCGCATGATTGCGGCACAGTTGCCCGAGTTGGCCGCGCAGCCCGCCTCAACTTCAGCGATCAACGTGTCGACATCAATGGTATCGGCATCTTGCGCATAGAGCGGGGTAACAGCGACAGCCGAAGCGATGACCGTGGCGCGCAGAAGGTTGGAAAAAGAAGGCATGAGACGATTTCTCCATTTACAGGCAGGCACTGTAGGTTCAATAAATATAGATATGTAATTAGGCATAAGAGTCAAATATAAATGGTCTATATTTGGGGTAAAAACCATCCTTTGTTGGATTATGATGCTGCGATGGTCGCATTGGTTGCGGCTGAAATTAATTGGGCATGAGATTTCCGTTGCGCGTGGTGATCGGGTTCATTGTCTTGGCGGGTTTAACCTACACGTCAGGCGTGCTTGCACGGGACGAATGGCGCGCGCAGCGGCAAGCGGCACTGTCCAACATCGCGCTGCGCCTTGATCCCGCGCAGATCACCCTCCATCTGCCCCGCACGGTCGAGAGCCGATATCGGCTTTTGGCGCGTTGTGATGCGGTGATGTCAGATGGGTTTCAAAACCTGCAACCGCCCGAGACCCGTGCCGCCGTGGGGGCGGCCTGCCAATCCGTGGCCGATCATATTTTGCGCGATGCGCCAAGTTTGTCTTTGGCGCATTTGGTGCGCGCTCAGGCCTTGGCCGAACAGGGCCAAGACCCGCAAGACAGCCTCCTTGCAGCCCATAAAACAGGGGGCGCGCTTTTGTGGATGGCGGCACGGCGTCTGCGTTTGGCCCTCGACATCGAGGCGCGCGCCGCAGTTTCTGAAATGATCGCTGCGGATATCACCCAATTGGCCGAGGCCGATTTGGGCCGCAATTTTTTGGCCGCGATTTACCTGCGTGCGGATGCAGGCAGAAGGGCAGCGATGAACGCCGCATTCGCGACCCTATCCCCTGATAAACAAGCGCAGATCGTGGCGCAGATCAGGCGGCGTTTGTGACGGGGGGTGATACAGGCAGACTCAATCGCGCGCTGGCGCTCTTCCTCAGCCTTGGGGTGATGCTGTCCGCGCTGTTTATTGGCCTGAACCGTCCGCTTCTATGGGCAGGCTTTTCCACATTGATCGGGATCGCTGCGCTGATCTACTTCATGGCTTTGCACCGCGCTGCGCCTGATCGCCCGCTTGCGGCATGGCGGCTCTGGCCTGCTTTTGCCTGCGGCGCAATGGTGCCCTTCTGGGCGGTGATCCAGTCCATTCCCTTGCCGCAAAGCTTTGGTTGGGGGGCGCTTCTGCCCGTTGATTTACAGCCACGCACGCTCTCGCTTATGCCTGATGCGGGGCTTGTCGCCGCAGTGCGGTTTGCCTTTTACATTCTTTGGATGGCCTTGGTGCTGGAGGCCGCACGGCGTGTGTCGCGCGGTTTGGTCATGCTCAAAATTCTGTTCTGGGGGATTGCTGCCCACGCATTATGGGGGCTTTTGGCGCTCAATGTCTTGGGGGATATCACCATTTGGGGCGAGGCGAAAACCACCTATCAGGGCTTTGCCACGGGCGCATTCATCAATCGCAATTCCTTTGCCAGCTTCCTAGGGGCAGGGGCGGTGATCGGGGTGGCGCTTTCGGCCATGCCGCGCGAAAGACACCACAACAACGCCCCTATCTTCAGCGATGCACGGGTGGCCCTTGGTCTATATGCGGTGGGGCTTGCGGTGATTTTTGCCGCGCTCTTTGCCACGGGCTCACGCCTTGGGGTGATCTCTGTTTTGTTGGCTTCGGGGCTGTGTCTTGTTCTGTGTCTGGGCGCGCGGGGGCTGTCCTATTGGCGCAGTGTGGGGATCACATTTTTCCTGATCGCCATGGCCGCCTTGGTTCTGACCCTGATCTATGGCCAGCAAGGTGTGTTGCGCCTGTTTGATCTGGGCGATGCAGGCGATGTGCGCGCGCAGGCTTGGGCGCGGATCTGGACCTTGATCCTAGAGCGTCCCCTCACAGGATACGGTTTTGAAACCTTCCGCCCGGCTTATGAGTTGATCCATGGCGGCACGGGCGCGGGCGAGCAGATTTGGGATCGTGCCCATGCAACATACCTGACCCTGTGGTTGGAACTCGGACTGGTGGTTGGCTCCGTTCCCATGGTGCTGTTCCTTTGGGCGGCAGGGCGGCTGCTCAAACGCATCCGCGAAGGCGGACGTGATGGCGTTCTGGCCATTGCGGCCCTTGCGGCCATGGGTGCAGCGGGGGTGCATTCCTTAGCCGATTTTGGCCTCGAAATGCCCGCCAATGTCTTTCTCTTGCTGTTGATTGTGGGGATTGGCCTCGCGCCCCGCAGGTAGGGGGCACCCAAACACGGCGTTTACGCGCCCGTTCCTTGAACCACCGCGCGCACGGTTTTGAGCAGCAGCGAAATATCCGTTTTTAACGAGGCTTTGCGCGCATAAATGCGATCATAATGGGCGCGTGCGGCAAAGCTTGTCATGTGGCGCGCCGTGACCTGCCACAGACCCGTGATGCCAGGAACATGGCCGAAGTAAATCGGCCCAGGGTATAGCGCGGCTTGTTCGGGCATCATCGGGCGGGGGCCCACAAGGCTCATCTCGCCGCGCATGACATTCCACAATTGCGGCAATTCATCCAATGAACTGCGCCGCAAAAACCGCCCAACCCGTGTAATCCGTGGGTCATATTTCAGCTTTTGATGCACCGTCCATTCGCGGCGCAACTCAGGATCCTGCGCCATGGCTTGCTGCAAGCGCGCCTCGGCATCGGGCACCATGGTGCGCAGTTTGAGGCAATCGAATACCGTGCCATCCGCCCCAAGCCGTTTCTGGCGGAAAAACCCCGCACCCCCATCAAGGCGAACAATCAGCCAAAGCGCGCCAATCAAAGGCAGAATTACGGGCAGGGAAAGCGTCACCAACCCAATATCCATTATTCTTTTGCTCAGATGGGCCTTGTGTGCGCTGGGCCTTTGCCATGGCGCATCAAGCCGTGCAACACTTGGTTGCGGAGCAACGCGTGCCTCCAACCCAAGAGTGCCAAAGGTATCGCGGCGCGGCAGGCTGCGCTTAGAGGCAGGCATGAGCGGTTTGGCAAGGGTCGGCTCAATGTTGCGCAGCATTTATATATCTTTCGATAGCAGAAGATATCGATCTTGCGATCTTTCCTCATAAGATTGCTCATTTAGCTATAAAAGATATACAAAATTTCAACAAATTTTTGCCAAATTTGTTCCAACTACATGATTTAAAATGAAACTTTCTTGAGATGCGGGCGGTGCGGCAACCTTTTAAACTGCACATCTTTTTGCAGGTGCAATGATCGATTCTGCACTTGCAAAACCTGCGGTTGTATTGGGGTTCGGTTCAACGGTTTTGGGTTGCGTGCCCGAGCGCTGCCCCAATTTCATAATACGCCCCACGCAATCTCGCCCAACGGGTTGGTGCATGGTCCACAGGGGGTAGCGGCCATGCGCTTTGGTCCCCCTCTAGAAGGGCGCGCGCGGCGGCCGTGCCAAATACGGACCCTGGCCCGATCCCGCGCCCCGAATAGCCGAACACAGCCGCGCCATTTGGCCCGATCTGTCGAACTTTGGGGATATGGTCGCCCGTCATCGCGATGCGCCCCTGCCAGATATGGCTAAAGCCTTGGCCTGCCAGTTGCGGGAAGGTTTGCGCCAATTTGCGCGCGGCCCACGCGTGGTGGCTGTTTCCACCCAAGCGGCCCTCCACATTGCCAATCGCGCCTAAGATCAGGCGCCCTGCCGCATCCATGCGAAAGGAACTCATCACCAGTGCCGTATCCCATGCCCCTTCGCCCCCCGACAGAATGCTGCTGCGCAAATCCTCAGGCAGAGGGGTGGTGGCGAATTGGCTGTAATACACAGGGATAAAGCTGGGGCGATAGCCCGAAAATGCGGCCAGATGATAGGCATTGGTCGCGATCAACGTGGCTTTGGCCTTGATCGCGCGCTGGCCCGTTTGCACAAGCCACCCTGTGCCGTCATGGCGGATATCCTCCACCGCAATGGGGACAAAAATCTGTGCGCCCGCCGCTTGCGCGGCACGGGCCAAGCCACGCGCATAAGACAAGGGCTGTATCGTGCCTGCACGCGGATCAAACAGCGCGCCCGCAAACGCATCACTGCCCGTGCGCCTGCGCGCTTCCGCACCATCCAGAAGTTGCAATGGCGCACCATGGCGGTTGCCTTGGCGGTGGCGCATTTGCAAATCTGAAAAGCCACTGGCGTTATGCGCGCAATGCAGCGTGCCGTCCCGCCGCGCTTCGCAGGCGATCTTTTCGCGGGCTATCAGGGAAAACACATGGTCTGGTGCCGCCCCAAGCGCGGCAATCAATTTGGGGCCTGTTTCCTCCCCCATTTTTTGGATGATCTCATCAGGCGGCAGCCATAGGCCCGCATTGACCAAACCGACATTGCGCCCAGAGCCGCCATGGCCGATTTCGGTCGCCTCGAACAGCGCGACACGCGCCCCCATACGCGCGGCCTCCAAAGCGGCGCAAAGCCCAGTGAAGCCGCCGCCCACAACCGCCAAATCAACCTGATCGGGCAGAGCGACCAACGGGTCTGGCGTGATCCGCTCAACGGCGGTGTCCTGCCAAAGATTGCCCTTAGAGCCAAAAGCACCAGACGCCTGCATCGGCGCGCCCCTTTGTGATTAGAAAAACGCCTGAAGCCCTGTTTGCGCGCGCCCCAAAATAAGGGCGTGCACGTCATGCGTGCCTTCATAGGTGTTGACCGTCTCAAGGTTCTGCGCGTGCCGCATCACGTGATATTCCGCCATGATCCCATTGCCGCCATGCATATCCCGCGCATCGCGCGCCACAGCGAGGGCTTTGCCGCAATTGTTGCGCTTGATCAGGCTGATCAATTCGGGCGCACAGCTGCCCTCATCCATCATCCGACCTGCGCGCAATGCGCCCTGTAGGCCAAGCGCGATTTCCGTCTGCATATCGGCCAGTTTTTTCTGAAACAGCTGCGTTTGTGCAAGGGGGCGGTCAAATTGACGGCGGTCCAGCCCATATTGGCGTGCACGGTGCCAACAATCCTCGGCTGCGCCCATCACCCCCCAGGCAATGCCATAGCGCGCGCGGTTGAGGCACCCAAATGGCCCCTTGAGGCCCTCGACATTTGGCAAAAGCGCGTCTTCTGGCACGGCCACCTGATCCATCACGATCTCGCCCGTGACCGAGGCGCGCAATGAAAGTTTGCCTTCGATCTTGGGCGCAGACAGGCCCTTCATCCCTTTCTCAAGGATGAACCCACGGATTTTGCCGCCATGGGCCTCGGATTTGGCCCAAACGATGAAGACATCCGCGATTGGCGCGTTGGAAATCCACATCTTGGCGCCATTGAGCACATATCCATCCGCCGTTTTCGTGGCGGTGGTTTTCATTCCTGCAGGGTCCGAGCCTGCTTCGGGTTCTGTTAAGCCGAAACAGCCGATCATCTCGCCGCTGATCAGCTTGGGCAGATATTTTTGTTTCTGGTCTTCTGACCCGTAGGCATGGATTGGATAGATCACGAGGCTTGATTGCACCGACATCATCGAGCGATAGCCTGAATCAACGCGCTCCACCTCCCGCGCGATCAGGCCGTAGCTGACGTAGCTTGCACCGAGCCCGCCATAGGTTTCTGGCACGGTTACACCCAGCAAACCCATCTCGCCCATCATCGGAAACAGTTCAGGCGCACTTGTCTCGTGCAAATAGGCCTGCGTCACACGTGGGCTGAGATGCTCCTGCGCGAAGGCCTGTGCGCTTTGCGCGATCATCGCCTCCTCTGAGGTGAGCTGCGCAGAAAGATGAAACGGGTCCGCCCATTCAAACGGGGCCAAGGCGGGGCCTGATTTGGGAGTTTGACCATCGGGCATCGTTACACACTCCTTTTCGTAGGTTTCACCGAATGTGCCGCGATCCGCGGGCGGGTTCAACCCATCTGCTATGGGATCACCGAAGGCCCAACCGCTTTTTCAAGCTGCGCTTCCAACGGAACATCAGATGGACGCGCCGCGCATGACGCAAATCTGCTATGGTTACAGCGGGGGTTTTGGTCACGGCCATGCGGCGCAAGATTGTCAGGGTGCCTGCGCGGGCCTCCATTTTGAAATCGGGGTTATGGGCAAGGAAGGTGTCAATTGCCCAGCCCACGCCAGGGAAAGCCGCGCCGTGATCATGTAAGGCAATCACACCGCCTGCAGGCACGCAATCGGCCCATTGAAGATCGACCGTCACGTAGTAATGTCGATGGTCGCCATCAATAAAAACGAAATCAAACATTTGACCAGAGGCCCGAGCGGGGGCGATGAAATCCTGTGTCACCCCTTTCCAAAAGGTTACGCTTTGCGGATCAATCCCCGCCGATGTCAGGTTGCGGGTGATGATATTTTCTTGATCGGGGTAATAGGTCAGCGGGTCGATGACAAAAAAAGCAGGGCGCGCTTGAGGGTCATATTGTCCCATCATCTCCTTCAACGTGCCGCCTGCCGCCGTGCCAATTTCCAAATGCGCGCCTGAAAATGCGGAATTTTTCAAGGTTTCCAACAAAAGCCCGCGTTCTTCGGCGGTGCATTCGGATTCGAGCGTTGTTGCGCTAGGTCTGGCCATTGGTTGTCTTCCCCATATCTCTTGCCTGCGGCATTGCGCGATTAAGGCCACAAGTCAAGCGGGCCACCCTTGCAGCCCCTGCCGTGCAAGACTAAGACTCTTGGTAAGAATTCGATGATACTGCGCAGATCACAGCGATTAACCCCAAGTTGAGGATGCCCCATGAAAGATCCGATTGATACCTACATGAACACGCTTGTGCCGATGGTGGTCGAGCAAACCTCGCGCGGGGAGCGGGCCTATGATATCTTCTCCCGTCTGCTCAAAGAACGGATCATCTTTATCTCTGGCCCCATCCATGACGGAATGTCGAGCTTGATCGTGGCACAGCTTTTGCACCTTGAGGCAGAGAACCCCTCAAAAGAGATTTCCATGTATATCAACAGCCCAGGTGGCGTGGTGACATCGGGCCTGTCGATCTATGACACGATGCAATATATCAAACCCAAGGTTTCAACCTTGGTTGTGGGGCAGGCGGCTTCGATGGGGTCGCTTCTGCTCACCGCAGGTGAAGCGGGAATGCGTTTTTCCCTGCCCAACAGCCGCATCATGGTGCACCAGCCGTCAGGCGGGTATCAGGGTCAGGCGACCGATATCATGATCCATGCGCAAGAGACGCAAAAGCTGAAAGATCGTCTTAACCAGATCTATGTGAAACACACAGGCCAGAAATTTGAAAAAGTGGTCGAGGCGTTGGAACGTGACAATTTCATGGATGCCACGCAGGCGAAAGACTGGGGTTTGATTGACCAGATCGTGGAAAGCCGCGCCGCGCTGGAGGAAAAGTAACACAGGCACGGGCGGGGCAGATATGACCCCGCCTCATGCAATTTGGCGTTGTGGTGACGGTTTTGCTGTTCTACGCTATGATCCAAATATGAAACAGGCGAAAAGAGTTTGCGGCAGGGGCCGTTCCTGCCGAACCGTTCAAAGGTGAAAGAGATGGCTGATTCCGCCAGTGGCGACACAAAAAACACGCTTTACTGCTCGTTTTGCGGCAAAAGCCAACACGAGGTGCGCAAACTTATTGCGGGTCCGACTGTGTTCATTTGCGATGAATGTGTCGAGCTGTGTATGGACATCATCCGCGAGGAAACAAAATCCTCAAGCCTGAAATCCACGGATGGCGTGCCAAGCCCGCGCGACATTTGCGCGGTTCTGGACGATTACGTGATTGGCCAAGAGCACGCCAAGCGCGTCCTTTCGGTGGCCGTGCACAACCATTACAAACGCCTGAACCATTCTGACAAATCCGAGATTGAACTGGCGAAGTCAAACATCTTGCTGATCGGCCCCACGGGCTGCGGCAAGACGCTGTTGGCGCAAACCTTGGCGCGGATCTTGGATGTGCCGTTCACGATGGCCGATGCGACCACGCTGACCGAGGCGGGCTATGTGGGGGAGGATGTGGAAAACATCATCCTCAAATTGTTGCAGGCCTCTGAATATAACGTGGATCGCGCGCAGCGTGGGATTGTCTATATTGACGAGGTCGACAAGATCACGCGCAAATCCGATAACCCCTCCATCACCCGCGATGTATCGGGCGAGGGGGTGCAGCAGGCGCTTCTGAAAATCATGGAAGGCACCGTTGCCAGCGTGCCGCCCCAAGGTGGGCGCAAACATCCGCAGCAGGAATTTCTGCAAGTGGATACAACCAATATCCTGTTCATCTGTGGCGGGGCCTTTGCGGGGTTGGAAAAAATCATCGCGCAGCGCGGCAAAGGGTCGGCCATCGGCTTTGGCGCTGATGTAAAGGACAACGACAGCCGCGGTGTCGGTGAGATGTTCACCGAGCTTGAGCCAGAGGACCTGCTCAAATTTGGTTTGATCCCCGAATTTGTGGGCCGCTTGCCCGTCATCGCCACATTGACCGATCTTGATGAGGCGGCTTTGGTGACCATTCTGACCGAACCGAAAAACGCGCTTGTGAAGCAATATCAACGCCTGTTTGAATTGGAAGATGTGAAGCTGAAATTCACCGATGACGCGCTTTCCGCCATCGCCAAACGGGCCATTCAGCGCAAAACGGGTGCACGTGGCCTGCGGTCGATCATGGAGGATATCCTGCTCGATACCATGTTCGAATTGCCCGGCTCCGAAGGGGTGTTGGAGGTGGTCGTCAATGACGAGGCGGTGACATCCGATGTGCAGCCCCTGATGATCTATGCCGATCGCAAAAAGGACGAGGCCGCCTCCTCGGCGGGCTAGGGATCACCGCATCCAATAGCCTGCATTGCGCAGACGATTGCGAATGACCTGCTCCTTTCGGGGCAGGTTTTTTTGATCGAATAACGCCCGCGCCGCGCGTCCCTTGCCTTGATAAACCAGCTTTTTCAGCGGCTCATAGGCCTTCAATACCTTCTTGTATTTTTGCGGTGCGGTAATGGTCTCCAGCGCCGTGATCACCGCATCGCTTTCGCGCGCATAAAGCAGGGGGATCAGGCGGTAATGGCAGGAATGGCTGCCATCGAGATATCCCTGTGGCAGGGCATCCGCCCCCCCGCCAAAGGAATGAATCACTAAGGGCAGCGCCACTTGATCGAGCCACGGATCAAGCGATTGACAGGCCAGTTCGGGCAAATCCCGATCGCGGATCGTGCAGGCATATTCTGCAAACCGCGCGCCGAATTCAGGGGCGGAGCGGTGATAGAAAAAACCCGCGTTGAAATAGGGATAATGCCGCCAATAATCGGGCGGATATGCGGGGTTGACCGCCGCGCCCATGTTCAGATCAAAAAGCGCATAAAGCGCCCCCCAGATGCCCGCATAATCAGGCCCGTAAAGCGGTGGTTCGGGCCATGTGCCCGCAACCCGCAGCGAGGCGGAGGGGCGATTGAAATCAAAGGGAATATCGCACAGCTCGCCCGTGATCAGCGTATCACTGTCAAAGAAGATGAAAGGCCGCCCCTCGGGCATGGCGCCCAACGCCTCAATCTTATTGCCATAGGGGTAGCTTGCGCCGAAATGGTGATTGTGAAACGGCAGGACCTCCGCCCCCAAATCGCGCAAAAGACCCCTGATCTGCGGATCGTTGATGCGCGGGTCTTTGGGCCATAATGGGCCAGGTTGCGGTTCGGCAACATAAAGCTTGCCTGCAAAGCGTGGGGAATAGGCGCGCAAAGACAGCGCGAAAAGCGCCGCCTCATATTGCCACCGCCCCGCTTGGGCAATGATGACAATGTCAAAATCCTGCTCTGGCGCAGGGTGCGCCTGTGGTGTTTTTTCTTTGGCCATATGTCCCGTAACCCTTTGGACAGGTCATGCTTAGGCCTGTTTTCCCGCGCTGTCACGGGGCAAATCACCACGCCCTCTTGGCAAGCCTCTTGGGCGCTGCGATAGAGGGTCGCGCAGCATGAAAAAGGGGCAGGGTGCATGGCAGCGATTATTTTCGATCTAGACGGCACATTGATTGATGCTGCCCCCGATATCCGCGCAACCGCCAATAAAGTGCTGGCAGAAGAAGGCGCGGCCCCGATCAGTCTTGAGGAAACCAAATCCTTTATCGGCAATGGCGCGCGGGTCTTCGTGGAGCGGATGTCGAACCTCCGCAATCTGCCCGATGCGGGGTTTGAGGCGCGCCACCGCCGCTTCCAACAGGTCTATGTCGAGGCGCATGATCACACCGTGATTTATGAGGGCGCATTGGCCGCGCTGGGCGATTTGCGCGCGGCGGGCCATCGTTTGGGGCTGTGCACCAACAAACCGCTTCTGCCCACGCAATCGGTTTTGGCGCATTTCGAGCTGAACGGCTATTTTGACCATGTCATCGCAGGCGACAGCCTGTCAGAGCGCAAACCAGACCCCGCCCCTTTGCAGGCTGTGGCCACGGCGCTTGGGGTTTCGCCTGTGATCTATGTGGGCGACAGCATGACCGATGCGCTGACCGCTGAGGCCGCAGGCGCGCCGTTTTTGCTTTACACCGAGGGCTATAATCATGGCCGCTTGGCCGAGATGAAGCGCGCCGCCACATTCAGACACCATGGCGAGATGGTCGCGCAAATCAACGCGATGCTTGCTACAGCGGCATAAGATCAAACCACCAATTTCGGACGGGGAAAATGGTGGGCGACCCTGGAATCGAACCAGGCATGGGTCTCCCCGGCGGAGTTACAGTCCGCTGCCGCACCTTGCAGCACGTCGCCCGACGCGAGAGGCGGGATAGCCGCCACGGGCCTCAGGGTCAAGGGCAAATGCGCGCTTTTGACTTGCAGTTTTTCCTGCAGAGTGGTCATGGTCAGCCATGGTAAAAAAACCGACATGGGTGGTGGAAAAGGAACGCGGCGCAAAGGCGGCTGCGGCGGCCACGATTTGGCTGTTTGGTCTGCACGCGGTGCGCGATGCGCTGATGAATCCTGCGCGGCAAAAATTGCGCTTGATCCTGACCAAAAACGCACATGACAAATTGGCCGATGCGATTGCCGTTGCCGCGATTGAGCCAGAATTGGTGGATCCGCGTAAATTCAACGCGCCGCTTGATCCGCAATCCGTTCACCAAGGGGCGGCTCTTGAGGTTAAGGCGCTTGATTGGGGCAGTTTGGCCGATGTGGCATTGTCGGAGGGGCATGGCCCTGCACGGCTGTTGCTGCTCGATCGGGTGACAGACCCGCATAATGTCGGGGCAATCCTACGCTCCGCCGAAGTGTTCGGCGCGCGTGCGGTGATCGCGCCCGCCCGCCATGCCGCGCCCGAGACTGGGGCGCTGGCCAAAACCGCCTCAGGCGCATTGGAGCGGCAACCTTATCTGCGGGTCAAGAACCTTGGCGATGCGATGGAAGACCTCAAGGCGATGGGTTATATCTGCCTTGGTCTTGCAGGCGAGGCCGTGGACGAGATCGACAGTATTGCAGATCAATATCGGGATCGCCCGCTTGCGCTTGTTCTTGGCGCTGAGGGGCCAGGATTGCGGGAACGCACGCGCGAGCTGTGCGACCATTTGGTCAAAATCCCTTTTGCCGCTGATTTTGGCTCCCTCAATGTCTCAAATGCGGCGGCTGTCGCCCTATATTCTGTGAGAGCAAAGATATAGGGGGAGGGCGCGCTGATGCCCTATGATCGCAAAATTGCAACGTGCTGCTATTGTGGACGGCGAACCGTGTTGCAACTGACCGCGCGCGGCGGACATGAATTGGCCTGTGGGTCATGTGGTGCGCCAATCCACCAGATGAAGGCGTTGAAACCAGCCGAGACAGCGGCAAAATATTCCGCCCCAAAACCGCGCCCGCCTGTCGATTTCATTCATCCTAGCCTGAAATCCAAAAAGAAAAAGAAAAAGAAAAATCTTTGGAAAAAGGCTTTTGGTGAGATCGTTGATCTGGTGGAGGATATCATCGACTGACCTCACATTTGCGTGGGTCACGGTTTTCGCAGGGCAGGGGCGGTCCTATATTTGTGATACGCCAAACGGCCCGGAACGCCGTTCTGGTTGTTGTTACTGTCCCTCGTTCCGTAACTTATCGCCTGCGCGCCCTAGGGTTCGCAGGCGTTTTTTTATCTGCTGGCTTTTTCGGCAAGCCCGCTTTGCCCGCTGCGCCGTTCAAGCTCGGCCAAGACATCCGAGAATGCCACATCGCGCGCGGCCAGCATGACCAAAAGATGATAGATTACATCCGCCGCTTCCCGCGTCAGCGCCGCGCGGTCGCCTTTGACAGCCTCAATGATGGCTTCAACCGCTTCTTCGCCAAATTTCTCGGCCGCTTTTTCAGGCCCATTGGACAGAAGTTTAGCGGTCCAACTGCTTTCAGGATCGGCGCCTTTGCGGGCTTCGATTGTTTTTGCCAACTCGGTCAGAATATCACTCATGTCAGCCTCATTGGGATGCCTGCCTTGGCCATATGCGCCTTTGCTTCGGCTATGGTATAGGTTCCGAAATGAAAAATCGAGGCGGCCAAGACCGCGCTTGCCTTGCCGATGGTGACCCCTTCGACCAAGTGATCCAAATTCCCCACCCCGCCCGAGGCGATCACAGGCACAGGCACGGCCTCGGACACGGCACGCGTTAGGGGCAGGTTAAACCCCGATTTCGTGCCATCGCGATCCATCGAGGTCAGCAAAATTTCTCCTGCGCCCTTTTGGGCGACAAGCTGTGCGAATTCCACCGCATCAATGCCTGTGGGTTTGCGTCCGCCATGGGTGAAAATCTCCCATTTACCATCGCTGACGGTTTTGGCGTCAATGGCCACAACGATGCATTGGCTGCCGAATTTATCGGCGGCGCGCGCGACCACATCGGGGTCGGCCACAGCCGCGGAATTGAAGCTGACCTTATCGGCCCCCGCCAGCAGCAGATTGCGCACATCTTCCACTGTGCGCACGCCGCCGCCGATGGTCAGCGGCATGAAACATTGCTCTGCGGTGCGCGTGGCCAGATCATACATGGTGCCACGGTTTTCATGGGTGGCGTGGATGTCCAAGAAACACAACTCATCCGCGCCTGCCGCATCATAGGCGCGGGCCTGTTCCACAGGGTCGCCCGCATCAATCAAATCCACGAAATTCACACCCTTAACCACGCGGCCATCAGCCACGTCCAAGCAGGGGATGATCCGTGTCTTGAGCATTACACGCCCTCACGCAACGCGGCCAAGGCCGCCGCCAGATCAAGCGCCCCATCATAAAGGGCGCGGCCCGAAATCGCGCCTGCAATCACGCCTGTGTCGCGCAGCGCGATGAGATCGGCCAATGATGACACGCCACCCGAGGCAATCACCGGCAGGGTTGTTGCGCGCGCCAAGGCCTCGGTCGCCTCGATATTCGGGCCTGCCATCGCGCCATCGCGATTGATGTCGGTGTAAATGATCGCGGCGACCCCTGCATCTTCAAAGGATTTGGCCAGATCAGTGACCATGATATCGGTTTCCTCTGCCCAACCACGGGTGGCCACGCGGCCCTCGCGCGCGTCAAGACCTACAGCGATTTGATTGGGAAAGCGCCGCGCCGCTTCGCGCACCAAATCAGGGTTTTCCACCGCCACCGTGCCTAGAATGACCCGCGATATGCCGCGCGTAAGCCACATCTCTATCGTGGCCATGTCGCGGATGCCCCCGCCAAGCTGAGTTGGCACATCGGCATCCGCCAAAATTGCCTCAACCGCCGCCGCATTGACAGGCGTGCCTGCAAAAGCCCCATTAAGATCCACCAAATGCAGATATTCACACCCCGCATCCACAAAGGCGCGCGCCTGTGCAGCGGGGTCATCGTTGAACACGGTCGCCTGTGTCATCTCGCCTTTGTAAAGGCGCACGGCCTGTCCATCTTTGAGGTCAATCGCGGGGTAAAGGATCATTTTATCTTTGGTCTTTCTAAGCGAGGTTACGGCGCCCAATTGAGGAAATTTGCAATCAGGCGCAAGCCCGCCTCTTGGCTTTTTTCTGGGTGGAACTGCGTGCCAATCACATTGGCATGGCCCACAATTGCGGTGACATCGCCGCCATAGTCACAATGGGCCAGGCGATGGGCAGGGTCGCGCATTTCCATGTGGTAGGAATGGACAAAATAGGCGTGTGCGCCTGTATGTATCCCCTCCAAAACAGGGTGGGGTTGGTCAATGACCAGATCATTCCACCCCATATGCGGCACTTTCAGTGTCGGATCAATGGGGGCGATTTTGCGCACATCGCCTGCGACCCATCCAAAACCCGCAACTGTTTCGTATTCATGGCCCTCGATGGCCAGCATTTGCATTCCCACGCAAATGCCCAGAAAGGGAATTGCGCGTTTGGTGACCGCCTCGACAATCGCCGCCTCAAGCCCATCAATCGCGCCAAGACCACGGCGACAGGCGGGAAAGGCCCCATCCCCTGGCAAGACAATACGATCGGCGCGCATCACATCCTCGGGGCGGTTGGTGACCTGCACTGCGCCATGCCCCCCCTCACGCGCCATGCGTTGAAAGGCTTTTTCCGCCGAATGCAGATTGCCGCTGTCGTAATCAATCAGGACGGTTGTCACGGCGGTTACAGCTTGCCCTTGGTGGAGGGGATTGCCCCTGCACGGCGGGGGTCTTGTTCCACCGCCTCGCGCAGCGCACGCGCAACGGCCTTAAAGGCCGCCTCTGCGATGTGGTGGCTGTTGACCCCATCCAATTGCGCGATGTTCAGCGTGATGCCGCCATGCGTGGCAAGCGCCTGAAAGAATTCGCGCACCAATTCGGTGTCGAATGTGCCGATTTTGGGTGCGGTCAGCGCAACATTCCACACCAAAAACGGGCGGCCAGAAAGATCCAATGCCGCGCGCACCAAGGCATCATCCATCGGCAGCAGGCAGGCGCCATAACGGCGAATACCCGCCTTATCGCCAACGGCCTCGGCAATCGCCTGACCGATGGCAATGCCGCTGTCCTCCACCGTGTGGTGATCATCAATGTGCAAATCGCCCTTGGCGCGCAGCGTGATATCGATCATCGAATGCCGCGCCAATTGCTCGACCATATGATCGAAAAACCCCACGCCCGTGTTCACATCATAGGCACCTGTGCCATCGAGATTGATCTCAACCTCGATAGATGTCTCGGTCGTGCTGCGGCTGATCTTTGCGCGGCGCATGGGGCATATCCTTATCCGTATTCTCTTCGGGGGGCTTATAGGCGGATGTGGCTTTGCTGCCAAGCCCGCCAATTGGGGTGCCCGCGCGCCAATGTGTCAGTTTCGATACGTGCACGAAGGGCCAATGTGTCTGTTTTTGCACATTCCGTGCAGATATGCCGCCTGTGGCAAGAGAATTAAAATTTGATCCCTTGCCGTGTCACGTTAACTCACCCCCCATAGCACCACATTATGTCTAGGGAGGACAGAACATGAAACATTCGCATAAATTGGCATTTGCCTTGGCGCTCCTTGCCAGCCCCGTTGTGGCGCAGGAGCAGTTGTCGATCGCCACAGGCGGCACGGGTGGCGTCTATTATCCAATGGGCGGCGGCCTCGCGGAAGTGATCAACACTTACGTAGACGGCTATGCCGCAACCGCAGAGGTCACAGGCGCATCGGTTGAAAACATGGGCCTGATCGCCACGGGTGATGCGGATTTGGCCATTGGTCTGGCCGATACGGTGCTGCAAGCACAAACAGGCACAGGCCGTTTCGAGGGCCAGCAGTTGGAAATGATCCGCGGTGTCGCGGTGATGTATTCCAACATGGTGCAGATTGTGACCTTGGCGGACAGCGGGATCACCAGCCTCGCTGATTTGGCGGGCAAGCGCGTCTCCGTTGGCGCACCTGGTTCGGGCACAGAAGTGAACGCTGAAGCGATCCTGTCCGCAAATGGCATCACCTATGATGATATTGACGAGCAGCGCCTGAACTTCAACGAAACCGCAGATGCGCTGGCCAATGGTGACATTGATGCAGGCTTCTTCTCGGTGGGGGCGCCCACTTCGTCCATTCTGAACCTTGCGACCACCAATGCGATCCGCATAATCCCATTGAGCGAGGCGGAAATCGCCGCTGCACGCGCCGCTGACCCCGTTTTTGCAAGCACGGTTCTGCCAGGTGGCACCTATGAAGGTGTGGCCGAAGATGTGGCCTTGTTGGGTGTTCCCAATGTCTTGGTGGCCTCCTCAGAGATGAACGAAGACACCGTTTATGAGATCACCAAAGCCATGTTCGAGAATATCGAAGATCTGCGCGCGGTGCACCCTGCCGCAAACCAGACCGAGATCAGCTTCACATTGTCGGCGTCTCCGATCCCGCTGCATCCTGGTGCAATCCGCTACTATGAAGAAACAGGCGCAACCATTGAGGACGCTTTGCGCCCCTAATGCACGGGCGTATATCGAAGGGGCGGCGCAAGGGCGCGGCCCCTTTTTCCCGTCTTATTCTTGCTTTGTGCATGATCTGCGTGGCTTGGCCAAAATGGGCGCAAAGCGGCACGCTTGAAATCACTTTGGCCGATACAGGGACGCCTTTGGCCCTGATCACTTTGCCACAGCCCGCCGCATGGTGCGTTCTGTGGCGGCATTCGGTGCAGGGTTTCGAGGTCAAAGATTGTTACGAGATGCGCAACGCACAGATGGTTTTGGTTTGGTCGCATTTGCCAGATTTCGCGGCAGGTCTGGACCATATCATCGGGCGCGGGCGGCAAATCTCGGACGGTCAAGGCGGATATATTATTGAAGATATCAACGAAGCGGTTGCAGGCAACGCCTATATCTTGCGCCCAGGTTCGATGGCCGTGGACCACCGTATTCGCGCAGGGGATTATGAAATTTCGCTCTCGCGTCTCGCGGAACGCCAGCGGGTACGCATAGCGCTGATCCCGTAACGAAAAAACAGGGGGAGTTTGGGGGAATGGCAGATCAGATGGATATTTCGGATATTGGCCCAAAAGATGCGAAAGAGCCCGTATTTATCCTGCGGCTGATCGCGGTGATCGGCATCGCCTTGTCGCTGTTCCAGCTTTACGCTGCGGGGGTTCAGCCCTTGGGGTTATTTTTCCAGCGCCCCATTCACTTGGGCTTTATTCTTGTTCTGTGTTTCCTGATTTACCCGCCCCGTGGCCGCGCCAAGGGGCGCGGGCCTTTGGATTACCTGTTAGACGCGGTTTTGATCCTTGCCGCTGTCGCGGTTGGGGCATGGGTGCCAGTGAACATCGACACCATCGCCAATCAAATCTTCCCCCGCGATATCGATGTCGCGATGGGGGTTTTGACCGTGCTTCTGGTGCTCGAGGCTGCGCGGCGCGCCGTGGGATGGGTGATGACCGTGATTGCGGCGGTTTTCCTGCTCTATGCCTTTGCGGGGTCACGCGGGGAATTGCCGTTTCTGGCCGATTTCATGCCAGGTATCCTCAATCACCGTGGCTATTCGCTCGATCGTCTGGCCAGTCAAATGACATTGGGGGCCGAAGGGATTTACGGCATCCCGCTTGGTGTTGCCGCGACCTTTATCTTCGTGTTTGTGCTGTTCGGTGCGTTTCTCGAGGTGACGGGCGCGGGCAAGTTTTTCATTGATCTGGCCTATGCCACCACGGGCCGTCAGCGTGGCGGGCCTGCCAAGGCGGCGGTTGTCGCCTCGGCGGGGATGGGATCCATCTCTGGCTCGGCCATCGCCAATGTGGTGACCACGGGGGCCTTCACCATCCCCCTCATGAAGAGACTGGGTTACCGTCCTGCACAGGCGGGCGGGGTCGAGGCCGCGGCCTCCACGGGCGGGCAAATCATGCCACCTTTGATGGGGGCAGGTGCCTTCTTGATGAGCGAATTTACCCAGTTGCCTTATGTCCATATTGTGCTTGTTTCGATCTTTCCCGCATTTCTCTATTTTGGCGCGGTCTATCTGCTTGTGCATATTGCGGCGGTCAAACAAGGGTTGCGGGGCCTCAGTGCCGCCGAATTGCCAAGCTTGCGGCAGGTGATGCGCGAGGGGTGGCATTTCATTTTCCCACTGGTGGCGCTGATCTTCCTGTTGATTGCGGGTTACTCCCCGATGCGCGTGGGGTTCTATGCCATTTTGGCCGTGATCGCCGCCGCCGCCGCGCGTGCGCTTTGGGGGTTTGCGCAAACGGATCGCAGCCTTCAGGGTTTCGGGGCGATGTGCAGGCGCGGCATTGCGATGACGCTGGAGGCGTTGGAGCTTGGCGCGCGCAATGCGGTTGCCGTCTCAGTGGCTTGTGCCGTGGCGGGGATCATCGTGGGGGTTGTGGGTCTGACAGGATTGGGGCTGAAATTCTCAGCCATGATGTTGGCCTTCTCGGGCGGTAATCTGTTCTTGGCGCTGATTTTGGTGATCTTGGCCTCGCTGATCCTTGGCATGGGCCTGCCTGTCACGGCGGCCTATATCGTGCTGATCATTCTGGTTGGCCCCGCGCTGACCACGGAATTCGGCGTGCCGCTGTTGATCGCGCATCTCGTGGTGTTCTGGTATAGCCAAGACAGCAACGTCACGCCGCCTGTGGCTTTGGCAGGGTTTGCTGGCGCGGCAATTGCAGGTTCGAAACCGATGGAAACCAGTTTTCAGGCGTGGAAATACGCCAAGGGTTTGTATCTGATCCCGTTGTTCATGGTTTATAATGACGAGATCATCTTGGGCGGGCCGCTGCCTCTGGTGATCTTTGCGGGGCTATTGGCCATTGCGGGGATCGTGGCCTTTGCGGCTGTGTTGGAGGGGTTCTTGTTCACGACCCTTCCCCTGTGGCAGCGCGTGGCGCTGATCCCTGCCATCGTTGCGGTGTTTTGGTCATCCGTCATGGTCGAGGCGATTGGCCTGACCGCCATTCTGGCGCTTTTGGCGCTGAATTGGTGGCAGGCAAAACATCACCCCTATCAGGCCAAAGTTTGAAACCAAGACAAGAAAAAACCCTCTCGCTATCGAGAGGGTTTTTTTCTGAAATCTTCTGTTGTGAAGATTGGAGCGGGCGAGGCGATTCGAACGCCCGACCCTTACCTTGGCAAGGTAATGCTCTACCCCTGAGCTACGCCCGCTCTGTGAGGAGGGGTTCTATGGCGGTGGATCGGGCTTTGCAAGGGGGAAATTGGACAACGGGCAGGATTTTTTGGCACATTATTTTGGCGGGGTTTCACGCGCTATTCATCCGCCCCCCGCACCCATGCGCCCGCGCGCACAGCGGCCAAAGGGGTGTGATGTTATTGATAGCCGACCTCGAAATTATCGATGCCCCAAAATTCGTCTTCAACAGGTTGATCGGTATTTGAACTGGCCGCGAATTGCATGGTCTGGGGTGGGTTGTCGATCCGCACGGTCACGCGCACCATTTCGTCTTTCCAGCGTTCATTCGCGCCGAGATCATCATTGGTCGCCACCGTTTCATAGCTGACCGTGATGCCTTCTTGGGAGTAGTCGCGCATCTGGATGCCACGGTCGGAGGAGGTTGGACCTGTGCCGCTTGTCCAGTTGAAGCTGCCGCGCGGACCATCCACGATTTCCCCTCCTTCGACAAAGGCGCCTGCGGTCAAATCCGCCACCAATTGCCCATCGACATAGAAGAAGGCCGATTCCCAATCGATACTATCCCCGGCAATTGCGTCAAAGGTGACCACGCCTGTCTCAGCACCCTCAGGGAAACCAAGGCTAACGGTTGCCGTCTCACCTGGGCCGAGGGCAAGCAGTGACCCAAAATTGCGGAACTCCATCACGCGCCCGCCTGTCCAATTGCCGCGATTGCCGCCGCTGAAGTCATTGGCCTCTAGGACTGTGATTGCAACCGAGGCCAGATCGGTCAATTCAGCCGCAATATTGCGCGCCAATTCATCCACGCCGCCTGAAAGCGTGGCTGCCGCCGTTATGCCCATTCCCGCCACTGCGCCCGACAAAACGACATAGTCAACGGTGACGGCACCTGTTTCGTCTGTCAGGAATGTTTTGGCTTTGTTGCCATGGATCATGGGGTTCTCCGCTCGTCTGCTTGTCAGCAGCTCTAGAGGGCAAGCGGGGCAGGAATATGGCGAAACTGGTTAATCTTTTGGCGGCTTGTTACAGGGTCGTGAACGATTGGTCGGGGTGTTGCGGCACTATCCACAGCGCCGCAACAAAGGCTTTTATACCTCGAATTCGATCAACAGGTCTTTGGCGTCAATTTGCGCACCAGGGCTGATATGCACGGCTTTGATTCGACCCGCGCGTTCTGCGTGTAGACCCGTTTCCATTTTCATCGCTTCGATGGTCAAAAGCAGGTCCCCTGCCTTTACCTCGGCCCCATTCGAGACGGCGATAGAGGCCACCACACCAGGCATGGGCGCGCCGATATGGGCGGGGTTGCCGCCTTCGGCCTTGGCGCGTTTGGTGGTTGTGGCGGCGGCTTTGCGGTTTGGCACGCGGATCGTGCGGGGCTGGCCGTTCAATTCAAAGAACACCTTCGCCTCACCTTCCTCATTGGTTTCCCCAACCGCCTGCAATTGCACCACCAATGTCACGCCTGGGTCAATTTCCACCTCGATTTGCTCGCCAATATCCATGCCGTAGAAGAAGGTCTTCGTGGGCAAGGTGCGCACGGGGCCGTAATCGGCATGGCGCATCGCGTAATCGGTAAAGACCTTGGGATACATCAGATAGCCGTTCAGGTCTTCATCATCCACGGCCTCCTCCAGCGTGGCTTCCAATTCCTTGCGGGTGGCCTCCAGATCAACGGGGGGCAGGTGCTTGCCAGGCCGCTCGAAATTCGGGGCTTCGCCTTTCAGCACTTTGGCCACAATGGCGGGAGGGAAACCGCCAGGGGGTTGACCCAAATTGCCCCGCATCATGTCGATCACGCTGTCGGGGAAGGCCACATCCTTCTGTGGGTCTTCCACATCGGCGCGGCTGAGACCTTGGGACACCATCATCAGCGCCATATCGCCCACAACCTTGGACGAAGGGGTAACCTTGACGATATCGCCAAACATCTGGTTCACATCGGCATACATCTGCGCCACTTCGTGCCAGCGTTCCTCAAGGCCCATGGAGCGCGCCTGTGCCTTGAGATTGGTGAATTGGCCCCCGGGCATCTCATGCAGATAAACCTCCGAGGCGGGCGCCTGTAGCCCAGATTCAAATGCCAGATATTGGCCACGCACGGCCTCCCAGTAATCCGAGATTTCGCGGATCGCTGCGATGTCCAGCCCCGTGTCACGTTCGGTAAAGCGCAAGGACTCCACAATCGTGCCCAGTGTCGCTTGGCTGGTGTTGCCTGACAGCGCATCCATCGCGCAATCGACCGCATCCACGCCCGCCGCACTGGCCGCCAGAATCGTGCCACAGGCCACCCCTGCCGTGTCATGCGTGTGGAAATGGATGGGCAGATCAACCGCATCTTTCAAAGCAGGGATCAGCACGGCGGCCGAGGCGGGCTTGAGCAGCCCCGCCATATCCTTGAGGCCCAGAACATGGGCGCCCGCAGCCTCCAGTTCCTTGGCCATCTTGACATAGTAGTTCAGGTCATATTTGGCCCGATCGGGATCAAGGATATTGCCCGTATAGCAAATCGTGCCTTCGCAAATCTTGCCCGTTTCCTGCACCGCATCCATGGCTACGCGCATATTCTCAACCCAGTTGAGGCTGTCAAAGACGCGGAACACATCCACCCCCGATAGGGCCGCCTGTTTGACGAAACTTTGCACCACGTTGTCAGGGTAATTCGTATAGCCTACACCATTGGAGGCGCGCAAAAGCATCTGCGTCATGATATTGGGCATTTTCGCGCGGATGTCGCGCAGGCGTTGCCATGGGCATTCCTGCAAGAAACGATAGGCCACATCGAATGTCGCCCCGCCCCAACATTCTACGCTGAACAGCTGTGGCAGTTTCTCGGCATAGGCAGGGGCCACTTGGATCATATCATGCGATCGCATCCGTGTCGCAAGCAGCGATTGATGACCATCGCGCATGGTGGTGTCTGTGATCAAAAGCCGTGTTTGATCTTTCATCCATTTTGCCACTGCTGCGGGGCCTTCGCGCTCTAAGAGCTGCCTTGTGCCATCGGTGACAGGATCGGTGCCCACGCGCGGCGCACGTGGCGGTTTCGCCTCTGCGGCGGGACGCGGGCGGCCAAGCGTTTCGGGATGCCCGTTGACGGTGATATCCGCGATATAGCGCAAGATTTTGGTCGCGCGGTCGCGGCGCGGTGCGAAATCGAACAGTTCGGGCGTCGTGTCGATGAATTTCGTTGTATATTCGTAGTTCAGGAATGTCGGGTGCTTAAGCAGGTTTTCGACAAAGGCGATATTGGTCGACACCCCGCGAATACGAAATTCGCGCAAGGCCCGATCCATCCGCGCAATCGCGGCCTCGGGCGTGGGGGCCCATGCCGTCACCTTTTCCAACAGGCTGTCATAATAGCGCGTGATCACCGCGCCAGAATAGGCCGTGCCCCCGTCAAGGCGGATGCCCATCCCCGTAGCCCCGCGATAGGCGGTGATGCGGCCATAATCGGGAATGAAATTATTGGTTGGGTCTTCGGTCGTCACACGGCACTGAATGGCATGGCCCGAAAGCGTGACCTCATCTTGTGCCGCCACGCCCGTGGCCTCGAGCAGGGTTTTGCCTTCGGCAATCAAAATCTGCGCGCGCACGATGTCGATGCCCGTGACCTCCTCGGTTACGGTATGTTCGACCTGCACGCGTGGGTTGACCTCGATGAAGTAGAAATTCCCGCTGTCCATATCCATCAGGAATTCAACCGTGCCCGCGCATTCATAGCCCACATGGGCCGCAATTTTGCGCCCCAACTCGCAAATCTCGCTGCGCTGCGCCTCGGTCAAATAGGGGGCAGGGGCGCGCTCCACCACTTTTTGGTTGCGCCGTTGCACCGAACAATCGCGTTCATAAAGGTGATAGATCGCCCCGTGGCTGTCGCCCAAGATTTGCACCTCAACGTGGCGCGCGCGGGTGATCATCTTTTCCAGATAGCCCTCGCCATTGCCAAAGGCGGCTTCCGCTTCGCGGCGGCCTTCGCGGATTTTTGTCTCCAACTCCGCCTCATGCTCAATCGGGCGCATCCCGCGCCCGCCGCCGCCCCATGAGGCCTTCAGCATCAACGGATAGCCGATTTCGCGCGCGACCTCGCGGGCGCGGGCCATGTCATCGCTCAACACCTCGGAGGCGGGGATGACGGGCACCCCTGCGGCAATCGCCACCCGCCGCGCACTGGCCTTGTCGCCAAGCGCGCGCATGGTTTCGGCTTTCGGTCCGATGAAGGTGATGCCCGCCTTGGCGCAAGCCTCAACAAAATCGGGGTTCTCAGACAATAGCCCATAACCAGGATGAATCGCATCCGCCCCCGCCATTTTCGCCACGCGAATAACCTCGGGGATCGAGAGATATGCCGCCACAGGCCCCAGACCTTCGCCCACCTTATAGGCCTCATCCGCCTTGAATCGGTGCAAGGACAGCTTGTCCTCCTCGGCATAAATTGCCACGGTGCGTTTGCCCAATTCATTGGCGGCACGCATGATACGAATGGCAATCTCGCCGCGATTGGCGATCAGAATTTTCTTGAATTCAGGCATGGAGCTTCCTTGAGAGAGAGACGGGAGAGGACAAGAGGAAACCATGGCCCCATGGGCCAGTCATCATAAAACGGATTTTGAACGGTTCTATATACATCGCTGCACAGCAGCATTAACCGCAATCTGACGAGAGTCAATCAGTCGCGCGCCCCTTATCGCGCGGTGTTTTTACCTGTAATTACTGGGTCAGATGCTGCTGCGCGCGCGCCGCGCGAAAAGGCGCGGTCATTTGCAGACGGATCAAAAAATCCACATCAATCACGCGGTATTCCACGCCCGTGGTCCGTGCTGCGGTTTCCACTTGATATTCCGTTGCATCTTCGCGCCCATCCGTATCGACCAAGATGACCATCGGTTGACGCTCCAACAATGCCGCATAAAACAGCGCTTGCTGCAAACTGTCGAGCGAGGATCGCCGATCATCGAGGCCGATTTCAATCGCGTGTGTGTCTGTGACGCAATCTACAAACACGTGATGGGCACTGTCGGCCAACGCATAGGGCACACGCAGCTCTGGCGTGCCGCCAAGCAGCATGGTGCAGATAATGGGGATCAGATCAGCCTCGGTCATGCGACCTTGTTAACATTTATTAACAGGCGCCGCGAGGGCTGTTCACAGCGGTGGTTAAACGGTTAACAACCGCGCGGGCAGATCAGCAAAGCGCCGCGCGCCGATTTGCGCCATATTGGAGATCATATCCTTGCGCAAAAGCGCCAATAGGTGGTCTGGTCCATCGCCACCAAGGGCACCAAGCGCATAATGCCACGCGCGGCCCAGCATCACGAAGTCGGCGCCAAGCGCGAGCGCGCGTAAAATGTCCAATCCCCCCTCAATCCCGCTGTCAAAAATGAGGGGTAAGGTGGTCGCGGGGCGTATTGCGCGCAGCGCGTCAAGCGCGGCGGGGGCCCCGTCAAATTGGCGGCCCGCATGGTTGGATACCCAAATTGCATCGGCCAGAGCATCCGTCTGGGCCTGCGCGGCGACCTCAGGCTCCATCACGCCTTTGAGGATCAATGCGCCCTGCCATTCATCGCGCAAAACGCGCAGATAATCCCAGTCGGGGGCGGCGCGCAGCAGATAGCCAATATGCGCGGTCGAGGGCAGGGTGCCGCCCGTCATTTCCTTGGGCGCATAGCCATCCATCAGCCGCATTCGGGGCATCCCGTGGCGCAGAGTGCCAAGCGCCCAAACAGGGCGGCGTGCCACTTGCATGGCCAGGCGTGGGGTCAGGCGTGGGGGCTGTGTCAGCCCGCCGCGCGTCTGCCGCTCGCGGCGGCTTGCGGCAGGCACATCCACAGTCAGCACAAGCGTGTGAAACCCCGCCGCCTTGGCACGCGCCAGCATATCGCGCCTGATGCCTGCATCGCGTGGCGGATACATTTGAAACCAGCCTTGATCGCCGATGTGATCAGCCAAATCCTCGGGCGTGCGAGTGGCCACGGTCGAGAGGGTATAGGGCATCCCCCCGCGCCGCGCGGCCTGCGCCAACAAGCGCTCCGCATCGGGCCAGACAAGCCCCGACATCCCCACAGGGGATATGCCAAAGGGTTGCGCATAATCACGCCCCAGCAGATGACAGGACAGATCAGGCGTGATTTCCCCACGCAAGGCCGCGGGCTGCATCAACACGGCATCAAGTGCTGCGCGATTGCGCCGCAACACGGATTCGCTGCCCGTGGCGCTGTCGAGATATTCCCAAACGAAATGCGGGATGCGCGCGCGTGCGCGGGATTTCAAATCGCTGATCGCGGGAAAGCGTCTGTCATAATCCATAATGGCGCGACCATGTGCCAAAAAATAAACGCTTGTAAAGCCTCGCGCGCGCGGCGTGCGAACAATTACAGAACATATCTTTTCGCGCGGCGCGAATATCGCTATGGTTCCGCGCATGAGCAGTTCTGACAATAACACCCTTGATCCCGTCATCCCCCTGTCGCAACGGGCCGCTGCCGCGCGGCCCATGCCCTATTTGGATGGGTTGAATGATGAGCAACGCAAGGCCGTGGAAAAACTGGACGGCCCCGTTTTGATGTTGGCCGGCGCAGGCACGGGCAAAACCCGTGCGCTAACCGCGCGGATTGCGCATTTGATTTCCACAGGCCACGCCACGCCGCGCAATATTTTGGCCGTGACCTTCACCAACAAAGCCGCGCGCGAGATGCGCGAACGCGTCAGCGCCGCCCTTGGCGATCCGACCGAAGGGATGGCGTGGCTTGGCACCTTCCATTCGATCTGTGTGAAGCTGTTGCGCTGCCATGCCGAATTGGTGGGGTTGAAGTCGAATTTCACCATTTTGGACACGGATGATCAAATCCGTTTGCTCAAGCAATTGATCGAGGCCGAAGGGATTGACGCCAAGCGCTGGCCACCACGGATGTTGGCGGGGATCATTGATCATTGGAAAAACCGCGCATGGCGTCCCGATACGCTGCCCGCCGCCGAAAGTGGGGCCTTCAACGGCAAGGGGCCAAAGCTTTATGCGCTGTATCAACAGCGGCTTGCGGCCCTGAACGCCTGCGATTTTGGCGATTTGTTGTTGCATATGGTGGCGATTTTTCAGGCGCATGACGATGTGTTGCAGCAATATCAGCGCCAGTTTGCCTATATTTTGGTGGATGAATACCAAGACACCAATGTGGCGCAGTATCTATGGTTGCGTCTTTTGGCGCAGGGTCATTCCAATCTTTGTGTGGTGGGCGATGATGACCAATCCATCTACGGATGGCGTGGGGCTGAGGTGGGTAATATCTTGCGGTTTCAGGATGATTTCCCCGCCGCCAAGGTGATCAAGCTTGAACAGAATTACCGCTCCACCGAGCATATTTTGGCAGCGGCAACAGGCATCATAGCAGGGAATGAAAAGCGCCTTGGCAAAACCCTATGGACCGCCGCCAAAGGCGGGGAGAAGCTGCGCCTCATCGGCCATTGGGATGGTGAGGAGGAGGCGCGCTGGATTGGGGAGGAGATCGAATCCTTGGGCCAAGGGACCCGTGGCCTTGATCCTGTCAGTCCCGAAAACATTGCCATCCTCGTGCGCGCTTCGCATCAGATGCGCGCCTTCGAGGATCGTTTCCTCACCATTGGCTTGCCTTACCGCGTCATTGGCGGGCCGAGATTCTATGAGCGGATGGAAATTCGCGATGCCATGGCCTATTTCCGCCTCGTCATAAGCCCTGAGGATGATCTGGCCTTTGAGCGGATCGTGAACACCCCCAAACGCGGGCTTGGCGATAAGGCGCAAGCGACCATCCATGACATCGCCCGCCGCCATGGTGTCAGCCTTTTGCAAGGGGCGGCGATTGCGATTGAAGACGGAAAAATTAAGGGCAAGAGCGCGGGCGAGCTTGCGCGCCTGATGAGCGATCTCACGCGCTGGAACCGCATGATGCGTGGTCCTTTGGTGCAAGTGACTAGCGGTTCAAGTGCTGTCATTGACGAGGATGGTGGCTTGGTGATCGCCGAGGTAGAGTACGGTCGTCCCGAAGTGTCCCATATCGAATTAGCCGAAACGATTTTGGAGGAGTCGGGCTATACCGCGATGTGGCAAAACGACAAAACCCCCGAGGCCCCTGGGCGGCTTGAGAACCTCAAGGAATTGGTCAAGGCGTTGGAGCAATTCGAAAACCTGCAAGGCTTTCTCGAACACGTCAGCCTAATCATGGACAATGAACAAGAGGATGGTCAGGCCAAAGTCACCTTGATGACCTTGCACGCGGCCAAGGGGCTGGAATATCCCGTGATCTTCTTGCCAGGTTGGGAGGATGGCCTTTTCCCAAGCCAGCGCGCGATGGATGAAGAAGGGATCAAAGGCTTAGAGGAGGAACGCCGCTTGGCCTATGTCGGCATCACACGGGCCGAGGAGCTATGCACAATTTCCTTTGCGGGCAATCGCCGCGTCTATGGTCAATGGCAAAGTCAAATGCCCTCGCGCTTCATCGATGAATTGCCCGAAGCCCATGTCGAGGTTTTGACCCCATCTGGCCTTTACGGGCATCAGGGGCAACGTATGGGCCATGCCGCCTCGCCGATGGCGCAAATGCAGATCACCTCGGACCTGCCCACTCGCGCAGCGCAGGCGGATGCCTATAACTCCCCCGGATGGCGGCGCCTGCAAGCGCGACAAGGCCAATATGGCCTCAGCCAGCCGCGCGACAGCAAGGTGGCGGCGGTGGATAGCAGCGCGGTTGTTGATTTTGAAATCGGCGCGCGGGTGTTCCATCAGAAATTCGGCTATGGCCAGATCACGGCCATCGAGGGCGACAAATTGGATGTCGCGTTTGATAAGGCGGGTGTGAAGAAGGTGGTGGCGCGTTTTGTGGTCACGGCACAAAGTGCAGGCGACCAACCATTCTAGCGGCCCCCATATCCCAGACATAAAAAAAGCGGTGATGCCAAGGGAGGAGGAGGCATCACCGCTTCTTTCGTTCCACTGCGCCCTCCAAGGGAGGAGGAGAAGGACACAGCCTGCGCGGCGCGGATCCTAAGGGAGGAGCGGATCCTTGCCGTGATACGGCCCCAAGGGAGGAGGAGGGGCGCGTTCTTGCGGGTCATTTTGACCCTTGTTCATGCGAGAACCACTAAGGGAGGAGGAAGTGGTTCCCGCTAAATCCCGCGCTTAAAGGGAGGAGGAGAAGCGAGAGATATTCCGTTGTTCAGGCGTAGCGCCCGTAAGCAGCCTCAAGGGCAATGTTGCGCAGGTTGCTGCGCGCAATGCCCAAATCGGCCAACTCGCGGTCACTTAGGCCATTCAGCTCCGCTAAGGTGCGCTGAAAAACGCGGCGGGCTTTGATCGCGGCGATCAGGTGGGATTTCATTTCCCCCAGACGTGCTGCGAAGCTCAAGCTCGGTGCGTGGCGTGTGGCAAGATAGGCCATTTCAATCATCCTTGGTTCATCGATTTAACCGCACGCTGTTGGAACATCCGAAGCGCTTTGGTTCCAGGCCAGCTTGGCCCGACACCGATGAATTTAGGGAATTGCTGCGATTGCACAATAGGCCTTGTCGACAATTCTGCTATGCAGCAAATGCATAGCCTATGCTGACCTATTTCATATTTTCGTCATTTTGCCGAATTTTGCCTATTTCTTTGGCAAATCGCGGGTTGCACCCGCTGGTGCGCCGCGCAAGATAGGGCGTGGCGCAGCAAAACGGTGGAGTTTGGCCCAATGTCGGAGAAAAAATCACAAGTCACACAACCAGAAGTTGAAGCTTTTTTGTCACAGTTTTCGCTTCCCGATGGGTCAAATTTGGTGGCGCGGGATATGTTGCGCGCGCTGCGGGTCGAAAATGGTCGCATCACTTTCATCATTGAAGCAGAATCACCTGAGGCGGCGCGGGCGCTGGAAGGGACGCGCGCCGATCTGCAACAGACCTTGGAACAGTTGGCAGGGGTAAGCGCGGTGTCAATTGCACTGACGGCCCCCACCCAAGCGCCATCGCAAACGGCCAAGCCATCCGCAGATGCCCCGCCCAGTCTCAAAATCGGGGGCCATGCCAAACCGCAATCCGAGCCGATGAACCCAAAAGGTGTCGCGCGCATCATTGCCATTGGATCGGGCAAGGGGGGGGTTGGGAAATCAACGCTCTCCTCTAACCTCGCCGTGGCCTTGGCCCGTCAGGGGCGCAAGGTGGGATTGTTGGATGCCGATATTTACGGCCCTTCGCAACCGCGCATGATGGGTCTCAGCAAGCGCCCCGCATCGCCCGATGGCAAAACCATCCTGCCCTTGCACAACCATGGCGTTACCTTCATGTCGATTGGTCTGATGCTGCCTGAGGAAAAGGCCGTGGTCTGGCGCGGGCCGATGTTGATGGGTGCGTTGCAGCAGATGATGACCCAAGTTGAATGGGGCGAATTGGATATTCTTCTGGTCGACCTGCCGCCTGGTACGGGCGATGTGGCGATGACGCTGTGCCAACGTTCAAAGCTGACGGGGGCGATTGTGGTGTCGACCCCACAGGATGTGGCGCTCCTGGATGCGCGCAAGGCGCTTGATATGTTTGCGACCCTCAAAACCCCTGTTTTGGGATTGATCGAGAATATGTCGGGTTTCGTTTGCCCTGAATGTGGGCATGAGGCGCATATCTTCGGGCAAGGTGGCGTGGCGGCCGAGGCCGAAAAGATGGGCGTGCCCTTCTTGGGGGCCTTGCCAATCTCGCTTGAAACACGCTTGGCGGGGGACGCAGGCACGCCGATTGCCGCCAGCGAGGGCGCAGCCGCCGAGGCCTACGCACAATTGGCCGCCCGCCTTGTGGCGGGGGGCATGGCATAATCACCTAAAAATCACAGGTGATTCGTGCCTTTGGGGGCCATGCGCCCCCCGTTTCCCATGATTATGGGCAGAAATTTGGGTTTTTCTCCCATATAGCCCCAGATTGGGTGCCTGAAGCAATTTATCAACATCTTGTGGCTCATTGCCTTGGAACCGCCCCATACAGGGGTGGTTTTTTCATTTCGGCACAAGATGCAGCAATTCGCATGGGCAAATAGGCACATCTTGGGGAAAATTCCCAAAAAAAGGGATTGATTGGGAAAAAGTTCCATGAGACAAAGATGGCACAGCAAAAGAGACACGCGTCCTGAACCTGAAACAGGCAGGCGCGCATAATAAAAAAAGAACTCTAGGCAGGTGTTCATACAGGCATCTCAATTGCTGAAGCGCCGTTGCGTAAGCGAGCAGACCATCCCCCCAGATGTGCTGCGCAATCGGCCCCCGATGACGGGATGAGGGCGGCGGATCGGGCATAAAACTGTCTCGGTCCGCCGTTGTCGTTTCACGGGTCGGGACAGTTTGAAGATGTGACGGGGAAACGGCCATTCTGGCCATAACGAGGGCAGGGCAGTGGAGCGCAGGTTTCAGGGCGAGAGCCTGAACAAGGTAGACGGAAAGGGCCGAATTTCGATTCCGGTCAAATTTCGCCGTGTGCTTGCCAATTCCGATGCCAAGGCCACCGCAGGCGCCGCGCCGCGCCTTTATATTGCCTATGGCGACAAATCGAAAAATTACCTTGAATGTCTCTCTGGCGATGCATTCGACCAAATAGACGCGATGATCCGCCGCGCGCCCTTGGGCACGCCTGTGCGGCGCGCTTTGGAATTCCTGTATTATCAGAAATGTGACGAAACCACCGTGGATGACACGGGCCGCTTGGTGTTGCCACAGGCCGCGCGCGACAAGATCGCGCTTGCTGATGAGGCGCTTTTCCAAGGCATGGGGGATAAGTTTCACATCCTCAATCCAAGCGATGCAAAAGACGCTGAGGCGCAAATCGATGCGTTGATCGACAGTCTTGCCCAAGGTGACGAGTTCTTTGATCCGCTGTCCCTCGTGGCTGGTGGTTTTGGAGCGATGGATCATGACGGGGGCGTATGATCATGGCGGCGGCCAAGCTCAACGAACCCGCGAGGGCAGAGGGGCCGCATATCCCGGTGCTGTTGGAGCGCATCTTGGCCGAAATCGCCCCCGTGTCTGGGGTCTGGCTCGATGGAACTTTCGGCGCTGGTGGCTACGCCCGTGGCTTGCTTGATCGGGGGGCGGATTGCGTGATTGGTGTGGATCGTGACCCGCTTGCCCTGTCGATGGCCGAAAGCTGGCGCGGCGATTATGGCGCGCGGTTGAAACTGGTGGCAGGTGAGTTTGGCGATCTGGACGTCCATGCACAATCCGTGGGGCATAAGGCTTTGGATGGTGTCGTGCTGGACCTTGGTGTTTCTTCCATGCAGCTTGATCTGCCAGAGCGTGGGTTTTCCTTCATGCGCGATGGCCCGCTTGATATGCGGATGAGCCAAACGGGGCCTTCGGCCGAAGATCTCGTGAACGAGGCCTCAGAGGCACATTTGGCGGATATCCTTTATCATTATGGCGAGGAGCGCGCCGCGCGGCGTATTGCCCGCGCGATTGCGGCGGCGCGTTTGGAAGCACGGATCACCACCACCGCGGCCTTAAGCAAAATTGTCGAGGGGTGTTTGCCCCGCGCCAAGCCCAACCAAAGCCACCCCGCCACGCGCAGCTTTCAGGCCTTGCGCATCGCGGTGAATGATGAATTGGGCCAGTTGGTCAAAGGCCTTTTGGCCGCAGAGCGCATTTTGCGCGAGGGCGGGATTTTGGCCGTTGTCACGTTTCACTCACTCGAAGATCGGGTGGTCAAACGCTTTATGCAATTGCGCAGTGATGCGGGTGGGGGTGGCTCGCGCCATGCGCCAGAACGCGCGCGCCAGACCCCCAGCTTCACCCAAACCAGTCGCAAAGCCATCGCACCAAGCGCCGAGGAAGCCGCCGTCAATCCGCGCGCCCGATCGGCCAAGTTGCGCTTGGCCATCCGCAGTGCGGGCACGCCCGACCCCTTGGATCGCGGGGCGCTTGGCTTGCCACCTTTGGAGGTGTCCTGATGCGTGGTCTTGTGTCGCTTGTCGTAGCTGCTGGTGTGATTGGCCTTGGGTTTTGGGCCTATCAGCAGAATATCCTTACCCAGCAGGCCGAACGCGAAGTGGCGCGCCTTGAGGCGGCCATCGCAGCCGAGCACGAACGCCTTGCCATCTTGCGTTCGGAATGGGCCTATCTCAATCGACCTGACCGTTTGCGCGACTTGGTCGATATGAACTTCGCCCGTCTGGGCCTCTTGCCGATGCAGCCCGATCAATTCGCCACCATTCACGAGGTGCGCTTTCCTGATCCGTTTGCGGCGCTCATGGATGCCAGCTTGGTCGATGCGCAAAACACGGCGGAGGATGCGCCATGAGCGGTCAACGGGTTCCCCTGCGCCCGCTGTCGCGGGTGATTGAAGCGCGCCAAAAGGGCGAAAGCCCCGATTACATCGAACGTGAAAACCTGCGCCAACGTCATGAAGCCGAACGTGACAAACTGCGCCTGCGCGCTGAGGGGCGTATTTTGGTTGTCGCTTTGTGCTTTTTGCTTGGCTTTGGCGCGATTGGTGTGCGGATGGGCGCGTTGGCGGCTTCGGAGCCGCAAGAACCCGACACAATCTTGGCCAATGCCGTGATCCAGACGGGGCGGGCGGATATCGTGGATCGCCAGGGCCGCATCATGGCCACGAATTTGTTGACCAACGCGCTTTATGCGCATCCGCATGAGATGGTTGATCCGATTGCCGCAGCCGAAGGTCTGGTCGAGATTTTCCCCGAAATGGATTATGACCGTCTGGTTGCGCAACTGACATCCGAGCGCCGTTTCTTATGGCTGCGCCGTTCCATCAGTCCCGAACAGGAGCAGGCCGTGCATGATTTGGGCGAGCCTGGATTGTTGTTTGGTCCACGAGAAATCCGCCTTTATCCCAACGGGGCGATTGCCGCTCATGTGATGGGCGGGGCAAGCTTTGGCCAAGAGGCGGTGAATGCCGCCGAGATCGTGGGGGTCGCGGGGCTTGAGGCGCAGTTTGATGCGCAGCTGCGCGATCCTGCGCGCGCGCAGAACCCCCTGCGCCTGTCCCTCGATTTGGCGATCCAATCCGCCACGGAAGAGGTCTTGGCCTCTGGCATGGGGTTGATGAATGCACGCGGGGCCAGCGCGGTTTTGATGGATGCCCATTCAGGCGAGGTGATCGCCCTTGCCAGTTTGCCTGATTTTGACCCCAATGCGCGCCCCCGTCCCCTGACAACGGGCAATGATCCCAGCCAAAGCCCCCTGTTCAACCGCGCGGTGCAGGGCGTTTACGAACTTGGTTCGGTGTTCAAGGTGTTCACGGTGGCGCAAGCCTTGGATTTGGGAATGGTCACGCCTGAGACGGTCATCGATACCTCCAGCCCTTTGCGCATCGCGGGGTTCAATATTCGCGATTTCCGCGATTACGGGCCGCGTCAAACCGCAACTGAGGTGATTGTGCATTCTTCCAATATTGGCACGGCCCGCATCGCAGATGAAATCGGACCAGATCGTCAGCGGATGTTCCTTGAGGATTTGGGTCTGTTGGAACCTGCCCCGTTGGAGATTGTCGAGGCCAGAACGGGCCGCCCGATGATCCCCGCGCGATGGGAGCGCCTGTCGACCATGACCATATCTTATGGGCATGGCCTATCGGTTTCGCCTTTACATTTGGCCTCTGGCCTCGCCGCGATGGTCAATGGCGGCACCCGCGTGACGCCCAGCTTGATTGCACAAGACCAACCGCCTGAGGCAGGTCAGCGCGTCATTTCCGAGCAAACATCAACGCAAATCAACGCGATGATGCGTGCTGTGGTGGATGGCGGCACCGCAAGCCTGGCCGAGGTGGAAGGCTATGAGATGGGCGGCAAAACGGGCACTGCGGACAAACCAAACCCCGCGGGCGGCTATTACGAGGATCGCGTGATTGCGACCTTTGCAGGGGCCTTCCCCATGCGTGATCCAAAATATGTGCTGATTGTCACTTTGGACGAGCCTGAAATTGTGGCGCTTGGTGAAACCCGCCGCACAGCAGGCTGGACCGCCGCGCCCGTGGCTGCCGAAATCCTGCGCCGTGTCGGGCCGCTTCTGGATATGCAGCCCGTGATTGCGCCTGCGGTGGTTTCTCAGCTATCCAGCCATATCGAATGATGTTTTGATCTGTGAATAGGAGGGCGCCATGCCCGCGCCGCTTGGCGATCGAACCACCAGCCTCTCCTCGCTTGGGCTGACCCCAACGCGCGGGCGCGATCGGCCTGTAACAGGCTTATGTCTGGACAGCCGCAAAATCGCCAAGGGCCATGTTTTTGCGGCCGTTGAAGGCAGCCACGCGCATGGGGCCATATTTGCAAAACCTGTGCTAGAGGCAGGGGCGGCGGCAATCCTAACCGATCCTGAAGGGGCCAAGATCATTGGTGATCTGCCCGCGCAATATGACGCAAGTCTGATTGTCGTGGAGGAGCCGCGCGCGGCTCTCGCGCAGGCTGCGGCGCTTTGGTATGGTGCCCAACCCGAGACTGTTGTGGCCGTGACGGGCACGAATGGGAAAACCTCGGTCGCCAGTTTCACCCGCCAGATTTGGGCCGCACTTGGGTTTGAGGCGGTCAATATCGGCACAACGGGGGTGGAAGGCAGCTTTGCCGCAGCAGGCACCCACACAACGCCCGACCCGTTGACGCTGCACGCGCTGCTGCATGATATGGCCTGTGCAGGGATCAGCCATGCCGCGATGGAGGCGTCCTCGCATGGTTTGGATCAGCACCGCTTGGATGGGGTGCGGATCGGGGCGGCGGGATTTACCAATTTCACGCAAGACCATCTCGATTATCACGGCACGATGGAGGCCTATTTCACCGCCAAGGCGCGGCTTTTCTCCGAAGTCTTAGACGAGGGTGGCACCGCGGTGGTCAATATTGATGATCCCTATGGGCCACGGGTGGCTGCCATTGCGCAGGCCCGTGAGATCGAGGTGATCACCGTGGGGGAGGCCACAGCCGAGGCACGTTTGCGCATCACAGGTCGCCGCTTGGACGAGCGGGGGCAGGACATCCTGTTTACATGGCAAGATGAGCCTTATCGCGCAAGGCTGTCGCTGATTGGCGGGTTTCAAGCGATGAATGTGATGGTGGCCGCAGGCCTTGTGATCGCCGCAGGGGCCGCGCCTGATGCGGTTTTTGCAATGCTCCCGCGTCTTGCGGGGGTGCGCGGACGGATGCAACTGGCTGCGACCCGCGCCAATGGTGCGCCTGTGTTTGTGGATTACGCGCATACCCCTGACGCGCTGAAGACGGCCTTGTTGGCCCTAAGACCCCATGTGATGGGGCGGCTTCATGTGGTGTTTGGCGCGGGCGGAGATCGGGATCGTGCCAAACGCCCGCTGATGGGGGCAGAGGCCGCAGCCCATGCGGATTGTGTCACCGTCACCGATGATAATCCCCGCAGCGAGGCGCCTGCCGCGATCCGTGCTGAAATCTTGACCGCCTGCCCAGATGCGCGCGAGGTGGGGGACCGTGCCGAGGCGATTTTGCGCGCCGTGGCGGATCTGGCCCCAGGGGATGCGCTGTTGATTGCGGGCAAGGGGCATGAAACAGGGCAAACGGTGGGTGATGTCACCTATCCGTTTGACGATCTCGAACAGGCAAGCCTTGCCGTGAGTGCCTTGGAGGGACAGATATGAGCGCGCTTTGGACATCAGATGAGATTGCCACAGCAACCGCTGGCGTGGCGCAAGCCCCGTTTGGTGTCACGGGCATTTCGATTGATACGCGCAGCCTTGAGGCAGGAGATTTATTTGTCGCCTTGTCCGCCGCGCGGGATGGCCATGATTTCGTGGCCGATGCCTTGGCCAAAGGGGCGGGGGGCGCATTGGTCAGCCGTATCCCTGATGGGGTTGCACAAGACGCGCCGCTGATTGTGGTCGAGGATGTGCAAACCGCGCTTGAGGATTTGGGCCGCGCAGGGCGCGCGCGGATGAACGGGCCTGTGATCGCCATCACGGGTTCGGTCGGCAAGACCACCACCAAAGAGATGATGCGCGCCGCGCTGGCCCCGTTGGGACGCGTCCATGCCTCGGTGGCCTCCTATAACAACCATTGGGGTGTGCCATTGACCTTGGCACGGATGCCGCGCGACAGTGCGTATGCGGTGATTGAAATCGGCATGAATGCGCCTGGTGAAATCGCACCTTTGGCCCGTATGGCCCGCCCACATTTGGCGATGGTCACGACAGTTGCCGCAGCCCATCTTGAGGCCTTTGGCAGCCTTGAAGGGATTGCGCATGAAAAGGCCAGCATTTTCGAGGGGCTCGAAGAGGGCGGGATCGCGCTTGTCAATGCGGATGTGGCGCAAAGCGCCATCTTGCATGACACGGCCGCCGCCCATGCCGCGCGCATTATCCGCTTTGGCATCAGCGCCGATGCCGATGCGTGCCTCACAGAGGTGCAACTCATCGAGGATCGCACCATATGCACCTTGCGGATGGGGGATGACACGCGGCTGTTCAAACTGAACGCAGGCGGGAAGCATCTGGCCCTGAACGGCGTGGCCGTTATGGCAAGCTTGGCCGCGCTGGACTGCGACCTTGCGCTGGGGGCCTTGGGTCTGGCGTCTTGGCAGCCCGTCACAGGGCGCGGCACCCGCGAGAGCATCACCTTGTCGCGCCTGCATTCGGGCGCGATTGAGATGATTGACGATGCCTATAACGCCAACCCCGCCTCGGTTGCCGCAGCCCTTGATGTTTTGGCAACGGCACAGGCCCGGCGCCGCGTTGCCGTTTTGGGCGATATGTTGGAACTGGGCGCGCAGGGGCCTGCCATGCACGCAGAACTGGCCGATTTGCCCAGTATGGAGCATATCGAGATCATTCACACCGTAGGTCCGCTGATGGAGCATCTGCACGCCTCCCTGCCCAATCGAAAACAAGGATTGCATTGCGAAACCGCCGATCAGATGGCCCGACAATTGCCCAAAACATTGCAAGAAGGGGATATTGTCCTTCTGAAAGGGTCAAACAGTGTAAAACTGGCGCGCGTGGTTGACGCATTGCGCAATCTGGGGCAATCGGTTGGGGAAACCTGAAGGAGAACCGCCAGATGTTGTATTGGCTCAGCGAATTGTCGGACGGCGGCGGTGTCTTTAACCTATTTCGCTACATCACCTTCCGCGCGGGGGCCGCTTTCTTCACGGCGCTGGTCTTTGGGTTTATCTTTGGCCGCCCGCTGATCAACGCCCTGCGCCGCCGCTATGCCAAGGGGCAACCGATCCGCGAAGACGGGCCTGCACATCACATCGCAACCAAGGCGGGCACGCCCACCATGGGGGGATTGCTGATTTTGGCGGCGCTCACCCTGTCCACGTTGCTTTGGGCGCGGTTGGATAATGGGTTTGTCTGGATTGTTTTGGGCGTGACTGTGGCCTTTGGCCTGATCGGCCTTGCCGATGATTGGGCCAAGGTCAGCCGCCAGACCACGGCGGGGCTATCGGGCAAATTGCGGCTTGGTCTTGGTTTTGTCATCGCGGCGGTGGCCAGTATCGCGGCCTCCAGCCTGCACCCTGATGAATTGACCCTGCAACTGGCTGTGCCTGTGTTCAAGGATGTGCTGATCAATTTGGGCTATGTCTTTGTGCCTTTCGCGATGATCGTGATCGTGGGCAGCGCCAATGCGGTGAACCTGACCGATGGCTTGGATGGGTTGGCCATCATGCCCGTGATGATCGCGGCCGCCACGCTTGGCGTGATTGCCTATGCGGTGGGGCGGGTCGATTTCACCGAATATCTTGATGTGCATTACGTGCCGGGAACGGGCGAATTGCTGGTGTTTTGCGCGGGCCTTATTGGCGGCGGTCTGGGGTTCTTGTGGTACAATGCGCCGCCTGCCGCGGTGTTCATGGGGGATACAGGATCGCTCGCCTTGGGCGGGGCCTTGGGCGCGATTGCAGTCGCCACCAAGCACGAAATCGTTTTGGCCATCGTGGGGGGGCTGTTCGTGGCCGAAGCGATGAGCGTGATCATCCAAGTCCTCTATTTCAAACGCACAGGCAAGCGCGTTTTCCTTATGGCCCCCATCCACCATCATTTCGAAAAGAAGGGCTGGGCCGAGCCGCAAGTGGTGATCCGCTTCTGGATCATCTCCCTCATCCTTGCGCTGATCGGCCTTGCGACCCTGAAGCTGCGCTGAGGCAAGGAGGCACGCACAGATGATCCCAGTCACGGGTTTTGAGGGTCAGAAGATTGCTGTTCTGGGCCTTGGTCGTTCGGGCCTTGCCACCGCGCGGGCCTTGCGGGCGGGCGGGGCTGTGCCAGTGGTCTGGGATGATGGGGCAGAGGCGCGGGCACGGGCGCAGGCCGAGGGCTTTACCCTGAGCGACCCGACCAAGCCCAGCGCGTTGGAGGGTGTGTCCCGCCTCATCACCTCGCCCGGCATTCCCAACTTATACCCTGCACCGCACGCCGCAATTTTGGCCGCCTATCGCGCCAATGTGCCCGTTGACAATGATGTGGGGTTGTTCTTCGCCTCGCTGGGGCAGGGGGAATGGGCCGATCACGACCGCCCCCCGCGCGTTGTGGCGGTGACGGGATCAAACGGCAAATCGACCACCTCTGCCCTCATTGCGCATATTTTGGCCGAGGCGGAGGTTCCCGTGCAGCTTGCAGGGAATATCGGGCGCGGGGTTTTGGATATCGACCCGCCCGAAGATGGCGCGGTGATTGTGCTGGAACTGTCGTCCTATCAGATTGAGCTGGCCCGCGCGCTGACCCCAGATATCGCGGTGTTCACCAATCTTTCGCCTGATCACTTGGACCGTCACGGTGGGATGGGCGGCTATTACGCCGCCAAGCGGCGGCTCTTCTCCGAAGGTGGCCCTGATCGTGCGGTGGTCGGAATTGACGAGTTGGAGGGTCTGTCTCTGTCCAACCAACTCAGCCAAGGGGCGGGGGATGATCGGGTGATCCGCATTTCATCCGCGCAAAAACTCGATGGGGTGAATTGGGATATTTTCGCGCGCAAGGGCTGGCTTGCGGAATGGCGCAAGGGACGGCAAGTGGCCGCGATTGACCTGCGCGAGATTGCGGGGCTTGCAGGGGCGCATAACCACCAGAACGCCTGTGCGGCCTATGCGGTGGCGCGGGCTCTGGGCCTTGGCCCGCGCGTTATTGAGGGGGCATTGCACAGTTTCCAGGGCCTGCCCCATCGCAGTCAGGTTTTGGGTGCGCTGCGCGGTGTGCGGTTTGTGAATGACAGCAAAGCCACCAATGCGGATGCTGCTGCGAAAGCCTTGCAAGCCTTCCCCGCCATCCGCTGGATTTGCGGCGGGCTTGAAAAGGAGGGCGGGCTGGATGTGGCGCGGCCGCATTTTGGCTCGGTCAGAAAGGCCTATGTGATCGGGCGGGAGGCCGCTAAATTTGCGCTGCATCTGGGCGATTTGCCCTATGAGATTTGCACCGATATGGCCACAGCGGTGGCCCGTGCCGCCGCCGAGGCCGAGGCGGGCGAGGTGGTCTTGCTGGCCCCTGCCGCCGCAAGTTTCGATCAATATGACAATTTCGAGCAGCGCGGGGATGATTTTGCCACCCATGTTGCGCGCGTTCTTGCACAATCTGCGCCGTGATGCGGCTTTCTCTGGCTTTTGTGAATAGTTTTCGCTAATTTGCACCTGAGACCCGAAGAAAATCGGGCGAATGAGGCAGTATCGGGCGGGATAATCCATGACAGAAATGGCGCATGGCACGGTTCTCGTGCAATCAGGCGAAGCGGTCTTGCCGCGATGGTGGCGCACGGTTGATCGTGGCACAATCGGTTGCATTTTGGCGCTTTTTGCGATTGGCCTGTTGTTGGGCTTCGCCGCATCCCCGCCTTTGGCCGAGCGCAATGGCCATCCGCCTTTTCACTATGTAACCCGTCAGGCGTTTTTTGGCGGCATGGCGATGATCGGGATGCTCCTCGTCTCGATGATGCCGCCGCATCTGGTGCGCCGCTTCGCCGTTGTGGGCTTTGGCGCGGCGTTCCTGTCGCTGTTGTTGCTGCCGATTTTCGGCACGGATTTCGGACAAGGCGCGGTGCGGTGGTATTCGCTAGGGTTTGCCTCCGTGCAGCCTTCGGAATTTCTCAAGCCGCTTTATATGGTCACGGTGGCATGGATGGTGGCGGCCTCGCAGGAATTGGCAGGCCCCCCCGGCAAGCGTCTGTCCTTTGCCCTGACCTTGGTGATTGTAGGGGTCTTGGCGATGCAGCCTGATTTTGGCCAAGCCGCTTTGATCTTGATGGCGTGGTGCGTGATCTATTTTGTGGCGGGCGCGCCGATCATTCTTTTGATGGGGGTCTTGGCGCTTGCTGGTGTGGCGGGCGTATTTTTCTACAATGCCTCCGAACATTTCGCGCGCCGCATTGACGGGTTTCTCAGTGCCGAAGTGGCCCCGAACACGCAGCTTGCCTATGCCGCCAATGCCATCCGCGAGGGTGGATTTTTCGGCGCAGGTCTGGGCGAGGGGGCGGTAAAATGGACGCTGCCCGATGCCCATACCGATTTCATCATTGCGGTCGCCGCCGAAGAATATGGCGTGCTGCTCGTTTTGGTGATCATCGCCTTGTTCGCGACCATCGCCTTGCGCAGTTTCCTGCGCTTGCTCAAGGAACGGGACCCGTTCATCCGTCTGGCGGGCACGGGTCTGGTGACGCTCTTCGCCATGCAGGCCACCATCAATATGGGGGTTGCTGTGCGGCTTTTGCCCGCCAAAGGCATGACCTTGCCCTTTGTCTCCTACGGGGGGTCGTCTATCCTTGCAACAGGGCTTGCGATGGGGATGATTTTGGCCTTTACCCGTGCGCGGCCACAAGGTGATTTGGCCGATATTTTCAACAAACGGGGACGCTGATCTGATGGGGGCTGAAGGGGCGCGTCACGCCATTATTGCCGCAGGGGGCACAGGGGGGCATATGTTCCCCGCCCAAGCCTTGGCCGAGGCCTTGGTGCGGCAGGGGTGGCAGGTGACGCTTTCAACAGATGCGCGCGGCGCGCGCTATGCGGGGGGATTTCCCCATGTCGTGTCGGTGCAGACCGTGTCTGCCGCGAGTTTCGCCCAAGGCGGCCTTCTGGCCAAACTGATGACGCCGTTCAAGATTTTGGGCGGGATTGTTTCGGCCCTTTTGGCGCAGCGCCGCTTGCGTCCAGATATCGTTGTCGGATTTGGGGGATATCCCACCATTCCCGCACTGGCCGCGGCCTATCTGGCGCGCCGTCCCCGTATCTTGCACGAGCAAAATGGCGTGCTGGGACGGGTCAATGCGCTGTTTGCGGGCCGCGTGCAAGCGGTGGCCTGCGGCACATGGCCCACGCCGCTGCCGCAAGGGGTGCGGGGCCATCACACCGGCAACCCCGTGCGCGCGGCGGTGATGGCGCGGGCGGGTGCGGCCTATACCCCGCCGGGTGATTGGCCCCTGTCGCTTGTCATCATCGGCGGCAGTCAAGGCGCGCGCATTTTGTCCGAGGTGGTCCCCACGGCCGTGGGGAAATTGCCCAAAGGGATGCAAGCGCGGCTGCGCATCGCGCAGCAAGCCCGCCCCGAAGACATCGAGCGCGTGACCCGCGCCTATGACTACCTCGGCATCGCCGCCGAGGTGCAACCCTTCTTTGACGATATCCCGCGCCGCATTGCTGAGGCGCAATTGGTGATCAGCCGCGCAGGTGCGTCCTCGGTTGCGGATATTGCCATCATCGGACGGCCCGCGATTTTCATCCCCTTTGCCGCCGCCACCGCAGATCATCAAACCGCCAATGCCCGCCCGATGGTTGCGGCGGGCGCAAGCCTTGCCCTTGCCGAACGGGAGCTGAACGCCGATAGCCTTGCGGAAGCCATGCTGGAGATTTTGGCCGATCCCGCCCGTGCCGAAACCATGGCCGATGCCGCACTGGCGCAATCCGTGCCCGATGCCACGGCGCGCCTGATGGGTTTGGTCACTGACATTGCCGAAGGAAGACAGCCATGAACGCCGCCGCCACAAAATTACCAACGCAGCTAGGGCCGATCCATTTCACGGGCATCGGCGGCATTGGGATGTCGGGCATTGCAGAGGTGCTTTTGAACCACGGCTATGCGGTGCAAGGCTCTGACCTCAAAGAGAGCAAGATCACCGAACGGCTTGCCGCCCTTGGCGCGCGGATTTTCATCGGGCAGGCGGCGGAAAATTTGGACGGGGCAGAGGTGGTTGTGATCTCCTCCGCCATCAAACCGGGCAATCCCGAATTTGACGCGGCGCGCGCGCGGGGCTTGCCGATGGTGCGCCGCGCCGAGATGTTGGCCGAATTGATGCGCCTGCGCTCCAACGTGGCGATTGCGGGCACGCATGGGAAAACCACCACCACCACCCTTGTGGCGACCCTTCTGGATGCAGGCGGCATTGACCCCACGGTGATCAATGGCGGGATCATTCATGCTTACGGCTCCAACGCCCGTGTGGGCCAAGGTGAATGGATGGTGGTCGAGGCGGACGAGTCGGACGGCACCTTCAACCGCCTGCCCGCCACCATCGCCATTGTCACCAACATCGACCCCGAACATATGGATCACTGGGGCAGCATCGAAAACCTCCGCAAAGGGTTTTACGATTTCGTCTCGAATATCCCCTTCTACGGGCTTGCGGTTTGCTGCACCGATCATGCCGAGGTGCAGGCGCTTGTGGGGCGCATCACCGACCGCCGCGTGGTGACATATGGCTTCAACGCGCAGGCCGATGTGCGCGCGGTGGGGCTGCATTACGTCAAGGGGGTTGCGCATTTCGACATCGCGCTGCGCGGCGAGGATCGGGTGATCGCGGGCTGCACCCTGCCGATGCCAGGGGATCACAATGTCTCAAACGCCTTGGCCGCCGTGGCCGTGGCGCGCCATTTGGGCATGAAATCGGATGAAATCCGTGCAGCCCTTGCAGGGTTCAAGGGGGTGAACCGCCGCTTCACCAAATTGGGCGAGGTGGATGGAATCACCATCATCGATGATTACGGCCACCACCCTGTGGAAATCGCGGCCGTGTTGCGCGCCGCCCGTCAGGCCAGCGAGGGGCGCGTGATCGCGGTGCATCAACCCCACCGCTACACCCGCCTCTCCTCCCTGTTCGAGGATTTTTGCACCTGCTTCAACGATGCCGATGTGGTGGGCATCGCCGAGGTCTATGCCGCAGGCGAGGCCCCGATTGCGGGCGCATCGCGCGATGATCTGGTCGCGGGCCTGATCCGCCACGGCCACCGCCACGCCCGCGCCGTGGACAGTGAAGACGCGCTCGAGGCCCTTGTGCGCGCCGAGGCGAAAGCAGGCGATATCGTGGTCTGCCTTGGCGCAGGCACCATCAGCACATGGGCGCATGGCTTGGTGGGGCGGTTGCAGAAATAGATCTGCCTCAAGCATGAGAGTGGATATCTTTGTTTTGATACTAGTAACGGCTAATTGTTGTCACGCAAGCGCGCGATATCATCTGTTGGATACACGTCTAGCCAGTCCTTGAAACAAGTTAGTTCACGGTAAAGTGCATCGATTCTCTCTGAACTCTCATTCAAACTGTCAATGATGGTGACCGCCGAATCCACCATCGGCCGTGCATCAAAAACATTTTTCAGATCAATTGAACTTATGGAGTTGTGAAGCTGAGCTAGGTCACCCTCGTTTTCAAATGAGGGATAGTCACTTTGACCGTAGCGAGTTATATGTGGAAATGCCGAAACCATACTAAGTTCAATGTTGAACAAAGCGCTTCTTAAAACAGCTTGTGAATTTGCACCGTACTTGTTGATCAACTCATCATGTGACATTTTAATAATCTGAACCGATAGCAAATAGTCCGTATCGTCGGGACAGAAAGCGGTTTGTTGACTCGCCATCTCGTCGAAAGCAACTACCAAAGCGCCTGGCATGCAAGCGGCGACTGTATCGGCCACTTGTTTGCGGAACCCTGCATATCCGTTACGTTCTAAGGTGTTTATGATGGTTTCGGTTGTTGTGGTAACCATCACATTTTCGAGGTCTTCGTTTTCATTAGGCCCGAAAAGATTAACTCTTGCAAACGCTGCCGCTGTGGCGGCGCCAACTACCTCGGACCAAGTCTGTATGTCTTGAATTGGCGCGCCGCTGTTGCCAGCATATCCTATCGTACATTGTTGCATTGAATCGCGCATGCTATTCGAAACCGCATCCGCTTTCGCAGGGCTATGTATAATAATTGTTGATGCAAGCGACAACATTATTAGCGTCCGCCACATTGCAATGCGGGATATGAGAGGCATGGTGTAAACCTTTATTTGCGATTTAACAGGCGTAATCAAAGCTTCGGATATTTACGTGTGCATGAATTCGATAATAAAAAATAGTCTCGAATAATAGGGTAAAATTTTTGCAATAGGTTAAAGCCCTTGGGCGCGGCAGTGCCGCTCCCACCCCTCTGGCGCTGCGCGACAAAACCCTCGCGCCCCAGAACCCTGCGCACGCGCCCACGCATAAACCCCTTGCTTGGGAAAATCCCAACCGCTACTTCCCCCGATATGACCCAAAGCCCACCCACCCGCCTGCCCACCCCCCGTGGCAGCTTGACCCCAGATCGCCCTTTGGCGGATCTGACATGGCTGCGCGTGGGCGGGCCTGCGGAGTATCTGTTTCAGCCCGCTGATCTGGCGGATTTGCAGGATTTCCTTGCCGCGCTTGATCCTGCCATTCCCGTCTTTCCCATCGGGGTGGGCTCGAACCTCATCATCCGCGATGGCGGGCTGCGCGGCGTGGTGATCCGTTTGGGGCGGGGGTTCAACGATATTCGCATCGAAGGGGATCAGGTCGTTGCAGGGGCGGCGGCCCTTGATGCCCATGTCGCGCGCCGCGCGGGCGAAGCGGGGCTAGACCTGACCTTTCTGCGCACCATCCCTGGCACCATTGGCGGGGCGTGCCGCATGAATGCGGGCTGCTATGGCGCCTATGTGGCGGATCATCTGACCACGGCGCGCGCGGTGACGCGGGCGGGTGCGCTTGTCACGCTCACCCCCGATGATTTCCAATTCGCCTATCGCCAAACGGGGCTTGACCCTGATCTGATCTTGATTGAGGCGACATTTGCCGCGCCGCGCGCCGCCCCCGATGATCTGGCCGCCAAGATGGCTGATCAACTGGCGCGCCGTGATGCCAGCCAACCGACCAAGGACCGCACCGCGGGCTCGACCTTTCGCAACCCTGCGGGGTTTTCCTCGACTGGACGCGCCGATGACAGCCACGAGATGAAGGCGTGGAAGCTGATCGACGATGCAGGTCTGCGCGGGCATCGCATGGGCGGCGCGGTGATGAATGAGAAACATCCCAATTTCCTGACCAATGCAGGCGGGGCCACCGCCAAGGAATTGGAGGATTTGGGCGAATATGTGCGAAAAAAGGTTTTCCAAAACAGCGGATTGCAGCTAGAGTGGGAAATAATGCGCGTGGGTGATCCGTAAGCGGGGAACACCACGCCAAAAACAGACCCGTGATGATGCGGGCAAATGCGGTGGCCAAGGGGCGCAAAGACCCTGACGGCTGATTGAGGCATGAGGCAAGATTTTGGGCGGTTTGGCTGACACAGCATCCCCCCGTGTGGCGTTATTGATGGGTGGCCCCTCGGCCGAGCGCGAGGTGTCTCTTTCATCAGGGCGCGAATGTGCCAAGGCACTGGCGGGTGAAGGCTATCAGGTGATCGAGGTCGATGCAGGCCCCGACCTGCCGCTGCGCCTTTCTGAGATTTCCCCCGATGTGGTGTTCAACGCGCTGCATGGCCGATGGGGTGAGGACGGCACGGTGCAGGGCATTTTGGAATGGATGCGCCTTCCCTATACCCATTCAGGTGTTTTGGCCTCTGCGCTTGCGATGGACAAGCAGCGCAGCAAGGATGTGTTGCGCGCCGCAAACCTGCCCGTTTTGGACAGCCAGATTGTGCCGCGTGATGCAGTGGCGCGCGGCCATGTGATGCCGCCGCCCTATGTGGTCAAGCCCAATAACGAGGGCAGCTCGGTCGGGGTTTATCTGGTGCTGGAGGGGGCCAACACCCCGCCCGCCCTTGGCCCTGAGATGCCCGATCAGGTGATGGTGGAAACCTATGCGCCGGGGCGGGAATTGACCACCACCGTGATGGGGGATCGCGCCCTTGGCGTGACCGAGATCCTCACAACAGGGTGGTATGATTACGATGCCAAATACAAGCCCGGCGGGTCGCGTCATGTGATCCCTGCCGATATCCCCGCCGAGATCACGCAGGCCTGCCTTGATATGGCGGTTGCCGCGCATCGCGCGCTGGGTCTGCGGGGGCTGTCACGCAGCGATTTTCGCTGGGATGATACGCGCGGCTTGGAGGGGTTGGTGATGCTTGAGGTCAACACACAGCCTGGCATGACGCCAACATCACTCGCGCCTGAGCAGGCGCAAGTGGCGGGGATCAGTTTCGGCGCTCTGTGTCGTTGGATGGTGGAGGATGCCTCATGCGACCGCTAGGCCCCGCACAGCGCCCCTATCAGCCGCCCGCGGATGCGCCGCGCACAAGGCGCGATCCCGCGCCTTCGGTGATGGCCTATCGGTTTCAGCGTTTGTGGCTCACACCGATTTTCCGCGTCTTCTTGCGCTACGGTCTGCCCGTGATTGTGATCTTGGGCGGTCTGGTGGCCTATGTCTCGAACCCGCGCAACATCGACCATCTCACCGCACAGGTGGAGGAGTTGCGCCGCACCATCGAGGCACGGCCCGAATTTCGCGTGACGTTGCTGTCGGTCAACGGGGCCAGCCCCAGCCTTGCGGAGGATATTCGCAAAACCCTGTCGCTCGATTTTCCCTTATCGTCTTTTGATTTGAATTTGCCGCAGATGAAGACCGATCTGCAAGCCATGCCTGCGGTGCGCAACGCCCAATTGCGGGTGGCCGCAGATGGTGTTTTGCAGGTCGATATCGAGGAGCGTCTGCCCGAATTGATCTGGCAGACACGAGATGCGTTTTTGTTGATTGATGGGGATGGGGTGGTGATTGATGATCTCACCTCTCGCCCAATATCCGCCCCTTTGCCCCTGATCGGCGGAGAGGGGGCAGATCGTGCTGCGCGCGAGGCGTTGACGCTGATCCGCATTTCCGCGCCTTTGGCGGATCAATTGCGCGGTTTTGTGCGGGTGGGAGAGCGGCGGTGGGATGTGATCCTCAGCGATGGTCGGCGGATCATGCTGCCCGAAGACAATCCAAGCTTTGCCTTGGATCGTGTCATCGCCTTGCATCAGGCGCAAGATATTCTTGGCCGCGATATCCTGAGCATCGATATGCGCAGGCCTGACCGGCCCACCTTGCGACTGAGTGCGGGGGCGAAAGAAAATCTTGATATGTTACGTGGTCAGTTGGTTGTGAGTGGAGAACGGCAGGGATGATGAACAATCTCTATCAGATGCAGCGCGCCATGCGCGCCAAACGCCAAGAAGCCCTCAAGCGGGGTGTGATGGCGGTTCTGGATGTGGGCAGTTACAAAATCTCTTGTCTCGTGCTACGCTTTGATGAGGGCGCAATGGGGTATTCTGGCGATCGTCACGCGGCATTGGCGGGCCAATCTGCGTTTCGTGTGATCGGCATGGGCACCACACGCTCGCGCGGGGTGCGCTTTGGCGAAATCGATACGGTTCAGGAAACCGAACGCGCGATCCGCACGGCGGTGCAAGCGGCGCAGAAAATGGCCCATACCCGCGTGGATCACGTCATGGTTGCCTTTGCGGGGGCGCGTCCGCGCTCCTATGGGGTGGCGGGCGAGGCGCTCGTGCGGGATAAAACCGTGGCGGAGGATGATGTCGCCCGCGCGCTTGCCAGTTGTGATTTGCCCGATCTGGGTGAGGGGCGCGAGGTGCTTCACGCGCAGCCTGTAAACTTCTCGCTGGATCATCGCACGGGCTTGTCTGATCCGCGCGGCCAAGTGGGGGAGCGTCTGGCGGTGGATTTGCATCTGCTGTCGGTTGAGGCCAATGCGATTGAGGCGCTGCTTTACTGCGTGAAACGATGTGATCTGGAATTGGCTGGTCTGGCCTCCTCGCCTTATGTGGCGGGGGTGTCCAGTCTGGTTGAGGATGAGCAGGAATTGGGCGCGGCCTGTGTCGATATGGGCGGCGGTGCCACGGGGATTTCGATCTTCATGAAAAAGCACATGATCTTTGCCGATACGGTGCGTATGGGCGGGGATCATGTGACCTCGGATATCTCACAGGCGTTGCAAATACCGATGGCCCATGCCGAACGGATCAAGACCCGATTTGGGGGCTTGGTCGCCACGGGCATGGATGATCGCGAGATGATTGAATTGCAGGGTGATACAGGCGATTGGAACCACGACCGCCGCCATGTGAGCCGCGCCGAACTGATCGGCGTGATGCGGCCGCGTGTCGAGGAGATTCTGGAGGAGGTCCGCGCACGTCTTGATGCAGCGGGCTTTGAGCATTTGCCCAGCCAGCGGATTGTGCTGACGGGTGGGGCCAGCCAAGTGCCTGGTCTGGATGGTTTGGCCTCGAAAATTCTGGGCAATCAGCTGCGGCTTGGTCGTCCGATGCGGGTGCAGGGCTTGCCGCAATCGGCCTGTGGTCCTGCCTTTTCAACATCGGTGGGCTTGTCGTTATTCGCCGCCTATCCGCAAGATGAATGGTGGGATTTTGACATTCCTGCCGAAAGCTATCCTGCCCGCTCGCTCAAACGGGCGGTGCGTTGGTTCCGCGACAATTGGTGAAACCCACCAAGACGCGCGGTGACAAATTATGGCCTTTGTGCCCTTTCGCCACACAGGATGCGGGGGGTATCGGCAAGATCACGCCTGATTTCCGCGATAAGCCACTCTATTTTGTGGTAAATTTGCAATTTTCTGGTGACGCGGCGCAGATTTACCGCTACTGTGATCCAAAAGAAACACGCAGAACAATCACGAGGCAGTCAAACCCAATGCATCTGGCGCAGATCAGATCAGGGATGACAAAACAGGTGGACCGAGTAGATGACATTAAATCTTTCCATGCCCGATACAGGGGCTGAGCTGAAACCGCGCATCACCGTTTTTGGCGTTGGTGGCGCAGGGGGCAACGCGGTCAATAACATGATCGAGCAGGCGTTGGACGGCTGCGAATTTGTTGTGGCCAACACCGATGCGCAGGCCTTGCAGCAATCCAAAGCCCCGCAGCGCATCCAGATCGGCGCGCGTGTCACCGAAGGGTTGGGTGCGGGTGCGCGCCCCTCGGTTGGGGCAAGTGCCGCCGAAGAATCCATCGAAGAGATCGTAGATCAGCTTGCGGGCGCGCATATGTGTTTCATCACCGCGGGCATGGGCGGTGGCACAGGCACAGGGGCCGCGCCAATCATCGCGCAAGCGGCGCGTGAATTGGGGGTGTTGACCGTTGGTGTCGTGACCAAGCCGTTTCAATTCGAAGGCTCCAAGCGGATGCGCCAAGCCGAAGAAGGCATCGAGCAGCTGCAAAAAGTGGTCGACACGCTGATCATCATTCCAAACCAGAACCTGTTCCGTTTGGCCAATGAGAAAACCACCTTCACCGAAGCCTTCGCCATGGCCGATGATGTGCTCTATCAGGGCGTCAAAGGCGTGACCGATTTGATGGTACGTCCTGGCCTCATCAATCTTGACTTCGCCGATGTGCGCGCCGTGATGAACGAGATGGGAAAGGCGATGATGGGCACAGGCGAGGCCGAGGGGGAAACCCGCGCCATTCAGGCCGCCGAAAAGGCCATCGCCAACCCATTGTTGGATGAAATCAGCCTCAAGGGTGCAAAAGGCGTCTTGATCAATATCACGGGCGGCTATGACCTGACCTTGTTTGAATTGGACGAGGCCGCAAACCGTATCCGTGAAGAGGTTGATCCTGACGCGAATATCATCGTGGGTTCGACCCTTGATACATCCATGGAAGGGCGGATGCGTGTGTCGGTTGTGGCCACAGGCATTGACGTGTCCGAGATGCAGAGCCATCAGCCCGAGCGTGTTTACACAGCCGCCCGTCAGCCCATCGAGGCACCACAGGATGTAGAACCTGTCACCGCAGAGCCAGAAGTGGCCGAGGCCGCCGATCCCGCGCCTGAGCCGTTCCTATTCTCCGAATTGCAGGAGGAAAGCCCGCGCGCTGATACGGCCCGTGCCATGGAGAGAGAGGACGATGCGGATGTGCCCGCGCCTGTTTATGACAGCGCCATGGGCGAAGCTGCACCGCATCCGCAGGAAACCGCCGCACAGGATGCCCCAGAAACCACCTTTGTGGCACCCATCCGTCCCGCGGCGGGCACGCCCAGCCCACAAGCGTTGGATCGTTTGAAAAATGCCATCGCCACGCATAATGGGACAACCGCACGCCCTGCGGCGCCACAGCGCCCAGTTTTTGCGGATAAACCGGCACAGCCGCGCAAAAGCTTTGGCATCAATTCGCTTCTCAGCCGCATGACGGGGCAAACTGAGCATGAGCCCCCCGTGACGCGCAGCCGCCCCGATTTGGGCACCCAGCACGATCCGATGATGGAGGATGAGGCAGTCGACCCTGAACAGGAACGCATCGAAGTTCCTGCCTTCTTGCGCCGTCAAGCCAATTAAATCCAACCTGATCTCTATCTCAAAAGGCCGATCTGTGATCGGCCTTTTTTCTTTTTTACCAATTGTTTATAAAGTTTCATCTTGGGATTTGGCAAAAATCTGCCGATGGGTTTTGGCATTGTTGCAGAGAGTCACAAAGGTTGAATTGTCTCGCGCAACCCAAGTTTGTATCACAGCGTTGCAGCCAATTGGGGTGGTTGTACTGGGGGTGCCCAAATCCCATTGGGCGAAGACGACAGGAAGATTTGCTGTGCAAGCAACGCTACAAAATCCAGCGACATTTCGGGGCGTGGGCCTCCACGGGGGCAAACCTGTCACGATGGTCATTCGTCCCAGCATTGCGGACAGTGGTATTTGGTTCAACCGCGTGGATGTGCAGGATGCCGATCCGCTGATCCCCGCCCGCTATGACAGTGTTCCTGAAAGCCGCCTCTGCACCAAGATCAGCAATGCGGATGGCGTGTCTGTGTCCACCATCGAACATCTTATGGCGGCATTGGCAGGCTGTGGTATTCACAACGCCCGCATTGATATTGATGCCGAAGAAGTGCCCATTTTGGATGGTTCGGCGGTTGAGTTTGTGCGCGGTCTGTTGGATGCGGGCATCATGCGCCAAGATCGCCCCATTTATGCAATTGAGATCCTGAAGAAAGTAACGGTCAGCGATGGCGACAGCGAGGCTTCTTTATCGCCTGCATCGCATTTGACCATGGCGTTCTCAATCGATTTTCCTGATCCCGCGATTGGCGTGCAGCACCGCCGCGCCGATTTGGCCAATGGCCGTTTTGTGCGGGAGCTGTGCGACAGCCGCACCTTCTGCCGTCAATCGGATGTTGAGGCGATGTGGAGTGCGGGTCTGGCTCTTGGCGGGTCCTATGATAATGCCGTTGTGGTGGATGGTGATGATGTGCTGTCACCAGGTGGTTTTCGTCACGCGGATGAGGCCGTGCGCCACAAAATGCTGGATGCGCTTGGTGATCTGGCCTTGGCGGGGCACCCGATCCTTGGCCATTACGAAGGCAAGCGCGCAGGTCATATGTTGACCAACCGCTTGCTGCGCGCGCTGTTTGCCATGCCAGATGCGATGCGTTTGGTGGAATGTGATGCCCAGACCGTGGCCCGTTTGCCGGGCATGGGGGTCGGGCAACATGATTTGGCGCACGTCGCCTGAGGCAATCTGCCATTTTGCCCTTCCGATTACTGTGCTAACACCCTAAGCATAGGTTACCCAATTCTTTTGGGCGATGCGGGGTTTGACACAAGGGTGCCAGATGAACGGAACTTCACGCGCGCAGCGAATTTCGACAAAGCTGGGAATGGGTCTGTTGATTCTTTCGCTTGGGCTGACTGCTTGCGGCCCGCGCGCCGATGGGGAGCCACGCCGCGGCCTGTTTGGGTCGCGTGTGGTGGAACAGCCCCTTGAGGCCCTCACAGCTGAAGAGATTTACAACCGCGCTGAGTTTGAACTTGAACGCAATGATGATCCAGAAGCCGCCGCGCCCCTGTTTTTGGAGGTGGAGCGCCTGCATCCCTATTCCGAATGGGCCAAGCGCGGGCTGATTATGGCTGCGTTTAGCCATCACGCGGCACGTCAATATGAGGAGGCGCGCGTGGCCGCGCAGCGCTTTATCGAATTCTACCCCGCCGATGATGATGCCGCCTACGCGCAATATCTTCTGGCACTGAGCTATTATGACCAAATCGAACAAGTGGGTCGTGATCAGGGTTTAACCTTTCAGGCACTCCAAGCTTTGCGCGCGGTGATCGAGCTGTATCCAGACAGCGAATTTGCCAATTCCGCCGCGCTGAAATTCGATCTCGCCTTCGATCATCTGGCGGCCAAGGAAATGGAAATTGGTCGCTATTACCTAGAGCGCCAGCATTACATGGCCGCGATCAACCGCTTCCGCGTGGTGGTGGAGGAATTCCAGACCACATCCCATACGCCCGAGGCGCTGATGCGTCTGGTCGAGGCTTATCTTTCCTTGGGTCTGACCGATGAGGCGCAGACCGCAGGGGCGATTTTGGGGTATAACTTCCAATCCTCGCCCTTCTATGGTGATGCCTTTCGCCAATTGCAGGGCCAAGGCCTTGAGGCCGAACCGCAGGGCGAAGGCTGGTTGCGCGGGATTTGGAACAATACGATCCGTGGGGCGTGGCTCTAGGTCACTGAACGGGGGCATAGCTGATGCTGCGGCATCTCGAAATTCGCGACCTTCTGCTTATCGATCATCTCAGCCTTGAGTTTCAGGCGGGGTTAAACGTGCTGACGGGGGAAACGGGCGCGGGGAAATCCATTTTATTGGATGCGCTTGGCTTTGTCTTGGGTTGGCGGGGCCGTGCCGATTTGGTGCGTCAAGGAGCGGATCAGGGCGAGGTCTCTGCCGTGTTCGATCTGGCCGAAGATCATCCCGTGCAGGTGGTTTTGGCGGAGGCAGGTCTGCCTGTTGGCCCTGAATTGATCCTGCGCCGCATCAACACCCAAGACGGGCGCAAGACCGCATGGGTCAATGACCGCCGCGCCAGCGGTGAGGTTCTGCGCGCCCTGTCCGAACGTTTGGTCGAATTGCACGGTCAACACGATGATCGCGGGCTGTTGGACCCGCGCGGCCATCGTGCCTTGTTGGATGAATTTGGCGGACATGGCCCAGATTTGGCCGCATTGGCCGTCTTGTGGCGCGCGCGCAGCAAGGCCGCCTCAGCGCATCAAGCCGCATTGGAAGACCTTGAGAAAATCCGTGCGGAGGAAGATTTCCTGCGCCATGCCGTTGCTGAATTTGATGCCCTCGCGCCCGCGGCGGACGAGGAGGAGAGCCTCGATGCCAAGCGCCGCCTGATGCAAGGTGCGGAGCGGTTGCGCGAGGATGTCGCGCGGCTTCTCGCCACCCTCTCCGAGCAGGGCGCCGAAGGGCAGATCACCGATGCCTTACGCCTTGCGGCGGGGCTATCGGATCGCAGCGAGGGCGCCTTGGACGAGGCCTTGGCCGCGCTTGAGCGCGCCAATCTTGAACTGGGCGAGGCGCAGCGGATCGTGGGCGATTTTGCGGATCGCTTGATCTTCAATCCGCATGAGTTGGAAGAAACCGAGGATCGGTTGTTTGCCTTGCGCGCTTTGGCCCGCAAACATGGCGTGGCCTGCGATGGCCTGCCAGATATGTGGCAGGATTTGCAAACCCGCCTCAGTGCGATTGAAGGGGGGGATGCCCATATCGCCGCATTGGCACAGGCACAAGCGGAGGCGGAGCGGGCCTATCAAACAGCGGCAGATGCTTTGCGCGCCAAGCGCGCCACTGCTGCGCGCGCGCTTGACACCGCCATGGCGGGAGAGCTTGCACCGCTGAAAATGGAACGCGCGGTTTTCACCACCGCGCTCACCGATGCCCCCGCAGGGCCAGAGGGAATTGACGCGGTGACCTTTACGGTGGCCACCAATCCCGGCGCGCCTGCTGGCCCGTTGAACAAGATTGCTTCGGGCGGGGAATTGTCGCGCTTTTTGTTGGCGTTAAAGGTGTGCCTGACCCGTGATGATCAAGGTCTGACGATGATTTTCGATGAGATCGACCGTGGTGTGGGCGGGGCCACGGCGGATGCAGTCGGGCGGCGTTTGGCGGGATTGGCCAAGGGGGGGCAGGTCTTGGTCGTGACGCACAGCCCGCAAGTCGCGGCTTTGGGCGCGCATCATTGGCGGGTGTCCAAGGCGGTTCAGGGCGCGGTAACGCTGAGCACCGTAACCCCGCTTGATGCCACTGCCCGTGTCGATGAGATCGCGCGGATGATTTCTGGTGATGTTGTCACCGATGCCGCGCGCGAAGCGGCCCGCGCACTGGTGTTCCAAGCGCAGCTTTAACCAGCCGCGCCCGCGCGCGCACCCAGCCCTGCACGCATCAAAATTTGGCGCACGGGCTTCACCGAATAAAAGGCGTTCAAGGCCCGCATCCGCAGATCGCGCAAGCCTTGATCTTCGGCCATAGAGGCGCGATTGAGCGCATCCACGCCTGCCACGCGCGCGGCAATCTCGGCATGGCGGGCGCGCTCATATTTTTGCAACATTGCGGCATCGCCCAAGCGGTCAGGCGCGGCTTTGGCCAGATCCAGCAGGGTCGCCATATCCGCAAGGCTCATGTTCAACCCTTGCGCCCCGATGGGCGGAACGACATGGGCCGCTTCGGCCACCAAGGCCAGACGCTCGGCGGTCATGCGATGCGCCACCTGTGAGATGATCGGCCAAATCGTGCGCTGCGAGATCAAACGCAACGGCCCGTAGAGATCGGCGGAACGGGTGCGCATTTCATCTTCAAAGGCGGGTTGGGGCAGGGTGAAGAGACGCTCGGCCTCTGGCCCGCGTTCCATCCAGACCACCGCCGAGGAGGGGTTGCCCTCGTAGTCGGGCAAAGGCACCAAGGTGAACGGCCCACCTGAGCGGTGAATTTCGGTCGAGATATTATCATGCGGGTGGTCATGACTGACGGCGAAGGCCAGCGCCTTCTGCCCGTAGCGCAGCGTGGTGACAGGAATGGCCGCAGCCTTGCGCATCGGGGAATTGCGCCCATCCGCGGCGATCACCAAGCGCGCACGCACGCGGGTGCCATCGCTCAGGGTGACGCGCGCCTCTGCATTGCGGGTGAGCAAGGATTTTGTGCCAACGCCCGCGCGGAAGGTGACATGATCCAATTCAGCGATCCGTGCCAAGCCCTCGCGGCGCAGCAACCAATTGGGTAGGTTCCATCCAAAGGGCAAATCGGAGATATCGCTTGCGTTGAAATCATGCACGCTGCGCGCCACGGCATCGACCCCGCCCGCATCCACAATCCGCATCACCTGCAAGGGCATCGCATGGGGCGCGAAATGCCGCCACAGTCCTGCTTGGTCTAGAAAATCGCGCGAAGGCTGAAGAAAGGCCGTGCTGCGCAGGTCGGAGCCTTCCGTGTCGCGCGTGGTAATCGGCGCGTTCGGGTCCACGCACAGCACCGAAAAACCCGCCGCGCCAAAGGCCGCCGCCGCGATCAGCCCTGCAATGCCGCCGCCAGAAATCAGAATGTCGATATCCATCACTTCGCTCATATGTGCCAAGATAGAGCGCGGATCAGGGGCTGTCCAAGTGTCATTTGCGCGCGGCCCATTTGGTAACGCGTGGGTCCATCACCCGCCGCCACAACGGGGGCAGTGTGGCCAAGGCGGCCATCACAGGAAGGCTGTAAGGCAGGCGTGGGTGATCTGCGGCGTAGGTCAGTTCCACATAGCTGCGGCTGGGGTTCAAATGGTGATCCGAATGCAGCGGTGCGGCCAACAGCATCTTGTGGCTATAGGGGCGGGGTGCATTCCAACTGTCGCGCGCGGATTGTGGTTGGGGGCGGCCATCTGCGCCAATCCTGCGGCGCAGCCCGTAATGTTGGATGTAATCCGACAGCATCACTTGGATGTGAAACAAGGTCGCCACGATAAGATAGGCCATCAAACCCCAAAGCCCCGCAGCGGCATAGGCATAGATCGTGAACAGCGCCGCAATCGCCATATGCCATAGATAGGGGTGCCGCCATGTCATGCCGCCGTGGCGCGCGGTCTCGCGCCTCAGCGCGCCGTGGAAGGAGGCCCACCAAGCGCGGGGTAAGTAGGTCCAGAACCCAACCCCAAGTTCAGCGCTGTTGGGGTCTTTTTCGGTCGCCACATAAGGATGGTGGATCAGCAAATGGGCAGAGGCGTGATGCCCCAACCCAAGGCTTGCATAAAGGCTATGCCCCAAGCGCCGCGAGGAACGCGGGGCCTGATGGATCAGCTCATGTGCGTTGGGATGGGTGATCTGCCCCGCGAAAGAGGCGAAAGCCAGCACAAATAAACCCGCGCTCGCCCCTGCCTGCGCCACCATGAATGGCAGGGCAAGGATCAGCCCCAAATGCCCGATCCCCAAGACCCATTGCAGTATATGCGCCGCTGTCAGTTTTGGGGCTCTGTCTTGTGCCGTAGGATGGTTTGGCGGTGTCATCTGCGGGCTGAGGTGGTCGACCAATCCCGCCACCAAGGTCAGAACGATCAGCGCCAGAAGACCAAACGGCCCCACCACAAAAACCTCAAGCCACAACAATGCCAAAGGCAACAGCGTTGCCGCTGCAAATAGAAAAATTGGCGGAAGGCGCATTCCCCGCGTTACCCCATTTTTGATCTGGCCAAATCAATTGGGCAAATCTTAGCCCCGCGCGCCAAACAGTGCAAAGCCTTTGCAATGGCCCGCGCGCCGTATTAGGGAAAAGAGATCAAGATCAAAGGCGTATTGGGCGAATGTCATTTTTCAAGAAAATGAAGGAGCGGTTGTTCAACTCCTCCGCCAAGATTGACGAAGGGTTGGAGGCATTGGTGGCCGACAGCGAGGCGACCGAAGGCGAGTTTTTGGACACGCCCGAGCCGCCACAGCCGCCAGACCCCGCCCCCGAACCCGCCCCCAAACCTGCCCCCGAAACCGCCCCCGCAAAGCCAAGTCTTCTGGGTCGCTTGGTTGGCGGCGGCGCGGCCCCTGTGGCCAAGCGCGTCATTGATGACGAGATGATCGAGGAATTGGAAGAAATCCTCATCAGCGCGGATTTGGGCGTGGAAACCGCGCTTGCGCTCTCGTCAAATCTGGCTTCAGAACATTTTGGCCGCCGCATGAGCGTGGCCGAGATCAAAGCGGCGCTTGCCCGCGATGTGGCGCGCGTGATGGAGGGGGTCGCGAAACCCATGCCGATCTATCCCAAACGCCCGCAGGTGGTCTTGGTGGTGGGGGTAAACGGGTCAGGCAAGACCACGACCATCGGCAAATTGGCGAGCCAGTTCAAAGCGGCGGGGAAATCCGTGGTCATCGCGGCCTGCGACACATTTCGTGCGGCGGCGGTTGAGCAGTTGGAAATTTGGGGCAACCGCGCGGGCGTGCCTGTGCTGCGCGCCGAAACGGGCGGCGATCCTGCGGCCTTGGCCTTTGATGCAATGGCGCGGGCCGAAGCCGATGGGGCCGATTTGCTGCTCATTGATACGGCGGGACGGTTGCAGAACCGCGCTGATTTGATGGAAGAATTGGCCAAAATCGTGCGGGTGATCCGCAAGAAAGACCCAGACGCCCCGCATAACACGCTCTTGGTTCTGGATGCGACCACGGGCCAAAATGCGCTCAGACAGGTCGAGGAATTCCGCAAGATCTCGGATGTCAGCGGGCTGATCATGACCAAGCTTGATGGCACGGCCAAGGGCGGTATCCTTGTGGCATTGGCCGATAAATTTGGCCTGCCCATTCACGCCATTGGCTTGGGCGAGCAGATTGACGACCTTGCCCCCTTTGATCCTGAAGACTTTGCCAATGCGCTTATGGGGTTGGAGCGCAATGCGTAACAGGGTGGAGGGTCGCCCTTGGGGGATCTGATCATCGCCCTTGAGGGCACTGCTGCAGGCGAACAATTGGCCCTGATCTTGGCCTTATGCGCGGCGCTGCTTCATGCGATATTTGGGGCGCTGCAAAAGGGGCGGCATGATCCACTGTTGGCGCGTGGGGCGATTGATGCGGCATTGGTGGTTTTGGCTGGACCAATCGCCCTGTTCATCGTGCCATGGCCCGAGCCGCATATGTGGCCCATTTTTGCGGGGATGTTCGTCATCCATGCAGGCTATAAATGGGCGGTGCTTTCTGCCTATCGGCGGGGCGCTTATACGGTGGTTTATCCCGTGATGCGCGGCACAGGCCCGCTCTTTACAGTGATCGGGGCGGGTATCTTGTTTGGCGAAGTCTTTACCCTTGGCCAATGGATCGGGGTAGGCGTTCTGATCACGGGGCTGTATGGGCTGGCCGCCTATAACATCGCCACAGTGACGATTGATCGCGAAACGCTCATCCCTGCGCTTGGCTTTGCGGTTTTGACGGGGCTATTTGTGGCGCTTTACACGACTTATGACGCATACGGCATTCGCGCCACGGCTGACCCCTTTACCTTTCTGGCATGGTTTTTCTTTATTGATGGCTTTGCCATGCCAGGTTTTGCCTATGTGGCGTGGCGGCGTATGGCAAACCCGCCCGCGCTGTCAGGTCTGGCTTTGCGCGGGGTCATCGGGGCCTTGGTGGCCTTTGGCTCTTTCGGATCGGTGATGCTTGCCACCCGTCTTGATCAGGTGGGCGAGGCGGCCGTGCTGCGCGAGACATCGACCGTGTTTGCCGCGCTCATTGGCTGGATTTTCCTCAAAGAAACCGTTGGCCCGCGGCGTTTGGCCCTTATGGGCTTGATTGCGGCGGGCGCGGTGATAGTTGAGATGGCAGGATAGATAAGGAAGACGCGCATGACGAAAGGCAAACCCATCGCACCGTGGCTGAAGACCGCGTTGGAGCTTGGGCCGGTTTTGGGTTTCTTCGTGCTCTATCTTTGGATCAAGGATCAGACATTCACCATTGCGGGGGTGGAGTATTCTGGGTTCATCATGGCAACCGCGCTGTTCATCCCCGTGATTGGCGCCGCGATTGCCGCCCTGTGGTATCTGACGGGGCATATATCGCGGATGCAGGTCTTTACCTTGTTTATGGTTGTGTTTTTTGGCGGTCTGACCATCTGGTTCAATGATGAGCGGTTTTTCAAAATGAAAACCACCATTGTTTATGCCGTGTTTGCGGCATTGTTGGGGATTGGCCTGCTGCGGGGGCAAAGCTGGCTGAAGCTTTTGATGGGCGAATTTCTCAAAATGCGGGATGAGGGCTGGATGATCATCACCCGCCGACTGGCCGCAACATTCGCGGTGATGGCGGTGGCCAATGAGATTGTCTGGCGCAATTTTTCGGAGCAATTCTGGGTCACGTTCGAGACCTTTGCCTTGCCCGCGTTTCTGTTCGCGGCCTTCATGGCGCAGGCAAAGGTGATTGAACGCTTCACCGTGCCTTCGGACGAGGCTTGACCTTCGGCCCCAATCGTTTGGAAGGATTGCCCGCTTTGGGCGGTGCCTTGCGCAATTTACTTGTTTTCGGTTTTGCGGTGGCATGGCCCTCAACACGGCTGTCCAGGCCCAGTTGATCGGCCAAGATGCGTGGTTTGATTTCTTCAACCGCGCCCGCAGCCAATTCGCCCAAACGAAACGGTCCGTAGGAAATGCGGATGAGGCGGTTCACCTCGAATCCCACTGCCTCCATGGCACGGCGAATTTCGCGGTTCTTTCCTTCGCGCAGGCCGATGGTCAGCCATGCATTCGCACCTTGCTGGCGATCAATCGTAACGCTCATGGGTTGAAACCGCTCGCCTTCGATCTGCATCCCTTTGCGCAGCGGCTCTAGGGCGTCATCACTGGGTCTGCCCTTGATCCGCACGCGGTATTTGCGCAGCCACCCGGTGGAGGGCAATTCAAGTTTGCGCTTGAGCGCACCATCATTCGTCAGCAAAAGCAAACCTTCGGAATTCAGGTCCAGCCGCCCCACCGACATCACCCGTGGCAGGCCCTCGGGCAGCGTATCAAAAACCGTCTTGCGGCCCTTTTCATCTGCGGCACTTGTGATCAGCCCTGCGGGTTTGTGGTAAAGCCAAAGACGGGGTTCCGCGACCTCGGGCAGGGGGGCGTTGTCCACCTCGATGCGATCTTGCGCGGTCACATTCAGGGCAGGGCTGTCGATCACCTTGCCATTCACGCTGACGCGGCCCTCGGCAATCATCCGCTCCGCCGCGCGGCGCGAGGCGATCCCTGCGCGGGACAGGCGTTTGGCGATCCGCTCGCCCTGTGGTGTGGTCTGATTCATTCTCTTTCCTTATGGCTTTGGCTTCTGCTTGGAAAGGGCAAGAAATTCGGGCATGACGGGAATATGAGCGAATTTCACAGCCATATGCCCCGCGCGCTCGACTTGGCGCGAGAGGCCGCCTTGCGCGGTGAGGTGCCTGTGGGCGCGGTGATCGTCAAGGATGGCGTGATAATTGCCGAAGCCCATAACGAGATGCGCGCGCGCCATGACCCAACCGCCCATGCCGAGATGCTGGCCATTCGTGCCGCTTGCGCCGCATTGGGACAGGAGCGCTTAACGGGCTGCGATATTTGGGTCAGTCTTGAACCTTGCCCTGCCTGTGCGGGCGTGATTGCCGCAGCGCGCCTTTCGCGCCTCTATTATGCGGCTTCTGATCCCAAATCGGGCGGCGTGGCGCAGGGGCCTTGTGTGTTTGACCACCCCCAATCTCATTGGAAGCCTGAGATTTATTCGGGCATGATGGAAGACGAAGCCGCCGCAATCTTGCGCGGTTTTTTCGCAGCCAAGCGAGACGGGTAGCAGCCAACAGAATATGCGCGGAGGGCCTATAAGCCGGATTCTGTCTTGCCCTTTGCAGGGCATGGATGACCATTCCTCTGGGCGATCTGTTGCCAGATCACTCTAGCTGCCAACCCGGATCACATCGGGCAGAAGCGGCCCTGAAAGGTTGCCCTCTCGCGCGATCCCTATTTGGCATTGCTCCCGGTGGGGCTTGCCGTGCCGCCCGTGTCACCACGCGCGCGGTGGGCTTTTACCCCACCGTTTCACCTTTTCCCTCGCCGAAACGAAGGTAGTTTCTTTTCTGTGGCGCTTTCCGTCAGATTGCTCTGCCTAGGCGTTACCTAGCACCGTTGCCTCTTGGAGTCCGGACTTTCCTCGAACATCGCTGCCCGCAGCCATCCAGCCCTCCGCGCAAGAGGTGCTTTAGGTGACGTGGCCCGCGCGGTCAACGCCAAAGCGCGCCGCCAGATCAGCCGCAATCGCGCAATCCCATCCGTCAAGCGGCGCGGCCTTGCCCAAGGCATGGGGGCGATACCTGCGCCGCAACGTGTCGCGCATGAGGCTCAGATCATCCACGTGATAGCCGATTTGCGCGCAATCTGTCATAAAGCGCGGAGGGTCTATCGCCAAAGCGATGCGCGGCTTTGGCATAATGGCCAAGCCTTCGCGGGCAAGCCGTGCCCAGTCAAATCGCGGGCCAGGATCAATCTTGCGCCCTGGGGCCAGATCAGAATGGCCGATGACCCCTTCGGGCGGAATGTCCCAACGCGCCATGATCTCGCGCAGCAGCACGCAGAGCTGATCCATCAGTGGCGCTGAAAATGGGCTAAAGCCGCAATTGTCCAATTCGATCCCGATGGAATGGGAATTCATATCCGTGATCCCGCGCCAAGCTCCTGCGCCCGCGTGCCACGCGCGCATGGCCTCATCGACCAGCGCATGACAGTGGCCATCGCGGCCAATCAAGTAATGGGCAGAGACCTCGCGCACAGGGTCACAAAGGGCGCGTATGGCCCCTTCGCAATCGGCCATTGCGGTGTAATGGATCACCACAAACTTTGGGGTTGCGCCATCGCGCCTTGGCCCGAAATTCGGGCTTTGACGCAGGGTGGTCATCTGCTGCTGCTGGCCGCTTGCGCAGCCGCACGATAGGGGGCGGGGTCCCATGCACACGCATAGCCATCGCCATCTGGGTCCAGCGCCAACGGATCACGATTGGGCCCGCCACGGGCCAGAAAATCCTCTTGTGCCAAATCGGCGCTCCGATAGGCGGCGCAGTTTTCCGCGTGCCGCCCGCGCCCCAAGGGGGAGCGGGCATAGACGCGTTGTCCCATGGGGTGGCTTGTGGCGATCGCATAATTCACCACCGATGGTCCGACCGAAGCGGGGCGGGTGGGCACGGGTTCGGGTTGGACCACCACCAATTGTGCCTGCATTCGCGCGCGGCGCGCGGCATCGGATTCAATCGTTTCGCGCGCGGCCACTGCATCAAAATCTTGCTCGTCCGAAATGCCACCTGATGACGGCAGGCGGGCAGGTACGGCGACAGGTGCAGCAGCGGAGGCGATGGTTGTGACCTGCGTGTTGGCCGCGCTCGGGGCGACAACGGGCGCGGCTGGTGCTGCCACGGCTTGGGGTGCTGCCGCGTCAATCGCGGCGCGCGCGCGCGCGGCCAAAAGCGCATCTTGGCTCAGGGGGGCGGTTGCAGGGGGAAGGGGTTGCGCGGTGGTGGCGGTCATCGGTGCTGCCGCGGGCGGAAGGATCGCCACAGGCGGGTTGCGCAACGCTTCGCGCCGCGCGGCCTCGGCGGCGAGATAGGATTGGTAATCACTGAAGCCAACACCCTGCTGCACGTCATTTGGCGCGCTGACACAGCCGGCAAGCGCCACCGCCATCATGCACAGACCAATGCCAAACTTCCGCTTGCCACGCCGTTGCGTGGGCCGCCCGATCTTGAACCCCATACCTGCCTCATAAGCTTTTTGCATTTTTATGCAGAAAGCTTACCACCATTTGTTGGGTTTGGCTACAAATCCTGCGGCCTGTTCCAACGCATAGGCGGTGTTGAGCAGCGCGCCCTCCTCGAAGGGGCGGCCAATCAATTGCAGACCCAAAGGCAAGCCCGCTGCATTTAACCCCGTGGGCAAGGCCACGCCCGGCAGGCCTGCAAGGTTCACGGTGACGGTGAACACATCGTTGAGATACATCTCAACGGGATCTGCCACCTCTTTGCCCAGTTCAAATGCGGCGGATGGTGTGGCTGGGGTCAGGATTGCATCAACGCCTGCGGCAAACACTTCGTCAAAATCACGTTTGATCAGGCTGCGCACGCGGCGCGCGCGGTTGTAATAGGCGTCATAAAACCCTGCCGACAAGACATAGGTGCCGATCATGATGCGCCGCTTCACCTCGGCGCCAAAACCTTCGGCGCGGGTCTTCTCATAAAGCTCGGTGATGCCGTCCCCTTGGGACAGTTCCGCGCGATAGCCAAACCGCACCCCGTCATAACGCGCAAGGTTTGATGAGGCCTCGGCGGGTGCGATGACGTAATAAGCGGGCAGGGCGTATTTTGTATGCGGCAGCGCGATGTCGCGCAGCTCGGCCCCTGCATCTTTCAGCATCGCGGCACCATCGGCCCACAGTTTTTCGATTTCCTCGGGCATCCCATCGACACGATATTCGCGGGGAATACCGATCACTTTGCCCCGAATATCGCCTGTCAGCATCGCCTCGAAATCGGGCACAGGCAGATCGGCGGAGGTGCTGTCTTTGGGGTCATGGCCCATCATGGCCGCGCCCATAATTGCCGCATCCCGCACGGTTTTGGTCATGGGGCCTGCCTGATCAAGGCTTGAGGCAAAGGCGACAATCCCCCAGCGGGAGCAGCGCCCATAGGTGGGCTTGAGGCCAACCGTGCCAGTGAAGGCCGCAGGTTGGCGGATCGAGCCGCCCGTGTCCGTGCCAGTCGCCCCAAGGCACAGGTCCGCCGCCACAGCCGCCGCAGACCCACCAGAGGAGCCACCAGGCGTCAGGTTTTGGGTGCTGCCCGCCGCGCGCCATGGGTTGACCGCTGGGCCATAAACGGAGGTTTCATTCGAGGACCCCATCGCAAACTCATCCATATTGAGCTTGCCCAACATCACCGCACCCGCATCGCGCAATTGCGCAGAAACGGTTGATTCATATTCTGGGCGGAACCCTGTCAGGATTTTGGAGGCGGCTTGGCTCTCCACCCCTTCGGTGCAGAACAGGTCTTTGATGCCAAGGGGAATACCGCAAAGCGCGGGCGCATCCCCCGATTTCAGCCTTGCATCTGCGGCTTGCGCGCGGGCCAAGGCCAGATCGGGCGTTTTATGCACAAACGCCCCAAGCGCATCTGCCGTCTCAATCGCGCCAAGACAGGCTTCGGTCAATTCCACCGCTGTGGTTTCACCACGGCGCAGCGCATCGCGCGCCTCGGCAATGGTCAATTTGTTCAGATCAGACATCACTCAACCACCTTTGGCACGGCAAAAAACCCTTCGCGCGCATCAGGCGCATTCGACAGAACCTTGGCCTGTTGGTTGCCATCGGTCACTGCGTCCACGCGGCGCTTGAGGCGCTGCGGCGTGACCGAGGTCATCGGCTCTACATCGCTGACATCCAATTCGGAGAGCTGTTCAATAAAGCCAAGAATTGCATTGAATTCAGATGCAAGGCTTGGCAACTCGGCAGGATCAACCTTGATGCGGGCCAGTTTGGCCACGCGCGCGGCGGTTTCGGTGTCGATTGACATCGTCTTATCCCTCTTATTCTGTCAGGCGCGGGTTTAGCGGGGCGGGGGCAGCACTGCAAGCGGCCACGCACAGAAAACCTGTTGCTTGGCGGATCGTCACGCGCCTGTCACAGTGTCACGGCATAGCCATGCCCCAGAACATAGGTCCGCCAAGATGAGTGTAAAACAACAGCCCCCAAACCTTGGTGCGCTTTTTGCGGTTTTTGCACGTATCGGGATTTTGTCCTTTGGCGGCCCTGCAGCACAAATCGCCCTGATGCATCGTGAATTGGTGGAAACCCGCGACTGGCTTACGGAGCGGCAATTCCTCTCGGCCCTCTCGTTCACCATGCTTTTGCCAGGGCCAGAGGCGATGCAGCTGGCCACTTATGCGGGGTGGCGTCTGCGCGGCACGCTGGGTGGTTTGATCGGCGGTGGGCTGTTTGTGTTGCCGGGGGCCATGGTCATCATGGGCTTGGCCGCGCTTTACGCGCTCGCGCAAGCGGTGCCATGGGTCGATGCGCTGTTCTTGGGCATCAAGGCGACCGTCATCGTGATCGTGATCCAAGCCTTGTTTAAGCTTACCAAACGCGCCTTGAAGGGCAGGGTTGCGACTTGGGTTGCGGGTATGGCGTTCACGGCCCTATTCATCTTTGATCTGCCCTTTCCACTGGTCATCGCGGGGGCCGCGTTGATCGGATATCTGGGTTGGATCACACCGATTGCCGCAGCACAGGCCGTGCCACCCGCACCTCCCGCGAACGGGTTTGCCCATTTGGCAATCTGGGGCGGGTTATGGATTGCCCCCTTGGGTCTGCTGTATTTGACAGCGCCCAATGGGATTTTGTTGGAAATCGGTTTGTTCTTTTCCAAATTGGCCCTTGTGACCTTTGGCGGGGCTTATGCGGTCTTGGCTTATATGGTGCAGGAGGTGGTGGGGGATTTCGGCTGGCTGACCACAGGGCAGATGATGGATGTGCTGGGTCTGGCCGAAACCACGCCCGGGCCGCTGATTTTGGTGACGCAATTTGTGGGCTTTTTGGCGGGGTTTTATGCCCATGGATGGGGCGCAGCAGTGCTTGCGGCGCTGTTGACCCTGTGGGTGACCTTCATTCCTTGTTTCTTGTGGATTTTCCTCCTTGCCCCGCAGGTGGAGCGGTTGACCGCGCTGCCCAAACTGCAGGCCGCGCTCGATGGGGTGATGGCGGCTGTGGTGGGGGTGATTGCTAATCTGTCTTTGTGGTTTGCGCTGAACGTATGGTTTGGCACGGTCACGCGGCAGGGTGGTGTCTGGCTGCCTGATTTGGGCAGTGTGATCCCGCAAGCGGTGATCCTCAGCGTGCTGGCCGCGGCACTTGTGTGGGGGGGGAAGTTAGGGATGATCCCCGTTTTGGCAATTGTGGCGGGGCTTGGGGTGGCAATTTCCCCGTTTTTCGGTTGACACCTGCCGCCCCGTCAGTAAAAGCGCGCAAACAGATTTATCTCGCGCGCGGATTCTCGCGCCCTACAACGCCGTTCAAGGAGCAACGCCATGGCGAAGCCGACCACGATCAAAATCCGCCTGAACTCCACGGCGGGAACTGGGCACTTTTACGTGACCAAGAAAAATGCACGCACCATGACCGAGAAAATGACAGCGCGCAAATACGACCCTGTCGTGCGCAAGCATGTCGAATACAAAGAAGGCAAGATCAAGTAAGATCACCTTCTGACGGTTGGATAGAATAAAGCCGCGCCTTTGCGCGGCTTTTTCTTTTGCGCTTGAAAAGGGGCCAAAGAAAAAGCCAGCCCGAAGGCTGGCTTAATCATCAGTGACTTCGCGCCGCGTTTATTCGCGGTTGCCCAAGAATTGCAGCAGGAACATGAACATATTGATGAAATCCAGATAGAGGCGCAGCGCCCCCATGATTGCGGATTTGTTCAACCATTCCTGATCGCCATGCACCGCATGATCGATATATTCTTGCTTGATCGACTGCGTGTCATAGGCGGTCAGACCCGCAAAGATCAGAACACCCAAGACCGAAATCGCAAAATGGATTGCGGGCGAACCCAAGAAGATGTTGATGATCGAGGCCACGATCAGGCCGATCACGCCCATCATCAAGAAGGTTCCCCAACCGCTGAGGTCCTTCTTGGTGGTGTAGCCATAAAGGCTCAACCCCGCGAAGGCGATGGCGGTGACGAGGAAGGTTTGCGTGATCGAAACGCCTGTGAAGACCGCGAAAATCCACGAGATGGAGATGCCCATGACAGCGGCGAAGGCATAGAAGAACAACTGCGCCGCGGCGGCGGATAGGCGGTTTACCGCCGCGCCAAAGGCGAAAACCATGATCAGCGGGGCAAACATTGCGACCCAGCCGAGGATATTGGGCTGCATCGTGATTGGATCACGGAAGATGGCGTTTAGGGCAGGGTTGCTGCCAATGGCCCATGCGGCACCAGCGGTCATGACCATGCCGACCGACATCGTGCCATAGACCTTGTTCATATGAGCGCGTAAGCCCTCATCGATCTTTGCTGCATTGGCCGAGGCCGCCGCCGTGCGGATCGTTTGATATTGTGCCATTGATCCCTCCTACAGAGATGGCTGTGATTACCATAAAGGGGCGAGGATACCGCCCCTTGGGGTCGCGAGCGGCGCGAGACCGCCCGTCCTTGGCCTTAATATCGGCAAGCGGGGCCTTTTTTTCAAGTGAAAGCTGTTCAAAACACGCGCAATTGCGCGATAGTTTTTTCCTATCAACATTCCGCGCAATGAATATCGCGTCCCTTTCCTACCGCTCTCGCGTGATCTCGATGATGATCTTGCCCGTGGATCGGCGTTGGCGCAGGGCATCCAACGCATCCGCCACCGCCTCCAGAGGGTAGCTTGCGCTGATATGGGGCTTCAATCCGCCTGCCTCATAAAGCGTCATTAATGCGCAAAGGGAGGTCTGCAGCGCATCTGGATTGAACCGCAGATATCCGCCCCAGTATAGGCCCGTGACATCTAGGTTTTTCACAAGCAGGTGGTTGGCGGGGATCTGTGGCACGGACCCGCTGGCGAAGCCGATGCACAGAATGCGGCCTTCGGGCCGCATCGCGCGGAAGGCCGCGTCAAAACTGGCGCCCCCCACTGTGTCGAACAACACATCTACCCCGCCTAAGGCGCGCAATTGGTCGCGCAAATCGGGGCTTTGCGCATCGATCATATGGGCCGCGCCTGCAGAGGCCGCAATCTCCAACTTGCTTTGGCCACGGGCGACCGCGATGACCTTTGCGCCGAGGCTTGCGCCGATTTCAACCGCGCTGAGGCCCACACCCCCCGCTGCCCCCAGCACGGCGAGGGTTTCCCCAGACATCAGCCGTGCGCGGCGCGTGAGCGCCAAATGCGCGGTGCCATAGGCAATGAGAAACCCGGCCGCGATGCGCAATGGCATTGCATCTGGCACTTTAACGGCCCGCGCCGCAGGAAAGCAGCCATATTCCGCCAAGCCGCCATGCCCAGCAAAAACCGCTACACGGTCGCCAATCTTATATCCCGTGACCTCCGCGCCAAGCGCATCGACCACGCCCGCCAATTCCATTCCCATGGTGAACGGGGGCGCGGGCGTGTCCTGATATGTGCCATCCATCATCAACAGATCGGCAAAGTTCAACCCGCAGGCGGCGATGGCCACCCGCAGCTCGCCCTTTTGCGGGGTCGGAAGGGGCAAATCGCGCAAAATTGGCGCACTCTGAAAGGTGGAGAGTTGCACAGCACGCATGATCGTCTTTCCTGAATTCCGATAACCCTATGATCTGGCACAGTTAAAGTGAAAACCACGCAGCGTCAAAGCGCCACAAGCATTTCATTAGGTGATTGTCGCCTTATGCGGTAGTATACATCATCCGATGTCAGGTTGTGTGACCGGCTTTGGCGCTTTTGGTTCTGGGAAATTTCTGGTTTCTTGACCCGTTCTGATTGTGCCCTATCTAGCATCTGGTGCCGCTTGGGTTGAGCGCGTGATCCGTCACTCGCCCGTCTTGGTGGCGACTTTGGTGAAGATCACGAAAGCTAGTCGCAGGAGTTCTGAAGTGACACATCCCGTAGACGTTCATGTCGGCAAACGCGTGCGCCATCGGCGCTGGATGGTGGGTATGACCCAACAGCAGCTGGCCGCGCAGGTCGGAATTAAATTCCAGCAAATTCAGAAATACGAGACGGGGATGAACCGCATCAGCGCATCGCGTTTGTGGGATATTGCGGAGGCACTGGGCGTGCCCGTGCAATATTTCTATGAAGGCTTGGAGGCAAAGGCCGAGGCCACACCTGCGCAGACAGATGATTTTCTGGCCGATAAGGAGGCCTTGGATTTGATCCGCTCCTATTATGCGATCCCTGAAAACCAGCGCCGCCGTCTGTTTGATCTGGCACGGGTGTTGTCGGACGCGGCCGCTTGACCTGAGGCGGTTGTGCATGGCACTGCACGGGCGGGGTAAATGACCCTGCCGATTGTGAGAGCCGCATGACCGCCACACCTTCCTCCGCCGCGCCTTTGTCCGCCGAGCTTGCCGCCGAGCTTGTGGCATTGGCCCATGATCTGGCTGATGCTGCGCGCAAGGTCACCTTGGCAGCTTTCCGCCAAGCGGCATTATCCGCAGAGAATAAATCAAGCACGGGCTTTGACCCCGTGACCGCTGCCGACCGCGAAGCGGAGGCCGCAATGCGGGCCTTGATCGAGGCGCGCCGCCCGCAAGACGCGATTTTGGGTGAGGAGTTTGGTCCGAAATCGGGGCCATCAGGTTTGACATGGGTGCTTGACCCGATTGACGGAACACGCGGCTATATGACGGGCACGCCCACATGGGGGGTCTTGATTGCCCTGATGGATCAGCATGGCCCAATTTTTGGGGTGATTGACCAGCCTTATATTGGCGAGCGGTTTATCGGTGGTTTGGGGCATCATCACTTGATCGGCCCGCAGGGCGAATATCCCCTGCACAGCAGCGCCCGCAAAACCTTGGCCAAGGCGCGCCTGTTTTCTACCTTTCCCGAAATTGGCAGCACAGCGGAGCGCGCCGCCTTTGAGCGCGTGCGCGACCGCGTGCTTTTGACCCGATATGGGATGGATTGCTACGCCTATGCGCTGGTTGCCCTCGGCCAAGCCGATTTGGTGATTGAGGCAGGATTACAATCCTATGATATCGCCGCGCCGATTGCCGTGATCGAGGCGGCAGGGGGGATTGTGACCGATTGGCAAGGGGGCCCCGCGCATCACGGGGGGCAGGTCTTGGCCGCCGCCAATCCTGATTTACATCGTGCGGCATTGGTGCTTTTGTCAGGGGTAAACGGGTCGGCAAACGGGCCGCAAGATGGGCCACAGCAGGTGGAATGATGGGTAAATATGTTCTCCTTTCGATGCTTCTAGTCGGGCTTTGTGCCTGCGCGCCAAGCACGCCGCGCACAGGTCCAGATCAAGATGGCCGCCTGTCCTTGGGGCAATCCTCCGAGATTGCGCGGGTGGGCACATTTCTTGCGATTGCACGGGCGGATGCGGGGTTGACCGTGCCCTTGCGCCATTCCCCCCGTTTGCAAGGGGTGGCTGCGGCGCGTGCGGTTGATCTGGCCTCAGGCGCGGTTGTCCCCTTGTCGGATCGGATGACGCAGGCGGGCTATGACGCTTGTTTCAGCGCCGAGGCTGTGGCGCGCGATGCGGGGGATTTGCGCAGTGGCGTGGATCAAATGTTGGCTGATCCTGCGGCCCGTGCCGCAATCCTGTCTGCCAGCCCCAGTGAATTTGGGTTCTTGCGCAATGGCACGGAGCAGATCTTGATCCTTGGCCGCCCCTGCTGAAAGTCAGGCGCGGGGGCCAAAAATGCGGATCACCGTTTTCCACTGGCTGACCGCAACCCCGCAGAGGATCAAGGCGAGTGCCACGAAGAACCGCAAGGGCAATTCTTCGGATAGGATCAACCATCCAAAAAACACCGACCACAGCGGCACTTGGTAATTGACCAAAGTCATGAACACCGCGCCTGCGCTTCGGATCACGGCCACCCGCAGAAGTGCCGCAAGTGCCGTGGGAAGCAGGCCAAGCAGGATAATCGCCCCGCCCGCGCGCAAGCCCTGCCATTGCGGCAGCCCCTCAACCCACAGCATCGGCGGCAGGATCATCACGGCCCCTACCGCCAATGTTGTGCCTGCAAGGGCAATGGGGTCCACGGCGGGGCAGGTGCGGGTCAAGACCGAGGAGATCGCATAGGATATGGTCGCCGCCAAACAGGCAAATGGGGCCAAAACCTCCAGCCCTTGAGATGTGCCGAGGCTGAAGGCGGCCCCAAGATTGGGGCCAACGAGGGTTAATGCACCAAGAAAGCCCACCGACACGCCCATAACCCTGCGGCGATCCATTTTCTCATCGCTAAAGAAATGCGCCAAGGGCAGCACGAACAAGGGCAGCGCGGCCATGGAAATTCCTGCAAAGGCCGAAGGCACATATTGCTGGCCCCAAGAGAGCAGCGAAAAGGGCAGCGCAGAATTGAGCGCGCCGATGATCAAGATATAGGGCCATGCGGCACGGCTAGGCCATGGACGGCGCAGCGCCACCATCAACCCCATCAGCGCCAATGCCCCCAGCGTGGTGCGTGCGGCGGCCACGGTCAACGGCCCGTAACCCTCAAGCGCAATAGAGACGACCATGAAGGTGCCACCCCAAATCACACCCAATGCGAAGATAGAGGCCCAATTGGCCGCCGTGGGGCCGTCCGATATCCGTAAATCTGTCATGCTGATCTGCTCCTGCCACCGCAGGTTTTGCCGCCTTCACGGCCCGCGCGCAATGGGGCGCATCAAAAAAAGACCCGCCTTTGAGGCGGGTCTTTGGTCTGATCTTTGGGCGAGGTCTCAGTTCTTCGCCTTATCCACCATCTTCCCTGCGGAAATCCATGGCATCATGCCGCGCAGTTTTTCGCCGATCTCTTCGATCTGGTGCGCGTCATTGATGCGGCGGGTGCCTTTGAAGAAGGGTTGGCCCACGGCATTTTCGGTCATGAAGTCGCGCACGAATTTGCCAGTCTGAATATCGGTCAGCACTTCTTTCATCCGTGCCTTGGTTTCATCGTAAGGCAGGATACGGGGGCCAGAGACATATTCGCCATATTCGGCCGTGTTGGAAATCGAATAGTTCATATTCGCGATGCCGCCTTCGTAGATCAAATCAACGATTAGCTTCACTTCGTGCAAACACTCGAAATAGGCCATCTCAGGCGCGTAGCCCGCTTCGACCAAAGTCTCAAAGCCCATGCGGATCAGTTCGACCAAGCCACCGCACAAAACCGCCTGTTCGCCGAAGAGGTCAGTTTCGCACTCTTCTTTGAAATTGGTCTCGATGATGCCCGAACGGCCACCGCCAATGGCGGAGCAATAGGACAACCCGATTTCCAAGGCTTTGCCGCTTGCGTCATTGTGAACCGCCACAAGGCAAGGAACGCCGCCGCCCTTGGTGTATTCGCCGCGCACGGTGTGACCAGGGCCTTTGGGGGCCATCATGATCACATCAACGCCAGGCTTTGGCTCGATCAGGCCGAAATGCACATTCAGGCCATGGGCAAAGGCAATCGCCGCGCCTTCGCGCAGATTGTCATGCACATATTTGCGGTAGGTGTCCGCTTGCAATTCATCGGGCATGGTGAACATGATCAGGTCACACCAAGCGGCGGCCTCGGCAATCCCCATAACCTTCAGGCCTTCGCCCTCGGCCTTTTTCGCGGAAGGGGAGCCTTCGCGCAGAGCAACAACGAGGTTCTTCGCACCGCTGTCGCGCAGGTTCAGCGCGTGGGCATGGCCTTGGCTGCCATAGCCCAAAATGGCTACTTTTTTGTCTTTGATCAGGTTCACATCGCAATCGCGATCGTAATAAACGCGCATCGGGGATCTCCTTATTGGCTGCGGTTTGCATCTGGGGCCGTGTATAGGGTGCAAAATCGCGCAAGTGTTTATGAAAATTTGCAATTTAAAGCCCAATTATGATAAGTTCATTCAGTATTTTTGAAAAAGAGATGATTTCATGCTTGATGATTTGGATCGCCGCATTCTGCGCCATTTGCAATCTGACCCAGATCAACCCGTGGCGCGGGTGGCGAAATTGGCCGATGTGCCTGTTGCCACCTGCTACAAACGTCTTGATCGGATGCAGGCCATGGGGGCCTTGCGCGGCACGCGTGCGGTGATTGATTGGCGCGCATTGGGCTATGCGGTGCAGGTGTCCTTGCGGATCTCGCTGGACAAAACCAACCCGCGCGCCTTTGACGAATTCATTGAAGCCGCGCGCGCCGTTCCAGAGGTGACAGAAATACAAACCTTCCTGGGCCGTGTCGATGTGCGCCTCGAGGTGATTGCCCGCACCATGCCGCATTACCAAGAGATTTACCGCGACCGCATTTTGCGTCTGCCCCATATTGCGGATATCGAGGCTTTGATGCACGTGGCGGCCATCAAAGATCGTGAAAGCCTGCCGCTATGATTGATTTGGATGTGCTTGACCGTAAGATCCTGCGGGCCCTGCAAGAGGACGCCACGCAGAACGCCGCTGAAATCGGGCGGCGTTTGGGCCTCAGTCAACCAGCGGCATGGCGGCGGATCAAGCGGTTAACCGATGCGGGCATTATGTCCACCCGCCGCCTTGATCTGGATGCCGAAAAACTGGGCTTTGGGGTGACCGTTTTTCTGGGGGTCAAATTGGCGACCAAGGGCCGCGTCAGCCTCGAAGATTTTGAGCGCGCCGTGACCGCCATCCCAGAGGTCCAGACGGTGCAGCACGTGTTGGGTCTTTATGATTATCGCTTGCGCATCATCGCCCGTGACCTGCCCGATTTCGAGCGGATTCTGCGCCGCCGCATCATGACCTTGCCTGGGATTGGGAATGTCGAGGCCAATGTGCTGCTGTCCGAAGAACGCCGCCCTGGCCCCTTGGGATAGCCACGCTAGGTTGCCCGCCATGGCCAAGATGAAACGCAAATCTGATCTGCCTCAAAAGACCTGCGCAACCTGCGGGCGGCCCTTTGCATGGCGGCGCAAATGGGCCAAGGATTGGGAGGCGGTGCGCTATTGCTCTGACAAATGCCGCGCCGCGCGCAAAGCGGTCAAAGCTCAACCCGCGTAATTGGTCTGAATTCTTGACCAGTGCTTGCCTCTTGCGCGATTTTTGGCTAACGCCAAACACAAGGGACGTGGGCTGCATCACAGCCGCATAAGGAGAGGAGACCCAGATATGACCAAACGTGTAGAGCGCGCAGGCTTGCAAGTGGCGCAGGTTTTGGCAGATTTCATTGAAACGCGCGCCTTGGCGGGCACGGGCCTGAAGGCCGATGCGTTTTGGACGGGCTTTTCTGATCTGTTGCACGGCAAAGCGGAAAAGAACCGCGCCCTGTTGCAAAAGCGCGAAGATTTGCAGCGCCAGATTGATGAATGGCACATTGCGCGCCGTGGTCAGCCCCATGATGGCGATGCCTATCAGGCCTTCTTGCGGGAGATTGGATATCTTCTGCCCGAGGGCGAAGATTTTCAGATCGACACAGATCGCGTTGACCCTGAGATTGCCACAGTGGCAGGCCCGCAATTGGTGGTGCCCATCACCAATGCGCGCTTTGCCTTGAACGCGGCAAACGCCCGTTGGGGCAGTCTCTATGATGCGCTATACGGCACCGATGCCATGGGCAGCTTGCCCCCCAAAGGCGGCTATGATCGTGGTCGTGGCGGCCGCGTTGTGGCCCGCGCACGGGTGTTTTTGGACGACAGTTTCCCGATCGCGGGCGCAAGCCACGCCGATATCCACCGCTACAGCGTGGATAAGGGACAACTGATGATGGATGACAAGCCCTTGGTCGATCCCGCGCAATTCAAGGGCTACACGGGCAACCCCAAGGCGCCTGACACCGTCCTGTTGTGCAACAACGGTTTGCACGTTGAATTGGTCTTTGACCGCGCCCATCCGATTGGCAGCCGCGACCAAGCGCTGCTTGCCGATATCCGTCTGGAATCCGCGATTTCCGCGATTATGGATTGCGAGGATTCGGTCGCCTGTGTCGATGCCGAGGATAAGGTCTTGGCCTATTCCAATTGGTTGGGGCTGATGCAGGGTGATCTGGAAGAAAGCTTTGAGAAGGGTGGGCAAACCATGACCCGCCGTCTTGCGGCTGATAAAACCTTCACCGCGCCCGATGGCAGCACCTTTGACGTGAAAGGCCGCGCTTTGATGCTGGTGCGCAATGTGGGCCATCTGATGACCAACCCTGCAATCCTGCTCAAAGATGGCAGCGAGGCCTATGAGGGCATGATGGACGCGATGATCACCGCATTGATCGCGCTGCATGATCTGAACAAAACGGACGGTTTGCGCAACAGCCATGCGGGGTCGGTCTATGTGGTCAAGCCCAAGATGCACGGGCCAGAGGAAGTTGCCTTTGCGGACGAGATTTTCACCCATGTCGAGGGCGTTTTGGGAATGCAGCCCAACACCGTGAAACTGGGCGTGATGGATGAGGAGCGCCGCACTTCGGTCAATCTCAAGGAATGTATCCGCGCAGCGCAGCATCGGTTGTGCTTTATCAACACAGGCTTCCTTGATCGCACGGGCGATGAAATTCACACCTCGATGGAGGCAGGGCCATTCAGCCGCAAGGATTTCATCAAGCGCAAATCATGGATCACCGCCTATGAGAACCAGAACGTGGATATCGGTCTGGAATGCGGGTTGCGCGGTCGCGCGCAGATCGGCAAGGGGATGTGGGCCATGCCCGATGCCATGGCGGCGATGCTGGAGCAAAAGATCGAACATCCGCGCGCAGGCGCAAATTGCGCATGGGTTCCAAGCCCCACTGCCGCCACCCTTCACGCCACCCATTATCACCGCGTGAATGTGGCCGCGGTGCAGGAAAAACTCGCCGCAGGCGGACGCCGCGCCTATGTGACGGGCCTCTTGGATATTCCGATGGCCAGCTATCGCCGTTGGTCCGCCGATCAGATCACCCGTGAATTGGACAACAACGCCCAAGGGATTTTGGGCTATGTCGTGCGTTGGGTGGATCAGGGTGTCGGCTGTTCAAAAGTGCCAGACATCAACAACGTGGGCCTGATGGAAGACCGCGCCACCTGCCGCATCAGCGCGCAGCATATCGCAAATTGGCTGCATCACGGCGTGGTCAGCGAGGATCAGGTGATGACCGCAATGCGCCGCATGGCCGAGGTGGTCGATGGTCAAAATGCAGGCGACCCTGCCTATACCCCAATGGCGCCTGGGTTCAATGGCATCGCCTTTGCGGCGGCCTGTGATCTGGTGTTCAAGGGCCGTGTGCAACCTTCGGGCTATACCGAGCCTGTGCTGCACGCCCGCCGTCTGGAGTGGAAAGCGGCCTGAGCCGTCCCTAGAACCACGCCCTTCACATTGCGCCGCGCCTGTCTTGTCACAGGCGCGGCTTTTGATTTTAGCGCGCCCCTTGGGCGGAAAAGTGCGTCCTTGCGCACCAAGTGAGGGCCGCACTTACTTTCGATAGGCTGTGGTGCGTCTTTCGCAGTTGCGTCACGCCTTTGCACATTATGGTTAACCGTCCGCCACGATGCACCCCCTGCAAAAATGCCGTTCCCCTCACCAAGCGGTGTGTGTGTTCGGAGTTAAGGGTATGGAACGGATTGATATTCCCAGCGGGCGGATGGTTGGCGATGCCATCACGCCCGATTTGTTTGGGGTCAATTTCGTTACCAGTTTTGACCGCGTGGATGGCAGTTTCGCGCAACGTGTTGAGATGATTGGCGCGGGGTTTTTGCGTTATCCGGGCGGCACTGTGACGGAGCTTCTGTTCGATCCCGCAGACCCTGATGCGCGCAGCGTTTCATTCACCCGCGCCGATGGTGTGACCGTGACCCGTGAGATGGAACCTTTGTCGGATTTCCTCGACTATCTCCATGAGGCGGATCAGGCGGGTGTCTTCGTGATCCCAACCTTGCGGTATTTGGATGAGGCAGGGCAGGGTGCTGCGCTGTCGCAGGATGATATTGCGGGGCTTCGGCATTATATCGCAACGGTGTTGAACAGCGGGGTGGAGGTTAAGGCCTTTGAGCTGGGCAATGAATTTATGTATCTCGATGGTTTCAGCATTCCCGCCTATGGGCAAATCGCGGGTCAAATTGCGCTGATTGCCGATGATGAAATTCGCAGCTTCGAGGCAAGCGCAGACCTTGGTGTAGATTACACGCGGCCCATCGTGGCCTTACAATCGACCACGCCCTCGCAGGCTTTGGACAGTGATGGCGATGGCGTGGCAACCGCACATGAGGCGGTGATCGCTTTGTTCGAAAGCCTGCCCGAAGGGGCGGCTGATGTCATCACGGGGTTGATTGCGCATCGCTATATCAGTGGGGCCTATGAGGGCATAGACGGGGTTGATGCGCTTTGGACGCATCTCGATCATGTCGCGCAGGTTGATGGGCGTGATCTGCCTGTCCTGCTGACCGAATGGAACATAAAATCCAACCAGAAGGGTGTTCCCGATTGGGACAGTGCCAGCGAGGCTGAACGCAACGCGATTGATACAGGGCTGAAACAGGCGGGGGCCTTGGCCGCCTATTTCCACGAAATTGCCGCCAATGATGTGGAATACGCCGCCATCTGGGGGCTTCAGCACCAAAATCAAATGTCCTTGGCAGACCGTGAAGGCACGGAGACAGGGCTGAAGGCGGGCGGTGTGATGATGCAGTTGCTTCAGGATTTGGTCATTGGCACCCATGCAATGGAAATCGCCCGCCCCGATCCTCGCTTTGACATTCATGGCTTTGGCGGGTCCGAGGGGCAGGTTTTTATCATCAATTCGCGCAGCAGCGCAGAGTTGGACCTTACGCTTGATCTGAGCGCATGGGTGGGGGCAGAGGCGCCTGTTGCCGCGCAGCGCTTGAGTGCGGCCGAAGGGGCAGATCCGCGCGACCCTGATGGGGCGGTCACGCTGCGCACCCTTGATCGCGCAGAAGTCACGGGTGGCGATGGCATTGCGCTTCACCTTGCGCCCTATGAGGTGTTGATCCTGCAATATGATGTGCCCGTGGAAGACCCGATGACGGAAGGGCCCACCGTATTTGATATGTTCGAGTTGGGGCAGGGGGATGAGGTGATCCTGGCCGAATTTCACGACAGCGCGATGGATGTGCAGGCACCGCCGACAGTGGCGGACTTGCTCTTTGAGATTGCATCACCCGCCCCCGAATCCGAGACGCCACCGGAGCCAGTGCTGAACACTGGGATGTCAAAGGCGCTTGCCGTCAGCCCCACCGCCGCGGTTGCGGATTTATTTGCGGCGCTTACCCCCTCTGGAGATGTGCAGCTCGCGCCTGCCCTCACGGCGGAGGATCACCTTCGCGCCCTCTTGGATCGGGCGGCGGTGGCAGAAACCGAGGCGGGGCTGGACCATCTGCGCCACCGTGGCGGCACGGAAGCAGATGACACCATTCTGGGGCGCGGACGCGATGATAAAATCTTTGGCCGCATGGGACATGACCACCTTGAGGGTGGGCGGGGCGATGATGCGCTGTTTGGCGGGGTGGGCAGTGACCAGTTATATGGCGGGCAGGGCGAGGACCTCCTTTTGGGCGGCGCACAGCACGACCTGCTTTGGGGCGATGAAGGCAATGACCTTCTTTTTGGCGGCGCAGGCAGCGATCACCTGTGGGGCGGTGAGGGGGATGATTTTTTGTCAGGCGGGGCGGGGTTTGATCGTTTCGTGGGCGGCGCAGGGCATGACATTTTTTTCTTTGATGCCGAAGGGGCCGCATGGCGCGAGACCATTGAAGATTTCAACAGCGCCGAGGATCGTCTGGCCTTTCGCCTTGATGGGCTTGAGCTGATGGAAGCGCTCAACCTGTCGCGCGAGGAGAGTGATTTGATCCTCAATTATGGTGTCGGATCGGTGGTTTTGCAGGGTCAAGCCGAGGCTGAATTAACCGCGGATCATTTCCTCTTTCTGTGAGTGTGCTATCTGAATGCGACACGAGCATAAGCTCATCCAACCGCAGCAGAGGGACGCTTAGGATGATCACATTGGATCAAGCACGCATCATGATTTCTGAAACCCGCGCCAAGGGCCGTGAGATGGGACTAAAACCGTTATCGGTTGTGGTGCTTGATGCGGGTGGCAACATCCAAGCCTTTGAACGCGAGGATGGCGCAAGCCCGGGTCGCTTCGAGATTGCCCGCGCCAAGGCTTATGGTGCGGTTATGTTGGGGATGGGGGGCAAGGCGCAAATGGCGCGCGCCGAGGCGCAGGCCTATTTCGTCAACGCCGTGAACGGGGCATTCGGGGGCCGTGTTGTGCCTGTGCCAGGCGGTGTTTTGGTCAAGTCGAATGGTGTGGTGATCGGTGCGGTTGGGGTCACGGGGGACACCTCCGACAATGACAGCGCGGCCGCCGTGGCAGGGATCACCGCTGCGGGCTTGGACGCGGAACCATGAGGCACCATGGCCTCGGCCAATTGGCGCATAAGGTCGTGAAAATTCAATGCAAATATATACGCGATTTCAAGTCTATATTCTTGCAGAATAATCAACGACACCCTATAGCTGCGCGGTATAAATTTTTCCTAACGGCGTCCCCAAAAGCCTGAAGGAGAGGATAATATGGCCCGACCGGTCATTGGAATTATTGGTAATTTTCATCTGATCAACGATCAATACCCCGCACATACGGTGGGGACTATGGATTGTTGTGCGATTTCGGCTGTCGCCAAATGCACGCCCTTGGCCATTCCCGCAAATCCCGAATTTGTCACATATGAAGACCTTTTGGATATCTGTGACGGGTTTTTGTTCACAGGCGGGCGGCCGAATGTGCATCCCGAAGAATATGGCGAGGAGGCGACCGAGGCGCATGGCGCTTTTGATCGCAACCGCGATGCGGTCACCTTGCCGCTGATCCGTGCCTGTGTGGAGCGTGGCATCCCCTTTCTGGGGGTTTGTCGCGGGTTCCAAGAGGTGAATGTGGCCATGGGGGGCAGTCTGCACCCTGAAATCCGCGATTTACCAGGGCGGATGAACCACAGGATGCCGCCTGATGGCACCTTGGAGGAAAAATTTGCCCCGCGTCACAGCGTGCGCTTTGCCGAAGGCGGCCCGTTCCAACGCCTCTATGGCAGCGCGGAGGTTATCACCAACAGCCTGCATGGTCAGGGGATCAAGACATTGGGCCGCGATGTGGTGGTGGATGGTTGGGCACCCGATGACACGCCAGAGGCGATTTATATCCAAGGTGCGCGCGGATTTACCCTCTCGGTGCAATGGCATCCTGAATATCGCGCCGTGGATGATCCCGTGTCGCGTCCGCTTTATGAGGCGTTTGGTCGGGCGGCCCATGCGTGGCAGGCGGATGGTCGGCCCATGCCCGTTGGGGATGTGGCCTAGGCGGCGGGATTTACCCCGCGCCTTCCCCCAAGATATGCCCCAAGAACCATGACAGATCATGGGTCTGGTGGTGAATGTGAGATGGGCGCGGATGATGCGCGCCTGTCTCATCCACCAAAACCGTGCGCAGCCCCATCTGATGGGGCACGGCAAGGTTGCGTGGATCATCCTCGAACATCGCCGCGCGGTTTGGGGTCAGACCGTCTTTCTCAAATATCATTGCAAAGGCGTCTTGCTCAGGTTTCGGGCGGAAATTGGCATCTTCCACGCCATAGATCGCGTCAAAGAGATGCGACAGGCCGCGATGCGCCAAAACATTGCGGGCATAATCCGCCGTGCCATTGGTGTAGACGATGCGCCGACCGTCCAGCCGCGCAATGCGCGCGGCCAAGGTGGGATCGGGTTTGAGGATGCTGAAATCGATTTCATGCACCTCGTCCAGATAGGGGTAGGGCGGGATATCATGACGGGCCATTAGCCCCGCCAAGGTGGTGCCATGCGCGTGCCAGTATTCATGGCGGATGCGATCGGCCTCCGCCGCCTCCACATTCAAGACGCGGGCCACAAAGTTGGACATACGGGTGTTGATCTGATCGAACAGCGCCATGGATGCAGGGTAAAGCGTCTGATCAAGGTCAAAGACCCATGTATCGATATGGCGGAAATCATCGTGTTTCATGGGGGGCAGATGTGTCACAGGCGCTTTTGCTTGCCAAGGGGGGCGCGGCTGAATAGCTTTGGCCGCGTTAAGAACTTGAAAGATCACGCGCAATGCACAGCAAGCCCCAACATAAAGACGCCTATGATATGATTTTGGACGCCATCGATGGCGGCATCTATCGCCCTGGATCGCGTTTGGTGGAATCGGAATTGGCTGATCGGTTTGGTGTCAGCCGCACCCCCGTGCGCGAGGCCTTGCAGCGATTGGAAACCCAAAGCCTGCTCACCCGCGATGGACGCAGCCTGATTGTGGCCTCGTTGGACCATGCGCAAATGGCCGAGCTATATGCCGTGCGCACCGAGCTTGAAGCACTGGCCGCGCGTCTGGCTGCGCAGCACGCCGCAGCCGAGGAGGTGCGGGTGTTGCGCGAAATGGCCGAGGCAGATCGCAGCCTGCTTGATGATCCACAAGCCCTGAGCCGCGCGAACCGCCGTTTTCACAAACAAATCCATCTCGCCAGTCACAACCGCTATTTGGTGCAGCAGCTTGATTTGGTGCATCGGTCTATGGCCTTGATGGCGACCACATCCTTGGCCGCCAAAGGGCGCGGTGAAAAAGCCTTGGCCGAGCATGATGATATCGTCAATGCCATCGCCGCGCGTGATGGGGATGCCGCCGCCGATGCGCTGCGCCGTCATCTCTCCATTGCCTTTGAGGTGCGCCTCAAGGAGGAGGCGGGCGCGGTCATTTAAGTGCGCGATGGCACGGCAACACCGCCGAAATGCCCATGCTTCGTCTTGGCCCAGTAAAAGGGTCGCATGATCAGATCCGCCACGGCCATCCAAGCGGCGATTGTGGCGAAGGGCAAATAGAGTTCCATCAGCGGGATATAGCGGCGATGCGGGCGCAAATGCGCCGCCTCGCAGGCAATGATCATCGTGGCCCAATGCAGCAGCATCACCAAAAGAAAACCAAGCCCCGCGATCAGCCCCAAATCGCGGTTGACCAATTGCTCCAACGGATGGTCGAGTCCGAAGGGAATGACCATGAAACTCCACAAAAGCGGTGCGAGCAGAAAACCCAGTATTGTGCAAAGAAGCTGCACCTGTAGCCCCAGAAAACGCCACGCGCCCACCTCGCGCAGCAACCGCCAAGGCGCGCGCATGGCGGTGGCATAGGTCACGGCATAGCCTTTGAGCCAACGCGCGCGTTGCCGCAGCCAAGGCCAGAGCGCGCAATTGGCCTCCTCATAGGTGGTGGTGTCTAGCAATTCGGTGCGCAGCCCGTAACGCACAAGGCGTAAGCCCAAATCGGCATCTTCGGTCACGTTATGCGCATCCCATCCTCCAACCCGTTCCAGCGCATGGCGGCGCAAAAAAACAGTGGTGCCGCCCAGAGGCACGAAAAGGCGCAATGCCTGCACCCCGCGCAACATCACCCGAAACCAAGTCGCATATTCAATCGTGAAGCAGCGCGCGAGCCAATTATGCTTGGCGTTGTAATAATCAAGCCTGCCTTGCAGACAGGCGACATCCTCAGGCGCGGTGGCGAAACGGCGCACAACGCGCCAGATTTGATCCGCTTCGGGGTGATCTTCGGCGTCATAGATGCCGATGATACTGCCCCGCGCAAAATTCAGCGCATAGTTGAGTGCGCGTGGTTTTGTGCGGGGTTTGCAGTCAGGCACGACCACAACACGCATATGCCGCGCCAAATCGGCCCGCGCCAAGGCGTTGCGGGTGATTTGGTCGACCTCCTCCACGATCAAAAGGATCTCCAAGCATTCGCGGGGGTAATCGAGCAGATCAAGCCGTTTGAGGAGGGAGTTTGCAATTTCTGCCTCCTCAAACAGCGGCACAAGAATTGAGACAACAGGGCGATGCAGCAGGGGAATGGGAACATTCGCGGTGCCAGAAAGGGCTGTGGCCGCGCCATCCAATCGCTTGGCCCGCCCCTCGATCATGGAGGCTATCAAAACCGCCAAGCGCAGGCTTGTGTTGAGCAGAAAAACCCCAACGGCCAGTGCAAAAAGCACCATCATCACACCCGCTGGACGGATCAGCAATAGAGACAGAAACAGAACCACCAAACCGCCGCCAACGGAGATTAATTTGCGCGATTGCAAGTTTCGGCAAGAGACATCGGCGGGTGCCATGCCCGCCGCCCGATGGGCAAGCGTGGTGCCATAGCTTTGGATCAGGCGCGCCTCGATCTGGGCTTCAGGGGCCAAAAGAAAGACAGGCTTCGCGCGTCCTGCAAGGGCGTGGCGCACGCGGGGCACTTGAGAAAGCCGCGAGATGGCCATCATCAACGTGCCGCCTTGCCACGACAAGGGCAAAGCGCCAAGGCGCAAGGCATCACGACCGTCCATCATCTCCAAGGCTGATGGGGCGGGCTTTGGCATCTCGTCCAAATTCACCACCGCCGCCCCTGTCAGCTCCGCTTCAATGCGGTGCATCGTGGCCTCGTCCACCAAACCGCGCAGGATCAATATTTCGCCCAAAGTGAGATCGCTGATTTTTTCGAGCGCCAAGGCATGGGCCAAAGCATCGAAGTCAATCAACCCGCGCTGAAACAGCACATCCGCCAATTTGCGCCGCGTGGCCTGTGGTGTGTGGGGCGCGTCAGGCGCGATTTTGGATGCCGCCTTGATGTGGCGCTGCCGCAGCAGGGTTTCCTGCCATTGGGTCAATCCAAGGTCGCGGCTTTTGCGCTGGAAGAGGCGCCATTGGCCTCGGGCCGTGATTTTGAACGGTGCTGCGCTGTGCTGTGTCACATCTTGTCTCATATTGGCCCCCATACCATGCAGTGCAGGGCCAAGCAGGGCCAAGCAGGGCAGGGCAAAGGGCTGAACCCGCCCAAAACCTGATGTTTGGGGCATCTATGAGCAAAGCGCTTTAATGGTTAATAAAACCCTAACCGCGCTGTGACCTGTTTAAAAATAATTCGTTATTCAGCATAGGCCATGCGGCCTTAGGATTTGGCCATCGCCGCGGCAAAACGCTCGAACAGATAATAGCTGTCTTGGGGTCCTGGGCTTGCCTCGGGGTGATGCTGGACGGAGAAGATCGGGCGATCCTTGACGCGAATCCCGCAGTTCGAGCCGTCAAATAGGCTGACATGGGTTTCCAAAACATCATCAGGCAGGGTTTGGCTGTCTACCGTGAACCCGTGGTTCATCGAGGTGATTTCCACCTTGCCTGTTTCCAGATCCTTGACAGGGTGGTTTGCGCCATGGTGGCCGTGGTTCATTTTCACCGTTTTGGCCCCAAGCGCCAATGCGAGCATTTGGTGGCCCAGACAAATTCCGAACACGGGCAGATTCTTGTCGAGGATGGCGCGGATCATTGGCACGGCATATGCGCCTGTTGCCGCGGGATCGCCGGGGCCGTTTGACAGGAAGACACCATCTGGATTTTGTGCAAGGATGTCTTCGGCGGTGGTGCTTGCGGGCATGACGGTCACATCGCAACCCGCACTGGCCAAGCAGCGCAGGATATTGCGTTTTGCCCCGTAATCAATCGCCACCACCTTGGGGCCATTGCCTGTGCGTTTGCTATAGCCTTCGGGCCATGACCAACGCATTTCATCCCAGCGGTAGGATTGCGCGCAGGTGACATCACGGGCCAGATCCAACCCCTCCAACCCTTGCCATGCGCGCGCCTGCTTCAGCATCGCTTCGATGTCGAAATTTCCTTCAGGATCATGCGCAAGGCACACATGGGGTGCGCCCTGTTGGCGGATCGCACGGGTCAGGCGGCGGGTGTCTACGCCCCCCATACCGATACGCCCGCGCGCGGCCAACCATGTGGTCAGATCCTGCTCCATCCGCCAATTAGATGGCTCGGTCGGATCCCATTTCACAATCATCCCTGCGGCCACAGGATCGGCGGTTTCATCATCCTCGGCGGTGATGCCCGTATTGCCGATATGGGGGAAGGTGAAGGTCACAACCTGCCCCGCATAGGAGGGGTCAGTCATAATTTCCTGATAGCCCGTCATCGCCGTGTTAAAGCACAGCTCTGCCACGGTTTGGCCCGTTGCCCCAAATCCCTTGCCGTAAAACACGGTTCCATCGGCCAAAACAAGACAGGCAGTGGGGCGTTCGGTCATGGCGCTGCTCCAAGAGAAATGGCTAGGGTGAAATTCGCGGCAACCTAAGTGGCTGCGCTTGCGGGGTCAAGCACCTTGCGACACCTTGTTGCAACACTCTGGCTTGTGCGGATTTCAGCGGTTGTTGCCCGATGCAAAATACCTTAAACGGGCGGCTTCTGCAGGGCGTTATGCCGCCACACTCGGAGAGATCGAGACATGAATTTGCGGGAACGAATTACCAATGGGCTGAAAGAGGCGATGCGCGAGAAAGACGCCGCGCGCCTGTCCACCTTGCGTCTGATCAATGCCGCGATCAAGGATCAGGACATCGCAGCACGCGGCAAAGGCCAAATGGAAGGCGTGGATGATGGGGAGGTTCTCGCCATTTTGGCCAAGATGGTGAAACAGCGGATCGACAGCGCCAATGTCTATGAGGAGGGCGGTCGTCTGGAATTGGCAGAAAAGGAGCGTGCCGAGATCAAGGTGATCGAATCCTTTTTGCCACGCCAATTGTCCGAAGCCGAAATCGAAGCGGCGATTGACGAGGTGATCGCACAAACGGGCGCAAGCAGCATCCGCGATATGGGCCGCGTTATGGGCGCCTTGAAATCCGCCTATGCAGGGCAGATGGATTTTGGGGCTGCGGGCGCGCTGATTAAACGGCGGCTTGGCTAAAGCCCGCCATTAGGCCTTGGCGCGGGCCAAGGCCTCCTCCAAGGTGAATTTCAATTTGACCCGCTCGCTTGGCGTGAGAAATGCGCCAAGCTCGATTTCGCGGCTGTCCTTGTCGCCGCGCAGGGTCAGGTAATTTGTGACAGGCCCCCCCGTTTTGTGCAGGCTGAGGCGCACCCAATAAGGGTTGGCTTCCCAGATTTTTGGGGCGGCGCGCGGGGTATGGCGTTCAACGCGCAGATGATCGGGCCAAAGCGTGACCATCTCAGCGATATCCTTATCCCGCCATGAGCGTTTGAGCGCGGCCCAAACCCCCCAAATTGCAGCCAGTAGAAACGGCAACAGCGCCCAGAAAACCGCTGTGCCGAGAATCCCGAACAGCGGCACGGAAATCAGCGCGGCGGTCGCGCCGATGAACCACACAAATCCCTCAGGGGTCAGGGATTTATGCGGGGTGATCCGCATCTGCATTTGAGGCAAGCCGCGTTCGGGAAAAGGAAAGGCCCCGAATTTCTTCGGGGCCTCGTCTTTCTGCGGCGTCTCGATATGAAACGGCATATCTTTACAAACGTCCTTCGCAGTCCGAAGCCCAATTAATGGCTGGGCTGTTTGTCCCACATTTCACGTGTGGGCAGTTCTTCGAACGTGTGCTCAGGCGGTGGGTTTGGCAATGTCCACTCCAACGTATCGGCGTGCTCGCCCCAATAGGCGGGCTCGGTCACCTTACGGCCTGCAAGCAGGGTATAGGCGACAATGCCGATGAAAAAGAGGAAGGATGCAAAAGCGATGAACGCACCGATTGAGCTGACATAGTTCCATGTTGCGAAAGCATCTGGATAGTCGATGTAACGGCGTGGCATACCCTGACGGCCCAAGAAGTGCTGTGGGAAGAAGGTCACATTCGCGCCGATGAAGAACAGCCAGAAATGCACCTTGCCTGCCCATTCAGGATATTGGCGACCAGACATTTTCGCCATCCAGTAGTAGATGCCCGCGAAGATGCCAAAGACGGCACCAAGGCTCATCACATAGTGGAAATGCGCGACCACATAATAGGTGTCGTGATAGGCACGGTCCACGCCTGCTTGGCTCAGAACGATGCCCGTCACGCCGCCTACGGTGAACAGGAAGATAAAGCCAATCGCGAACAGCATCGGTGTCTCAAAGCTCATGGAGCCTTGCCACATTGTTGCAATCCACGAAAAGATTTTCACGCCTGTTGGCACCGCGATCACCATGGTCGCGATCATGAAATAGGCCTGCTGGTTCAGGGTCATGCCTGTCGTATACATATGGTGCGCCCAAACCACGAAGCCAAGCGCACCAATGGCGATCAGCGCCCAAACCATCGGCAAATACCCGAACACAGGCTTGCGCGAGAAGGTTGAAATCACATGGCTGACCACGCCAAAGGCGGGCAGGATCACGATATACACCTCAGGGTGGCCGAAGAACCAGAAGATGTGCTGGAACAACAGCGGATCACCGCCGCCTGCCACATCAAAGAAGGTGGTGCCAAAGTTGCGATCCGTGAGCAGCATGGTGATGGCGCCTGCCAAAACGGGCAGGGACAACAGCAAAAGCCACGCGGTCACAAAAATCGACCATGCAAAGAGCGGCACTTTGAACAGGCTCATGCCAGGTGCGCGCATATTGAGGAAGGTCGTGATGATGTTGATCGAGCCAAGGATCGAGCTTGCGCCCGATACGTGCACCGCGAAAATCGCGAAATCAACGGCGCGGCTTGTCGGGGCATCTTGCCATGACAGCGGTGGGTAGAAGGTCCAACCTGGTCCTGCGCCGCCATCGACAAACACCGCACAGAAGGCCAGCGCGGTCCCTGCGACATACAACCAGTAAGATAGGTTGTTGAGGCGTGGGAACGCCATATCAGGCGCGCCGATCATCAACGGCATGAAGAAGTTGCCAAAGCCACCGAACAGGGCAGGAATGACGACAAAGAACATCATCAAAACACCATGGCCCGTGATCAACACGTTCCACAAATGCCCATCAGGGGTGCATTCACCCGCCGCGGCTTGGCTCAGGATGCGTGCGCCTTCGGCACACATATATTGCACGCCTGGCTCCATCAGCTCCATACGCATATAGACGGTGAATGCGACAGATACGAGACCTACCAAACCAGCGGTGATGAGGTAGAGAATCCCGATATCTTTGTGATTTGTGGACATGAACCAACGGGTGAAAAAGCCCGGACGTTCGTGATCATGTCCAGAAATGGCAGCATCGGCCATGTCTGTCTCCTGTTCATAAATTTAGGGGCAGGGGTCTGGCCACCTGTCCCTTTCACGTTCCATTGGAAGACGTTTTAGTGCGCAACGCCCGCGCGATCAATCAAGATGATGCTTTGGGGGTGGGAAAAATTGCCTCATGTCAAAATACCCCGTTTCGCGCGCCTTTCGGCCAAACGCGAAAAAAAGGGCGCAGAGCGCGCCCTTTTTGATCTCATGCACAGGATTGTTAGTCCGCGTCTGGTGTTTCAACGCGCGCAACCGATACATTATCGATATAGGCGCCTTCATTGTCTTCAATGCCAAGCCCCGAAATCAATACGGTGTTCGAGCCATCACCCGCGCCGCCGACCATATCAATCGTGTAGTTTGACATCACGCCAACACTTGGGCGAATGGTTTGCACAACATTGCCGCCCCAAATGACTTGGATTTCATTGGTTCCCACGGCATCCGCCGCATCGAGGGTCAGTCGGTAAACTTCGCCATCGACTGCATCGGGAATGGTTTGGCCAATGGTGACGTTGCCCGCGCTGCCTTCAAGGTCGAGCATCCAATCCCCATCCGTGCCGATGATGCCATTATAGCCGCTGGCGATCAATTCTGGCCCGTTTTCCGACAGGGTATCCCAGCCATCGATCCGTCCGTCTGCGCTGTATAGACCCCAACCCGCATTGATCAGACCTTCGATGGTCTCGAATGATCCGTTGGTGACGCGATTGGCGCTGCCCCATGCATCGCTGCGCGCTTGCAGATCATCGTCACTGCCACCGCCAAGGCCGATGCCCTGTGCCGCATAAATATCGGCGAAATCCGATGCCAGATCGACAACGGCCGTGTTCATGACGGCCGCAGCGGTTAGACCCACACCTGCCATTGCGCCCGTTAACACAACCCAGTCAACAGTCACCGCGCCCGACTCATCGACCCAAAATGTATATAATTGAGACAAGGTTTCTCTCCGCTGCTCAGATAGCCCCGAGGACACTTTGCCCAAAGATTGTGGTCGATGCGCGGAAAGGCTGTGGTAAAGATGGGGCGATTGATGGGTGAATTTATGACTTATTCACCAAAGCAGCGGTCGAATTCCTGTCGCAAGGCCACATCCAGATCTTCCATGCTCACGGGCAGGCCCAAATCCGTCAGACTGGTCACGCCGTAATCGCGGATGCCACAGGGCACGATCCCATCAAAATGGCCAAGATCAGGATCGTGATTGATGGATATCCCGTGAAAAGACACCCATTTGCGCAGGCGAATGCCGATGGCCGCGATTTTATCTTCGCGCATCCGACCATCGGCAAGGGTGGGTTTCTCAGGGCGTGTGACCCAAACCCCAACGCGACCTTCACGGATTTCGCCGCGCAGGTTGAAGGTGGCAAGGGTATTGATCACCCAGGTCTCTAAGCCCTCGACAAATTTACGCACATCGCGCCCGCGTTTGTTGAGGTCAAGCATCACATAGATCACCCGCTGCCCCGGCCCATGGTAGGTATATTGCCCGCCGCGCCGTGCCGTATAAACGGGAAAGCGCTCGGGGTCGGTCAAATCTTCGGGCTTGGCGGAGGTTCCTGCGGTGTAAAGGGGCGGATGCTCCAACAGCCAGATACATTCCGCGGCCTTGCCCGCCGCAATAGCCTCGACCCGCGCCTCCATAAAGGCCAAGGCGTCCTCGTAGGGGGTCAAGCCTTCGGTGATGATCCAGTCTACCATTGCGTCCTCGTTAGAGCGGCAAAAATCCCGCTTGTTTCTCGACAAGCATATGCGTGCGATTGACGCGAATGTCATCCCCATAGGTCAGATCGAGGCGCGCGCCCATAGTCAGCGTCATGTCGCTGCCGTCATAGGTGCCGTTGTGCTTGGCCTGACGCAGATCTTGGGGGATGTGGCGCGCCGCCATATCCGCGAAAACCTTCTTGCACAAAACGGCTAAATTTGCCCTTGAGGTGGGCACGTCCTTCGTCTAGAGAGCGCTCACCAAGCCTCAGACAGTGCGGTCGTGGCGGAATTGGTAGACGCGCAGCGTTGAGGTCGCTGTGGGGTAACTCCCGTGGAAGTTCGAGTCTTCTCGACCGCACCATTCTCCCTAAAATCAAATGCGGCGTTTCATCTTATGAAGCTGCTTCGCATCTGGAATTCAGGCGGCGGTGTGGCCTGTGCTTGAGGGCCTCACAGCTCGAAAGATACGCAGATCATGCGCGGATTTCGATGAGGTCGTATTTCAAGAGGAACATGACGGCCCGTTCAATCGTGGCGGCTTGCCATCCCAAAATCTGTGGCAGTGCGGTGATGTGAACACCTGCCTCAGCGTGGTCGGATATGGCGGTAAAGACCCGCTCCAATGTGGAGAGCTGCTCAAACGGGCGGCCAATCTTTGCATAGCGGCGCAAGGCGTAAATCTCGCGCAAGCGGGCGGTGGTGGCCTTGGCGCAAAGGTGCAAGCCGCCTTGCGGCATTTGATGACTGGGATAGCCCGCAAACAGGGTGGCGGGCAGCGGGCTGAGGGTTAGGGCCTCGGGCCGCATCGGGGCATGGGCGGCGCGGATCGCATTTTGTTCGGCCCACAAGGCCTGATAGGTCGGAATGATATTGGACCAATCGAACAGGCTGCGCGCGCGGGCCAGCCCCGCTTGCCCAAGCCGCGCACGCAGGTCAGCATCGCGGGCCAGGGCCACGATGCCCTCTCGCATCGCGCCTTGATCCAAGACGGTCATAGCGGAGAGGTTATTTCCATATTGCGCGTAGCTTAATTGGGCGAGGAAATGCCCCTTGGCCTCGGGCGCGCTGGCGGGGCCGCTGATCATGCGGGTCGGGATTAAGATACCCGTCTCGCGGGTGACCGTATCACGGATGCCATCCCAATCGGAGGCCAAAACGGGCAGGCCCGCCGCCATGCCCTCAACGGGGGCGAGGCCAAAGGTTTCTTGCACATTGTCGATGGGAAAGCTGAACACATCCCCGCCTGACAGCGCCTCTTTACGGGCCTGTGCATCGGCCCCGTCCAGATGGGTGAAGCTGACATCGGGCATCAGGCTGCGGGCGCATTCCTCGAACACCGATTGCGAATGGGTATCGCCATAGATGCCGCACATCACAACGTGCAGGCGGCGCGATGTGCCAAGCGTGGCTTGGGCGGCTTGCAGGGCAATGAAATAGGGGGCGGGGTCGAATTTGCCATAGGGCAACAGCCGCGCAAGCGTGGTGAAAACCACATCGTTTTTGCCCCATCCCATTCGGGTGCGCAGCGATTTGCGTGCGCCCTCATCCCGCGCATAGGAGGCCACATCCAGCCCAAGTGGGATTACGGGCATCAGGGGCAACGCGCGGCGCGCGGCCCCTGCGCCGAGGGTCCTTGTCAAGTAATCGTCAATCTGTTCCAAATTGATCAGGCTTGCAGCTTGCACCGCACGCGAGGTGCAGATCACCGCGTCCCATGGCTGATAGGGGCTGCTGCGGAGTTGAAAAAAACCTTTCATCACCGCAAGGGTTGACGTGGTGTGGGTGATCCCGCACAGCGCATAAGCGCTATGGCCGAAAGCCTGACGTTCAAAGGCCAGTTCGCTGAAATCGGGCGCGGGGTAGAACATCACCCCCAAGGGTGCGATCTGCGTCAGGCTGTGGCGCGGCACATGGCGGTGCGGCAGGGCAGGCGCGCCTGAGGTCTGCGCCATCAACGTGGCGAATGTCTCACCGTCAGCCGTGCTGTTGGAGACTGAAACCACCTCAGACACATCCGCGTGGCGAAAGAAACCTTGCAAAAAGGATTGACCCGCCACGCGGCGGCCATTGATGCCCTTTTGCGCCACATCGAACCCGTCCGTGACCGCGTATAGGGCCGCGTTGCGTCCGCTATCCATGCTGAGTCATCCACAGCCATGGGGTCGGACCCATGCGCCATTCCCACAGTGCCAATGCGCGATCAAGATCGCTCAAATGCTCCATCCATGCGGGCAGTGCCTCTGGCGCGAGGCTGCGGTTGATCTGCTGCACCTTATGGGTCGGGGCAAAGCGGGCGCGGATTGCCTCGGTCAGGCCGCGGTGCCAGCATTCATGCACCTCCACAAGAATATCGCAGCTGCGCAAGGCGGGGTGGCGGGCAGGATCAAGCAAGGCCTCCTCGCCCCCCTCGATGTCGCAGATCAGGACGGTGTCGCGGGTGATCTGCGCATCCAGAAAGGCCGCGTCCACCGCCCCGCCCAGCTTTACACGCGCCGCAACCCCATTAACGCGGGCCAATTCGGCGCAGCGGTGTTGTGCCTCGGGGTTGCTGTCGCGGGCCAAAACCTCCGTCTTGGGCATCCGCCGTGCGAGGCCAACCGCGTAATAGCCTTCGGCACAGCCGATATCGATCACGCGCGCATAGCCGCGCGCGATGATCCGCTCGATGATTGGGTGTAGACTGGCCTCATAAGCGCCAAGGCGGCGGGACAGCCCCGCCCCTTCGGTTGCGGCGGTGGCGTAGGCCATGCCTACGAAAGGGCCGCTCAAGACACGGGTATCTGCCCCCATGTGTCTGCGATGGGTCGCATCCAACAGCGCCACGCGCCATTTGGCCAGATCGCGCAGCGCCGCCTCCAGCGCCGCTTGGCGAGGCGGTCCGTCCAGATGGGCGCGCAGCCGCGCCGTTATGGCGCGTGTCAGCTCGGAGGCGGCATCAGGGGGTGTGCCCTGATCCGCGCGTGGCGTCTTGAATTGGGTCATGGCAGCCGATCTTGCGACCGTCCCTGTTTAGCAGTGACCCTGTTCTGCGGCAGGCCTTGGCCAAAGTCAACAAAGCCAACGCCCGCCAAAAGGCGGGCGCGGTGCTTTTGTCATCAGGCGGTGATGCGCTCAGGCGGCGCGATCAAGTTCAAAGGCGTCATGCAACGCTTGCACCGCCAATTCCAAATATTTGCGGTCCACCAGAACCGAAACTTTGATCTCGGAGGTGGTGATCACTTTGATATTGATGCCCTCATCGCGCAGGGTGGCAAACATCTTGGCGGCCACGCCCGCGTGGCTGCGCATCCCGATCCCCACGATAGAGACCTTGCACACATCGCTGTCGATCAGCAATTCGGCAAAACCAATATCATTGCGGGCCTTGGCCTCATCGAGTGCCTTCTGCGCGCGCTTGACCTGATCAATGGGCAGCGAGAAGGTCATATCGGTTTTGCCCTCTTCCGAAATGTTCTGGACGATCATATCGACATTGATCGCAGCCTCCGCAAGCGGGCCGAAGATGGCCGCGGCAATTCCGGGGCGGTCTTCCACCTCGGTCAGGGTCATCTTTGCCTCATCGCGCGAATAGGCCACGCCCGCCACAGCTTTGCTTTCCACGATTTCCTCCTCGTCACAGACCAATGTGCCTGCGCTGTCATCCATTTCTTCAAAACTCGACAAAACCCGCAAGCGCACCTTGTAGCGCATGGCCAATTCCACCGAACGGGTTTGCAGCACCTTGGCGCCAAGACTGGCCAGTTCCAGCATCTCCTCGAAGGAGATTTTTTCAAGCTTGCGCGCCTTGGCCGTGATGCGCGGGTCGGTCGTATAGACCCCATCCACATCGGTGTAGATATCGCAGCGTTCTGCTGCGAAGGCGGCGGCAAAGGCCACGGCGGTCGTGTCCGACCCGCCACGGCCCAATGTGGTGATGCGTCCTTCGGGGCTGATCCCTTGGAAGCCCGCAACCACGGCAACCTTCATCCCCTCGCCAAACTTGGCCATGATGTTGTCTGTCGGGATTTCTTCGATCCGCGCGCTGGCATGGGCGGAGGTGGTTTTGACAGGCACCTGCCATCCCTGCCACGAGCGCGCGGGGATTTCCATTTCCTGTAGGGTCAGCGCCATCAGGCCCGCGGTTACGTTTTCGCCCGATGACACGACCGCATCATATTCGCGCGCATCATAGAGCGGCGAGGTTTCGCCCACATATCCGACAAGCTTGTTGGTTTCGCCCGACATGGCCGAGACAATCACGATCACATCATAGCCATTGGCCACCTCGCGCCCGACACGCTTTGCAGCGCGGCGGATACGGTCGAGCGTGGCCACCGATGTGCCCCCAAATTTCATGACCAAAAGCGGCATGGCAATTCCCATTGGTAAAGATGCGCAGAGCCTTTACGCCCCAACAGGGGCGGGCGCAAGTGGATGCGCTATTCCACTGTCACTGATTTTGCCAAATTGCGGGGTTGGTCGACATCCGTGCCCTTGGCCATGGCGCTGTGATAGGCCAGAAGTTGCGCGGGCAGGGCGTAGAGGATTGGTGCGGTCAGCGGGGTCGTTGCGGGCAGGGCCAGCGTGGCGCTTGTGCCCTCGGCGGCGGCTTTGCGTCCTGCCTCATCGGTGATCAGGGTGACTTGGCCGTGGCGGGCCATCACCTCCTGCATATTGGATATGGTTTTATCAAACAGCGCGTCATGCGGCGCGAATACCACCACGGGCAGGCTGCGATCAATCAGGGCAATCGGGCCATGTTTTAGCTCACCCGAAGCATAAGCTTCGGCGTGTATATAGCTGAGTTCTTTCAATTTTAAGGCCGCCTCTAAGGCGGTGGCATACATCACGCCACGCCCCAGAAACAGCGCGGATTTCGCCGCACTTAACCCTTCGGCCAAATCGGCAATCTCGCCTTCCAGTGTCAAAACCTGACGCATCTGTTCGGGCAGTTTCGTCAGATCGCTGATCTGCGCCTTGACCTGCGCGGGGGAGATTGCATGGCGTTGTGCGCCCGCGTGCAGCGCCATCAGTGCCAGAATGGTCAGTTGGTTCACATAGGCTTTGGTAGAGGCGACCGAAACCTCAACCCCCGCGAGGATTGCCAAGGCCAGATCGCTTTCGCGTGCGATGGAGGAGGTGCCGACATTCACAAGGCTGGCCACCATATCGGCCCGCCCGCGCATATAGCGCAAAGCGGCCAATGTGTCGGCTGTCTCGCCTGACTGACTGACGAACAGCGCAAGGGTGCGGGGCGCCACGGGCGGTTCGCGATAGCGGAATTCAGAGGCGATATCCACATCGCAGGGCAGGCCCGCCACCTGCTCGAACCAATATTTCGCGGTCAGGCAGGAATAATACCCTGTCCCGCAGGCCACCATCACCACGCGGTCAAACCGGGTGAAATCGAGGGCTTCGGGGAAAGAAGGGCTGCCTTTCGGGGCGTAGCGGGCCAAGGCATCGGTGATGGTTTGGGGTTGTTCATGGATTTCCTTGGCCATGAAATGTTTGTAGCCTGCCTTGTCGATGACCGCAGCACCTTGCTCGATACGGGTTACGGGGCGATTGGTCGACGCACCGGTTGCATCGAAAATCTGCACGTGCGCGCGGCTGAGAACCGCGCAATCGCCTTCTTCCAGATAGGTGACCTCATGTGTGAGGGGGGCAAGCGCAATTGCATCCGAGCCGACATAGACCTCGCCTTCGCCATAACCTATGGCCAAGGGTGACCCTTTGCGCGCGGCGATCATCAGATCATCTTCACCCTCGAACAGGAAACACAGCGCAAAAGCCCCCTCAAGCCGCGACAGGGTTTTCATCACCGCCTCCAGAGGGGCAAGACCCTCGGCCAGATAGGCCGCGCAGAGCTGTGATACGGTTTCGGTGTCGGTTTCGCTTTCGAAATTTTGCGCGGCCAGTTCGGCACGCAAAGCGCGGAAATTTTCGATGATGCCATTATGCACCACCGCAACCCGCCCTGATTGATGGGGATGCGCATTGGCCACGCTTGGCGCGCCATGGGTGGCCCAACGGGTATGTCCGATTCCTGCTTTTCCCGCCAATGGGTGATGCACCAATTCATCCGACAGGTTGACCAGTTTGCCAACCGCACGGCGGCGATCCAAAGCGCCATCCTGAACAGTGGCGATGCCCGCGCTGTCATAGCCGCGATATTCCAAGCGTTTGAGCGCCTCAACCAAGGTGGGTGCAACCTCGTGGCTGCCCAGAATGCCGACAATTCCGCACATAAACCTTACCCCTTTTTGGTCTTTTCTTTCAGCGCAAGCAGACGCGCGCGCAGGCGTTTGGCCAAGCCTGCCTTGTTTTCCTGTCGTCCACGCGCCACCGCCAAAGCCCCCTCTGGCACATTTTCCGTGATCACCGAGCCAGACGCGGTCAGCGCCTCCGCGCCAATGGTGACGGGGGCCACAAGCATGGTGTTTGATCCGATAAAGGCCCCTGCACCCACCTCGGTGTGATGTTTGAACACACCATCATAATTGCAGGTGACCGTGCCCGCGCCAATGTTTGCACCCGCGCCGATGGTTGCATCGCCAATATAGGACAGGTGATTGACCTTGGCCCCCTCGTGGATTTGCGCCGCTTTTACCTCGACAAAATTGCCGATCCGCGCGTCATTGTCGATTTCGGCGCCAGGACGCAGGCGGGCATATGGACCGACCACCGCCCCTTGCGAGATATGCGCCCCCTCAACATGGCTGAAGGCGCGAATATGCGCGCCCGATTCAACCGTGACATTGGGGCCGAAGACCACATAAGGCTCGATCACCGCATCACGGCCAATATAGGTGTCATGGGCAAAATAGACGGTCTCGGGCGCGTGCATCGTGACGCCTAAGTCCAGCATCTCGGTGCGGCGGTTGGATTGGAAAATCCCTTCGGCGCGTGCGAGTTCCGCACGGGTGTTGATCCCCAATGTTTCCGCCTCATCGCAGGTCACATAACCTGCCGATAGCCCCGCCTCATGGGCCAAGCGTGGCACATCTGTCAGATAATATTCGCCCGCGGCATTCTCGTTGCCGACCTTGGCCAAAAGATCGAATAAGACGCGCGCATCAGCCGCCATCAGGCCCGAATTGCACAGCGTGATGGCCAATTCTTCGGCATTTGCATCCTTCGCCTCGACAATCCGCAAGACCTGATCCCCCTTGGTCACGAGGCGGCCATAGCGGGCGGGGGTGTCTGCCTCAAATCCCAAAACCACCACGTCATGCGCGTCCCGCGCAGCGAGGAGCTTTTGGATGGTTTCGGCCCGCAAAAACGGGGTATCGCCAAAAAGCACGGCCACATCGCCCTCGAAATCCGCCAAGGCCGCGCGCGCCTGTGCCACAGCGTGGCCTGTGCCAAGCTGCTCGTTTTGGCGGATGCAGGTGACGGGGTGATCCGCAAGGGCGGCCTCGACCGCATCGGCCCCATGGCCCGTAATCACGACAATCCGTGCCGGTTCAAGGGCCTGACCGCTGGAAAGGCTGTGTTCGATCATCGCCACACCCCCCAAAGGATGCAGCACCTTGGGGCGCTCGGAATTCATCCGCGTCCCTTGGCCTGCGGCCAAAACGATCAGGGCAACGGGGCGTGTGCTCATCTTCGCGCCTTTGTGGTTTTTATGCCTGTTTGGCGCTTCTTTAACCTGCTTCGCCTGATCTGCAAAGCCCGCGCGCGGTCACTTCCTCTTTCGATTTGTTACGAGGGCGCATTCCCCTTGGCGAAAATCCGCCTTTGCGCCATAAGCGGGGCGACCGTTTCGCGCGAAGGGGAAGTCATGAGCACCCATATCATTGTCTTTGATCTCGATGGCACCTTGGCAGATACCAGTGCGGATCTCTTAGCCGCGGCCAATGCAGCGGTGCAGGACATGGGGTTTCCTGCGCCATTGACCCACCCGCAAGATGCGCTTTGTGCCTTTCGCGGGGGGCGCGCGATGTTGAAACTGGCCCATGAACGCCTTGCGCAAGCGGGGCAGGCGCTGCCTGAAGAGGATGCTTTTGTGGATCAAGGCTATCCGTCTCTGTTGACCGCTTATGGCGCAGATATCGCCCGTCACACCACGGTTTACCCCGGCGCGCTTGGGGCTGTTCACACCTTGCGCGCTGCGGGTCATGCGACCGCGATTTGCACCAACAAGCCCGAAGCCTTGGCCGTGGATTTGATTGCGAAATTGGGTGTTGCGGATTTATTCGATGCTTTGGTGGGGGCCGACACGCTGCCCACCAGAAAGCCTGATGTGGCCCCGTATCACGAAACCCTGCGCCGCGCGGCCCTTGCGCGGTTTGGCATGGCGCTGTGTGATGATCCACGGCAATGGCCTGCCTCTTGCCTGATCGGGGATACCGTGACGGATCGCGAAACCGCGCGCGCGGCGGGCGTGCCATCGATCCTTGTGGGCTTTGGGCCTGAAGGTGCAGATATCGCGCGGCTCAAGCCTGACGCGCTCTTGGCCCGATATGATGATTTGCCCGCCTTGATCCAAAACCTGCTCGGCTGAGGCCGTTTGGCATATGGAATTGTTATTGACCAAGCCGCGCTTCGCTTTAACCTGCACGCCATGACCGATAAACCCATATTCACCCGATCCTTTACCCAGCAAGAGCCGATTCCAGCGGCCGCGATGGATGCGGCTATGCTGGTGCTGCAATCGGGGCGGTTGCATCGCTACAACACTGCACCAGACGAGATTTCCGAAACCGCATTGTTGGAGGAGGAATTCGCCGCCTTTACGGGCGCGACATACGCGCTTGCCGTGGCCTCGGGCGGGTATGCGATGGGGGCGGCCTTGCGCGCGGTGGGTGTGGGGCAGGGCGATAAGGTGCTGTCCAACGGTTTCACCCTTGCGCCCGTGCCTGGTGCCATTGCCTCGGTCGGGGCGGTGCCTGTCTTTGTGGAAACCACCGACAACCTGACCATCGACTTGGATGATTTGGCGCAAAAGGCCGCGGACAGCGGGGCGCGGGTTTTGCTGTTATCGCATATGCGCGGCCACATCTGCGATATGGACCGCTTGATGGCCATTTGCGCGACCCATGATATCGCCGTGATCGAGGATTGCGCCCATACAATGGGGGCTGCTTGGGATGGGCGGCCTTCTGGGCGGCATGGGGTAATCGCCTGCTATTCCACCCAAACCTATAAGCACATCAATTCAGGCGAGGGCGGATTTCTGACCACTGATGACGCCGAGATCATGGCGCGGGCAATCCTGCTGTCGGGCAGTTATATGCTCTATACACGTCACCGCGCCGCCCCGCCGCCCGAGGTGTTTGAAAATCTACGCTTCGAGACGCCAAACGTATCGGGGCGGATGGATAATTTGCGCGCCGCGATCTTGCGGCCCCAGTTGGCCGATTTGCCACGTCAGGTGAAACGGTGGCGGACCCTTTATGAACGCATGGAGGTGGGGCTTGCCAATTTGCCACATCTGCGGCTTACGCAGCGTGACCCGCGCGAGGATTATGTGGGGTCATCCTTTCAATTCCTCCTGCCGCAATGGCCGTCTGCGCGCATTATGGCCTTTGTGCAGGCCTGTCTGTCGCGCGGGGTTGAGTTAAAATGGTTTGGCGCGCCAGAGCCTGTGGCCTTCACCTCGCGCTATGACAGTTGGCGCTATGCCCCCGCGCAACACCTGCCGCGCACGGATGCGGTATTGGCGGGGTTGATGGATCTGCGCCTGCCTTTGACGTTCCTGCCTGAAGATATCGACCTGCTTGCCGCGATTTTGCGCGATGAGGTCATCGCCCATCACGCCTAAGCGTCAGGCGGGTTTGGCAAGGCTGGTGCGATTGCGCCCTTTCGTTTTGGAGGCATAAAGCGCCTCATCCGCAGCCGCGATCATTCGGGGCGCGGTTTGGTTTTGCTCGGGTGTCGCAACCGCCAAACCGATACTGGCGGTGATTGCCAGCGGCGCGACCCCCTCGCCAATGTAGAAGCCCTCACGCGCGATAATCTCGCGCAGGGCATCGGCCAGCGCATAGGCGCTTGGGCCATCGCGCACAGGTGCAGCGACCAAGAATTCCTCGCCCCCGATGCGGGCAAGAACACAGTCTTGCGGAATATGGCCTTTCATCCGTTCGGCCAATTGCCGCAGGATCATGTCACCCGCACAATGGCCAAAGCGATCATTCACGGATTTGAAATGATCAATATCAAGGATTATGACCACAAGCATGGTTGAGATATTACACAGCAAACGGTCCAGCTGATACATCGCATAGCGCCGATTGAACAAACCCGTCAGCGGGTCCAGTGTGGCCATTTGCATCCCCGCAGAAAGCCCCGCGCGCAAGCGATCGGACTGGCGCTTGCGGCGCAGTTGGGTCTTGAGGCGCACGGCCATTTCGGCAGGGTCAAACGGATCGTAAATCACATCACCCGCCCCAAGGTCCAAGGCGATGGCGGCGCGTTCTGCATCATTGGCGGGCACAACCATCATCATGCCCGCATGGCGTGTGGCAGGGCGCGAGCGTAAATCCGACAGCAGGCGCAACCCTTCGTTGCGATGGGATAGATCACTGGCAATGACAAAAATATCGGGCACGGGATGATCCGAAGACAGCTCAGACAGCGCTTCGAGGCGCGTCATGCTGCGCAAGCTAAAACCTTTGAACCCTGCAAGACCCGCGCGCCAGAACATACTGAGTTCAGGGCGCGGCGCGATCAGTGCGACATGGGGGTCCGTGTCGGAGGCCAAAGGCGTGGTTTCCAAGGCCAGGTCCAGTGCCAATGCCCCCTGTTTGCGCAGGTCTGCCGCGCGATTGGAATCGCGCAACAGCGAGCGCACCCGGGCCAAAAGCTGATTTTCGTCCACGGGTTTGGTCAGGTAATCATCAGCGCCGCAATGCAGCCCCTCTAGCTTGGACGCGTGATCGAGGCGCGAGGTGATCATAACAATCGGAATGTCACGGGTATCTGCATCGCGCTTGAGGCGGCTACAGACTGACAGCCCATCAAGGTCAGGCATCATCACATCCAAAAGGATCAGGTCAGGCTTGGCCACACGTGCAAGTTTCAGGGCCTCGCGGCCAGAGGCGGCTTGGATCACCTCGTAACAGGCGCTTCGCAGCTTCACCTTGAGAACAATCCGATTGGTCGCGACATCGTCTACGATCAAAATCCGCTCGCCCATATCTGCTTGCCCTTTGTGTTTTGGCCATCGCGCTTTGTGTGCCGCGTCATCCGCGGCATCCTGCACCACGGAGCGATGGCTTGATTCTTGTGCGTAGTGATACAAAGAAAAGGGTTAATAAATTCCTACCATTCACGAAGGACGGAAAGAATGAAGAAAGAATTGGCACAGGAGAAGGCAATCGCGGCCTTGGTATGGCTGTCAAGCCATCCTGATCTGACGGATCAGTTTCTAGGGGCCTCTGGCCTTAGTGTTGCCGATTTGCGCCATGCGGTTGCCACGGCGGATGAGGGTTTTTTGACGGCGGTGGTGGAGTTTATTTCGCAAAATGATGCATGGGTGCTTGAGGCGGCACAGAGCATTCATCTGACCCCTGATGAGTTTGTCACCATGCGCCATGTTTTGCTGGGATCCGCAGGGATGCATTGGACCTGAACCGCGCAAGGGGGGAAAGAGGGTGCGATCAAGCGCCCTATTGCACAGCGGTCTTGCCCACCAATTTGCGCAACAACAGCCGCACCTGAACGCGCTCCTCGTCAGACAGGCGGTTTTCGATCAATTCAATATATTCCCGACAGGCGGGGCTGTATGTCGCCATCAATTCATGGCCCGCCTTGGTCAAGGTCACAACCGTGACGCGCCGATCCTCTTGGCTGATGCTGCGCTCAACGGCGTTCATCTCTTCCAATTGGCGCAAAGCGCGTGATGTGGCGGTGCGGTCAATGCCCACCGTGTGGGCGATGTCAGAGGGGTTGATCTGGCCCCGCTCTTGAATGGCAATCAAGATGCACCAGTTGATCCGCGTCAGGCCGCTGCTGCGCAGCGAATCTTCGATACAGCGTTCAAAAAGGCGTGCCGTTTTGGTGATACAAAAACCCAAGCTTGAATGTAGATTGAAGTCTTGGATGTCATCAGTCTTTTGCATTTCAGGATCATGCATTTGGAATATGTCGCTTTGGTAGGTTAAGTGGTAATTTATCCCATTTTATCTGTATTTATGGAAAAATAAAGAAGAGGGCGTAAAAATATGCAAAATAACTATTATCAAATGCTAATATTTGACAAAGATGGAACATTGTTTGATTTCGAGAAATCATGGGGATCATGGGCGCAATCGGCCCTGCGGAGCTTGGCCGATGGGGATGAGGCGCTGATCGATGAATTGGCGGCGCGCCTGTCCTTTGACACAGCGCGCGGGGTGTTTCGGCCTGACAGCATTGCCATTGCGGGCACGCTTGCGCAAACCGCGCTGCATTTGGCGCCTGCCTTCGGGGGCGCGCGCAGCCCTGCGCAAATCGCGCATGATTTGAATCGCTTGGCCGAGGATGCGCCCATGGTCCCTGTCGTGCCGCTTGACGGGTTGATGACGCGGTTGCGCGCGGCGGGCTATATCTTGGCCGTGGCCACCAATGGCCAAAAGGCCGAGGCGGAAGCGCATTTGGCGGCCCATGATATTCGCCACCACTTTGCCGAAGTTTTGGGCTGCGACAGTGGCCATGGCGCGAAACCTAATCCTGATATGTGTGCCTATATTGCCCGCGCTTGCAACATCGCGCCTGCGCGTGCGGTGATGGTGGGCGACAGTCTCCATGATTTGCACGCAGGGCGCGCGGCGGGCATGGCCACGGTGGGGGTTCTCACGGGGCTTGCCGATCACGGCACGCTTGCACCCCATGCCGATGTGGTCTTGCCCGATATCGGCCATTTGCCCACATGGTTGGGGCATTAGGGGCGCGTTTGTCTGTTCGCGTCAAAAGGCCTGTGGGATTGGTCGGAAATTGTCGGGTATGTCGCCTTATGGGGCGTGCAGTCTGACAGGGTAATCCGCCCGAACAGATGGACCCTATCCGATGCATATGAGCGATGATCCCCCGAAACGCCGCCGCGCTGGCGGTGCGCGCGCCAAGCATAGAGGGGGGGATCAGGCCGCGATTGCGCAAATGCCATGGCGTGTGCCACGCAACCCAGATCAACCGACCGAACCAATGCACCCCGAAGGGGTTGTTGCAATCCATCAAAACGCGATGCGCATCCTGCGCGAATTGGGGCTAGAGATGCTTCATCCCGAGGCGCGGCGCATTCTGGTTGCGGCAGGGTGTCGCCAAGAGGGCGAGACGATCTTTTTCGATCCTGAGTTTGTGACCGAAATGGTCGCGCGTGCGCCCGCCTCTTTCACCGTTACCCCCCGCAACCCTGCGCGCAAACTGACCATCGGTGACGGGCATATGGTTTTTGGCAATGTCTCCTCGCCCCCCAATGCATGGGATTTGGAGCGGGGCAAACGCGCGGGCGATTTCGACACCTTCCGCGCCTTCATCAAGCTGACGCAATATTTCAACTGCATCCATTTTGCCGGCGGCTATCCAGTGGAGCCGATTGATATTCACCCCTCAATCCGCCACCTCGACTGTCTGCACGAGAAACTGATCGCGACCGACAAGGTGGTGCATACCTATTGCCTTGGCAAAGAGCGGGTCGAAGACGCGATGGAAATGGTGCGGATTGCGGGGGGGCTGAGCCATGAGGAATTCGAGGCAACACCGCGCTTTTATACCAATATCAATTCGGTTAGCCCGCTGAAACATGACTATCCAATGTTGGATGGGGCGATGCGTATGGCGCGCCGTGGGCAGCCTGTCGTGGTGACCCCTTTTACACTGGCGGGGGCGATGGCCCCCGTGACCCTTGCAGGTGCCGTATCCTTATCCATTGCCGAGGCCTTGGGCGCGATTGCCCTGTTGCAATATATCGCGCCGCACGCGCCTGTGGTGCTTGGCACATTCACCTCGAATGTCGATATGAAATCGGGCGCGCCTGCCTTTGGCACGCCTGAATACATCCGTGCGACCCAGATGACGGGACAGATGGCGCGGTTTTATGGGCTGCCGCTGCGCTCCAGCGGGGTTTGCGCGGCCAATGTGCCCGATGGTCAAGCACAGGCGGAAACCCTGCAAAGCCTTTGGGCGGCGGTGCAATCAGGGACCAATATGGTCTATCATGCGGCAGGTTGGCTAGAGGGCGGGTTGATCGCCAGCCCCGAGAAATTCGTGATGGATTGTGAATTGCTGCAACAATTCCAACGGTATTTTGATCCGGTCTTGACCCAGACCAGTGCGGATGATCTGGCCTTTGAGGCGGTGCGCGATGTGGGCGCGGGAGGGCATTATTTTGGCACGCCGCACACGCAGGCCCGCTACAGCACAGCGTTTTATCAGCCGTTTCATTCCGATTGGCGTAATTTCGAGGCCTGGGACAAAGATGGCGCCCTCTGGAGTGCCGCGCGCGCGCATGGGATTTACAAGGCCATTCTGGCGGAGGCGACAGACCCGCCCCTTGATCCAAGCATCCGCGAAGAATTGGATGCCTTTGTCGCCAAGCGCAAGGCGGAAGGCGGCGCGCCGACAGATTTTTAGGCGGATAATCAAGGCTTTGTTAAGGAATGACCCGCTATAGCTTGGGCCTTGAGTTGCCCAAGACAAGACGGGACGAGGCGATGCAGGGTTTTGTAAACCGCGCCTTTCAACAATATGTGCAAGATATGCACGGGACCGCTGCGTGGGAAGAAATCCGCGTGGTTGCGGGCGCGCCGTTGGACGGGTTTGAAGCGATGCTGCCTTGTGACGCGCAATCGACCCGACATTTGCTTGATGCGATGGCGTGCCATTTGAACCTCAGCGCGGAGGCATTGTGGGAGGATTTGGGGCTCTACCTCATCACCCACCCTCGGATGGAGGCAATACGGCGCCTGTTGCGCTTTGGAGGGCGGGATTTTGTCGAATTTATTTGGTCCTTGGCGGATCTGCATGATCGCGGGCGGCTGGCGCTGGCCTCATTGGACCTGCCCCGCGTCCATATCCAAAGCGAGATGCACGGTGATATGCTGCGCTTTGATCTGGCGGTGACATGGGTCATGGAGGGGGGGCTGTGCCTGATTTTGGGGGCGCTTCAGGCCATGGCAGATGAATATGGAACCTTGGCCGTGATCCGCGTGGACAAGGGGCGGATCGTGGTGGAGTGCCACGATTTGGGCTATGGTCCAGGCCGCAGTTTTGCGCTGATCGGAGCCGACCGCCTGCGCGAGGTGGCACGATGATACCCCGCATGGACACGGGGCTGTCGATGCCACTGCCTGTTCCCGACTGGGCGGTTTTAGCGCCGCTTTTGCCAATGCATTTGGCCTGTGATGCGGGGGGGCGTGTGACCTCGGTTGGGCCGACCGCGGCCAAGATGCTGGCGGCGGCCTCCGATGATCTTCTGGGGCGCGATCTGTTCGATTTGGTGATTTTCAAATCGCCAAAATCCGCACAGAATTTTGCGCAGCTGCACGAGATTGCGGGTGCGCGCGTGCAGCTGTGCTTTGTGAATGCGCCGCAAATCACCCTGCGCGCCGTGGTCAGCGCATGGGCGGATGGGGCGGTGTTGAGCCTGTCTTTGGGGTTGAATTTCGTCCAAGGGATTGCGGAATGGGACCTGCATCTGTCCGATTTCCCCCACACTGATCAAACGGTTGAGTTGCTGTATTTGCAAGAGGCCAATAACGCGGTCACCCGCGAGAGCCGTGCGCTGACCGAACGGCTGTTCACCGCCCGCGCCTTGGCCGAGCGGGAGGCGTTGACGGACCCGCTCACGGGGCTGGCCAATCGCCGTGCGTTGGAGCGGGCGCTGCCGCGCCTCTTGTCGCGCGCTGATCGCCCCTTTGCGCTGATGCATATTGATCTGGACCGCTTCAAGGCCGTGAATGATGGCTATGGCCATGCAGCGGGGGATATGGTTTTGGCGCAGGTCGGGCGCATCTTGCGCAGCGATATCCGTGCAGGCGATTTCGCCGCACGCATGGGCGGGGATGAATTTGTCATCATGCTGTCCCATATGACCGATCCCGCCACCCTGGGTGAACTGGCGGCGCGTTTGATCAAAAACCTTGAGACACCCGTTGCCGTGGAGGGTGGTTTGGCGCGGATTTCAGCGTCAATCGGCATCGCGATTTCCACGGATTTTGGGCAAGATGCCCGCGCGATGCTGCGGGCCGCGGATGAGGCGCTGTATAACGCCAAAGGTGCGGGGCGCGGCGGATTTGCCTATGCCCGTGTCGATTAAGGTGTCGCCTCCGCGCGCCCTTCGAGCAATTCAGGATACCAGAAACTGAGGCCCAATTGCCGCGCGGCAGGTAAGGACAAGATCGGGCTGTCCAAGCCTTGATCGCGCTGATAGCTGCGAATGGCGGCTTTGGTGGGGGCGTCCATCTCGCCCGTGATGGCACCGCTGTATTTTCCGCGCGCTTGCAAGGCGCGCTGCAATGCGGAGATGAACGCGGCATCTTTTTCCACATCGCAAATGGTTTCAAACCAGCGTTCGCGGCGCTCTTCTACGATCACTTGGCGGGTTTCGGTGCGAAAGCGGGCGGGGCGCAACACCGCCCCTTGCGCATCCGTGATGGCGGGGCGGGTGGTGATCTGCTCGGTGACGGTTTCAATCACCGCAGGCGTGACTTGCAGCCCGTAACAGGCATCAGGCCGGGCATCGGGCGGACCTGCGCCGCGCTGCACTTCGGCAATATTGGGCGCGATCTGCCCGCGCAGGCCTGTGCCATCTTCAAACGGGGCTGCCGCGACACAGCCACAAAGGCCGAGGCACAGGCCCAAAAGCCGATAGATCCGCGCATGGCTCATCGTGAACTGCCCAAAATTATCTCTATTTTCGCGCGAGAATAAGACAATCGCACAAAAGGGCAATGGATTTGCCCGCCGCTAACCCTGTTGTGCGGCAGGGTGATGCAAAACAATCTCATCCAGCATGGGGGAAATATCCTCGATCTTTTCTGCGATGATATGAGTGATCCCCGCCTGACGCTGTAACCGCCCGGTCACCCGCATCAGCCGCGAAGCGATCACCGCACGGCGAAACTGCTGATAAGTTTTCTGCCAGATGATCACATTGCAGGTGCCAAATTCATCCTCAAGTGTCACGAAAATCACCCCCTTGGCCGTGCCAGGGCGTTGGCGCAGCACAACCAGCCCCGCGACACAAACCCGCGCGCCCTCATGGGGCAAATGCAGCAGGTGATGTGGCAGGCAATCAGGCGGTTTTGGCCAGTGCCGTGGGGCAAGTTGCGGTTCGATGGGACACCTCAGATTTTAGAACAAAAATAGAACATTTACGCGTAAAATCAAGGATGCAGTCTTGTGATAAAATTCGGGACTGGAAAGCGCGCTTTCGGGGCGCTACCTAGGCACGACAGATCGAAACCGAAAATAGAAAGTGCGCGCTTATGCCAAAGATCACCTATATTGAACATAACGGAACCGAGCATATTGTGGATGTGCCCAACGGATTGACCGTGATGGAGGGCGCGCGCGACAATGGCATCCCTGGGATCGAGGCCGACTGCGGCGGCGCCTGCGCCTGTTCGACCTGCCATGTATATGTGCATCCCGATTGGGTGGCGAAACTGCCTGCGGTTGATGCGATGGAGCAGGATATGCTGGAATTCGCCTATAAGCCAGACGAGGCGCGCTCGCGCTTGACCTGCCAGTTGAAGGTCACTGATGATCTGGACGGGCTGGTGGTGCAGATGCCAGAAAAACAGATTTGAGGCAAAAGCCCTCAATCTGACACCAAAGCCCGCCACCCGATGGTTGCGGGCTTTGATGCGCTTGGGGTTGACTTCGCCTGCCTGCCCATGTGTATCGGCGGCAGAGGATTGACGGGTCAAAATCTGACCAAAACATGGGATATTTCGTGATGCATCCATTTCGCAGCCACACCTGCGCCGCGCTGACTCAAGAAAATGTTGGCCAAACCATTCGCCTGTCTGGATGGGTTCATCGCGTACGCGATCATGGCGGGGTGCTGTTCATTGATTTGCGCGATCATTTCGGCATGACCCAGTTGTTATGCGATCCCGACAGCCCCGTTTTTGCCGAGGTGGAAAAACTGCGCGCGGAATGGTGTATCCGCATTGATGGTGAGGTGAAGGCGCGTGACGCAAGCCTTGTGAACCCCAAAATTCCAACGGGTGAGATTGAGGTTTTCATCCGCGATCTGGAGGTTCTGGGCGCGGCGGGTGAATTGCCGCTGACCGTGTTTGGGGATCAGGAATATCCCGAGGAAACCCGCCTGCGCTATCGCTATCTCGATTTGCGCCGCGAGGTGATGCAAAAGAACATGACCCTGCGCTCGGATGTCGTGGCCTCGATCCGCAAGCGGATGTGGGATAAGGGCTTTCGCGAGTTTCAGACCCCAATCATCACCGCCTCCAGCCCTGAAGGCGCGCGTGATTTCCTTGTGCCTTCGCGCCTGCATCCGGGCAAGTTTTACGCCCTGCCACAGGCGCCGCAGCAGTTTAAGCAGCTGTTGATGGTCTCGGGCTTTGATAAATATTTCCAAATCGCCCCTTGTTTCCGTGACGAGGACCCGCGCGCGGATCGTTCGCCGACTGATTTCTATCAGCTCGACATGGAAATGAGCTTTGTCACACAGCAAGATGTGTTTGACACCATTCAGCCCGTGATCCGTGGCCTGTTCGAGGAATTTGGCAAAGGCAAAACGGTCGATCAGGATTGGCCGCAAATCTCCTACAAAGATGCCGCGCTGTGGTATGGCACCGATAAGCCTGACCTGCGCAACCCGATTAAAATGGAAGTTGTGAGCGCGCATTTCAAAGACTCGGGCTTTGCGATTTTCGCGAAAATCCTTGAGCAGGACGGAACCGAAGTGCGCGCCATCCCCGCCCCCACGGGCGGCAGCCGCAAATTCTGCGACCGCATGAATTCTTGGGCGCAAGGGCAAGGGCTGCCTGGCATGGGTTATATTCTGTGGCGCGCCGATGACACAGGTGCCTTGGAGGCCGCAGGCCCCTTGGCCAAGAACATCGGTCCAGAGCGCAGTGAAGCGATCCGTCTGCAACTGGGTCTGGATGTTGGCGATGCGGCCTTTTTCATGGCGGGCAAGCCTGCGGATTTCGAGGCCATCGCGGGCCGCGCACGCACCGAAATTGGCCGCGAATTGGGGCTGATTGACGAGAACCGTTTCGCTTTTGCATGGATCGTGGATTTCCCGATGTATGAAAAGGACGAGGAGACGGGCAAAATCGATTTCAGCCATAACCCGTTTTCGATGCCCCAAGGCGGGGTTGAGGCGCTTCAGGGCGACCCGCTGCAGGTGTTGGGATATCAATATGATTTGGCCTGCAACGGCTATGAATTGGTCTCGGGCGCAATCCGCAATCACAAGCTGGAGATCATGTTCAAGGCCTTTGAACTGGCAGGCTATGGTGAGGACGAAGTGCGCCGCCGCTTTGGTGGCATGGTCAACGCGTTCCAATTTGGCGCGCCGCCCCATGGGGGCTGTGCGGCAGGGATCGACCGCATCGTGATGCTCTTGGCGGAAACGGCAAATATCCGCGAGGTGATCCTCTTCCCGATGAACCAACGCGCCGAAGATGTGATGATGAACGCGCCTTCCGAGCCGATGCCAGATCAGTTGATGGAATTGGGGCTGCGGGTATTGCCGCGCGATTGATCCCGTTTCACTCTTGCCAATAATCACGGCCTCTGCCCTGATGGGTGGGGGTCGTTTGCATTTCGATGGGGTGTATCGATGCAGGATTTGTCAAATTATGTGCCACCTGCGCGGCCCGATGCTGCGCAGTTACAAGGGCGCTATGCGCGGCTGGAGCGGTTGCGCGCCCATCTGCACGCGGATGAACTGTTCCGCGCCTATGATGGTGCGGCAGATTTATGGGAATTTCTGCCCTATGGCCCGTTTATATCCGCTGCCGCCTATCATCGCTTTTTGCGCGGCTTTGAGGCGGGGGATGATCCTGTCTTTTATGCCATCCGCGATTTGGCACGGGGGCAGGTGATTGGGGTGGCCGCCTATCTGCGCATCGCGCCTGAAAAAGGCACGATTGAATTGGGGCATATTTGCCTTGGCCCTGCCTTGCAACAAAGCCGTGTTGCAACCGAGGCGTTCTTCCTGATGATCTCATGGGCCTTTGAGGCGGGCTATCGGCGGTTTGAGTGGAAATGCGATGCGCGCAACATCCCCTCACGCCGTGCCGCGCAGCGTTTGGGGCTGAGTTACGAGGGTGTGTTTCGTCAAGATAATATTGTCAAAGGCCAAAACCGCGACACCGCATGGTTTGCGGCGATTGATGCAGAATACCCCGCCTTGAAAGAGGCGTTTCAAGCATGGCTTTTGCCACAGAATTTTGACGCGCAAGGGCGGCAGATCGAGCGGCTGTCCGATTTAACGCAGCTTGTGCGCGTGTCGCGTGACCCCGTTTTGCGCTTATAGGCGAGGGGACATCTCGCTGATCTTTTTGCTCAAGGCGAGGCGCATGGCGCCGCGCGTGTCGCGCATCAATCCACGCGCCTGCGCCTCCAGATCGCGATCACCCGCTTCTTGGGCGATGCCCATCAGGAACGGGCGCAAATAGGGCAGCGGCGGGTCAGGTTGATCCAACAGATCAATCGCATGGGTCAAATCCTCCCGATAGGCGACCAGATCGGGGGTGACCTTGTCATTGGAGATCACCCGCGGTGTGGTTGGGGCCAGTTCGGGTGGCAAATGGCGTAAGATCACCTCTTGATATCGCGCCAAGCTTTCAATGGGCTTTGCAAGGAAGGCATCTGCGCCTGCCTCGCGTGCCTGTGCGGCGCTCTCCTGCGGATCGGCAGCCGAGCTTGCCAAAATGACGGGCAACCGCGGCGCGGCCCCCGCCAATTCACGGATCAAATCCAACCCTGACCCATCGGGCAGGCCCAGATCAATGATCGCGATATTTGGGCGATACACGCGCAAATGCCGTCTGGCCGAGGCCAAACAATCCGCCCGCCTGATCCGTGCGCCCGAGCGCAGACTGAGAAGCCGCAGGGATTCCGAGGCGTAGAGGCTGTCTTCGACAATCAAAATTGTCAGGCCCATCAACGGGTTCAGCGCCTGCAATTTGGAATGGCGTTGTGGTGGCAAACTGAACTCATCCATCTTTCGAACCCCATTTGATGATTCCTTATGTCGATTACAGCGCCTTGCGGTTACTGATCCGTAAACGGGGCGCGGCGAGACGTCACTTGCCCCCACGCTTTTGCACAGGCATATCCTTTTTGGCAGATCCACAAGGAGACAGAGATGATCGGTAGATTGAATCATGTGGCCATCGCCGTGCCTGATCTGGAGGCGGCCTCAGCTCAATATCGCGAGACATTGGGGGCCAAGGTCGGCGCCCCGCAGGATGAACCCGATCATGGCGTGACGGTGGTGTTCATCGAATTGCCGAACACCAAAATCGAATTGCTATATCCTTTGGGGGAAAACTCCCCCATTGCGGGCTTCCTTGAGAAAAACCCTTCGGGGGGCATCCATCACATTTGCTATGAGGTGGAGGATATTTTGGCGGCGCGCGACAAGCTTCAGGCGAGCGGCGCGCGGGTTCTGGGCACGGGCGAGCCGAAGATTGGCGCGCATGGCAAGCCCGTCTTGTTCCTGCACCCCAAAGATTTCACGGGCACGTTGGTCGAGTTGGAGCAGGTCTGATGAATATTGTCACGGGTCTCGTGCTCTATGCGATTGTTTGGTTCATGGTCCTTTTCGTGACCTTGCCCTTTTTTGTTCGCACCCAAGGCGATGAGGGCGAGGCGGCGCGCGGCACGCCGCAATCCGCCCCCGCCAACAGTTTCAATCTGCGGCGGAATTTGTTGATCAACACGGGCGTGGCCACGGTGATTTGGGGGGTGATAGCCGCCATTATCCTCTCGGGGCGGGTCACGATTGAGGACATCAATCTGTTCACCCTGTTTGGCATGGGTGACAGCAGCTACTAAGCGCTTCTAGGCCCGTTGCGTCAGCCCCATGCGATGCGCCGTATGGGTAAAGGTGGCTGCTCCCAAAATCGGCACGATCAGGTTGAGGATCGGCACGCTGAGGGGGATGGCCATCATCACGCCCGCTGCAAAAAAGGTCAGGCGGTTTTTGCGCCGAAAGGCCGCGGCAGAGGGGCGATCAAGGCGGCGCTGTGCCATCATTTGCGAATATTCCCGCCCCAGGAGAAACCCGTTCAACCCCCAGAAGACAAACGGAGCTAAGGGCGTAAAGTAAAGAACCAGCGCCAGCGTATTGGCCAAAATCATCAGCCCAAAAAACCGCAAGGTCTCCCCGATGGCCTCACCCAGTTTGACATGGCGGGCAGGTGGCAGATGTGGGTGATGTTCGGCCTCGACCGCATCTGCGATCTCGTCAAGGAATAGCCCTGTAAAAGCAGAGGCCACAGGCACCATCAGCACCGAGGAGAGCAGGACCAAAACGGGCACCGCCGCCCAAGAGACCGCCGCCTCGAAAAAACTGATCCGCCCGATCCAAGGCAGGGTAATGGCATCGGGCACGATCCATGCCACGAAAATCAACACCAAGGCCGAAATCGCCACCAACAGCGCAAGGGTCAGCAACACACCGATCAACAGGACGCGCAAAAAGCGCCGATCCCGAAATTGTGCAACGGATTTCAAAAAATCAGCGACCAGTGCAGCCATTTTGGCAAGGTTCCTTCCCGTGGCGTTATCGGCAACTTGGGGGCTTTTGTGCGGGGCTGCAAGGGTGCTTTGGGGCTTAATCGCGATATGTCACGATATCGGCTAATTCGGGGCGCGGGCGTTCGGGGGCCTTGGCGCTTGGCGTGCCCAAATGAATGAACCCCGCCACGCAGTGTGGCGCGCATATGCCATAGGCACGGCTGAGGAATTCAGGGTCAAAGGCCATCCATCCGCTTAACCAATTCGCGCCAAACCCCTGAGCCATGGCGGCGTGCATCATTTCCAGACATACGGCCCCTGCGGAAAGCTGCTGTTCCAAAAGGGGGATGGTTTCGCTTGGCTGTGGTGTGGACAGGACGCTTATGACCAAGGGCGATGTCTCAAACGCGGTGGCGGATTTTTCCACTTTTTCCGCCGCACGCCCTGCGCCATGACCCAACTCGCGGGTCAGTGCGGCCAAGTCTGCACGGCTTTCGCCCCCATGCACCACAATGCGCCACGGGGCCAATTTGCCATGATCTGGCACACGGATCGCGGCGCGCAAAATTTCCTCTAACACCATCCCCTCAGGGGCGGGATTGCGCAAAAGTTGCGCAGGGGTGGATCGGCGCTGCGCTAAGAATTGCGCCACCTCAGGCCAGCGTGGCGGGGTATAGGGCGCATCGCTCATGGCTGTTTCGCGGCTTTCTTTGGGGCCGCTTTCTTTTTGACAGTGGCCTTTTTCGGGGCGGCCTTTTTGGCGGCTGTTTTGCGCGTGGTTTTTCCGCCCTTTGCCGCCTTTGCGGCAATGAGGGTCAACGCGTCCTCTAGGGTCACGGCTTCGGGCTCCATGCCCTTGGGAAGGGTTGCGTTGATCTTGGCCCATTTCACATAAGGCCCGTAGCGTCCGCTCATCACCTGAACTGTGCCGCCCTCGGGGTGATCCCCCAATTCCTTAAGAGGGGCGGCCGTTGCCCCACGGCCTGCACCGCGCGTGGCGGCCTTGGCGGCCAATACCTCGACCGCGCGGTTCATGCCGATCTCGAACACCTCATCCACCTCGGGCAGGTTGGCATAAAGGCTGCCATGTTTCACATATGGCCCGTAACGGCCAATGCCCGCCTCGACCAAAACGCCATCCTCTGGATGCGCGCCAATCGCGCGGGGCAAAGACAAAAGGCGCAGACCCTTTTCCAAATCCATGCCCGCAGCGGGCCATGTTTTGGGCAGTGAGGCACGCGGCGGCTTGGGACTTTCTTCCGTTGCTTCGCCCAATTGGACATAGGGGCCGAACCGCCCCGCCTTCAGCCAGACCGCCTGTCCGCTTTCAGGCTCAACGCCCAACATTTTGTCGCCTTCGCTTTCCTCGCCGTTGGGCGCAAGGGGACGGGTGTAGCGGCATTCAGGATAGTTGGAACAGCCGATAAACGCCCCGCCTGAGCGCGCCGTGCGCAAAGACAGGCGCCCCACTCCACAAGACTGGCATTGGCGCGGGTCGCCGCCATCATCGCGGGCGGGGAACAGATGCGGCTCCAACACTTCGTTGATTTTTTCCAGCACATCGGTGATCCGCAGCTCGGCGGTTTCGTCCACGGCCGCCTTGAAATCGCGCCAGAACCGCGTCAGCAGATCGCGCCAATCGCGCGCGCCTGCGCTCACCTCATCAAGCTGATTTTCCAAATCGGCGGTGAAATCATAGCCCACATATTTTTGGAAATAATTGCTGAGGAAGATGGTCACCAATCGCCCCTTATCCTCGGGGATCAGGCGGCCCTTATCCTTGAGCACATAGCCGCGATCTTGGATCGTGGTCACGATAGAGGCATAGGTCGAGGGGCGACCAATGCCCAATTCTTCCATTTGCTTGACCAAGGTCGCTTCGGTGTAGCGGGGGGGCGGTTGGGTGAAGTGCCGCTGACCAAACACCGCGCCTGAGCTGTCCACGATCCCGCCCTCACTCAATGTCAAGCCGCCGCTTTCGCGGGCCGCGCCGCCATCGAGGGTCTTGGTGAAATCACCAGAAAGGCTGTTTTTTTCAAAATTCAACGTATCGCCAACGGCCATGTTCGGCAGGCGGTTTGCGTCTTCTTCATCGCTGTCATCGCGGCCTTCGACATAAACCTTGAGAAAGCCCTCAAATTGGATCACCTGACCGCTTGCGCGCAGCACCACATTCTCATCGCTTGAGGCGATATCAACGGTGGTGCGTTCGAGGCGCGCGGCCTCCATCTGGCTGGCAATCGTGCGTTTCCAGATCAATTCATAGAGTTTTTTCTGATCCGCATCCGTAATGCGCAGCTTATCTGGCGCCATGGACGTATCAGTGGGGCGGATACATTCATGCGCCTCTTGGGCGTTTTTGGCTTTGTTCTTATACATTCGCGGGGATTTTGGCAGAAATTCCTCGCCAAACCGCGCGCGGATTGTGTCGCGGGCGGACATCACCGCCTCGGGGGCCATGTCGATCCCATCTGTTCGCATATAGGTGATATGCCCCGCCTCATAGAGGCGCTGCGCCGCGCTCATGGTTTGGCGCGCGCCCATGCCGAATTTGCGGCTGGCCTCTTGTTGCAGGGTCGAGGTCATGAAGGGCGGGCTTGGATTGCGGGTGGCGGGTTTCGCCTCGACACTGGTGACGCTGAGCGTGCGCGAGGATACCGCCGCCACGGCCATTTGGGTTGCGGATTGCGTGGCCAGATCGAACTTATCCAACTTCTTGCCGCCAAAATGCGTCAGCCGCGCCTCGAAGGCTTGGCCGCGCGGCGTCAGCAGGCCCGCGCGCACAGACCAGTATTCCTGAGCGCGAAAGGCCTCGATCTCCATCTCGCGCTCAACGATGAGGCGCAGGCAGACGGATTGCACACGGCCCGCTGATTTTGATCCAGGCAATTTGCGCCACAAGACGGGGCTGAGGGTGAAGCCCACCAGATAATCCAAAGCGCGCCGTGCCAAATAGGCTTCCACCAATTCCATATCGACCTCGCGCGGGGCCTCCATCGCTTGGGTTACGGCGGATTTGGTGATGGCGTTAAACACCACGCGGCGCACGGGCGTGTCTTTTTTCAGCGCCTTTTTCTGGGTCAGCGCCTCAAGCAGGTGCCATGAGATCGCCTCGCCCTCGCGGTCAGGGTCGGTGGCGAGGATCAGATCAGGGTCGGATTTCAGGGCATCCACAATCGCCTTGATATGTTTTTTGCTGTCGGAGGCGACCTCCCATTTCATTTCGAATCCCGCCTCCGGATCAACCGATCCATCCTTGGGGGGCAGGTCGCGCACATGGCCGTAAGAGGCCAAAACGGTGTAATCCGCGCCCAGATATTTATTGATCGTCTTGGCCTTTGCGGGCGATTCGACAACGACAACGGGCATGGTGTGCAACCTAACTTTTCATAAAAATGCGATGCGTCTTAGGTCGCGCAACATTTGGTCTTGCGCGGGGTTTGTCAATCCACCCCCCTCAAGCATGACTGGATTTCGTGGTATCTAGGCTGCGGTTTGGTGTCTCGTTTTGGGGGTAGAGTCGCCCTGATCCATGCGGCGTGCGACCATGCCCCCCGCCGAGCGGGTGATGTCGCCCGCGATTTCCATCGCCGTAAGCTGGGTGGAGAGTTCCGCGCTGTGCAGTCGCAAGTCGCGGGCCAGTTGATCCTCGCTGATCATGGCCGTGCCGATCAGGGATAGGATTTGGTCGCGCATGGTGCCGTGATGGGTGGCATCGCGGATCATGCTGGGATCATCTGCGCGGGGCTGTTCGGGCGGCAGGGGCGGCGGCCGCCCTGCGGATGTGGCATCTCTGATTGGATCCAGTGCTGCGATGACATCGCGCGCATCGCGGATTAAATGCGCCCCCTCGCGCAGCAAAAGATTGCAGCCTGCCGCGCGCGTGTCCAGCGGGTGACCTGGCACGGCCATGACCTCGCGGCCATAATCGGCGGCCATGCGTGCCGTGATCATTGAGCCAGAGCGCAGCGCCGCCTCCACCACCACAACGCCGCCAGACAGCCCTGCAATGATCCTGTTGCGGCGCGGGAAATGACGCGCCTGTGGGGCTTGTCCATTGGGCATTTCTGACAGGCGCAAGCCTATTTTCGAGGCCAATTCGGCGTTCTCAGCGGGATAAATCACATCCACGCCACCCGCCATTATCGCGATCGTGCCGCTGTCACAGCTGGCTTCATGCGCGTCCGTGTCGATGCCGCGTGCCAATCCCGATACGCTGACAAATCCCGCTTGCCCCAGATCGCGGGCCAAGCCCCGCGCCATACGCCGCCCCAAGGCGGAGGCGTTGCGCGTGCCGACCAATGCCACCATGGGGCGCGCCAAAAGCCCCAAATCCCCCAGTGCCCACAAAAAAGGCGGGGCATCGGGCAGGGCGGCAAGGGCCGCGGGATAGCCCGCCTCGCCCAAAAACAGTGCCTTGGCCCCGATGTTCTGTGCGGCGCGAATTTCGGTTTGGGCGGATGTCGCGCTGTAGGGGGTATAACCTGTCACGCCCGATTGCGCGGCGATCTGTGGCAGGGCGGCCAAGGCCGCCGCGCCAGAGCCGTGTTCTGCGATCAAGCGGCGATAGGTCATTGGGCCAACCCGTGGCGAACGGATCAAGCGCAAGCGTGCCAATCGCTCGGCGCGGTCATCTGTGGCAAGGGGAAGGGCGGCATGATCTGTCATGCCTGCCATTTACGGCGCATATGGTTGATGCAAGGTTAACCAATCATGCGGTGCCGGAGCCGCCCACGGTTAGCCCGCCGATCAGCAGGCTGGGTTGTCCAACCCCAACGGGCACCCATTGTCCTGCCTTGCCGCAATTGCCCATCCCTGGATCAAGCGCCATGTCATTGCCAATCGCGCGGATCTGTTTGAGTGCGGTTGCCCCATCCCCGATCAAAGTGGCCCCTTTGACGGGCGCGCCTATTTGGCCGTTTTGCACACGATAGGCCTCGGTGCAGGAGAAGACGAATTTGCCATTGGTGATATCGACCTGACCGCCGCCAAAGCCAACGGCGTAAATGCCATCTTTGAGGTCCGCCAGAATATCGGCAGGCGCGCTGTCGCCGCCCTCCATATAGGTGTTGGTCATGCGCGTCATCGGCGGGTGGGCATAGGATTCGCGCCGCCCATTCCCTGTGGCGGTTACCCCCATCAGACGGGCGGATTGGCGATCCTGCATATAGCCGACCAATACGCCATCTTCGATCAAGGTGGTGGCTTGGCTTTGTGTCCCCTCATCATCAATCGAGAGAGAACCACGCCGATCAGGGATGGTGCCATCATCCAAGACGGTCACGCCTTTCGCGGCGATCTGCTGCCCCATCAGGCCCGCAAAAGCCGACTGCCCTTTGCGGTTGAAATCCCCTTCAAGCCCGTGTCCCACCGCCTCATGCAGCAAGATGCCAGGCCACCCTGGCCCAAGTAAAACATCAATCACCCCCGCGGGGGCGGGGATGCTGTCCAGATTGACAAGCGCCACGCGCAGCGCCTCGCGCGCGACCCCTTGCCAATGGTCGGGTGTCATGAGGCGCGCAATCTCGTAACGTCCGCCACCGCCCGCAGTGCCACTTTCACGGCGGCCTTTTGCCTCGACAATGACCGAAATATTGAGGCGGACCAACGGGCGGACATCGCGCAGGCTTTGGCCTTCGGGGCGCAGAATTTCAACTTCCTGATGCGATGCGGCCAAGGAAACGGACACCTGCACCACGCGCGGATCAAGCGCGCGGGTGAAGGCGTCTATCTCGCCCAGAAGGGCGATACGCGCCTCGAAACTGCTGCCTTGCATGGGATCGGTGGGCATATACAGCTGACGGTTCGTGCCTTGCGGGGGGGGTGCCATCACGCCGCCCTTGTGGCGGATCGCCATACGCGCGGTCTCGCTCGCGCGGGATAGGGCCGCTTCGCTGACTTCGGTGGCATGGGCATAGGCCGAGACCTCGCCCAAAACCGCGCGCAGGCCGAATCCTTCGCTGGCATCATAGGATGCGGTCTTGATCCGCCCATCATCAAAAACCAAAGCTTCGGAGCGCTTGCGCTCCAGAAAAAGCTCGCCATCCTCCGCCCCGTCTAGGGTTGCGCGCAACAGTCGCAGGGTGGCTTCCTGATCGAGAGAGGTCTCGAAGGGGCGAAAGCTTTGGACATGATCCGACACGCAAAATCCTTTCTATATTGGGCAGTTGCATGATTTGCACGGCATTTTGCCAGAGGGTCTGATCCGTATTCATGCACCCCCAAATGATCTGCATCAATTTATCATAGGGTGAGACATTTTTATCCAATGTCTTGTATTGTAACACTCTATATGGTTCTTGCACCAATGAACGCAACGGAATGTCACGGACCTAAACAGGCATTCCGAGAAAACAGGACGACATGATAATGGCACTTCGTAGTAAGCTCTCAAGCCTTTGGGCTGCACCTGTGGCAACACTTGCCCTGACGGGCGGCGCATCTGCGCAGGCGTTGCGCGATGGTCTGGATATCATCGGCGCCCCGCATTTGGGCGGCATCAATATGCAGACACCCGTGACCGAACTGGCGCAGGATATCCGTATGTTGGACAATCTGCTGTTGGTGATCATCACCGCGATTGTGATCTTTGTGACCGCCTTGCTGGTCTATTCGATGATCCGCCACAACCGCCGCAGCAACCCGAAACCTGCCAGCTTTACCCACAACCGCAAGATCGAGATCATTTGGACCGTTGTGCCGATGGTGATCTTGTTTGTGATCGGTGGTTTCTCTTTGCCCGTTTTGTTCAAGCAGCAGACCATCCCCGATGGCGAAGTGATCATCAAGGCCACGGGGTACCAGTGGTATTGGGGCTACGAATATCCGCAGCATGATATCGTGTTCGACAGCTTTATGTTAGCCGAAGATGAATTGGCGGATTACGGCTTCACCCGTGATGAATATCTTTTGGCGACAAACACCGCGATGGTTGTGCCCACTGGGCGCGATGTGGTGGTGCAAGTGACCGCTGCGGACGTGATCCATTCTTGGACCATCCCTGCATTCGGGGTGAAGCAGGATGGTATTCCCGGCCGTCTCGCGCAGCTGTGGTTCAATGTCGAACCTGGGCGTGAGGGGATCTATTTTGGTCAATGTTCTGAATTGTGTGGCGTGAATCATGCCTATATGCCGATCACCGTCTTTGCGGTGACAGGCGAGGAATATGACGCATGGACCCGCGGCGAGATTACCGATTTCGCCTCCGTGGACGCCCGCGCGCCACAATCCATTGAACTGGCCGCGGCGGAGTAACCGCAGCCGCCAGATCCGCCAAGCCGCCGCAAAGGCGGCTTGGCACATAGGACCGTAACCCCCGAAGGACGCGCCCGCAGATGAGCGATGCATCCCTAGATATCCGCAGCAACGCGGCCCATGCGACCCAAATGGAACCCAAAGAGGCAAGCTTTGGGGATTATGTGCTGCTGATGAAGCCGCGCGTGATGTCCTTGGTTGTGTTCACGGCGCTGGTGGGTCTTGTGGCTGCGCCCGCCACGCAACCGCTGTTTATCTCGTTTTGTGCGATTTTGTTCATCGCTATTGGCGCAGGTGCGTCAGGCGCGCTGAATATGTGGTATGATGCTGATATTGATCGCGTGATGAAGCGCACCGCCACGCGCCCCGTGCCATCGGGCCGTGTCACCGCACAAGAAGCGTTTCAAATCGGCTTTGCCCTATCTGTGATGTCCGTTGCGTTTCTGGGGCTTGCTACGAATTGGGTGGCTGCAGGGCTTTTGGCCTTTACCATTTTCTTCTATGTCGTGATTTACACGATGTGGCTCAAGCGCGCGACACCGCAGAATATTGTGATCGGTGGCGCGGCGGGCGCATTCCCACCCGTGGTGGGCTGGGCGGCGGTGACGGGCGATGTCACCTTGGCCTCGGCCCTGATGTTTGGCCTGATCTTTATGTGGACCCCGCCGCATTTCTGGGCTTTGGCGCTGTTTATGAAATCAGATTACCACAAGGCCGATGTGCCGATGTTGACGGTGACGCATGGGCGCGCGGCAACCCGCCGTCATATATGGATTTACACCGTCCTGCTTGTGCCTGTGGCGCTTGGCCTTGGTCTGACCGAGGTGGGCGGACCGCTTTACATGGCCGCAGCGGTGGTTTTGAACCTGATCTTTCTCAAAGGCGCATGGGATATTCGCGCCCGCAGCGAAGAGCAGGCCGAGGCCGATCATTACGCCGTGGAGAAAAAATTCTTCCGTTTCTCGCTTTATTATTTGTTCCTGCATTTCAGCGCGATTTTGGGCGATATCGCCTTGCGCGCGGCAGGTCTGTCCTTGGGGGGATGGTAGCCCATGGCGATCCGCGAACAAAGCAACCTGCATAAGCGCCGCCTGAGCCGCAACATCGGCGTGGGCCTGAGCCTTGTCGCATTCTGTATCATTGTCTTTGGCATGACGGTGTCAAAGATCCGCGAAGGCTCCAAGATGGAGGCCTTTGATCATCAACCGCGCGTGTCAATGACCCCTGCCATTGAGGGGCAATCTGGAGGCACGCAATAATGGTCGATCATCGTAAAACAGTATTTGGCTTGCTTGGGGTTGTCGTCTTTATGGGCGCTATGGCATGGGCCGCCGTGCCGCTTTACGATCTGTTTTGCCGTGTCACGGGCTTTGGGGGCACCACGCAGGTGGCCGAGGCCGAGTCCGATATCATCAAGGATCAGACCATCAAAGTGCGCTTTGATGCCAGCACTGCGCGGGATATGCCATGGGAATTCCGCCCCATGCAGCGCGAAATTGACGTGCGCCTTGGTGAGACCGCATTGGTGTTTTACGAGGCGTATAACCCCACCGACCGACCCGTTGCAGGAACGGCCAGTTTCAATGTGCTGCCCTACACAACGGGCGGGTATTTTGCCAAAATCGCCTGTTTTTGCTTCACCGAACAGGTGTTGCAACCTGGTGAACGGGTCGAGATGCCTGTGACCTTTTTCGTGGACCCCGCAATCTTGGACGATTGGGAGGCCTATGACACACAAGAAATTACACTGTCCTACACATTTCATGTTATGGATATCACCGAAGACCTTGCCGCCTTGAGCGGCACAACTGAATGACCGAAAGCGAAGGACCAAAACAGATGGCCCATCCAAAGAACCATGATTATCATATCATCTCGCCCTCGCTCTGGCCGCTGATTGCGTCCATTGGGGCTTTTGTAATGCTTGCGGGCAGCGTGCTGTGGATGCACGGCTCTGGCCCGTGGATGTTCCTGATGGGCCTTGTGGCCGTCCTTTATGTGATGTTCGGCTGGTGGTCGGATGTGGTTGCCGAAAGCAATCAAGGCGATCACACCCCCGTGGTGCGGATCGGCCTGCGCTATGGGTTCATCATGTTCATCATGTCCGAATTGATGTTCTTCGTGGCGTGGTTCTGGGCCTTTTTCAAACACGCCATTTACCCGATGAACGAATATGTCGGTTCGCAATATGTGCAGCCTGACTTCTACCAGATGGATGTCTGGCATCTGCCCTTGATCAACACGCTGGTTTTGTTGTTGTCGGGCGCGGCGGTGACATGGGCGCACCATGCGCTGGTCCATAACGAAAGCCGCAAGGATGTCGAATGGGGTCTGTTGATCGGTGTTGTCCTTGGCGTGATCTTCACGGGGCTTCAGGCCTATGAATATTGGGAATTATTGGTCCATAAAGACTGGACTTTTGGCGGCGATAAATTCTTCTCCACCTTCTTCCTTGCGACTGGGTTCCACGGGCTTCACGTGATTATCGGGACGATCTTCCTCTATATCTGCTACTTGCGTGTGCGCCGCGGCCATTTCACCGCCGAAAAGCATATCGGTTTCGAGGCTGCTGCATGGTATTGGCACTTTGTCGATGTGGTGTGGTTGTTCTTGTTCGCCGCAGTCTATATTTGGGGCTTGGGCGGCTGAGGGTTTAAACCCCGCAACATGAGGTTTCGCAGCGGCCCGCCCCTTTCGGTGGGCCGTTTCCTATTTGACCCACCGCAGATCAAAGGATTTGCTTGATTATGGCACAGTCGCGCTTTGCGATTTTCTCGGTTTTGGCATTCGGGGTTGCGGGGGCCGCCATCCTGATTGCGCTTGGTGTTTGGCAAATGCAGCGTCTGACGTGGAAAGAGGGCGTCTTGGCCGATATCGAGGCGCGGATCGTGGCCGCCCCTGTCACCCTGCCAGACGCGCCTGATGCCCTGCGCGACCGTTACCTGCCTGTGAGGCTTGAGGGTCAATTCCTCGGCGGTGAAGGGGATACGCTGCGCGTGCTGGTCAGCCGCAAGGGTTTTGGCGCAGGCTATCGCCTGATCTCTGGGTTCGAGGATGATCTGACAGGTCGCCGCATCCTTGTTGACCGTGGGTTTCTGCCCGTGGCCGAGGAGATGCGCGCCGCCCCTGCAGGCGATTTCGGCGTGACAGGCAACCTGCATTGGCCCGATGATCGCAACAGCTCCACCCCCGATAATGACCGTGCTGCGAATATTTGGTTCGCACGTGATCTGGCGGATATGGCCGCGGTCTTGGATACGGAACCTTATCTGGTGGTGTTGCGCGACAGCAGCCCCCGTGAGGCCGATATCACCCCCTTGCCCGTGGACACATCGGCCATTCCCAATGATCATTTAGAATATGCTGTAACATGGTTTTCGCTTGCCGCCGTGTGGTTGGGGATGACAGCCTATCTTCTGTGGCGTATCAGGCAACGACCAGTGTAAAGGGACTCATTCATCCATGCGTTATATCTCCACCCGTGGCACGGCGCCTGAGCTGACATTCGAAGAAGCGATGCTGACGGGGCTTGCCCGTGACGGTGGCCTTTATGTTCCCGCCGAGATACCGCAAATCTCGCACAGTGATATCGCGGCGCTTGCGGGCCTGTCCTATGAAGAGGTTGCCTTTCGCGTGATGCGTCCCTTTGTGGGTGATACATTCAGCGACAGTGAATTTGGCGATATCATCACCCGCGCCTATCAGGGCTTTCGCCATGCCAGCCGCGCGCCGCTCAAGGAATTGGCCCCCAATCATTTCCTGATGGAGTTGTTCCACGGCCCCACGCTTGCCTTCAAAGATTTCGCGATGCAGCTGATCGGTCAGATGTTTGAGCACACGCTGACAAAACGCGGCCAGCACGTGACCATCGTGGGTGCCACATCTGGCGATACAGGCTCCGCCGCGATGGAGGCGTTTCGCGGGCTTGATGCGGTGTCGGTGTTTATCCTGTTTCCGCATGGGCGCGTCTCCGAGGTGCAGCGCCGTCAGATGACAACCGTGGCCGAGGCCAATGCCCACGCCTTGGCCATTGACGGCACGTTTGACGATGCACAGGCGCGGCTGAAGGATATGTTTAATGATCTCAGCTTCCGCGATGAGGTGCGTCTTGCAGGGGTAAACTCCATCAACTGGGCCCGCGTTATGGCGCAGGTGGTCTATTACTTCACCGCAGCCGTCAGCCTAGGCGCGCCGCATCGCGCCGTCAGCTTTACGGTGCCAACGGGCAATTTTGGCGATATTTTCGCGGGCTATATTGCGCGTCAAATGGGTCTGCCGATTGATCGCCTTGTGGTGGCGACCAACAGCAATGACATTTTGGATCGTGCCTTGCGCACGGGCGGCTATCATATGGGCGGCGTGCAGGCCACAATCAGCCCGTCCATGGATATTGAAGTCTCGTCCAATTTTGAGCGCGCGCTGTTTGATGCTTATGGCCGTGACGCAGGCGCGGTGGTGCAATCCATGGCCGCGCTGAAATCCGAAGGTGGGTTTGACATCAGCCAAGGCGCGCTTGAGGCCTTGCGTGACATCTTTGCCTCTGGCCGCGCGGATGAGGCCGAAACCTCCGCCATGATTGCATCGTGCCTTGCCACATCGGGCGAGTTGCTCTGCCCCCATTCCGCCGTGGGGGTTCATGTGGCCCAAGATCATCTTGGGGCGACCCCAATGGTCACACTGGCCACTGCGCATCCTGCGAAATTCCCCGATGCGGTCGAGGCGGCAACGGGCATCCGCCCCGCATTACCGCCCCATATGGCAGATTTGTTTGAGCGTTCCGAACGGGTCCAGCGCGTCCCCAATGACCTTGCCGCCCTTGAGGCGTTGATCCGCGAAAAGGTGGCCGCATGAGCGTGCAGATGCATCAATTGTCCAACGGGATGCGGGTCATCACCGAACGGATGGAGGGGCTGCAATCCGCCGCCATCGGCATTTGGGTCTCTGCGGGTGGCCGTCATGAGCGGGTCGAGCAAAATGGCATCGCCCATTTCCTAGAACATATGGCCTTTAAGGGCACCAAACGGCGCAGCGCGCTGCAAATCGCCGAGGAGATCGAGGATGTGGGCGGCTATATCAACGCCTATACCTCGCGCGAGGTGACCGCCTATTACGCGCGCGTCTTGGAACAGGATGTGCCCCTTGCCCTTGATATGATTGCCGATATCGTGCTGAACCCCGTCTTTGACCCGCGCGAGATCGAGGTGGAGCGCGGCGTGATCTTGCAAGAAATCGGTCAGGCCAATGACACGCCCGATGATGTGATTTTCGACTGGCTTCAGGAAATCGCCTATCCCGACCAACCGCTTGGCCGCACCATTCTTGGGCCAAGCGAGCGGGTGCGCGGTTTTGGCCGCGAGGATTTCAGCCAATTCGTGGCCGAACATTACGGCCCTGATCAAATGATCCTATCCGCCGCAGGCGCGGTGGATCATGACCAGATTGTGCGACTGGCCGAAGAGAATTTTGGCCATTTGGCCTCGCGCCGCGCGGCGCCTGCACCCATGGCGCAATTTGCGGGCGGGGAATTCCGCAAGGTCAAGAAATTGGAACAGGCCCATATTGCCATGGCTTTTGAGACGCCCGGCTATCGGTCTGACGACATCTACACCGCGCAGATTTACGCAAGTGCGCTTGGGGGTGGGATGTCCTCGCGTCTGTTCCAAGAACTGCGCGAAAAGCGCGGTCTGTGCTATTCGATCTTTGCGCAAGTGGGGGCCTTTGATGAAACGGGGCTTTTGACGATTTACGCAGGCACAGGCGGTAAGGATGTGGGGGATTTGGCGCTTTTGAGCATGGATGAGATCAAACGCGCGGCCAGTGACTTGAACCAAGCAGAGCTTGACCGCGCGCGCGCGCAGATGAAAGCGGGGCTGTTGATGGGGTTGGAAAGCCCGTCTTCGCGCGCCGAGCGTCTGGCGCGGGTTTTGGCGATTTGGGATCGCGTTCCGCCGCTTGAGGAAACGGTGGCGCGTATTGACGCGGTCAGCCTTGAGCATATCCGTGACTTTGGCGCAGGGATTGCCGAAAGTGGCACGCTTGCCTTGGCGCTTTATGGTCCTGTGGGCAAGGCCCCTGACCTTGCGCAAATATCTGCGCGACTGGCGGCCTGATGCTGCGGCGGCGGCCGAAACTTGCCATCGAGACGGAGCGTATGACGCTGCGCTTGCCGCTGCATGAAGATTACAGGCATTGGGCGGGTCTGCGCGAAGCATCCGCCGAATTTCTCAAACCATGGGAGCCATCTTGGTCTGCCGATCATTTGACGCGCAAAAGTTTTTCCGCGCGGGTCTATTGGGCGCAGCGCGCCTCATCCGAGGAAAGCGCGCTGCCCCTTTTTTTGATCCGCCGCACGGACAACCGCCTGCTGGGGGCCGTGACCTTGGACAATATCCGCCGCGGACCCGCGCAAGCAGGCACAATTGGATATTGGGTGGGGGCGCCCTATGCCCGCCAAGGGTATATGCGCGAGGCCGTGGTGGCCTTGATCCACTATGCCTTTACCCGTCTTGATCTGTCCCGCATCGAAAGCGCCTGTTTGCCAGAAAACACCCCCTCCCGTGGTCTTTTGGAGAAATGCGGCTATAAGTATGAAGGGGTCGCGCAAAGCTATTTGCAGATCAATGGGCGTTGGCGCAATCATGTGCTTTACGCCAATTTGCGCAGTGACCGCCGTGGCCGCACCGAAGCGGGCTAAGGCTTTGTGGGTGTAAGGGGGACAGGCGTGACGAATTCATCAAAACTTGCCGCGTTGAAGGGCGATCTGCCCGCCGATATCTGGCGCGCGGCGACCCCAAACTATCTCGAAGAGCCGCGCGGGCGGTGGCAGGGCAAAGCTGCGGCTGTTTTGGCGCCGCGTTCCACCGAAGAGGTGGCCGTGGCTGTGCGTGCCTGCGCGGCACATGGGGTGGCGGTGATCCCCTATGGCGGCGGCACGGGATTGGTCGGTGGGCAGCTTTCGGAAAGTTTTGATCACGGCGTGATCTTGTCGATGGAGCGGATGCGCGGGATCCGCGCCATGGATGAGGATGGCCGCAGCCTAACCGTAGAGGCGGGCGTGATCTTGGCCGATATTCACGCAACCGCGCAAAAGGCGGGGCTGCTTTTTCCCTTAAGCCTTGCAAGCCAAGGATCGGCGCGCATCGGCGGGCTATTGGCCACCAATGCGGGCGGGGTCAATGTGCTGCGCTATGGCAATGCGCGGGATTTGGTTTTGGGGATCGAGGCGGTGATGCCTGATGGCAGCATTTACCATGGCCTGTCCCCTCTGCGCAAAAACAACACGGGCTATGATCTGCGCCATTTGCTGATCGGATCGGAAGGCACGCTTGGCGTGATCACGGCGGCCAGTTTGCGCCTCTTCCCCGAGCCTGCGGCCCAAGGGGCCGCGTTGATGGCGGTGTCTGATCCGCACGCGGCCCTGTCCTTGTTGCGCATGGCACAAGATCAGGTGGGGGAGGCGTTATCGGCTTTTGAATTGATGCACCGCCAAGGCTTTGATTTTTTGGCCGAAGTCGGGCCAGACTTGCGGCAACCTTTTGATGAGATTCCAGATTGGTCTGTGCTGATTGATCTGGGCTGTGGTGCGGGGCAAGATCCTGCTGCGCTGCTAGAGCGGCTGTTTGCAGATGCGTTTGAGGCGGGATTGGTCAGCGATGGGGTGATCGCCCAATCCATGGCGCAGCGCGATGATTTCTGGGCCTTGCGCGAAAACATCCCGGAGGCCAATCGGCGCATCGGTGCGGTCAGCTCGCATGATATTTCACTGCCCGTGGGTTTGGTGCCGCAATTTATTGACACCATCCCTGCACATATGGCGCAAATTGGCGATTTTCGGCACAATTGCTTTGGTCACATGGGGGATGGGAACCTGCATTACAACATCTTTCCCGTCTCAGGCAAAACCCGCGCCGATCATGTCACGCAGCGCGATGAGATCAAGCGCGTGATGCATGATCTTGTGCACCAGATGGGCGGTTCGGTTTCGGCCGAACACGGCATCGGGCGGCTGAAAGTCGATGATCTGGAGCGTTATGGCGACCCTGCCAAATTAGCCGCCATGCGCGCGATCAAAATGGCCTTGGACCCACAGGGCATTATGAACCCTGGTGCTGTGCTGCGCGCCAACGGCGGCTAAGGCCTATTCCTCAGGCGGGATAAGGCGCAATTCGCCCGCCTCCTCCAGATCACGAATGGCTGCGATGACCGTGTTCATGGCCGCTTCGCCCTCTTCCAGACGCGGGGTTTCACGGGCATTGGCATCTTCGCGGATTTGTTCGGCCAAGCGTTTGGACATATTGCCCAACAAGAATTCCACCACGGCAGGGCAGGATTTCAGCCCCGCAGCCAAGGCCGTGAGCATTGTTTCGCCATCGACCTTGCGCATGACCTTGGCCACATCCTTGGCGTCCAGTCGGCGTGGGATATGTTCGAAGGTAAAGATCGCGCGCTTGACCTCTTCGCCAAAGGCGGCATCGCGGGCCATCAACCCCTTGAGGATCGCCTCGCGCGCAGAGCCGCGCGCAGCGTTGAGCATGGCCCCGACCCGCTCGACCGCCGATGCCTTGAACACCGAACGGGGCTGCGATTGCATCTGTTTAAGCAGGGCCTTGCCGATTTTTTCGACCATAATGGGCGTAACAGTTGCGGTTAGTGATATCGCATGGGCCACTTGCGGCGCGCGATCCTCGGGCAGGCCCGCCAGAATTTCGGCGGCCTTGGCCACGCCGATTTTTGACAGCAAAATCGCGCAAACTTCGGCGCTTTCATGGGCCAAAAGCGGCGTGAGACGCTCGGAGGGCATCGCGGCAAGGATGGGCCATGGATCGGACCCATCGCCTGCAGCCGCCTTGGATTTCAGATTTTCAGCGGCATTGGGAGACAGGTGTTGCTCCAACATCTGCACAGCATCGGGCAATGCACTGGGGAAGGTCAGCGCCAGATCATCCAAGGCTTCGGCAAATTCGCGGATCACCGCGTAGAGCGTGTCACGGTTAACGGGCCCCAAGCTTGACATCGTCAGGGCAAGGGCCTCCTGTTGGTCGGGCGGCAGGCGATCAATCGAAGGGGCCAATCCCTGCGACAGCAGCAGCCGCACAATCACCGCCGCCTTTTGCGATTGTTTGAGCCGCCGCACCCGCGATGCGCGGGTTTGTAGGCCCTGAATGGCCATCGCGGCGGGACCAAGGATATCCTCCTCTTGCGTCTCATCGAAACGCGACCCGCTCAACGGGTCTGTAACCTTGGACGCGGAACCCCCCGCATCCATATCCTGCGCTAGCATATCCATGCCCATCACCCTTATCTCGCTACACCCGTGGGGGAATGTGACGGCAAATCCTTAATCATTGCCTAGCGAATGAGATGGCCTTGGCCCCATTATACGCAGGATTTTAAGCGATTTAATGAAAACCCCGCCACAATTGGGCGGGGTTCATGGATCCTCGTTCAGGTGTGGGGCGCCTTAGCCAAAGACACGTTTGAAAATCGTGTCCACGTGTTTGGTGTGATAGCCAAGGTCGAATTTTTCCTCGATTTCATCGGGGCTAAGGGCTGCTGTCACCTCGGCATCTGCCAGAAGCTCGGTTTTGAAATCTGCGCCCTTTTCCCAAACCTTCATCGCATTGCGTTGCACAAGGCGATAGGCATCTTCGCGGCTAACACCCGCTTGCGTCAACGCCAAAAGCACGCGCTGCGACATCACCAGACCCTTGAACTTGTTCATATTGGCCAGCATCGTTTCAGGATAGATCACCAGTTTCTCGATCACCCCCGCCAAGCGGTTTAGGGCGAAATCCAGCGTGATGGTGGCATCTGGTGCAATCCCGCGCTCAACCGAGCTGTGCGAGATATCCCGCTCATGCCACAGCGCCACATTTTCCATGGCAGGGATCACCGCCATGCGCACAAGCCGCGCAAGACCTGTCAGGTTTTCGGTCAAGACGGGGTTGCGCTTATGCGGCATCGCGGAGGAGCCTTTTTGCCCCGCAGAAAAGAATTCTTCGGCCTCCAACACCTCGGTGCGCTGCATATGGCGGATTTCGATGGCGATATTTTCGATGCTGCTGGCAATCACGCCAAGCGTGGCAAAGAACATCGCGTGGCGATCCCGTGGGATCACTTGGGTTGAGATGGGTTCGGGGGACAGGCCCATCATTTTGCACACGTGCGCCTCCACCGCGGGATCGATATTCGCGAATGTGCCAACCGCGCCTGAAATGGCACCCGTGGCGATCTCGGCACGCGCGGCTTGCAGGCGGGCCTTGTTGCGGTCCATTTCGGCATAGAACCGTGCGAAGGTCAGGCCCATTGTCGTGGGTTCCGCGTGGATGCCGTGACTGCGGCCAATCCGAACGGTGTCTTTATGCTCAATCGCGCGGGTTTTCAGCGCGGCCAAGACCTTATCGAGATCAGCCAAAAGGATATCCGCCGCGCGGACAAGCTGCACATTAAGCGTGGTGTCGAGAACATCTGAGGAGGTCATGCCCTGATGCACAAAACGTGCATCCTCGGCCCCGATATGCTCGGCCAGATGGGTGAGAAAGGCGATGACATCATGCTTGGTCACCGCTTCAATCTCGTCAATGCGGGCCACATCGAATTCTACATCCTTGGCCTTCCATACGGCGGCGGCGTTTTCGCGGGGGATCACGCCAAGATCGGCTTGCGCATCGCAGGCGTGCGCCTCGATCTCATACCAGATGCGGAATTTGGTTTCTGGGGACCAGATGGCGACCATTTCAGGGCGGGCATAACGGGGGATCATCGGGGAACCTTCTTCGAGGATGTTTCAAGGGGTTGCGCGCCTTCTAATCTAAATGTCACAGAAGGGGAAACCGCTTTTCGCCCGCCCGCGACCATGAGGGATGTCAAATTGGACCAGATCGCGCCATTGCCAGATCAGGATATGTTGGAGGGGGCATGGACTGTCGCGCGGCTGATCCATGACCATCGCGCTGGGCAGCGCGGTCGATTTGACGGGCGCGCCGCTTTCCATGCCGCAGGGCAGGGGGTTCTCAGCTATCACGAGGTGGGGCAACTGACCTATCAGGGCGAAACCTTCGAGGCAGAGCGGCGGTATATCTGGCGGCGTGTCGCGGCAGGGTGGCAGGTGGATTTTGATGATCACCGCCCATTTCATCTGATCACTGCGCATGACATCCCCGCGCGCCATGATTGCGCGCCTGATTTATATATGCTGCGCTATGATTTTGCCGCGCTGCCACAGCGTTGGCACAGCCATTGTCGCATCACTGGACCGCGCAAAGATTTGGATCTGATGACCGATTATTCGCGCGCCTGAAGGCGGTTGACCCGCTCCGCCTTTTTGCGCACCAGCACGCTGCGCAGATCATGCATGGCCAAGAGCAGACGATCGGTGAAATCCTCCAGATCGTCATCATCGGCGCGCGACTGCGCCCAATGGGCGGTTTGGTTGAGGTGGTCAATCGTGCGGTGAATATCATCCAAATCACGCCGTTTCAGCAAGGCGCGCCGTGCGTCCATCCATTCAGTGATGGCGGTCATGTCCTGAGGTGTTAATTCATGGGCCCCATGCGGCTTGATATTGCCATTGCGGATATTGACCATGGCAATTTCATGCATCTCCACACGGCGATGTCGGTTTTCGGTATCGACCCGAAACACCGATGCCCCGTTTTCACGGACACGAAAATAATATTCAGGCAGTTCGGCCATGGCCCCCCAGCAGATCATCACCCAAGTTTAACAGCCGCTTGACCCTGCGCGGCTTCGCGAAAAAGGTCAAGTGACCTTGGTCAGTGTCGTTGATTTATGGGCGTTTTATGTGGGGTCCGCAGCATCGCCCTTGGCCATGCTGCGGTTTGGTTTTGGGGTTATGCCAGGGCCGCACAAAAGCGCTGAATGCGGCTGCAGGCTTCGCGCAGATTGTCGTCCGAGGTGGCATAAGACACGCGGAAATTGGGCGAAAGGCCAAAGGCCCCGCCAAATACCACCGCCACACCCTCTTCCTCCAGAAGGGCGGTTGCGAAATCTTCATCCGTGTCGATCTTCTTGCCTGCGGGGCTGGTCTTGCCGATACATCCCGCGATGGAGGGGTAGACGTAGAATGCGCCATCGGGTGTCGGACAGGTGATGCCCTCGGCGGCGTTGAGCATTTCGACCACCAGATTGCGGCGGCGCAGGAACAAGGCCACGTTATCGGCCAAGAAATCCTGCGGGCCAGTGAGGGCCTCAACCGCGGCCCATTGGCTGACGGAGGAAGGGTTCGAGGTGGACTGGCTTTGGATTTTTCCCATTGCCTTAATCAGCGCCTCTGGCCCTGCGGCATAGCCGATGCGCCAACCCGTCATGGCATAGGCTTTGGACACGCCATTGCAGGTCAGCGTGCGCTCGTAAAGGGCGGGCTCCACTTCGGCGGGCGTGCAGAATTCGAAGCCGTCAAAGACCAGATGCTCATACATATCATCTGACATGATCCAGACATGAGGATGGCGCAGCAGCACATCGGTCAGCGCCTTCAGCTCGGCGCGGGTATATCCTGCCCCTGTGGGGTTAGACGGGCTGTTGAAAATAAACCATTTGGTCTTGGGGGTGATGGCCGCCTCAAGCGCCGCGGGCGTCAGTTTGAAATTCGTTTCAATCGTGGCTGTTGCAATCACAGGGGTGCCGCCTGCCAGCAGAACCATATCGGGGTAGCTGACCCAATAGGGTGCAGGGATGATCACCTCATCGCCAGGGTTCAGCGTGGCCATCAGCGCATTGTAGAGAATTTGCTTGCCGCCCGTGCCCACGGACACTTGCGAAGGTTTGTAACTGAGGTTGTTTTCGCGTGCGAATTTTTGGCAAATCGCCTGTTTCAATTCGGCGATCCCATCCACGGCGGTGTATTTCGTCCGTCCTGCATCAATCGCGGCTTTGGCCGCGTCTTTGATATTTTGCGGGGTGTCAAAATCAGGCTCGCCCGCGCCGAGGCCGATCACATCTTTGCCCTGCGCCTTGAGGTCCGCGGCGAGGTTGGAGACGGCGATTGTGGGCGAGGGTTTGACCCGCGCAAGCGTGTCGGACAAAAAGGCCATTGGATTTCTCCAGTTTTGTGGCGCGCCACGCTGACGAGGGATCAGCACGGCCCTACGGTTTACTTCATTGCGCCACAGCTTTAGGGTTTGGCGCAATGCTGTTCAAGCGCGGAATTGTTGGGTGAAGTGCCGCATATATGCATTTCCCCTGCCGCCATCCCTTTTAGGTTGAACGATGCAAGGCGTGGCACTCGCTGCGTGAGATCAAGATAATGGCCAAAATTTCAAAGGAGCCCCCGCGATGAGCGATGATGTGACATCCAATGAACCCATTATCGGCAGCAGCTGGTATGATGAAGACACCGCTACATTCGGCGACCGCATGGCAGGTGCCCGCGAGGCATCTGGAATGGGGCAGGCGGAACTGGCACGGCGCTTGGGGGTCAAGGCCAAAACCATCCGCACATGGGAAAATGACCAAGCCGAACCGCGCGCCAATAAATTGCAAATGTTGGCGGGCGTTTTGGGTGTGTCGATCATGTGGTTGTTGACGGGGCGGGGCGATGGGATTGATGGCCCGCTTGAGGCCAACAGCCTCAGCGATGACAGCACCGCCATTTTGAAGGATATGCGCCGCATCCGTGCGGAGCAGGCCAAACTGTCCGAGGAATTGGGGCGGTTGGAAAAAAGATTGCGCCAGACACTGGTGCAGGAGACCACAGGATCGTAAAATGGCGCCTCTGGGAACCACGCCCCTCAATATCAAAGGCCTGCCATGTCTGATGAAAATACCCTTGAGCCTCGTGAAATCCGTCTAAAGCGGCTGCGGATGCGGGCGTGGCATCGGGGCATCAAGGAGATGGATTTGATCCTTGGCGGGTGGGCGGATCTTCATTTGGCCACAGCCGATGATGCCACCTTGGATCAATTCGAGGCGGTGTTGGAGGAGGCCGACCAAGATCTTTATCAATGGGTATCGGGGCAAACGCCCGCCCCGCCTGCGCTCGCAGATTTTTTGGCACAGATGAGCCACGAATTTCGCACAAAAGTGCAGGCGCGCATTTAACTTTTTTTTCGCATTTTCCCGTCATCTGTGGGGTCGTGATTGAAACACGGAGCAGCAGATGAGTATCGAAACCCCAATTATGCCCATGGGTTCGCGCGCCTTGGCGGCAGGTTATCTTGAGTCGCTGGCCTTGGTGGAGCGGCTTCACCGCCTGCTCTTGGATGTGATCAAAGATGAATTTGAACGCTTGGGAATGTTGGAGGTGAATTCCGTTCAGGCGCTTTTACTGTTCAACATTGGTGAGCATGAGGTCACCGCGGGCGAATTGAAAAGCCGCGGGTATTATCAAGGCTCGAACGTGTCCTATAATCTCAAGAAATTGGTCGATATGGGCTATATGCACCATCAGCGCTGCGATATTGACCGCCGCTCTGTGCGGGTGCGCCTGACGCCAAAAGGGCGGGAGGTGCGCGATGCGGTTGCCGCCTTGTTTGAGCGGCACGCGGATCAGTTGGACACACAAGGATTTTTAAAGGCGGATGGCGTGGGGCAGATCAACCATTCGCTGAAGCGGTTGGAGCGGTTCTGGACCGATCAAATCCGCTATATTTACTGATTGGCCCCAACAGACCCTATCAATGGTCCCGCAATCAGCCGTCTGCGCGCGCGAATCCTTCGGGCAGCAGCAGGTCATAGCCACTGTCCCGCAATTGTGGCAGGATCTGGTTTTGCAGCACCCGTTCCGTGACAGGGCCGCGGAAATGCAGCACGACAACCCCCTCATCATTGATGAAATAGGTCTCGGGCATGGCCACCACGCCCCAATCGCGGCCATTGCGCGCCTCGTCATCGCGGCCAATGCGGTCATAGGGGTTGCCCAGTTCTGCAAGGAAGCTTCGGGCTTGGCTCTCTTGGTCGCGATAATTGACACCGAAAAGCGGGTTTCCCGCCTCGGCCAATGCGGTCAGGGTCGGATGTTCCGCGCGGCAAGGCGGGCACCAGCTTGCCCAGAAATTCAAAATCACCAGCCCATTGCCTGCCAGATCATCGCGCGTCAAAAGCGGTGTCTGGTCCAGCGCGGTCAGATTAAGGTCAGGGGCCACGCGCCCCTCGCGGGTGGACGGCAGGGCGGTGGTGTCAACGCCAATGCCACGGGCATCCTCGGTTCGGCTCAATTGCACGGCGGCCAAGCCGAAAAAGCCAAGCGTCAGCACCAAGGGCACGATCATCATCGGGCGGAATTTCATGCGCCAGTATCCCCATCTGAGCCGCTTTTTTTGGCGCGGCGCGCCTCATAATCATCAAGCCGCGCGCGGGTTTTGCGCCCCTGCCAGACGGATGCCACAACCAAGGCCAAAAGCAACACAATCGTGCCTGCATAGGCCGAGAGAACCTCAACCTTATAGGGGCCAAGATCGGGGAAGATAAACGGGATCATGCCATCCGCTCCTGCGCGATGAGCGCACCGAGGCGGCGGGCGCGAATTTCCGTGCGCGTGCGCAGAAGCACGAGACACACAAACAACAGGCCAAATCCGATAATGCAAACCCATAAGGGGTAGGCGAAGACATCGGCCACGTTCTCCTCGGCGTCCATCGACAGCGAAGCCCCTTGATGAAGGCCTTGATTCCAAAACAGGATGGCATAGCGCGAAATCACCGCGAACACCGTGCCAACAAGGCACAGCACAGCGGTCAAATCTGCCGCGTTGTCAGGGTTTTCCACGGCAGCCCACAGCGCCATATATCCCAAATAAAACAAGAACAGGATCAAAAACGCGGTCAGCCGCGGGTCCCATTCCCACCATGTGCCCCACATCGGTTGTCCCCAGACCGCGCCTGTGAACAAGCCGATGAGGGTGAACACCATCCCCACAGGGGCGGCCGCTTTGGCGGCCAAGGCGCTGACATGATGGCGGCGGATCACCCAGACCAGCGAGGCGGCCAACATCATAAACCACGTCCCCGATCCCATGATCGCGGCAGGCACATGGATGTAGATGATTTTCACGGTCGATCCTTGACGGAAATCATTCGGGGTAAAGAAAAACCCCCAAATCAGCCCGCCCAAGACCAAGACAACGGCCAAGGCGGTGATCCATGGCAAAACGGCGCCTGACAGCGCCATGAATTTTCGCGGATTTGCGTATTCCCAAATGCTCATGCGGCGCAATTTAGTCGGCTTCCACGCGGCTCACAAGGGGCGGATGGGGGCTTGGCCTAGCGCAGATTGACGCGGAGGACCGCCGCCGAGGCAAAGGGCAAAATCGCCAAACTGCCCAAGCTGATGGCGGCCAAGAGGGCCAAGGGGGTGCCAACCGATGCGCCCTCTGCCCCATTTGACACCACCATCGCGCCAAACAGCAGGCTGGGCACATAAAGCGGCAGCACCAAAAGCGACAAAAGCAGCCCGCCGCGCCGCATTCCCACGGTCAGTGCCGCGCCGAATGTGCCGATGGCCGAAAGCGCAGGCGTGCCCACCAAAAGCGAGGCGACAAGCCAGATGAACCCCGCGCTTGGCAGGTTTAAAAGCAGCCCCAATAAGGGTGCCACAAGCGCCAAGGGCAGGCCCGTGGTCAGCCAATGCGCAGCCGATTTGGTGATGGCAACCACCTCAAGGGGCAGGGGGGATGTGGCAAGCAATTCAAGACTGCCGTCTTCCCAATCCAGCGCGAAAATGCGGTCTAGCGACAGCAAACAGGCCAAAAGCGCGCCAAGCCACAGCACGCCACCCGCCACCTCGCGCAGCAAGCCCGTTTCTGGCCCGATACCAAAGGGAACCAGCACAGAGACGATCAAGAAAAACGCCAAAGCAAGGCCAAAGCCCCCGCCTGCCTTGACCGCAAGGCGCAGATCGCGCAGCAAAAGACCCCTCATGGTTTCCCCCAATCTGCGCTGAAATCCTGATCCGAAAAAGGGTCCCCTTGCGCCAATCTTTTGCACATATGCGCCTTGAGGTCGAACACCCGCGCGCCGCTGAGGCCAAGATCAATATGGGTGGCAATCAGCGCGGCCCCGCCACGTGCCAAATGCGCCTCAACGGCGGCGGCAAATCTGGCCACATTTTCCTGATCGAGCGACACAGTCGGTTCATCCAAACACCAGATAGGCCGTCCCGTGACCAACAACCGCGCGAGGCTCAGGCGGCGCTTTTGTCCTGCGCTCATCTCCCCTGCGGCGCGGTCGCGCAAATCGTGCAGGTCAAACGCGTCCAATGCGGGTGTGATGTCGCGCTGGCCAAAAACCCCTGCCCAAAAGCCGAGATTTTGCGCCACGGTGAGATTGGTTTTGATCCCATCGGAATGGCCGCTGTAGGCGATGCTGTCCTCCGCGCAGATGACACGCCCCGAAAGCGGCTGCGCCAGCCCCGCAATCACGCGCAAAAGCGTGGTCTTGCCCGCCCCGTTTGGACCGCGCAGCACAACAGCCTCGCCTGCAGTGACGGTCAGGCTGACATCTTGCAAAACTTGCACCGCGCCGCGCGCGCAAGCCACAGAGGCGATTTCCAACATCATGCGGCAAGAGCTAAACGGAATTTAAGAAATTGAAAAGGACGTAAACGGGAATGCTTGCACGCGGCACATAAAAAATGTATGCAACGGCATACAAAGCGACTGATCCCCATTGCAGCAGATATTCGCAAGGGCTAAGGCCGTTTCAATGTAACCCGTTTTTCGATGAGGGAGGCAAAAATGCCCATCACCGTAGGCCATGACAGCGCCGCGACCCGCAAGACCCTGACAGCAGGGGGAAAAACCTATGCTTATTACTCCATCGCTGCTGCTGAGGCGGCGGGGCTTGGCGATTTCTCGAAATTGCCTGCCGCATTGAAAGTGGTGTTGGAGAATATGCTGCGATTCGAAGATGGTAAGACGGTCAGTGTCGATGACATCAAGGCCTTTGCCGATTGGGCAAAGATGGGTGGTCAAAACCCCCGCGAGATCGCCTATCGCCCTGCACGCGTGTTGATGCAGGATTTCACAGGCGTGCCTGCGGTGGTTGATCTGGCCGCGATGCGGGACGGGATCAAGGCGCTTGGCGGCAACCCTGACAAGATCAATCCGCTGAACCCGGTCGATTTGGTGATCGACCACTCCGTGATGATTGACGAGTTTGGCAATCCGCGCGCCTTCCAGATGAATGTGGATCGCGAATATGAGCGCAATATGGAGCGCTACACCTTCCTGAAATGGGGTCAAAACGCGTTTAACAATTTCCGTGTTGTGCCTCCTGGAACGGGGATTTGCCACCAAGTGAACCTTGAATATCTGGCCAAAACGGTTTGGTCGGACGTGGATCAAAACGGTGATTTGGTCGCCTATCCTGATACGCTTGTCGGCACAGATAGCCACACCACCATGGTCAATGGCGCGGCTGTTCTGGGCTGGGGCGTTGGCGGCATCGAGGCGGAGGCCGCGATGCTGGGCCAGCCGATTTCGATGCTGATCCCCGAAGTGGTGGGCTTTAAGCTGACGGGCGCGATGGTTGAGGGCACCACGGGCACTGACCTTGTGCTGAAGGTTGTCGAGATGCTGCGCAAAAAAGGCGTGGTTGGCAAATTCGTGGAATTCTACGGCGAAGGTTTGGATCGTCTGCCTTTGGCGGATCGCGCCACCATCGCCAATATGGCACCTGAATATGGTGCGACCTGTGGCTTCTTCCCGATTGATGATGAAACCCTGCGTTACCTGCGCAACACGGGCCGCGAGGAAGAGGTTATCGCCTTGGTCGAAACCTATGCCAAGGAAAACGGCTTCTGGCGCGATGCGGCTTATGCGCCTGTTTACACCGATACGTTGGAATTGGACATGGGCACGATTGTGCCTGCCATCTCTGGCCCCAAGCGCCCACAGGATTATGTGGCGCTGTCCAACGCGAAATCCGCTTTCCGCAAGGAAATGGAAGAGACGTTCAAGCGTCCTTTGGGCAAGCAGGTTGCGGTCAAAGGCGAAGATTACAGCATGGAATCGGGCAAGGTTGTGATTGCCTCGATCACCTCCTGCACCAATACATCGAACCCCTATGTGATGATCGGCGCAGGTTTGGTGGCGCGTAAGGCCGCTGAATTGGGCCTGACCCGCAAGCCATGGGTGAAAACATCGCTCGCACCAGGCAGTCAGGTTGTATCTGCCTATCTTGAGGCCGCAGGCCTGCAAGAGGATCTGGATAAGGTTGGCTTTAACCTTGTTGGGTATGGCTGCACCACCTGCATCGGCAACTCTGGCCCGCTGCAAAAAGAGATTTCCGAGGCGATTGCCGAGGGTGATTTGGTGGCCACCGCCGTTCTGTCGGGCAACCGCAATTTCGAGGGCCGCATCAGCCCCGATGTGCGCGCAAACTATCTCGCCTCGCCACCGCTGGTCGTGGCTTATGCGATTGCGGGCACGATGGATATTGATCTGGCCAATGACCCGATTGCGCAGACGCCTGATGGCCGCGATGTCTATCTCAAGGATATTTGGCCAACCACGCAGGAAGTGGCCGAAACCGTTGAGCGCACCGTGACGCGCGAGGCGTTTCAGACCAAATATGCCGATGTGTTCAAGGGCGATGAGAAATGGCAGGGGGTCGAGACCACCGACCAACAGACCTATGATTGGCCTGCAACCTCGACCTATGTTCAGAACCCGCCTTATTTCCAAGGCATCACCATGGACACCAAAAAGATCGAGAATATCGAAGGGGCCAAGGTTCTGGCGCTTTTGGGCGATATGATCACCACCGACCACATCAGCCCTGCGGGATCGTTCAAGGACACCACCCCTGCGGGTCAATATCTGATCGAGCGTCAGGTGCCCGTGCGGGAATTTAACTCCTACGGCTCCCGCCGTGGCAATCACGAGATCATGATGCGCGGCACATTCGCCAATATCCGCATCAAGAACGAGATGTTGGATGGGGTCGAGGGTGGCTATACCAAAGGCCCAGATGGCAAGCAGACCTCAATCTACGATGCCTCCATGGCTTATCAGGAACAGGGCACACCGCTGGTCATCTTTGGGGGTGAGCAATATGGTGCAGGCTCTAGCCGCGATTGGGCGGCGAAGGGCACGGCGCTTTTGGGTGTCAAGGCCGTGATCGCCGAAAGCTTCGAGCGCATCCACCGCTCCAACCTGGTTGGTATGGGGGTGATCCCGTTTGAATTCACGGGCGGTGACACCCGCAAAACCCTTGGTTTGACAGGGGATGAAACCGTGGCAATCAAGGGCTTGGATACAATCACGCCTTTGGCCGAAGTGCCATGCGAGATCACCTATGCTGATGGCACCATGAAAACGATCACGCTGAAATGCCGGATCGATACGGCGGTTGAGATCGAATATATCGAGAATGGCGGCGTCTTGCATTACGTGCTGCGCAACCTCGCCCGCGCGGCGTAAGTCTCGTCACAGTAAAACCAAAAGCCCCGCCTTTTGCGCGGGGCTTTTTTGTTTGCAAATAATGAAATATAATTAGGCATAAATTATCCAAAAGGATTTTTGATGTCATATGAGAAAATGCGAGGCTTGGCCCTTGGTATCCTGTTGGGGTTTCTTCTTAGCACTGGTGCCTTATGGGTTCTTTCATCAAGCCATCCCGTGGTGGTTGAGCATCTCGCCACGCATCTCTCTAATTTCGTAATTGTTGCCGCAGCGGCGCTTGGCCTTTGGGGGGTATCGCGCCAGATTCAAAGCAACGTTGAGTTGGCAGAGAAAACCCGCATCGCGAAACTTGACGCGGCCAGAAGTTGCTTGCCTCTTGTGTTGTCTCGGATTTGTGAGATTTGTGAGGATCGGCGGGCGCGCATTATATTTGGTGACAATGACCAAGAAGCCGAATTGCTGCGGCTATCCTCGGATGATTTTGAAACCTTACGTGCCTGCATCGAACACAGCCCAAAGGACGAGGCGGAACCCTTAGTGTCGATTATCGCGCTTTATCAAATTTTACTATCGCGTTGGTCGGCATGGCCGAGGTTCAATCTTTTTTCCGATCATCCAGAAAATAGCGAATTGGACAGGTTGCAACAATACTACAACTTGCAAAATTGGTTTGCTTTAGAAGCTCGAACCTCAGTTTTGTTTGACTTCTCGCGTGGCGGTGACTTCCCCGTAAAAGAGGATCTCGAACAGCGAATGCGTCGCCAAGTGGAAAACGGGATGGCCCATGTCAACGATGCTAGAAATCAGGAGGTAGGTTGGATGCTTGAAAGTCGCCCAGACTATAGGCGATTCTTGGAAAGAATGCGTGAGACAAAAATTCGATTTGTGGACGATGATGTGTCATTTCTCTAAACGCGTATCGTGTTCTCGCGTTAGAGTAATACATTCGTTGCGCGCTGGGTAGTTTAGGGTTCTTCCTCAAACCTCACCGCGACAATCCGCGCTTGCCCCGTGGCCCATTGCCAGATTTGGCGGGGGGCTTGGTTAATCTCGGCGCTGCCGCGTTTGAGTTTGCGCCATGTTTTGGCCCATCCTTTGGGGCGCACCGCTTTGCCAAGGCCTGAGATGTCCGAATTATAGGCATAGGCGCGCTGTGTTGCCATGGCGGGCACAATGATGCTGGCGGCAAGGGGGCTGCGAATGGGGCTGACCGTGTCATTGAACAGAAAATGGTCAATCGGCACCCGCATTTTGCCGCGCCAAGACAGCGCCAATTCCGCCCCCCGCCGCGTCAGGATATACGCCCCACCCCCCACATGACGCGAGCGCATCGGGTGGATCGCGCGGCCTGTGGGGGTTTGCCCGATTTGCGGGCCAAGCAACAATTTGGAGGTGCCTTCGTTGAATTTCTCAAGCTTGACCGCCTCGGTCCCGCGGGGAATCCAATCAGCGCTCATCACCACAGAGGCCAGATCAGCGGCGAGATAGATATCATCCTCTAAAAACAGCGCGAATGGCGCGTCTGTTTGCAGAAATGCGGCCCAAGCCTCGGTGTGGCTGACGGTGCAGGCGCGGTCGCCCAAGCCAAGCCGCCCCAAGGGCCCATATTCCGCAATCACATCATCTATGCGGGTGGCATCCGCGCTTTGTGCATCACAGGCGGAATGGCGCATGAATGTCACGCCGCGCGCGCGCAGGTGATCCCCGATCCGCTCCAGCCGATCGGAGCGGCGGTCAAGATTGATGACATAGATTGGGATTGCCTGCGCCATGCGCGCCTCTGGGGTGATTTCTGTTTGCGGCGCATTTGTCATGAAAGCGCGTGTTGGGGCAAGCAATGATGCGCGGCGCTTGTGTTTAAACCCGTGGCTGCGCTATGCCAGTCCCAAGCATAAAGGAGCAGCGCGCGTGCAGGATTGGCCCGTTTACGTCATCAATATGGACAGCAACGCAACGCGGCTTGCCCGTGTTGGCGCAGAGTTGGACGCTGCAGGTGTGACATGGACGCGCCTGCCTGCGGTCAATGGTCGGGCGCTGTCTGATGCGGACTTGACCCGCGTCTATGATGCGCGCGCCAATCGCCGCTTTGCGCGCCATGATCTGGTGGCCCCTGAAATCGGGTGCTACCTGAGCCATATCAAGGCCGCTGAATGGCTGCGCGACAGCGGTGCGGCGGCGGCGGTGATCCTAGAGGATGATCTGCGCGTCACAGGTGATTTCGCGGCAACGATTGCCGCGGTGCAGGCCGATCATGCGGCGCGCGCGGGCGCGTGGGATATGGTCAAGCTGTTCTCGTTTAAGCCCGTGCGCCTCGACCAGGTTTGCGCAATCGGGCAGGGCATCACCCTTGGCCGCCCCGATCGCGTGCCCTCCACCACTTTGGGCTATGTGCTGACACGCGCGGGGGCTGAAAAAATATTGGCCAAAGTGCCGCCGATTTTCCGCCCCGTGGATGAGGACCACAAGCATTTCTGGGAATTTGATCTGCGCGTGGCGATGATCGCGCCGCAACCCATTGCCATTGGTGCACAAGAAACCAGTGATGGCACCGTGGGCGACAGCCGTAAGCAGATGGCGCAGAAAGATCCGATTTGGGTGAGGCTGTGGCGCTTTGGGCGGTATCGGGTGAATTACCGCCTGCAATTGGCGCGCGCGCGGGCCAAGGGATTATAGGCGGCGTGGTCAAACGCATCTTCCATATCATGATGGGCCGTGATGGCGGCACAGAGCGGTTTTTCCTGCGCCTGACCCAAGGATTTCATGAAGCAGGGATGGAGCAAGAATTCGCCGTGCGGCCCGAGCAAATCTGGCTGCCCGAATTGGCCCCGCGCGGGCGCGTGCATCAAGCGACCTATTTGCGCCGTGATCCGATCTCGCTGATCCGCCTTTGGGGCTTGCACCGCCAGATTGCGCGGTTTTCCCCCGATGTGGTGATGGCATGGCGCGCCCCTGTGGCGCGGCTGATCCCCAATGGGCCATGGGTTAAGGTGCTGCGCCTTGGCGATTTTCCGTTCAATATCAAGTATTTTCCGCGTCTGGATGGGGTGATAGCGAATACGCCCGACATCATCACCCATATTCGCGGTCAGGGCTGGCAGGGGCGCGCCGAAGTGATCTCCAACTTTCCGCCTGCGCCAAAAACCGCATCGGGGGCGGTTGTGCCTCAAGCCCCCCGCGCCAAAGGGGGGCGGGTCGTGGCGATTGGCCGTTTTGTGGGGATTAAGGGGTTTGACACACTCATCCGCGCGATGAGCCATGCACCTGATGCCGAATTGTGGCTGATCGGGGATGGGCCGTTAGAGGCGGAATTGCGTGCCTTAGTGGCCGATTTGGGTCTTATGTCTCGCGTGCATTTCTTAGGGTGGCAAGGCGATATTCTGCCCTTTGTGCAGGCCTGCGATATCTTGGCCATGCCCAGTCGTGACGAGGCTTTGGGCAATGTCATTCTGGAGGCATGGGCGGCTGGCTTGCCCGTGGTCGCCACCCGCAGCCAAGGACCGCTGTGGTATGGGGTGGATGGCGAGAATATGGATTTGGTCGATATTGACGATGCCCCCGCCATGGGGCGCGCAATTGCGCGACTGGGGGCGGATCCCGCACGGCGCGCAAGGCTGGCGGCGGAGGGGCGCAAAACCCTTGCGGCGCGCTTTTCCAAAGAGGCGGTGATCGAACAATATCTGGCCCTCTTTGATGAGATGGCCGCACAAAGGACCGCACAAAGGGCCGCACAAAGGATCGCGCGATGACGCCGCGCCGCGTGATCCATATGCATTTTGGCACCGATGGCGGGGCGGAGCGGTTCTTCGTCAATCTCTGCCATGCTTTGGCGGAGGCGGGGGTTGAGCAGCGTTTTGTGATCCGCCCCAATCGGGCTTGGGCCGATGACCTTCGCCCGCTTGGCGAGATTTACGAAACCAATTTTCGGCTTCTGAGCCCCAAATCCCTTTGGCTGCGGTGGCACTTGCGCCAGATGCGCGCCGCGTGGCGGCCTGATGCGACATTTGCCTGGATGTCGCGCGCCTCGAAACTTTTGCCGCAATCGGGTGGCGGCGTGCGGATCACGCGCCTTGGCGATTATCCGCGCCATTTGAAAAATTTTGCGCGTAATGATGTGATCGTGGCCAATACGCCCGGCATTGCGCAGGCTTGCCGCGATTTGGGTTGGCAGCGGCCGCTTGGCGTGATTTCCAATTTCGTGCGCGAGGTGACCCCCCGCGCCATTCCGCGCGCCACCTATGACACGCCTGAAGATGCGTTTTTGATCGTGGGATCGGGGCGTTTCATCCATCGCAAAGGGTTTGACACGCTGATCCGCGCCTTTGCACAGGTGGATGGGGCGTATCTGTGGCTTGCGGGCGAGGGCGAAAAACGGCCCGCGCTCGAGGCGCTGGCCCGTGATCTTGGGGTGATGGACCGCATTCGCTTTTTGGGCTGGGTGGAGGAGCCAATGCATCTGGTCAAAACCGCAGATGCCTATGTGATGCCCTCGCGCCACGAACCGCTTGGGAATGTGATTTTGGAGGCTTGGCAGGCCGAGACACCCGTCATTGCCACGCGCAGCGAGGGGCCATTGTGGTTTTGCCGCGATGGCCAGAACGCGGCCCTTGTCGAGATTGACGATGCGACCGCAATGGCGGCGGCGCTGTGGAGGCTGCGCGATGATCGACATCATGCGCAACAGCTGGTCGCGGGCGGATTGGCCACCTTGCAGGCGCAATTCACCAAGCCACGCGTTGTGGCGCAATATCTGGCGCTGATTGATGGGGATTTATCTGCGATGGATTTTGGCCAATGAAGGTGTTGATCATCAATATGGCCACGGCCACGGATCGCATGGCCTTTATGGCTGCGCAGATGGATCATTTCGGGTTGGATTGGGCGCGGATCGAGGCGGTTACGCCAGAGACATTGACGCCCCGCGCCGATGATCCCGTTTGGCATCGGTGGCAGCGGCCCTTGCGCGTGACGGAAATGGCGCTCTGCGCCTCGCATATGGCCGCATGGCGGGCTGTGATTGCGGCGGATGCGCCGCATTTGATTTTGGAGGATGACGCGGTTTTGGCCGCTGATCTGCCCGCGTTTTTGGCCCTTGTCGCAGAATTGCGCGATGTGGATCACATCTCGCTTGAGACGCGGGGACGCAAAAAGGTGCTGGGGCGCGTGTTGCATCCTGCTGCGCCGATGCTGCGCCTGTGGCAGGATCGAACGGGATCGGCGGCCTATATCGCCTATCCTAAGGGGGCACAGCTGATGCTTGATCATGCACAGCGCGCAGGCGGGCCATCGGATGCGATTATTTCCTCAACCTATGCGATGCACAGCTATCAGGCCGTGCCCGCGCTTGCGGTGCAATTGGATATTTGCGCGCAATATGGGGTGCCGCAGGCGATCAAGACCAAATCCCTGATTGATGCCGTGGACAAGCCACGTTTGCCTGCCCATGGCATGGCCGCGCTTGGGTTTCGCGCGCGGCGCATTTGGGGGCAGGTGGTGATGGGGTGGCGACAATTGCGCCATCGTGGCAGCAGGGTGCACGTGGCCCCCGCGCGCGATTGGCCAGAGATTTCACTGTGAAGCGCGCGCTTTCCCTGCTCGATATTCCGCCCGTTTGGCTGATCTTGGCCGCCGCCGCCGCATGGCTTTTGGCGCGGGAATTGCCGTTGGTCATGGCCTTTGGCTTGGTGTTTCGCGCGGCAGGGGCTTTGGCCATTGCTGCGGGTTTAGCCCTGATCCTATGGTCGGCGCTGTGGTTCTGGCGCGCCAAAACACCGATTGAGCCGCGCCACACCCCGAAGGCCTTGATCACATCAGGCCCATTCGCATACAGCCGCAATCCGATTTATCTGGCAATGGTGGTGATCTTGGGCGGGTGGGTGATGATGCTTGGGGCGCTGTCGCCCGTCTTGATCCCGTTTCTTTACTTTGGGATGGTGGATCGCCGTTTTGCCGCGCCAGAGGAAGCGGTTTTGCGCGACAGGTTCGGGATCGAGGGCGCGCGCTATATTCAGACCACCCCGCGCTGGCTCTAGCGGTTTTCGTTTCAGGTGATATGAATAGATTTGAGGCCCTTGTAACTGAATCTCGCAAAGGCTTGATTGGAACATCGCCGCAGGTGCCGCTACTTGAGGTGAAGTCAGGATGAAAAGGGCAGCCATGCTTGGGTTTCGCGTGCAACAGGGTCGATGGGGGTGCGGCATATGCCTGCCGCAGCTGTGCGCGGCGCTTTTGCTGATCGCGGGTTTTGCCTTGTCGGCGCAATCCGCCCGTGCGCAAATCTCGGCCTCAGGTCCCGTGGTTGTCGAGCTTTTCACATCGCAGGGCTGCTCCTCTTGTCCGCCTGCAGATGCCTTGATGAATGAATTGGCCAGCCGTGCGGATGTGCTGCCCTTGGGTCTGCACGTGGATTATTGGGATTACATTGGCTGGCCCGACACATTTGCGCAGCCGCAATTCTCGCGCCGACAGGAGGCCTATGTGCGTGCCGCGGGCGGGCGGCGGGTCTATACCCCGCATATGGTCGTTGCGGGGGCGGATCATCTGGTCGGGGCGCAACCCATGGAATTGGCGGATTTGATCCGCGCCCATGCGGCCAAGGGCTATCCTGTCGCGGTAGAGCTGTCGCGCAGCGCCCAAGGATATCGCGTGATGGCGCAAACGGATCAACCCGCGCCAATGGTGGTGCAGGTGATCCGCTTCATCCCACGGGCCACGGTGGATATCACCCGTGGTGAAAATGCGGGGCGCGATGCCCATTACAGCAATGTGGTGCAGGATTTGGAAATCTTGGGCGACTGGGATGGGCGCAGCCCCTTTGCACGGGACATTGCAAGTGATCCTGAATTGGCGATGGCGGTCGTGGTCCAAGTGCGGATTGGTCCAGGTGCCTTGGGTCCGGTGATGGGGGCTGCAATCGCCCCGCGGTGATCCAACCCTATAGATTGCGGCGCAGCGCTTCTTCTTCTTCGGCATCGAGATCGAAATAGCGCAATTGCCGTTCGGGCTTCCAACGGCGATGCACCCACAGCCATTGTTCAGGCGTTTCACGGACACGCCGCGCAATCGCGTCCGAAATCGCCTGTGTCATCGCCTCAGGGCTATCATGGGGGATAGGGGCATCGACAAGAATGTCAAAATCCAACCCGTTGGCGCGGCGGCGCGCGAAAATCGGCACGACCAGCGCATTATGGCGCAGCGCCATTTCCGCCCCTGTGAGGGCCGTTGGCGCGGGCTTGCCCAAGAAATCCACCCGCACCCCATCTGCGAAATATTGATCCAGCAGGATGGCGCATTGACCTCCTGCCTTGATGTGGCGCAGAAATTGCGCCACCCCGCGCCGCCCGCGTGGGAAGGCAGGCCCACCAAAGGCGCGCATCGTCTCCACGTAATGCGCGTTGACATAGCCATTGTTCATCGGGCGATAGAGCCCGCCCATCTGATAGCCGCGTTGGTTCATGGCGCTGCGAAAGGCTTGGTAATTGCCGAAATGCCCCGATACGAACAGGATCGGACGGCCCGCTTTGCGCGCCGCTTCGGCGGCCGCCCATCCTGCGCCCGATGGTTCCCATGTTTTGGCGCGCGCGATCAGATCAGGGGCCGAATATTGCTCGATCACCGAACGGCCGAGATTATCGAGACTGGCATCGGCAATGGCGCGCCGCTCTGCGGTGGATAATTCGGGCCAGATATACGCCAATTGCGCCATCGCACGGGCGCGAAACCCTGCCAAAGGGGCCAATCCCTTGCGCGTCAGCCATCCGATCAAGGCGACCCGAGGGCCATAGGGCAGGCTGCGTGCCATCGCCAGCACGGCCTGAAACAGCGCGTTGACCAGCCAATCAGCAGGCCTGCGGCGATCTTGATCATAAGCGGCCATCGGGCTTTGGTCTTTCCCTAGCCATCCGCCCGCTGCGCGGCCACTTGGTCGATCTGCGCTGCAAGCTGCGGCATCGGATAGCCCGCTTTTGCAATGGCATCTAGAATATCCGCGCGCGCCATATGGCCCGCCAAGGCAAATGCCGATAGCACGGCCGAACGCGTGCCAGAGGCGCAATAGGCCAAAACCTTGCCTGTGCTGCCCTCAATCGCGTCTGATTGCTCGTCAATCATATCCATGCTGAGGCCCGCGGCCCCCATGGGGTTGTATACAAAATCGATCCCTGCGGCGCTTGCGGCGGCCTCAAGGGCGGCGGCCTGCAGCGCTGCGGGGTTCTCGGCATCGGGGCGGTTGCAGATGATGGTGGCAATGCCCACATCGGCCAACTGCGCCAAATCCTCGGGCGTGATTTGCGGTGACACAAAGATTTTTTCGGTGATCTGGCGCAACTCCATCAGCGTGATCCTTTGGTTTGGGGGCGGTGCGCCCAGTATCGGCTGTGCGGCAATCTAAGGAGGCTTGGCGCAGAGGGCAATTGCCGAAGTTGACACATATCAAAGCAGCGCCGTGCAAGCGCGCGCAAGATCACAGGCGAAAGAGTGTTTGAAAGGACCGTGTGATGGTTGCGAAATTGGACAAAGCCGCGCTTGCGGGCATCCGTGATACATTGATGGCGCGCCTCGAGCAGTTGGGCCACCGAATGCATCAATTGGAGGATGCGCTGGACAGCCCCCATTCCAACGATTGGGCAGAGGCCGCAAAAGAACGCGAAGATGATGAGGCGATGGAGGCCTTGGGGATTGAGGCACAGCATGAGGTGGCCATGATCCACGCCGCGCTGGCGCGCATCGAGGCAGGAACTTACGGCGTCTGCACCGACTGCGAGCTGCCGATTTCCGAGGATCGACTGGAGGTTTTGCCCTTCACGCCGTTTTGTCGGGTCTGCGCCGCCGCACACGCGCGCTAGGTCAGGAACACCCCGACCACCACCAACATCAGCCCGCAGGCCGAAACCATCAGCGCGCCCATATTGACGAAGACAATCCGCTGCAATTTGGCGCGCGCCTCGGCCTCGGGCAGACCTGCCCGCTTGGCTGCGATGGCCGCAAAGATGCAATAGGCCAAAAGACCAAGCCCGAGCACAGTCAGCCCTGTGCCGACCCAAACAAGCCATTCCATTGTCCGTCATCCTATCTTGATCTGCCGTGCAACAGCGGGCTATCGCGAACCACTGCAAGGTGCAATGGTTTTGCGCCATTCACACTTGCGAAACGGGGGCCAAAGGGCTAGGCCTTTTGGCCTGATATACCCGCCTGTCCGCCCCAAGAGGAGCCTTTTTCGATGGATCAGCCAAACGCCCAAACCCCTGCCGCCGCCGCCGCCGATGCGACCTACCGCGTCACCGCCGATGAGCTGCGCGCCTTCATCGAGCGGTTCGAGCGTCTGGAAGCCGAGAAAAAAGACATTGCCGATCAACAAAAAGAGGTGATGGCCGAGGCCAAAGGGCGCGGCTATGACACCAAAGTGATCCGCAAGCTGATCACGCTGCGCCGACGCGAGCCCGATGATGTCGCAGAAGAAGAAGCTGTTCTTGAAATGTACAAAGAAGCCTTGGGGATGCGCTAAGGCGCAATCAACCGCACCCCGTCCATCGCGGAAATGGCTTGCAGATCTTCTTCATAATTTGCGCTGATGCGGTCGAGTAAATCCTGATCCCAATCGGGGATGGTGCAATCCTCCACCATCAAATCCGCCTTCGCATAGCGTTCGAGAAAGGCCAGATGGATGCGGCGCAAATGGGCGTCTGATTGGGGCGGGTTGGTCATCAAATAGAGGTCCAACTGCCCCGCCACGGAGGGGTCAAGCAAGGTTTGCACCAAATCACTCTCGCCCTTGAGGCGTGTGTTGGGCGCAAGACCCGCCAAAGCGCGCATGATATCGCCCCAGATCAGCGGCGTATCCTCATTGGCCCATACGGTGATCTGTGCATCGGGTTGCGCCTCACGCAGGCGGATCAGCATTTCTGACCAGCGCAGCGCCTCGGGCTGCACATCGCCGCCGAATTCCGCAAAATCCGTATAGCGCGAGGCGCGAAACAGCGCGGGCAACAGCGTGCCTGGATCGCGCAGGGCAATAAAAAATTCGATCTGCGCCTCGGGAAACAGCGCGCGCATATTGTCCGTTTGCCGCGCAATGGCTGGCCAGAATTGCGCCCCTTGCGCGACCAATCGGTTGATCGAGACCAAACGCGGGTCCGACAAGACCAAACGCTGCGGGCTGTCCTCACCCCAGATCGCGTCCAACAGCGCTTCGGTGATCTCGGGCGAGGCGGATTTCCCTTTCAGCGCGCGCATTGTATCGCGCAGCACCGTGCGAAACTGCGCCGCTTCGGGTATGGCGATGCCATGCGGTGCAAGGACCGTGCGGTTTTTGCCCAGTGATGTCAGCAACATATCGTCATCCGTGCATGGCGCACCGAGATGAAAAGCAACCTGCATGAGCGGCCAATTCCCTGATTTATGCTCGTAACCCTGTGCCTTAGGTTACAGAAGCCCCGAACCTTGCGCAAATCTTAATGCGGCCCGTGCAGATGTGTTTGGTGCAAGAAATTTCCAACAGGCCTCTTGCGTCTTTTTGCACAAAGCCCTATTGCACCGCGCAGTGCCCCTATAGCTCAGCTGGTAGAGCATCTGATTTGTAATCAGAGGGTCCGCGGTTCGAGTCCGTGTGGGGGCACCACTTTCCATTCATCACAAATCTTGCGCGTCTGTATGCGGCTTGATCGCAGGCTGCACGGTCCATGTTTTCGGGTTGAGGCTTTGCATCTGTGATAAAGGGGGCAGGGCGTAGCTGCGGCCGATCAGGGCGGCAGGGGTGGATGTGGCCGCGCGCAAAGCATCGGTGAGGGGCACGCCCACATCCTCGACCATCACTTGCACCGCGCGGGCAAGATCAAGGTCGGCCCCTGCAAGCGTGCCATCCGCCAAGGTCAGAGCGCCGTTTTTGCGCGTGATGCGCCGCCCGCCCAAATCAAATTCCTGCAAGCTGCTGCCTGCGACCGCCATCGCATCGCTGACAAGATAGATGCCGCCAGGCCCCGTTTTGGCGCGCCACGCGGCCTGCATCACCTGAGGATGCACATGGATGCCATCGGCGATCAATCCCGCGCTGACCGTGCCCGTGGCCAAGGCCGCCCCCACCAATCCAGGCGCGCGGTTGCCCAGTTGGCTCATGGCGTTGAACAAATGGGTGACGCTGCGCGCGCCTGCCGCAAAATAGCGCAAACAGGTGTCATAATCCGCATTCGTGTGACCAAGGGCGACCAAAATCCCCGCGCGCGACAAGGCCGCGACTTGGGCTTCGGTCGCGTTTTCAGGGGCGAGTGTCACCTTCAGGCAGGGCAGGGCGCGGGCAGCGTCAAGATAGATTGCCACATCGCCATCGGTCATAGGGCGAATATGCGCCCCGTCATGCGCCCCTTTGCGCGAAAGGGACAGGTGCGGCCCCTCAAGGTGCAAACCCGCGATGCCCGGCACATCCGCCTTGATGGCGGTGATGCAGGCCTCAATCGCGGCCATTGTGGTCTCGGGTCGGTCGGAGATCAGGGTTGGCAAAATCAGGGTGGTGCCAAGGCGATGATGGGCTGCGGCCATGCGGCGCAATGTGTCTAGGCTGGGCGCGGCATTGAACATCAGACCGTCACCGCCATTGACCTGCAGATCCACGAAGCCCGCGAAAAGAATGTCGCCGTCAAGGTCGATCTGCGCCGCGCCAGATAGCCCCGCGCCATCGGGCGCCACATGGTCGAGCCGCTCTCCATCAAAAACCACGCTCTGCGCCGCTGACAGGCTTGTGCCATCAAAGAGGCGTGCATTGTGTATAATCATCTGTGTCATGATTTCGTGCCCTCACCGATCTCCTGCGCAAGGGCCAGGGCGCCGATGATCGGCTGGGCTTGCGCTGGGATCACGCAGCCCTGCATGGCCTGTGGCAGGTAGGGCGCGTATTGCGGCCCAACCCCGCCCGTCAGGCACAGATGAAGACCCGCGTGCCAACCCAGATGCGCAAGCGCGCGCGCGATCTCATGCGCCCCATGCGCCATCAGCCCCCGCGCGAGCGCATCGCCTGCGCAGGCGGCTTCGGTCACCACGGGGGCCAAGGCGCCAAAATCAGCGGGGCGGGCGTGGGTGGCGAATTCCACCAGCCCCGCCGCATCGCCAAAGCGCGCGATCAGGCTTTGCGCAAGCCCGCTTGGGGGGTGCCGCCCATCTTCGGTTTCCAGCGTGGCGCGCAGCGCCGCTCGTCCCAGCCAATGCGCCGAGGCCTCATCCCCCAAAACAAAGCCCCACCCACCGACAAAGCCTTGCACCCCCGCGATCTGCCGCCCAAAGAAGGAGCCAGTGCCGCAATGCGCGATCATCCCATCGCCCGCGCCAAGGGACGCGCGCAAGGCCGCCGCGCGATCATCGGCAATCCTGCATTGTGCAAATGGCAGCGCCGCGCGCAACCGCGCAACCATGGCGTCACCCGTAACCCCCGCAAGCCCCACAAAACAGCGATGCGTGTATAAGGTCTCCACCCCGATCCCTGTCTTGGCCGAAAGCGCGCCAAGCAGGGCATGGATCTCGCGCAGCGCAGCGGCGAAATCGGTGCTGACATTGGCCGCGCCGCCCTCGACCACGATATGCCGCCCCACCACGCCATAGGCCATCCGACAGCGCGTGCCGCCGCCATCAATGGCCAGAACAGGGGTGTCTCGAAGATCGCTCATACCCCTAGCGATAGGCGAAGCAGCCGCAGTTGGGAAGGGGGTGGCGGCCATAATGGAAGTGCAGCAGGCCCCAAGGGCCAAACCATTGGTCAATGGTTCCGTGCAACGCGCCCAATCCATACAAAAGTCATGTAAATATATGGAAACATATATTGACCTAAATTTTAAGTTAAAATTATGAATATGTCGGTGGTTAAGTCTTCAGGGGCTGGGGCAAAGGCTGACATCGCCATTTAACGAAAGAAATTAGGGGCGGTGCCAAACAGGCACCAACATAGGATTAATGACAGATCACGTTTCTAAACGACAAAAAACCGTGTCTTCGGGCAGGGGGTCTAGGAATTTTTACGCGGCGCAAGGCGCGGCGCAGCACAAGCACCGAACAAAATATCATGCGCTTATGCGGTCCACGGGGCTGATCAGCCTTGCAATTGGGGCTGCCCTTTGCATGGCTGATTTATCCGCTTCGGCGCAATCCTTGACGTTGAATGGCGGGTTTCTTGAAATTCCCAACGGCGGCAATGCTGAGGGGGGCAACAGGCTGATCGTGCCAGGTCAAATTGATTTGACAAACAATTCCGTTCTGGCGATCAATCTAGGTGGTCGGCTTGATGCGGGCGATATATCCAATGAGCACTCCACATTGGTTACCGTGGGAATTGCTAATTTTGGCAATCTTTTTTCCAATGGATCCAACTTCTTTGTGGGTGGGGGAGCCGCAACGGCAACAGGCGCAGTCCAGGGATCGTTTTCTAATTTTCAACTACTAGACGGTGCCCGTTTGCTTCAGAACGGCGCCATTGCGCGGGTCAGGCTCGAAACGTTTGATGCTGCTCTTACGGAGAATATTAACGCGCCTTTTTTGGTGGATAGCGGTTCGGAATTCGCAAGCACAGCGCCGAACAGCAGGTTGGAAATCGGGGGCAGCGCTGTTTTGACAGTGAGCGGTCTCATAGGAGGGGATACCCCCTCTGGCAGGCTCGGATTTGACAATATTGTCCTGGGTGAAAAAACCGTGTTGGCGGTTGGCCGCTCCAATGACGGCTTTGCGCTGCGCGCGAATCCTTTGGGCAACGGAACCTTGATAACAGAGCCAGGCTCGGACACAATCGTGACGGGCAATATCGGCGCGAATGTCCTTATTTTGAACAGGGGAACGCTGCATATTGGGGATGGGGGCACATCTGGCAGCATCACCCCCGCAATTCTGCAGGGCGGAATTAATCCTAACGCGTATAATCTCGTCAACGCAGGCGCGCTTGTGTTCAATCGCCGCGATGATCTCACGCTCAACGAATATTTTTGCGGTGATGGTGCCCTCGTCAAGCAAGGTGCGGGGACCGTCACTTTAGCAGCGGTGTTGGGTTCCGCTGAAAATGTTGCCCTTCCTGGTGCGAGCCGTAACGCGTGTCAATACCAGATCATGGCTTTTTCAGAAATCAACGGCCGTGTTGAACGAGGTCTGCCCATCCTGACGGCCTATGGCCCTGTCGATGACGCTGTAAGTTTGCCAAGCGGGATTTTCGTGAACGAAGGCCGCTTGCTGATCAATCGCGTTTTGCCTGCCACAACCACCATCAATGCGGGCGGCACGCTGGGCGGCACGGGCACGGTGGGCGCGGTGACGGTGCAATCGGGCGGCACATTGGCGGCGGGCAATTCCATCGGCACGCTGAACACGGGCGATGTCACCTTGAATGCAGGATCCGTCTTGGCGGTCGAGGTTGACCCAAGTGATGCCACCCGCGCCGATCTGATCAATGCCACGGGCAATGTCACGATCAATGGCGCGACCCTGCGCCACGTGGGCGAGGCGGGCACCTATGTGCCTGATCGCACATGGCGGATCATCACCGCCACGGGGACCGTCACGGGGACATTCGGCGCGGTCGCGTCTGATTACACCTTCCTGACCCCGACCGCGATCTATGGCGCGAATTTCGTCAATCTGCGCCTTTTGCGCAATGATGTCTCCTTTGAAAGCGTGGCCCGCACCCGCAACCAGCGCAACACCGCGCGCGGGATTGGCACAATCGCGGGCAGCGATGCGGCCAACGCCCTGCTGACGCTTTCGGGCGATGCGGCGCGCAACGCGCTTGATCAATTCTCGGGCGCGGGTTTGGCGGCCATCGGGGCGGGGCAGTTGGGCGAGGGGCAAAGCATCGTCACCACGCTGACAGGCCAGATGGGCGGGGCAGGTGGCGATGGTGGCGGCGGCGGCGGCGAGGGGGGCAGCATCGTCACCGCCTCATCGCGCGGGGGGCAGGGCACCCCATCGGGCCTTTGGGCCAATCTCTACGGCGATGGGTCCAGCCGCAGCTTGGATGGCATCACCACCGATCTGCGCAATGCGGGCCTGATCTTGGGCCATGATCTGCGCTTCGGGGCATGGGATGGCGGGGTGTTCATCGGGCGCGGGCAATCGCAAAGCGACACAGCCGCGCTTGGCACCCGTGCCACGACCCAAAGCCTGAGCCTTGGCACCTATGCCAACCGCCGCTTTGGGGAGATGGACCTGAGCCTGGGCCTGATCGGCACATGGGGCGATGTGCAATCGACCCGCACGGTGGCGGTGGGGGCGCTCAATCAAACCCTGTCGGCCAATTATTCCACCCGTATGCTGACAGGCTTTGCCGAAATGGCGCGCCGCTATGAGGGCGCGGTCTGGTCTGCCACGCCTTTCGCGCGCCTCACGCAGCAATGGCTGCACAATGACGGCTTCACCGAGACGGGCGGCACAGCCGCGCTGACGCGGGGCGCAGAGACCACGACCCAAACCCTGCTGACCCTTGGCGCAGAGCTGGAGCGCCCGCTTGGGGCGGGCCGGTTCTCGGCCAATGCCGCGCTGACCCAATCCTTTGGCGGGGCGGCAGAGGCCACCTATCGCTTGGGCAATTCCACCCCCTTCACCGTGGAGGGGGACGCGCCGCGTGACACCAGCCTTGATCTGGGGCTGGGCTATGAGATCCCGCTCTCCAACACCGCCACCCTCGCCGCCAACGCCACCCGCCAAGGCAACGCCACCACAAGACGCTTTGGCCTGAACTTCGGCCTGCGGTTCTGAGGGAGAAACGGCGGGGCGCTGTGGCCTCGCCCGTCTTGATCTTTCTTGCAGGGTTTAGCCCAGCAAGGTGATCTCGCCCGTGGCGACATTGTGCATTGCGCCCACGACCACCAATTCGCCGCCCGCGACCATATCGGCCAGAACCGCGCTTTCGGCGGTGATGGCCGCCACCGTCAAGGCGACATTGGCATCGGCCACGCGCTGCACCAGATCATTGTCCTTTGAGCTGCGATCCGCAATTGGGCCAACCGCCTGAACCGCAGGTTCGATCTTGGCCAGCATATCGGTCAGATTGCCCAATTCGACCTGATCAATCGCGCCTTTGACCGCGCCACAGGCGCTGTGCCCGAGCACCACAATCGCCTTGGCACCCGCCACGCGGCAGGCAAATTCAAGGCTGCCCAAAATATCGGAATTGACGAAATTGCCCGCGATACGCGCGCTGAAAATATCGCCGATATGTTGGTCAAAGACCATTTCGGGTGGCACGCGGCTGTCGATGCATCCGACCACGGCCGCGATGGGATATTGGCCTTCGGCGGTTTGCAGAACCTGTGCGTTCAGGTCACAATTGACCATATTGCCTGACACAAAGCGCTGGTTGCCTGCCATCAGCTCCTCGACCACGCCTTGCGGCGTGAGGGCGGCTTGGCGCGCCTGTGTTGGCATCATGCAGGTGTTGGCCCGCGCCGCTGGCGCCGTCAGGGCCACGGCGGTTGTGGCCGCCGTGCCGTAGAAAAACTGTCGTTTTGAAATACCCATAAGTGACCCCCCAGGTGTCCGTTCATCATGTGATCCGCGGATGTGTGACACTCATTCACCTTGAAGCGCCCTCAGCCACGCTGCGCGCCTCCTACCCCATACACCCCGCAAGTTCAGGCTTTCCAATTTTCAAAAATTAATCAAGAAATTTATGTATATTCTTGGAAATATTCACAAATTTGTCATTTACGGGCCTGTGGTGTGATCCTTTGCCCATGGGGCGGAAGCTCAGGCGCAAGTTCAGACGCAGGTTCAGATCACCAAGCCCGCCGCAATCGCCCACATGATTGCGCCGATGATGCCCTCAAGGATGCGCCATGCGCGCGGCGCTTGGAACCATGGCCGAAGCAAGCGCGCCCCAAATCCCAAACCGAAGAAAAAGCCGAATGAGGCAAGGATTGCGCCCGCCGCAAAGAGCGGTTTTTCCCCGAGAAATTGCACAGAAACGGCCCCCAGAAGAACCACCGTGTCCAGATAGACGTGCGGATTGAGCCATGTGATGGCCAAACAGGCAAGGAGTGTTGGCCACAGATCTGCGGGGGCAGGGGCCTTGCCGAGGTCCAACATATCCGTGCCCCAGAGCGCCGCGCGAAACCGCATTGCGCCATAGGCAAAGAGAAACACCGCCCCGCCATAGCGCAGCAGCGGGGCCAACCAAGGTGCCATGGCGGTGGCTGTTTCAAACCCTGCCACCCCGATACTGATCAATATCGCATCGCTTAAGGCGCAGGTGAGGCAGACCCAAAAGACGTGACGGCCCAATAGCCCCGTGCGCAGCACATAGGCGTTTTGTGCGCCGATGGCCAAAATCAGCGAAAGGCTTGTCAGAAAGCCCGTTGCAAATGCACCCAAACCCGCCCCCCTGTCGTGACCGTGGCCAACTGATCTTGGCCGTGTGACGCTGTTACCAAGATCGGGATTGAGTGCAAGGGGCGATGGGGTCAGAGCGCCGCGAAGCGATAACCGTCACCCGCACGGGTGACTTTGCCGATCCCACCATTGGGCAGGTGATAGCCGATGATGGTGATGTTATCGGTGGCGCATTGATCCATCAGCCGCGCGCGGGTGCTGGCCCCAAGCGCCGCATCTTGATCTGACCCTGTGATCCAATCAGGTCGTGCAAAGCCGACATGATCATTGGTCACCACATCGCCGATGATCATCATCTGCTCCGCGCCATCCCCCAGCGCAAAGGTCAAATGGCCTGGTGTGTGGCCGGGCGTCAATTGAGCGCGCAGCCCTGAGATGATCTCCGCCCCATCGGCGATCCGCGTTACCTGATCGCCCAATGTCTCCAAACGCCGCGCGGCACCTGCGGCAAAGGAGGCGCGCGCCTCGCCGATGCTGTTGATCGTGGCGGGATCCATCCAATAGTCATATTCAGTCTCGCCCATGATATGCTCAGCGTTCAAGAAGGTGGCCTCGTCAAAATCATCCAAGACACCCCATAGGTGATCGGGATGGCCATGGGTAAACAACACATGGGTTATATCATCAGGGGCGATGCCAGCCGCATCCAGCGCGTCCAGCAATTGCCCCGCGCTGTCTTGGAAGGCAAAGCCCGCGCCCGTGTCGATCAGGAGTGTCGCATCGCCTTTGCGCAGCAGCGTGACATTGCATGGCGGGGTTAGGGGGGCGCTGCGATCAACGCCAGCTTCGGCCAAAATCGGCGCAAGCGCGGCTTGGTCCATCGGGCCAAAGATGAAATCAGCAGGCAGGGTAAGGGTGCCATCCGATAGGGTCATCACCTCGAAATCGCCCATTTGCACTGTGGTTTGCGCCCATGATCTGCGGGGCAAAGCAAGACCTGAGACCGCGGCCGCAGCGGTTGATAAAATCAAATTACGTCTGGTGATCTGCATTGATAAGTCCTCCCAATGTGGGGGGGACGATAGCGGCTGAACACATATTCGCAAAGTGTAATGTTTACGGATTGGCCTCAAAGCCCAAGATCAATTGGCGCAGCCCGACCCAAGCCCCAAGCCAGATCGCCCCTGCGACCAAAGGCGCGGTCAGCGAGAGGGTGGAGAGCGCAGATAGACCTTGGCCGATGCTGCACCCTGCTGCCAAAACCGCGCCACATCCCATGAGAACCGCACCAAACAATTGTCGTTTCAATTCGCGCGGGTCTTCACAGGCTTCCCAACGAAACCCGCCTTTGATCATGCTGCCGATAAAGCCACCTGCGATTACGCCGATCACCGAGCCCATACCGAATTTCGGCGCCAGACCAGAGGAGAACATGGCGTAATGAACGGTCTCGCCAATCGAGGCGGCGAAGGTTTGCGAGACAACGGGCCATTCCTGCCACCCGTTTTGGCCTACCCAAAATGTGCCCCAAAACCCCCATGCGATGGCGCCGCCAATGGCCACCCCCCACAGAGCGTTGCGCCGCAACCGTTTTTTTGGCGTTTTGGCCAAGGCGACCAGAAACAATGTGATCCCAAGCGCCATGCCAATCAATGCAGGATTGGCGATGTCGGCGGCGAGAAAGCTCAGGCCTTGCGGGGTTGAATATGCGGGGTTTGTTTCAAACAATATGACGCGCAGCGGGGCCAAGATGCCAGAAAGTGCAATGAGCGCTGCGACACCCATCACAAGGGCGATGACCAATGCGCGCAGATCGCCCCCGCCCAGCCGTGCCAAGGCGGTGAAGCCGCAATTGCCCGCTTGGGCCATTCCATACCCAAACAGAATCCCGCCGATGATCGCGCCCGCGATTGAATAGCTGTTTTGCAGATAGACCGCGCGGCCCAGATCGAGATGCCCGAAATGATGCAGCCCGTGATTGAGGAAAATCGCCACCCCAAGCGCGGCCAGCCACAGGTAGACGCGGCCAGAATTCTCGCCGTAATGGACCTCTTCGATCATGCCCAAAGTGCAAAAACCCGCCAAGCGCGCGGACAAGCCAAGGACCAAGCCGCCACTTAGGCCAATCAGCACAATCGCCAATGGCTCACCCAGAATGTCGAGCACGTTCCCTCCCTTCCGCCGCGATGGGGATATCGGTTTGCCCGATTTATCCTTCGGCGCAGAACAACTCGTAGACCAATTCGATGATCCGTGCTGCGCGGTCATCTGTCAAACGATAATATATCTGTTTGCCCTCACGCCGTGCGGTGACAAGCCCCTCAAGACGCAAGCGCGCCAGCTGTTGGGACACGGCCGCTTGGCGTTGGGAAAGCAGGGTTTCAATCTCGGTGACCGATTTCTCGCCGCGGGTCAGGGCGCAGAGGATCATCAAGCGCCCCTCATGGCTGATTGCCTTCAGCACATCACTGGCCGACTGCGCATCGCAGCGCAATTTCTCCCATGTATCCTCATCCATGGTCGCGCTGAGGTCAGGCAATATTGTGGGCCTGTTTTCCATGAGCATTATTATTCCTGCCGATTTTGGGGCGGTGTCACCCGCTGAACGGGGCGTTTATATCAACTTGCTTGCGCAATCAACTGACCGAGCAACCCCCAAAAGAAATCCTCCCCCGGATAGCCCTCAAGCCTGCCTGCTTCTGCCCCATTTTTAAGCAAAATAAAGGTTGGTGTGTAAATCGCACGCCGATCAAGCGTGATATCGGCGGGCAGGGGTGTGGCGATATTGATCACGCGCAATGGTGCGGTTTGCCCTTCGGGCGTGAGCGGATATTCTGGGCCAACTTCCGCGTGCCAACGCGCGCACCATGTGCATCCATCCGCCTCGATCATCAGCAATTCCAAATCATCGGCCCATGCGGGGGTGCCCCACAACCCTAGCGAAAAAACAGCGATGGCCATGCGCGCGATGATTGACTTACGCATATTTTGGTATGCAATATGAATATTTGAATATGAAAGCATGGGAGGCATCATGTTCGATGTAACCTTGGGTGGCGCGTTTATCGCGGGACTGTTGTCTTTTCTGTCGCCTTGCATCTTACCGATGGTGCCATTCTATCTCAGCTATCTCGCGGGTGTAAGTGTAAATCAGGTCGCAGAGGGCGGAACTGTGACCCGTGAGATACGCCTCCGTGCCGCGATTGCCGCGACCTTCTTCGCGGCAGGCATCATGACGGTCTTTGTCGGGCTTGGGGCTTCGGCCTCTCTCTTTGGGCAATTGCTGCGCGATTGGTTCGACATTCTGCGCTGGATTGCAGCGGCGTTGATTATCGCCATGGGGCTGCATTTCCTTGGCGTGATCCGTATTGGTATTCTGTATCGCCAGTTTCGGGCCGAGGCGGGCTCAGTCCGCAATATGTCCTATGGGGGCGCATATGTGATCGGCCTCGCCTTTGCCTTTGGATGGACCCCCTGCGTGGGACCCGTGTTGGCGGCCATCCTGTTTACGGCAGCGGGCACAGACACGGCGAGCCAAGGGGCGACCTTGCTGTTCGCCTATGGTCTGGGGATGACCCTGCCGTTCATTCTGGCAGCGGGATTTGTGGGGCCGTTCATGCGGATGATGGGCCGCTTCCGCCGTCATTTGGGTCTCATCGAGAAAATTATGGGGGCATTGTTGATCGTCTTTGGCGTGCTGATTGCCACCAATGCGCTCAATTACATCGGGCAATGGTTGATCGAGAATTTCGCGTTTTTCCGCTATCTTGGCTGAGGCGGCGTTGAAGGGGGGAAGGAAATGAAACTGACAAAATGGATGATCGCGGCTGCAATCGCGCTGATGCCGATGACGGCTTCTGCGGTGGAATTGGACGCCGATGGCCTGCACCAAGCGCCTTGGATCATGGAGACGTTCCGTGATCTGCGCGAGGATTTAGACGAGGCCAATAGCATGGGCAAACGTCTGGTGGTCATGATCGAACAGCGCGGCTGTATCTACTGCACGCAGATGCATGAAGAGGTCTATGTGATCCCTGAAATTGAACAGATGCTATCCGAAGATTTCTTCGTGGTGCGGGTCAATATGTATGGCAGCACTGAAATGGTGGATTTTGACGGCACAGCCATGCTCGAAGGTGATATGGTGCGCCGCTGGCGGGTGATGTTCACCCCCACGATTTTCTTCTTCCCTGAGGAGGTGCCAGAGGGGACCAGCGCGCCGGATGCGGCCGTGGCCATGATCCCAGGCGCTTTTGGTCGGTGGACCACCTTCAATATGCTCAATTGGGTTTTGGAAAAGGGCTATGAGGGCGCAGAGGGATTTCAGGCCTATCACGCCCGAATGCTGCGCGATCAGTTGCCGCAATAGCGGTTTGTTGATTTCGCAACATTATTAAGTGCAAGCAAATTCAAGGACTTGCTCGATCACTAATTCAAAAAAATAAATATGTTGTTGCAATCATAGGGTGAGCTTGTTTACCGTTGCATACAGAGGTGACTGAATCGCCTTAGGGAGGAACTAAAAGTGACGCGCCAAGTTATTTTGGCGACACTCCTAGGAGTGTCTGCAAGTGTCGCACACGCCGAGGTTGTGTCGCCTGCGGCGGTTGTGGCCAATGAATATGGAGAAATCAGCACCTCTCTCACGGGTGTCGCGGGCAATCCCGTGCGCGGTGCAGAGGTGATGACATCCCGCAGTTTGGGCAATTGCATCGCCTGCCATCAAGTCACGGCTTTGGAAGAATTTCCATTCCATGGCGAGGTGGGGCCATCCTTGGATGGTGCAGGTGCGCGTTGGGACGAGGCCGCGATGCGGGGCATTGTGGTCAATGCGAAAGCGATTTTCCCAGACTCCGTGATGCCCAGCTTTTACAAGGTTGATGGGTTCACCCGACCGGGGGACGCCTTTACGGGCAAGGCCGCGCCAGATGCGCTTGATCCGCTTTTGACGGCTCAGGACATCGAGGATGTGGTTGCCTATCTTTTGACCCTCACCGACTGATCGGTGACGTGTAGTAAGGAGAGAGATCGAATGTCGCTTACGCGCAGAGAATTTGTTGGAACCAGCCTGACATCGGCGGCGGCTTTTGCGGCTTTCCCGTCCATGTCTTTCGCCGCAACTGCGGATGAGGCAATCGCGGCCTACACAGGCGGCGCGGCCACATCGGATGCAGGGATCACCTTGATCGCGCCCGAAATTGCTGAAAATGGCAACACCGTGCAGATCGAGGTCAGCGCACCTGGTGCCGAGGAAATCATCATGTTTGCTGCAGGCAACCCAAACCCGAATGTTGCGACATTCAAGTTTGGCCCAATGTCAGGTTCGCAAGCGGCCACGACACGGATCCGTCTGGCAGGTGAGCAGGATGTGATCGCCATTGCGAAGATGCCTGATGGCAGCTTCCTCAAGGCTGTGTCCAACGTAAAAGTGACCATCGGCGGCTGCGGCGGCTAATAGGCAAAGGGTTAGAGAAATGGCAGAGAATGTAACACCCCGCGTGCGCGCACCGCGCGAAGCTTCGGTTGGCGAAGTGGTTTCGGTCCGCACCTTGATCAGCCACCCCATGGAAAGCGGTATGCGCCGCGATGGTGATGGCAATGTGATCCCACGCTCGATCATCAATCGCTTTGTCTGCACCTTTAATGGTGAGGTTGTGGTTGATGTGACGATGGAACCCTCCATCGCGACAAACCCATATTTCCAATTCGAAGCCAAGGTGATGGAGTCGGGCACGTTCAACTTCACTTGGTATGATGATGATGGTTCGGTTTACGAGGACAGCTCTGACATCACCGTAAGCTGATCTGTTCCATCGCAAGGGAGGGCGAAGGATGACAGGACAAACGAAACGCGCCGTCGCGGCCATGGCGTTGTTGGCCTTTTCCGCGTCCTCATTGGCGCTTTGGGCCGATGAGGATGCCGACCTGGTGGTCAATGGCGAGATTGAAATGATCGTGCGCACGGAGGCGCCCGCCCATCTCGATGGGGCGCTGCGCACGATCTATTCGGGTTGGGTGTTTCGGCAGGATGACACCCAAGCCATGCAAATGGATGATTTCGACAATCCAGGTATGCTGTTCGCAGAACAGGGTCAGGAATTGTTCAACACGGCCATGGGTGCAAATGGCGAAAGCTGCGCCTCATGTCACGCCAATGCCGAAGACCTGACCCGCGTGCGCGCGACTTATCCCAAATGGGATGAGGCGCATGGTGCCGTGCAAACGGTCGAAATGCAGGTTCAGGAATGCCAGACCGAAAGCATGGGCATGGCCGAAGCATGGGGGCAAAACTCGCAAGAGATGCTCAACATGACCGCCTATATCGCGTCCATCGGGCGGGGGCAGGTGATTGATGTGGCCATCGATGGTCCTGCACAGGCGACATGGGAGGCGGGCAAAGAGATTTACTACACCCGCTACGGCCAGTTGGAACTGAGCTGCGCGAATTGCCACGAACAAAACTATGGCAATTACATCCGTGCGGATCACCTGAGCCAAGGCCAGATCAACGGCTTTCCGACCTATCGTCTGAAGAATGCGCGGCTCAATGGCACGCATAACCGTTTCCGTGGCTGTATCCGTGACACCCGCGGCGAGACTTTCGCGATTGGCAGCGATGAGTTCATCGCGCTTGAGCTTTATGTCGCCTCGCGCGGCAATGGTCTGACGGTCGAAGGGCCTTCGGTTCGAAACTGATTTGCTGCTGCCCGTCTCGGGGAAACTCGGGGCGGGCGTTTTGCATCAAAACATATGCAATTTATAGAATGTGAGTAAAGCAACATGATCGCACGCCGCCATTTCCTTCAGGCCGCCATGGCAACAACCGCGCTTTATGGGGCGTCTGGCTTTGGCAATTGGGCCAAACTGGCCGCGCAACAAACCCTCACGCAGGAGGATTTGATCGGCACAGGTGGGGCGGGCAATGTCACCTTGATCCACATCACCGATATCCACGCGCAGACCCAACCGATTTACTTCCGCGAGCCTGAGTTCAACTTGGGCGTTGGCACGGCCAAGGGGGTGGTGCCGCATTTGACGGGTGCAGATTTCCGCGCCGCCTATGGCATCAGCGCAGGCAGCCATCTTGATTATGCGCTGACCTACAGCGATTTTTCCGCGCTGGCGCAATCCTATGGGCGCATGGGCGGGTTGGATCGCATTGCAACCGTGGTCAATGCCATTCGCGCCGAACGGCCAGAGGCGATTATCCTTGACGGCGGCGACACATGGCAAGGATCGCTGCCCGCATTGCGCACGGATGGTCAAGACATGGTCGATTTGTTCAATGCGCTTGGGGTCGAGGCGATGACCTCGCATTGGGAATTCACGCTCGGCTCTGATCGCGTGCATGAGATTATCGAAAACTCGCTGCAACCCGCTTTCTTGGGCGCAAATATTTTCGATGCCGAATGGGATGAACCCGTTTTCGATGATTACAAATTGTTTGAGCGGGGCGGCACGATGGTCGCCGTCATCGGGCAGGCTTTCCCCTATATGCCGATTGCAAATCCAGGTTGGATGTTCCCCGAATATAGTTTCGGCTTGCGCCGTGAACGCATTGCTGAAGTGGTGGAGGAGGTGCGCGGTCTGGGCGCCGAGGTGGTTGTGCTGCTGTCGCATAACGGCTTTGACACGGACCGCCAATTTGCCCGCGACATTCCAGGCATTGACGTGATCCTGACGGGGCATACCCATGACGCGCTGCCCGATGCGGTGCAGGTCGGCAATACCTTCTTGATTGCCTCAGGCAGCCACGGAAAATTCGTCAGTCGCGTGGATCTGGATGTGCGCGATGGCGGGTTGAAGGGTTTGACCCATCGTTTGATCCCGATTTTCTCGGATGTCATTGCCCCCGATCCCACCATGGCCGCGTTGGTTGCACAAAGCCGAGCGCCCTACGAAGCGGAAATGAGCGAGGTGATTGGCACGGCAGGGGGTCTGTTGTTCCGCCGTGGCAATTTCAACGGCACATGGGATGATGTGATCTGTAATGCCCTGATCAGCCAACGGGATGCGCAAATCGCGCTGTCGCCAGGCTTCCGTTGGGGGGCAAGCGTCTTGCCCGGTCAGGCGATCACCCGTGAAGACATCTTTAACGCCACCGCCATGAGTTATCCGCAGGCCTATCGCACCGAGATGACAGGCGAATTCCTGAAAATCGTGATGGAGGATGTGGCCGATAATATCTTCAACCCTGATCCTTATTATCAGCAGGGCGGGGATATGGTCCGCGTGGGGGGCATGGGATATCGCATTGATGTCAACGCACCCGCAGGCAGCCGTATTTCCGAGATGACCTTGCTCGAAACAGGCGAGGCGATTGACCCTGCAAAATCCTATGTGGTGGCGGGTTGGGCCAGTGTCAATGAAGGCACCGAAGGCCCTGCGATCTGGGATGTGGTCGAGAACCACATTCGCGCCGAAGGCACCGTAAACGTGAACCCCAATACCAGTGTCGATGTTGTCGCGGGCTGAACCCCGACCCCCGCGCGCTTTTTGAAGGAGCTGACATGGCTAAAGACAACTCATTTACCCCATCACGGCGGCAATTCCTGAAAGGGGCTGCTGTCACAGGTGGTGCGCTTGCCGCAGGCAAGGTTTATGCACAGGCCGCCCCTGATCCCCTGATCACGGAGATGCAGCCTTGGACACAGTATCTTGGCCCAGGCGTGGATGCCGCCCCCTATGGCGTGCCCTCCCCGCATGAGGCCCATGTGGTGCGCCGCAACGTGCCATGGTTGACCGCCGACAGTGTGTCATCGGTGAATTTCACGCCTCTGCACGAGTTGGACGGGATCATCACCCCCAATGGCCTGTGCTTTGAACGCCACCACAGCGGTGTGGCCGAAATCGCGCCAGAGGATCATCGCCTGATGATCAACGGATTGGTCGATAATCCTCTTGTGTTCACGATGCAGGATATCATGCGCTTCCCGCGGGAAAACCGTGTCTACTTCCTTGAGTGCGCGGCGAACACGGGCATGGAATGGCGCGGTGCGCAGCTGAACGGGTGTCAGTTCACCCATGGGATGATCCATAACGTGGTCTACACGGGTGTGCCCTTGCGCCTGCTTTTGGAAGAGGCAGGGGTCAAAACCAATGGCACATGGATTTTGCCTGAAGGGGCCGATGCCTCGGGCATGACCCGTTCGATCCCCATGGAAAAGGCGCTTGATGATTGTCTTGTTGCGTTCAAGATGAACGGCGAGGCGCTGCGCCCCGAGCAAGGCTATCCGTTGCGTCTGGTTGTGCCAGGCTGGGAAGGCAATATGTGGGTCAAGTGGTTGCGCCGCATCGAAGTGGGCGATCAACCCTGGCACCACCGCGAGGAGACCTCGAAATATACCGACCTTCTTGAAAACGGACAGGCGCGCCGCTTCACATGGGAGATGGATGCGAAATCCGTCATCACAAACCCGAGCCCGCAAGCGCCCATCACCCATGGGCCAGGGCCAACCGTTTTGACGGGTGTAGCATGGTCAGGCCGTGGAACGATCCCACGCGTGGATGTCACGCTGGATGGCGGCATCACATGGCATCAGGCGCGGATGTCTGGCCCGTCTTTGGATAAATCCATGCATCGTTTCTATTTTGAATTCGATTGGGACGGGCGTCCGTTGCTGTTGCAAAGCCGTGCCCATGACAGCACAGGCTATGTGCAGCCCACCAAGGAAATGCTGCGTCATGCGCGCGGCGAGAACTCCATCTACCACAATAACGGTATCCAAACTTGGGCGGTGGACGAAAACGGCAATGCCGAAAATGTGGAGGTCGGATAAGATGAATAAGGTAATTGGTCTCTCCGCAGCCCTGTTGATGGGCGGCGCAAGCCTCGCTTTTGCAGAAAACGCCGCCCCCTCGCGGGAGGGTGGCTACGGTCTTGGCCGCACGGCTTTGCCCGAAGAAATCGCGGCATGGGATATTGATGTGCGCCCTGATGGCCAAGGTCTGCCTGTTGGGGCAGGTGATGTGTTCACAGGCGAAGAATTGTGGATTGATAATTGCGCTGCCTGCCATGGCGATTTCGGTGAAGCGGTTGACCGTTGGCCCGTGATCGCGGGTGGATTTGGCACCTTGGACGGTGAAGACCCCGTGAAAACGGTTGGCTCATACTGGCCTTACCTATCGACCGTCTGGGATTATGTGAACCGCGCCATGCCCTATGGCAATGCGCAAAGCCTAAGCGCAGATGAGGTTTACGCGATTGTGGCCTACATCATGTATTCCAACAATCTGGTCGATGATGATTTTGAATTGTCGAACGAGAATTTCCTTGAAGTGCGCCTGCCGAATGAAGAGAATTTCTTCATGGATGACCGCGCGGAGGTGGAATTGGCCGAGTTCAGCAAAGAGCCTTGCATGGAAAACTGCGCCGAAAGCGTGGAGATCGTCAAACGTGCTGCGGTTCTTGATGTGACGCCAGAAACCGAAGGTGGCGCGGCCGTGGTCGAGATGGCCTCTGCCGAAGCCGCGCCAGAGCCAACCCCTGCTGCCGATACGGGGCCTGATCCTGCATTGGTGGCGGCGGGCGAGGATTTGTTCCGCTCCTGCCGCTCCTGCCACCAAATTGGTGAGGGCGCGCGCAATGGGGCAGGGCCACAGCTCAACGGTATCTATGGCGCAACCTTTGCTCATGCGGACGGGTTCCGCTATTCGCCCGCCTTCGAGGCCGCCCGCGATGAGGGCCGCGTTTGGGATGACGAGGCATTGACGGGTTATCTGATGGACCCGCGCGGCTATCTGCCCAACAACCGCATGGCCTTCCGCGGGCTGCGCGACACGGCCGAGGCCGAGGCGATCATTGCCTATCTGCGTTCCGCAGGAGGGGAGTGATATATGCGCCAAATTGGCCAATTTGGTCTCGCAGTTGCCTTTCTGACAGCGCTCTCCTCCCCCGCGCTGTCAGAAGGTGATGCAAGTCGCGGAGAGGCAGCCTACCGCCCCTGCGCGGCTTGCCACATGATCGGAGAGGGCGCGATCAATCGCGTTGGCCCCCATTTGGAGGGTTTGATGGGCCGCCCTGTGGGCGGTTTGTCCGATTACCGTTATTCCGACACGCTTGTGAACGCGGGTGCAAACGGGGTGACATGGACCGAAGACAATCTGGATCGGTTTCTGGAGGATCCCCAAGGCTATTACCGTGGCACCAGAATGGTGTTTCGCGGTATTTCCGATGCGCAAACCCGCGCTGATCTGGTGGCCTATATTGTGCAGGAGGCGGGCAGTTATGACAGCGCCGCCGCACCAAGCACGGGTGAAGTGCCGCCAGAAATCGCCGCAGTGCTGGCGATTGAAGGGGATTTCGCCTATGGTGAATATCTGTCTTCGGAATGCACCGCCTGTCATGCCAATCAATCGGGCGGCGATATTCCAGGCATCGCAGGGCTTGCGCCTTCAACATTTATTCATGCGCTGATGAGCTATAAAATCGGAGAGCGTGAGCACCAAGTGATGACCATGCTTGTCAATCGCTTGGGGGATGAAGAGATTGCCGCTTTGGCGGCATATTTTGCCACTGTCGAATAGGAACGAACAGGACAGGGCAGGCAACCAAAAGGGAGGAATTTGGAATGCCACTTGATAGAAGACAATTTCTGGGCAGCGCAGCCGCGCTGACCGCCACACTGGCCGCGCCGATGGTGGCGCGGGCCCAAACCGCCCCCCATGTGGTGGTGGTGGGCGGCGGCGCAGGCGGGGCCACCGCAGCGCGCTATGTCGCAACGGGCAGCAACGGTGCCATCAATGTGACCTTGGTGGAACCAAGCCGCGCGTATTACACCTGCTTCTTCTCGAACCTCTATCTTGGTGGCTTCCTGAATATGGACAGCCTTGGCCACAGCTATGGCACCTTGGCGTCGAATTTCGGGATCAACGTGGTGCATGATTGGGCCATCGGTGTGGATCGCGATGCCAAGACCGTAACCCTCGCAGGCGGGGCAACCCTGTCCTATGATCGCCTTGTTCTCAGCCCTGGGATCGATTTTGTCGAGGGCAGCGTGCCAGGCTGGTCCACTGCCGCGCAAAACGCCATGCCCCACGCCTATAAAGCAGGCAGCCAAACCGAGTTGCTGCGCGCGCAGGTGATGAATATGCGCGAAGGCGGTGTCTTTGCCATGGTTGCGCCCCCCAATCCCTATCGCTGCCCCCCTGGGCCATATGAGCGCGTCTCGATGGTGGCGCATATGCTCAAGCAAAACAATCCAACCGCGAAAATCCTGATCGTAGACCCCAAGGAGTCCTTCTCCAAGCAAGGTCTGTTTGAGGATGGCTGGCAGCGCCATTACACGGGTATGATCGAGCGGATCGGCCCTGATTTCGGCGCAACCAATGTCTCGGTCGACCCTGATGCGATGACCATCAATATTGATGGCAATGTCGAGCAGGTTGATGTCTGTAACGTCATTCCTGCACAGCGCGCAGGAAAGATTGCGGAAATGGCGGGCATCACCGATGGCAATTGGGCGCCTGTTTCGGCCTATGATCTCGCCTCGAAGATGGATGAAAACATCCATGTGTTGGGGGATGCCGCCGCACAAGGCGATATGCCCAAATCGGGCTTCTCGGCCAACAGCCAAGCGAAGGTCTGTGCCAATGCAATCGTTGCTGCATTGGCCGGTGGCCGTGCCTTCCCGCCGCGGTTTGCCAACACCTGCTGGTCGCTTATTGATACCAATGATGGGATCAAGGTCGGGGCAACCTATGAGGCCACGGACGAAGGCATTAAATCCACGTCAAGCTTCGTCAGCCAAGTGGGCGAGGATGCCGCCACCCGCGAGACCACCTATCGCGAAAGCCTTGGGTGGTATGATGCGATCACCGAAGATATGTTCGGAACCGCGTAAATTTCACCTTTTGGCAGGGGCGTCTACTGCGCCCCTGTCACACCCATCTCAAAGGAGTTGACCCTGATGAAATCCACCTTGTTGTCTCGCATGATGATTGGTCTGTCCTTGGGTTTGGTCCTGACCGCCGCACCGCAAGCGGGGCTTGCGCAAGATGCGGTGTTTTACGAATTTGACGGCAGTTTCGATGATGCCACCTTCGCAGTGGAAAACACCATCATCGGACGTGGTCTGGTGATTGATTATGTCTCGCACACGGGTGATATGCTCAACCGCACCGCCGCCGATATGGGCAGCGATGTGGTGATTTTTGACCGTGCAGATATTTTCCTGTTCTGCTCTGCCGCCATTTCGCGCCGCGTGATGGAGGCCGACCCCGCCAATATCGCGCATTGTCCCTATAATATCTTTGTGACGGATCGCGATGGGGTGGTGCAAATTGGCCACCGCACCTATCCTGATGGCCCCATGCAAGAGGTCGAGGCGATGCTGGATGCGATTATCCTTGAGGCGCGTGGCCGATGAGCGCTTGGGATTACCAAGGCTTCTTCGCCGCTAAAATCGAGACCCTGCGCAGCGAAGGCAATTATCGCTATTTCCTTGATATCGAGCGTCAAAGGGGCGCTTTCCCTCGGGCGCAAAACCACCACGCAGGCGGCACGCGCGAGATCACGGTCTGGTGCTCAAATGATTACCTCGGGATGGGCCAACACCCCGATGTGATTGCCGCCATGCAAACCGCCATCCGCGCCACAGGCGCAGGCGCAGGGGGCACCCGCAATATCTCGGGCACGACCCATGCCCATGTGGCGCTTGAGGCGGAATTGGCCGATTTGCACGGCAAAGAGGCCGCGCTTTTGTTCACCTCGGGCTATGTCTCCAATTGGGCCGCCCTTGGCACTTTGGCCGCGCAGATCCCCGATTGTGTGGTTTTGTCAGATGCAGGCAATCATGCCTCGATGATCGAGGGCATTCGCCAATCCCGCGCGCAAAAACTGATCTGGGCACATAATGATCTGGCCGATCTTGAGGCGAAATTGGCGTCCCTGCCACTGGCGCAACCAAAAATTATTGCCTTTGAATCGGTCTATTCGATGGATGGTGATATCGCGCCCATTGCCGAGATTTGCGATCTGGCTGATCGCTATGGCGCAATGACCTATCTGGATGAGGTGCACGCGGTGGGCCTTTATGGGCCGCGCGGTGGCGGCATTGCGGAGGCGCGGGGATTGATGGATCGCCTGAGCGTCATCGAAGGCACGCTGGGCAAGGCCTATGGTGTGATGGGGGGCTATATCGCCGCCAGCGCCGCATTGGTTGATTTTATCCGCAGCTTCGCCAGTGGCTTTATTTTCACAACCGCACTGCCGCCTGCCGTGGCTGCGGGGGGCTGTGCCGCGGTGCGCCATCTCAAGACCAGCGGTGCCGAGCGGGCCATGCATCAGGCCCGCGTGGCGGAGGTGCGCGCGCGCCTTGATGCCGCTGGTATTCCGCATATGGCCAATGACAGCCACATCATCCCTGTCATGGTCGGTGACCCTGTCAAATGCCGCTATATTTCGGACAGGCTGTTGAACGAGTATGGCATCTACATACAGCCGATCAATTACCCCACAGTTCCCAAAGGCACAGAGCGGCTGCGCATCACCCCCAGCCCGTTGCATGACGCCGCCGCAATGGATCATCTTGTGGGTGCGTTGGCGGCGCTGTGGTCGGAATGTAAATTGGCGCAAACCGCACGCGCCGCGCAATAGACCGCGCGCCCTTGATATGGATCATCGCGCGCAAAGGGCGCGCATGGTTGATATAGCCTGTCTGCGGAATGAGTGAGGCGCGATGATGATCGAGACTTTGTTGTTGTCTTGGGGGGAAGGCCCCGTTTTGGCACTTGCGGGACTGGCCGTGGGGGTGATCTTCGGCGTGGCCGCCGAACGGTCGCAGTTCTGTCTGCGCGCTTCTACGGTCGAAGTGGCCGAAGGCCATGCAGGCCCGCGGTTCTCGATTTGGCTGATTGCCTTTTTCGCGGCGCTGACCTTGACCCAAGGCTTGATTGCCGCAGGCGCGCTTGATGTATCGGGGGCACGGCAATTGGCGGCCACGGGCAGTTTGAGCGGCGCAATCATCGGCGGTGTGATGTTCGGGGTGGGCATGGTCTTGGCGCGCGGTTGTGCATCGCGGCTGTTGGTGCTGTCGGCCACGGGCAACTTGCGCGCATTGATCACGGGGTTGGTGGTGACGTTGGTGGCACAAGCGGCCTATAACGGCGCGCTTGCCCCGTTGCGCGAAGCGCTTGTCGGGCTGTGGACGATCCCCGGCAATGGCAGCCGCAACATGGCGGGTTTGCTGGGTTTTGGTGCACCGGCAGCGGCCTTTATCGGCATCATGGCGCTCAGTGTGGCTATCGCATTTGCCCGACGCCATGCGATGTCTTGGGCGCGGATCATCGGCGCGGCGGTTGTGGGGGCAGCGGTCACATTGGGGTGGCTTGCAACTTATGTGATTGCGCAAAATTCCTTTGAGATCATCCCAATCTCATCGGTCACCTTTACGGGTCCGGCCACCGATACATTGATGGCGCTTGTGGCCGAACGCAGTGTCAGCTTGAGTTTCGGGATTGGCCTTGTGCCCGGTGTCTTTTTGGGTGCAGGGGCAAGTTCCATTTTGGCAGGGGCGTTCAAGCTTCAGCGCTTTGGCCCCGATAGCCCGATGGAGCGCTACTTGCTTGGCGCGGTTCTCATGGGTTTTGGGGCCATGGCCGCAGGCGGCTGCGCGGTTGGGGCAGGGGTTTCAGGCGGGGCGATCCTGTCCTTGACCGCATGGGTGGCCGTGGCCGCGATGTGGGTGGGGGCCATGGTCACCGTTTGGATCACGAAGTGGATGGGCGCGCGTGGCAATCAGCCTGCCACATCGTAACAGGCTCAATCATGTTGCATCTGCGGGCGCACAAGCGCGCGATAGATATCTTCCATCTTAACCTTGCCGATGATCTTGGCAGGATCATCTGGGTCCGATACCGCAAAGACGCCATCCACACGGCCTTGGTGGGCGTTGATGACGGCTTCAAGCGTCTCATGACCTGAGACCACATCGATACAGCCGCGCTTGGACTTGGCAGGGGCCATGATGGATTTCACCTTCAACACGCGGGCGCGGTTGATGTCTTGGATAAATTCCTCGATGTAGCGCGCGGCAGGGCGCAGCAAAATCTCCTGCGGGTCACCTTGTTGGACGATATAGCCATCCTTTAAAACCACCAAATGGTCGGCCAGTTTCAACGCCTCGTCCAGATCATGGGTGATGAAGATGATGGTTTTGTGCAGATCGCGCTGCAATTCCAAAAGCAAATCCTGCATCGAGGTGCGGATCAACGGATCAAGCGCGGAAAAGGCCTCGTCCATCAGCATCACATCCGCGTTGGAGGTCAGGGCGCGGGCCAGACCCACGCGCTGCTGCATTCCGCCTGAAAGCTGACTGGGATAGCTGTCCTCCATCCCCTCAAGGCCGACACGGTCCAACCATTTGCGCGCCTCCTCCTCGGCTTCTTTGACATTTTCACCACGCGCCTCTGGCGCCAAGATGGTATTTGCCAAAACGGTGCGATGCGGCAACAGCGCAAACTTTTGAAACACCATAGACATCGCGCGCCGCCGCAAATCGCGCAATGCCGCCTCATCCATCGCCAACACGTCTTCGCCATCTAGAAACACATGGCCAGAGGTGGGTTCGATCAATCGGTTTAAGTGCCGGATCAACGTGGATTTGCCCGAGCCAGAGAGACCCATCACCACGGTGATCTGTCCCTCGCGCATATCCACATTGATATTGTTCAGCGCCAAAACGTGCCCCGTCTCCTGCATGAAGGCGGTTTTGTCGATGCCGTCAAACACCTGATCCTGCACGGCCTGCGGGTTGGGGCCATAGATTTTGAACAGGTTTTGCACCGAGATTTTTACATCACCCAAAGCCATTTTTCTTGGTTCCTTTTGCGATGCTTATGTTTTGTTGGACTTATCGATGCGGGCAAGCGCCGCTTTGGATACGCGATCCAGCATGATCGCAATCAAAACGATGCCGAAACCCGCCAAGAACCCAACCCCAAGGCGCAGGTTGTTGATCCCGTCCAAAACCAGCGTTCCCAGACCAGGTGCGGAGACGAGCGAGGCAATCACCACCATCGCAAGGCTCATCATAATCGTCTGGTTTACACCTGCCATGATATTGGGCAAGGCAAGGGGGATTTGCACGCGATAGAGCTTCTGGCGGTCTGTCAGGCCAAAGGCCGTAACCGCCTCCATCACATCACGATCGACCAAACGGATGCCCAGATTGGTCAGGCGGACAACGGGCACAATCGCGTAGAGGATAATCGCGAGGCCATAAAGCTTGGGTTCGGTGATGTTGAACAAAAAGATCAGCGGGATCAAATATACGAAGGTCGGCAGGGTTTGCAGCATATCCAAAATTGGGATCATCGCGTTTTGAAACCTGTCCGAGCGTGACATGGCGATACCAAGCGGCACACCAAAGGCCACGCATAAAACCGTGCAGACAAAGATGATCGACAAGGTCTGGATCGCATATTCGTAGTAATCCACGAACAGCAAAAACAAGAATGATACGGCCACGATACTGGCCACTTTGTAGGAGTTTGACAAAAGCTTGGACGCCAAGATCAGCAACGGGACCAAGATCCACCAAGGCATCTCAACGAACAGCGTCAATGCCCCGTCCAGCATCCATGACAAGGGTTGTGTCAACGGGTCCAACACGCTGCGCAGGGCAGGGCGGATATAAAGAAACCCATCTTGCAGCGCCGCCGTGAAATCGCGGGTGCGCGGGACTGCTGCACAAGCCGCATTCAATGTATCAAGCGAAGGGAAGGGCAGATCCCACAGGCTTGGTTCCTCTTGGCGCAGCGCGGAGAGCGACATCAACGGGCCGCTGTCTTGTTTACAGGCTTCGCTCATCCCAAGCGCGCTGAATATCCAGTCATATGCCATAGATCACACTCCATTCGCAAAATGAGTGTGGCCAGCGCCAAAAGGCGCTGACCTGTTTTTGATGGTTCGGATTATTGCAGCAACGCCGAGACGCGGCTTGCCGCATCCTCAGACATCCAAGACAGGATCATGTCGCTGTGATTGGTCAACAACCAAGCGGCGGCCTCATCGGCGGATGCGCCGTTTTCCTCGGCCCAGGCCAACATCGAGCTGACCACATCATTGGGCATTTCCATCTTGCTCACGTAATCGGCCACATCTGGCGCGCGTTCGGCCAGATCAGCGGTGACAGCATTGACCACGGTCGCCGCAGGGAAATCGGACACCCCCCATGTGGCGGGGTCGGCATCCGCGTTTTGGTTGATCGCGTGCTGTTCTGGCACCACAGGGCCAAGATCGATCTTGGTGAGGTCGTATTTACCCAAGACAGCGGTCGGCCCCCAATAATAGCCAAACCATGGCTCACCCGCCTCATCAGCGGCCGCGATGGATGCGGCGAGGTTTGCGCCAGAGCCGTGATCGAACACTTCGATCCCGTTGCCTTCAAGGTCGAACACCACTTTCAGCGCATCATTCACAATGCGGCAGCCCCAACCCACGGGGCAATTGTTGAACCGTGCGCCAACCAATTCAGGATTGGCCAAAACCCCTTCGATTGTGGCCAGTTCGGGGTGGGCTTCGACCACGGCACTTGAAATCCACCAGCCTTCTTCACCCCCGTTCGAGAATGTGTCAGACGCGCTGATCACTTTGCCTTGCGCTTCGAGATCGGCGTAAACGGTGGCGGAGTTGATCCAGACTTCTGGCACCACATCAGGCTCGCCATTTTCGGCAAGCGAGGTCACGGCAGGCACGGTGTCGGTGGGCACAATCGTGACTTGGCAACCGTAACCCTGTTCCAGCACAAAGCCCGTCAGAGCCGCCAAAGCCTCGCCCGAGGCCCATCCCATGGCCCCAATGCTGACTTCTCCACAGGCATAGGCGCCACTGGTGGACAGCATCAGCGCCGTCACGGATGTATAAGCAAATTTTTTCATCGTTATTTCCTCCAGATGGTGTTCCAAGTTCACACTGAACTTGTGGGTTATCAGGATCCTCAACCGACATCTGACGCCTGATTGCGACATATTCGGCTTTACTTTCCGACCTCGGCGCGGCCTGCGCACCGAACCCGATTTCTGGCATCTGCAACAATGCCGTTATCGTCACGAAGGTCAACAGGGCAGGCCCAATTCTTCGTGAAATCTCTCAAAAATACCGCGCAACTATATGATTTATAATATTTTATATCATGGCTTGCGTGGTTCTTTGGCTCTGTTTCTGGTCCTTTCGTGATGTCCTGTGGCGGTTAGTCATTGTCGCTGAGGCCCGCGCCAGCCCCCGTTTCGCGCGATTGTGCGCTTGGGGGGACGGTCGTTTTTAGCGCATAAGCGTCCAGTTTGGCGTAAGTTTCAGGATCAACCTTTACCCTATGGTCAGCCTGTTTTGGGGCTGCGGCATAGGGGGTTGGCTTTGCGCAAATCGCGAGGGTCGTGTTTTGGGCCAGATCGCAAAAGTGCTGCATCTCTTCGGGGCTGGCCGCGTGTAATCCGCCAAAGACCAGCGTGCTTTGCGGGTTGGACAAGGCAAGGGCGCGGTCTTCGCGCTGCGCCAACGCATTCAGAAGGGGCAGCATGAACACAGGTTCGGCCACCATGATCAGGGTCAAGGGACGCGGTCCGAAGATCCCGCCTTCTGCGCGGCCCATATCGCAGATCAGCGTGGCTGTGGTGATCGGGCAAAGCGGGGCACCCTCATGCCCCCAATGATCGGTGCCAATCTCGGTTGTCTGGGGCAGGCATAATGCGGCTTGCGCTTGAAGCAGCGCCAAGGCGGCCGCGCCACAGGCAAGACCCCATTTCGACAATTGCGCGAGGCTTGCGCCAAATTCCTCGGCCAATCCCCAAGAATAACCTGCGCCGCGCGCGGCCTTCTGCCCCAGATGCGCCCATTCCCCTGCACTAAGCTGCATGGGCATCCCCATGGGGTGAGACGCAAATATCATCGGGCTGGGGTTGTCCCGCAAACAGGCTGATGCGCAGCCATTTATCCGAGCGCGGATCAAAATGATTGGCCCCAAAAAAGGCAAGCTTATAGCGCATCATGTCGATGGGCAGAATATCATCCGCCAGCAGGTTCTCACGGATTTCACCATAATCGCGCCCTGCCATCCATTGCACACGGCGCAAGATGTGGCGGTGATCGGGATGGGCCAACAGAAACGCATATACGGGCGTTTGCGCGGGATATTCGGCCATGGTGTCATAGGCCGTGCGGATCAGATGCGCGATGCCAAGCGGCGCTTCACGCTCTGCGCCATCCTCTTCGAAGCGCGCGCCCAAGCGGGGTTCAAGCTTTTCTTCCGAAACATACCAAAACCGCGCCTGCGCGGCCTTTGTGGTGAAATCATAGTCCAAGGCCCAGTCATACTGCGCCTCAATCATCCGCCGCAGATCGCCAAGCCGCGCTTGCCCCGTGATGGCGGGGGCGAGTGGTTCGGTCGCGCGCAGCGCGAATTCCAGATCATCAATCAACGCACCGCATGGCTCAATCAGGATTGAGAGCAGCATTTCTTGCCCCTCAAGGCTGAGATGCGTTTCCCCCCAGAGCCATATCGCATTCCATGGCAGATTATCGGCGCACAGCCTGTGGTTTGTGGTGAGGTGCTGATGGAGCTTGTCCAAGTCCCTCCGCAGATCTGCCAATTTGGCCAATTGCACAGGGTGGCTTGAACGCCATGTCGCGCCCGTGTCGCGCGCGGCCTCACAGCCCGCGATCAGCGCGCGCAAATCTGCTTCGGACATCCGTCTTTGCCCGCGCACCCGTGCAAGCGCCGTTTCGCGCACCCGCACCCATGCATCCAATAGTGCGGGGTGGCGCACCAAGAACGGGGCCATGCCAAGCCCTGTGGAATTGCCAACCCCAAGGCTACGGGCCAATGCGGGCGCAAGCGTTGTGGCCTCTGTCCCGCCTTTGGCACGGGCCAGATGGTTGACAAGGTCGATTGTAAAGCGGCGGGTGAGCCAAACCGACATCATCTCGGCTTGGAACGGCGCGCATAATTCGTGCCGCGTGGCGATATCGGCATTCTCCGCCGCCCCGAATTTGGACGAGCCATAAACCGCGGTTGTGCGCATCAGATAACCCACCTCGGCCAAGGCGGCCGCATCGGGTTGGTGCCCTTCGGCCAAACAGGCCACGACATGATCAAACAGCCGCACGGAACGGTTGGCGCGGCTAAGGGACAACTCCCTTGCGGTGATACGCCCCGCCTCTTGCAACGGCACATTGGCTTGCAGTCTGGCGATATCATCGGCGGTGGGAATGCCGTCAAACAGCGTAAAGGTGGCATCCCATGCGGTGGCAATCACCCGGTCCGAGCGTTGATCGGCGGGCAGGTCATGAGAGAAGGCAACAAGGCTGTAGCTGCGCTGTGGTGTGTGCAGGCAATAGACCGCGTATCCGACACCACGCGCGTCAAGATCAAAGACCCGCCGCTCATAGCGCCAGCCCTCGCTTTGGGCGCGGCGCAGCAAAATGCGCAGGAATGACAGCCGCGTGGGATGGGCCGCCCCCATCCGTGCAAGGCGCATCACCGTGGCAGGCGGGCGCAGCGCAATGGGCACAAGGCCCATCGTATGGGGTGCAGGGGCCGCGGTCATTCAGCGGCCCTTGCGCTGCGCGATACAGCGCATAGCGGCGCAAAGCTATGGGCGAAGAAGCGCTGCCAATTCCCCCCCATGATTGCGGCGACATTGCCCGCATCAAACCCCGCCGCGCGCAGCCCTTGGGCAAGCCGCCCAAAATCGCGATTGTCGTTAAAGAAATCGGGCATTGGCGGGAAACCCGCCTGTGCGGCGCTGCCCTCGCCGTAATCCATGCGCTTTGTCCATCGCCCGACCCGCATCCACTCGACCACGCTGTCGGGCTGATCTTGGCATAAATCCGTGCCAATTCCGATCTGCTCCACGCCCATCAAATCCGCGGCCCGCGCAATCATGTCGCAAAAATCTTGCAAGCTGCAGGCGCTGCCGCCTTTCAGGTGATGCGGATAGGCGGAGAACCCAAGCATCCCCCCCGATTGGCCAAGGGCGCGCAAAAGATCATCGGATTTATTGCGCAGCGCGGGATGCCAACTGGCCAGATTGGCGTGGGTGATCGCAATCGGACGGGTGGAGTGCTCCATCGCCTCGAAGGTGGAGCGTTCGCCTGAATGGCTCATATCAATGACCAGACCCACGCGATTCATCTCGGCCACCACCTCGCGCCCCATGCGGGTAAGGCCTGTATCCTCGGCCTCATAGCAGCCTGTCGCAAGCAGGGATTGGTTGTTGTAACTGAGCTGCATGAAGCGCAGCCCCAAGCGATGCAGCACCTCGACCAACCCAATGTCATCTTCGATACAAGACGGGTTTTGCGCGCCAAAGAAAATTGCCGTGCGCCCCGTGCTGCGCGCCCGCGCAATATCGCTTGCGTCAAAGCCTTGAAAGATCAGGTCAGGATAGATCTCGAACCAGCGGTTCCATTTTTCGATATTCAGAACCGTTTCGCGAAAATTCTCGTGATAGGTGATGGTGACGTGCACCGCATCGACCCCGCCCGCGCGCATTTGGCGAAAGATTTTTTCCGACCAATTGGCGTATTGCAGCCCGTCAATCAGCGGGTTTTCTACGGGATGCATCGCACCTGTTTCACTCATTCCAAATCCCCCGTTACCCCAAGGTAGGCGGTTTTGACGGTTGTGTAAAACTCGGCCGCATAACGCCCCTGTTCGCGTGGCCCGTAAGAGGACGCGCCCCGCCCCCCGAAGGGCACATGGTAATCTGTGCCTGCCGTGGGCAGGTTGACCATCACGCAGCCCGCCCGCATATGCGCCCGGAAATGGGCGGCGCGGGCAAGGCTTTTGGTCATGATCCCTGCGGTGAGGCCAAATTCGCTGTCATTGGCGATGTCTAACCCTTCGGCATAGCTGCCCACCTTGATCACCGATGTGATGGGGGCAAACATTTCTTCGCGGTTGATCCGCATCTCATTGCGGGTGTTGGCAAAGACCGCAGGGCGCATAAAATAGCCTGTGGTTTCACCCTCAATGCGGGTTCCGCCACATAAAAGCTCGGCCCCTTCGGATTGACCGAGGGTGATATAGTCCAGATTGCTGTCAAGCTGGGCTTGGCTGACCACAGGGCCAATTTGCGTGGCGCTGTCGAGGGCAGGGCCAACCACAAGCTTTTTTGTGGCCGCAACCAATTTATCGACAAAAGCATCATGGATTTTTTCAGGCACAATGAGGCGCGAGGCGGCGGTGCATTTTTGGCCCGTGCCGCCAAAGGCCGCGTTCACACTATGCGCCACGGCCAGATCAAGATCGCAATCCTCCATCACCAACATGGGGTTCTTTGATCCCATCTCCATTTGCAGCTTGGTCATATTGGGAATGGCCGATGCGGCGATGGCGCGGCCCACGGGAACGGAACCTGTAAAGCTAATCGCATCCACCGCGGCACTCTCCACCAAAGCCTGCCCAATCGTGCCGCCTGCGCCCATGACCAAATTGAACAGACCCTTAGGGATGTTTTGGCGCCCAATGATCTCGGTCAGCATCACGGCGCTTGCCGGGGTCAGGTTTGCAGGCTTCCAGATCACTGCATTGCCAAAGGCCAAGGCAGGCGCGATTTTCCATGCGGGCGTGGCAAGCGGAAAATTCCACGGGCTGATAATCGCCACCACCCCCACAGGTTCGCGGCGCACATCCACCTCGATGCCACTGCGCACGCTTTCGGCATGGTCGCATTGATTGCGCAGCGCCTCAGCCGCAAAATAGGTAAAGAATTGACCTGCGCGATAGGCCTCGCCCCGACCTTCGGCGCGGGGTTTGCCTTCTTCGCGAGAAATCATCTCACCCAATTCATCGGCCCGCGCCATCACCTCTGTGCCAATGGCCATCAGCACGTTGTGCCGCGCCTCGATGCCCATGGCCCACCATTCGGCCTGGGCACGCCGCGCAGCGGTGAGTGCCTCGGATAAATCATCACCGCTGGCTTGGGCAAATTGGCCAATCACATCGCGCGTGTCAGATGGGTTGATATTGGCAATGCGGTCCGTGCCATCACGCCATCTGCCATTGATGTAATTCTGGCCTTGCATTGCTTCGCTGTCCTTTGCGCCGTTACTTATGGACACTATGGTTAGCCTAGACAGGGGCAAACAGTTCAGGCAATCTAAAAAGATTGAAATAAATTTCAGGAAATCTGAAGCAATGATCAAGCTAGAGATGTTGCGCGTGTTTCTGGCCGTGGCCGAAGAGGGGGCCTTGGCGCTTGCGGCGCAGAAATTGGGGCGCACGCCATCGGCCCTGTCCATGGCCTTGTCACAGCTTGAGGCACAGGTGGGCGCGCCCCTTTTTGAAACGGATCGCAAGAACCGCCTGACCCCCTTGGGGCGTCTTGTGTTGGAGGAGGCGCGGCGCGCCACCAATTCCTATACCCGCAGCGTAGATGCCATTGCGCGTCATGCGCGCTCGCTGGCGGGCACTGTGCGGGTTATGGCGGTGCCTTCGGCGACCATCACGCTTTTGCCGCCTGCGATCTTGGCCTTTTCGCAGGCCCGTCCCGAGGTGCGGCTTGAAATCCGCGATAGCGACACGGCCAGTGTCGTATCACAAGTGGCACTTGGGGAGAGTGACATTGGCATTATCTCCCAATCGCCGCGCGCGCAGGCGGCGCTGGCTTCGGTCTCGACAGAGGTGATCTTGCGCGACCCTCTGGGTGTCGTCGCGCGCCATGACGGGCCATTTGCACGGCGGGTCATGGCGCGTGCGCCCTCGTGGCGGGATGTGGCCTATGAACCGCTGATTGCCAACCCGCTATGCGATTTGGTGGATCACCCAAGCGTGGCTGCTGCGCTGCAAGATTGCCGCATTGAGGCGCGCAATACCACGGCACTTTTGGCCTTTGTGCGGGCGGGTATCGGGATCACGATTTTGCCGCAAACCGCAATGGCCGAGGCTGATCCCGCCTTGCGGTTTTTTGCGCCAAATGATCCGCAAAGCCGCCGCGAACTGTGTAAAATAAGAAACCGCGCCGCCCATCTTAGCCCTGTGGCGCTGTCCTTTTGGGACTTGCTTGCACCCCAAGCACCTAGCCCTTAGCCTTTGGTAAAGAGTTACCACAAGGAGGGCGGCCATGGCGCAAGTGGCAATCAGCGAGATTGAAACCATGACCAAAGCCGCGCTGATGGCCCATGGGGCGGGGGCATGGCAAGCGGGGGAGGTGGCCCGCGCCACCGCCCATGCGGAGGCCCATGGCAATGTGATCTGCGGCCTGCAATACGTGGAAAGCTATTGTGTGCAGTTGGCCTCGGGGCGCGTGGATGGGCAGGTGATGCCTGTGGTCAGCCGTCCAAAGGCGGCGGCGATTTTGTCAGACGCACAGCTTGGCTTTGCCCAACCCGCCTTTGCCGCGGCTAAGGATCAATTCTGCGATCTGGTGGATGAAACAGGCGTGGCGATGTTGGCCGTGGCGCAAAGCCACACCTGCACCTCGCTGGGCTATTTCACCGAACAAATCGCGCAAAAGGGCAAGCTGTGCATCGGCTTTACCAATGCCTCGCCCGTGGTCGCAGCCCCCAATGGCAAGCGGCGCGTCATCGGCACGAACCCCATCGCCATGTCCGTGCCTGATGGGCAGGGGGGGCTTTCGGTGCATTTTGATTTCTCAACCTCGGCCGTGGCTTTGGGCAAAATCACCATGGCGAAATATGCGGGGGAAGAGATCCCGCTGGGGTGGGCCGTGGATGCCGAAGGCCACCCCACAACCGACCCCGAAGCGGCCTTGAAAGGCGCCTTGTTGAGTGCAGGCGGCTATAAAGGATGGGGCTTTGGCATTATGGCGGAGGTCTTGGCGGCGGCAATGACGGGCTCGGTCAATTCGCTGGATGTGGGCGGCTTGAAATTTCCCGATGGGCCGCCGCATCGCTTGGGGCAGTTTTACCTGGCGATGGACACAGGCACATTTAGCGATCAATTTGGCGCGCGGATCACGCGACTGTTGGAGGCTGTGGCCGAAGATGAGGGCGCGCGCGTTCCTGGGCAGGGTCGGGTGGCGGCCGCATCGGCGGATGTGCCACAGGCCCTTTGGGATAAGATTACAGGATTGGCGGCGTAACGCGCCACAAGACAGGACAAAAACACATGGATTTAACAGTTTACCTTTCGGGCGAGATTCACACGACATGGCGCGCGGAGATCATCGCCGCCTGTGAGGCAGCGGGGCTGTCGGTGCGCTTTACCGCCCCCGTGACCGATCATGCGGCCAGTGATGATTGTGGCGTGGCCATATTGGGGGCTGAGGATCAGAAATTCTGGCACGATCACAAAGGCGCAAAGATCAACGCCATTCGCACCCGCAAGGCGATTGCAGATGCCGATATCGTGGTGGTCCGCTTCGGGGAGCAATATAAACAATGGAATGCCGCTTTTGATGCGGGCTATGCGGCGGCCTTGGGAAAATCCCTGATTGTGATGCATGGGGCAGACCATCAACACGCCCTCAAAGAGGTGGATGCTGCGGCCCTTGCGGTGACCGAAACCCCCGCACAGGTGGCGCAGATTCTGGCCTATGTAATTGATGGTCGCCTCTAGCGACCTATCTGCGCTTGGCACAGGCACAAGCGCCGCATACAACCAAAGAAAACGGGCAGTGCGTGCCGCATAGGTAAGAGGGACAAAATGGAAGTCTTTATGACGGCGGAATTCGCCTTTGTCGCCGTGTTGCTGCTTGCAGCAGGGGCTGTGACAGGGGTTTTGGCGGGGCTGTTTGGCGTGGGCGGGGGGGCCTTGATTGTGCCCGTCCTTTACGAGGTGTTTGGGGTTACGGGCGTGCCCGATGATTTGCGGATGCCTTTGGCGGTTGGCACGTCTTTGGCGATCATTATCCCCACATCGATCCGTTCTTTCATGGGCCATCGTGCGCGCGGTGCGGTGGATGAGGCCTTGTTGAAATCATGGGCCTTGCCGATTTTGGCGGGCGTGTTGATTGGGGCGGCTTTGGCGCGTTTTGCCCCCGCCTATGTGTTTCAATTGGTCTTTGTGGTGGTGGCAGGGGTCAATGCTTTCAAGATGATCTTCGGGATCAAGGCTTGGAACCTCGGCGCGGATTTGCCAAAGGGCGGTGCGCTTTATTCCTATGGCGGGGTGATTGGCCTGCTCTCGGCCTTGATGGGCATTGGCGGTGGACAGATTTCCAATTTGATCATGACGCTTCATGGCCGCCCGATCCATCAAGCCGTGGCCACCTCGGCGGGTATTGGGGTTTTGATCTCTGTTCCTGGCGCAATTGGATATATGATTTCGGGATTTGGTCGCGCGGGCCTGCCCGTGGATGCAATAGGCTTTGTGTCCTTCTTGGGCATGGCGCTGTTTGTGCCAACAACCATTCTCACCGCAAATCTCGGCGTGAAATTGGCGCATAGCCTTTCGCGGCGGCATCTTGAATTGGCCTTTGGCGTGTTTCTTGCGCTGGTTTCGTTGCGTTTCATTTACGCGATCATCACAGGCTGAGTGGGATGCCACCAAGGGAAGCAGCAACGCAGCATGGAGATGCGCCTGATACAGGTCGCAGGTCCACACCCCTTGGTGGCATCTTTGCCTCTATCATATGCAGCGATTGGCGCTAGGATAATTTCAGCAAATAGGAAAATCCTATTTAATTAATTTAAAACGCATATTTGGCGCGATATGGCCGTGATAGGTCGCAGAAATGGGCCTCGCTTTCGCAGAAATAGCGCAGCATCTCAGGCACAGTGACCATCAACGGGCGCGCGCCATGGAAAATGTGTTCGATTATGAGCTCGGTCCGATCCTTGGGCAGCGTGCGGTTTTGGGCCTTTTGGTGCTGCAGGTTGATGAGACAATTGAGCATGATTTGCGCCGCATTCTTCCGCAGAAGGAGGTGGCGCTCTATGTAAGTCGCGTGCCCAGTTCCCAGACGGTCAGCCCAGACAGTCTTGCGGAAATGGCAGGGCATCTTTGTCACAGCGCTTCGCTGATGCCGCCAAATCTGGATTTTGATGTTTTGGGATATGGCTGCACCTCGGCCACCTCGGTCATCGGTGCCACGCGCGTGGCGGAATTGCTGCGCGAAGGCTGCCCCGCCGCCCATGTCACCGAACCTGTTTCTGCCCTTGTTGCGGCTTGTCGGCATTTGGGGATCACGCGCTTGGCGTTTTTATCGCCTTATGTGGCCGAGGTCTCGGCCCGTTTGCGGGCCACCATTGCGGCCGAGGGGATCGAGACCCCCGTCTTTGGCACATTTGACGAGGCGCAGGAACATCGGGTGGCGCGGATTTCTGCGGCCTCCCTGCACGCGGCCGCAACCGCCCTGCTGCGCAAAGGCGGCGCAGAAGCGGTGTTTCTCTCTTGCACGAATTTGCGCACCCTAGACGTCATTGACGAAATCGAGGCGGCCAGTGGCGCGGTGGTGCTGTCATCCAATCAGGTGATGGCATGGCATATGTGCCAGCTTGCTGGGATTGACCCCGCGTGGCGCGTGGGGCGATTGATGCAGGGCTGACCCCAAAAAGAAACGCGCGCCTTGGGTAAGGCGCGCGTTTTGGTTTCGCGATTAAGGTGTTTTATGCGGCCGCGTCAAAGCGGTCTGCATTCATCACCTTGGTCCATGCGGCGGCGAAATCATGCACGAATTTCTCGGCATTATCGTCTTGTGCGTATAGCTCCGCATAGGCGCGCAGGATCGAGTTGGACCCAAAGACCAGATCCACACGGGTGGCTGTCCATTTGGTCTCACCCGTTTTGCGGGACACGATATTGTAGAGGTTCGCCCCTGCGGGCTCCCACTTATAGGCCATATCGGTCAGCGCAGCGAAGAAATCGGTCGAAAGCGCACCAACACGGTCGGTAAAGACCCCATGCGCGCTGCCGCCATAATTGGTGCCAAGCACACGCATACCGCCGATCAGTGCCGTCATTTGTGGCGCTGTCAGACCCAAAAGCTGTGCCCGATCCAACATCAACTCCTCTGGTTGCACGGTGTAATCGGCCTTCAACCAGTTGCGGAACGCGTCATGGACAGGTTCAAGCACATCGAAGCTGTCGACATCGGTCTGCTCTTGGGTGGCATCGCCACGACCGGGTGTGAAGGGCAGGGTGATGGCAAAACCTGCGGCCTTCGCCGCCTGTTCGACGCCGACATTGCCCGCCAGAACGATCACATCCGCAAGGCTTGCGCCTGTGTCTGCGGCGATTGGCTCCAATGCGGCCAGCACCTTTTGCAGGCGGGCAGGCTCATTGCCTTCCCAATCCTTTTGTGGGGCCAGACGGATGCGGGCGCCATTGGCCCCGCCGCGCATATCGGACCCACGGAAGGTGCGTGCGCTGTCCCAAGCGGTGGCCACCATCTCGGAGATGGACAGACCAGTTGCCGCAATTTTCGCCTTGACCGCATCCACATCATAGGAGGTCGAACCTGCAGGGATCGGGTCTTGCCAGATCAAATCCTCGGCAGGAACTTCTGGCCCGAAATAACGCGCCTTTGGCCCCATATCGCGGTGGGTCAGCTTAAACCATGCACGGGCGAAGGTTTCGGAGAAATATTCAGGATCGGCGTAGAATTTCTCGGAAATCTTGCGGTATTCAGGATCCATCTTCATGGCCATATCCGCATCCGTCATGATCGGGTTATAGCGGATCGAAGGGTCTTCCACATCAACGGGCTTGTCTTCTTCCTTGATGTTGACAGGTTCCCACTGCCATGCGCCTGCGGGGGATTTCTTCAATTCCCAGTCATAGTTCAGCAGCAGATGGAAATAGCCATTGTCCCATTTGGTGGGGTGGGTGGTCCAAGCGCCTTCAATGCCCGAGGTCACGGTGTTGCGGCCAACACCACGGCTTGTGTGATTGTTCCAGCCAAGGCCCTGCTCCTGCACGTCTGCGCCTTCTGGGTCTGGACCCAACAAGGCCGCATCGCCATTGCCGTGGCATTTGCCAACCGTGTGGCCACCTGCGGTCAGGGCCACGGTTTCCTCGTCATTCATCGCCATACGGGCAAAGGTGACCCGCACATCATGCGCGGTGCGCAGTGGATCGGGCTGACCATTGACGCCTTCTGGGTTCACATAGATCAGACCCATCTGAACCGCCGCAAGCGGGTTTTCCAATGTCTCAGACCCACGATCCTCGGCATAACGCTCAGACCCCAGCCAATCTTTTTCTGCGCCCCAGTAGATATCTTTTTCTGGATGCCAGATATCAGCACGGCCAAAGGAATAGCCAAAGGTTTTGAGGCCCATGGATTCATAGGCAACGTTGCCTGCCAAAATGAACAAATCCGCCCAAGATACTGAATTCCCGTATTTTTTCTTGATTGGCCACAGCAGGCGGCGGGCTTTGTCGAGGTTTGCGTTATCGGGCCAAGAGTTCAGCGGTGCGAAACGCTGGTTGCCAGTGCCGCCGCCGCCGCGACCGTCAGCGGTGCGATAGCTGCCCGCCGCGTGCCACGCCATGCGGATCATCAAACCGCCGTAATGGCCCCAATCGGCGGGCCACCAATCTTGGCTGTCGGTCATCAGCGCATACATATCTTTCTTCAGCGCATCGACATCGAGCTTTTCCAATTCTTTGCGATAGTCAAACGCTTCGCCCATCGGATCGGTCTTGCGATCATGTTGGTGCAGAATGTCGAGGTTCAGCGCGTTTGGCCACCAATCCATCACAGTTGTGCCAAGCGCGGTTTGCGCGCCATGCATCACGGGGCATTTGCCAATGTTGTTTCCATCCATGGAAGCAGTCTCCTTTGGGGTTTTGCACCGCAGCCCTTTTTGGGGCCGCAGCGCTTATTGATCAAAAGGCGGCGCGGAGGATTCGGGGCCGCGCGGCGCTTGGCCTTGTCTTAGCAGCAAAGAGCGATTAGTTTAATTCTTATTTACTGATATGACTGATCAGGTTTTGTTATGGCTAATATCACCCTCAAACAATTGCGCTATGCCACCGCTGTGGCCGAGCATGAACATTTTGGCCATGCTGCAGCTGCTTGCGCAATTTCGCAGCCCGCACTCTCGATGCAAATTCAGGCGCTTGAGGAGGGGCTTGGCGTGGCGCTCTTCGAGCGCGCAGCGCGCCATGTGCGACCCACCCCCTTTGGGATTGGGTTTTTGGCGCGGGCGCAGCGGATTTTGGCCGAGGTTGATGATCTCGGCGACAGCGCGCGCGCGGCGCGCGGCGATGATTTGGGCCGCCTGCGTCTGGGTGTGATCCCCACCATCGCGCCTTATCTTTTGCCCCGTGTGGTGGGCTTGATGGCGCAGTATTACCCGCTGACCAATTTGGCCTTGCGCGAAACCATTACCCCGCGCCTGATTGCCGAATTGACCGAAGGGCGGCTGGATGCGGCGATTGTCGCCTTGCCCGTTTCCGAACCAAGCCTAGAAGAAGTTGAGGTGTTCCAAGAAGATTTCATCCTTGTGCGTCCGCCCGAAGAAGCGGGCAAGCCCGTGCCCGATGCCAATTCCCTGCGCGAAATGAAACTGCTTTTGTTGGAGGAGGGGCATTGCTTTCGCGACCAAGCCCTATCTTTCTGCGCGCTTGGTGCAAACACCCCACGCGAGGTGATGGATGGCTCCTCGCTGTCGACTTTGGTGCAGATGGTGGGCGCGGGCATTGGGGTGACCTTGATCCCAGAGATGGCTGTGCCTGTGGAAACCCGTTCGGCCAGCGTGGCCTTGGCGCGGTTTCGCGCCCCTGCGCCTGCGCGCAAGATTGGGGTGATTTGGCGCCGCTCTAGCCCGCTGTCCAATCAGTTGCGCAAATTGGCCAATGTGGTGCGCGAAGCGGCCGAGGCAGGCGCAGCTGCCCAAGGCAACGTGATGCCATAAAAAAGGCGGGCCATGGCCCGCCTTTTCACATTTCACTGGATCAGGCTTGCGCCTTAGACCAATGCGATGTTCACAGCGCTTTCGCGGCCATCGCGGCCTTTTTCCAGATCGTAGGTCACTTTCTGGTTGTCATTCAGGCCTTTAAGGCCAGAACGCTCAACACCAGAGATGTGAACGAATACGTCTTTGCCGCCTTCATCAGGTGCGATGAAGCCGAAACCTTTGGTTGCATTGAACCATTTCACGGTGCCATTGGCCATTTCCGTGTCTCCTGTCATTATGCTGCCCACACCATGCGGCAGCTTGGCAATCGTCATGCGAGATAGGCTGCACTGTTGCCTTTATAGAGGGACAGAAGAGCGATATCAGATAACTAGCACGGCCCCTGTCGCATGAAATGGGCCGCAGGTAAAGGAAATTCGTGGGGGTTAAAAATGCTGTTCAAAATATTCATCGCGGTTTCAGGGCTGTTTGCCTTGGTGATTTTTGCTGCCGTGGGGATGCGCGTGGTGCCAATGGATGCGGTGCGCTTTCACGCGCGCCCTGCATTGGCCGTGCCACCAAGCAGCCCGAATTTCGCGCTCTTGCGAGGCGCGGATGCGCTGATCGTGCAGGCGCCACCAGCCGATGTTGCGGCACGCGTGGCACAAAAGGCCAGGGCCGATGGGGCCACACTTCTGGCAGGTGGGCCTGAGGCGGGATTCGTCACCTATGTTTATCGCAGCCGCCTGATGGGGTTTCCAGATGCGTTCAGCCTAACGCTTGATCCCACGGATGAGGGCGGCACGCGGGTTGAGATCTTCTCGCGCTCGCGCTTTGGCTATAGCGATTTGGGGGTGAATGCCGCGCGTGTGGCGGATTGGGTGGATGCCTTACAGGCGGCGCGCTGATCAATCAGGCTTGACGCGCGCGCGCGGCTTCGCCAAACCCTGCCCATGTTGCCAGCAGAACCCCTTCGCCAGATTGTTGAGCGTTTCGAATATCTCCAAGCGCAGCTCAACGCAGGTGCCGCCGCCAATGCCATCGCGGCCATCAGCCGCGAATATGCGCAGCTGAAACCCGTGGTTGCGCAAATCGGCGAATATCATCAGATCACAGAGGACCTAAAGGGGGCCGAGGCGATGTTGTCCGACCCTGAAATGCGCGGCTTGGCCGAGGAGGAGTTGGCGCGCCTGAAACAGGCCCTTCCAGAGGTCGAGTTGGGCTTGCGCATCGCCCTTTTGCCCAAAGATGCCGCCGATGCGCGCCCCGCGATTTTGGAAATCCGCCCAGGCACGGGGGGCGATGAGGCCGCGCTTTTTGCGGGCGATTTATTGCGAATGTATCAACGCTATGCCGAGGCGCGCGGATGGCAATTTGAATTGATCGAGCAGCAGCTTTCTGAACTGGGTGGTGTGCGCGAAGTGACGGCACGGATCGCGGGCGAGGGGGTGTTCGCGCGGATGAAATACGAGTCAGGCGTGCACCGCGTGCAGCGCGTGCCTGAAACGGAATCGGGCGGGCGCATACACACATCCGCCGCCACCGTGGCCGTGCTGCCCGAGGCGGAGGAGGTCGATATCGATATCCCCGCCAGTGACATTCGCATCGACACAATGCGCGCCTCAGGCGCGGGCGGTCAGCACGTGAACACCACCGACAGCGCGGTGCGCATCACCCATTTGCCCACAGGGATCATCGTCACCTCATCTGAGAAATCACAACACCGCAATCGCGAAATCGCCATGCAGGTCTTGCGTGCGCGGCTTTATGATCTGGAGCGGCAAAAGGCCGATGATGCCCGCGCGGCCTCGCGCAAAAGTCAGGTGGGGACGGGCGATCGTTCGGAGCGTATCCGCACCTATAATTTTCCCCAAGGGCGCATGACCGATCACCGTATCAATCTGACCTTATATAAATTGGATCAGGTGATGTCGGGCGATCTTGACGAAATCCTTGATGCACTGACCGCCCATGACCAAGCCGCCCTTTTGGCCGAGATGGACGGGTGAGCAGGCGGTATCGTGATCTCTATGCCGCTGCGCGCGCGCGGTTGGCCACGCGCCTGCCCGAAGCAGAAGCCGCGCGCGATGCACGGCTTTTGTTGGCCCATGCGGCGGGTTTGTCTGGGGCGACCCTGTCGGTGCGGCTGAATGATCTGGCCGAGGCGGGTCTGGTCACGCGCTATGATGCGCTGATTGCGGCACGGCTGATGGGGCAATCTGTGCCGCATATCATCGGGGTCAGCGAGTTTATGGGGCGCTCCTTTGCCGTGGGGGCAGGGGATTTGGCCCCGCGCCCTGACACGGAAACCTTGGTGGAAGCGGCGCTTGCGCATCCCTTTTCGCGCTTCCTTGACCTTGGCACGGGCACAGGCGTGATTGCGATCAGCCTGCTTGCCGCCCGAACGCAGGCGCAGGGTGTTGCAACAGATGTGGACGAGGCCGCATTGGCCCGTGCGCGCCAAAATGCACAAGCCCATGGTGTGGCGGGGCGCTTACAGTTTCATGCAGGAGATTGGTTCGCGGCCCTGCCCGATGGGGCGGGGCGCTTTGATCTGATCCTATCCAATCCGCCCTATATCGACCGTCTCACCTACGAGACGCTGCCACCTGAGCTGCGCCGCTATGAGCGTGCAGCGGCCCTCACCGATGGGGGCGATGGTCTGGCGGCCTATCGTGCGATTGCAAAGGGCGCGCCTGATTATCTTACCCCAAGGGGGCTTGTGATGGTCGAAATCGGGTATGACCAAGGCCATACCGTGCCCGCAGTCTTTGCTGAAGCGGGCTATGACGATATCCGCTTGATCCATGATCTGGCTGAAAAACCGCGCGTGGTTGTCGCGCAAACCCCGCAATAAGCCGCGAAAATGCGTAGAATTTGCGCTATTGGATAACTTTCCGCTTGTCAGCGTCCCTCAGCCATGGCAAGCGATGACTACGGGAGAGGAATTTTTACACATTCCCCCGACATAGCAGCCACGATAATCTGGACAGAAATTCTGGACAAAGGCACAGATTGCACAGGCTCATTCGTGGATTTTGGCACGGGATATAGGCTTTAGGCCGCCAGACCCCGCGCCTTTGGATGGCTTCAACACTGGACTATATAAGAACAATGAGATCATCAAAGAACCGCTCGCGGTCAAAGGGCAATCGCAACCGCTCTGTTGGAAATATCATCAATCGGGTATTTGACAGTTCTGGCCCCGAAGGCAAAGTGCGTGGCACGCCACAGCAAATTATTGATAAATATCAGCAGTTGGCGCGAGATGCGCAATTGAGCAATGATCGCGTGGCGGCAGAGAATTTTTTGCAGCATTCCGAACATTACACCCGCCTGTTGGGCGAAGCGCAGCGCGAAATGGATGCGCGCCGCGAGGAGCATCAAAACGGCAATGGCGGGCAAAATGGCCATAATGGCAATGATCGCCGCAGCTATGCAGCCGAAGATGAGGCCGACATGGGCAGCACCGCCACGGCAGATGTGGCGCCACATGAGACGGATGGTTTGACCATCGCACCTGATGCTGACACCGATGCGCCAAGCAATCTGGTCGAAACACCAGAAAGCAAACCCCGCGCGAAGCGCAACACCCGTGGCCCGCGCCGCCCGCGCAAGGCCGAGGATGCAGACAGCGACCCTGCCCCAATGGTTGCCGTGGCAAGCGATGCGCAGGACGAATAGGTCCAGGACGAATAGGTCATTGTGACCGATCGGCTTTGAATGTCACCCCGCGCCGTCAATGGTGCGGGGTTTTTTCATGCTGCTACTCCGCCGCCACCGCACGGGCCAAGGCGCAGAATCCTTCGAGACTGACTGTTTCTGCGCGATCTGTGGGGCGCAAGCCCGCAGCGATGATGCGATCCTCCACATCGGCACATAGCCCCTTAAGCGCCGCGCGCAGCATTTTGCGGCGCTGGTTGAAGGCTTTGGCCACGACCCGCTCAAGCACCTTTTGATCGGCGGGGAATTTTGGCTGCTCCAGTGCGGTCAGATGCACCACCGCAGAACTGACTTTGGGCGGCGGCGTAAACGCCTCGGGCGGCAGGGTCAGGGCAATCCGCGCCTCGCAGCGCCATTGCGCCAGAACGGCTAGGCGGCCATAGGCCTTGCTGCCCTCGCGCGCCACGATCCGTTCGGCCACTTCGCGTTGGAACATCAGCGTCAGGCTTGACCATTCTGGGGGCCATACAGGCGGGATCAGCCAACGGATCAGCAATTCTGTGCCCACATTATAGGGCAGGTTGGCGATGATCCGAAATGGCGTGTTCAGATGCGCGGCGGGATCAAGCGACAAAGCATCCTCGTTAAGCACCTGCAAGCGGTCTGGATAGGCGGCGGCAATCTCGGCCAAAGCGGGCAAGCAGCGTGCGTCTTTCTCAATCGCCACAACGCGCCGCGCCCCTTCGGCCAATAATCCACGGGTCAAACCACCAGGGCCAGGGCCGATTTCCAGCACATCACAGCTGCTTAAATCCCCTGCAATCCGAGCAATTTTCGCGGTCAGGTTGAGATCAAGCAGGAAATTCTGCCCCAGTGATTTCTTGGCGCGCAGATCATGGGTTGCGATCACCTCGCGCAGGGGGGGGAGGGTGTCGATCATGCGGCCCGCGCCCTTGCCATCTCATCGGCCATGCGCAATGCCGCAATCAGACTGGTCGCATCCGCGCGGCCTGTGCCCGCAATATCAAAGGCCGTGCCATGATCGGGCGAGGTGCGGATGAAAGGCAGACCAAGCGTCACATTTACCCCCCCTGAGAAATCAAGCGTCTTGATCGGGATCAGCGCCTGATCGTGATAGGCGCAGATGGCCACATCGTAGCGCGCGCGCGCCGCGGCATGGAACATCGTATCGGCGGAGAGCGGCCCCGCGATCTGGTAACCTTCGGCGCGCAACCCCTCAAGACAGGGGATGATCCACGCGATTTCCTCGCGGCCCATGGCGCCATTTTCGCCCGCATGGGGATTGAGGCCTGCCACCGCGAAGCGCGGGGTTGCAAGGCCAAAATCCTGTTTCAGCGCGGCGGCGGTCACGCGGATCACCTCGCGCAGGAGGTCAGGGGTAAAGGCCGCAGGAACCGCACGGAGCGGGATGTGGATCGTGGCAGGCACAACGCGCAGTTCTGCGCAGGCCAACATCATCACCACCTTCACCCCGCCCGCCAAGGCCGCGAGATATTCGGTATGGCCTGGATAGGCGAAACCCGCGCCCTGTTGCAGCGCGTGTTTGTGAATGGGCAGGGTGCAAATGCCGCGCACCGCACCCGACTGCGCCAGCGTCACCGCCTCCGCGATTGCATCAATCACGCCTTGCGCATGGCCGCTTTGCGGCTGACCCGCCACGCGCGGGCCGTCAAAGGCGCGGTGCAAAACGGGCAAGCCATGGGCAAAGGCCGCAAGCGCCTGGTGCGGGCTTGTGATCCGCACCACATCCGCCCCATGGCCCGCAAAGTGAGCTTCATCGCCAATCACGAAGAACGGCAATTCCGCCTTGAGCGCAGTCCATGCCTTGGCGGCGATTTCAGGGCCGATGCCTGCAGGCTCCCCACAGGTGAGGGCGAGGGGCATGGGGTCAGTCCAGTTCGCGGATGATCGCATCTGCCCGCAATTCTTCGAGATAGCCCGCCGCATAGCTTTCCAGCCGTTGTGAGAATAGCGCCTGACGCACCTCCTCGCGTGCGCCTTCCTCCAATTCGACCGTGCGGTTGCACAGCCACACCATCAACACATCTTGCCCATTGTTGCGGCGCAATGCGCTGGAACTTTCATGAGGGTCGAGGCGCGACAGCACCGCTGCGATATCAGAGGGCACTTGCCCGCTTGGCGCACTGATCCGCTCGAATTGGCCTGGGATGGTGCCATAAAGATCATCGCAGCGATCATTTTGCGCCGCAATCTGTTCTGCACGCTCGGTGGCATCCGCGCCCGATAACAACACGGTGGCATAATCATAGGCACTGGCGCTTGGGTAGCGATAGGCGGCTTCTTCAAATCCCAACACCTGAAACAGGCCAATTCCAGGCCCCAATGGCACGGGTTCGGTCACATCGCCAATGTCCAATGTCACCAAAATCGCCGCCAATCCCTGCGGCAGGGTGGACAGGGGGCGCCAGTCTAACGCACCCCCATCAACGGCCGTGGGCGCGGCGGAGCGGGTGCGGGCGGCCTCGGCAAAGGCGGCGGTGCTGCCATCGACCTGCTCCGCAATACTCAACAACTCCCCGCGCAACGCTTCGACATTGTTGCCCTCGATCGGTAGGATCAATTCGGCCAACCGAATTTGTGCGCCATCCCCGCTGGAGCCAAGCGCCAAGGCGCGGTCAATCTCGGCATCGCTGATTTGGGCGCGTGCGCCAAACCGTGCGCGCAGCGTTTCGCGCCACAAAACGCCTGCGCTGATGAAATCGCGCAATGTCTCGTAGGCGATGCCCTCTTCCGCCAGGCCATCAATCAACCCCTGACCGTCCAAATTGGCGCGCGCGGCAAATTCTTCGATGCCTGCAAAAATCTGATCTTGCGTGACCGTGATCCCTGCGGTGGCTGCGGCTTCGATTTGCAGCCGCTCCTCGATCAAGCTTTCGCGCGCGCGGGCTTGGAGATCGCCTGGTGCGTTGAGAACGCTCAAAAACGCGGCGCGTTGCTCGATTTCAAATTGGGTGATGACACGATCATTGACCGAAACAATCGGGGTGAAATCCAACGTTTGCGTGGCGGCGTTCTGCGGTAGAAAAATCAGGGCACAGCCCAAGGATGCGGCCAAAAGCGCCTTGCGCGCTTCGCTGATGCCAAACAGTCGGCCAAGGGTCTTGCGGGATGGGCGATCTGAGTTCATCTTGTCCTTCTTCGGTTTGTTGCGCCGTGGATGCGCGCCATGCCTGTTGTTGTGCCAAGCCTACAAGAGGCGGACCAGAGTGGCGAGGGGAAATTCACCCTCATTGCGCCATCATCCTAGCCATCTTCCATGTGCAAAATAACCCCAAGGGCCAGAAGGGACCCTGCCAATGGCGGTGTCCAAGCCACGATATAAGCAGAGAGCTGGCCATTCTCGCCCAGAACCTGCGCAAAGCTGCCGAGGAAATAGAGACCAAAACCAAGCAAAATCGCGCTTAGAATCAAGGGGCCAGTGCGCCCGAAGCGGGTGTGTCGCATGGTCAGGCTGGCACCGATCAAAACCATGCTCATCAGCATCAGCGGGTTGGCCAATTGCATTTGGAACCAGACCCGATGCGACAGGCCCGCAAAGCCCGCCTCGGCCAATTGATCGATGAAAGCGGGCAGCGCGTAGATCGAGACATTGCTGGGGTCGCCAAAGGAATCAAGAATTTGCTCGCGGGTCAGGGTTGAGGCCACGCTATATTGCGCGAAGCTGCGCGCGCTGGCCTCGGGGTTGATCACGCTCAAATCCCAAATTTTTGCGCCGCTCATTTGCCATTCTTGCGCGACCAGCTGCGCCGTGTCCGCATCAATGCGTTCTTCAATGCGCCCGTCAGGGTCAAAGTTGAAAAAGGTCACGTCAAAAAGTTCGGTTCCATCGCTGTTGGCGCGCATGGCATTGATGACGGTTTGCTTTTCGCGCGTGCCTTGGCGCAGCCACAGCCCCTCTTGGGTGATGGCAAGGGTGCGTTCTTGCGCCCCCCGCACCTGTGCCAGTTTGCGCTCATGGGCAATTTGCGTATCCGCCACGATCGGGTTCAGCACCAAGATGCCAAAGATACCGATCAGGGCCGCCACGCTGATGGGGGCCATCGTGGCCCGAAGCGCAGAGCGGCCCGATGCGCGCACCACCACCAATTCAGAACTGCGCGCAAGCGAGAGGAAAAACACCAAGGTTGCAAGCATCACCACCAAGGGAAACAGCGAATAAAGCGCCGAAGGCATATTGAGCAGCGCAAGCGTCAGCGCATCCCCCAAATCCCCGTTGTTGAGGGCAATCCGCCGCATCTGTTCGGTGAGATCCACCACAATGTGGATCACCGCGAATATCCCCAAAACTGTCAGAAAATTTTTGAAATAGCGCTGTGCAAGGTAGAGTTGAAGGGTCATGCGCTGCCCTCCACGATATCTGGATGGCGTATCGCGCGCAAATGTGCGGTTTTGTAAACGGCCAGCAGAACAGCCCCCAAAACCAATGCGCACATCAAGGGTTGCACATAGGCCAAAGGCGCCAAATGCGGCGCATTGATGACCTGAGCGCTTAACAAATTCTTGCTCATTTGCAACGGGATCACCAAGCCCACCGCCAGCAGAATTTGCGCCCATAACCCAAGCCGCGAAAAATTACGCAGCATCAGGCAGCTCGCGGCGATCAGCGGCACGAAAAACGCAAACAGCGCTTGCGAAAAGCGATCATGCAATTCCCATTTGATCCGATCGAGGGGAATGCCCGCGCGGTTGGCCAAATCGGCATCCGCATCAACCAGCGCAGGCGTGGACATGGCCCGCTCATTGTCGGGCAATGGATCGCCCGTTTCGTCACTGGCGCCATCGGTGCTGCCGTGGGCTTGTGTGATGTCATAATTGAGCCGCTCAAAGGTGAGGTTGCTCAGGCGGTTGCTGGCGCGATCCAATGTCAATGTGCGACCCGAGAGCAAGATCATTCGTGCATTCACATCATCGCGCAGCAGATAACCGCGATCCGCGCGATGGGTGATGTCGCGCGCCGCATCACGGCGATCTTGGATGAAAATCCCGCGCAATTCGCCCTCGGGGGAAATGTCGCCAATGTAGACAGTCACCCCCGCAATGGGAGATTGAAACACCCCAGAGCGGAGCAATTGCGCCACCAAATCATTGCCCAATATCGCAGACCTTTCGCGAAATTCGGCATTGGCGCGCGGGGCCAACCCATGGGCCAATCCCGTGATCAAGAGCGCCAAAATCACGCCGAAATAAAAGATTGGCCGCAACAAGCGCAGGGGTGAAATGCCCGCTGTTTGGAAAATCACCAATTCGCTGTCCGTGATCAGGCGGTTAAACACATAAAGCGTGGCCACAAACCCTGCCACAGGCAGCACCAGCAGGATAATTGGCGGTAGGGCAAGGGTGGTCAGCTCAAGGAACACCAAGATGGTTTGCCCATCAGAAATAAGCTGATCGAACAGGTCGAGGCCACGGTTGATCCAGTAGACGGACACCAGAACAAGGGCGAAGAAGCCGAAAAAGCTGAGACACATCAGCAGGATATATCTGTCATATCGTGTCAAACGCGCGCGCCTTGTCTTAATGCCCCAAAATGGGCCTATGTTTCCGTGGTTTTTATGATCTAACGCAAGGCTTGGCGCAAGGACAGTGCGATCTGCCGCTGCCGCATCTGGTCAAGCGCAATTTTGCGCCCTAGTGTTGCACCAAATCGCAACATCAGCCGCAAGTGAGGTTTTTATGACCCAACCATCCCCAACCCAATTCTGTGCCATTGATCTTGAGGCGATACAGGCCTTGACGGGCCATATCGCCATTTTGGTCACGCCCGAAGGCGGGATGGATGGCGCGGGGCGGCGGGTCAATCGTTTGTGCAAAGGCGCAGTGGCACGGGTGCTGTCCAGTGCGGCTTGGGAAAAGCTGTCGGATGGCGATGTGATCACCTTGGCCTATCCTGCAGGCATGGCAGCCGATGCGGTGCATCTGCTCAAACTGGCGCGCCGTGTCACCCCGCGCGAGGCGCGCCGTGCGGGGGCGAAGCTGCGTGTTGCAGCGGGCAAAGCGGCGGTGCATCTTTACGCGGGCAATTTCACGCGCAGCGCAGATCTCGCGCTTGGGGTTGTGTTGCGCGGATATGAATTTGGCGATCACAAATCCAAAGCCCCCGATCTCTATGGTCCAATCACCGTATATGGCAGCAAACCTGATGAGATTGCCGCCAAGGCCGCACCGCTTTTGGCGGTTGCAGAGGGGGTGTTTTTCACCCGTGATTTGGTCAACGCGCCTGCCAATGTGCTGACCACAACGCGGTTTGCAGAGCATCTCAGCGATCTGGGCGCAATGGGTGTCAAGGTCGAGGTGCTCGATGAACCAGAGCTGGAAAAGCTTGGGATGCGCGCGCTATTGGGCGTGGGGCAGGGATCAGAAAGCCCCTCCAAGGTTGTGGTGATGGAGTGGCAGGGCGCCGCCGATGCGCAGCCCTTCGCCCTTGTGGGCAAAGGGGTGGTGTTTGACACGGGCGGCATCAGCCTGAAACCCGCTGCTGGCATGGAAGATATGACCATGGATATGGGCGGCGCGGGCGTTGTGGCTGGCGTGATGAAGGCGTTGGCCTTGCGCAAGGCGCGGGCCAATGTTGTGGGGCTGGTCGGTCTGGTGGAGAATATGCCCGATGGCCGCGCGCAGCGCCCTGGTGATGTGGTCGTCTCCATGAAGGGCGATACAATCGAGGTGATCAACACAGATGCCGAAGGCCGCCTCGTCTTGGCCGATGTTCTGTGGTATGCGCAGGAGCGTTTCGCACCCCGCGCGATGATCAATCTGGCCACCCTAACGGGGGCGATCATCATCGGGCTTGGTCATGACAACGCAGGCGTCTTTGCCAATGACGAGGCGCTGTGCAATGCCTTTCTCAAAGCCGCGCGCGGCGAAGATGAGGGCGCATGGCCCATGCCCCTTGATGACAGCTATGACGCCCTGATCAAAAGCCGCATCGCCGATATCAAGAACACAGGCGGCAGGCCAGCAGGATCCATCACGGCCGCAAAGTTTTTGCAGCGCTTTGTGAAGAAAGAAACCCCGTGGATTCACCTCGATATCGCGGGTGTGGCCTCCATCCCCAAAGACAGCACATATGCGCCTGCTGGGGCAACAGGTTGGGGCGTATTGGCGTTGGACCGATTGATCCAAGATATGTTTGACGAAGGCTGATGTCTGAACTGTGGTTTTACCATCTGACCCGCTCTCGGATGGAGCAGGTGCTGCCCCTTTTGGTGGAGCGTGCCTTGACCCAGGATTGGCGGGTGGCAATCCGTGTGGGCGAGGCGGCGATGGTCAGCCGCGTGGATGACCTGCTGTGGCAGGCCGCGCCACCTGAGCGGTTCTTGCCCCATGGGCTTGCCGATGCGGCCAATGCATCCTTGCATCCAGTGGTGATCGGGCAGGGGGATGTGGCGACCAATCAGCCCGATTATCTGATCGCTCTGGGCGGCGCTGCCGTATCACCAGAGGAATGCGCCGCGCTGCAACGCGCGGTTCTGCTGTTCGATGGCCAAGATCAGGCCGCCCTAAGCGCCGCACGCGCGCAGTGGCGCAGTTTTGCTGCGGCAGGGGTTGGCCTTCAATATTGGTCGCAAGAGAGCGGCGCGTGGCAGATGGTGCGCAAGCATCCACAACCATAGGTAGAAGATTGATTTCGCCGCGAAAATCGCACTTCATTTGACGAATTATTAGGGTTTGCGCCCTTAGAAGGCCTCTTGTCGCGTGCGTTACGCCCGTGGCCCGAATGCATGAGGAGAGGCCTTCGCCAATGGTCGCGCATAAATTTGAAGAGCAGCTACCGGAATTCAACCTTACAGGGACAGAGCTTGCCTTGCTGGCCGAGGTCGGCCAGATGATCGGCGGCGCGATAGACGGGGTTCTCACAGAATTCTATGCCACGGCCCTTAATGATCCCGCATTGTCGCAATATTTCAAATCCGAGGCCTCCGTGACCCACGCGCGCGCCGCGCAAAAGGCACATTGGGAGAATTTGTTTTCTGGCCAGTTCGACACGGCGTATTTCGCGTCCGTGCAGCGGGTTGGGACGGTGCACGCACGGATTGACCTGCCCCTTTTCGCCTACGTGTCGGCCTATTCCAAGGCATCGGGCCAGATGTTGGAGGCGGTGGTGCGCGGGGCACATCGGCCCGCGCGGCGCTTTGGCGGTGGCGGTGGCGCGGATCCGCGACTGGGCGCGATGCTGTCGGTTCTGAGCCGCGCTTTCGCCTTTGACGTGCAATGCGTGATCGAGGTGACGGTCGGCATTTGGCGCGATGAACAACAACGCGCTTTTGATCATATCGAAACGGCGGTCAGTGCCCTGTCACGTGGGGAATTGGGGCACATCATCCCCGACCCAGAATATAGCGATTTTCCCAAACGCTATAATCCCATTCGCAATGCCTTCAACTCCAGCTTGGCGCGCTTGGCGGCGATTGTGCGTGATGTTGGGGCTTCGATGGATAAGCTGATGCAGGAGACCCATGCGGTGACACAGGCCGCGCATGATCTGTCGGGGCGCACATCCTCGCAGGCCGCCTCATTGGAGCAGACCGCCGCCGCGATGGAGGAATTGACCGTCTCGGTGCAAGGATCGGCGCAAAACACCCGCGCCGCCGCCGATGTGGCCCGCGATGCTCGCCAAGAGGTCAGCCATGGCGCGGAGGTGGTCGCCAATGCATCCAAGGCGATGGAGATGATCAAATCCTCCTCGGATCGGATTTCGCAAATCACGGGTGTCATCAATGATATATCGTTCCAAACCAATCTCTTGGCCTTGAACGCAGGGGTTGAGGCTGCGCGGGCGGGTGAGGCGGGGCGCGGCTTTGCCGTGGTGGCCTCCGAAGTGCGGGCCTTGGCCGCAAAATCCAGCCAAGCGGCGCGCGAGATTGACCAATTGATCAGCGAAAGCGCGGCCCATGTATCCTCGGGGGTAGGCTTGATGGGCGAAGCGGGCAGCACGCTTGAGAATATCGTGACAAGTTTCGAGCGTGTCTCGGTTCTGGCGGGCGAGATTGCCGCCGCCGCGCAAGAGCAATCCACGGGTCTGGGGGAGGTCAATTTGTCGGTTGGCCAGATGGATGAAATCACCCAGAAAAACGCACAAATGGTCGAACAAACCAACGAGGCGCTGCAAAAGCTGAGCGCGCAAGCCAAAGATGTGCAACGCTTGCTGGCGGGTTTGTCGATTGATCCGCAGGCGCAAGCGCAAGCGCAGGTGCAGGCCAAGGACCACGCCACACCCGCGCGCAGCGCAAGCGGTTTGGCCGCCTGATTTTCCGCTTATCTGACGGGTGCCGCGCCCGCCTGAACGCGACCCAAAAATCCGCCTGCGCAAAAGACGGACCCCTGCGCGGTGCTATCGACTTAGGGTCATCTTGCCCTGTTCAATCGTGATCCGCGAAAAGCGCTCCAGAAAATCCATGCCCAAAAGGCTGTGATCCATATCACCGCCATTGACCACCGCCGCCACATCGCGGCTGATCTCTGTGCCCAAGCCAAGCTCTGCAATCCGCACAGGCGCGGTCGAGATGCGCCCATTGGCCGTATTGGCGCGCCCCGAAAAAATCAGCCCTTCCACATCAAACCCCGCGCGCATCGCATCGGCGCGCGACAGCACAATCTGGCTCGCACCCGTATCGATCAAAAACAACACGGGCTGCGCATTCACCTGCAACACCAGATAGTAATGCCCGTCAATCGCCCGTGGCAGAATGATCTCGTCCCCTTCTTCGCGGAATTGGGCCAAGCCATTTGAGGCCTGACGAAAATCATTCCACAATCCAACCGCAGCAATCATGCCGATAAAGATGAAAAACCACAGCGCGCCGTGGCGCAGCATCCGACCAAAGGACCGGCGATAGGCCACAATTGCGTATCCCAACAGTGCCACAAGCAATGCGCCCAGATAGGCCAGTTGCGGGATGTTTTGCCAGTCAATCGCACCCATCCTTGGCCCCTCACAGAACTTGCAAATCGCGCATCCCGTCAATCACGAATTGCACCGAAAGCGCGGCCAAAAGCATCCCCAAGAGGCGGGTTACCACATTGATCCCTGTCGGCCCCAAGGCGCGCTCAAGCGGGGTGGAGAGCAGAAAAAGCACAAAGACACAGATCAAAACGGCCAGCATCACCCCATGCACCGCCACCACCCATGTCCAATCGCCCCCCGATTGCCCAGTCAAAAGGATCATCGTGGCCAAGGCACCTGGTCCCGCAATCAGCGGGGTCGCCAGTGGAAAGACGCTTGGATCATCGCGATGGGGCTGATCTGCCTGGCCCTGACGGCGCGCGCTGCGCCGCTCAAACAGCATATCAAGCGCAGTCAGAAACAGCAAAATCCCCCCTGCGATGCGGAAAGCAGGCATGGAGATGCCCAGAAAATTCAACACCGCCTCACCAGCCAGGCCAAAAAGCGTGAGCAACCCAAAGGCCGTAAGCGTGGCGCGCAAGGCGATTTTGCGCCGCTCGGACACAGCCACCCCTTGGGTCAAAGCCACAAACAGCGGGGCCAGACCAATCGGGTCTATAATGACGAAAAGCGCCACAAATACGGGGATCAGATTTGCCCATTCCATGCGCTATCCCTGACCGCTGCGGGGCGAAAGGTCAAATAAAATCGGGCTTATCGCCGCGATTGTGCCAAGGCCTCATCCAGCCGCGCCTGCGCCGCCACCCAAAGCGCCTCGGCCCGCGCCAGACCGTCCTCGATTTCGGTGAATTTGGCCTGCCAAAGGGCCAGATCATCGGCCCGCGCCGCCTCGTAAAGCGCGGGATCGGCCAGTTTTGCCGACAGTTTTTCGTGCATCTCCATGATCTTTTCGACCCGCGCTTCGGCACGGCGCAACTCGGCCCGCATTTCTTTGATCTCGTCATGGCTGCTGCGCGGTGGCGCGTGATCGGCGGGTGCGGCGGCCAGAGCGGATGACGGAACGGTCTTTGGACGCGGCGCTTTTGCCTTTGCGGTTTTTTCTTCGCGCGTGTTCAAAAGATCTGCGCGATAGCTGTCTAAATCACCCTCGTAAGGTGCGACCCGCCCGCCTGCGACCAGCCACAAGCGATCCGCCACGAGGCCCAAGAGATGCATATCATGGCTGACCAAGATCACCGCGCCCGAATAGGCGGATAATGCCTCAACCAGCGCTTCGCGGCTTTCGATGTCGAGGTGGTTGGTCGGCTCGTCCAAAATCAGCATATGCGGCGCGTCCAAAGTGGCCAGCAACAGTGACAGCCGCGCCTTTTGTCCGCCGGACAATTGCCCCACCCGCGTTTCCGCCTGTGCCGCACCAAGGCCAAACCCCGCCAACCGTGCGCGGTGTCGGGTCGGCGCCTCATCTGGGCGGGCACGGCGCAAATGGTCGAGCGGGGTCTCATCTATATGCAGCTCATCCACCTGATGCTGTGCGAAATAGCCCACCCGAAGCTTGGAGGAGGTGGTCACCGTGCCTGACATCGCAGCCAATTTGCCCGCAATCAATTTGGACAAGGTCGATTTGCCCTCGCCGTTGCGCCCAAGCAGGGCGATGCGGTCATCTTGGTCAATGCGCAAATCGAGCTGTGTCAGAACCGCACGCGCATCATACCCCACGCTTGCCCCGTCCAGCCGAAGGATGGGCGGGGACAGCGCCTCGGGTTCTGGAAAAGTGAAAACGGTGCGCGCGGCATCCTCGGGCGCGCGGATCGGCTCCATCCGCTCCAACATTTTGAGGCGGGCCTGCGCCTGTTTCGCCTTGGATGCTTTGGCGCGGAACCGATCCACGAAACTTTGTAAATGTGCGCGCCGTGCGTCTTGCTTTTTGGCCTCGGCGGATTGCAGCGCGCGTTGTGCGGCACGGGTCTTGATGAAATCATCGTAGCCCCCCGCATAAAGCGTCAGTTTTTGGTCGGTCAAATGCAGGATATGGCCGACCGCACGGTTGAGCAGCCCGCGATCATGGCTGATGACCAGAACCGTATGGGGATATTTGGCCAGATAGCTCTCCAACCAAAGCGCGCCTTCTAGGTCGAGGTAATTGGTGGGTTCGTCCAACAGCAAAAAGTCGGGGGCCGAAAACAGAACGGCGGCAAGCGCCACACGCATCCGCCAACCGCCCGAGAAAGCCGAGCAGGGCATCGCTTGGGCGGTGCTGTCAAACCCAAGCCCCTTGAGGATCGTGGCGGCGCGTGCCTCGGCCGACCATGCGTCAATATCGGCAAGGCGCATCTGCACCTCGGCAATGCGCGCGCCCGTGGCGGTTTCTGCCTCCGCCATCAGCGCGGCCCGTTCTGTATCCGCCGCAAGCACCGTGTCCAACAGCGACACATCGCTGCCAGGCACCTCTTGGCTGACCCCGCCAATGCGCGCGCGGGCAGGGATATCGATGCTGCCGCCATCGAGGGACAACTCGCCCTTGATCAGGCGAAAGAGCGTGGTTTTTCCTGCCCCGTTGCGCCCGACAATACCCACCTTGTGACCCGCAGGTATGGTTGCGCTTGCGCCCTCGAACAAGGGGCGCCCCGCCATCGAAAAAGAAAGATCAGAAATCCGTAACATAGGCGGCTCTTGCACGGCTTGTTGCGCGCTGTCAATCGCGCCTTTCCTCTTGCGGCAGCCCATGCTATGGCCGCGCCAAATTCACCCACTCACGGAGAGAGACATGGCTGTGCAACGCACATTTTCGATCATTAAACCTGATGCCACCAAGCGCAATCTGACAGGCGCAATCAACGCCAAGATCGAGGCGGCAGGTCTGCGCATCATCGCGCAAAAGCGCATTCACCTGACCCCTGCGCAGGCGGGCGTGTTCTACGCCGTGCACAAAGAGCGCCCATTCTATGGCGAGCTGTGTGAATTCATGGCGTCCGAGCCCGTTGTGGTTCAGGTTCTCGAAGGTGAGAATGCGATTGCAAAATATCGTGAAGTGATGGGCGCAACCGACCCTGCCGAGGCGGCAGACGGCACCATCCGCAAGGATTTTGCCCTCTCAAAAGGCGAAAATTCCGTTCACGGTTCGGATGCACCAGAAACCGCCGCAGAAGAAATCGCTTATTTCTTCGCAGGTCTGGAATTGGTGGGTTAAACCGCCTCTGCATGATTTCAGTGGGCCGCGCCTCTCACGGGGTGCGGCCTTTTATTTTTTCGCGCAGGCCAAGAATGTCCATCTGGCGTTCAAACGCGGCCTGATCGGGGTCATGTTCCGTGCCGCATATGGCATCAAACCTTTCGCGCAGCTGCGCCTTTTCCGCACCTTTGCAGTCGTTCCATGGCCGCCCCTGCAGCGCCATATGCAGCACATAATACATGATGAAATGTGGTCTAAGCCCCGTTTTGAGCATGGCTGCATAGGCCTGATCGGCACCCATCTCGCGCAAGCGAGGGACGGTGGAAATTCCTGCCATCGTCAGGTTTTTGGCCATGGCGGGTCCGATATTGCGCAAAGATTCCAGGCGATCTGCGTTTGGTGGTTGCGGCATAAAAAGCCCCCGTTTCGGCTTAGATGAGCCTGTTAAATAAAAATTATGCTCAAAAAAGAGGCGCAATGAGCGGATTTCCGCCAAAACTTGCCTCATTTGGACATATTACACAAAAAAGTCATAAAATATTGATATTTTGCTTCGCGTGGCGTGATAGACACGCTGCGTGGTTTGGGTTTGCGCATGGGGATGCGCAAGCGCGCCAAGACGATAGGGGTAAGGCGCGGCGATCCGTTTGAGCGGGTCCGTGGCGCAGTTTCGTTTTTCTGCCCGCAAGGGTGGCACTGACGAACAGAATGAATGGCCGAAGCGATAACCGAAGCACCATCCGAAGCGATGACCGGCGCATGAGGGGAACAATGGGGTTGGATTTTAAAAAAGGGAAGCAGCGAAAGCCACGTTTTGGTTTGTTGCTTATATTAATCGCCTTGGGCGCGGTGCCGAGCCAGTTGGCGGTTGCCGATGTGGCAAATATCGGCCCTCAGGCGTTATCGCTGGCGCAGCCTGTGGCGGCACGATAAGGCGGGGTTGATCGCCTTTTTTAGACGGCCCTTTGCGCATCGCTGCAAAGGGCGGTTTTGGGCGCTGATTGCCCTGCTGCGTTCAGGGGCAGCGCGGTGCGCTTAACAATACCGATCAGGCGGCGGCGTTTGCCGCGATATCCTGTTTGATTTCATAATCTTGCAGCAGGGGCTTAAGGTTTTTCTGATGCCGCTTGGCCAGTGTTTTGGCCGCCTTGCCCTCGATCACGGGGCGGCAGGTGTTCGGTGCAATTTCGGCACAGGTGAGATGCGGGAACAATGTGGTGATTTCCTCCCACGCGGGCTGTCCAACCGCCAGTCGCGCTTGGGTTCCCAGATGCAAGCTTTCGCTGGGCACACCGTTGGAAAAAACAATCTCGTGCCGATCAAAGAGCAGGTGGAAATAGGTCACTTCGGAAAAATCTTCTGCCCGCGCGATCCCCAAAAGACCCAGAAGCTTGACGGCGGGAACCAGAATTTCAGACGCATTCGCGATACGCTCGGCCACGCGGGAGGCAACCAGCAGACGATGCTGCGGCGAGAGGATCAAATCTTCGGTTTGCGCGGCGAGGCCAGTCGCTTGAGACGGGATGCGGATCGGACGGAGCTTGGGGTTTTGCGCCAGATCATCCGCGGTCAGATGCCGTGATCCAACCCATTGCAGCGGTTGTAGCCCGTGGTCGAGGGTCATCACCAGATCACCTGCGCGCAAATCCTCAACTGGGATATCGCCTTTTGCGGTGGTGATGCGGGTGCCTTTGGCAAAGCAGACCACGCCGACATTCTCGATTGTGAAATTGCCGCCATCCACCCCTTGGAGTTGCAAACCGCCCGCCTGATCGAGCACACCGTCCGCCTGATCTGCCTTAAGCCAAGCAAGCGGCTGCGCGAAAGTTTGCGTGGGGTTTGCAGCATTCCAAGCCGCAAGCGTTGTGTCATTGTAAAAGGCCGACAGGTCGATAAAGTCATTATCCGTATTGGTGCCGCCATCCACACCTGTAACAGCATCGAAATCGGTGATGATATCCGCCGTGCCGTCTGCGAAAAAGAAATCCGCACCTGCGCCGCCGATCAGCGTGTCATTGCCCGCGCCACCGTCCAGTGTGTCATTGCCATCACCGCCCGAGAGCAGGTCATCGCCGCTGTTGCCAAGCAGCATATCATCGCCCGCATCACCCGAGATCGTGTCATTGCCATCGCCGCCGATAAGGAAATCACCCTCGTCACCGCCGAAGATTTGATCATCGCCCGTTCCGCCATCCAAATCATCAAAGCCTGCACCGCCGTAAAGGATGTCATTGCCCGATCCGCCATCGACAATATCTTCACCCTCGCCGCCGAACACCGTATCATTGCCCAGCCCGCCCGAGATGACATCGCTACCCGCGCCGCCGCTTAGGACGTTGTCAATGGCATCGCCGATTATCCGATCATTGCCGCCGCCCGTGGTGATATTTTCAATCTCCACAAATTCCTGCGTGCCAATCGCACCGTCAGAAACGGTGCCTGCGGCCATATCCACTGTCAGATTTCGGTTGTCATCGGGCAGGAGTTGCAGCTCATCGATGCCGTCTCCGCCATTGATCTGGTCATTGCCGTTGAACGGACCCTCGATGCGGATCGTATCATTGCCTGCGCCACCGTTCAGCTCGTTCAGCGTGTCGTTGATCGTCTCGCCGCCGCTGATCAAAAGATCGTTGCCTGCCCCGCCTTCCAGACTGTCGCGGCCATCGCCCCCATCAAGTGTATCATCGCCCGCACCGCCAAAAAGCGTGTCGTTGCCTGCGTCACCCAACAATATATCGTTGCCCGCATCAGGTGCAGACCGTGTCACGCTGACATCATCCACCATCACATCGGTGGCGAAGGACCCCGTTGATGTCGGGTTGCTGATGCGGATGGTGGTGGCTGTCGTATCGGCGGTGAAGGTGAATGTCGGGTTGAGGACCGCGCCGTTCGCGACCACATATGTCTCTGTTGCAATCACAACGTTTGATGCGTTCAGAACATCAACGACCACGGTGTGGGTCGCACTTCCGCTGCCATTTTCAAAGAGCCTCAGGCCAAGCGAATATTCCACGCCCGCAACGGTCGTGATGGTTTGTTGGATGGAGTCGCCATATACGGCTTCGTCATTGTTATTCAGCGACAATGCGGGGCTTGCGGGCGAACCTGCGGTATAAACCAATGGTCCAGGCCCGCCCGTTGGGTTGTTCAGCGTCCACCCCGTGGTGCTGTTGCTGAAATCGCCATTTACGATCAGCTCTTCTATGTCGCCACCGCCAAAGATCAGATCATCGCCTGTGCCGCCGCTGAGATTATCGGCGCCATCGCCGCCATCAAGCGTGTCATTCCCATCATCGCCCAAAAGCGTGTCATTGCCCGCATGGCCCTGCAAGACATCGTTGCCCGTCCCAAGTACAGGTCCAGTTACGCTGACATCATCCACCACCACATCGGTGTTGAGCGACCCCGTTGATGTCGGGTTGCTGATGCGGATGGTGGTGGCTGTCGTGTCGGCGGTGAACGTAAATGTCGGGTTGAGGACCGCGCCGTCCGCGATCACGTAAGTCTCGGTGGCGATCACGGCATTTGATGCGTTCAAAACATCAACCACCACGGTATGGGTGGCGCTTCCCGCGCCATTTTCAAACAACCTCAGGCCAAGCGTATACTCCGCGCCTGCAACGGTCGTGATGGTTTGTTGGATGGAGTCGCCATAAACGGCTTCATCATTGTTGTTCAACGCCAGAACGGGGCTTGCGGGGGAACCTGCGGTATAAACCAAGGGTCCAGGCCCGCCCGTTGGGTTGTTCAGCGTCCAGCCCGTGGTGCCGTTGCTGAAATCGCCGTTTACGATCAGCTCTTCACTGCCACCACCACCAGAGATCAGATCATCGCCATCGCCGCCGTAAATCGTATCGGCGTCTGACGTGCCGTTCAGGGTGTCATTGTTTGCCGTGCCATTTATGATTGCCATGCTGTCATCCCGCGATGCTCGGGCAGGCGAGATGGTAAATTATGCGCAAAGATCGCAAACGCCCCCGATGAAACAATCGGGGTGAGCCCACGACTGGGCCTATGCACGCTTGCGGATAAGTGACGCATCGTAAACCTGTTCTTCGCTCGCTTTTCGGCAAAGCTTTTGCGCTTTGCTCTATTTTTGAGGCTTCATTGGACAAATGTGCCACAAACGCCGCCGAAACCTCGTGCCTCGGATCAACGCTAGGGTGGAAAAAAGGCAATTTTGTGGAATTTAGGGTTAAATTTGAAAAATTATGCGGTGACGGAATTTAACGATGCTGTTGATGCAGGGTGCCTGTCCCTTCCCTGAGGATTATCTGACGCGGCGCAAGGCTGGGCCTTGCGTTCTGCGGCCCAACGGCACGCATATATGAGCCATCTTCTGGCGGCGCCCAGATCACGTCAGAATCAGAAGGGTGCAATCACCGTTCCAAGCGTGATTCTCCCGCTGTTGGTTCTTCAAACGCCCAGAACGCGTGACGCGGGGTGGCGAAACCACGGTGAAAGAAACAATGTGTTTCTCGTTCTCGCAACAATGCCGTGATGACGGTTCCGATCCTGAGAGTTCTCTTTCAGGTCACGGGATGTGGCGCGCAGCCTGCTGTGTGATAAACTTAAGGTGTTAGTTAAGTATATAATTTTATAATATTTTTTTGATAAAATATCCCGCAAACGATCTTTAGTTATGCGCTGCATATCTTTGGGATTTTCGTGCGCGAAAGCTCAAAAGCCATGCCGAATTCGTGCGTCAATATGCTCAAAGCCTGCGCCAAAATACCCGACTTCCCTTAAATTACCGCTTCGTCTCGCGCGGGAGACGGGTTATGTATGACCCAAGCTAAACTGGGGGGTGAAGACTGCTAGGCCACGGGGGCGGCCGCACTTATGACGCATCTTTAGAATGCGGAGGATGTGCGTTCGCATTATCGCAGAAGGCGATAATTGGCGCACCTGTCGTACGGGCCCGAAACGGGTCTGGGCTGCGGGGCTGCAAGGCAGCCATTCATCCTCTCATTTGGAACGTCCTCATGTGCGTCCGCTGTGTTTTGGTCTGGCCATCGCAAAGCGGTTGGGCGTGCTGAGGTTTTTCTGTTGTGAGACGCGCGGCCCAAGATCAGGCCGCATATTGGAGAGTAAAGTGATGGGGAAGAGAACAAGACTGCGTGGCGGCTTCGAAAATCGAAGCGCAGATCAAGCCGATGTTAAACTTGCTGGTGTTCAATCTGCACAACGCCAGCGCAGCGCAACGGCATAATTTCACCGTTCCCCAAAATCGTGGGCGCAAATGCAGCCCGCACCCGTGACTAAAGAAATTTCAGCGCGTGCCGCTGTAAAGACAACCCGAAGGAAGACGACCGATGGCCAGCATTACGAGACGCGTCAAGCAAGATATGACTTGGGATTTTAAACTGTCCCATCAGACCACACTGGCCCGCTTTCCACAAAGCGCTGTCGCGCTTGATTTCGCAGCGGGGTTTTAAGTCATGGCACAGATCCTTGGTCGCATCGTTCAAGATGGCAATCTCGACTTCACCGAGAACAATGGCAGCGGCGGTTTTGATCCCGGTATTCCCGGCATTCAGGTCACGCTTTTGGATGTCTTCGGGACCGTTTTGCAAACGACCTTTACGGATTCTGCGGGCAACTACATTTTTACGGGTGTGGACGTTGGGAACTACCGCATCCAAGTGCCCCAACAGCTTGGCAACAGCACGCTGGCGGATAAGAATGTGGGCGGTGATTTCCGCGCCGACAGCGATGCCAACCCCAATGGTCTGACCGATGTTCTTGTTATCTCCGATATCAGCCAAAGCCTTGAAGAGGTTGATTTTATCTATGGTGTCTATCCCGACCTGATCGTGGACGGCACCAATGACGGCGATTTGATCGCGGTGGGGACGTTCACCGACAGTGACAGCGATGTTGTGACCGCTGGTGATGACACCATCCTGGGCAATGGCGGTGCCGACCAGATTTTTGCATCCACGGGTAACGACCTTGCCGAGGGCGGCACAGGGCAGGATTTCGTGGCGGGTGAGGGCGGCAATGACTCCCTCTTTGGCGACAACTCGGATGGGCGTGTGGGTGAGGGGCTGCCGAACCTGATCGTCAACGGCTCGTTTGAGGATACAACGGGCCTGACCGCGCAGTCTTTTGGCTTTACGGGCGCGGGGGCCATCCCTGGGTGGACCGCCATTGACCCAACCGATACGCTAGAGGTTTACAACGTCAACGGCGAAGCGGTGAGTGTGGGTGGCACGGTCGCCAGTGATGGCTCAAACGCCCTTGATATGGGGGAATCCCCTGGCAATATTGGCATTTTCCAAGATGTGCCCAACCTTTTGGCGGGCGAAATCTATCGCCTGAGCTTTGATCTTTATGACTCGCCCAGTTTGCCAGAATCCGGCGGGACCTCGAATGCGATCGAGGTGTTTTTCGGCGGCGTGTCGGTCGGTGTCTTTAACCCTGTCAACAACGCGCAATGGCAAACCTTTTCCGCCAATCTGGTCGGCGGGTCTGGGGATGGCAGCGATCGGCTGGAATTCCGTGGTCTAGGCCCCGAGGATGACATTGGTGTCGGCCTTGATAATATTGTGCTTCAGCCCTTCTCGGCCCCCGCAATTGAGGCGGCGCTGACCGCAACGTCAAGTGATGGCCTTGATGGCGGCGCGGGCGATGATCTGTTGGTGGGTGGCGTTGGCGGCGACAGTATTGTCGGTGGTGAGGGCAACGATACGATTTTCGGTGACAATGGCGATACCGACACGCGTGTTTTCGGCTTTGAGACCTCACCGAACCTGATCTTTAACGGCTCCTTCGAGAATTTCGATGGCCTGCGTGCAACGCCAACTGGCTTTGCAGGTGATGGCGCGGTTCCAGGATGGATCACAGTTGAGCCGAACCAAGCGATTGAGATCTTTAATTTCAACCCTGAAACGCCCGTTGCCGCCTCTGATGGCGATTTCGCGTTGGATATGGGGGCCTCGCCGGGCAACATCACCATCTTCCAAGACGTGCAGAACTTGGTCGCGGGCGAAACCTACCGCCTGTCCTTTGATCTGTCGGACTCGGCCAGCCTTCCCGATACGGGCCCCGATTCCAATGCCATCGAAGTGTTCTTCGGCGGTGTGTCTCAGGGTGTGTTCAACCCCGTCAACGGCGCGGGGTTTCAGAGCTTCAACCTTGATCTGGTGGCTGGATCGGGCGATGGCAGTGACCGATTGCAATTCGTGGGCCTTGGCACGGTCGACAACATCGGTGTCGGCCTCGACAATGTGCAGCTTGTGCCGACCACAGAAGCAGGTCTCAGCGCGGCGCTTGAGGCCAGTGCTGGAAATGACACCATCTTTGGCGATGCGGGCAATGACACCATCGCCGTAAGCATTGCGTCCGATGGCGCCAATGACACGGTCGTTGGCGGGGCCGAAGGCGCGCTTGATAATGACGTGCTCGATTTGCGCGGCGCGGGGCCTGTCACCATCGTGCAAGAGGCCGATCCCAACGATGCGGGCGCATTCCGTGGCACGGTTACCTTCTCGGATGGCGGGGTTTTGTCCTTTGAAGGGATCGAAACCATCTTGCGCGACCCCGATGGTGTGGTCGATGGCACCGATGCGGGTGAAGTGATCGATGTGGGCTTCACCGATGCCCAAGGCGATCAGGTGACCGAAGGCAATGACGTGATCTTCGGCAATGGTGGCAACGACAGCATCACCGCGGGCGGTGGCGATGATTTCGTGTCGGGCGGCACGGGCGATGATGTGGTCGCAGGCGGCCTTGGCAATGACAATCTCAACGGCGATGAAGGCAATGACAGCCTGAACGGCGAGGGGGGTGATGATCAAGTCTTTGGCGGCAGCGGCAACGATACGCTTCTGGGCGGCGAAGGCGCGGACCTTCTGGCGGGTGGCCTCGATGATGACCAACTCTTTGGCGAGGCGGGCAATGACGACCTGCGCGGCGAAGATGGGGATGATTTCCTCTCGGCGGGTGGAGGCGATGACTTTGCCGAGGGCGGCAACGGCAACGACACGATCAACGGTGATGATGGCAATGACGACCTGCGCGGTGGTGCGGGCAATGACCAGATTTTCGGCGGCGATGGAAATGACACGCTTGCGGGTGGCGAAGGGGCCGACCTGCTTGTCGGGGGCGCGGGTGCGGATGCCTTCGTGTTGGGCGCGGATGATACCGTCAGCGGGGGCGATGGGGATGATGTGTTCCTCGTTGATCTGTCGCTGCCAGCGGGCACGCCTGCCGCCGTCACGGGCGGCGAGTTGGGCGAGACCAATGGCGACACGCTCGATCTGCGTGGCGCGGGGCCCGTCACAATCGTCTATGACGAGACTGATCCTAGCTTTGATCCGGCCACGGGCACGGGCGAGGTCGGCACAGCGACCTATACCAACACCGCAGGCGATCTGGTCACGATCAATTTCAGCGAGATCGAAAATATCCTGACCGATCCCGATGGCGTGGTCGATGGCACCCCCTCGGGCGATTTGATCAACGTGGGCTTCAGCGATGCTCAAGGCGATCAGGTGACGGATGGCGCGGATACGATCCTGGCAGGGGACGGGGACGACACCATCACCGCGGGCGGCGGTGATGACAGCATCAACGCGGGGCCAGGGGCGGATTTTGCCGATGGCGGCGCGGGGGCCGATAGCATCGATGGCGGTGACGGCAACGACAACCTGCGCGGCGGCACTGATGATGACACCATCCTTGGCGGTGGCGGCGATGATTTCATCGATGGCGATGCAGGCAATGATCAGATCTTTGCAGGTGACGGCAATGATGATCTGCGCGGCAGCGAAGGCGATGATTTCATCGATGGGGGTATCGGCAACGACACCATCCTTGGCGAAGAAAACAATGACGACCTGCGCGGCGGCGAAGGGGCGGATCAGCTGTTCGGCGGCGCGGGCAGTGACTTCCTCGATGGCGATGCGGGTGATGATCAAGTCTTTGGCGGCGATGGCGCCGATGATATGCGCGGCAGCGAAGGCAACGACCTTCTGGATGGTGGCGCTGGCAATGACACGATCCTTAGCGAAGAAGACAATGACACGTTGATCGGCGGCGAAGGCGCGGATCAGCTCTTTGGTGGCGCAGGCAATGATCTGTTAGAGGTCGGTGCAGGCGACACCGCGCAGGGCGATGGCGGTGACGATACATTCACCGTTGATATGATGCTCAGCGGTAATGATGTGATCACGATCACGGGCGGTGAAACGGGTGAGACAAACGGCGACACGCTCGACCTGACGGCCCTGCCATCGGCAACGATTGTCTATGACACGAGTGATCCGACCTTTGATCCAGTGACGGGCAGGGGCGAAAGCGGCACTGTAACCTTTATCAACGCCAATGGCGATCCGGTCACAATTAATTTCAGTGAAATCGAAACGATCCTGACCAACGGTGACGCCCAATTCGATGGCACGGAAAATGATGACGTTATTGGACTTGGCGCGACCGATGCGGATGGCGATCCGATCACCGATGGTGCCGACATCATTCTGGGCAATGGTGGCAACGACAATATCAGCGCGGCGGGTGGCAACGATACGGTCGATGGCGGCACGGGGAATGACACCATCGGCGGTGGCCTTGGCGATGACGTCATCTTTGGCGGTCTCGGTGATGATAATATCAACGGCGGTGCTGGAAATGACAGCATCTCGGGCGGTGCGGGGGATGATGTCCTGCGCGGCGAGGGTGGCGAAGATACCATCTCGGGCGGTGAGGGAAATGACTTCATCGATGGCGGCAATGAAAACGACACGCTGTCGGGCGATGGCGGGGACGATTTCATTACGGGACATTCTGGAGAGGACCTCCTCTCGGGCGGTGACGGAAATGACACGCTCGGCGGTGGTGCGGATAACGATACACTGTTCGGCGGTGATGGTGACGATACGGTCAACGGCGATACGGGCGATGATGTTGTCTCGGGCGATGCGGGCAATGATCGGCTGACAGGCGGTGACGGCAATGACAGCCTAATTGGCGGCGAAGGCAATGACCTTCTGATCGGTGGCGCGGGTAACGATACGCTCGCGCTTGGTGCAGGGGATACCGCGCAGGGCGATGGTGGTGATGACATTTTCACCTTTGACCCAACCCTGTCGGGTTCGGACCCGATCACCGTTGTCGGCGGCGAGTTGGACGAGACCAATGGCGATACGCTTGATCTAAGAGGGCTTGGGCCCGTCACAATCGTCTATGATACCACGGACCCCAGTTTTAACCCCGCCACGGGCACGGGCGAGGTGGGCACGGCGACCTACACCAATGCGGCGGGTGATCCGGTTACGATCAATTTCAGCGAGATCGAGACTGTCCTGAGCGACCCTGATGGTGTGGTCGATGGCACGCCTTTGGGCGACGCGATTGATGTCGGCTTTGCCGATCCGCAGGGGGATTCTGTTACCAACGGCCCTGACGTGATCGAAAGCGGTGCAGGCGATGACACGGTCAATGCAGGCGATGGCAATGACACGGTCGATGCGGGCACGGGCGATGATTTTGTCGATGGCGGCAGCGGCGATGACGTTGTGTCGGGCGGTGAGGGCAATGATGACCTCATGGGCAATTTCGGCAATGACACGCTCTATGGTGGCGCAGGCGATGATATTCTGTCGGGTGACGATGGCGATGACAGCCTCCTTGGTGGGGATGGCGATGACCTCATCGTTGGCGGTGCAGGCGAAGATACACTCATCGGTGGTGCAGGCGCAGATGCGATCACGGGCGGCGCTGGCGCTGACTCAATGGATGGGGGCTCAGGAAATGACACGCTGGCCTTTGGGGGCGTAGATACCGTCCTCGGCGGTGATGGCGATGATATATTCCAGATCGATCCGACTGATCCGACTGCGGATGTTGCCGCCACCATCACGGGCGGCGAGGCGGATGAAACGCTGGGCGACACGCTCGACCTGAGCGACCAAACCAACGCTCTGGATGTGACCTTGGGCGCGGATGGCGAAAGCGGCACGGTCGATGGGCTTGATACCATCGCAGGTGATGATGACATCACATTTGCCGAGATCGAGACTGTCCTGACGGGCACAGGCAATGATAGCATCGATGGCACGGCGGCAACGGGCCCGCTTGCGGTTGACGCGGGCGCGGGCGATGACACGGTCGCGGGTGGCACGGGCAACGATGTGCTTGCGGGCGGCGCGGGTAACGATACCCTCGCCGGTGGCGCAGGTGCAGATACGCTCGATGGCGGCGATGGTGCTGATCTTCTTGATGGCGGCGCGGGTGATGACAGCCTTGTGGGCGGCGCGGGGGACGACACGCTGGCCGGCGGGGCAGGCAATGATCTGCTTGATGGCGGTGCGGGCGATGATGCGATTGCGGTTGGCGGTGGCGACACGGCCCAGGGCGGCGATGGCGATGATACCTTCACCGTGGATGCAACCGATCCGACCGCGGATGTTGCTGCAACCATCACGGGTGGTGAAGGTGGTGAGGTCCTTGGCGACACGCTTGATCTGAGCACGGAAGGCCCCGTGGCTGTCACCATCGGTGCCGATGGCGAAAGCGGCACGGTTGACGGGATCGACACGATCACAGGCGATGACGATATCACCTTTGCCGAGATCGAGAATGTGGTTACGGGCGCAGGCAATGACACGATTGACGGCGCAGCTGCGACTGGCCCGATTGATGTGGCTGCAGGCGCGGGTGATGACACGGTCACGGGCGGCGCAGGCGATGATACAATCGCAGGCGGCGATGGCGCGGATGCGGTCGCGGGTGGCACAGGCAATGACAATATCACCGGCGATGCGGGCGATGATGTTCTTGACGGCGGCGCGGGCGATGACACGCTCGATGGTGGCGCGGATAATGACAGCCTTGCAGGGGGCGCAGGCAATGACAGCCTCATCGGCGGTGACGGCAATGACACCCTCGATGGCGGCGCGGGCAATGACACCCTGCTTGGCGGCGCGGGCGATGACAGTATCGTGCTTGCCGATGGGTTCGGGGATGACAGCATCCTCGGCGGTGAGGCAGGCGAGACCACAGGCGACACCTTGGATGCGACAGGTGTCACAGGGGATGTGACGCTTGGCTACACGGGTGACGAGGCAGGGGTTCTGACCGCCACCGATGGCTCCACCGCCACTTTTGCCGAGATCGAGGAGGTTATCCTTGGCGCGGGCAATGACAGTGTGGATGGGACAAGCTCCACCACGGGGATTGCCCTCGATACAGGCGCGGGCAATGACACGGTTGCAGGCGGCACGGGCAATGACAGCATCGCAGGTGGCGATGGTCGTGACGTGCTCGATGGGGGCGATGGCAATGACACGCTGGACGGTGGCGCGGGCAATGACAGCCTTGCTGGTGGATTTGGCCGTGACAGCCTGATTGGTGATGCGGGTAATGACACGCTGCGCGGCGGCGTGGGCATTGATACACTTGAGGGTGGCGCAGGCGATGACAGCCTTGACGGCGGTTTGGGCAACGACTCCATCATTGGCGGTGCAGGCAATGACACGGTCGATGGGGGGGACGGGGATGATTTCATCAACACCCGCACCGACCCAGGCTTGGGCATTCCAAACCGCGGTCTGACCCTTGTGGATGACCCTGCTACGCCGGGCGTGGATGAATCCCTCTTCAGCTATCCTTCTGATCCCAATCCAGCGGATGACGAAGACAGTGTTGTCGCAGGGGCAGGCAATGACACCGTTCTGACGGGCGATGACAATGATACTGTCTATGGCGGGGCGGGTGCGGATCGCATCGATGCGGGCTTTGACGATGACCTTGTCTATGGGGGCACTGAAAACGATACTTTGGCAGGCGCCGAAGGACGCGACACGCTCTATGGGGATGAGGGCGATGATGTTCTCTTTGGCGGTTTGGCCAGTGATGATCCAGATGCCGTTGCGGCAGCGGTTTTTGATCTGACCGATGACGGGTCGGCAACACAAGTCGACCCTGATCCAACCAACAACCAAGACCTTCTTTATGGCGGCATCGGGGATGACACGCTTTATGGCGGGGATGATGCAGATTGGCTGTATGGTGGCGCTGGCGATGACCTGCTGGATGGCGGCATTGACGATGACATCCTGTTCGGGGACGATGGCAACGACACGCTGCTCGGGGGTCAAGGCAGTGATACGCTGGATGGCGGAGCAGGTGATGATGCGCTGACAGGCGGTATTGGAGATGACTTCTTCAACATCAGCGGTGGCGGCAATGACACGATCACCGATTTTGACACGACCGACTCAACCGATGGCGATCCCACGAACAATGACTTCGTGGATTTAAGCCCCTTCTACAATGCAACCACGGTTGCGGCGGTGAATGCGGCGGATGCAGACCCAAGCAACGATTTCGCAAATCCCTTGGCCATGTTGCGGGCCGATGCCGCGGATGGTGTGATTGATGGGATCATTGGCGGCATCGATTACAGCGCCGAGATCGGAGATATCAATCTCACATTGCAAAACGGCGGCGCGGCAATTGACCCAGCCTTGCTGAATGCGGAAAATACGGGTGTGCCCTGTTTTGTGCGCGGCACAATGATCGCGACAATCAGGGGTGTGATCCCCGTTGAAGCCCTCCGTGCAGGTGACAAGATCATCACCCGTGACAACGGGGTGCAGGAGGTGCGTTGGATCGGATCCCGCCGTGTCGAGGCGCAAGGCAAAATGGCCCCTGTGCAGATTGCAGCAGGTCTATTCAACAACACAGAGGCGCTTTGGGTGTCACCCAATCACCGCATTTTGCAAGCGGGCACCAAGGTTTCGGTTCTGTTCGAGGAGCCCGAGGTGTTGATCGCGGCCAAGCATTTGGTGGGTGTCGCAGGGATTGACCGCTGCCCTGGTGGGGTTGTGGACTATTTCCATATCCTGTTTGACCGTCACGAGGTGATCCTGTCCAACGGATGCTGGACCGAAAGCTTGCATCCAGGACAGCAAAGTTTGGATGGGTTTGAAAAAGAAGCGGCTGATGAAATCCTGAGCCTCTTCCCTGAATTGGCGGGGGCCGAGGGTGTTGCGGCTTACGGCGCATCCGCGCGCTTGGTGCTCAAAGCCCATGAGGCGGAGCTGGCCCAATCACTGCTCGGCATGAAGAAGTAAACCACAAAGCCAGACGCGATCTGATGAAGCGCCGTCTCCATATTTGGGGGCGGCGCTGAAATTTAATATTCAGCATCAAAAATATGTTGAATATGTATAATTTTTTCACCTAAATAGCACAAAAATATCGCAATTGAGGCTTATCCGCTTTGGGGTCCGATCAGTCGGGTGAGCAGAAAGTCGTATAAAGGGGAAAATCCAATGCTTGACGCGTCCGTGACAAGGTTTGCCGTGCAATCAGGCCGTACAACTGTGCTGAACGCGCAGCAATATACCCAGTTCGCGGAATTCACGATTGTTGGGCAGGCAGGTCAAGCCATTGAGCAAGCCTATGTCGTTGTGCGCCAAGGCAATGATCTTGTTCTGCTGTTTGCGGATGGCACCCAAGTGATTGTCGAGAATTACTTTGTCAATGCGTCCAGCTTTTTGCTCGATGGGGTCAGCGGGATTACCGAAGTCTTGCCCAGTTCCCTGCCGATTGGCACGGTCGAGGGCAACGCTCTGTATGCCTTCGGGGGTGGCACTGATGCCGCCGCCGCGATCCTTGCGGGCGCGCCCAGTTTCTCATCCTTGCAGCCTTTGTTGTTCACAGAGGCGGCCGTCACCGCCACCGCCACAGCGGTTGGTGCGGGTGGCCTTGCCGTTCCGCTCTCTGGTGCGGTGGCCTTGGGTGCCACTGCTGACATCATAGATGACGCGCGCGACCGTGAAGATGCGCGCAAAGCCAACGCAACCACATCTTCTAGCGGCGGCAATTTGATCGGCTCGGCGGGGGATGACACGCTGACAGGCGGCGCGGGCAATGACACAATTGACGGCGGCGCGGGGAACGACAGCCTTGCGGGTGGCCTCGGCAACGACAGCCTCTTGGGCGGTCTGGGTGGCGACACGCTCGATGGCGGCGATGGCAATGATGTGCTCGATGGCGGTGCGGGCAACGACAGCCTCTTGGGCGGTGCGGGGAATGACACGGTCGATGGTGGCGCGGGCAATGACACGCTCAATGGCGGCGCGGGCGATGACAGCCTGACGGGCGGCGATGGCGATGATCTCTTCGTGGTGCAAAACGGCTTTGGCAATGACACGATCACGGGCGGTGAAGGGGGCGAGACCACGGGCGACACGCTGGATATGTCGGGCGTGACGACCGATCTGGCGGTAAGCTTCACAGGGGCCGAGGCGGGCACGGCGACCTCTGGCAGTGACACGATCACCTTTAGCGAAATTGAGCAGGTTCAGCTTGGCTCGGGCAACAACACGGTCACCGGCGGCGCGGGCAATGACAGCGTCACAGGCGGCGCGGGTAATGACACGATGGACGGCGGCGCGGGCAACGATAGCCTTTCGGGTGGCCTCGGCAATGACAGCCTCTTGGGTGGTCTGGGTGACGATACGCTCGATGGTGGCGATGGCAATGATGTGCTGAACGGCGGTGCGGGCAACGACAGCCTCTTGGGCGGCGCGGGCAATGACACGATCACCGATACGGATGGCAATAACACGGTCGATGGCGGTGTAGGGGATGACAGCATCACCACGGGCGCGGGGAATGACAGCCTTGCGGGTGGCACCGGCAATGACACGATCAACGCAGGCGATGGTGAGAACACGGTCGATGGCGGTGTGGGGGATGACAGCATCACCACGGGCGTGGGCAATGACACGGTGTCGGGCGGAGAAGGCAATGACAGCATTGCAACTGGCGCAGGCAATGACACGGTCGATGGCGGTGTTGGTGACGACACAATTGATGGCGGCGCAGGGAACGACAGCCTTGCAGGCGGCCTCGGCAATGACAGCCTCTTGGGTGGTCTGGGTGACGATACGCTGGACGGCGGGGATGGTAATGACACGCTCGATGGCGGCGCAGGGAACGACAGCCTCTTGGGCGGTGCGGGCAATGACACGATCACCGATACGGATGGCAATAACACGATTGACGGCGGTGTAGGTGACGACAGCATCACCACGGGTGCGGGCAATGACACGCTCCTTGGCGGCGATGGCAACGACACGATCATCGCAGGCGATGGTGAGAACACGGTCGATGGCGGTGTGGGCGATGACAGCATCACCACGGGCGTGGGCAATGACACGGTGTCGGGCGGAGATGGCAATGATATCATCGCCGCGGGCGCAGGCAATGACACGGTCGATGGCGGTGTTGGTGACGACACAATTGACGGCGGCGCGGGGAATGACAGCCTTGCGGGTGGCCTCGGCAACGACAGCCTCTTGGGTGGTCTGGGTGACGATACGCTGGACGGCGGGGATGGTAATGACACGCTCGATGGCGGTGCAGGGAACGACAGCCTCTTGGGCGGTGCGGGCAATGACACGGTCGCAGGTGGCGCGGGCAATGACACGCTCAATGGCGACGCGGGCGATGACAGCCTGACGGGCGGCGATGGCGATGATCTCTTCGTGGTGCAAAACGGCTTTGGCAATGACACGATCATGGGCGGTGAGACGGGCGAGACCACGGGTGACACGCTCAATATGTCGGGCGTGACGACCGACCTGACGGTGAACTTCACGGCGGCCGAGGCAGGCACGGCGACCTCGGCGGGTGAGACGATCACCTTTAGCGAGATTGAGCAGGTGCAGCTTGGCTCGGGCAACGACACGGTCACGGGCGGTGCGGGCAATGATACTGTTGCAGGTGGCGCGGGCAATGACAGCCTTTCGGGTGGTAATGGTGACGATTCGCTTGATGGCGGGGATGGCAATGACACGCTTGATGGCGGTGTTGGCAATGACACGCTGAACGGTGGCCTGGGCGATGACAGCCTTTCGGGTGGCGATGATAATGACACGCTTGATGGCGGCGATGGTAATGACACGCTCGATGGCGGTAATGGCAATGACAGCCTCTTGGGCGGCGCAGGCAATGACGTTCTTTCGGGCGGTGATGGCGATGACACGCTTGATGCAGGCGCGGGCGATGACGGGGTCGTTGGCGGCGCAGGCAATGACAGCCTGTTGGGCGGCGCAGGCAACAACACGATTGACGGCGGTGTAGGTGACGACAGCATCACCACGGGCGTGGGCAATGACAGCATCCTTGGCGGTGACGGTAATGACACGATCAACGCGGGTAACGGGAACAATACGATTGACGGCGGGATCGGAGATGACAGCATCACGGCAGGGACGGGTAACGACACCATCCTTGGCGGCGATGGCAACGATACGATCAACGCAGGCGATGGTGAAAACACGGTCGATGGCGGTATTGGCGATGACCGCATCACCACAGGCGCGGGCAATGACACGGTGTCGGGCGGAGATGGCAACGACAGCATTGTAACGGGCGCTGGCAATGACACGGTCGATGGCGGCGTGGGTGACGATACGCTTTATGGTGGTGCAGGCAATGACAGCCTCCTCGGGGGGGGTGACAATGACCTCCTCTATGGTGGGGGTGACAATGATACGCTGTCGGGCGACATCGGTGACGATACGCTGTTTGGCGGCACGGGCAACGACAGCCTTTTGGGCGGTGATGGCACGGACAGCCTTTTGGGCGATGACGGTGATGACACGCTTGATGGCGGTGCGGGCAATGACGAGTTGGATGGCGGTGCGGGCAACGACAGCCTCGTTGGCGGTGCGGGGAATGACGCCCTTGCAGGTGGCGCGGGCAATGACACGCTCTATGGCGGTCTAGGCGAGGATACGATCTCTGGGGATGCAGGCAATGACCTCATCTATGGTGATGATGGCAATGACAGCATATTCGGTGAGGCGGGTAACGACACGATCTATGGCGGCGCGGGTGACGATTCGATCGAAGCGGCACAGTCAGGCGGCACCGATAATGAGCTGGTCTTTGGTGGTGACGGCAATGATACCATATGGGCGGGTGAAAGCGCCGACACGCTTTATGGTGATGCGGGCAATGACTCGATCAGGGCGTTCAATGGTGACGACATCGTTTACGGCGGCGATGGTGCGGATATCATCGAGGGCGGCAATGATAACGACATTCTCTACGGTGGCGCGGGCGTTGACACGCTTTATGGCGGTCTCGGCAATGACAACCTTCTAGGGGGGGATGACAATGACCTCCTCTATGGTGGGGATGGCAATGACACGCTTGATGGCGAGATCGGTGACGATACGCTGTATGGTGGCGCAGGGAACGACAGCCTCTTGGGCGGCGATGGCAATGACAGCATATTCGGTGAGCAGGGCAATGACACGATTTATGGTGGCGCGGGCGATGATCGGATCGAAGCGGCAGAGACAAACGGCGCCAATAATGAGCTGGTCTTTGGTGGCGATGGCAACGATACCCTATGGGCGGGTTTAGGCGCTGACACGATTTATGGCGATGCGGGCAATGACTCGATCGCGGCCTTCAATGGCAATGATATCGTTTACGGCGGCGATGGCGCGGATTCCATCGAGGGCGGCAATGATAATGACATTCTTTACGGTGGCGCTGGGGATGACACCATCAATGGCGGCATCGATAATGACACGATTTTCGGGGATGCAGGCAATGATGTGATCGACCTGACCGAGAATGGTGAGGATGTCGTGGCCTTTGCGGTGATCGTGGATGACAACACGGGCGGCAACAATGTCGATACGATTAACGGGTTCGAGCTTGCCTTTGGCGGTGCGGCTGGTGGTGATCGGTTGGATTTGTCTGCTTTGTTGGTCGGTGCAAACGCCGGAAATCTTGGTGATTACCTGACCTTTACCAATGACGGCACCAACACAACCATTGCCGTTGATCGGGATGCGGGCGGTGGCACATATACTTCTGAGGCGCTGGTTATCATAAACGGCGTGGTGATTGCCGAGGATGATCCAGGCTTCCTTGCCAATAATGTGATCATCTGAGCCGTGTGATTTGGCCCTGTGATTTGGCCTGACGTGCAGAATGCCACCTCCGTTCAAAAGAGGTGGCATTTTGCATATTTTATGTTAAGACTTAGGCATAAAAATAGAGCATATGCGGCACATAATGGCTTTGCACGCATATCAGATGAGGCAAGAGCGTGACGATATCGGGGAAAAAGCCAGTTTTTCGGGCGCATCGGCTGTGCCAGATCGGTGTGATCTTGGGTCTGTCCTGTTTGGCCCTGTCTGGCTGTGTCAATGGCCCGCGCCCGACCCCCTTGGGGGGTGAGGGTGCTGCGATGAGCGCACAATATGTGATGGGTGGCAGCTATCAGCGCGATTGGCGTGCGGCCTTGCGCGGTGACACCGCCCTTGGCCGATTGGCGGATGAGGCCGAGGCGCTGTCCATCGCGCGGTCCCCCACTGTGTTTGAATTGCGCGCCGCCGAGGCCGAAAGCGCGGCTGAGGCCAGCGCGTGGTTTCCCCGCATCCGCCCTGTGGCGACAGCGGGCGCGGGGGCGGTTTCCTCAGGGGTGGGGATTTCTGTCACCCAGCTGATCTATGATTTTGCGCAAACCCGCACGCGGCGCGAACAGGCGGAGATTGCCCGTGCCGTGACCGAGATTGATTTCTGGGCCGAACGCAATGACGATGTGCGCGATGCCCTGACCACCTATATCGCGGCCATCGAGACCAATGAGATCATCGCCACACGGCGTGATCTGGAGCAGCGCTTGGTGGCGCTTGCCGCGCTGGAGGCGGAGCGGCGCGAGGCAGGGGTAACGGGGCAGGGCGATAGCCTGTTCTTGGACATCACGCGCCAAGAAAATCGCCGCGAATTGATCCGCGCCGAGGCGCGTCTCGTTGATGCGCAAGCGCAGCTATTGCGCGATACGGGCGTTAATGTGACAGCGGATGCGGGATTGCGTTTTGCCGCGGTCGAAGCGGCCTGTAGCACCCCCGCACCGCGCCCCTATTCGCCCGAATTGATGCGCGCGCGTTTGGCGGTTGAATTGGCCGCGATGGAGGAGGAGGAAGCCCGCCGCAGCCTGTTTCCGACTGTGACGGGCGCGGCTGATCTGCGCACAGGGCGCGATGGCGCCCCGTCAGACAATGCGCGTGTTACCTTGGAGGGGGGCACGCTTGCAGGCGGTGGGGGGCGGTTCCGTATCGAGGCGGCGGAACAATTGACCCTTGCCGCAAGTCAGGAGTTCGAGAATTTAGACGCGGATTTGACCCGCGAATTGGATCGTCTTTCCATTGAGAAGCGCGCCCTGACCAACACGCTGCGCGATTATCAAGAACTTGTGCGCGCGACCGAGGCCTCGCTTGGCTTGTTTGAGGATCGTTTCGCGGCAGGGGCGGCCAGTATCTCGGAGGCGGTGCGTCTTGAGGTGGAACGCAGCGCGAATTTGGTGGCCATTGCCGAGACGCGCGCCGATCTTGTGGGCAATTGCCTTGAGGCGGCCCGCGTCTTTGGCGCGCTGGCCCCCGCAGAACTGCGCGCGGGGTCGCAATGAGCGCGAAGACGGCGGCCATTCCCGTCAATGAGGTTGCCGTTCTGGCCTATCTGGATGCGATAGGGCGCCCGATCACCCGTGCGGCGCTCTGGCGTGGCTTGCCGCATTCCGATGCGGATTTGGATGATGCGTTGCTCACCCGCGCCCTTGATCAACAAGGGCTGGATCTTACACCCAAGGAGGGCATCACCCCCAAAGATATCACCGCACCGTGCTTGCTTCGGGTCAAAGGGGGGGTCTTGATCTTTCTTGGTGCGGTGCTTGAGGGTGGGGATCGGTTTGAGCTGCTCGACCCGGACACGGGCGCGATGGTCAAGGTGGGGCGCGCGGCCCTTGCCCGCGAAATCACGGGCGAGATGATGACGGCCACCCCGAAAATCGAGGCGCTGGCCGCACGTCACGCAGGTGCGCGCCCTAAATCGCATTGGTTTTGGTCGCATTTTGCAGAACTCAGGCGCAATATTGCGGATGTGGTTGCGGCCTCTGCCTTTGCCAATCTTTTGGCGGTGGCGGTCTCGCTCTTTGCGTTGCAGGTTTATGATCGCGTGGTGCCCAACCAAAATGAAGCGACACTTTGGGTTTTGGCCAGCGGGGCGCTGTTGGCGATTTGTCTGGAATTCGTGCTGCGGGTGACGCGGGCGCGCCTGATCGACCGTGCGGGGCGGGATGTGGAAATTGCGGTGAACCGCGACCTGTTCGAGCGGATTTTATCCTTCCGTTTGGATCAACGTCCCATGTCGGCAGGGGCCATGGTCAACACGATGCGCGAATTCGCGGCCGTTAAGGAATTCTTCGCCGTCTCCGCCGTGGGGGTGGTCACGGATTTGCCTTTCGTGCTGATTTTCTTTGCCGTGATCTACCTTGTCGCGGGACCATTGGTTGGGATTATCGCGCTTGGCGGGTTGGCGATGGTGGGTTTGGGCCTGATTTTTCAGCGCCGCATTCACCAGATATCGCGCGACCTGTTGGGCGGCTCCACCGCCGCCTTGCGTGTGATGACCGAGGCCGCCTATGGCGCGGAGGTGCTGCGCAGCCAGCAGGCCGAACCGCGCTTTCGCCAAATTTGGCAGGAGGTGGTGACGCTGAACGCCAATCAATCCTCCCAACATCGCAGGGTCTCCGCCTTGCAAAGTTTTGGCGCGATGTCCTTGCAAATGATCACCTATGTCGCGGCCATTACAGGCGGGGTATACCTGTTTTTCGCAGGCACGATGTCGGTCGGGGGCATCATCGCGGTCTCGATCTTGACCAGCCGCAGCCTTGCGCCAATGGCGCAACTGTCGATGATCTTATCGCGCTGGCAGAATATGAAAGCCGCGCTTGAGGCCTTGGATGCGATTGCCAATGCAAAGCTTGAGCGCGCCGAGGGGCAAAGCTTCATCCGCCGTGCGCAGATTTCAGGCGCGCTGCGTCTGCGCGATATCCAGATGGCCTATCCACAGGTGGATATCCCGCAACTGACCCTTGCGGATATCGAGATCAAACCACAAACGCGTCTGGCGGTTTTGGGTGAGAACGGATCGGGGAAATCGCTGATGTTGCGGTTGCTGTCGGGTCTCTATCATCCCCAATCGGGCAGCTATTTGATCGATGGGATCGAGGCGCGGCAAATCGATCCTGATGATCTGCGCCGCAACATAGCCTATTTGCCGCAAGACCCGCGCCTGTTTCAGGGCAGTTTGCGGGATAATTTGAAAATCGGGGCTTTGCGGATCACCGATGCCCAAATGTTTGAGGCGTTGGAATTTGCGGGCCTGAGCGATGTGATCTCCGCCTCGACACGCGGCCTTGATCTGGAAATCAGCGATGGCGGCGAGGGGTTGTCTGTGGGGCAGCGCGCCGCCTTGGGTTTGGCGCGGGTCTATCTGCAAGACCCCGCGATTGTTCTGCTTGATGAGCCAACCGCCGCCCTCGACAGCCGTGCAGAGGCGGCTTTTGTGGCCCGCCTTAAGGGATGGTTGGTTGGGCGCACCGCGATCATATGCACGCACCGCATGGCTGTGATGGATGCGGTGGAGGATGTTTTGGTTCTGTCCGCAGGGCGGGTTTTGGCCCATGGCGCCAAAGAGGCCACGCTCAAGCAATTCGCGCGCGCGCCCAAAGGGGCCGCAAAAACAGCCTCAGGGGGTGCGGCATGACGGCGTTGAGAGACGCGCCCGCGCAAGAGCGCCCGCGCACCGTGCTCTATGTTGTGATCTTGGTCGTGCTGACCTTCCTTTTGTGGAGCTATTTTGCGCCCCTGAATGCGGTGGTGCGCGGCATGGGCCGGGTTGAGCCACGCGATGCCACCCAGACGATCCAAAACCTTGAGGGTGGGATTGTGCGCGAAATTCTTGTGCGCGAGGGGGACGAGGTGCGCGCGGGACAAATCCTTGCGCGGATGGAGGAGACCGCCTATCGCAGCGCCTTTGAGGAATTGTCGGGGCGTGCGGATTTGTTGGAAATGCAAATTGCACGGCTGTTGGCCGAAGGGGATCGCACCCGCGACCGATTTGAAGTCGCCCCCGATTTGGCCGCGCGCAGCCCTGAGGCGGCGGCCATCGAAGCGGCGCTGTTCGCTGCGCGGCGCGCACAATATTTGGACACGGCGCGTGTTTTGGATGAGATCCGTGGCGAACGTCAGGCCGAATTAGACGTGCTGTCGCCCATGTCGGCGCGCGGGGCTATCCCAGAGACCGATGTGATCCGCGCGCGGCAAGCGCTGTTGGCGGTGGAGCAGCAAATCACCGAGCATCACACGGGCTTTGAGGCGGCGCGGGTGCAAACCCTATCCGAGCGGCAAGCGGAATTGGCGCAGCTGCGCCAACAGCTCCGCGTGCGGGCCGCGCAATTGGAGCGGGTGGAGTTGCGCGCGCCGATGGATGGGATTGTGAACCGCGTGGTGGTGCAAACCGCAGGGGGCGTGGTCGCACCCGGTGCCCCGATTTTAGAGATCATCCCGCTGGACGAGCGGCCCATCGTGGCGGGGCGGATTTTGCCCCGCGATATTGGCCCCGTTTATGTCGGGATGCGGGCCAATATCAAACTGACCGCATTTGATTACCGCGATTATGGCAGCATCACGGGGTCTGTCACCCATATCAGCGCCGATACGATCATCGATCCTGATGTGCGGGATGCGGAACCCTATTATGAAATTCTCGTGGAATTGAACACCCAAAGCCTAACTGGCCCCGAGGGTGAGGTGTCCCTCCGTCCAGGTATGCAGGCCGAAGTGGAATTGGACGCGGGACAGCGCACCGTGTTTCAATATTTGTTCCACCCGCTGCTGCGCGTCTCCGAGGCGTTTACCGAGCCAGATTAAAATATGAAACTGGCCCCGTTGCCCGAATCGACATCCACGCGGGGTTTGCCTGCGGCACATGACCCACCAGTCATCATGCAACCAGTGATTGATTGGGGCTGCTGCATTTTTAATCAAATCAAACGCAAAGCGCCCATTTTACCTGCATCATCCGCCAGATAGGGCAGATTGCAGCGCAGATTATTGTGGAAGGCAGGGGCAGGTCGCAAGCCTGAACGGGCTGGAAACCCTCCAGCGGTAAAAACCGCCTGACCGCGCCAATCCTGCAAGAAAGAAACGGCCAGGCAGTCACAACATGATCTGTTGCCCGTCTGATATGGGGTTGCTTGGCCGTTTTGGCAAGTTTCCCACCAGCCGGCGCGCAGGATGAACCAAGGAAACTGCGTATCATGGCTTTTAAACCTCTCCTCGCATCAGCCGCCGCAATGGCGCTTTTGACGACGCCAGCACTTGCAGATTGCCCCGTAAAGGTGGGCGTTCTGCATTCGCTTTCGGGCAGCATGGCGATTTCTGAAACCACGCTTCGGGACGTGATGTTGATGCTGATTGAACAGCAAAACGCGGCGGGCGGCCTGTTGGGTTGCCAAATCGAACCCATCGTTGTTGACCCCGCATCTGATTGGCCACTGTTCGCGGAGCGCGCCCGCGAATTGCTGACCGTGAATGAAGTGGATGTGATCTTTGGCGCATGGACATCGGTCAGCCGTAAATCGGTGCTGCCCGTGCTCGAAGAACTCAACGGTTTGATGTTCTATCCTGTGCAATATGAGGGCCAAGAAAGCTCGCGCAATGTCTTCTACACAGGCGCTGCGCCGAACCAGCAGGCGATCCCTGCAGTTGATTATTATTTGGAAGAATTGGGCGTCACCAGTTTTGCCCTCTTGGGCACGGATTACGTGTATCCGCGCACCACCAATGCGATCCTTGAAGCCTATCTTTTGGACAAGGGCATCGCGCCTGAGAATATTTTCGTCAACTACACCCCCTTTGGCCATAGCGATTGGTCAACCATCGTCTCCGATGTTGTGGCGCTTGGAGCAGGGGGTGAACAGGTCGGTGTGATTTCGACCATCAATGGGGATGCAAATATCGGTTTCTACACTGAATTGGCCGCACAAGGGGTCAGCGCGGATGATATTCCCGTGGTTGCCTTCTCGGTGGGCGAGGAGGAGCTTTCGGGCCTCGATACTTCGCGCTTGGTCGGACATTTGGCGGCGTGGAACTATTTCATGTCGGCGGATACGCCAGAAAACGAAGCCTTTATCGAGGCATGGCACGCCTATATTGGCGATACGGCGCGACCCACCAATGATCCGATGGAGGCCCATTATATCGGCTTCAATATGTGGGTGAATGCGGTGACCGAGGCAGGCACCACAGATGTGGACGCGGTGCGCGCCGCCATGTGGGGCCAAGAATTCCCGAACCTCACAGGCGGGACAGCGGTGATGCTGCCCAATCACCATCTGGCCAAGCCCGTTTTGATCGGGGAAATCCGCGCCGATGGTCAATTCGACATCATCAGCCAGACAAGCGAAGTGGAAGGAGCCGCATGGACACCGTTCTTGCCAGAAAGCGCCACGCTGACCTCTGACTGGGAGACGCTGGGATGTGGGATGTATGACACGGCCACCTCCAGCTGTGTGCAGTTGACCTCCAACTATTGATGCACGGCGCGGGATGCGCGGGCGATGCTCGCGCATCCCGCCACGACCTTAAGCAAGGCAGACCCTCATGTCGATTTCCACACGGCTATGGCCTTTGTGCTGCGCCCTTCTTGTGGCGTTATCCTGCGCGATGCCGCTGGCGGCCCAAACCCCGCTGCAAGATGTTCTTCAGGCCAATCGCGCCGAGGTGGCCAACCCCTCGCGCGCAACGGTGGGGCAGGTTCTTGCCGCGCTGTTGCAGGCGGACGCGGCCCAGACCAGTGAATTTCTGCGCCAATGGCAGGAGCGCATGGTGGTGGAAGACCCGCAAACGGGCCTGTTTTATTTCGCGCAAGAGGCCGAGGATGGGCAGATTATCCTGATCGAGATTGACAGCGGCCGCGAAGCCGCGCGGGTGGGCAGCCGCGATGTAAACGCGATCCGCCCCAATGCGGGGGTGCGCCGCGAAATTGGGGCGGCTTTGGTGCGGTTTGAATTGTCCGCGCCTGATCCCGCGCGCAGACTGGCCGCATTGGAGGCGATTGGGCGCAGCCCTGACGCAGAGCAAATCCCCCTGCTGCAGGCCGCCATTGCGGATGAGCCAGACCCCGATATTCGTCTGCGCAAAGAGCGTTTGCTGGACCTTTTAAACGTGCGTTTTGCCTCTGATACGGCCACGCGGCTTGATGCGATTTCGGGGCTTTCGGGCGATGTCTCGACCGAGGCGCGGCGTGCGCTGAACCAAATCCTTGCCACGGAGCGCGGCTTTGGCCCCGCTGTGCCTGAGGATGCCAATCTTGCACGGCTGTTGGTTGCGGGTGCGGATATACCGCTCGCGGAGGCCTATGACACGCTTGTGGAGGCGGGGCTTGCCCCCGTGCGCAGCACCCGCACCACCATACGCGATGCCTTGTTGCTGCATATCCATGACGGCATGGTGGGCGGTGTGCCCTTGCAGCGCCTCTCTGATCCCGCGCAACGGCAGGTGGCCTATGCGAGCCTCGCCGCACAGGGCATGGTTCCGCCCTTGGTGGAAGAGGCGCAGATGGCCGCCACCTTGGCAGGCTATGTCTTCTATGACCGCTATCTCGAGGCTGACCTCGCCATAACCGATGCGGCGCAAGCGGCCTTGGACGCCACCCAAATACGTCTCAAGCTGTTTGAAGGTTTGGCGATTTTTCTCGATGCTTTGTCGCTGGCCTCCATCTTTTTTCTGGCAGCCATCGGTCTGGCCATCACTTTCGGGGTGATGCGCGTCATCAATATGGCGCATGGCGAGTTTATCATGATGGGCGCCTATACGGGCTATGTCGTGCAAACCATCATCCCCGATTACACCCTCAGCCTGATCGTGGCCTTGCCCTTGGCCTTTGTGGTGGCTTTCGGGGCAGGGGTTGCGATGGAGCGCTTGGTGATCCGACACCTATATACCCGCCCTTTAGAGACCCTTCTTGCCACCTTTGGCATTTCCATTGCGCTGCAACAAATGGCCAAAAATATCTTTGGCACACAGGCGCGCCCCTTGACCGCGCCCGATTGGCTGGCGGGGGCGATAAGCCTGAATGATGTGGTCTCAATCAGCACCATCCGCGCGGCGATTTTCGTCCTTGCTTTGATTTTCCTCGCGGCGCTGTTGGTGATGTTGAAGCGCACCAGACTGGGCCTAGAGGTGCGGGCGGTGACGCAAAACCCAAGCATGGCCGCCTCGATGGGCATCAATCCCGACCGTATCAATATGCTGACCTTCGGCCTCGGTTCAGGGATTGCGGGCGTGGCGGGCGTGGCGATTGGCCTTTATGCGCAGGTCACATCGGAGATGGGCGCAAATTACATCGTGCAAAGCTTCATGACCGTAGTGGTCGGTGGCGTTGGCAATGTCTGGGGCACACTTGCGGGCGCGGGGCTGATCGGCTTTTTGCAAAAGGGCATCGAATGGTTCAACCCGTCCAACACATTGGCAGCCCAAACCTATATGGTGCTGTTTATCATCCTCTTCATCCAATTCCGCCCAAGGGGCATCATCGCCCTAAAGGGCCGCGCGGCGGGGGAATGAGCCTATGACCAAACCCATGATATCCACCGAGGCTTCACGCCAGAAAACGGGATTTTTGCGGCAGAACCCCTCCGTGCCGTGGTTCTTGGCGCTTTTGACGATCTTTACCTTGATGGTCAGTGTCCTGTCCGAGGGGTTGGGGGTTGGCGTTTTGTCCACCTCATTGGTGAAAATTCTGGGCATGACCCTGTGCCTTTGCTTGATTGCCATCGCGATGGATGTCGTGTGGGGGTATTGCGGCATCCTCAGCCTTGGGCATTTCGCCTTTTTCGGGCTTGGCGGCTATGCGATCGGGATGTGGCTGATGTATGCCCGCACCGAGATCGTGATCCGCGACAGCATGGCAGAGGCGGTTTTGCCCCCGACAGCGGCGGAACTGTCCGAGGCGGTCGCCGCGCAGATTTTCGGCGTGGTTGGGTCGTCAGATTTGCCGCTGATCTGGAGCTTTGCGCATTCCTTGCCCGCACAATTGGCGCTTGTTGTTCTGGTGCCAGGTCTCTTGGCCTTGGTCTTTGGCTGGCTTGCCTTTCGCAGTCGTGTCACGGGCGTCTATCTCTCGATCCTGACGCAGGCCATGACCTTGGCGCTGTCGCTATACCTGTTTCAGAATGACACGGGCCTGCGGGGCAATAACGGCCTGTCTGGATTGCAGAATATTCCCGGCCTTCTGGATGTGCCGCAAGCGGTCTTGGCGGTCTGGTTCCTTTGGGCCTCTGCGCTTGCGTTGGGTTTGGGTTATCTTTTGTTTGCTTGGGTTGTGTCGGGCAAGTTTGGCTCCGTCATCCGCGCCATTCGCGACAATGAAAGCCGCGTGCGCTTCCTTGGGTATCATGTGGAGGCATATAAGCTTTTTGTCTTTACCCTGACGGCGGTTGTCTCTGGGATTGCAGGGGCGCTTTATTATCCGCAGGCAGGGATCATCAACCCTGCCGAATTGGCGCCAATCGCCTCGATCTACTTGGCCGTCTGGGTCGCCATCGGCGGGCGCGGGCGGCTTTACGGCGCAGTAATTGGCGCGGCGTTCGTTTCGCTTTTGTCGAGTTGGCTGACGGGCGGCGGTGCGCCAAATATTGAATTTGGCGCATTTCGTCTGATGTGGGCGGATTGGTGGCTGGTCCTTTTGGGATTGGGATTTGTCGCGGTGACGCTGTACTTTCCCAATGGAATAGGCGGCTTATTCGATCGCTTGGTGAGGAAACCGTCATGAGATCCTTGTTGGAAGTGCGCGATGTCTCGGTCAGCTTTGACGGGTTCCGAGCGATCAACAACCTGTCGCTTGCAATGGGCGAGCCCGAGTTGCGCGCCGTCATCGGGCCGAACGGGGCGGGCAAGACAACATTCATGGATATCGTGACGGGCAAAACACGGCCCGATACGGGGCAAGTGTTATGGGGCGAGCGGCAGATTGACCTGTTGCGCCTGAGTGAAAGCCAGATTGCGCGCGCGGGCATCGGTCGGAAATTCCAAAAACCGACCGTGTTTGAGGATCAAACGGTCTGGGCCAATCTCTCCATGGCGCTGCGCAATAAACGTGGGCCATTTGCGGTGATGCTGTGGAAGGCAACGGCGCAAGATGCAGCGCGCATTGCTGAACTGGCCGATGAGATTGGTCTGAACGACCGCCTTGGTGATCGTGCGGGCGATTTGAGCCATGGGCAAAAGCAATGGTTGGAAATCGGGATGCTGTTGGCGCAGGAGCCGCGCCTGTTGCTGGTGGATGAACCCGCCGCAGGCATGACCCCCACCGAACGAGAACACACCACGGAATTGCTCAAACGCGCGGCGCAAACCCGTGCGGTGATGGTGATTGAACATGATATGGAATTCATTCGCCGCTTGGAGTGCCGTGTGACCGTGCTGCATGAAGGGGCCGTTTTGGCGGAAGGATCGCTGGATCACGTCACCGCCAATCCGCAGGTGATTGATGTTTATTTGGGGCGCTGAACGATGCTGGATGTGACTGATCTTTCGCTGCATTACAGCGGATCGCAAATTCTATATGATGTCTCTTTGGCCGCGCGAAAAGGGGCGGTGACAGCGGTGATGGGCAACAATGGGGTGGGCAAAACCAGCCTGTTGCGCGCGATTGCGGGGCGGCATCCCCATTCGGGGGGGCAGATAAGCCTGGACGGACAAGCGATGGGCCAAATGACGGCGGTTCAGGCCGCGCGTGCGGGCATCGCCTATGTGCCGCAAGGGCGCGAGATATTCCCGTTGTTGAGCGTGACCGAGAATTTGCAGACGGGGTTTGCCTGTTTGCCCCTCACCAAGCACCGTATTCCAGAGCGGATCTATGATCTTTTCCCTGTCCTGAAACAGATGCAGCACAGACGCGGTGGTGATTTATCGGGTGGGCAGCAGCAGCAGCTTGCCATTGCGCGGGCGCTGATCTCGGAGCCGCGCGTTTTATTGCTCGATGAGCCGACCGAGGGCATCCAACCCAATATCATCAAGCAGATCGGCAAGGTGATCGAAACTTTGCGCGCCGAGGGCGAGATCGCGATTGTTCTGGTCGAGCAATATTTTGATTTCGCCTATGGGTTGGCAGATCGGTTTTGCGTGCTGAACCGTGGCCGCGTGGTGCTGTCCGAGGCCGCAACCCAAGTGACCCGCAAGGACATCTTGGATCGCGTTGCTTTATAAAGGCTGCACATGAGGAACGTGGTGGGCGCAGGGCCTTCTGCGCTTGGGCGGGCGCGTACCATCGGGGTGATCCGCGGATTTTTGGCGATACAAATCGGGCGTTGCGCGTCTGCGACCAAAACGAATTGACCAAGCCCTGCTTTGTGCCTAGCCTTACACAGTCACGATGGGGTCGCAAGCATCCCACGGATATTCCAACAGGAGATGTTCAATGAAAAATACATTGTCTTTCAAGCGTTTGATGGCCAGCGCGACAGCATTGGCATTGTTGGCAGGAGCGGCTTCTGCCGAAACATTGCGTTGGGCGCGGGTGGCGGATGCGCTGACGCTGGACCCCCACAGCCAGAATGAAGGTCCAACCTCCACCTTGCTGCACCATATTTACGAGACTTTGGTGGCCCGCAATACAGATGGCAGCCTTGCGCCGCGTTTGGCGACAGAATGGTCGATCCATCCCGATGATCCAACCGTTTGGGTGTTCAAGCTGCGCGAAGGTGTGACCTTCCACGATGGCAGCCCCTTCACCGCGGAGGACGTTGTCTTTTCGATGGAGCGGGTGAAGCATCCCAGTTCGGGCTTCCAAGCGCTGCATTCCGCCGCCGTCAGCGCCACGGCCGTGGATGATCTGACCGTGCATATCCAGATGAGCGGGCCTTCGCCGCTTTACGTTCAAAACCTGACAAATTTCTTCATCATGGACAGTGGTTGGGCCGAGGCGAATGACGTTGTGGTGCCACAGAATTTCGCCGCGGGTGAAGAAAATTTCGCGGTGCGCAACACCAATGGCACGGGCGCCTATCAATTGGTCAGCCGCGAGCCTGAAGTGCGCACGGTTTTGGCCGCCTATGAGGGCCATTGGGCCGAAACGCCCGATGTGACCGAGATCATCTACACGCCGATTGCCGAGGCCGCGACCCGTGTCGCTGCGCTGTTGTCGGGTGAGGTGGATTTGGTGCAAGATGTGCCAGTGCAGGATATCGCGCGTCTGGAGCAGACCGATGGCATCACCATCACCACCGGCCCAGAAAACCGCAATATTTTCTTTGCCTATGATATGGCCTCTGAAAAGCTGATTTCGGCCAATGTCGAAGACAACCCATTCGCCAAACCGCAAGTGCGCGAGGCGATGGCCTTGGCATTGGATCGCGATGCGATTCAGCAAGTGGTTATGCGTGGCCAGTCGCAGCCCTCCGCCGCCCCATTGCCGCCTTTCGTCAATGGCTGGCGCGAGGACCTGCACGCCTATTCCGCGCCTGATTACGAGCGTGCAGCGGCCCTGATCGCCGAGGCGGGCTATCCTGATGGGTTCTCCGTTACGCTGAACTGCCCAAATGACCGTTACCTCAATGACGAGGCAATCTGTCAGGCCGTTGTGGGGATGCTTGGGCGCATTGGCATGGAGGTGAACCTTGTGTCGCAAACACGTTCGCTGCATTTCCCGCTGATCGAGAATTGGGAAACCGATTTTTATCTTCTGGGCTGGGGCGTGCCTCCGTTTGACAGCGCCTATGTGTTCAACTTCCTTGTGCACACCCGCGAAGAGGGCTTCGGTAGCTTCAACGGTTCACGCTATTCCAACCCTGAGTTGGACGCGAAAATCGAAAGCCTTGCGACCATGACGGATCTGGTGGCCCGCGATGCCTTGATCGCCGAGATTTGGGATCAGGTGATGGCGGATCGGGTGTTCTTGAACGTCCATAACCAAGTGTTGGCATATGCGATGCGCGATGGGGTTACCTTGCCTGTGCATCCAGAAAACCAACCCAACATGGCCAATGTGACGTTGAACTAAGGCCATTTCAAAAGACGACCCTCCCGCGCGGGCCAATGGCTGGCGCGGGGGGCTTTGACGGCTGCACGCGGGTCTGAACGGTGATCTGCACGCGGCGAAAAGGGGCGACACGATGCTTGCATTCATCCTGCGGCGCATTTTTCAATCTGTGATCGTGATGCTGACGGTGGCCTTGGTGTCGTTTGCGCTGTTTCGCTATGTGGGTGACCCTGTCACCTCAATGGTGGGGCAGGAAACCTCGCTCGAGGATCGTGCCGCGCTGCGTGACGCCTTGGGCTTGAATGACCCGTTTTTCGTGCAATTCGCACGGTTCCTTGGCAATGCGGTGCAGGGTGATTTCGGTATTTCATACCGCCTCCAAGAGCCTGTTATGGGGCTGATCCTTTCGCGCCTGCCCGCCACATTGGAATTGGCGCTGATCTCGGGCGCTTTGGCCTTTATTTTTGGGGTCGGGTTTGGGGTCTATACCGCACTTCGGCGGCGTGGCATCATCTCGAACGCGATTATGACCCTGTCCTTGATCGGGGTCTCGTTGCCGACCTTCCTGATCGGGGTTTTGCTGATCTGGATTTTCGCGGTTGAGTTGCAAATCCTGCCCAGTTTTGGACGGGGCGAGGTGGTCGCGTTGCCCGGCGGCTGGTCTACAGGGCTGTTGACGCCATCAGGACGCGCCTCGCTGATCCTGCCTGCGATCACCTTGGGGCTTTATCAAATGACCCTCATCATGCGCCTTGTGCGCGCCGAGATGTTGGAGGTGCTGCGCGCCGATTACATTCGATTTGCCCGCGCGCGCGGCCTAAGCGACCGTGCCGTGCATTTTGGCCACGCGTTGAAAAATACGCTGGTGCCTGTGATCACCATCACGGGTCTTCAGCTTGGCTCGATCATCGCTTTTGCCATCATCACCGAGACCGTCTTCCAATGGCCGGGCGTTGGCGCCTTGTTCATCAATTCGGTGCGCGCGGTCGATGTGCCCGTGATGGCCGCCTATCTGATGCTGATCGCATTGGTGTTTGTGATCATAAATTTGATTGTCGATTTGCTTTATTATGCGGTCGACCCGCGTCTGCGGGTTGATCGTGGTGCAGGGGCTTCGGCATGATGGCACGTCTAAGCGACAGTTTGACCCGCGCCTATCACAGCGATTTGGCCTATAATTTCAGAAAATCACCCGTGGCGGTTCTGGCCGCTTTGGTGGCGCTGAGCTTGGTTCTGGCGGCGGTATTTGCGCCCCTGCTTGCGCCGAGCAACCCCTATGATCCAGCAAGCCTCAATCTGATGGATGGCTTTACCCCGCCGATGACCGAAAACGCCTTTACGGGAAACAGCTATCTTCTGGGCACGGACAACCAAGGCCGCGATGTGTTGTCGACCATTCTATATGGCGCGCGGCTGTCTTTGTTTGTGGGGGTAATGGCCGTGCTGTTTGCCATGCTTCTGGGCATTGGGGCAGGGTTGATTGCGGGCTGGCGCGGCGGATGGGTGGACACGGTTTTGATGCGTGTTGCGGATGTGCAGCTGTCCTTCCCCTCGATTCTGATTGCCTTGTTGATTTTCGGGGTCGCGCGCGGTCTGATTGCGCCTGACCAGCGCGACACGATGGCGATTTGGGTGTTGATTATCTCCATCGGCCTGTCGGATTGGGTGCAATATGCCCGCGTGGTGCGCAGTGCCACGATGGTGGAAAAAAACAAGGAATATGTCCAAGCCGCCCGTATCATCGGTGTGCGTCCCGTTGTGATCCTGACGCGGCATATCCTGCCCAACGTGATGGGACCTGTCTTGGTGATTGCCACGATCGGTCTGGCGCTTGCCATCATCGCGGAGGCCACCCTGTCCTTTTTGGGTGTGGGCGTGCCGCCGACCGAGCCATCCTTGGGCACGCTTATTCGGATCGGGCAGCAATATCTGTTTTCGGGGGAGTGGTGGATTTTGCTCTTTCCCGCGATCGCGCTTTTGGCCTTGGCGCTGTCGGTCAATCTTTTGGGCGATTGGCTGCGCGATGCCCTGAACCCGAGGTTGCGCTGATGTCTGAGCCGCTTTTATCCCTGCGCGATGTGGTGGTGGAATTCCCAACCCGCCGCGGTGTGTTGCGCGCGCTGGACGGGATCAGCCTTGATGTCAATGCGGGCGAAGTTTTGGGTCTGGTGGGCGAGTCTGGTGCGGGCAAATCCATGATTGGATCGGCCATTATCGGGCTGATTGCCCCCCCTGGCCGGATTGCAAGCGGGGAAATACGCTTGTCAGGCCAACGGATTGACAATCTCGGCCCGTCCCAAATGCGCGCCTTGCGCGGCAAGCGGATCGGGATGGTGTTTCAAGACCCGCTGACCAGTTTGAATCCGCTTTATACCATAGCGGATCAACTGGTGGAGACGATCCGCACGCATTTGCCCGTCACCGCCGCAGAGGCGCGCGCACAGGCCATCGCGCTGCTGGATCGCGTGGGTATCCCTGCCGCTGCACAGCGGATTGATGACTACCCGCATCATTTCTCGGGTGGAATGCGGCAAAGGGTGGTGATTGCCTTGGCGCTGTGCGCGCAGCCTGATTTGGTGATTGCAGACGAACCGACCACCGCGCTTGATGTTTCGGTTCAGGCGCAGATTATCGATTTGTTAAAGGATATCTGCGCCGAGCGTGGCGCAGCGGTGGTCCTGATCACCCATGATATGGGGGTGATTGCGCAAACGGCGGATCGCGTGGCTGTGGTTTACGCAGGGCGGATGGCCGAAATCGGACCCGTGTCCGATGTGATCCACCGCCCCGCCCATCCCTATACGCGGGGCTTGATGGGGTCGATCCCCAGTTTGCGCGAGGAGCGCGCGCGGCTTGTGCAAATCCCAGGCGCCATGCCGCGGCTGGATGCGATTTCCGCAGGCTGCGCGTTTCATCCACGGTGCGATGTGGCAACGGCGGCCTGTGCCACAACGCGCCCCGCGATGACCCATCTGGTGTCTGCTCAGAAGGGGGAACAGTCAGCAGATCGTTTTGCCGCCTGTCTTTTGCTGGATCACACAGCGCGCGAGGGGGGTGAGCATGGCGGATGAGATGATCCTGTCACTGGACCGCGTGACGCGGCGTTTTGATATTTCCAAACCCTTGCTCAATCGGATGATCGAAGGTGTGGGAAAGCAATATCTGACCGCCACTGCAGATGTCAGTCTGAGCATCGCGCGCGGGGAAACCTTTGCGTTGGTGGGAGAGTCTGGCTCGGGCAAGTCCACGATTGCAAAGATGATCATGGGGCTGATGCCGCCAAGCGTGGGTGAAATCCGCTTTGATGGGGATTTGATTGACCCGCGCCACGGCATTGCACGCGCCACAAGGCGGCGGTTTCAGATGATCTTTCAAGATCCGTTTGCCAGTCTGAATCCGCGTTGGCGTGTTGGGGATATCATCGCGGAGCCAATCCGTACCTTTGCCCTGATGCCCAAGACCGAAGTCGCGGGCGAGGTGGCGCGTCTGTTGGAGGTGGTGGGCCTTGCCCCCCGCGATGCTGAAAAATATCCGCATGAATTCTCGGGCGGTCAGAGGCAGCGGATCGCGATTGCCCGCGCGCTTTCCTCCAAGCCTGAATTCATCGTTTGTGATGAGCCGACATCGGCATTGGATGTGTCAGTGCAGGCGCAAATCCTCAACCTGATGCGCGATTTGCAAGATGCCTATGGCCTGACCTATCTGTTGATCAGCCATGACCTCAGCGTGGTGCGCCATATGGCCGACCGCATTGGTGTGCTCTACTTGGGTCGTTTGGTCGAGGTTGCGCCCAGTGCCGATCTCTTCGCCGCGCCACAGCACCCTTACACGCGGATGTTGCTGGATGCCGTGCCTGATCTGACGCGGGTGGGTGCACGGGCGCGTGCCGTGGTGGGTGAAATCCCAAATCCGATTTCACCTCCCTCGGGCTGCGCCTTTCATCCGCGTTGCCCTTTGGCGCAAGACATCTGCAAGACCACCGCGCCAGAGGCGCGTTCGTTGGGCGATAGAGGGCGCAGTGTGGCCTGTCACATGGTCGATGGAGCGGCCTAGCCGATTGGCTCCACCCCGCGCGATGATCTATGCTTGAAACACGGGTTTTGACGCGGCAAGGGTGGTTAAAATACGGTTGCCTCTGGCGCAAAGCGGGCCTATGCAAAAGCCCTGCAACGGTGCTTTCATGGCGCATGGTGCAGGGCAGGGGGAGAAGGAAATCATGGCGCAAAATTCCACCAAAACGGCATCGCGCGCGCCGCAAATCTGGGCGCTGCTGATGGGGATATGGATCTTTTTGGGCGGCATTGTGCCCTATGGGCTGCTGTCTCAATCGCCTTTTGCGCAATGGACCTTTGCCTTTTGGACGGTGTTTGGATTGGGTGTGATTGCCTTGATCCTATGGCCCGTTTTGCGCTGGAACGCAGCCCCATCTGAGAAAGGGAAAACCGAATGATTGCCCCCCTGTCGATATGGAGCTTGCTTGCAGTTTTCGCCTTGCTGGGTCTGGGTCTGGCGCTTTTGGCCGCACGGGGCAATCGCGGCACGGCAGAGGATTATTACCTCGGCGGACGGCGCATTGGGGGGGTGGTGTCGGGGCTGTCTTACGCCGCGACCACCTATTCCGCGTTTATGCTGGTCGTTCTGACGGGTCTGACCTATCGCGGTGGTGTGGGCGCACTGGGGTTTGAGCTGATCTATTTCGCAGGCCTGGGCTTGCTTGTGATTTTTGCGCCGCGCTTTTGGCTTGTGGGGCGCAAATGGGGCTTTGTGACGCCTGCCGAAATGTTGGCGCGCCGCTATGGCAGCCCTGCTTTGGGGCGGCTGGTGGCCGGTGTCGGTTTGGTCTTTCTGCTGCCTTATTGCACCACGCAAATGGCGGGCGTGGGCCTGTTGCTTTCTGGGGTGACAGGCGCAGAAATTACGCTCTTTCAGGCGGTTTGCGCGGGCGCTGTTTTGGCGGTGATCTGGACATTGCCCGCAGGTCTGCGCTCGGTCGCTTGGACCGATGCGGCCTTGGCCGCGCTGATGCTGATATCGGGCTTGTTGGCGGTCTATTTTGCGATCACGGCGATCGGCGGGGTGTCAGATTTCATGGCGCAATTGGGACAAGAGCGCGCCGATTGGCTGTCTGTGCCTGGACCAGGCCTGTGGTCTTTGCCCACCTTTTTGGCGCTGTCAGTCCCATGGTTTTTCTTTGCGCTTTCCAATCCGCAAGTGGCGCAGCGCCTGTTTATTTTGCGCGATATCAGGGCGATGCGCGCGATGATCCTGTGGGTCTTGGGGTTTGGATTGGTCTTCACCTTCATCGCGGTGATCTGGGGTTTTGCCGCACTCATTCTTGCACCTGATCTGGCGCAACCCGCCTTGGCCACGCCCGCGCTGCTGACCTCGGGTGCAATCCCAAGCGTTGTTGCGATTTTGTTGATCCTTGGGATCATGTCTGCTGCGGTCACTACGCTCGACTCCATCGCCCTGACCGCAGGCGCGATGGTCGCGCGCGATCTGGCCGCAGAGGCGCGCGAGGGGCGGCAAATCTTGATCGGGCGGATCACTGTTCTGGTGGTGATCCTCTTTGCGGCAGGCTTTGCGGTGGTCAATGCCAAGATTGTCGAGCAATTGGCCGCGCTCTCCGCCGTGGGTCTTTTGGTCACCGTGCCCGCCATGATTGGTGCGTTTTTCTGGAACCGTGCCACCGCCTTTGGCGCGATGGCCTCGATCGTGATTGGGGCAGGGGTGGCGGTGATCTTGGTCTTTGGGCAGGGCATGAGCGTGTTCAACCCCAACTTGGTCCTCGCAGTCGGGGGGGCTGCGGTGCTTGGCTTTATCGCCGCAAGCCTCGCCTCCCGCCCCAAGGATAGCGCGCTTGATTTCAAATCGGCGATTGCCGATGATCTCGCACAGATGCGGATTTGGTGACGGCGGGGTAGGGCGCACCAAACCCGTGAGTAAGGACCCAGTCACACCCGCATCGCCCTTGGATCACAGGGGCAATCGATCATGCCCAACCTTGGCCACGGGAAACCACGCTGCCAATCATCCAGTCACTTTGGGGAAAATTGGCTCCGGCGGTAGGGCTGGCGTGGTTTAATTAAGTAATTGATAATTATGAATTTTACTGTATTTTGGGGATTTAATTTGTACCTAGGATCGCTATTTTTTTGTACCTCAATAGTGTGCTGATGTGGTGTCGTCACGCTGTTGAACAGGAATCAATAACTCTGCTTGTTCGGAATGACCCCACGCACACCACCACGAGGGTTCTCAACATCTCCATCTCTGCGGGGGATTAGATGAACGTGGACATGGAAGATCGTTTGACCTGCTGACTGACCCGCATTGATGCCTACATTAAAGCCCGTGATGGCAGGGTCGCTCTCAAGTAGGGACTGCCGCCTAGCACTCAGCATCGAATGAATAGCATTAAGCTCTGGTTGATAGAGGTCGAAGTAGTCAGAGACGTGCCGCTTGGGGATGACCAGAGTGTGATTCGGTGCGACAGGAAACGCATCTTCTATCATCGAACACAGTTCATTCTCTTCGATGATGCGGTCAGATGTCAGTTCACAGAACAAGCAGCCAATCTCACGGTGCTTGTAGCTATCTAGGATGCCTCTAAAATCTGTGTCGTCTCTATCTCGTTTACTTGTGTTGCAGGACATACAAAGCACTTGAAAATTGCTCAGGTCGTCTGACCCACCCTTGGCTCTTGGGATGATATGGTCGATGTGCAGGGCGGCTTGGGTTTCATGCGCTCCACAAAGTTCACAACGGTATTTAGCCCTCTTGAGAACCTCATATCTTATGCTGCCAGAAACATATCCCTCTGAGAGGCTCCTGTGGCCCCATATGGCGGCTCCACGCCCTTCAATATACTCCTGAAGCCTCTGATCGCATAAGGCCGTCAGTGACGCTCTCTGAGCCTCTGTGAGGGCCTCTGATTTAAGTCTATATCCAGTTGTGGAGCGACCTGATTTGATGGGTTCAACAACATCATTATCCGTGAGGACTTTACCGACCATATTCTTGGTTCTGAGGCCGTAATACTCGACCTGTGATTGGTCGTAACTCAGCAGGGCTTTTGCTATATCTTCAACAGATGCTCGCCCACCGCCTTCGAGTAATACCTTGAGCATCAAAGGCTGATAGATGTGCGACATACGCATCCGATGCTTGATGAAGTCTTCTAGATCACTGAAAGTCATGTTGATCCTGAGGATTTATTAGCTTGGCGCTGATTGGCTCTGCATTAATGCACAGGTTATGTGAATTATTGGTGGATACACAACTGGATAGACCAAGCCTACCTATACCTCTCCAGCAAAAAGGGCATCTGAAATGAAAATTCTTCGAGTAGACAGTTCTATTAAGCCAGAGGGTTCAGTCAGCAAGCAACTGTCTGATGAAATTATAACTAAACTGGCTCCAAGTGAGGTGGTTGTTCGTGAAACGAATGGTATTGCGCCGATTGATGCGAATTGGCTCGGAGCCGTCTTCACCCCAGAAGATCAGCGGAACGCACAGCAAATTGAGATTGCTAATGCATCAGATCAGCTTATCGCAGAAATTAACGAAGCAGATGTTTTGGTAATCGGTGTTCCTGTTTACAACTTCAACATCGCTGCTGGATTGAAGAACTGGATTGACCAGATTGCACGTGTGGGTGTCACCTTCCGTTATAGTGAAGCGGGGCCTGAAGGTTTGATTAAAGGCAAGAAAGCAATTCTGGCGTTTAGCTCTGATGGAACCGCAGCAAACTCAGACATTGATTTCGCCCACCGCTATATGCTGCACATTCTTGGGTTTATTGGTATTACCGATGTGAAGTCCGTGATTGCTCAGCAAATGGCTTTTGACCGAGACACGGCTTTGAAAGCGGCTCAAGAGCAGATTGCTTCACTTTAAGGGCGCTACAGGCGCTATGCAATTAACAGAGGCTCTCGCTTAGGTTGGGGCCTCTATTTGCTTCTAAGAACAATACTTGAATTATCGCCTATATCTTAATGTTAATACATCCCACAATCCATACTTGACTGAGCGAATTAAAGATTGATGAACGGGTTTGAAGCGACCATGAAAATACCACAGCAAATACGCATGCTACCACAAGCACTTTGCTTAATATCCTTGTTGAGTTTGCAGGCAGCGGCGCAGACAGTTCCACAATCACTATCCAACATTTACATTACCTGCTCTGAAAGGGTGGGTATGCTTTCCAATAGGTTTTGATGCAGATCGCACTCATGTTTTTGGCGTTCATGCTTATGGAGCGGCGACACCCGTTGAAGTAAAGCTTGCTATTGAAGAAATTTGGAATGAGGTAGTTCCCCATGCTGAAGCTCTAACAGCCTCGTCACCGCCACGTATTCTTCAAATGGATATGGAGCTTTAGTGTCGGCACTTCTACAACCGTAATGCTAGATCTGATCGTTTGGGGAAAATAGTGCCTCCAGCTATCTAGAGGGAAAAGCTTTAATTTTTCCCCGATCATACCAATTTTGCCAACGCTTCATCCCAAGACAGTGAGGGGTCATCTTCAAGCATCTGACTTAATTGCGATCTAAGGCCATATGGAGGCTTTGGCACGGCGTTTTGTCGTACCTCTCGCTCAAATGCTGCAACTTGTTTGCGTATACTCGCCTCCGCGTAGAGGTCACCGAGATCTTTGGGTATTAGCTTTGATCCTTTTACGCCATTTTCAATCAAGTCTAGGAGTTCTCTTGAAGTGAAAGCGTTAAGTTCGACCCGCATTGGAGTTTCAGAAAACTGATCGTCCCAACTATCCCGACCGAGCAGGAAATTGATTGCTTGGCTTTCCACGCCATAACTGGTCAGCAGCTCAACTGTCTTATTGAGATCTTTATTCTTGATTGAAACTGGCTCTGACTTTCCTTGACTGTGAAGCCTTTGAGCTTGTTCCCAGTTCACTCCGAGCAATTTAACCTGAATGTCGTGTTTGAACTGATATCGGGTGCGGTCATTCACGAGACTATCGGCTAAGACGTGCCCGTTTATATCAAAATCAGCCAGGATATAGAGTTGGAAACCCTCGACTGCTCCAGCTAAATAATCAATCAATTCTCGGGCTGCAACAACTGGGAGACCTTTGCTGGATGCCATGGCCATATCATGTCGCTCAAGAAGCCCAGATTCTCTTATCAGTTGATTGAATCCCTCTTTTTCGACCCACAGCAATTTATTGAAGCGACGCTCTGCAGGCATGCCACTGAATATTGTTTGGGAGGGGACGAAGCTCTCGAGGCTTATCTTGCTGGCCCGTCCTTGGTAGTCATTTATCTCGATGGTCCCTAGGCCTACGGTCGCTCCAGTATGCGGCTCTTCTAAAGCGCCCCTCTTGTCGTATGCAATCTTCCAGCCTGCCTGTCTGAATAGTGGCAGATAGTCTTGCGTAACGATCGTATCGGAGAAGCTGTCAATTTTGCATAGCCGCAAAATATCGGGGCGCATGGCGTACATAAGTTGACGCGCGTTGGCCCAGTATTTTCCGTTTTCTGAGACGCGCTGATAAGCTTCGGGCAATAATATTTCTACAGCTTTCTTGATGGTAAGTTTCTTACTTTTTGATCTTCGTTTAGCTTTTTGGGCTTTCTTACCCGCTATCGATAAAACCTTGATCAAATCATCGTTGAAGTTGTGTAAGTCGATCGCTTTTCCAGAACTGACGATGGGGAAGTATGGACAACTGATTGACAGTACTGCGCCATAATCGACGCTCTTCGGTAGAGTGTATTTGTCCCTTTCCGATGCCGAGCGCCAATAATCGTCATGAGCACTTGTAATGTGTACGCGCCCTTTTTCCGCAATTCTCACAGATACCGATGTCAGGCTGACTGCTCTGTTGGTAATCAGGCTTACAACTTGCACTTCTCCACTGCCAGGAGAGCGCGCGTCGACCCAAGCTTCGATAAGGTATGGTACGGAACCATAAGAACCTTTGATTGAAGCATATTCCCATTCAGGCATAAGCGCTGATCCAACTTCTTGGACAGAGGGTGTTCTTTGAAGGGTATTTTCTTGCATCCGCTGAAGCACTTCAGTTGCATCAACTAATGTGAATGATACATTTGGATCAGTAGGGTGATAATTTGTTCGGAACTGATTAACGATATCACCGAGTGTAAGTCCTTCAGAACTCCTCTGGATATCTTTTATCGCCTCGTCATCAAACCATGCTGGTATGGCTTTATCTGATTTGATTACTCTACCTGGCATTCGCTCGGTGAGCTTAAATTTGGCTAGTGCTGAATGAATGCCGATACGCCTACAGTGAACAACAACCTTTGTTTCAGTGGTTTCACCCAGTTCTTGATAAATAGTTTCGCCATCATCCCCGATTAGTACTTTTGTAATTTTGCTATGCGAGTGGATTTCCAGGTGCCCACCCAAGCAATATAGAGCCCCCATAACCACCCTAAGGCCATTACCAAGCGCGCCGCGTTCACCCAGCCGCCAATGCTTTGACGATATCAGCGGTCTCTTGATTGATAGTGCCTCTAGTGGAACGCCTGACCCATCATCAAAAAATTCTAGAGTGTTGTCATCTCGGGGATGCATTCGTCCACCACCGATATCGCAAGCGTTATCAATCAGCTCTTTTACAATCAATTCAAGAAAACGATTCTGCGGTACCCCTGCCTTCTCAGATAGGCCCTCAGGCGTCATATATCGTTTCCAGTCTTCCTGCTTGAGCGTGAGCATTTTTCTATTTCCGTTAGTAATGGAAGACTACGGTAGACTGGCTATGGATAGATAATAACTACTACTGATTAATATTCTGACTGTAAGATGTAGTCTCTAGCCATTTATAGAACTTAGCCTTTCTGGATTTATACTGATCAGTAGCTGCTACTTTGGTGGGTATGTTGATAGTGGCATTTCTCAATTCACTATATCTATTTATGTTGCCCTGTATCCTTGTCCTGATGGCTCTGATGTTGCTTTTGCTGTCTTGTTCAATTCCCTTACCAGCTACCTGCACTGAGGCTATGTGAAGAGCTTCTTTTAATTGGTGTTCTTTGTCTCTTTGGATGGTGAAGCTGTCATGGATGCAGAGAACTGGGATTTGTTGTTCCGTGAAGTGATTGATGACGAGAGCAGCGATAGTGCTGTCTGTGTTCATAAGTTCTAATGCCTTGCCCGTATTAAGCTGATCTTTGAGTTCAGGGTATTTGTCCGTAAAGGCATCTAGGAACAGTCTGAGTTGGTCGTCTTTGAGGCTCTTTTCTATTGTGCCTGTCTTTTGATCGTTCCTGAACGCTTGGAAGGCCTTGTCAGGGCTTGTTGCATTGATAGCCATAAGAATGAGGCTCTTGACCAGAGAACGCTGTCTATCAGGCTCTGCGATGATCTCAGGCAGTATGAGGCGGTCGAGATGGTAGGGATCACGTTCGGGTGTCTCTAAGAGTAGGTTTGGATGGAGCGCCTTGTAGTCCACTTCGACAGTTGGTTGGTCGTTGATGTAGATGTCTTTGCGAAGCTCTTTGGGTATTTGGAGCCACCATCCCCCGTAGAAGCGACCACCCTTTGTCCAGTTGTCTTCTTCAGTCCCGTTAAACACCCTATGCACTAGCTTATTGTCTGGGCCTATGGAGATCCGCTGTGTCTGACCTGATCTTTTGCCTTTGGTGATCTCTCTCTCCACATAAGGCTCATTAAGAGATGGGATGTCGATGAAGCTGTGCTTTAGGAGTTCATTGTAGGTCTTGAGCTTCTGCCGTGTGTTCTCTGTGAACTCAGTATCTGTGTAGTCGATCTTTTCCAGAGACTTACTGGTTTCACCTTCAGGAACATAGTAACGCTGTAAGACGACAAGCTCTTTATCAACACCATAATCAATGTCGTAGGGAGCGACTGTGAGCTTCTGGAACTCAGCCCTGAGCTTTCGGGTGTGTCGTATCCTTGTGGTGTAGCTGTCACTGTGGCTCGTTGTAGATCTGTAGAAGCCTAGCTCTTCAATATACTCAGCCTCATGAAGCAGCCGTTCCACGTCAATTATCTTGGGTGAGATATGAACTTGGTTGTAACGACCACCAACTTTGTAGCTCTTCTCATTCTTTGAGAACCCAATGGATAAATCTGGATCATTCAGCCAATTCACGTATAGATCCAGAAGCAGGACACGCAGCATTTGATTGGCTGTCTTCTTTGGCTTGCGGTTCCCTGCTTTGTCGAGGTTGTTGATGCCACAAGTGACGTAGAGTTCGTCTGTTAGCTGCTTAATTTCTGGGTGGTCAGACCATTTGTGGACATCAAGCACCACTGAGTGCCAACGATCCATCTTTGCCAAGTTGTCAGAGCCACTCAAAGCTTCAGCCTCCATATGGACTTGTCCCAAAGTTCAACAGGTCATGTTTCGTGGGTCAAGGACAATGGCGCTATTGCGTGGGTCAAAGCGTGATTTCGGTATGTCTGGCGCAGGATTAGGCGGCGTTTATCTGAGCGAATGGAAGTGTCCTCAGAGACTATCCATGTGCGTATCAGAGGGTGGGTAGTCAGCCTCCTGCCTCTCTGCTCATTTCCATCTCAGGGAGTGCCTTATTTCCACTGTAGGGGGCGGAACGCATTTCTATCGCCGATGGCTGGGTGAGCTTTTCCCACGTCAGGACATGTCGGGGGAGGCGTTATGATGTTTAAATGTGGTCAATCGTTCCTTTGAAGGCCTTAGAAACATATACGTAGACGCATAAGTTACTGTCGTATTGTTACCAAAATACAGTCACATATATCTTGCTATGTTACTAGAATCGCTCTAGTCTAGTTTCATAAGTTACTAATGAGGTGTGAACATGGCACGTTTAGCATACAGAAGAGTAAGTTCGGTCGATCAATCTCTTGAGCGTCAGGAGTTTGGAGACGACATAGATAAGGTCTTTGAGGAGAAACTATCTGGTAAGTCAGCCTCTGATCGTCCTGCGCTCCAAGCTATGATTGAATATGCTAGGGAAGGAGACTTGGTTGTCGTTCACTCTATCGACCGTCTCGCACGTGACCTTCGAGACCTTCAGGACATCATCAGCACTCTGAATGACAAGGGTGTAGCTATTACCTTCAGAACTGAGGGGCTGACCTTTGACCCTGATAAAGATGATGCTTTCGCTACGCTACAGCTTCAGATGATGGGTGCCTTCGCTGAGTTTGAGCGGAATATCATCAAAAAGCGTCAAGCTGAGGGCATAGCTAAGGCCAAAGCTAAGGGGGTCTATGTCAACCATGGTCGTAAGATCTCAATCGACAGAGATAAGGTGCATAAGCTCAGGGCTGAGGGCTTATCGACCTACAAGATTGCTGAGAAGATGAATATCAGCCGCATGAGTGTTCATAGGATCTTGAACGGTTAGAACTTCTCGTTGACGGGAACTTACGGATTGGGACCCTCTAGATTATACGAGGGTAAATCGGCGGGGTTGGGTTGCCACCTCAGAATTCAAGACAAAAAATACTGTGATGCCAATGTTGATCGATCGCTTACGTAATTCAGGGATTTGTTGCCACCATCCGTTCATATAACGTTTGTCTGAAACCCTAGCCATAGACACGGTGCTGACAGAGCAAGAACACGCCTGCCCAAACGCTGGCACACATTGAATTCAACCAATTTGAAGAACTTCGACGAATTCATACTAGACACGAATGTGTGATGCTGTGCCACGCTCTTGTGCAGGGCGTCATAACTTCTGAGCATGGCTGGATTTTTTTTCTACCGTTGACCTGCCACAGCTTACCCAAAATGGAGCCTTCAGCATGTCTATAATGGAAATTGTGAAAGCCCCCACACTATCGCAGGAGCTTTCAATTTAAAGTCATTTAAGCCGTGTTATATTCAGCTTTCACGGAACATTACGCTACGAGCGTGAAGTCAGCGGCCACGATCGCATCAATCCCACCAGAACCTAAAGTAGCGAAAATGATGTCGTCGCTATTTGTGTCAGTGAATCCAGTGCTACCGTCATCCGTGTAGGTGGTATCACCGCTAGCGTCAAAGATAACATTTCCGGTGTTGCTATCGTAGATTAGCGTTCCCTTAATACCGGTTGCTGTAACTGTTGCGGCACCAACATCATCCGTTTCGATAATTTGTAGAAATGCACCAGCATCGACGCCGAGGGTGTCGCCTGCACTGAAAGTGTTTTCTTGCGTCAACGCATTCAAGTCCGCAACTGAAAGCTCGATGTCATCTTCTGCTGTGGTGAAATCAGTAATGCTATCCGTATCGTTATCGTCGATATTCAAATTAACGAAGGTATCATTACCTGCTCCACCGGTAAGCGTATCCTGCCCATCACCACCAATAAGCCTGTCAACGCCGCCTTTTCCGTTGATAGTGTCATCGCCCTCATAACCGTCAAGTGTATTCGACTCCGCGCCGCCTGAAAGGGTGTCTATCCCGGGAGTTCCGACGAGGTTTTCAATATCAACGAAATCGTGCGTGCCAACGTCCGTATCTCCAGCCTGAACATCCGACGTTGCGGTTCCCTGATTGCTGAGGTCCACGGTTATGCCAGTATCACTATCAAGACCACCTACCCCAGAATAATCAACAGTATCTGATCCAGCACCACCATTTATAATGTAGTCACCTTCTTCATCACGAAGAACCAATGTATCGTTACCGTCGCCTAAGCTGATGTCTCGAACGCCTTCATTTGCACGCTCTTCGACTGTAATAACGTCGTTGCCTGATGATCCAATCATGGTGAACGCTGTGCTAACAGAGCCGTATTCCAAAAACAGTTCGACGCCACCAGAATTCTCTGAGAAGTCAAACGTTGTGACATTGTTAAGGTACGGCGAAGAACCCCAGTCTGCAGACTGTTCAATAATAACAAAGATAGATCCTTGACCAGTAATGTTAAAGGTTGAAAACGTTGTAATGTTCTCATAGCTGTTGCCGTTATACAGCTTAAACGCTGATGGACGCTCAACATCAAACGATAAAGGCATCACATTCAAAGTAAATGTTTCAGCCAGTTCGTGTACGCCACCTAAAATCAGTCCACCTTCGACGACATAGTCATTGTTGGAAAACCAAGAGTGCAGTGTTACGTTTATTTCATCGCCCTCGGAAATCGCACCTTCGGCCCAACTAATGTCATGTGGCTCGTCACCCCTTAGAGGCCCATAGAGATGGATTTGTGGATTATTTTGCACCTCATTTAGATCTATTCCACGGTCGGCCGTTTTATATTGTAGATGAATTTCTTCAAGAGCGTCGTCAAATCCTGCCATCGAAAAATCTTTCCCGCCACGCGATGAGACTTCATCAACGGACAATACGAACTTTTCAATATTGGAGGCTATCACAGATCCGTTGCGAAACGTGAACACTTCTAGCGTATCAAAGCCGTCACCTCCGTCAATGGTATCCCCAGTTACTGCACCTGCGATTGGGGCGATAAAATAGTCATCATTCTCCGTGCCAACGACATTTTCGCTAAGCCTTGTCAAAACAACTGCACCGCCATATTGGCCAGCCAATGCTGTGTCGACAATGGACTGCACTTCTTGAGCTGTTAATCCCTCATCCTGAGCCGCCAATGCTGTGTCGACAATGGACTGCACTTCTTGAGCTGTTAATCCCTCATCCTGAGCCGCCAATGCCGCATTGACTATGGTTTGAACTTCCTCAGCCGTCACCCCCGCACTATCGTCACTACCACATGCTGCAAGTGATACTGCAAGAGTTGGCAAAGCGGAGCGCTTCGCAGCTTTATTCAGGCTTGCTTCCCAAGCACGAACGCGGGTTGTAACTGCATCTGGATCAATGTCCTTAGCTGCACTTGCAGTTGTCGCCTCATTCGCATTTATAGTCATGGTCAATCTCCATTATAAATTACAAATAGTTGATCGCCGTCAGCGGGAATGAAACATATCGTGACCAGTGCCGCAACCCTTGATCCCATGAAAACGCGGTTTCTGAGCAATCTCACAATCGAAACCGACCGACCTTGGTTTACGACTATTTGTCCAAGACAGAGAAGAGATTCGGATCAGTCATCAGATAGGCAAGCGGTGACGTGGCCGAGTGGTCAAAGGCGCTCCTTTCCGGAGGCTCCAGCGAGAGATGGTCAACGTGTGTGGTAAGCGTGTGTGGTTGCCACGCCTTAAACCCAATAAAATATGGCAAAAAAGAAGATGGCGGAGACGATGGGATTTTCCGCCTAGGGAACCCCCGGAAATCTGACGCTAGAAACGGCCCCGCCTCGGTTTCGACCTTTGTATCCAAGATAAGAAAAAGGTTGGATGCGAGGCCCTCCAGAACCCAAATTAGCACCCACAATGGAACCCAAAACGGAACCCAATTTTAATTCCAGCAGTTAATAACTTTCCATATTTAAAAGGCTTTTTGGGAAAATAATGGATAATCCCACCTGCTCCAAAAGTAGGCTATTCGTAAAAGTAACCCCAATCGGTCTCGGCTAGTGCTGCGGTTATGCTCATGAGGTGCTGCTCAGGAGGATCCGTCTTCAGGTAATGTAAACGGTGTATTGCGTTCGACTGAGGACTTCTGTGACCCACCAAGTAGTGTGCGTCTGCTTCTGATGTACCTGCTTTGTGGAGCCTCGTTATCAATGTGGAGCGGGTGGAATAGGGAACGAGTTTGGGGTCATCCGAAACAAACTTTCGTACAATCTTTCCTAATTGATTGGAGATATTGGTATGACCCTTGGCTGCGCCATATTTCGGGAACAGGTCTGCTTCAGGATCATTAGGTATGTCATACTCTTGGATGGCTTGTAGCAACGGTGTGGCTATCGGAACGGCTCTCTCCAACCCGTCTTTAGCCATCAAGCGGTTACGATTTGATTTGAATATAATGTGCGGAATGTTTGTTGTGTTACCCAGCCGCAGATCCTTTACCAAGAGACCTGCTGCCTCTGCATTGCGGCATCCAGTGTATACCATGATCAAGGCAATGAGTTTGAGTTCGGCGTTAGGGTGTGCCTTCAGCTTTTCAATGTAGGTATTCCATTCATCGGGCTTAAAGGCTCTCCGTTTAAGGCTGTCACGCTGTTCCAGTTTCTTGTTTGATAGCCCTGTGAATGGATTTGGAACAGTTTGCGAAGGGTTTTCTTGGTTCCAGCAGTTAATGATTGCTGAAAGTTGGTTGTTGTAACGGTTTGCGGTGGACTTGGATGGTAGAGTTCCTAACCAGCTTCTGACTTTACTGCGCTCTGTTTGATCAAGTGCTAGGTCTAATCCACTCGGGTGAATGAAGTTAGCAAACCGAACTACCATATTTTGAGTCTTCTTTTCAAAAGTAGCCTGAGTATCTTTCAGGCGGCCTTTTTGAGAAGCATTTACGCTGAAATATAAACCGAGCGCAGTTTTCCAAGTGGCTTTAGATTGTGCGTATTCCCCGCCGTGTAGGATGTTGAGCGCAGTCCCTTCTACGCTAGTGACCTCTTTGTAAGGGGTTTTGTAGTCGGGTTGTCCCCAGCGCCCTGAATCGTAGTCTTTTTTCAGTTGCTCTTCGTCAAGCGATTGGAACTCTAACGCCTCAAGGAGGAGATCTTTATACAATTCTCGCCTATCCTGCCAGACCGCCACTTCTGCTAGATACTCTTGGCGCTCCTGCGCATTAGCATTTGGAGATAACTTCGGCATTTGATCGTCCAGAAGTCCCTCCCGTGCCAAAAATTGACGGGCTTGTTCACTAACGTCTGAAAACGACCCATCTTGTTCTTTAGCCGTGGCTTTGGCTTTGGAAAGCGTTTGATCGAACCATCGCTCCTCCTTTTCCCATAATTGCCTTGCTAGGGTAGGGTCAGCGGTTAGAACTTTCTTGTGTTCTGATTTCCCGAAAAAGTCACGATAAGGGCGAGGTACTACCCTCCTGTAACGGAATACACCGTCTGAACCTCTTTTGAGGTTGGGTAATTTTTGACCAGCCATTTGTACCCCGTTTGTACCTGTGATTTGTACCCACGGTAATGACAACAGTCATATTTTCAAGGAAATAAGGCCAAACTGAGAGAGTTTTGGCTCCGGCGGTAGGGATCGAACCTACGACCAATTGATTAACAGTCAACTGCTCTACCGCTGAGCTACGCCGGAACACGTTGGGCCGTATAGCAAGAGGTATTTTGCGCGTCCAGTGCTTTGGGGCGAAAAAAATGCAGTTTGGGTTAAATTCTCGAAAAAGCGGCATCTGCGCTGAGGGGGGCATCGCAGGTGGCTTGATTTTCGTCAATTAAGTCAATGAGATGTGCCAGAATGTTGCGTTCGGCCATCGGGCGCAAGCGGGGGGTGAGGTCGGGATAGACCTTGGCGCATAATGCGCTGATGGATTGGGGATGCGGCCCGAGGGCGGCGAGAATCTGCGCGTGCCGTGCCATGCGATGTGCGTGCAGTTCGGCACAGCGCGCGCGCGGGTTTTCGATGGCCGCCCCGTGCGCGGGCAAAAGCCGCTTTGGCGCGCGCGCCGCAATCTGCCCAAGCGTTGCCAGATAGGCCCTCAAATCCCCGTCAGGCGGCGAGATCAGCGTGCTGGACCATGCCATCACCACATCCCCGCAAAATTCCATATTCTGAAATGCGAAATTCATATGGTTGCCCATATGGCCCGGGCTGTGATGGGCGGTGATGCGCCAGTCGTCTGTCGCAATCACCGTGCCATCGGGCAGGGGGATATCGGGGGTAAAGCCCCGATCAACCCCTTCACCGCCGCCCAGATCAGGGTGCGCGCGGCGGCCCATATCCCATGGCCCTGCGGCCAAAACAGGCGCGCCTGTGATCGCCGCCAAGGGCCGCGCAAGGGCGGAATGGTCCAAATGGGCATGGGTGACGAAAATATGGCTGATGCGCGCCCCTTGCGGCACGGCCCGCATAATCGCCGCCAGATGGGCCTCTGAGGCGGGTCCAGGATCAATCACCGCAATGTCCTTGGTGCCAACCAGATAGGTCCATGTCCCCTCGGCGGTCATGGGCGAGGGGTTGGGCGCGCAAATCCCGCGCAGATTTGGGGCAAGCGTGGTGATCATAGGGGCTGATTTTCCTTTGGCGCTTCGCCTGTGCCAAGGCTATAGATGGCCCATGTTGACGCGATTGATCAAGAAAATGCTGCCACGCGGCCTTTATGGGCGGGCTGCGCTGATCATGCTTGTGCCGATTTTGACGATTCAGTTGGTGGTTTCGGCTGCGTTTTTGCAGCGTCATTTTGATGGGGTGACGCGCCAAATGATGGCGGGGGTGGCGGTTGAGCTGCGCTTTATAATTCAAGAGATCAACAAAGATGGGATATGGGCGGGGCGCAATGTCGCGGCCCCTTTGGAGATCACGCTTTACGAGGGGGGGGACAAACCCTTTGACGGCCCGCAGATGGAGGCGCGGCTGTTCTATGATCTGTCAGGCCGCAGCGTGATCGAAGTGTTGCGCCGCGCCGTGCCCGAGGTGACATGGATTGATTTGGCCAGCAATGATCGGCAGGTGATGCTTGGCCTCAGCCTTGCCGATGGCACAAAGGTCGATGTCGAGATTGCACGGCGGCGGGTGTCGGCCTCCAACCCGCATCAACTTTTGGTGTTGATGGTGTTCACGGGCATTTTGATGACCACGGTGGCGTTTTTATTTCTGCGCAACCAATTGCGCCCCATTCGCCGTTTGGCGCGTGCGGCCGAAGATTTCGGCAAAGGCCGTGTGGTCGACTACAGCCCCGCGGGTGCTTTGGAAGTGCGCAGTGCAGGGCGCGCGTTTTTGGATATGCGCAACCGCATCGAAAGCCAGATTGAACAACGCACCATGATGCTCTCTGGGGTCAGCCATGATTTGCGCACACCGCTGACGCGGATGAAGCTGGGCCTTAGCGTGATGGAGGAGGGCGAGGATGTCAGCGCCTTGCGCCGTGATGTCGCGGAGATGGAAACCTTGCTTGAGGCTTTTCTCGATTTCGCGCGGGGCGATGCTTTGGATGATCTGGCGGAATTGGATATCGATCAGTTTCTGCGTGAGGTTGTGGCCGATGCCAAACGGGCGGGTGCTGAAATTCAATTTCTGCGTGCCACGCGCAATGCGGGCTTGTCCGATTACAGCGCCACGTTGCGCCCCGCCGCGCTGCGCCGTGCCTTGGACAATCTCATTTCCAATGCGCAGCGCTACGGCACCCATGCCCGCGTGACCCTATCGCCTGGCCCGCGCCATTGGCGCATTGCGGTTGAGGATGATGGGCCGGGCATCCCCGCAGATCAGCGCGCGATGGCCATGCGGCCCTTTGTGCGCTTGGATGCGGCCCGCAATCAAGACCGCGGCTCGGGTGTGGGGTTGGGGCTGGCCATCGCACAGGATATCGCGCGGCGCCATGGCGGGCGGCTTAGTCTGGGGACAAGTGCCGATCTGGGCGGGCTGAAAGCCGAGATCATTTTGCCCCGATAGGGCGTGCGGAGGGGGAATGGTAGGCCCGGCAGGACTTGAACCCGCAACCAAAGCGTTATGAGCGCTCTGCTCTAACCAATTGAGCTACAGGCCCCCGTGGGCCTTGGGTTACTGCGCCAGAGGGGAGGGGTCAAGCGTCTGATCACTCGCTTATGGACGAAGGCGGTGAAGATCGGTATCAGGGCGGAAAATCACGCCCCCCTGATGAAAGGCCCCAGATATGCCCGCAGATGCGCAAGCGCCCAAGAACAGCCTTACCTATGCCCAAGCAGGCGTTGATATTGATGCGGGCAATGCGCTTGTTGATCGGATCAAACCTGCCGCGGCGGCCACGGCCCGCGCGGGCACGATGTCGGGGCTTGGCGGTTTTGGGGCTTTGTTTGATCTCAAGGCCGCTGGCTATACTGACCCGATTTTGGTTGCGGCAACTGATGGGGTGGGCACCAAGCTGCGCATCGCGATTGACACGGGCGCAGTCGACACTATCGGCATTGATCTGGTGGCGATGTGCGTGAATGATCTGGTCTGCCAAGGGGCGGAGCCTTTGTTCTTTTTGGATTATTTTGCCACGGGCAAATTGGCGGTCGATCAGGCGGCGCGGATCATCGAGGGCATCGCTGAGGGCTGCGCGCAGTCAGGCTGCGCTTTGGTCGGTGGGGAAACCGCCGAAATGCCAGGAATGTATGAGGCGGGCGATTTTGACCTCGCAGGGTTCGCGGTGGGGGCGATGGAGCGCGGCGCAAGCCTGCCCGCCGATGTGGCCGAAGGTGATGTGATCCTTGGCTTGGCCTCGGACGGGGTGCATTCCAACGGCTATTCTCTGGTGCGCCGCATTGTTGATGTGTCGGGTTTGGCATGGTCAGATCCCGCCCCCTTCGCCCCTGAGACAAGCCTGGGTGCCGTGCTTTTGGCGCCAACACGGCTTTATGTGAAGCCTGTTTTGCAAGCGATCCGCGCAGGCGGGGTGCATGGTTTGGCCCACATCACGGGCGGTGGTTTGACCGAGAACCTGCCCCGTGTTCTGCCTGAGGGGCTTGGCGCGCGGATTGATTTGGGCGCTTGGGGCCTGCCGCCCGTGTTCCACTGGTTGGCCGAGACGGGCGGGATTGAGACGCGCGAGATGCTCAAAACCTTTAACGCAGGGATTGGGATGTGCGTGATTGTCGATGCGGCTGAGGCCGATGCCATCGCGCGGCTTTTGGTGGCCGCAGGTGAAACCGTGACACGGCTTGGCGTGGTTGAGGCGGGCGCGGGCGTGGTCTATGAGGGCGCGCTTTCGTGAAACGGGTCGCCATCCTGATTTCAGGGGGTGGTTCCAATATGGTGGAACTGCTCAAGTCAATGACGGGGGATCACCCTGCGCGGGCCTGTGTGGTTGTGTCAAATATCCCAGATGCGGGCGGTCTTGCCAAGGCAGAGGCCGCAGGCGTGCCAACGGCCGTGGTGGATCACAAACCCTTTGGGGCAGATCGCGCAGCCTTCGAGGCGGAAATGGCCAAGGTGCTTGGCCAATATCAGCCCGATATCATCGCGCTTGCAGGTTTCATGCGGGTTTTGAGGGCTGATTTCGTGGCCCGCTATCAGGGGCGGATGTTGAACATACACCCGTCTCTTTTGCCCAAATATCGCGGCCTGCACACCCACGCCCGTGCGATTGAGGCGGGGGATGAGATCGCGGGTTGCACGGTGCATGAGGTGACCGCCGATCTCGATGATGGCCCGATCTTGGGGCAGGCGCGCGTGCCTGTTTTGGCGGGGGATACGCCCGAAACATTGGCCGCGCGGGTTTTGGTGCAAGAACATCGCCTTTACCCCGCCGTGCTGCGCCGCTTTGCCGAAGGCGAAAGAACGCCGATTTTCTGGGACAGGCCCACGCCCTAGTGCCTTGGGGTCTTTTCTTTTTGTGGGTGATTGCGTAAACCCGCGCATCGCGGATTATCTTGAGAAGTCGTTCCCTTGCCACAGACGCTGACCACCACCGAAGAACTGGCCGCTTTCTGCGAAAAAGCCGCCACATATCCTTATGTGACCGTTGACACCGAATTTCTGCGCGAACGCACCTATTACGCGCAGCTGTGTCTCGTTCAATTGGCGATGCCAGGCACGGATGACAGCGGCGCGGTATTGGTTGACCCGCTGGCCGAGGGAATGTCACTTGCGCCGCTTTATGAGCTGTTCCGCAATCCTGATGTGGTCAAGGTATTTCATGCTGCGCGTCAGGATTTGGAGATTTTCCATGTCGAAGGCGGTGTCGTTCCTGCACCCCTCTTTGACACGCAAGTGGCCGCAATGGTTTGCGGATTTGGTGATCAAGTGGGATACGAAACTTTGGTGCGCAAAATTGCCAAAGCCGCGCTTGATAAATCCTCGCGCTTTACCGATTGGTCGCGGCGTCCCTTGTCGGATGCGCAAAAAACCTATGCTTTGGCCGATGTCACCCATCTGCGCCAGATTTACGAATATCTTTCCGCGCAACTGGCCCGATCTGGGCGCAGCGCATGGATGGAAGAAGAATTGGCACAGCTGACCAATGCGGACAGCTATATCGTGAACCCTGACCAAGCATGGATGCGGATCAAGATGCGCTCTAGCTCGGGCAGGCTCTTGGCGGTTGTGCGCGAATTGGCCACCTTCCGCGAGGGCTATGCGCAAGAGCGCAACATCCCTCGCTCGCGTGTCTTCAAGGATGATGCCTTGATGGAATTGGCCTCGACCAAGCCGCGCTCTTTGGCTGATTTGTCGAAATCGCGTCTGTTGCTGCGCGAAGCGCGGCGGGGCGATATTGCCGATGGTATCATTGCAGCGGTCAATCGCGGCATGGAGACGCCGCCCGAAAAATTCCCAAAATTGCCAAATGGGCCAGATCGCAGTGATCTGAACCCTGCTTTGGCCGATTTGCTGCGTGTCTTGCTCAAGGCCAAGGCGGATGAGGCGGGCGTTGCGCAAAAGCTGATCGCGTCTAGCGCGGATTTGGACAATATCGCCTCAGGCCATTTGGATGGGCTGTGGCGCAAGGGCTGGCGCGGTAAGGTATTTGGCGCAGATGCGCTGCGCCTTGTCCAAGGCGATGTGGGCCTTGGCGTCAAAGGCAGCAAGGTTGTGTTGTTCGAGCTTTAACGCGACACAGTGCGGCGGTTGTTGGCCCCTTGCACGCTGATCCGTGTGACACCGCGCAACTCATTCGCGCTGCGGAACGTGCCGACCAGAACTTCGCGTGTGCGCGGTGCACCTTCTGCCGTAGCATCCCGCGGGGGAACCACGCGGAATTCGAACAGCATAAGCCCGTCTTCATTGGAAATCTCGACCAGCTCGGCCTCCCAATAGCCTTGGCGGTCAGCGCGCCCCATGGCGCGGATGATCGCGCCACCCTCCACCTGATCCGCCTCAAGCGAGATGACATCCGTGATCAGCGGGCGTGGGTCGACAAATTCTTCGACCTGAACAACCTCGATCCGCTGCTCTTGGCGGTCATTTCCGAACCAGTTAAAGGGGTTCAGCCGCGTGGAACAGCCCGCAAGCCCCAAGATCATCGCAGCAAAAATAGCAGTGCGCAGCATAGCGGCCCCTCTTGGCAAAGCATCACCCTTTGAGTGCTACCCTATCAGGGCGGTTTTGAAAAGCGCCTCTGGACGAATGGGGGGCTGCGCTTTAGGTCAGGGGGAGGTGACAATAGGATGAGGGTAGAATGGCCAGCGAACGCTTTGAGGAAATCGCAGAAACATTCGAATTTCTGGAGGATTGGGAAGATCGCTATCGCCATGTGATCGAATTGGGCAAAGCGATGGAGCCCTTGCCCGAAGCGATGCGCGTTCCCGCCACCAAGGTGGATGGCTGCGCCTCGCAGGTCTGGATCATGCCGCGGATCGAAGGGCAGGGGCCAGAAGCGCATTTTGATTTTCAGGGTGAAAGTGACGCGATGATCGTGCGCGGCCTGATCGCGGTTCTGCACGCGCTTTATGGCGGGCTGACCGTGACGGAGGTTTTGGCGGTTGATCCGCGCGCGGAATTGGCGCGTTTGGGGCTGAACGATCACCTATCGGCGCAGCGCTCCAACGGATTGCGGGCCATGGTGGAACGCATCCGTCTTTTGGCGGCCGAGGTGCGGGGCTAGTCGCGCAAATTCGTGATCGCAGTTTCGAGATCACCATAACCCGTAAAGCGCCGCTCAAAGGTCAACCCTAAGAAATCCGCACAGGCCTTGGCCTTTTCGGTCAACGTGGGGTCATCGGTTTGCGCCTGATAGACCAATTTTTCGTAATTGCCGAAATAGATATCCCGCAATTCAGGGTGTTTATCGAGACCAAGAGGGCGGGTGACGAAAGCGTCAAACTGACGGGTTAGAAAATCGGTCAGATAAAAGGCCGTAACCTCATCCAATTCCGCAAACCGCGCATTGCCCTCGAAAAAGCTGTAGCAATGCGGGCCTTCGAGCATTTCAACGCCAAGCGCAGCACAGCGCGCGGCCAAAGCGCCCCCTGTGCCGCAATCGGCATAAAGCACATAGATGCTGTCGTAATCCCCGCGCGCCCGCGTGACCGCCGCCTCAACCGCATCGGGAATTTGCTCAGGGCGGTTGTGCAAAATGGCGGGCAGGCAGTGCAGATCGAGATGATCCAACCCATTAGCGGCCTTGATCGCCAAAACCTCATGCGCCAAAGCCCCGCAGGCCAGGAGGAGGACCCGCCCCTTGCCCGATGCTGCCACACCGCTTTCGCGCAGCGTGTCATCATCGGGCAGGGGGCGAAAAGAGCCTATCATGATCGTTTAATGCGCCGCCATTTGGTTGTGTTTGCGCAGCACGAATTCCTTGGCGGTTTCCACGGCCACGGCCGCGTCACGGCAATAGGCATCTGCGCCAATCGCGCGGCCAAATTCTTCGTTCAACGGCGCGCCGCCGACCAAAACGATGTAATCATCGCGGATGCCTTGCTCCTTCATCGTGTCGATTACGACCTTCATGTATGGCATGGTCGTGGTCAGAAGGGCGGACATTCCCAGAATGTCAGGCGTCTCTTTTTCCAAAGCCTCGAGATAGGCTTCGACCGCGTTGTTGATGCCAAGATCCACCACTTCGAATCCCGCCCCCTCCATCATCATGGTGACGAGGTTCTTGCCGATGTCGTGAATGTCGCCCTTCACTGTGCCGATCACCATCTTGCCGATGCGCGGTGCGCCTGTTTCGGCCAAAAGCGGCTTCAGGATGGCCATGCCGCCCTTCATCGCGTTTGCGGCCATCAACACCTCGGGCACGAACAGGATGCCATCGCGGAAATCATTGCCGACAATGGTCATGCCGCCCACCAGCGCCTTGGTCAGAATGTCATAGGGGGCCCAGCCGCGCGCCAGCAGGATATCAACCGCTTCTTCGATTTCTTCTTTCAGACCATCGTAGAGGTCATCGAACATCTGTTGAACAAGTTCTTCATCATCCAATTCCGAGAGGATGATTTCGTCATTTTCGTCTGACATCTCGAGCGTCTCCTGAAGCGAAGGCCATCATGGCCTCGTGCCAACTAGCGTTTTTCGATTACCTAAGCCCTTCGCGCCACCAGACGCGCAGAATTGCGACATGACGACCGCCGCGCGCGACCTAATGGCGCTTCACTTCAACTGCGCCGCCGACCTGTCCGCGCGCGTGGTGCGGGGCCGTTGCCATCTGTCCCATCCGAGCCAGAGGAAAACCCGCCCAGTTCCGCCGCGATCTGCTCAAGACTGGGAACAGGGCCGCGCGGGGTTTCTTCTAGGGCTTTGCGCATGGCGCTGAGATGCACAGGTTGCGTGCCGCAGCAGCCGCCAATGATCTTTGCCCCCGCATCGCGCGCCAAAACCGCATAGCGGGCCATCAATTCAGGGGTGCCATCGTAATGGATATGCCCATCGACATATTTGGGGATGCCCGCGTTGCCCTTGGCGATCACGGGTCGCTCATTGCCCGAGGCGCGAAAGCCCAGAACGGTGCGCATCAAATCGGACGCCCCAACCCCGCAATTTGCGCCATAGGCCAAGGGTTTATGATCCAATTTCTCGACCAATTCGGACATTGCCGCCGAGGTGACACCCATCATGGTGCGCCCTGCGGTGTCAAAGCTCATGGTGCCGCACCATGGCATCCCTGCCAATTTGCACCCTTCGGCGGCGGCGGCGTATTCCTCGGGGGCGGAGATTGTCTCCACCCAGCAGACATCTGCCCCGCCCGCTTTGAGGCCTTCGGCCTGCTCATGAAACATTTCCACGGCCGCGGCATGGGTCAAAGGGCCCATCGGAACCATAATCTCGCCCGTGGGCCCCATCGACCCCGCCACCACCACCTCACGCCCCGAGGCATCGGCCACCTCGCGGCCAATTTCCGCGGCGATGCGGTTGAGATCAAAAGCGCGGTCCTGCGCGTCATGCAGCTTGAGCCGCGCGCGCGTGCCGCCAAAGGAATTGGTCAGGAAAATATCCGACCCTGCATCGACCGCCCCGCGATAAAGCGTGGCGATGCGATCTGGGTGTTCTTCGTTCCAAAATTCAGGCGCATCCCCCGATTGCAGCCCCATGTTAAATAGGGTTGTGCCTGTTGCCCCATCGGCCATCAGCCAATCGCGTGTTGCCAAAAGGGTTTGCAAACGGTTCGTCATGATCAATTCCCTGATAATACATCCCCCGCGACATGGCCTCTCTGTGCGCGCGATGCAAGCCTGAAATTCCGCATGATCTTTATGAAAAATATGGGGCTGGTGCAGGATTCCGCGCTGTGATTTTGCGCGGAATCCCTGCGAGGCTCGTCCCGTGTTTGCCTCGAAGCGCTTTAGTTTTCGGTCATCAACTGCGCTTTGGCTTCGATCAGCAAAGCGTCATATTTGGCGCGCAATTCCGCCTCGGATACTTTATCGCCCAAATCGGCCATAAGTTTGCGCATCACATCCTCGTGGCCTGCTTCTTCGAAATCGGCGCGGACCACCTCTTTGGCATAGGCATCAGCAGCATCGCCTGATTTCCCCAAAATCTCGGCGGCCCATAGGCCGACCAGCTTGTTGCGGCGGGCCTCGGCCTTGAATTTCATTTCCTCGTCATGGGCAAATTTTGTTTCAAAGGCGCGTTCGCGGTCGTCAAATGTGCTCATAAAACTGTCTCCTTGGGCGGTGTGTGTGCGTTTCTTCCCCTGATACCCTCAGCAGGGTTTTGGCCGCAAGCAGTGATTGCCAATCCAACTTGCGACACAGCGCGCTTTGCTCTATTGCGCGGGCAGGAGAGATCAGGGTGACATGGGGCCAATATCGGTGCTTCGCCCCGATCGCAGCCCACCACCCGCTTCCCAAAGTTTAGGGATTGGAGAGAGTATGTCACGGCGCAAAAAAATCTACGAAGGCAAGGCAAAGATCCTTTATGAAGGCCCTGAGCCAGGCACATTGGTGCAGTATTTTAAGGATGATGCCACCGCCTTTAACGCCGAAAAGCGCGCCACGATTGATGGTAAAGGTGTGTTGAACAACCGCCTGTCGGAATATTTCATGTCGGGCTTAAATGCGATTGGCGTGCCCACCCATTTTATCCGCCGTCTGAATATGCGCGAACAACTGATCCGCAGCGTGGAGATCATTCCGCTTGAGGTGGTGATCCGCAATGTGGCTGCGGGGTCTTTGTCCAAACGTTTGGGAATCGAAGAGGGCACCGCCCTGCCGCGCCCCATTGTCGAATTCTATTACAAGGATGATGCGCTGGGTGATCCCTTGGTCTCCGAGGAACACATCATCGCCTTTGGCTGGGCCAGTCAGCAAGATTTGGACGATATGGTCGCTTTGGGTCTGCGTGTGAATGATTTCTTGTCTGGCTTGATGATGGGTGTTGGCATCAAATTGGTGGATTTCAAAATTGAAATCGGCCGCATTTGGGAGGGCGATTATATGCGCCTCATCGTGGCCGATGAGATCAGCCCAGACAGCTGCCGCTTGTGGGATATGAAAACGGGCCAAAAGCTCGACAAGGACGTGTTCCGCCGTGATTTGGGTGATTTGGCGGATGCCTACACCGAGGTGGCCAAACGTCTTGGCGTCTTGCCCGATCAGGGCACGGTGTCAGGCCCAACATTGGTGAATTAAGCGAAGGCCCGCTTCGCAGATTGAATGTAGACAGAAAGGCAAAAGCAATGCGCGCAACCGTGACCGTGATGTTGAAGCAGGGGGTTCTTGACCCACAGGGCGAGGCGGTGCGCCATGCGCTGGGCGCTTTGGGCTTTGAGGGTGTTTCAGCTGTGCGTCAAGGTAAGGTGATCGAGCTTGATCTGGCCGATGGTACAACCGAAGATCAAATCCGCGAGATGTGCGAAAAGCTTTTGGCCAATACTGTGATCGAAAGCTACCACATCGCCATCAGTTAAAGGGGTCTGTTGATGCGTGCCGCTGTCCTGCGTGAGTATAACAAAGACCTCTCTATCGAAACGGTCGCTGATCCTGACTGCCCCGAGGACGGGGTCATCCTAAGGGTTCTGGCCTGTGGCGTGTGTCGGTCCGATTGGCATGGTTGGGTGGGTGAACACCCCCGCATCAAACCGGGTCAAATCGGCGGGCATGAATATTGTGGCGAGGTTATCGAAGCAGGCCCGCGCGCCACATATAAAAAGGGCGATCGTCTGGTTGCGCCCTTTATCCTGTCCTGTGGGTCATGCCCGACCTGCCAATCGGGGGCAGGGCATACCTGCCCCAATCAACGCCTGCCAGGGTTTACCGAGCCAGGCGCATTTGCCGAATATGTGGCCGTTCCCTTTGACCACAACCTTGCGCGCTTGCCCGAAAGCCTTTCGCCCACGGTGGCAGCGGGGCTTGGGTGCCGTGTGACCACCTCATGGCACGCGCTGACGGGGCGCGCGGCTGTGCAGGCGGGCGAATGGGTGGCGGTGCATGGCACAGGCGGCATTGGCCTGTCAGCGGCGATTTTGGCCAAGGCGCTGGGGGCTTTTGTGGTTGTCGTGGATGTGGTGCAGGAAAAAATCGACCATGCCCTGTCTTTGGGCATTGATGCAGGCGTGAATGCCCGTGATGGCGATGTGGCGGCCAAGATCATCGAGATCACCAAGGGCGGCGCCCATGTCAGCATCGAGGCTTTGGGGATCGAGGCCACGGTTGCAGGCTCTATCGGCTGCCTGCGCCCCCTTGGGCGGCACGTTCAGGTGGGGATGCCTGTTGGACATACGGCCCATATGCAGATCGATATGAACACGGTCTATATGCGCAATCTGGCGCTTTATGGCACGCGCGGTATGCCCTCTTGGCGGTATCCAAGTCTGTTGGGTCTGATCAAGGCGGGGCGCGTGGATATGTCGCCACTGATTGCACGGGAAATCCCGCTCTCGCAAACAGGGGCCGAGCTTGCCGCGTTCAATGGCCCAACACCGCCTGGTGTGGCGGTCATCACTGATTTTACGTCCTGACGAAAGGAACCTCCAAAGATGAAAGCCGCCGTTCTTGTGTTCCCTGGATCGAATTGTGACCGCGATCTGAAACGTGCGTTTGAGCAGGCGGGGTTCTCGGTGGATATGGTCTGGCACAAAGACACAAACCTGCCCGATGGGGTGGATTTGGTGGGTGTGCCAGGCGGATTTTCCTATGGCGATTACCTGCGCTGCGGTGCGATTGCGGCACAATCGCCCATCTCTCGCGCGCTCAAGGCCCATGCCTCACGCGGTGGTTACGTCTTTGGCGTTTGCAACGGGTTTCAAATCCTAACCGAAACCCAATTGTTGCCCGGCGCGTTGCTGCAAAATATGTCGACCCGATATATCTGCAAACCCGTGGGGTTGCGGGTGGAAAACACCGACAGCGCCTTTACCAGTGCCTATGAGAAAGGCGCGGTGATCAGCGTCCCAATCGCCCATCACGAGGGCAATTATCAGGCCGATCCTGATACGCTTTTGCGCCTGAACGGGGAGGGGCGCGTTGCGTTTCGCTACGTTGAAAATCCCAATGGTGCAGTCGAGGATATCGCAGGCATCTTGTCTGAAAACCGCCGCATTTTGGGGATGATGCCCCATCCTGAGCGCGCATCCGAACCGCTGCATGGCGGAACGGATGGTGCGGCGCTGTTTGCGGGGTTGGCACAGGCTTTGGTCGCGGCCTGACGCCCGTGGCGCAATCGGCAGAACCCCGCCAAACGCCGTGCAATCTTCTTGTCTGGTGGGGCTGTGCGGCGTAGTCTTTTGCCATGAGCGATAACCCGCCCCCCCCCTTGCACCGCACAGGCAGCCCTGCTTGGGCGGTATTGCCACGCCGTCCCTTTGCACGGTTGAATGGCATATGGATGTTGCGGGTATTCTTGGTCAGTTTTCTGGGGCTGTTTGTGGTGTCGATCTGGGCGGCGAACCTGTTTTTGACCCAGCGTTTGACCGATACCATTCGTAATCGCGCCGAAATCCGACTGGCGCTCTATTCGGGCACGATCATGTCCGAGCTTCAGCGCAGCTCCGTGGTGCCGCTGCTGTTGTCGCGCGACCCCGTTTTGAACACCGCCCTGCGGGAGGGCGATTTCACCTCAACCTCGCAGCGTTTGATCTCCTATCTGGAGGAAATCGGCGCGGCCTCCTTGGTTCTTTTGGATCAATCGGGTCGCGTGGTGGCAGCAACGGATCGCGCAAGGCTGGGCGAGCTGCGCGAAAATGAGCCGTTTTTCAGGCAGGCCATCAGCAGCGCCGAGACGGTGTTTACATCCAATGAACCTGCAACGGGGCGGTATGATTTCACCTTTTCACGCCATATCACCGAGAATAATCAACTTTTGGGTGTGATTATGGTTGAGGTTAATCTGTCGCGCGTGGTTGACCAATGGCGCGGTGCATCCGAGGCCGTGTTCATCACCCAAGAGAGTGGCGAGATCATTTTGGCGACCGAACCGCGCTGGCGCGGCCTGATGGAGGCCGATGCCTTGGCCCGTCAGGATGCCCCCTCCGCCATTCGCCGCGCAATCCAGAATGCGGGGGATTGGGCCTTTGGGGATGAGGGGTATATCTTTGGCGATGATACGCTGCGCCTGAGCCAAAACATCCCCTTTCGGGGGTGGGACATCGTCTCCTACACGGCCTATGCCTCGGTGCGGGAGCGGGTCAACGGGGTTTTGGCGCTGTTGATTATGGGCTTTGCACTGGTATTGGCCGCGGCGTTTTATCTTTTGTCACGGCGTGCACGGTTGCAAACGGCGGTCTTTCAACGCGAAAGCGCGGAACTGCGCCGCCTCAACGATCGCCTGAGCCGCGAGATTGCCGAGCGCGAAAAGGCGCAACGTGATTTGGAGCAGGCGGAGTTGTCGCTTGTGCAAAGCCAGAAATTGGCGGCGCTGGGCGAGATGTCAGCGGCGGTGAGCCATGAATTAAACCAGCCTCTGGCTGCGATGAAAACCTATTTGGCGGGGGCGAAATTATTGCTCCAACGCCGCCGCCCCGAGGAGGCGATGTCCTCCTTCCAACGGATTGACGATCTGATTGAACGCATGGGTGCCATCACGCGGCAACTGAAATCCTATGCCCGCAAAGGGGGGGACAGTTTCACCCCCGTTGATCTGCGCGATGCGGTTGCGGGGGCGATGACCATGATGGAGCCGCAGATGCGGCAGATGAAGGTGGATATATCGCAGGTGATCCCCGCCCATCCTGTGATGGTTTTGGGGGATATGGTGCGATTGGAGCAGGTGATTATCAATCTGTTGCGCAATGCGCTGGATGCCATGAAGGCCCAAGAAGCACGGCAAATCGAAATCCTATTGGCCGAAGGGGATGAGGCCGTTCTTTCGGTGCGTGACAATGGGGCAGGGATCGAAGATTTGGATCAACTGTTCGAGCCGTTTTACACCACCAAGAAGCCCGGCGAAGGGGTGGGCTTGGGTCTTGCGATTTCTTCGGGGATTGTCACCGATTTTGGCGGCCGTCTGCGCGCGCGCAATGGCGAGACAGGCGGCGCGGTGTTTGAAATCCGCCTGCCGCGACATCAGATGAAAGGGGCCGCGGAATAGGCGGCGAAAGGATGGGTTTGGAATGAAAATTGTGATTGTCGATGACGAGCAGGATATGCGCCAATCCATCAGCCAATGGTTGACCCTCTCTGGGTTTGAGACCCAAACCTATGCCCGTGCCGAGGAGGCTCTGCCACATATCACCGCCGATTTCGCGGGCATCGTGATCAGTGACATCCGTATGCCTGGCATGGATGGGATGGCCTTTCTCAAACGCTTGAATTCCATCGACCACAGCCTGCCTGTGATCATGATCACGGGCCATGGCGATGTGCCAATGGCCGTTGAGGCGATGCGCATCGGGGCCTTTGATTTTCTCGAAAAACCCTTTGATCCCGAAAAGATGAGCGCGCTGGCCAAACGTGCGATCCAAGCGCGGCGCTTGACCCTCGACAATCGTTCACTCAGGCGGGAACTCAGCGATGGCACGGGCATCATGCACCGTCTGGTCGGCACCAGCCCCGCGATGGAGCGGCTGCGCGAGGATATTCTGGACCTTGGCCAAGCCGATGGTCACGTGCTGATCTCGGGCGAAACGGGGACGGGCAAGACGCTTGTGGCGCACGCGCTTCACGCGGTTGGCCCGCGCGCGGGGCGGCCCTTTATCACCGTCACCTGTGGCGCGCATGAGGAGGGGCGCTTGATGGCGCTGCTGTTTGGCGCCGAAACGGGGGCCGAAATTGGGGCCGAAATTGGCGCAGCACACAGCCTAGAGCGCCCCGCACTGGAGGTGGCCCGCGGTGGCACCTTGGTGTTGGAGGATATCGAAACCCTGAGCGATGCGGTGCAGGCGCGGCTGCTTTCGGTTTTGGACGAGGCGCAAAACACGGGGCGCGATCTGCATATCATCGCGATTTGCAATGGCGCACAGGGGCTTGCGGGCTGCGAGGCGGCGCTCAGGCCCGATCTGTTTTTCCGCCTTGCCGCGATGCATATCGCGCTGCCGCCCTTACGGCAGCGGGGCGAGGATGTGCTGACGCTGTTTGCACAATTCGCGGAAAATTATGCCCAAGAATACGGCACCGACCCGATCCACCCCACCGCGCAGGAGGCCGCGCAGATGCTACAGGCCCCATGGCCTGGAAATTTGCGCCAATTGCTGAACTTGGCCGAGCGCGCCACGCTGCAAGCGCGCCGTGGGGCAGGGTCCATCACCGCGCTGTTGATGAATGACACGACCGAGGTGGTGCCGCAGGATATGGGCGAGGGCAAACCGCTCAAAGAATATGTGGAGGCGTTTGAACGGATGCTGATCGACAACACCATGCGCCGCCACCGCGGATCGGTGGCCGCCGTGATGGAAGAACTGAGCCTGCCAAGACGGACGCTGAACGAGAAAATGGCGAAATATGGGTTGAGTCGGGCGGATTATTTGTGAGGGGGGGGATGGACGGCCGATTGCAACTTTTCGCTGAACACTAGGCTCCTGGTAAAATTGATGATCAATGTTGCATGAAAATAGTAGACTTTTTAAGGAATTTGGCTTATACACCAGCCGCGGGCATGCGCTGGGCTAAGTTCGAGTGGCCTTGTGGCAGCAGCGCTCTCAGCGGCGTGTATCAGGACTCCAGGGGCCCGCACATTTATCTAGTTCTCGTAATAGCTGGCTCGGAACTGGTTTTTGCGCAGACGGCTTTGGCACGATAGTGACGCCACAATTTGAAATAAACCCATTTTCTTTAATAAAACGGCGTGAAAGAACGGTAGCGTATCGTGTTTCGACGTCACCATATAGGTTTGGCTCAAGGCTCGCGTATGTTGCACTCGTTACCACATCGGCTAGTTGCAATCCTGCCCGCTTGCTATGATTTTCTACTTTAATATCTTCTGGATTTAATATTGACCAATCAATCGACCGGGTCGGTCGGATTTTTTCTTTTCCATCGCGCATTAGGAAAAGATAGTCGCGCATTATGGAATAATCAGTGCCAGCGCGACGTGAAAATGTCACTTCTAAACGCGCTCTTTTTCCGCTTAGTTTAGCTTTAAATGCACACGCCGATGTTAGGCGCTCTAGCAGAAGTCGTGTCAGATAATTGTATAAGTGGCCTTTTTGTTTGTACTGATTATAAAGCATTGGCCTCAGCTTTGTTATTTCAATTTTGTCAGAACAAATCACCACAGTACCGAAAGTTTTGGCTGAAAGTAGCCGACATATAGCAACCTTTTGTTCATGCTTCATTTTATTGAAGTGAAGGTCTCGCTTCCTTCCGTCAAAAATACCCAAAGCTTCATCGCGCCAATGAGGGAGCCGCTTGTCATTGTCATCAGATACCAAAATTGCACCTAGTGCGAACCACTGCGATTGGCCTCCGCACCGCTCAGTCTTGAGCTTCCCGAAGCCTTCATCCCCAGCTTCATCGACATATGCATAAAATTTACACTCCATCATTTATATAAGATATTTATTATTTATTTGATTCTGCTAGTGTTGATGAGCGCGCGGAGAAAATGATTAAAATGTGATGGTTGTCGGCGTTCAGTTGGCCTGACTGCGGTTGGGGTCTGCCCCCCCCCCCCCAAAAAAACCCATTGCCCTCTTCCCCGCTCTGCCTCTATGCTGTGCTTCAGGCGTATTGGCGGCCTTGGGTGCCCCTTTCGTCTGCACAGTTTATCTGCCCCCTGCTTGACGCGCGCCAGAAATCCCGCGCGGGAGAGAGAGGGCAGGATCACAAAGCCTGACCGCCGCGCGCTCTCGTGGCCCTTGGGTTTTTCGACAAAATCCCCGCGCAAGCGGGACATGAATGGGAGAGGCGGGGCCACAGGCCCCTGCATCTTCGGAGATAAATCGCGATGAAACGCGTGCAGATCAGTTTGGGATGTGACGGGGCGGCCCTTGCCGTGCCCGCCCTTACCTGTGCCCGCGCCATCGCCCTTTCAGGACAATATCCCCCTCTTACGCGACCCAATAGGGTGCGCGCAGCGCGGGGATGTGCAAGGACCCCATGGCAAAGAAAATGCTTATCGATGCCACCCACGCGGAGGAAACCCGCGTTGTTGTGGCAGATGGAAACAAAGTCGAGGAATTCGATTTCGAGTCGCTGAACAAGCGGCAACTGGCAGGAAATATCTATTTGGCCAAGGTGACGCGGGTTGAGCCCTCGTTGCAAGCGGCCTTTGTGGATTATGGCGGCAATCGCCATGGCTTCTTGGCGTTTTCGGAAATTCACCCCGATTATTATCAAATCCCCAAGGCCGACCGCGAGGCGCTGTTGGCCGAGGAGCGGGAATTGGCCGCCGAGGCCGAGGCCGATGAGGAGGAGAAAGCCACCTCCAAGCGCCGCCGCCCGCGCCGCCGCAAATCCAGCGACACCCGCGCCGAGGCCACATCAGGCGATGCGGTCGCCACCGCCGAGGTCAGCACGCCCTCGGGCATGGATGTGATTGATCTGGACGCGGATGCTGAGGCTGAGGCTGATGAGGCCCTGACCGACACGGCCGCCCCTGAGGCCGATGCTGATACTGAGGTTGAGGCCGATATCGAGGCCGATATCGAGGATAGCGCATCTGACGAGGAGGCGAGCGCCCCCGCAGAGGCCGAGATCATCACGGATGATGATGATCACGAAGATATCCGCCCCGCGCGCAAACAGCGCGCGCGTAAATATAAAATCCAAGAGGTGATCAAAGTGCGCCAGATCATTCTGGTGCAGGTCGTCAAGGAGGAGCGCGGCAATAAAGGCGCGGCCCTGACCACCTATCTCAGCCTTGCGGGGCGTTATTGCGTCTTGATGCCCAACACCGCGCGCGGGGGCGGCATCAGCCGCAAGATCACCAATATTTCAGATCGCAAAAAGCTTAAGGAAATCGCGCAATCCATCGAGGTGCCGCAGGGCGCGGGCTTGATCATTCGCACCGCAGGCAGCCAACGCACCAAGGCCGAGATCAAACGCGATTATGAATATTTGCAGCGCCAATGGGAACAGGTGCGAGAATTGACCCTGCGCTCGATTGCGCCTGCACCGATTTATGAAGAAGGCAATCTGATCCACCGCTCGATCCGCGATTTGTATAACCGCGATATTGACGAGGTGCTGGTCGAGGGTGAGGCGGGCTATCGTCAGGCCAAGGATTTCATGAAAATGATCATGCCGTCCCATGCCAAGAACGTGAAACAATACGCCGACACCATGCCGCTGTTCGCGCGCCATCAGGTCGAGGGTTACTTGGCCGATATGTTCAACCCTGTCGTGCAGCTTAGATCGGGCGGCTATATCGTAATCGGCATCACCGAGGCGTTGGTGGCCGTTGATGTGAACTCTGGCCGTGCGACCAAGGAAGGCTCGATCGAGGAAACCGCGCTCAAGACCAATCTTGAGGCCGCCGAAGAGGTGGCGCGGCAGGTGCGCCTGCGCGATTTGGCGGGTCTGATTGTGATCGACTTCATCGATATGGATGATCGGCGCAACAATCTGGCGGTGGAAAAGCGGCTCAAAGATCGGCTGAAAACCGACCGCGCGCGTATTCAGGTGGGGCGCATCTCGGGCTTTGGCCTGTTGGAGATGTCGCGCCAACGCTTGCGCCCTGGGATGTTGGAGGCCACGACCCAAGCCTGCCATCACTGCCATGGCACGGGGATTGTGCGCTCAGATGACAGTCAAGGCTTGTCGATCCTGCGCCAGTTGGAAGAGGAAAGCACCCGCCGCCGCTCGCGCGAGTTGTTGTTGACCGCTCCTGTTGGGATTGTGAATTTCATAATGAACCAAAAGCGGGAGTATCTCGCGGATCTCGAGGCGCGCTATGGCGTGTCAATCCGTGTCGAGGCGGATCCTGCCATGATCACGCCCGATTATCGGATCGAGAAGTTCAAAACCGCCACCCGCCGCATCGCCCCTGCAAGCCCCGTTGTTTCCATGGATGCGGGCTTGATGGAGCAGATCGAAGCATCCGAAGCGGATGTTGAGGATGAGGTCGATCCCTCCGAGGCCGTTGCGACAGTTGCGGCTGAGGGCATGGGCGAGGATGGCGAGGTCAAGAAGCGCCGCCGCCGCCGCCGTGGTGGCCGTGGCCGCCGCCGCAACCGTGGCGAGGGCGATGAGGCCCGCAGCGCAGATGAGGACGCGGCCCATGATGAGCGCGCCCTCGCACCAGAGGCCGCCGCGCAATCCGTCCCAGAGCCTGCAGCAGCCGTTGTCTCAGAAACCGCGCAAGAGGCCGAAGCGGCATCGGATGCTGCAACCGCGCCAAAACGCCGCCGCCGCAAATCTGCAAAGCCCGACACAGAGGGCGCTGCGCCATCTGCAGATGTGAAAGCGGAGGCAGCCGCCACGCCGCCTTCCGAGGTGGCCGCTGAGGGTGCCGCGGATATAGGCGCGGATATAGGCGCAGAAGCCGCCGCAAAGCCCAAGCGCCGCAGCCGCAAGCCAAAGGCGGCCCCTGCGGTCGATGAGGAATTGGCCAACGCGCCCGCTAAAGATGCCTCAGAGGCGGAAACCGCCCCCGTTGCGGAAGCGGTCGAAAAACCCAAACGGGCCACAAGATCCCGCAAAACCGCCGCAACCAAGAAAGCGCCCGCAGCGGAAGCCACGCCTGAGCCTGTCTTGGTGGAGGTGGCGGCTGCGGATACTGCGCCCCAAGCCGTGTCTGAGCCTGCATCTGAAGGGCCGAAAAAACGTGGCTGGTGGTCGCGCGGCTAAGGTGTAAGGCCGTATCTTATAAAAAACGGGCGCGGTGATCCGCGCCCGTTTTTGTTTAACCCCATAGGCCCGTGGATCAATTCGCGGCGCGTTCCGCGGCAATCGCGGCTTCGATCTGCGCGCGTGGCAAGGCGCCCCGCAACAACCCGCCTTCCAGCACGAATGTCGGCGTGCCCGAAATATTCAGCGCGCGGGCCAGTTCGTAATTCGTGGCGATTGTGGCGTCAATTTGGGGATTGTCGATCTCGGCCACGATGGCCGCGTGATCCAGCCCAAGATTGGTCGCAGTGGCCTCTAGGGCGGTTTCGCTAATCTCGCCGCGCATCTGTAGCATGGCATCATGCAGGGCGCGGTAGGCCACATCCCCAAGCGCAATTTTTGCCGCAATCGCATAGCGCGATGCCATCAGCGAAGCATCCCCTAATATTGGGAATTCTTTGACCACAAAGCGAATATTGCCATCGGCCTCAAGCATGGCTTCAATCTCTGGGAAGGCGCGTTTGCAATAGCCGCAGCGGTAATCAAGGAATTCCACCAAGGTCACGTCACCCTCAGGGTTGCCGCCCACGTAATCATAGGGGGATGCAAAAAGCGCATCGGCGTTTGTGGTGATGATCTCTGCCTCGGCTTCTGCGGTGGCCATGGCCTGCCGTTGGTCGAGAATGTCAAACGCCTCGATCAGCACTTCGGGGTTTTCCAGAAGATAGGCGCGCAATTCGGCGCGAAAGGCTGTGCGTTCCGCATCGCTCATGGCGCCGATATCAAACGCCTGCGCTGGGCTGAGGGTCAGCAATCCAAGACCAAGTGTCAAGGTCAGGCTTCTGGTGAAATGGGTCATTGCGCATCCTGTCATTCGTTTTGCGTTTCGCTTAGACGTAACACATCTTGCGCGCGAAGCCAGCCAGTTGATCCCTGTGGCAAAAGGCCCGTGGCACGGCGGGCATGAAGGGCCGCGGTATCGAAATCGCCCTCCAATGCGGCGCGCTCGGCGGTGGCCCATGCGGCCATGCCGTCTTGCCCATCTCGGGCATAGGCCATGGCCAGATCACGCATCAAGCGGCTGTTGCGTCTTTCGCGGGCAAAGGCCATTTCCAGAATGCGCAGCGCCTCGGCATTGCGCGCAGGCGTGTCAGGGGCCAAGAGCGCGCGGCCATAGCCCGCCAAGATCAACCCTGCATCGGGGGACAGATCCATCGCCCGTTCATAGGCGACAATCGCCGCATCATACCGGCGGTTTTCGAACAGCACCTGCGCGTATAGCTCTTGGTAATAGGGATCATCGGGATGGTTCAAGAGAAGCCGCTCTAATTCCCGAAGCGCGGCATCGCCTTGGGAGTTGCGGTGATAGGCCACCGCGCGGCGCATCGTGGCAATTTCGGACGGGTCATTGCCCACTTGGGCAAAGGTCCATGATGGTGGGTTGAGAAAGGCGGATAATTTCCCCTTGCTGCGGTCAAACCAATATTGCGCCACAGGGTCGGGATCGGGGGTGCTGCGGGCCGCCTGATTGGCCACAAGGCGCAAGCGGTCGCGGGTCAAGGGATGGGTGCGCACATAGGGGTCTTGGCGATCTGTCGACAGCAATTCCTGCCCCGCAAAGCGATCCAACACCCGCCCCATGGCCGCTGGGTCAATCCCTGCGCGTTCCAGATATTGCAGGGCGGCGGCATCGGCGCTCGCCTCCTCCGCGCGGGTGTGGGAAAAGAACACCCGCTGCGCCGATGACGCGGTGCCAAGCGCCACGCCTGCACCTGCGCCCGCATTTCCCGAAACCCCCGCGGCCAAAAGACCCGCAACCAGACCAAGCCGTGATGCCCCGCTCATCGCCTCGGCATTCTCGGGTCTTCGGGCGAGATGGCCATTGGCGATATGGGCGGCCTCATGGGCCAGAACCGCCTGCAATTCGGCAGGCTCGTCCAAGGCCATCATCAGCCCCGATGTGACAAAAATGGTGCGCGCATCGCGCACAAAAGCATTCATTTGTGGATCATTGAGCAAGATCACACGCAGCGTTTGCCCCAATCCTGCCGCCTCCAAGATGGGGGCAAGCAGATTGCGAAGCCCCGCTTCGATCTCAGCATCGCGGATCATGGACTGGGCCATTGCCCCTTTCGGGCCAAACCCGGCCGCAACCGTCAGGATCAGGGCAAAGAGCAGGGCGCGCATCGGTGATTGACCTTTTTCAGCGGGGCTGTTTGAAACCATAGACAGCAGTCTAATGAGGAAGCGATGCGTTATTCAAGCCGTGGACAGGTTGATCCCTTTATTGTGATGGATGTGATGGAGGCCGCCCGCCGCCTTGAGGAGGAGGGGCGTCACATCATCCATATGGAAGTCGGGCAACCTGGCACGGGGGCGCCGCGCGCCGCGCGCGTAAGGCTTGCCGCCGCGATGGAGCAGGACGCGCTGGGCTATACGGTGGCGCTTGGTCGTCCCGATCTGCGCGCGGGCATCGCTGCGCTCTACCGCGAATGGTATGATCTGGATCTGGACCCTGCGCGGATTGTGATCACCGCGGGGGCCTCTGGCGGGTTTCTTCTGGCGTTTTCGGCCTTGTTTGATGCGGGTGAAGCCGTGGGAATGGGCATTCCCTGTTACCCGTCATATCGCCAAATTCTCAAAGCGATGAGCCTTCAGGTGAAGGGATTGCGCACCGATGCAAGCACGGGGTTTCAGCCGCGCCCCGAACAGATCAGTGAGGATCTCGCGGGGTTGATTTTGGCAAGCCCCGCAAATCCCACAGGCACGATGATCCAAAAATCGGCTTTGTCGGATATTGCCGCCGCGTGCGCCGCGCGCAATGTGGCCTTGATCAGTGACGAGATTTATCACGGCTTGCATTATGACGCGCCCGCGATCAGCGCGCTGCAAGTGACCGATCAGGCCTATATCATCAATTCCTTTTCCAAATATTTCTCGATGACAGGCTGGCGTTTGGGGTGGATGGTCGTGCCTGAGGCGCATTTGCGTGTGGTCGAACGTTTGGCACAGAATATGTTCATCTGCGCCCCTCATGCGGCACAGGTGGCCGCGCTGGGTGCGCTGTCGCCTGAGGGGCGGGCCGAATTGGATGAAAACCGCGCGGTTTACGCCAAGAACCGCCTCTTGATGCTAGAGGGGTTGCGCGCGGCTGGTTTTGACAGCTTGGCCCCTGCCGATGGTGCATTTTACATTTATGCTGATATCAGCGCCTTCGACTGGCCCGCCAAGGATATGGCGCACGCCATGCTGAATGAGGCGGGTGTTGCGGTCACCCCAGGCCTCGATTTCGACCCTGACGAGGGGCATCGCGCCTTGCGCTTTTCTTATGCCCGCAGCACCGCTGATATTGAAGAAGGGCTGGCGCGGATCACGGCCTTTATGGCGCGGCATCGAAAATAGATTGGAATTCTGGGTCTAAATTTTGTATATCTGTCTCAAAACGAGCAGAAAGATAACCGAAATTTGGGCCATTTTCTGAAGCGCATTGTGATTTTGGCGCTGCTTTGCCTGTTTGGGCAAGCGGGGACTGCGGTTGCGCAGGGTGATCCCGTGCGGATTGATCTCGCGGGCAGCCATCTTCGGGATCGGGGGCAGGGCGTGGATGTGGCATTGTCTTTGGACCGCCCCACCGCCTATCGGGTGCTGTTGCGTGATGATCCTGCCCGTGTGGTGATTGACCTTGCGGATGCGGATATATCCGAGCTGACCGCAGGGACGAGTGCCGATTTCAATCGTGCGGATCGGGTGCGGCAGGTGACGGTTTCGAACGGGCCAAGCGCGGGATGGTCACGGCTGACGCTGATCTTGGCGCAGCCGATGCTTGTGGCGCAAGCGGGCCTTGAGACAAGTCAGGATAGCGGCGCGCGTCTTCACATTCGCTTGCGTGCGGCCAGTGACGCAGAATTCAGCGCGGCACTCAGTCCGATGCGAGACGGGCTTGTGCCAAGCCAGCCCACCATCCCTGCGGTTGTGCCACAGGACCGCGCGCGCCCTGTCGTGGCCTTGGATCCTGGCCATGGCGGCCTTGACCCTGGCGCGGAACGCGATGGGTATAAAGAGGCCGATTTGGTTTTGCTCTTTGCGCTTGAACTGCGCGAGATGCTGCTGCGTGAGGGTAGGGTGGATGTGTTCATGACGCGCGAGCGCGATGAATTTGTCCCCCTGCCGCATCGGATGTCGCGCGCGCGGATGGCGGGGGCGGATGTGTTTATCTCGATCCACGCGGATGCCTTGGCCGAGGGCACAGGCAGCGCCTCTGGCGCGACCGTTTATACGCTGTCCGAAACGGGGTCTGATGCCGCCTCCGCGGCATTGGCCGCGCAACATGATCGCGCGGATCTTCTGGCGGGCGTGGATTTGGCGCGCTCTGATGATGTGGTTGCCGATCTTTTGATGGATTTGGCACGGCGCGAAACCGACCCGCGCAGCGCGGCCTTGGCCGATGCACTGGTTGCGGGGCTGGATGCTGCGGGGGTGGAGTTGCACAGCAGGCCGCGCTTGGAGGCGAATTTTACAGTGTTGCGCGCCCCCGATTACCCTTCGGTCCTGTTGGAGATTGGATATATGTCCCAAGGCGGTGATTTGGATAATATTCTTGATCCCGCGTGGCGCGCGCAGGCGCAATCGGGCATTACACGCGCGCTTGAGGCATGGTTGGCAGAAGACAATCTGCGGCGCAGTTTGATGCGGCGCTGAGGCCTCACCCTGATGTGAGAAAAAAACCGCGCATTGCTTTTGACGCGCGCGGTGCTGCGCCTTATAAGCGGGCCAGATATTGGGGTCAGTTTTCGGGGAAAGAGGCAGGCATGGGCCAGATCATCCGCTTTGTGATGGGCATATTCGGGGGGTTGTTCGCCTCTGCCGTTATGGCCGTTGTGTTTGGTGCGATGATTTTGGGCGGGATTGTTTGGGTCTTTGCACGGGATTTGCCCGATTACGAGACGCTGTCGCAATATACCCCCGCCACAATCAGCCGCATTTATTCGCGTGAAGGCCGCATCATCGATGAATTCGCGCAGGAACGGCGCGTGTTTGTGCCCGCCGAGGAAATTCCCGATCTGGTCGCACACGCCTTTATCAGCGCCGAAGACCGCAATTTTTATCAGCACGCCGGCTATGACCCGCGCGCGATTGTCTCGGCTTTGGTGGATGCGGTGCGCTCGCGCGGGCAGGATTTGCGCGGGGCCTCGACCATCACGCAGCAGGTGATGAAGAATTTTCTGCTTGATGGCAGCCGCACAATCGAGCGCAAGGTCCAAGAAATCATTTTGGCCGCGCGTATTGAACGCTCGATGAGCAAGGAACGTATTCTGGAATTATACCTCAACGAGATTTTCTTGGGGCAAAATTCCTATGGCGTTGCCGCCGCGGCGCAAACCTATTTTAACACCGCACTTGCCGATTTGACCCCTGCACAAGCGGCCTATCTGGCGGCTCTGCCGCAGCGACCTGCACGGCTGCATCCTGTGCGCGATTACGAGGAAGCCGTGGCGCGGCGCAATTACGTGCTGCGCGAGATGTTTGAGAATGGATATATCAGCCGCGCCGTGATGGAAGACAGCCAAGCGCAGGAATTGGCCACCGTGCAGCGTGGCGATATCGAACCGTTCCGCTCGAGCCTGCCGCCACGGGGCTATTTTACGGATGAAATTCGCCGCCAATTGTCGGGTCAATTCGGGGAAGAAGAATTTTTCACGGGTGGTTTTGCCGTGCGCGCCACCATGGATGAGAATTTGCAGATCGTGGCGCAAACCGCACTGCGCCGCGCCTTGGAGGCCTATGATCGTGGCCGTGGGGTGTGGCGCGGGGCTTTGGCGCAGATCGCGCCTGAGATGTTGGATGACAGTGACGCGCTGCTTGCGGCGCTTGGCGATGTGGACATCCCCCGTGATATCGATGAATGGACCTTGGCCGTGGTCACGGGGTTCGAGGGCGATGCCGCGCTGATCACATTGGCCGATGGTGGCACAGGGCGAATTGCGGCCGATGACATCACTTGGGCACGCCCCTTGCGCGAAGATGGCAGCACGGGCAGCGCGGCAAATTCCGCCGATGATCTTTTGGCGCGCGGCGATGTGATCCATGTTCTGCCGCGAGAGGCGGAGGGCAGCTATTCCTTGCGCCAAATTCCCGAGGTGCAAGGTGCCTTTATGGCGATGGATGTGAACACGGGTCGCGTGTTGGCGATGCAGGGCGGGTTTTCTTATCAATATTCGGTGTTCAACCGCGCCACGCAGGCCACGCGGCAGCCAGGGTCAAGCTTCAAACCTTTCATCTATGCCGCCGCACTCGACAGCGGCTATAGCCCCAATACCATCGTTATTGATGCGCCGATTCAGGTGGAGACACCCGAAGGTCTGTGGCGGCCCACCAATGCCTCGGACAAGTTTTATGGCCCCGCCCCGATCCGCACAGGGGTCGAGCAGTCGCGCAATCTGATGACGATCCGCTTGGCCCAAGATGTGGGGATGGAGACCGTTGCCCGCTATGCAGAACGCTTTGCCGTTTATGAGGAGATGCAGCCCTTTTTGGCCAATTCCTTAGGTGCGCAAGAAAGCACACTTTACAAAATGGTGGCGGCCTATGCGATGTTTGCAAATGGTGGCGAGCGGGTGGAACCCACCTTGGTCGACCGTGTGCAAGACCGCTTTGGCCAGACAGTATATCGCCACGATCAACGTGTCTGCGAGGATTGCATGGGGGCGGCGCTGCCCGAAGGCTTGGGGCCGCGTATCGTCTCGAACCGTGCCCGTGTGATGGACCCGATCACCGCGTTTCAGTTGACCTCCATGCTTGAAGGGGTGGTTGAGCGCGGCACCGCGGCGCGCGCGGTCAATCTGCCTGTGCCTGCTGCGGGCAAAACAGGCACCACCAATGAGGCACGCGATGTCTGGTTCATTGGGTTCACCTCGAATATCGTGGCGGGATGCTACATCGGCTACGATCAGCCCCGTTCACTGGGGCGCGCATCGGGGGGCGGCACCTGTGCGCCCGTGTTCCAAGAATTCATGCAAGAGGCGGTCGCGGAATATGGTGGCGGCCCATTCCGTGTGCCTGAGGGCGGTGTTTTCGTGCCGATTGATCGCTTCTCGGGTGAGCGTCTGGAGGATGGTGCCAGCGGCGAAAATGTGGTCTATGAATATTTCCGCGCGGGGCAGGTGCCCCCCGTTGGGGCGCGCTCCGCTATTGTGGATGGCGGCTTTGCCATGGCATCGGATTTGCCCGTTTTCGCGCCTGGTGAAGTCGATGGCGCATTGCAGGAGGAGGGGGCCGATGTGCGCACCTCCTCTGGTCAGACGGTGCGGGTGCCGACCGAAACAGGGTTTGGCACGATCAGCTCAGGCGGGCTTTATTGACCCTATCGGGGATTGCAGCCACGCCGCCACTGGTCTAGATCACCGCGACCAACCTCAAATTTGCAAGTGGAGCAGCCATCCGATGCGGGCCGAAACCCAGTCCAATATCGACAAAATCCGCCGTTCGCTGGACTTGCTTGGACAGCGGATGGATTTGACCACCGCCAAGCATCGCTTGGAGGAGTTCAACGCCCGTGTCGAGGATCCAGACCTGTGGAACGACCCTGAAAAGGCGCAAAAATTAATGCGCGACCGTCAGGTGCTGCTTGATAAAATTGGCACTTATGACGCGATCAAATCGGGGCTTGAGGATAACATCGGCCTGATCGAATTGGGCGAGGAAGAGGGTGACAGCGCGATTGTGACTGAGGCCGAAACCGCCCTATCCGCCTTGGTCGAGACCGCCGCCGCGAAAGAGCTTGAGGCGCTGTTGAACGGCGAGGCGGATGCCAATGACAGCTTCCTTGAGATCAATGCGGGCGCGGGTGGCACGGAAAGCTGCGATTGGGCCTCCATGTTGGCACGGATGTATGTGCGTTGGGCCGAAAAGCAGGGATATGAGGTTGATCTTCAATCTGTCTCTTATGGGGAAGAGGCGGGGATCAAATCCGCCGTTTATAAAATCTCTGGTCACAACGCCTATGGCTGGCTGAAATCGGAATCGGGCGTGCATCGTTTGGTGCGGATTTCGCCCTATGACAGCTCGGCGCGGCGGCATACCTCTTTTTCTTCGGTTTGGGTTTACCCCGTGGTCGATGATAATATCGAAATCGAAGTGGCCCCGAATGAAATCCGCATCGACACTTATCGCTCCTCAGGGGCGGGGGGGCAGCACGTCAACACCACCGACTCGGCCGTGCGGATTACTCACATTCCTACGGGGATCGTGGTCACGAGTTCGGAAAAATCGCAGCACCAAAACCGCGATATCGCGATGAAGGCCCTAAAATCGCGCCTCTATCAGATGGAGCTTGATCGCCGCAACGCCGAGATCAACGCCGCCCATGAGGCCAAGGGCGAGGCGGGATGGGGCAACCAGATCCGATCCTATGTGTTGCAGCCCTATCAAATGGTCAAAGACTTGCGCACGGGGTTTGAAACCTCGGATACACAAGGCGTGCTCGATGGCGAGATTGATGGGTTGATGGCCTCGGTTTTGGCAATGGATGTTTCGGGCAAAAGCCGTGCGGATGCACAGGCCGAAGAATGACGCCTGAGGCGCAATGGCGCGCCAAAGCGGCGCAATCGCATCTTGCCTCTCTGCTGTGGGTTGATTAACCTCTGGACTATTCTCGGGGCGGGGTGAAATTCCCCACCGGCGGTGACAGCCCGCGAGCGCCTTGGTTTCACAACCAAGGGTCAGCAGATTTGGTGAAATTCCAAAGCCGACGGTTATAGTCCGGATGAAAGAGAATGAGCCGTGTTGCGCGGTTGTGCGGGGGTATCCCCCGTGCAGGCGTGGGCGCGTGTTCACGATCGCCTTGGGCACCTTGGTCTTTAGAAAGGATGACCCAAATGACGAAACCACTGAACATCGCTTTTATCAAAGCAGGTTGGCATAGCGATATTGTCAATCAGGCCTTGGTGGGCTTTGAGGCCGATATGAATGCCTCTGGTCAAGCGTATAATCTATCCACTTATGACGTGCCTGGCGCGTTTGAGATGCCGCTTTTGGCCAAGAAATTGGGTGCAAGCGGTAAAGTCGATGCCATTGTCTGCGCGGCCCTTGTGGTCGATGGCGGGATTTACCGCCATGATTTCGTAGCCGCCGCTGTGGTCGATGGTCTGATGCAAGCGCAGCTTGACACAGGGGTTCCGACCTATTCTGTCTCGCTCACCCCGCATCATTTCCATGAACACGCGGTGCATCATGATTTCTATCATGATCATTTCGTGAAGAAAGGCGCCGAAGCGGCCCAAGCCCTGCGCATGGTGGCAAGCATCGACATCTAAGCAGGTGGCGTATGATGCAGCGGCGTGGGTCTGCGCGCCGCTGCTTTCTTGCCATAAATACCGCAGATCAGATCAGATTTCCGCTTGGCGATTGCCCCCTGTCCCGCTTAACCTATCGCAATAGGAGAGGAGACAGAGGCATGAGCGTGCAGGCCGAACCGCTGGCCCCATCACCCCTACCACCTTTGGCGCGTATGCATCTGTCCGATCTGGCGGGTGCCTTGGCCGCTGGGTGGCGTGATTTTCGCAGAAAACCCATGATGGGATTGTTTTTCGCCCATGTCTATGTGGTGGGGGGCTGGTTGATCTACGGCAGCCTGTCGATTTTGGATATGGGCTGGTTGGCCATTCCAATCACCATGGGCTTTCCCCTGTTGGGGCCATTTCTGGCCGTGGGCCTTTATGAGGTCTCCCGCCGTCTGGAGGCGGGGGAGGCCAATTTTCGCCGCATGGATATTTTCAGCGTGATCTGGCGTCAGCGCTTGCGCCAATTGCCCTCGATGGCATGGGTGATCATCGTCTATTTTCTCTTCTGGTCTTTCTTCGCGCATATGCTGTTTGCGCTGTTTATGGGGCCATCCGTGCTGATGAATGTCACCACTAGCTATGCCTATCTGCTTCAACCCGAGGGGGTGATGATGCTGGTGGTGGGCACGGCGTTTGGAGCAGGTTTTGCATTGATCTTGTTTTGCCTGACCGTGATTTCCCTGCCGCTTCTGTTGGATAAAGAGGTGGATTTTGTCACGGCGATGATCAAAAGCATTGCGGTCGTAAAGGCCAATCCAACGGTCATGCTGATTTGGGGCGGGTTGATCGCTGCGCTGACGTTTGTCGCCATGCTGCCCGCGCTATTGGGCCTATTCGTGGTGTTGCCCGTTTTGGGGCACGCCTCATGGCATATTTATCGCCGTGCTTTTGTGCATGAGGCGGTCTAGGGCATGAAAAAACCCCGCTTCAACGCAGCGGGGTTTTTATAGCAGCGCGGGTTAAGGGCGCTTATTTCTTTTCAGGTTCTGTTGCTGCCGCTGCGGCAGGTTTAGCAGCAGGGGATGCGGCCGCAGGTTTTGCGCCCGTTGCAAGCGGGTCTTCCTGACGCTGAACCGTGCCCTCGAAATGGGCGCCGGATTCAATTGCGATGGTCTTGTGGATGATGTCACCTTCCACCCGTGCGCTTGAGGTGAGACGCACCTTCAAGCCGCGCACACGGCCTTTGATATGACCATTGACCACCACGTCATCGGCAAGAATTTCACCGTCAATCCGTGCGCTTTCGCCAACGGTCAAGGAATGCGCGCGAATGTCGCCCTTTAAGGTGCCTTCAATTTGGATGTCGCCTGAGGTTTTCAAATTGCCAGTGATCACCAGATCAGAACTGAGCAAAGACGCGGGCGGCTTTGGCTTGGCCGCAGGCGCGGCGCTGCTGGTGGGTGCAGGCGCAGAAGATGTGGCCGGCGCATCCGCACTTGGCGAAGGGGCGCTTGGCGCTGTGGCTTCTTTTGGTCCAGGTTCGTTGATTTTTGATTTAGAAAACATTTCGTCCTGCCGTGATAAAGGTCATCGGGTTGATCGGAGTGCCATTCAGGCGTACCTCATAATGCAAATGGGACCCAGTTGAACGTCCTGTATTGCCCATATCACCAATTCGATCTCCGCGCGATACAGTTTCGCCACGGTTGACGCGAATGCGCGATAAATGTGCATAGCGTGTTGTATATCCCATAGTGTGGCGAATTTCGATCATATTTCCATAGGCACCACGCCGTCCTGCGAAGGTCACAACACCATCGGCGGCTGCGACCAGTGGGGTGCCAACCGGGCCTGCGAAATCCACGCCTTCATGCATTCTGCGGGTGCCGTTGAACGGATCGCGGCGATATCCAAACCCAGAGGAGCGCCGCGCCGCGCCAATCACAGGGTAGGTGAAAGGCAGGCTTTCGGCCGCAATGCGATAGAGGTTGATTGCGTCCAAATCCTCAAGCACGTCATTGGCGCGCAGGGAGACAGGGTCGGGGGTGCCGTTCGAGGTGGAAAATGTGATCGGGGTCAATGGCCCGCCTTGACCAGAATAGCCACGGCGCACTGTCTCCAAAATGCTGTCCGTGGGCAGACCTGCCGCGCGGAACATCGCGTCAAGCGGCTCCAACGACATGGCCACGGCGTCTTCAATTTGGGTGAATATCCGCTCGTTGCGTTCCGCAGACAGCGCCGCTTGGAATTCCAATTCCTGAATCTGGCTGCGTGCTTGCGCAATCAGGTCTTGGGAAGTGTCGCGCCCTTCGGCGGTTTCCTCTAGCGCCTCGGTCAGCAGCGCAAGCACGTGTTCGAGGTCACGTTGACGGCTTGCGGCGCTAAAGCTTTGGCCCGTTTCACTTGACAATTCGCTGCTCAGTTGCGCGACTTCACTCAGGGCATCATCACGTTCGGCAATGGTGCGGCGCAAGGTGCTTTGGATGACATTGACCGCGGTTTCCAATTCGCGGCGGCGTTCCTCCGAGGCAAGCAGCTGCGATTGCATCGCCGAGACCTGCGTCATGGCCACGCCAAATCGTTCATGTGCGGCTTGTGCTTCCATCGCGCGACTGTCGCGCTCATGGGACATGGCATTGAGGCGCTCTTGATAGGCTTGTGAAGCGCGCGCGACCTGCTCGCGATTTGAACCCGCATTGATTGCATCAATGAAAAACACCGCCGTCACAATCGCAGTCCATGTAACAAGCAGGCCAGTCGTGGTGACGATAGCCGCCTGCGTCAGCGGTCTTAGGCGGACAAACCGTGTGCCAGTGTCGGATTTCAGAAACAGCCGTTTCTCAGGCAAATACCGATCCAAAGCGTGGTTTGCGCGCTCAATCAATCGCAATTTCAATGTTTTAGTCCCCTGTCGTTCGTGCAGACGCTGTTCCGCGCCCTTGTGTCCACCCCGTGAAATCTATCCACCCCATGAAACCCCTCAAACCATCCCCATAGCTGTTAGGGTATCGATGCCACAGGCTTAGGGGATTGGGCGGCGCGGCTCAATAATTTTTGCGCCGTTCAGGCCGAAAATTTGGGCAAATGCGGTGATTTTGGGCGAGATTTTGCCGATGCGGCGCCTATCTTTCCGACAGTGGCCAGTAAAAATCGGGCGGGATGCCTGCTTCGGCGCGCTTTTCCTCGTTGAACGGCGGTTTCAGTGCACCGTGGAAATAGCGTTGGACCAGAGCGTGAAATGCGTCTTTGGGGTCCATATTTTCGCGCCCACACAGGAAATGGAACCATTTGCTGCCATAGGCGACATGATGCACCTCCTCGGCGTAAATCACGTTGAGGGCTGCAACGGCCGCAGTGGCGGCATCATCGTCTTTGGGGCGTTTGAAAATTTCAATCATAGATGGGGTGACATCGAGGCCCCGCGCCTCAAGAACCATGGGGACCACGGCCAAGCGCCCCATAAAATCCGTGGCGGTATCCTCGGCGGCCCGCCACATTCCCGCATGGGCAGGCAAGGCGCCATAATGGCTGCCCATCATCTCAAGACAGTCGGACAACAGATTGAAATGCTTAGATTCTTCATCGGCTGATTTCACCCAGTCGTCATAAAATCCAACGGGCATGGGCGTGTCCGAAAACCGCGCGATGATATCCCAATGCAGGTCCACGGCATTCAATTCGATATGCGCCACGGCGTGTAGGATTGCGATGCGTCCTTCGGGGGTGCCAGGCTTGCGCTTGGGCACATCGCGGGGGTCCAACAAAACGGGATCGGCAGGGCGCGCGGGTTGATCGGGGGGCGTGGCACGCCCTAAGGGCAAGGCATGGCCCGCCGCCCGTGCGGCAAACCACTGCGCCGCACAGGCCCGCGACAATGCGCATTTCTCGCGTGCGTTGGCGGTGGTCAAAACCGCCACCGCCATTTCGGATAAAGTTTCGGGGATAGTCTGCTGCGTCATGAGGACGGGGCTTAATCCAAGGATTTCACCGCGTCCAGCACAGCCTCGACATGACCTGGCACTTTGACCTTGCGCCAGATTTGCGCAATCTGCCCTGCGCCATCCACCAGATAGGTGCAGCGCTCGATCCCCATGTATTTTTTGCCATACATGGATTTTTCCACCCAGGCCCCGTATCGCTCGCAGACATCGCTGGTTTCATCGGAGGCTAGGATCACGCCGAGATCATATTTGGCGATGAATTTATCATGCTTGCTGACGCTGTCTTTGGAAATGCCAATCACGACAGCCCCCGCCGCGGCAAAGGCATCAGCGGCTTCGGTAAAACCTTGCGCTTCCTTGGTGCAGCCCGATGTGTCATCTTTCGGATAGAAATAAAGGACCACCTTTTTGGGCTTTTGAGCCGAGAGGCTGATTTCACCGCCGCCATCGCGGGGCAAAATGAAATCGGGGGCGGTGCTGCCAATCTCTAACATTTGATCGCTTCCTTTTTTGGTAAATTTGCGCGTATTTTTGCCAATTGCTAACCATTTTCCACAAGGCTGCGGCAAAGCTGTGTCGCCAAGGGGTTTTCCTAACTGTGATTGCAAGCTAGGTGAATTGCAGCAAAGATAAAGAGCCGCGTGAAAAAACGCGAGGCCAACGCGAGGCCTACGCGAGGCCTGCGTGGCACACAGACCGAGACCCGATGAAATGACCCTGATCCCGTGACCCGAAGGACCGATCAAGACGCCCCCGATCAACCCGCCGCGCGCCAAGGCCGTGGTTTGCGTTGGCTGCTGTGGGCGGGGGCTGTGACCCTGCTTTTGCTGATCTTTGGGTTTGGCGGGATCTATTTGCGGCTGATGCAGGGGCCATTGTCGCTGCCGCCTGCGCTGCAAGCGCGCATCTTGGCCCAGATGCAGGCAGGGATGCCGCAAAATGATCTCAGCCTGCGTGATGTTTCCATCGCGCTTGACGAGACGGGCCACCGCGCCGTGGTGGTGATTGACCAAATCGAGATGCGCGATGCGGCAGGGTTGCGTGCCGCATTCCCGCAACTGTCGTTTATATTTGATGGCGGTGCGCTGTTGCGGGGGCAAGTCGTGCCCATTCGGGCCGAGATGCGCGGGGCCAGCCTGCTGCTAGAGCGTGACGAGACGGGCGGAATAGATCTGGCCTTCGCCACAAACCAAGACGCCGCGCGCGCCGATTTGGCCGAGACGATGGCAGGGTTTGACAGGATGTTTTCGGATCCGCGCTTTGCGCAATTCGAACAGGCCACGGGTCGTGAGATCACCATTTCGCTGCGCGATGCCGCCACGGGGCGGGCCTTATTGATTGAAAATGGACAAATGCGTTTGGCCCGCCAAGGTGCGGATTTGGTTTTAGGTGTCAGCGCAGGTTTGGAAACCGCACAGGGTGCAGGGCGGATTTCCTTGATTGCCACCCGCGATGGTGTGGCGCGGGAAACCGAATTGCGGCTTAATTTTCAGGATATTGCGGCGGGAGAAATCTCTCTGGCCTCGCCTGCGCTGCGTTGGCTTGATCTTTTGTCAGCCCCGCTCTCGGGCAGCATTGCGACACAGCTGCGCGATGCGCAAGGGGTGGGCGATCTGGACGTGCGCCTTGATTTAGGGGCAGGGGAATTGGCGCTTGAGGGCACCGCGCAGCCCTTACCCTTTAGCCGTATCGCGACTGAGTTTCGCTATGACGCGGATCAGGGGCAACTTGATCTCGACCGTTTGGTGGTTGATGCGCGGGATTTGGATTTCAGCGCCACAGGATCCGCGATGATTTCGCCTGATGGCACGGATATCTCGACCACATTGGCCCTGCGCGACATCATGATCAATCCGCGTGATCAATTCGATGCGGCGTTGATGTTCTCGCAAGGCGAGGCCGCGTTTGATCTGACGCTTGGGGCCGAGCCGCGCCTTGATCTGACCCGTGTTTTGATCCGCGCCGAGGGGTTTGATCTGCTGGCGCAAGGCCATGCAGAATCCCGCGCCAATGGCACGGCTGTTGATGTCACCGCGCAAATCGCGGCGATGGAAATGCGCGATGTGCTGACCTATTGGCCCGTTGATGCCTTGCCCAAAACGCGCGATTGGATTGACCGCAACCTGCATCAGGGGCAGGCGCGCGATCTTGCCGCGCATATCACCAAAACCCCCGATGCCGCGCGCGCCACGGTCAATGTCACCTTTGCCTATGATGGCTTAGACCTCAGCCCGCTGCGCGATATGCCGCCTTTGCGCGATATGTCTGGGGTGTTCGCGCTTGCGGGGCCGCGCCTGACCATCACGGGGGCGCAAGGGGTGATGCGCGCGCCGACAGGGGTTGATGTCGCCGTGCCATATGCGCGCTTCGTGGTGCCTGATACGCGCCCGCGTGGGCCTGCGGCTGAACTGGATTTGGAGATCGCAGGGGGTATTCCCGATATTCTGACGCTGTTTGCGGGGCCGCCCGTCAATTTATTTCCACAGGAAGGGCGGCTTGACCCCGAGAGTTTGGCCACGGGACAGGCGCGTTTGTCTGGGCGCATTGATCTTAATTTGGTCGAGCGCCAACCCATGGAGGAGATGCGATTTGACGTGACAGGCGCGCTGGACGCGGTCGCCTCGGACAGGCTTGTTCCCAACCGCTTGCTGGAGGCGGAAACACTTGATCTGCGGATCACCTCTGCGGATGGCGTGATCATCTCGGGTGATGCGCGGCTGGACGGTCAGCCCTTGTCGGGCCAATGGCAGCGGCCCGACCTGCGCCGCACCGCCCCCAATTCTGCGCTCACGGCGCAAATGCCGCTGTCATCCACCGTGTTGTCCGCACTTGGCCTGGGCCTACCCGAGGGAATGGTCGGCGGGGCGGGAATGATGGATATTTCGGTCGCCCTTTTTGGGCCAAGCGCACCCCCGCAAATGGCGCTGCGCTCTGATTTGCAGGGGGTTGATCTTGCAATTACGGCGCTTGGATGGGCCAAGGCGGCCCAAGATGCAGGCGATTTGGCCGTGGATATCACCTTGGGCGCCGCGCCGCGCCTTGAGGCGTTTCGCCTCGCGGGTGCGGGGCTTGTGGCCGAGGGCAGCGGCGATTTGACCCCGCAAGGCGCGCTTCAGCAGCTGCGCCTCAACCGTTTTGCGATCCAAGATTGGTTGGATGTGACGGGCAATCTGCGCCCCCAAGGTGTGGGTCAACCCCCTGCGATTGAGATCACCTCGGGGCGTCTGGACCTGCGCAGTCTGCCCCAAGCCACGCCCCCGATCGAAACGGCACGTGGCCCATTGACGGTCATGTTGGACGAATTGCGTCTTGGCGCGGGCCTTGCGCTGCGCGACCTGCGCGCGGAACTCAGCCAAGGCGGCGGTGGGTTGGCGGGGGCCTACCGTGGTCAACTGAACGGTGCGGTTGCCGTGGAGGGCGCGCTTGCCCCTTTGGATGGGGGCGGGGTTGATATCCGAATGCGCGCGGCCGATGGGGGCGCGGTCTTGCGCAGCGCGGGTGTGATGCGCAATCTTTATGGGGGGGCGATGGATCTACAGCTGCAATCGCCCCGTGGATCACGCCTTTATGAGGGGCGGTTGCAAATCACCAATCCGCGGATGCGCAATGCGCCCGTGATGGCCGAGTTGCTGAACGCGGTATCGGTGATCGGGCTATTGGAGCAGCTCAGTGGGGATGGGATCAATTTGGGCGAGGTGGATGTGCGCTTTACGTTGGAGCCGTCCAAAGTGACCGTGCATCAAGGCACGGCGATTGGTCCGTCATTGGGGATCAGCATGGATGGTGGCTATCAAATGGATGCGCGGGTCTTGGATTTTCGCGGTGTCTTGACCCCGCTTTACGTCTTGAACGGTGTTATTGGTGGTATTTTCGCCCGCCGTGACGAGGGGCTTTTTGGCTTTAACTTTCGCCTCAGTGGCCCACCGGATGATCCAGATGTGCGGGTCAATCCCCTGTCCATCTTGGTGCCAGGGATTTTGCGCGATTTGATGCGCCCCCAATTGGAAACAAATACGCAATAAAACGCCCCCGCCTTGGGGTGATATGTAAGGGGTCATGCAGGCTTATGCGACTTGATGATTTTGATTTTCACCTGCCCGATGAATTGATTGCCACGCGGCCCGCAAAACCGCGCTCCTCAGCGCGGTTGCTTTATGCGCAGGGCGATGTGATCCGCGATGCGATTGTGCGCGATTTGCCAGATTTTCTACGCAAAGGGGATCGCCTGATTTTGAATGACACCCGCGTGATCCCCGCAAGGTTGCGCGGCACCCGCAGGCGCGACAGCGCGCAAGGCCCCGTCAGCGCCAAGATCGAAGTCACCTTGTTGGAGCCACAGGCCGACGGCACATGGTCCGCCTTGGCCAAGCCGATGCGCAAATTAGCGGTGGGCGAGGTGGTGGTGTTCACCCCTGATTTCAGTGCCGAAGTGGCCAGCCTTGAGGGCGGGTTGCGGCTGCGCTTTAACCTGAGGGGCGATGATTTTGATGCCGCGCTGAACGCGGCGGGGGCGATGCCGCTGCCGCCCTATATCGAGGCGAAACGCCCCGCCGATGCGCAAGACCGCGAGGATTATCAAACCATATGGGCCAAGCGCCAAGGGGCGGTTGCCGCCCCCACCGCAAGCCTGCATTTTGACGAGGGTTTGATGGCCGCTTTGCGCGACCATGGGGTCGAGATGAGCTTTGTCACCCTCCATGTCGGGGCGGGCACATTCCTGCCTGTCACGGTGGATGATGTCACCACCCATAAGATGCACGCCGAATGGGGCGAGGTATCCGCAGAGGCGGCCAATGAGATGAACGCCACCCGTGCGGCGGGGGGGCGCATTATCCCCGTGGGCACAACAGCCTTGCGTCTGATTGAAACTGCGGCAAGCGAAACGGGCGAAATGCGCCCCTTTCAGGGGGATACCGATATTTTCATCTACCCCGGTTACCACTTTAAGATCACCGATGGGTTGATGACCAATTTCCATCTACCAAAATCAACCCTTATGATGCTGGTTTCTGCCCTGATGGGGGCGGATCGGATCCGTGCGATTTATGACCATGCCATCACAGAGCAGTATCGTTTCTTCTCCTATGGGGATGCCTCCCTTTTAATGGGGTCGCAGACGTGACAGGATAGGGCGGGAACGCGCCATATGTTTGTCGTGGCGCAGCGTAAGGATCGCCTATGTTGGTCGTGTTGCGAAATTCATGGGCCTTGCTGTTGGGCATTATGCTTTTGATGGTCGGAAATGGCCTTCAAGGCACGCTTCTTGGTGTGCGCGGCGAGATTGAGGGCTTTTCCACCTTCGAGATGTCCGTGGTGATGTCGGCTTATTTCGCGGGGTTTTTGATCGGCTCCAAAATGGGGGCGGAAATGATCCGCCGTGTGGGGCATATCCGCACCTTTGCCGCGCTCGGCTCGATCATATCTGCGGTGCTGATCCTGTATCCTGTGCTGACCGACCCGATTGCTTGGACAATTTTGCGCCTGATCATTGGGGCCTGTTTCGCGGCGGTCTATGTGACGGCGGAATCTTGGCTGAACAATGCCGCCACCAATGAGACCCGTGGCCAGACCCTATCGGTTTATCTGGTGGTGCAGATGGTGGGGATTGTCAGTGCGCAGATGCTTCTAAACTTGGGCGATCCTTCGGAGTATTTCCTGTTTGTGGTCTTGTCGGTTTTGGTCTCGCTGAGTTTTGCACCGATTTTGCTGTCGGTTACACCGACCCCCGCCTTTGAAACGGCCAAGCCGATGAGCCTGATGGAGGTGTTGAAAATCTCCCCCCTTGGTGTGGTTGGCACGTTTTTGATGGGCGGTGTCTATTCGGCCATGTTCGGTATGGCGGCCGTGTTTGGCACGCAAGCGGGGCTGCCCCTTGGGCAATTGTCGATTTTCGTCTCCGCCTTTTATGTGGGCGGATTGGTTTTGCAATTCCCCATTGGTTGGATTTCGGATCGCATGGATCGCCGCCTTTTGATCCTGATTTTGGCGGTGATTTGTGGTTTTGCCGCCTTGCTTGGCGCGTTGAGCGGCAGTGTGTTCTGGGTGCTGGTCACGGCGGCGTTTTTCATCGGGGGCATGGCCAACCCGCTTTATGCGCTGCTGATCGCCTATGTGAATGATTTTCTGGAGGTGGAGCAAATGCCCGCCGCAGGGGGGCGTTTGCTCTTTGTGAACGGGGTCGGGGCGATTTTTGGCCCGATTGTTGTGGGTGTGATTATGCAGGCCGCAGGCCCGCTTGGTTTCTTTTATTTCATCGCTGGTCTGGTTAGCCTGCTTGCGCTTTATGCCGCGTATCGCATGACGGTGCGCCCCGCACCCACCGTAGAGGATACAGGCAGCTATGCGCCTGTTTTGCCCTCGGCCTCGCCCGTTGTGGTGGGTTTGGCGCAAGAGATGTTTGCGGACTCCACCCTTGAGGAGAGCCAAGAAGAAAGCGACACGCTTCCCCCAGCCGCCTGATCGTGCCATGCTGTCATTGATGGTGGCAGCGCCATAGGAACGTAAGGGGGGCAGCGCATGGCAGACGTAACCTTAGCCGAGGAGATCACGGATTTTTGGCTCAAGGCGGGGCCAGAGGCATGGTATCGCCGCGATGATACCTTTGACGCTGATATCCGCAGGCGGTTCATGGCGGCATGGGAAGATGCGGCCGAGGGGGCGATGGATGATTGGATCAGCGCGCCATCCACGGCTTTGGCCTTGATGATCCTGCTGGACCAATTCCCGCGCAATATGTTTCGCGCTGACCCCCGCGCCTTTGCGACAGATGCAAAAGTTTTGGGCCTAGCAAAGGACGCGTTGGAGGCGGGGCATGATATGGCCACGCCAGAACCTGAGCGCCAGTTCTTCTATCTGCCCTTCATGCATTCCGAGGATTTGGCGGATCAAACCTGTGCGATTGAGTTGATCGAAACACGGATGCCGCAGACGGGGCAGGGCAATGTCATCCACGCCCGCGCCCATGCCGAGATCATCCGCCAATTTGGCCGTTTTCCCTATCGCAACGCGGATTTGGGCCGCGTCACAACCCCCGCAGAGCAGGCCTTTTTGGACGCAGGGGGCTATGGCGCAGTGTTGCAGAAGATGCAGGAAACATAGACAGATTGCGGCGCGGCGCGAGATGGTTTAGAAATAGTTTAACGTTGAACCATTCCGAATCCCGCCGCGCCATACGTGGCGCGCATTGTAGGAGAAGTCGCTTATGTCCACTCAAGATTTCGATGTGATCGTCATCGGCGCTGGCCCAGGGGGCTATGTGGCGGCGATCCGTGCCAGCCAATTAGGCTTGAAGGTCGCGATTGTGGAACGCGAACACATGGGCGGGATTTGTCTCAATTGGGGCTGTATCCCCACCAAGGCCATGCTGCGCTCGTCCGAGGTGTTTCACCTGATGCACCGCGCCAAGGAATTTGGCCTAAAGGCGGATGGAATTTCCTATGATTTGGACGCGGTTGTAAAACGCTCGCGCAATGTGGCCAAGCAGCTGAATTCGGGCGTGGGCCATTTGATGAAGAAAAATAAGGTCACTGTGGTGATGGGCGCGGCCACGATCCCTGCGAAGGGCAAGGTCGAGGTGAAGGCCGAGGATGGCGTGAAAACCCTGACCGCCAAACATATCATTCTGGCCACAGGCGCGCGTGCCCGCGAATTGCCTGGCCTAGAGGCGGATGGCAAGCGCGTGTGGGCCTATAAATCGGCGCTCACGCCCCCGCATATGCCCAAGAAATTGCTTGTGATTGGCTCTGGCGCGATTGGGATTGAATTCGCCAGTTTCTACAACACGCTTGGGGCGGAAACCACCGTGGTCGAGGTGATGGACCGTATCCTGCCTGTCGAAGATGCCGAGATCTCGGCCTTTGCCAAAAAGTCCTTTGAAAAGCAGGGGATGAAAATCCTAGAAAAGGCCGTGGTCAAGAAACTGGATCGCGCCGCCGATAAGGTGACCGCGCATATCGAAATGGGCGGCAAGGTCGAGACGCAAGATTTCGACACTGTGATTTCCGCCGTGGGTATCGTTGGCAATGTGGAGGGCTTGGGCCTAGAGGCGCTTGGCGTCAAAATTGACCGCAGCCATGTGGTGACGGATGAATATTGCCGCACGGGCGTAGAGGGGCTTTACGCGATTGGCGATGTCGCAGGCGCGCCATGGCTTGCGCATAAGGCAAGCCACGAGGGCGTGATGGTGGCCGAGATGATTGCAGGGCGGAAGGTTCACGCGGTGAAACCTGAAAGCATCGCAGGCTGCACCTATTGCCACCCGCAGATCGCCTCGGTCGGATTGACCGAAGAAAAGGCAAAAGCCGCGGGTTATGCGGTGAAAGTGGGCCGTTTCCCCTTTATCGGCAATGGCAAGGCGATTGCCTTGGGCGAGCCTGAGGGGCTGATAAAAACCGTCTTCGATGCCAAGACAGGCGAATTGTTGGGCGCGCATATGGTGGGCGCGGAAGTGACCGAATTGATCCAAGGCTATGTGGTGGGGCGCAAGCTTGAAACCACCGAAGAAGACCTGATGGAAACCGTGTTCCCGCATCCGACCTTGTCGGAAATGATGCATGAGGCGGTTCTGGACGCGTATGGGCGCGCCATCCACATCTAAACGCGACACTTAGAGTAAGCAATCAGCGCGCGCATGATATTTTGCGCGCGCTTTCTTGTGCCGTCCCTAGACGCGCCCTTATCACAAGGATATCGTCTGTTAGGTATAATTTTTAGGCAAACAAATGGCGGCGCAGCTTTTGATCTTGATCCCGAATACGGGCATGGTGGCGACTGAATTTATGAAATCGCTCATCGGCGCGACCCAACTGTTTCGCACGGCGCGTGTCTCCTTTGCGATCAAGACCTATGAATTCTCGGACATTGTGATGTCCCGCAATTATTTGCTGTCCTTTTTCATGTCGCATCCCGATTTCACCCATGCGCTGTTTTTGGACAGCGATCTTAGCTTTTCAGGCGATCAGATTTTGCGGCTGTTGCAATTTGACGAAGATTTCACGGTGGCGGCCTATCCGCGCCGCAAGCTTCGGTTGCAGGCGTTTCATGACCTTGTCTTGGATAATGCCGCGCGTCCCGAAGAGGACAGGCTGACCCCGCAGCAGCTACTCGCGCGCGCCAATGGCTATGTTCTGCAATATGGTCCACCGCCAGGTCACGAGTTCGCTCTCAAGCGCCGCGATGGGTTTGTCACTGTGCCTGGGTTGGGGCTTGGCTTTTCTCTTCTGCGCCGCGCCGTGCCAGAGCAGATGATCGACACAGGGCAGGCGGCCGCCCTGCCGCGTCAGGCCAGCCAGTCGTTTCGCGAATTGAAAGGCTTTTGGGATTTCTTCGGCCATATCACGGATGCACAGGGCAGTTACAAATACGGTGAAGATCAAAGTTTCTGCCAAAGATGGGTCTTTGGTGTTGGTGGCGATATCTGGATGGATGAAAGCGCCAAGATTGGCCATCACGGCCTTTCTGGATTTCAGGGCGATTTCACGGTGGAGCCGCCGTTCAATCGGCGCTGAGCCGCGCTTGACATAGGGCCATGTTTCGTTTTTGTTCTCGCAATCGCATGAGGGCGTTGGGGTGACTGGCGCACAGGCGTCTTTGCCCTAGGTAGAGAGGCGAGGCAGTGGTTCAGGATCGGGCGGGCAAATGGCGGATTTGAAGAAAATCGAAGTGCGCGGCGCGCGCGAGCATAATTTGAAGAATATCGATGTTGATATTCCGCGCGACCAACTGACCGTGATCACGGGGCTGTCTGGATCGGGCAAATCAAGCCTTGCCTTTGACACGATCTATGCCGAAGGGCAGCGCCGCTATGTCGAAAGCCTCAGCGCCTATGCGCGGCAATTCCTTGATATGATGCAAAAGCCCGATATGGATCACATTTCGGGCCTGTCGCCTGCGATTTCCATTGAGCAGAAAACCACATCGAAAAACCCGCGCTCGACCGTGGGCACCGTAACCGAGATTTACGACTATATGCGCCTGTTATTTGCGCGGGTCGGCACCCCCTATAGCCCCGCCACGGGCCTGCCCATCGAGGCGCAGCAGGTGCAGGACATGGTCGACCGCATTATGGGCATGGAGGAGGGGACGCGCGCCTATCTTTTGGCCCCGATTGTGCGCGACCGCAAAGGCGAATATCGCAAAGAAATGTTGGAGCTGCGCAAGCAAGGGTTTCAGCGGGTCAAGGTGGATGGGGTGTTTTACGAGTTGGAAACCCCGCCGACCTTAGACAAAAAATTCCGTCACGATATCGATGTGGTGGTCGACCGCATCGTGGTGCGCGCGGGCAGCGAGACGCGCTTGGCCGACAGTTTGCGCACCGCGCTTGATCTGGCCGATGGGATTGCCATTCTGGAGACCGCACCAAAAGAGGGCGATCCCGAACGGATAACATTTTCCGAGAATTTCGCCTGTCCTGTCTCGGGCTTTACCATCCCCGAAATTGAGCCGCGTTTGTTCTCTTTCAACGCGCCCTTTGGGGCCTGCCCGTCCTGCGATGGATTGGGGCATGAGCTGTTTTTTGATGAACGGCTGATGGTGCCTGATGTCACGCTTAGCCTTGCGGATGGGGCTATTGCACCATGGCGCAAAGGCAAATCGCCCTATTTCCTGCAAACCATCGAGGCGATAGCCCGTCATTACGGCTTTGACCCCAAGGCGCAATGGAAAGACCTGCCTCAGGCGGTGCAGGAGGTGTTCTTGCGCGGCTCTGGCGAGGAAGAAATCGCCTTTCGCTATGACGAGGGCGGGCGGGTTTATCAGGTCTCGCGCGTGTTTGAGGGGGTGATCCCCAATATGGAACGCCGCTATCGCGAAACCGACAGCGCGTGGATCCGTGAGGAATTTGAACGCTATCAAAACAACCGTCCCTGTGGTGCCTGTGGCGGGCATCGCCTGCGGGCGGAGGCACTCGCCGTGAAAATCGCGGGGCTTCATGTGGGCGAGGTGGTGCAAATGTCCATCCGTCAGGCCTATGACTGGATCGACACTGTGCCAGCGGCCTTGAGCGCGCAGAAAAACGAAATCGCCCGTGCGATCCTGAAAGAGATCCGCGAACGCCTTGGATTTCTGAACAATGTGGGTTTGGATTACCTGACGCTGTCACGCAATGCAGGCACGCTGTCAGGTGGCGAAAGCCAACGCATCCGTTTGGCCAGTCAGATCGGCTCTGGCCTGACGGGGGTGCTATATGTGCTTGATGAACCCTCAATTGGCCTACATCAACGCGACAATTCCCGCCTTTTGGATACGCTGAAAAACCTGCGCGATCAGGGCAACACCGTCATCGTGGTCGAACATGACGAAGAAGCCATCCGCGAGGCGGATTACGTTTTGGATATCGGCCCAGGTGCAGGGGTGCATGGCGGCCAAGTTGTGGCCTCTGGCACGCCGATGGAAATCATGAATGACCCCGCCTCGATCACAGGGCAATACCTGTCGGGCAAGCGAGAAATCGCCGTGCCGCAAGAGCGGCGCAAGGGCAAAAAGGGCGGCAAGGCCGTAACCGTGGTCCATGCGACAGGCAATAATCTGCAAGGGGTGACTGTGGATTTCCCGCTTGGGAAATTTGTCTGCGTCACGGGTGTTTCGGGCGGGGGAAAATCCACCCTGACGATTGAAACCTTGTTCAAAACCGCATCCGCGCGGCTAAACGGGGCGCGGCAGACGCCTGCACCCTGCGAGACGATCAAAGGGCTAGAGCATCTCGATAAGGTGATCGACATTGACCAACGCCCGATTGGGCGCACCCCGCGCTCCAACCCTGCGACCTATACAGGTGCCTTCACCCCGATCCGTGATTGGTTCGCGGGCCTGCCCGAGGCCAAGGCGCGTGGCTATAAACCTGGGCGGTTCAGCTTTAACGTCAAGGGCGGGCGCTGCGAGGCGTGCCAAGGCGATGGGGTGATCAAGATCGAAATGCACTTCTTGCCCGATGTTTATGTGGAATGTGAAACCTGCAAGGGAAAACGCTATAACCGCGAAACCCTTGAGGTGACGTTCAAAGGCAAAAGCATCGCTGACGTTTTGGATATGACCGTGGAAGACGCACAGGAATTTTTCAAAGCCGTGCCTTCGATCCGCGAGAAGATGGACGCGCTGATGCGCGTGGGCCTTGGCTATATCAAGGTGGGCCAACAGGCGACCACGCTTTCGGGCGGCGAGGCGCAGCGCGTGAAACTGTCCAAGGAATTGAGCAAACGCGCCACGGGCCGCACCCTCTATATTTTGGATGAACCCACCACGGGGTTGCATTTCGAAGATGTGCGCAAGCTGTTGGAAGTGCTGCATGAATTGGTCGATCAAGGCAATTCGGTGGTGGTGATTGAGCATAATTTGGATGTGATCAAAACCGCCGATTGGCTGATTGACATCGGCCCCGAAGGCGGCGATGGCGGCGGGCAGGTGGTGGCCACAGGCACGCCCGAAGATGTCGCGCAGGTGCAGGCCTCGCACACGGGGCGGTATCTTGCCCCGATGCTTGGCTCTGCGCGTGTCACGGCGGCGCAATAGGGCGTTTTGCTTTATTTGTTTTGGTATTGTCACGCGCACTGGGTATGCTGTGCCTTGACGGATGCGTATTTCACGAAGGGATAAAGACATGGCTGCACGCGTTTCCATTGCCCTCTCATTGGGCTTGATCGCAGGCGGGGCTGCCCCCGCATTGGCGCAGGATCTCTGTGGCGGGATTGGGGCCATGGGCCTTTGGGCCAATGGCACCGAAGCGGCCTCTGATCTCAGCCAATCAAGTGGGGCGTTTGATCTTACAGGCTTGGGGATTTCTGCCGATAATCAGGCGGTCGGGCTTTTCACCCTGTCGCAACCTGCCACCGTCCGCCTAGAGGCGATGGGGCAGGGCGCGCTGGACCCCGTGCTCGACCTGTATGATGAAACGGGTCGCTTGATCCTGAATGATGATGACAGCGGCGGCAACCTTGCCGCGCGCGGGGAGTTGGATCTGGCCGCAGGGCGCTATTGCGTGGCGGTGCGTAATTTCTCGGGCATGGCAGGCGCGGTTGATCTGCGCATTGGCCTCAGCAATCGGGATATGGCCCTGACCATGGGCCTTGATGGCGGCACGGGCAGTTTCGCAGGTGTAACCCCCTGCACATCCGACACATCCGCCACCCCGCTTGGCGCGTCCGCCTTGACGATGGATGCGCTTGGCGCGGGCGTAAGCGCGACACATTCGGTCTCGGAAGTGCCCTATTACCGCTTCGCGCTGTCCGCCCCCAGTGCGGTGACGATCCAAGCCATGAACGAAACAGCCGATCCTTACATCTATCTCTATGGCGCCGATGGGCGATTGTTGGCGGAAAATGACGATTTTCGCGGTCTCGACAGTCAGATTGATATGGCCGATCCCTTGCCCGCAGGGGAATATTGCATCGCCATGCGCGCCTTGTCGGACCCTGATGCGCCTGTGACGGTCAGCTTGCAAAGCTATGACCCGATGCGCGCCATGCAGCAGATGTATGAATCGCTTGAGGCAAGTCCCCCCATTGGGGGCAGCTATCCGATCACCGATCTTGGGGCCATATCAGGCCAAGTGGTGCGCGATGTCAGCATCACGGGCAAGGCGCAATGGTTTCTGGTCTCGCTGCCAGAAGATGGGCTGATCTTGGTCGATGCCGTGGCGATGGGGAATTCCGATCCGATCTTGGCCCTGTTTGATGCCGTGGGGCGGGAATTGGCCTATAATGATGACAGCGGCACGGGGTTGGATAGCCAAATCGCCCAACCTTTGGGCGCGGGCAGTTATCTGATTGGGCTACGCCAATATGACAGCAACGCGGGCATGGTGCGTTTGGTGATGCAGCGTTTTGTGGCGGTGGAATAACGCCGTCACGCCTTCTTATTCAGGCCCCGTCAGAGGCTTTGAGCGCCGTGATGATGGGGCCAAAATCCGCTGCGCGCAGGGAGGCGCCGCCGACCAAGGCCCCGTCAACATTCTCAAGCGCGAAAATCGCAACCGCATTGTCGGGCTTGACCGATCCGCCATAGAGCAACGGCACAGATTGCGCGACATCCGCACCAAAGCGGGCAAGCAAATTTGCGCGCATGGCATCATGGATCTCGGCAATATCCGACAATTCGGGGATAAGCCCCGTGCCAATCGCCCAAATTGGCTCATAGGCCACAACAAAGGGCGCTTGATCGGGTAGGGCGGCGTCAAGCTGCGCTTCAACCACCGCGCGCGCCTGTCCCGCGCGCCGCTGGTCCTCGCTTTCCCCCAAACAGATGATCGGGATCAACCCCGCGCCCTGTGCCGCTTGGGCCTGTGCGCGCACGGACGCATTGGTTTCGCCATGATCCGCGCGCCGCTCGGAATGGCCGACAATGACATAGCGCGCGCCTGCATCGCGCAGCATGGGCGCGGAAATATCGCCTGTATGCGCACCTTGCGGGGCGGGGTGGCAGGTTTGCCCGCCAAGCGCAATTGCCCCGCCCGAAAGCCGCGCGGCGGCGGCGGAGATCAGCGTGGCAGGCGGGCAGATTGCGATATCCACGGGCTGCGGTGCGCGGAAATCTTGGTCCAGTTGATCCAACTCCGCCAAGGCCGCGTTCAGCCCATTCATCTTCCAATTGCCTGCTGCAAGTTTTCTGCGCATGATGCTTTCCCTTTATCTTTGCGCTTATGGGTGGCAAGGAAGCAGGGATGGGTCAAGCGAATATGGGGTGCTCCGCGTGATGATACCGCAAATTGATTTTCAAAAAATGCTCGCAGGCGATCCTGCAACACGGGATGCGATTGCCTATGGCGCGCGTGATGTGGGGTTTTTGACCCTGACCAACACCCCAATCCGCGCGGATGAGGTAACGGATTTGATCACGCTTTACCGCGCATTTTTTCATCAAGATGATGCGGCAAAGGCCCCCGTGGATATGGCGCGCACAGGGGCCAATCGCGGGTGGGGGGCGTCTAAATCCGAACAGGTCGATCCAAATGCCAACCCCGACTACAAGCAGGTGTTTGATTGTGGCCTGCCCGTGCCCGCAGATCACCCGATGGCTGCGTTGCCCGTCTATGCGCCCAATCTCTGGCCTGCCGCGCCTGAGGGGTTTCAGACCACGGTCGAGGCCTATTTCACCAAGGCGCGTGCCGTGGCCTTGGCGCTGCTTGGGGCAATCGCGGATGCCATTGGCCATGACAAAGGCTATTTCGTGGATAAATTCGATCATCCCATGGCCTTGTTGCGCGCGAATTTCTATCCACCCCGCCCCGATTGGGCAGGGGACAAGGATTTTGGCATCGCGGCCCATACCGATTACGGCTGTCTGACCCTGTTGGCGACCGATGGCCAAGCGGGGTTAGAGGTGGAAATGCGCGATGGCACATGGCAGCCTGTCGCGGTGGCGCCTGGTGTGTTCGTGATCAATTTTGGCGAGATGCTGGAAATGTGGAGTGCGGGTGGTGTTAAGGCCACATTACACCGCGTCACGGGCGGCGCGCAGGAGCGCATTTCGATCCCGCTGTTCTTCAATCCCAACTACGAGGCCAATGTGGCCCCCGCAGGTGCCAATCAGCTGATCCGCGCAGGCGACCACCTCAGCCGCCGTTATGCCGAGACCTATGTGCATATGAGGAAGGGATGAAGGGCTAGAATATCCTGTGAAAACGTTCGGGGATCTCATAGGTTTTCAACGCATTGATCTTACCACGTTTCCACAGAATGCTGCCTTCGGCCTGATGCCACCCTCGTATGATTTTCTCGCGCTGCCACGCGAAATCGAAATCTTTTTGGATCGGGGGTAAGTCTTGGAATTTATACAAAAATGCGCGCATCGATTCTTGCGATGATGACCAGATCGTGCCTGCGATTTCGCGGGGTGATGCCTCGGTGTTTGTGACGATGGAAATTCGACTGCTTTGGCGGTTGATCAGCAGGTCGTGATCCACATATTTCAAGTGAAAAAGATAAATCGCTTCAGAGAGGTGCAAATCTGGATGATCTGCGAAATGCCCGCCCGTGCACCATTTTACGGGCTGCGAGATGATGCAGGGTTTTGCATAAATCGAATTCACCCGCACATATTTGCGCTGTGACAAGATGGGTTTCTTGAAATCAATCGCGCTTGGCTCAAGGTCGGTGCGGTGAATGATTTCCACCGCAAAAGGCGTGATCGATGGGTGGTGGCGGCCTGCTGAAATCGCCTCGACCAACGACATCCCGCTTGCGGGATCGGTGGCAAGCAATTCGTCCACATCGTTCAGCACGACCACATCAAATCGCGCCAACAATGCGTTGGCGAAATGCGTGAGCATCTGCCATCGCTTGTCGTCCCAGCCTTTTCCAAATGGAATTTGGGGGGCAAAAATCGTCTGACAGCCTTTGGTAAAAGGGGCGGGTTTTTGATCGAACCCGTCATAAAGAATGAACAGATTTTTACGCGCCACCATCGCCGCGTAATGATTGACCCACAGTTTCAGAAACTGGTCATCATCGCGCACCATGGTGACAAAAGCGATATTTGGTGACTGGTGCGGCATTGACGCTAAAATGCCCCTTCAAACCGTTCGGGTATTTCATAAGTTTTTGTGGCTTTGATCACACCCCGGCGCCATATGTTTTGACGGTCATCATACGTCCAGCCGCGTCTGATTTTTTGTCTTTGCCATTCAAAGTCGAAATCCTTTCGGATCGGATCAAACTCCTGAAACTTTTCAAGAAATTTTGTTATTTCATTTTTTGACGCAGACCAGATTTCGCCCGCGATATCCGCTGCGGCTGTGTCTTTGTCCAATACGATCTCATTGCGCTGTGCTTGCCGACTGAGAAGCATCTGATGATCAACAAATTTTAAATGAAACAGATAAATGCAATCAGACAGAAAGAGGTCGGGATGATTAGAATAATGGCCGCCCATATTCCAGCATATTGGTTTTGTGATGATGCAAGGTTTTGCATAGCTTGAATTCACGCGCACATATTTGCGCTGTGATAAGATGGGCTTGCCAAAATCAACTGCGCTTGGCTCAAGGTCGGTGCGGTGAATGATTTCCACCGCAAAAGGCGTGATTGATGGGTGGTGGCGGCCTGCTGAAATCGCCTCGACCAACGATATCCCGCTTGCGGGATCGGTGACGAGCAATTCGTCCACGTCATTTAAAACCACCACATCAAACCGACCCAATAGCATATTGGCGAAATTCGTGAGCATCTCCCATCGCTTGACATCCCAGCCTTTGGAAATTGGGATTTGAGGCAAGAGGGTGATTTGACAGCCCTTGGTAAAGGGGGCGGGTTTTTGGTCGAACCCGTCAAAAAGAATGAAGAGATGTTTACGCTCCACCATCGCCGCGTAATGATTGACCCACAGTTTCAGAAACTGGTCATCATCGCGCACCATGGTGACAAAAGCGATGTTTGGCGCATCTGCCGATGCCATTGGCCAACCCCTTGTGCCCGTCCCCTGTTTAGCAGGGCCACTATAGGGGCGGTCGGATCATGCTGGCAAGCGCGGCCTTAGCCTTTGGGGGCATCTTTTTCTGCGGCCAGTTCCGAGACATCCTTGAATTTGATCGATTCACCGCAGCCACAGGCATCGGCCACATTGGGGTTGTTGAATTTGAACCCCGCCTCAAGAAGCGCGGTTTGATAATCAATCTCCGTGCCAAAGAGGAACATCTGCGCCATAGGGGCGATCATCACGCGCGCGCCTTCGACCTCGACCACCTCATCATGGGGGTCGATCTCTGCTGCGTAATCCATCGTATATTCCATGCCCGCGCAGCCGCCCTTTTTCACGCCGATGCGGAGCCCCTGATGCCCGTCACGCATCATCAATTTCTTGATCTGCGCCACGGCGGCAGGGGTCAGGGTGACGGGGGATTTGCCGGGAATGCCGAACATTTCACATGAACCCCAGTTCGAGACGGGCTTCATCGCTCATCATGTCCATGCCCCATGGGGGCTCCCATGTCAGCTTAACATCGACCTGTTTGATCCCCTCAAGCGGCTCGATGGCATCGGCCACCCAGCCAGGCATCTCACCTGCCACAGGGCAGCCTGGCGCGGTCAATGTCATGATCACTTCGACCGCGTTTTCCGCGTCAATATTGATCGTATAGACCAATCCCAGATCATAAATATTCACGGGAATTTCGGGGTCATATACCGTCCGACAAGCCTCGACCACCGTATCATAAAGCGGGTGATCGGTGCTGGACGGTGCGATTAACGGCGCGCCTTCCATGGGCGCGTGCGGCATCGGATCGGGGGTGCTGCTCATGTCAAACCTATCCTTTGCAAGCGGAATACCTGACTAAACATATAAGGAAACCGCAGGCAAAGGGCAAGGGTTGCCGAAGCCCCATCTAGCGCGGCGGACGGCGTTTGATCGGGGCAGGGCGGACGTGTTTTTCGATCGCATCATAGAGATGTGTGGCAATGTTTTTGCCCGTGACCTCCTCGATCCCTTCAAACCCTGGGGAGGAATTGACCTCCAATACTTTTGGCCCGTCCGCGCCCCGCAACAAATCCACCCCCGCAATGCCAAGGCCAAAGGCGCGCGCGGATCGCACGGCCGTGTCGCGTTCCTCCTTGCTGATCCGCACTTTTACGGCCTTGCCGCCGCGATGCAGGTTGGAGCGGAAATCATCCGCCGCCCCCACGCGTTTCATCGCTGCGACCACTTTGCCATCGACCACCAAACAGCGGATATCCTCGCCTGCGGCCTCTTTGACGAAATTTTGCACCAGAAAATTGGCCGAAAGTCCGCGAAAGGCGTCAATCACCGATTGCGCGGCTTTCTTGGTTTCGGCCAGCACCACGCCCTTGCCTTGGCTTGATTCCAATAATTTCACCACAAGTGGGGCGTTGCCGACCAAGGTGATGAGGTTGTTGGTGTCCTTTGGGCTTGCCGCAAAGGCGGTTTGGGGCATCCCGATGCGGTGGCGGGACAGGATTTGATGCGCGTGCAGCTTGTCGCGGCTGGCGGTGATCGCTGCACTGCTGTTTAGGCAATAGACCCCCAAGGTCTCAAACTGCCGCAAAATCGCGGCACCATAGGCGGTGATCGAAGGACCAATGCGCGGGATGACCGCGTCAAATTTGGGCAATTCCTGCCCGTCATAATAGACCGCGGGGGCCATCGCATTCAGGGCCATATAGCAGCGCGTGGTGTTGATCACCTCGACCACATGACCGCGGGCATCGCCCTCGGATTGCAATTTTTGGGTGGTGTAATTTTGTTCGCGGCTCAGAACCGCGATGCGCAAGGCACGTTTTGGCGCGGTCGCCTTTACCGCGGCGGTATGATAGACCTCATAGCTGCGCTGTGGCTGACAAAAGCTTTCGGAAGGGGTGACCACCCAGTTTGACTGAATAGCTTGCCGCCCCAATAGCATACGATAATTCATCGTGGCGCGGTCTGTGAGGGTGATCTCAATCTCTTGGGTTACGGCACCGATATCCAGGGTGCTCAGGATCACGTAGCGCGATTCTGTATCCCCGTTGGAACTGGTGACATCGCGGCGGTCGTGAATCACCGCCGAACAGGCAATCGCCAGATCAGGCCGCGCAGGGATGGGATTGATCAAGAACCGCACCTTGGGTTTGCTGGCCGCGCCAAACACCTCGATGTCAAAGGCGTGGAGCGCCGATGTGCGCGCGCCTGTATCCACCTTGGCTTTGAGAGCGGGTAAACCCAATTGGGGCAGGCCAACCCATTCTTCCCATCCCAATTTAAAGAGTTGAGTCATCGCGCGCCGTCTCTCCGAAATCTGTGTCGGGCCTTGGCTTTGGCGCAGAATCGCCTATGAACAAAGACCCGATCTGAGCGAGGCCTTACCCGTTGTCCAAAGAGTTTGCATTTGAATTATCACACCAAGATGGCAAAGCGCGCCGTGGCGTGATTTCCACACCGCGCGGGCATATTCGCACGCCCGCTTTCATGCCCGTTGGAACAGCGGCGACCGTTAAGGCGATGTTGCCCGAAAGCGTGGCTGAGACAGGCGCGGATATTTTGCTTGGCAACACCTATCATCTGATGCTCCGCCCCACCGCGGAGCGGGTCGCGGCCTTTGGCGGCCTGCATAAATTCATGAACTGGCAAAAGCCAATTCTGACCGACAGTGGCGGGTTTCAGGTGATGAGCCTGTCCGATCTGCGCAAATTGACCGAGGAGGGGGTTGCCTTCCGTTCCCATGTGGATGGGTCAAAACATATGCTGACCCCTGAGCGCAGCATGGAGATACAAGCGCTGCTCGGCTCGGACATTGTCATGTGTTTTGATGAATGCCCCGCCCTGCCTGCAGATCGGGATCGGATTGCCGCGTCCATGGAATTGTCCATGCGTTGGGCCGCGCGTTCGAAGGCCGCTTTTGGCGACAGGCCCGGCCATGCGCTCTTTGGGATCATGCAAGGCGGGCTAGAGCGCGATTTGCGCAAGGCCAGCGCCGAGGCGCTCTGCGAGATCGGCTTTCACGGTTATGCGGTCGGTGGTCTGGCGGTGGGTGAGGGCCAAGCTGCGATGTTCGATTGTCTCGACTATGCCCCAGATTTCCTGCCCCAAGACCGCCCGCGCTATCTGATGGGGGTGGGCAAGCCCGATGATATCGTGGGTGCCGTGGCGCGTGGCATTGATATGATGGATTGCGTGCTGCCCTCGCGCTCGGGGCGCACAGGGCAAGCATGGACGCGCCACGGGCAGGTAAACATCAAAAACGCCCGCCACCAAGACGACCCGCGCCCCTTGGACGAGCATTGCACCTGTCCTGCCTGCCGCAATTATTCGCGCGGCTATCTGCATCATGTGTTTCGTGCGGGGGAAATCATTTCTTCGATGTTGCTGACGTGGCATAATCTGCATTACTACCAAGAGCTTATGGCAGGTATACGCAAATCCATCGAAGCGGGCGGGTTCGCGGCCTTTCAAGCGGAATTCCACGCGGCCCGCGCACAGGGCGATATAGAGCCGCTCTAGCGATGATTTTCGGCTTGTCAGGCGGCCTGTGGTGGTGCAGCCTAAGCACCAACCGCAGAGGCCACGCGGCGCGTTCTCAGCGCAGGGTGGCACGCGGATTGAAGGGAAATGCGATATATCCCCGAAAGGATGCGTTAAGAGCCGCGCTTGAAATACGCGGCAAGGCTGCACAGATAAATGCTTCATGAGGAGAGAGCCAAAAGATTGCCAACTCTGGGATCGCGCGCTCTCTTGCCAAAAATAAAAAGGAAGGCATGATGCCAGAAACTCACGATACCTATCCCGTTCTGCCGCTGCGCGATATTGTGGTGTTCCCGCATATGATCGTGCCGTTGTTTGTAGGGCGCGAGAAATCGGTGCGCGCGTTGGAAGAGGTGATGCAGGATGATCGTCAGATCTTGCTGTCCAGCCAAATTGACCCCGCCGTGGATGATCCCACCGCAGACGGAATTTATTCTGTGGGTGTGTTGGCGTCTGTTCTACAGTTGCTCAAATTGCCCGATGGCACGGTCAAGGTTCTGGTTGAGGGTAAATCGCGCGTAAAAATCGCAGAATTTACAGATAATGACGCGTTTTTCGAGGCCTATGCCGCGCCATTGGAGGAAACCATTGGCGATGAGGCCGCCACAGTGGCGTTGCTGCGTTCGGTCGCGGATGAGTTTGAGCGCTATGCGAAAATCAAGAAAAACATCCCAGAAGATGCGCTGACCTCTGTCTCCGAGACGCAGGCGCCGCAAAAACTGGCGGATCTGGTCGCGGGCCACCTCGGTGTGGATGTGGCGCAAAAGCAAGATTTGCTCGAGACCATTGATGTCTCGGCGCGTCTGGAAAAGGTCTATGGCCTGATGCAGGGCGAGATGTCCGTGCTTCAGGTGGAGAAAAAGATCAAAACCCGCGTGAAGTCACAGATGGAGCGCACGCAGCGCGAATATTACCTGAACGAACAGATGAAGGCCATTCAGCGCGAGTTGGGGGATGGTGAAGACGGCGCCAATGAGGTGGCCGAACTGGAAGAAAAAATCGCCGCCACCAAATTGTCGAAAGAGGCACGCGACAAGGCGGAAGCCGAGTTGAAGAAGCTGAAAAATATGTCGCCCATGTCCGCTGAGGCGACCGTGGTGCGCAATTATCTCGATTGGATCGTCTCGCTGCCGTGGGGCGTGAAAAGCCGCGTGAAAAAGAACCTCACCCGTGCGGAGGAGGTGTTGGATGCGGATCACTACGGGCTTGAGAAGGTCAAAGAGCGGATTGTCGAATATCTCGCCGTGCAGGCGCGCTCGGCCAAGGTGAAGGGGCCAATCCTGTGCCTTGTTGGCCCCCCCGGTGTTGGGAAAACCTCGCTTGGGAAATCGGTGGCCAAGGCCACGGGGCGGGAATTTATCCGCATCAGTCTGGGCGGTGTGCGGGACGAATCCGAAATTCGTGGCCATCGCCGCACCTATATCGGCTCGATGCCTGGCAAGATCATCCAGGCGATGAAGAAGGCGAAAACCACCAATCCGCTGATCCTGCTCGATGAGATCGACAAGATGGGCCAAGATTTCCGCGGGGATCCTGCAAGCGCCATGTTGGAGGTTCTCGATCCCGAACAAAACGCCACATTCGTGGATCACTATTTGGAGGTCGAATATGACCTGTCCAACGTGATGTTCCTGACCACGGCGAACAGCTATAATATGCCTGCCCCGCTGTTGGATCGGATGGAGATCATTTCGCTTTCGGGCTATACCGAAGATGAAAAGCTGGAGATTGCCACACGGCATCTGCTGCCCAAGCAGGTGAAAAATCACAATCTCAAGGCGCGTGAATTTGCGGTGGAGCCTGAGGCCCTGACCGATGTGATCCGCTATTACACCCGCGAGGCGGGGGTGCGGAACCTAGAGCGTGAAGTGGCCAAACTTGCCCGCAAGGCCCTGACCGCGATCCTCAAGGGCGGTGAAAAATCCGTGACCGTCACCCGTGAGCGCCTTGAAGAGATGCTGGGCGTGCGCCGCTATCGCTTTGGCCTTGCGGAATCGGACGATCAAATCGGTGTTGTCACAGGGCTTGCTTGGACCAGTGTGGGCGGTGATCTGCTGTCCATCGAGGCGCTGCGCCTGCCAGGTAAGGGCCGCATGAAAACCACGGGCAAACTGGGCGATGTGATGAAGGAATCCATCGATGCGGCCGCGTCCTATGTGCGCTCCATCGCGCCCAAAATCGGTGTGCAGCCGCCAAAACTGGACGGGTGGGATATCCATGTCCACGTTCCAGAAGGGGCCACACCAAAGGATGGGCCGAGTGCGGGCATTGCAATGGTCAGCTCGATTGTCTCGGTGCTGACGCAAACGCCCGTGCGCCGTGACATCGCCATGACGGGCGAGGTGACCTTGCGCGGCAATGTCTTGGCGATTGGGGGCCTCAAGGAAAAGCTGTTGGCCGCCCTACGCGGCGGGATCAAAACCGTGCTGATCCCGCAGGAAAACGAGAAAGATCTGCCTGATATCCCTGACAATGTGAAAGAGGGGCTAGAGATTATCCCCGTGTCGCACGTCAGCGAGGTTTTGGCCAAAGCGCTGACCCGCCAACCCGAACCGATTGATTGGGATGAGGAGGCGGAGGCCGCCGCCGCCGCACAGCGCGCGCTGGAAGCGGGGAAGGACAGCAGCGCAACAGCGCATTAAGATCGTTGGATCGTGAAGTATTCCCATCCCCCGCTGCGATGTAGCGGGGGATTTTTTATGGGCTCTCTGCCTTACTTCTGAAAACAGGATGTTTAATTAGGTCTAATATACTGATACCCTGCACCTCATCGATATTGGACACAATCCAAAACAGGGGGTAGGCAGATGGCCGCAAAAACAACCAAATCAAACACGGGCAAGGCAGCCCCGTCCAAATCCACAAGCGCAAAGGCCGCAGGCAAAACCACCAAAGTGCCAGACACTGCGAAACCGAAATTGGCGGTTGCGGACGCGCCTGCTGTCGCATCCGTTGCTGCGGCGATTGCACCGAAAGCCAAGGTGGCGTTGAAGGCCGTTGAGGCAAAGCCAGAGGCGCTGAAACGGCGCGCCTTGCTGGAATCGGTCGCCGCGCGCGCGGGTGTCAAGCGCACCGATGTGCGCGAGGTGATGGATGCTGTTTTGATCGAGATGGCAGAGGCCTTGGAACAGGGGCGTGATCTGATCCTGCCCCCTTTTGGCAAGGTCATGCTGCGCAAGGATAAAGACGGGCGGGATGGTCGCCCGATGGTGGCGCGGATCAAGCTGATCGAGGCCGAGAAACGCGGCAGCGGGGCAGACCAAAAAGACGATGATTAAGCCCTCCGCACAAACCCTTGGACGCCCCCTTGCGAAGGGTGGCAGGGCTGACTAGAACATCAGCGCAGAACATGGGTGATTAGCTCAGTGGTAGAGCGCTTCGTTCACATCGAAGATGTCGGGGGTTCAAATCCCTCATCACCCACCAAACGCCCTGTTTGCGTGCGGGCAGAGTGAACCAAGGTTTGTGATGCGCCGTTCTTTTCCGATTTACCTGATGCGCCACGGCGAAACCGAGTGGAACAAGGAAAACCGCTTTCAGGGTTGGCTTGATTCTGCCCTGACCCCCAACGGGGTCGCACAGGCCGAGGCGCAAGGCCGCCTTTTGCGCGATATGGTCAATCGTCAAGGCTATGACAGGGTGACCGAATTTCGCACCAGCCCCTTGGGACGGGCTGCGCGCACCGCGCGCTTGATCGCGCGCGTCAACCCTGATTTGCCCCCATTGCGCGCGGATGAGCGGCTGCGTGAGGTGCATATGGGCCAATGGCAGGGGCTGACCCGTGCCGAAGTTCAGGCGAATTGGCCCGTGCGCTTTGACACGGAGGCGCAGGTTTATCGCCATTCGCTGCTGACGCAAGGCGGCGAGACGCGCGCGCAGTTGCACAAGCGCCTCACCGCTTTGATTGCGGATTTGAAAGGCCCCGCGCTCCTCGTCAGCCATGGGGTGGTGATCCAAACCTTGCGTGGAATGCTGCGGGGGTTTGATGCGGAACAAACCGCCGAATTGGGCCATGCACAGGGCGGTGTTTATGTGATCACCGCCAATGGTGGCGAGATTTCCTTGGGGTTTTGAGACGGTTGTGAATATTCTGCGGCGGGCTTTGCAAATTCTTTGCAGATCGGGCTTGCATATCCCCGCATCATGCGGCTAATACGCCGTCACGCGTTGGCGCGGGTGATTAGCTCAGTTGGTAGAGCGCTTCGTTTACACCGAAGATGTCGGGAGTTCGAGTCTCTCATCACCCACCACGCGGCTTTCCTTAAATCCTTTGTCTTTTTCTGCACGCAGGGCGGCGGATCAGGAAAACTCTGTCCCGAGCATTTTTTGCATGAAACGCGCCAAAGGAGGCCTTGACGGGGCAGGGCGCGCAGCATAGACACCCTCCACGCTACAGGGTTGCCTGTGGCCGATGGTGAGCGGTTGTAGCTCAGTTGGTTAGAGTACCGGCCTGTCACGCCGGGGGTCGCGGGTTCGAGCCCCGTCAACCGCGCCACCACCATCGCGCCTCACAATTCTGTTCGTCTGCGCGGTTGTAGCTCAGTTGGTTAGAGTACCGGCCTGTCACGCCGGGGGTCGCGGGTTCGAGCCCCGTCAACCGCGCCACTTACCCCTCAAATTTGTATTTTATCCCTTGTGAATCCACCCGCCGCCGAAGATGCGGCTGCTGTGTTCATCGTAAAACACACAAGCCTGACCGGGGCTCACGCCTTCTTCGGGGGTCAGCAATTCCACCATTGCGGTGGTGGGGGATGTGGGATGCACCAGTGCCGCACGGGCAGGGCGGGTTGAGCGGATTTTGACCGCAACCTCGCGTGTTTTTTCGCTGTCAAAAGGGGTGTCACCCAACCAATTGATTTCGCGCACGGGGATGTGACGGGTGGCCAAGGCCTGTTTTGGCCCCACAACCACATGGCGCGCCTCTGGGTCAAGCTTGACCACATACAAAGGATCGGCAAGCCCGCCGATGCCAAGCCCGCGGCGTTGGCCGATGGTGTAATGGATCACCCCCCCATGCTGGCCCAAGATACGCCCCTCCATATCCACGATGTCACCTGGATCAGCGGCACCAGGGCGCAGCTTTTCAATCACGCTGGCATAATCGCCATTGGGCACAAAGCAGATATCTTGGCTGTCGGGCTTATCCGCAACGGGCAGCCCGTATTTATGCGCCAAGGCGCGCGTTTCGGCCTTGGAGGACAGATGCCCCAAAGGAAAGCGCAAGAAATCCAACTGCGCTTGCGTGGTCGAAAACAGAAAATAGGATTGATCGCGGCTTGCATCCGCCGCGCAGTGCAACTCGGCCTTGGTCGCGCCCATCTTGCGTTGGATATAATGGCCCGTGGCCATGCAATCGGCCTCTAACTCCTGCGCTGTGGCAAGAAGGTCTTTGAATTTGACCCGCTCATTGCACCGAATACAGGGCACAGGCGTGGCCCCCGCCAGATAGGCATCGGCAAATTCATCAATCACTGCGTCCTTGAAGATGTTTTCATAATCCAAGACATAATGGGGAAATCCCATCTCCTCGGCCACACGGCGGGCATCGTGAATGTCGCGCCCCGCGCAACAGGCCCCTTTCTTGGCCAAAGCCGCCCCATGATCATAAAGTTGCAGCGTCACACCCACCACATCATAGCCTTCTTCGGCCAGCTGTGCGGCAACGACCGAACTGTCCACGCCCCCAGACATGGCAACAACCACCCGCGTTTCTTGCGGGGGTTTGGGCAGCCCAAGCGAATTGAGCGCGGTATTGGCGTGGTCAAGGGCCATGGTGATCTCCAAGTGATAGGGCAGAATATAGGAAAATCTTAGCTATTCACAAGGGCGATGCTTACCATGCTTTAAGGCATGAGGGGGTAGGTTTGCGGCTGCATTTGGTATCGAGGATCGGTTGATGTATATCCGCAAACCCAAAGGTCCGCTGATCGTGACCCTACCCAACGGGCAGCATATGACGCGCGCCGATTTGCCCCCTGCGACCACCACGCGCTGGGTGGCCAGTCGCAAGGCTGCGGTGCTGCGCGCCATTGCGATGGGCCTTATTTCGCGGGAGGAGGCCTTGGCGCGATGGGATCTGTCGAGTGAGGAATTGGATGGCTGGATCGCCAACGCCGCACGGTTTGGTGAGGGGGCGCTAAAAGCCACCGCAGTGCAGCGGTATCGCATCGAGACAGGCGGCGCTGCCCCGTCCGCCCCTGTCTTGGAAATGCCGCAAGGCCAAGTGACACGGAAATAAAATATTTATTTTATACATATTTTGCATTAAACCTAAATTAACCTTTTGCTGTGACTGATGGTGCGATCGTATGATTTAGGAGGTTAGAAGATGCGGCTTCTCTTGGTTGAAGATGACCCAACCACCGCAAAAAGCATCGAAATCATGCTGCGGCACGCCAATCTCAATGTCTATACCACCGATCTGGGGGAAGAGGGCATCGATCTGGCCAAACTATATGACTACGATTTGATCCTTTTGGATTTGAACCTGCCTGATATGACGGGGCTTGAGGTGCTGCGCCAATTGCGTATGGCACGGGTGGATACACCCATCTTGATCCTAACAGGGGCAGATGACACGGATAGCAAGCTTAAAGGGTTTGGTTTTGGCGCTGATGATTATCTCACCAAACCCTTCCATCGCGAGGAATTGGTGGCCCGCATCCATGCAATCATCCGCCGCTCGAAGGGGCACGCTCAATCGGTCATCAAAACGGGCGAAATCAGCGTAAACTTGGACGCAAAAACCGTTGAAGTGGCAGGGCGCGCCGTGCATTTGACGGGCAAGGAATATCAAATGCTCGAATTGCTGTCCTTGCGCAAAGGCACAACTTTGACCAAAGAGATGTTCCTCAATCACCTCTATGGCGGTATGGATGAGCCAGAATTGAAAATCATTGATGTGTTTATCTGCAAGCTGCGCAAAAAACTCTCTGAGGCATCAGGGGGCGAGAACCACATCGAAACGGTCTGGGGGCGGGGCTATGTGCTGCGCGATCCGCAACCTAAGGCCAGCTTCGCCGCCACAGCCTGATCTGCGCTAGACCTCTGCCGCGGCTGCCCCTATCTATGGGGCAGGTGACAGGCGAGGTCGGCAATGGATGAGCGGCGCGAAACATCACAGCAGACACCCCTCGGTGACGAGGGGCATCTAGACCATATCACATCCGCGCAGGCGGAGGCGCGTCTTGCAGAATTGGCTGACCTTCTGGCCCGTGCCAATCACGCCTATTTCAACGAGGACGCGCCTGATCTAAGCGATGCTGAATATGACCGCCTAAAGCGTGAAAACGCGGCCCTTGAGGCGCGTTTTCCCGACCTGATCCGCGCCGATAGTCCAAGCGCGCAAATTGGTGCAACCCCCGCCGAGGGTTTTGGCAAAATCACCCATGCCGAACGGATGATGTCACTGGCCAATGCCTTTGATGAGGCGGATGTCGCGGAATTCATCGCGGGCATTCGGCGCTATTTGAACCTGCCGCCCGATGCGGAGCTGGCCTTTACCGCAGAGCCGAAAATTGACGGTCTGTCCTTATCCTTGCGTTATGAGCAGGGGCATTTGATCCATGCCGCCACGCGTGGCGATGGAGAGACGGGCGAGAATGTCACCGCGAATGCCCGCACCATCGCCGATATCCCGCAAGTGATCACCCACCCCGATTGCCCCGATATCCTTGAGGTGCGGGGCGAGGTTTACATGAGCCATGCGGATTTTGCCGCACTCAATGCGCGCGCTGCGCAGAGCGGTGGGAAAACCTTTGCCAATCCGCGCAATGCCGCCGCGGGATCTCTGCGCCAATTGGATGCCGAGATCACCCGAACCCGCCCGTTGCGGTTCTTTGCCTATGCCTTGGGTGAAACCTCCGCCGCGCTGGCCGAGACGCAATCGGGGCTGATTGCAAAACTTGGGGCGTTTGGCTTCCAAACCAACCCGCTCACCATTTGCGCCCGCAGCCTCGAAGTGATTATCGCGCATTATCAAAGCATTGCGCAGAGTCGCGCCACGCTTGGCTATGATATTGACGGGGTGGTCTACAAACTTGATGACCTTGCCCTGCAGCGGCGATTGGGTCTGCGCGCCACCACGCCGCGTTGGGCCATTGCGCATAAATTCCCCGCCGAATTGGCATGGACGCGGCTTGAGGCCATCGACATTCAGGTGGGGCGCACGGGCGCGCTTTCACCCGTCGCGCGGCTTGCCCCTGTGACAGTGGGCGGTGTCGTTGTGTCGAACGCGACCTTGCACAATGAGGATTACATCGCAGGACGCAACAGCACAGGCGAGGCGATCCGCGCGGGCCGTGATATCCGCGTGGGCGATTTGGTGCAGGTCTATCGCGCGGGTGATGTGATCCCGAAAATCGCGGATGTGGATGTCGCGCAGCGCCCCGCCGATGCACAGCCCTATATCTTTCCCACCATATGCCCCGAATGCGGATCGGATGCATTGCGCGAGGAGGGCGATTCCGTGCGCCGCTGCACGGGCGGGCTGATTTGTCCCGCGCAGGCGGTCGAGCGCCTCAAGCATTTCGTCTCGCGCGCCGCCTTTGACATCGAGGGGCTTGGCGCGAAACAGGTCGAACAATTCGCCAAAGATGGCTGGATCACGGAACCTGCCGATATTTTCACGCTTGAGGCACGCTATGGCAGCGGCATTCAGCAGTTGAAAAACCGTGAAGGCTGGGGGGAGAAATCGGCGCAAAATCTTTTTGCGGCGATTGCCGAGAAACGTCAAATTCTGTTAGGCCGTCTGATCTTTGCCTTGGGCATCCGCCATGTGGGCGAGGTGGCGGCCAAGGATTTGGCCACGCATTTCCGCACATGGGAGATGTTTGACGCGGCGATCCGCGCGGCGATGCAGGAACCCGCCGCACACGCCCCAGATGCAAAGTCCCGCAAAAAACGGCTTGAGGACAGCCCCGCATGGGCCGAGATCACAGGCATTGATGGTATCGGGGATACCGTGGCAACCGCCCTGTGCGAGGCATGGGCGCAACCGCGTGAATATGCCTCGATCACGCGGCTTGTGGGGTATCTTGATGTGCAATCTCCTGCAATTCGGGATTTTGCAGGCAGCCCCGTGATGGGCAAGACAGTGGTCTTCACGGGCAGTCTGGAGAAGATGACCCGCGCCGAGGCGAAATCGCGCGCCGAAAACTTGGGGGCCAAGGTTGCGGGGTCAGTCTCGGCCAAAACCGATCTGTTGGTTGCGGGGCCAGGGGCGGGGTCCAAGGCGAAGAAGGCCGCTGAATTGGGTATTGAAACCATAGACGAAGATGCGTGGTTGGCCCTGATCGGGGATCTCTAACCTATGGCTGTGCAGGGCCGCCCTGAGGTTTTGTTTGGGCTGTTTTCCAGCCTTGAGGGCCTGTCAGGCATCGGTCCAAAGGCCGCGCAGGCCTTGACGGCCTTGCAGATCAACACGCCCAAGGATTTGATTTACACGCTGCCCGTGGGCGTGGTGGATCGCCGCCGCGTGGCCAGCATCACCGAGATCACCCCCCCGCGCATCGCCACATTGGAGGTGGAGGTGGTGCGCCACCGTCCGCCGCCTGCGCGTGGGCGCGGGCCATATCGGGTGACCGTGTCGGACCGCCAGACCGCCTTTGATCTGGTCTTCTTTCATGCCCGCGCACCCTATCTGGAGAAACTTTTGCCCATTGGGGCGCGGCGCGTGGTCTCGGGCAAGGTCGAACTCTTCGATGGCATCGCACAAATTGTGCATCCTGACCATGTCTTGCCCGTTGAAGAGGCTGACAGCCTTCCCAAATTCGAGCCGATCTATCCACTGGGCCAAGGTGTCACGCAAAAGATGATGGCGCGCGCGATTGGGGATGCGCTTGGCGCTTTGCCTGATCTGCCCGAATGGATTGATCCCGCGCTCAAGGCGCGCGAGGGGTGGCCTGGTTGGGGCGATGCGATGCGGACACAGCACCATGTGCAATCCGCCAGTGAGGCGGCCCCCAACGCCAAGCCGCGCTTGCGTCTGGCCTATGATGAGCTGTTCGCCCATCAATTGACCCTTGCCCTTGCGCGGATGCGGGCCAAGCGGCGCAAAGGGCGGATCAGCCACGGTGATGGCAGCTTGCGCGCCAAAGTGTTGCAAAGCCTGCCCTACAGCCCCACAGGCGCCCAGACCCGCGCGATTGCGGAAATCGTGGCCGATATGGCCGCGCCTGAACGGATGAGCCGCCTGTTGCAGGGTGATGTGGGGGCGGGCAAAACCCTTGTTGCCTTGATGGCGCTTTTGGCGGCGGTTGAGGCGGGCGGGCAGGGGGTGATGATGGCCCCCACCTCGATCCTTGCGCAACAGCACGCGGCCAATTTGCGCCCCTTGGCCGAAGCGGCGGGTGTCGTGCTTGAGGTTCTCACGGGCGCGGATAAGGGGCGCGAGCGCGCCGCGAAACTGGCGGCCCTTGCGCGCGGCGATATTGCGATCTTGGTCGGCACCCACGCCGTTTTCCAAGAAGATGTGGAATTTGCCGATCTGCGTTTGGCGATTGTGGATGAGCAGCACCGCTTTGGCGTGCGCGAGCGTCTGCGATTGGGGGAAAAAGGGGCCTTGGCGGATATGTTGGTGATGACGGCCACGCCCATTCCCCGCACGCTCAGCCTTGCGCAATATGGGGATATGGATGTCTCCATCTTGGATGAAAAACCCGCCAATCGCCAAAAGATCACCACGGCCTTGGTGTCCGAGGCGCGGATGGATGAGGTGATTGCACATCTGCAAAAGGCAGTGGCGGAGGGGCAGCAGGCCTATTGGATTTGTCCATTGGTGGAAGAATCCGAGGTTTACGAGGCCACCGCCGCCGAAGAGCGCTTCAAATCCTTGCGCGCGCGTCTTGGCGAGGGGGTGGTGGGCCTTGTCCACGGGCAGATGAGCAGCGCTGAAAAAGATGCCGCCATGGCCGCGTTCAATGATAACCGCACCAAGGTTTTGGTGGCCACCACCGTGGTCGAAGTGGGGGTGGATGTGCCGAATGTCAGCATTATGGTGATTGAACAGGCCGATCTGTTTGGCATGGCGCAATTGCATCAATTGCGTGGGCGCGTTGGGCGCGGCAGCCGTGCCTCGACCTGCGTGCTGCTCTATCGCAACAGTCTGACGGAAACCGCCAAACGCCGCCTGCACGTATTGCGCGACACAGAAGATGGGTTTGTGATTGCAGAAGAAGATTTGGCCATTCGCGGGGCAGGCGATGTGATTGGCACGGCGCAATCGGGCCTGCCACGGTTTCGCGTGGCCGATCTGGAACAGCATGGCGGGCTGATGGCGATGGCGCAAAGCGATGCGCGCGCACTTCTGGCGCTTGATCCCACGCTTGCGGGGCCGCGCGGGCAGGCGGCCCGAACCCTGTTATGGCTGTTGGAGCAGGACAAGGCCATTCGCCTGATTTCGGCAGGCTGATCCATTTTGTTCACAAATGTTCTCAAAAAGTTCTTGACGACTCGCGTGCGGGTATGAGAACAATCAGGTAACATTAACGGGAGATGGCCCATGTTGTCAGATGTAAAATCAGTTGTGCTGCGTTCCAAAACCACGCTCTTGGCCGATTTCTGCGGCGCGCTTTCGTTGGTTGTTTTGGCAATGGGATTGTTCCATCTGCCTCATTTGTTCTGACTGTTTCTGCCTGCGGTTGATCACTGCCCTTCGGGCCTTTGGCATTTTGATCCCTGCCTCGGATCTGTCCCCAATGCCGATTTGCCCCGCGATCCCCCAATCGCATGGCGTGTTACGTGAACCGCATCACTTCTGCCGCCCCTTTGCATTGCCCTGCAGGGGCGGTTTTTTTTAAGATTGCTCGGCTTGCTCCATCGCCTCAAGAGTGGCTTCCAGCGACAGCATGATTGAGGCGTGGCGGTTGCGATAGTCGCGCGCAGGGGTCAGCACTTCGTAGCCCTCAAACGGGGCCGTTGGCCCTTCCCCTTCGCCCTTGAGCATGGCGGCCAGCGCGTCACGGGCAGCGCGGATTTCCGCAATATCGCGATCCAGAATATGCGCGCCCATCAGCGCGGCGGCGGCTTGTCCAAGCGCACAGGCCTTTACATCGTGGGCAAAGCGGCTGATCCGTCCTTCAGTGATATCCAAATCCACTGTCACAGTTGACCCGCACAGCGGCGCCCGCCGTTTCACACTGGCCTGAGGGGCCTCAAGCCGCCCGTGGTGCGGGATATCCGCCGCCAGTGCCAAAATGCGCTGCGAATACAGCTGCACCAAATCGGTTTTTGTGTCGCTCATATCGGCCATGCCTGTCTCGGCCCCTTCCATCGTCTCTTCCCAAGAGCTAGTGTGATCAAGACCATTTGGAAAGGGTGTGATGTGGAAATGACGGGTTCTGTGGAGTTTGACCCAGACAGCCTGCGCTACAATGAGGCGGGTCTGATCCCCGCGATTGCGCAATGCGCTGAGACGGGCGATGTGCTGATGATGGCATGGATGAACCGCGCCGCGCTCGAAAAAACCCTTGAAACTGGCAAAGTCACCTATTGGAGCCGCTCGCGCGCGGCTTTCTGGGTCAAAGGCGAAAGCTCGGGCCATGTGCAGGATTTGGTTGATCTGCGCGTGGATTGTGATCGTGATTGTCTTTTGCTCATCATTCGGCAAACGGGGCCTGCCTGCCACACCCATCGGCGCAGCTGCTTTTATACAGCGATCCGTGAGGGTGCAGAGGTCGAATTGATGCAGCCCGAGGGCTAAAGACCCACCATCGCACGGATATCAGCGGGGGTATGGCCAGCGTCCCGATAGAGGGCAATCGCGCGCGCATCATCGCGTTTGGCCAGACGTTTGCCATCCGCATCACGGATCAAGGCGTGGTGATGATACTGCGGCACGGGATATCCCAGCAAACTCTGCAAGATCACATGGATTGCGGTTGCCTCAAATAAATCTGCGCCGCGAATGACATGGCTGATCCCTTGCGCGGCATCATCCACAACCACGCTCAGATGGTAAGATGTGCCCATATCAGGCCGCGCCAGAACGGGGTCGCCGATATAGGCCAAGGCCGCGTCCCGCGTGATTTTATGCTGCCCTGCATGGCGTGGCCCCGTTTCGGTGAAATGCAAATCACCAAGCCTGTCAAAGGCGCGCGCCAGATCAAGGCGCAAGGCGGCCCCCGCGGCCTCGGCGGCACAGGTCACAGTGTGGCCACGGCAGGTGCCAGGGTAAATGCGCCCATCTGGCCCGAATGCAGGCGCCCCTTCTTGGGGTGCGGCGCTGGCCGCCTCGATATCCCGCCTGCGGCAGGTGCAGCGATAAATCAGGCCCCATTCCGCCAACTGATCCAAAGCCGCGTGATAGCGGGGCATCTGATCGGATTGCCGCATCACGGGCAGGGGCCAAGACAGCCCCAACCAAGTCAGATCGTCATAAATTTGCGCCTCCCAATGCGGGCGGGCGCGGGATTGGTCGATATCTTCAATCCTGAGCAGAAATTGCCCCTGCGCCTTTTGCGCCATGTCATGGGCCAAACAGGCGCTATAGGCGTGCCCCAAATGCAATGGCCCCGTGGGGGACGGGGCGAAGCGGGTGACAAAGCCCTTAGGCAGGGAAGGCATCAAGCCATGCGCGCCAATCGGCCTTAGCGCGATCCGTATAGGCCTTGTAGCGGTCTTTGCGACCGCGCCGCCCCGATTTCAGGCCCTCGACTGGGGGGAATAGCCCGAAATTCACATTCATCGGCTGAAAGGTCTTTGCCTCAGCCCCGCCTGTGATGTGATGGATCAAGGCCCCCATGGCGGTGGTATGGGGCAAATCGGGCGGGGTGAGGCCGCGCAATTCCGCCACGGCGTATCGCCCCGCAAGCAGCCCCATCGCGGCAGATTCAACATAGCCTTCAACGCCCGTGATCTGACCCGCAAAACGGATATGCGGATGGGTCTTGAGGCGCATCTGGCCATCCAACAGCGTGGGGGAATTGATGAATGTGTTGCGGTGAATGCCGCCAAGGCGGGCAAATCGCGCCTCCTCCAAACCGGGGATCATGCGCAATACCTCGGTCTGTGCGCCGTATTTCATTTTGGTTTGAAAGCCCACGATATTGTAAAGCGTGCCCAGTTTATTGTCGCGGCGCAGCTGCACCACGGCCCAAGGTTTCACATCGGGTTGGTGCGGATTGGTCAGGCCCACAGGTTTCATGGGCCCGTGGCGCAGGGTTTCGCGGCCCCGCTCGGCCATAACCTCAATGGGAAGGCAGCCATCGAAATAGCCCGCGGTTTCACCTTCGTGAAATTCGGTTTTCTCGGCAGCCAGCAGGGCATCTATAAAGGCCTCATACTGGTCGCGCGTCATCGGACAGTTGAGATAGGCGCGTTGTTCTTCCTCTGTCTCGCCCTTGTCATAGCGCGACTGCATCCACGCGCGCGACATATCAATGCTATCGGCATAGACGATGGGGGCAATAGCATCGAAAAAGGCAAGGCTATCCTGCCCCGCGGCCTGCGCAATCGCCTGTGCAAGCGCGCCTGATGTCAGCGGGCCTGTTGCGATGATCCAATGGCCTGTTTCGGGCAGGGCGGCGATTTCGCCCGCCTCAATCGTGATATTGGGATGCGCCCGCAGGCGTGCCGTGACCGCCTCGGCAAAAGCATCGCGATCCACCGCCAAAGCACCCCCTGCGGGGAGGCGGTGTTGATAGGCCATCTCCATAATCAGGCCACCTGCCGCGCGCATTTCCCAATGCAAAAGGCCGACCGCGTTTTGCTCATGATCATCTGAACGGAAGGAATTGGAACATACCATTTCCGCCAAATGCCCTGTCTGGTGGGCAAATGTGCCAACCTTTGGCCGCATCTCGTGGATGACGACCTGTTGACCCAGTTCTGCGGCTTGCCAAGCGGCCTCGGACCCCGCCATGCCGCCACCGATGATGTGAAGCGCGTTTTGTGACATGGGCGCTTCTTAGATCAAAACGGTTGCGGGGTGAAACGGGTTTTTTGGGCGTGCTAGAACCCGCGCGCCACCACAGGCAGGAACGGATCGGCAAAGGGCAGGGCGCGTGTGCTGCCGCCGCGCCCCAGTTTGATGTCCACCCCAAGACGGATACGGGTGGTGTCATAGAGGCGGTGGTTTGAGAACTCCTCGAAACCATAACTGGCGACAAGCGCATAGCGATCAGGCGGGTCTTGCCACAGCACACCAACCTCGCCCCAGACCAAGGTGGTGGAAAGCTGCAATTCGTCAAAATCTGCAAGGTTGACTTTGGCAAAGGCTTGCCACGCCTCACCAAGATCAAGGCGAAGCTCACCCCCCGCAAAAAGCACATCTGCATCCCCAAGCGGGCGCGCGGCCATTGTGCTGTCGCGCAAGGCGATGCCGCCAAATCCGCCGATCCCAAGCCCCGCAATTTGTCGCCGCCCCTGAAGGCCGACACCACCCCAGCGGCTGCTTTCATTGTTCATATCTGCCAGATAGGCAAAGAGACCATAACGCCGATCTGCGGCAGGGCTGAGGGACAGGCCCGCGCGCACCGCGCCGATGGTCCCGACATCCGTCTCGAACAGGTCAAAATTCAGCGCGAAATTGTGATGTTCGGTGATGGCGTAGTCGAGATAAAGCCCGCCTGCATTCTGGCCGCTCTCCTCTGCCGTGAGGGCAAGTTGGGCGGCTTGTAACCCCAAATCCTGCGCCGCTGCCGTGCTGGTGATAAAGCCCGCAAGCGTGGCGTAAAGGCACAGCTGCGGCATGGATTTGGACACGGATATATTCATGGGACAAGCCTTTCGGATCAGGGGCAAAACCTAGATGCGCCAGGCCAGTGGCAGATGAAAGAAATATATTATCAATTGGTTAACGGGCGATCTGTATCCAAAACATGAAAAAGCCGCGCCTGATCCCTCAGGTGCGGCTCTTTTGGGAATACGATCAGGCCTTAGCCTTCGGCGCCCGTATCGGCGCGGCTTGGGGCGACATCCGCCTCAAGGGCTTCATCCTCATCCGCCTCGACAATGCGCGCGACTGACACCACGGTTTCGCCCGCCTTGGTGTTGAACACCTTAACCCCACCTGCCGAACGGGAGCGGAAAGAAATACCCTCCACGGGCACACGGATGGATTGACCTGTGGAGGAGGCCAACATGATTTGATCGCTCATCTCGACAGGGAAGGCAGCAACCAACGGCCCGCCGCGCATCGCCTTGTCGATGGCCATAACCCCCATGCCGCCACGGCCCCTGACGGGATAATCATGGCTGGAGGACAATTTGCCCGATCCACTTTCGGTGATGGTCAGGATCAAATCCTCAGACGCGCGCATTTCGGCAAAGCGCTCGGGGCTGAGGGTGCCTTCGGCCACCACGCCCTCATCCTCGTCCGTTTCGACCTCATCTTCGGGCGCACCCGCCAAGGCGCGGCGCTGTTTGAGATAGGCGGCGCGCTCGGCAGGGTCGGCGGTGAAATGGCGGATCACCGCCATAGAAACCACAGATTCCCCATCACCCAAACGGATGCCGCGCACCCCCGTGCTGTCGCGGCCCTTAAAGACGCGGACATCGGTGCAAGAGAAGCGGATCGCGCGGCCCCCTTCGGTGACCAGCATGACATCGTCTTCCTCCGTGCAGATGCGCGCGTTCACAAGGCTGACGGACCCATCTTCGGGCAATTTCATGGCAATCTTGCCGTTGGATTTCACATTGGTGAAATCGGACAATTGATTGCGGCGCACATCACCTGCAGAGGTGGCAAAGATGATCTGTAGATCGCCCCAATCTTCTTCGGGTCGGTCAACGGGCATGATCGCGGCAATCGTGACCCCCACGGGAATGGGCAGGATATTCACGATGGCCTTGCCCTTGGAGGTGCGGCTGCCCAAGGGCAAGCGCCATGTTTTCAGCTTGTAGACCATCCCATCGGTGGTGAAGAACAAAAGCTGGGTGTGGGTGTTGGCCACAAAAAGCGATGTGACAACATCATCTTCCTTGAGGCTGCCGCCCGACAACCCCTTGCCGCCGCGTTTTTGTGCGCGGAATTCGGCCAATGCGGTGCGTTTGATATAGCCGCCTGCGGTGACCGTCACGACCATATCCTCGCGTTCGATCAGGTCTTCGTCATCCATGTCACCCGACCAATCGACAATCTCGGTGCGGCGCGGCACGGCGAAGGCGGTTTTGACCTCGGCCAATTCATCGGAAATGATCCCCATGATCCGCTCGCGGCTGGCGAGGATGGCAAGATATTCTTTGATCTTACCTGCCAATTCCTCCAACTCATCCGTCACTTCCTTGACACCGATCTGGGTCAGGCGTTGCAGGCGCAATTCCAAAATCGCGCGGGCCTGCGCCTCTGACAGGTTATAGGTGCCATCTTCGTTCATCGTATGGGTCGGGTCATCAATCAGACGGATATAGGCGGCGATATCCGCCGCAGGCCAGCGCCGCGTCATCAGGGCCTCGCGCGCAGCGGCCGCATCGGCGGAGGCGCGGATGGTGGCGACCACCTCGTCAACATTGGTGACCGCCACGGCCAAGCCACATAAAACATGGCTGCGCTCGCGGGCTTTGTTCAACTCAAAAGCGGTGCGGCGCGCCACGACCTCCTCGCGGAAGGCGATAAAGGCGGTCAGAAAACCGCGCAAATCCAACTGCTCGGGCCGCCCCCCATTCAACGCCAACATATTGCAGCCAAAGGAGGTCTGCATCTGGGTGAAGCGGAACAATTGGTTGAGCACCACATCAGGGGTGGCATCGCGTTTCAACTCGATCACCACGCGCACGCCGTTGCGATCAGATTCGTCCGCCACGCCAGAGATGCCTTCGACCTTTTTCTCGCGCACCAATTCCGCGATCCGCTCGATCATCGAGGCCTTGTTCACCTGATAGGGGATCTCATCAATGATGATGGCATAGCGGTCTTTGCGGATTTCTTCGACATGGGTGCGCGCGCGGATCACCACGCTGCCGCGCCCCTCGGTATAGGCGCGCCGCGCGCCAGAGCGGCCCAAGATGATTCCGCCCGTGGGGAAATCAGGGGCGGGAATATACTCGATCAGCTGTTCCGAGCTGAGATCAGGGTTTTCGATCAACGCTTGGCAGGCATCAATCACCTCGCCCAAATTATGGGGCGGGATATTGGTGGCCATACCAACCGCGATACCGCCCGCGCCATTGACCAACATATTCGGAAAGCGCGCAGGCAAAACCGTGGGTTCTTTTTGCTTGCCGTCATAATTGTCTTGGAAATTGACCGTATCCTTGTCGATATCGGCCAAGAGAAAGGCGGCGGGCTTGTCCATGCGCACTTCGGTGTAGCGCATGGCGGCGGGGTTATCGCCATCCATCGAGCCGAAATTGCCCTGACCATCGAGCAGGGGCAGGGACATCGAAAACGGCTGCGCCATCCGCACAAGCGCGTCATAAATGGCACTGTCGCCATGCGGGTGATATTGGCCCATCACATCGCCCACGGGACGCGCGGATTTGCGATAGGCTTTCTCATGCGTGTTGCCCGTCTCATGCATCGCAAACAAAATGCGGCGATGCACAGGTTTCAGGCCATCGCGCAAATCAGGGATTGCGCGGCTGATGATCACCGACATTGCGTAATCGATGAAGGATGTCTTCATCTCTTCGGCAATATCAATCGAAGGACCAGAATGGGGATGCCGCGCAGGGGGGGCGGCGGGATCATTCTCGGGGGTTTCGGGTGTATCTGTCACGTCTTGCGCCTGTTGTTCTGGGATGCGGTGCCAATGGCCATGACACAGCTATATTTTGTTATGTGGCAGTATAGACCCCCGCGATATAGCACGCAATGCTCCTGTCTTGGATTTACGCGTGCCATGCGCGCGCTTTGTTATCAGCCGCGCAGGTGCGCTGCTAATATATTGTTTTTATTGATTTTTAAGGCGCGTCTGGCATGATTCCGTTGCAGATGACACGAAATGGATCGCAGAAATGGCATGGAGATCAGAAAATAAAACCCCAAGCGCGGTTGAATTGATGCTTGAGGGATACGGGTTGACGACTGCGGAATTCTACTATCGAATGCCTGATTATCGCAATGTAATCAATGTCTTCATCTGGCAGGATTATGATCTTGCGCCCGATTATCCGCGCATTTTCGGCTTTATTGATTTCTGGAAGCGCGAGATTGAGGCGCCCTTGCATTCGGTGCGCTTTGCCCACAGACGGCTGATTTCGGACGGCTCATGGCGCAATGTGATTGAGGAAATTTCCTATCATTAGGCTTGGCTTGGGGGCTGCGCGCGAAAGGCCGCCACCCATAGCGCAACCAAAGCCGCGCAGATCACACCGTTCCACGAGGCCATGGACAGCCCCGCAAAGGCCCATGCAACCTCATTGCACATCACCAATGCGGGCGCCGTGTCGACCGATAGCAACTCGGCCGCGGAGAGGGACATGATGTCTTCCCCGCCGCCTGAACATGAGGTCGGGCCTTGCCACCACCCACGCTCGATCCCCGTGTGGTAAAGTGCAATGCCCATATTGACCAGCATTGCAGCCGCGCCGATCAGGGCCATGCCGCGCGCCCATTTGGGGGCCGATGACAACAGCGCAAGCACCAAAGCCGCCACAACCACGGCCACCGCATGGGGCCATCTTTGCCACAGGCAAATCGCGCATGGGGCAAGCCCGCCAAGATGCTGAAATGCGAAAGCACCCGCCAATGTGGCGGCGGACCCAAGCCCCGCACAGGCCACCCCAAAAGACAAGGTCCAGTGGCGCATCATCCCATAAACCTCACGGCATAAAATCCGCCCAAGAGGATTACGATAAACAGGGTGAACATCAATCCCAAACGCCGCTCGATAAAATCGCGCAAAGGTTCGCCATATTGGCGCAAGAGCGCCGCAATCACAAAGAATCGAATCCCACGCGCAATGATGGAGGTGATGATGAATGTGCCAATCGGCAGACCCGTCCAACCTGACATGATGGTAATCACCTTATAGGGAAACGGTGTCAGCCCTGCGATCAGCACGGGCCAAAAGCCCAGATCATTAAACCGCGTGTTGAATTCAAGCATGGCATCGGTCTTGCCAAGCGCCGCCAAGATTGGCGCGCCCAATTGTTCATAAAACAAGGCGCCAATCGCATAGCCCGCGATGCCGCCCAAAACGGAAGCGATCAGGCAGACCGAGGCAATCAAAAAGGCCCGATTGGGGCGCGCCAAGATCATCGGAATCATCAAGATGTCGGGCGGAATAGGAAAAAAGGAGCTTTCCGTGAAGGATACAATCGCCAAAGCCCAAAGGGCATGACGATGCCCCGCAAGCCCCATGGTCCAATTGTATAGGCCCCTTAACATTCCGATTATCCCCGAACAGCCCGCATCGTGCAGGCGATGCCCGACAGGGGCGCAAAGGTCAAGCCAGTGATCTGTGACATGATCGTGACAAAAGGCTTGACGGATGCTTTCAAATGATAAAATGTCGCAGGCAATCACTATACGCGCGAGCCCCGCAAGGGAGTTTCACGTCGCGTTGAGGCTCAAGCGGAGGGGAGGCCGCTTGAGCCTTTTTCATGTGGCGCGGCCAAAAACCGCCCTGCGCCCTTTGATGCGCCGAAAGGCTCTGCTAGACTTATCAAATCAGATTGGCTATGCCCGCCTCAGGCTGCGTTAGCGCTAACGTGGCCTTGCAGGTCAGGCGATAAATGCCCTGCGTCCCCTTGGGTTGGGTTCCGTGTGATGGTCCGCTGTGATGATCATCCGCATCCCGCCCCAAGGCGCGCAACACGGGCAAAAGGAGAGAAGATGGTTTCGCGCGTCATTCCCGTGGATGATTTCGATCTGGTGATTTTCGGGGCGACAGGTGATCTGGCGCGGCGCAAAATCCTGCCTGGTCTCTATCGGCGTTTTCGGGATGGGCAAATGCCGCCTGAGGCGCGGATCATCGGCGCGGCACGCACCAGCCAAGACGCGGATGCATTTCGCGCGTTTGTGCGCGGCGCGATCGAGGAATTCACCCCCCCCGACAAGCAGGATGGCGATAGCCTGACGGCCTTTTTGGCACGATTGAGCTATGTTGCCATAGATGCGCGCGGCACAGAAGGCTGGTCGGACCTCGCCGCCACCATGCGGCCCAAAGTGATCCAAGCGTTTTATTTCTCGGTCGCGCCTGCGCTGTTCGGCGATCTGGCCGAACGGCTGCACGGTCATAACATCGCGCGCTCTGATGCGCGGATCGTGGTTGAAAAGCCCTTTGGCCATGATCTGGCCACCGCCAAGGCGCTGAACGCCACATTGGCCGCCCATTTTGACGAAAGCCAGATTTACCGCATCGACCATTATCTGGGCAAGGAAACGGTGCAAAACCTGATGGCAATCCGTTTTGCGAATATCCTGTTCGAGCCGCTTTGGAACGCGCAATATGTCGACCATGTCCAGATCACCGTGGCCGAGCAGGTGGGCGTTGGCGGGCGAGGGGCCTATTACGACAAATCCGGTGCCATGCGCGATATGGTCCAAAACCATTTGATGCAGCTTTTGTGCCTGACCGCGATGGAGCCGCCCAGTCATTTTGACCCTGACGCGGTGCGCGATGAAAAGCTTAAGGTGATCCGCGCGCTTGATCCTGTGCGCCCCGAGGACATTGTGCGCGGCCAATATAAGGCAGGCGAGAAAACCGCCGCCTATCTGACCGATGTGGAGGATGCCAAAAGCCGCACTGAAAGTTTCGTGGCGATGAAGGTGCATATCGCCAATTGGCGGTGGAACGGCACCCCGTTTTATCTGCGCACGGGCAAGCGGATGCGCGCGCGGATGTCCGAGATTGTGATCCATTTTAAGGAGCCACCCCATTCGATTTTCGATGAGGATGCAGGCACAAAGCCCAATGTCCTGTCCATTCGCCTGCAACCAGACGAGGGGATTGATCTGAGCGTGACGATCAAGGAGCCAGGTCCAGGCGGGATGCGCTTGGTCGATGTGCCGCTGGATATGACCTTTGCCGAGGCGCTTGGCGCGGATGCCGCGGATGTGCCAGATGCCTATGAGCGGCTGATCATGGATGTGATCCGTGGCAATCAAACCTTGTTCATGCGCGGCGATGAGGTTGAGGCGGCATGGCGCTGGACCGATCCCATCATTGAGGGCTGGCAGGGCCGCAATGACCGCCCCGTGCCTTATGAGGCGTTCAGCTCGGGGCCAGAGGATGCTTTGATGCTTTTGCATCGCGATGGTCGCCGTTGGCGCGAAGTGGGATAAGGCCATGAACCTGATCACCTATCCTGACCGCGATTTGTTGATGATGTCCTTGGCGGATCGTATCGCCTCGGAATTGGGGCAGGCCTTGCGTATGGCAGGGCGCGCTTCCTTATGCGTTCCAGGCGGGACCACACCTGGCCCTGTTTTCAAAACCTTGGCCGAGGTGGATTTGGCGTGGGGGGATGTTGCGGTGTTCCTCAATGATGAACGCTGGGTGGGTGAAGATAATCCACGTTCAAACACAAGGCTATTGAAAGAAACCCTATTGCAATCAAAGGCATCTGCGGCAAAGCTAATTCCGTTATTCAACGGTGCGTCCACGCCAGAGGACGGCATCCCCGATCTGACAGACGCGCTTTTGCCGCATTTGCCGATCACGGTTTTGCTGTTGGGTATGGGGGCGGATATGCATACCGCAAGCCTCTTTCCGGATGGGGATAATCTCACCGTAGCCCTCAGCGCGGATGCACCGCCCCTGATGGCCATGCGTGCGCCAAATGCAGGCGAGCCGCGCATCACCTTGACCGCCCCTGTGCTGAAAGCTGCGTTGCATTGTCATGTTTTGATCACAGGGGATGAAAAGCGCGCGGCGCTAGAGCGCGCCGCAACCCTGCCCGAAGATCACGCGCCAATCGCCACCGTTTTGAAATCCGCCACCATTCATTGGGCCGCATAAACCATGAGCATCTGGACCGATCTTTCCGCCGCATGGGATCACCTGCGCAGCACCCGCATTTCGCAGCTTTTCGACAATGATCCTGCGCGATTTGAGCGGTTTTCGGCCCGTTGCGGCGATATGATGTTCGATTTCTCTAAGACCCATATCACGGATGAGGTGTTAGCGCGTCTGGTGGAATTGGCGCGCCAATCGGATGTTGCGGGCAAACGTGACGCGATGTTTGCGGGCGCAAAGATCAATGAAACCGAAGGTCGCGCGGTCTTGCACACGGCGCTGCGTGCGCCCTCTGGCCCGATCATGGTGGATGGGGTGGACGTGCTGCCTGCCCTGCAACACACCCGCGCCCGCATGGCGCGTTTTGCGGATGATCTGCGCGAAGGGCGCTATCAGGGGCAGGGTGGAAAGATCACCGATGTGATCAATATCGGGATTGGCGGCTCTGATCTTGGCCCAGCGATGGCCACGCTTGCGCTTGCGCCCTATCACGATGGGCCGCGGGTGCATTATGTGTCCAACGTGGATGGTGCGCATATCAACGACACGCTGCAAGGGCTTGATCCAAAAACAACTTTGGTCATCGTGGCCTCAAAAACATTTACCACGATTGAAACCATGACCAATGCCCAAACGGCGCGCGATTGGATGGCGCAGGTGGTCAATCACCCCGCCGCGCAATTCGTGGCCCTGTCCTCGGCCACGGATAAAACCGCCGCCTTTGGCATTGATCCTGCCCGTGTGTTCGGGTTCGAGGATTGGGTGGGCGGGCGTTATTCGCTGTGGGGTCCGATTGGCCTTGGCTTGATGTTGGCGATTGGGCCAAAGAATTTTGACAGCTTCCTTGCGGGTGCGGCGGCGATGGATGCCCATTTCCGCGAGGCGGATTTGGCGCGGAACCTGCCCGTTCTCTTGGCGCTTGTGGGGCTGTGGCACAACCAGATTTGCGGCCATGCGACCCGTGCTGTGTTGCCCTATGATCAACGCCTGTCGCGTCTGCCCGCCTATTTGCAGCAGTTGGAGATGGAATCAAACGGCAAAGGCGTGTCCATGGACGGGCAGGATTTGCCACATCATTCTGGCCCGATTGTCTGGGGGGAACCTGGCACGAATGGCCAACACGCGTTTTATCAGTTGATCCACCAAGGCACGCGTGTGGTGCCCTGCGAATTCCTTGTGGCCGCCAAGGGGCATGAGCCAGAATTGGCGCATCATCACACCCTGCTTTTGTCGAATTGTCTGGCACAGTCGCAGGCCCTCATGCAGGGCCGCAGCCTTGCGGTGGCGCGGGAGTTGATGGCGGCCAAGGGCCTCTCTGGTGCGGAATTGGAGCGCCAAGCCCGCCACCGCGTTTTCACAGGCAACCGTCCCTCAACCACGCTGATCTATCCGCGCCTGACCCCCTTCACCTTGGGGCAGATCATCGCCCTTTATGAGCATCGGGTTTTTGTCGAAGGGGTGATTTTGGGGATCAATTCCTTTGACCAATGGGGGGTGGAACTGGGCAAAGAGTTGGCCTTGGCCCTCCAGCCCGCTGTTGAGGGGCGGGGGACAGATGCGGCGCTTGACCCTTCAACCCGTGCCTTGTTGGATTACATCCACGCGCAGAACTAGAAGGCCAGCGCGCTGCCCCACATTCCAAAGGCAAACATCGTATGCGCCAGAAGGCCCAAGCCACGTGCCTTCCACGGCGTGGCCGTTTTGGACAAGGCCCATCCCAAGCCAAGCCCAGGATGCAGCAGAAACCATCCCGCGCCAATTGTCAGGATCGAGAAAATCCACAAGGGCAAAAATGGTGTGTCCTCAAGCCATGATTGCCCCATGATCCCAAGGAATAATGCGCCATAAATTGCGCCGACCGCGTAGTGAAACAGCCAGCCAATGAGGCGCTCCTGCGTCACGGCGGCGCTTTTGGAAATATCGCTGTGAAAGACCGTGCCGCGCCCCAAATGCGCGACCCAACGGCCCACATTGCCCCAATTGGGCGCAGGGACACCCGCCATGCGCGTTAGGATCACCGCCCATATATCCATCGCCAATGTGCCGCCCAGGCCCATCAGAACACCTATACCAATCACGCTCATCGCCTTGTCCCTTATCTTGATCTCTTAGATCACCTCGACACGGAGCGGGGCAAGACCCGCGACACGCCCCTCCATCACATCGCCGCGCTGCACGGGGCCAACGCCCGCAGGCGTGCCCGTCAGGATCACATCACCTGCCGCCAGTTCAAAATACCGCGACAGATAGCAGATGATCTCGGGTGTTTTCCAAATCATCTGCGCCAGATCACCGCTTTGGCGCGGTGCGCCATTCACGTGCAAGGTGATCTCCCCTTTCTGCGGATGACCCGTTTGCGTCACTGGCATCAGCGGGCTGATCGGTGCGGAGCCTTCAAAGGATTTGCCGATCTCCCAAGGGCGGCCAAGCTTCTTGGCTTCGCCTTGCAAATCGCGCCGCGTCATGTCCAGCGCCACGCCATAGCCCCAAACATGGCTCAACGCATCCTCAGGCGCGATATCGCGCCCCCCCGATTGCAGCGCCACAAGCATTTCGATCTCGTGATGCACATCTGCGGTTTGGGGCGGATAGGCAAAGCGGCCTGTTGCCGTCAAACTATCTGGGTTTTTCTGGAAAAAGAACGGGGGCTCGCGGTCGGGGTCATGGCCCATTTCAATCGCATGGGCCGCATAATTGCGCCCGATGCAATAAACGCGGCGGACGGGAAATTGCCTCCCTGTCGTCACGGGCAAGCAGGCTTGAGGCGGGGCAGGGATCACAAATTCGGGCATGGTATGACCTCTGTTTCGGGCTGTTTCGCGCCACGCTAGGGGCTGTCTGGCGACTTGGCAATCCGTTAAAAATCAACCAAGTTTTGCACGAATTGCCCCGCCCCATTTCGCGCTTTGCTTTTTTTCTAGGCAAAATACACAGAACTGCCTAATCTTTAGCACGCTCGCATCGTGGCGTGCGCCCTGTCGCGCGGCTTTGGATTGACCAAAACGCGTGCAGGTCATGAGGTGGCTTCGTAACGCTGCATTGAATTGGAGAAAACGCCGTGCTTCACAAAACCCTACCCTTGATTGCCGCGGGGATGATCGCAACGACCCCCGCTTTCGCGCAAACCGATATACCCTTTACGCTGGATTGGCGCTTCGAGGGGCCGTCTGCGCCGTATTTCCTTGCCATTGACAATGGCCATTTTGCCGAGGCGGGGCTGAATGTTGAGGTTTCTGCGGGTGAAGGGTCGCTGGACGCGATCCCGAAGGTGGCCACGGGCGCATTTCCGATTGGCTTTGCCGATATCAACTCGCTGATCCGCTTTCTGGATCAAAACCCGGGCGCGCCTGTGACGGCGGTGATGATGGTCTATGACCGCCCACCATTTTCCATCGTGGGTCGCAAAAGCCTTGGGATCAACGGAATCGCGGATCTCGAAGGCTCCACGCTTGGCGCACCGCCCCCTGACGGGGCTTGGGCGCAATTCCCGATTTTGGCTGCGGTGAATGACATTGATGTCAGCACCATCACCGTAGAGCCCGTGGGCTTCCCAACCCGTGAGCCCAGCTTGGCCGAGGGCACAGTGGACAGCGTCACAGGGTTTAATTTCAGCTCTTATCTCAGCGCCGCGCGTCTGGGTGTGCCAGAGGAAGATTTGACCACAATCCTCTTTGCCGATCACGGCGTTGCGCTTTATGGCAATGCGATCATCGTGAACACCGACTATGCCGCCGCAAACCCCGAGGTGGTGACCGCCTTCTTGGGGGCCGTTGTTGATGGCGTGCGTGATGCCATGGCGGACCCCGCCGCAGGGGCGGCAGCGGTGATTGCGCGCAACCCTGCGGGCGATGTCGATTTGGAGGCCCGCCGCCTGCAAATGGCGCTCGATGCCAATATCGCCACCGAATATGTGCTGGAAAACGGTATGGGCAATATCGATCCCGCACGTATGGCGGAGGCGTTGGAGCAGATGAAAATCGTTTATGAATTCCAAAACGCCCCCGATGCCGCGCTCTACTTCACGGATGCCTATCTGCCTGCGGCAGAGGCGCGGATGTTGAGCCAATAACCTTGGACGCAGCGCCGAGATCAGGGGTCAGCACGAGAAAATCGTGCTGACCCTGCTTTCAAGGAAAATAGACGATATGACCTTTCAGATAGAGCTAAAGGGTGTCACCCACGCTTATCGCACAGCATCGGGGCCGTTGCCCGTTTTGGATGACCTTTCCCTGCAAATTCCCGAACATTCCTTCTGTGCCGTGGTGGGGCCTTCGGGATGCGGAAAATCCACGCTGACGCGGCTGGTTTCGGGGCTGATGCGCCCTGATCAGGGCGAGGTCTGGTTGTCGGGGCAAAAGGTGACAGGCCCGCGGCCAACCGTGGGAATGGCCTTTCAAAACCCTGTGCTTTTGGAATGGCGCACGATTTTAGAGAATGTGCTGCTGCCCTTGGAAATCGTCAAAACGCCCATGAGCCGCGCCGAAGGCGAGGCGCGCGCGCGGCATCTGCTGGAATTGGTGGGTTTAAAAGGGTTTGAAGGTAAAAAGCCTTCGGAGTTGTCGGGCGGGATGCGGCAGCGCGCCTCGCTGTGCCGATCCATTATCCACAAACCCGATGTGTTGATTTTGGACGAGCCATTTGGCGCATTGGATGCTTTCACCCGCGAGGATTTATGGTGCACCATGCATGATCTGCGGGCCGAAGAACCGTTCACCTGCCTGCTGATCACCCATGATCTGCGCGAAAGCGTCTTTCTGGCCGATCAGGTTGTGGTCTTATCGGGTCGCCCCGCCCATGCACAGCATATTTTGAACGTGGATTTGCAGGGCAAACGCAGCTTGGACGATCTTTACAGCCAGAAAGCCGTGGAAATGCTGGCCGTGCTGCGCCATCAGATTCAAGTGGCCCAAGGCCGTGTGCCGGAGGGGGCCGCATGAACGACAGGTTTTTAAAAATCGGTGTGCCAATCCTGTTTATCGTGGCGGTGATCGCCATCTGGGAATGGTTGGTGTGGTTTTATCAACTGCCCAATTACCGTATGGCCTCGCCATCGGATTTGATCCCAAAGTTCTGGCAATTCCGCGAGCTGTTCGTGGTGGCCTCATGGGAAACATTGTGGCGCACGGTGGTCGGTCTGGCGCTTGCCGTAGCCTTTGGCACGGGCCTTGGCATGATCATGGGGTTTTCACGCATCGCGCGCGAAGGGCTTTATCCGCTGTTGGTCGGGTTCAACGCCATCCCCAAGGCGACCGTTGTGCCCATCGTGGCGCTGATGTTCGTGGGGCAGCATGATTTCAACACGGTATTGATTGCCTTTATGATCTCGTTTTTCCCGATCGCCGTGTCCGTCTCTATCGGATTGTCCACGTTAGAGCCTGAGTATCGCGATATTTTGCGCGCACTGGGGGCATCAAAATTCACGATTTTCTGGAAAATTGCCTTGCCCAAAACCCTGCCTGAATTCTTTGGCGCGTTGAAAGTGGCGGTCACTTTGGCCTTTATCGGCACCAATCTCATGGAAATCGTCAGCCCCCATGGGCGCGGCTTGGGGGCGTTGTTCGACTCTGGGCGGATCAGCGCGGATTATCCGCTGATGTTTGCGGTGTTGTTCATGTTGGCCGCGCTGGGCATCTTGCTGTTCTATGTGGTTGTGGCCTTAGAGCGTATCTTTGCAGGATGGGCCGAGCGCGCCCCAAGCTGATCCTGGATCGGCCCCGCATTTCATTCTGTGGGGCCTTTTCATTTTGCCCGAAATTTGGGCGCCGTTTGAATTTTTGGTGAAAGTTTAATCAATCCTTTTAGGTGGGGGGCGCGCGGTTGCGCGGCCCCTTTTCCTTTTGCGGCGGGCCAGAAATCTTGGGGCGACTGTGATATGCCACCCCCAAAGGACGGATCGCGTGACCGAACTTTCCCCCTCATTCAGCCCGCTCGTGCCGCCGCGCGCCAAGGGTGCTTTGCGTGTCACGCTGGGGGCTGCGGGGCGATTACAGGATTTTCGCGCCGAAGGATCGCTGCGCGCTTTGTTTCCGCGCCGCGCGGGCACGGTTGAGGCGGTGATGATCAACACCGCTGGCGGCATCACGGGCGGAGATCGCTTTGCGGTCACGGCCCATGCGGGGGGCGGGCATTTGACCCTGACCACGCAATCGGCTGAACGCATTTATCGCGCCGCCACGGGGCGGGGGCAGGTCAGCACGGAATTGAGCATTGCAGACGGGGCCGCGCTGTCATGGCTGCCGCAAGAGGTGATTTTATTTGATGGCAGTGCGCTGAAGCGCCGATTGCGCGTTGAGATGGCCGAGGGTGCCCATCTTCTGGCGGTGGAAAGCGTGATCTTGGGCCGCGCCGCCATGGGGGAGCGGGTCTGTCAGGGTCAGTTGCATGATGAGATCATCATCAACCGCGCGGGTCGCGCCTTGTTTCGCGATGCGTTGCGCCTTGAGGATGATATGCACGCCCATCTTGCGCGCAGGGCGATTGGGCAGGGCGCTGCGGGCTTTGCCACTGTGATCTGCGCCGCCCCTCAGGTCGAGGGGCAGTTGGATGCGATCCGTGCGATCCTGCCCAAAACAGCCGCAGCCAGCAGCCCCCAAAAAGACCTTCTTTTGATCCGTATGCTTGCCGCAGATGGATTTGCCTTGCGCCACGCATTGCTGCCTGTTTTGCGCGCCTTATCCCCCCATGATCTTCCCCGTTCTTGGAGCCTTTGAGAGATGAACCTCACCCCCCGTGAAAAAGACAAATTGCTGATCTCCATGGCCGCCGAGGTGGCCCGCCGCCGCCTTGCGCGGGGGGTCAAGCTAAACCATCCCGAAGCGATTGCATTGATCACCGATGCGGTGGTTGAAGGCGCACGGGACGGGCGCAGTGTTGCGGATCTGATGCAGGCGGGCGGCCATGTCATATCACGGGACCAATGTATGGAGGGCGTGGCCGAAATGATCCACGAAGTGCAGGTCGAGGCAACCTTTCCCGATGGCACGAAATTGGTCACTGTCCATAATCCTATTCGGTGAAGATAAAGGAATAAACCCATGAAAAATATTGCTATTTTTGTTCTGGCCTTGATTGTGGCAAGCCCTGCTGCCGCGCATGAGGGTCTGCACCTGCACCCCCATGGCGCCGAGCCGTGGATGGTGGCCCTTGGCGCGCTTGGTGCCATTGGCTTGGCCGCTCTTATCATGACGGATCGGCGCAAATGATCCCGGGTGAACTCTTCGTTGCCGAGGGGGATTTGACCCTGAATGCAGGTGCCGAGGCGGTGACGGTGATGGTGGCCAATACGGGCGACAGGCCCGTGCAAGTGGGCAGCCATTACCATTTTGCCGAAACCAACCCCGCGCTGGATTTTGACCGCGCGGCCGCACGCGGGATGCGCCTTAATATTGCCTCTGGCACATCAGTGCGGTTCGAGCCAGGTCAACGCCGCGAGGTGAGCCTGATCCCGATTGCGGGCGCACGGCGAGTGTTTGGTTTTAATGGCCAGATTATGGGGGATTTGTAATGCCAACACGCATTTCACGGCGGGATCACGCGGGGATGTTTGGCCCCACCGTGGGGGATCGGGTGCGCCTTGCCGATACGGACCTGATCATCGAGGTCGAGCGCGATCTGACAGGCCCCCATGGCGAGGAGGTGAAATTCGGCGGTGGCAAAGTCATCCGTGATGGCATGGGCCAATCGCAATTGACCCGCGCGGAAGGTGTGCCTGACACGGTGATCACCAATGCGCTGATTGTGGATTACACAGGGATTTACAAGGCCGATGTTGGTCTGCGCGATGGGCGCATTGCCGCCATTGGCAAAGCGGGCAATCCCGATACGCAGCCCGGTGTCACCATCCCCATCGGTGCAGGGACCGAGGTCATCGCGGGTGAGGGGCGGATCCTGACCGCGGGCGGGTTTGACAGCCATATTCACTACATTTGCCCGCAGCAAATCGAAGATGCGCTGCATTCGGGCCTGACCACCATGTTGGGCGGTGGCACGGGGCCTGCGCATGGAACGCTTGCCACCACCTGCACGCCTGGGCCGTGGCATCTGGGGCGGATGTTGCAGGCGGCGGATGGGTTTGCGATGAATTTGGCCTTCGCGGGTAAGGGCAATGCCAGCCTGCCCGCAGCCCTTGAAGAACAGATTTTGGGCGGGGCCTGTGCGCTGAAACTGCACGAAGATTGGGGCACCACACCAGCGGCGATTGATTGCTGCCTCAGCGTTGCCGATGCAATGGATGTTCAGGTGATGATCCACACCGATACGCTGAACGAGTCGGGCTTTGTCGAGCATACGATCAAGGCATTACAGGGCCGCACGATCCATGCCTTTCACACCGAAGGGGCGGGGGGTGGTCATGCCCCCGATATCATCAAAATCTGTGGCGAGGCCCATGTGATCCCGTCCTCAACCAATCCGACACGGCCCTTCACCGTGAACACGGTCGAGGAACATCTCGATATGTTGATGGTCTGCCACCATCTGGACAAATCCATCCCCGAAGACATCGCCTTTGCCGAAAGCCGCATTCGCCGCGAAACCATCGCGGCCGAGGATATCCTGCATGATATGGGCGCGTTTTCGATCATCGCCTCTGACAGTCAGGCGATGGGGCGGGTGGGCGAAGTGATCATCCGCACATGGCAAACGGCCGATAAAATGCGCAAGCAACGCGGCCGCCTGCCCGAGGAAACGGGCGAGAATGACAATTTCCGCGTCCGCCGGTATGTGGCGAAATACACGATCAACCCCGCTATCGCGCATGGAATTTCGCATGAGATTGGCTCGATTGAGGTGGGCAAACGCGCCGATCTGGTGCTGTGGTCGCCTGCGTTTTTTGGGGTAAAGCCTGAAATGGTGTTAATCGGCGGCACGATTGCCATGGCGCAAATGGGCGATCCCAATGCCTCGATCCCCACGCCGCAGCCTGTCTATTCACGCCCGATGTGGGGGGCTTATGGCCGCTCGGTCGAACGGGGGTCGGTCTGCTTCGTGTCCGAGGCCGCGCAATCGCGTGGCATTAAGGCCGAACTTGGCCTTGCCAAATCCACCCTTGCGGTGCGCAACACGCGCGCCATTGGCAAGGCTGATATGAAGCTGAACACGGCCACCCCAAAGGTCGAGGTGAACCCTGAAACCTATGAGGTGCGCGCAGATGGCGAATTGCTGATCTGCGAACCCGCCGAGGTGCTGCCCATGGCGCAGCGCTATTTCCTATTCTGAAAAAGGGGGCAAGGATGACTGATCTACCCGTTTGCCATGAGGTGATGCGTGGCCCTGTGACGGGCGCGGCCCTGTCTTTTGACACGATCACGCTAGACTATGAGGCGCGATTTTTGCGCCGCAAGCGCCTGATCACTGATGGCGGGCGGGCGTTTTTGTTGGATTTGGCGCAGACCACATCCTTGGATGCGGGGGATGTTTTGGTGCTGACCGATGGCCGCCGCGTTGCGGTGCGCGCCGCCCCTGAGGCGGTTTTGATCATCCGCGGTGACAGCTTGGCGCGGCTCGCCTGGCATATCGGCAATCGCCATACCCCGTGTGAGATTGGGCAGGACTGCTTGATCATCCGCCGCGATCCCGTGATTGCGCATATGTTGGGCCAACTTGGGGCTGATCTGGTGGAAGAAACCCGTCCTTTCACCCCCGAGGGCGGGGCCTATGGCCATGGCCGCACCCATGCCCATGAGCATGGCGCAAGCGCATATATGCCCCATGCGCATTGACGCGGATTATATCACGCTGGCCCAGTGGGTGTCGCCTGCCTTCCCTGTGGGGGGCTTTGCCTTTAGCCACGGGATTGAGGCCGCCATTCAAGACGGGCTGATCACATCGGCCGCGGATCTTGAGGATTGGCTGTGTGACCTGCTGCAGCATGGAACGGGGCGCAATGATGCGATTTGGATCGGGCTTGGTGCCAAGGCCGAAGGGGCGGACGCGCTGATCGCACTCCAAGATGAGGCGCGTGCATGGCAATTCGCAGCCCCCCGTCTGCGCGAGGCGCAGAATATGGGGGCCAGTTTCAGCGCGCTGATGCGCGATGTCTGGGGGATGGCCGATCTGCCTGATCTTTTCGTCCCAATCGCGCTTGGCTTTGCCGCATCACGGCGTGGCATCGCACCTGCCGATGCGGCGGCCTTGTATCTTCAGGGGTTTTTCGCAAATCTTGTCGCCGCGGCGCAACGCCTGATGCCCTTGGGGCAGGTGGCGGCACAAGGCATTTTGGCGCGGCTTTCGCCCCAGATTGCGGCCCTTTCCCCCATTGCCGAAACCGCAAGCTTGGATGACCTTCACAGCACCGCCTTTCTATCTGACATTGCCGCCGCACAGCACGGGCTGGCCTCTGCAAGGATGTTTCAATCATGACCAATCTTTCCCCAAATGGCCCGCTTCGGATTGGGATTGGTGGCCCTGTTGGCGCAGGTAAAACCACGCTGACCGCAAGGCTCGCGGCGCGGCTGAAGGATCAGTTTTCCATTGGCGTCATCACCAACGATATTTACACCCAAGAGGATGCAGAGGCGCTGATGCGGATGCAAATCCTGCCGCTGGATCGGATCATTGGGGTTGAGACAGGGGGGTGTCCGCATACCGCCATCCGCGAGGATGCCAGCATCAATTTGGCCGCGATTGCGCAAATGCAAGCGCGCCACGCTGACCTTGAGATCGTGTTGATCGAAAGCGGCGGCGATAACCTATCGGCGACCTTCAGCCCTGAATTGGCCGATCTGACGATCTATGTGATTGATACGGCATCGGGCGAGGATATCCCGCGCAAGGGCGGGCCTGCGCTGACGCGGTCGGATATCTTGGTGATCAACAAAACCGATCTTGCGCCCTATGTCGGTGCGCGGCTTGATGTGATGGAGGCAGATGCGACCCGGGCGCGGGCAGGGCGGCCTTTCGTTATGGCGCAATTGCGCCACGAGCAGGGCGTGGAGAAGATTGTTGACCTGATCCTTGAGATGGGCGGCTTGCCACGCTTGCGGTCTGCAAAAATTGCCTAACAGAATGCTACGATTATCAATGAAACCCGAAAACTGCCTTCGTGCTTTTTGGGTGCGACAGCGCCGCGACAAGCGCCTATCATAGCCGCAGTATTCAATGTGAGTTGCCGTTATGAGCCCCAAATATTTCGCCCCCACAGGCGGCCATCCCCCGCAGGAACAGCTGTTGACAGATCGCGCGGTCTTTACCGAGGCCTATGCCGTGATCCCGCGCGGCACGATGCGCGATATCACCACCAGTTTCTTGCCCTTTTGGGAGAAAACCCGCCTTTGGGTGATTGCGCGGCCCTTGTCGGGCTTTGCGGAAACCTTTTCGCATTACATCATGGAAGTCGCCCCCGAGGGCGGCAGCGCGCGCCCTGAAACCGATGAGGAGGCCGAGGCGGTTCTTTTTGTCGTAGAGGGCCAAGCAAGCCTTACAGTGAATGGTCAAACCCATCTGTTGGAGGCGGGCGGTTACGCCTATCTGCCGCCCGCTCAGGCATGGGAATTGTATAATCGCGGGCAGTCGCCTTTGCGGTTTCATTGGATTCGCAAAGCCTATCAGGAGGTCGAAGGTCTCGATCATCCTGACGTTTTGATTTTGAACGAGCGCGACATTGCCCCCACCCCAATGGCGGGCACGGATGGCAAATGGGCCACCACGCGCTTTGTTGATCCTGCTGATCTGCGCCATGATATGCACGTGACCATCGTGACCTTTGAACCCGGTGCGGTGATCCCGTTTCTGGAAACCCATGTGATGGAACACGGGCTGTATGTGCTAGAGGGCAAGGCCGTCTATCGCCTCAACACCGATTGGGTCGAGGTGGAAGCGGGCGATTATATGTGGCTGCGCGCCTTTTGCCCGCAGGCCTGCTATGCGGGCGGGCCGGGCAAGTTCCGCTATCTGCTTTACAAAGATGTGAACCGCCATATGCCCTTATGAGGGGACGATCATCACTTCATCAGGCAGCCAATATTCTTCTAAATTGGGGCCATCGCCAATGCGGTCGATGACCGCGAAAAGCCCTGGATCATATAGCGGCGTCAGCACTCCGTGCCAGACGCCGCGATGAATATTGATCGCTTGCCCCGCTTCGGTCAGAAAGGCGCGGATGTTTTGCGGGGTGCCGTTGTGGTCTTCGGCCACGACCACCAAAAACGGCTGATGGCTCATCGGGACAAAGGCCTGCGATCCGTCAGGGTGTCGCTCGACCAGATCAAGCTTCATCGGCAAATCGCGCTTTTCTGCGTGAAAGATGCTGATCCCTGCGCGCCCATCCGAAAAATCCATCCGCGCACGGTCGTGGAAACGGCCACATAGGCCTTGATTGATGATCTTGTCAGGCGTGCCTTTCGCCTCAAGCAAGTCGCCAAACGGCGCAAAGGCATCGGCGGTCATGGGCTCGATGATGATCTTCATTGTGCGAACCGATCTATCAGGCGCAATTCCGCGATGCGCTCAACCTGACGACAGGCTTCGGTGAATTCGACCTCGCGCGATTGCGTCACGCGGCGCTTGAACGCCTCCAAGATACTGGCCTTGGTGTTGTCGCGCACAGCGATGATGAAGGGAAAACCGAAGGCTTCGGTATAGCGGTCATTCAAGGCGGTGAATTCTGCGCGTTCCGCGTCCGTCAGGCTATCAAGCCCGACCGAGGCTTGCTCGGCAGTTGACTCGGCTGTCAGGCGCTTGGCCGCGGCCAGTTTGCCTGCCAGATCAGGGTGGGCTTGCAACACACCCAGCCGTTCCGCCGCGCTGGCGCTGCGAAAGGCGCGCGCAAGAACCGAATGAACCCCTGCCGCGCAATCATGGGCGGGGCCAAGCTCCATCTCAAAGGCACGTTCAGCAATCCATGGGCTATGCTCGAACATACCGCCAAACTCGGCAACAAACGCCTCGCGCGTCATCTGCGAGGGGGTCAAACGCGCGGTCACGGGATGGGTCGCGGCCCAATGATCGGCAATCTCTGCGCGGGTGGCGAACCATACACCCTCATGCGCTTGGAAATGCGCCAAGGCCCGTTTGAGGGCCAGCGCGCGGGCAGGGCGGCCCGCAAGGCGGCAATGCAGGCCGATAGACATCATCTTGGGCGCGCCCGCCACCCCTTCGGCGTAAAGCTGATCAAAGGTGTCAATCAAGCTGCGCTCGAATTGCGCGCCTTCGGTAAAGCCCGCTTGGATCGCAAAGCGCATATCGTTGCAATCCATCGTGTAGGGCACGATCAATTGATCCTTGCCGCCCGCCTTGACCCAATAGGGCAGATCATCGGCATAGCTGTCGGCGATATAGGCCAGATCCCCCTCTTCGGCAGCCAGATCAACCGTGTGCATGGAACAGCGTCCCGTATACCATCCGCGCGGCGGGGTTCCCGTGACCTCGGTGTGCAGGCGGATCGCCTCGCGGATTTGTGCGCGCTCCTCCTCGGGGGGCATATCCTTGTGCTCCACCCATTTCAGGCCATGGCTGGCAATTTCCCAACCCGCCTTTTTCATCGCCGCCACCTGTTCGGGGCTGCGGGCAAGGGCGGTGGCCACCCCATAGACCGTCACGGGGAGGTCTGACATCATCGCATAGAGCCGCCAAAACCCTGCACGCGCACCATATTCGTAGATCGACTCCATATTCCAATGGCGCTGACCGACCCATGGTTGCGCGCCCGTGATCTCGGACAAAAACGCCTCAGATGCGGCATCGCCATGCAGGATGTTATTCTCGCCACCTTCCTCGTAATTGAGGACGATCTGCACGGCGATTTTTGCGCCATTGGGCCAGTTGGGCTGCGGCATCTGCGGGCCGTAGCCGCGTAAATCTCGGGGGTAGCGTGTCATCTCAGCCTCGCTTGGTTTTTCCATGGCATAATGCAGATAATCGTGAGTGATTTTAAAAAAAATCCATAAGCACTGTTTTGGTGGCTCTGCTCTGTATCTGGCGCCTGATCTCGCCTATCATGACCAGAGCGGTGAGAATTTTCTAGGTGTCATTTAACCCAAAGGGAGAGCGCAGATGGCAGGGTATTTAACCACCCATGTTTTGGACACGGCGACAGGTCGCCCTGCTGCGGGATTACAGATTGATCTCTACCGCGTCACCGATGGGGATATGGCCTTGATCAAGACGGTTGTGACCAATGCAGACGGGCGCACAGATGCGCAAATCCTGCCTGCTGCGGAATTCGCTTGCGGCGTTTACGAATTGCGCTTTCATGCAGGGGCCTATCTTGATGCACAAGGCGTGCCATCAGAAAACCCGCGTTTCCTTGACATGATCCCGATCCGTTTCGGAATGTCGGAGGAGACACATTACCATGTCCCGCTTTTGCTGTCGCCTTATGGATATTCCACCTATCGCGGCAGTTGAACGGTGGCGGTCTCGCGGATGGCGCGGCCCACGCGGTCGATCATGAAGTCCATGAACAGCCGCGTTTTGGGGTCTTGCCTGCGGCGATGGGTGAAGAGACAGGCCATTTGAATAGGGGCGGGTGGGGTCTCCACCGCTACGGGGACAAGCGCGCCAGTGCGCAATTGCTCGGCCACCTCGAAAATCGGTTTCATGACGATGCCATGCCCTGCCAAGGCCCAATCCGTCAGCACATCCCCGTCATCGGATTCATAGCGCCCTGAGACGGCAAAGCGCTCAAGGCCCGCCGCGGTCTGGAGACGCCATTGAAACTCCTTCGCGCCGGGAAAGCGCAGGTTCAAGCATTCATGCCGTCCTGTGACCAAATCGGCCCCTGATACGGGCATCCCGCGTGCGGCGATATAGGCCGGCGCGGCACAAAGCACGCGCGCCACATCCGCGATCTTGCGGATGCGCAGGTTGCTGTCTTCAGGCTCCCCCAGAAAAAACGCCAGATCCAACCCCTCGGTGGTCAGGTCAATCTTGCGGTCCGAGAGGCGCAGGCGGATGTGGATTTCAGGATATTGCGCGATGAATTGGGGCACATGGGGCGCAATCAACCGCCGCCCGACCCCCAAAGGCGCCGCGATGTAAAGCGATCCTTTGGGGTTTTCGGTGATGTTCACGATCTGCGCCTCGGCATCCTCGACCGATTCCAATATCTTCGTGGCCCCGCGATAAAAGGCTTGCCCCTGTTCGGTGGGGGTCAAGTTGCGGGTTGTGCGCTGGAACAGGCGCACGCCCAAATGGTCCTCAAGCTGCGATATCCGCGAGGAGGTCACGGCAGGTGAGATGCGCAAATCCCGCCCCGCAGCCGACATTGACCCAAGCTCATAGACACGGACAAAGGTTCGGATATTATCAATATAGGACATTGTTTTGCTTTTTTTGATACTGCTTGGCTTTTGCCCGTAATAGCAGAACAAACTCCACCCGCCTAGTATGGCGCCAACCGCAACTCTGTCAGGGGATCACCCGTATGTATGATCTGGCCATTATCTGGGATTGGATTTCATTTTCGGTCAGGTGGCTGCACGTCATCACGGCGATGGCGTGGATTGGCGCATCTTTCTTCTTTATTGCGTTGGACCTCGGGCTGCGGCCTGTGCCCAATATGCCCAAAGGGGCCTATGGCGAAGAATGGCAGGTGCATGGGGGTGGGTTTTACCACATCCAGAAATATCTGGTCGCCCCTGAAAATATGCCCGAGCATCTGATTTGGCACAAATGGCAAAGCTACATCACATGGGTGTCAGGCGCGGCCTTGTTGATGATCGTCTATTGGGTGGGCGGCGAATTATTCTTGCTTGATCCCACAAAAGCCAATTTGACGCTGTGGCAGGGTATTTTGATCTCGGGCGGCTCTCTGGCCTTGGGGTGGGTGCTCTATGATCAACTGTGCAAATCGCCCTTGGGCGAGAACCCGACCGCGCTGATGCTGATCCTGTTTGTGATCCTTGTGGTCATGTCTTGGGGCTACAATCAGGTGTTCACAGGGCGCGCGGCGCTGCTGCATTTGGGTGCCTTCACTGCGACCATCATGACGGGGAATGTATTTTTCCAAATCATGCCAAACCAACGGATTGTGGTGGCTGATCTCAAGGCGGGGCGCACGCCTGATGCGAAATATGGCAAGATCGCCAAGCTGCGCTCGACCCATAACAATTACCTCACCTTGCCTGTGATTTTCTTGATGCTGTCCAATCACTATCCGCTCGCCTTTGCGACCGAATATGCGTGGATCATCGCCAGCTTGATCTTCCTCACGGGTGTGACCATCCGCCATTATTTCAACACGATGCACGCCACGGGCAAGGGGCCGCATTGGACATGGGCGGTCACCGTCTTGCTGATGATTGTCATCGCATGGCTGTCGATCCCGCGCAGTGCGGAAACCTATGACGAAGCCGCCACGCGCCCCTTGAGCGCGGCCGAGGCGCATATGGTTGCCGCAGATGGGTTCGAGGAGGCCTATTACGCGGTGATCGGGAATTGCTCCATGTGTCATGCCCGCGAACCCGCATGGGATGGCATCCGTTGGGCACCCAAGAATATCTATCTCGAAACCGAGGCGGATGTGGCCCGTCAAGCCAGCCAGATCTATCTACAGGCGGGTGTGTCGCACGCGATGCCGCCCCCCAATGCCTTTGCCATGGATGAAGAGGCGCGCCGCGCCATCGTGGCATGGGTGCAAGCCGCCCGTTAAGGGCTTCGTCCACCGATGGCCGTGGTGATCTGGTCCGCCGCATGGCGCACCATCGTCCCAATATCATGACAGCGTGCGACAGGCAGACGAAAGGCGGGGCCAGAGATGGAAATCCCCGCCACGGCCTCGCCATGCACGTTGAAAATTGGGGCCGCGATACAGCGCATCCCTTCGGCGCGCTCTTGGTCATCAATCGCAAATCCCCGCGCGCGGGCCGCATCCAAATCTGCGCGCAATGTGGCCTCATCGGTCAGGCTTTGTGGGGTAAAGGCCGCAAGGCCGCGTTTGAGAATGATCGCCTGCACCTGTTGCGGCTCAAACCAAGAGAGCAGCGCCTTGCCAATCCCCGAGACGTGCATCGGCGCGCGGGTGCCTGGTGGAAAAAAGGCGCGGATCGCCTCGTGGGTTTCCACTTGGGTCAGGAACAGAACCTCATCCTGCATTTCGACCCCCAAATTCGCGGTCTCGCCCGTTTCACGCATCAATTGTGTCATGCCAGCGCGGGATCGCTCCACCACATTGGTGCGGCGCAAAAACGCCGAACCAACCTGAAACGCGCCCGCGCCGATATGCCAGACCTGCTGCATCTCATCGCATTCGACCATCCCGCGCATTTGCAATGTGGTCAGCGCGCGATAGAGCGTGGCGGTGGCCTGACCCGTCTCCTCGGCCAATTCAGACAGGCGCAGCCCAGGTTTTTGCGCCACCACTTCCATCACCGCGAGCGCACGGTCAAGCGCCTGCACCGTGTTTTGTTCGGTCTTGTCGTGAAAGGCCTTGGGGCGGCCCCTTTGACGCGTGGATGGTGTCATATCTGCGGCCCTTTCATCTGCAAAGAGAGAATTGAAAAACTGCAACAATTTGAATTTTATGATGAAAAAGTATTTTTTCACCTATTAAAAAATTATTTCGAAAAAATTGCAGCCTGTAAAGCCCTGCGGCTATGCTTGTCTTAACCTTTGAAGGGAGGGCCGCACGCAATGTCGTTTCAAAATCCAGTTTTCATTCCTGGGCCAACCAATATCCCAGAGAGCATTCGCAAAGCCTGTGATATGCCCACGCTTGACCATCGCAGTCCCGCCTTTGGCGCGATGTTCAAACCCGCCGTGGCGGGTGTGCGCCGTGTTTTGAAAATGAGCGCAGGCGAGGTGATTGTGATCCCGTCCACAGGCACAGGCGGATGGGAGGCGGCGATCACAAATACCCTCAGCGCGGGGGATACGGTTTTGGCCGCGCGGTTTGGAATGTTCAGCCATCGCTGGATCGATATGTGCCAACGCCATGGTTTGAACGTGCAGATCATCGATGTGCCATGGGGGCAGGCGGCCCCGATTGCGCAGATTGAGGCGGCCTTACGCGCGGATACTGAGGGCCAGATCAAGGCCGTGCTTGCCACCCATAATGAAACCGCGACAGGTGTGCGCTCCGATATCGCAGGAATACGCGCGGCCCTGAATGCCGCAGGACATCATGCGATGCTGTTTGTCGATGGTGTCTCCTCCATTGCGTCCATGCCGTTTGAGTTTGATGCATGGGGGGTCGATATCGCCGTGGCAGGCAGCCAGAAAGGTTTCATGATGCCCGCAGGTCTGGCGATTTTGGGCGTCAGCCCCAAGGCCTTGGCGGCGATGGACAGCGCCACCTTGCCGCGCTGTTTCTTTGATTTCCGCGATATGCTGAAATCCTACGCGGCGGGGGGATATCCCTATACCCCATCTGTTGCTCTGATCGCGGGCCTCTCTCATTCCATCGCCCTTCTGGAGGGTGAGGGGTTAGAGAATGTGTATGCCCGCCACCACCGATTGGCCGAAGGGGTGCGCCGCGCCGTTGCCGCATGGGGGTTGCAGATTTGTGCAACCGATCCTGCTGCGGCCTCTGATACGGTGACGGCGGTTCTGGTGCCCGCAGGGAAATGTGGCACCGAACTCGCGCAGCTTGCCGCCACAAAATATGGCGTGGCCTTTGGTGTGGGTCTGGGCGAGGTCGCAGGAAAGGTGTTTCGCATCGGCCATTTAGGGATGCTGACCGATGTGATGGTGCTGTCGGGTTTGGCCACAGCCGAGATGTGCATGGCCGATCTTGGATGGGATGTGCGCCTTGGGTCAGGCGTAGCGGCCGCCCAAGACTACTATCGCAGCGGCGCAGGCGCGTTGCGCCATGCGGCCGAATAGGAGGGTGCTATGAAAGACCTAAACGACCTTTCCATTCCAAGCTATCAAGACAGCCTTGAGGCCTATACCCGCATCACGCCGCATATCCACCGCACGCCTGTGCTGACCTCGCAGTTCCTCAACGATCTGGTCGGGGGTGAGATGTTCTTTAAATGCGAGAACTTTCAAAAGGCAGGCGCCTTTAAGGTGCGCGGTGCGTGTAATGCGGTGTTCGGCCTGTCCGATGCAGAGGCCGCGCGTGGCGTCTGCACCCATTCTAGCGGCAACCACGCGCTGTCTTTGTCCTATGCGGCAGGGCGGCGGGGCATTCCGTGCCATGTGGTGATGCCCCATAGCGCGCCGCAGGCCAAAAAAGATGCGGTGCGGGGATATGGCGGGATCATCACGGAATGTGAACCCTCCACCACGTCGCGCGAAGCGGTCTTTGCCGAGGTGCAGGCAAAAACGGGCGGCAATTTTGTGCATCCCTACAACGATCCGCGCGTGATCGCGGGACAGGCCACCTGTTCGCGTGAATTGATCGAAGATGTGCCCGATTTGGATGCGGTTGTGGCCCCAATCGGCGGAGGCGGTATGATTTCTGGCACCTGTTTGACGCTGTCAAATGTGGCGCCAGAGATCAAAATATATGCCGCCGAACCCGATCAAGCCGATGATGCCGCGCGCAGTTTTCGCGCAGGCCATATCATTGCGGATGACGCGCCCCAGACCATTGCCGATGGCCTGAAAGTGCCCCTGAAAGACCTGACATGGCATTTTGTGAAATCCCATGTCACCGATATTCTGACCGCAAGCGAGGATGAAATCGTGGCCGCGATGAAGCTGACATGGGCGCGCATGAAGATCGTGATCGAGCCAAGCTGCGCGGTGCCCTTGGCGGCGATTTTGAAGAACAAACATCTCTTTGCGGGCAAACGCACAGGGGTGATTATTACGGGCGGCAATGTCGATTTAGACCGTTTGCCATGGATGAAAGGGTGAGGCGATGAACACGCATACAAGTTTTGAGAATTTGGAAGTTGGCTATGATATTCCTGCGCTCCCGGGAATGGACGAAGCCGATATCCAGACCCCGTGCTTGATCCTTGATCTCGATGCGCTGGAGCGCAACATCAAGAAAATGGGCGATTACGCCGCCGCCCATGGAATGCGCCACCGCGTGCATGGCAAGATGCATAAATCGGTCGATGTGGCCAAGTTGCAAGAAAGCCTTGGCGGGGCGTGCGGTGTTTGTTGCCAAAAGGTGAGCGAGGCCGAGGTCTTTGCCCGTGGCGGTATTCGGGATGTCTTGGTCAGCAATCAGGTGCGCGATCCGCAAAAGATTGATCGGTTGGCCCGTATCCCGCTTTTGGGCGCGCGCGCGATTTGCTGTGTCGATGATCTGAGCAACATCGCCGATCTTTCTGCGGCCGCCACCCGTCATGGCACGGTGATCGAATGTCTGGTTGAGATTGACTGCGGGGCAGGGCGCTGTGGCGTCACCACCACCCCCGAGGTTGTCGCCTTAGCCCGCGCCATTGACGCGGCCGAGGGGCTGAAATTTGCGGGCATTCAGGCCTATCAGGGCGCGATGCAACATCTGGATCATTATGAGGACCGCAAAGCGAAAATCGCGGTTGCCGTGGCCATGGTCAAAGATGCGGTCGATACATTGGCCGCAGAAGGGATCAGTTGCGATATCGTGGGCGGGGGCGGAACAGGCAGCTATTATTTCGAAAGCACATCAGGCGTCTATAACGAGCTTCAATGCGGTTCCTACGCCTTTATGGATGCAGATTATGGCCGCATTCTAGATGAAAACGGCAACCGCATTGATCGCGGCGAATGGGAAAATGCGCTGTTCATCCTGACCTCGGTGATGAGCCATGCCAAGGCCGATAAGGCAATTGTCGATGCGGGCCTCAAGGCGCAATCGGTCGATAGTGGCCTGCCCGTGATCTATGGGCGCGATGATGTTGAATATGTCAAATGCAGCGATGAACACGGTGTTGTGGCCGACCCGAAAGGTGTTCTGGCCATCAACGAAAAGCTGCGTCTTGTGCCAGGTCACTGTGACCCGACCTGCAATGTGCATGATTGGTATGTCGGCGTGCGGGGCGGCAAGGTTGAGGTGGTTTGGCCCATCTCGGCCCGTGGCAAGGCCTATTGAGGCGGCAGAGCGATGTATATCATTCCAGAAAGCCTGATCGCTGACCTTGTCAGCGCCGAAGATGCGTTTGAGGCCATGCGCGGCTGTTTTGCGGCAATGGCCGATGGGGATGCCTATAATTTCCCTGTGATCCGCGAGGCCTTGGGCGAGGGGCGTCAATATGGGTTCAAATCGGGTTTTGATCGCGCAGGCGGTGTGATGGGTGTGAAATCGGGCGGGTATTTTCCTGGAAATGCCGCGCGCGGTTTGATCAATCATCAATCTTGTGTGCTGTTGTTTGATCCTGAAACGGGCCGCCCCACTGCGATGGTGGGGGGGAACCTGTTGACGGCCTTGCGCACGGCGGCGGCCTCGGCCCTGTCGATTGACCAATTGGCGCGTCCCGATGCCCAAGTCTTGGGCATGGTCGGCGCGGGGCATCAATCGGTGTTTCAGTTGCGCGCGGCCTTGCGGGTGCGCGAATTCACCCGCGTCTTGGGATGGAACCGCAATCCAGACCGCCTGTCTCGCTTGGCGGAGGTCTGTGCTGAAGCGGGGGTTGAGTTCACCCCCGTTGATCTGGCGGGGATGCAGGAGGCCGATGTGATCATCACGATCACCTCATCCAATGCTCCAAGCCTGCTTGCGGATCATGTCAGCGCGGGATGCCATATTTCCGCTATGGGAACCGACACAATCGGCAAGCAAGAGATTGATCCTGCGCTCTTTGCGCGTGCGGCGGTCTTTACCGATGAGGTGGCACAATCCACCACTATCGGCGAGGCACAACACGCCGTGGCGGAAGGTCTGATTGCGCGCGAAGATATCACGCCCTTGGGGGCTGTGGTCACAGGCGCGGCCAAGGGCCGTGCCTCGCCCGATCAGATCACGATTTTCGATGGCACGGGTGTCGGGCTTCAGGATCTCGCCGTGGCGCAAGTGGCGCTCACCCGCGCGAAGGCACGCGGGATTGGGTCCGACATTGTATTCTAGACCGAAATTGTGTTCTAGACGGGGAATTTTTGGAGCGGGTAGCGGGAATCGAACCCGCGCCAAGAGCTTGGGAAGCTCGTGTGATACCATTTCACCATACCCGCGAAATGTGACGTGTCGATACGCGAAGGCGGGGGTTTCGTCAACCGCGATTAGCCCCGCCGCCTGCGCCGCCGCCCCTCGTCACTGCCCCCTCCGCCAGAGGCGCCGAAATTCACATCGGGCAGGCTGACCACCGTTGCCAAATTGGGCATGGCGGCGGTTTTATGGGGGATCGCGTTTGCGGCCACAAAATGCTCCTGAAACCTTGGCTCAATGGCGGTTTCAACCTTTTGGATGGCGCGCACGCCCCCCTCGATCCGTTTGCGCGCGGCGCGGTTGCACAGCGCGATGCGCGCGCCATGTCCTGCGGCGTTGCCCGCGCTTGTGACCTTCTCAAGCGGGGCATCGGGGATCATCCCCAAAATCATAGCGTGTTTTGGGCTGATATGCGCACCAAAGGCCCCGGCCAGAACCACGCGGTCGACCGCGTCCACACCCATTTGATCCATCAACAAACGCGCCCCTGCATAAAGCGCGGATTTGGCCAATTGAATGGCGCGAATGTCGCCTTGTGTCACGGTGATGCGCGGCCCGCCCGTGGCGGTGCCGTCAAAGATCAGATATTCATGGGTGCGCCCTGTGGGGATAGAACGGGGGGTTCCTGTCTGCTCGGCACTGCCAATCAGACCTGAGCCGTCCAATAGGCCCGCGGCGCGCATTTCCGCCACGGCCTCGATGATGCCTGATCCACAAATGCCCGTAATACCCGTCTGCGCGGTGGCCTCGGCAAAACCAGCCTCGTCAGACCACAGATCGCAGCCAATAACGCGGAACCGTGGCTCCTTGGTGGCGGGATTGATTTCGATATGTTCAATCGCACCCGGGGCGGCCCGCTGCCCTGACGAAATTTGCGCCCCCTCAAACGCAGGCCCCGTGGGGGAGGAGCAGGCGAGAACCTTGGTCTTGTTCCCCAACAGGATTTCGGCATTGGTTCCGACATCCACGATCAGCACCAAATCCTCGGATTGGTCGGGGGCCTCGGATAGGGCCACGGCGGCGGCATCGGCCCCCACATGGCCCGCGATACAGGGCAGCAGGTAAATTTGTGCCTGTGGGTTCAGCGTGGACAGCCCCAAATCAGGCGCGCAGAGGCGCAGGGCATCCGAGGTTGCAAGCGCAAAGGGGGCTTGACCCAATTCCACAGGATCAATCCCTAAAAGCAGATGATGCATCACGGGGTTGCACACAAACACGGTTTCCAAGATCAGCTTGGGGTCAACCCCCGCATCCTCAGCGATTTGCCCTGCCAAAGTGTTGATGGCCTCGCGCACGGCGCGGGTCATCTCGGTGGCACCGCCTTCTTGCATCATGGCATAGGAAACACGGCTCATCAGGTCTTCGCCAAATCGGATTTGCGGGTTCATGATCCCCGCACAGCCCATCACCGCCCCCGTGGTCAAATCGCACAGATGCGCCGCGATGGTGGTGGAGCCCAGATCAATCGCAAGGCCATAAATTCCGCCTTCATGAAGATTTGGCCAGATGTCCAAGATGTGCGCCACCCCGCCCTCATCGGGCTGAAACAGCGCGACCGAGACCTGCCATTTGCCTTTGCGCAAAACGGGTTGCAGCTTGGTCAAAACGGGCAGGGCGGCGCTGACCTGATGCACGTCCCATTGCGCGGCAAGCGCGTCTTTGAGCCGCTCGAAATCGCCCGAGGGTTCGTGCATATCAGGCTCGGCCACCTCTACCATGACGATGCGTGTGGCAGGATCCATGATGATGGGCTTGGTTGAGGCCTCTTTGCGCACGACCTGACGATGCACCTGACTGGTTTCAGGCACATCAATCACGACATCACCCAAAACCTTGGCCTGACAGCCCAAACGGCGGCCAGAAATCAGGCCTTTGACGCGGTCATAGCGGGCTTCAACCTCGTTCCATTCCGACAGGGCATCGTCACGCACAGTCACGCCATGTTTGGCAAATTCACCGAAACTGGGCGTGATTTGGCATTTTGAACATATGCCGCGCCCGCCACAGACACTATCGAGATCGACCCCAAGCGCGCGGGCCGCCTGAAGCACGGGCGTGCCTTTGGCAAAGCGACCGCGTTTGCCAGAGGGGGTGAAAATCACCAATGGGTCCGTTGCGCCTGTTTGGGTCATGGGGTGTCCTTCTTGCCTGTCTTAGCCGCGGCGGCGACCGCCTGCGCGGCGATTGGCACGTCCCCCCAGCACGGCGGCATCTGGATCTTTGTTGAAATTGATCCAAGCGGCCCCGCCATCATCTTGGTTGAGCAGCAGATTGGCGGCGCGGATCGCCTCCATCTCTTTGCCCGCGCGCGGCTTGGTCGAGCCCATGCCGAACAATTTGACGAAGGTTTCATCGTCCAAATCGGCGGGCAGGATGATCCCTGCGGCTTCAATCGCGGCTTTCTTCTCGGCAATCGCTTTGGGGCCAACAGGCAGCGCCACGGGGTTCATGATCGCACTGGTCATGCCTGCGGCATAGGCCATGGGCAAAAACGCATTGTTCACACCGTGGCGGTTGGGCAAGCCAAAGCTGATATTGGATGCACCACAGGTGGTGTTGACCCCCAGTTCCTCGCGCAAGCGGCGCACGAGGGTAAAGACCTGATGACCCGCCGTGGCCATCGCGCCAATAGGCATGACCAGCGGATCAACCACGATATCATGCGCGGGAATGCCGTAATCCGCGGCGCGCTCCACGATTTTCTTGGCCACGGCAAAGCGCACATCAGGATCTTCGGAAATGCCAGTGTCATCATTCGAGATGGCCACAACGGGCACATTGTATTTCTTGACCAAGGGCAGCACCATTTCAAGGCGCTCTTCCTCACCAGTGACGGAGTTCAGAAGCGGGCGGCCTTTGGCGGCGGCCAGACCGTTTTCCAACGCGCCTGGAACCGAGCTGTCGATGCACAGCGGGCAATCGGTCACCTCTTGCACGCATTCGACCAAGGCCTTCATCAACATCGGTTCGACAAAGTTATTGTCGGCATAGCGCGCATCTTCGGCCATTTTATTGGAAAACACCGCGCCAGAGTTGATATCCAAAACGGTGGCCCCCGCCGCGACCTGCGCAATCGCATCGGCCTGCACGCGGGAGAAATCGCCGCGCTCTAATTCCTCATTCAAGATTTTGCGCCCCGTGGGGTTGATCCGTTCGCCAATCACGCAAAACGGCTCGTCAAAACCGATGACGGTGGTTTTGGTTTGGGATTCAATGATCGTGCGGGTCATTCTGGATTACACTCCTTCAAGGGCAGGGCGCGTGGATGCGCCGCCATGGTCGATGGCCCATTGGGCATTTGTCTTGATCCCGCCAAGCGGGAAGAAATGGACGGATTCAATTCCGAAATCAGGATGTGCGGCCTTATGCGCGGCCAGTTCCGTGATGATCTCATCTGGCTCGAACGGCAACAGCAGTTTCGAGACATCCTTGGCGCGTTTTTGCAGCACGGACAGCGAGGGGCCAACCCCACAGGCAATCGCGAATTTGATGAGTGTCTGCAGCTTGGCGGGGCCTGCAATTCCGATATGGACAGGCAAATCAATCCCTGCGGCCTGTAAGGCATTCACCCATGCGATCACGGGCTTGGCTTCAAAGCAGAATTGCGTGGCAAGGGCCATTTTCGCATCTGTGCGCGCGGCAAAGGCCTGTTTCCAGCGCAACGCCTCCATGACATTGGCATCACCGCCATCTGGATCAATGTCGCGGTTGCCTTCAGGGTGGCCTGCAACGTGCAGGCGGGTGAACCCTGCCTGATCGAACAGCCCCGTTTCCAACAGCTGCATCGAGCTTTCAAAATCACCATGCGCCTGTGGAATGCCGCCTGCCAAGATGAGGCCCGAGGTGACACCTGCCTCGCCCTGATAGCGCGCGATCCAATCGCCGAGCGTGGCCTTGTCTTTGATCGAGCGGGCGGGGAAATGCGGCATCACCTCGAACCCGTCCTGCGCCAGACGCGCGGCGGTGGCGACCATGTCGCCAATCTCGGTGCCGTCAATATGGGCGATGTAAACACGGGTGCCTTGCGGCAGCAGGGCGCGGAAATCCTCGACCTTTTCAGCGGTGCGCGGCATCACCTCAATCGAATAGCCTTTGAGAAAGGCCTCGATTTGAGGCGAATGAGGCGCGACAGCCGCGCTTGGTTTTTTAAAATTCAACAAGGCCATGATTTGATCCTTCACGCGCTCAAGGCTCATCAGGCTGCCTCGACCCCATCACCCGCGATCAAACGCTTGAGGCGGTCGGTGTCATAGTCGGCATCCAGACGATCTGCATAGACGCGCGCAATATCGGACGGGTCGCCTTCGACCTCGGCCTCCACCACGCGGCGCCACTCGGCGAGATAGGCCTCGTCATCTTTTGCCCCGACTTTCATCGCGCAGCGGTCGATGGCCTGCTCGAAACGCTCGGGTAGGGGCATCTTGGCTGCGGCGCGGCCTTTGCCCACAATCACTTGGGCAGGGATGTCGCGCCAGTAAACGATGGTCACAGATGGCATAGGGTGCGATTCCTTCTCTCGTATGCGGCACCATATGGGCGCGGCCTTCGTGCATTGGGACTAATTTCGACACTAAATTCGGCGCAACCGACCTTGTGACTGCCACATAGCCCGCGCTTGCGCGCATTGCGAGGGTCCGAAGCCCTCAAAATTTTCATGAAGATCATGTGCCAAAGCCATTGGTCCCGCCTTTGGGGCGCGCGAAAGGAGTTGTCGCACCGCAATGTGGGCGCTACCATGGCCAAGAAGGAGGGGCAGAAATGGCCCGCAAACGCCGCAATTCAAATCGGAACAGCCAAGCGATGACGGGCGAAAACGCCCCAATCGCAGATCGTCTTGCGCCCACGAAAACAGGGCACGGGCGGCGCAGTTTTTATGGCAAGCCCAAACCCGCCCCTGCACAGGCCGAAAGAGCAGATCCAGCCGACCTCTATGCAGCGCTGGATCTTGGCACGAATTCCTGCCGAATGCTGATTGCGCAACCCAAGGGCACGCATCTGCACATTGTCGACAGTTTCTCGAAATCGGTGCAATTGGGTCAGGGGCTTGAGGCCTCTGGGCGGCTGTCGCGTGCCTCCATGGCGCGGGCGATTGGGGCGTTGAAAATCTGTCAGCGCAAATTGGCGCAGCACCAAGTGCGCCATATGCGTATCGTGGCCACCGAGGCCTGTCGCCGCGCCACCAATGGGGGAGAGTTTCTCAACCTTGTGAAGCGCGAAACGGGGCTTGAGATGGACATCATCAAGCCCGAAGAGGAAGCGCAACTGGCGGTGATCTCTTGTGCGCCGCTTGTTTCAGCCAAAACCGAGCAGCTGTTGGTGGTGGATATTGGCGGCGGTTCGACCGAATTGGTGTGGATTGATCTCTCCCGCGTGGCCCCGTCCGAGCGCGCGCGCGCAATCATGCGGCTGCATCAGGGATTTGGGCAGGAAGAAACGATTTTCCCCCGCGCCAAGGTGGTGGATTGGATTTCCGTGCCACTGGGCGTGGCGACCTTGAAAGACCTGTATCATGATGTCCAGGATGATGGCGCGCGGTTCGCGCTTATGTCTTGGTATTTCGAGGAACAATTGGCCAAGTTTTCACCCTATGTGGATGCCGCGGATCAGGCGCGCGAAGGGTTTCAGATCATCGGCACATCCGGCACGGTGACAACCGTTGCGGCCAGCCATCTGGGCCTCAAGCGCTATGACCGCAACAAGGTAGACGGTTTGCGCATGACATCCGACCAGATTGACACGGTGATCCAAACCTATCTCGCCTTGGGGCCAGAGGGGCGGCGCAATGATCCGCGCATCGGGCGGGATCGGCACAGTTTGATTATGTCGGGATCTGCGATTTTGCAGGCGTTGTTGCGCGCATGGCCCACGGATCGGTTATCTGTGGCGGATCGCGGCCTGCGCGAGGGGCTGCTTTATGCGCAAATGTGCCGCGATGGGGTGATGGAGGACGGGCTGCTGTAACAGCCCGCCCCGATACATTTTAGGCTGCGTCCAGCTCCAATCGCACCAAAGTCTGATTTAACAGCATATAGGCAATCTCGCCAAAGGTCATGGGACCCGTAAACCCTGAGACCCGTTTGCCTTCCATCTCGCCATAGAGATAGTTGAGAATGCAGTTGCAGCTGTAATCGGTGCCTGTGCTCTTGCCCTCCAGATGCGCCGCGAAGGCTTGGGCATAGTCTTTGGGCAAGGCCGCGGCGGGGCGATAGACCACCCCCTCCTGCACAGGGGCGTAGAAGCTGACTTCGCCCGCCTCTGCATCGACCGATTTGATCGAGACGTTGAGATGCGCCCCGCCATAATTGGCGATCAAAGGCAGGCGCGTGTCGCGATTTTGTGTATCCAAATATGCCGCCAGATTGCGCTTTTCGCCATTAATCACAGCATCGCGCACCACGAAGCCAGATTGCTCGAAAATGATATTGGTGGCCGTGTCCCCTGCCTGTTCAAAGATATTCACAATATCAAGGCGCGGCGTCACCTCTTTGGCAAATTGAAGGTGCATCACAACCGCAGCATCCTCGTAGGATTGTCCCGTGGCACCATTGAAAACAGTGGCGCGATCCGCGCCGATCCGCTCAAGCGCCGTGCCTGCAACCCAACCCATCAAGGGCTGGCCGAACAAGGCAGGGTTCTGCGGGGCCTCGATGGCAAACCGTTCATGCGTTTGGCTGAACGCGGGGATCAAGATCAGGCTTGCCCCACCATCGGCGTAATCCGTGGCGATTGTGTCCAGATCATCGGGGGCAATCACGCGAATATCTGCTCCAATGGCCGCGTCAAAGCTGGTGCAGAACAGCCGGTTTTCGATTTTCGCGCCGCCCTCATCCGTCACAAAATAGTGGCTGCTGCCACCGATCCAATTGCCTTTGGGCAATTGCGCCAGATAGGCAGGATGGCCCGCGATGCTGAGAATTTCCCCTGATTGAATGCGCGCGGAGGCATCCTCTAAGCTCAAAACTTCGTTTTTCATTTCATTCAATCCTTATGAACGGGTTATTTTCGCCAGATCATCGGCGGCAAAGGCATTGGCTTTGGCAAAATCGCTTAATTCGGCAATTTTGGCATTCAGCAGCGCAGGGGTATTTCGGATTTCGATGCGCAAACGACCGATCAAGATACGTGTGGCAAGCGAGGCCTGAGAGAGATCCTGATCGGATTGGATCACGCCCGCAAGAAAGCTGTGTGAAAACATAAAGACTGGTTCCGTTTCAAAATGGGGCATTGCCCCTTGGTGATGTTCGCGCATCTGTTGAAACGGCGGGGCACTGGTGCAACTTAGAGGGTAAGGCGGCTTTGTCGCATAAAAAACGCGCCGCATCGCTGCGGCGCGCTTGGCCTGTCGGAGGATCGGGTCGGTCTTATCCCGCCAAGGCCTTGTTCAGATTTTCATCAATTTTGTCAAGGAATCCTTGTGTGGTCAGCCATTTCTGATCTGGCCCCACCAGCAGCGCCAAATCCTTGGTCATAAAGCCTGCTTCAACCGTATCGACCACGGTTTTCTCAAGCGTCTGCGCAAAGCGCATGAGCGCGTCATTGTTATCAAGTTTCGCGCGATGTTTCAGCCCGCCTGTCCATGCATAGATTGAGGCGACAGAATTGGTCGATGTGGCCTCGCCCTTTTGGTGTTGGCGGTAATGGCGCGTCACCGTGCCATGCGCGGCTTCGGATTCCACGATTTTGCCATCTGGGGTCATCAAGATGGATGTCATCAGACCCAGCGAACCAAAGCCTTGCGCCACCGTGTCGGATTGCACATCGCCATCGTAATTCTTGCAGGCCCAGACATAGCCGCCAGACCATTTCAGGGAAGAGGCGACCATGTCATCAATCAAACGATGCTCATACCAGATTTTCTTTTTCTCAAAGGCCTCGCGGAATTCTTCGTCATAAACTTTCTGGAACAAATCCTTAAAGCGCCCATCATAGGCTTTGAGGATGGTGTTCTTGGTCGACAGATAGACGGGCCATCCCAAATTCAGCCCGTAATTCAAACTGGCGCGGGCGAAATCGATGATGGATTGGTCAAGGTTATACATCCCCATCGCCACCCCTGCGGCGGGGGCATCGAACAGCTCATGTTCGATTTCGGTTCCATCCTCGCCTACAAATTTCATGGTCAGCTTTCCCTTGCCAGGGAAGCGGAAATCCGTGGCCCGATATTGATCGCCAAAGGCGTGCCGCCCCACAACGATGGGTTTTGTCCAACCTGGCACAAGGCGAGGCACGTTTCTGCAGATAATCGGTTGGCGGAAAATCACGCCGCCCAGAATGTTGCGAATGGTGCCATTGGGGCTGCGATACATTCGTTTCAGGCCAAATTCTTCAACCCGTGCCTCATCGGGCGTGATGGTCGCGCATTTCACGGCAACCCCAACGTCACGGGTTTTCTCTGCGGCCGCCACCGTCACCGCATCATCGGTGCGGTCGCGCTCCTCGATGCCCAGATCATAGTAAAGCAGGTCGATATCCAGATAGGGCAGGATCAGCTTTTCTTTGATGAAGGACCAGATGATGCGGGTCATCTCATCGCCATCCATATCAACGATGGGATTTTCAACTTTGATTTTGGTCATGATGCGCAGCCTCAGAAGCGGGATGAATACCGCGCCTGACATAGCAAATTACTGCGGATTCGCAACAACTGTATGCCGTTGTATACAAATTACATCGGGCGTTAGGGCGCGGATTGTCTGCGTTTTTGCCGCAAAAGTTCGTAGCCGCGTTTTTCCGCCATGCGCATCCGAATGGCGGTGCGCAGCGCCTCCTCAATCGTGGGGGACAGCGCACCGATGGTCTGGTACAGCTCATCGGTCAGTCGCTCATCGCCTGTTTCTTCGGCCACGCGCAAGGCCTCCTGCGCCAAAGCATCCGCGATTTCCTCGGCCAGACGCGTGCTCATGCGATCACCGCGTGTTTTCCGTAAGGCGCCGCTTCACATAGGCCTTTACCATGTCGATCATCGGGTTCATCTGGGTTTCTTCATCTTCAAAGAAATGACCTGCCCCCTCCATCTCCTCATGGGTGATGGTGATCCCTTTCTGCTCATGCAGCTTGTCGACCAAGATACGGGTGTCTTGGGGCTTCGCCACGCGATCCGCCGTGCCATTGACGATCAGGCCAGACGCAGGGCAGGGGGCAAGGAAGCTGAAATCATACATATTCGCGGGCGGCGCGACCGAGATGAACCCTGTGATCTCAGGGCGCCGCATCAACAGCTGCATCCCGATCCATGCGCCAAAGGAAAACCCCGCCACCCAGCAATGTTTGGAATTGGGGTTTAGCGTTTGCAGATAATCCAAGGCGGATGCCGCATCAGACAATTCACCCTGACCTTGGTCATATTCGCCTTGGCTGCGCCCCACGCCACGGAAATTGAACCGCAACACGGTGAAGCCCATATTGTAGAACGCGTAGTGCAGATTATAGACCACGCGGTTGTTCATCGTTCCGCCAAATTGCGGATGGGGGTGCAGCACGATGGCAATCGGGGCATCTTTTGCCTTTTGTGGATGATAGCGCCCTTCTAATCGGCCCTCTGGACCTTGGAATATCACCTCAGGCATATATGTCCCCTCACATCTTTATGGCGATCTCTCGGCACGCTTGACCTGCCTAATCGCGCTACCTAGAACCTGTGTCACCGCATGGCTGTGGCTGCAACCGCTGCTGCTGTCGTGTATTTTGCGCCTTTGCGCCTCGCATTGCAGTTAAGCGTGACGGATCAAAAGGTCAATCATGCGCTGTAGGTTGGAGTGCCGCAAATGGCTTGGATTTGGCTTTGGATGGCACCTGTTGCACGGGTGAGGAGGCGCGCATGAAACTCAGCACCAAAGGACGCTATGCCATGGTGGCGATGGCCGATCTGGCCCTGCAGGCCGAGGGTGCAATGACCTCGCTTGCGGATATTGCCAAACGGCAGGACCTTTCATTGCCTTATCTGGAGCAGCTCTTTGTGCGCTTGCGCCGCGAAGGGTTGGTTGTCTCCGTGCGGGGGCCAGGCGGGGGCTATCGGCTTGCCAAACCCGCCGCCGAAATTCGCGTGGTCGAGATTTTCTCGGCGGTGGAGGAGACTGTCTCCGCCATGCATAAGGGGGCGGGTGCGTCAGGCGGTATGTCGGGAAGTCGCGCGCAAAGCATGACCAATCGGCTGTGGGAAAGCCTCAGCGCCCATGTTTATGTTTATTTGCACCAAACACGGCTGTCGGATGTGATCCGCAATGATTTAACCCCATGCCCCGCTGTGCCGACCCTCTTTACCGTGGTGGACGGGGCCTGATGGGGCGCGTCTATCTCGATCACAACGCCACAATGCCGCTCAGGCCAGAGGCGCGCGCGGCGATGATTGCGGCGATGGATGTGGTGGGAAACCCCTCATCAGTGCATCAAGAGGGGCGCGCGGCCAAGGCGCTGATGGAGCGCGCGCGTGGCCAGATCGCCGAGGCCATTGGCGCACAGGCGGCGGATATTGTCTTTGTTTCGGGCGCAACCGAGGCGGCCAGCCTTGCGCTTGCGGGGCGCGGCCTGACAGGGGCCGCGATTGAGCATGACGCCGTGCGCGCGTGGATCACCGACAGCTTACCCGTTGATGCGCAGGGCCATGTCACCGTCACTGATCCGCAAAATACCACATTGCAGTTGGCCAATTCCGAGACAGGGATCATCCAAGACCTGCCCGAGGGTTTGGCTGTGTCGGATTGGACCCAATGCTTTGGCAAATTGCCCTTGGCCTTTGATTGGTCTGGCATCGATATGGCCTTTGTCTCGGCGCATAAAATCGGCGGGCCCAAGGGAATCGGGGCGTTGATTTTGCGGCGCGGATTGGATGTGGCGGCGCAAATTCGCGGCGGCGGGCAAGAAATGGGTCGCCGCTCTGGCACAGAAAATTTGATTGGTATCGCAGGATTTGGTGGTGCAGCGCAGGCTGCCGCACAAGATATTGAAAATGGCCTGTCGAAAAAGCTGGAAAAACTTAGAAATATTCTAGAAAAGACACTGGAAGATCGTGCGAAAGAGACTATTTTTGTCGGGAAAGGTGTCGCGCGCCTGCCCAACACCACGCTGATGGTCACAAAGGGCTGGAAGGGCGAAAGCCAAGTGATGGCCATGGACTTGGCTGGTTTCGCGATATCCGCGGGGTCGGCCTGTTCCAGTGGCAAGGTCAAATCCAGCGCCGTGTTGGAGGCGATGGGTCTGTCCCCTGAGATGGCCGGCTGCGCGATCCGGGTCTCTTTGGGGCCAACAACGCAGGAGGCCGATGTTCTGGCCTTCGCAGAAGCTTGGGCCAGCGCCTATGATCGGCGCAAGGCGCGGGCGGGGTAAAGAGCCAAGGGGTTTTGCGCCGTGCAATCGGCCCCTCGGCGATGATGTAAACGCGAGGGGGTGGGGCACGATTGTCCACGCCCATCAGGAAGAAACAGGAGATGATCCCATGACCGCACTCGACAGCGATATCCGCGAAGGTGTCGATCGCGAGACCGTTGAAACCGTCAAGGCAATGGGTGGCGCGTATAAATACGGTTGGGAAACCGATATTGAAATGGAATTCGCCCCAAAGGGGCTGAACGAAGATATCGTGCGCCTCATCTCGGAAAAGAATAACGAGCCCAAATGGATGCTCGATTGGCGCTTGCAGGCGTTCAAGCGCTGGAAGCAGATGGCCGAACCCGATTGGGCGATGCTGAATTATACGGCGATTGATTACCAAGATCAGTATTACTACGCCAAACCCAAGAGCATGGCGGAAAAACCCAAAAGCTTGGATGATGTCGACCCAAAGCTCTTGGCGACCTATGAAAAACTGGGCATTCCTTTGAAGGAGCAAATGCTGCTTGCGGGTGTCGAGGGCGCAGATGCCGAAGCCGCCCCGCGCAAGGTTGCGGTCGATGCGGTGTTCGACAGCGTCTCGGTCGGCACGACCTTCAAGGATGAATTGGAAAAGGCAGGGGTCATTTTCTGCTCGATCTCCGAGGCGATCCAAAAACATCCCGAATTGGTGAAGAAATATCTCGGTTCGGTTGTGCCGATTTCGGATAATTTCTTTGCCACGTTGAATTCGGCCGTGTTTTCGGATGGCTCCTTCGTCTATGTGCCGCCGGGCGTGCGCTGCCCGATGGAATTGTCCACCTATTTCCGCATCAACGCCGAAAACACGGGCCAATTTGAGCGCACATTGATCATTGCAGATAAAGACGCCTATGTGTCCTACCTTGAGGGCTGCACGGCGCCGATGCGGGATACCCACCAATTGCACGCGGCCGTGGTGGAATTGGTCGCCCATGATGATGCCGAGATCAAATATTCCACGGTGCAAAACTGGTATCCAGGTGATGAAAATGGCAAGGGCGGGATTTACAATTTCGTGACCAAACGCGCCGATTGCCGTGGGGATCGCTCCAAGGTGATGTGGACCCAAGTGGAAACGGGGTCGGCCATTACATGGAAATACCCATCTTGCATCCTGCGCGGTGATGACAGTCAGGGCGAGTTTTATTCCATCGCCATTGCCAATAATGCGCAGCAGGCCGATACGGGCACCAAGATGATTCATTTGGGCAAGAACACCAAATCACGGATCGTGTCGAAGGGCATCAGCGCAGGCCGCGCGCAAAACACCTATCGCGGTCAGGTCTCGATGCACCCCAAGGCGAAAAACAGCCGCAATTACACCCAATGCGACAGTTTGCTGATTGGCGATAAATGCGGCGCCCATACCGTGCCCTATATCGAGGTCAAGAATAACTCTTCGCGGGTTGAGCATGAGGCGACAACATCCAAGGTGGATGACGACCAACTGTTCTATTGCCGTTCACGCGGGATGGATGAGGAAGAAGCGGTGGCCTTGGTGGTCAACGGCTTCTGCCGCGAAGTGTTGCAGGCGCTGCCGATGGAATTTGCCATGGAAGCGCAGCAATTGGTTGCAATCAGCCTTGAGGGAAGCGTTGGATGATCTGCGCCAAACCCGCCAATCGCGCCGCGCAAGACGCGTCTTTTTGGTCCAGAGGGGGCTAAAATGGGCGCGGGTTTTGCTGTGGAACGCACAAGATATCTGAGCGATGCGCTCAAACCTGCGCGCTTGACGCGGGTTGTGGATATTGGTGCCAATCCGCTTGGCGATACACCCTATAAGGGGCTGTTGGATCACGGCTTTTGCGATGTTTGGGGGTTTGAGCCGAATAAAACGGCCTATGATGCCTTGGTGGCGGCAAAAGGCCCTCATGAGCATTACCTGCCCCATGCCATTGGCGATGGGGGAACGGCGGAATTCAAAATCTGCCGCCATTCTGGGTTTAGCTCGCTGTTGACCCCCAATCGTCACACGCTCGATGGGCTTGGCCGTTGGCATGATGCCACTGCAATCACGCAGCGCGTCATGGTTGAAACCAGTCGCCTTGATGATATCGCGGACTTGCCTGAATTCGATTTGCTGAAAATTGATATTCAGGGGGGTGAATTGGATGTGTTTAAATCGGGCACGCAGAAATTGCGCCGCGCGATTGCGATCATCAGCGAGGTGGCCATGATCCCGCTTTATGTCGGTCAGCCCCTCATCGATGCGCAGATGTCCTTTTTGCGCAGTATCGGATTTGAGTTTCATCGGTTTTCGGAAATTCATCCACAGGCCTTTTTAAGCAAATTTGGCCATCGCATTCGGATGCGGCCTTATCAAAGCCAATGGGTGGATGCAGATGCGGTTTTCGTGCGGTCTGTTTTGGCGCTGCGTGATCTGGATACAGAGCAGCTTAAACATTTGGCTATTTTGTCGGATGGGGTCTTTGCATCCCAAGATCTGACCTTGGCCATTCTGGCCGTCTTGGTGGAGCGTGGCTGCTTGGATGCGGCTGTGGTGCATGGGTTTGCCGATCAATTGCCTCATGCGATTGCGATGGAGCAGGCCAAGGCATGACGCAGAAGGAACAGTTTGATTATGTGCTGTGCGCGCGTGCAGCAAGCCGTCTAGAGGGGAGTGTGGGCTGATGAACTGGAAATATTGGCTATCTGCGGGCGAGCCGCGCCCGCGTTATGCGTTGTTGGTGGCGATTGGTGTGGTGGTGATGATGACCTTGACCTATTCGATCTGGCATCCAGGCGGCCCTGGTCTGGCGGCTTTCGCAGCGATTGCCGCCACCATCATCAGCCATATTTCAGCCAAAATGATTATGCGGAAATAAGCGGATGTTGCCTGAACTTTTACATCAAACCGCAGGTATCGGGGTTGGCACCTTTCTTGGCGCGCTGATCGGCCTATCGGTGCGCGCCCGCGGCGGCAAGCGCGGCGGTCTGGTGCGCGGTTCTGTGTTTCTGACCTCGGTTCTTGTTGGCATGGCCGCTTGGGTCTCGATGGCCCTTTTGCGCAGCGTGATGGGGGCGTGACGATGATCGTGACAACAACGCCATCCATCGAAGGCCAAAAGATCACCCGCTATCACGGGATCGTGGTGGGGGAGGCGATTTTGGGCGCAAATGTGTTTCGCGATATTTTCGCAAGCATCACCGATATCATTGGCGGCCGTTCGGGCGCCTATGAGGAGGAGATGGGCCATGCGCGCGAGGTGGCACTGACCGAGATGCAAGAGCGCGCAGCCGAGCAGGGCGCCAATGCGGTGGTCGGTGTCGATCTGGATTATGAAGTGATTAACAATATGTTGATGGTGAGCGCCTCTGGCACTGCCGTCACCGTGGAATAAGGTAAAGGGCAATCGCCCTCGAAGGAGAAGAAGATGCTTGAGATCAAGAACTTACATGTCGAACTTGAGGAAGAGGGGAAGCAAATCCTTAAAGGTGTCGACCTGACCGTGGAGGCGGGCAAGGTTCATGCGATCATGGGGCCGAATGGTTCGGGCAAATCGACCTTGTCCTACGTGCTGTCGGGGCGTGATGGGTATAGCGTCACGGATGGCTCTGCCACTTTGCTGGGCGAAGATATCCTTGAGATGGAACCCGAAGAGCGCGCCGCCGCAGGCCTGTTCTTGGCGTTCCAATATCCTGTCGAAATTCCAGGTGTCGGCAACATGACCTTCCTGCGCACGGCGCTCAATGCACAGCGCAAGCTGCGCGGCGAGGATGAAGTGAGCGCGGCGGATTTCCTGAAACTGGTGCGTGAAAAGGCCAAGACGCTAAAGATTGATGCCGAAATGCTCAAGCGGCCTGTCAATGTGGGCTTTTCGGGCGGCGAGAAAAAGCGTAATGAAATCCTGCAAATGGCGATGCTGGAACCCAAGATGTGCATCTTGGACGAGACCGACAGCGGCCTTGACGTGGATGCGATGAAGCTGGTCTCCGATGGTGTCAACGCGCTGCGTGATGCGGGGCGCGGGTTCTTGGTCATCACCCATTACCAACGCCTGCTTGACCATATCAAACCCGATGTCGTGCATATCATGTCGGATGGTCGGATCATCAAAACGGGCGGTCCAGAATTGGCGCTTGAGGTAGAGCAAAACGGTTATGCTGATCTTCTGGCGGAGGCGGTGTAATGGCTTTGGCACAGGCACGCATTGATCTGACCGAGACCCGCATTGCGGCATATGATCTGCCTGAAGGGGCCACTTGGGCCAATGAGGCGCGTCATACAGCCCTGACGCGGCTGCGCGCGATGGGCCTGCCGACCGCACGGGATGAATATTGGAAATACACCAACCCCGCCGAGCTGACCGCCCCTGCCGCCCCTGAGGCAGCGCTCTTTGACATGAGCAAGGATCGCGCGGTTTTTGCAGATATTGATCGCCTCAAAATTGTTTTTGTGGATGGCGTGTTTGATCCCAACCAATCGGATGATTTGCATCTCGAAGGGTTGGAGATCGCGCGTCTGAGCGAGGTGATGAAGACCGATATCCATTGGGCGATGGAGCTTTATGGCCATCTTGAAACCCATGGCCAAGACCCCGTTGCCCGCCCCTTGGCCGCGCTGAACACGGGGTTTGCCACGGATGGTGTCGTGATCCGTGCGACAGGGCAGGTGTCAAAGCCCGTCAGCCTGATCTATCTGCACAGCTCCGAAACATCGGACGCGGTGTTGCATCATGTGATCCGCGTTGAAGAAGGCGCCGAGATGACCCTGTTGGAGCAAGGCCCCGCGGCGGCACGGTTCAACAAGGTCACCGAGGTTGATCTGGCCCCAACCGCACGGTTCCATCACATCCGCGCGCAGGGCCGCGACCATGCCCGCCGCGCCGTGACCCATAGTTTCGTGCGCGTGGCTGAGGAGGCGCAATACAAAAGCTTCACCCTCACCTGCAACGGCGTGCTGACCCGCAATGAACACGTGATCGACATTGTGGGCGACAACGCCGTGGCCCATGTGGCAGGTGCCGCCCTTGGCGATGGCAAGCGGGCGGAGTTTCATCATGACGATACGGTGTTTGTCACCCATCGGGGCGAGGCCTGTGAAAGCCGTCAGGTGTTCAAGAAAGTGCTGCGCAACGGGGCATCTGGCGTGTTTCAAGGCAAAATCCTTGTCACGCCCAGCGCACAGAAAACCGATGGCTATCAGATCAGCCAAGCCCTGCTTCTGGATGAGGATAGCACCTTTTTGGCCAAGCCCGAGTTGGAGATTTACGCCGATGACGTAAAGTGCAGCCACGGCTCGACCACAGGCGCGATTGATGAGGAGGCGCTGTTCTACCTGCGCTCGCGCGGGGTGGATCATGCCAGTGCCACCGATCTTTTGGTTCTGGCTTTTATTGCCGAAGCGATTGACGAGATCGAAGATGAGCTGCTGCGCGCGGATATCGCGGCACAGCTGGAGCTGTGGTTGGCACGGCGGCGCGACTAAAGGGGACACGGGCGAATTATGTCGGTCACAAGGGATATCGTTGCCTCATGGCGCAGCCCGCGTGCGGTGATCCGCGCAATGCTTGACCGTGGTCGCCGCGAGGATCGCGCGATTGCCTTTGTGATGATCGCCTGTTTCCTGCTTTTTGTGGCCCAATGGCCAAGCCTGAGCCGCGAAGCCTTTCTTGACCCCTCCGTGCCGCTTCAGGCGCGCCTGTCCATCACATTTTTCTCGATGATGATGGTGATGCCCCTGATGCTGTATATCTTGGCAGCGCTCAGTCATGTTCTGGCAAAAATCACGCGGGGGCGGGGCAGTTTCTATTCAGCGCGACTGGCGCTGTTTTGGTCGCTTCTGGTCACTTCGCCTTTGTTCTTGCTCTATGGGCTGGTGGCGGGTTTTATCGGGCAAGGACCCGCAATGACGGCGATGGGTGTTGTCACATTGCTGGGATTTTTTGCGATCTGGCTCTCCTGCCTGTTCGAGGCAGAGCGCGCGCCAGAGGCTGCATCAGAAGGGGTGTAAAGGCTGTGAACCTGTCGGATTTGCTGAGCTTATCGGGACTGTGGCGCAACACGCGGGACACGATCCGTGCCCCGCATGAGGCCGCGCGCGCCGTGCTTGCCCTCAACCTGCCGCGCGATGCGTTGTGGCTGGCCTTGGCCTTGGTGATCACCTTATCCACCCTGATGGCCAGTGCGGTGGCAATGATGATGCCCGTGCCGCCCTCCGACATGGGCCTGCCCATGCCGATTTTCATGGGGATCGTTCAGGCCATTTTCCTCGTTTTGGTGTCTCTGGCCATCGCGGTGATTGGTGGTCGGTTTGGGGGCAAGGGCGATTTTGACGGGGCGCTTGCGCTGATGATTTGGCTGCAAGCCGTGTTTTTGGTGGTGCAGGCCTTTCAGATAGCAGCGATTGCCGTGGGCCTTTCTGCCCTATCTAATATTGTCAGCCTCGCCTCAATTCCGTTGTTTTTTTGGTTGATGGCGCAATTTGTCACCGTGCTGCATGGGTTTTCCTCGGTCTGGAAAACCTTCTGGTCGATTATCATGTTTTTGCTGGCCTTTGGGTTTTTATTGTCACTGGTTGTGACCACCTTTGGGCTTGTGCCCGCAATGCCGTAAAGGGTGCTTATGTTTGACGTTGAAAAAATCCGTGCTGATTTCCCGATCCTCGCCCGCGAGGTGAACGGCAAGCCCCTTGTCTATCTCGACAATGGCGCAAGCGCGCAAAAGCCGCGCGCGGTGATTGACGCGATGAGCCATGCTTATGCGATGGAATATGCCAATGTGCATCGCGGGCTGCATCACCTGTCGATGGTTGCGACCGAGGCCTATGAGGCGGTGCGCGGCAAGATTGCACGGTTTCTGGGGGTCAAAGATGAGCGCGAGATTGTCTTTACCACGGGGGCAACAGAAGGGATCAATTTGGTTTCTTATGGCTGGGCCGCACCGCGTTTGCAGGCGGGTGATGAAATCATCCTGACCGTGGCGGAGCATCACGCCAATATCGTGCCGTGGCATTTCTTGCGTGAACGCCAAGGGGTGAAACTGGTCTGGGTCGAAACCGATATGAATGGCGATCTTGACCCGCAAGCGATGATTGACGCCATTACCCCGCGCACACGGTTGATTGCCATGTCGCATATGTCAAATGTGCTTGGCACGGTGTTTGACATCAAAACGGTGATTGACGCGGCCCATGCCCGTGGGGTGGCCGTGTTGATTGATGGCTCTCAGGCGGCTGTGCATCTGCCGCTTGATCTTGATGCGCTTGGTGCGGATTTTTATGCCATCACGGGGCACAAGCTTTATGGTCCTTCGGGGTCAGGTGCCATTCATATCAAATCCGCGCGTATGGCGGAGATGCGCCCCTTCTTGGGCGGGGGGGATATGATCCGCGAGGTGCATCGCGATCACATCACATGGAACGATCCACCGATGAAATTTGAGGCAGGCACGCCAGGGATCGTGCAGCAAATTGGCCTCGGCGTGGCGCTGGATTACATGAGCGCGATAGGCATGGAGGCAATCGCCGCCCATGAGGCCGATCTGACGGAATACGCCCGCACCCGCCTTGCAGGGCTGAATTGGCTGAACATTCAGGGCAATTCCGCCCATAAAGGCGCGATTTTTTCTTTCACTTTGGACGGGGCGGCGCACGCCCATGACATCTCGACTGTCTTGGACAAAAAAGGCGTGGCGGTGCGCGCGGGCCATCATTGCGCGCAGCCCTTGATGGACCATATGGGCGTGCCTGCCACCTGCCGCGCCTCCTTTGGGATGTATAACACCCGCGCCGAAGTGGATGCGCTGGTCGAGGCATTGGAGCTGTGCCACGATCTTTTCGCCTGATTACTCCCGCCGCAGCTGTTCGCAAAGGCCCGTTTCGCGCGGTGAACCCCGCATTGGAGATTGCGAAACCCCGCGCGCGCCGCTAAAAGCACCCACAGGCACCCGTAGCTCAGCTGGATAGAGCGCTGCCCTCCGAAGGCAGAGGCCAGAGGTTCGAATCCTCTCGGGTGCGCCATATACTCGAAGTTTACACATGAACTTCGCCATGTACCCCGCAGAAAACACTCAGAAATTCATCATGCTCACACGTGAGCTTTGCCTGAGTGTTGACCAAAATGCAGACCAAAAGAGTCCCCTTTACCTTTAACCGTGGCGGTTACTTTTACTTTTCTCGTAGAGTTCCTTCTGACCTCGTGGAGCATTATCGCTACCCTCGCATAGTACAGGCCCTGAACACCCAGAACGTCTCCGTTGCTCGTTCACGTGCATCCATGATGGCTTCACAGTTGGAGTCATACTGGGCGCAAATTCGTCTTGCTCATGCAGATCTTCCTGGAAGGCATTTGCTTAAGCAGAAACAGATACACGCAATCTCAGCGGGTATACCCTCCAGTCTGTCTACTTCTGTCTCGCTCACTGAAGCGCTGGCAGTTTACCTAGAACGCAAGGGTGCAAATAAGGGTAGGGCATTTAGAATAGCTGCGGAGAGAGCTTGTGGTTATTTGGTTGATGTCGCAGGCCTAAAGGATCTTCATGAATATACTCGTCAAGATGCGCTCTCATTTCGTGATTTTCTAGTAAATCGTGGCCTTGTCGGATCAAGTGTTACAAGGGTTCTGAATTCTGTCAGTGCGGTCTACAACTTTGCTTGTTCAGAATTGGCTCTTGATTTGAAGAACCCTTTTCAGGGGGTTTATCATGATAGAAGTGCGGGGGTTACCAAGCGCCTTCCTATTTCTGATTTGGAAATAAAAAAGATCCAAGAAGCCTGTCGCAGTCAGAATGATGATTGCCGTTGGCTTATTGCTTTGATCAGTGACACTGGCTTGAGACTGTCAGAAGCTGCTGGCCTCATGCTGGCAGATATTAAGCTGTCTGATCCAGTCCCTCATCTTGTTGTTAAGCCTAATCTGCTGAGGCCATTAAAGACGTCAGGCAGTGAGAGGGTGGTTCCCCTTGTTGGGGCGTCTCTCTGGGCCGCTGAGAGGCTCTGTAAGGCTAATACAGACCCATCCAGTCCTGCATTCCCACGCTATACCAACTCAGGTCGGGTACAGGCTAATTCAGCTAGTGCTGCACTGAACAAGTGGCTTAAGGCATACGTGTCAAAAGGATGTACCATTCACAGTTTTCGTCACTCCATGAGGGACAGGCTAAGAGCAGTAGAATGTCCCACTGAAATGGTTGATCAGATAGGTGGTTGGTCTCGTGGTTCGGTGGGTCAAGGCTACGGCATAGGTTATCCGCTAAATGCCATGCATAGATACCTTTCCAAGATCGTAATATAAAAAGAAGAAAGGCAAAGCTCACGTGTGAGCATGATGAATTTCTGAGTGTTTTCTGCGGGGTACATGGCGAAGTTCATGTGTAAACTTCGAGTATATGGCGCACCCGAGATCTGGTTGTATTCCTGATCCAAGCGCCATTCGCCGTTCAACACTCAATGTTTATTGATATGTCGTAACGACAGTTCATTACAAGTAGGTCTCTTTTGGTCAGCAATTTGGTCA
>JAOWLD010000004.1 GCA_025751475.1 Rhodobacteraceae bacterium XHP0102
CGACAACCTGAAGTTCGAAGTCGAGCTGATCGCCCCCATCGCGATGGAAGATGGTCTGCGCTTCGCGATCCGCGAAGGCGGCCGCACAGTCGGCGCTGGCGTCGTCTCCAAAATCCTCGCGTAAGATTTGAAAATGGCGCGTGGGGGAAACCTTACGCGCCGTCTTCCCCCGCTGGACGCAATTGCGCGTCCAAATTGAAACCGGTTCGACGAGGGGATGTGATGACACATTGCCCTCCTCTCAATCGTAAAGGATCAGAGTAATGGCCATTCAAAGCCAAAACATCCGTATCCGCCTGAAGGCGTTTGATTACCGCGTGTTGGATGCCAGCACGCAGGAAATCGTGAACACCGCGAAGCGGACGGGTGCACAGGTGCGCGGGCCTATCCCGCTGCCAAACAAGATTGAAAAGTTCACCGTTCTGCGTGGGCCACATATCGACAAGAAAAGCCGCGACCAGTGGGAAATTCGCACCCACAAGCGTCTTTTGGATATTGTTGATCCAACGCCACAGACCGTGGATGCATTGATGAAGCTCGACCTCGCCGCTGGCGTGGATGTCGAGATCAAGGTCTAAGGGGGGCATCGGATATGTTGCGCTCTGGAGTGATCGCTAAAAAATTGGGCATGACCCGCCTGTTCATGGAAGATGGTCGTCAGATCCCTGTGACCGTTTTGCAATTGGACGGTCTTCAGGTTGTGGCACAGCGCACCGCTGATAAAGATGGCTACACCGCCATCCAGTTGGGTGCAGGTTCCGCAAAAGCAAAGCGCGTTTCTGCGCCAATGCGTGGCCATTTCGCCGCTGCGAAGGTTGAGCCTAAGCGTAAGCTTGCGGAATTCCGCGTGGATCCTGAGAATTTGGTGGCCGTTGGTGAAGAAATCACCGCAGACCATTATTTCGAAGGCCAATTCGTGGACGTGTCGGGCACCTCAACCGGTAAAGGTTTTGCGGGTGCGATGAAGCGCCATAACTTCGGCGGCTTGCGTGCGTCTCACGGCGTTTCGATCAGCCACCGTTCGCATGGTTCGACCGGTCAGTGTCAGGATCCTGGTCGCGTGTTTAAGGGCAAGAAAATGGCAGGTCATTTGGGTTCGGTGCGCGTCACCACGCAAAACCTGCAAGTTGTCCGCACCGATGCAGATCGCGGCCTGATTATGGTCAAAGGTGCTGTTCCTGGCACGAAAGGTGGTTGGGTGACCATCAAAGACGCGGTGAAAAAGCCATTCCCTGAGAATGCTGTTTTGCCTGCTGCTTTGAAATCCGCCGCTGCCGCAGCTGCGCCTGCAACCGAGGCCCCCGCAGAGGACGCCCCCGCCGAGGGAGGTGAAGCATAATGAAACTTGACGTCATTAAATTGGACGGTGGCAAAGCTGGATCGGTTGATCTTGGCGATGACATTTTTGGCCTTGAACCTCGTGCCGACATCCTGCACCGCGTTGTCCGTTGGCAGCGTAACAAGGCGCAGGCAGGCACGCATAAGGTTAAAACCCGTTCGGAAGTCAGCTATTCAACCAAGAAGATCTACCGCCAAAAGGGCACTGGTGGCGCGCGCCACGGCTCCCGCAAGGCGCCAATCTTCCGTAAGGGTGGCATTTACAAAGGCCCAACCCCACGCAGCCATGCGCACGAGCTTCCCAAGAAGTTCCGTAAGCTGGGTCTGAAGCACGCGCTGTCCGCCAAAGTGGCGGCAGGTGAATTGGTGATCATCGAAGCTGCGGCCATGGCCGAAGCAAAGACATCGCAGCTGGCCAAGCAGGTGAAGAACCTCGGCTGGAAGCGTGCCTTGATCATTGACGGTGCAACGGTTGATGCGAACTTCGCCCAAGCGGCACGCAACATCGAGGGTCTCGATGTGCTGCCATCCATGGGCGCGAATGTCTATGACATCCTCAAGCGTGACACTTTGGTGTTGACGAAGGCGGGTGTCGAAGCACTGGAGGCTCGCCTGAAATGAGCACGAAGCCAGAACATTATGACGTGATCCGCCGCCCGATCATCACGGAGAAAGCCACTATGGCCTCCGAGAACAACGCGGTTGTGTTCGAAGTTGCGATTGACGCGAATAAGCCACAGATCAAGGAGGCCGTTGAAAGCCTGTTTGGTGTGAAGGTGAAAGCGGTCAATACAACTGTCACCAAAGGCAAAAACAAGCGTTTCCGTGGCATCGCGGGCACCCGTAAGGATGTCAAGAAAGCCTATGTGACGCTGGAAGAAGGCAATACGATTGACGTGGCAACGGGCCTTTAAGCTCTGAGCACGTTCAGGTCATGCCTGAGCTAAACTTGGCAAAGCCCCGACTGCGCTCGGGGCTTTGGCCTTCAAAGTGATGATCTGTGAATAGGGATGCGCCCTTGACCTTGGGGCGCCACTTTCTTACACAGCGCCATCGCGATAGCCCCAGATTCGTCTGGGGCTTTGCTGTTGTTCGAATGAACGACATCTCACTGGGACCTTCGGGGCCCTCATTTATCGGTCACCCAATTCGGGGGACTTACAACATAGGTGGGTTTTTAATGACCTGCCGTTAGCAAACGGAAGACAGAAAGCATGGCACTTAAGTCGTATAAGCCGACGACGCCGGGCCAGCGCGGGCTGGTGCTGATCGACCGTTCGGAGCTGTGGAAAGGACGTCCCGTCAAATCCCTGACTGAGGGTTTGACGAAAAAGGGCGGTCGGAACAATACCGGACGGATTACTGCACGCCGCCGCGGTGGTGGCGCAAAGCGTCTCTATCGTATCGTGGATTTCAAGCGTCGTAAATTTGACGTCACAGCCACGGTTGAACGGATCGAATACGATCCTAACCGCACCGCCTTCATCGCGTTGATCCGCTACAGCGATGGCGAGCAGGCCTACATCCTCGCGCCACAGCGTTTGGCCGTTGGGGATGCGGTTGTCGCCTCTGCAAAGGCAGACATTAAGCCCGGTAACGCAATGCCATTTTCGGGCATGCCCATCGGGACAATTGTTCACAATATCGAATTGAAGCCCGGTAAGGGTGGCCAAATCGCGCGCGCGGCGGGCACCTATGCCCAGTTCGTTGGCCGTGACGGTGGCTATGCTCAGATCCGCCTCTCTTCTGGTGAATTGCGTCTGGTGCGTCAGGAATGCATGGCAACCATTGGTGCCGTGTCGAACCCTGACAACTCGAACCAAAACCTTGGTAAAGCGGGCCGCGTCCGCCACATGGGCAAGCGTCCAAGCGTCCGTGGTGTTGCGATGAACCCGATCGATCACCCACATGGTGGTGGTGAAGGCCGCACATCTGGTGGTCGTACGCCAGTAACCCCATGGGGTAAGGATACCAAGGGCACACGCACCCGCAACAAGAACAAGGCATCGCAGAAGCTGATCATCCGCTCGCGTCATGCCAAGAAGAAAGGGCGTTAATAGATGAGCCGTTCTGTATGGAAAGGCCCTTTTGTCGACGCATACGTCCTCAAGAAGGCAGAAAAAGCGCGGGAGTCTGGCCGCAACGAAGTGATCAAAATCTGGTCGCGCCGTTCAACCATCCTGCCGCAATTCGTTGGCCTCACCTTTGGTGTCTATAACGGGCAAAAGCATATCCCCGTGAACGTCACTGAAGATATGATCGGTCAGAAATTTGGTGAATATTCTCCAACGCGCACCTACTACGGGCACGCTGCGGATAAGAAAGCGAAAAGGAAGTAAGCCATGGGCAAGGATAACAATCCCCGCCGCGTGGCGGACAATGAAGCGATGGCAAAGCTGCGTATGTTGCGCACAAGCCCGCAGAAATTGAACCTCGTCGCGCAAATGATCCGCGGGAAGAAAGTTGACAAGGCTTTGACCGCGTTGACCTTCTCCAACAAGCGCATCGCGATTGACGTGAAGAAATGCCTTCAGTCTGCCATTGCGAATGCTGAAAACAACCACAGCCTTGATGTGGATGAATTGGTCGTTGCCGAAGCATATGTCGGCAAGAACCTGATCATGAAGCGTGGTCGTCCACGTGCCCGTGGTCGGTTCGGCCGCATCCACAAGCCGTTCTCTGAACTTACCATCAAGGTTCGCCAGGTCGAGGAGCAAGCGTAATGGGTCATAAGGTAAATCCAATCGGTATGCGCCTGCAGGTCAACCGCACTTGGGACAGCCGCTGGTATGCGGACACCAAGGACTACGGTAACCTGTTGCTCGAAGATCTGCGTATGCGTGAATTCGTGGCGAAAGAGTGCAAGCAAGCGGGTGTCTCCAAAGTCATCATCGAGCGTCCGCACCGCAAGTGCCGCGTCACCATCCACACTGCGCGTCCTGGTGTTATCATCGGGAAAAAAGGTGCGGATATTGAGGGCCTGCGCAAAAAGCTGGCCGCAATGACCGACAGCGAATTGCACCTCAACATCGTTGAAGTGCGCAAGCCTGAGGTCGATGCGGCATTGGTGGCTGAGTCCATCGCGCAGCAGCTTGAGCGCCGCGTTTCGTTCCGCCGCGCGATGAAGCGGTCGGTTCAAAACGCGATGCGCATGGGTGCCTTGGGTATCCGTGTCAACGTGGCTGGTCGTTTGGGCGGCGCTGAAATCGCCCGCACCGAATGGTATCGTGAGGGCCGCGTGCCGCTTCACACCTTGCGCGCAGATATTGACTACGCGCACGCTGAGGCGTCCACACCTTACGGGATCATTGGGATCAAGGTCTGGATCTTCAAGGGTGAAATCCTTGAGCATGATCCATCGGCGCGTGATCGCCGTTTGGCCGAAATGCAGGATAGCGGTGGGGCACCACGCCCGCGCCGTGATCGCTGAGGAGTTTGAAAGATGCTGCAACCAAAGCGCACAAAATTCCGCAAGATGCACAAAGGCCGCATCAAAGGTGAAGCAAAGGGCGGGTCTGACCTGAACTTTGGCACCTTTGGCCTGAAAGCCCTTCAGCCTGAGCGCGTTACCGCGCGCCAGATCGAAGCTGCCCGCCGCGCCCTGACACGCCATATGAAGCGTCAAGGCCGCGTCTGGATCCGCATCTTCCCTGACACCCCTGTGACTTCGAAACCAACCGAGGTGCGTATGGGTAAAGGTAAAGGTTCGGTCGATTACTGGGCCTGCAAGGTCAAGCCGGGCCGTGTGATGTTTGAGATTGACGGTGTGAACGAAGAAATCGCACGCGAGGCGCTGCGCCTTGCTGCGATGAAGCTGCCGATCAAGACCCGCACAGTGGTTCGTGAAGACTGGTAATCAGTGCTTCACACAAGACAAAAAACCCCCGCGAGCGCAATCTCGCGGGGGTTTTTCTTTAGTCCCACCGATAGTTGAAACTGACGCTGATGCGCTCATCTTCGGCCATGTTCATCGGCACCTCATGGCGCAACCAGCTTTCCCAAAGCAGCACATCCCCGACATTCGGTTTCACATAGACAAAGGGCTGCACTTCTGTGCGCGCGGTTTTTGTCCGTGTTGGGGCCGCCATCATGCGTGAAAGGCGCGGGTCTTCCAATTTCAACGCGGATGCGCCTTCGGGCATCGCAACATAGGTTGTCCCAGAAATCACCGAATGGGGATGAATATCGGAGCTGTGGGTCCCGCCTTCGGGCAGGATGTTGATCCACAAATCCTCCAGCACCAGATTGCGGCCATCCAAGTCGAATTCCAAATCCTTGACGAATTCCGCGACATGATGATCGAGAATTTTCACCAAATCCGCAAAAATCGGAAAGCGCCACGGCAGATCGGTGAGCGAGGCATAGGAGGTATATCCTGGATAGCCGTTTTCAATGCACCATGTTTGGCCTGCTTCGTCATCTTCCGCGATAACGAGACAGGATTGCTCCAACTCGGCCAAATCTATTGCATCGCGGGTTTCGTTCAATTGCCCATGGTAAAGCCGTGTGACGAAAAGGGATGATATCTGTGCCATAGCGGGTCCTTGGTCGCATTGATCGATGACTGGCCGCACAATCGCAGATTTTCTGTCTAGGTCTAGGGGGTGCACCCGCCGCGATTACAAGGCGCGTCCGAAAAGCGCCCTAAATCGAGGCAATGGGGTTGCTATATTGAACAGATGCGCGTATGTGCCGCCTCTATCCACCTACTCCAGCGGAATCGGGGTAACGCTTTTTGCGGCCCTCCGCTGATTGTTGACAAAGGAAGACCAACGCGATGAACGCGCAAGACCTACGTGAAAAAACACCTGACCAGCTGCGTGATCAGCTTGTTCAGTTGAAGAAGGAGGCGTTCAACCTCCGCTTCCAACAGGCCACAGGCCAGTTGGAGAACACCGCCCGTATGCGCCAAGTGCGCCGTGACGTGGCCCGTGTGAACACGATTCTTTCTCAGAAAGCCGCAGCAGCCGCAGGGGAGGCCAACTGATGCCCAAACGTATCCTGCAAGGTGTTGTGACATCTGACCAGAATGAACAAACCGTCACCGTGTCTGTAGAGCGCCGCTTTACGCACCCTGTGATGAAGAAGACGGTTCGTAAGTCCAAGAAATACCGGGCCCACGATCCGCAGAACCAATTCAAAGTTGGCGATATCGTCCGCATTCAGGAATGTGCGCCAATTTCGAAGTCCAAACGCTGGGAAGTCATCGCCAACTAAGCGCTGAATTTCAGTTTAACGAAACCCTGGGGGTAATGTCCGGATCGGCGCCCCCAAAGGTCGGGAGATACCACTATGATCCAGATGCAGACCAATCTGGATGTCGCTGACAACTCTGGCGCTCGCCGTGTTCAGTGCATCAAGGTTCTGGGTGGGTCCAAGCGGAAATATGCCTCGGTGGGTGACATCATCGTGGTCTCCGTGAAGGAAGCCATCCCACGCGGTCGTGTGAAAAAGGGCGATGTCCGTAAGGCCGTTGTCGTGCGCACCGCAAAAGAAGTTCGCCGCGAAGATGGCACAGCCATCCGTTTCGACCGCAATGCGGCCGTGATCCTCAACAACAACAACGAGCCGATTGGCACCCGTATCTTCGGGCCAGTTGTGCGTGAGTTGCGCGCGAAGAACTTCATGAAGATCATCTCGCTCGCGCCGGAGGTGTTGTAATATGGCTGCCAAGTTGAAAAAGGGCGACAAGGTCGTGGTGCTTGCTGGCAAGGATAAGGGCAAAGAGGGTGAAATCTCTGCCGTTATGCCAAAGGCCAACAAAGCCATCGTGGACGGCGTAAACATCGCCATCCGTCACACCCGCCAATCTGCACAGGGCGAAGGCGGCCGCCTTCCAAAGGCGATGCCGATTGACCTGTCCAATCTGGCGCTTTTGGACAAAAACGGCAAACCCACCCGCGTTGGATTCAAAATCGAAGACGGCAAAAAGGTGCGTGTTGCCAAAACCACTGGGGAGGCCATCTGATGTTGGATACGGCAAATTATACCCCACGCCTCAAGGCGGCGTTCGCTTCGACCATTCGCCCTGCGATGAAGGAAGAGTTCGGATATAAGAACGATATGCAGATCCCCCGTTTGGACAAGATCGTTCTGAACATTGGCGCAGGCGCTGAAGCCGTGCGCGACAGCAAGAAGGTCAAATCGGCGCAAGAAGATTTGACGGCCATTGCAGGTCAGCAGGCGGTTGTGACCAAGGCAAAGAAATCCATCGCGGGCTTCCGTGTTCGCGAAGATATGCCTCTTGGCGCAAAGGTTACCCTGCGCGGTGATCGTATGTATGAATTCCTTGATCGTCTGATCACTGTGGCTATGCCGCGCATCCGCGACTTCCGCGGCGTGTCTGGCAAGTCCTTTGATGGTCGTGGCAACTACGCCATGGGCATGAAGGAGCATATCGTTTTCCCTGAAATCAACTTCGACAAGGTCGATGAAGTTTGGGGATTGGACATTATCATTTGCACCACCGCGAAAACTGACGCGGAAGCCAAGGCGCTGTTGAAGCATTTCAACATGCCCTTCAATTCGTGATCGCGGGAGGAGAGTAGAACAATGGCAAAGAAGTCCATGGTTGCACGCGAAGTTAAGCGCCAAAAGCTTGTTGCGAAATACGCCGCAAAGCGTGCCGCGCTGAAAGAAATCGCGACAGATGAATCGAAGCCGATGGAAGAGCGTTTCAAGGCTCGCCTGAAACTGGCAGAACTGCCACGTAACAGCTCCGCCACCCGTCTTCATAACCGTTGCCAGCTCACGGGGCGCCCCAAGGCCTATTACCGTAAGCTGAAAGTCTCGCGTATCATGCTGCGTGAATTGGCCTCCAATGGCCAAATCCCTGGCATGGTTAAGTCGAGCTGGTAAGGAGGTCTGACAGATGAATGATCCTCTTGGTGATATGTTGACCCGCATCCGCAATGCTCAGATGCGCGGCAAGTCCACCGTCCTGACACCAGCCTCCAAGCTGCGTGCATGGGTTCTCGATGTATTGATGGATGAAGGCTACATTCGTGGCTATGAGCGCACCTCCGATGTCAAAGGACATCCAGCGCTTGAAATCAGCCTGAAATACTATGAAGGCGCGCCAGTGATCCGCGAAATCAAGCGCGTATCCACCCCAGGTCGCCGTGTTTACATGAACGTGCAGGACATCCCGCAAGTTCGGCAAGGTCTGGGCGTTTCCATCGTCTCCACCTCAAAAGGTGTGATGTCCGATGCGAATGCCCGTCAGGCCAATGTCGGCGGCGAAGTGCTCTGCACCGTATTCTAAGGAGGCCTGAAGCATGTCTCGTATTGGGAAAAAGCCTGTCGGACTGCCCAGTGGTGTAAGCGCCACGGTGTCAGGTCAGACAATTGAAGTGAAAGGTCCGAAAGGCACCCGCAGCTTCACCGCAACGGATGATGTAACAATCGCGGTCAATGACAATGCGGTTGATGTCACCCCTCGCGGTAAATCCAAGCGCGCACGCCAGCAATGGGGTATGAGCCGCACCATGGTTCAGAACCTTGTGACAGGCGTTACCGATGGCTTCAAAAAAGAGCTTGAAATCACTGGCGTGGGATACCGCGCCGCGATCCAAGGCAATGTTTTGAAACTGTCTTTGGGCTACAGCCACGATGTGGATTTCCAAGTTCCACAAGGCGTGTCTGTGACAACGCCAAAGCCAACCGAGGTGGTGATCGAAGGTATCGATCAGCAATTGGTGGGTCAGGTTGCAGCAAACATTCGTGAATGGCGGGAGCCTGAGCCCTACAAGGGCAAAGGCATTCGCTACAAAGGCGAATATATCTTCCGCAAGGAAGGCAAGAAGAAGTAAGGGCGACGAAGATGGCAAACAGCAAACGAGACCTGTTCCTCAAGCGCCGCCTGCGCGTTCGGAACAAGCTGCGGAAAATGGCAGACGGGCGCGCGCGCCTCTCTGTGCACCGCTCCAACAAGAATATCAGCGTTCAGTTGATCGACGATGTAAATGGCGTGACACTCGCGTCTGCTTCTTCGCTCGAAAAAGATCTGGGCGTTGTTGGCAAGAACAATGTCGAAGCGGCCGCGAAAGTGGGCGCAGCGATTGCAGACCGCGCAAAGAAAGCGGGCGTGTCGGAATGCTATTTCGACCGCGGCGGTTTCTTGTTCCACGGCCGTGTCAAAGCTTTGGCTGACGCTGCCCGCGAAGGTGGTTTGAAGTTCTAATCCATGTAGGCGGCACGCAAGTGCCGCCTCGATGATCGGGGAGAGGGCCAATTGAGCGCCCCTCACTGCGATTGACCCAAAACAGGCGCGCGGGATGCGCCAGAAGAAAAGGATGCCAGCTATGGCAGAACGTGAACAACGTCGGGGCCGCCGCCGCGAAGAGCGTGAGGAAACCCCAGAATTCGCCGACCGTCTGGTCGCCATCAACCGCGTGTCGAAAACCGTTAAGGGTGGTAAGCGCTTTGGCTTTGCCGCTTTGGTGGTTGTCGGAGATCAGCGCGGTCGTGTTGGCTTTGGCAAAGGGAAAGCCAAAGAAGTGCCCGAAGCGATCCGCAAGGCCACAGAGCAAGCCAAGCGTAACCTGATCCGCGTGCCATTGCGCGAAGGCCGCACATTGCACCATGACATCCAAGGCCGTCATGGCGCGGGCAATGTCGTGATGCGGACCGCCCCTGAAGGGACGGGGATCATCGCGGGTGGTCCAATGCGCGCCGTGTTCGAGATGCTTGGCATCAAGGATGTTGTTGCGAAATCTTTGGGCTCGCAGAACCCATACAACATGATCCGCGCAACCCTTGACGGTCTGCGTCAGGAAAGCTCGCCCCGTCAGGTGGCCGCGCGCCGTGGCAAGAAAGTTGCCGATATCCTGCGCAAGCCCGAAGCCGAAGTTGCGGCAGACGCCTGAGGAGAGTGAGCCATGGCTAAAACTATCGTTGTAAAACAGATCGGTTCCCCGATCCGCCGCCCTCAGGATCAGCGCGCAACGCTGATTGGTCTGGGTTTGAACAAGATGCATAAAACCCGCGAATTGGAAGATACACCTTCCGTGCGCGGTATGATCAACAAGATCCCGCATCTGGTAGAAATCATTGAGGAGCGCGGTTGATCCGCGCCCCATCTTCGCCTCATTTCTTGAGGTCATTTTGATCATATATGCCGCGTTTGCCGCCACGGTCGCTCGGGTGGCAATTCCGGCTGAAGGAGTAGCGACATGAAGCTGAATGAATTGCGCGACAATCCAGGCGCCACCAAGAAAGCCAAGCGTATTGGCCGTGGTCCTGGTTCTGGCAAAGGTAAAATGGGTGGCCGTGGTATCAAAGGCCAAAAATCCCGTTCGGGTGTGGCTATCAACGCCTATGAAGGCGGCCAGATGCCCCTCTATCAGCGCTTGCCTAAGCGTGGCTTCAACAAGCCAAACCGCAAGCAGTTTGCGGTCATCAATCTGGGCTTGATCGAAAAATTCCTCGAAGCAGGCAAATTGGACGCAAAAGCCGAGATCACCGAAGACGCGTTGGTCGCATCGGGCTTGGTGCGCCGCAAGCTGGACGGTATCCGCGTTCTGGCGAAGGGCGAGATTTCAAAGAAAGTAACGATCACTGTCACGGGTGCTTCGAAAGCGGCTGTTGAGGCCGTTGAAAAAGCAGGTGGCAAGCTCAACGTAGCGGCACCTGTCGCAGCAGAATAATCTGCCGCAGACATTCGACCATAATCTGCCTTGAGACTTGCGGCTTGGCCGCTTACATCAAGGCGAGGGTTTTCGCGCCGCAAGATCGTAAGCTCGGTCTTGCGGCGTAACACATGATGAGGGGCGGTATGGCGTCAGCAGCTGAACAGATGGCAGCAAATTTGAGTTGGAAGTCGTTTGGCAGAGCGTCCGAACTGCGCCAGCGCATTTGGTTTACGCTTGGTCTTTTGATCATTTATCGGATCGGCACCTACATTCCTGTTCCAGGAATTGATGGGCAAGAGCTGCGCAATTTCTTTGACGCGGCCTCGGCTGGTCTGGGTGGCGTATTGAATATGTTCACAGGCGGAGCATTGAGCCGCATGGGTGTATTCGCGCTTGGGATCATGCCCTATATCTCCGCTTCGATCATCGTGCAGCTTATGACCTCCATGGTTCCTGCTTTGGAGCAGTTGAAGAAAGAGGGTGAACAGGGCCGCAAGAAGATCAACCAATACACCCGATACGGCACGGTCGCTTTGGCTACGGCGCAAGCCTATGGTTTGGCGGTCAGCATGGAGTCGGGTGGTCTCGCCTCGGATCCGGGTTGGTATTTCCGCGCGGCCTGCGTGATTACGCTTGTCGGCGGCACGATGTTCCTGATGTGGCTCGGTGAGCAGATCACACAGCGCGGCATTGGCAACGGCATTTCGCTGATCATCTTTGTTGGGATTATCGCAGAAATTCCTGCCGCATTGGCGCAATTCTTTGAACAGGGCCGTTCAGGTGCTTTGAGCACGCCCGTTATTTTGGGTGTGATCGTGATGCTGATCGCCACCCTGTTCTTCGTGGTGTTCATGGAGCGCAGTTTGCGCAAAATCCATATCCAATATCCGCGCCGACAAGTCGGCATGAAAGTCTATGATGGCGGCAGCAGCCATTTGCCGATTAAGGTGAACCCCGCGGGCGTGATCCCTGCAATCTTTGCCTCGTCACTGTTGCTTTTGCCAACCACGCTGACGACATTCTCAGGGAATGAGGCGGCGGGGCCAGTCTTGTCATGGATTCTTGCGAATTTTGGCCCAGGGCAGCCGCTCTATTTGCTGTTCTTTGCGGCGATGATGGTGTTCTTTACGTATTTCTACACATTGAATGTCGCGTTTAAAACGGATGATGTTGCCGATAATCTGAAGAACCAAAACGGCTTCATCCCTGGCATTCGCCCTGGCCCCCGCACGTCCGAATATCTGGAATATGTTGTGATGCGCGTTTTGGTTTTGGGTGCAGGCTATCTGACATTGGTTGCTCTGCTGCCTGAAATCGTCCGCACCAATTTGGCGATTACGGCCTATTTCGGCGGCACGTCTATTTTGATCATCGTGGCGGTCGGAATGGATACCGTGCAGCAGATTCAGTCTCATTTGCTGGCGCATCAATATGAGGGCCTGCTTGAGCGGTCTCAATTGCGCGGTCGCAAGGGGGCTGGAACAGCGCGGGCCAAGCGCCGCTCACCACAGCGCAAATGACCGCGATTATCCTGCTCGGTCCCCCTGGTGCGGGGAAAGGCACGCAAGCGCGCCTCTTGGTTGAGGCGCGCGGGATGGTGCAGTTGTCCACGGGCGATATGCTGCGTGAGGCGCAAGCCTCGGGCACTGAGATGGGCAAACGGGTGGCCGATGTCATGGCGCGCGGCGAGTTGGTCACCGATGAGATCGTGATTGGCCTGATCCGCGAGAAACTAAGCGCGGGCCTTGAAGGTGGCGTAATTTTCGATGGCTTCCCCCGCACATTGGCACAGGCTGATGCCCTTGGGGCGCTTCTTGCCGAAATGGGCCTTCGACTTGATACCGTGATTGAGATGCGTGTGAATGATGATGCGTTGGTGGCACGGATTACCGCGCGCTCAACCTGTGGCGGGTGTGGGGAGGTCTACAACGACATCACCAAACCCATCCCCGCCGATGGGCAATGCGCGATCTGCGGCGCAACCACGTTCAATCGCCGCGCTGACGATAACGAGGACAGCCTCCGTCAACGTTTGATGGAATATTACAAAAAGACATCACCGCTGATCGGCTATTACTATGCCAAGGGCCAGTTGCAGGCGGTGGACGGATTGGGCGAGATTGATGTGGTTGCAGAAGCGATTTCATCCATCTTGGATCAAGCCAAATCAGACCCCCTATCCCCTTGACGGGGGAAGGGAAAAAGCCTATGCGCAGGCTTCCCTATAAGGGAATCATCGAGCGATTGCGTTTCAGCGCCGCTTGATAAATCGAAAAAGGTCTTGCGGCTTTTTTGCAGCAAGACCTTTTGGTTGTGAAAAAAGGTTCTGGCGCTACGGAACCGCAACGAGAGGAAAGATAAGTGGCACGTATCGCAGGGGTCAATATCCCCACAGCAAAGCGCGTTCCTATTGCGCTCACCTATATCACTGGCATTGGCCAGGCTTCCGCATATGCGATTTGCGAGGCTGTTGGGATCGACCCAAGCCGCCGCGTAAATGAATTGTCTGACGCAGAAGTTTTGAAAATTCGTGAACATATTGACGCGACCTACACCGTTGAAGGTGACTTGCGCCGTGAAGTTCAGATGAACGTCAAGCGTTTGATGGATCTAGGCTGCTATCGCGGTCTGCGTCATCGCCGCAACCTGCCTGTGCGCGGTCAGCGCACCCACACCAACGCGCGAACCCGTAAGGGGCCTGCAAAGGCAATCGCGGGTAAGAAGAAGTAAGGGAAGGCAGATCAATGGCTCGTGATAAGACCCGCGTAAAACGCAAAGAGCGTAAAAACATCGCCGCAGGCGTGGCGCATGTGAACAGCTCGTTCAACAACACAAAAATCCTGATCTCTGACGTGCAGGGCAATGCGATCTCTTGGTCGTCCGCTGGCACGATGGGGTTCAAGGGCAGCCGTAAATCCACGCCTTATGCCGCCCAGATGGCGGCAGAAGATGCAGGCCGCAAGGCGCAGGAGCATGGTGTGAAAACCCTCGAAGTGGAAGTGCAGGGGCCAGGTTCTGGCCGCGAATCCGCGCTTCGCGCCTTGGCTGCGGTTGGCTTTCAGATCACGTCTATTCGTGATGTGACCCCAATCGCGCACAATGGCTGCCGTCCACCCAAACGTCGCCGCGTGTGACATTTGCGATTTTGTCAGACCGCGTGTTCGTCACGCGGTCTGATTGGTTATTTGATCCTCGAGCGTCTTTGGCCTTGGATCGGTCAAAGACAGGAATGGAGGCACCACAATGATCCATAAGAATTGGCAAGAACTGATCAAGCCAACCCAACTGGTCGTAAACCCTGGCACTGATCCCGCACGCAAAGCAACCGCAATTGCCGAGCCTCTGGAGCGCGGCTTCGGTCTGACGCTTGGCAACGCGCTGCGCCGTGTGTTGATGAGCTCTCTGCAGGGCGCGGCCATCACCTCTGTGCAGATCGACAACGTGCTTCACGAGTTTTCCTCGGTCGCAGGTGTGCGTGAGGATGTGACCGATATCGTGCTGAACCTCAAAGGCGTGGCCCTGCGCATGGAAGTGGAAGGGCCAAAGCGCCTGTCCGTGACCGCGAAAGGGCCGAAGGTCGTCACCGCAGGTGATATTTCTGAAAGCGCAGGGATCGAGGTTCTGAACAAGGATCACGTGATCTGCCATTTGGACGATGGCGCAGATTTCTTCATGGAATTGACGGTCAATATGGGCAAAGGCTATGTCTCTGCCGATAAAAATCGTCCTGAGGATGCGCCGATTGGCCTTATCCCCATTGATGCGATCTATTCGCCCGTGAAAAAAGTATCCTATGACGTTCAGCCAACCCGCGAGGGGCAGGTGCTTGATTATGACAAGCTGACCCTGAAGGTGGAAACGGATGGGTCGATCACCCCAGATGATGCTTTGGCTTATGCTGCGCGGATTTTGCAGGACCAGTTACAGATTTTCGTGAATTTCGATGAGCCCGAAGCTGCGGGTCGTCAGGATGATGACGATGATCTGGAATTCAATCCGCTGCTCCTGAAAAAGGTTGATGAGTTGGAATTGTCGGTTCGTTCGGCAAATTGCCTGAAAAACGATAATATCGTTTACATTGGTGATCTGATCCAGAAAACCGAAGCCGAAATGCTGCGCACGCCAAACTTTGGCCGCAAATCCTTGAACGAGATCAAGGAAGTGCTGTCGGGTATGGGCCTGCATTTGGGTATGGATATCGTTGACTGGCCGCCAGATAATATCGAAGAGCTGGCCAAGAAATACGAAGATAACTTCTGATACGGCAAGGGGCGCGCTTCGCGCGCGCCTCTCGCACACCCTCGGGCATTCCGCCCCAATAAGGAGAGAGGCGCAACGCACGGCTCTCGGACAAAGCATGAAAGTAAAGGAGATTTAACCATGCGTCACGGATCTGGCTATCGCCGTCTGAACAGAACCCATGAACATCGCAAGGCGATGTTCTCGAACCTTGCTGGCTCGTTGATCGAGCATGAGCAAATCAAAACCACCTTGCCAAAGGCAAAAGACCTGCGCCGCGTGATCGAAAAGCTGGTCACATTGGGCAAGCGCGGTGACTTGCACGCGCGCCGTCAAGCGGCGGCTGCGTTGAAGCAGGACGCCCATGTAAAGAAATTGTTCGAGGTGCTTGGCCCCCGCTATGCGGAGCGCCAAGGCGGTTATGTGCGTGTTCTTAAGGCGGGCTTCCGCTATGGGGATATGGCGCCAATGGCCATCATCGAATTCGTGGATCGTGATCCCGAAGCAAAAGGTGCTGCAGACCGTGCGCGCCTTGCCGCCGAAGAAGCCGCTGCGGAATAAGCGCGCCGCTTTTCGGAATGATTTTCAAAACCCCTCGCGCCAGTCGCGGGGGGTTTTCTTTTTGCGCAGCCGCGCATGGGGGATTTTCCTCTGCCCCTGCAAAGGCTAGGCTTCGGTCATGAGTGATCTCTTTAAATCTGATCCAGACCCATCCCCAAAGGCGCAGGCCATGCGCCCCTTGGCAGATCGTGTACGCCCATCTGAGTTGAAGGACGTGATTGGTCAGCAGCATTTGCTTGGGCCCGAGGGGAGCTTACGCTTGATGCTGGATGCGGGGGCGTTGTCATCGTTGATTTTTTGGGGGCCACCTGGTGTGGGCAAAACCACGCTTGCCCGTCTCTTGGCGCATGAGACGGATTTTCATTTCGAACAGATCAGCGCGATTTTTTCAGGCGTGGCCGAGTTGCGCAAAACCTTCGAGGCGGCAAAGCAGCGCCGCGTGGCGGGCAAAGGCACGCTTCTGTTCGTTGATGAGATACATCGGTTCAACAAGGCACAGCAGGACAGCTTCCTTCCGTATATGGAAGATGGCACCATCCTGCTTGTGGGGGCGACCACGGAAAACCCCAGCTTCGAGATCAACTCGGCGGTTTTGTCGCGTGCGCAGGTTCTCACTTTGAATCGTCTCAGTGACGATGATCTGCGTGCGCTATTGGCACGGGCCGAGCGTGAATTGGCGCGCGATTTGGCCGTGACTGAAGAAACCCAAGCGGCCCTCATTGCCATGGCCGATGGCGATGGCCGCGCGATGCTCAACCTAATCGAACAAGTGGCCACATGGCCTGACCGTGCGGAGGTCACGCCTGCGGTTTTATCGGCGCGCCTTCAGCGCCGCGCCGCGCAATATGACAAGTCAGGCGATGGTCATTACAATCTGATTTCCGCTTTGCACAAATCCATTCGCGGGTCTGATCCTGATGCGGCGCTTTATTGGTTCGCGCGGATGTTGGAGGGCGGCGAAGACCCGCGTTTTCTTGCACGCCGCCTGACGCGTATGGCCGTTGAGGATATCGCATTGGCTGATCCAGAGGCGCAGCAGGTCTGTTTGTCCGCATGGCAAAGCTATGAGCGCCTAGGGTCGCCTGAAGGGGAATTGGCGCTGGCCAATGCCGTGATCTACCTTGCCCTCGCGCCAAAATCGAATGCGGCTTATGTCGCCTATAAGGCCGCACGGAAACTGGCGGCCCAAACAGGATCGCTTGCGCCGCCCAAACATATCCTGAACGCACCGACCAAACTGATGAAAGAGCAGGGCTATGGCGCAGGCTATGCTTATGATCACGATGCAGAGGATGGGTTTTCGGGACAGAATTACTTCCCCGAGACCATCGCGCGCCCCAGCTTCTATGACCCTGTCGAACGGGGCTTTGAGCGTGACTTGGGCAAACGCGTGGCCTATTTTGCCAAGCTCAGACGCGCGCGCAACGGCGAGGCGTGATCCCCAAAACGCCTTTTGGTTGACAAGTGACAGGCAGGGGCAGAAAGAACCATCCATGATTTGGACAGTTTTTCAGGTGGCCCTAGGTGGCGCGATTGGCGCAACGTTGCGATTTTTGGTCGGGCTTGGCCTGCATCGCGCGCTTGGTGCGACCGCATTTCCATTAGGGGTGATTTCCGTCAACATCCTTGGATCGTTTCTTATGGGCCTATTTGTGGGGCTTGCCGCTCAGCGTGGACTGACCCATTTATCGCCACTTGTGATGACGGGGATTTTGGGTGGGTTCACAACATTCTCTTCATTCTCACTTGAGGTGGTCACACTTTACGAGCGCGGCGATTTGGGATTGGCGGCGGCCTATATCCTTGGCTCCGTGATCCTGTCGATTGCGGCGATCTTTTTGGGTTTGATGCTGTCACGGGTGGCGCTGACATGACGGGGGTTCAGGTTCTGGCCGTTTCAGACGCGGATGCTGACCAGCGGTTGGATCGGTGGTTTCGCCGTCTCTTTCCTCATATCCCGCAAGCGCGTATCGAGAAGATGTGCCGCAAAGGGGAAATCCGCGTGGATGGTGGCCGCGTCAAGCCTGCAACGCGCCTGCAAGCGGGGCAAGAGGTGCGCATTCCCCCTTTGGCTGACCCAGTGCCCGAAGATGCCCTTCCCGCGGCACGGGTGCAGAAATCGTCTATTTCGGATGCAGAGGCTCAGATGATGCGGCGTGCGGTGATCTATCAAGATGACCATCTGATTGCGATCAACAAACCCGCCGGTCTTCCGACCCAAGGTGGCAGCGGGCAAGGCGGGCGCCACGTTGATGCCTTGGCCGCGTGCCTTGCGCGTGCGGGTGAGGACAAGCCCCGCCTTGTCCATCGCTTGGATAAGGATACATCGGGTGTCTTGCTCTTGGCGCGCAGTCGTCAGGCTGCGCAGGCTCTCACGGATGCCTTCCGTCACCGCGAGACACGCAAGATTTATTGGGCGGCGGTCGCTGGCACGCCTTTGCCCCGTATGGGCAAGATTAAATTTGGGCTGGTTAAGGCCGCGGGCCATGGCAAAGCAGGTGAGGGGGAAAAGATGCTCTGCCTGCACCCCTCTGAGATTGCCACCACAGAAGGGGCCAAGCGCGCTGAGACGGATTATGCCACGCTTTCAGCACTCGGGGGGCGGGTGTCGTGGATGGCGATGGTGCCCATTACAGGCCGCACCCATCAATTGCGTGCCCATATTGCCGAGTTGGGACATCCCATTGTGGGAGACGGCAAATACGGCGGCAGCGGGCAGGAGAATTTAGGCGATGGGTGGGGCGCGCAACTGGGCGGCGAGATCAGTCGAAAGCTGCATCTGCACGCGCGTTATCTGAAATTTCAGCATCCGTTCACAAAGCGCGATCTGACCCTGACCGCGGCCTTGCCCGATCATATGGCCCGCACATGGGAATTGTTCGATTGGCGGGTTGAGGATGTGCCTGTTGATCCGTTTTATGAAACCTTGGGATGACGGCACCCTTCCTCATCATCTTTGATGTCGATGGCACATTAATCGACAGTCAGGCGCATATCGTAGCATCGATGGAGCGTGCTTTTGCGGGCATTGGTCTGCCTGCGCCAAGCCGTGCTGCGACCATGTCGATTGTCGGTTTGTCTTTGCCCGTTGCCATGATGAAACTTGTCCCTGACAACGCTTCAGCACATCCTGCATTGGTCGAGGCTTACAAGCAGGCTTTTCAAGATTTGCGTCTATCTGCGCAAGGCGCATCGCTTGCGCCTTTGTTTGCAGGGGCGCGGGAAATGTTGGGGCAGCTTCACCAAGACCCCCGCTTTGTGTTGGCGGTGGCGACAGGAAAGTCGCGGCGCGGCATGGAGTATGTTCTGGATTTGCACAATTTGCGCCCGATTTTTGCATCGGTCCAAGTGGCCGATGATCACCCCTCAAAGCCCCATCCGTCTATGGTTGAGACCTGTTTGATGGATTGCGCCATCCCGCCAGAGCGTGCTGTTGTGGTGGGTGATACGGTCTATGATATAGAGATGGCGCGGGCGGCCCAGACGGATGCAATCGGTGTTTCATGGGGCTATCACGCCGTTGCCGATTTGCGAGCGGCAGGGGCCGTGTCGATTCTTGATCGCCCGGATGAGTTGATCCCTGTGCTCAGACAACGATGGAGCCTTTGATGAGCGAATGGAAAGCCCGCCGTTTTTGGACATCTGCAACCGTGGAGCAGCATATGGACGGCTTCACCGTGCATCTGGACAGTCGCCCGATCCGCACCCCGCTTAAGGCCCCGTTGGTGGTGCCAAGCCATGCGATGGCCGAGGCAATTGCGGCGGAGTGGATGGCCCAAGAGGCTGAGGTCAAACCTTTGACCATGCCCGTTACCCGTTCGGCCAATGCTGCAATTGACAAGGTGAGCGCTCAAAAAGACGAGGTGGTTGCGATGTTGGCCGCTTATGCGGAGACGGATTTGCTGTGCCACCGTGCCGAGCATCCGCAAGAATTGGTCAACCGTCAGGAACAAGGCTGGCGTCCCATACTCCAGTGGATTGAACAGCAGCTTGGCGCAAGCTTGGTGGTCACAACGGGTGTTCTGCCCGTTCCACAACCTGCCGAAAGCCTTGCCATAGTGCATCGTCATATCAGCCAGTTCGATGTATTCGCTCTGACGGCCTTGCATGATTTGATCGCACTCTCTGGCTCCGCTGTGTTGGGGCTGGCCGTGATCGAGGGTCAATTATCCCCGAGCGAGGCCTGGACATTGTCGCGAATCGATGAGGATTTTCAGGCAGAACTTTGGGGGGAAGATGAAGAAGCCATGAATGTGGCGCAAAAGAAATGGGATGCCTTTCTTCATGCGGCGCGTTTTCACGACCTTCTGCGCCTCTGACCCTTTGTTTTTCAAGGAATATGTATTCTGCTTAGCCAGTAAGCATTTAGGCCGCCCGTGCTGTAAAGTTAGGCTTTACGTATCGTAAACTAAGCTTAAAGCCTTGACCTTGCGCGCGAGATTTGCCCAATTAAACGGCATTGGTGGGCGGTGACCTGCCACGCAAACAAATATGATCGCTCGATCATAGGGGAAAAGCCCAAAAAGGGCGGTCCAATAGGAAGAGGTATACATGAAAAAATCCATTTTTCTCGGCACACTCGCGGTTGCTGGGTTGGCCGCTGGTCTGGCATCTGCACAGACCCTCGCGGAGGTTCAGGCCCGTGGAACGCTGAAATGCGGCTCCAACGAAGGTCTTGCTGGCTTTGCCGCGCCTGATGCGAACGGCAATATGCAGGGTTTCGATGTGTCTTTGTGCCGTGCCATCGCCGTTGCCGCATTGGGTGATGCCCAGGCGGTTGAATTTGTTCCACTGACCAGCCAGACGCGCTTCACGGCACTTGCGGCGGGTGAGGTCGATGTTCTGGTGCGTAACTCCACTTGGACATTCTCTCGTGACACAGACCTCAAGCTCGACTTCAAAGGCGTGAACTATTACGATGGTCAGGGCTTTATGGTGCGCAGCGATCTGGGTGTCTCCTCGGCACGTGATCTTGATGGCGCAACCGTCTGTATCCAGACAGGCACCACCACCGAGCTGAACCTTGCTGACTTCTTCCGCGTCAACAATATCAGCTACGAGCCTGTGCCTGTTCAGACCAACGCCGAAGGCCAGCAGCAGTATCTTGCTGGCGCCTGTGACGTTTACACAACAGACGTGTCAGGCTTGGCTGCAACCCGCGCGACCTTCGAGGATGCCGCTTCACACATCATCCTGCCCGAAATCGTTTCCAAGGAGCCACTCGGCCCCGTGGTGCGTCATGGTGACAATGATTGGGGTGACATCGTTGGTTGGACGCTCAACGCTCTGATCGCCGCCGAAGAATACGGTGTAACCTCGGCAAATGTTCGTGAATTGGCAGCAGCCCCCACGGATAACCCCGAAATCAACCGTTTGCTTGGCACCGAAGGTGAACTGGGCGCAATGCTTGGCCTGCCCAATGATTGGGCCGTCAACATCATTGCCGCCGTTGGCAATTACGGTGAAATCTTCGAAGCGCATATCGGCGAGAACACATCCGTTGGTCTGGCCCGTGGCCTGAACGCCCAGTGGACCGATGGCGGCTTGATGTACGCACCGCCGTTCCGTTGATCTGTTAATGAACGGGGCTTGGGTTTTCCAAGCCCCGTTTTTCGCCATTTACCATTCAGACTGACGTGCGCGTAACGACCAGTATCCCTCTGGTCGGGTTGGCACGACTTACTCATTTGGGGTGCGCATGGCCGACACAACCGAAATGCCACAGGACAAATTCCGCCTGAGCCAGCTTCTGTATGATGCGCGCTATAGGTCGATGACCATCCAAGTGGTGGCAGCGATGTTGTTGATGTTATCGCTAGCATGGTTGGTGGATAATACCATCCAGAACCTTGCCGCACTTGGCAAGGATTTCAGCTTTTCCTTTCTTGGGACAACAGCGGGCTATGATATCAATCAGCAGCTGATCCCTTTTACGTCACAGGACACCCATGCGCGCGCGGCCCTTGTGGGCATTTTGAATACGCTGCTGGTCGCATTTTTGGGGTGCGTTTTGGCGACCGTGATCGGTGTTTTGGCGGGCGTTCTGCGCCTGTCTAAAAACTTTGTCGTGTCGGGCATTATGACCGTCTATGTCGAAGCGATGCGCAACACGCCGCTTTTGATTTGGATCTTGATTGTTTTTGCTGTGATGACCGAAGCAACCCCGCAGCCGCGCGATTTCCGCGAAGGTGGCGGCGCCGAGATGATCCTGTGGGACAGTGTCGCCATATCGAACCGTGGCGTGTTCATTCCAAAGCCGCTTTGGGGCGAAGGGTCGGGGCTGGTTGTTGCGGTGTTTCTTCTGTCTGTGGGCGCGATTTTTGCTCTGCGCCACTTTGCACGCAAACGCCAAGAACAAACGGGCGCGCAATTGCCTGTCTTCCGCCTGTCTTTGGCGCTTTTCTTTCTGCCCGCGCTTTTGACCTATTTTGTTATGGGCGGTCCGATCACGCTTGAGTTGCCAGAACTGGGCGGGTTCAACTTTGACGGCGGGATACAGATCCGAAATTCGTTGATCGCACTGTGGTTGGCCCTGTCGCTCTATACCTCTGCCTTCATTGCTGAGATCGTCCGCTCAGGTATTTTGTCAGTATCGCGCGGCCAAACCGAAGCCTCTTTTGCATTGGGAATGCAGCCCAACCGCACCATGCAATTGGTGATCCTGCCACAAGCCTTGCGTGTCATTATTCCGCCCCTGATCTCACAATTCTTGAACTTGACCAAGAATTCCTCACTTGCATTGGCGGTGGGATATATGGATGTCCGCTCAACACTTGGGGGCATCACGATCAACCAAACAGGACGGGAGATCGAGGGGATATTGCTGCTTGGTTCCTTCTACCTCATCGTCAGCTTGATCATTTCATCTTTCATGAACCTCTATAATTCCAGCGTCAAACTGAAGGAGCGATGAGATGAGCAAACAATCTTCAGTTGCTTTTGTTCGGCGCGAAATGCTGCCTCCTGCGCCACCTCCACCTGGTCAGGCGGGTGTGCTGCGTTGGATGCGTGAGAACCTGTTCTCCTCGGTCACCAACACGGCGTTGACCATTTTGTCGCTCTATTTCATTTGGAGTGTTCTGGCCTCGATCATGCCATGGACCCTCAATGGGATTTGGGTGGCAGGATCATTGACGGAATGCCGTGAAATCCGTGATGCGCGCGGGCTGGAAACCGCCGCGTGTTGGGCGGTGATCAACGAACGTTGGTTGCAGTTGCTTTTTGGGTTTTACCCGACCGATGACAAGCTCCTGTCCAGTCTGTTCTATGCCGAACCATTGGCCACGGCTGGTGGGCTAGAGGCGGTGTTTGGGGCAGCATCAAACGCCACGGACCGTATTGAATTTGTTGGCATGATGAAAGGTGATCTGAGCAATTTCACCATCTTCCTGTTTGGCTATTGGCGCCCTCTCTTGGCGGTGGCCTTATTGGTTGTCGCGGTTGCGCCGATCCTTTACTCAAGCTTGCCGCGCAGTCTGCTTTTCTTCTCCATGCTCTATCCGTTTGTTGGGGTGTTTCTCTTTTGGGGCGGTTCCATATGGGGGCCAATGACGGTGGCGATTGGCCTTGCGGCGGCGTTTTTTATTGGCCGTTTTTTTGCCAAGCGCTTTGGGTTGCTTGGCGGTGGGATTGCGGCGGTTGCAGCCTTTATTTTCATCTTCCTGAACCCACTGCCTTTTATCGACCATGGGGGGCTGTTTCCACTCTTTCCCCATGTGAAAGATGTGCTTCACAGCATCATACCCTTTGGGTTATCCGCGATCCCCTCTGACCAATTCGGTGGGTTCATGCTGGCGATCATCATCGGCACGTCAGGCATCGTGCTCTCTCTGCCGATTGGTATTTTGCTGGCGCTTGGGCGGCAATCAACCATGCCCTTTATCCGTTGGGTCTGTGTAACCTTCATCGAAGTGATCCGTGGTGTGCCGCTGATTGTTTGGTTGTTCGTGGCCTCGACCTTGCTCAAGTATTTCCTGCCCCCAGGTTCCAGTTTTGATGCGCTGCTGCGGGTGATCATCCTCGTGACCTTGTTTGCTTCGGCCTATATCGCTGAAGTGGTCCGCGGGGGTCTCGCGGCCCTGCCCACGGGGCAGTATGAGGCGGCCGATAGTTTGGGCCTCGATTACTGGAAATCGATGCAATTGATTGTATTGCCACAGGCGCTCAAGATTTCGATTCCTGGCATCGTGAACACCTTCATTGGCTTGTTCAAAGATACAACTTTGGTCGTTTTCGTTGGCCTGCGTGATCCGCTTGGCCTGACCAACGCTATTCGAGCCACGGGAGAATGGAACGGTATCTACTGGGAGCTATACATATTTGTGGCGCTTCTGTTCTTTACCTTCTGCTTCTTCATGTCCCGCTATTCCATGTATCTGGAGCGCAAGCTTCAGACCGACCGCCGATAAGGAGGCCACCCGATGAGTGAGGCGCAAACGTCCCTGCAGGACCGCCAAATCGACCGTTCGCAAATGAAAGTCACCGATGAGGTGGCCATCGAAATCAACGATATGAACAAATGGTATGGCACGTTTCACGTGCTGCGTGACATCAACTTGACCGTTAATCGGGGGGAGCGGATTGTTATTTGCGGTCCCTCAGGTTCTGGGAAGTCGACCCTGATCCGCTGCATCAATGCTTTGGAAGAACATCAAAAGGGCCAGATCACGGTTGATGGCACAACCCTGTCAACCGATCTGAAAAACATCGACAAGGTGCGCTCCGAAGTTGGGATGGTGTTCCAGCATTTCAATCTGTTTCCGCATTTGACCATCCTTGAGAATTGCACATTGGCCCCGATTTGGGTGCGTAAGGTGCCAAAACGCGAAGCCGAGGAAACCGCGATGTATTTCCTCGAAAAGGTCAAGATCCCCGAGCAGGCTCATAAATATCCTGGGCAGCTTTCAGGGGGGCAGCAGCAGCGCGTGGCGATTGCACGCAGCCTATGTATGCGTCCGCGCATCATGCTGTTTGACGAGCCGACCTCAGCCCTGGACCCTGAGATGATCAAGGAAGTTTTGGATACGATGATCCAACTTGCCGAAGAGGGCATGACGATGCTCTGCGTGACCCATGAGATGGGCTTCGCCCGTCAGGTGGCCAATCGCGTGATCTTCATGGATGCGGGTCAGATTGTCGAGCAGAACGAGCCAGAACCGTTTTTCACCAATCCACAGAATGATCGCACGAAGTTGTTCTTGAGCCAGATTTTGGGTCACTGATCCTGTTCAGCTCAAATCACGCGGGGTGATAAAGGCGCGGGGGAGACCCGCGCCTATTTCTATATCGGCCCATGACTGGGCCTCGAAATCAGCGACCAATGTGGCGGCTGTCGGGTAACGCGTGAATTTCGCATGATCAGGCGGGCTTGCCAACAAAGAGCGGGCCAAGCTGCCAATCCCTGGGTTATGGCCGATGACGGCCAGAACGCGCCCCTCACTGGCCTTGATCACATTGAGCATCTCAGGCGGCATCGCCAGATACAGGGCGCGCGTATAAGACACTTCGATATCTTGGGCCTGCATTTGCGCTGAGATGGCCGCCCATGTGTCAACCGCGCGTGTTGCGGTAGAGCACAGCACATGATCTGGACGCAGCCCCTGATCCGCAAGCCAACCGCCAATGCGCGGCGCATCCTCAATGCCGCGTGTGTTAAGCGGGCGATCGTGGTCGGCCAGCCCAGCATCGGCCCAATCGGATTTCGCATGGCGAATGAGGATGAGGGTCAAGGTCATTTGTGAAAGCTCCTCATGTGGAAATGGGCTTGCTCAGGCAGGCGGCCAAATCCTTGTGATATTGGGCAAGCGCGGCGTGCAGCACATCCATAAGTGATGCAATCTGCACCTGCGTCTGTATTGAGATAGTCATGGCAGCTTGCCGTGTCATAGCCAATCCCGTCAAATGCAGAAACGGGGCAAGCGTTGCGGCAAGGTTGCGCTGCGCAGCTGTCGCAAGGTGGATTTTGCGTGGGCTTCTCTGGCAGGCTGTAGGGCAATCCAAGCGCACCGCGAAAGGACACCCATAACCCTGCACGCGCGTGGACAAGCAAGCGGATCGGGCTTGGCCATATCGCCCCGCTTGCCAAGGCCCATTGATAAAAGGCGGCATAGGGCGGACCACCAAAGGGGAAATAGGCCTCCGCATCAATTTCCGCAGCCCAAGCGCCGATCACCCGCGCGGACCACCGATCCATTGGATCAGGCGCAGCATCGCAATATTCGGGGCTTTTTGTGAATGCGGACCAGAAGCTTGGTTCATCAGGGCCAAGCAGAACCACCGTCTTCACGCGGTCGCCCAAGCCATGCGCGGGCGTGGGGTGGAAATATCCCAAGATATCCAAATGGCGCTGGCGGGCACCGTGGCTGAGGTCGCGGAGGCTCATGGTGCAGCCTGTGCAAATTATGGCGCGTCACGCAAGCAAAACTAGGCGCGGATGATCGAACCCGCCCCGTGGTCTGTGAACAATTCCAGCAAACAGGCATTTGGTGCGCGGCCGTCCAAAATAACCGCTGCGCGCACGCCCGCCCGCACCGCCGAAAGGGCGGTTTCGGTTTTCGGGATCATACCGCCTGCGATCACGCCACTTTCTGTCATCGCCTCGACATCGGCAGCGGTCAATTCAGTGACAACCTCGCCCTCGGCATTTTTAACGCCCGACACATCGGTCAACAAAAGCAGACGATCTGCCTTCAATGCCGCGGCAATGGCACCTGCCGCCGTGTCACCATTAATGTTATAGCTTTGACCTTCCCGATCAGCGCCAATGGGGGCAATGACAGGGATCATCTCGGCATCAAAGAGCTGCCGCAGCAAGGTGGTGTCCACTGCGTTGGGCTCCCCTACGAAACCCAAATCTGGGTCCGCCATGGTGCAGGTGATCATCGCGGCATCTTTGCCCGACAATCCGACCGCGCGCCCCCCCTCGACATTGATCGCCTGCACGATCCGCTTGTTGACTTGTCCTGAGAGAACCATTTCGACCACATCCATTGTCGCGGCATCCGTCACCCGTTTGCCGCGTGTAAAGGTCGAGGTCACGCCCAGCTTTTCAAGCATCTGATTGATCATTGGCCCGCCGCCATGCACGACAACGGGGTTCACGCCAACGGTGCGCATCAGCATGACATCGCGGGCGAAAGAGGCCATCCCCTCATCCGACCCCATCGCGTGCCCGCCCAGTTTGATCACCACAATCGCCCCGTGATAGCGCTGCAAATAGGGCAGCGCTTCGTTCAAGGTGCGGGCAGTTGAGAGAAAATCACGCATTTTGGCTGTCTGCTTCTTCATCATTGGCGTTCCACATTGATCCCGCGCCGCATTGGGCGCGCTGCGTTCCTTCCATAAGGCAGGAAAGCCTTGCTGTGAAGGTGGCTGTTAGCCCTCAAGCCCTGCAATCAAGGCACGCAGATTCTCGATGCCCCATCCTTTTTCGGAAGATGTCATCAACAATTCAGGATAGGCTGCGGGATGTTTTGACAGGGCTTTGCGCACCTGCGAAAGAATTTTATCCCGCTCCGCCTCCTTCACCTTATCGGCTTTTGTCATCACCACCTGAAAGGTCACCGCAGACTGGTCGAGCAGGGTCATGATCTCGTCATCCACCGCTTTAATCCCGTGGCGGGTGTCGATCAAGACAAAGGCGCGGCGCAATGAGGCGCGCCCAGAAAGATATGCCTTGAGCAGTTTTTGCCATTTCTCAACCACGGCCACGGGGGCTTCGGCAAATCCATATCCAGGCAGGTCGACCACATAATGACTGTCGCCAAGCGTGAAGAAATTGATCTCTTGTGTCCGCCCCGGTGTATTTGAGGCGCGCGCCAGATTCTTGCGCCCCGTCAACGCATTGATCAAAGACGATTTCCCAACATTCGAGCGCCCCGCAAAACAAATCTCCAAGCGATCCGCAGGCGGAAGACCATCCATTGCAACCACACCTTTGACGAATTCTGCACCCCGCGCGAACAAAAGCCGCCCGTTCTCAAGGCTGATCTCATCGGCATCATCGGCCAGAGGGAAAGGCAGAACTGCGCTCACCAGATAATCTCCACTTCGGCATCTTGGGCAATATGCCCCTGATGGGTTGTTTCAGCATATACGCCAAATGCGCTGTGACCCCAACCATCTTCCAAAATCCGCAACATGGGCACATCGCGCTTGCCTGTGTCGGGGTTTGCTTCAGTCGCACGACAGCGGTTGATCGGCTCAACGATTTTCAATCGTGCGTCCCCAATCACAAGGGTTGCGCCGATCAAGTCCATTTCCTCCCACGGGGCCAAGCCGTCTAGCCAGAGGTTTCCACGAAAGCGGCGCGGGTCCAAATCCACATCCGCACGCGCCTCAAGCGCGCGCAGCGAAGCAAGGTTCAACACTGAGATCGAGGCGAAATTGACATCCGTCATCCCCGATTGTGGGGCGGCCACGATTGCCACAGGTGCGGGGCGATCGGGCGGGTAAATTGCACGCAACCATGCGATTAACCCCGCATCATAGCCCCGTGGGTCGAAGGTGAAATCGGGCAGATCGGGATGGCTTAGGCACATGGTGCCATCTGCATGGCATTTTGCGCTGATTGCCATCAATTGTGGCGCTTTTGCACCGCGAACGAAACTGCGGCAGGGTTGCCATTGGCCCTGCGCGGCCACGGCCCCTTCCTCAATGACGGCAAAAGCGCGATCAAGCGGCAAAGCGAAATCGGGGGCCAAAAAGGCCCCCGAGATCCGCTCCGCGCCAATCCCTTTGATTGGATGGCGCCATATCTGCGCTAGGGTGACGCTCACTTGGCGTCCTTTTCTCCGCGTTTGAAACTGGCGCGGATGTTGCCAAAAATATCTGGCGTATAGCCTTGGTGGCGCATGATCGCATATTGCTGCATGAAGGTCAGCGTGTTGTTGACAATCCAGTAGATCAGCAAACCAGTCGCGAAATGGCCCAACATGAACATGAAGATGAAAGGCAACCACGCAAAAATTGCGGCCTGCGTTGGATCGGTGGGTGCGGGGTTCAGCTTTTGCTGCAACCACATGGAGATGCCCAACAGGATTGGCAAAACACCAATGAAAATCAGCGCAAGGATTGACCCAGGTTCAGGTGCGGGCCATGGAAACAGGCCAAACAGGTTGAAGATCGAGGTTGTGTCAGGCGCAGACAGGTCTTTCATCCAGCCAAAGAACGGTGCATGGCGCAGTTCGAGCGTGACGAAAATCACCTTATAGAGCGAGAAGAAGATCGGGATTTGCAGCAAGATCGGCAAGCAGCCCGAAGCAGGGTTCACCTTGTTCTTCTTGTATAGCTCCATCATGCCTTTTTGCATGGCTTCGCGATCATCGCCTGCGCGCTCTTTCAGCTTCTCCATCTCTGGTTGAAGTTCTTTCATCCGCGCCATGGAGGCGTAGGATTTATACGCCAGCGGGAACAGAACCGCCTTGACGATGAAGGTCAAAGCGATAATCGCAAGGCCCATATTGCCAATCATGACGTTCAAATTGTGCAGCAGCCAGAACATTGGCTTTGTCAGGAAATAGAACCAACCCCAATCGATCGAGTCGAGAAAACGATCAATCCCGCGCTCGTCTTGATAGGCGCGAATGGTTGACCATTCCTTGGCCCCTGCGAACAGCTTGGTGGTAACTTCTGCCGAAGCCCCCGCCGCCACATCAACGGCGGGCAAGCGCGCCTCGGTCTGATAAATATCTGCCGAAGCCACATAGCGGGTTGCGGCGGTGAAAGGCTGACCTGCGCCTGGGATTAACGTGGTCATCCAATATTTATCGGTAAACCCGATCCAACCGTTTTCGGCAACATCCACCAATTCGGCCGCAGCCCCTTCACTGGGCATCACGGTCAACTCGGTTACGTTTTCATAGCTGATTTCATCCAACGTGCCGTCCGTTTTACGCACGACCCCCTCATGCAGGATGAAGAAGTTCTGCAAATCGGAAGGCAAGCCGTGACGCGCCACAATGCCATAAGGCGCAAGGCGCACAGTGTCGCTGGTGGTGTTTCGGACCGATTGCGTGACCGAAAAAATGAAATCTTCATCTACCGCGATTGCCCGCGTAAAGACCAAGCCCGCGCCATTGTCCCATTCCAAGAGAACGGGCGTTGTTGGGGTCAGCACATCGCCTTCGACAAGCTGCCATTCGCTGTTGGGGCCTGGCACTTCGTCAAAATCAAGCGCGCCGCCCGGTGCCCAGCCATAAAGCGCATAATAGGCTGAGGGGCCACCCACGGGCGACAAAAGGCGCACGATGTCGGCATCTTCCTCAATCGTTTCGCGGTAATTTTTCAGGGACAGATCGTCAATGCGCCCGCCCAGCAGCGAAATAGACCCAGACAAACTGTCCGTTTCAATCGCGACACGCGCCGAAGAGGACAGCGCCACAGCGCGGGTTTCATCCGCACCGATGATTTGCGGATCGCCTGCATTGGCGCTTGGCGGCAACAATGCGTCATTTGTCCGCTCTGCCACTGTCGCAGGATCGGCCTCTGTGACCTGTGGTTCTTCTGGTGGGAACAATAAGAACCACACCAAAATAACAAGAAAGCTCAAACCCGTGGCCAGGATCAGGTTTTTGTTCTGATCTTCCATAATCGCGCTATGCCCTATGATTTATTGACAATCGGGTTCAATAGGCAAGCGGCGCAAAGGTCAAGGGGTTTGGGGCGAATATCCGATGGAATGCGCCAATCTGGCCTAGTCCTGTGACTGATTTTCCATCGCCCGTGTCAGGCCCGCGAAATCGAACAGCGCGGGATCCAGCAAATGCGAGGGGCGCGCGTTCATCAAGGCGGAAAAAATTTTCTGCCGCCGACCGGGTGCGCGGGTTTCCCACTCATCCAACAGGCGTTTGATGGCTTGGCGCTGCAAGCCGTCCTGTGACCCGCAAAGATCGCAAGGAATGATGGGGTAATTGAGCGCGCGCGAAAACGCCTCGCAATCCGCCTCGCTGACATGGGCCAGCGGACGATACACAAACAGATCCCCCTCGTCATTGAGCAGTTTTGGCGGCATGGTCGCCAATTTTCCGCCATGAAACAGGTTGAGAAAGAAAGTCTCTAAGATGTCATCGCGGTGATGGCCCAAAACCACCGCTGAACAGCCCTCTTCGCGCGCAATGCGGTACAGGTTGCCGCGTCTGAGGCGGGAACACAGCGCGCAATACGTGCGCCCTTGCGGCACTTTATCCATCACAATCGAATATGTATCTTGATATTCGATGCGATGCGGCACGCCCATCTTTGTGAGAAACTCTGGCAATACCGTCGCGGGAAACCCTGGTTGGCCTTGGTCGAGGTTGCAGGCCAATATCTCAACGGGCAGAACGCCGCGCCATTGCAATTCGGTCAAAGCGGCCAAAAGCGTATAACTGTCTTTGCCGCCTGAGAGGCAAACCAACCACTTGGCGCCGCGCTCAATCATACCGTAGCGCTCAATGGCGTCCCGCGTTTCACGGATGATGCGCTTGCGCAGCTTTTTGAATTCGGTGCTTGAGGGCGCGCCGTGAAAGAGCGGATGGATTTCTTCGGTCTCGTCCAGCATGGGTCCTCTTTCACCTTTGCAGGGCTTTGGTTGGGCCTGCCATAGGCGACACAGGGCAGAAGCGTCAAGTAAACTTGCCTTTTGCCTGCCCGCTCTAAGTTTCTCCTCAGACAGCACAAGGTGGGTCATCATGAGAAAACTGGCATTGGCGGCACTTTTGGCATTGGCGGCTTGCACGGGCAAACCTGCGCTGGATGATCCAAAGATGAGCACCCGCGCGCTTAACCTTGAGGAATTCTTCCTGGGCGATCTTGTGGCCTATGGGCAGTTCCAAGATGTGTTGGGCGAGGTGCGGCGCCGTTTCGAGGTGAAGATCAACGGCACATGGGATGGCGAAACCCTGCGTTTGGTCGAGGATTTCGTCTATGAAGATGGCAGCACCGAACAGCGTATCTGGGTCTTAGAAAAACTGGACGAGCAGCGTTGGCAGGGCACAGCGGAAGGTGTCATTGGCATTGCCACGGGCGAAGAACGCGGCGACACGTTCAACTGGATCTACACAATTGACCTGCCCATTGGGGAGGGTGAAACCTTGCGGGTCAGTTTTGATGATTGGATGTGGCTTTTGAACGAGGATCGCCTGCTCAACCGCGCCTATATGAAACGCTTTGGCGTAACGATTGGCGAGGTCATCATCTATTTCGAGCGGCTTTGATCCTCGTTCTTCGGGGGGACAGGGTCATATCCTGAACCGCCCAATGGATGGCAGCGGCCAATGCGGCGCAGCAAAAGATAGCTTCCCTTAAACGGGCCATGCCGTTCCAAGGCCTCCAGCGCATAGGCGCTACAGGTCGGTTGATAGCGGCAGTTAAAACCGACCCAAGGACTAAAGATCAGCCGATAGGCCCGAATGGGCAGGGACAGCAGCCATGCCAGAACGCGCATCATCTGTCTCGACCCCGCGGCGTGTGAATGCGGGCCAAGGCTTCGGCCAGCTCTGTTTGCATCGCTTCAAAAGGGTGATCCAACGTCACATTGGGGCGACCGACCAAAACGTAATCCCATCCCGCTTTGCCATGGAGGGGGAGACCCGCGCGGGCAATCTCGCGCAGACGGCGTTTGGCACGGTTGCGCATCACGGCATTGCCGATTTTCTTGGAACAGGTGAAGCCCACGCGGATCAATGTGCGATCTATAGCTTCGTCCATGCTGCGTTTGCGCGCTTGGAGCAGAAAGGACGCAGCAGGGGCGCGTGCCGCCTTGGCGGCTTTCAAGAAATCAGCACGTTTGCGCAAAATCTCCATCGCTCATGTCCAAAAAGCTGCGTCAAAGCAAAAAGCCCCTGACGATACTTCGGCAGGGGCGCGTTGAGGGTGGCCCCTCAATGCCATAAAAGCGCGGTTTATGCGCTCAGTGATTTGCGGCCACGCGCACGGCGCGCGTTCAATATCTTGCGGCCTGCTTTGGTCGCCATACGCGCACGAAAACCATGACGGCGCTTGCGCACCAGGTTAGATGGCTGAAAAGTCCGTTTCGACATCGGCTTGCTCCAGTTTGCTGGTCGGTGCGCAGAGTTGCGCGCAAGGATCACGACCAAAAGAATCCGTATAAGGCCTGCGCAATACGCAAAGCCGCGCGGCGTGTCAATAAATGCGCGCGGGTAATTACGTTCTTATGTAAGTTTAGTGTTGCGCGCACAATATCGCGCATGATTTCTGCGGGGCGTTACAATTTTGCTGGAAAACACCTATTTGTAACGCTGAGGGCGATGAGGGGAAAGCTTCGTGTTCAACACACTTTCGGGACGGTTTTTGATTTTGACCCTGTGCTTTGTGATGTTGGCAGAGGTCTTAATCTTTGTGCCTTCCGTGGCCCGATTCCGTGAAGATTACCTTTTATCTCGCTTGGAGCGGGCGCAGATCGCCTCGCTTGCGCTTTTGGCAAATGATGGCATGGTCGATGTCGCGCTCGAAGATGAGCTGCTGCGCAATGCCGAGGTTTTAAACGTGGTTCTGCGCCGCGATGAAGTGCGCGAGTTGGTTTTGAGCGCCCCTGAAATTCCACCGATTGCCGCGACCTATGATCTGCGCAAACCCGCGCAGTTTGACCTGATCCGCGATGCCATGACGCAACTGGGCAATCGCACCGATCGCACAATCCGCGTCATTGGCGCCCCCGTGCGTGATGCAGGATTGGAAATTGAGGTGACTATGCACAGCGCACCCTTGCGCGCGGCGATGATTGATTTTGGGTTGCGCATCTTGGTCTTGTCGGCGGTGATTTCGGCCTTCACGGCCGCACTTCTGTTCGTGTCCGTCCGCTATTTTCTTGTCACGCCGATGAGTCGGCTAGTGGGGCAGGTGCGCGCCTATGCGGATGCCCCAGAGGACGCGCGGCGGATCATTACCCCCAATGCAGGCTTGCATGAGCTGCGGGATGCGGAACTGGCGCTTAACAAAATGCAGACCGAACTGACAGCCGCGCTGAAGCAGAAAGATCATTTGGCCCAGATGGGCGCGGCTGTTGCCAAGATCAGCCATGATTTGCGCAATATCTTGACCACCGCCAGCCTGATGGCGGATCGTCTTGAGATCAGTGACGACCCCACCGTGAAGCGCACTGCGCCAAAGCTTCTGCAATCGCTTGCGCGGGCAGTCAATCTTTGTGAGGGCACCTTGGCCTTTGGTCGCGCGCAGGAGCCGCCCCCCGCTTTGGCACGTGTGGATGCGGCCAGTCTGTTGCGCGAAGTGGTGGAAAGCGAGGCGCTTGGTCCTGATGGTGATGCCATAAGGTTTGATCTTGATGTGGAGGCAGGCCTTACCTTGCGCTGCGATGCGGAGCAGATGTTTCGGGTGCTTGGCAACCTCATTCGCAATGCCCGCCAAGCCATTTTGGCGCAGACTAAAACAGGGACCATCACGATCATTGCGCGGGCCAGTGCGCGCGCGGATGGTTGGGAAATTCGCGTGTCTGACACAGGGCCAGGCCTGCCCGAAAAAGCCCGCGAACACCTGTTCAAACCGTTTCAGGGCGGGGCGCGTAAAGGCGGTTCGGGGCTTGGCTTGGCCATTGCTGCGGAATTGGTGCGCGGCCATGGCGGCGACCTGACGCTGGAGCGCAGCGATCCGCAAGGTACGGAATTCAAAATCTGGTTGCCCTCGCAAACTTTGACATGAATTCGCCCTTGCGCTGCATGGACATGGGCGTTAAGAGGCACCTCCACGCGCTGGTAGCTCAGTTGGATAGAGTACTTGACTACGAATCAAGGGGTCGGGGGTTCGAATCCTCCCCAGCGCGCCATTCCCCTTCAGCCGCCACTTGGACCGCTTTGCGGTTGTCCTGTCACGCGGTTAATTCTGAGACGGGAATGAAGGGAAAAAATATCCCCTCAGACCATACGCCAAACCAATCTTTCTCACCGCTGCGATGTGCTTCGCCGATATCCACCAAGCGATAAAAGCTTTTGCGGTCAATCAAGGCCTCTAGACCACGCCGCACCATGACATAAGGGGATGGCTCTCCTGCCGAGTTGCGGGTCAGGCGGATTGGGCTGTCAGGTCCGGCCGTCACCTCATCGCCCACATTTGTGGTAAAGGTGATCATTTGAGCCTGACCTGTGCCTGTCACGACAAAGTCTTGCGCGATGAAAGGGGCATCTTCGACCCTGATCCTGACTTTCTCAACGGGGGTGACGAGAAAGAAATCGTCCCCCTCGCGTTTCAGAATGGTTGAGAACAGCCGTACCATGCGCGCGCGCCCAATAGGTGTGCCATTGTAAAACCATGTCCCATCACGGCGAATTTCCATATCGATATCGCCGCAAAACGGTGGGTTCCAGTCCTCCACAGGGGGAAGCTTACCCGTCTTTTGGGCATTTGTGGCTGCGGCGAGAAGGGATTCAGGCGTCATGGTCACGATCATTTGTCTCCCATGGGCTTTTGCCATTTGTGGTTGGCGCCATAGTTAGATTTACTGGCAAACACATTACACCCTAAAGATAAGCATTTTGCGGAGCATTTCTATGGCGGAGCCAGAAAACCTAACATCTGAGATTGATCGGCTTGGCGAACAGCTCAAGGTGGCAAAGTCAGAGATCGCAAAACGGATCATCGGGCAGGATGAGGTGATTGGACTGTCCATGGCGGCCATGTTGTCGAATGGTCACGCGCTGCTTATGGGGTTGCCGGGTTTGGGAAAAACGCGGCTGGTCGATACTTTGGCAACGGTCATGGGGCTGCGCGCCAATCGGGTGCAATTCACGCCTGATTTGATGCCCGCCGATATTCTTGGGTCCGAGGTTCTCGATTTGGGCGCTGATGGAAAGCGCAGTTTTCGGTTTATCGAAGGCCCTGTGTTTTGTCAGCTTCTGATGGCTGACGAGATCAACCGTGCCAGCCCCCGCACGCAATCCGCCCTGCTGCAAGCCATGCAGGAGCGTGAAGTCAGTATCGCGGGTGCGCCACGCGCCCTGCCTGCACCCTTTCTTGTTTTGGCAACTCAAAATCCCATTGAGCAAGAGGGGACCTATCCCTTGCCCGAAGCGCAACTTGACCGCTTTTTGTTGCGTATTGATGTGGCCTATCCTGACCGCGCGTCCGAGCGCGATATATTGATCGCCACAACTGGGCCTGAGGATGTTGGCCTGCGGACTATTTTTACCGATGCAGATCTGATCGCTGCGCAACGGATTGTGCGCATGATGCCTGTGGGGGATCGTATCTGTGATCTTATTTTGGATCTGGTGCGCGCCTGTCGTCCAGATCAGTCAGCCGACTCAGCCCGAATTGCGGCTCATTTGGCATGGGGTGCAGGCCCGCGTGCGGCTCAAGCCTTGATGGTTTCGGTCCGTGCGCGCGCATTGATGATGGGGCGCTATGCCCCAACGATTGAAGATATCCGCGCGATGGCCCCATCGGTATTGATCCATCGTATGGCGTTGGGCTTTGCTGCAAGGGCCGAAGGTCATGACGTGTCAGCGATGCTTGCGCGGGAGATTGATCACCATCTTGGCGGCATAGATTAAATGCCCCAACCTGTTCCTCATAGCGCCGCACCGCTTGCGCAATCCGCCCGTTTGGCGCTGCGTTTGCCCGCGTTGTTGCTTGAGGCGCAGCAATTGGCAGCAGGGTTGCACCTCGGTGAACACGGTCGCAGACGGGCAGGTGCGGGGGATGAGTTTTGGCAATATCGCCATGTCCAAGCGGGTGACAGCGCCACGCTGATTGATTGGCGCAGATCAGGACGCGGGGATGAATATTTCACCCGCCAAACGGAATGGCAGGCTGCACAAACCCTGCTGATTTGGTCTGATCCTGCGGCCTCCATGCGCTATGCCTCCAGTGCGGACCCTATGGCCCAGAAGCGCAATCGTGCGGATGTGATCGCGTTGGCGTTGATCGAGCTTGCCTTGCGGGCGGGAGAGCGGGCAGGCTGGCTTGATGCCGCGCAGCCTCCACGGCGTGGTGTATTGCAGCGGGAGGGATTGGCGACCCTGCTTTTGGCGGATCGCACGGCACAACCGCTTATGGCGCAACCGATCCCCAAGGGTGCGAAAGTGGTGATCTTATCCGATTTCTTGGAGAATAAAGCCGCGCTTGGGGATATTTTAACTGCCGCCACGGCCGCTGGCGCTTCGGGGGCTGTGTTGCATTTGGTTGACCCAAGTGAAGCGGCTTTCCCCTTTGCAGGTCGCATTTTATTTGAAGCGCGTGACCGTGAAACGGATTTCGAAACCCAATCCGCTGAAGCGCTGCGCGCGGAATATCAAACCCACTTTGCCGCACATCGTGCATCGCTGATGGTGGTGGCCCAAAAGCATGGCTGGCCGTTTATCAGCCACCATACAGACCGCCCTGCAAGCGAAGCTTTGATGCTGCTCTACCATGCTTTGTCGGAGATGCAGAGATGAGTGGCGCGTTGGGCTTTGGCGCGGCGTGGGTCTTGGTGGGGTTGCTGCTGCTGCCTGCGCTTTGGTGGCTTTTGCGTGTCTTGCCACCCGCACCAAAGCGGCTTTATTTCCCCGCTTTGATTTTTTTACTTGGCCTTAAAGATAAGGAAAACGAAAGCCGTAAAACCCCATGGTGGCTGTTGGCGTTGCGGATGTTGGCGGCGGGATGTTTGATTGTGGCACTTGCACAGCCCATTTTGAACCCTGCACCGCAGGGGGCAGGGCAAGGGCCTTTATTGATCTTGCGTGATGGATCATGGGCGAGTGCGATGGCATGGGCGGCGGAAAACGAACAGATCGAAGGGCAGTTACAGGATGCCACGCGCATGGGCCGCCTTGTGGCGGTGGTTTCGTTGACAGATCTGCCAAGTGAAGCGTTGGAGACATTGTTTGCCCCTGCTGCGCAATGGGTCGGGCGCTTGGCGGGTCAAAATCCCGCACCTTTCGCGCCTGATTTTGCGGCGGTGCAAAACTGGTTGGCGGCGCAAGGCTCATTGCCTGAGGTGATCTGGTATTCAGATGGCTTGGCCCATCTTGCGGGGCGCGCGCGTTTGGCCGAAGCCTTGCAAGGTCAATCGGTTGGGTTGCGCGTGATTGAGCCGCAGGCACCCGTGCAACGCCTCACCGCGCTTGGCCCATTGGATGTGCAGGGCGGTGATCTTGCCTTATCCGTGTTGCGTGCAGATGGGCCTGCATTGGCGGCGGCGGACCATGTGGTGCAAGGTTTTGGCCTCGACCCAACAGGCGTGATGCGCGTTTTGGTCGAAGCGCAGGTGAGCCTTGACGCAGGCGCGCGGGCAGCGATTGTGCCCCTTTCCCTACCACCTGAATTACGCAATCGCATCACGCGGTTTGAGTTGCGCGATCAACCGCACGCGGGTGCGCGGGTGTTGGTGGATGACAGGCTTTCAAGGCGCGAAGTGGGGCTGGTTGCCTCTAATGCCCCTCAAGAGGGTCAAGCCCTTTTGTCCCCTTTTCATTATCTGCGTGAGGCGCTCGCGCCTTATGTTGATTTGTTGGAGGGCGGATTATCGGCGCTTTTGCCCGCGAATCCCGATGTGATCATATTGGTTGATGTCGCGACCCTGCCGCAGGAAGAGGCGCAGGCCTTGGCGGATTGGGTTGAACAGGGCGGGCTTTTGCTGCGTTTTGCAGGTCCGCGTTTGGCAGGTGCAGCACCCGCAGATTTACAGGATGATCGCTTCATGCCTGTGCAATTGCGTCAAGGCGGGCGGGCCTTGGGCGGGGCGATGTCTTGGTCGGACCCCAGAGCGCTTCAAGCCTTCCCCGAAAGCTCACCGTTTTTTGGTCTGTCTATCCCCGATGATCTGCGTGTCACCCAACAGGTGTTGGCCCAACCAAGCCCCGATTTGGCAAGCCGCACCCTGGCGGCGCTGGAAGATGGCACGCCATTGGTGACGCAAATGGAGATGGGTGAAGGGCGCGTGGTGCTGTTTCACGTTGCGGCAAATGCGGAATGGTCAAACCTGCCGCTTTCTGGCCTGTTTGTGCAAATGTTGGAGCGGCTGTCTGTCTCGACCCGCCCGATCAGCGCCGCGGGGCAGGATTACACGGGCTTAACATTCACATCGGCGGCTTTGCTTGATGGGTTTGGCGCGCTTTACGAGGCGCAAGGCCAGATCACGGCGCGCGGGCTGGCGTTGCAGGATGCCCCGCTTTCGGCGGATCTGCCGCCTGGAATTTATGAGGCAAGCATCGGGCGTGTGGCGCGCAATCTTATTGCGGGTCCCACAGATTTGGCGCGCGCGGACTGGCCCGCGTCCATCACCGTTGACAGGGGGGCATCCGAGGCACCACGCGATCTGTCCGCTTGGTTCTTTGCGCTGGCTTTGCTCGCGCTTGGCGTTGACAGTGTTGCAAGCCTTTGGCTGACGGGGCGGATACGTGCCGCTGCCGCTGTGGCGGCTCTGGTGCTTTATGTGCCCTTGTCTGGGCCAATTGATGCGCAAACCCTGTCGCCTGACGAAATCTTTGGACTGATGGCCACGGAGGACCTGCGCTTGGCCTATGTGGAGACGGGGCAGGCGGCGGTGGACGAGATGTCGCGCGCGGGATTGCAAGGCCTGTCTGATACGTTGTGGGCACGCACCACGATTGAGCCTAGCCCGCCTGTGGGGGTGGATTTAAACCGCGATGAACTGGCCTTTTTCCCGATGCTCTATTGGCCCGTGACCGAGACGCAAAGCCCCCCATCCGCTGAGGTTTATCAACGTCTGAACGCTTATTTGCGCGGTGGCGGGATGATCGTCTTTGACACGCGCGATGGAGACATCGGTGGCTTTGGCACATCCTCCCCCGCCGCGCGGCGCTTGCAGGATTTGGCGCAAGGTTTGGATATCCCGCCGCTTGCGCCCATTCCAGAGGATCATGTTCTGACCCGTGCCTTTTACCTGATCAATGATTTTCCAGGCCGTTATGCTTCACGTGATATTTGGGTGGAAGCGGCCCGGCCCGAACCCGACCCAAGCGAGGGTATGCCCTTTCGCGCGCTCAACGATGGGGTCAGCCCAGTGATTATCGGCGGCAACGATTGGGCGGCAGCATGGGCGGTGGATGCGGCTGGGCGGCCGCTTGTGCCGATTGGGCGCGGTTACGCAGGGGAGCGGCAACGCGAAATTGCGCTGCGCTTTGGGGTTAATCTGGTGATGCATATTTTGTCGGGCAATTACAAATCCGACCAAGTTCATGTCCCCGCCTTGCTGCAACGGTTGGGGAATTGAGGCATGGGTAACGCATTGCTCTTTGACCCTTTACTGCCGCCGAGCATCCTTTGGGCTGTGGCATTGCTTTTGGCAGTGACCCTTGGGTTTTGCGCGTGGCGCGGTTTGCGGGGCTGGCCCTGTCGGGGATTGGCGGCCGCGGCCATGTTATTGGCGCTGATGCGTCCTGTCTGGCAAGAGGAATTGCGCGCGCCATTGAGCGATTTGGCATTGGTGGTGGTGGATGAGACGGCCTCTCAAAACCTTGCCGAGCGGCCCAGTCAAACCGAGGAAACCTTGCGCGCCCTCATCGCGGCACTCGAGGCCGAAGGGGTGGAGCCGCGCGTGCGGCGGGTCGCGGATGCAGAGGGCAATCAGGGCACGCGTGTTTTATCCGCGCTGTCGGAGCTTGCAGCAGAACAACCACGCGACCGTATCGCGGGGGCTTTTCTTCTGACGGACGGGCAGGTGCATGATCTAGAGGCGTGGCCAGAGTTGGGCGTGCCAGTCCATGCATTGATTTCAGGTCAAGAAGCCGATTGGGATCGCGCCTTGCGCATCGACACGGCACCAGCCTATGGCATTTTGGGGCAAGATGTAAAAATCAGTCTTCGTGTTCAGGATTTTGGGCCCTTGCCAGATGGCGTTGATCCCCGCCAAACAGAAATCATTTACTCGGTTGACGGGGGTGCGGCGCAGCGCGCCACAGTGCCCGTGGGGCAGCCCTTGGAGTTGACGCTGACACTTGCCCATGCGGGACGGAATGTGGTGCGGTTCGAGGTGCCCGTAGAGATGGGCGAACTGACCCCGCGCAACAACGTGACCTATGCCCAAGTCAACGGTGTGCGCGATCGCCTTTCGGTGCTTTTGGTCTCGGGCGAACCACATATGGGACAGCGCACATGGCGCAATTTGCTGAAATCTGACCCGGCAGTGGATTTGGTGCATTTCACCATTTTGCGCCCCCCTGAAAAACGCGACAATGTTCCTGTGTCGGAGTTATCTCTCATAGCCTTTCCAACCCGTGAACTGTTTCTGGAGCAGATTGATGATTTCGATCTGATTATTTTCGACCGCTATCAACGGCGCGGGATTTTACCGTTGATTTACCTTGAAAACGTGGCGCGCTACGTGCGCGATGGTGGCGCGGTTTTGGTTGCAGCTGGCCCTGATTTTGCGGGGGCGGGGTCGATTTATCGTTCTCCGCTTGCCGAGATCCTGCCCGCCGAACCGACTGCCCGCGTTATTGAGGCACCTTATCTTCCGCGTATCACGGATTTGGGCGCGCGCCATCCAGTGACGCGGGGATTGGAAGCCGCGCATTTCCCCCTCACGACTGCGGAGCAGCCATGGGGGCGGTGGTTCCGCCAGATTGAGGTGATCCCAAATGACGGGGAGGTGGTTTTGCAGGGTGTGGAGGATGCGCCGCTTCTTATTCTTGATCGGGTGGGGCAGGGGCGGGTGGCGCTTTTGGCCTCGGATCATGCATGGCTGTGGGATCGCGGCTTTGAGGGGGGTGGACCACAATTGGAACTGTTGCGGCGGTTGGCCCATTGGATGATGAAGGAACCAGACCTTGAAGAGGAAGCGCTGCGCGCCGAAGTGGCAGGCAGCGAAATCATCATCACCCGTCAAACCATGGGACAAGGCCCGCGCGAGGTGATCGTCACCGCCCCTGACGGCACGGAAACCCGCGTGCTGTTATCAGAGACGGAGGCGGGGCTGTTGCAGGGCCGAACGGTTGCACAAGGTGATGGGCTTTATCGCCTCAGTGATCCCGAAGCGGATGGTTTGGCGGATATTGTGGTCGGCATCGGTCCTGCAAATTCGCGCGAGTTCGCGCAGGTGGTCGCCACCACAGCACAGTTGCAAACAGGCATCGCCGTGCGCGGGGGGGGCATGGGCTTTATGCGCGATGGGGTGCCAGACCTGCGCCTTGTCCCTGAGGGGCGCAATGCCGCTGGCAGAGGTTGGATGGGGCTATATGCCCGCGAGGCTTATGTGACACAAGATTTGCGCGTGCGGCCCCTTTTGCCAATTTGGGTTTACCTGTTCGGGGGGCTTGGTGCGCTTCTGGCCGCTTGGCTGCGGGAGGGGCGGTTCAGAAGGGTTTAAACACAACCACAATCAAAACCGCAATCGCGCCAAACACACTCACCTCATTGAATATGCGTAAGTAAAGGTCACTTTCGCGAAATTCGCCCTTGAGGGCGCGCAAGATCAGTTTTCCCGTCCAAGCGTAATGCAGCGCAAGCAAGGTCACGAGGCCGAGTTTTAACCAGACCCAAGGGGCGAAGCTCCAATACCATCCAAGCCAAAGCCCCGTTGCAATGGCAATCACGCCAAGGCCAAGGGAAAAGCGATAGATACGAATCGTCAGATCACCCGTTGGTCCAAATTCACCAAGCCGCGCATATTCTTTTTTCCAAAAGATAATGGCGCGGGGCACGGCAAAAATGCCCGTCATCCAGCCCATAACGCATAAGATGTGTATGACTTTGATCCAATCCATGCTGTCTTGCTGCCCGTTTTGCCGCTTGCCGTCCATGGGCAATTCGGTCGCGCTTGGCTTTTGCTTGCGCGATCGGGCAAATTGGTATAGAAATATTACCAATACCACTGGGAGGGTCGATTATGGAAATGCCAAAACCAAACCCCGCCATTTTGGCAAAGCGCGCACGGATCATCTCACGGCTGCGCGAAGTGTTGCCCTTTGACGCGGTGATTGATGACCCGCACGAGACACGCGCCTATGAATGTGATGCGCTGACCGCATATCGCTGCCCGCCTTTGGCGGCGGTCTTGCCGCAATCCACCGCCGAAGTGTCCGAGGTTCTGCGCATTTGTCATGAGGAGGGTGTCCCCGTGGTTCCACGCGGGTCTGGCACCTCGCTTGCGGGCGGGGCATTGCCAACCGCCGATAGCGTGATCTTGGGTGTCGCGCGCCTAACGGCGGTGCTTGAAACGGATTACGACAATCGGTTCATCCGCGTGCAGACTGGGCGCACCAACCTCAGCGTGACGGGCGCGGTGGAAGAGAATGATTTTTTCTATGCCCCCGACCCATCAAGCCAGTTGGCCTGCGCGATTGCAGGCAATATTGGGATGAATTCTGGCGGCGCGCATTGCCTGAAATATGGGGTCACGACCAATAACCTTCTTGGTGTCACGATGGTGATGATGGACGGCACCGTGGTTGAGATCGGCGGCGCACATTTGGATGCGGGCGGCCTTGATCTTCTTGGTGTCATCTGCGGCAGCGAAGGCCAGCTTGGTGTGGTCACCGAGGCCACCTTGCGCATCTTACGCAAGCCCGAAGGCGCACGCCCTGTGTTGATGGGTTTTGACAGCAACGAGGTCGCAGGGGAATGCGTATCCGCCATTATCAAAGCGGGTGTTTTGCCCGTGGCCATTGAATTCATGGATCGCCCTTGCATTGAGGCGACCGAAGCCTTTGCCAAGGCGGGCTACCCGATGTGCGAGGCTTTGCTGATTGTCGAGGTCGAAGGCTCGGAGGCGGAAATCCGCGAACAATTGGATGTGATCCTTGCGATTGCCAAGCGCCACAATCCCGTGGAATTGCGCGAGGCGGCCGATTCCGATCAGGCCGCACGGATTTGGCTGGGCCGCAAATCTGCCTTTGGTGCGATGGGGCAGATCAACGATTATATGTGCCTTGATGGGACAATCCCCGTCTCAAGCCTGCCTTATGTGCTGCGCCGTATCGGAGAGATGAGCAAGGAATACGGGCTTGGCGTGGCCAATGTGTTTCATGCAGGCGATGGCAATATGCATCCGTTGATCCTGTTTGATGCCAACAAACCAGGCGATCTGGAACTGTGCGAGGCTTTTGGCGCGGATATCCTCAAGCTTTGCGTTGAGGTGGGCGGTTGCCTGACAGGCGAGCATGGGGTGGGCATTGAAAAGCGCGACCTGATGCTGACGCAATATAGCCCTTCGGACTTGGAAGCGCAGCTATGGGTGAAGGATGTGTTTGATCCCAAATGGCTGTTGAACCCCGCCAAGGTGTTTCCGTTGTCAGTGACAGAAACCCGCCGCGATCAAGCCGCCTAAGTGAAATTCTGTCCCCAAGTTTTGACAAGGGGGCGTTGCCTGATGAAAGGGGTTGTGCCCTATGTTGCAACCAAAATCCGAGGCTGAATTGGCCGACCTGTTGGCCGCAGCACAGCATCCTGTGGCGATCCGTGGCGGTGGTACCCGCCCGATTGGGCGCGCAGCCGCGGGTGAGGTTTTGTCAACCGTGGCCCTGACGGGCGTGACACTATATGAACCTGGGGCGCTGACCTTGGTGGCGCAGGCCGGGACACCTGTGGCCGAGATTGAGGCCACACTTGCCGCTGAAAATCAGCGCCTGCCTTTTGAGCCGATGGATCATCGTGCGCTTTTGGGCACAGAGGGCACGCCGACAATCGGCGGCGTTGTTGCAGGCAATGTTTCGGGGCCGCGCCGCATTCAAGCGGGTGCTGCGCGTGACAGTTTGATCGGTGTGCGCTTTGTGGATGGAGCGGGAACCGTCATCAAAAATGGTGGCCGCGTTATGAAGAACGTCACGGGCTATGACCTCGTGAAATTGATGGCGGGCAGTTACGGCACGCTAGGGGTTTTATCCGAAGTGTCATTCAAGCTTCTGCCAGAGGTGGAGGCCTCTGCTTGTTTGATCCTTGAGGGTCTGGATGACGCGCGGGCGATTGCGGCACTGGCACGTGCGCTGGCCTCGCCCTATGAGGTGACGGGTGCCGCGCATATCCCCAATCGCGGCGGGACATCGCGCAGCATGATCCGCCTTGAGGGGTTTTCCAAAAGCGTGGCTTATCGCGCTGACGCGTTGCGCGCGCTTTTGGCCGATTTCGCTGCGGTGGAGGTGATCACAGATACCGCCACTGTGCGTCAAATATGGAAAGATCAACGCGATGTAACGGCATTTGCGGGCCAATCGGGGGATGTCTGGCGCATCTCTTGCAAACCCAGTGATGGGTCTGGTCTGGCGGCGAAAATCAAGGGTGACATTATCTATGATTGGGGCGGGGGGTTGATCTGGGCCATGGTGCCCGAAGGTTATGATCTGCGCGCAAGTCTGGGCGCATTTGCAGGTCATGCCACGCTGATCCGTGCCTCCGAGGGAACGCGCGCGCGCATCCCGACCTTCCACCCTGAGCCTGCGCCTTTGGCCGCGCTGTCAGAGGGGCTGCGCCGCAAATTCGACCCAAAGGGAATTTTGAACACAGGGCTGATGGCCACGGCCATGCCTGCCGCATAAGGAAGGGCGTGTTTCGCCATGCAGACGACATTCACCCCAGAACAGTTGGCCGATCCCGCCACCGCGCGCTCGAATGAGATTTTGCGCGCCTGCGTCCATTGTGGTTTTTGCACGGCCACGTGCCCGACCTATCAAGTTTTGGGCGATGAATTGGACAGCCCCAGAGGGCGGATTTACCTGATCAAGGATATGTTGGAATCTGGGCGTGCAGCAGATGCAAAAACCGTCAAACACATTGATCGCTGCCTCTCGTGCTTGGCCTGCATGACCACCTGCCCGTCAGGCGTGCATTATATGCATTTGGTTGACCATGCCCGCGCCCATATTGAGCGCACCTATAAACGCCCCTTTATGGATCGTCTTTTGCGCTTTGCCTTGGCGAAAATTTTACCCTATCCGACACGGTTTCGCCTTGCCCTTTTGGGGGCAAAGATTGGACGGCCTTTTGCGTTTTTGATGCCTGATGCGCGGCTCAAAGCGATGTTGGATATGGTGCCTGCGCAAATCCCACCCGTGAGCCGCAATGATGATGCGCAAAGCTTCGCGCCGCAAGGCGCGCGCAAAATGCGGGTCGCCTTGATGACGGGCTGTGCGCAAAAGGCGCTGAACACCGACATCAACGATGCCACAATTCGCCTGCTGCGCCGTTTGGGCTGCGAGGTTGTGGTGGCCGAAGGTGCGGGTTGCTGCGGCGCGCTAACACATCACATGGGCCGCGAGACCGAGTCTCACGGCTTTGCGGCGGCCAATATCAAAGCATGGATGCGTGAGGCGCGCGGTGACGGGTTGGACGCGATTGTGATCAACACGTCAGGCTGTGGAACCACAGTCAAAGATTACGGTCATATGTTCCGCAATGACCCGCTGGCGGAAGATGCAGCGACCATCTCAGGCCTTGCTGTGGACATCACGGAACTGTTGCAGAAATTGGATTTATCTGCTGCTGAGGCCCCCGAAGATGTGAAGGTGGCCTATCATGCGGCCTGCTCGCTTCAGCATGGGCAAAAGGTAAAAACCGCGCCAAAGGACTTGCTGCGCGCGGCGGGGTTCACGGTGTTGGAACCTGCGGACAGTCACCTATGCTGTGGATCGGCGGGCACCTATAACCTCATGCAGCCTGAAATCTCGGGCAAGCTTAAGGCGCGCAAAATCCGCACGCTAGAGGCCTTGCAGCCTGATGTGATCGCGGCCGGCAATATTGGCTGCATGATGCAAATTGGGTCAGGCACGGGGCATCCTGTTGTCCATACGGTCGAGTTGCTTGATTGGGCCACGGGCGGGCCGAAACCGCCTGCGATGTCGCGCGCACCGCAGGCAGGGCCCGTGCCAATTCTGCGCTGATCCGCTGTGTCAGGGGTCTTGAAACCCGAATAGCTGCTTCCAATATCAGAGAGGTCGGCGCCGCCAAGCGGGCCGACACAAAACCCCGTGGCGTGTCTCTATTTCAAGAGCGTCACGACTGACTTGGTATCGCTTCTGATGGAGGATGTCTTATGCGAAACTACGACCTAACCCCGCTGTATCGTGCCACTGTCGGCTTTGATCGTATGGCCGATTTACTCGATAGCCTGCTGTCGCAGGACACAAGCACGACCAGCTATCCCCCCTATAATATCGAAAAGACCGATGAGAATGCCTATCGCATTTCCATCGCCGTTGCAGGCTTTGCCGAAGATGAGCTGCGCGTGGAACAGCGCGAAGCGGAACTGGTGATTGCCGCCCGCAAGGAAAAAGACGAGGCGCCGCGCACATATCTGCACCGTGGCATTGCCACCCGTGCCTTTGAGCGGCGCTTCCAATTGGCCGATCATGTGCGCGTGACGCAGGCCAGCCATGAAAATGGGATGCTGCACATTGATCTCTTACGTGAGGTGCCCGAGGCGAAGAAGCCGCGTCAGATCGCGATCAGCTCACCGCGTGGCGCATCCTCTGCGCCTGCGTTAGAGGTTGCAGATATCGAAGCCTAACCTGCCCTAAGACGGCCCCCGCGTGCGCAATGCCCCGCGTGCGTGGGGGTTTAGAACCATTGGCCAGGTTCCATCAGGCCCAAATCCATCAATTGCTGGCTTGACCATTGGAACCGCTTGGACCGATGCCAGCGGAAGTCACCAATCTCATAGCGCGAGCCTGCATTGCTGCGCAGCGCCTTGGCCACCCGAAACGAACAGATGGTTGCGGTGATCGAGTGATGCCACTGGCAGGCAAATGTGTTCATTTCCTCATCATTCAGACGATGATCCTCTAGCAAGCGCAGCCCCGGCTTGGCGCGGAAAAATCCAATACGATCAATGCGCCGTCTTGATTTTGGAACGTGTTCCTCAAAGCGCCATCTCAACCCGCCATAAAAGTCATGCTGGCGATCTTTTGCTTGCCCCTGTTCATCGCGCCGTGCATCGGCAAAATATCCTGCACTGTCGAGCATCGCTGGATCCAGACTAACGGCATTTGGGGCGACATTGAGGTCTGGTGCATAGAGATCAATCACATAGGTCAGCACAGTATCGCGGCGTTCTTCTGTGATAAAGGCGGCCATTTCCCCTGCGGTGCGATCCTCGCAAAAGGGGTAGAAAAAAAACTCGGCGTTGTAGCAGTAGTGAATCCATTGATCTGGCACGAGGGGGATCAGCGCATTGACCACATCGGCCGCAGCATCGGGACGGCGGGTATGATCGCGAATGATGGAGAGCGTCTTGGGGTCATGTCCTTCAATCTCTTGTGACAGGTCCATCGCAACTGGGGCGCATAGAAAAACGTGTTGAAACCCTAATTGCAGGAGATGCGAAAGGCTGGCAGCCAGTTCCACGCGATCCTCTGCGATCAAAACCGCAAAAGGCCCTTTGCCAAAACTGCCCTTTGAACAACGGCGAAGCTCTGCCAAAGAGGCGTATTCTTTGATCTGCATAAGCGATCTGTTCCGTTTTTTTAAAATGATATCGTAACCCACGGCCAATGTGCGGGGCTTTGGCGTTTATTGCAATGGGTCAGATGCGTTGATGTAGGGGACGAGTTGGGCTAAATGGCGCTGTGTTGCATTTGGCAAAGAAAGTTTCTCGGTATGTCTGCACCCAAAAAGCTGTTCGTAAAGACCTATGGCTGTCAGATGAATGTCTACGACAGCGAGCGGATGGCGGAGGCGTTGTCAACGCAGGGCTATGAGCAGGTGGGCAGTGCTGAGGAAGCGGATATGATCCTGCTCAACACGTGCCATATTCGAGAGAAGGCCTCGGAGAAAATCTATTCCGAATTGGGCCGATTGAAGCCGTTGCGCGATGCGAAGCCCGCATTGAAGATCGGGGTTGCCGGTTGTGTTGCGCAGGCCGAAGGGGCCGAGATCATGCGCCGCCAGCCTTTGGTTGATCTGGTGGTTGGGCCGCAAACCTATCATCGCTTGCCTGCAATGATGCGCGCCGTTGAGGCGGGGGAAAAGGCGCTAGACACAGATTTCCCCGAAGAAGACAAATTCTTGCATCTGCCCAAAGATCGCCGCGCCAAGCGTGGGCCTTGCGCGTTTTTGACGGTGCAGGAAGGCTGCGATAAGTTTTGTGCCTTCTGCGTGGTTCCCTATACCCGCGGGGCCGAGGTCAGCCGCCCCGTGGCCCGAATTTTGAGCGAGGCGCAGGATTTGGTCGACCGCGGTGTGCGTGAGATCACGCTGCTGGGACAGAATGTAAATGCCTATCATGGGAAGGATGAGGCGGGCCGTGAATGGGGGCTTGCCCAGCTGATCCGTGAATTGGCAACAATCGAAGGGCTGGCCCGCATCCGCTTCACCACCTCGCATCCCAATGATATGGACGATGATCTCATTGCGGCCTTTGGTGACTGCGAAAAGCTGATGCCCTATCTGCATCTTCCTGTTCAGTCAGGGTCAGATCGGATTCTGAAGGCGATGAATCGCAAGCATACAGCGCAAAGCTATCTTGACCTGATTGCCCGTATTCGTGCAGCGCGGCCTGATCTGCTGCTGTCTGGCGATTTCATCGTGGGGTTCCCAGGCGAAACAGACGCGGATTTCGCGCAAACCATGGATCTGGTGCGCAAGGTGAATTACGGGCAGGCTTATTCGTTCAAATATTCGGCCCGTCCTGGCACGCCCGCAGCCGAGCGTGCGGAGGTCGCCCCCGAGATTGCAGATGCCCGCTTGCAAGCGTTGCAGGCGTTGTTAACCGAACAACAAAAAGCTGCTCAAGATGGGATGGTTGGCCGTGAATTGCCTGTTTTGTTTGAAAAACACGGGCGGCAAGAGGGGCAATTGGTTGGAAAATCGGGTTATTTGCACTCGGTTCATGCGGTGGCGCCCGTGCAGATGATTGGTCAGGTTGCGATGGTCCGAATCATAAAATCGGTCGCTAACTCGTTGACGGGCGAATTGATTTAACAGCACCGTTACATCTGTGAATGGTCTTGCCAGCACGTCGGCCTTCGCCCGATTAACGAACAATCCACCACAATCATTTGCGATTGTTTCTTAATTAATGTCTAAATATTGACATATTTTGCTTTTCGCTGAGGCGCAGCTTCGCTATCTTCCACGCATGATGGTCTGTTAACCATATGTTGCGGTGTTTTGCGGCATTGGTTTCGGGAAACGAATGTTGAGATTGGCCGTGCGTTCAAAACTCTCTACCCATGTCTTCGCAGCATTTGCGATGCTTGTCGTTGGTGCTGCGGCCTTCATTGCGGTGCCGCACGTTGCGTCCGCGCAAACGGCGGCGATCACAGGCCGTGTGCAGCCTGGCATTTGGATTGATCCAGATGGTTGTATGCATTGGGTCGCTGATGGCGGTCTGGAAGGCTATATGGAGGGGCGGGTGAACCCTGAAACGGGGATGCCCGTGTGTATGCGGGGCAACACCTGTGCTGTGACCAATTCCGATGTTCTATTTCGGACCGATAGCGCGCAGCTTCACCCGAATGCCCGCGCCCAGCTTGAGCAATTTTTCCGTTCTGCAGGTGCTTTTGCCTATGCGATTTACGGGCATACCGATGCGCGCGCCTCTGATGAGTATAATTTGCGCCTGTCACGGGCACGTGCGCAATCCGTTGCCAATGTCGCCCGCAGCGTTGGCGCGCGCGTGGCGCGCGAGATCGGTTATGGCGAGCGGCGTCCGATTGTCGCCAATGACAGCCCAGCCAATTTGCAGCGCAATCGCCGCGTAGAGATCGTGTGTTACAGATGATGGGGGCAATGATGCGGCAGCACAGTTTGGCGATTGTTTTGCTTGGGGCTGCAGCTTTGTTGGCGGGCTGCTCAACCATCGATAGGCCAGTTGCAAGCAACCGTGATCGCGGGATTGATGCAAAAGACCTCAGCCAATTGCAGGCTGCGATTTATGTGGATCCAGATGGATGCCACATTTGGATGATTGATGATGGCGCGGAAGGATATTGGTCGCGCCGCCGTGACCCTGTGTCTGGCTTACCCGTTTGCACTGCGATCGCGCCGCCCAATTCAATCGTGGGTGATTACACCACGGGCGGCGGCGTGTTTTCGGATGTTCGGTCAGCGGGCTTGTTTTAGGGCCAACTCTGCGCGGGTTGTCGCCTAGATATGTGAAATTTTTGCGTATCTCACACTAGCTATTGATTTGGCCCGCGTGGATTGGCACTCTCAATGCAAGAATCTTCTCTGAGCGAAGGAGAGTATGTTGGCATTGTCCACACTGAGCGCGCCCGCTACATCCAGTTCTGGCCCTTCTGCGGATTTGCAGCTGAGTTTCCCTGACAATCGCCTTCTCATTGATCTTTGCGGTGAATTTGACCGCAACCTGACCCAAATTGAATCGACACTTTCTGTTCAGATCATTCGGCGGGGCAATCAATTGGCCGTTCATGGCGAGGCACGCGAGCGCGCCGCCGAAGTTCTGGGCAGCCTCTATGCGCGGCTTGAGGCAGGTAAATCCGTAGAGAGTGAAGACATCGAAGGTGCGATTCGGATGCGCGGTTCTGTCGAGGGGACAGGCGCGCGCGCGGGCGACCAGATCGAGATGTTCGGTGCCTCCTCGCTTGAGATCGGCACGCGCAAGAAAACAGTCGAGCCGCGCACCGATGCGCAAAAGGCCTATGTGCAGAATTTGCTGAAAAATGAATTGGCCTTTGGCATTGGCCCCGCTGGGACAGGCAAAACTTATTTAGCAGTTGCCGTGGCGGTGAACCGTCTGATCAATGGCCATGTTGATAAAATCATCCTGTCACGCCCCGCGGTTGAGGCGGGCGAGCGGTTGGGGTTCCTGCCAGGCGATATGAAGGACAAGGTGGATCCTTATATGCAGCCTTTGTATGACGCGCTGCATGATTTCTTGCCAGGGCGGCAGCTGCAGAAATTGATGGAAGAAAAGACCATCGAAATCGCGCCATTGGCCTTTATGCGCGGACGGACATTGGCCAATGCCTATGTGGTTTTGGACGAGGCGCAAAACGCGACCACGATGCAGATGAAGATGTTTCTGACCCGCCTTGGGCGCGGCAGCCGTATGGTGATCACAGGGGATCGGAGCCAAGTGGATTTGCCACGTGGTGTCAGCTCTGGCCTTGCCGATGCCGAGCGCATTTTGGGTGCGGTGTCAGGGATCAGCTTTAATTACTTCACCGCCAAAGATGTCGTGCGCCATCCGATGGTTGCCAAGATTATCGAGGCCTATGATGCCGATGAAGCGCAAACCTAAGGCCCAAGCGCGATGGAAATTGACATTCTGATTGAGGCTGATGCGTGGGAAAATACCGCGATCAAGGAGATCAGCGCGCGCGCGGCTGAGGCGGTCTGTGCGGTTCTTGCGCTTGAGCCGCACCGTTTTGCGCTGTCGGTTTTGGCCTGCGATGATGCCCGTATCGCCGCGTTGAACGCAGATTTTCGGGGCAAACCTGTGCCGACCAATGTCTTGTCTTGGCCCAGTCGGGATATTGAACTGCCCATAGGTCAGATGCCTGATCTGCCCCGTCCCGCTGCAAGCGATCCGCCGCATGAATTGGGGGATATTGCCATATCTTATGACACCTGTGCCCGTGAAGCGGTCGAGCAGGGCAAATTATTTGATGCGCATTTGACTCATCTTATGGTGCATTCAACCCTTCATTTGTTGGGTTTTGATCACATAAATGACGCAGATGCAGGGGTGATGGAAAGTTTAGAGACACGTATCCTTGCAACATTGGGGGTATCTGACCCATATTGCGAGGGATGACACGTGTTTGGTCAGTCTAATTTTGGAAAGGGGCCATGAGCTCAAATCCCGAACCCTCGTCTATTGCGGCGCAGAGCGCGCCCCATGAAGACGAGCCTTTGCCGCAAAGGCAGAGCTTTTTTTCTCGCCTTTTTGGTTCCGCCCCATCGGAGCCAAGTGTTGCCGAGCCGCCCGATCATCATGCGTTGCACGATCATCCCACTGATGCAAATGGCCGTGCGCAATTTGGGATGTCAAATTTGCGCCGCTTGCGGGTTGAGGATGTGTCGATTCCGCGCGTGGAAATCACGGCGGTGCCTGCCGATATCGGGCTTGATGATCTGATTGCGGTCTTCCGCGAAAGCGGCAACACGCGCCTTCCTGTTTATGATGGCACGCTTGATAGCCCCATTGGGCTTGTGCATCTCAAAGACGTTGCTTTGGGGCACGGGTTTCAATCTGCGGCGGGGGCGTTCAATTTGCGCAAGATGCTGCGCCAAATTCTTTATGCGCCCCCCTCCATGCCGATTGGGGTCTTGCTGCAAAAGATGCAGAGCGAACGGACCCATATGGCGCTGGTGATTGATGAATATGGCGGTGTTGATGGGTTGGTCACCATTGAGGATTTGATCGAACAGGTCATAGGCGAAATTGAAGACGAGCATGATGTCGAAGAAGACAGCCCATGGAGCCACGAGAAATCAGGTGCCTATCTCGCCTTGGCGCGCGCGCCATTGGATGAGTTCGAAGCGGAGATCGGGATCAAGCTTCTCGATGCAGAAGAGGACGAGGAAATCGACACTTTGGGTGGCTTGGTCTTCAAGTTGACGGGTCGCGTCCCCGCGCGGGGCGAGATTGTGCCGCATCCCTCAGGCGCCGAGTTCGAAGTGGTCGATGCCGATGCACGGCGGATCAAGCGGTTGCGCGTGCGCTTGCCACAGGGCAGTGCTGCGTGATCATGCCCCGATTGGGCGATCCACGCCTGCTTGCCTGTCTTGCAGGGGGTATTGCGGCCCTTGGTCTCGCGCCTTTTAACATTGTGATTGCCACGCCTGTCGGGTTTGCGGGCTTGATGTTCTTTGCCTGTCAGGCAGTCGGGCCTAGGGCGGCGGCAGCGATCGGATTTTGGGGTGGCTTTGGTTATTTTCTGGTGGCCCTGCATTGGATTGTAGAGCCATTTTTGGTTCATGCGGCGCAAGAGGGGTGGATGGCACCTTTTGCCTTGCTTGGCCTTGCCGCAGGTCTGGCCTTATTCGTTGCAGCGCCACTAGGGGCGGCCGCCGTGCTGCGCGCGCGGTTCTCCCTTAACCTGCCACAGTTCCTTGGGCTGATGATTTTGGCGCTGTCTATCGGGGAATATGCGCGCGCCTATGTCTTGACGGGGTTTCCATGGGCGATGGTGGGCCACGCCCTCATCGGCTCAAATTTGCGGATGCTTGCGGCCATTATTGGCGGGCATGGGATGGGGTTGATCCTACTGATTTTAGCGGCGCTCTGGAGCTATTGCCTTGTGCGCAAAAAATGGTCACTCGGGGGTGCAGGCGTGATTGTGGCCCTCGCGGTTTGGGCCTTGTATCCCGCGCCCCTTGCCCCCGTTGCGGGGGCAGATGCGCCGCTTGTGCGTGTCATTCAACCCAATGCGGCACAGGATCAAAAATGGCGTCCCGAGATGAAAGCCTTTTTCAACGACCGCATCGTTGATCTTACCGCATTGCCTGTCCGCAGCGCGCCGCAGGCCCGTCCTGATCTGGTGCTTTACCCCGAAACGGTCTTGACCTCGCTTTTGGAAAATACCGAAACGATACGCCGTGATTTGGCCGAAGCAGCGGGCGGTGGGATGTTGTTTTTGGGTGTGCAGCGCCTTGATGGAGCGGCCGCGTTCAATTCTTTGGTGGTTGTGGACCCAAGCGGGGCGGTTACGGCCACATATGACAAACACCATCTTGTGCCATTTGGCGAATATATGCCCTCGCAAAACCTCGCACGTGAATTCGGGCTATATGGCTTGGCCAATCGCATGGGGCTGAGTTTTTCATCGGGTGCAGGCCCGCAAGCCCTTACCTTGAATTCTGGGTTAGGCAGGGTGTTCCCGATGGTCTGCTATGAAGCGATTTTCCCGCGGTATATCTCGCAAATTGCCCGTCCTGATTGGATGTTTCACGCCACCAATGATGCATGGTTCGGGAAGTTTTCGGGCCCCTATCAACATCTGGCTTTGTTGCAGCTGCGCGCGACAGAGCAGGGCTTGCCCGTTCTGCGTGCTGCCAACACAGGTGTGAGCGCGGTGATTGACGCGCGCGGGGTCGTTTTGTCTGCCTTGCCAATGGGGGAGATGGGCGTGATTGACGCAAGGCTACCTCCGCCGCTGCCGCCAACCTTTTATGCGCGGTTTGGCGATTGGGCCTATCTGGTGATGCTTTTGGGTGTGTCTGGCATATTTTTGCCACGGCGGCGCATGGATTAGGTTGAACCTCTGCGCGCTTGGCGCTAAGGACACGCAATCTTGGCCCCACAACGGCTTCCTGACGTGGCGGCTTTACCCTCAATGGAGCACTTATCATGTCCCGTAAGCACTATGTTTTCACCTCCGAATCCGTTTCGGAAGGTCATCCAGATAAAGTATGTGATCGCATTTCCGATGCGGTTTTGGACGCGTTTCTGTCCGAGGAGCCTGAGGCGCGCGTTGCTTGCGAGACATTCGCCACGACAAATCGCGTTGTGATTGGTGGTGAGGTTGGTCTGTCCAACCAAGATAAGCTGCGTGATTACATGGGGCGTATCGAAGATATCGCCCGCGATTGTATCCGCGACATTGGGTATGAGCAGGATAAATTCCACTGGAAAACCTGTGAGATCACCAATCTGTTGCACGAGCAATCCGCCCATATTGCCCAAGGCGTTGATGCCTCAGGCGACAAGGATGAAGGCGCAGGCGACCAAGGGATCATGTTTGGCTTTGCCACCAATGAAACCCCTGACCTGATGCCCGCGCCGATCCAATATTCCCATGCGATCCTGCGCCGTTTGGCTGAAGCGCGCAAATCGGGCGCGGCCCCGCAGCTTGGCCCAGATGCGAAATCGCAGCTGTCTGTGCGCTATGAGGATGGCAAACCGGTTGAGATCACCTCGCTGGTTCTTTCCACCCAGCATTTGGACGAAAGCATGACCTCCGCCGATGTGCGCGATTTGGTCGAGCCTTATATCCGCGAGGTGCTGCCAGAGGGGTGGCTGACCGCCGCCACCGAATGGCACGTGAACCCAACGGGTAAATTTGTCATTGGTGGCCCTGATGGCGATGCGGGCCTGACAGGGCGCAAGATTATCGTAGACACCTATGGTGGCGCGGCCCCGCATGGCGGCGGTGCGTTCTCGGGCAAAGATCCGACCAAGGTGGATCGCTCTGCTGCTTATGCCGCGCGCTATTTGGCGAAGAACGTGGTGGCCGCTGGTTTGGCGGATCGTTGCACCATTCAGCTGTCTTATGCGATTGGCGTGGCCAAGCCTTTGTCGATCTATGCCGACACCCATGGCACGGGCCATGTGGATGAGGCCGCGATTGAGCGCGCTGTGGCGCAGGCGATGAACCTGACCCCGCGGGGCATCCGCACACATTTGGGGTTGAACAAGCCAATCTTCCAGCGCACCGCCGCCTATGGCCATTTCGGCCGCGCACCTGAGGCAGATGGCGGCTTCTCGTGGGAGCGCACCGATCTGGTCGATGCGATCAAATCCGCGCTCTAGGTATCTTTAAATGATTGGAGGTGGCCCTGACCCATGGTCGGGGCCGTTTCACGCGCATGACCAATGAAAGACCCCACCGCAATTTCTATGGCCGCCGCAAAGGGCACAACTTGCGCGACAGCCAAGAAGCCTATTTGGCGCAGGACTTGGCCAAGCTTCGTCCTGGCGCGGTGGATTGGGACGAGAACCCAAACCGCACGCCGCTTGATCTTGAGGCGCTTTTTTGCGGGCGGGACGTTTGGCTTGAGATTGGCTTTGGCGGGGGCGAGCATATGGTGCATCAGGCCGCCCTCAACCCTGATATTGGCTTCATTGGGTGTGAGCCATACATCAATGGCGTGGCCATGCTGCTGGGCAAGATCCGCAAAAGTGGCGTGACGAACTTGCGCGTTTTTCCGGGCGATGTGCGCGATATGTTTGACGTGCTGCCCGATGCGTCTATTGCACGGGCGTTTCTCCTCTATCCCGACCCATGGCCCAAGAAGCGCCATCACCGCCGCCGTTTCGTGACGCCCGAGCATTTGGAGCCTTTGGCGCGTGTGCTGAAACCTGGCGCGATCTTTCGCGTGGTAACCGACATTCCCGACTATGTCCGCCAAACCCTGGAGGAGGTTCCCAAGGCGGGGTTTGATTGGTTGGCCGAAGGGCCAGAGGATTGGCGCAAACCCTGGGGCGATTGGATTTCCACCCGTTACGAACAAAAAGCCCTGCGTGAGGGGCGCACACCGCATTACCTGACTTTCCGCCGTTGGGGGTGAGCGGTCCCAAAGCCTGTGGACGCGCGCGCGCGCTGCGGCTATCACGACACCCAAGTTGATCTACAAGGAATGTGCGAATGTCGGCCCACGGAAAACCTGTTGCGATGGAGGCCCAAAAATCGGCGGGGCTTTCGGGTGAGGCGAATGTGCCAGGGGACAAGTCTATTTCGCACCGCAGTCTGATTTTTGGCGCAATGGCAATTGGCCAGACCCACATCAAAGGGCTGCTTGAGGGTCAAGATGTGCTCGATACGGCCAAGGCGATGGCCTCTTTCGGGGCGCGCGTTCAACGGTTGGGCGCGGGGGAATGGACCGTTGACGGTGTCGGTGTCGGCGGCTTTGCCGAGCCTGATCACGTGATTGATTGCGGCAACTCTGGCACAGGCGTGCGCCTGATTATGGGGGCGATGGCGACCACGCCGATCACGGCGACCTTTACAGGCGATGCCAGCCTCAATAAACGCCCCATGGCGCGGGTGACAGATCCGCTTGCCTTGTTTGGCGCGCAAGCCTTTGGCCGCTCAGGCGGACGTTTGCCAATGACGATTGTGGGCGCAGAAACGCCAGTGCCTGTGCGCTACACTTTGCCCGTGCCATCGGCACAAGTGAAATCTGCGGTTCTCTTGGCGGGTCTAAATGTGCGCGGTCAAACCGTTGTGATAGAGGCGGAAGCGACCCGCGACCATACCGAGCGGATGTTGGCGGGCTTTGGTGCGGATATTCGCACCGAGGACACCGATGAAGGCCGCGTGATCACGCTGCAAGGGCAGCCGAATTTGCGCCCGCAAGATATCACTGTGCCGCGTGATCCCTCCTCGGCGGCCTTCCCGATTTGCGCGGCGCTGATCACGGAAGGTTCAGACGTATTGGTGCCAAATATTGGCCTGAACCCCACCCGCGCGGGTCTTTTTGAGACGCTGATCGAGATGGGCGCCGATTTGACCTATGAGAATATTCGCGATGAAGGGGGCGAGCCTATGGCCGATATCCGTGCCCGCTTCTCGCCTAATCTGAAAGGGGTCGAAGTGCCGCCTGAGCGCGCCGCAAGCATGATTGACGAATATCCGATCTTGTCGGTTGTGGCCGCCAATGCCGTGGGCGCGACCGTCATGCGGGGGGTCAAAGAGCTGCGCGTGAAGGAAAGTGACCGTATTGATGCCATGGCCACAGGTTTGCGGGCCAATGGGGTTGAGGTGGAGGATGGCCCTGATTGGTGGATTGTGCATGGGCGCGGTGCGGGCGGTGTGAAGGGTGGTGCGTGTTGCGCCACGCATTTGGACCACCGCATTGCAATGTCATTCCTCTGTCTGGGGCTGTCGACACAAAATCCCGTTGGGATTGACGATGGTGGACCGATTACCACATCCTTCCCGATCTTCATTGATCTGATGCGTGGTCTTGGGGCCAAACTGGGTGAGGTCGGCGCGTGATCTTTACGGTCGCGATTGACGGGCCCGCGGCCGCGGGCAAGGGCACGATCAGCCGCCGTTTGGCGGATCAATTTGGCTTTGCATATCTCGACACAGGGCTTCTTTATCGTGCGGTTGGGGCGAAAGTGGCCGATGGGGTTGAACCCGCTAAAGCGGCTGAGACTCTTCGCGCGGCGGATCTTACCCGCGATGATCTGCGCAGCCATATCGCAGGGCAGGCCGCCTCCAAGGTGGCCGTGATCCCTGAGGTGCGCCGTGCCCTTGTGCAATTTCAGCGCGATTTTGCCCGCCAATCTGGTGGGGCTGTTCTGGATGGGCGGGATATTGGGACGGTGATTTGTCCTGATGCCGATCTGAAGTTTTTTATCACCGCCCGCCCCGAAGTGCGCGCGCATCGCCGCTATTTGGAACTTGGCGGGGATGAGGCGCAGATTCTCAATGAAATCATTGAGCGCGACAGCCGCGATATGTCCCGCGCCGATGCGCCCCTACGCGCCGCAGACGATGCAGTGGTGATTGACACCAGTGATTTGGGCATCGAGGCCGCCGTGGCCGAAGCAGCGGTCCATGTCACCGCGCGTCTCGGGGGGTGAGCGAAAAAACCCGTTAAAACCCTTGTCATACAGGCGCATTGACTGTATGTGCCACGCAATCAAGCAGGCGATCAGCGCTTCGGATTATGCAGGGTCGGGATTCCACCGACCCTTATTGCATTTCCAAAGACGGATCGAAAATGAAACCAAAGACCTGCGGAGACAACCGCATGGCCCGAATAGCTCTATGAAAAGGAACTGAATTTATATGTGCGCTAAAGCAACTATGGAAGAATTCGAAGCCCTTCTGAACGAAAGCTTCGAGGTCGACACCCCCGCAGAAGGTGCGGTTGTCACGGGTAAGGTTATCGCCATCGAAGCGGGCCAAGCCATTATTGATGTGGGCTACAAAATGGAAGGCCGCATCGACCTGAAAGAATTCGCAAATCCTGGCGAGGCCCCCGAAATCGCAGTTGGCGATGAGGTCGAGGTTTACTTGCGCAATGTGGAAAACGCGCGCGGCGAAGCGGTTCTGAGCCGCGAAATGGCCCGCCGCGAGGCCGCATGGGATCGCTTGGAAAAAGCATATGCCGCAGAAGAGCGTGTCGATGGCGCAATCTTTGGCCGTGTTAAAGGTGGCTTCACAGTTGATCTGGGCGGTGCCGTTGCCTTCTTGCCTGGCTCACAGGTTGACGTGCGCCCTGTGCGCGATGCAGGACCGCTGATGGGTCTTAAGCAGCCTTTCCAAATCCTGAAAATGGATCGCCGCCGTGGCAACATCGTTGTCTCGCGCCGTGCGATCCTTGAGGAAAGCCGCGCCGAGCAGCGCGCCGAAGTGATCGGCAAGCTGGCTGAAGGCGATATCGTTGATGGCGTTGTCAAGAACATCACCGAATATGGTGCCTTTGTCGATCTGGGTGGTGTAGACGGCCTCTTGCACGTCACCGATATGGCGTGGCGCCGTGTCAATGATCCCAAAGAGGTTCTCACCATCGGTGAGACCGTGAAGGTTCAGGTGATCAAGATCAACAAAGACACCCACCGCATCAGCCTTGGTATGAAGCAACTGTTGGATGATCCATGGGATTCCGTTGAAGCGAAATTCCCGTTGGAGTCTGTCCACATGGGCCGCGTGACAAACATCACCGATTACGGTGCCTTCGTTGAACTGGAGCCAGGTGTTGAAGGTCTGGTGCACGTGTCTGAGATGTCTTGGACAAAGAAAAACGTGCATCCTGGCAAGATCGTTTCCACGAGCCAAGAAGTCGAAGTCATGGTTCTGGAAATCGACAGCTCCAAACGCCGCGTGTCTCTTGGTCTCAAGCAGACCATGCGCAACCCATGGGAAGTCTTCGCGGAGAGCCACCCTGTTAACACGCCTGTTGAGGGTGAAATCAAGAACATCACCGAGTTCGGTTTGTTCATCGGCCTCGACAATGACATTGACGGCATGGTTCACCTGTCTGACCTGACATGGGAAGGCCGTGGCGAGGACGTGATTGGCGATTACCGCAAAGGCGATATGGTCAAAGCCGTTGTCACCGAAGTTGACGTTGAGAAGGAGCGTATCTCGCTCTCGATCAAAGCAGTTGATGGCGACCCGTTCGCAGATGCCGTTGGCGGCGTGAAGCGCGGCTCGGTGATCACTGTTGTTGTGACTTCGGTCGAAGAAGGCGGTCTGGAAGTCGAATATGAGGGCATGAAATCCTTCATTCGCCGCTCTGACCTCAGCCGTGACCGTGGTGATCAGCGTCCTGACCGTTTCTCGGTCGGTGACAAGATCGATGTGCGCGTGACCAATATTGATGCGAAGACCCGCAAGCTGGGCCTCTCGATCAAAGCGCGTGAAATCGCGGAAGAAAAAGAAGCGGTTGAGCAGTATGGCTCCTCCGATTCTGGTGCAAGCTTGGGTGATATCTTGGGCGCCGCGCTGAACAAAGATGATTAATGATTGCACAGGCCCTGTTTGGGTCTGCGCATAAAAAAAATCGCCCTGCTCTGAAAGGAGCGGGGCTTTTTCTTTTAAAGCTGCATGGTTCTGAGGGCAAAGCCACGTCTAGAAACTGACCTCGACATTGGGCAGGCGCAGATCTTTTATGAGGTCCCGTAATTCCTGCTTGGCGGCGAGGTTGGAGAGGTTCAGCTTATCTACCCCCACCTCTTTGAGATCCAAAAGCGTCAGGCCTGATGGAAACAGCTCGCGGAAGATCACCCGCTCGGCAAAGCCAGAACTGACACGAAACCCGATGCGTTTGGCCAAAGCCTCCATCGCAGTGCCCACTTTACGCTTATTGTGCATTTCTTGCGCGCCGAGGCGATTGCGCAAAACGATCCAATCAAAGGGCTTTAGCCCTGCCTGCGCGCGCATCTTGCGCGAGTGCCAAACCATTTCGGAATAAACGCTTGGCCCCGTGATATCGTATGTTTCTGGATCAACGCGGGCCAGAAGGTCAAAATCAACAAAGCTGTCATTCATCGGTGTGACCAATGTATCGGCCATGGAATGGGCCACTTGGCTCAGGCGTGTATGCGATCCTGGGCAGTCGATCACGATGAAATCCACCTGCCCCTCCAGTGTCGAAACCGCCGCAGACAGGCGCTTGTCGAAAATATTTTCACCTTCGGCCAAGGTTGCGGGATCAATCTCGGGCAGGGTCATCAGGATGGGGCAGGCCAAAGCGAGGCCGCGCTTGTTCATCGTGGCTTGGCGGTTTTCGATGTAGCGGTGAAAACTGCGCTGTCGCAGATCAAGATCAAGACCGCCGACCTTAAAGCCTTCTCGCACAAGGGCAGTGGCCACGTGCATAGTCGTGGTGGATTTGCCAGACCCGCCTTTTTCATTCCCAAACACCAGAATATGCGCCAAATCGAAACCCCTTTACCGTCATCCGCACCGTATCTTGTGGGTGCTTTCCATCACGCGCCAATATAGGGGAGGAAGCGGGTGCTGTTAAGCAAGAAAGGCACATAAGTTATGGCTAAAATGAAAAACACCGCCCCCATGTAGGGGCGGTGCATAAAAACCAGACGCGGTTCTCGGCTTAGAAACCCAAACCTTCGTATTTCTTTTTGAACTTTGTCACGCGGCCGCCTGTATCCATCAGACGCGCGCCACCGCCCGTCCATGCAGGATGCACGGAAGGGTCGATATCAAGCGAGAGCGTATCGCCCTCGGAACCCCAAGTGGATTTCATCTGCACAATCGTGCCATCGGTCATTTTGACATCGATGACGTGGTAATCGGGGTGAATATCTTTTTTCATCGTCTCTGCCCTTCTTACGCTTCGGCGCTGTCGCTGGCGGCGCGATAGTTGGTTTTTTCTGCGATACGCGCAGATTTACCGCGGCGATCCCGCAAGTAATAAAGCTTCGCACGGCGCACACGACCGCGGCGGACCACTTCGATCGAGTCGATATTGGTGGAGTAGAGGGGGAATACGCGCTCTACGCCTTCACCAAAGGAAATTTTACGAACAGTGAACGAACCTGCGATCCCTTTGCCGTTTTTACGGCTGATGCAAACGCCTTCATACATCTGCACACGAGAACGCGACCCTTCGGTCACCTTAAAGCCAACGCGAATGGTGTCGCCTGCTTTGAAATCGGGAATGGTTTTCCCGAGGGCGGCAATTTGTTCCGCCTCGATTTGTGCGATAAGATCCATCGGATCTTCTCCTTTAAATGCTCGCGGTTTTTTCCGCGAAGGTGTGGTCGCATCTGAGAGCTCTGGTCTTCGACCGGATCCACCGTCATCCCATTCGGGGGTGTCCGCCAGAGGTCACGCTGACTTTCCTCATTGTATCCTTGGCTGATCTGCCTTGCGCCGAAGTTCCGCAAAAGCGCGGGGGGCTAACCCCAAGAAAAAACCAAAGAGGCCCGATCAGCCGATTCCAGCTGCGGACGGATGGCGTATAGGCCGCAATCCCTGTGGGATCAAGCCTTATCACGCCCTGATTTGGTCTGGTTGGCCAGATATGTGGCCCATAGATCGGGACGGCGCGCTTGGGTCAGCGTTTCGGCCTCAGCGCGGCGCCACGCGGCAACGCGCGCGTGATCGCCCGAGGTCAGCACCTCGGGGATGCTCAGGCCGCGCCACGTGGCAGGGCGGGTGTAGTGAGGGTGCTCCAACAGGCCATTGGAAAAACTTTCCTCTTGGGTCGAGTCAAAATTACCCAAGACACCAGGGATGAGACGTAGGGTGGCATCGAGCACGGCTTGGGCGGCAATTTCGCCGCCCGTCAGAATGAAATCACCAAGCGAAATTTCTTCCATTTGGTAATGGTCTATCACGCGCTGATCGACACCTTCGAACCGCCCACAAAGTAACGTGATCCCTTCACAGGCGGCAAACCGTGCTGCATCGGCCTGTGTAAAGGGACGCCCGCGTGGTGAAAGATAGACACGTGGCCAGCGCATAGGGTCGCTTGGCGTATTGTCTGCGGCCATATCCAACGCGCGCCCCAAGACATCAGGGCGCAGCACCAAACCTGCGCCGCCGCCTGCGGGCGTATCATCGACATTGCGGTGCTTGCCTTCGCCAAAGGGCCGCAGGTCGATGGTGTCTAAGGCCCATAGGCCTGTCTGCAGCGCCTTCCCTGTCAGCGAGCCGCCCAATACGCCTGGAAACATATCGGGGAACAGCGTGATGACCTTTGCGCACCAGGCGCCTTTCAGGCGCTTTGGCCCCATGGCATCGCGTGGTGTAACATTGGCCGAGATGGATAGGCGGCCATGGCTGCGGGGTGGTTTACGCTCCATCGTCAAACAACCCTTCTGGTGGGTCAATCACCAGGCGCTTTGCGGCCAGATCAACCGTTGGCACAATCGCCTGTGTGAAGGGCACCAAGACGCTGCCCTTATGATTGGGCACGCTGCGCAGCTCCAGAATATCGCCCGCACCGTGGTTGAGCACGGCTGCCACCTTGCCGCGCGCCGCACCGCCTGTGTCGACCACCTCAAGCCCCAACAGGTCGCTGTGGTAGAATTCGTCATCAGGAAGGGCAGGCAAGGCCGCGCGCGGCGCAAAGAGGCGCGTGCCGCGCAACCCATCCGCAGCTTCCTTGGTCATCACACCCAAGATGCGTGCTGCAAAGCCCCCTTTCACCGCACGGGTGATCTTAAGCTCAAAGCTGCGCTCGCGTTTCTCAGAAAACAGGGGGGTATACTGGGCGATATCCTCAGGGTTGGCGCAAAAACTTTTGAGGCGCACTTCACCTCGCACGCCAAAGGAGCCTGCAATTGCACCGACACAAATCAGATCATCATCGCTCATGGGGTGCGGCCTTCTTGTTGGCAAAAACCTTGGGCACTGTTCCAGCGCCCCGTTGAGGCAATACAGGCATCTTGCGCGTTGCGCCGTTCCTCAACCCGTCCGCCAATATAGGCGAAAAGGCAAAGGACGCAGATCAAAATCACGCGGCGCATTGGCGATACTCAGGCGATTGTTACAGATAGCCCTGAAAGGGGCCAGAAAGCTGCCTTGCCCCAAACAAAAGCGGGGCAAGGCGAGATATTGATTATTCGGCTTTGGCCTCTTCTTCCGCTGCAGGGGCTTCCTCTGCGGCGGGCGCATCCTCAATGGCGGCTGCTTCTTCGACCACGGCCTCCTCGGCGGGGGCTTCCTCTGCTGCGGGTGCAGGTGCGGCGGCTGCTTCTGCGGCCTCTGCGGCTTTCGCAGCTTTCTCCTCGGCGCGTTCTTGGGCCTTTTTACCTGGAACAGCCTTGTTCGGGTTGTTGCGGGTCTTGGCCGCCAAAACGCCTGCGGCCTCAAGGAAACGGCTGACGCGATCGGTGGGCTGTGCGCCCTGACCCAGCCAGTATTGCACGCGCTCCATGTTCATCTTGACGCGATCTTCGCTGTCTTTTGCCAGAAGCGGATTGTACGTGCCCAGTTTCTCAAGGAAACGGCCATCCCGTGGCATACGGCTGTCAGACGCCACGATGCTGTAGAATGGGCGCTTTTTGGAGCCACCACGGGCCAAACGGATTTTCATTGCCATATTAGTCTTCTCCTTCGGTATATATCTGGGCGTTGGAATTATTGCCCGTTTTCGATGTGTTGTTCATGGTGTCGGATCACTTCCTGAATGATGAATTTCAGGAAAGTTTTGGCGAATTCAGGGTCGAGGTCTGCCTCCTCAGCGAGACGTTCAAGCCGCGCGATTTGCTTGGCTTCGCGCTCTGGGTCGGAGGGGGGTAAATCATGCTGCGCCTTTAGCGCACCGACCGCTTGGGTGTGCTTGAACCGCTCGCCAAGCGTATAGACAAGGATCGCATCCAGCCGATCGATTGAGGCGCGATGCGATTTTAGGATTTCGGCTGCGCGAACTGCATCATCCTTCATGGCTGACTCTCTTTTTGGCGAAAGGTTATAATCTCAGGTCGGTCATTGGCCGTTTGCGGGTCATGCGCGAAATCCAGCTTTTCTGCGACACGGATCGAGGCGCGATTGTCGCGATGGACATTTGCGATCAGCTTGGGGCCTTCCCATACAGACAGCACGGCCTTCGCGGCCTCGGTCGCGATGCCTTGGCCTTCGTATTGGCCATTCCACAGCGTCCATGTCAGCTCCATTGGATCACAATCATCTGCCTGCATCACACCAACATGGCCGATGCCCTTGCCCATATGGTCGATCGTGTAGCGGCCAAATCCGCGCAACGCCCATTGGCCCGCCATCGCAAGAAAGCGATCCACAACATAGGCACGCGGTTTTGGCCCACCAACGCCCCCCGTGCGTGGCCCTGTGTAGTAGGTGACGTAGGGCTCAAGGTCTGGCAACGCAGGTTGGCGCAACTGCAGCGACCCGATATTTATCGATAATGGCAGGAGGGGGGTCATGACACCCTCCTATGATGGCGATAGACGAGATCCTCTGGGTCTTGTCTTTGAGCCGTTCGATCTTCCACCGCGCCAAGTCTGCGCGCCACCGCTTGAGACGCGCCATTACGCGGGTCGGTATAGCTCACAAGGCTCTCGACCGTCAGATTATCAAAGCCCCAGTCGCGCAGCGCCGCCGCGCCCTCCGTGGCGTAACCCTGGCCCTCATATCCTTCGTAAACGATCCAACCCAATTCGGTTTCAGGAAAAAGCGGGCCCGCATTGAGTCCAACCTGTCCCACGGTTTCGTTTGTGCCGTGCCGGTCCATCATCAGTGCACCATGGCCAAACAGCGCCCAACATCCAGCATCGTGGCAAAACAAGCCCCATGCTGCAGCTGTGTCATAGGGCCCGCCCATGTAGATCGAGCGCGTGCTAGCCATAAGCGCGGCATAGGCGAGAAAATCGCCGTGGTGCATTGGGCGCAGCGTCAGCCGTTCTGTTTGAAGGGTCGGGGCAAGCGAGATCATTTCTTCTTTCCAAACCCCGTCAGGGGCGGCAGACCACCGCCGCCACCCAAGCCACCAAGCCCCATCTTGCGGGCGGCTTCTTCCATAGCTTTGGGGTCCATGGCGGCAGGATCCATGCCCGCCAATTCCTTGGGCGTGCCTTTGCCCATCAAGGCACCAAGGCCCTGTTTGAGCATCCCGCCCTTACCCATTTTACCCAACTTCTTCATCGCATCTGCCATCTGGCGGTGCATTTTCAAAAGCTTGTTCAGGTCGGACACGTCTTGCCCTGCCCCTGCGGCAATGCGCTTTTTGCGGCTGGCTTGCAACAGCGCAGGGTTGGCGCGTTCTTTCTTGGTCATGGATTGGATCAGAGCGATTTGGCGCTTGATCACCCTGTCATCAAGGCCCGCGTCATCCAGTTGCTTTTGCATCTTGGCCATGCCCGGCATCATCGACATCATGCCCTGCATCCCGCCCATTTTCAGCATCTGCTCCAACTGGCCTTTCAGGTCGTTCATGTTGAACTGACCTTTCTGAAAGCGCTTCATCATGCGCTCGGCCTGTTCGGCCTCAAGCGTTTCTTGTGCCTTTTCAACAAGGGCTACGATATCGCCCATGCCCAAGATGCGGCCAGCGACACGCTGCGCTTCAAATGTCTCAAGCGCCTCAAGCTTTTCACCCAAACCCACAAAGCGGATCGGTTTGCCGGTGATGGCGCGCATCGAGAGTGCTGCGCCGCCACGGCCATCGCCATCCATGCGGGTCAGGACAATTCCAGAAACACCGATTTTATCGTCAAATTCTTGGGCGACATTCACCGCATCTTGGCCGGTGAGGCCATCCACGACCAACAGCGTTTCGCGCGGGTTGGCAATGTCGCGCACAGCGGCGGCCTGTGCGATCAGGTCTTGGTCGATATGCAGGCGACCCGCGGTGTCGAGGATATACACATCATAGCCGCCAAGCCCCGCTTGGGTTTTGGCGCGCTTTGCAATCGCCTCAGGGCTTTCGCCTTTGATGATCGGCAGGGTGTCCACACCGATTTGTTGGCCGAGGATAGCCAACTGTTCCATCGCGGCAGGGCGATTGGTGTCAAGCGATGCCATCAACACGCGCTTACCCTCGCGCTCGGACAGGCGTTTGGCCAGCTTTGCAGTGGTTGTGGTTTTTCCCGAACCTTGCAGACCGACCATCAAAATCGGTGCAGGTGGGTTGTCGATCTTCAGCGCGCCGACCTCACCCTCGCCCTGAAGCGTAGCGATCAATTCATCATGCACAATCTTGACGACCTGCTGACCAGGTGTCACCGATTTCGTAACTGCAGCGCCCGTGGCCTTTTTCTCGACTGCACGGATGAAATCGCGCGCCACGGGCAAGGAAACATCCGCTTCCAACAGGGCAACGCGCACCTCGCGCAAGGCTGTTTTCACATCATCAGGAGACAAAGCACCTTGCTTTGTCAGCCCCTCAAAGACTGAGGAGAGGCGTTCTGAGAGCGTTTCAAACATTGGCCAAGGCCCCTTTGTCGCGTCATCTGTTCGGTGAACTGGGAATCAGATCACCCCATTGAAATGCACCAAGGCCCCCGTGGGCGAAACTCGCTGACGGGGGGCGATCTTGGACATATCCTAAGACCAGAAAGCCAAAGCTTGCTGGAAGTTGTGCCGCTCTTACGCGTGCGGGCAGGGCAATGTCAAGCCTTAGCCCTCAGTTGAGATGCCGCAAGAGGCGCGCGTGGCGGTCAAATGCCGCGATCAACTGGCCCAAATTATGGATATCTGCCGCCTCAAGCATGGGTAACATTTTGACGAATGCCTGTGCGGTGCCGAAGGTGTCGCCAAGCGCGGTATGACGCGCGGTTTCGGGAATCGTAATGCTGAGGCGCGCGCAGAGCGCATCTAACGTATGTTCGGCAGATTGCCCAAAAAGAATGGCGGAACACAGCACGGTGTCCAATATCGGTTGATCAAAGCGCGCGCCAATCGCCCCTTCGCGGCGTTGGAGGAAGGCCATATCAAAAGGCGCATTATGGGCAATCAAAACGGCACCATCGGCAAAACGGTGAAAGCGGGTCAGCGCCTCCAAAACGCTTGGTGCGTCTTGAACCATGTCATTGGTGATATGATGCACCGCCGTGGAAGCCGCGGGGATATGGCGGGCAGGGTTCACCAATGTATCAAAGCGTTCGCTATCCACGATTTTTCCGTTCACAATGCGCAGCGCGGCAATCTGACAAATCTCATCCACTTGCGGGTTGAGGCCCGTTGTTTCGGTGTCAAACACCACAAATGAGAGATTTTTCAACGGGGCTTCTGACAATTCCGCAGGGATGGTGTTTTGCAGCAGGTCAAAATCATATTGGATCAGGCGCGCGGCGGTCAGCGGCGCATCGGCGCAAGAGAGCATCAGGGTGATCTCTTGCCCATTGCCGCGAATCTCCGCGCCGTGACTGCGCAGCACATCCCCGCCTGAAAAGCCCGAAACCCCTGTGATAAGGGGCGCTTCCAACCATTGGGTTAGGCGGGTCGGGTTGGGGGCATCCGCATCTGCGCGCAGGGTGATCTGGGCGCGATCTGCGTCTGGCTTCGCGGTGAAGGACAGGTGGCTGGCCCCACTGCCTATCCATGACAGGCACAGCCTTTCCAACAGGCGGCTGAGGGCAAAACCATCAGCACGCAGGCGCAGATGAGGCAGATCGCCATAGGCGAGGGTGATGTCCTTCGCGGCCAAGCGGGTAGAAAGGGCGGTCGTGATGTCGACCAATTCCAATGTTTCAAGCGGCCACCATTTTGTATCGGTCTGGGCTTTCTGTGTCTTTACCTTGTCCAGCTTTGCGGCAAGGACGTCCCGCGTTGGTGAAGGTTGCAAATCGGGCAGGGCGGCTTCCAGTGTCTCGATCAATTCTGCGAACAGTGCTTCGCGGGTGCCATGCAGCGCCAGATCAGCGGAGCGATCTTGTAGACACAGCAGATAGGCGGGCTGGTGTGTTTCTTGTCCCTCAAGCCAGAACAAACGCATCCGCGCCTCAAACAGACGTCCCCCTGCGCGGGTCGTCACCAAAAGATCAGTGCCTTGATCGGTCTTTGCCTGCGCCAGTCGCGCATAGGCCTCGCGCAACGGCGCCATACGCAACAGTTGCCCGAGGGGACGGTTTAATCCCAACCCCTCATCCCCAGCGAACAGGTCCCGCATTTGTCCGTTGTAAAGCGCGATCTTATGGTCAGGTGTGCAGAAGATCACCCCATCGGGAATTTCCGCCAAAAGCGTTTCAAGCCGTTGTTTTTCAAGCCCGAGACGCGCGGTTTCGCGCCCCACCGCCAAGGCCATTGCGTTGCGTGTCTCGGTCAAATGCGCGGCGACCGCCGCCGCCGCTGGCGCCAAATCACCCAAATAGCGCGCATGAGCAGGGTTGATGGCCTCGTCCACATCCGCATGGGCGCGGGCACGCATATCTGCGGCCAAGGCCTCTAGCGGGCGGGCAACATATTCATCGAATTTGGTCCAGACCCATGCTGATAATCCGATGATTGCAAAGACGCCAACCGCCCCCGCCGTGATAAAGGCGGACAGGGCGTGATCCTCGCCCAAGCGAATATAACCAATCACAAGCCCTGCCGTCAGGAGTGCAGCACCACCAAGGGCCAAAAGCGCGAAAAACAAAAAAATGCGCAAACGCAAGCTAAGATGGGTCAACATGATCTTGCGGGCCTCCTCCTCCCGCAAAGAAAGTCACGGGCGGGGTTAGCCGCCCGTGCGCGCGCAGCTGACCGCAATCAGCGGATCATCTGCTGTGACGGTAAACCAAGTGGCGTTCTGCGCACGCCCTGCCGCGTCAAAGCGGGTATCTGGTAAGATTTCTGCGCGGGCAGGCGCGTCACAATCGACCAAGACGGGCTTGATGATTGCAGGTTGCCAGCGTTCATGGATCAGTGTTTGGACCACCCATTGGCCCGACCCATCCATAGTCTCAACAATATCAGCAGGATTCACAGCCACGAAACCTTTGACCCATGGTTTGACATAGGTCCAGGGTTGCCACGCGGCCTGTTGTTCACGGGCGACCACCATGACCGTGCCTTCAGGCAAAGTTGCCATCACGCCGCGCGCCCATCCGTATTCAAGAGAAATCGTGGTCAGGATCATCGCCAGACCCGCGCCCGCAGGCACAAACCATTTTGGGATACGCTCCCCCAAGATGCGGCGCAGAGCATAGGCAATACCTGCCCCTGCAAAAGCAGAGGATAAAGCCGCGATAAGGACGAGGAACATTTGCATTTATTGTGGTCTTTCTCTTTATAGGCGCAAAGGATCAGCGCGAGGGATTACAAAAATCCGCTGCGCTGCCCAATCGCCGATTGCATGGTTTTTATCACAACGAAGGCATCGCGCAGATGACTTCGATCAAAATCGGAAAGATAAGCAGGCGACATGAAATTGTCTGGCGCTTTGCCATTGCGGATTTGGCGGGCCTGATGGGCAAGCCGTGCTTCAGCGATCATGTCATAGGCATCCAACAAATCGCGACCGCCCGATTGTGAAACGGTGCCCGTCTCAATTGCGGCTTCCAAACGCGCGCGGGTGTTCACCTCGGTCAACTGGCCTTTCAGCGCATAGATGCGCCCCAAATCAACAACAGGCACAACACCGTTATGTTTGAGATCAATGCGGTCTTTATGCTCGCCAGAGCGCACTGTGGCAAAACCACGAAACAGACCCAAGGGTGGGGTATGTTTCAGGGAGTTGGAAATCATATGCGCCACGAAAATGGAATTTTCAGACGCTGCGGAAAGGGTGGATCTGTGCAGGTCTGCGAACAACTCAAACGCGCCGCCAATTGGCCTGAGATCAAACATGACAGAGGCCAGCATCTGCGCCTCGTTGTCGGGCTTATTGATCCATTTTGAGAAATAGCTGCGCCATACGCGCAAGGGCTGTCGCCATCTTTGCGCGGTTGCCATCATATCGCCGGGACAGTAGAAATATCCCGCCTCATCCAAACCATCCGAGACAAATTTGGCCAGTGCCGCGAAATAGGCATCATCCTCGGGGCGCATCGCATCGTCAATGATCAGACAATTGTCTTGGTCGGAAACGCCTGTTTGTTCTTGCCGTCCTTGGCTGCCACAGGCCAGCCAGAGGTAAGGCACGGGCGGCGGTCCGAGATGATCTTCGGCAAGTTTCAACAAACGCCGCGTGGCGGCATCGCCAATATCCGTGATCAGGCGGGTGACCACTTGATGGTCATTATGCGCGCCAACCAATTGCATCAACAAGGCGGGAATGCCCTTCACATATTGGGCAATGGCGGCGCTGTTTGGCGCCTGCGAGATATCCATGATGATCGAGGCAGAGCTTGTGGCCTGAAACCGCATCATATCTGTCTGGCTGAGGATGCCTTCCAATTTGCCGCGATCCATGATTGGCATATGGGTGAACCCATGCTCGACCATCAGGTGCAGCGCATCCGCGACAAGGGCCGTAGCAGGCAGGGTTTTGGGATCGGGTGTCATGATCTCGGCAACTTTATGCGCCGATGAAAGCCCTTCCGCCAATGCACGGTTGGTCAGGTCGCGCGTGGTCACAATCCCCTGTAACTCCCCCGCGGCTGTAGTGACCAAAAGACAGGAAATACGATGGTCGCGCATGGATTGCGCCGCACTGAGCAGGCTGTCATCTGCGCGGCAAGTCAGGGGGTTGCGCGTCATCAAATCACCCAAGGTCTGGGTCGAAAGCGCGCTGCGCCGCGCCCGTGCGGGGCGCGTGCGGTCGAAGAAATCCAGAAAGGTTGGATGATCTTTGACCAAACGATGAAACAACGGCGCGGAAATTTCCAGAAGTTCGGTTGGCTTTGCGGCGGTGGCCGTGACGGGGGCGATCCCATCGCGCATAAGGCCCCGTTCCCCAAAGGAATTCTTCGGCCCCAAGATCGAAACCAAATCGCCATTTGGCTCGGTGATATCAACTTGTCCCGACACAATCAGGTAGAGCGCTTCAAGCGGCGCGCCTGCGCGATAAATCACCGCCCCTGCCGCGGCCATGGAACGTGTGATTTGCTGTGACAGCTCTGTAAGCAGCTCAGGGGGCAGGCTGTCATATGGGTGCGTTTGCGAAAGGATTGTCCAGATTTCTTTGGGCATGGGTCGTTTTTCGTTGCTAAGGCTTCGGCAATCCTAAGCTATTTATGAAAAAGGCGCATCCCGATTGATCGGAATGCGCCCATTTTTTTCAGGGTCAGCCCCTGAAGCGATCAAGCGATCACTTGTTCATGGCTGCGCCTGCACCGCGTGGGATACGCACGGATTCCACGAGGTCTTGGATCTCCTTTGGAGGCTCCTTCGTCATGGAAGATACCGCGAATGCCACGGCGAAGTTCAGTGCCGCACCAATTGGCCCGAAGTGGGTTGGTGGGATACCGAACAGCCAGTTGTCTGCGTTGTTTGGCAGCATATTTGTGCCTGCAACGAAGAACCAGCCCAAGTAGGTGAACAGGTAGAGACAGGTCGCGATCAGACCCGCCAGCATACCAGCAATCGCGCCCTCGGCGTTCATGCGCTTGGAGAAGATACCCATCATCAGCACTGGGAACAGCGATGCTGCTGCCAGACCGAAGGCCAGCGCCACGGTTTGCGCCGCGAAGCCTGGAGGGTTCAGACCAAGGTATGTCGCCAAGAGAATCGCACCAGCCATCGAGATACGGGCGGCCAGAAGCTCGCCTTTTTCTGTGATGTTTGGATTGATCACCGACTTGATCAAGTCATGGCTGATGGCTGAGGAGATTGCCAGAAGCAGACCCGCCGCTGTGGACAGAGCTGCCGCCAGACCACCTGCGGCGATCAACGCGATAACCCAACCTGGAAGCTGCGCGATTTCTGGGTTTGCCAGAACGAGGATGTCACGGTTGAATGTCACAAGCTCGTTGCCCGCCCAACCACGCTCGGCCGCCATTTCTGCCATGCCAGCGCCGTTTTCGTTGTAGTACTGGATCAGGCCATCGCCGTTCTTGTCTTCAACACCCAACAGGCCTGTGACCTGCCATGTGTTGAACCAATCAGGCAGATCTGCCTGTGCCACGGGCTCACCTTCAACGCCGTTTGGCCACATGGTGGTCATGATGTTCAGACGTGCCATAGCACCAACCGCAGGTGCGGTGAGGTAGAGCAGCGCGATGAACACCAAAGCCCAACCTGCGGACCAACGCGCGTCAGCCACTTTGGGAACGGTGAAGAAGCGGATGATCACGTGGGGCAGACCCGCAGTACCGATCATCAGCGACAAGGTGAACAACGCCATCAACCATGGGCTTGAGCCAGTGGTATAAGCGGTGAAGCCCAAGTCGGTCAGAAGACCGTCAAGTGTCACCAACAGCGGCTGGCCGGTTGCTGTGTGCTCGGAGAACAGACCCAAACCTGGGATTGGGTTGCCCGTGAGTTGCAGCGAGATGAACACGGCAGGGATCGTGTAAGCAGTGATCAGAACGATATACTGCGCCACCTGTGTGTAGGTGATGCCTTTCATACCGCCCAAAACCGCGTAAACGAAAACCGTTGCCGATGCGATCCAGAGGCCAGTTGTGCTCGACACTTCGAGGAAGCGCGAGAACGCCACGCCTGCACCAGTCATCTGACCGATAACGTAGGTCACGGAGATCACGATAAGCGAGATAACCGCCACGATACGTGCTGTCTGGCTATAGAAACGGTCACCAACGAATTCAGGAACCGTGTATTTGCCGAACTTACGCAAGTAGGGCGCAAGAAGCATCGCCATAAGCACGTAACCACCCGTCCAGCCCATAAGGAAGGTCGAGTTGTTATAGCCAACGAACGCGATCAGACCTGCCATCGAAATGAAGGAGGCTGCCGACATCCAGTCAGCCGCAGTGGCCATACCGTTGACGACAGGGTTTACACCCTGACCTGCAGCATAGAATTCAGATGTGGAACCCGCACGGGCCCAAATCGCGATACCGAAGTAGAGCGCAAACGACAGCCCCACAACGATAATATTGAGTGTTGTTTGATCCATAATCTGGCCCGTCCCTTATTCTTCGTCCACGCCATATTCTTTGTCCAGCTTGTTCATACGCGCTGCGTAGAAGAAAATCAGGACAAGGAATACGAGGATTGAACCTTGCTGAGCGAACCAGAAGCCCAGATCTGTGCCACCCACCGCGATGCCGCTAAGCATCGGGCGGAAAAGAATAGCGAGGCCATAGGAACAAAACGCCCAGATCACCAAGCAGATGGTGACCAAGCGAATATTCGCGGCCCAGTATTCAGAGTTTTTTGCCTTTTCGGCCATTGATATCTCCCTTCGGTTTCTAACCAGTGAGGCTCTGCCTCAACGGTGATATCCGCCGCCACCTCCTCCTAAGGCGCCGACAGAATTCTTTTGCCCAATTCAAGCCCCGGTGAGGCGGGACACGATATTCCCAAGTGCCTTGGCAATATCGTCAATGGCCCCCATCGCCGCGACTTTGCTAAGCGTGCCGCGGGCATTGTAATACTCGATAAGGGGGGCCGTTTGGGCATGATATGCCGACAGGCGCGTGCGCACTGTTTCGGCATTATCATCAGGACGGCGCTTGAAATCACTGCCCTGACATTTGTCACAAACACCCGCTTTTGCGGGCTGTTTGAATTCGTCATGATACCCTTCGCCGCAGGTGGCGCAGGTGTAGCGGCCCGACACACGGGCCACCATCGCCTCATCATCAACTTCAAGGCTGATGACGGCATCAATTTGTTGATTGCGTGCGTTCAGTAGATGATCCAGCGCTTCGGCCTGCGCGGCTGTGCGCGGAAAACCATCCAAAATCGTGCCCGCAGCAACATCTGGCTGTTCGAGGCGCTCTTGCAAAACGGCGAGCACGATCTCATCCGAGACCAATTCGCCTTTTTCCATCACCGATTTTGCAGCCAATCCCGCAGGGGTTCCTGCATTGACCGCGCCGCGCAGCAAATCGCCCGTGGACAGCTGAACAAGTCCGAATGCTTCCTCTAGCATACGGGCCTGCGTCCCCTTCCCCGCACCCGGAGGGCCGAGAAGGATCAAGTTAACTGGTCGTGTCATTGTCTCTGCCATCATTTACCCATCTACGCTTTACTTGACGATGCGGTTGGCGATGAGATCATCGACCACGCTTGGATCAGCCAAAGTGGAGGTGTCACCAAGGCTGCCAAAGTCGTTCTCTGCAATCTTGCGCAAAATGCGGCGCATGATTTTGCCAGACCGTGTTTTGGGCAGGCCTGGCGCGAATTGAAGCGCGTCTGGCTTGGCAATCGGGCCGATTTCTTTGCGCACCCAATTGGTCAACTCTGCGCGCAATTCTTCGGTGGGTTCTTGGCCTGCCATCAAGGTCACATAGCAATAAATGCCCTGACCCTTGAGGTCATGCGGGAAGCCCACAACGGCGGCCTCCGACACTTTTTCATGCGCCACAAGCGCCGATTCAACCTCGGCTGTGCCCATGCGGTGGCCAGAGACGTTGATCACGTCATCCACACGGCCCGTGATCCAGTAATAGCCATCCTCATCGCGGCGACATCCGTCACCAGTGAAATAATAGCCTTTGTAATCGCTGAAATAGGCCTGAACGAAGCGATCAGGATCCCCCCACAGCGTGCGCATCTGACCTGGCCAGCTGTCTTTGATGCACAGCACGCCTTCTGCGGCGGTGTCGTGGATCTCCGCCCCCGTTGTGGGGTCAAGCAGCACCGGCTGCACGCCAAAGAACGGGGTGGTCGCGGAACCAGGCTTCAACGTGGTCGCCCCAGGCAATGGGGTGATCAAATGGCCGCCTGTTTCGGTTTGCCACCATGTATCGACAATGGGGCAATTCCCCTTGCCCACGACCTCATTATACCAGTTCCATGCTTCGGGGTTGATAGGCTCGCCCACGGAGCCCAATAATTTCAGGCTAGAAAGGTCATATTTGGTGACGAATTCATTGCCCTGACCCATCAGTAAGCGGATTGCGGTGGGGGCTGTGTAGAATTGATTGACTTTGTGCTTTTCGCAAACGGCCCAAAACCGACCCGCATCTGGATAGGTCGGCACGCCTTCAAACATCAGGGTTGTCGCGCCATTCGCAAGCGGGCCGTACACAATATAGCTGTGGCCTGTGACCCAACCCACATCGGCGGTGCACCAGAACACATCCCCATCGTGATAGTCGAATGTATATTGATGCGTCATCGCGGCATAGGTCAGATAGCCGCCCGATGTATGCACAACGCCCTTAGGCTTGCCCGTGGAGCCAGAGGTGTAAAGGATGAACAGCGGATCTTCGGCGTTCATTTCCTCGGCGGGGCAGGTGGTGGATTGACCAGCGGATGCCTCGTGATACCAGATGTCCCGACCTTCGGCCCAAGTCACCTCTTGGCCTGTGCGCTTGACCACCAGACATTTCACGTGGTCATCGCAATGCAACAGCGCCTTGTCCACGTTGGATTTAAGATCGGTCACGCGACCACCACGCGGTGCGCCGTCTGACGTGATGACCACCCGTGCTTCGGAGTCGTTGACGCGGTTTGCCAGCGCATCTGGCGAGAAACCTGCGAAAACCACGGAATGGATCGCCCCAATGCGCGCACACGCCAGCATCGCATAGGCTGCTTCAGGGATCATGGGCAAATACAGCACGACACGATCGCCCCGCTTAACGCCCAAAGATTTTAGCGTATTTGCAAAACGGCCCACTTCATCGCCAAGCTGCGCATAGGTGATGTGCTGCGCGGCTTCATTGGGGTCGTCAGGCTCGAACAGGATCGCGGTCTGCGCGCCGCGGGTCGCCAAATGGCGATCAATGCAGTTCGCCGCAACATTCAATGTGCCGTCTTCGAACCAGCGGATATCCACATTGTCATAGGCAAAGGAGGTGTTTTTGACCTTTGTATACGGCTTTATCCAGTCAAGGCGCTTGCCTTGCTCGCCCCAAAACGTCTCTGGGTCTTTGATGGAAGCTTCGTACATTGTTGCATAATTCGCAGCAGTGATGTGCGCGCCAGCAAGCAGGTCGGGGAATTTCGTTTCAGTCGGCAATGTCAGTCTCCCTCAAAGAGTGGCGGCGCGGGTCTCTTGATAACAAAGGGTGCCGCGCCGCAGCTTGGGTGTTATTCTACCCCGACCCTTCATGAAAAAATGGCGGCTCAGGTCTGTTGTTCGTTTATAAACGACCCAAACGCAGCACATTGTGATGATAAAATGATCCTCCCCGATCCCCCGTTGCTTGCGCTGCGCCCCCTCCACAGAGCGCGATCCGCAAATTCGACAGCTTCCCCATCTGCGGCTTGTTTTCTGATCAAGCACGCCACCATCGATAACGAATAGTTTACATCAAGTTTCAGCCTTCAGAATATTATCATCCATATGGAACTGATTTCTGTGTAACAAATTTACATCGCAGTGCGGAATTTGTAAATATTTTTACAAATTCAGGGATTTTCATCAGAAAACATACATATTTTGCAAATGCCCTGCACGTTCATCTCGATTGCGGTCGCGCGGTTTGTGTATGTTAGCGCTACTTTCTGCGCCGCAGCGTGCATCGGGTGTTGAATGAGTCTCGCGGGTGGCTTGTGGCGCGCGCCATTTAGGGGCGAGTCACCCCATGGGTGAATGTGGCGGCAGCGTGCAAAATTCCGACCCCAGCCAAGGCATACGATCACGTGCGGGTGTGATAAAAAGTTTCTGCGCAAGATCGCGGATCAGACTGGCCATTTCATGGGGAATGGGGCCCGTCCAGTCATCGCTGCAATAGAGCATGATTTGGCGCGGCAGTGCAGGTTGGGGCAGGGGATAGGTGTCGATCCCATCGGCAAAGCGCTCCCCACGCATCAGGCTGAGGGGGGTGGTGATGGTGTATCCAAGTCCCGCTGCGACCAAAGCGGAAATGGATTGGTTCGAGTCAATCTCAAAGCGGCGACTGACTGTCACACCACTGCTTGCGAGATAGTCATCAATGTGCCGCGCCATGACCTGCGCGGGATCGCGACCGAGAAAGGCGAGGCCTTGCAAATCCTCAAAATTGCCATCGAACGGATGGGATTTCGGAAGCGCGAGGATATAGGGGTCGCGCAAAATTGGATGTTCTATGACATCTGCAGGTGCGCTGTTGGGCGCGGCGCAAAGGATCATATCCAAATTGCGCTTGGCCAACATATTCAGCAAATTGTGACTGGCACCCGTTTGGAGACGAAACTTGCAGTCGCTCAGGGCTTCGGCCAAACGCGCCGCCAGTTTCGGGGTAAGGTCATTTTCGAAATCATCAATCACCCCGAGGCCAAGCGCAGAAATGCCAGAGAGGTTGAGGCGGTTTAGATCTTTTTGACCCAAACGCAGCGCATCAAGTGCGACCTCGACTCGCTTCAGGAACAATCGGCCCGCTGGGGTGAGGCCGACGGGGCGTCTGCGGGTGTCAATCAACTCCACGCCCAAAGCCAAGGATAGGTTGCGCAACTGTTGAGATGCGGCAGGAACGGATAACCCCATTTCCTCCGCGGCATCTGACAGGGAGCCAGTGCGGGCCATCACCTCGAAGGTCTCTAGGCTTTTTAGGCTGATCCCCTTGAGATCGGGTCGCGTCATGCGGCGATGATCCGTTCCAATAGCGCTTGGGGCACCAAAACGCCCTCTGCCAGCGCGGTTTCAAATCTTTGCCTGCGCCTCAGCGCGTGCAGTTGTTCGGGCGCCTCCGTCACCAACCTTTGGATGAACTGGTCAAGCGCCCCACCTTGCCCGTATGATTGCGGCTTCAGGGCCAAAAGACAATGCCCGATCCGCATTGGCCCATCGCTTGGATCGCTTCGCTCCGCAATCTGCGCAGATGCCCCAGCGCCGAGGATGGCGAGGACGTAGAGTTCGACCATTATCGCAAGCCCAAACCCATAGTCGCCACGAAGCGGCAAAAGGCTTCCGTCCAGCGCGGCGCGTGGATTTTGTGTCATCCGCCCTTGGTCATCAAGCGCGGCATCGGGCGGTAAGATCTTGCCCTGTTTGACCATATGTTCCACGTCTTCATAGGTTAGCAGGGTTTGACCTTGCTCAAAGATCAAAATGGACTGGCCCTGTTGATCTGGCACGGCCAAGGCCATCGGGTTGCGACCAAGGCTTGGGGCGGCCATTGGGGTCAGGCTGATGCAGGGATAATCGGTTGACATCGCCAAGGCCACAAAACCGCGTTTGGCCATATCTTCGGCCAATTGCGCCATGAACGCTGTGCTATGTCCATTGCACAGCCCAAGAAAGCCTGCGCCTTGTGCGTCAACAACATCGAGAAATCTCGGCAAGGCATGGTCGATGGCAGCGGGCAAAAACCCATGTGCAATATCGCAGCGCAAATGGACCCCATTTTGGTGCTGTAAAACAGGCAAGGCCGCCCCATCCACGCGGCCGAGGGTCAAATCCTCCAGACAGCGCAGAAGATACCGCATACCTGCGTTCTGGTCACCTTCGGCTTCGGCGCGCGCAATACGCCTTGCCAAGGGCTTCGCTTGGTGTGCTTGCGCCTGCAAACGCGTCAGACTGTCAAAGCACAGCGCCTCCAGATCGGCGATGCTTAATCTTTGATGGGTCTTCTCGTTTTGCTCGTCCATACTCATCCGCCCTTTACGATCCTGCAAAACTGCCCTGCAAAACTGCAACGAAGGACGGTTATAGCAAATGCCGCCCCTGAAAAAGGAACCATCCAATGGGGTGGATTGTATCTTAGAAGAACGGCGTCAACGCGGCGCAAGCGCGGCAAAAGCGGTGCTATACTGTGACCTGGTCAGCCTTCAAGGATCAATTCGGGCAATTTGCGGGCAAAGTCGCGAATGACATTGGCCAATTGTCGGTGGGCTGCTCCCGCGCCTGAGGTGCTGCGCCAGACCAACCCGATGGAGCGCGAAAAGCGCCGCCCCTTGAAAGGGCGCACAACCACATCTTGTGCGCGTCCCGTGATCTCTGAACGCACGTAGAGCGCGGGCAGAAAGGTGGCCCCCATGCCCATCGCCACCATTTGGCGCAAAGCGTCTAGCGATGTTCCTTCATATTCGCGCGAGAGGGTGGCCCCTGTTTCGACACAAAGCGCAGAGATTTGACTGTGCAGCGCGTAATTGGGCGAAAGCGAAAGGATTGTCTCGGTGCTGAGGTCTTGCGGTTCAATGTGTTCCCGCTGCGCGAGGGGATGATCCGCCGAAATGGCAACAACCAGCGGTTCGCGAAACAATCGTTCAGTGATCAATGATGCGCCTGAAATAGGCAATTGTGTGAGGATTAAATCATGGCTGCCCTCTGTGATCTGGCGCGCCAGATCATGTGGGGCGGCTTCGCGCACATAGAGCCTAAGATCAGGGTGGGATCGGTGTAAATCTCCCACGATATGAGGCATCAAATAGGGGCCAAGCGTGCTTGATGTGCCAAGACGCAATGTGCCGCCAAGCCCTGATTGCAGCGTTGCAGAAAGGTCAACGATTGCTTGGGTCGCGTCCAAGATATCCCGCGCGCGCGCCACAACTTCGCGTCCTGCAAGCGTCAATTGAACAGGCCCGCGTCCACGTTCGATCAGCGTAAGCGACAGCGCCTCCTCCAACGTTTTGATCTGAACCGAAAGGGAGGGCTGCGAAATCCCGCAGGCCTCGGCGGCCAAACGAAAATGTCCCGTTTCCTCAATCGCCACCAAGTAGCGCAGTTGACGGAGGGTCAGCGGAATTTTGGGAATAGGCATCTTCGACCTTTGTTAGCTTTTTCCTATCGAAATATGTTGTAATGCAATATTTTCTTTAAGCAAGGGCGAGGCTACATCTAAGTCATGATCAGGCATAAACCTGATTAGGCCAATGCGAAGGCACGCGCGCAAAGGCCATTTGACGCAAGGCCCGTGTCTCTGGTTGTTAGTCCCTTCCAGTGGTTTGAGATGGGCAAAGCGTTTCGGGTGTCCTGACGGGATCCTGCCGTCACCCCTGAGGGGCACCCGATTTCTCCTTCCTCGCGCGGGTCAATTGGTCAATCCAATTGATCCGCGTGTACCCCATTTAGGTTTGTAAAACGCTCAACTGACCTTCGGGCAGGATGGCCACTGCACTCAGCCGCCCCGTTTCATCCGCGCGGGTGTTCAGTGCAATATGTCCTTCGGCTTGGGTGACGGTTTCAACCCCCGAATGGCCATGTGCAATCCATAACCCATCCTTGCGCAAGCGATAGGAAAATTCGGGATGACCCCAGATCAGGTTTCTTGGGCTTTGCTGATCAAGCGGGTGATGCGGGTCCGCACCCGCATGGGTGGCGGCCACGTTCCCCGATTGCCAAAAAAGCGGCAGGCGCTTGAGCCATTCAAGCCGCGCTGGCCCAAGCGCTTGGGAAAGCCCAGCCGTCAATTGATCTGCGGGTTGGTCTGGGTCAAGCGACACCTCGCGCAGAAATGTCTCGGCGCCTGAGCGCAACCAGCGTTGCAGGCGCACCGAAGGAGCCTCTAGGCTGTCCAACAAAAGCCGTTCCTGCGCCCCACAAAGGCAGATCACATTATCTGGAAATTCGCTGCATAAATCCATCAAACGATCGACCGTGGCGAGGCCTTGCCCGCCGCCATGCAGGTAATTTCCAACGAAAACAAGTTTTGGATTTTGCGCACCGCTGTTGCCGATATGGGCATCAATGCGGGCCAAAATACCCTCAAGAAGCAACGCGCAGCCCAATATATCGCCCACAATATAACAGGCCTGCTCGGGCAGCGGTGCGGTGCCATCCGCCGCTGATCGAGCGCTCAATCCCGCAGCGGTGGTTTTTCGCTTAAAGAGTTTCAGCATGGTGCAACAGTTGCGCGCTTCTCAAGATTCACGCAAGCTCGAATTTCGCCTCAATCCTTTGCACGCAAACGCCCCGCAGGCCGCATCCTCAATGGCCGCCAAGCATAGCCAAGGCCCGCCAAGAGGCTGACCAAAGCCCCGCCCCCGATGATTGAGACAGCAGAGATGACATCAAAACGAAACGGGGCCTGCATAACGAATTCCATCACTGCAAACCCGCCGAGCGTGCCCGCCGCCAATGCCACCAAACCCGCCATCGCGCCCAGCAGGGCCGAGCGCAGGGCAAAGGATATCAAGATTTGTGCCCGCGTTGCGCCAAGGGTTTTTAAAAGTGCCGCCTCATAGCTGCGCGCGCGCTCCCCCGAGGCGGCGGCACCGATTAACACGACCAGTCCCGTGATCAGCGTAACCCCCGCCCCAAGCGCGGTTGCGGTGGCAATTGCGCCAAGCGCCTCTGCGACACGGTCGAGCGCATCGCGGATACGAATGGCGGTTATATTCGGCGCATTCCCTGCCAAATCCCGTAAAAGCTGTGCCTCGGCCTCTTCTTCGGCATAAACGGTGGCAATGAATGTATGCGGCGCACCTGCCAATGCATTGGAGGACAGAGTAATGACGAACCCGATGCCCGCATTGGAAAAATCGACCTCGCGCAGCGCCGCGATGGTTGCGGTGATATCGCGTCCCAACACGTTGACTGTGATCTGGTCGCCCAGTCCCACGCCAAGTTCGGCCGCTTCTTCGGCGGCAAAGGCCATCAGCGGTGGACCATCATAGCCCACGGGCCACCATGACCCCGCTACGATCTGCTCCGAAGGGGGGGCTTCATCCAAATAGGTTAGCCCGCGATCGCCCCGCACAACCCAATGGTCGCCTGCCACGTTGCGTGCATCCTGTCCATTGATCCCTGTAACAATGCCGCGCAGCATGGGCGCGGTCTCCACCCGCGAGACGGCGGGGTCCGTGGTGGTGCGGGTAAGAAAATCGTCAATCTGATTGGGTTGAATGTCCACGAAGAAATAGGAAGGCGCCACTTCGGGCAGATCGCGGTCAATCGCGCTTTGCAGGTTGGAGGATATTTGCCCAACCGCCGCTAAAACAGAAAGGCCCAAGCCAAGCGAGATCATCACGGCTGTTGCCTCGGATCGTGGTGCGGCAATGGCGGCAAGGGCCGCGCGCAACACCACGCGACCATGCAAGCTGCGCCCACGGGCGATTTTGCGCAACACCTGCCGTAATCCCCATGCCGCAAGCCACAGCAGGGCCAAGGCGGCTGCGATGCCCCCTGCCGCCCCAAGGGTCAGGATCGGCACACCAGAGCGCCACAATGCCAAGCCAAGCAAGGCGGCACACAGCCCCAAAAGTGCAGCAAGGTAGCGTGCGCGCGGCATAGCAATTGCGGGGCTTGCCGCATCCCGAAAAATCGCCGCGGCGCGCAAGCGTTCGGTTTGTGCTAATGGCAGCAAGGTAAAGATCAGCGCGGTCAATGCACCATAGCTGGCCGCTTCGATCAGCGCAGAAGGCGCAATTCCGATATCAAGATCAACGGGCATATGCGGGGCCAAAAACGGTGCAGCCAAAAGCGGCAACAGCGCGCCGAGGGCCACCCCAAGCAAAACACCCAATCCTCCCAATATGACAATCTGTATGAAATAGGCCGCAAAGATGGTGCGTCCCTCCGCGCCGATGGTCTTTAGGATCGCGATGGTTGACAGGCGATTTTCGAGATAGGCGCGCACGGCTGCGGCAATACCGACCCCCCCCACGGCCAAACCAGCCAGTCCAACCAGCACCAAGAACGTGCCAATCCGATCCACGAAGCGTTCCACGCCTGGTGCGGCGCGGCGGCTATCCTGCCAACGAATGCCGCCCTCAGGAAAGGCTTCTTCCATTTGCAGGCGCAATCTATCGAAATCAGCCCCTTCGGGCAGTTTGAGGCGCACTTCCGTCTCATAAAGCGTGCCTGGTTGGATCAGACCCGAGGACGCGAGGCCATCAAGTGACACGATGCTGCGCGGGCCAAGGCCGAAGCCCCCCGCCGCACCATCGGGTTCCGTCTCCAATGCAGCGCGCAGTTCAAACTCGGCAGTGCCAATGGTGAAGACATCCCCGATACGCATCCCCAAGCGGTCAATCAAGACCTGCTGCATCACCGCCCCGTGACGGCCATCACGCAGGGCAATCGCCTCTTGGATCGGCTGTGCAGGCACAAGGCCTGCCGTGCCATAAAGCGGATAGGCGGCATCCACTGCGCGCAGTTGCGTGAGCGCATAATCCATACCATCAGGCCCAGCAAACCCCGCCATGGATCGCAGTTCGATGGTTTCTGAAACTTCGGTCGAGATCGCCTCCATAAAGGCACGCTCTTGGACAGTCGGGCCGCGATAGGTGAATTCCATTTCGGCATCACCGCCGAGGATCACGGCCCCTTCGCGGGAGAGGCCATCGCTGATTGCGCTGCGCACCGTGCCAACCGTGCCAATGGCTGCGACCCCCAAGACCAGACAGGCAAGAAATATGCGAAACCCGCGTAATCCGCCCCGCCATTGCGCCCGCAATTCGCGCTGGGCAATCCGCCAAGCAACGCTCATGGGCGCGGCCCTGTCCGTGAGGGCGTCTCAGACACCACACGGCCATCGCGCAAAGTGATCATGCGGTCACATTTGGCGGCCAATTCGGGCGAATGGGTCACAAGGATCAGCGTGGCGCCATCGCGACTTTGCAGACCCATCAGCAAATCCATGATCTGTGCGCCATTGGTCGCATCCAGATTGCCTGTCGGTTCATCCGCCAAAAGGATCGCGGGGCGTGGGGCCACAGCGCGGGCGAGGGCCACGCGCTGTTGCTCGCCGCCCGACATTTGCGCGGGATAATGATCGGCACGATGGGCCAGACCCACGGCCTCCAACTCAGCCGCGGCGCGCTCAAAAGCATCGCGCACCCCTGCCAATTCCAACGGGGTAGCGACATTTTCAATCGCTGTCATGGTTGGGATCAAGTGAAAGGACTGGAACACGACACCCATATGGCTGCGGCGAAAACGCGCCAGCGCGTCTTCATCCATGCGCCCCAAGTCATAGTCGAGGGCACGCACCGTGCCCGATGTTGGGCGCTCTAACCCGCCCATAAGCATCAAGAGAGAGGATTTCCCCGACCCTGAAGGACCAACAAGGCTGACGCTTTCCCCTTTGCTTATCGTCAAAGACACCCCATTTAGGATATCAACGGGGCCAGCATTGCCCATCAAGGACAGGCCCGCGTCTTCGAGCGAAAGGATTGTTTCAGCCATGGATGAAAACCCCGTGAATTTCTTTAATCTGTCATATGGGGTATTGCCGCGCTGCGGCAAGGGGCGGTTTTGGTCTGCGGCGGTAACGGCATTGACGCTTTCGTTTTTGCCGCAGGCTGTGATGGCGCAGATGCAGATCGTGGCATTGGGCGACAGCCTGACCCAAGGCTATGGCCTGCCGCAAGGCGAAGGATTTGTGCCGCAGCTGCAAAATTGGTTGACCGCACAGGGCCATGATGTGGAGGTTATCAATGCGGGTGTTTCTGGGGATACCACGGCAGGGGGACTGTCACGGATTGACTGGACGCTTACACCTGAGGTTGACGCCGTGATCGTGGCATTGGGTGGTAATGATCTGTTGCGCGGAATTCCCCCCGCCACAAGCCGCGCCAATCTGGACGCGATTTTGCAAACAATAACGGCACGGGATTTGCCCGTTCTTTTGGTGGGCTTGCCTGCACCTAACAATTACGGCCCCGCGTTCAAGGCGGAGTTTGATGCGATCTACCCAGAGCTTGCCGCCACATATGACACAGGGCTTGTGCCTGACTTTCTTGGGCCAATTGCAGATGCCGCCGAGGCAGACCGCCAACAAGCACTGGCGGATTTGATGCAGGCCGATGGTATCCATCCCAACGCGCAGGGCGTTGCATTGATGGTCGCCGCCATCGGCCCCGAGGTTACGGCGTTGATCGCCCGCGCAGCAGAAGATACCCCGTGACCGAAGTTCAGAATAACCTGCGCGTGGCGGTGGGGCAGATGTGTTCCGCTGCCCGTCATGACCCAAATATTGCTGTGATGCAGGATTTTGCACGCAATGCAGCCGCAGGTGGCGCTGATCTGTTGTGTCTGCCCGAGGTTGCGGGGCTGATGTGTCGGGACCGTGCGAAGGCCGATGCACAGGTCATCACGGCGCAGGCTGATCCGTTCATCGCCGCGGCACGGGTGGCAGCGGCAGAACAGCGGATTTGGATTCAAGCAGGCAGCACGCCAGTCCGCAAACAGGGCTGTGAGAAATTTCGCAATCACGCAGTTTTGATCGCGCCTGATGGGGATTTGGTCGCGGAATACGACAAAATTCACCTGTTTGACATCGCGCTCGAAGGGCAGGCCCCGATTGGTGAATCCAACCGATTTGAAGCAGGCGATCGGGCGGTTGTGGTTGACACCCCTTGGGGGCCTTGGGGCATGAGCATTTGCTATGACATCCGTTTTGGCCACCTTCTGCGCGACTATGCAAAGGCGGGTGCCCGCCTGATTTTTGCACCATCCGCATTTACCGTCCCAACGGGCCAAGCCCATTGGGAGGTGCTGCTGCGCGCGCGCGCTATTGAAACGGGGTGTTTCATCGTTGCGGCCGCACAATCGGGCACTCATGAAGATGGGCGCAGCACATATGGTCATTCACTTGTTGTCTCTCCATGGGGCGAGGTTTTGTGTGATGCAGGTGCCGCGGCACCACAGCTGATCTTTTGTGATCTTGACCTGAGCCGTGCGGACCATGCGCGCGCGCAAATTCCGAACCTGTCCAACGAAAGACCGTATGAGCTATCGCGCATAGATGCCCGCACCAAAGCGCGGGCGTGCAACGAAAGATAGCGCAACCTACCGCTAAGATGATCCGCCGTGCCCTCGTCCTGCGCCGCAGTTGGGGATAGATTAACCATATCGAAAGCGCATCGGGACTTGCCAAAGTTGAGGTGGTTTTCGTTTCGAGATGACGGATGATTGAGCGGTAGAGTTTTGGCGAGTGCCTGTCATCTTGGGTAGTGTTGTGAACGAGTAATTTGTTTTCGCTCCGTTAACTGGTCACTTTGTGCTGATGGTGGCATGGCGCGGGAGGTTTTCCTCTCGCGCCTTTTTTAATCGTTGAAAAAGTCCGATGACCTGATCCGCGCCACCTGTGGCAATTCCATCCCAGCGTCAGCGGCACGGGGTGTCACCTCTGGTGTCTCCTCCTCCTTTGGGGCTGCTTGGGGTTGCTGGCGCATCTCTGGTTCAGACAGCTTCGCATCTGCGTCTTCTTTATCGCTTTCCTCCATGAGATCAAAAATGCTTTCCGTTTTTGTATCCTCAGGGCCGGGCAATTCATCCAAGAGCGCAAAGACAGATAAATCCATCGCCCCCGTTGATTTAAGGGCTTGCACCGCAGGCGCGGATGACATCGGCTTCTCTGGCTCTGGCTCTGGCTCTGGCTCTGGCTCTGGCTCTGGCTCTGGCTCTGGCTCTGGCTCTGGCTCTGGCTCTGGCTCTGGCTCTGGCTCTGGCTCTGGCTCTGGCTCTGGCTCTGGCTCTGGCTGTTGGGGCACTGCCGCGCTTTCTTCTTCTTCCGCATCCAATGCGCCAAGCATCATGAGCATTGCAGGATCATTTAGGCTGATCGCACCGATGGTGGATTTGGGCTTTGGTGATGGTTGCGCAATGACGGGTTCCTCTTGCGGCTCAGGGGATATCACGTCGGGTTCTGGCGCGGGGGCGGGGGGCGGGGTCGGTTTTTTCTTCTTCGGCTTGGGCGCATCAAAAACGGCGGCAAAATCTTTGTGCAGCTGCTCAAGCCGCAGGGCCATTGCGCTAATGCGGCGTGGCGTGGTTTCGGCATTTTGCCAAATATCACGCAAAAGCGGATGGGTGCATTGCGCCCCTGCCGCAATCATCGCTTGGCCCGCTTTGCGCAAGTGGCGGGGCAGTGCTGGGCGCGCTTTCGCCCTTGGCTTGGCTTGGCTGTCGGATTGGCCCGTCATGATCTGATCCTTTTTTGCAACTCGCCGTAACTTGGCATCGCATTTGCAAGTTCTGCGCCAGATGGGCCGAGGTCCGTGACATCCCCTTTGCGAAGGAGAAAATCAGATGAGTAGCATTGCCGATCACATCGCCCCTTTTGCCGATGCTTTGACTTTGCGCGAGCGGCGCAATGGAATTTTGGCATCCAATATCGCCAATGCCGCAACCCCTGGTTACAAGGCGCGCGATTTTGACTTCGAGGCCGCCTATGCGGCGGAGCGTGGACTCGGCGCAGGGTTGCTTCGCAGTGATCCGCGGCATTTTGGGGCAGGCCAAGCAGGCCAAATGCAGCTTGGCTATCGCGTGGCCGTTAATCCTTCGTTGGATGGCAACACCGTTGAGGCCTCTGTGGAGCAAATGGAATTTGCGGAAAACAGTCTGCGCTACCAGACCAGTTTGATGTTTCTCAATCGCCGTATTTCAGGACTGATGACCGCGATGCGGGGGGAATAGGATATGGCGATCAACTCCGTTTTTGAGCTTGCCGCCCGCGCGATGAATGCGCAGATGGTGCGGATCAACACAGTCGCCAGCAATTTGGCCAATGCTGATGCGGTCAGCGGCGATGCGCAAAACGCCTATCGCCCGATCCGCCCCGTGTTTGAAACGGTTTATCAAAACAGCGTCCGCAAGGACGGTTTGGCCAGTGTCAAGGTGGATCAGATTGTCACCCTTGATCGCGCGCCCGAGCGGGTCCATGCGCCTGACCGCCCGATGGCAGATGCCGATGGCTATATCTATCGCGCGGCCGTCTCGCCCGAGGAAGAAATGGTCGAGATGATGGATGCCTCGCGCCAATACCAAAACACACTCGAAGTGGTGTCGACCATTCGCACCTTGATGGCGCGCACGATGTCTATGGGTCAGTAGGGGGATTACGGATGACTGAGCTTGCTTCACCCGTCAACACTGCTGCACAACTGCGCCAATCACAGGCGTTGCAGCCGCAACGCCAGACCGGCACATCGGATTTGGGGCAGGATGATTTCCTGCGCTTGATGACCACCCAACTCAAGAACCAAGACCCGTTTCAGCCAATGGAAAACGGCGAATTTCTTGCGCAGATGGCGCAATTTTCAACCGTATCGGGGCTGGATCGGGTCAACGAAACCTTGGGGGCAATTTCAGGGCAGATTTCGGCCTCGCGGATTGCAACGGGCTCATCCTTCCTGGGGCAGCAGGTTCTTGTTCCAGGGGCCGTTGCACGACCTGATGCGGAAGGGGCCATCACGGGTGTTGTGGACCTCCCACAATCCGCACAATCGGTCTTGGTGCGATATTTCGATCCGCAATCTGGCACGGAATTGCACCGTCAAGAGTTGGGGGCGCAACCTGCGGGGCTGATGGGCTTTGGGTGGCATGACTTGCCCGCTGATCTGGCCGCCGCACGCGCCCCAGTCCGCATCACCATCACAGCGCAAAGCGAAGGCCAAAGCACTGATCTGGGCGCTTCGGTCTATGCGCGCGTGACAGGTGTAGAATTGGGGCAAGAGGCGGGCAGCCTTGCGCTGCGGGTTGAAGATTATGGCTTGCGCGACAGCCGCGAGATAACCGCGCTGCGCTGATCTGCGTTGGCGCTTGAGAAGAAGGAAACCAGAATGTCATTTTTCACAGCCCTGTCAGGCTTAAAGGCCGCGCAGACCGATATCTCTTCGACCTCCAACAACATCGCCAATGTGGCCACGCTGGGCTATCATGGCAGCCGTGTGGAGTTTTCAGATATCTACACCAGTTCCCCACAGGCGAACCCGCGCACTTCGGTTGGGTCAGGTGTGCAAATCTCGCGCATTTCGCGCAGTTTCGCACAAGGCTCTATGACCTCGACCCAGAACACATTGGATATGGCGATCCAAGGCGCGGGGTTCTTTCGCGTTGAAGCAGGCAAGGAGGGCGGCGCGGCTGTCTATACCCGCGCAGGGGCTTTCGGCATGGACAACGAAGGGTTCGTTGTGAACTCCAAAGGACAATATTTGACAGGCTACAAAACCGCGGCGGATGGATCACCGCTTAATCTTGGGACCGCCGCGCCGTTGCAAGTGCCGCTCAAACAAGGCACGGCCAAGGCCACCGCCAATCTAAGCTTTGGCGCGTCCTTTCCCGTGGGTGTGATGGGTCAAGCGGGGCAAGCCACCGTGCCGCCCGCAGCCTTTGATCCAACAAATGCACAAAGCTATGCTTTTGCAACGCCGTTGAACCTGCTCGATCCTGAAGGTCAGCCAATGGACGCGGTCGGATATTTTGCCTTGGCAGACACGCCCGACCTTCTAGACCCTGCCACGCGCTATCAGTTTCACTTGGTGGTCAATGGTATCGAAGTTGCACCAGATGCGGCGGCAGCGGGGGAAACCTTGCTGGAGTTTGATGCCGATGGGTTCCTGGTCGGTGGCGGTGCGCCAGAATTCACCTTCGAGGGGCGCCCCTTGGCCTTTGATCTGCGCCAATCACAATTGGATGCTGCCCGCAGTGCGATGCAGGTCAGCACGATGCAAGGCGATGGCGAGGTTGCGCGCAAATTGTCGATGATGGAATTGGACGGGGACGGCGTTCTTTGGGCCTCGATCAGCGGCTCGAGGCCGCGGTTCGGAAGGAACTCACGAATGGCGGAATTGACCACAGAAATACAGCTGTAGAAAATGTCAAAGCGCAGTTTTGCAAAACGAAAACTATCAGATTCAATCTGGCCATTGCCTTGCTCTTGTGCCGCCTGATCGGCGCGTGTCAGCGCCAAAGCCAGCGCAAGGTAGTCGACCTCAATTTGGGACAGGATCCAGCCTTGGTTGTCGCTGTTTGCAGCGCGAAACTCTTCGATCCGGCGCTCGAATTTCAATGCGGAGGCCAAAAGGCCCACGCAAGATACAAGCAACAGGATCAATAAGAAAAACCCAGTGCTGCGTCTCCCGCGGACCCCTTGATTGGCGCTTGACCGCTTTGTGGCGGCCGAGAAGATCATTGCGCGGCGGCCTCGATTGCCACCAATTGCCAGATCGAGAAAGCGTAAACCGTCTCAGTCCTAAGGTCTGGGCTGGAGTCATATGGGAACACCAACCAAAGCGGGCCTTTGTCACGGATCGAAAATGCTTCGCCATTTATGCGATTGGCAACGATTGGATAATCCGCGCTCATTGCGCTGCAAGGCATCTCAACTGCGTAATCATTCGCCGCAACCATTCGCAGGGAGGGGGCGGTGAGGGCTGTGTCTTCGGTCGCGTCCCCTAACCCGAAGAAACCCATCACCCGCGCGATCACGCCCGCGTCCTCGGCTTCGTCTGTCGATTGATCCGCAATACAAGGGTGATCAGCCCCAAACCCTGTTGCCGTCAACACATCAATCAAGGCAGGGCCAGAAAATTCCTGCGGGCCTTCCGTCCAGATTGTTGTGGTCGTAAATGTTTTTTGCGGCAATGCCAGAAGCGCTGCATCATCCAAGAGGGTCGCCTCTACAGCGGCATCTGGTGTGATGGTTAATTCTGCATCGGCGGCCAAAGCGCTTTGGCCATTTGCTGTAAGAATAGCGCCGCAAAGCATCACACTTGCTGCGCCGCGAAAGAATACGCGGTTCAAGGTCATTTTTATCCATCCCAGTCTAGCTTGCAAAATAATATACCATCCATGTTGTTTTTTTATGGTATCGAAAGATAGTTATACCTATCTATCGTTTATAATTTTCCGAGTAAGTATAGGGGTGCTGCCAAAGACTGGCACGAATTTTGAAATGATAGTCATATAGAATAACTCTATATGAAACTTGTGTATTTCGTATACAGAGTTGTCCACGTTGGACAGTGCCGCGCGATTTGGAAGATGTAGACGTATCTATTGGGAGATTAAAATGTCCGATGAGACTGGAGGCGACACTGTCCTCAAAGTGTTGATCGCGGATGATCATCGCTTGTTGGGTGAAGCGGTCGCGAACCTTTTGAAGACGGGCGCAGGATATACTGTGCGCACAAGCGAAAGTTACGAAACCACCCTGACCGCCTTGAGCGAAGCACGGTTTGACATTGTGCTGTTGGATTTAAAGATGCCCGGGATGGTGGGGCTGGCCTCGGTGCGGACTGTCATCGAGAAGGCAGTAAACGGCAAAGTGGTGTTGTTTACAGGGCAGGTTGATCGGCATTTTCTCAATTCGGCGCTGGAATTGGGCGTCAAAGGTCTGATCCCGAAAACCATGCCGTTGCAATCACTGGTCTCGGTGATCCAATTGATTCAATCGGGGCAGGTCTTTGTGCCCATGCATGATACGGTCGCGCCCATACCGCAGGCAGGACAAAGCGATGTTCCGCTGACAGAGAAAGAATTCTTCGTGCTGCGTTTGGCGGCGGATGGTCTCACCAACAAGGAAATCGCCCGTGACATGGGCACGACCGAAGTGACGGTGAAGATGCATATGCGGTCGGTCTGCAAGAAGCTTGGCGCGCGCAACCGCGCCCATGCGGCGATCATCAGCCGCGAGCGCGCCATTTTGTAGCGTGGTTTTGGATGGCGGTTGGTCTGAGATAATTGGCTGGGGTGGTAGGATTCGAACCTACGGTACGCGGTACCAAAAACCGTTGCCTTACCACTTGGCTACACCCCAACCGTGACGCGCTAGTTACTTTGCGCGTGGCGTAGGATCAAGACCCTAGTGCGAAAAATCTTCTGTTTATTTTTACAGGCTCAAATCGTCTGATCATAGGCCCCCACATCGGGTTCTGTGCGGATAATTCTGTCGAGGTCATGAAAGATCGCGCGCATTTCCGCTTCGCTTTCGGGGCTTTCACAAACAACCACCAAATTCGGCGTGTTGGAGGAAGCACGCACAAGGCCCCAGCCGCCATTCTCTAGCATCACCCGTGCGCCGTTGACGGTGACAACATCGACAATCTTCTGTCCGCCAAGTGCGCCGCCGTCAGAGTGCAGCTTGGTCAGCTTGGCGACCAGTCGCGCCAAGACGTCGTATTTCAGCGTGTCCGCGCAATAGGGTGACATGGTGGGCGTGGCATAGGTCTGCGGCAAGGCGCGGCGCAGGTCTGCCATCGACATTTCTGGGTTGCGATTCATCAATTTGCAAATTTCAACCGCGACCCGCATCCCGCAGTCATAGCCCCGCCCCAAGGGGGGCGCGAAGAAATAGTGGCCCGACTTCTCGAACCCCGCAAGCGCGCCCAATTCATGCACGCGGCGTTTCATGTGGCTGTGGCCCGTTTTCCAGTAATCCGCCCGCGCGCCCAAGGCGCGCAGTTCAGGGTCAGAGGCATACAGCCCCGTGGATTTTACATCCGCCACGAAAATCGCACCCTTGTGATGCTTGGCCAAATCACGGGCGAGGATCACGCCCATCTTATCGGCAAAAATTTCTTCGCCTTCATTGTCCACCACGCCACAACGATCCCCATCGCCATCAAACCCAAGCGCAAAATCGGCAGATGTCTGGCGCACCGTATCGGCCATGTCATGCAGCATTTCCAAGGCTTCTGGATTCGGGTTGTAATGGGGAAACGTGTAATCGAGTGTATTGTAAGAGGGGATCACCTCTACCCCCATCCGCGCGAATAATTCAGGCGCAAAGGCCGAGGCCGTGCCATTGCCCGTTGCGCAGACCACGCGCAGCTTGCGGGTCATTTTGAAGTCGCCAACGAGGTCATCCAAATAAGCCTCTTTGACCCCATCGACAAATTCATACGCACCGCCCCCGCGCGAAACCCCTTCGCCGCCAAGCACGATGTCACGCAGGCGCGCCATCTCTACAGGGCCATGGGTGAGGGGCTTTTCAAACCCCATCTTTACGCCCGTCCAGCCATTTGGATTATGGCTGGCTGTCACCATGGCCACGGCGGGTGCATCAAGGTGAAATTGCGCGAAATAGGCCATCGGGCTTAGGGCAGGGCCAATATCCCGCACTTTGATCCCCGCTTGCATCAAGCCCAAGATCAGCGCGTTTTTGACCGATAGAGAATAGTCGCGGTAGTCATTGGCGACCACGATTTCGGGTCGAATTCCCGCCTCATGCATCTGTGTGCCAAGCCCTAGACCCAAGGCTGTAACACCTGGCAGGTTGATTTCCTCGGGAAACCGCCAACGCGCGTCATATTCGCGAAACCCCGTTGGTTTGATCATCGGGTCGCGCAGGAATTCCCATGTGTTCGGCGTAACCTCGGCAAGGGGTTTCATCATGGCGGTGTCCTTTTTGGGGAGGGGTCAAAGACGAATTGGATTGGCCTTGGCCAGCCGATCAAGCTGCATCAGCATATCAATCAATGCGGGCATATCCGAGAGTTTGATCATATTTGGGCCATCGCAAGGGGCGTTATCAGGGTCTTGATGCGTCTCGGTAAAGACCGCCGCGACCCCGACCGCCACGGCCGCACGCGCCAACACAGGGGCGAATTCGCGCTGTCCGCCCGATGCGCCGCCCAAGCCCCCGGGTTGTGCGACAGCATGGGTCGCATCCATCACAACGGGACAGCCCGTTTTTGCCATTTCAGGCAAAGACTGCATATCCACCACGAGGCGGTTATAGCCGAAACTGACCCCACGCTCGGTCAGGAGGATACGGTCATTGCCCGTGCTTTCGATTTTAGCAACCACATTGGGAATATCCCAAGGGGCAAGAAACTGCCCCTTCTTCACATTGATCACGGCGCCCGTTTTGCCCGCCGCCAGCAAAAGCGCGGTTTGGCGGCAGAGAAAGGCGGGGATTTGCAGAACGTCCACCACCTCGGCCACAGGCGCGCATTGTTCTTTTTCGTGAATGTCCGTCAGAACAGGCACCCCAAGCGCAGATTTGACGGATGCCAAAACCGCAAGCCCCTTGTCCAACCCCAAGGGCGGTGCGGCATTCAGCGAGGTGCGATTGGCCTTATCAAAGCTACCCTTGAAAATATATTGCGCGCCTGCCTTGTCGCAGGCCTCTTTCAGGACACCCGCAATCATCTGCGCGTGATCTGCGCTTTCCAATTGGCAAGGCCCCGCAATAAGGGTGAGTGGACGGTCATTGCCGACCGTCAGATTTCCGATTTGCACGTCTCTCATGGGTTTATGCCGATACCTGTTCGCGAAGAATGGATGCTGTCATCGATATCAACAGGTAGATGCCCGAAAAGACAAGGAAGGCAAGCAAGGTATTTTCAAAACTGCGCGGATAGGCCGCCTCGTCAGGGGCGACAGGAAAGACCCCGATAGACAGGTAAAGGGTTTGGCGGTTGGCTTCGATCCGCGCGCTTTCCATCTGCTGCAAGGCCTGACTGAGCATCTGCTGGCGGGTTTCGAGGTCCGTTTCAGCGACCATCAATTCCGATTGCACCCGCGCAAGCGAGGTTGCACCCGTATCTGTATCGGTCAAACCGCTGCGCAAGCTTGTGATGAGTTCCTCAAGGCTTGCGATATTGCGCTCGGCCACTTCGACACGGGTGGCATTCGGGCGTGGGTTTGATTGCAATTCGGCAAGGCGCAGACGCTCTTCTTGCAGTTGCAGCTCGAAATTTGAGATTTGTTGGAAAACGGTTGCCACTTCGCGATCTGCGGAAAGAATGCCGCGCCGCTCTTGCAGCTCAATCACCCGCTGTCGGGCGGACATCATATTCACCTCCGCTTCCTCATAACTTTCGCGGGCGCCGCGCATTTGGTCCTCGCGCAGGCGTTGGCTCATTTGATCCACGCGTTCCTCCGCATAGGTGATCAATGCGGTTGAAAAATTCTGTGAGGTTTCAGGATCGGCCGCCCGCACCTCCATTTTGATCAAGCCTTCAGTCGGGTCGTATCCGATGGTCAAATGGCGCAGATAGGTGTCATACAGCGCCTCGGCGCTTGCATCGGGTGCCAACCGCGTCAGCGGGTCCAGTTGTGGATTGCTGAAATGTTCTCGTAGACCCATTTCCGCGTCCAGCCTTAACATCGCCTCGCGGCTTGTCAGATAGCTTTGCACGGTGATGCTTTCTTGCACGGTTGCAAAACTTGACCCGCCCAAAAGACCACCAATGCCCGAACCGCCTGTTTGCGCCTCCGCTTTTTGGATGATGAACTCCGTGTTGGTTGCATACATCGGTGTGGCGATCATGAAAAAATACCAACCCACCAGAATTGTCGGCAGCATGACAAAGAATGACAAACGCGCGCCCAGAAGCAGAAGCTTCCGCTTGCGTCTTGCGGCAATCTCTTGCTGCACGTGACGGATTTCCGCCATACGGGCGGCCTCATCCATGGGTGCAGGTGCGGCGGTTGCGGGCAGGGTGCCTTGTGTGACCCGCGCGGGAAGGTTCTGGCCGCCACTGTTTTCGCTGTCGGCGCTGCCTGAAAAAAGATTGACCATTGGGGTGCGGGCAAAAGGATCAAGCCCCTTCAGCCGCAACAAGCGCACGGCATCAAAATCTGACGCAGGCTCAAGCCCGTGTTTCATCGCCAAGCGCCGCGCCATCCGCAATTGGCGCCCTGTCAGCCCTTCACGGCGGATTTCGGCCAGTGCCGATTCAATCGCCTGCGCTTCGCTTTGTGCCTGAGGCAGGCGTGTTTTGCCTGCCGCATGGGCCGCCGAACCAGGGAAAACTCGTTCGCCAAACCCGTCATCCCGATTGTCGAATGGCGCATCCTGCGGATCGATGGTTGGGGCCGATGTGCCCGAAGACGTGCCCCCGGATATGCCTGAGCCGAAACGGAATTTGCGGGCCTTAGGTGGAGTAGTCATAAAGCGCCTTTGCCTCCTCCAAGTTATTGAAACGGTAGAGCGCGCCATCCCGCAAAACTGCGGCTTTCTGTGCGAAGCGCTCCACTGTTTGCATTTGGTGTGATACGATAACGACCGTTGCCGATTTCAGGCGATCCGCAAGGATCGAGCCTGCACGGCGATTGAATTCTGCATCGGTTGAGGAGGGCATCCCCTCATCAATCAGGTATATGTCAAATTCCAGCGCGAGCATGAGGGAGAAGGAAAACCGCGCCCGCATCCCTGAAGAATAGGTGCCAATCGGATTGTCAAAATACTCCCCAAGATCACAGACCCAGCGACAGAAGGCTTGCACATAATCCGCGTCCAATCCGTAAAGATGCGCGATGTAGCGTGCATTCTCGCTTGCAGAAAGGCGAGCGACCACGCCGCCCATAAAGCCCAAAGGAAAAGAAATACGGCAGCCGCGATAGATCTCGCCCTCATCGGGTTTCTCAAGACCCGCCATCATATTGATGAGCGTGGTTTTGCCCGTTCCGTTGGGGGCCAAAATCCCCAGAGACTGCCCCAGCTCCACCCGAAACGAGGCGCGGTCTAGGATCACCTTGCGTTGGGTGCCCGTCCAAAAAGATTTGGAAACATTCACAAATTCGAGCATTCTCAGCCCTATACCGCCTGCAATTGTGCCAATGTTCTGGCTGTTTTTTGCATATATGCCATTTATACATGGTTTGTGTCTATGAATTATATGTTGAGATGGGGCTTTGGCCCTCAAATGTCTCCCCCAGTTTTTCCAAAATCATCAACCAGACTTGCGTCATCGCTGTTGGCACAATACGGCTTGGCGGGAGATGAATTCTGTGCGGTTGGTCCGATGTGATCCGATCATCCGTGCTGATGGGCATAAGACAGGAGGCCCCGATTGTGACCGCTTCAAGCGATTCCATAGCTCTCACGCCGTTGGATCAGGCATCCGTTCAGATGCAGGCGGCAGAGCACGCCGAAGCGGCGCGATTGCGGTTTTATGATCGGCTCTTGTCGGCTGAATTGTTCGTCCTGCTCAACACCCCCGCACAGGCGCAAGATGGAAAAATTGATCCCAAAATCCTGTCTTCGGAGGGAACGGATTTTGTTTTGGCCTTCGATACGGAGGAGCGGCTTTCGCAGTTTGTCGAAGGGACTGAGGCCCCATATGCCGCACTGACAGGGCGTGCGTTGGCGGGGATGTTGGCCCCGCTCAATATTGGATTGGGTCTGAACCTTGGGGTCGCGCCGAGTGAAACCCTTTTGGATGGGGCGGCGATGGTGTGGCTGCATGAGATCGGCGTGGGGGCACCGACCGCCCTAGATGCGCGGCCTGTGTCGGTTATGGCCCCGCGCGCATTGCCCCAAGATTTGCTGCTTGCCCTAGATGGCAAGTTGGCGGGTCTGGAGGGGCTGGCCTCCAGTGCCTATCTCGCCTTGGTGGACTATCAAGATGGGAGCAGAAACCATATTTTGTGCTTTGTGGATGCAGCGCCAGAGGCGCATGACGCGCTGGCGCGGGCTGTGTCGCAATCGCTGCATCTGTCTGGCGTTGAAGCCGCCGTCCTTGACGTGGCGTTCTTGCCTGCGTCTGATCCCTTTGTGGCCAAACTTGCAAAGCACGGTTTGCGCTTTGATCTGCCGCAGCCCCAAAAGCCCCAAGTCCGCCCCGCTCCAGGAACGGATCCCGATAACCCGCCAAAGCTACGCTAATCTGGCATCTGCAAAAGAAAGGTTCCACCATGCAAGTTGAAATGACGACCGAGCTTTATATCCTCGCGCTTGCCTTCTTTTTGCAGGTGGTTCAGCTGATGCTTTACGGGGTGGTTGCCAATTTACAGGTGGGCAAGGCCTATTCAATGGGCGCGCGGGACGAGCCGAAAACTTTGTCTGGCGTGGCGGGACGTCTACAGCGTGCGCTCAACAATCATTTCGAGGCTCTGATCCTTTTTGCCATTGCTGTTGGACTGGTCACCGCGCTTGATGCCTCTAATGCCTTCACCGCGTTTTGCGCCCATGCCTATCTCGTGGCGCGGATATTATATGTGCCCGCCTATGCCCAAGGGCTGAATCCATGGCGCTCCATCATCTGGGCGATTGGGTTTTTCGCGACAATCGCAATGGTTGTGATCGCAGTGTTTTAATTTGTGATCACAAATCCGCGATGCAGCTCCCAAACCCCTCGAATTCGTCTGATTTCGAGGGCTGACAAGGTGAAAATCCTTGTTTCGCGCGCGATGTTTTCTTATGCGCTTGGCCAATTCCGCTGTGAGTGCGGCACAGACCACGCGCCAAGGAGGCGAAAATTATGGCAGATTATGATGTTATTGTGATTGGCGCAGGGCCAGGTGGATATGTTTGCGCGATCCGCTGTGCGCAGCTTGGACTGAAAACCGCTTGCGTCGAGGCGCGTGATACATTGGGCGGAACCTGCCTCAATATTGGCTGCATCCCATCCAAGGCGCTGCTGCACGCCAGCCATGCGCTGCATGAGGCGGAGCATAACTTCGCCAAGATGGGCCTCAAAGGCGCAGCACCGAAAATCGATTGGAAGGGAATGCTGGCCTATAAGGATGATGTCATCGGCCAGAACACCAAAGGGATCGAATTCCTGTTCAAGAAAAACAAAGTCGATTGGCTCAAGGGTTTTGGGTCGATCCCCGCTGCAGGGCAGGTCAAAGTGGGTGACGCGGTGCATAATGCCAAGTCGATCATCATCGCGTCTGGTTCTGTGCCATCAACCTTGCCAAGCATTGAGGTGGACGAGAAAATTGTCGTGACATCTGAAGGTGCGCTTGCTTTGGCAAAGTTGCCGAAGAAAATGGTTGTGATCGGCGCTGGCGTGATCGGGCTTGAGCTTGGCTCCGTTTATGCCCGCCTTGGCGCTGAGGTCGAGGTGATTGAATATCTCGACCACATCACCCCGGGTATGGACAGTGAAGTGGCCAAGAATTTCCAGAAAATCCTGACCAAGCAGGGCTTGAAATTCACCCTTGGTGCGGCGGTTCAAGGGGTCGAGACCACGAAGACCAAGGCCACCGTCAGCTATAAGCTGAAAAAAGATGACAGCGCCCATCAGGTTGAGGCGGATGTGATTTTGGTGGCCACGGGTCGTAAACCTTATACCGAGGGGCTTGGGCTTGATGCGCTGGGTGTTGAGATGACCGAGCGTGGGCAGATCAAGACCGATGGCCATTGGCAGACCAATATCAAGGGCGTCTATGCGATTGGTGATTGCATCGCAGGACCAATGTTGGCCCATAAAGCCGAAGATGAGGGCATGGCCGTTGCCGAAGTGGTGGCTGGCAAACATGGCCATGTGAATTATGGCGTGATCCCTGGTGTGGTCTATACCAATCCCGAAGTGGCTTCTGTCGGTGCAACAGAAGAAATGCTGAAGCAAGACGGGCGCGCCTACAAGGTTGGTAAATTTTCCTTCATGGGCAATGGCCGTGCAAAAGCGAATTTTATGGGCGATGGCTTTGTGAAAATTCTTGCGGACAAAGAAACCGACCGCATTTTGGGGGCGCATATCATCGGCCCCGCAGCGGGGGATTTGATCCACGAGGTCTGTGTGGCGATGGAATTCGGCGCAAGTGCCCAGGATCTTGCGCTCACCTGCCATGCGCACCCCACCTTCTCTGAGGCGGTGCGCGAGGCGGCTTTGGCCTGTGGTGATGGGGCGATCCACGCCTAGCGGAAGATTGCAAATAAAGATGCCGAATGCAGGGGTCGCATTCGGCATCGGTCTTCAGGGGTTGCTTGCACAATGGTCGGGGAACCCTTTGGTGCAAGTCTTGGGCGGTTTATTCTTGGGGGACTGCAAACCGCACAAGCACCTTGGAATGATTCGCCTTAAGTAATGGTTAATGCACCGTTCAGGTCGCCAGCAGCCGCAACCCATGGGTCACATCAGCACGGACGGCCAAACGCAGCCCAGGTTCATCCCCCGCCTTGAGTGCAGCAAGAATTGAGCGGTGATGCTGCGGCGCATCCGTTCGGTTCAATCGCCCATAGAGGGCGCGCATGGTCGGCCCCAATTGAAGCCAAACGGTCTCCGCAAGCGCCAACATAGCGGGCGCTTGGGCGCGCAAATACAGCGTGCGGTGAAATTCAAGATTGAGGCGAATATAGGCAATAGCGTCACCATTGTGGATGACACCCGCGATGGCGCTGTTGGTGCTTTCCATCCGTTCAATCAACGCCATATGCGCCCGCGGCAAGGCGCGTGCGGCCAATTCAGGCTCCAGCAGCGCGCGCAGCGCGGCCAATTCCTCAATCCGCTCATTGGTCAATTCTGGTGTTGAAACCCGCCCCGAAGCCGAAAGAAACAACGCTCCCTCGCTGACCAGACGGCGCACAGCTTCACGCGCAGGGGTCATAGATACCTGAAATTCTCGACCTATTCCGCGCAGTGTCATCGCACGCCCTGGTAGAATCTCCCCATGCATGATCCGCGAGCGCAGCGCCCGATAGACCCGTTCATGGGCAACAAGGGTGGCTTGGTCATTTGGGCGTGGGTTGATCAACATAGGCTTCATGTGATCACAAAATATCATCCTTTGGCAAGGACACAAAACGCCAAGCCAATATCTCACGGCCATGCGTTTTCAGCCACTTGCGGTGGGTTTGATAGTCTGGGCAAAGGGCCGCACAATGCGCCCAAAATTTTGGCCCATGATTCATTTCCACCAAATGGGCCACTTCATGGGCGGCGACATAATCCAGAACCGCAGGCGGCGCCATGATCAGCCGCCAAGAATACATCAAATGCCCTTGTGCCGAACAACTGCCCCATCGGCTTTTGGTGTCCCGCAATGACAGCTTTGAAAAGCTGCGCCCCAAGCGTGCGGCATATTTTTCCGATGCGGCGCGCAATTCGCACTGTGCCATCGCTTTCAGCAAGGTTGCAACCCGCACGGGCAAGCGCGCGTCATCGGCCACATATAGCCGTCCATCCACGATATGTGCGGCGCGCGACCCTGTCGTTTCGGGGCTTTTACAAATTTCATGAGGCTGCCCTGCAATGGGAATCACCCCCCCGATCGCGGGCCGCTGTAGGGCGGGCCGATTTTGGAGATGGCCCGCCAACCATGCGCGGCGTGATTGCAGAAAATCCAAAGCCTCGCGTTCAGGCGCCCAATTGGGCATGGTCAAGCTGACCGTTCCATCCAGATTAGACACCCGCAAAGAAAACCGTTTGGCGCGCGCGGAGGTCTTGATCAGAACATCAACGGGCTGTGGCCCGTCCAAGTGGTAAATCCACGATGATGGTTTGCACCGCATTACAAACACGCCTTTGTCTTCACAGTTTCAAACGCGGCCTGCGCGCAGAAGTTCTCGGAAAGCCTTTACACCCTATCCACATTGTGGCAGGGGATCGCAATTCTCTCGATAGCGTTCATTGAAGGGGGTGTCATGCCCAAAGAGGAATGGGGTGTTAAACGCGTCTGCCCAACCACAGGCAAGCGTTTCTACGACCTAAACAACGATCCAATCATCAGCCCATACACGGGCGAGGTGGTGACATTGGACACTGGGAAAGGCAGCCGCAGTTTGGTTGCCGAAAAACCATCTGCGGCATCTGCGGCCAAGGCAAAATCCACCATCGATGATGATGTGGTCTTGGATGATGATGAAGATCTCGTCTTGGATGACGATTCTGATCTTGAAGATGATCTTCTCGAAGATGACGACGACGACAATGTGTCGTTGGATGACATTGCCGATGTCAGCTCGGATGATGATGAATAGGTCACCGATGTGACCTGTCCCTGCGAGGCAGATTTTTCGCTTGATCTGCCTCGCGCGACACCCTAAACGGCAGTGCGCAGCGGGTGTTGCATGATTTAAATGGGGCCTTAGCTCAGCTGGGAGAGCGCTTGCATGGCATGCAAGAGGTCAGGGGTTCGATCCCCCTAGGCTCCACCAAATCCTCATAAAATGTTGGCTTTTCAGATGGGCGCTCGGGCTGCGCTGCATCTGGTTTGGGAAATGCCCTTTTCAAGGCTCAGGGCTAAAGTGCGACCGCACTGTGACGTTATCTTAGGAACATCTGATCCAAAGGATATGTCCCATGAATGCAGAGCCGATCGACCAATTCGCCGCAAGGCAAGTTGCGCCTGATGATGTTCACGCGCAAGAGCAGAAAGATACAATCAAAGGCATTGCGCGGCGGGTTGGAAATTTATCTGTGGCAATCGCCCAGGTCACGGGGGACGTGCAGGACGTTTCCGCCCTTGCGGATCAACAGCGTGATCGCTTTCACATTATTCGCGAGCGGATGCGCGAGATGGCGCAACGTGGCAATGACGTGATGACCGCCGCAACGCAGGCCTTTGACAGTTCCAACGCAGCGGGGCAGCAAATTTCAGAAACCACGCAAAGCATCGCGCAGATGATGGACAGCGTGACCGCACTGACCGATCAAGTGAATGATATCGCCACCCATTTGGCGCGAGTGGCGACATCCTTGGATCGCGTTGGCAAGGTCTCTCATCACGTCAGTGGCATTGCCCGCCAGACCAATCTTTTGTCGCTGAACGCTTCGATTGAGGCCGCGCGGGCAGGGGCGCATGGGCGTGGTTTCATGGTCGTCGCAGGCGAGGTAAAGCAGCTTTCCAACCAAGCGGGCCTTGCCACCGCCGAGATCGGTGAGACGGTCGAGGAACTGAGCCAAGAAATGCAGGTGGTGATCACCCAAGCCAGCCAAGCCAGCGAATTGGCGCAACTGATCCGCGCGCACACAGGCAGTGTTGGCGGTGATGTGCAGTCTTTGCCAGAAACCTTGACCCAAATGCGCCAGACTCAGGAGCATATCGTGCGCGCCGCACGCGCAATTGACGAAGATATCAGCGAGACTCAAAGCGATATTGACCAAATGACCCAAGGCGTGGACACACAGGCAGCCACCCTCGCCAAGGCCAGCACATCCTTGCTGACCGTCACCGATAACTCAGAGGCCCTCACGGGCATTTCGGCGCGGCTTGGGGTTGAGACGGTCGATACCCCTTACATTAATGCCGTAAAACAAGTTGCTTTGGCTGTTTCGCAGATTTTTGAGCGGGCGGTGGCCGAGCGCAAGATTTCACAAGCTGAGCTGTTTGATGAAGCCTATGTGGAAATCCCGCAATCGGATCCAAAGCAGCATATGACCAAATTCGTGTCTTTTACGGACATGGTTTTGCCTTCGGTGCAGGAACCCATGTTGAGCTTGTCCCAAAATGTGGTTTTCTGCGCTGCAATTGACCGAAACGGCTTTATCCCCACGCATAATTTGAAATTCAGCCAGCCGCAGAAATTTGGGGACCCGCAATGGAATGCGAAACATTGCCGAAACCGGCGCATCTTTGATGATCGGGTCGGTCTTGCCGCTGGTCGCAGTGAGCGACCCTTCCTGTTGCAGGCCTATCGCCGCGACATGGGCAACGGTGAGTTCAAAATGATGAAGGATGTCTCGGCGCCGATTTGGGTCAATGGGCGTCATTGGGGCGGTATTCGTCTGGCCTATCTGATTGATTAGGCGCATTGGGGCCAAGCCACGCTTGGCCCCTTTTGGTGTTGTTACCCCAGCACGTCTTTGATGGCATCGGCGGTGATGCTGACCACGGTATCTGCCTCCTCGCGGTTCAGGCAAAGTGGTGGCGCATAGCCAATGATATCGCCTTGTGGCATCGCCCGTGCAATCACGCCGCGCCGCGCCATGGCCGCGACAATCTGGGGCGTGATCTTTTTCGTAGGATCAAAGAAGCGGCGGGTGTCGCGATCCTCGACCAATTCAACCGCGCAAAGCATCCCATCCCCGCGCACTTCGCCCACATGAGGGTGATCGCTGATGGCTGCCCGCATCGCTTGGTTGAAATAAGCGCCCGTGTTGCGGGCATTTTCGACCAAGTTCAGGCTGTCCAAGAGTTTGAGATTGGCCACCCCTGCGGCCGCGCCAATCGGATGGGCCGAATATGTCCAACCGTGACCCAACGGCCCGAATTCATCGGTGCCTTCCTCGAGCACCTTCCAGACCTTATCAGAGAGGATTGAACCTGACAGCGGCGCATAGGCCGAGGTTAGGCCTTTGGCGATGGTCATGATATCAGGCGTGATCCCATAATGGGGTGAGCCAAACATCGACCCCATACGGCCAAAGCCCGTAACCACCTCATCGGCAATCAGCAGGATGTCATGTTTGTGCAAAATAGGTTGGATTGCGTCCCAGTATCCTGCGGGTGGCGGCACGATCCCGCCTGTGCCCAATAAAGGTTCTGCGATGAAGGCAGCGATGGTATCTGCCCCTTCGCGGGCAATCAATTCTTCAAGATCAGCGGCACATTTGGCTGAGAATTCCGCCTCTGACAGGCTCAGGTCATCACGGCGGAAATAATACGGGCTGGTTGTGTGCAGAACCGTGTCAAAGGGCAGATCAAATTTCTGATGGAACAGCGAAAGGCCAGTCAGCGAACCCGACATCAGACCCGAGCCGTGATAGCCGCGCCAGCGTGAAATGATCTTTTTCTTCTGCGGCAGGCCGCGGATGTTGTTGTAATACCAGACCAACTTGATGTTGGTCTCATTCGCATCCGAGCCACCAAGCCCGAAATATACCTTGGACATATGATCAGGCGCACGATCCATGACCATTTGCGCAAGCGTGATTGAGGCCTCTGTGCCATGGCCCACATAGGCGTGGTAATAGGCCAACTCGCGGGCCTGATCCGCAATGGCTTCGGCCACTTCTTGGCGACCATAGCCGATATTCACGCAATAAAGACCCGCAAAAGCATCCAAGAACCGATTCCCATCGCGGTCGGTGATGTGGCAGCCGCTTGCGGTTTGCACGATCCGATTGGGGCTTTCGCCGCGCGCGTGTTGGGCCAAATGGGTGGACGGGTGCATAAAGCTGTCGCGATCCCACTTGGACAGCTGGTCATTGGTCAGCATCGGCTTGATCCTTTGTCACATTTACAGTGTCACCTTTGACGGTGGGTTTGGCGCAAGATTAGGCGAAAACCTGTTCGGTTTCCATGCCCTGCAAAAGCGGCTGAGATCACAGACCCGACCCTCCGCGCAGCGCAAGCGACGTTTTTGGCGCAAGCAGTGACGCGAAGTGTGAAGCGCATCTGAAAAAACTACAGAAAACTCGGTCCATTCAAAGGAGACACAGATGGTTTCACGCATCCACAATTTCCCGACAGAAGAATACCACGCGCGTATCGCACGGACCCGCGCCGAGATGCAGGCGCGAGACTTGGATTTTATCATTGTCACCGACCCTTCCAATATGGCTTGGCTGACGGGTTATGATGGCTGGTCGTTTTATGTGCATCAGGCGGTTCTACTCGGCCACCACGGCGAACCTTTATGGTGGGGGCGCGCGATGGATGGTCTGGGCGCGCTGCGCACGGTCTGGATGTCCGATGATGCGGTGATTGGTTATGATGATACCTATGTGCAAAACCCCGCGAAACATCCGCATGAAACGCTGGCCGCGCTGATCCATGACCATGGCGGCGTGCGGGCGCGCATCGGCGTGGAAATGGATAATTATTACTTCTCTGCTTCGGCCTATGCGGCACTTGTCAAAGGCCTTCCTGATGCGGAATTTGTCGATAGCACGGGCCTTGTGAATTGGCAGCGCGCGGTGAAATCCGAGCAAGAAATCACCTATATGCGCCGCGCCGCCAAAATCGTGGAGCGGATGCACGAGGTGATTTTGGAGACGGCTGAACCCGGAATGCCGAAAAACGCGCTGGTGGCCGAGATCAGCCGCGCAGGCATTTTGGGTGCGGATGGGCATTGGGGCGATTATCCCGCGATTGTGCCTTTAACCCCTTCTGGCGTGGATGCCACCGCCCCTCATTTGACATGGGATGACAAGCCCATGGCGGCGGGTGAAGCCACATTTTTCGAGATAGCGGGCTGTTATCGCCGCTATCACTGCCCACAATCGCGCACGTTGTTCTTGGGTGAGCCGCCCGAGAAATATCGCCGCGCTGAAGCGGCGGTCATAGAGGCCATTCATGCGGGGCTTGAGCAGGCCAAGCCTGGAAATTATTGTGAAGACATCGCCAATGCCTTCAACAAAAAGCTTAATGATATGGGGTTTGAGAAAGACAGCCGTTGTGGATATGCCATTGGTCTGAGCTATCCGCCCGATTGGGGTGAGCGCACGATGAGCTTTCGGCGCGGGGATCGTTCGGTGTTGAAACCCGGAATGACCTTCCATTTCATGCCCGCTTTGTGGTTGGATGATGGCGGGCTTGAGATCACCGAGCCGATCCTGATCACCGAGACAGGCGTGGAATGTCTGTCCAACCTGCCGCGCGAGGTATTTGTGAAATGACCCCCACCATTGCCCTCGATGGCATGGGAAAGGCGCATGGTTTCTTGCGCCTACCTCACAGCCGCGATGACAGCGCTTGGGGCCATGTGATGATCCCGATCTGCGTGATTGCCAATGGCGAAGGGCCGACTGTGTTGTTGACAGGCGGCAATCACGGGGATGAATATGAGGGGCCAATTGCCCTACATGATTTAGCCTATAGGCTAGAGGCAACTGATGTTGCGGGGCGGGTTATTATCCTGCCGCAAATGAATACGCCCGCGTTTTTGGCGGCAAGCCGCACCTCGCCGATTGATGGCGGCAATATGAACCGCGCCTTTCCGGGTGATCCGCGCGGGACGGTCACGCAAAAAATCGCCGCGTATCTTACTGAAGAAATCCTGCCAGTGGTGGATGCGGTTTTAGATTTTCACTCGGGCGGCAAGACACTGGATTTCCTGCCCTTCGCCGCCAGTCATGTCTTGCCAGATGCAGCCCAAGATCAGGCTTGTGCGCAGGCCGCCCGTGCGTTTGGCGCGCCCTTTACCGTGAAGATGCTGGAAATTGATGATACAGGAATGTTTGACGGGGCGGTGGAACGCGCGGGAAAAACCTTTGTCACGACCGAACTTGGTGGTGCAGGGATGGCGCGCGCTGAGACCGTGGCCATCGCCAAGCGTGGCGTTCGCAATCTGTTGACCCACCTCGGCGTTTTGCACGGTTCGGTCGAAACAAGCGCAAGCCGCCTTTTGGATATGCCCGATGGGGATTGCTTCACCTTTGCGGAAACCAATGGGATTTATGAACCAATGGTTGATTTGGGCGCGCCTCTGCACGCGGGGCAGGCAGTGGCCCGTATTTGGCCTGTTCAGGCCACGGGCCAAGCCCCGCTCGACCTTGTTGCAAAGCGCGATGGTCTGCTGGTGGCCCGCCACGCCCCAGGTTTGATAAAATCAGGCGATTGCGCGGCGGTTGTGGCCGTGGATTTGGGTTTGGCTTAATCCGCGTCTCTGGGGCGGACCAAATCGGCAAGCCGCACAGGGTCGATGCCACGCTTGGTCAGCTCATAGGCGCTGTAGGACAGCCAGAGGGCAAATTCCCGCCCCTTGCGGATATCGTGGCGGTTTTCGCCATCCTTGAAGGTTTTTCCGATAACTTCGCAGGCTTTTAGCACCACGCCAATCAGGTCTGATACCCGAACCTCGGGCCAGGTTTCAGCCAATTTCTTGGCATCCTCGGTGAATTCTGGTGTGGCGCGCATCAACGCCTCCATCACCGCTTCGAGCAATTCTTCATTTTCCATCGACATTTTGGGGTTCCCCGCGCCATGAGATTTTGGTCGGATTCTCCGAGCCATCCCTTCCAAGGTGTCCTTGAAAGCGCTTTGGTGTGTGCAAATGCCGTGCCGCCCTTCGGAACAAAAGAGCGCAATTTGAAAAATACTTTCCACGTATTTTGGTTAACTTTGCCGCAAAGGCATTTTGCCGTGGCAGCGTTTAAAACAGGGCGCTAGGGTGCGCTTATGTCTGCGCTGACCTTCTCCTCTGATCAGGCCGAAGCCTTTGATAGTGTCGCTGCCATGCTGGCGGGGCACGGGGTAGATATCGAGGCCGAAACAATCACCCCGATCAGCGATGGGACATCAGGTGTGCTTGCCATCACAGGCAAAGCGGGCTCGGGCAAAACGATGTTGCTCTCTGCTTTGGTCAAAGCGCTTGATGCGGCGGGGGTTGATTTGATTACGGGCGATTTCGAGCCACGCCGCCGCAAAGGTCGCCGGTCTGCGGCCATTCTCGCGCCCACCAACAAGGCCGCCAGCGTGTTGCGACTGCGGGGTGTGCCCGCGACCACGATCCACCGCATCCTATACACACCTGTCTATGATCCTGAATTCGAAAAGGTTGCGGAGTGGCTGACAGGGCAGGGAGAAAAGCCAAAGATCGAAGCGCTCACCGATGCGGCGCTGGAGCGTGCAAAAGCCACCTATGACACACATAAATCCGTGCCCGCGGCCTTGGCCGCTGCTGGGTTGCGCGGGTCGGATTTCATCACAGGGTGGAAACGCCGAGAGGAGCCTTTGGACATCGGCCTTGTGGATGAGGCCAGTATGTTGGACGATAAGCAGTTCGCGGATCTGCGCGAGATTTTCCCCGCGCTCGTTCTGTTTGGCGATCCCGCACAATTGGCGCCCGTTGGTCAATCGGGCAAGATGGTCTTTGAACAAATCAATCAAAAGGCGGTCTTTTCGCTTGGTCGCATTCACCGTCAAGATGCGGATAATCCAATCTTGGATTTGGCCCATGCTTTGGGTGACCCTGCATTGGGGTTTGAGCAGTTTGAACGGATGATCGAGCAGGCGGCTGCGCGCGATGAGCGTGTGGTGATCTCGCCGCGTGCCGATAGCGACCTGATGGCGCGAAGTCCCGTTCTGGTCTGGCGCAATGCCACGCGGGTGCGGTTGATTACAGGGTTTCGGTCCGTGCATTCCGCCCCCGCGGATGCGCTATTGCCGGGCGAGCCGTTGATTTGTGATGGGATTGAACTGCCCCTCAAGCACCGCAAGAAACGGATTGATCTGGAGGCCCGCGGCCTCATCAAAGGGGCGCAGGTGGTCTATATTGGCGCGGGCTCAAAGCCTGGATTTTCGCGGCTTCATGTGGTGGGGGCCGAGGCGCCGCGCCTGTCTGCGGCCTCTATTGTGAAAATTGAATTGCCCGATGAGGAAGAACCCTTCATTCCTTATGCTGCTCATATGGGGGCCGCATTTTTGCACGGGGCAGCGGTGACCATCCACAAGGCGCAAGGCAGCCAATGGCCTGATGTTCAGGTGTTCGCCCCTGATCTTTATGCCGCCGCACGCATGGGCCGCATGGAGGCAGGGCAGGCCTTGTGGAAACGTCTGGCTTATGTGGCCATAACCCGCGCCGAGAACCGCCTGATTTGGATCACGCGCTATATGCTCTCGAAACCGAAAACCCCGCTTGGTATCGCAGATCTCGAGGCACCTGCCACGCCCTTGGTGTTGGAGGGGGTATCAGGCGCGGATCATGCGGAACAGGGCTGAGACGAGCCACCCGACAGAAACCGCAACAATCAGCGCCAATAGCCCGTATAAAAGCGGCTGTTCATGTGCCAAACGAAATGCGGCGCGTTCAATGCCAACTTTGCGCACCGCAATCGTGCTTTCATGGACGTTGATGACCCGACCTGCACGGGTCAGGAATATTCGCACTTTGTAATCGCCTTCGATCAAATTCGCAGGCAGGGCAATGGCGGTTGAAAAGAGGGTATCCTCGCGCAGTTCAACGGTATTTTCTTTGATTTGATAAAGACCATCTTCCATGCGCAATCGCCTTAAGGCCTCAAGGAAGCTGCTGGCCTGTGCGGCATCGCCCTGCACGTTGCGAAAGGCGCGCGGCAATGAGATGCTATAAAGAACGTCTGACACACTGCTGACCGCATCGCGATAGGGGGCGCTGGTGGCCACCGCGTAAAACGTAGGGGCGGCTTCGATCTGGGCCGCGGCACGGTTGATCCAGATACCTGCAACGCGCTCTTTGCGCCGCATCGTCACGGGGCGGCTTGGTCCCGCCACGGTCACCACCACCGCCAAGGGATTATCCTGCGCAATTGGCGCTTCGCGGCGCACTGCGCCATAGATCAGGATTTCCGATCCTGAGAAATTGGTCGTGATCGAGATGGTGTCTTGGCTAAAGCCTGCAACCACCTGTTCTGCACGGGCGGATAGGGTGGTCAGGGTGCTGCAACAGCAGATCAGGAGGGCGATCAGGTTTCTCATTGGCCTGCCCCTCCCGCGCTGTAGGAGATGGAGTAAAGTTCCGAAGGCTCAACCAACAAATCGAACGCCAGTTTCAAACAGACCGCCAGAACAAGGCTGGCAAGCAGAATACGTAATTGCTCCGCTCTTAGCTTTGTGCCGATCTGGGTCCCGATTTGCGCACCAATGGCACCGCCCACCAACAGCACAATGGCCAAGACAATGTCGACCGTTTGGTTTGTGACAGCGTGCATGACCGTGGCAAAACCTGTTACGAAAATGATTTGAAACAGGGATGTGCCAACCACCACCTTGGTGGGCATTCCAAGAAGATAGATCATCACGGGCACCATGATGAAGCCCCCGCCAACCCCCATGATCGCAGCCAAAAGCCCAACCAAAACCCCCGCCACCAAGGGCGGGATCACGGAAATATACAGCCCCGATACGCGAAATTTCATTTTAAAAGGCAGGGCGTGCACCCAATTGTGCCTGCGCCGTGCGGGCGGTGCACCGCGATTGGTTTTGCGCAAGGCGCGCAAGCTTTCGACAAACATGATGCTGCCGATAATCCCAAGGAAAAGAACATAGGCGAGCTGCACCACAAGGTCGACTTGTCCCATGGCGCGCAGGACTGCAAAAATCTGCACCCCAGCCCCCGCGCCAATCAGACCACCGATCAGCAAGACGACACCCATCCGAAGGTCCACGGTCCGCCGCTTGAGATGGGCCATCACGCCAGAAACGGAGGAGGCCACCACTTGGCTGGCGGATGTCGCCACCGCGACCGCAGGTGGGATACCTATGAAAAACAGCAAAGGTGTGATCAAGAAGCCGCCGCCCACACCAAACATTCCTGACAGAATACCGACCAGACCACCGATGCCGAATATGGCAAAAGCGTCTACACTGACTTCGGCAATGGGCAGGTAAATTTGCATAGAACAGGGCCGCTTGTCGCTTATACCCCGTTACAGCATAGCCAGACCGCGGGGAAAAGTTAAATTTCTTTGACGCTTTTGAGGGCCTGCCGCAAGATTGCCTCAAATTTCTGTGCCCCAATCGGGGCCATGGCCTTGGTGTGCTCGTGGCTGATTGCTTCGTCCGAGAGGCCCGCAGCCATATTCGTGACGATTGAAATGGCGGCCACCTCCAATCCCAAAAAACGACAAAGGATCACTTCTGGCACGGTGGACATTCCCACCGCATCGGCGCCAAGAACCTGTGCTGCGCGGATCTCGGCAGGGGTTTCAAAAGACGGGCCAGAAAACCACGCATAAACCCCCTCGGGCAGTGCAATGCCCAAGGTTTCCGCGCACTTGCGCAATCCGCGCCGCAAGTTGGGATTATACGCATCTACCATCGACACAAAGCGCGTATCATCTGAAATGCCAATTAAGGGGTTTTGGCCTGAAAAATTGATATGATCGCGGATCAACATCAGGTCTCCAGGCTTGCAATCAGGCGAAAGCGAGCCTGCGGCATTGGTCAGCAAGACGCGCGTGCCACCCAGCGCTTTGAACAGCGACAAAGGCAGGCGCATCGCATCGGCTTGGCCCGTTTCGTAATAATGGCTGCGCGCGCCAAAGATCAGAACGCGGCGACCCTCAAGCAGTCCCAGCGCCAGATAGGGCGCATGGCCCGACACGCCTGCATCGGGGAAACCCGCCAAGTCAGCATAGGGAATTTTGATCCCATCAACCAGATCGACCAGATGGCCAAGGCCAGACCCCAGAACAAGTCCCAGTTCGGGCGGGGTCACTCCCGCCACGGATTGAACCTGTGCGGTCAGGGCCTCGATCTGTTCTTCCATTTTCAAAGGCTCCGTCAAAAGGCAGACCCGACCCGCGCGGTGCGTGACTGGGGCAGATTATAGGCTGGATAGTGGTTCAATAAAACAATGTCTTGGCCAGAAGGATCGCATCACCATAGCCACCCGTGTTGTAACGGTAATAGTTTTTGCGCAATCCTGTCTCGTCAAACCCTGCCGCTGCATATAGGGCGCGTGCGGCGTGATTATTGCTGTCCACTTCCAAGAAAATATCCTCGACCCTCGCGCTGCGCGCTTGTGCAAGCACCGCATCGAGAAGCGCCCGACCATGGCCTTTACCCTGCATTTCAGGTGCAATTGCGATGGTCAAAATTTCCGCCTCAGGTGCGACAATCCGAAGGACCGCAAAACCATACGGATGGTCACAGATCACCATGTTGCGCGTCTCAAGCAGGTCTTGGAAATCGCTGAGCGACCACGCACCGCCTTGAGCAAATGCACGGGCGTGAAGGGCGGCCATCTGCGCGGCATCACGGCTCACAGCAGGGGTGGCCCGTAGTCGCGCGCCGGCGCAGCATCCGCGCCGCGTATGTAAAGCGGGGCGGGGCGGGGCAGATCAGCGCCACTGGCCAGTTTTTCCTCTGCGACACGGGCAATCGCCTCGGCGATCATAACGGTCTCGGGAACGGGTTCTGCGTGCCATAATGCGGCGGCCTCTGCGCGAAGGTTGCCCGTAACACGCGCAATGCCTGACAGATCGCAAAGCCTGTCCCAAGGCATCAGGCGCGGTGGTGCAATTGGCCCATCGGTATCGAATTGCTGGAGATAGACGTCACCGCGGCGGGCATCCTCGATCACGGTCAGGGGGCGTTCCAAGCCATAGCTGCGGGCTTCAAAAATCGTGACGCCAATGGCAGGTTTTCCAAGGGCCAAGGCCAAGCCACGCGCGGTGGATACGGCGATGCGCAGGCCTGTGAAATTGCCAGGGCCAATACCAACGCCGATCAGATCAAGATCAGAGGCAGTTTTGCCTGCCTCGTGCAGCAGTGCATCCACCAAGGGCATTAGGTGCTCTGCTTGGCCTTTCGCCATAGGCTCAAGGCGCGCGGCCAGCGTGCGATCCCCCTCGACCAAAGCGGCCGCGCAATGCGCGGCCGATGTATCTATGCCAAGGCACAGCACGGGCGGTCAGACCGTTACAGGGCGCACTTCGACCACTTCGGGAATGTAATGGCGCAACAGATTTTCAATGCCCATCTTCAGCGTCAAAGTCGATGAGGGGCAACCTGCACAGGCGCCTTGCATATGCAGATAGACCACGCCGCGATCAAAGCCGTGAAACGTGATGTCACCGCCATCTTGTGCCACGGCAGGACGCACGCGCGTGTCGAGCAATTCCTTAATTTGGCCAACAATCTCGGCATCGGCACCGCTGTGTTCGGCATGGCCGCCTGTCGCGATTGCTTCTTCGCCCATGACAGGCGCGCCTGATTGGAAATGCTCCATAATCGCACCAAGAAGGGCGGGTTTGATATGGTCCCATTCAACCGTATCGGCCTTTGTTACGGTGACGAAATCGGTGCCAAAAAACACCGCCGTAACGCCCTCAACCCCAAAAATGCGGGCGGCGAGGGGTGATTTATCGGCGGTTTCGCGCGATGGGAAATCAGCCGTGCCCATATCCAAAACCGTCAAGCCTGGCAAAAACTTGAGTGTGGCTGGGTTTGGTGTCGATTCCGTTTGAATGAACATAAGGCGTCTCTCCTGCGCGCGATCCTTGGCTAAGATATGCGTTGCACAAGGGCAGAAGTCAAGTTTTAGAACAATTCTAAAACTGAAGGTTATGTGATCTGCTCAAGCTGTTCTTTTGTCAATTCGCCTGGCACGATTGTGATTGGCGCGGGTAAGCTGCCCGCCTGTTTGCTTAATTGTGTCACCAGCGGGCCAGGCCCGCCTTTGTCTGATCCTGCCCCAAGCACCAAGACACCGATTTCTGGATCGGCATGAATATGGGCAAGGATTTCCTGAACAGGTTCACCTTCACGAATCGCAAGGCTGGGATCAATGCCTTGCCGGTCGCGCATCCATTTCGCGAAAACCTCGAAATGTGCTTCGATGCGTTCTCGGGCTTCGGCCCGCATCAAATCGCCTATGCCAATCCAATGCTGAAATTCCTCGGGCGGGATAATCGAGAGGATCTCAACCGCGCCGCCAGTATTTGCGGCGCGCATCGCTGCAAAGCGCATGGCATTGAGACATTCGCGCGTATCATCAAGGACAACCAGAAATTTCCGCATATCCCGCTCCCTTATCACCGCCAAGAAGGATGCGCATTCGCGCCGCTTATTTCAACAAGAAAGCACGTGCGGCTTAGGCGGCCTCCGCACTTTGCGCCCATTCCCAGTAGAGCGCACGGGCCTTTTCGCTGATCGGTCCGATCTGGTATCGGACCTCATCAAAGGCGCTGACAGGCGTGATTTTCTGTAAATTGCCCGTTAGGAACACCTCATCGGCGCGGCGGAAATCATCAAAACTCAGCACTGTCTCGACAACATCAATGCCTGCGGTGCGCAAATTCTTGATGTGGCGCGCCCGTGTGATGCCTGCCAAAAACGTGCCGTTGGGAATGGGTGTAAACACCACGCCATCGCGCACCATAAATACATTGGCTGTGGCGGTTTCGGCCACATTCCCCATGGCATCTGCAACCAATGCATTATCAAATCCCTTGGACTTTGCTTCCAAAAGCATCCGTGCGTTATTGGGATACAGGCACCCCGCTTTTGCATTGACCACATTATCCGCCAAGACAGGGCGGCGAAAGCTGGTGGTGGTCAGGCGCACGGTTTTCGCAGGGTCTGGCATGGGTATTTCTTCGAGACTTATGGCAAAGCCTGTTGTGCCCGCTTTCGGCAAAATGCCCAATTCACCGCCATCGAGCGCCCAATACATCGGGCGGATATAGACGGCAGCATCGGTGGGATACCGCGCCAACCCATCCCAAATGATCTCAAACATTGCTTCGGGACTGTGGTTTGGCGTGATCATCAACGCCTCTGCCGAGCGATTGAGCCGCGCGCAATGGGCCATCAGGTCAGGGGCGATCCCGTCCACAAATCGCGCGCCGTCAAATACGCTTGAACCAAGCCATGCGCCGTGATCGGCAGCGCGGATGACGGGAATATCCGCATCATGCCACGCACCTTCAAAATAGGTTTTAATATTGCTGCCAGTTGCCATGAGAGATCCTCCTCATGGCAAGCTATAGGCGGCTTCAGCCCGTTGGGCCAGTCGCAAAGCCCAGTTGATATTCCATGGCCGAGGATGCGGGTTTATCCGCCCCCTTTGGGGTCGTGTCTGCGGAGGCGGGTTTTGCGCCTGCACTGGTCGTAGGCCCTTTGGGGTGTGTTTTCTTTGGTGTCGTCGTCATTTTGAACCTCCGTTTCAACATCATCCGTCGACCGCATTCAGCCAACGAAGGTTATAGGCAACAGGCAACCCGTGTGCAGGATGCCCACAATTCTCTACAACGGCGTGACAAATAAAATGTTAACTGAAGACCTGTTAACGCGCAGCATCTATGCCGCATATGCACATTTATACGCTGCGCTGCAGAAAAAGTCAAGCCTCGGCCAGCAAAGCATCCAAATCCAATGGGGCGTTGATCATGCGCAATTGGCCCGCTGCGTCACGCGGCCAATCAGCAGGCTTTCGGTCCCGATACAATTCAATGCCATTCCCATCAGGGTCCGAGAAATACAGCGCCTCGGAGACGCCATGATCTGCGGCGCCTTCAAGCTGCACATCATGGGCAATCACCTGCGCCAAGGCCCGTGCGAGGCTGCTACGGTCGGGATAAAGAAAGGCCACATGATATAATCCTGCAGCACGTTTGGGGGCGGGACCTGCCCCTGCGCTTTCCCATGTATTGAGACCTAAGTGGTGGTGGTATCCACCCGCCGACAAAAAAGCGGCTTGTGATCCATAGCGCTGTTGCAGCTCAAGCCCCAAAACATCGCGATAAAACGATATAGCGCGTTCAAGGTCGGTCACCTTGAGATGGACATGACCGATGACCAAATCATCGGGTGCGGTATATGTCATTATATGCTCTCCTTTGAGGGTCTATCTGCCCTCAAGGCACGCAGACATAAACGGGCCATTGCGCAAGGTGTCTGTGCAAAAATGCGAGAGGCGCGCTTAGCTGCGCACCATCCCCACAATATCATAAGCCTGTGCGAGAATGGGTGTTGCAAGCGCCCGCGCGCGCTCGGCGCCGCGGCCAAGGATGCGGTCAATCTCAGCCTGATCTTGCATCAGACGCGCCATCTCGGTGGAAATCGGGGCGAGTTTTGCAACAGCCAAATCCGAAAGCGCCATTTTGAAATGGCCAAACAGCGCGCCCTGATGTTGGTCAAGCACGGCTTGAGGTGTGATTTCCGCCAAGGCGGCATAGATATTGACCAGATTGCGCGCCTCAGGCCTTGTGTCCAACTCCGTCAGGCTGTCGGGCAAGGGATCAGGATCGGTTTTGGCCTTGCGGATTTTCTTGGAAATCGCATCTGCATCATCGGTCATATTGATCCGACTTGCCTCTGCAGGGTCAGATTTCGACATTTTTTTCGTGCCGTCTTTCAGGCTCATCACCCGTGTTGCGGCGCCTTCGATTACAGGCTCTGCGATGGGAAAGAATTCTACCCCAAAATCATGGTTGAACTTGGCGGCGATATCGCGGGTCAGTTCCAGATGTTGTTTTTGGTCTTCGCCGACGGGCACATGGGTGGCATGGTAGACCAAGATATCCGCCGCCATCAGCGCAGGATAGGCGAACAGACCGAGCGAGGCATTCTCTGCGTTTTTGCCTGCCTTGTCCTTCCATTGCGTCATGCGTCCCATCCAGCCCATGCGCGCCACGCAATTGAACAACCAGCCCAGTTGCGCGTGTTCGGGCACTTGGCTTTGATTGAAGAGAATGGATTTTTCTGGATCAATCCCTGCCGCAATGAACCCTGCGCACAGCTCACGGGTGTTTTTCTTGAGATCGTTTGGATTTTGCCAAACAGTGATCGCGTGCAGATCGACCATGCAATAGATGGTCTCAAAACCGCCTGCATTCTGCATATCCACAAAGCGCTTCATAGCGCCCAAATAATTCCCAAGGGTCAGTCCGCCCGATGGTTGGATGCCCGAGAAGACGCGCGGTGTGAATTTTGTGTCCGCCATGGTGCGACCTATTGTTTGCGTGATTTTCCGCCAGAAGAAAATCCTGTGATATGCTGGCATTTATATCGCGTATCGCTTACCCACGGGGGGCAATAACGTCAACCAAAGGTGCTGAAATGGATCCCGAGAATAACAGCCTGTTTAATGACCTGCATCCCGTGGTGATGGGATTGGCTGTGGTGATCTTCGGGCTTGAGGTGATGTTTCAACTCGCAACCGCAGGAATGTTGGGTGGCTCAGGCGGGGTGGGGTGGCGCATGGCCGCCATCCGCGATTATGGTGTCTTTCACGAAATTGCGGCTTGGATGCTGTCCAATCGCAGCTATCCCTCCAGCGATCTGTTCCGCCTTTTCACCTATCCGCTGATCCACGGCGGATTTATCCATGCGTTGTTTGTGAGTGTCTTTATCCTTGCCATTGGCAAGATGGTGTCTCAGGTTTTTTCTGGCGCTGCGGTCTTGGTTTTGTTTTTTGCAGGCTCGCTTGTTGGTGCGCTGGCCTTTGTTGGGCTTCTCAACAGCCCTTACCCGCTGATTGGCGGCTATCCTGGGGTCTATGCGCTGATCGGCGCATTTACCTTCATTCTTTGGGCGAACATGGGCCAGACGGGCGACAATCCGATGCGGGCATTTTCTTTGATTGCCATGCTTTTGGGCATTCAGATCCTATTTGCCTTTTTACAAGGGGATTGGGGCAGTGTCGTGTCCGACCTCACGGGGTTTGTGACAGGATTTGCCCTGTCATTTGTTTTGATCCCAGGGGGCTGGGCCCTGCTTCTGCAACGCCTTCGCAAACGCTAATTTAGCGGGCGGCAGCCACGAATAATGGCTCAATCGGGGATGTGGTCACCACCGCTTGAGGGGTGTTTGTGGCCATGGCCAATATCGCCAAGCCAAAAATCGCCACAAGCGGCGCGTGAAGGATCAACCCGCGAGAAATGCTGTCACCTCATGCGATTGTGCCTCAAGGGATTTGCGCATCTTGGCAAATGCAGCAGCCTCCAACTGGCGGACACGTTCCTTGGAAAGGCCCAATTCTTCACCGAGTGATTCCAACGTGCGTGGCTCGTCCCGCAATTTGCGTTCGCGCACAATGAAGCGCTCGCGCTCATTCAAGGCGGACAGAGCATTCAACAGCCATTCGCGCAGCTGCGCGCGATCCCGTGACTGTTCGACCAACTCAGCGGCCTGTTCGCTATCATCTTCGAGCGTGTCAATCCATTCACGCCCTTCATCCTCGACCGATTGGGTGGCATTCAGAGAATAGTCTGATCCCGCAAGCCGGCCCTCCATCATTTCCACATCATGCAAGGGCACGCCCACTTCGGTGGCGATCATTTGCAAAAGCTGATGTTTGTCGAGGGTTTCGCCTGCTGCCATTGCCTCGCGCTCAAGGCGCGTTTGCACACGGCGCATATTGAAAAACAGAGATTTCTGACTGGAGGTGGACCCTGTGCGCACCATGGACCAGTTGCGCATCACGTAATCTTGGATCGAGGCCTTGATCCACCACACCGCGTAGGTTGAAAAGCGCACACCACGATCAGGGTCAAATTTATCGGCCGCTTTCATCAGGCCCAGACCCGCTTCTTGGATCAGATCATTCATAGGCGCGCCGTAACGTCTAAACTTCGCAGCCATGGAAATGGCCAATCGCATATAAGCGGTCACCAGACGATGCAGAGCCTGCTCGTCACGGTGATCCCGCCAAGCGTAAGCCAGCTGCAATTCCGTTTCTGCGTCTAACAGTTCCGCTTTCATCGCACGGCGCGAAAGCGCTTTCTCTCCACCCATGTCCAAAGCCATAACGCACCCCCTGTTGGCGTATCATTCGTGGCAGTGATCTTGTTCCGCATCATTTGCGGTTCTATGGGTGTTACGTGGCGGTATGACGAATGGATCACTTTTGGTGAGGAATTTCTTTTGACGGGTCTATCAGGTTTGAGCTTGGTTTTTGGGGGTGCCGCCTCTGGGAAGTCGCGGTTTGGCGAGGACTTGGTGCTGAATTCAGGTCTGTCGCCCGTCTATCTTGCCACCGCCGAGGCCTATGATGATGAAATGGCCGCAAAAATTGCCAAGCATAAATCCGCGCGTGCGGCGGCGCAGTGGCGCACAATTGAGGTGCCGATGGACATCACCGCGACCCTTGGCACGATTTCACGGGGGGAGGCGGTATTGATCGATTGCGCTACGCTTTGGCTGTCAAATTTGAGCGTGGCGGGGCGGGACTGGCGGGTGGAATGGGCCGCGCTTGCCGAGGCGATTTCGCGCTGCAATGGTCCTGTGGTTATCATTTCTAATGAGTTGGGCATGGGGATTGTGCCTGACCATCCCCTGTCACGCAGCTTTCGGCAGAACCAAGGCGAGCTGAACCAAGCGATCGCTGCCGCCGCTGATCTTGTGGTGATGGTCGCCGCTGGTTTGCCGCTTACCCTCAAAGGACAATTGCCAAAGGGGCAGGGGTGATGCGCCGCGCCTTTTGGCTGCGCCACGGTCCGACCCATGCCACGGTGATCACAGGCTGGCGTGATGTTCCCGCTGATCTGAGCGATCATGCGCAAATCGCGCGGCTTGATGCTTATCTGCCAAAAGGGGCTTTGGTGATTTCGTCTGACTTAATCCGTGCGGTCGAAACGGCGGATTGCTTGTCGCATAGCCGCAGCCGATTGCCCCATGACGCCGATCTGAGGGAATTCCATTTCGGCGACTGGGAGGGGCAGGGGTTTGATGCGGTCAGCCTATCCCATCCTGATCTTTCCCGCACCTTTTGGGAGGGGGGGGAAGACACCCGCCCGCCCAACGGGGAAAGTTGGGCCATGGTCATGGCGCGGGTGAGCGGCGCGGCGGATCGCGCGCTGGCACAACACCCTGACCAAGATGTGATCTTCACCTGCCATTTTGGCGCAATCTTAACGCAAATCGCACGTCACGCAGGGCTAAGCGCATATCAGGCCTATGCCCATACCATTCCGCCCCTATCGATAACGGAATTTCACGAGACAGCGGGCGTATGGTCTATTGTGAGAATCGGATATTGCCCCTAGCACTGATGTCATTGGCACAGGCTGGGGTGGGGCATGGCGTATAGGCTTTTGATCGGACAACGATCCTATTCCAGTTGGTCACTTCGGGGCTATCTTTGCTTTGCGCTCTTCGATATCCCCGTAACCCTTGAAGAGGCCGTGATTTACAGCCCCGAATTTGCTGCACAGGTCAGTGCATTTGGCGGTGGATCAAGCGTGCCCGCTGTGGCTACGGAAGATGGCATTATCTTGCGCGACAGCCTGTCGATTGCGTGGCATCTGAGCGAAGCCTTCCCAAGACATGGTCTGTTGCCCCAAGCAGTTGCTGCGCGGGCTGAGGCGCAAAATCTTATTTCTGAAATGCATTCAGGCTTTGGCGCATTACGCAGTGCGTGCCCCATGAATCTGCGCACAGCTTGGGTTGATTTCATTCCCAGTGATGCGGTTATGGCCGATCTTGCAGGCTTGGAGGCACGCTTGGGCGCGGCGCTGGAAAAATCGGGTGGGCCATTCTTATTTGGCGCGCCGACAGTGGCGGATGCGTTTTATGCGCCTGTCGCCATTCGTATCGCAGGCTATGGTCTGCCCGTCAGCGCGCGTCTGCGGGCCTATGTCAACGCGACCCTAGCGCTGCCCGTGATCCAAGATTGGCGCGAGCGGGGCCTTGCACAGGATGCAGAAGTGTCTGTTTATGACATGGCCCCGCTTGAGCGGCGACCCTTTCCACAGCAGATTTGAATTAACCACTCGCTAACCATGTGCCGCCTATGCTGCGGCCCATGTTTGACGCGCCCAACCCATCTTCGCTTGCCACTGTCCACACCGTCAGCTTTGAGGGGTTGGAGGCGCGCCGCGTTGAGGTGCAATGTGCCGTCACCCCAGGTAGCCCGCAATTCACAATTGTCGGCCTGCCCGACAAAGCTGTGACCGAGGCGAAGGAGCGGGTGCGCACCGCCTTGACCCATATGGCCATCGCCTTGCCCGCGCGGCGCATAACCATCAACCTTTGCCCCGCGGATCACCCCAAAGAGGGCGCACATTACGATCTGCCGATTGCGCTCGCGCTTTTGGCCGCACTTGGTGTCATCCCCAAAGATCGCAGCGAGGAGGCGCTGGCCTTGGGTGAACTCTCTTTGGACGGGCGGCTTTTGCCCGTTTTGGGCAGTCTGCCCGCCGCCTTGGCCGCCGGCGAGGACGGGCGCGTGTTGCTGTGCCCCGCCGCTTGTGGGGCAGAGGCGGCATGGGTTGGCGCAACCGCCGTGTTTGCCGCGCGCGATTTGGCGCAGATGATTGCACATCTCAATGTCAAGCGCCCTTTGCTGCCCGCTGAACCTGGTGAGGTGCGCGGGGGCGACTACGCCACCTGCTTTTCCGAGGTGCGTGGACAAGAACGGGCCAAGCGCGCGCTTGAGATTGCCGCCGCAGGCCGCCACCATGTGTTGATGATCGGCCCGCCTGGATCGGGCAAGTCCATGTTGGCCAGTCGGATGCCCACAATCCTTCCGCAATTAACCCCCGCGGAGGCGCTGGAAACCTCGATGATCCATTCCATTGCGGGACTGTTGGATGAGGGTGGGATTTCTCGCGACCGTCCTTTTCGCGCCCCCCATCACACGGCGTCCATGGCCGCCCTTGTGGGCGGCGGACGTCATGCGAAACCAGGCGAGATCAGTTTGGCGCATAATGGCGTTTTGTTCTTGGATGAGTTTCCCGAATATCCGCGGCCCGTGCTCGAGACCTTGCGCCAACCGATTGAGACAGGCGATGTCCATGTGGCCCGCGCAAATGCCCATGTCAGCTACCCGTGCAGGTTCCTTTTGATCGCGGCTGCAAACCCTTGCCGCTGTGGGCAGCTCTATGATGCCAATGCCGCCTGTTCGCGCGCGCCCAACTGCGGTGCGGATTATATGGGGCGCATCTCTGGCCCATTGATGGATCGGTTCGACATTCGGCTGGAGGTGTCGGCCGTGGCCTTCGGTGATCTTGAGCGCCCTTCTGGCGGGGACGCATCGACCACCATTGCCGCGCGGGTGGCTGCGGCGCGCGCCCGTCAAAGCGCACGATTCGAGGCGATTGGGGTCGAGGCGCGGGTGAACGCGGATGCCACGGGCAAATTGTTGGAGGACATCGCGGAGATCACGCCCGCCGCGCGCGCCCTCATGACACGGGCGGCGGAGCGGTTTGGCCTTTCGGCGCGCGGATATCACCGTGTGCTGCGCCTTGGCCGAACCATCGCGGATTTGGCCAATTCCGACCAAACCGAGGAGGCACATATCCTTGAGGCGGTCGGCTATCGCATCACGCAAAGCCGCGAAGGTTAGACGCCGCGCCGTGCCTCGATGGCCTGCCAAATGATTTCGGCGACATTGACCCCGTCAAAGCGTTCTAATTCTTGAATGCCCGTAGGCGAGGTCACATTGATTTCGGTCAGGTAATCCCCGATCACGTCAATGCCTACGAAAATTTGGCCCTTCTCGCGCAGCAGCGGGCCGATTTTCGCGCATATCTCATGTTCGCGGGCGGTCAGCCCAATTTTCTCAGCGCGTCCACCAACGTGCATATTTGACCGCGTCTCGCCTTCAGCAGGCACGCGGTTGATCGCCCCCACGGGTTCCCCATCAATCAAGATGATCCGCTTGTCGCCCTTGGTGACATCTGCCAAGAATTTCTGCGCTATCAAAGGCTCGCGGCTCATGGATGTGAACATTTCATGCAGCGAATTGAGGTTGCGGTCCGAAGGCTCCAAGCGAAACACGCCCGCGCCGCCATTGCCGTAAAGCGGCTTTATGATGATGTCGCCGTGGCGCGCCCGAAAAGCACGCAATGCACCGATGTCGCGGGCAATCATCGTGGGCGGGGTAAGATCAGGGAAATCCAGAACCAACAGTTTTTCAGGATAGTTGCGCACCCAAAACGGGTCGTTCACAACCAGCGTTTCTGGATGAATCCGTTCCAACAGATGGGTGGTGGTGATGTAGCCCATGTCAAAGGGCGGGTCTTGGCGCAGCAGCACCACATCCCAATCGCCCAAATCAATGGTTTGTTCCGTGCCCAAAGTGAAATGGTTGCCCTTCTCACGGCGCAAGCTCAGTGGCCATCCCCGTGCGCAGACACGCCCTTCATCGAGAAACAGGCGATCTGGCGTGTAATAAAACAGCTCATGCCCGCGGGCTTGGGCTTCAAGGCCCACGCGAAAGGTGCTGTCTGCATCAATATTGATCGGCCCGATCGGGTCCATCTGAATTGCGACTTTGAGCGCCATGGTTCACCCTTTACATTGCTTGCCCCTTTCATGGCCTTTGAGGCAGGGGGACGCAATGGTCAAAACGTGACAGTCGTCTCATTCCAGAAAGGCGTTCTCGACAATGTGAATGCGTCCAACCTGATCCACCGCTGCAATATCATAGCGGCAGGGGGTGGCCAGACCCGATGGGAATTGGCCTAAATATTCATCACCTGTTTGCAGAATGCGCGCCCGCTGCGCGCGACCCACGCGCGTCAATGCCGTCTCAACACTGCGTGATTTTTTCACTTCCACAAAGATCACGTCTTGGTCCTTGGAGAATACCAGATCGATTTCACCCGCCCGTCCGCGCCACCGCTGCGCGCGAATCTTATAACCGTGTTCCTGATAATGGCGGCAGACCTGTGCCTCGGCGGAAAGACCCGCAAGATAGGCGCTTTGCCCTTTCATTCTGAGCTGTCCAAAGACAGGCCCAATTGATACACATCGCGCTTGGGCAAGCTCAGTTCCGCGGCCACTTGCGCGGCAGCAGATTTCAGCCGCTCCGATTTGAGTCGTTCGCGCAAGAGAGCGATCACTGCGGCCTCATCTGCGACTTGCTTTTCGGCGCGGTCAATCACAAGCACAATTTCGCCTTTCAAGCTTCGCTCGGAAACAGCCGCGATGACTTCGGCCAGCGATCCCCGAATGATTTCTTCAAACTTTTTCGTCAATTCGCGGCACAATGCGATTTGGCGGTCATGGCTCCAAATTTCGGCCATTTCGTTTAACAATTTATGAATCCTTTTGGGGCTTTCATACAGGATCACCGTGGCGGGCGTTGTGTCCAATTCGGCAAGAAATTTTTGGCGCTCCCCTGCTTTGGGTGGGGGGAAGCCCGCGAAGAGAAAGCGATCACTGGGCAAGCCCGATACGGTGAGCGCCGCCAATGAGGCCGATGGACCGGGGGCTGTGGTAACAAGGTGGCCTTGCGCAATTGCAGCGCGCCCCAAGGCAAAGCCTGGATCAGCCACCAGTGGCGTGCCTGCCTCGGATGCATAGGCCACGGATTTCCCCGCCGCCAATAATGCCATGATCTTGGGGCGCATCTCCGCCCCGTTGTGGTCGTGATAGGGCAGCACCTGCCGCCCGTTTAAAGCCACGCCATGAATATCCAACAAATGACGCAAGCTGCGGGTATCTTCGGCGGCGATCACATCGCAATTGGCCAAAATATCCAAACCGCGCAAGGTGATGTCGCGCGCGCTGCCGATCGGGGTGGCGATGAAATACAGCCCCGCAGCCAGCTTGGCCGTGCGGGGGGCGTATGAGAATTCGCGCCCGTTTTCTGTGTTGTTTTGCATCTGATCCGTTGTTTATCTGTCGGCCCGTGCCATTGCGAGCGTTTACTTGGCGGGCAGGACTGGCTAGGGTTTGCGCAAATTGGCCCCACTGGGAGAGATCGCTATGATCCCTGCTTTGAGAAAATTTCGCAAGTTCTTGCGGTTAAGTTTGGTTCTGTTCGCAGGCGCGGCTTTGTCTGCCTGTCAGGCTGGCCTCGGATCAGGCACGCAGGTTGGACAAACTGTGCGTGTGGCGATGCTGCTGCCTTACGGCTCTCCCAATGCGGGGGATGATCTTTTGGCGACAAGCCTCGAGAATGCGGCGCGCCTTGCCGCCGCTGAGGCGATTGGAACCGAGATCGAATTGGTCGTCTATCCAACCCAAGCCGATGCGGGCACGGCTGCTGCTGTCGCGCAGCAGGCGGTTTCTGAAGGGGCCGATGTGATCTTGGGGCCCTTGCGCTCGGATGCGGCGGCGGCGGTGGGGGTTGCTGTGGCAAATTCCAACGTCTCGGTCCTAAGCTTTTCCAACAACGCCAGCATCGCAGGGCGCAATCTGTTCGTTCTGGGCCTGACCTTTGACAATGCGGCACAGCGTATGGTGGCCTATGCTGCGGCCAACGGCCGTGACAGGATCATGGTGGTTCATGCGCGCAATTTGGCAGGCGAAGTGGCCCGCGATGCGGTGCGCCGTGCGGCTGCGGGTTCTGGTGCCAATTTGGTTGGCGAGGTCGCTTATGAATTCAGCCAAACAGGCGTTGTCGCAGCCCTGCCTGAGGTGGAGGCGATGGTGGCGCAAACAGGCGCCAATGCGATGATCCTGACGGCAGATGCTTCTGGTGCCTTGCCGCTGTTCGGACAACTCCTGCCTGACAATGGATTTGATACCGAGGCCACCAAGATCATCGGCCTGACCCGTTGGGACATTCCCGCGCAAACCTTGGAGATCCGCGGGCTGCAAGGCGGTTGGTTCATCCTGCCAGATCCCAATGCGGAAAGCGCGTTCCGCACACGGTATCAATTGGCCTATCAGCAAGCGCCACATAATCTTGCGCCTTTGGCCTATGATGGGATGCGCGCGGTGATCGACACGGTCGGACGCACGGGCCGATTGGGGGGCGTTGATTTCGCTTCTGGCTCTGGCTTTGCGGGCGCAAACGGGGTATTCCGCTTCCTACCCGATGGCACGATTGAGCGCGGTCTTGCTGTTGTGACTTTGCAAGAAGGGCAGATCATCCTTGTCGATCCCGCACCAAGAACTCTCGGCGCTGGATTCTGAACAGAATCCGCGACTATCAATTATACCATCTGCAGCGGGGCAATTGATTTGTCCCGCTGATGATATTTTCAACGCAGATGCGGTGGCATCGGCCATCAATAATGCGATTGCGGATGTGCAGGACCCCGCACAGATCCGCACCGCGGTCGTGGGTATTTTGCAAGACACCCAAGCGAAGGGTCGCGCGGCCATTGAGCGCGCCTTCGCTGAAACCCCCCTAACCGCGCGGCGTGTCACGCGGGCCTATGTGCATTTGACCGATGGTTTGGTGCAACAGGTGTTGCGCGTGGCCGCTACAAGGTTGCATCCCAATCCGACACCCACCGAGGGCGAGCGGATGGCGGTCTTGGCCGTGGGCGGTTATGGTCGTGGCGAGATGGCGCCGTTTTCCGATGTTGATCTCCTGTTTCTCACCCCATGGAAAAGCACGGGCTGGGTCGAAAGCGTGATTGAATCTAGCCTGTATATGCTTTGGGATTTGAAGCTCAAAGTGGGCCATGCCACCCGCAATATCAAAGACTGTCTGCGCTTGGGTCGGGAGGATTTCACGATCCGCACCGCCTTGTTGGAAATGCGTCACCTGACGGGCAATGCGGAGCTGTCGGCGCAGCTCAAAAACACCCTGCGCAGGGACCTGTTCGATGGCAGCCTGTCTGATTTCATCGAAGCCAAGCTTGAGGAACGCGTCACGCGCCACAAAAAACAAGGCGGGCAGCGCTATATGCTTGAGCCGAATGTGAAAGAGGGCAAGGGCGGTTTGCGTGATTTGCAAACCCTGTATTGGATCGCAAAATATCAGCATGGCGTGGCACAGGCCGAGGATTTGGTCGCGCTCAAAGTATTCAGCCGCGAGGAATTCGATGCCTTTGACGCGGCCGAACGGTTTTTGTGGTCGGTGCGCTGTCATCTGCACGCCATCGCGGGCCGCGCGCAGGATGTGCTGAGTTTCGATTTGCAGGTGCAGGTGGCTGAACGGATGCATTATGCCGATCATTCGGGTCGCCGTGCGGTCGAGCATTTCATGCAGGATTATTTTCGCCACGCCACGCGTGTCGGTGAATTGACCCGTATTTTCTTGACCGCCTTGGAGGCGAGCCACGCAAAGAGTGAACCGAAAATATTGGGCTTTTTGCGCGGGCGCAGCCGCAAAAAGAAACTGAAGGCGGGCTATGCGCTCAAACAAAACCGTCTGACGGTGGAAAATGAGACGGTTTTTCTATCCGATAAAATCAACCTTTTGCGAATTTTTGAGGAGGCCTTGCGCACAGGCTATCTTCTGCATCCAGACGCGATGCGGATGATTTCAGCCAATCTGCACCTGATCGACACTGCGATGCGCCGCGACCCAGAAGCAAACGGTATATTTTTGGATCTCCTGCTGAAACAAGGCAACCCAGAGCGCGCTTTGCGGCGGATGAATGAATTGGGGGTGCTTGGGGCGTTCATCCCTGATTTCGCCGCCATCGTGGCGATGATGCAGTTTAATATGTATCACAGCTACACGGTGGATGAGCATACCATCCAAGTCATCTCTACCCTAGCGCAGATCGAGCGGGGCGAATTGGTAGAAGAGCTTCCTATCGCCTCCGGCATTCTAAAGCGTGGGGTAAACCGCAAGGTGCTGTATATCGCCTGTCTGCTGCATGACATTGGCAAAGGGCGCAAGGAAGATCACTCGATTTTGGGCGCAAGAATTGCCCGCACTTTGTGCCCGCGCTTGGGGCTTAAGCCAGACGAGACCGAGACGGTCGAATGGCTTGTGCGCTATCATTTGCTGATGTCTGATATGGCGCAGAAACGCGATATTGCGGACCCGCGCACGGTGCGGGATTTTGCGAAATTGGTCAAAACGCGCCAACGTCTGGATTTGCTGACGGTGCTGACCGTCTGCGACATTCGCGGTGTTGGACCTGACACTTGGAACAATTGGAAAGCCACGCTCTTGCGCGGGCTATATCGCGCCACGGCGGAGGCACTGGAAACAGGGCTTGAAGACCTGAACCGCGACAAGCTTGAAAGTGAAAGCAAGAAAGCCCTGCGCGCCGCTTTGGCAACATGGCCAAAATCGGAATTGAAGGCCGAGATCGACCGCCATTATGGCCCCTATTGGCAGGGATTGGACCTCGCCAGCCAGATCATTTTTGCCAATATGTTGCTTGGTCTGCGCGATGACGAAATTCGTCTTGATATACAGCGCGATATGGATCGCGATGCGACCCGCGTTTGTTTTGCGCTGGTGGATCATCCAGGCATATTTAGCCGTTTGGCGGGGGCTTTGTCCCTTGTTGGGGCAAATGTCGTGGATGCGCGCACATATACCTCCAAGGATGGCTATGCCACGGCGGTGTTCTGGGTCCAAGATTCTGATGGCAACCCCTATGAAGATGCCCGCTTGCCCCGCCTGACCGCGATGATTGACAAAACCTTGCGGGGCGAAGTTGTGGCGTCCAAAGCCTTTGAGGGACGCGACAAGATCAAGAAGCGCGAGCGCACCTTTAATGTGGCCACAAACATCACCTTCGATAATGATGGGTCCGAGATATACACCATTATCGAAGTGGATACCCGTGACCGTCCAGGTCTGCTTTATGATCTGACCAAGACCTTGGCGGCCAACAACATTTACATCGCAAGCGCGATGATTGCGACCTTCGGAGTGCAGGTTGTGGATGTGTTTTACGTCAAAGATATGTTTGGTCTGAAGCTGCACTCAAAATCGCGGCAGGATATGTTGGAACGTAAACTGCGCGATGCAATTGCCCGCGTGGCAGAGCGTGCAGGGGTATAGCAGGCGTGGCGCGGTCTCCGATCAGATTGGGTTTTGGCTTTCTCACGGTGGGGAGTTGGACCCTCGTGAGCCGCGTCTTCGGATTTCTGCGTGACATCCTCATCGCACGCTACTTGGGCGCAGGCGGGGTGGCCGAAGCCTTTTTGGTGGCGTTTGCTTTGCCCAATATGTTTCGCCGCTTCTTTGCTGAAGGGGCGATGAACACGGCGTTTGTGCCTATTTTCGCTAAAAAGTTGGAGGCGGAAGGTGACGCGCTGCCCTTTGCCCGCAACGCGTTTTCGATGCTTGGGGTATTTTTGATCCTCTTCACGCTGCTGGCCCAAATTGCCATGCCGTGGCTTGTTTTGGCGATGGCCTCTGGTTTTGCGGGGGATGCCCGCTTCGAGATTGCAGTGGAATTGGGCCGAATTTGCTTTGTTTATATTCTGCTGATTTCACTGGCGGCGTTGATCTCGGGGATGTTGAATGCCGCAGGCCGATTTGCCGCCGCCGCCGCCGCGCCTGTGCTTTTGAATGTGATTTTGGTCTCGGCGCTGATTTATGGTGCACAAAGCGCAGCTGACAGCCCTGATGCGGCGCGCCGCATTGGTTTGGCCCTGTCATGGGGTGTGCCCGTGGCGGGCTTGGCGCAAGTTTTTCTGGTCTGGTGGGCCGCCGCGCGGGCGGGGTTTGTGGTTCGCCCAGTGGTCCCGAAACTGACGCCTGATTTGCGCCGTTTGGCGATTGTCGCGGGCCCTGCAATGCTCGCGGGCGGCGTTGTGCAGATCAACCTACTGGTGGGTCGTCAGGTTGCCAGTTTTTTTGACGGCGCGATTGCGTGGCTGTCTTATGCCGACAGGCTTTATCAATTGCCGCTTGGGGTTGTAGGGATTGCCATTGGCGTTGTTTTGCTGCCCGCGCTGTCGCGCCGCTTGCGTGCGGGCGATACGGCGGGGGGGCGCGTTGCGCTGTCGCGTGCGGCTGAGATTGGGATGATTTTGACCATTCCCGCCGCTGTGGCTTTGGTCGTGATCCCCGTGCCTTTGGTCTCGGTCCTGTTCGAGCGGGGCGCCTTCGGCGCAAGTGACACCATCGCCACCGCTTGGGCCGTTGCCATCTATGGCGCAGGTCTGCCCGCTTTTGTGCTGCAAAAAATCTGGCAGCCTGTGTTTTATGCCCGCGAGGACACAAAGCGACCGTTCCAATATGCGCTGGTTGCAATGGTCGTGAATGCGGTTTTGGCCATCGGGCTTGCATTTTTCATCGGCTATATCGCCGCGGCCTTGGCGACCACGCTTGCGGCATGGGTTATGGCCTATCAATTGCGCCTTGGTGCGAAATCCTACGGCGATGTTGCGGCTTATGATGCACGCTATCTGTCCCGTATCCCTCGCATCGCGGGCGCAGCTGCCGCTATGGGCCTTGTGTTATACGGGGCCAGCCTGCCGCTTGCCCCTGTCTTCGCGGAGGGGGGGGGCTTGCGCTATCTGGCGCTTGCGGGGCTTATCGGGCTTGGCATGGCATCTTATGCGGTGTTTGGGCGGCTGTTTGGGGCGTTTTCATTTCGCGACCTTCGGGGGGCGCTCAGTCGACAAGGGGCGGCGTGAGGGATTATTTCCCATTGCCCCCTTGGGTCGCGCCACATAGGTTTCGGATCATAACAGGCGAAAGGTGAGATCATTATGATTTCAGGAAAGCGCATTTTGTTGATCATTGGCGGGGGCATAGCCGCCTATAAATGCCTTGAGCTGATCCGCCGCCTGCGCGACCAGGGCGTTACAGTGACCCCTGTTTTGACCAAGGCCGCACAGGAATTCGTCACGCCCCTGTCAGTTGCGGCGCTTGCAGGGCAAAAGCCCTATACGGATCTATTCGATCTGACCGATGAGGCGGAGATGGGCCATATCGAATTGTCCCGCGCCGCCGACCTTCTGGTTGTCGCCCCCGCAACGGCAAATCTAATGGCCAAGATGGCGGGTGGTCATGCGGATGATTTGGCCTCAACCCTTTTGATGGCAACCGACAAGCCTGTGTTGATCGCACCTGCGATGAATCTGCGGATGTGGGAGCATCCCGCAACCAAGCGCAATCTGGCGCAGATTTTGGCCGATGGCATTCGCACCATTGGTCCAAATGAGGGCAGCATGGCCTGTGGTGAATTTGGCCCTGGCCGTATGGCAGAACCTGATGAAATCATAGGCGCCATTGCCGCTCACTTTGGCAAAGGCGCGCTTGCAGGACGTCATATCCTGATCACCTCAGGCCCCACCCATGAACCTATTGACCCCGTTCGCTATATCGCGAACCGCTCTTCTGGCGCGCAAGGTGCCGCCTTGGCTGCGGCCTGCCGTGATCTGGGTGCAATGGTCAGCTTTATCACAGGCCCCGCAACTGTGCCGCCGCCCGTTGGTGTCAATGTGATTAAGGTGGAGACCGCCCAAGCAATGGCCAAGGCGGTTGAGGCGGCCTTGCCCGTGGATGCGGCGATTTTTGCAGCAGCGGTGGCTGACTGGCGGGTGGATCAATCTGCTGCACAAAAGATCAAGAAAACGGCCGATGGCGCGCCGCCAACCCTAAGTTTTGTCGAGAACCCCGATATTTTGGCCACTGTGGCGCAGATGAAAGCGGGCCGTCCCGCTTTGGTCGTGGGATTTGCCGCTGAGACCGAAAACCTTGTGGATCATGCGCGCGCAAAATTGGCGCGTAAAGGATGTGATTGGATTGTCGCCAATGATGTTTCGCCCGAAACGGGGATTATGGGGGGTGCGTATAATGCGGTGACTTTGGTGACCAAAGACGGGGTCGATGCATGGCCACGCCTGAGTAAGCACGAAACCGCCACGCGTCTTGCCGCACGTCTTGCCGAAGCGTTGGAGCGCGGTTGATGGTGGTGACGGTTCAATTTCTGCGCGAGGAATGGTCTGACCCCGATTTGCCCTTGCCAAAATACGAAACCGAAGGCGCGGCGGGGTTTGATCTGCGCGCGCAATTCCCGATGTCCGAGCGGGCATCGGGTCTGACCCTTGCCCCCATGGACCGTGCCTTGATCCAAACGGGGTTTCGTGTGGCCGTGCCCGATGGTTTTGAGTTGCAAATCCGCCCGCGCTCTGGCCTTGCGCTTAAGCATGGTGTGACTTTGGTCAATGCGCCTGGAACCGTGGATTGTGATTATCGCGGGCCTTTGGGGATCATTTTGATCAATCTCGGCAATGCACCCTTTGCAATCGCGCATGGGGATCGCATCGCGCAAGGGGTGGTGGCCGCAATGCTGCAGGCGCGGCTTTCGGCGGTCGCCGTGCTTGATGAGACCGCGCGCGGGGCGGGTGGTTTCGGTTCCACCGGGCAGGGCTGATGGCGGCGGTTCTTGTGATCATGGCCGCCCTATGGGGTTTTGGTGCGGTGATGAAAACCGCCTACACCCCAAGGTTCGTGATGATTGGTCTGGTTTATACAAGCGTGGTGCTTGGCCATTTGGTCTTGCCCGATGGGCATCCGCTGCGCGCGGCAACGGGCGAGAGCGCTGCGCCGTGGTTGCTGTTGGGTGGTGCGGTTCTTTTGGTTTTGGCCTATCGTGCGGTGCTCAACCGTCTGCGCCGCGTGGCGCAGCCCGTGTCAGAGCCCCCCCCAAGCCGAAGCGGTGCTTTCTCGGATGAGGAATTGGAACGCTACGCGCGCCATATCACCTTGCCCGATATTGGCGGACAGGGGCAAAAGGCCTTGAAAGCCGCCAAGGTTCTGGTGGTGGGAGCAGGCGGGCTTGGGTCGCCTCTGCTGCTCTATCTTGCGGCGGCGGGGGTAGGGCGCATTGGGGTGATTGACCCCGACCTTGTCAGCCTCTCGAACCTGCAGCGCCAGATCATTCACCGCGATGCTGATCAGGATATACCCAAGGTTTTTTCAGCCGAACGCGCGATGAAGGCAATTAACCCCCATCTCGATGTCCGCCCTTATCACCGCATTTTGGCCGCGGATTTCGCAGACGCGCTGTTCACCGAATATGACCTGATTATTGACGGCACGGATCGCTTTGAGAGCCGTGCGATGATCAACGCTGCGGCGGTTGCCGCAAAACGCCCCCTTTTGGCTGGGGCGATTTCCGCATGGGAAGGGCAAATCACGCTCTATGCCCCCGATCAGAATGGGCCGTGCATGGCCTGTGTTTTTCCGCACCCGCCCAAGGCGGGGATGGCGGCCACCTGCGCTGAGACAGGCGTCATCGGTGCGCTGCCTGGGATCATTGGAACCATGATGGCCTTGGAGGCGATCAAACACATCACAGGCGCGGGTCAGGGTTTGTTGGGGCGTATGGTGCTATACGATGCGCTTGCGCCTGAAACACGCATCTTGCGGCTAAAGCGGGATTCAAATTGCCCCGTTTGTGGGCCAAAAGCTTAGTCAAACACCTCATCTTCCATCACGCCCCAGAGGACAGATTTCTCGACCCATGCCGTCACGCCATCCACGGCAAACCGGCACCATTGGGGCTGACATTCACTGACCCGACCCACCACGCCACGCTCGGCCTGTGCGATGACGGGTGATTGCAGGTCAGGGCGTTGGTGCAAATCGGCGCGCGCGCTTTCAATGATGGCGCTGCGGCGGCCCGACAAAAGCGCGTAATGCATCCATCCCCCCACCCCGTCATGGTCGACCACACGGCGCCAATGACCATGTTCGGCCACCACCATCAGGGGCATATTGCGCTGTTGAAACACCCAATCGATGCGGTGATTGCGCGAAGGGCCGCGCCGCGCATAAGCGCGGGTGGCATCCATGGAAACGTAACGGGGCAAAGGGAAGCCCGTCTCTGGGCCGATGGTTGGCGCGTTGAAACTGGGTGTTGGCACTTGGCGGGGTGTGGTGTCCTCGGGGATCTCAACGGGCACGAGGTTTTCTGGGCGCGGCAGCGGCACGACACCATCGGTGCTTTGCGCGCAAACACGCCCTGTCAGCAGAGCCGCGCAAAGACCTAAAATCACAAAGCCGCGCATCGCGTGCTGCGCCATCCTATCCCTCGATCATGCCTCGATCCGCCAGCCTTCGTGCGGAGTTTTTATGTCCTGCTAACCTAGCGAAAAACCCATGCGGGGGGAAGATGGGATTGAGAGCACGCCCAATGCTTGCGCGCGCGCCGAGAATGGGGGAGTGTTAGCCTATATTCACCCGCCCCTTGCCACAGGAGATGGTTATGCCCGCCCCGCGCCTCAAAGTTGTCGTTACCCGCCACCTGCCCGAAGCAGTCGAAACGCGGATGAGCGAATTGTTCGATGTGCAGCTCAACGATGAAGACCGCAAGCGGACGCGCGATGAATTGGTTGCCGCCATGCAATCCGCAGATGTGCTTGTGCCCTGTGTCACTGATCAAATTGATGCGGCCATGTTGGCCCAAGCGGGCGCACAGCTGAAACTCATCGCCAATTATGGCGCTGGGGTGGATCATATTGACGTGGCCACCGCCCGCCAACGCGGGGTCTTGGTGACAAACACACCAGGGGTGATGACGGATGATACGGCGGATATGACCATGGCGTTGATTTTGGGCGTTTTGCGCCGCGTGCCAGAAGGGTTGGCCGTGATGCAATCTGGTGCATGGCAAGGATGGGCGCCCACCGCGCTGATGGGCGGACGCGTGTCGGGCAAGCGTTTGGGCATTCTGGGCATGGGCCGTATCGGGCAGGCGGTGGCGCGCCGTGCGGCGGCCTTTGGGATGCAGGTGCATTACCACAACCGCCGCAGGGCGCACGCCGATATCGAAGCTGCGCTTGGGGCAACATATTGGGAAAGCTTGGACCAGATGGTGGCGCGGATGGATGTCATTTCGGTCAATTGTCCGCATACCCCCTCAACCTTCCACCTGCTCAATGCGCGCAGACTGAAATTGATGAAGCCTTCGGCGGTGATCGTGAACACTTCGCGCGGCGAAGTGATTGACGAAAACGCGCTCACACGGATGTTGCGCGCGGGCGAGATTGCAGGGGCAGGTTTAGACGTGTTTGAACGCGGCCATGAGATCAACCCGCGCCTGCGCGAATTGGATAATGTGATCCTGCTGCCTCATATGGGCTCGGCCACCGTGGAGGGGCGGATCGAGATGGGTGAGAAAGTTTTGATCAACATCAAAACTTATGCCGATGGGCACAGACCCCCTGATCTGGTGGTCCCCAATATGGTGTGAGGGGCATGGCGTGCGTTTCGGGCGAATGCCTCACCCGCGACAATCCCGCCTGACCTCCCGCTCCCGCAGGCCTGTCTCGACCAGCATACAGCGATCCCGCGCCACATAGTAATAGCCGCGCGCGTAATGCATCACTGCCGCGTCATAGGAGCCATCGGCCAGCAGCCATGCGCCGCGCAGGTATTTGACCGCATAGGTGAGGTTGGTTTCCGCATCCAGCAGATCGGCATCCGCGCCTTGAAACCCCATGTTGCGGGCCGTAGCGGGCAGGATTTGCATCATCCCGTAATAAGGCCCGTTGCGGGCATTGGCGCGGTAATCGCTTTCGCGTTGGATCACGCGGTGGATCAGCGGGGCGGGCACGTCATACTGGCGGGACATCTTATTTACCAAGGCGCGGATTTCGGGGGTTTCGCCTGGGTATAGGTCAGGTTCAGGTGCGCTTGCGCAGGCGGCAAGCACGCCGCAGATTGCCACTATCAGCAGGCCGCGCTTCATCTCAATTCCCTCCCAGAAGGCCGCGCAAGGCCCCTTCGACCTCGTTGCGCAATTGGTTCTCGATCGCATCGCGGGCATCCCCTTCGGCGGGGAGGTTGAGCCGTTCGCGGGCTTCTTGCTCTAGGCGCTCGCGCTCGGCATCAATGCGGGCTTGGGCAGCTTCCTCCAGTTGTTCGCGCTCCAATTCCAGACGTTGCCTTGCAAGATATTCCAGATCAGGGGCAAAGCTGAGATTGGCCCAAGGTCCACGCACGATAACAGGCACAGCGATGTTTGATCCATCCGAGGAGGTTTGCACCGCAGGGATCACACGATAGTCGACCGATTGACGGCCGATATCGATAATGCCTGCCCCCGTCACACTGCCCCACCCTGCGTCAAGGCGCAAATCATCATTGCGCGCCACGCCGCTTGCGATGGCAAGGGTGGCGGTGATGCTGTCATAAACTGTGCGCGCGCCTTCACCGCGATAGGAGCTGTCAAGGTTGCGGATCATTCCTGCCAGATCCAATCCTTCAATCGCGCCTTGCCCGAAATCAAGTGCCACATTGCCCTCAAGGCTGTTCATCCATGCTGCAACCGAGCGCCCGCCCGCCAACAGGTTGAGGGTCACATTGCCCGTTCCCGACAGGCGCTCATATTCGGCAAAGTCGCGCATCAATGGCTGTAATTGCACATCGCGAAAGGTCATATTTGCCGCCGCCGATCCCGACCCACGGCTGTTGAGCACCGCTTGCCCCGCAATCGTGCCGCCATAGGCCACCGCGCGGGCCAAATCGGCCTGCAGGCGGCCTGCGTCCAGCGTGGTTTGCAGCGCGATATCCGAGAGCGTCAAAAGACCCAGATCAAGTGCGCCAACCGTGATCTCGATTTCGGCATCAAGCGCGGCCAGACCCGAAAGATCAATTTCATCGGTGGGCCATGCGCCACCCGTGCCGCCCGTGCCGCCCGCGCTGCCACCATTTTGGGTCAAGGCACTCAGATCAATGCGCCCGCCCGCGATCCGCCCCGTGAGGTGCGGGCGGTCTGCGCCTTGGCGCAGTGCGGCGCTCAGGTTGATCGTGCTGTCATCCAAGCTCAGCGATGCATCCGTGATCTGTGCAACCCCCTCTGGGGTCAGGGCCACGGGGCCGCTTAGGGCAATCAGGTCGCGTCCCATCCCGCGCGGCAGATCAATCTGATCCACGCCCGCTGCGGTGGTGAGGGGCGCAAGATCGGTGATGCGGCTGTCAAATTCACCCGCAAGGCTGAAGGGCGACAGGATCACCGCGCCCCGATAGGCCAATGCGCCGCCCTCCCATGTGACGGTGCTTGATACACGCGCCTCGCGCCCTGCCATCACATCTGCAAGCGTGTCCAATGTCAGGCTGCCGTTCAAGGCGGCGCCATTCACACGGGCATTGATCTCGCCTGTGAGGGTGGCGTTCATCTCAGGCGCAGCAAGGGTCACGGTCACCGCCTCTGCCGCAAAAGATTGCCCGGTGCCAGCATCCTCATAGCGGATCCGACCATCGCTGATCCTTGCCTGCGCCATTCCGATCTGGGGCAGGGCGCTGTCGCTGCGGGATGTGTCTGGCGCGCCTGTGCCAAAGTCCCAATTGGCCCGACCGTCCGCGCCACGCAGCAGCAAGATGTCGGGTCGGTCGATTGTGGCTTCGGAAATGCGCACCTCGCCCGAGAGGAGCGGGATCAACGCAACCCCCACATTCAGCGCATCTGCACGCAGCATCGCGCCGCGATCCGCCGCCCAATCGGGGTTGGCGATCTCAAGCCCCTCTGCATTGATCCCGATCATGGGGTAAAATGAGGGCCGCACTGCGCCCGTTAGCGTGACCTCGCGGCCCAGGGCGCCCGACAATCGCTCGGTCGCCAAGCGCGCGATGGTCTCGGTCGGGATCAGCGCAATACCCCCCAAGGCCACGCCCCCGAAAATCACAAAGGCCAGCAGCGCACGCATAAGCCATTTCATCTAGAATCCCCCAAAATGTCGCAACCCAAATCAATAACTCCAGTCTAGCGGGTGAGGCCGTCAGGTGCAAAGCGGGAATGCTTTGCCCTTTCTCTGAACAAAATCTCGCGCTATAGCCGCCGCATGAGCCAGAACCCGCCCCATCTCCGCCCCGATCTTGCCCGCGCGCAGGTCACCGACACGATCCGTGAAGGTCAGCCCAAAATTGGGATGGTCTCGCTTGGCTGTCCCAAGGCCTTAGTCGACAGTGAACGTATCCTGACACGCCTGCGCGCCGAAGGTTATGGGATCAGCGCCGATTACAGCGGTGCGGATGCGGTGATTGTGAACACCTGCGGGTTTCTCGACAGTGCCAAGGCCGAAAGTCTGGACGCCATTGGGGAGGCATTGCGCGAAAATGGCCGTGTCATTGTCACGGGCTGTTTGGGTGCGGAGCCTGATTATATCACGGGCGCGCATCCGCGGGTTTTGGCGGTTACAGGCCCGCATCAATATGAGCAGGTTCTGGACGCAGTGCATCGTGCCGTGCCGCCTGCGCCTGATCCGTTCATCGACCTTTTACCAGGCACCAGCGTCAGCCTGACCCCGCGCCATTACAGCTATCTCAAGATTTCCGAAGGCTGCAATCACAAGTGCAAATTCTGCATCATCCCCGATATGCGCGGCCGTCTCCAAAGCCGCCCCGAACGGGCCGTGTTGCGCGAGGCGGAGAAACTGGTCGAGGCGGGGGTCAAAGAATTGTTGGTGATCAGCCAAGACACATCCGCCTATGGCACGGATTGGTCTGGGCGGGATGTGAAATTCCCCATCCTTCCCTTGGCGCGTCAGCTTGGGGCATTGGGGGCATGGGTGCGGTTGCATTACGTCTACCCTTATCCCCATGTGCGCGACTTGATCCCGCTTATGGCCGAAGGGTTGATCCTGCCCTATTTGGACATCCCCTTTCAACACGCGCATCCCGATACGCTCAAGCGCATGGCCCGCCCCGCGGCATCCAGTAAGACCTTGGATGAGATTGCCGCTTGGCGTGCGGATTGCCCCCAGATCACCCTACGCTCCACCTTTATCGTGGGTTATCCAGGTGAGACGGAGGCCGAATTCGAGACGCTCCTCGATTGGTTGGACGAAGCACAGCTCGACCGTGTGGGGTGTTTCACCTACGAGAATGTTGCGGGCGCGCGCTCGAATGATCTTCCCGACCATGTGCCGCAAGAGGTGAAGGACGCGCGTTTCGCGCGGTTCATGGAAAAGGCGCAAAGCATTTCCGAGGCCAAATTGGCCGCAAAGATCGGGCAGCGCCTTCAGGTGATCGTGGATGAGGTGGACGCAGAAGGCGCCACCTGCCGCACCCAAGCCGATGCACCCGAGATTGACGGGAACCTCTTTATTGATGCGGGGTTCGAGGGTCTGAAGGCGGGTGATATCGTGACCGTCACCGTGGATGAGGCCAGCGCCTATGATCTTTGGGGTCAGATCGTCTGACCCCAAATTTCAGCGCAGGCTTGCCATTGTCTCGCGCACCACTTGAATGCGATTGGCATTTGGGGGGTGTGTGCCAAGAAAGGTGTTTCCAGGGTCAGGCAAGCGCGTGAAATATTGCGCGCCCCGTTCGGGGTCATAGCCCCCGCGATAGGCGATGATCGCGCCCAGTGCATCCGCCTGCAATTCATGGTCTTGGCTGAAGCGGCGCGCGCCCACCGTGGCCCCGATATCGGCGGCATTTTGCACCATGCTGCTGTCACCGCCTGCAAGCCCCGCAAGCACGCCGAAAATCAGCGCGCCGCCTTGGGCAGAGGCCCGTTGACGCGGGATGTGGCGCGCGATGTGATGCGCGGCTTCATGCCCCATGACAAAGGCAATTTCGTCAATATTGCGCGCATCCTCAATGAGGCCGATGGTGAACACCAAATAGGGATTGCCCTTATTATCTAGTGTTTGAAACGCGTTGATGCCTGCATTTCTGTCGCGTTCAATCGCGATGGTGAAATCACAGATTTGATCTGGTGTTTCTTGGCGACAGAGATCTTCTGCAATTGGTTCGATTGTGGCAACAACCGTGCGGAAATTATCCATGGCCTGTGTCGGGCTGAGTTTTGGGAGGTTGGCACTGCTCGCGTTTGCCGCGGGTGGGGCCGAGGGGGGTGGGCTGGCCACCTGACAGGCGGCGAGAAAAGCCAAGATTGGCAACAGAAGAAAGGCGCGCATCGGGATCATTTCCTGCGGTGTGGAGACCTTATTTAGCAGCCGAATCTTTGATATCTCAATTGCTTTTTGCTCACATCCTGTTCACATCATTGCCAAGTCTTAAATATCTCCCTAGCGTGAGCCATATGTTTAGTATTGAACACGAATTTGACGCCACGGTCGTAACCTTGATGGATGAAGGCGAAAGCCCCCTACAAGAGGACGTGGTCCTGACCGCGTTTGAGGAGGTCGTGCAGGTCGAGCAATACGACCCACGTCACGACCGCACGCAAAAAATTTCGATCTCAATGGCGCAATTGCGCGATCTCGCGGCCGCGTTGAACCTTCCTGAAGGGGTATATCGGATTGAACGCCCGAGCCGTTGAGGCGCTCCTGTGAGTGCAGCGCATCACCTGCACGCAGCCAATCTGCGCGGCAGCCTCTTTATGGTTGCGGCGATGTTGGCGTTTACCCTTGAAGATGTGTTTATCAAGGCGGCTTCCACGCAGATTCCGCTTGGTCAGGTGATGGTGATTTTCGGATCTGGCGGGTTGATCGGGTTCGTTGTCATGGCGCGGATGCGCGGGGAGGGGATCATACATCCGCAGGCCTTTGGCCGCGCCATGGCTTGGCGCGCCCTGTTCGAGATCATGGGGCGTGTGTGCTACACGGTGGCGATTGCCCTGACGCCGCTGTCATCGGCCAGCGCAATTCTGCAAGCCACGCCTTTGGTGGTCGCAGCGGGGGCTGTGATGGTGTTTCGCGAAACCGTAGGATGGCGGCAATGGGGCGCGATTGGCGCGGGGTTTGTCGGCGTTTTGTTGATCTTGCGCCCAGGCCTTGATGCGTTCGAGCCTATGTCCTTGTTTGCGGTCTTGGGGATGATCGGTTTTGCAGGGCGTGACCTCGCAACCCGTGCCGCCCCAAAAACTATGACCACCGCACAGTTGGGGGTTTACGGGTTTTTGATGCTGTCCATCGCGGGGGGTATTGTGTGGCTTTATCAAGGTGGCAGTGCCGCGATGGCGGCTGCGCAATGGGCCCTTGTCTTTGGAGCAATTCTTTTTGGTGTTGCGGCTTATATGTGCCTGACCTTGGCGATGCGCACGGGGCAGATTGCCGTGGTTGCCCCGTTTCGCTACACGCGTTTGGTCTTTGCGATGATTTTGGCCGTGGCCGTGTTCGGGGAGCGGCCCGATGGCCTCACCTTGATTGGGAGCGGCATCATCGTGATCGCAGGGCTTTACACGGTTTGGCAAAGCCGCAGGACCGCGTCACGCTGACTTGCGCTTGCACTTGGGCAATGCAAAATGGGACGGGTGATCTGGGTAAAGGGGACCGGCAATGGCCACGGGTTTTTTCTGGGATGAGCGGTGCTTTTGGCATTCGGGTGGAAATTATGCCTTTCTTGCGCCTGTGGGTGGCTTGGTGCAGCCCTTGGCCGCTGGGGGCTTGCCTGAAAATCCAGAAACCAAACGGCGTCTGAAAAACTTGGTCGAGGTGACAGGGTTATGGTCTGATTTGGTCCCCCGCCATGCCGACCCTGCAACGGTGGAAGACATCCTGCGCATCCATCCCGAAAGCTATCTGCGTCAGTTCCAAGATATCTCGGCGCAGGGCGGCGGTGAATTGGGTCTGCGCACGCCCTTTGGCCCTGACGGGTTCGAGATGGCGGCCCTGTCCGCGGGGCTTGCCAAGGGCGCGCTTTTTGCGGTGTTGGAAGGAGAGCTGGACAATGCCTATGCGCTTTCGCGTCCGCCTGGGCATCATTGCCTGCCCGATTTCCCCAATGGGTTCTGTCTGCTCGCCAATATCGCCATCGCGATTGAGGCGGCGCGCGCCGAAGGGTTGGCCAGTAAATTTGCGGTCATTGATTGGGATGTGCATCACGGCAATGGCACTGAGGCGATTTTTTATGACCGCGATGATGTGCTGACCATATCCCTACACCAAGATCGCAATTATCCGCGCGACAGCGGCGCCTTCGAGGACCGTGGATCGGGTGCGGGGGCAGGGTTTAACCTGAATGTCCCGTTGCCCCCAGGGGGCGGGCATAAGGCCTATCTGGAGGCGATGGAACGTCTGGTGATCCCCGAGGTGGAACGCTTTGCGCCTGATGTGATTATCATCGCTTGTGGGTTTGATGCATCTGGCGTTGATCCGTTGGGGCGGATGATGGCAGGCAGCCATACGTTCCGTGCGATGGCCCAACAGGTGCGCGCGGCGGCGGATGCGTTTTGCGAAGGTCGCCTCGTGATGGTGCATGAGGGCGGTTATTCTGAACTGCACGTGCCCTTCTGCGCCCATGCGGTGCTCGAAGTGATGAGCGACAGCCCCATCACCGCCCCCGACCCATTGGCCGAACGGATCGAAGCGCAGCAACCTGATGCACGGTTTGATGCATTTGTCAGCGAATGGATCGGTGAAATGGCCGCAAGCCTTGATGATTGGCGCTAACATGGCGCGATGGTCGCTGTGCTGCGCCGCAGCACGTTGACTTCATGCGGCTTGCGGGCCAATTTGAAACAAATCTTTTGGCAAAAGGGTGTGGCCCGATGAAGAAAATCTATGGTTCCGCGGCTGAGGCGTTGAACGGCCTGCTGCAAGATGGGATGCTGATCGCGGCAGGTGGTTTTGGCCTTTGCGGGATCCCTGAGTTGCTCATCGATGGCATTGTGGACAGCGGGGTCAAGGATTTGACCGTGGCCTCCAACAATGCGGGTGTGGATGATTTTGGCTTGGGCAAACTGCTTGCGACACGCCAGATCAAAAAGATGATGTCTTCCTATGTGGGCGAGAACGCAGAATTCATGCGTCAATATCTGGCGGGTGAATTGGAGTTGGAATTCAACCCCCAAGGCACTTTGGCCGAGCGGATGCGCGCAGGGGGGGCGGGCATTCCAGGGTTCTACACCAAAACGGGTGTGGGCACAGTGATTGCCGAAGGCAAAGACCACAAAGAATTTAACGGCGAAACCTATATCCTTGAGGAAGGGATATTCGCGGATATCTCCATCGTCAAAGCGTGGAAAGCCGATGAAACGGGAAATGCGATTTTCCGCAAAACCGCGCGCAATTTCAACGTGCCCGCAGCGACCTGTGGAAAGGTCTGCATCATGGAGGTCGAGGAAATCGTGCCCACTGGCAGCCTTGATCCCGATCATATCCACCTGCCGGGAATTTTCGTGCATCGCTTGATCCAAGGCACGCATGAGAAACGAATTGAACAGCGCACCGTGCGCCAGCGCGAGGAGGTATAAGCCATGTGGGATCGCAATCAAATGGCCGCCCGCGCGGCGCAGGAACTTGAAGACGGGATGTATGTGAACCTTGGAATTGGGATTCCCACCCTTGTGTCCAATTATATCCCCGATGGCATCACCGTGACCTTGCAATCGGAAAACGGGATGCTTGGCATGGGGCCTTTCCCCTATGAGGGTGAAGAAGACCCAGACCTGATCAATGCGGGCAAGCAAACGATTACCGAATTGCCCCATACCGCCTATTTCGACAGCGCCACATCCTTTGCGATGATCCGTGGCGGCAAGATTGCTATGGCGATCTTGGGTGCTATGGAAGTGTCCGAGACAGGCGATTTGGCCAATTGGATGATCCCTGGCAAGCTTGTGAAGGGCATGGGTGGCGCGATGGATTTGGTCGCGGGTGTGCGCCGTGTCGTTGTGGTGATGGATCACACAAACAAACATGGCGAAAGCAAGGTTTTGAAATCCTGCACCCTGCCTTTGACGGGCACGGGCGTGGTGCATCGCATCATCACCAATTTGGGTGTTCTCGATGTGGTCGAGGGCGGTTTGAAAATCGTGCAACTGGCCGATGGGGTGACAGAGGCAGAATTGCGCGCCGCAACCGAGGCAAAGATCGTCTGAACCCGTTTCAAGGCGCGATGGTGGCAAAAACGCAGCCATCGGAGATCAAGTCAGGTGGCGTGATGCACAACAGCCGCGCCACCTGCCACGCCTCAGCCACCTTGGGCACATAGGCACGGGTCTCGGCGTAATTCGGCACGCCTTGCGCCGCATCAATCGCCCCTTCGCCCGCATTATAGGCCGCAATCACCAACAGCGGATCACGCTCAAACCGCCCCATCAGGAAATCGAGATAGGCCACGCCGCCGCGAATATTCTGCGCGGGGTCAAACGGGTCATCTACGTTGAACCGTGCTGCCGTGTCAGGGATCAACTGCATCACCCCTTGCGCCCCTGCACGGCTGACCGCATCCGTGGCCCCGCCCGATTCCACCGCCAAAATTGCCAGCGCAAGGGCAGGAGAGACGCGGGTCTCGATCGTCTCGCGTAGGATCACTGTGCCAAATTCACTGGCCAGCCGCCCCAATCCATCGGCGCTAAACCCATGTTGCTTGTCTTGGGAATTGGCAATCAGGGTCAGGGCCGCTTCAAATCGGGGCATACCCCCTTCGCGCCCATCGGGGATATGATCCCAAAACCAGCGGCTGTGCGCGCCTGCGGCATTCGCGCCATCGGCGCCAAGATCAGGCGTGCGGGCCGTTTGCGGTAGGGCAGGATCAATCTGAATGTTGATGCGCGTGCCTTGGTGATCTGCGCTTGGCACGGTGACGCGGCGCGCATTGAATTCAGGCCAAGGCGGCGGGGCGGGGCCATCTTGCGCCAATGCGCCCGTGCCCATCGCGCCAACCAAGCCGATCATCCAGAATCGCAAAAATCGCGTTCGCATTAAGCCATTCGCCAGAGATTTTGTAACCCGCGACCATGCTTTGCTGCGTTTTATTAATAAATCAAGCATTTAGCGGCAAACCTGCCGCAAGGTGCCATTAACTTACCCTTAAGAATTCGCGATCTTTTCCCAATCGCGCCCCATTCCCGCCCCGTTTGCAGGTCAAAACGTGTTCATCGGCGGGCCAGTAAGGCTCAATGGTTCTAAGGCAAACATACAGCAAATATACATCGGAGTGAAAACTATGAACATGATCAAAAACTTCATCGCATCTGAATCTGGCGCAGTGACCGTTGACTGGGTTGTTCTGACTGGCGCAATGGTTGGCGTTGGCATCGCAGCGGCAGCAGCAGTTAGCACTGGCATCACTGGCTTGACAGACGACCTCGCAGCCAACTTGGGCGCACAGGTCACCAACCCAGACGATTAATGGCCTAGCGCATAGCTTCAAAGATTTTATAAGGCCGCGCCTCGATGGGTCGCGGCCTTATCATTTATACATGATTGCAATTTTTGATAAACTTCACGGCAATAGGCGCAAACGCGCGCGGCTTTCGCCGCAATCTGGTCGCAAGTCATGGCTATCGCTCTACCTTGCGGCGGGGCAGTGTCGTGCGCTTTGGTCAGATGCGCGGCCCTGCCTCAGTCCGCACGAGGTTCGATCGCCAGATCACCTTGGCGCCTGCCGCACTGCCCCCTCTGACATTTGCGGCGGGCGCACCGTAACACAGGATCATCCCAAAGATTTCTTTGCCTTTCCATCATTCTGCCCGATTCCGAGGTCACATAGAGGGATGAGGCAAAAAGCGCCGCGCCAGATCGCGCGGCAAGTTCAGAAAGGGTAGACCATGCGGATCATTTTCGGATTGGTTTTGTTTTTGGGGGTCGGTCTGGCAGGTCTTGCCGTGACCTATGCCAAAGATCGGATGGATCAATACAGCGCCGCGCTGGACCAACAACGCCAAGCGGTGATTGAAACCACGGAGGTGGTCATTTTGACCGCGCCATTGCGCTACGGTCAGACATTAAATCGCAGCTATGTGCGGGTGATTGACTGGCCTGCTGAATTTGTGCCGATTGGTGCCTTTACCAGCATTGATCAGGTTTTCCCCCCTGATGCGGAGGGCGAACGGATGGCCCTGCGCGCCATGGAACGCAACGAGCCGCTATTGCGCGCCAAGGTGACCGAACCAGGGCAAGATGCGGGTGTTGCCTCGCGGCTTGGATCTGGGATGCGCGCCTTCTCCATCAGTGTTGATGTGACCACGGGCGTTGCAGGATTCATCCGTCCAGGGGATCGGGTGGATGTTTATTGGACGGGCGGTGGTCGCGGTGAACGGGTCACGCGCCTGATTCAAACGAATTTGCAGATCATCGCAGTGGATCAGCAGTCCGACCAAGATCAAAACAATCCGATGCTGGCCCGCACAATCACGGTCGAAGCACCGCCAGAGCGGATTGGCGCGCTTGCCCAAGCGCAGGCTTCGGGCACCTTATCCCTTGCCCTTGTTGGCGTGGGTGATGAAACCGAAAGCGGAATGGTCGAGGTTGGGTTGGACGACATTTTGGGGATCACGACTGAAACCGCGGCACCCGCCGAAGTGGCGCAGGCCCCGCAGGTATGCTCCGTGCGGACACGCCGTGGTGGAGAAATCCAGATTGTCCCTGTGCCTTGCGCGAATAACTGAGGTCAAACGCCTGCGGGCAGGTGGTTATCCCTTCCCACCTGCCCGTGTTTTTTGCGCTGCAAGGATTGCTTGCAAATTTGGCCAATCTCGGACATAATTATAAAAAACATATATAAAATACGAAAAATGTGATCAGAGAGGCAGGATCACGATGCAGATAAGGATCATGGGTCGCATCAGATTAGCGCCAATTTTATTGGTGTTATTCGCCTGTTTTGCATTTACCCTTGCGCCTGCGTCACCGGCGTTGGCCCAGTCTTTGCGGGTAGTTGAGGGCGGCACGTCCTCCACCTTGCGGGTGCCGATGAACCGCGCGGTTGTGGTCGAAAGCGATGCGCCATTTGCGGAATTGTCTATCGCAAATCCCAGTATTGCGGATATCGCGACCCTGTCCGAGACCAGTATCTATGTTCTGGGGCGCACCCCTGGTCGGACGACCATGACGCTTTTGTCGTTGGAGGGTCGCCTGATCGCCAATGTCGAGGTGCAGGTGGTGCCCGATGTCACCGAGCTGCGCGAGCGTTTGCGCGAAATCCTGCCCAATGATCAGATCGAAGTGCGCACCGCAAATGACGGGATCGTCCTATCGGGGCGGGCCAGTTCATTGGCCGCTGCCGAAAGTGCCATGCAATTGGCGGACCGCTATGCGCCGGGCCGTATATCAAACCTCTTGACCGTGGGTGGCGCGCAGCAGGTGATGTTGCAGGTCCGCTTTTCTGAGATGTCGCGAAATGTGCGCCAGACCCTCTCATCAAGTTTTTCGGGTGGGGCATCTGATGTATTGGCGGGCACTGGAAATTTGATTGAAGGGACGGGTCTGGCCGCCCCCACATTGCCCTCTGGCCTTGCCTCAAATGGCGCGCTTCTGGGGCGTCAGGGCGCGCTTTCCGTGACCTTCGGTGCAGGGGCCGCGCAAATGGGAATTTTGCTTGAGGCGCTTGAGGTCGAAGGTCTGGTGCGGACCTTGGCAGAACCGAATTTAACAGCGCTATCTGGCGAGCCTGCGGAGTTTCTGGCAGGGGGTGAATTCCCCGTGCCTGTGCAGACGAACAACGGCCCGGCCATCGAGTTCAAGGAATTTGGTATCCAGCTGAATTTCACGCCGACTGTGGTCAGTGATGGTGTGATCAACCTTCAGTTGGACACTGAAGTGTCCTCCTTGGGTGAAACCGTGACCCTTGTGGGCAACCAAGTGCCTTCCCTGCGCACGCGGTCTGCATCGACCACAGTGGAAATGCGCGATGGCGAAAGTTTTGCCATAGCGGGGCTGTTGCAGGATGATTTCCGCAATTCCATCGGGCAGGTTCCTTGGCTTGGTGATCTGCCTGTGATTGGGGCTTTGTTCCGCTCCGCTTCATATCAGCGCGAACAGACCGAATTGGTGATTATCGTGACCGCGCATCTTGTGTCTCCCACCACAAGCTCTGCCTTGGCGTTGCCAACGGATCGCGTGACCATCCCCACAGAAAGCGAGCTGTTTCTATTGGGGCGCACGACAGGCGCGGGGCGTGGCGGCGCTGCAGGTGATGTGGCGCGGCAAGATTTCAGCGGTTCCTATGGTTATGTGATGGAGTAGGTCCCATGATTGCGCGTTTCCTTCTGGGGGCTTTGGCCCTGTCCATTCTCACCGCCTGCGAGCCGTTTAATCGCCCTGTTGGGGCAGATTTGGACGAGGGCGGTTTTGGCAACCCCACGATGCAAAATATCATGGCGCATCGCAGCGCGCAGCGCACCAACCCGATCATCTATACGGTCAACGCCGCCCAACAACGTCAAGCGGCGGCGGCCCCTGCCACGCCAAACACCAGCTTGGATCCCGTGGCGATAGCAGGGGCCATGGCCACGGCCGCTGCAGCCTCTGAGAATTGACACCGTTCTGAATGAACACCGCTTTGTTCTGATATTTCTGACAAAGCCGCTGAAAATTCCTCAGTGTTTCGACTTTTTGGCCCCAATCTCGCCGCAGTTTGTCGCGATAACCATCCTAACCGGCAGTGGGTCTTTGGGGGTGGTCATTATGTCATGGCTCAGAAGACCCAGTAAAAAAGCGGTTTTGGTAATTGGAAGTGAGCAGATGAGCGCGGATTTGGACGTTAAACCCACAGACCAGCCCTTTGAGGCCCCTTTGGCCTGCACAGTCGCCCAAGATGTCTATCACTTTGATCTTTTGATCGAAGACATGGAGCAATTGTGGGGCGATAAATGGGGCGACCTGAGTTTTGCAGATGCGGTTGAATATTTCGCGCAGCCTGAAGCGAAAAGCCTCAAACTGATTGCGGTGGCAGTCAGCCATCGGGACGAGGCCGAGATTGGAATGGTCGGTGAAATCATTCGCCGCGCAAAATCCCGTGGCATTCGGGTGTTGCTTATCGCTGGTGATGTCAGCCCAGCGATGCTGCATCAGTTTTTGAAATTAGGTGCAGATGATTTCGTGCCCTATCCGCTGCCAGATGGTGCGCTGAAAGAGGCTGTTACGCGGGTGATGCAGGCACCGCAAAACCCTGAGGAGGGGGCGGTGCCGACCCTCAGCACGGCCCGTGGTTTGGCAAAGCCACTCGGGGGCGAGGGTTCGGTCTTTGCCGTGCATGGGCTTGCAGGCGGGGTGGGTGGCACCTCATTCGCGGTAAATCTAGCATGGGAAATGGCCACGATTGACGCCAGTTTGAAGGGTGCTCTGGCACCCAAGGTTTGTTTGATTGATCTGGATCTGCAATTTGGCAATGTGGCCACTTTGTTGGATTTGCCGCGCCGCGATATCATTGTGGAAATCCTGTCAGATTTGCAGAGCATGGACAGTGATGCGTTGCGTCAAGCCATGCTGACCTATCGCGACAAGCTTTCTGTTTTTACCGCGCCATCGGATATCTTGCCGTTGGATATGATTGGCCCCGATGATCTGCGGGCACTGATCTCGCTGGCGCGCAAGAATTTTGATCTTGTTATCATTGATTTGCCAACCGCCCTGACGGGTTGGAGCGATACCATTCTCAACGAAGTTGATATTTACTTCGCAATTCTGGAGTTGGAAATGCGCTCGGCGCAAAATGCATTGCGCTTCGCCCGTGCATTGCGCAGCGAAGGCTTGCCGATTGATCGGGTGAAATTCATTCTCAATCGCGCCCCTGGCCTCACGGATCTTAACGGAAAATCGCGGATCAAGCGCTTGGCCGATAGTTTGGATGTATCCATCAAGACGCTTTTACCAGATGGCGGCAAGCAGGTTGCCGCAGCCTGTGACCAAGGGGAGCCCTTGGCCTTAAGTGCACGTAAAAATCCGTTGCGCCGTGAAATTCAAAAGATTGCCATAAGCCTTCACGCGGGGTTGGCGCAAACGGCAAGCGCCGCATAATTGGGGGTTGGGGATGTTCTCACGATATAAAAAACCACAAATGGACGGGGCGGCTGCCGTCACGCAACCGCAAGCATTGGCAGCGGCGCAGGCAACGATTGTGCCTCCGAAACCTGCCGCGCAACCAATCGAGGACGAGCGCGACCAGAAACGCCGCGCGCGCCTTGATGAACTGAAAAGCGAATTGCATCATCGTATTCTGGATAATCTTAATCTCGCGGCATTGGACACAGCGCAACCGCAGGAATTGCGCGCAGAGATTAACGCGATTGCCTCCGAAGAACTGGGCGCAATGGGGGTATTGCTGAACCGCGAGGATCGCCAGACAATCCAAGAGGAGCTGTTTGACGAGGTGATGGGCCTTGGCCCGTTGGAGCCGCTTTTGCGCGATGACACAATTGCGGATATTCTGGTCAATGGTCCAAACCGCGTCTTTATTGAACGCGGTGGTCGCTTGGAGCTTAGCTCGGTGCGCTTCAAGGATGAAAAGCATCTGTTCCGCATTATCGATAAAATCGTGTCTGCTGTGGGTCGGCGCGTGGACGAATCCACCCCCTATGTGGACGCGCGCTTGAAAGATGGCTCTCGTTTTAACGCGATGGTGCCGCCCGTTGCGGTGGATGGCAGCCTTGTGTCGATCCGTAAATTCAAAAAAGAAAAGCTGAAAATTGATGATTTGATCAGTTTTGGCGCATTCTCGGACGACATGGCCAAATATTTAGAGGCGGCCGTGGCCACGCGCCTCAATGTGATTGTCTCTGGTGGGACGGGTTCGGGGAAAACGACCACGCTTAACGCGTTGTCTTCGTTCATCGACAACAAAGAGCGAATTTTGACCATCGAAGATACGGCCGAATTGCAGCTGCAGCAGGTTCACGTGGGCCGCATGGAAAGCCGCCCACCCAATATCGAAGGCAAGGGCGCAGTCACCCAGCGTGATTGTCTGCGCAACGCGCTGCGGATGCGACCTGATCGGATCATCGTGGGGGAAACCCGTGGTGAGGAAGTCATCGATATGTTGCAGGCTATGAACACGGGCCATGATGGATCGATGACCACCATCCACGCCAACAATGCCCGCGATGCGGTCAGCCGCTTGGAAAATATGATCGCGATGGCGGGTATTGATATGCCGCTCAAGGCGGCGCGTGCGCAGATCGCCAGCGCGGTCAACCTGATCGTGCAGGCGTCCCGCTTGCAAGATGGCAGCCGCCGGATGGTTTCCATAACCGAGATTACGGGGATGGAGGGCGAGATTGTCTCGATGCAGGAGGTGTTTCGGTATCAACGTCTCGGCCTCGAGCCGAACGGCAAGATCATTGGCCGCTTCACAGGGTGCGGTGTGCGCTCCCATTTCTCGGAACGGTTCCGTCAATGGGGCTATGAGCTTCCACCCGAAATATATGAACCTGCGGTTTAGGCCTTGGATGCAAAGGGGATAAAATCATGCAATTCACGGTCGAAACGCTGATCTATATCGGGATTTTCACGGGCACATTGTTGTTTGTGGGCGGGCTGTATTTGGTTGCCTTTGGCGCGACCCTAACCAAAGCCGCACGGTTCAATCGCCGTGTGGCCATGTTGGAGGCGGGAAAAACCCGTCAGGATGTTCTGAACACCCTGCGTAGAGAAATCAATAAACAAGGGCGCACGGGAAAAATCCCGTTTCTCAGCGGTCTGATGCTGCTCAGTCGCCGCGCCAATTTGAACCTCACATTAAAGGTGTTGGTGGCGGCCATCTTGGGCCTAGCGGTGGCGGTTTTTGCGGCCTTGAGTGTGTTCACCGAATTGGGCGTGTTAGTGAAACTCATTGTTGGTCTCGTCTGTGGCGGGTTTGCCGTTCATGCGTTTATTTCCAACAAGGCGAAGGCGCGCCTGAGGATGATTGAAGAGCAACTTCCAGACGCGGTGGAATTGCTTGTCCGCAGTCTTCGTGTGGGGCATCCGTTCAGCGCCGCACTTGCCGCGATCACCGAAGAAATCCCAGACCCGCTTGGCACGGAATTGGGTCTGATTGCCGATGAGGCGGCCTATGGCGGCGATATTGCACAAGGTTTGGCTGATCTGGCGGAGCGTCTGGACAATCAAGATCTGCGCTTCTTGGCCGTCTCGGTTTCGATCTCGCAAACGTCAGGTGGCAATCTTGCGGATGTTCTGGATGGCCTCGGCAAGGTCATCCGCGCGCGATTCAAACTGTTTCGCCGCGTCCAAGCGATCACCTCTGAGGCCAAGTTTTCGGGAAAATTTCTCTCAAGTTTTCCTGCTTTGATGCTGGTGGCGCTGCATTTGATGAAGCCTGACTATTTCGATGGGATCAAAGAGAGCAGCTATTTCATTCCAGGCGCTTTGCTCGTTTTCGCCCTGATGGGGGTAAACGTGTTTTTCATGAAAATGATGGTCAACATCAAAGTATAAAGGGGCGGGGTTATGTTTGGTCAAATCTGGCACAGCTTCTCACGCATGGTCGAAGACTTCATAGGTGATCTTGGGATCATGGCGGTGTTTGGCATCATCGGTGTGATTTTGATCGCACTCTCTTTGCCATTGTTGCTGGTGAAGCCCAAGGATCGCTTTCAAAAGCTTGACCTGCGCGTGAAGTCAGAAGCTCCCGCACAAGGTCAGCCGCGGGCATTGCGCCTCACCAACAGCGACAATCGCCTTGACCGCTATAAGCAATTTCTCGAACCCACAGATGCCAAAGAATTAGACGCAACCCGGATGAAGCTGATCCGCGCGGGTTATCGCAACCGCGATGCCGTGCGCAATTTTCACTTTGCGCAATTTGCCTTGGGGATTGGTGGTTTGATTTTAGGGCTGATCTATGGCCTTTTCCTAAGCAACGGCACGATCCAAATGATCTCCCTCAGCGTGATTGTGCCAGGATGTATCGGCTATATGTTGCCCAAATACATCGTGACCAAGCGCGTCCAGTCGCGGATGGAGGAGGTGATTTACGGCTTCCCCGATACGCTCGATCTGATGCTTGTCTGTGTCGAGGCAGGACAATCCTTGGACCAAGCGATTGTGCGTGTCTCCAAGGAGTTGCGCTCGGCCTATCCTGCTTTGGCGGATGAGTTGGAGATCGTGGCCTATGAGTTGAAAGCAGGCAAAGATCGCCCCACCGTGTTGCGGGATTTCGCGCATCGGGTGGATGTGCAGGATGTGCGCAGCTTTGTGACCACCTTGATCCAATCCACAAACTACGGCTCTTCGATTTCCGAGGCGATCCGCGTGTTCTCTGATGAGATGCGCGACAAGCGTGTGATGCGCGCCGAAGAGCGGGCCAATAAACTGCCCACCAAATTGACCCTCGGCACGATGATGTTTTGCCTACCGCCTTTGCTTCTGATCCTTATTGGACCAGCGGTTTACGACATTTTGCAAAATTTTGGTGGCGGTTGAGGGCATGGGCACGCGGCGTTTTGGCCTTCTGGCAATATGGGCAGTTTTCGCCCTTGCAGGGTGCGGCGACCCGATCGAGAGCCAACTTGAGGCGCGGGCAGAGCGTGCGGTGATTGATCCATCAGGCGAGGCTGTGGATGGTCTGACAGTGGGGCATCGCCTTATGGAAGCAGGGGAATATGATCTCGCCTTGCGCGCCTATTATCGCGCGGCAGGCGCGCAGGGCCTCACCGCGGATGTTATGAGCGCTATTGGCTCTGCCAATTTGCGCTTGGGTCGCTTGGGGCAGGCCGAAGAGGGTTTGCGCCAAGCGATTGATCTGGATGAAACCTTTGCCGCGGCATGGAACAATCTGGGTGTTGTCCTGATGGAGCAGGGCGATTACGGGCAGGCCCGCCGTGTCTTTGAGACCGCCTTTGCATTGGATGGTGGAAAATCGCCGCCCTTGCGCGAAAATTTACGCTTGGCTATCCAGATGATGGAAAATAATGTATATCAAGAAAATATAAATAACGATGCGTTCGAGTTGGTGCGGCGGGGTGGTGGCCGATACGAGTTGCTGCAAACCCCCTAAACGCCACTGCATCACGCACGGGCAGTTTGAGATTGGATTTTGGGGATGCGCCTGACCACGGTTCGGTGGCTGATGCTTGGCTTGGCAGGCCCGCTTTTAGCGGGCTGCGTGGCGCAATCTGGCCAGTCTAATCAAGCGGCTGAGGCCATTGGCGCGGCCAATCTCAACTCGATCATGCTCAGTTCCGCCGATCCCGAAGATGCGGTGAATTATTTCTCACGCCAAAGCAGCGAGAACCCCAATGACGTCTCTGCCCGCCGAGGCCTTGCGCAAAGCCTGACGCGGGCGGGACGCGCGGCTGAGGCCGTGGTGATCTGGCGGCAGGTTCTGGCGCACCCTGACACGATTACCGAAGACAGTGTGGGCTTTGCCGAAGCCCTGATCCGTGCAGGCGCATGGGACGAGGCGCGCGATGTCTTGGATCAAGTTCCCCCCACTTATGAAACCTTCGAGCGTTATCGTCTTGAGGCCATGTTGGCTGATTACGCACAGGATTGGGGGCGGGCGGATGCCTTCTATGAAACGGCGGCGGGGCTGACCATGCGCCCAGCATCGGTGCTGAACAATTGGGGATATTCAAAACTCACCCGTGGCGACAATGAGGAGGCTGAACGCCTCTTTACCGAGGCCATCACCTACGATCCTGCCTTGTTTACCGCGAAGAATAATCTGGTTCTTGCCCGTGCCGCACGGGGTGAGTTTTCTCTGCCGCTTGTCAGCATGACCCAAGTGGAGCGCGCGCAGCTTCTTTATACCATGGCTTTGGCCGCACTCAGGCAAGATCGCATTGATTTAGGGCGTGGCCTTTTGGCTGAGGCGATTGACACACATCCACAATATTTCGAGGCGGCTGTGGCCACGCAGCGCGCCCTAGACAGCGGGGTTCGCAACCAATGACACATCTTCTTCAGACCGAGGCCTTGGTTTTTCTCATCTTGGTCGCCCCGCTATGCCTTTATGTGACATGGACAGATCTCAGCCAAATGCGCATCCCAAATATCGCTGTGCTGATCTTGGCCGCTGTTTTCGCCGTTGTAGGCTTGTTTCTTTTGCCGCTTGAGGTTTACGCCATGCGATGGGTTTGGGCCGTGGTGGTGTTGGCCGTGGGGTTTGTGCTGTCGACCGTTGGACCCGTGGCGATAGGGGCGGGGGATGCAAAATTTGCCGCCGCGCTGACGCTGTTCATTGCTGCGGGTGACGGGGGGCGTTTCTTGACGCTGTTTGCGGGCGTCTTGTTGGCCTCATGGATGATCCATCGCCTCGCGCGGAAAATTCCCGCTATTCGCAATGCCGCCCCCGATTGGGTCAGTTGGGAAAGCGGTAAATTGTTTCCCATGGGCGTGGCTTTGGCGGGCACGTTGATCCTATACCTCGCCTTGGGCGCAGCCGCTATGTGATCTCGGAGTGGACGCGCGCGCTGTCTGATCTATCATCGGGCTATGGATCGATTGCCGCCCCAAATTTCTGATTGGTTCACTGCGCGCGGCTGGCAGCCCCACCCGCATCAAAGAGCCATGTTGGCGGCCACCTCCCACGCCCAAGTGTTGATTGCCCCCACGGGTGCGGGCAAGACCTTGTCAGGTTTTTTGCCGACATTTGTTGATTTGATCGCAGGGCCGCAGGAAGGGCTGCACACTCTCTATATCTCGCCTTTGAAGGCACTTGCGGCCGATATCAGGCGCAATCTTGAGGTGCCCGTGGCGGAAATGGGCCTCTCAATTCGCATCGAGGATCGCACAGGCGACACCTCCGCACATATGCGCCGCCGCCAACGTGTGGACCCACCGCAGATTTTGCTAACCACGCCTGAATCGCTTGCGCTGCTTTTGTCCTATCCTGAGGCGGAGCGGATATTTTCAGGCGTGAAGCGGGTCATTTTGGATGAGGTGCACGCGCTTATTGACAGCAAACGGGGTGATCAATTGATGCTCTGCCTTGCGCGCCTGTTGCGTTTTGCGCCTCAGATGACCCGCGTTGGCCTCTCGGCAACAGTGAAAGACCCCACGCAAATAGCGGCTTATCTCGCCCCCGAAGGAGGGGCGGAGGTGATCATGGCCCCACAAGGCCCCGCGCCTGACATCTCCATTCTCGAGCCAGACATCCCGCCGCCTTGGGCGGGGGGTGGGGGGCGTTATGGCGTGGAGGCCGTCTATGACCAGATCAAGCGCCACCGCGCCACGCTGATCTTTCACAACACCCGCGCCAATGCTGAACTGTTCTTTCACGCGTTGTGGCAGGTGAATGAGGACAGTTTGCCGATTGGCATCCATCACGGGGCGCTCTCGCGGGAGGCACGCGCCAAAGTGGAGGCCGCGATGAGCGAAGGGCAGTTGCGCGCCATCGTCTGCACAGGCAGCCTTGATCTCGGAATCGACTGGGGTGATGTTGATCTCGTGATCCAGATCGGAGCGCCCAAAGAGGTCAAACGCTTGGTCCAGCGTATTGGCCGCGCAGGGCATCGTTTTGATCTGGCCTCCAAGGCGCGCATTTTGCCCGCAAACAGATTTGAATATCTCGAATGCCAAGCGGCCCTTGAGGCGGTTCACGATCAGGGGCTTGAGGATGATCCCATTCGGCCCGGTGGTTTGGATGTTTTGTGCCAGCATATCCTCATTTGTGCCTCTGCGGGGCCAATCTGCCCCGATGATCTCTTTGCCGAGGTCAAGCGGGCTGCGCCCTATGCAGGTCTGAGCCGCACGGCCTTTGATCGCGCGTTAGAGTTCTGCGCAACGGGCGGTTATGCACTGCGCGCCTATGATCGCTGGCAGCGGTTGATCGCCCGCGCAGATGGCACATGGGCCTTGCGTGACCCGCGGGCCGCGTCTCGTATTCGCCAAAATATCGGCACCATCATTGAAACGGATCGCCTCAAGGTGCGCATGGCCAAACGCCGTGGCGGCGCGCCCTTGGGGGAGGTTGAAGAAAATTTTGCCGCACAACTGCGCCAAGGCGACAGTTTTCTGATCGGTGGTCAAATCGTGCGCTATGAGGGAATGCGCGAATTGGTGGTGGAGGTCAGCCCAAGCCCGCAAAAGCGGCCCAAAATTGCCACCTTCATGGGCACTAAATTTGCCACATCGCTGCAATTGTCGGATCGCATTCTGGCGCGTTTGGAGAGCCGCGATTGGCGGGGTCTTCCGCCACATATTGCAGAATGGCTGGATCATCAGGCGCGTATCTCGCGCCTGCCACAGCATGACCGATTGCTGGTGGAAACATACCCCCATGAGGGGCGCGCGCATCTGTGTGTGCATGGTTTTGCAGGGCGCAATGCACAGCAGACCTTGGGCCTTGTCTTGACCCATCGTATGGATCAAATGGGCCTTGCCCCGATGGGCTTTGTGGCCAATGATTATGCCACCCTGATTTGGGGCATTGACCCGATTGATGACCCAAAGCCATTGTTTGCACCTGATCTGTTGCGTGCGGCCTTTGATGGGTGGCTGTCAGAAAATGCAGTGATGAAGCGCAGTTTCAAGGCGGTTGCGCTGATCTCTGGCCTGATCGAGCGCAATGTGAACGGCACCAAGAAAACAGGGCGGCAGGCGGTGTTTTCTTCGGATATCCTGTATGACACGTTACGCAAATATGATCCGGATCATATTCTTTTGGAGATGACGCGCCACGAGGCCCTGCGCGGCTTGGTCGATTTTGGTCGCATTGAAGAGATGCTTGCGCGTGTCGGCGGGCGCATTGATCATGTGGCGTTGCCGCGTGTCAGCCCCTTTGCTGCGCCGCTGTTGCTGGAGGCGGGACGCATCCCCGTGCATGGTGCCGCCGATCAACGCCTGTTGGAGGAAGAAGCCGCCAAATTCCTGCCGCAAGCTGCGCTTGGACACGGATAGGGGCTTGCCCGTCATGCGGGCTTGGCGCATCAATATCTCCATGCAAAACCACCTTGAATTCACCTTTGGATCAGAGCGCCTTTTGGCCACGCGGCAAGGCGCGCTCTATTGGCCGAAGGCGGATATTTTGGTTGTTTCTGATTTGCATCTTGGCAAGGCAGAGCGCATGGCGCGGCGCGGTGCAGGGCTGTTGCCGCCCTATGACACGCCCGAGACCCTTGCCCGATTGTCCGAAGAGATCACGCTCTATGACCCTGCCACCGTGATTTGCTTGGGCGACAGTTTCGATGATCTGGAAGCGGCGCGAAACCTGTCCCCCTATCTGGCGCGGCGCTTGGGGCCGATGCAAGCAGGGCGCAGGTGGATTTGGGTTTTGGGCAATCACGATGCAGGCCCCGTGAACCTATCGGGCGAGCATTTAGATGATGTCGAAGTCGCGCCTTTCGTGCTGCGCCACATTGCCCAAACCGATTTGCCCTCAACGGCCTTTGAGATTTCAGGACATTACCACCCCAAGTTGCGCATATCTGCACGCGGGCGCAGCCTGTCGCGGCCTGCATTTTTAATGGATCACCATCGCCTGATCTTGCCTGCCTTCGGCGCTTATACGGGCGGTCTTTGGGTGGATGATCCCGCTTTTGACGCAGTTATTGGTTCAGGCGCGCAGGCGATTGCCTTGGGACAACCGCCTGTTTTGATGCCCCTTAAGCGGTAAGTCCCTCGGGTTCGGATAGGCCATGGCTGCGGGCGCAAGCGGTCAGCGTATTGGCCAAGAGACAAGCAATGGTCATTGGACCCACACCACCTGGCACAGGTGTAATGGCGCCCGCTTGCGCGGCGCAGCTGTCAAAATGGCAATCGCCAACGAGGCGGGTTTTGCCCGCGCCCGCATCGATACGGTTGATGCCGACGTCAATAACTGTGGCCCCTTTCTTCACGAAATCGCCCGTGATCATCTCAGGTCGACCAACGGCGGCCACCAGAATATCTGCGCCACGACAGATCGTGGGTAGATCCTTGCTGCGGGAATGCGCGATGGTGACTGTGCAACTGTCACCAAGCAAAAGCTGCGCCATGGGTTTGCCCACAATATTGGAGCGTCCCACGACCACCGCGTTCAATCCTGACAGGCTGCCATGGTGATCGCGCAGCATCATCAAACATCCCAAAGGTGTGCAAGGCACCATAGATTTCTGCCCCGTGCCCAATAGACCCACATTCGAGATATGAAACCCATCCACGTCCTTGGCGGGGTCAATCGCGTTGATCACCAACGCGCTGTCGATATGGTCGGGCAAGGGCAGCTGCACCAAGATGCCATGCACTGCAGGATCGGTATTCAGTCGCGCAATCAGGGCCAACAAATCCCCTTCATGGGTCTCGGCGGGCAAACGGTGCTCGAAACTGTTCATGCCAACTTCAACGGTGGAGGCGTGTTTGTTTTTGACATAAACGCGGCTGGCAGGGTCATCGCCAACCAAAACCACGGCCAGACCAGGGGTCATGGCATGACGTTCTTTCATGGTTGCCACATGGGCGGCAACGTCACGGCGCACACGGGCCGCGAAGGCTTTGCCATCAATGATTTTTGCGGTCATTTTATTGGCCTTTCTTAAAAAACGCTTCTTCACGGGCAATCGCCGCTTCGATCAAGAGGCGCCACATATCGACATAGGGTTGAGGCTCCAGCCCCGCATTTTCGGCATGACGCGCGATATTTGACAGAACCTCATCCACACGATCATTCAGACGGGCAGGCAATCCATCGCGCGTTTTGATTTTGGCTGCGGCATCAATATAGGCGACCCGCTGTGCCAAAAGCGCCATCAAGGCTGCGTCCAGACGATCAATTTCTGCGCGAATATCGGTCATGTTCTGGCAGTCTTGTGGCGATTTCATTGCATCTACCCCCGTTTGCGTTTGGCGGGGTGATACCCCCGCCAAAGCGGTGCAGCAAGGGATTAGAACAGCCCTTCAACCTCCCCTGCCTCATTGAGGCGAATGTTTTCGGCCGATGGCACCCGTGGCAGACCAGGCATGGTCATGATCTCGCCGCAGATCACCACAATAAATCCTGCACCTGCCGAAAGGCGCACCTCACGAACGGGCAAAGAATGGCCCGTTGGCGCGCCACGGCGGTTGGGGTCGGTGGTAAAGCTGTATTGCGTCTTGGCCATGCAGACGGGCAGGTTTTTGTATCCTGCGTCTTCCCATGCTTTGAGTTGATCGCGAATTTTCTGATCCGCCAACACCTCATCGGCGCGGTAAATCCGTTTTGCGATGGTCTCAATTTTTTGGAAGAGTGGCATATCATCAGCATAGAGCGTCTGGAACGCGGCGGTGTCGCTATCGGCCAATTCTGCAACGCGGGTGGCCAGCGCCGTGATACCTTTGGACCCTTCCGCCCAGTGGCGGCACAAGATCGCCTCGGATCCCAACGATTTCACATAGTCCTGCACGGCGGCGACTTCGGCGTCTGTGTCGCTGTAGAAATGGTTGATGGCGACAACCACAGGCACGCCAAAGCCTTTGAGATTTTCGATATGACGTCCCAGATTTGGACAGCCGCTCTGGACGGCCTCTACGTTTTCGGCCCCCAGATCGGCCTTGGCGACACCGCCGTTCATCTTCATTGCGCGCACCGTGGCGACCAAGACCACGCAATCAGGTGCAAGGCCCGCTTTGCGGCATTTGATATTCATAAATTTCTCAGCGCCAAGATCGGCGCCAAAGCCCGCCTCCGTCACCACGTAATCCGCCAATTTCAGCGCAGTTTTTGTGGCAATAACCGAGTTACATCCATGTGCGATATTGGCAAAAGGGCCACCATGCACAAAGGCGGGGTTGTTCTCTAGGGTCTGCACGAGGTTTGGTTGCATCGCATCTTTGAGCAGAACCGTCATTGCGCCATCGGCCTTGATGTCACGGGCATAAATCGGGCTGCGGTCGCGGCGATAGGCCACGATCATATCGCCCAAACGGCGCTGCAAATCGGCCAGATCATTGGCGAGACACAAGATGGCCATCACCTCGGAGGCCACTGTGATGTCGAACCCTGTCTGCCGTGGGAAGCCGTTGGACACACCACCCAGCGAGGTCACAACATCGCGCAAGGCGCGGTCATTCATATCGAGAACGCGGCGCCAGACAACGCGGCGCTCGTCAATCTGCAACTCATTGCCCCAATAGATGTGATTGTCGATCATCGCAGAAAGCAGGTTATGCGCCGCCGTGATTGCGTGAAAATCGCCCGTAAAATGCAGGTTCATTTCTTCCATCGGCACAACCTGCGCCAAGCCGCCACCTGCCGCACCGCCCTTCATGCCGAAGTTTGGCCCAAGCGAGGCTTCGCGGATGCAAATCGCGGCCTTCTTGCCAATGGCGCAAAGGCCATCCCCAAGACCCACTGTGGTGGTGGTTTTGCCTTCGCCCGCAGGGGTGGGGTTGATCGCGGTGACAAGGATCAGCTTGCCATTTTTTCGGCCTTCAAGGCTGTTGATGAAATCCTGAGACACTTTCGCCTTGTCATGCCCATAGGGCAGCAGGGCCTCGTAGGGGATATCCAGCTTTTCACCGATCTCTTTGATCGGCTGTTTATTCGCGGCGCGTGCGATTTCGATGTCAGTTTTGAAGGCCATGATGCGCGTGTCCCATTCTCAGTTTGGGGTTGAGGAAACAAGTCGAATTCAGCGCGACTATAGGGAGGCGATTCTGAATCGCGCGGACTGTTTTCGACCCTTTCGTGCCATGGCGCGCCAGAAGCATGGGCAGCGAAAATCAAAACGCCCCCTGACCGTATCGGATCAGGGGGCGTCAAACTTGCACCAAAACCGTGCTGATTATGGGGTGGGTTCAGGCTCCATCCCGCCATCATTGCTGCGCGGTTTGCGTGGCTTTGTCTTCGGGATTGCGGTGATGGAGGCACCACCACCTGTGCCTGTGTCATCCCCGTCATCGCCACGGTTCAAGGGTTCGCCCGCGATGACACGGGTGATCTCGGAGCCTGTCAGGGTTTCATATTCCAACAGGCCTTGCGCCAAACGCTCCAGATCATCGCGTTTTTCGGTCAGGATGCGCTTGGCGGTCTCATAGCCTTGATCGACCAATTCCTTGACCTTGTCGTCAATGATTTTTTGAGTGGCCGCCGAATGGTTGGTGCCCCCGCCATAAGACCCCAAATAGGATTGCTGCTCATTGGCATAATCCACGAAGCCCAATTCCTCCGCATAGCCGAATTGCGTCACCATGGCGCGCGCAATGCGGCTGACCTGCTGAATGTCAGAGGCCGCGCCTGAGGTCACGTTTTCCTTGCCGAACACCAATTCCTCGGCCACACGTCCCCCCATCGCCATGGCGATTTTCGAGGTGTATTTTGTGTAGCTGACCGACAGTTGATCGCGCTCAGGCAGGGAAAGAACCAAACCCAGGGCACGACCGCGCGGAATGATCGTGGCCTTGTGGATTGGATCGTGCTGCGGCACGTTCAATCCAACCACCGCATGGCCCGCCTCGTGATAGGCGGTCAGCTTCTTCTCGTCCTCGGTCATGACCATCGAGCGGCGTTCCGCGCCCATCATCACCTTGTCCTTGGCGTTCTCGAAATCTTCCATCGTTACGAAGCGGCGATTGACGCGGGCGGCCATCAAAGCGGCCTCATTGACCAAATTGGCCAAATCAGCCCCCGAAAAGCCAGGCGTTCCCCGCGCGATGATTCGCAGATCGACATTGGGGCCAAGCGGCACTTTGCGCGCGTGCACGCCCAAGATTTTTTCACGGCCCTTGATGTCGGGATTGGGCACCTGCACCTGACGGTCAAAGCGACCTGGACGCAGCAGCGCAGGGTCAAGCACATCGGGGCGGTTGGTGGCCGCAACGATGATGATGCCCTCATTCGCCTCGAAACCGTCCATCTCGACCAGAAGCTGGTTCAAGGTCTGCTCGCGTTCGTCATTGCCGCCGCCATAGCCGACTCCGCGCGAGCGGCCGACCGCGTCAATCTCGTCAATAAAGACGATACAAGGCGCGTTCTTTTTGGCTTGCTCAAACATATCGCGCACGCGGCTTGCGCCGACACCCACGAACATCTCGACAAAGTCCGAACCTGAGATGGTGAAGAAGGGCACACCCGCCTCGCCCGCAATGGCGCGCGCTAGCAAGGTCTTACCCGTGCCTGGAGGGCCAACAAGCAAGGCACCCTTGGGGATTTTGCCGCCAAGTTTGCTGAATTTCTGCGGATTCCTCAGGAATTCAACGATTTCTTCCAGTTCTTCCTTGGCTTCATCAATGCCCGCAACATCATCAAATGTGACGCGGCCATGCTTCTCCGTCAGCAGCTTTGCTTTGGATTTTCCAAAACCCATGGCCCCGCCACGACCGCCGCCTTGCATCCGATTCATGAAGAAAATCCAGATGCCGATCAGCACCAGAACGGGCAGCCACAAGGACAGGATCGACATGAACCCAGATTGTTCCTGCGGTCGCACATCGACCCGCACGCCTTGGTCAATCAAGGTGGTTGCAATGTCGCTGTCCGCAGGTCGGGTGGTTTCAAACGTGCCCTCTGGAGTGGTGAATTGCACAGTCTCGCCATCAATTGTGGCCGAACTGACCGAGCCTTGCCCCACCTGTGCCATGAAATCAGAATAGGCCACCGATCGGGCATTGACCGATGACTGGTTGCCGCTGAACAGATTGAACAGCGCTAGGATCAGCAAAAATAAGATGACCCAAAAGGCGATATTACGAGCATTGCCCAAGAGAATTCTCCTCGCTTTCGCGACAGTCGCGCCTCATGCGCGCTTGCGTTCCCTCTAAGATAAGGATGCTGAGGCTGACTTCAATGCGATAAAATGGATCGGTGGAACTCTGCCGATGTTTCATATTGCGGCGCGCATAGGCCTTCACGCGCCAAAAAGGGCACGGCAACCAATGCTGGCCCCGCCCAAAGTGCAGGATAAGATTGGAATGCCGCCTTTGGCAGACCTTTGGGGAGGTCAAGCGCAGCAAGGCTTTGCGCGCCCAAGGGGCGGATTACGGCCTCGCCCAGACGGCGGCCTTTGATGCGCCATCGCCCATCCCACGCGGCGACCCCATCAGCGGGGCTTTCGTAATCGGCCACTGCGCGCAATTCACGCACCAAGATCAACCCACCCTCGTGCACAAAGCTTTGCGCGCCATGCAATGTGGCGCCGCGGCCCGCAAAAGCCGCCTCCGCCAAAGCCTCGAGGCTGCTGAGGCGCGGCCTGTAAGGGGCTTGGGTCAAGCATCCAATCCCATGCGCCAAGAGCCGCAGTTGGGTTTCTTCTTCGATCTTACCGAAATCTGCCAAATCAAACCGCAGCACACCAGGATAGGGTTCACTGACAACCTTCGCCGCAACATCTGCCGCGCGCGCCCAGAGAGCCACGGTTGCGCGGCTCATATGCGCGGCGGTTCGGGTCAGCGTGTCCGTGCCCAGACCGATGTCTTCAAAATCCACCATCGCCTTGCGGATCCGCACGCGCAGGAAATCTTCGTTCTCATTGGAGGGATCATCGATCCATGTCATGCCACGAGCGCGCAACGCCGCGCGCAGCGCGTCTCGTCTGGCCCAAAGCAACGGACGTATCACAGGTGCGGCACCAGCCGCACGCGCCGCGTTATGCGACAGCGGAAGCGCTTTCATCGCGGCCAATCCTTCAACGCCTGATCCACGCGACAGGCGCATCAAAAATGTCTCCGCCTGATCATCGCGGGTATGGCCCACAAGGATTGCGCCGATCTCAGGCCGCTTGCGTCTGCGCCAGTCTTGCACAAGGCTATAGCGGGCTGCGCGGGCCGCCGCCTGCAGATTGCCTGTGCCGTCCCATTTCCATTGCAAGGTGACGTGATCTATGCCGAGGTCATGGGCAATTTTGGCCACCTGTTCCGCTTCAGCCGCGCTTTCTGCGCGCAGGCCATGGTCCACGGTGATGGCGATTAAGCGCAATGGACCATTGTCAGGGTCTTTGCGCATCTCCTCGGCCCAATCCTGGGCGAGCATCATCAAAGCAAGACTATCGCTGCCGCCAGAGACCATGATCGCGATGACATCGGGCAAGGGCGCAGGGCAAAGCCGCGCCATTTCAGCGTGAAATGTCTCCGAAAGGCTCAATTGCACGCAAGGGCCGCGCGGGCCGCATCCGCCTGCGCAATTTCAGCACGGGCCTCAGGATAGCGCGTTGCGACCTCAGATAGGGTGATGCAGGCTTCTTCGATCTGGCCCAATTCGCCCAACGATTGGCCCAATCGGGCCAGTGCCGCTGGCGCGCGGGGGCCATCGGGGCTGCCTGAAAAACTGTCGAGAAAGGCACGGGCAGCACGGCTCCAAGCGCCTTGTTGCACTTCGGCCTCCCCGCGCAAGAAATGCGCCTCGCCCGAAAGTGGGCCACCTGGATAGGTTTCAGCGAAGCGTCCAAAGGCGGCAACAGCCTCCGCCCAATTTCCCGCATCATAAGCGGCCAAGGCGCGGTCGAAATCTGATTGCTCGGCCACCGCCAATTGCGGGCCATCGCCACCGCTGCCAATGCTGGGGGAAGGCGCAAGGATGCTGCCCTGTCCCAAGGCTGGTGTTGATCCATCATTGGGCAAGGCAGATGCACCTAAAGAAGGGGTGTCGCCGAGGGTGGCGATATCACATTCTGGCTCCAATTCGCACAGACGGAATTCCAGATCGCCAATGCGGTTTGTGCCATCGCCTACAATCGCCTCAATCCGCAATTGTAAGGTTTCCGTAGCGGCAGTCATCCGCCGCAACTCCGCCTCGATGGCATCGAGCCGAGACAGGGGGCTTGCGGTGCCCGCAGGCAGACTTGGCCCACCCGTGGTTGAAAGCTCCAAGCGAAGGCGCTGAATCTCGAAGTAAAGCACCGACAGTTCCTGCCGTATATCGGCGAGGGTTTGGGTCTGTTCGGTTTGGGCAAATGCCGCTTGCGGCAGCTGTATGCTACCTATCCCAAAGGCCAAAACTCCACAGATCAGCGCCCGCTTGAGCATATTGTTTAAACCCCTGCGCCCGCTGCAATCACCGTGACCGCACGGCGGTTGCGGCTGTAGCAAGCCTCGTTTGAGCAAATCTCAATTGGGCGTTCCTTGCCGTAAGAAATGGTCGACAAGCGGTTGGGGGCAACACCACGGCTGATCAGATATTCCTGTGCTGATGCCGCGCGGCGCGCACCAAGCGCAAGGTTATACTCGCGGGTGCCTTGTTCATCCGCGTGACCTTCGATGATCGCAGTGTAACTGGGATTATTCAGCAACCATGTCGCTTGTTGATCCAAGGTCGCCGCCGCTTCAGCCGAGAGGGTCGATTGATCCACGGCAAAGAAAACACGGTCGCCAATGGTTTGGTTGAAATATTCAGGGCTTGCGGGATCAAAATTACCCCCCATCGCGCCCGCGCCATTCATGCCGCCCGCGCCACTGCCGCCAAGCCCCGCCTGCGAACAGGCCGCAAGGCCAAGCATTGCCACCATCAAACTTGATTTCACCAAAAGTTTCATCATTCACATTCCTAATGCTTGGGAGGGGTGTTCCATCCCGATTGCGGGCGATTGTTCGCCCTGTCTTAACACGTCCAAACCGCCTTGTGAATCAGGCATCGTCACCCAATTGATCACTTGCGGTTTATTGCAACAGAGGCGACCATGCAGGGTCAGACGCCATGCCCGGTGTCGCAACACGTTGCAGATTGCGTCCCGAAATATCGACCGAATAAAGCGCAGGCGCGCCATTTGTGCCTGCGGTTTCGCGGGTGAACATCACCACGCGCCCATTGGGTGCCCAAGTTGGCCCCTCATCGAGAAAAGATGCGGTCAAAAGCCGTTCTTCGCTGCCATCCACCCGCATCACACCAATGTGGAACCGCCCCGCCTCTTGCTTGGTGAAAGCGATGTAATCGCCACGTGGGCTCCAGACGGGTGTCCCGTAACGTCCGCTGCCACGGCTGATACGCTGTGCTTGGCCGCCTGTTGCGGGCATAATGTAAAGCTGCTGGTTGCCCGAACGGTCGCTTTCAAACACAACCTGATTGCCATCAGGCGAAAAACTGGGCGCGGTTTCAATCGAGGGGGCTTCGGTCAGACGGGTTTGGCCGCCACTGATGAGATCGAGCATATAGATATCGCTATTGCCGCCACGTTCGACCGAGAAGACCACGCGCCGCCCATCTGGGGAATAGCGCGGCGCAAAGGTCATGGTGCCCGGCAAGTCGGCCAAGGGGCGATGGGTGACGCTGGCGATGTCCATTTGATAGATGCGCGGCGTCCCACTTTCATAGGATGTGTAAAGCAGGCTGCGCCCATCGGGTGAAAAGCGGGGGGCGAGAACAATCGCACTGCTGTCTGTCAGGTATTGCACATTCGCGCCGTCATAATCCATCAGTGCCAGACGCTTGAGCCGCGCGTTTTTCGGACCTTCTTCGTTGATAAAGGCCACGCGCGTGTCGAAATATCCGCTTTCGCCCGTGATGCGGCTATAGACCTGATCCGCCACGCGATGTGCCATGCGCCGCCATGTCTCGGGCGTGGCGACAAATTGCAGGCCATCGCCCAAGGGCAATTGTGAAAACACGTCAAACAGGCGGAATCGCACCACCATCTGACCATCGGATGTGCGCCCCACGGAGCCAGTGATCAGGGCCTGCGCATTGATCGCTTGCCAATCGGCAAATTGCACGGGGCTGTCGAAACTGGTGATGGTGGAGATATGCGCCTCGGCTGGGATTTCGCGGAACAGGCCCGTGCCGCGCAGATCAGCGGCAATCACCCGCGTGATGTCTTGGGCGGCATCGGCCATATCTGGGCTGTCCGCGATAAAAACGGGCAGGGCAAAGGGCAGGGGCTCAATCACACCTTCGGTGATCTCAATGCGCAATGGCCCCCCTGCGCTTTGTGCCCCAACGGGCAGGGCCACTAGGCCAAGTGCGGCGCACAGACCCAAGCCGCGAAAGAGATTGTTCAACTGCGCCTTCATCTCAGCCTCATTTGTTCAGGGTTAAAGACCATTTCGATGGTTTGCCATTGGTCGTATTTTTCTGGGGGCAGGTTAAACCCGTTTGCGCCACAGCGCAAAATCGCACGGCGTCCTGCCTCAAATGCTTGGCCAACCGATGCATCTGAGCCACCTGCACTGTCGATCAGGCGGATCGACCCTGCATCTGGACGCCCGTCTTGGCCCAAAGTGACCGAGATGGTGACAACTGTGCGCTGCGCCTCTGAGGAGAGCGCCCCGATATTCCAACAGGCGCGCACATCGGCAATCAGCCCGTCCACCTCGCCGCTGCTCAAAGGCGGGCCAGAGGGCACAGCTGGCGGAGCGGGGGTGGTGACCGCTTCGGCCACCGCCGCCGCAATCGCATCGGCGAGCGGGTCAGCAGGTTCAGGTGTTGGTTCTGGCTCTGGTTCAGGTTCTGGCTGCGGCTCTGGTTCGGGGTTCGGGCGCTGTGGCCGTGCCGTTGGCACGGGCGATGCAATCGGCGCAAGGCTGGCCGCAGGCGTTTCAGCCTCGGTTACGATTTGGGTCGTTGCGGCCTCTGGCGCTTGGGCCACATCTTGCTCGATAGGGGTCTCGGCCGTCACCTCTGGCTCGGGGGTTGCCTCTACAACCGTGGGTGCGATTTCCGCCTCAGGAGGGGGTGCTGGTGCAGGGGTTGGTGCCACACGCGGGGCCGCCTCAGGTGTCGGTGTGTCAGAAGGTGGCGCATCTTGCGCACCCATGGGCGGTGCGCTGATCTGGGGTGTCACCTCAGGCGGCGGAGCTGTTTCTGGCGCGATGTCGGGCTCGGGTGCGGGCGGCAGGCTTGCAATTTCCGTCAAGGCCTCAAATTCGGCTGTTGAGATGATTTGCACGCCTGTGACTTGGAACTCGGTCTCGGTTTCGCGGTGAAAAAGGCTATCCCCGAACGCCACCCAAAAGAGCAGCGCGATGTGCAGCCCAGCCGAGACATAAAGCTCCCGCCGCATCAACCTTACCCCTCAGGCCCGCTGCCTGGGGCACCGTTCAAGGCGGGGCCGCCTGCATCGGTTACAAGACCGATTTCACGAAAGCCCCCTGCATTGAGCGCGCCCATGATCTGCATCACCTCTTCATAGGAGATTGCGCCATCTGCGCGCAGAAAAATGCGGGTGCTGTCCCGCTCACCTGCTATGGCCAAAAGCCGTGTGACCAATTCCGTCCGCTCGACCTCGGTGGTTTGGATCATCACCCGCCCATCGGCGGCAATTGTCACTGTGAGTGGCTCCTCCTCCTCGCTGGGCAAGGCTTCGGCGGCGGTGTCGGGCAAATCAATCGGCACACCGACCGTCATCAGTGGAGCGGCCACCATGAAGATGATCAAAAGACACAGCATCACATCTACGAAGGGCGTGACGTTGATTTCGGATATGGCGCGCGTGCCGCCTGCGCGTCTGCGCCCGCGTCTGCGCCCCCCGCCCGATTTTTGCGCAACCGAGGCCCCCATCAGTCAAGCTGCCGTGAAAGAAGCGTGGAAAACTCATCGGCAAAGCTTTCATAGCCCGCGATGATCCGATCCGAGTCGGAAGACAGTTTGTTATAGAAAATCACCGCAGGGATCGCGGCCAGCAAGCCAAGACCCGTGGCCAAGAGCGCCTCGGCAATACCAGGTGCCACAACGGCAAGCGATGTGTTGCCTGAAATCGCGATTTCTTGGAAGGAGCGCATGATCCCCCAGACCGTGCCAAACAAACCCACGAAAGGCGCGGTTGCGCCCGTGGTTGCGAGGAAATTCAAACCCGCTGTGAGGCGTTCTGCCTCGCGCGCAATCGCCACATCCATCGAACGATCCACCCGCTGCTGCACCCCTGGGATCAAGGCGCCATCATCACGCAGCGAATTGCGCCATTCGGCCATCCCCGCCACAAACACACGCTCCGCTGCGGATTGTGGGCTTTCGGCGATTTGATCATAGAGCAAATCAAGCGGTTGGCCTGACCAGAAGGCTGCATCAAATTCGGCGGTGGTTTGGCGTGCGCGGCGATAAATCCGATATTTGTTGATCGTAATCGCCCAAACCCAGACCGAAGCCACGATCAGCGCGATCATCACAGCCTGCACAATAAAGGATGCGCGGAAAAACAGCGCGATGAGGGTGAAATCAGCCTCTTGCGCCATACCAAGCGTTGTAGCGTCCATGCCCGTTCTTTCTTTTGCCTCAATGCAAGACCCCGTTCGTGGGGCCGCAATCCACCCAAGCCGGCGCGTTTCTTTATTGCCACGCTCAACCTGTGATTAACCCAACTATATCAGGTTCAAAACGAGTTGGAAATGGGCCTGCGCTCACCCTGTTGTGATCGGCAAATCCCCGCGCCCGTGGTCAGCTCAGTTTGGCCAGAACATCGGGGGGCAGTTTCGCAACCTTGCCTGCGAAATTGATGGTCACGAGGGTCACTTGGGCCGCGAAGATCACCGCGCCATCCCTTAGGATATCCTGCGCCAGTTCCAAGCGCACGGGGCTTGCGCGCACAAGCTTGGTTTCCACAACCAATTCATCGTCAAATTTCGCAGGCGCGCGATAATCCGCCTCAACGCGGCGCACGGCAAAGACGATATCATGATCACGCTTCAGCGCGGCCTGATCAACGCCCAGACCCCGCACCATTTCACTGCGCGCCCGTTCGATGAATTTGAGGTAATTGGCGTAATAAACGATACCCGCAAGATCAGTGTCCTCGTAGTAAACACGAATGGGCCAGTGATGCGTCATGCTCAACTCCCTTTCTGCAATACTGAGACCCGTGCGGCCAAGCGCATACCATGCGTGGGGTCGGTGGCGCAGACAGGCAAAATCGGATCATAGCCCGCGCGAATGATTGCGGCAATTTCTGGCTTGAGCCGCGCGGCCCCATCCGCGGCCGCAGCCAAGGGCGATTGGCCCAAGAAAGCCTGATCTGACCATAGCAAAATCGTTTGCACCACCTGCGCCAATGCGATCGTGTCAGCGGGTAGATTGGATAGTTCTGCATCCATGCGCACAAACACGAAGGCGGCTTTGATCCCGCCCTCTGCATCAAATCGAAAGGCACGGTATTGATTGGCATCAACGGACTTGAGCCGTGCGATAATTTGGTCGAGGTCGGGCAACAGACGGTCCATATTTGGGGTGGCCAAAACCTCGTCCCAATCGCGGATGAAGAACAACATGAAATTCGCCCCAAGTTCGGGGTCTGTCTCGGCGATCTGGTGTCCTGCGAGTGCCACCACGGCCTCAACGGCGCCCTTGACGGTGGCGACAGTGGCATCTTCGGCCCCAAAGACCACAGGCGCGATGGGTCGTCCCCAACGGGCGAAGAGATAGCTGCCATCAGCGCGGGTGAAATAAGGCGTGATCGTGTCTGTTGTCATAGGCAAGGGGAGTAGCGGCTTGGGCTTTGCGGTTCAATCCCCCGCGCGGATCTCAAGGACGCCCTTTTGATCTGTGATCTGGCCAATGATCCACGCGGGCTGTCCCATGTTTTGCAGCGCTGCGATGACCTGTGGGGCGGCCTCTTGCGGTAGGGCCGCCAAAAGCCCGCCTGCGGTTTGCGGGTCGAACAAAAGATCGGCGCGCGGCCCCGATGCCGTGCCCTGTATTTGCCCCAAAGGATGGGCGCGGTTTTGCGGGTAGAGGGTCGATTGCACCCCCGCCGCCGCCAAATCAAGCGCGCCTTGATAGAGTGGGACATGATCAAGCCAAATCTGCGCCCCTTTGCCAGATGCGCGCGCGATGTTCATCACATGACCTGCAAGGCCGAACCCCGTCACATCGGTCATGGCGCGCGCGTGCGGGGCGAGCATATTTGAAGCTGTGCCCTGCGGCGATATGAGCGCCTGATAAAGGCGCGCGATATCGCGGCCCTTGGCCTGTCCTTGCATCTCAGCGGCAAGCAACACCCCTGCGCCAATCGGTTTGGTCAGGATCAATGCATCGCCCGCCCGTGCCCCCGCAAGCCCGATGGGAGGTCCATCCAGCAAACCTGTCACCGTGAAGCCGATGCTTAATTCCATGCCCGTTGAGCTGTGCCCGCCGATAATATCTGCCCCTGCCTCTGACATCACTTGGGCGGCGGCTGACATGATCTCGGACAACCATTGCGTTTGGAGGGTCTGTGACAAGGGCGGCAGGGTGATCATTGCCAAGGAAGATTGTGCCCGCGCGCCCATTGCCCAGATATCGCCAAGTGCGTGAATGGCGGTGATTTTTGCCATCAGCGCAGGATCGTTGCAAAAGGGGCGCAGATGATCGGTGCTGATGACCTGCCGCGCTTTATCGATGCGCAACAGGGCCGCATCATCGCCGCGGCCCATCTCAATATCGCTGCGATGGGTCGGGGCGGGGGGCAGTGCCGCCTCAAGTGCCGCTTGCCCCAGTTTCGCGCCACATCCCCCGCATTGAGGCTTTGGCCCGAGGGTTTCGACCATATCCAAAGCATGGTCTTGCGGCACATTGGCCCGCGCTGTCATGGCGGGAAAATCGGTCAATTGCGCCATGAAGCTGCGGTCAATATGATCTTTCCACCGCCACAGGCCAGGCAATTTGGCCACAAATGAGCCGCGCGTTGCGATGGCGCGCTGGTCGCCAAGCGAGATCAGCTTCAGGTAGGTTTTCTGTGGGTGGTATGGGCGCAATGCACCGCCTGTGGTCATTGCACGCAGATTTTCAAACAACGGCATGGCCGACCGCACCGCATAGACCCCCGCCTTGCTGCGCGGTGCATGATCGAAATATGCGCAATCGCCCGTAGCAAAAATATGCGGATCACTCACGCTTTGCAGGGTGGGGCCAACACGGATGAACCCGTCTTTCAGGGCAAGACCTGTCTGCGTCAGCCAGTCATGTGCGCGCGCCCCTGCCGCGCCAAGGATCAGATCGGCGGGGTGCTGCGTCCCGTCTGCCAAATGGATCATCTTCTCGGTGATGGCCAGAATCTGGGTCTGTTCGCGCAAGGCAATGCCTGCTTTGGTCAGCTCAAAGCGTAGGTTTGTCTGCGCCCGTTGGGGTAATTCTTGCAGGGCGCGGGCGCGCTCAAAGATGGTGATGTCAACCTTGCATCCCGTTCCGCGCAAGCGATGCGCCACCGCCATAGCCACTTCGACACCCGCCACCCCGCCGCCGATAATGGCGATCCGCGCCGCCTTTGGCGCATTACCCACAAAGGCTTCCCAAACAGTGGCAAAGCGCTCGAGGGGCTTTATGGGCAGGGCGTGCTCGGAAAACCCCGACAAGGCGGGCATATCCGTGGTTATGCCGATGTCGATTGACAACGTATCATAGGCGATGCGTCTGCCGCCTTTCAGGATCACCTGTTTGGCGGCACGGTCAATCTCGGTCGCAGGGTCGAGGATCAGGCGCGCATCGGCAAACCGCGCAAGGCGCACCAGATCAATTTCGACGTCTTGGGGGGCATAATGCCCCGCAAGAGCCCCAGGCAGCATCCCCGAATAGGCTGCGCTGGGATGGGGTGAGATCATGGTCAAACGCGCACCCGCCAAAGGACGCATCCCCCACATCCGCGCCACAAGCGCATGACTGTGCCCGCCGCCCACCAAGACGATCTCGCGGGTGATCGGCCATGGCATCTGCATCAAACCGTTTTCCCCGCAAAAGGATCATCAGGATAAGACACGCCCGTCAGGATCAACCCATCAGGCGGTGCCACGGGGCCGCATTGGCTGCGGTCACAGGCGGCTAGGGCGCGGCGCATATCGTCTGGTGTCCATGAACCCGCCCCGACACGCTCCAACGTGCCCACGATAGAGCGCACTTGATTGTGCAAAAAGGAGCGTGCGCGCAGGTGAAATTGAAATTCTGTCTCTGTGTCGCGCGCAATGGCTTCGATGCGCAGCTCATCGAGTGTTTTCACAGGCGAGTTTGCTTGGCAAATGGATGCGCGAAAGGTCGTGAAATCATGCTTGCCAATCAGATGGGCCGCGGCCTCCTTCATCGGGGCAAGCTCAAGCGGCCCCTTCACGGCCCATGCTTGACCTGCTGCAAGGGTAAGCGGTGCGCGGCGCTGGATCAGGCGATAGGTGTAGCGCCGTTCAAGCGCTGAAAATCGCGCGTGCCAATCCTCGGAAACGCGCGCGCAGGCCACAATCGCCACGGGCAGCGGTTTGAGGTGGAAATTGAGCGCCTCGGACAGGCGGAAGGGATCCCACAGTTGCGCCATATCGCAATGGGCCACTTGGCCCGTGGCATGAACCCCTGCATCCGTGCGGCCAGCTGCGGCAATGCTGGGCACATCCGCCTCCAGATGCGCGAGGGCAGCCTCGATCGCCCCTTGCACGGAAGGCTGATCAGCTTGACGTTGCCACCCCGCAAAGGGACGACCATCATATTCCACTTTGAGCGCATAACGGGCCATGGCTTTGGCTAGCCGAAAGCCGCGCGCCATGCAATCGCCCTCAGCCCCCTATGCATCACGCCCTTGGCATCCTATCTTGGGCGCAGTCGAAGGATGGGGGCGGGCCAGACGTGATACCAGCTTTGGGGAATATGCTGCGCGATAGCGTTGAGGGGTCAGCAGATGCCTTGGCGCGTGCCTTTTCTGATCCAGGTCTGCGGATCGGTGTCACTGGGTTGTCCCGCGCAGGCAAAACGGTGTTCATCACTTCCCTTGTCGCCAATATGATACAGCGCGGGCGCATGGCCGCCTTTGGGCCTGAACGCGAAGGCAGGATTGAGGCGGCCTATTTGCAGCCGCAACCCGATGACACGGTGGCGCGTTTTGATTATGAAAGCCACCTCGCCGCGATGACGGGGGCCGAAGCGCATTGGCCGATGGGCACGCGCAGCGTCTCGCAATTGCGGCTGTCGTTGCGCGTTACGCCAAAATCAAGGCTTGCGCGTCTGACAGGCCCGCGCCGCCTTCATTTGGATATCACTGATTATCCTGGGGAATGGTTGCTGGATTTGGGGCTATTGTCGCAAAGCTACGCGCAATGGTCCAAAGCCAGTTTGAAGCAAGTTATTGCCAAATCGGACATCCTACCCGAAGCGCGGGATTTTCTCGGCCTTGCGACCGAAGCTGTGGCAGAGGCGCGCCATGACGAGATACAGGCCGCGGCGCTTGCCCGTTCTTTCACCGCCTATCTGCACGCCGCGCGGGCGGCGGGGTTTAGCCAATTAACCCCAGGTCGCTTTATCCTTCCTGGCGATTTGCACGGCAGCCCCGCGCTGACCTTTGCCCCCTTGCCCGTGGAAAGCCCCAAACGTGGCAGCATCGCGCGCGAGGCCGCGCGGCGCTTTGAAGCCTACAAATTGCAAATTGTGCGGCCGTTTTTCCGCGCGCATTTTGCCAAGATTGACCGTCAGGTGGTGTTGGTCGACCTGCTCAGTGCGATGCAAGGCGGGCCAGAGATATTGGAGGATTTACGTCAGGCCATGGCGGGAATTTTATCGGTGTTTCGGCACGGTGCGAATGGCCCCTTCTCGGCGCTTTTGGGCCAGAAAACGGACCGCATTCTGTTTGCTGCGACCAAGGCAGATTATCTGCATCAATCGCAACATTCCGCCTATGCCAATTTGCTGGAGGCTTTGGTGCAAGAGGCCAAACAGCGCGCCGATTATCGGGGGGCCAAAACCCGTGCCATGGCGATTGCCTCTCTGCGCAGCACGGTTGAAGAACGCCGCGAGATAGATGGGGCGGATGTCGATCTGGTCGTGGGTCGTGTGGGTCTCGACACGCAGATGCGCGCGCTTTTTGCGGGGGAATTGCCCGCCCATCCCGACCAAATTCTCGCCCCCGCCCGTGCAGGTGCGCGAGACTGGTCGGATCATGAATTTGCAACGACCGATTTCGCCCCGCCCCACAACTCTCTACGCGCGGGCTTTGGTCCGCCGCATATCCGCCTTGACGCAGCGGCGGAATTCCTGCTTGCGGATCGCATGGGGTGAAAGTTTCAATTGCCAAGCCCGACCCTTCGGGCCTATGGCAGATGTCATGAAATGCGTGCCGCTGTCCCAAGCCTATACTCTGCCCAAATGGCAGCGCCCGTTGGCGTTGCTGTTTTTGATGGCTTTTGCCATGCCTGTGGCCTTCGCAACATGGTCTGCGCTCTTGAATAATTTCGTGATCGAGGCCGCAGGGTTTGACGGTGCCGATATAGGCTGGCTGCATTCCGTGCGCGAGATCCCCGGATTTTTGGCGATTGGCGTGATCGCTCTTTTGCTGGTCATTAGTGAACAAAAATTGGCCTTGGTGTCGCTTGTCATGCTGGGTGCAGCAACCGCATTGACCGCCTATTTCCCCAGTTTGGGGGGATTGTTGATGGTGACGCTGATTTCATCAATTGGGTTTCATTACTATGAGACGGTCAACCAATCCTTGCAGTTGCAATGGATCGACAAAAAGCGCGCGCCCCAAACCATCGGTTGGCTGATGTCGATAGGGTCCTTGGCCACGCTTCTGGCCTATGGTCTGATCGTGCTGACATGGCGCGCCTATGATCTGAGCTATGATCTTGTCTATGGAATTGCGGGTGGGTTTACGGCGCTGGTCGCGGTGATCGCGTTCTTCGCCTTCCCGCAATTTGAGGCACCGCATCCGCAAAACCGCCAGATGGTTCTGCGCAGCCGTTATTGGCTGTATTACGCGCTGCAATTCATGTCGGGCGCGCGGCGCCAGATTTTCGTGGTCTTTGCAGGATTCATGATGGTCGAGCGCTATGGGTTCGAGGTGCATCAGATCACCGCGCTGTTTATGGTCACATTGGTTGCCAATATGATCGCAGCCCCGCTTTTGGGCCGTGCCGTTTCGTTTTTTGGCGAACGTGCGGCCTTGGTCTTTGAATATGCGGGGCTGTTTGTGATCTTCCTGCTTTATGCAGGGCTGTATCTCTATGATTGGGGTGTCGGGATGGCGGCATTCCTTTATGTGGCCAACCATATCTTCTTTGCGCTGGCGCTTGCGATCAAAACCTATTTTCAGAAAATCGCAGACCCCGCCGATATTGCGCCAACGGCCGCTGTTGCCTTTACCATCAATCACATTGCGGCGGTGTTCTTGCCCGCCCTGTTGGGATATGTCTGGCTGTCTTCGCCGATGATCGTTTTTTTATTGGCGGCGATGATGGCGGCAATCTCGCTGTGTCTTTCGCTCTTGGTGCCCCGTCACCCTGAAGCGGGCCATGAAACCCTGTTGGCACGGCGCAATTTGCCCGTGTCCACGCCGATGAACACCGTGATGAAATAGAGTGCTTATGACCACCTTTACCGCATTTACGACCTTGGGAGAGAAATCCGCCGCCGAAGCCTTGGGCGAGGCAATAGAGGCGCTTGATCCCGCCCCTTATGGCGTGGGCGTGTTCGAGATTGAAGACGGCTCTGGCCGTTGGGAGGTGGGCGGCTATTTCCTTGAGGCCCCTGATGAAATCGCTTTGGCGCTTTTGGCCGCTGCCCACAGCGCGCGGGAATTTGTGGTGTCGGAATTGCCCGAAACCGATTGGGTCGCGCAGGTGCGCCGCGAATTGCACCCTGTGCGTGCGGGGCGGTTTTATCTTTACGGCAGCCATGACGCCGACACGGTGCCAAGCGATGCGGTGCCTTTGTTGATCGAGGCCGCGATGGCCTTTGGCACGGGGCATCACGGGACCACATCGGGATGTTTGATTGCGTTTGACCGTTTGCTCACGGACGGGCATCGCTTTGAGAATGTGATCGATATCGGCTGCGGAACGGCGGTTTTGGCCTTGGCGGCTGCGCGGGTATTCCCACAAACGGTTCTGGCATCGGATATCGATGAAATCGCGGTGGACGTGGCGCGTGTCAATGCCACGGCCAATGGCATGGACGGTCGGATCGAGACCCTCCAAGCTGCTGGATTTGATCATCCCATTATTGCTGCCCGCGCACCCTTTGATTTGATCTTTGCCAATATCCTGAAGGGTCCGTTGATCGAACTGGCCCCTGATATGGCGCGTCATGCGGCCAAGGGCGGCTATTTGATCCTGTCGGGCCTTTTGTTGGAGCAGGCCGAGGATGTCACCGCCGCCTATATCGCGGCGGGGTTCGAGCGGGTTTATGCCTCCGAACATGGGGAATGGGCGGCGCTGACACTGCGCTATCTGGGGTGATCTGCACGCCCCGCTTGTTGAATGTTCTTGTTTCGTGCTAATGATGGGCTAAGCTGACGCAAAGAACCATAAAAGGCGAGCAGGCCATGCGTATCATCGGTATTGACCCAGGGCTGCGCTATCTTGGATGGGGCGTGATCGAGGCGGATGGCCCGCGCCTGCGCCACATATCAAATGGCGTTGTCGAAGGGGTAGGCGATGATCTCGCTCCGCGTCTTTTGGCGCTATATGAGGGATTGATCGCTGTGCTGACCGAATTTGCCCCAGATTGTGCGGCGGTTGAACAGACCTTCGTCAATCGTGATGGGGCCGCCACGTTGAAATTGGGGCAGGCGCGCGGTGTTGCGATGTTGGCCCCCGCCAAGGCGGGCCTGCCCGTGGCTGAATATGCGCCAAACACGGTAAAGAAAACCGTGGTTGGGGTGGGCCATGCGCATAAGGATCAGATCGGCCATATGGTGCGCCTGCAATTGCCCGGATGCGCGCCAAAATCCCCTGATGCGGCGGATGCTTTGGCGATTGCGATATGTCATGCCCATCATGCGCAATCGCAGACGCGGATCATGAAGGCAGTGGGGGCAGGTCTGTGATTGGGAAATTGACAGGCCGCGTGGATTACCGCGCCAGTGACCATGTGCTTTTGGATGTTGGTGGCGTGGGCTATGTTGTTTATTGCTCGGAACGCACCCTTGCGAACCTGCCAAATGCAGGGCAGGTGACAAGCCTCTATACCGAACTTCTGGTGCGCGAAGACCTTTTGCAGCTCTTTGGGTTTTTAACCCCTTATGATCGTGAGTGGCATCGTTTGTTGGTGTCGGTGCAGGGCGTGGGGGCAAAGGCCGCGATGGCCATCTCAGGCGCCCTTGGCACAGAGGCCTTGGCCCGTGCCATTGCGATTGGGGATTGGGGTGCGGTCAAAGCAGCCCCAGGTGTGGGCCCGAAATTGGCGCAGCGCGTGGTCAATGAGCTAAAGGATAAAGGCCCCGCTTTGATGGCGATGGGCGGTAGTCTTGCCCGCGATTTGGCGCAAAATGCCCCTGCGCCCGTGGTGGAAGACCCGCAAAGGCCCGCGCCTATCCCTGACGCGCCCCTGCCGCCTGCCACCGCGCAGGCCGATGCGCAAAGTCAGGCCGAGGCAATTTCCGCCCTGACCAATTTGGGCTATGGCCCCTCGGACGCGGCAAGTGCGGTTGCGCGCGCGGCAGAAGGGGCCGACACGACCCCTGCGCTGATCCGCGCTGCCCTGCGCCTCTTGGCCCCGAAGGATTGATATGAGCACGCCTGATCCAACATTGCGCCCTGATCCGCACCCGCAGGATGATCTGCGCGAAGATCGCGCCTTGCGTCCTGAACTTTTGACCGAGTTCATCGGTCAGGCAGAGGCACGCGCGAATTTGCGGGTTTTCATCGAAAGCGCCCGCAAGCGCGGTGAGGCGATGGACCATGTGCTGTTTCATGGTCCGCCTGGATTGGGCAAGACCACCTTGGCGCAAATCATGGCGCGCGAATTGGGGGTGAATTTTCGCATGACCTCTGGCCCCGTTTTGGCAAAAGCGGGGGATTTGGCCGCAATTCTCACCAATCTTGAGCCGCGCGATGTGTTGTTTATTGACGAAATCCACCGCCTCAATCCCGCTGTGGAAGAGGTGCTTTATCCCGCGATGGAGGATTTCGCACTGGATCTGGTCATAGGTGAGGGGCCTGCTGCGCGGTCTGTGCGTATCGAATTGCAGCCCTTTACCTTGATCGGGGCCACCACGCGCTTGGGGCTGTTGACCACGCCATTGCGGGATCGTTTCGGCATCCCCACGCGACTTGTGTATTATGACACGCCCGAGTTGGAGCAGATTGTGACCCGTGGCGCGCGCCTGATGGGCGCACCTGCCGATGAGGAGGGCGCGCGCGAGATTGCCAAGCGCGCGCGCGGCACCCCGCGCATTGCAGGGCGCTTGTTGCGCCGCGTGGTTGATTTCGCGGTGGTCGAGGGCGATGGCCGCGTGACGGCCGCCATTGCGGATCGCGCCCTGACACGGCTTGGGGTCGATAAGCTGGGGCTGGATGGCGCAGACAGGCGCTATCTGCGCCTGATCGCCGAGTCCTATGGCGGCGGCCCGGTGGGGATCGAAACCCTATCTGCCGCGCTTTCCGAAAGCCGCGATGCGCTCGAAGAGGTGGTTGAACCCTATCTCTTGCAGCAAGGTCTGATCGCGCGCAGCCCGCGCGGGCGGATGCTGACGCAATCGGCCTTTGCGCATCTGGGGCTGCCTGTTCCCACCCCGCCTGCGCAGACGGGGCTTTTTGAGTAATCAGCCAAATTTCTCCGCCCATGTGGGCAGCGGATCATGCGCGGCAGGGGTGGCTTCATAGACCGCGCGGGCAATCGCACGGCTGAGGCAAAGCGCCGCCGCATTTCCCAAATGCAGCGTGTCCATCAGCGGATCGCGCAGCGGTTGCGCGCCCGTTGCCGCCGCAAACACCAGATCCCCATCCATCGGCGTATGCGCGGGGTAAATCGCGCGCGCCATGCCGTCATGCGCGGCGGTGGCCATGCGGGTGGCTTGCGCTTGGGTTAATGCGGCATCTGTCGCCACAATCGCAATGGTGGTGGCACCGTCTCGATGCCCCTTGACCAAGGGGCGTGCGGATGGATCGAACGCCCCTGTCCCCAGCCCTCCAAATTCTGCACCCATTTCAAACGGCGCGGCCCAGAATTGCGGGCCATCGCCCATGGTCACGCGGCCAAGCGCGTTGACCGCAACAAGCGCGCCCACCGTGATCCCGTCAAAGACGACCGAGGCCGAGCCAAGCCCGCCTTTGAGGTCAGCCGTGAGCGCCCCTGTCCCTGCGCCGACCGTGCCAAGCGCAAAATCTGATGATGCGGCCTCAAACGCCGCACGCCCCAAGGCAGCATAGGGGTTCTGACCCCATGCTTTGTCGCCGCCATTGATCAGATCAAAGAGAATTGCGGCAGGCACAATGGGCACCTGTTGATCGCCCACAACGAACCCGCGTCCTGCGGCGCGCAAGCCATCCATCACACCCGATGCCGCATCAAGACCAAAGGCCGACCCGCCAGAAAGAACCAGCGCATCGACCTCCTGCACCAATCGGTCAGGGGATAAAAGGGCTGTTTCCCGCGTGCCTGGCGCGCCGCCCATGATATGCACCCCTGCCACAAAGGGGCGCTGTGCTGTCAGAACCGTGACCCCTGTTTTGATTGCGTCATCCTGAGCGTGGCCAACATATAGGCCCGCAACATCGGTGATGAGGTTTTTCGCGCCTCTTTCAAACATCGCCATTCCCCTAAATGCAGCGCCCGCCATCAACCTCGAGCGCGGCACCTGTGATCATCGCAGCCTCATCCGAGCACAGAAAGCACGCGGCATTTCCCATATCCTCAGGCGTGGAAAACCGACCCAAGGGGATGGTTGATAGGAATTTTGCCCGCATTTCTGGCGTGTCCTCGCCCATGAAACTGGACAACAGCGGGGTTTCCCCCGCCACGGGGCAAAGCGCGTTGACGCGGATACCTTGCGGGGCCAATTCCACCGCCATCGCCTTGGTCGCGGTGATCATCCAGCCCTTGGAGGCATTATACCAATTCAGATTGGGGCGCGGGCTGAGACCAGCTGTTGAGGCGATATTGAGGATCGCGCCTGCCTGTGCGGCTTTCATATGGGGCACGATCTCGCGCGCCATGAGATAGACGGATTTTGCATTTACGGCAAAGACGCGGTCGAACATATCTTCGGGCACGTCTTCCATTGGCATGGGCAGATGGGTGATGCCTGCGTTGTTGACCACGATATCCACACGGCCCCATTGGTCCATCGCGGCCTGTGCCAGCGCAGCCACGCTAGACCCATCCGCGACATCGGCGTGCTGCGCGATCCCGCCTGTTTCGGCGGCGATGCGTTCTGCCGCGTCCATGTTAAGGTCTGCGATGATAACCTCGGCCCCCTCGGCGCGGAACTTGCGCACGATCCCTGCGCCAAACCCAGACCCGCCGCCTGTGACAATCGCGGTTTTTCCTGCCAGTCTCATGTTCTTTCCTTCCTTCTCATTGGCACTGTTAGGCGCGGTGCCGCTTTGAGCAGATTTTGAGTGTATTGTTGTTTGGGGTTTGTCAAAAGCTCTGCTGCGGGACCCGTTTCAACAATCTGCCCCGCCTGCATCACCGCGATGCGGTCGGCCATATGCGCAACCACACTTAGATCGTGGGTGATGAATATATAGGACAGCTGCAAGTCTTCTTGCAGCGATTTGAGCAAATCCAAGACCCGTGCGCGCACCGAGACGTCCAAGGCGGACACGGCCTCGTCCAGAACCAGAATATCGGGTTTCGTGATCAAGGCGCGGGCAATGGCGATACGCTGCCTTTGCCCGCCCGAGAATTGATGCGGAAATTTCTGCGCATCCTCAGGCGAAAGCCCCACTTGGACCAACGCGGTCTCCACGCGGCTTGCGCGGCTTTCCTCCGACACTGCGATGAGGTCGAGCGGCTCCGCGATGATCCGCTTGACAGGCCAACGTGGGTTGAAGCTGCCATAGGGGTCTTGGAACACAATCGAGATGCGCCGCCGATCTGCAGGCGACATATTGGGCGATACGGCACGACCCGTGATATCAATTGCGCCGCTTTGGATTTCTTCAAGCCCCAAAAGCGCACGCGCCAAGGTGGATTTCCCGCAGCCTGAGCCGCCGACAAGCCCCAAGCATTCGCCGCGCCTGAGCGTCAAGCTGACATTTTTCAAGGCAACCATGGGTGGGGATCTGCGCAGCCCGCGCCGCCTTGCGGGGTAGATGCGCGTGACATCGGATGCCTGAAGCACAACCTCCCGTTCAATCACGCGCTTTGCGCGCGGCGCGGGGGATGCGGCGGCCAGCAGGGTCTGCGTATAGGGGTGTTGGGGCGCTTGCAGAATGTTGGTGGTGGGGGCCGCTTCAACGATCTTGCCTGCTGCCAGAACGGCGATTTCATCTGCCATATCCGCCACCACGGCCAGATCATGGGTGATCAGCAGCATCGACATCCCATCCTCGCGCACCAATTGCCGCAGCAGGTCTAGGATCTCCGACTGCGTGGTCACATCGAGCGCGGTTGTCGCCTCATCCGCGATCAAAATATCGGGGGCGGGGGCGATGGCCGCGGCAATAGCCGCGCGCTGCCTTTGCCCGCCTGACAGCTCATGCGGGTAGCGATCAAGCCCAATTTGTGACAGCCCCACCCGATCCAAAACCGCGCGCGCCTGTGCCATGGCCTCCCTGCGGTTCTCCGCCAAGCCATGCACCAACAGCGCCTCTGCCACCTGCGCACCGATCTGCATGACGGGGTTGAGCGCGGTCATGGGTTCTTGAAAAATCATCGCGATTTTGCGGCCCCTGATGGCGCAAAGCGCGGCCTCCCTCAGGGCCAGAAGATCACCTGTGCCGTGCAATTGCACCGCCCCTGTTGCCACCGCCCCTTGTGGGAGCAGGCCCATCACGGCCAGCGCTGTCATGGATTTGCCTGACCCAGATTCCCCGACAAGCGCGGTGATGCGATGGGGCAGCAGCTTGATAGAGATATCATCAAGCACGCGTTTTGCGCCGATGCTCACGGATAAATGCACAAGTGTCAGGCGCGCGTCTTGGCTCATTTCACCACCTGCCGCAAGCGAGGATCAAGATGATCGCGCAGCCCATCCCCCGCAAGGTTCAACCCCAGAACCAAGGCCATGATACAGGCGCCAGGCAAGACGGCGAGCATCGGATGGCTGTAGATCATCGTCTGCGCCTCGGCCAACATTCGCCCCCAACTGGGGGTTGGTGGCTGCGCGCCAAGCCCAACATAGGAGAGCGCCGCTTCGGCCAAAATTCCCAGGCTGAACTGGATCGTGGCCTGCACGATGATCAGGTTGAGGATATTGGGCAGGATATGCTCTAGGCTGATCCGAAACTTGGATTTTCCAGCCACCTTTGCTGCCATGATGTAATCCAAGGTCCAAATGGGCAGCGCGCCTGCGCGTGTGACGCGGGCAAAGACGGGGATGTTGAAAATCCCAATGGCAAGGATGGCATTAAAGGCCGAGGGTCCATAGGTCGCCGTGATCAAGATCGCAATCACCAAGGCGGGGAAGGCAAAGATCAGGTCATTGCCCCGCATGATCACCTCATCCCCAATGCGCCCATGATGCGCGGCCGCCAATAGCCCCAATGGCACGCCAATCCCTGCGCCGATTCCAATCGCCGCTACCGCAACGGCGATGGAGGTTTGCGCACCCACCATCAACAAAGACAGGATATCGCGCCCGAATTGATCGGTGCCCAGCAGATATGTCGTGCTTGGCCCTTGCAGGCGCGCGGCGATAGAGAGGCTTGTCACCTCATGCGGCACCCAGAACAGGCTCAAGGCCGCCAACATCAGGAAAACAAGGCTAATTGCACCGCCGATAAAGAGGGATCGCTGTGTCTTCATCGGCGTAACCGTGGATCAAGCGCCGCATAGGCCAGATCGACCAGAAAGGTCACAAGGATCACCGCGAACACCAACAGCATGGTCACGGATTCCACCACAATCAGATCGCGTTGGGTAATCCCTTGGAAGATCAGGCGGCCAAGTCCAGGCAGAAAGAAGACGTTTTCGATGATGATTGCACCCGCCAAAAGGAAGGAAAATTGCAGGCCCAATATGGTCATCACAGGGATGCCCGCGTTGCGCAAGGCGTGCCGCCACAAGGTTTGTCTACGGGTCAGGCCCTTGGCGCGGGCGGTGCGGATATAATCCTGCTCCAAGGTCTCTAGAAGAGCCGAGCGCAGCACCCGCGCCAAGATGGCCGCTTGTGGCAGGGCCAATGCAATGGCGGGCAAGGTCAGCGATGCCACCCCCGCACCAAAGCTGTCCCATCCTGCAAATCCGCCTGCCGACACCCATTGTAATTTCACCGCGAAAAGAAGCACCAACAGCATGGCGAACCAAAAATTTGGGATCGCAATTCCAAGTTGCGCTGCGGCCATGACCCCCAGATCGGGCCACGCGCCGCGCTTGGCTGCGGCCAGCACCCCTATAGGGATTGCAAGGGCAGTCGAGAGGAGCAGGGCATAAATCGCCAGAGGCAGCGAGACCGCAAGCCTGTCTTGGATCAATTCGGACACAGGCACGCGATAGGTGTAGGAGATGCCAAAATCCCCCTGCACCATGCCGCCCACCCAAGCGAGATAGCGCGCCAAGCCACTTTGATTCAGCCCCAGTTCCGCGCGCAGATTGGCCACGGCGGCATCGGTCGCATTCAGCCCCAACATGAAACTGGCGGGATCCCCGGGCACCACTTCGATCAAACAGAAAATCACCACGCTTGCCACGGCAAGGCTGAGGATCATTGCAAGCGCCCGATTGAGAAAATAGGTCAGCATGGCCAAAACCTTAGACCGAAGCGCCCGCGCCCCGCTAGAGGGGACTTGCGCGACTCAAATCTTTCGCGGCAGATAAGCGCATGGGTTGGGGACGATGGCGTCGTCCTATGGCAGACCTTAACCGCCCTGAACGCCGGGGTCTTCTGTCAAAGGAGGGTCGGCGATGCAGCGACCTGAATTCTTCCGTTTTCACAATGGCGAGAAAGCCATCCTTCCATTCTCGCAAGATGAATATGACACGCGCCTCATGGGGCTGCGCACGATTATGGACGCGCAGGGCCTTGATGCGGTTGTGCTGACCTCGATGCACAATATCGCCTATTATTCCGGCTTTCTTTACTGCGCCTTCGGACGGCCCTATGGGCTGGTCGTTACGGCCTCAGAGGCCGTGGTGATCTCTGCGGGCATTGATGCGGGGCAGCCATGGCGGCGCTGTGCCTGTGATGGCATCACCTATACCGATTGGCAGCGCAACAATTACTGGCGCGCCGTGGCCCATGTTGCGGGGAAGGGTAAGGCTGTTGGTTATGAGGCCGATCATCTTGTCCTGAGCCAATTTGCGCTGCTCAACGAATTCCTTGCGCCAAAATCAACCGCTGATGTGGCCCCTGCCACCATGCGCCAGCGTATGGTCAAATCCGCGGCTGAGCGTGACTTGATCCGCGCGGGTGCTCAGGTCGCCGATGTGGGTGGCTATGCAATCCGTGATGCGGTCAAAGCGGGTGTGCGCGAGATTGATGTCGCCATGGCAGGGCGCGATGCGATGGAACAGGAAATCGCAAAACGCTTTCCTGATGCTGAATATCGCGACACTTGGGTGTGGTTCCAATCAGGGCTAAATACCGATGGCGCGCATAACCCTGTCACGGGGCGCGTGTTGCAGCGCGGGGATATCCTAAGCCTGAACACCTTCCCGATGATTTCAGGCTATTACACGGCGCTAGAGCGCACGATGTTTGTGGGCGAGGTGGATGCGGCAAGTCTTGGCTATTGGCAGGCCAATATCGAGGCGCATGAATTGGGCATGAGCCTGATGAAACCTGGTGTCAGCTGTGCCGAGATCACTCATGCGATCAACGATTTCTTCGCGGAGCGCGATTTGCTGCAATATCGCAGCTTTGGCTATGGTCACTCCTTTGGTGTCTTGAGCCATTATTATGGCCGTGAAGCGGGGCTTGAGCTGCGCGAGGATATCGACACGGTGCTGGAAGAAGGCATGGTGATTTCGATGGAGCCGATGCTGACCATTCCCGAAGGTATGGCAGGCGCGGGTGGCTATCGCGAACATGATATTTTGATCATCACGAAGGATGGGGCTGAGGATATCACGGGCTATCCTTATGGCCCCGCTGAGAACGTGGTAGGCTAAACTATCGGGCGGGGCGGTCAACAGGCCGCCCCGCTCTTTTTTGAAGTTTCTGCTTCAACCTTTCCCTGTGCATGGCATAAGCTGGGCTTAGGCTTGCAGCAGTGACGGGGAAAAAATGGCACGCAAAGGCATCATTTTGGCAGGTGGCACAGGCACGCGCCTTTATCCGATCACCATGGCCCTGTCGAAACAGCTTTTGCCGATTTATGACAAGCCCATGATCTATTATCCGCTTTCGGTGTTGATGCTGGCCGATATCCGCGAGATTGCGATCATCACCACCCCGCAGGATCAGGCCCAGTTCAGGAACGCACTGGGTGACGGCAGCCAATGGGGCATTCATTTGGAGTGGATGGAGCAGCCGTCACCTGATGGCCTTGCGCAAGCCTATCTTCTGGCCGAAGATTTTCTTGCGGGTGCGCCTTCAGCCATGATTTTGGGTGACAATTTGTTCTTTGGCCATGGTTTGCCTGAGTTGATGACCGCGGCAGATCAATGCGAACAGGGTGGAACCGTGTTCGGCTATCACGTGTCCGACCCGCAACGCTATGGCGTCGTGGGGTTTGACGCGGAGGGCCGCGTGCGTGAGATCATCGAAAAACCCGCAAACCCGCCGTCCAATTATGCGGTGACGGGTTTGTATTTTCTGGATGGAACCGCGCCTGAGCGGGCAAAATCCGTGACGCCGTCAGCCCGTGGCGAGTTGGAAATCACCTCGCTGTTGCAAAGCTACCTTGAGGATGGGCAGCTCAATGTCTGCCAAATGGGACGGGGGTATGCATGGTTGGACACAGGCACCCATGCCAGTCTGTTGGAGGCCTCGGAATTCGTTCACACGCTGCAAAAGCGTCAGGGCCTCCAAACAGGCAGCCCTGATGAAATCGCCTATAACAAGGGGTGGATTTCTGCCACTGATCTGGCTGCGCGGGCCGCCCTCTTTGGCAAGAACGAATACGGCGATTATCTCAAACGTCTGGTAAATGGGTCTTGACCTTCTAGTTACTGGAACCCTTATCTGGTCTGGGCATGAGCCCCTTTGGATAAGTGAACCTGTTTGATGTTAGACCTTTCTGTGCCGCATATTGTTCCCCTAATTATTGAGAATCTCTCTTGTGGGGGATGTGCAGCGCGCGCTGAAAAAGCGCTGAATGAATTGCCTTTTGTCGCCACGGCGCAGGTCAATTTGGCCACAAAAACGGCGCAAGTCACCGTTTCCCCTGATTTCGCTTTTCACACGATGGAGGCCGCCATGCGCAAGGCTGGCTATCCTGTGGCGATCAATCCGCAGCAAACCCGCGCGTTGCGTTTTGGGGTTGAAAACCTCAGTTGCGGGGGATGTGCAGCGCGCGCTGAAAAAGCACTGAACGCATATCCCGCTGTGGTGGAGGCCAAGGTCAATCTGGCCACCAAGGAGGCATTTGTCACCACCTTGCGTGATGTGTCCGTGACGGATCTCGCCGCAACCATGCGGACCGCGGGCTATCCGATTGTTGAGCATGAATCCGATGGTGCAGCGGGGACTGCTTTGGGGGATGATGCCACCGTCTCTACGCAACTGCGCGATGAGCAAACCACGCTGAAGCGACAGGTGATTTTGGCCGCTTTGCTGACCCTGCCTGTTTTCGTGATGGAGATGGGTGGGCATATCCTGCCCGCGTTTCATCATTGGCAAGTGGCCACCTTTGGACATTTCACCTTGCACCTTGTCCAGTTCATATTGACAACGATTGTCCTGTTCGGGCCAGGCGCGGTGTTTTTTCGTTTGGGTGTGCCCGCCTTGTTGCGTGCGGCGCCTGAGATGAATGCGTTGGTTGCACTGGGCACCATGGCCGCATGGGCCTTTTCAACTGTGGTCACATTTGCGCCCGCGTTGATCCCAGAGGCCAGCCGTTTTGTCTATTTTGAAGCGGCGGCGGTGATCGTCACCTTGATTTTGTTGGGGCGCTTCCTTGAGACGCGCGCGCGCGGCCAAGCGGGGGCTGCTATTCGCGGTTTGATGGAATTACGCCCCGATACAGCCACCGTTTTGCGCGATGGAACGCAGCAGCAGATTTCCGCGGCTGATTTGCGCATTGGCGATTTGGTTCGCGTCAAACCTGGTGAGAAAGTCGCCATAGATGGTATCGTGGTCGAAGGCACGGCGTTGGTCGATGAAAGTATGATCACAGGCGAGGCCGTGCCCGTGGCGAAGGCTGCAGGGGACACGGTGGTCGGCGGCACGCTGAACCGCGATGGCAGTGCGGTGTTTCGAGTGACGGCCACGGGCGGGCAAACGGTCTTGGCGCAGATTGTCGATATGGTGGCCAAGGCGCAAATGACCCGTTTGCCGATTCAATCATTGATCAACCGCGTGGCGGCTGTCTTTGTGCCCGTTGTGATGGGTTTGGCTGTTCTGACCACGGCCTTGTGGTGGGTTTTTGGGCCATCGCCTGTTCAGGCCATGGTGATCGGGGTATCGGTTTTGATCATTGCCTGCCCCTGCGCGATGGGTCTGGCCACGCCTGTATCCGTGATGGCGGGAACGGGGCGCGCGGCCCAATTGGGGGTGCACTTCCGCGAAGGGCACGCCTTGCAATCGCTGCGCAAAATGGACCTTGTGGCCTTTGACAAAACGGGCACCTTGACCACTGGCCTGCCCAGTTTCATAGGCAGTTTCAATACGTGTGACGAGGACCAGCTTATCGCCCTCGCCGCCGCAGTTGAACGTGGGTCAGAGCATCCTTTTGCACAGGCGATCATGGACGAGGCCACGGGCCGTGGTCTGCTGATCCCCCAGATGGAGGGGTTTGAAAATACCATCGGCGCAGGTGTGCGCGCAAGGGTGGAGGGGGTTGAGATTGCCCTTGGCACCGAAGGGTATTTGGCCGAGCGCGGTGTGACCGTCCCCAATATCCCACGCGATGGGGCAAGTGTGATCCATATGGCCAAGGACGGCGCCTATCTCGGCAGCCTTGCCTTTCGGGATGCCTCCAAACGCGATGCCAAGGCGACCATCGCGGCCTTGGGTGCACAGGGGGTCAAGGTTGCGATCCTTTCAGGTGACGAGGCAAGCGCGGTTGATGCGCTGGCCGATGAGTTGGGCGTAAGGGACCGATTTTCGCAGCTCCAACCTGCCGATAAATTGCAGCGCGTGAAAGACTGGCAGGAACAGGGTATGCGCGTGGCTTTTGTGGGGGATGGGATCAATGATGCCCCCGTTCTGGCGCAGGCCGATATTGGCATCGCCCTTGGCAGCGGCACGGATATCGCGATGGAGGCTGCGGATGTGGTTTTGGTTTCGGGCGCGCCAAGCGGTGTGGTGAGCGCGATGGCCCTATCGCGCGCAACCATGCGCAATATCGCTCAAAACCTGTTTTGGGCCTTTGGTTATAATGTGGCGCTGATCCCCGTGGCGGCAGGGGCATTGGCGCTGTTTGGTGGTCCGCTGCTTAATCCAATGTTGGCGGCAGGGGCGATGGCGGCAAGCTCCGTGTTCGTGGTTATGAACGCATTGCGGCTGCGCCATGTGGGGGGTGGGCTATGAATATCTCCCAAACCGCCATGGCAACGGGGCTGCCCCCCAAAACCATCCGCTATTACGAGGAAATCGGCCTGATTACGCCGTCTCGCGCGCAGAATGGCTATCGCAGCTTTTCGCCCTCGGATGTGCATAAACTGAGCTTTCTTGGCCGTGCCCGTGAATTGGGATTTTCGATTGAAGAATGTCGTGCGCTTTTGGCGCTCTACGAAGATCAATCGCGCGCCAGTGCCGATGTGAAGGACATCGCAGAAAAGCATTTGCAGGATATTGACGCGAAAATGGCAAAATTGGCAGCGATGCGCGCGACCCTGTCTGATTTGGTGACGCGCTGTTCAGGCGATCATCGCCCAGATTGCCCGATCTTGGCCGATCTGGCGATTGCGCCAAGCGGGCAGGGGGAGTGAAAAACTGCGCCACGCTTTCGATTTTGAGGTTGACGCTTGCCCCCGCTTGTCCTACTTCCGCGATGCTTTGGCGGAGTAGCTCAGTTGGTTAGAGCAGCGGAATCATAATCCGCGTGTCGGGGGTTCAAGTCCCTCCTCCGCTACCAAGCCCTTCCTTGAACATTCAGCGATGTGATTGACGCCGCAGCGGCGCTGTTGCGCCGCCGCGTTCGTCTTACCCCAACTCCGCCAAACGGGCGAAGGCGGCTTTGATCTTGGCTTCTTCTTCCTCACGCGCGGCGAGGTTTTCGCGAGCCTCAGCGACCACATCTTCGGGGGCGCTGGCCACGAATTTGGGGTTGTTCACGCGGCCCTTTAGCCCGCCGATTTCCTTGGCCAGTTTATCAAGCAGCTTTTGCAGGCGCGCCTTTTCCTCGGCCACATCAATCAGATCCGCCACGGGCAGGCCGAATGTGCCGCCCTCAACGGCAACGGTCACGGCCCCTTTGGGCATCGCCGTCACATGGGTCAGTTCCGAGATACGGGCAAGGCGTTCGATCATTGCGGCGTTATTGTCCCACGCGGCTTGACCGCGCGCATCGAGATCAAGTTGCAGCAATTGCACCTTAAGCCCCACAGGCACGTGCATTTGCGCGCGCACGGAGCGGATTTCTTCGATCAGCGAAATCACCCAAGTCATCTCGCGCGCGGCCTCGGCATCGACCAGTTCCGCGCCATAGTCGGGCCAATCGGTGTGCACCAGCATCTTGGGGCGGTCTGCGATCTCGCCCCACAGCTCCTCGGTGATGAAGGGCATGGTGGGGTGCAAGAGGATCAAACATTGGTCGATCACCCATGCCATGGTCGCGCGGGTTTCCGCGATCACTTTGGGGTCTTCAGATGCGAACAGCGGCTTGGCGAATTCCACATACCAATCGCAAACGCGGCCCCAAACAAAGGCATATAGCCCGTTTGCCGCATCGTTGAACCGATATTGCGACAGCGCCTCGTCATGCGCGATGCGGGCCTGCGCGGTTTCGCCGATGATCCATTTGTTCACAGTTTGGCGGACGGATTTTGGATCAAACCCTGCAACAGGTTTGCAATCGTTCATTTCCGCAAAACGGGCAGCGTTCCACAGTTTCGTGCCGAAATTGCGATAGCCCGCGATGCGGTCTTTCGACAGTTTCAAATCGCGCCCCATCGCGGCCATCGAGGTCAGCGTAAAGCGCAGTGCATCTGCGCCGAATTCATCGATCAATTCCAAGGGGTCAAGGACATTGCCGATGGATTTCGACATTTTGCGGCCCTTCTCATCGCGGACCAGCGCATGGACATAGACATCGCGGAAGGGGATGTCATCGACCACGGCCAATTGCATCATCATCATGCGAGCGACCCAGAAGAAGATGATGTCGAAGCCAGAGACCAATGTGGAGGTCGGGAAGTAGCGTTCCAATTCGGGTGTCTTTTCAGGCCAGCCCAGCGTGCCGATGGGCCAGAGGCCAGAGGAGAACCAGGTGTCGAGGACATCGGGGTCGCGCTGTATTGGATATTTTCTGTTTCTGAGGTGTTCCATTATGGATTCAGGGGTAACACTCTCTACCTCAATTACTTCAACGTCATCCAAAGACTGACCAAGAGCGGGCTCTCTCGACTTCAAGTATTTGCGAATTTTCGTTTTCGCGTCCTCAAGGCTTTCCGCGCAAACCGCGTTAAGCCCCTCATATTCGGAGAAAAGTTTGTTTCCTTGAAATTCGAAGGGCGTCAAAGCATCCAAGTCTAAACCCGTAAAGTTGCTAGCATCCTGCCGCTGTGCCAGTAGCTGTTCTCGGATGGAGCCCAACCCGTTATGATACCACACAGGGATCTGATGCCCCCACCACAGTTGGCGCGAGATGGTCCATGGTTCGATATTCTCAAGCCAGTGGAAATAGACCTTGCGGTGTTGTTCGGGCATGATGCGGGTGCGGCCAGACCGCACCGCCTCAAGCGCGGGTTCCACAATTTTTGCGGTATCGACAAACCACTGATCCGTCAGCATCGGTTCAATGACGACTTTCGAGCGATCCCCGAAGGGCTGCGTGATGGTCTTTTCTTCGACCAAAGGCACCAGCTCATCCGCGCCTTCCGCGTCTGGTTTCAGCGCGGCTTTGCCAAGGCGCGGGTCATCGGCGCGCGTCATCACGGCCAGACCTTCGGCGGTGATCTCTGCCACGACTGCATCACGGGCGGCGTAGCGATCCATCCCGCGCAAATGGTCAGGCACAAGGTTCAGCGCATCGACCTCGGCCTCGGTCAAGCGGCGTTCGCCATCGGCCACGGCCTGTGCAATCTCGGCCGCTTCGGCATAGGGCGCACCATCGGCGCGCAGATGCGCGCGTGTGTCCATCAGGCGATAGCAAGGGATATCGCCCCGCTTGGCCACGGCGTAATCGTTGAAATCATGCGCGCCCGTGATCTTGACCGCGCCTGAACCGAAATTCGGGTCGGGATATTCATCGGTGATGATCGGGATCTTGCGGCGCTGTTCCTTTGGCCCGACAGGAATTTCGCACTTCATCCCCACGATGGGTTTGTAGCGTTCATCATCAGGATGCACCGCCACCGCGCCATCGCCCAGCATGGTTTCGGGCCGTGTGGTGGCAATCGAGATATAATTGCGCGTCTCGCGCAAGGTCACATTCCCGTCTGCGTCTTTCTCGACATATTCATAGGTGGCCCCATCCGCGAGCGGATATTTGAAATGCCACATATGGCCCGTCTGGTCGATATTCTCGACCTCAAGATCGGAAATGGCGGTCTCAAAATGCGGGTCCCAATTCACCAAACGCTTGCCGCGATAGATGTAGCCTTTGTTGTACATATCCACAAAGACCTTGATCACCGCATCGTGGAAATTGCCCTCTTCGCCCGCGGGCGCATTTGGTGCGCCTGACATGGTGAAGGCCTCGCGCGACCAGTCGCAAGATGCGCCAAGGCGTTTGAGCTGTTCGATGATCGTGCCGCCAGATTTCTTTTTCCATGCCCAAACATGGGACAGAAATTCCTCGCGGCTCATATCGCGGCGCGATTTGCCCTCCTTGGCCAATTCGCGCTCCACTACCATCTGTGTGGCGATGCCCGCGTGATCCGTGCCAGGTTGCCATAGCGTATCAAAGCCGCGCATCCGATGCCACCGCACAAGCACATCTTGCAGCGTGTTGTTGAACGCATGACCCACGTGCAAAACACCCGTCACATTGGGGGGCGGGATCATGATGCTGAAGGCTTCGGCATTCGGCTTGGCATTGGCACCCGCCTTAAAGCATTCCCCTGCCTCCCATTTCGCGGAAATCCGCGCTTCGGCTGATTTTGCGTCGAATGTCTTTTCCATCTGATCTGCCTTTGGGCTGCATCTGCGTGTCATATTTCCCGTCTCCCATACCCAATGGGGCGGGTGAGGCCAAGGGGCAGGGCGCTGCTTGAGGTCCGTTTTGGACAGAAAGCTGTGGGCTTTGACTGGACAGATTGATCTGGCCCGCTACTGTGCCAACCAAGGGCATAGTTGCGTCTGCGCGGCAGAGACAATGCCAGAAGGAGGGACCATGAAAAAATTTGGATCAAGCCAATCGGTGAAACGCCTTGAGGATACGCGTCTTTTGACGGGGCAGGGGCGCTATATTGATGACATTGCGCCAAAGGATGCCTTGGTGGGGTTCGTGCTGCGCAGCACTGTGGCCCATGGCACGATCACGGGACTCGATCTGGAGGCTGCGCGCGCTGCGGACGGCGTGCATATGATCATCACGGGCGCAGATGTCGAAGCGGCAGGGTATCTGAATGCGATGCGCTATGTCACCGTCAAAAACGGCGATGGCAGCGATGCCGCTGCGCCGCGCCGCCCCGTTTTGACCACAGATCGCGTGCGGTTCGTGGGTGAGGCCATTGCCTTTATCGTGGCCGATAGCCTTGCACAGGCCCGCGATGCGGCAGAATTGATCGAATTGGATATTGATGATCTGCCCGTGAAACTGGACCTTGCGGCGGGTGGTGCCGCACTGCATGAGGAAGCGCCCGATAATGTGGCCTATAATTGGGAGCACGGGGACGAGGCCGCAGTGAAAGAGACACTGGCGCACGCCAAGCACAGCGTCACGCTGCGCATCGAGGACAATCGCGTGATCGTCAATTCAATCGAGCCGCGCGGCTGTTATGCCGAGCCGTTGGGCGCGCGCATTCATCTGGCGTTCAATGGTCAGGGGGTCTGGGGATTTAAGGGGGATTTGTCCAAGTTCTTTGGGATTGATCCCGCGGATGTGCGGATCACCAACCCCGATGTGGGCGGTGGTTTCGGGATGAAAACCATGGGCTATCCCGAATATTTCCTGACCGCGATGGCGGCCCGTCATCTGGGCCGTCCCGTCCGCTGGATGGCGGAGCGCGGCGAGGCGATGCTGGCCGATAATGCGGGCCGTGACTTGGTCACGCAAAGCACGCTTGGGTTTGACGAGGATTATCGCCTTGTGGCCTATCACATCGACAGTTGGTCAAACCTTGGGGCCTATGTCTCGCAATATGGGCAGCTGATCCAATCCAATTTGTTTGCCCGCGTGTTGACGGGCACCTATGACATTCAAAACGTGTTTTTCCGCAACCGCGCCGTTTTTACCAATACAGCGCAGGTGGATGCCTATCGCGGTGCGGGACGGCCTGAGGCGATTTTCTGTCTTGAGCGCAGCATGGATCATGCGGCCCGTGTGCTTGGAATTGATCCTGCCGAATTGCGCAGGCGTAATTTCATTCGCCCCGACCAGATGCCCTATCGCACCGCCACGGGTGAGCTTTACGATGTGGGTGAGTTTTCGGCTTTGCTGGATCGCGCATTGGAGCAGGCCGATGCTGCGGGATTCGCCGCGCGCCGCGCCGCCAGTGCCGCCAAAGGCAAGCTGCGTGGTTCGGGCTTGTGTTATTATATTGAATCGATTCTTGGCGATCCAGATGAGCGGGCCAAGATTGAGCTGACCGAGACAGGCGCACGGGTTTATGTGGGCACGCAATCAAATGGGCAGGGCCACGAGACCGTTTATCCACAGTTGGTCCATGATCAAACGGGCCTTCCCTTGGACGCGATTGAGATCGTGCAAGGGGACAGCGATCTGATTGAAAAGGGCGGTGGCACGGGTGGGTCGCGCTCGGTCACCGTGCAGGGCATGGCGCTGCGGGCGGCAGGTCAAAGCCTGGTTGCGGGTTTGCGTGATTTCATGGCGGATCACTTGGATGCGGATGATGTGAATTTTGACACCGAAGAAGGTGTTTTCCGTGCACCTGGATCAAACACCGTGGTGACGCTGCTTGAGGCAGCAGAGGCCGCGCGCGGCGCGGGCAGGGCTGATCTGTGCATCGTGCAGGAATATGTGAAATTACCAGGCCGATCCTATCCCAATGGCTGTCACATCGCCGAAGTCGAGATTGACCCCGAAACGGGCGTGATGGCGGTGGACCGTTATACGGTGGTGGATGATTTCGGCAATATGATGAACCCAATGTTGGCCGAGGGGCAGGTGCATGGTGGCGTTGCCCAAGGCATTGGTCAGGCCCTGTGCGAACGTGTGGTTTATGATCCAGACGGTCAGCTGTTGACGGCGAGTTTCATGGATTACGCGATGCCGCGGGCCGATAATATGCCCTTTATTGGTTTCTCAATCCGCCCAGTTCCCTCGACCGCGAATCCGTTGGGGATGAAGGGCTGCGGTGAGGCAGGCACAGTGGGTGCTTTGGCGGCAGTTTCCAATGCGGTCAATGATGCGCTTGCAGATATGGGGGCCAAGGTTGAGATGCCCTTCACCCCCGCCCGCCTGTGGGAGGCCATTGAAGCGACACGCGCGGTGGCTGCTGAATAAGCTTATGTCCCGCGCGGTTTGGCCCGTAGGGTTGGGTCAGCCGCGCGCGGGTCTTCGGGCCATGGGTGGCGCGGATATTGTGCGCGCATATCCTTGCGCACATCCGCATAAGAGCCTTCCCAAAATTGCGGCAGATCTTGCGTCACCTGAATAGGGCGCTGCGCAGGCGAGAGCAGCGTGAATTTGATTGGCAATCGATCTGGCCCTATGCGCGGATGCTCGGTCACACCGAACACCTCTTGGATGCGCAATGCAATCGCGGGCTGCGCATCGCTGTAATCAATCGCAACCTGCCGCCCTAAGGGCGTTGTCCAATGTGCAGGTGCAAGACGATCAAGTTCGGGCAGGGCCTCGTATCCCACCAACAGCTTCAATCCTTCGCTCGGATCAAACCGCCCAAGATCATCTGCACTGCGCGCTGTGCCGAGATAGGGCAAAGCCCAATCTTCAAGCCTTGCCAAAAGCGCCGCATCGCTGACATCGGCCAAGCCCGCAAAGGCAATGCGCGCCCGCAGAAATGTTGCACCACGTGTCCATCCCAAGGCATTCAGACCCAGATCCCGAATACCTGCACAGAGGGCGGCGGCGATCTTGTCAGGGTCGGGGTTTGGATCGTTGCGCGCGTCCAAAGACAGCGCGCCAAAGCGTTCCTGCAACTTGGCTTCAACACGCCGCAGGCGCGGGTTCCAGTCACAAATTTTCTGCCATGTGATTTGCGCGCCGTAGATGTCGCGCAATTCCGCCTCGGAGATGGGCAGCGCCCCCCTGATCCGCGCCTCGCGTGAGTTTCCATCTAGGTCACTGGCCACAATCAGGCGCGTCGCTGCCAATTCATCGCCTGCATCGAAGGCCGCGCCTTTGCCGCCTGACAGAATATAGCGCGGGGCATCCCCCGCACGGCGCAACCCAATCCGGTCAGGATAGGCCAAGGCCAGATATTGCGCGTCACTCAAGGCCCGCCCCTTTGCCAAAGGTGCAAGCCGCGCGACTTCTTGACGAATACGGGCAATGGTTGGGGTATGCCCCGCTTTGCCGTCCAACAGCCGCAGACGCAGCGTCAGATCACTTTGCGATGTTTGGCCCTGTAGCGGATCACGCTCGCCCAAGAGGGCTGCAATACGGGCCGCGCGCGCATCCCCAGACAAGAGCATATGCGCAAGGCGCGGGTGCAAGGGCATTGCGGCCATGGCGCGCCCATGGGCCGTGATCCGCCCTTCGGCGTCCAACCCCCCAAGCCCCTGCAACAAGGCCCGCGCCTCGGCCAAAGCGCCCGCGGGGGGCGGTGTGAGAAAGGCCAAACCATCTGCGCTGCCCCAAAGGGCCAGTTCCAATGCCAAACCCGTCAGATCGGCAGCCTCAATTTCGGCAGGGGGAAACGCGGGCAAAGCGCCTTCGCTGCCCTTCGTCCAGTTGCGATAACAAATCCCTGCGGCCACGCGGCCCGCGCGGCCACGGCGTTGATCCGCTTCGGCGCGGCTCACAGGCTCGGTCACAAGGCGCGTCATGCCAGAGGCGGGATCAAACCGCGCGCGCCTTGCACGGCCACTGTCGATGACCACGGATATATCAGAAATGGTGAGCGAGGTTTCCGCGATGGATGTCGCCAGCACCACTTTACGCGCACCATCTGCCTCGGGCGTGATGGCGGCGCGCTGTGCTTCCAAGGGGATGGCCCCGTAAAGTTGGTGCAGACGCACATTCGGGGGCAAATCCAAAAGCGCGGCGGTGCGGGCAATCTCGCCTTGCCCTGGCAAAAAGGCCAAGATACCCCCATCACTTTCGCGCAAGGCCCGCGCGATGAGATCGGCCATGGCGCGCTCAAGCCGCGTGTCTTTGGGCAGGGGGGCCGCTCGATGATGCGTCACCACCTCAAAGGCTTGACCCGCCGATGTGATAAGGGGCGCGTCATCAAGGAGCGCCGCGACTGGGGCCGCGTCCAACGTGGCGGACATGACCAAAATCTGCAAATCTGGCCTGAGTGTGCCGCGCAACTCCCAACTCAAGGCAAGGCCAAGATCCGCGTTCAATGACCGCTCGTGGAATTCATCAAAGATGATCGCGCCAATCTCGGGCAGATCGGGGGCCTCTTGGATCATGCGGGTGAGAATGCCCTCGGTCACAACCTCAATCCGAGTGGCGGGGCCTGTCTTGCTGTCGCCGCGCATACGGTAGCCGATGGTCTGTCCCACCCCCTCGCCCAAGGTTTGCGCCATACGCTCGGCAGCGGCGCGCGCGGCCAAACGGCGGGGTTCAAGCATCAGGATACGGCCCTTCACCGCCCCCGCCTCAAGCAAGGCCAGTGGCACGCGCGTGGTTTTTCCTGCGCCGGGCGGGGCCTGCAACACCGCGCGGCCCGCGCGCGCAAGGGCGGCGATCAACTCGGGCAGGATATCATCAATCGGCAGGTGCATGGGGCGGCAAAAATCTTTCGGGGTGGACGTAGCACGGGGGAGAGGGCAGAAAAGCCTGCATAAGGTCAAGGAGTAATCAGACCACATGGCGGCAGAATTGGACATCGCCGATCTCAAGGATCGGATTTTGGCAGGCGAGCGGCGCGCATTGGCCCGCGCGGTGACCTTGGTCGAAAGCAGCCGCGCAGATCATCGCGCGGCAGCGAGCGCCTTGTTGGACGCGCTGCGTGGACATGGGCGCGAGGCGCTGCGCATTGGCCTGTCTGGCACACCTGGTGTTGGCAAATCCACCTTTATCGAGGCCTTTGGGATGATGCTGACTGATGCAGGGCTGCGCGTGGCGGTTTTGGCGGTTGATCCCAGTTCTGCGCGGTCGGGCGGCTCCATCTTGGGCGATAAAACGCGGATGGAGCAATTGTCGCGTGTGCCTTCGGCCTTTATCCGCCCCTCGCCCAGTCAAGCAAGCCTTGGCGGCGTGGCGCGCCGCACCCGTGCGGCGGTGTCCTTGTGCGAGGCGGCGGGGTTTGATGTGGTCTTGATCGAAACAGTGGGCGTGGGCCAATCCGAAACCATGGTGGCGGAGATGTGCGATCTCTTTGTGCTGCTTCTGGCCCCTGCGGGCGGGGATGAATTGCAAGGCGTGAAACGCGGGATCATGGAAATCGCTGATCTGATCTTGGTGAACAAGGCCGATGGCGATTTACGGGCCACGGCCATCCGCACGGTTGCTGATTACGCGGGCGCGCTGCGGCTGTTGCGCAAACGCCCGCAAGACCCTGAAGGGTTCCCCAAGGCATTGGCGGTTTCTGCCGTGGAGGGCGCGGGGATTGAGGCCGCTTGGGCCGAGATGCAGGATTTAGCGCAGTGGCGGCAGGCGGCGGGCATTTGGGGCCAAACCCGCGCCACCCAAGCCGCGCATTGGTTTGAGACAGAATTGCGCGAGGGGTTATTGGCGCGGCTGCGCGAGGATAAGACGATCCGCGCCGCCGTTGAGGCCCGCGCGCGTGATGTGGCAGAGGGCAAAATCAGCCCCGATGCGGCGGCGGCGGAGATTTTGGGGAAATTGGGCTAGGATCACCATTGGCGCCACGGCGCAGATCGCGCGCGCCTCACGCAGGCTTGGAGCGCAACAACAGCTTCGCCACCAAGAAGGCCCAAGGCAGGCTGTGAAACAGCAGGTCGAAAATATCCATGGGCCGCGACAAATCCCCCGCCGCCAACATCTTGAGCTTTTCCCAGATGTGAGGTTCGGGGAAAAACGGCGACAGGCCCAAGGTCAGACAGAGAAATATCAGGATGGGGAAAGACAGGCTGTCGAGGATGCGGCGTAGGTGGGTCATAAGGATTGATTAGCTGCTTTGGGATCGCGCGCCAAGCAAGGACTGATTAGGTTTTTTCCGCCGCAGTGCAGTAGCCTCCAGTCCGTCTAGTTTGTAACCTTACAGGCTGTTGCCGAAACCCAAACAGACGTTCAGAGCCACTTACCCAAACCGAAAAGGGCTAAACAGACAATGTTGGCCATTGTTTAAATTCGGTCTTGCTGAATGGAATTTTAAAAGAAAGCAAAACTGGCAAATACAGTTCCGATAGAAAAAGATGCAAAGCTGGCCAAGATCACCACATATGTTGATATGTGAAAACGAGACGCCCATTTTGCATTACGGTTCCCGTAATTAAGTTCTGTCAGATAAGCGAACATATACGCACTAGACGCCATAACTGCGCCGAAGGCGTAAGACAGCAAGCCAATAGCAAGATATCGGCTTTCGGCATCAGAGTGCGTAGTGTTTCCAACAAACGTCAAAATGGAGATCGCCGCAGCGCCATTAATAAAAAAGAACGATTTAATTCCATCGGCAGCATATTTCATGCCTTCCGACCAATGAAATTTAGTTTCTTCGCTTGCGTCCATCAATGATCACCTCACTGATCCAAGAAACTCCGCAGCTTCCTGCTTCGGCTTGGATGTTTCAGCTTCCGCAGCGCCTTTGCCTCGATCTGTCTGATCCGCTCACGCGTCACCGAAAACTGCTGACCCACTTCTTCCAGCGTATGGTCGGTGTTCATGCCGATGCCAAAGCGCATCCGAAGCACGCGTTCTTCGCGGGGCGTGAGGGAGGCCAGAACGCGGGTCGTGGTTTCTTTCAGGTTTTCCTGAATCGCGCTGTCGAGTGGCAGAACCGCGTTCTTGTCTTCGATGAAATCGCCCAGTTGGCTGTCTTCTTCATCGCCAATGGGGGTTTCCAGTGAAATCGGCTCCTTGGCGATTTTCATCACCTTGCGCACTTTCTCAAGCGGCATTTGCAGCTTTTCGGCCAATTCCTCGGGCGTGGGTTCACGGCCGATTTCATGCAACATCTGGCGGCCTGTGCGCACCAGTTTGTTGATCGTTTCAATCATGTGCACAGGGATGCGGATCGTGCGGGCCTGATCGGCGATTGAGCGCGTGATTGCCTGACGGATCCACCATGTCGCATAGGTCGAAAATTTGTAGCCACGGCGATATTCGAATTTATCGACCGCCTTCATCAGGCCGATGTTGCCCTCTTGGATCAAATCCAAGAATTGCAGGCCGCGATTGGTGTATTTCTTGGCGATGGAGATCACGAGGCGCAGGTTGGCCTCGACCATTTCCTTCTTCGCCTGACGCGCTTCTTTCTCGCCCTTTTGCACTTGGTTCACGATGCGGCGGAATTCGCTGATATCGAGGCCCACATATTGGCCCACTTGCGCCATATCGGCGCGCAATTCCTCGACCTTGTCGCGGGAGCGTTCCATCAAGGCCTGCCACCCACGACCAGGTTTATCGGCCATGCGATCCACCCATGCAGGGTCAAGCTCGTATCCGCGATAGGCTTCGATGAATTCATGGCGGTTGATGCGGGCCTGATCGGCCAGTTTCACCATGGCGCTGTCGATTGACATGATGCGGCGGTTGATGCCGTAAAGCTGGTCAATCAGCGCCTCGATGCGGTTGTTGTGCAGGTGCAACTCGTTCACCAATTCGACAATCTCGCTGCGCAGCTTTTGATAGGTCGCCTCATCGCCCGAATTGAAGCTTGAATCTTCGTTCAGCGTGGCTGAGATGCGCTTGTCCTGCATTTCGGCCAGATAGCTGTAATCATTGGCAATGCGATCCAGAATTTCCAAAACGCGCGGCTTCAGCGCAGCTTCCATCGCGGCCAAGCTCATATTGGCTTGATCGTCATCCTCGTCATCGTCATCACGCGCAATGGGATTGCCATCTGCGTCAAGTTCTGGCTCGTCATCATGGCTTGCGCCTTTGCTGTCGGATGGCTCCGCGCCCAAACCCTCGACCACGGGCGCATCATCGTCATCATCACCCAGCGAGCGCCCGAAGGTGGCATCAAGGTCGATCACATCACGCAGAAGAATATCTTCTTCTAACAATTCGTCCCGCCAGATCGTAATCGCCTGAAAGGTCAGGGGGCTTTCGCATAGCCCTGCGATCATGGTGTTGCGGCCTGCCTCTATGCGTTTGGCAATCGCAATCTCGCCCTCGCGCGACAGCAACTCCACGCTGCCCATTTCGCGCAGATACATCCGGACAGGGTCATCGGTGCGGTCAAGCTTTTCTGTCTCCGTGGTGGCGACAGCCACCTCGCGCGATGTGGAGGTTTCCACCAACTCACCGCCTGAGGATTTGCCATCCTCATCCTCGATCTCATCATCCTCGATGATATTCACACCCATTTCCGACAACATCGACATCACATCTTCGATTTGCTCGGAAGATACCTGTTCAGGTGGCAGGACAGCGTTCAACTGATCGTAGGTGATAAAACCGCGCGCGCGCGCCTCGGCGATCATTTTCTTTACGGCTGCTTGGCTCATATCCAGACCGATTTCGGTCTCTTCGCCTTCGGGTTTGCCGTCATCGCTGTCTTTGGCCATCGGCGATTATCCTTTTCGTTCAAGCTCGGCCAAGGTCGGCTGACGCTTGCACCTGCAAACATTGTAGTGCGAATCAGTGATTCGCATAGTGGATCAGCGTTTTTTCTTCTCCCACGCACGTCCCTCTATCAAGTCACGCAGGCGGTTTGAATATGTAGATGTGTCTTCGCTGACATCCGCTTGCTCCGTGCGGCGCGGTTTTGTGGCATTTTGTAGCGTTTTTAGCGCTTGGGTTAAACGCCATGATAAATGGGGATCATCTTCCGTGCGTTCAATCCTCTCTAAGGCTTCAGCCATCTCGTGGTCGATACCGTGCCAAGCGGCCAGTTTGGCGAATTCCTCAGTGAGGCAATCCTTTGCTTTGCCCTCCGCGCCCGCTGCCGTGGACTGCGCGATCATGGCGTGTGTGATCCGCACATGGCCCATTGCGCGCAAATTTTCAAGAAGCGCTCTTAAACCATGGCCCTCTAATTCTTGGTTAAGAATGTCTGTATCGCGACAGGTTGTGGTCAATAAATGTGCCGCAACTCGGCGATAATCTTCGCGTTCGGGGCGCAGGCGGTCAAGCTGCGCTTCGAAATGGTCGATCAACCGTGGATAAGAGCACAGCAGAACCAATATCACCGACCAGCGCAGATCCTTGTCTGATACAGCCCCAGATGCCAGTGCCGAAGCACGGGTTTCTGCCAAGGGCGCAAGCGGCAGATCAGGGCGCATATAATCCGATTTGCGCGCTGTGCGTAGGGTTTGTGATGCGCGCTGCGGTGGTCGTTTGTGGCGAAACAGCTGCCATTTGAGGTCTTTGAACGCGGTCTCATAATGACGGCGCAAATCGGGGTCCTTGATCTGGTCTGTCGCACGGCGCAGCGATTTATCCAATTCGGCGCGGCGTTCGGGGCTGTCGAAGACGCGGCCTTCGGTTTCACGCTGCCACAGCAGGCTGACCAAAGGGTGGGCGTCATCGAGCAGGGTTTGCATCGCACTGGGCCCTTTGGCGCGGATCAGGTCATCAGGGTCTTGCCCCTCGGGCAAGATGCAGAAGCGCAGAGATTTTTGCGCCCCGAGCAAGGGCAGGGCAAGATCAATCACGCGCATTGCCGCGCGCAAACCTGCCTTGTCGCCATCCAACGCAATAATCGGCTCGGGCGAAATGCGCCACATCAGGAGCAATTGATCCTCAGTGATCGCGGTGCCAAGGGGGGCCACCGCTGCCTCGAACCCCGCGCGGACGAGGGCAATCACATCCATATAGCCTTCGGCCACGATCAAGGGATGACCCTTGCCCGCCGCCTCACGCGCAGGGCCGTGATTAAACAGCGCACGGCCCTTGTCAAACAAGGGCGTTTCGCGGCTGTTGAGGTATTTGGCCCGCGCGTTCGGGTCCATCGCGCGTCCGCCAAAGCCGATGCAGCGGCCGCGCGGGTCGCGGATGGGAAACATGATCCGATCTCGAAACGCATCATAGGGTGCGCCACCATCATCGGGTTTGCTCGCAATCCCTGCGGTGATGATATCCTCGGCCGCGATACCTTTGGCCTGCAATGCCTCAAAGGCCCCGCGCCGCGCCGATGGGGCAAAGCCGATTTCAAACCGCGCAAGCGTTGCGTCATCTAAGCCGCGCTTTTCAAGATAATCCCGTCCGTCACGGGCAGCAGACGATTTCAGCTGTAGCTTGTAGAACTGCACCGCTGCCTCGGTGGCCTGTGCCAATTTCTCGCGCGTGTCTGATTTTTCCTGTGCGCGTGGATCTCGCTCTGGCATGGGCATCCCTGCCTCACGCGCAAGGATTTCAATCGCCTCCATGAAGCTGACATTTTCAGTGTCTTTTACAAAGCTGATTGCATCGCCTTTGGCCTGACAGCCAAAACAATAATAAAAACCTTTGCGGTCATCGACATGGAAGGACGCGGTTTTCTCTTGGTGAAAGGGGCAAGGGGCCCACATATCCCCTTTGGCCGCATTGGATTTGCGGTTGTCCCACATGACTTTGCGCCCGACCACCTGCGACAGCGAGATGCGGGTGCGCAATTCATCCAAAAATCCAGGCGGCAAACTCATGGGGCGAGTATCTGCGTGAACGCAGGCGCTGTCCAGATGCCCCCGCGCGATCCTCTGTGGAGAACCCTGTGGGCAAATTCACAGCGCGGCTGATTTGCGCGCAGCCACCCCTTGCATCGCATGGGCAAGTTCAACCAGTGCCGATTGCGCCATAGAGCGCATCACGAATATCTCGATGTGATCTCTGTCATCAGATGTCACAAAGAGCGCATCAATATGACCCAAAAGACTGCCCGCCGCGCGCTGAGGCCCGAAGACAGAGGGGCGCATATCCAAAGGGCAGAGCCGCGCCAAAACATCGACCAGATCAGGCCCTGTCAGCGTGAACCGCGCCAAAGCCCCGCTTTGATCCGCCAAAAGCGCGTAAGGCGCCAAAGCGGCAAGGGGGGCAGAAGCCCCCAAAAGAAGCGCATGATCAAGCCCGTTCCAGATCAGCCGCACTGCGTCTGTTGAGACCACCTCACTTGGCGCAGGGAACCGCAGGCCAAAATCTGACTTAAGGATTGTGTCGAGCGCATCGAGGCAGTTTGGATATGGCAAGATCGCGGTGATGTTTTGCGGCGCATCAATCCTGATCTGCATTGCGCCATAGGATATATCGCTGGGGCCAGTCACAGGTGGGGTTAGGGAAAGATCAGTCACGCATCCGCCCTCCGTCAGGGTCAAAGAAGACAGGCGGGCAAATCTCGCAGAGGGTTTCTTGCCCGCGCAGATGATCAACCATTTTCACCTGATCCCCATGCCGTGCGCGCCCCTCCACGAAGAAGCCAAGCGCAATTGGATGCCCCAAGGTTGGCGAGAAACAGGCCGAAGATACGTAGCCTTTTGAGCTTTCCCGGATGGGTTTTGCATCGGCCTCGAACAAATGCCCGCCTGCCAGAATTTTTGATCTGTCATCCACAGGGCGCAACCCGATTAATGCGGGTCGTGCAGGGTCAAGCAACCCTTCGCGCGCCGCCCCTGCGCGGCCGATGAAATCACTTTTCTTCTTGGACAGTAGACCCGCCATGCCCAAATCGCCTGCGGTTACGCGGCCATTGATTTCGGCATGGGTGATAAAGCCCTTTTCTAGGCGCAAGACATTGAGGGCTTCAACCCCATAGGGCCCGCCCCCCATCGCTTCGGCGCGGGTCAAAAGCGCGTCATAAAGACTTGCGCCATAACCCACAGGAACCGCGATTTCATATCCCTCCTCGCCTGAGAAAGAGATGCGAAAAATGCGGGCCGGCACCCCCAAAACATCCCGCGCGACCCAACCCATAAAGGGCAAGTCTTCGCGGAGAAGACCCGTGGTCAGACCAGAGACGAGGTCAAAGGCCTTTGGCCCTGCCACCGCGAATTGTGCCCAAGCTTCTGTGGTGGAGGTTAGGCTGAGTTTCCAATTGGGGCAAAAGACCTGTGCGACAAATTCCAAATGCGCCATGACCTCGGCGGCGGCTGCGGTGGTCGTGGTGATGACATAATCATACGAGCCTATGCGTGCACAGGTTCCGTCATCCATCACAAACCCATCTTCGCGCAGCATCAAACCATAGCGCACACGCCCCTCTGGCAGGGTCGACATTATATTGCTGTAGACAAAATCAAGAAACCGCGCGGCATCAGGGCCAGACACGGCGATTTTGCCCAAGGTGGACACGTCAACAACCCCGACCGAATTGCGCACATAGCCCACCTCGCGATTGCAAGATTGCAGCCATGTTGTCTCGCCATTTTGTGGGAAATAGGAGGCGCGATACCACAGGCCTGTCGCAACCATTGGTGCGCCGCGCGCCACGCTTGCCGCATGGCTGGTGGTCAGGCGTTCGGGTGCGAAGCCCTTGCCTTGCGCGCCTGCGCCAATCGCACCAAGGGAGACTGGCACAAAGGGCGGGCGATAGGTGGTCGTGCCTGTCTCGGCAATTCCACGACCTGTGGCATCAGCCAGAACCGCAATGGCGGTGGTGTTGGAACTGCGCCCTTGATCGGGTGCCATACCTTGGGTCGTGTAACGCTTCATATGTTCGACCGATTGATACCCTTCCTGCGCGGCAAGGCGGATATCTTTGGTGGTCACATCATTGGCGAAATCAATCCATGCGCGTTTCTTGCCAGAAACAACCCAATGCGGCTTGGCCCTCTCATGCGAGGGGGGGGCGATTGGGCAGGGCGTATGGGGGGGCGTCAGGCCCAATTCAGACAAGGCCTTGATCGCCGCTGCAAACCCCGAGGTCAGACATTCAGCCGTGCTGAAATATCCTGCCGCACTGCCTGCATAGGTTAGGGCAGGAACCGCGCCCTCTGGGGCAAGAAAACAGGATTTTTCCGCGTGCCAAATTGCGCGTGCGCCCATGTGGCAGGCAAGGTGAATATTGGGGTTCCATCCGCCAGATATTCCCAACGCGCCGATGTCCAGATCGGTGGTTTTCCCCGAAGCATCACGAATGGTGATGCCTGATATGCGTTTGCGTCCGCGTGTCGCCACGACCTCTGCGCTGCGATAAAGCGGGTAATCGCCAAAGGCGGTTGCATCGCTGCGCGGGTCGATGACGGCGGCAATCGTGGCCCCTGCGGCCTGCAAGGCGAGAGCATCGCGATGTCCCTGATCGGTGCTGACAAACAGCGCGATTTTGCGCGCGGGCAAAACGCCGTGGCGGTCAAGATAGGCACGCATCGCACCTGCCATCATAATGGCGGGGCGGTCATTGTCTGCGAATGCGATGGGCCGTTCAACCGCACCTGTGGCCAAAATCGCAGCGCGCGCGGTGATGCGCCAGAAACATTCGCGCGGGATGGTGTCGCTTGGGGCATGGTCGATCCCGACCCGCTCGATCATTCCATAGGTGCCGCCATCATAGGCGCCTGTGACCGTGCAGCGCGGCATGATCCGCACATTGGGCATGGCGGACAGCTTTGCCCATATCTGCGTCACCCATGTTTGCGCGGGCCTATCGTCAATCACGACATCCTCAAGCCACAGCCTGCCGCCGAGTTCCGTGTTCTCATCAACAAGGATCACATCCGCGCCCGCCTCAGCCGCGACAAGGGCGGCGGTCAATCCTGCGGGGCCAGCGCCAATGACCAATAGATCACAATGGGCAAAGGCTTTCTCGGATGGTTCTGCCTCCATCTCGCGCGACAGGCGGCCCAAACCCGCAGCGCGGCGGATCAACGGCTCGTAAACCGCCTCCCAGAAACGGCGCGGCCACATGAATGTTTTGTAGTAAAACCCCGCGCTCAAGAAGGGCGCGGCCAGATCATTGACCGCCAAAAGATCAAACCCAAGCGGGCCAAGATGGTTTTGGCTCTTGGCATCAAGCCCCTCATACAGCGATTGCATTGTGGCGCGTGTGTTCGGGATTGCGGCGCCATATGGCCCGCGCGACAGTTCAACCAATCCGTTTGGATCATCCGAGCCTGCCGTGACGATCCCGCGGGGGCGGTGATATTTGAAACTGCGCCCCACCAATGCGACATCATTGGCCAAGAGGGCAGAGGCGAGGGTGTCGCCCTCGAACCCCTGATAGGTTTTGCCGTCAAATGTGAACTTGAGCGGCTTGTCGCGATTGATCCGTCCTTTGCCCTCAACCCGCATGATCTTGCCCTCGATCGCGCAGCAGCTTGGCCCCCAGAACAGCATGGCTGACTGTGTTGCGGGTCACTGATATCCACGCCCCGCACCCATGCGCGTGACGCCAAATCTCAACAATCTCGCCTGGTTGATTGTCGCGCAGGTGCAGATAGCTGTGCCATGCGGCGTTGCCCGCCTCGGCCGCAGGGCGATCGGCATAGGTGATATCGCCTTTGGGGCGAAACTCGCGGCTGTCTCTTTCGCCGCATATGGGGCAGGGGATACGCATAAACTTTCGATCTCTAATGCAAATTATGTTGGCTGCCGCGGCCTTCTTCATCCATCAGACCGCGCCCTTTCTCAAAGCGGTCAAGGCGGTAGCGTTCGGCGCTTTGATGCGGCCGGTCTGTGGCCATAAGATGCGCGAAGGCATAGCCTGATCCTGGCACGGCCTTGAAGCCGCCATAACACCACCCACAATTCAGATAGAGGCCCTCAATCGGGCTTTTGTCGATGATGGGGCTGCCATCGGAAGACATATCCATAATCCCGCCCCAAGAGCGCAGCATTTTGGCTTGCCCGATCATCGGCATCAGCGTCATGCCTGTTTCTACCACGTGCTCTGCCGTGGGCAGGTTCCCGCGCGCGGCATAGGATGCGTAAAAATCCAGATCACCACCAAAGACCAGCCCGCCCTTGTCTGATTGACTGATATAGAAATGCCCCATGCCATAGGTGATGACATGGTCAATGACGGGCTTCAGCCCTTCGGTGACAAAGGCCTGTAAAACGTGGCTTTCAATGGGCAGCCGCAAACCTGCCATTGCGGCAACCTGAGAGCTGCGCCCTGCCACCACAATGCCAACTTTGCGCGCGGTCATTGCGCCCCGCGTGGTTTGGACGCCCGTAACGCGGCCTTGATGGATATCAATCCCCGTGACTTCGCAATTCTGGATGAGGTCGACCCCACGCTGATCCGCCGCGCGGGCATAGCCCCACGCCACGGCATCATGCCGCGCTGTGCCGCCGCGTTTGTGATACAGACCGCCGAAAATGGGGAAACGGGTTTGATCATAATCGAGATAGGGGATCATGCGCCGCAATTCATCGCGCTCCAAGAGGATTGCATCATCACCTTGGTTGATCATCGCATTGCCGCGCCGCGCAAAAGCATCGCGTTGGCCGTCTGAGTGGAACAGATTGATGATGCCGCGCTGACTGTGCATGACATTATAGTTCAGGTCTTGCTCTAGCCCCTCCCATAATTTCAGGGAATGGCTGTAAAATTGAGAATTGCCTTCTAGCAGGTAATTCGCGCGCACAATGGTGGTGTTGCGTCCGATATTTCCGCCGCCCAAATAGCCCTTCTCAAGCACCGCAATATTGGTGATGCCATGATTTTTGGCGAGGTAATAAGCAGTTGCTAAACCATGCCCACCACCACCAATGATGATCATATCATATTGCGCCTTTGGCGCAGGGTCACGCCATGCGCGGGCCCATGATTTTTGTCCCGTCAATCCTTCGGCAATCACGCGAAGGCCAGAATAGCGCATATGAGTTTCCCCCTCTGCTGCCTACAAGCCTAGGACAGCAGCCGCCGCGGTTTTCGTCAAGTTACGACAAACGCGTGTGATTTGACGACCTCACCCCGTTTCTTTACGGCGTGTCCCATGCGGGGGTCTGGTTGGCGCTGGGTTGGATGACGTTGAGGCCATACCCCTCGGACGCGCCGCAATTGGATCGACAATAGGGTGGGCTTGGCATTCCCGAGAAGATCATGCGATCCCCAAAGCGCGGGCGAATGGGCATAAAATTCTCGAATTCCATGTTTGGCAGATCAAAGCCCATCGTTGGCTCATATTGGAAATAGGTTTCGACCAAAACAATATGGCTGCCATCAGGTAAAGGCGGCAAGCGGTTGCGCACAAAGCCCGCGTTTTGAGGTGTCAAACCTGCCAAACCGCCGGTGCCATAAGACCAATCGAGCGATACTTCCGTGCCCACGCGTTTGAATTGCGACACCCGCAAAGAGGTGCCCTCAGCTTGGCGGGTCATATATTGAAAGGTGCGGTGAAGCCCTTCGATGTCTTCGGGGGTCAGCACAGCCTGTATTCGTGAAATGGAGTCGGCGATGGTATTGCTGGCGCGCACGCTGCCCGTGTAGTGCCGAAACCCATCATAGAAGGTTACACCAACAACCATCATTGCCATTAGCACAGGCAGCATCAAGGCCGCTTCAATCGCGACAGCGCCTTGTGTGCGCGTGAGAAAATTGCGCAGTGCTTTGATCATAGCTGGGACACCTCGCCCAAAGGTTCAGTGACGAAAATGGTGGATGTTTCCAAGAACAAGGTCCCGTTCATCCTGCTGTTGAGATCAACCATAAAGGCTGACAGGGGCAACAGAGGGTCTAACTCCACGCAAACCCGAAGCAGCATCAGTTGATTGGGCTGCGTTTGGCTTGGGTCGAATTGCGTTGGATTTGGGATTTGCGCCTGTCGATTGGTACAGCTCGTTTGCAGAGACGGCATCGCATAGCTGGGTCTCTCAATCGGGTTAACCTCAAGGCTAATCGTGTCACGACAATCGCGGATGATCCGTGCATTGTTGCAGATCTGATTGGATATGAGCGTTGTGGTCAGAAACTCGGCATTGCTCAAACGCATATCACGCACTGTGATGTCCACCGCACGTTCAAGCATGGCCTGCCGCACCAAAATGGTCGATGTCTCCAGTGAGGTGAAAAACACCGTCAGGATCACTGGAAAGACCAATACAAATTCTATCGCGGCTGCACCTTCATCGCGCCTGAACCATTTTCGGAAATGTTTCATTCGATCAGCCTCATTGTTCCAATCGCCTCAGATACGGAGCCGAAGATATCGTTGAGGTCCGTTCCGAGACTGAAATAGTGATTGGCGGGATTGCCTGCGCAGTTGCGAAGCGTAAGGGTGTCTCCTGCGGTCCCATTCAGGGAAATGGTGAATATGACGATGCCCTGTTCTATTGCGGCGCTGCACAGGCCCACCAAATCCGCATTGGCCATGGCAGGGTCGGCTGACCAGTCAAGCGCATTGTCACGAAAATGATTATAGAGGCTGAAGGCCGCGTCTTGCGTGGCGCGCCCATCCGTCACGGCGCGTTGGCTTGATGGAAACAAAAAGCTGTTCAAGATTGTTTGATAGGTCCAACGTGCCCAAACTTCGGACCAGGTTAATCTGACGGATTGCGCCCCCATATAAGGTTCGGCCTGCCAATACCCGTCCAAGTCGCGCGCTCGCGCGGAGCTGGAGACATAATAGAGCCCAGTTGCAGGATGATACACGGACCACCGCTCCGTCCCCGATTGGTTGAAATGATAGATCGGAGAGGGGCCTGTTTTGTAATTGGGGTGAATGTCCAAGCCATCGCCACTGGTGGTGCCATCCGCCACTAAAATGATGACCTTGAGCGCCGAGGGGCTATACGCGAGCGGCCGATTTCCAAGATTTGTTGGAATGACGCCGCCGCTGGCTAGGTCGCTGGCCGCGGGTTGCGCGGCGGGGTCAAGCAGCACCGCCGCCCATTTCACGGCTTGGGTCGGGCGCGAATATCCTTCTGCGGTCAACCCTTGAATATGGGCATTGATGATGGCGGCCTCATTTTCCCATGGGAGGATCGCGTTGCTGTCATCGGACGGGCAATAGGGGCTATCGAAATTGCGCCAAATCAGGTGGTTCGCATAGTCGAAATGCATAACCCGATCAATCGGGTCATCGGGTGTAACAGCGATCTGCGCTAAGCTGTCGGGGGGAAAGCGGGCGCAGGTGCTTTGACTGTGTTCTGTGCCAAAATTGAACACGCTGGCCAAATCGGTGCCTGCAATAATGCGGTCATTATAGGGCACCACAGAAAATGAAAGCACATTGCCCTCTGTATCTTCACTGAGCATATCGCTGACAAATGCGGTTGTCGCGGCTTTTACGCGATCGAGCTTGCCGCTGTCTCTCATCGAACCAGAGCGATCAATCACAAGAGAGATTTCAATCGAGCGAATGTTTTGTTCGACACGCGCTTGCGCCCGCACCGTCAGTGAGGGAAAGCCAAAATAGCGCAAAAAATAGGTGCCAAGCGCTTGTTCGACCCGCCCCCCTACGACCAAAAGGCCGTTTTCATTCCTATAGTCGGGGGTGAGGGTGAAATTATCCAAATCCTGAGTTTCGAGATATTGGTTTACAACCGTCCAGACTTCGGCGCTGCTGGTGGCTGAATTGGCAGCTGCGAAAATTGCGCGATCCATCGTGCTTTGAAGCTGCGAACGTGCCGCTTCAAAACGGATCACATCCAACGCAAGGCCGCCAAGCGTCATCATCACCATCGTAATGAGGGCCGCAAAGATTGTTACCGTTCCGCGCTCATCGCTTAAGAATCGATTGAGTGGGCGAAAACGGCAAATTTTTGAGCGTGGCGCGCCTTTTGCGAACATCTGATCTCAATCCGTTGACCTGAAAGCCACCTGGTTTCGGGGCGGCTGTCCTGTCATGCCCGCAAAGCACGGCGAAAATGCGGCGATTAAAGGAAGAGTTTGCGAAGCTTTTTGCAATCTTCGTGGCAGGGCGTAGTGTCAGCACATGATGCCTTCAAGGCGGATAAGGACCGTCATGATTTGGCAATCAATTCTGTGCGACATTCTGGTGGCGCTTAAACTGTTTGCGCCGCGTGTCGTTGTGATCGCTGTTAGAGGAAGGAACAGCCATGGCCAGCATCCCTGCAAATGAACCCAGTTTTCGTCAATCGGTTGAGTTGATGTTCAACCGTGCTGCGGCGCTTATGGATTTATCCCCCGGCATGGAGGAGAAAATCCGCGTGTGTAACTCGACCTATGTGGTGCGCTTCGGCGTCAAACTGCGCGGTGAGATTAAAACCTTCACGGGTTATCGCGCGGTGCATTCGGAACATATGGAGCCCGTCAAGGGCGGTATCCGTTATGCGCTGAATGTGAACCAAGATGAAGTGGAGGCCTTGGCCGCATTGATGACCTTTAAATGCGCATTGGTCGAAACGCCGTTTGGCGGATCAAAGGGCGGGTTGTGCATTGATCCCCGCGCATGGGATGAGGACGAGTTGGACCGCATCACCCGGCGTTTTGCCTTTGAGTTGATCAAGCGGGACCTGATCAACCCAAGTCAAAACGTGCCTGCCCCTGATATGGGCACAGGCGAGCGGGAGATGGCGGTGATCGCAGACCAATATGCGCGGATGAACACGACCGATATCAATGCCAAGGCCTGTGTCACGGGCAAACCGATCCATGCGGGCGGCATTCAGGGTCGCGTTGAGGCCACGGGGCGGGGCGTGCAATATGCGTTGCGCGAATTCTTCCGTCATCCCGAAGATATCAAAGCGGCCAATTTGACGGGCGATCTGGATGGCAAGCGGATCATCGTTCAGGGTTTGGGTAATGTGGGTTATCATGCGGCGCTGTTCCTGAGCACGGAGGATGGCGCAAAAATCACGCATGTGATCGAGCGTGATGGCGCGGTGTATGATCCCAAAGGTTTAGATGTCGAGGCGCTGCGCGCGCATATCCTTGCCACGGGGGGCGTGCGCGATTTTACAGGGGCCACCTTCATTGAAGATGGCGCGCGCGCCTTGGAGGAAGACTGCGACATCCTGATCCCCGCCGCGCTTGAAGGGGTGATCAACCTCAGCAACGCGGCACGGATCAAGGCACCGTTGATCATTGAGGCGGCCAATGGTCCGATTACGGCGGGTGCTGATGATATCTTGCGTGAGAAAGGTGTGGTGATCATTCCTGATCTTTACGCCAATGCGGGCGGTGTGACTGTTTCCTATTTTGAATGGGTCAAAAACCTGTCGCATATCCGTTTTGGTCGGATGCAGCGCCGCCAAGAAGAAAGCCGCCACGAATTGATCGTGAACGAGTTAGAACGCCTGTCGCGTGACACAGGCATTGGTTGGACCCTGTCGCCCGATTTCAAACAGAAATATCTGCGCGGCGCAGGCGAGTTGGAATTGGTGCGCTCAGGCCTGGATGACACCATGCGCACGGCCTATCAGGCCATGCGCGAAGTGTGGCACGATCGGCATGATGTGCATGATCTGCGTATGGCAGGCTATCTTGTATCCATTGCCCGTGTCGCAGCCAGCTATCGTGTGAAGGGTCTGTAGAGATATATTTGGGGGCGGAGCTATTTTTGCGGCTTCGTCCCCAAGTCCCGTTCGGCCAGAATGATCTTGATCAGATCGGCCACGGCTTTGGCTTCACCCGGTGAGGTGACACCACCAACCGAGACTGATCTGCCCCAGCGCCGCCACAGGCCCGGCGCGTAAACCCGTCCGCCTTCTTCTGGTTTGTGTAAGAACACCACAAAGCCGCCTGCAGGTTTCATCGCGAAAAAACCGCGGTCCACATTGTCGACATTGTCGATGTGAAACAGAATACGGCCGTTTTCTTCGCGCAAATACTCCCGTGTCAGAATCAATTTGTGCGATGACGCGTCCCACAGTTTATACGCAACGGCCAGTGCAACGACCCCGAAGAAGATCAACACCAACAGCCAAAACAAGTGCTGCGGCGGGTTGGTTGCAGCGATCATAATCAACAGAAAACTCAGCCCACCCAAGCACAGCACCGCAAAACCGCGGCGGGCGATATTGGGCGCAATATATCCAATGATTTCTTCTTGTGCGCGTTTCTTCGCCACCAGCTTTTCCTTTCCCTGTGATGTGCTTCTTGCTCATACATGGATTAACGGCCTTCGCAAAGATGCACATCTTTTTGCAGATTTGCGCAGATTGTCTTGTCCCGCAATGCGCCCTAATTCATGGACAACGCCCCCTTTTGGGGATGGTCAAATCAAGGAGAGTAGCCATGTCGATCCGCCCCGTTTTGGAATCCCGTTCGGCCAAACCCACGCTAGAGGGCGCAGGCGTGCATTTGCACCGTGCTTTTGGCTTTCAAGACCCGACCGAACTTGATCCGTTCTTGCTGTTTGACGATTTTCGCAACGAGGACCCCGCCTATTTTCAAAAAGGCTTTCCGTGGCATCCCCACCGTGGGATAGAGACCATCACCTATGTTCTTGCGGGAACAGTGGAGCATTCTGACAGCCTTGGAAACACAGGAAAACTGGGCGCGGGTTCGGTGCAATGGATGACCGCAGGGCGAGGCATCTTGCATCAGGAAATGCCGCTTGGAAACGCCAAAGGCCAGATGCACGGGTTTCAGCTTTGGGGCAATTTACCTTCGTCCATGAAAATGACCGACCCGCGCTATCAAGATGTTGCGGCACAAGAAATCCCCGAAGTGATTGATGACGATGGCACCCGTGTCAAAGTGATTGTGGGTGAATTCTGGGGCAAGAAAGGCCCCGTGGAGGGCATCGCCGCTGACCCACAATATCTGGATATTTCCATCCCTGCGGGCGTGAAGAAAACCTTCCGCATCGACACCTATCGCCGCGCGTTTGCCTATGTGTTTGAAGGCCAAGCCGCGTTTGCGGATGCCAGCCAACCCACAGGCGTGCTTTTGGAAAAAGAGGTGATGGGGCAAGAGGTGAATATCCGTGATTTGTCAGGCGACCGCACCTTGATCCGATTTGGCACAGGCGATGAGATCACCGTGCAGGCGGGGCCTGAAGGTGTGCGGTTCCTGTTGATTTCAGGCGCACCGATTGAAGAACCTGTCGCGTGGCACGGGCCGATTGTGATGAACACCCAAGACGAAATCCGCCAAGCGATTGCGGATTTGCGCAATGGCACCTTTGTGGCCCCCGCGCATTAAGCCACCTTTCCAAGGGGCGGGGGATCACCTAGAACGCGGCCTATGTTGAACATTGTCGAACATGGCACGCCGCAGGGTGTCCCGCCCCTTTTGATCGCGCATGGTCTTTATGGATCAGCGCGCAATTGGGGTGTGATCGCCAAACGGGTCGAACGGCATTGCCTGACCGTTGATATGCGCAACCACGGCGACAGCCCATGGTATGACAGTCACAGCTACGCTGATCTGGCCAATGATCTGGCCAAAGTGATCGAGGCGCGTGGCGCCTGTGCCGATGTGGTCGGCCATTCCATGGGCGGCAAAGCCGTGATGATGTTGGCTCTGACGCGGCCTGATTTGATCCGCCGCGCCGTGATCGCGGATATCGCGCCTGTGACCTATGGCCATTCGCAGCAACCGATGATTGATGCCATGCGCGCAATTGATCTTAGCGCGGTTGCGACACGCGGGGATGCAGATCGCCAATTGCAGGCCCATGTCGCAGATGCGGGCGTGCGCGCGTTTTTGCTGCAATCTCTGGACGTTAAGGCACAGGCGTGGCGCCTCAACTTGGATGTCCTTTCGCGCGAAATGGCCAAGATCACAGGTTGGCCTGAGGGCGATTTCACCCCCTTTGAGGGGGATATCCTGTTCTTGTCAGGCGGGCGTTCGGATTATGTCCGCCCCGAACATCGCCCCGCCATCAAGGCACTGTTTCCCAATGCGAAATTTGCAAAAATTCCGCAAGCGGGGCATTGGCTTCATGCCGAGGCCCCGCGCGAATTCGTAGATAGCCTCAAGGTTTTCTTGGGCTAGCCCGCGCGTTTCATGCGCTGCATCACATTCGTTTTCCAGATGAATTGATGCACCAAGACCGCGCCCACATGAACCACGATCAACAGCATGAGCAGAGATTTGAGAACCTCATGCGCTTCGGCGCTGGCCTCGATTTGGCCACCCCATGCCAACATCCCTGTGATGGGCAGGGCTAACATCAATGCGTAAAACGCCCAGTGTGCCAAATGGGACAGGCGCGCGAAAATCGCAGGTTCCCCTGCGGGGGCATCTGGCGCACCGCGCCGCATCCGTAGGATAAGCCGCCAGACCACCAAAAGCAGAACCAAGATACCAGGAATGGCATGGCTCGCCCATCCAACGGATTGCGTGTAGATGCCCGTCTCAAGCGCCCGTTCATAGGCGTCTTCAATGCCATCGTGATAGACGAATTGATAAATGATCAGGGCGGCGATGCCCCAATGCAATGCAATTTGGGTGGCGCTGTAGCCCAGTGGCTTGGTCATGTGTCTCTCCGATCTCTGTTAGGACAAATCCTTGATACGGGCGCTGACGATCCATGAGACAGGCAAGGCAATGATTGCGCCCCCGCCTGCGGCTATGACAATCGGCTGCCACCCGTCCAGACCCGCGGCCAATATAGCTGTTACGCCAATCCCCGCCAAAGCTGTCGAAGCCAATGTAAAAATCAGGAAAAACAAGCGCATGACAAATCCCCTTTTGCGTTTTTCCGCACGTCTCCTTGGGGAAGTGTCGCATATGATCTGCCATGCGCCTTGACATAGATCACGGGGATTGCGGGTGTATGGGACCAAAGCGCCGACCGGTTGCGGGCCCCTATGCCCCCACAACGCGGTCGGTTACCTGAAAACTCGCTACACCCCGATACGCCCACACCTCTCGCTGGCCATGAGCGATGCTTGGGCTGAGGAAACACGAGAAGGGGTGGATGAGTCAAGAGCGGGGGTCGGATGCCCCCTCAGTCATCCATCTTCAACGCATTGATAAAGGCGCTTTGCGGGATTTCGACCTTGCCGAATTGGCGCATTTTCTTCTTGCCCGCTTTTTGTTTGTCCAAGAGTTTCCGCTTGCGGGTGGCATCCCCGCCGTAGCATTTCGCGGTCACGTCTTTGCGCAGCGCGGCCAAGGTTTCGCGGGCAATGATGCGTCCGCCAATCGCGGCTTGGATCGGGATTTTGAACATATGGCGCGGGATCAGCTCCTTGAGCTTTTCGCACATCAGGCGGCCCCGCTGTTCGGCGCGATCTCGATGCACCATGGTCGAGAGCGCATCCACAGGTTCATCATTGACCAAGATCTGCATCTTCACGAGATAATCCTGCTGATAGCCCGTCATCTGATAGTCAAAGCTGGCATAGCCTTTGGTCACCGATTTCAGGCGGTCGTAGAAGTCAAACACCACTTCGTTCAGCGGCAAATCATAGACCACCATCGCGCGGTTGCCTGCATAGGTCAGATCAATCTGCACCCCGCGGCGGTCTTGGCACAGTTTCAGCACGTCGCCCAAGTAATCATCAGGCACAAGGATGGTGGCCTTGATCCGCGGCTCCTCGATGTGATCGACATAGGTCAGGTCAGGCATATCGGCGGGGTTGTGCAATTCCACCATCGAGCCATCGCGCATATGCACATGGTAAATCACCGAAGGCGCGGTGGTGATCAGGTCGATATCATATTCGCGTTCAAGGCGGTCACGGATCACCTCAAGGTGCAAAAGACCCAAGAACCCGCAGCGAAAGCCAAAGCCAAGCGCGGCTGAGGTTTCCATCTCATAGGTAAAGCTTGCATCATTGAGCGCCAATTTCTCAATCGCATCGCGAAGGTCTTCGAAATCATTGGCATCTACGGGAAAGAGGCCGCAGAACACCACGGGGATAGACGGCTTGAACCCAGGCAGGGCCACATCGCAGCCCCCCTTGTCATGGGTGATGGTGTCCCCCACGCGGGTGTCGCGCACCTGTTTGATAGAGGCTGTCAAAAACCCAATCTCGCCTGGACCCAGCTCTGGGATATTTTCCATCTGGGGGCGGAACACGCCGAGGCGGTCGATTTGATAAAGCCCGCCCGTTTTCATCATGCGGACGCGATCGCCCTTTTTGATCTTGCCATCCACCACGCGGATCAGAACGACCACGCCGAGGTAGGGGTCATAATAGCTGTCGATCAGCATGGCCTTAAGGGGCGCATTGGCATCGCCCGTGGGAGCGGGCAGGCGGGTGACAATGGCCTCCAAAACGTCGGGAATGCCCAGACCTGTCTTTGCTGAGATCATCACCGCGTCCGAGGCATCAATCCCGATCACATCTTCGATCTGTTCGCAAACCCGTTCAGGCTCGGCGGCGGGCAGGTCGATTTTGTTGAGGACGGGAACAATCTCATGATCCGCTTCAATCGCCTGATACACATTGGCCAAGGTCTGCGCCTCAACGCCTTGGCTGGCATCTACAACCAAAAGCGACCCTTCCACCGCCCGCATGGAGCGGCTGACCTCATAGGCAAAGTCAACATGGCCAGGTGTGTCGATCAGGTTCAGCACATAGGTTTGGCCGTCTTTGGCGGGGTATTCGATCCGCACGGTGTTGGCCTTGATGGTGATCCCGCGCTCGCGCTCGATATCCATCGCGTCCAACAATTGCTCCTTCATGTCCCGCTCGGATACGGTGCCTGTCAATTGGATCAGGCGATCCGCCAGCGTGGATTTTCCGTGGTCAATATGCGCCACGATGGAGAAGTTGCGGATGCGAGAAAGCTCGGTCATGTGCGCCCTAGGCTATGCGTGCAAAGTAGACGGTGAGATAGCGCAAGGCGGGGGAATAGGGAAGGGGGCGCACGCGAGAAAGCCGCACAGCTTTTTCCAAGCTGTGCGGCAACAGATTCCTCAGTTCTTATGCTCATGTCCCATCGAACTATGACCGCCCATGCTATGGCCTTCGGGCATACGGTCTTGGTCCACGGGGATCAGCACGGTCAGGGGGCTTGCGTTTTCGAATGTGAAGGTCACTTCGATTTCATCGCCGTTTTCCATGGGGGTGTTTAGTCCCATGAACATCACGTGCTTGCCGCCGCGCTCCAAAAAAATGGTTTCCCCTGCGGCAATGGGAAAACCTTCCTCTACGTGGACCATACGCATCACCCCATCGCCATCAGCGATATGGGTGTGCAATTCGACCTTGGCGGCGATATCCGCGCTGACGCCGATGATGACATCATCTTGGCCTGTGTCATTGGTGATTTGCATGAAAGCCGCGCCTGAGGAGGCCGAAGGACCTGAACTGCGCGCGTAAGGGTCGCTGACGACCATATCAGAAAAGGCGAATGTGGGCAGCGCGCACAGCGCTGCGGCGAGAAAAAACTGTCGTTTCATTTTGGATAGCTCCATCCAGTGAGTGTATCAAATTTGCAAAGGCTTTGATCACATCACGAAGGGTGGCGCGCGCGCCTGCTTGTGTGTCTGACCTGCGCGGGGCGTCAGGCGCGGTTTGAATTCTGGCAAGGTCAGAAGGCGGTCAATGGCGGCGGCTTGCCATGCGGGGTCAAACCCCTGCGGCAGCGCTTTTACAAGATGGCAATCCAGACAGGCGTGTTTGACGGTGACGGGCGCGCCATCCTCGTCCAAGATTGGCATACCCTGCCCATCTGTGAGGATACGGACCTGCTCCGCCCCGAGGCACAGCGTGGCCCCATCGCCCCACGCCATTTGGCCACGCGCCATGGCCTGGGCGCTGCTTGTCAGCACCATCAACGCAATCAGCGCGTTGAGCAAAATATGCGATATGCTTCGGCCCATGTTCGACAGAAACCATATTTGATGCGGGTTGCCCCTGTGCGATAATGTCGCGCGGTCGTGCAAAACGAAACACCCCGCAGTCATAGACCGGGGGCGTTTCTTGCAGCATCCTTGCCCGCGAAGGCGAGGATTTCAGTTAAGCCTGTGCGGCCTGTGCTTTGGCGATTTCGCGTTTGATCTTCAACGCGCGCGATGACAGCTTGTCATCCTTGGCGCGCAGAAGAACCGCATCCAAGCCCCCGCGCGCATCAACCGTGCGCAGCGCGGCGTTGGAAACGCGCAGCTTGAAGCTGCGATCCAGAATTTCGGACCCCAAGGTCACTTCCGTCAGGTTTGGCAGGAAGCGGCGCTTGGTTTTGTTGTTGGCATGGCTGACATTGTTGCCAGACATCGGTCCCTTGCCAGTCAATTCGCAGACGCGTGACATCGGATCATCCTCGTCAGAATAACGGTGTATAATTGCAAAAGGGCGCGGAAGGCTCCACGCCCCTTAATCTGGCAGGGGGATACGGGCCTTCGCCGCAGGTGTCAAGCGATTCATCGGCAAGATGGTTTGATCCTGTCATGGCGGGTGATTATGGTATTTCTGCGCAAAATACGGTGGTTTCCGACTGCCCCTACCCAATCCCTATTGATTCCCCTAGACTGGCTGTGGATAACTAACATCCAGATGCAGGATATTGAGCAGGGATAAGGAACCACCATGCGTTGCCCCTTTTGCGGAAATGTAGATACGCAAGTCAAAGACAGCCGCCCCGCCGAAGATCACGTTGCCATTCGCCGCCGCAGGCTCTGCCCTGGATGTGGTGGGCGCTTCACAACTTATGAGCGGGTGCAGCTGCGCGATTTGGTCGTGGTCAAAACCAATGGCAAGCGTGAAGATTTTGACCGCGACAAGCTGGAGCGCTCGATCCGCATTTCGATGCAAAAGCGCCCTGTTGAGCCTGAACGCATTGATCAGATGATTTCGGGCATCGTGCGGCGTTTGGAGAGCATTGGGGATACCGATATTCCCTCCAAAGTCATCGGTGAGATCGTGATGGAAAGCCTCGCACGGATCGACACGGTCGCCTATGTGCGCTTTGCCAGCGTGTATAAGAATTTCCAAGCTGCGGATGATTTCGAAGATTTCGTTGCGGAATTGCGCCCCCCGATCCCACCCGAAGGTTAAGCCGCTATGGATGCGGCGGCGCGGGAGGAAGATTTGCGCTTTATGCGCATGGCCTTGGGTATCGGGCAGCGCGGCGCGGGACGCACATGGCCAAACCCATCTGTCGGCTGTGTCATTGTCAAAGATGGTGTGATTGTCGGGCAAGGGGTGACGGCGCCTTCGGGACGACCGCATGCCGAGCCACAGGCTTTGGCGCAGGCAGGGGAAGCGGCCAAAGGGGCTACGGCCTATGTCACGCTAGAGCCTTGCAATCATCATGGCCAGACCCCGCCCTGTAGCATGGCCTTGATTGCGGCAGGTGTGGCGCGTGTCGTTATTGCATTGCAAGATCCCGATCCACGAACGGCGGGACAAGGCATTGCGGCCCTTCGCGCGGCTGGGATCACCGTCACCACCGATGTTGCAGCGCGCGAGGCTGCCCGCGCACATCAGGGGTTTTTGAAGCGACTGGCACAGGGCAGACCCTTTATACATTTGAAATTGGCCAGCAGTCTGGATGGGCGCATTGCCACGGCAAGCGGCGAAAGCCGTTGGATCACAGGGCCAGAGGCGCGGCGCATGACCCATATGATGCGTGCCCAGCATGATGCCGTGATGATAGGGGCTGCCACTGCGCGCGCGGATGACCCCGATTTGACGGTGCGCGAGATTGGCAGCCCCCATCAGCCGCTGCGCGTGATCCTATCGCGTAGGCTTGATCTGCCGCGTGGCGGACGGTTGCAGGCCTCCATCGACAAGGCACCCCTTTGGCTCATTCATAGCCCTGATGCGCCTTCTGACGTCTGTGGCCATTGGGCCGAGGCTGGCGCGCATCTGATCAGCCTTTCACATTCACATGGCGGACAGATTGATTTGGCTGCTGCGATGCAGGCCTTGGGGGATGGTGGCCTGACCTCTGTTTTCTGCGAAGGCGGCGGGGCCTTGGCAGCGGGGTTGCTGTCGGCGGATTTGGTGGATTGTCTCAGCGTGTTTTCTGCGGGTTGCTTAATCGGGGCCGAGGGCAAACCTGCTTTGGGCGCGCTTGGGATTTCCGACCTGACCGCAGCGCCGCGCTTTAAGCGCCTGACGCAGCGCGCGGTGGGCGGAGATATCCTGAGCCAATGGGGGCGTGTCTAAAGCGCTTTGCGCAGGCGGTTGAGGCGGTCCATTAGGGCAAGCACGGTGCCGCGCCGTGGCATATCCGCCATGCGGGCGATGGCAACCTCAACGCTGCAAGGACTATTGATCACGGGATCATAATAGCGCGGATAGGCGATCAAGGCGGCATGGGTCAGAGATAGCAGATCAGGTTGCACCCCCTTGCGCCGTTCGGGGCGGGGCAGCAGATCATCGGTCAGGCCCCATCCTGCATAAAAGGGCATTCCCGCTGTGGTAACGGGCACCCCGCGCAACAGCGCCTCAAACCCAAATGTCGAAGAGATGGTCATCACGCGGTCAACTTCGTCCAACAGTTTCGCGGGGCTGCCAGCGGTGATGATGTGATCCACAAGCCCCGCCGCATCTGCGCCCCCTCTGCGCAAGCCTGCGATCACATCGGGATGGGGTTTGTAAATTAGACAGGCTTCAGGAAATCGGATGCGGGCCGCCTCAATCAAGGCCAGATCATTGCGAATTTCACCTGCGCCGTGGCGGATCGAAGCATCATCAGAGACTTGGCCCGCGATCAAGACCCTCACCCGATCATCGCGGGGGGGGAGGGCAGGGGTAATCGGGCTGCTCAGGCCATATTTGGTGATCCCCTGTTTGCGGATCAGGTGGATTAAATCCTCTACGCGCCCGCGCAGCGCCTCAGGCAGGGGCGAGGCCGCTGTGATCAGCACCTCGAGGCGCGAGGGTCGGCTTGGATCATAGTGAATACCCAGATCATCGCAAATCAGACTGAGCGGTGGGATCAATTGCGCACCAAGTCCGTTGGAACGGATGAAGCCGTCCTCCACGCGCAGCAGATGTTCTGTGCGCTCGCTATGCGCTGCCCACACCATAGGGCGCCCTGTGGTCGCGGCGGTTGCTGTGCCAGATGCAAAGTGCAAAGGACCGTGGAAAAACCGCCGCATATGCGCCCGTTTCCATTTGCTTATCCTATAGGCGGTATAGCCATCGCGATCCTCGCGCCATGCGCGCGCCCGCGCCTCCAAATGCCCTAAAACCGCTTCGACCTCGCAAAGCCTGTCGTGATGGGGGTCGTACCATGTGGGATAGAGGATGAGCGCGGCCGCCGCCAATTGCGCGCGGCTCAGGGTGCGCCCGCGCCGTGCAATCGGGCCAAGGCGATCATCGGTCAATCCCCATCCTGCATAGAAGGGCGCGCCAAAAGTGACGGGGCGGTGTCCTGCCAAGATGGCCTCAAATCCCATCGTGCTGGACACCGTATAGACCGCAATCGCCCCTTCGAGCAGCACCCAAGGTGAGTGATTGGAATCCACCAAGGTCATGTTGGCATCAAAGCCGTGCATTGGATCGGTGCTGAAATGGCCCATCCGATACCCGTGCCGTGTTTCGGGGTGGGTTTTCACCAAAATCCGTGCATGGGGATGATCGGCCCGTGCCGTGGCAAGCATTTCAGTGAAATGCGATTTATTGGCCATTGCGCCTGCAATCGAAGCATCGTTCTGGGTTTGGTCAATCACCAAAACATAGCCTGCGGGGGGCGCGGGTAGGTTCGGGTCGGTCGCGCTGAACTTGCTGATGTGGTTGCGCTGCATCCGTGCCACAACCGCGCGGGCACGGTTGAGAAGGGCCGCATCATCCAATGGGTTGTGGCGCAACAATGTTTCAAGGTCACTGGGGCGGCGCGCATCGAAATATATCCCGCTGTGATCAATCACGAGGCCAAGCGGTGCTTCGCCCGACCGCCCAGGCTGCAGGCCACGCAAAAAGGCCTCCTCAACGCGGATCAACGGTAAGCTGTGGCGCAGGGCGATCTGTTCGGCGCGTTTGGCATAAGGGGACATCCCCCAAGCCAAAACACCCGCCGCACTTTTGGGCGGGACCAGGCTTGGGCGCAGCCCCGCCAAGGTCAAAATACGGTGAATGCGGCGATTGGTGAAAAATCCGCCTGTAACGGCCAGCCCCCGCCCCTTGGAAACGGGGGCGGGGGCGGTGGTGCTTTGCCCGTCCTGTGGCGCGTTAATTCGCATTCGCCAAATTGGTAATCGCACCTGCGGTAGAAAGTGTGCCTGTCACAACACCCAAGACCTTGGACCATTGAGCAAAGGGCGCTTCTGTCACGAGGATCGTGTCCCCATCGCGGATGACAAAATCGCGCGCCTCGAACATCCCCGTGGGGGCGGTGAGATCAAGCACGTAGATCATCCGCTGTGTGCCCGTCAGATCGCTGCGGCCCAGCACATTGCGCGCGATGGTTTCGGGCTCGTTGCGCAGCACGAAAACGCCAGTTGGATCGGCAAGGTTGGAATTCAGCCCCCCCACGGTCGCAATCGCCTCAATCGCCGAAATGGTCTGACTCTCAAAATTCACACGGGTCTGCTGCCCTGTCGCGCCCAATGAGGTGAAGGATCGGCTGTCTTCCTCGACCAAGATACGGTCGCCCGCGCGCAGCGCGATGTCCAGTTCGGGGTTCTCATATAAATCTTTGAACCAGATCGTGCCACGCTGAGGACCGCGCAGCAATGTGACGCGGGAGATGTCTGGATCCCCCGTCACGCCCCCTGCCACAGCCAACATTCCCGAAAGCGTGCGGTTTGGGCGCTCAATGGGGAACACACCCTGACTGCCGATTGCGCCTGCCACCGATACGGTTGAGCCATCACCCGCTTCACGGCGCACGATCACTTGGGGGTCTGGGGTTTGTTCATCCAAATTCCGCGTCAGGATTTCGCGCAACTGATCGGGCGTATTGCCCGCCGCACGGATACGTCCAGCATATGGCACAAAGATGTTGCCTGTGCCGTCCACCTGAATTTCTTGGATTGTCGCATTGCCGGCCTGCCCAGCTAAAAGCCCGTCCTCCACGTTTTCGTAGACGGTGAGCGCGATTGTGTCGCCTGGTTGGATGATGTCGGCATTGGTCAGTCCCGCATGGGTGAATTCGCTTGGGAAGCCCAAGGCTTCGGTCACGGAGGTCGCGCGCGTGACGCGTGAATTCACTTCCACCACGAAAGCATCGCCTTGGCGCTGCACTGATCCTGCAAAAATCTGCCCGCGCGTTGGCCCCGAGCGTGGCAAACACCCTGCCAGCATTGCCGCAACAACAACAAGCGCGACAAGGCGCGCCCCTTTTGAAGCCTGCTTGAACACGTGACGGCTCCTTCTGAAATAACTGCCTCGATTATATTTTTTTATTAGACTAACATATCATAATGCTTTGATCTAGTATTTTGACGGTGTGGTGGGCTTGAGGCGTTTTTGATAGGGATCATCATCTGAAAGCATTAAATCCCCCATCCTGCGCAGCAACTGAATGCGCCCTGCGGCCGAGTAAAACGAGCCGCGAATTTGTGAGCTTTCCATCAAAAATTGGCGATAGATCAGATAAGCCGCATGATTGGGACGTGCAGGATTGGCGAAGAATTCAGATGTTTCTTGGTTGGAGACAAATTCAGGCTTGCTGTAGACCGCGCTGCCATAGGCCTTCAGTGGCAATCCCCGCCAAAGCGCTTGTTGCCCCGCGGTGGAATTGACGGTGACCGCCGAACAGGCCTCGTCCAACAAAGCCGCCAATTTGCCGCCATCGATGAAATGCACACGCCCCTGCAATCCATGCGTGTCACACAGGCTGCGGATGATGGCAGGGATCGGGCTGCGTCCATCTTCCAAAGGATGGGCTTTGAACACCAGATGATGATGCGCAGGTGCGCCTTGTGTGAAACCTGCGATCACCTCCGTCAGAAAGGCGCGCTGGTCTTCAAATGGCCCATGATCCCGAAAACTGGCATCATGTTCCAATTGCAAAAGGACCAAATGATAGGGCCGCCCCTTCCATTGAAGCCGCCTCGTGGCCAAATGGCGATGGATAAAGATGAATGGCGCAAGGATCATGCGGCGCAGATACAGCCGCAATTCCCCTGAAACGCTGAGGCTGCGATGCGGTCGAAAGGCGGGAAAGCTTTGGTTGAGCGCCAAAACATATCCATGATAGACCGCGCCGTAATATATGTGATGCCAAAGCTGCCCCCAACGTGCGGGAATGTCGGTAAGATCAGGCTCACGCCCTGCAAGCGCGGCGACAATTCGCTCGACATCCATCGCCATCAGCGGGCTGTTGCCATTGGCGCCGCCGCGTTCATAGGTGATCCAATAGGGTCGCAAATACCCTTCTTCAAAGACATGAATGCGCATCCCGCGCGCTTTGGCGCGGTTTACGGCCTCGGCATGGACGGGGCGGGTGTCTCCATAAAGCACAAGATCGCTGAAATCATGATGTTGTAAAAAATCATCTAACCATAGGGGCCAACGCTCTGGCGTATCGTGGTAAGCTGTAAAGCTTTGGGTGTTTGTCCAAAAAGCCTGATCCCCGCGATTGAATCCCACGCGATGACACAGCGCGCCAGCCGCCTCTAATTGACGGGCCAGTTCCGAAAAAAAGGGCCCATGAGGCCCTTGTAAGAATAAAAATTTGCGCTGCATTGTCACCTTTTACACGCCTGTGGGGTTGGGCTGAACGGCGTATGGGACTTTGGCGATGGCACCGCCCGTGCCGAGCCTTGTGATTGCTTATGGGACGCTTGGGCACATCCTTTGTCGCTGTTTGCGCCAAGATCATGGTGGCACTAGGGCCAAATTATGGCTGAATTTTGACGGGAAGCGGATGCTCCTCTCTTGCTCATCGGGGGGGGCGGCGCTAGGCAAGGGGTGCAAAATGTCATGACAGAAGGCCCCGTGCGATGTTTACAGGAATTGTAACCGATATTGGAACGGTCAGCGCACTTGAGGCGCGCGGTGATCTGCGCGCGCGGATCACCACGCGATATGATACAACGCGGATTGATATTGGCGCCTCCATCTCTTGTGATGGGGTCTGTTTGACGGTTGTCTCACTGGGGCAGGATTGGTTCGAGGTGGATATCTCTGCTGAAACGGTCTCAAAAACCACCATCTCCGATTGGGCGGTGGGCCAGCCCATTAATCTTGAGCGTGCCTTGCGCTTGGGCGATGAGATGGGCGGACATATCGTATCGGGCCATGTCGATGGTGTTGCGGAGTTGGTTGAAATGCATGACGAGGGGCATTCCACCCGTATGCGTTTTCGAGTGCCCCGCGACTTGGCAGGATTTATCGCACCCAAGGGATCCGTTGCGCTCAATGGCACGTCATTGACCGTGAATGAGGTTGAAGAAGATGTCTTTGGCGTCAATGTTATTCCGCATACCAAATCGGTCACCACATGGGGGCAGATGGCGGTGGGATCGCGGTTGAACATCGAGATTGATATGCTTGCGCGCTATGTTGCGCGGCTTCAGGATTGGCAGGGCTGACGCGATCCTACAAACGGTGCGTTGACCTGCACTGCGAAGCGCCCTACACGCGGCGCGACCTCTCAAGAGATGCTGCGCGACCATGGCCGCGCCCCAAGGAATGATATTTGCGCGATGAGCACTCCGTCCGACCCCACCCCAAGCCGCGAGATGGCCGCCCAAAATCCACGGCAAATGAAATCAGCGGCGCGGCTTTATGCCGTTCAAGCCTTGTTTCAGATGGAGCACTCGGGCCAGAGTGTGGACTCGATTCGGCATGAATTTGCGGCGCATCGTTTTGGTGCGGAACTTGATGGCGAGGAGATGGCCGAAGCGGATATTGATCTCTTCACCCAGCTTCTCGAAGATGCCGTATCGCAGCAATCGAAGATCGACCAGATGACGGATCGTGCCTTGGTCGCGAAATGGCCTATTGATCGCATTGATCCAACCTTGCGCGCCCTGTTTCGCGCGGCGGGTGCGGAATTGGTCGGCTCGGACACCCCGCCCAAGGTGATTATTACCGAGTTTGTTGATATCGCGCGGGCGTTTTTTCCCGAGGGGCGCGAGCCAAAATTTGTGAATGCCGTTCTAGACCACATTGCCCGCGAGGCGCGTCCTGAGGCGTTTTAAGATATTTTGCAGCAGTTTTTTGCCCGCAGGGCCGTTCTGTCGCAGAGGTTGCTGTTGCACTGGGCAAACTTTGCGCTAACGTTACCTTATCGGATCCCAGATCATCCTGCGGGGAGAGGTGAATTATGCCAGATCACATTCGTTTCATTCTGCGCCATGCGGCCATTGGGGCCGTGATTGCCTTTGCCTTCGTTGCGATGCTGTTGGGCTTCAACGTGGCCAATTTGCGCCACTTGGTTTTGAACAGTGCAGATGGCCTGTTGGCGGTGATCCTGCTTTATGTGTTTTGCACCATCACCTTTGGGTCGGCACAGATTGGCTATCGCATTATGACCTTGGGCGATGATGACCATGACGATCACGGGCGCCGCGATGCGGCCTTCACACCTGAGGGTCAAGCCGTGCGTATCCCTGTCCAAGAGGATGTGCGGCGCCATCGCGGCTGAAGTGACGGAACCGCATCCACCGTAGAGGCGTAATTCCCGAGAGCCTGCATATACAGGTGGGTGCCAGGTAACGCGACCAGGGCCGTGACAGAGCCAGCTCCCTCGGAAATGATTAAGGCCACCGGAATGTTGCCACAGATACGAATGGCGCAGAACCGTCATCCTTACACTTAGGTCTTTGTCGGGCGTTCGACAAGTGGGTGACTGCACATCTAGCGCTTGCCATTGTTCGTTCTTTGTTCCAGTCTGGTGCCATGATGTCGACCGATCCCCAACCGCTTCAGCCCGTCAGTGCAGGTCAGCGCCTTGCGCGCGGGGTATGTCGCCATTTCGCACGGCTTGGTTTCACCACATTGGAGGAGTTTTGCCCCAAGCGTGGCAAGCGTGTCGATGTGATTGCCCTTGGCCCGCGGGGTGAGATTTGGATTATCGAGTGTAAATCAGGCGTGGCTGATTTCCGTAGTGACGGCAAATGGGGCGGTTATCTGGAATGGTGTGATCGTTATTTCTGGGCTGTGGACGCAGCATTCCCGACCGAGATCCTGCCCGAAGATACGGGTTTGATTTTCGCAGATGATTTTGACGCGGAGGTGATCCGCATGGGCCCAGAGGTGAAATTGGCCGCCGCGCGGCGCAAAAAAATCACCCATGATCTGGCACAAACGGCCGCACGGCGCTTGGCGCGGCTGCGCGACCCCATGGGGCGCTATTGATTATTTGCGTGTCTTGCGCGCGGCTTCGGCGGCAAGGCGCAATTCTTCCGCGATTTCTTCGGCCTCGTCTGGATCAAAATCCAGTGGCAGGTCAACCCCGTCAGCCTCGACATAAATGCGCACCATCCCGATGCTGGTGGGCCCGATCTGTAGATTCGCGGCGATTTCGCTTTCGCTGTTGATACTCATCTCATTCTCCAGATGTCGAAACGGGCGGATGCCGAGCGGCACGCGGATATGGCCCTAATCCTTTGGCACTTGAATGACAATATCCGCGTCATCCCCCCCTTGCAATCGCGGCGCGAGGCGGCTATTTCCGCCGACAGTGCCGCCTTAGCTCAGTTGGTTAGAGCGCTGGATTGTGGATCCAGAGGTCCCCCGTTCAAGCCGGGGAGGCGGTACCATCGTCCCCATAACATCTATTGGCGTGTGGTGATCTCAAGGCGGCCAATTTCGGCCATGGTCTCGCTGTCAAATACGATAATCCGCTGCCCCTGATCCACGATGGCCACCCATCCCGCGCCAAAGGTTACGGCGCTCGGCGTGAGATCTGCGGGCAAAACCAGATTTTCAGGCAGCACGATGTCACGCGGTTCTGGCTTTGGGAAACGGGTGACAAAAACCGAAACCATCGTTATCAGGCCCAAGATCATAACCACGGTCAAAACCCAGACCAAGCGTTGCAGCCAGACCAAATGGGGCGGCAATTGGGTGTCTGGGGGGGTATCACCTGAGGAAGGCGTGTTCATGGCGGAACTCCGCATCATAAGTTTCGAGATCGGGCCTGAGCCTGCACCGCGTCTTGATAAGGCACTTGGCCGCGATGTGCCAGAAGAAGCGGCATTGAGCCGCTCGCGGCTTGCGCGGCTCATTGCGGCGGGTGATGTGGCGATCAATGGCGAAACCGTAACCGATGCCCGTGCACGTGTGGTCGAAGGGGATCAGGTCACCATCCGCTTGGCCGAGGCCGCCGAGGTTGAGACCCGCCCGCAGGATATTCCGCTAGAGATTTGTTACGAAGACGATGATCTGATCGTGATCAATAAACCTGCGGGTCTTGTGGTCCATCCCGCCCCAGGCAGTCCTGATAACACTTTGGTGAATGCCCTGTTGCACCATTTTGGCGGCAATCTATCTGGGGTGGGCGGTGAAAAGCGACCAGGCATTGTGCATCGCATCGACAAAGACACATCTGGCCTTTTGGTGATTGCCAAATCGGATCGCGCCCATCATGGGCTGGCCGATCAATTTGCCGCCCATAGTGCCGAGCGGCATTATATTGCCCTATGCCACGGCAGCCCCGACCCATCCGATCCGCGCTTGCGCGGGGTGCGCGGCACCAGTTTTGAAGATGGCAGCGTTCTGAAAATCACCACGCAGCTTGCCCGCCATAAAACCGACCGTCAGCGCCAAGCGGTGCTGTTTCAAGGGGGGCGCCATGCCGTGACGCGGGTGAAGCCATTGCAAAGCTATCACAATGTGTTGGCCCTGCTTGAATGTCGGTTGGAGACGGGGCGCACCCATCAAATTCGGGTGCATCTGGCACATACAGGCCACGCGCTGGTCGGTGATCCCGTCTATGGTGGGCGGCGCAGGGTATCAGAAAAGCTGTTCGGTCCTGACTTGGCTGCGGCCGTAAATGGGTTTCCGCGTCAGGCGCTCCACGCCGCTTCGCTTGGGTTTGTGCACCCCGTGAGGGGTGATTGGATGCGCTTTGAGGCGGGTTTGCCCGAGGATATGGCAATCCTTGTCACCCGCCTTGACGCAACCCTGTCCTAGCGCGCCAAGGCCAATCCATTGGCGCGGGGGTCGGTTGCGGCCTCAACCAAACCGTCCTGATGCGTGACCACCGCGCCCGCATGACCGACCAAATCGCTGTAATCGGGCAAGACTTCTGTCTCATGTCCCATATCCGTGAGGGCCGCGATCCAGTCTGGATCAAACCGCGCCTCCAGTTTCAGCGTGGTCGTGGCATCGCCCCATGTGCGCCCCAAGAGCCAACGCGGGGCTGTAACCGCCTGCTGCAATTCCTGCCCCAGATAGGCATAGCGCGCAAAAATCGCCGCTTGGGTCTGTGGCTGCCCTTCGCCGCCCATCGTCCCGTAGGCCATCACGCGCCCGTCCGCGAAAACCGCTATGGCAGGATTGAGCGTGTGAAACGGCACTTTGCGTGGCGCAATTTGGTTTGGGCCATCGCCCATGCCAAAGCCTGCACCGCGGTTTTGGAAGAACACACCCGTGTCAGGGCAGGTGAGGCCAGACCCAAATTCCCAATAGACGCTTTGGATGAAGCTGACAGATGTGCCATCAGCATCACTGGCCCCCATCCATATTGTATCGCCGTCTTTTGGCTCATAGGGCCATGGTAGGGCGCGCTTATGGTCAATTTGCGCGGCAAGATCATCCAACACTTGGCCGTGCAAAAACGCCTCGGGGGGCTGGCGCATGGCGCTGAGATCGCCCAATTCACGATTGCGCAGAATGAAGGCCTGTTTTGTGGCCTCGATCAGGGCGTGGATCGGGGCTACCCCTTCAGCGGTCCATGATTGGATACGGTCATAAATCCCCAAAATCATCAAGGAGGACATCCCTTGGGTGGGCGGGATCATGTTATAGAGCGTGGCCTTGGATGTTTTGATCGACAAGGGTGTCACGGCGCGGGCGCGATAGGCGGTGAAATCCTCAAGGCGCAAAGGGCTGCCTTGGGCCTCAAGGAAGGCCGCGTGGGTTTTTGCCAAATCGCCATGATAGTAATCTGCGATACCCTTTTGCGCGATTTGGCGCAACGTGGCTGCCAAGGCGGGCTGTTTGAACCGCGCGCCTGTTTCTGGGATTGCGCCGTCAAACAGATAGGTTTCCGCAAATCCAGGTACATCTTTTAGCCCGTCAAGTTTGTCTGTGATGCATAGGGATTGATTGTTGCTGACGGGAAAGCCTGCCTCGGCATGATAGATTGCGTGTTCCAAAAGCCGCGATAGGGGAAGGGGGGCGCCGCTTGGTGCAGCGTCAAGGGCGGCGCGCCACCCGTCCACCGAGCCTGGAACGGTTAATGCGGCTTTTGCGCCACGGGTGGGTATGGCATCGGCAAACCCTGCCGCCGCATACCATGCGGGACTCGCCAAAGCGGCGGAATGGCCGCCTGCGAAAATTGCCTGAACGGGGGCATCTTTGCGTTTGATCAGCCAAAACCCATCGCCGCCAATCCCGTTCATATGTGGATAGGTCACAGCAATGCACGCCGCCATAGCCACCATCGCCTCAACGGCCGTGCCGCCTTCTGCGAGAATATCCTGCCCTGCTTGAGCAGCCAAATGATGCGGGGCGGTCACCGCCCCCCGAAAGCCTTGCGCCGTGTTAAGCATAGAGTGTCCCTGTCCCTTTATCTGTGTCACGACATAGCTTATGTCGCGCTTTCCCTGAGGCAAGTGTTGGGATGGGGCAAAGATCATATTCGCGTGAGCGGCAGGCCGAATATGCGCTTGTGGCTTGCTTGCTCCCGTGCAGGGGCGTAAAAACCGACCCTCTGCGGCGCAACGCCCCTTGAACGGGATCAAAGGATGCCCATTTGAAGTGGAAGTTAACGGCCGTTACATTCACGATTTCTAAACAAAATTGTGCAAAATCGAACGAAATTTAGGGGGCACACGCGCATGAGCAGTTATGCAAATCTTCCAGCACCTTCGCCCGAGCAGGGCATGAATCGCTATTTGCAGGAAATTCGCAAATTCCCCCTGCTTGAGCCTGAACAAGAATATATGTTGGCCAAGCGTTGGGCCGAGGATCAAGACACCGAAGCCGCGCATCAATTGGTGACATCGCATCTGCGGTTGGCTGCTAAAATTGCAATGGGCTATCGCGGCTATGGCTTGCCTCAGGCCGAGGTGATCTCGGAGGCCAATGTGGGCCTGATGCAGGCGGTCAAACGCTTCGATCCCGAAAAAGGATTTCGTCTTGCCACTTATGCCATGTGGTGGATCCGCGCAGCGATCCAAGAATATATCTTGCGCTCATGGAGCCTTGTGAAGCTTGGCACAACATCGGCGCAGAAAAAGCTGTTCTTCAATCTGCGTAAGGCCAAGGCCCGTATTGGCGTTTTGGAGGAGGGCGATTTGCGCCCCGAGAATGTCGCCAAAATCGCCACAGATTTGGGTGTCACTGAGGATGAGGTGATCTCAATGAACCGCCGCCTGTCGGGCGGGGATGCCTCGCTCAATGCCGTGATTGGCAGTGACGGCGAGGGGGCCACACAATGGCAAGATTGGCTTGAAGACGAGGATGCCAACCAAGCCGAAGACTACGCGGAGCAGGATGAATACAAAAGCCGAATGGCTTTAATGGAGCAGGCCATGGAAGTTTTGAACGAGCGCGAGCGCGAGATTCTCGCGCAACGCCGTCTGCAAGATGTGCCTGTCACCCTTGAGGAACTGTCTGGAAAATACAATGTCAGCCGCGAACGCGTGCGCCAAATCGAAGTGCGCGCCTTTGAAAAGCTGCAAAAGAAGATGCGCGAGTTGGCTGTGCAGGGTGGATTGATCTCGGCCTAAGCACCTTAGGCAGGTTCTGCTCTCAAGGCAGTGATCAACGGCTTGAACGCCTCTTCGAGGCGGTTCTGCATATGCCAGAAAAACGCTTTTTGGGCGCGTGCCTTTGGACCGCCGATTTGGACCAAATCGCCTGCCTCAATAGACCCTTTCACTACTTCGTAAGGGGCAGCGATCCATCCCAAACCCGCTTGTGCGCCAATGACGCAATCCCCCAAGGATGGCATCAAGCGCGCGGGGCCAGACCCTTCAACTTTGGGGCCGAAATGGGCCTTGGCCCAAATGTCGGGCAAGCTGGATTTTGGGGCCGTGACAAGGCGGGGTGCCTTCAGGATAGCCGCCTCTGGATAAGTCCGCGTCATCGCGGCGCTGGCACAGGCAACGATGTCAAGCGGCGGCAGCGTGAAGCTGGCCACACCCGCGATCGACAGGGGGCGGCTGGTAATCCCAGCGTTCACCTCGCCACGCCGCAGCAGATCAAGAACATCATCCGAGTTTTTTTGCACAATTTCAAAATTCTGCATTTCTGCCTGACCAAGCGCCTGAAGCAGAAAACCATTGATCGCTTCACTTGGGGCGGCAATCCGAAAATGTGCGCTGATATTCGGGGCCATAAGGCCCAAATCTTTGATCAGCTGTGCCTCCATCAGGGTCACGTCATCAATGTGACGCAACATCCGCTGACCCGCATCAGTTGCACGCGCGGGACGGGTGCGCTGAACCAAATGACACCCCAGCCGTTCTTCGAGCGCTTTGACCCGTTGCGAGATCGCGGATTGGGTCACGCCAAGGATCTGTGCCGCCCCATCAAATGAGCCAGTCCTCAAAACAGCCGCAAAAGCAGTCAATGCAGCATAGTCCAGCATAGCAGCCCCTAATTCATGTAATATAATTAGGTATATTTATAAATAAACTGCGCGTAGATCAAGGTTAATCTTAAGGCATCTCATTTATTTGGCGCTTGCGCTTGATCCTGCGTTCGGCCCATCTTCGCAGCCATGAGTGATGCAACAGTTTCCGTCAAAAAACGGGCCAATCGGCCCCTCGTTGGGATGGCTTGGATGCTTGCCACGGGCCTGTGTTTTGTTCTGGTCACAGCCCTCGTCAAATATGTCGGCAGTGACGTGCCTCCCGCGCAATCCGCTTTCCTGCGGTATATCCTCGGTTTGGGATTTTTGGTGCCGATGATCCGTCCCATTCTTCGGGCGCGACTGACCCGTGGTGATTTGGCCTTGTTCTCTTTGCGGGGGGTTTTGCACAGTTTCGGGGTTATTTGCTGGTTCTACGCGATGACGCAAATTCCGATCGCAGAAGTCACCGCCATGAATTATCTCAACCCCGTTTATGTGACGGTGCTGGCCGTTTTTTTCTTGGGCGAGCGGATGGCGCTGCGCCGCGCGGTGGCGGTCGGTTTGGCCTTTGTCGGCGCTGTCATAATCCTGCGGCCTGGTTTTCGCGAATTGTCGATGGGGCATTTCGCAATGATCTTTACGGCCCTGTTCTTTGCAGGTGGGTATTTGGTGGCCAAGATTATGGCCGATCGTGTGGATGCTTCGGTCGTGGTCGGGATGTTATCGATCACGGTGACCATTAGCTTGGCGCCTTTTGCCTTTGCGGTTTGGATCACGCCAACATGGGATCAGATTTTCTGGTTGTTTCTGGTCGCGTGTTTTGCAACCGCGGGCCATTACACCATGACCTTGGCATTCGCGGCCGCCCCCTTGACCGTCACGCAACCCGTCACCTTTCTGCAACTGATTTGGGCCACCACAATGGGTGCGGTGTTTTTTGGCGAAAGCGTGGACCCGTTTGTGATTATGGGCGGCGCGATCATTATTGGCTCCATCACATTCATCACATGGCGCGAAGCAATCATCAGCCGCCGCCAAATCACACCAGCAGTGGCACAAACAAAATGAGCCGCACGCATTCTGCCCGTTCTTTGGGCAGAGTGATCAAAATTTGCCCAAGACGGCGACAGGGTCTTATGCTGCGGCGCAGAAATGCCGTTGGTTTCATTGTTCCTTCACGTTGATCTGCTTGTCTGGTCTCAAAGGAGTCTGGGTGTATGTTAGATTGGTTGCTGGGCTATGAGGCGGTTGTTTTTGGCGGATTGGGCAGTTTGGCGGACTGCGCGGAGCTTGATCTTGCGGCATGGAACGCGGCATTCCGTATCCACGGAATGGAATGGCATTGGACATGGGATACATATGTCACCCTGACACGCGGTGAGGGCCACGCCCATTTGGCCGCCGCTTATGCTGCCGTTCAGGGGGAACGGGAACGCGCGGATGCATTGGATGCAACGCATCAAAAAATCTTTGCGGCCAAGCTTGCGCAGAATATCCACCTGCGCGCGGGTGTGCGCGATGTGTTGCGCGCCACTGTGCAAGGGGGGCGGGCCTTGGGCCTTGTTTCGCGATCCGAGTTAATGCCCGTGCGTGCCTTGCTTGGTGCTACGGCCCGCGCGCGGGAGGGAATTTCCTTTGATGCGGTTATTTTGCGCAGTGATGTAAAATCCCATGCCCCAAGCCCTGAGGCCATGTTGACCTGCCTTGAGCGGCTGTCGGTTGTGCCATCAAAAGCGCTGGCCATTGTGGATCGCGGCTCGGCGGCCTATGCGGCGCAAGCCGCGGGGTTATCCGCCATAGGCTTCCCCAGTCGTTTGGCCGCTGCTGATGAATTCCCGTCAGACGTGCCGCTGGTGCATATTCTGGATTTAGAGAAAATGGCAAAGGCGCTGCCTTTGGGCAGGGGCCAACACGCCGCCGAGTAAGGTGCGAGAAAAGGCTGGCACCTGTGCCAGCCTTTTTTCAATTTCTCAAACACCAAGGATCAAAGTTGATCCATAATCGCATCGGGAATTTCAAAATTTGCGGTGACATTTTGAACGTCGTCATCATCTTCAAGGGCGTCAATCAGCTTCATCAGTTTTTGCGCGCCCTCTAGATCAAGGGTTGTGGTGGTCTGTGGGCGCCATACCAATTTGGTGCTTTCAGATTCACCTAAATGCGCCTCCAATGCGGTTGAGACATCAGAAAGATCACTGTCGGCACACCAGATGATATGCCCATCTTCGCTGCTCTCTACATCCTCCGCGCCCGCTTCAATCGCGGCCATCATCACGCTGTCGGCATCGCCTGCGGAGGCGGGATAGCTGACTTGGCCCTTGCGATCAAACATGAAGGATACGGAGCCCGTTTCGCCCAAATTCCCGCCATTTTTACTGAATGTGGAGCGGACATTTGACGCGGTGCGATTGCGGTTATCTGTCATCGCCTCAACGATCACCGCCACCCCTTCTGGGCCATAGCCTTCGTAGCGGATTTCTTCGTAATTTTCCGCATCGCCGCCTTGCGATTTTTTGATCGCGCGTTCGATCACATCTTTCGGGACAGAGCTGGATTTGGCTTCCTTGACGGCGAGGCGCAAACGGGGATTTTTGTCAGGATCGGGGTCACCCATTTTTGCGGCAACCGTGATTTCCTTTGCCAATTTGGAAAACAGCTTCGAGCGCAGCTTATCCTGTCGCCCCTTGCGATGCTGAATATTTGCCCATTTTGAATGGCCTGCCATGGCGTGCGTCCTTGTTCGTGAAACTCGCGCGCGGTTTTAGCCCTGTGGCCCAGATTGCGCAAGCAGGGCTTTGTGCGTGTCACTCCACTGGGCGCGGCGAGACAAATTCGTAGATCTGGCCGTTTGGGTCCGTGATGGTGACGCTGGCTACGGGTGGCAATTCTGCGTCAGGGGCGATCGCTTTGACCACCAATTCAACCACGCGGCGCAAAATATTGCTGCGCGGATCAATCTCCACCAAATAGCGATAGCCCGCGGGGCAGCCATCCAATGTGCCTTCCCAAATGCTGACGCCCGTTTGCGGGGCGGTCGCGGTGCATTGGGTTGCATCACTCATCCGAACCTCAAGCGCGCCTTGTGACAGGCGGATATCGCGTGGGGCAGGGAGTGTATTCAGCGCTGCGCAGGCCGAGAGCGTCAGGATGAGTGCGGCAAGGATCGGTGCAACCGGGGCAGCGGTGCGGGATATGGGGCGAGGCATGGGGATCATCCTTTCAGAGGGGCCAAATCAAAGGAATGGTCAAACAGACCACGACACCAAGAGACAGATTTAAAGGGATACCGACTTTGAGGTAATCGGTAAAGCGATAGCCCCCTGGACCATAGACCAACATATTGGTCTGATACCCAATCGGCGTGGCAAAACAGGCTGAAGCCGCAATCATCACCGCAACGACCAAGGGGCGAGGGTCGACCCCCATCGCTTGGGCCAAGGCAATGGCAATCGGTGCCATGATGACCGCGATGGCGTTGTTTGAGACAAGTTCGGTCAGCACCGTTGTCATAAAATACACCGACCAGATCAGAACCACGGACGGTAGGCCCTCCAACCACGGTGCAAGGCCCCCAACCAAAAGCTCAATCGCGCCCGTATGCTCAAGCGCTGCTCCCATCGCCAGCATGGCAAAAATAAGGGCAAGCAAGCGCCCCTCGATAAAGGAAAATGCCTCTTCTGCATCAATGCAGCGCGCGATCAAAACCACGGCCATGGCAAGCACCGCCAAAGGCAAGATGGGGGCCACGTCAAATGCCGCAAGCACCACGATCCCCATCATCGCCAAAAGCGCAATGGGCGCTTTTTCACGGCGATAGGGGCGCTCGGATGGGGTGGAGACGTCCACCATATCCATGTCGGCGGCCAAGCGTTGAATATCGGCAGGATCCCCCTCAAGCAGCAAGGTGTCGCCAACCTGCACAACCAAATCGTCCAATTGCCGCCCGATGTTCTGATTTCTGCGATGCGCCGCCAAGGGGTAGACCCCGTAACGCCGCCGCAGACGCATTGACCCAAGCGAACGTCCGATCATGCGGCACCCAGGCGTGATCAGAACCTCGACCGTTGTTGTCTCGACCGAGGACAGCTTGTCGATGGTGCGCAGATCCTTGGAGTTTTGCATCCCCAGCAATTCTGTCATTTCTGTGCGCAGCACCACCCGATCGCCCAATTGAAGGACAACAGCATCCATATTGCGTCTCAGAGATGCATCCCCTCGCAACACGTCAATCAGACGCACACCATCGCGGGCGAACAGATCCACATCCGTCACCTTCTGGCCGATCAGGGCGCTGTCCTCGGGAATGGCGACTTCGGTGAAGAATTTCATCTTCGCGCGGTTGCCCCCCAACAGGGTCGCCATGGAGGCACGATCAGGCAACAAATGACGCCCGATCAGCGCCAAATAAAGCATCCCCCAACCCACGACCACGAGGCCAATGGGGGTGATTTCAAAAATGCTAAAGGGTTCAAGGCCTTGGTCACGGGCGACACCATCCACCAAAAGATTGGTCGAGGTTCCGATCAAGGTCAGCGTGCCCCCCATGATTGCGGCATAAGACAGGGGGATCAGCAGTTTGGAGGCTGATTTGTTCAGGATCTTCGCAACCTGCACGAAAACGGGGATCATGATCACCACAATCGGTGTGTTGTTGACGAAAGCCGAGGCCAGTGCAGCAAAGCCCAGCAACAACATGACGGCCAGTTTCGGGTGGGTTTTCGCGGTGCTTTCGGCCAAGCGCGTCACCCGATCCAGGGAACCCGTGCGCACCAATGCCCCCATCACCACAAACATTGCCGCAATCGTCCAAGGGGCGGGATTTGAGAGCACCGCAACCCCCGCATCATAAGGCAATAACCCTGTGATCAGCAGCACCCCAACCGCGCCAATCGCCACCACCTCGGTCGGATAGGTTTCGCGCAGAAACAGGGTGAACATCCCCAATAGAATAATCAGGGTTGTGATGGCCTCGCCTGTTGCCGTTAATCCCAGATCTAGCATCGCGGCCCTCGTTGATGCAGGCACATAGACGCCCGCGTATACCCCATCTTCCCTATCTGTTTGGGCTTGTGCAAGCGGTCTATGCGGGTTCCGTCTGAGACAGCTTGCCACCGATGCGAACAGGTTTCGCCAAAAGCGCACGTCCCGTGCGCTCATCGGTCTCGACATAGACCCCTGAAAGGGTCGCCTCACCTAAGGCGGGGCTAAAGCGGTCCTTTGGGATATGGGTCAGGAAGCGGCGCAAAGGCTCCGCCTTGTCCATGCCGATGACACTGTCATAATCGCCGCACATACCTGCATCGGTTTGATAGGCGGTGCCGTTTGACAGGATCATCGTATCGGCGGTTGGCACATGGGTATGTGTGCCAACCACAAGGCTTGCGCGGCCATTGCAATAATGACCCATGGCCATTTTCTCGGATGTGGCTTCGGCGTGGAAATCAACGATCACAGCTTGCACCATGCCGCCCAATGGATGCGATTTCAGGATGGGGTCCAGCGCTGAAAACGGATCATCATAGGGGTGTTTCATAAACACTTGCCCCAAGGCCTGCGCGACCAAGACTTTGCGCCCGCCTGTGGCGTTGAAAATACGTGCGCCCTGACCTGGGGCGGCTTTCGAGATATTGAGCGGGCGGATCACGCGCGGCTCATTTTCGATGAAGCCAAACATATCTTTTTGGTCAAAGGCATGATCGCCTAGCGTGATACAATCGGCGCCCGCGTCCAGCAGTTCCTTGGCGTGCCCCCCAGACAACCCCATGCCCGAGGTCGCATTCTCGCCATTCACCACCACAAAATCGAGTTTCCACGTCTCGCGCAAACGCGACAAATGGGTGGCGATGGCGGCGCGCCCTGCGCGGCCCATCACATCTCCAAGGAAAAGGCATTTCATAACAAAACCCCTAGTCCCCTTTGCCTCCATGCGCAAGCGCGGGGTGATGGATCGCGGCCTCGGTCACGACAAGATCCAGCGGTTGGTCGGTTGCCTCGGTGGGCAGGTGAGGCAGTCTTTGCGCCTCATAGGCCAGACCGATGGCGCGCAATCGGGGGTTGGCCGCGCGCAGCTGTGCAAGGCTGCGATCATAAAACCCGCCCCCATATCCAAGGCGTTGGCCATGAGGGTCAAAGCCAACCAATGGAACAATCAAGATGTCGGGAGACACGGCCGCGCCATCGGGTGGAATTTTGGCGCCGAATTCTCCAACGATCAACGGCCCGTTATAGACCCATGCGCGAAACAGCAGCGGTCTGTCTTTGGCCAAAATCACAGGCAGGCATAACTGATTGTCTTGCGCCAGCACTTCCATGGCGGGGCGTGGGTCGATCTCTGTGCGGATCGGCATATAGCCTGCGATGATCTGGCCAGTTACAGGTCCAATGGCCTGCAACAGATGCGCCGTTGCCATGTCAGGCGCAGCCCCGAATGTATCATGCGCTTCTTTTCGTGCAGCAAAGGCCGTTTTGCGCAGCTGTGTTTTATCTTCGGGGCGCGTCATGATCTTTGCCTCTTGTCTTTGCCAAGAATTCTGCTTTTCACCTATAGCATAGAAGCGTGGGGTGCGCAGAAATGGCCCCCCGCGACCCTAAACTGGCATAAAGGCGACCATGTTATGATGGTATTAGATCACGTGGCGATTGCAGCCGAAGACTTGGCAAGCGCTGAGGCGGCATTGACCGCGACCCATGGCCTGCGGTTTCAAGGCGGCGGGCAGCATATGGATATGGGCACGCACAATCGCCTCATCGGGCTTGGGCCAGCGGAATATCTGGAATTGATCGCGCCATGTCCCGATATCCCTGCGCCCGCGCAACCGCGTTGGTTTGACCTTGATCGATTTTCGGGTGCGCCACGGGCGCGCGCGTGGGTTTGTGCCGTTGCTGATCTGGATGCTGCTTTGGCGCAGATACCCTTTACGGTGGGCAAAATCTGGAATTTGGGGCGGGGGGATTTGCGTTGGCGCATGACGATACCCGAGAATGGCATCTTGCCCTTTGACGGGCTTTTCCCGGCCTTGATTGAATGGCAGTCAGGCGGTCATCCTGCCGCGCGCTTGGATGAGGTGAACACGCGCCTGAGCGCAGTCGCCTTGGAAACACCGCAGGCGGAGGCGCTGCGCCGCGCACTGGCCCCGATGTTCAACGATGCGCGCCTGACCATTTCACATGGTGCAGTTCCTAAGATTTCCGTAACCCTTGGAACCGACACTGGTGTTGTGGTTTTGTAGCCAGGACATTCACCGATCATGCCCCCCGACATTATCGCAGCGCGTTTGGAGCATATGCCCTCGATCCTCGAGATATGGAACCACGTGATCCGCGACACCGCCTACACATTCACAAGCACGCTGAAAACCACCGAAGATGTGGAGCATATCCTGACGGATCACTGCGCGCTGGTGATGGTGGATGGGGGGCGGGTGATTGGTTTTGCCCGTTTTGGCCCCTTTCGCGGTGGCGATGGCTATCGGTTTGTCGCAGAGCATACCATCTTGATGGCGCCCTCCGCGCGCGCCCGTGGCCTTGGAGGGCAACTTCTGCGCGCGCTTGAGGCTGAGGGCCGGACAGCGGGCATTGTGCGTTTTGTCGCGGGTATCGGGGGCGAGAATGACATCGCGCAGAAATTCCATAAGGCCATGGGATATGTCGAAACAGGCCGTATGCCGCGCATGGGCTGGAAGTTTGAGCGCTGGCACGATCTGGTTTTGATGCAAAAAGATCTTTAGCCGCGCAAAACCTGTGAAAAAACTCTGACAAGCCCTGTAAAAAAGGCTAGGTCTGCCCCTATGTCGATCTGGGCCAAAATATCTGAGGTCGTTTCCGCCCTCGCCCGCGGCGAAAGCCTCTCAGTTTTGTTCGAGCGGTTGCGCCGTCCGCCCGAGCGCAGTGTGGCCTTTACAATCGCCGTGATTGCCCTTGGCGCAAAAATGGCCAAGGCCGATGGACAGGTCACCCGCGATGAAGTGGCCGCCTTTCGGCAGGTCTTTCATATTCCCGCCGCCGATACGGCCGCTGCGGCGCGTGTCTTTAACCTTGCCCGTGAAGATGTTGCAGGGTTCGAGGTATATGCTCGGCGCATTGCCCGTATGTTCAAACCCGCCGCGCCGATCTTGGAGGATTTGTTGGCGGGTCTCTTTCATATCGCCCAAGCGGACGGCCATTATCACCCCGCTGAGGATGAATTCTTAGAACAAGTGGCTGAGATTTTTGGCATCACGCCTGTGCGCTTTGCGGGGTTGCGCGCCACTTTTATCCCTGACGCGCCGCAAGACCCCTATGCCATTTTGGGCCTGTCGCATGGCGCCACCGCCGAGGAGGTTCGCGCCCGCTATCGCGCTTTGGTGCGCGAAAACCACCCCGACCAAATGCAAGCGCGCGGCGTTCCGCCCGAAGCCGTTAATCTGGCCGCGCATAAAATGGCCGCGATCAACCGCGCCCATGATGAGATCACCAAGCCGTTGCACAAAACTGGGGTTTGAATGCGCCTTGTCACCTATAATGTCGAATGGTTTGACGCGCTTTTTGCCGATGACGGAAGCCTGTATGAGGATGGCGCTTGGTCCGCGCGCCGTGATGTGACGCGCGCCGCACAACTTGGCGCTTTGGGATATGTTTTTGCGGCCATGGACGCCGATGCCGTGATGGTCATCGAAGCGCCCGACAGCAAGAAATCCCGCGATACGGTGCGTGCATTGGAAAATTTCGCAGCGCGGTTTGATCTGCGATGCCGAACGGCGGTGCGCGGGTTTGCCAATGACACGCAGCAGCAAATCGCGCTGCTCTATGATCCCGATATCATGACGGCACATCACGACCCCCAAGGCGAGGTTGCGGGGCATTCAGGCGGCAAAGGGTGGCAGGACGCCCCGCGATTTGACGGTAAGTTTCGCATTGATCTCGATGTTGATGCGCGCGAGGATTTGGTGCAATTTTCCAAACCGCCCCTCGAGCTGTCGGTTGAGACGAAAATGGGCAATATGCGCTTGATTGGGGTGCATATCAAATCCAAAGCCCCCCATGGTGCCCGCACCCCTGAGGAGGTGATGCGCCTTGCGATTGCCAATCGGCGCAAACAATTGGCGCAGGCGATTTGGCTGCGCGCCCGGGTTGATCACCATCTGGCCGCAGGTGATCCACTGGTTGTGATGGGGGATTTTAATGATGGTCCAGGCTTGGATGAATATGAAAAACTGTTTGGCCGCTCTTCGGTTGAGATCGTGATGGGATGTGAGCGAACCTCCGAAGAACAGTTGTTCGACCCGCACGCGGCCCGTGCCTTGCAAAGCCTGACCGCGGCCAGCCAGACCAGCGCGCGGTTCTATATCCATGAGGAGAAGCGCTACCTCTCGGCGCTGCTTGACTACATCATGGTCAGTCCTGATTTGCGTAAAAAAGGGGGGGCTTGGCGTATCTGGCACCCTTTTGAGGATGCGGCCTGTTACCATGACCCAAAACTGCGCTCAGCGCTTTTGACCGCTTCCGATCATTTCCCCGTGGTCACGGATTTGGTGATCTAAGCGCAGGAAAATGTGCCTTAGGGGTTGAGGGTGCGGGCTTTGCACCGCATATCTTGGGAAAGAGATGTCACATTTGATCAAAGGCCACGCCATGACCCACACCACCGATCCGTGCAAATTCGATGCCCATTCCGAGACAGGTGGCGGGGCATGGGCCGATTTGCCCGAATGGGATTTGAGCGACCTTTATGCATCGGTCGATGCGCCCGAACTCAAACGCGACATGGAATTTTTGACCAAGGAATGCGCGGCCTTCGCCTCGGATTACGAAGGAAAGCTGTCGGGTTTGGATGCCAAGGCCATGCTGGATTGCGTCCTGCGCTATGAGAAGATCGACATGGTGGCAGGGCGGATCATGTCCTTTGCGGGGTTGCGGTATTATCAGAAAACGACCGATGCAGGCCGCGCGAAATTCATGTCCGATTGTCAGGACAAGATCACCAACGCGACCACTGCGCTTGTGTTCTTTAGCCTTGAGTTCAACCGATTAGATGAAGCCCATCTTGAGGCGTTGTTGGCGGCGAATACCGATTTGGCACGCTATCGCCCCGTCTTTGATCGGATGCGCGCGATGAAGCCTTATCAGCTGTCCGATGAGATGGAGAAATTCCTGCACGACCAATCCGTGGTGGGGGCGGCGGCGTGGAACCGCCTGTTTGACGAAACCATCGCAGGGATGAGTTTCGAGGTCGATGGTGAGCAGATGGGGATCGAGGCCACGCTCAATTGCTTGTCCGACCAAAACCGCGCCAAACGCGAGGCAGGCGCGCGCGCATTGGTCAAAGGGTTTGCGGCGCAATTGCCCCTGTTTGCACGGGTGCATAACACGCTGGCAAAGGAAAAAGAGATCGAAGATCGGTGGCGCAAATTGCCAAGCGCGCAGGCCGCACGGCATTTGGCCAACCATGTCGAGCCCGAGGTGGTCGAGGCGCTGCGCAACGCGGTCGTGGCCGCCTATCCGCGCCTCTCGCATCGCTATTACGCGCTCAAGGCCAAATGGCTGGGCCTTGAGACATTGGAGGTCTGGGATCGCAACGCGCCCCTGCCGATGGAGGATGAGCGCATCGTGCCATGGGCCGAGGCGCGCCGCATGGTGACCGAGGCCTACGCGGCATTTGATCCGCGCATGGCCGAATTGGCCGAGCCGTTTTTCACCGATGGGTGGATTGATGCCGCGGTGAAAGAGGGCAAAGCGCCGGGGGCCTTTGCGCATCCCACTGTGGCCGATGCCCACCCTTATGTGATGCTCAACTATCTTGGCAAACCGCGCGATGTGATGACCTTGGCGCATGAATTGGGCCACGGGGTGCATCAGCGTCTCGCGGCAGGGCAGGGGGAATTGTTGTCCTCGACACCACTGACCTTGGCGGAAACGGCCAGTGTTTTTGGCGAGATGCTGACCTTCCGTAGGATGCTGTCCGAGGCCAAGGATCAAGCCGCGCGCAAGGTCATGTTGGCGGGCAAGGTGGAGGACATGATCAACACAGTCGTGCGGCAGATCGCGTTTTATGATTTTGAATGCAAACTTCATGCGGCGCGGCGCGAGGGAGAATTGACCCCTGACGATATCAACGCGCTGTGGATGAGCGTCCAAGCCGAAAGCCTTGGGCCTGTGTTTAACTTCATGGAAGGCTATGAAACCTTCTGGGCCTATATCCCGCATTTCGTGCATTCGCCCTTTTATGTTTACGCCTATGCCTTTGGCGATGGCTTGGTGAACGCGCTTTATGCTGCCTATGAGGAGGGCCAGGAAGGCTTCGAGGAGAAGTATTTCGAGATGCTCAAGGCAGGCGGATCAAAGCATCACAAGGAACTCCTTGCGCCCTTTGGGCTTGATGCCTCTGACCCTGCGTTTTGGGATAAGGGCCTGTCGATGATCGAAAGCATGATTGATGAGTTGGAGGCGATGGAATAACCCCGCCTATTACTGCCAAAGAATAAGGGGCCGCGCTGATGCGTGGCCCCTATTTTTCTCACCCCGCTTTGGCGCGGATTGCGTCAATGGTTTCTTGGGTTTCCACCGCATCCTCAAGTCGCCATTTGAGCGCGGCACCGTCCAAGATGGCGGCGTTTAAGTTCTCCACCTGCAACACATATTGATTGACCTTGGGAAAGCGGATTTCGCGCCGCTCCATCCCTGTTTCAATCACCAGGCGGGCTTGATCGAACACGCCTGCGTTATAGGGGGTGGGCACACGCAAGACACCCGCGCTGCCGTGGAAGGTGACCTCTTGGAATGGATGCATCCGCATTGAGGTGAGCCAATGCGCATCAAACCCATCAAAGCCCGCCCGCGCCTCTGCGGTGACTTCGCAATCGCCTTCATATTCGATTTTCGCGTCATAAATTTCGCGCAAGGCACCACCCGTTGCAAAACGGGTCGAGCCGATGGTGTAGACCCCGATATCGGGCAATGATCCGCCACCCATTGCCGCCTTATTGCGGATATTTTGGGTGTCGGACGCATTGTTATAGGTGAAGGCCGCACGCACGCGCTGCAACGTGCCCAATTGCTCCGAAGTTATAATTTCGCGTGCCATATGCCATTGCGGATGATGCACGATCATGAAGGCTTCGCTTGCCACAAGCCCTGATTTATCGCGCGCTTCGATCAAGGGCGTGATCTCATCTGCCTGCATCGCGGTTGGTTTCTCGACCAAGACGTGCTTGCCCGCCTGTAACGCTTTGATCCCCCATTCCACGTGCATGGTATGGGGCAGGGGAATGTAGACCGCGTCAATCAATGGATCGGCCAACAGCGCTTCGTAGCTGTCATGCACGCTCAGATCAGGGGCAATGCGCGCGAAAGGTGCGGCTTTTGCCACATCGCGCGTGGCGATCCCCGCCAAACGGCCGCGCCCCGCCAGATGCAAGGCTGGGGCCATTTCATTCAAAGCAAAGTTTGATGCGCCCAGAATACCCCAATTCACGTAATGTAGCATGATATCCCTCCCTGATATGAACAGACCCTAGCGCCAAGCGCTGTGTTAAGGAAAGTCTCATGATTTGATTTAGCGCAAAGACCGCCTTGAGGCCGCTATCCTAGGGTTATCGCACGCGTAATGGTTTTAGGAGGCGAACCCATGTCCCACACCCCGCATGAATTGGCGGCAGATTTTCCGCAGGACGTTGAGAAAATTCACAAGCTGAAGATCAGCGATCCACATTTTGCCAAATTGGCAGAAGAATACCACCAAGCGAACCGCGCCGTGCATCGCGCGGAAACAGGTGTCGAGCCGATGGAAGAATTGGCTGAAATCGCATTGCGCAAAAAGCGGATGCACCTGAAGGATGAGATCGCCTCGCTTTTGGCAACCTCTTGACAGGTTAGAGCACAAAAGTGGCGGGCGCAGTGGCGTCCGCCACTTTACCCTTCGGCGCTGCCTTCGACTTGCGCCTGAAACCGCTCAAAGAATTGATCGGCCATTTTGGTGGCAAAGCTGTCAATCAGGCGCGAGCCAAGCTGCGCGATTTTGCCGCCCACTTTGGCCTCCACAGCGTAGCTGAGTTCCGTGCCGCCGCCTTCGGCATCAGCAAGGCGCACTTTTGCGCCGCCCTTGGCAAAGCCTGCAACGCCGCCCTTGCCTTCTCCCGAAATCGTGTAGCTTTCGAGCGGCACAACATCGGACAGTGTCACCTCGCCCTTGAAGGTCGCAGAAACGGGCCCGACTTTTTGTTTGACCGTAGCGGCAAAGCCTTCTTCGGGATTGCCTGTCAATTCCTCACAGCCCGGGATGCAGGCTTTGAGCACTTCTGCGGAATTCAGCGCGGCCCAAACGGTGGCGCGGTCAGCGTTCAAGATGCGAGAGGCGGCTAATTCCATTGTGATCTTCTCCCTTGTGGCTAAGGTCAAACCCTATATGCGAGATCGGCAAAGCGTCAATTGGAGATGCTAGTTTTCCACACGATATGGCAGCGTGCCGCGCTCATTAGGGTCCACGTGCAATTTGCCCTCCAGCGGCGGGACAGAACGTTGATGGCAATTCTGCCGTTCGCAAATGCGACAGGAAATCCCGATGGGTTGATAGGCCCCGTCATCCTCAAGCGGCATTCCATCCGCGTAGATCAATTCCCGAGCGTGTTTCACTTCACATCCCAAAGAAATCGCAAAACGGCGCAACGGTGCGCCCCAAGCCCCGCCTGATTTTGACACATCGCGTGCCAGGATAAAGTAACGCACCCCGTCAGGCGTCTCGGCCAATTGCCGCAAGAACTGGGTGGGCGTTTCAAAGGCGCGATGGACATTCCACAGCGGGCAAGCCCCGCCAAAACGCGCGAATTGAAACCGTGTGGCCGAGTGGCGTTTGGTGATTGTGCCTGCTTGGTCCACACGCGTGAAAAAGAACGGCACGCCTTTGGCGCCTGGGCGCTGTAGGGTTGCCAAGCGATGCGCCACCTGTTCGATCGAGGCCCCGAATTGGATCGAGAGCCGCTCCAGATCATGGCGGGTTTCGCGCGCGGCTTCGGCGAAGCGGGTATAAGGCATGAGCACCGCACCTGCGAAATAATTGGCCATGCCAACCTGAGCAATGGCGCGCGCTGTCTCCGACTGAAACCGTGCAAAATCAAGCGTTGCATCCAAAAGCTGCGCCTGCCCCAAAAGCGCATATTGGTGGAGCAGCTGAAACCGCTGAGTTTGGGGGGCTGCGCGGGGTGACAGGGTCAATACCCGCGTTTCAGGGTCGAAGCGGCGCAACCCTTGATCTGTGGCGCGGCGAATGGTGACGCCTTGCGCGTTGAGCATTTCCTCCGTATGGGCCACCAAATCACCCTGCGCTTTCTCCGCAAAGCGTTCAGCGGCGCGGTCCACAGCGTCAATGTAATTGTCGCAATAATGGAAGAAATCGCGGACCTCCTCCCATGGGGAGGGGGCAGCCCCGCTGCCATCACGCCCCAAAGCCTCGTCCAGCGAGGCAAGCCGTTCTTGCGCTTGGCGATACGCGCGATGCAGGGTTAAGAAACTGCGCGCCAATGCAGGGGCATTGGAGGCGGCAAGACGCAGGTCGGTCAGCGCGGGCTGACCCTCGGAAAAGACGGGATCAGCTAAAGCCTCGCGCATATCCGAGATCAATCGCTCGGCATCGCCTGAGGTCAGTTCTGTGACGTCAAAGCCAAATTCCTGCGCCAAGGCCAGAACCACAACGGTCGACAGGGGCCGGTTGTTGTTTTCCATCTGGTTCAGATAGGGCAGAGAAATGCCAAGCTTGGTGGCGAAATCTTTTTGTGTCAGCTCCAGACGCTGGCGCAATTCACGCAGCTTTGCGCCGACATAAAGTTTGCGGGTATCTTGGCTGCGCGCGGTCATGGTCGTCTGTCATGGCTTGGATTTGCAAACCCCATCTTGTCGGTTTGCAAAGCGGCGCGCAAGCGTTAAACGCGGGCACGCCAGCCCAGCACAGCAAGCCCTGCCGCGCCCCCAATCGCCGCAGTTGCGAGGATTGGATCGCTTTGCCACTGCGCGACCACAACGCCGATCAAGGCCCAAATGACGGCCAAGGGATAGGTGATCACGCGCAGCCGTGTGGTCAGAGCGGCGGCTGTTGCAAGCGCGGCCAATAAGCCGAACCATCCTGCAACTTCGCGTGGCAGAACCCCGAAACCCACAACTGTGGTGGATAGTGCAACAAACCCCGCCGCTGACAACCATCCCGCGTAGAGGCCTAATGGCGCGCGGGCCAAAGCCCGTTCAGACACAGGTGCACGCAGGCACGCCAGCGTTGCGGTGATGAGCATGGCAAAGATCAGGATCGTGGCCCAAACGGGGCTGCGCAAGGCCACCTCGATCCAAATGGCACCGATGCCTGCGCTGATCATCAAGGGCCAGCGCATGGTGTCCCATGCGGGGCTGTCGCCCCGTTTCCACAGGCCATAGCCCGCGCTTGCGATCAGCCACAGGTAAATCACCCCCCAAATGGCAAAGGCGTAGCCTTCGGGTTGCAGCGGCGGTTGGCTGACGTCATTGGGCAAGGTTGCAGGGTCAAACCCCGTGAAGGGGGCGGTCAGAAGGGGTGCGCCTGCAAAGGCCAAGACCAAGATCAGCGTCAGAATCGCGCGCAGTTTGGGCCCGTTGATCATCGGATCAGCCCAAACGGCCATCGACCAGCAGCCGCGTTTTGCCGCCCAAATAGGGCTGCAACGCATCTGGCAGGGTGACGGAGCCATCGGCCTCCTGACCATTTTCCAAGACAGCAATCAAACAGCGCCCCACTGCAAGGCCAGACCCGTTCAAAGTATGCACAAATTCAGGCTTGCCGCCGCCCGATGGGCGGAAGCGCGCATTCATGCGCCGTGCTTGAAAATCCCCGCAGCTTGAGACCGATGAAATCTCGCGATAACAGTTTTGTCCGGGCAACCATGCCTCGATGTCGAATGTGCGCACCGCGCCAAAGCCCATATCGCCCGTGCAAAGCGTGACGGTGCGATAGGGGATGTTGAGCGCCTCTAAAATACCTTCGGCACAGCGCAACATCCGTTTTTGTTCATCATCCGAATGATCGGGATGGGTGATTGAAACCATCTCCACCTTCTCGAACTGGTGCTGGCGCAGCATCCCCGCCGTGTCGCGCCCTGCGCTGCCTGCCTCAGAGCGAAAGCACAAAGAATGCGCGGTGTAGCGCATGGGCAATGCGGCCTCCTCCACGATCTCGCCCGAGACGATATTGGTGAGGGTCACCTCAGAGGTCGGGATCATCCACCAACCATTGGTGGTCTCATAGCTGTCTTCGCCAAATTTCGGCAATTGGCCCGTGCCAAACATGGTTTCGGGGCGCACAAGAACAGGGCCGTTCATCTCGGTCAGGCCGTTTTGATCGACATGGGTGTCGAGCATGAATTGCGCCAAGGCGCGGTGGAGTCGCGCGACAGCACCCCCAAGCATCACAAAGCGCGAGCCTGACAATTTCGCGGCCGTCTCAAAATCCATGCTGGGCGCGACAGAGGGCAATTCAAAATGCTCAAGCGGTTTGAAATCAAAGCTGCGCGGGGTGCCCCATTTGTGCAATTCTACATTGTCATTCTCATCCGCCCCATCTGGCACATCGGCGGCGGGCGCGTTGGGGATTGTGGCAAGCATATCGCGCAAGGCCGCGTCACGGGTTTTGGCCTCATCCTCAAGGCGGGCAATCTCGTCTTTCTTTTCGGCAACGAGGGCGCGCAAGCGTTCAAATTCGGGCTCATCCCCCCGCGCTTTGGCTGCGCCCACCTCTTTGGACGCTGCATTGCGGGCGGCTTGCGCAGCCTCAGATGCGGTGATGCAGGCGCGGCGCGCCTCGTCCATTGCAAGAATATCAGCCGAAAGCGGAGCCAATCCACGGCGCGCAAGCTCTGCGTCAAAACGTGTCGGGTTTTCTCGAATGGCGCGAATATCATGCATCGGATTTGCCTTTATCTGACGGCCGCCTGCGCGGGTTGCTGTGTGCGGTATGCAATATTGCGCGGCGTGGGGAAAGGGGGGTGTGGCACTTCTGTCTGTCCTGACGAAATTTGGGGCTGACAGAGCGGCGCATGATCCCCATATGGAAGCCATGGCAGGATTGCCGCAGGCCGCATTTGCCGCTTTGGCCTGCCTTGCGCTTCGTGCGGGGGGCAAGTAACGTGCCGCAAATTTTGGGGGGCATGGCGTGTTTAGGCTGGCCTCCTGCGCCATCTGCCCGCTTTGTCGGGCGTGTTTGATCTCGTGGCCGCTGGTGCGGCCGCGCCAAAAAAGGATAGACCGACCATGGAAGCATTTGCACAATTCGTGCCGCTGATTTTGATCTTCGCGATCATGTATCTTCTTTTGATCCGCCCGCAGCAAAAGAAAGCCAAGGAACATCAGGCTATGGTCGCAGCCTTGCGCCGTGGTGATCAGGTGGTGACCGCAGGCGGCATCATGGGCAAGGTCAGCAAGGTCAAAGATGAGCGCGAGGTCGAGATTGAGATTGCAACTGGCGTGAATGTGCGCGTGGTGCGCAACACAATCACGCAGGTCGTCTCAAAAACGGAACCTGCGAAAGAGTAATTTCTGCAAACCCAAGCGGCGGAGTGATCTTCGCGGCTTGGCCAGAGCAAAGGCTGTGAGATGCTCGATATTCCGCTATGGAAACGTGTCCTCATTTGGGCTGTGGTTGCGTTAGGGGTGGCTTTGGCTGCCCCGAATTTGGCCTATGAGCGGGTCGAACGTCACAATGATGCCGCCGCCGCCCTAGAGAGTGGTCTCAGCAGCCCTGAATTGGAAGCGGATTTGGGGCTTTGGCCATCCGTTTTGCCGTCATATTTGGTGAACCTTGGGCTTGATCTGCGGGGCGGTGCGCATCTTCTCGCCGAAGTGCGGGTCGAGGATGTATATGTGGCGCGGATGGACGCGCTTTGGCCCGAGCTGCGCGATGCCTTGCGCGAGGCGCGTGCGGAGGTTGGTCCCATTCGCCGCACAGATGCCCCAGCGGGTGAGCTGCGCGTGCAACTGGGCGAGGTTTCGGGCATGGCGCGCGCCATGGAGATTGCGCGCGGCTTGGGTGGTCCCGTTGTCAGCTTGACGGGTGTTGGATCGGCCAGTCTCGAGGCCCGTGGCGAGGGCGATGTCTTGATCGTCTCCCTGTCCGAGGCTGAACAGGCCGCCACGGATGATCGCACCATGCAGCAATCGGTCGAGATTGTGCGCCGCCGTGTCGATGAGGCGGGCACGCGCGAGCCGACCATCCAGCGCCAAGGTGAGAACCGTATCTTGATCCAAGTGCCAGGTGTCGGTTCGGCGCAGGAGTTAAAGGACCTGATCGGCACCACGGCGCGCCTGACCTTTCACCCCGTAATCACCCGCACCAGTGACCCCGAAGCGCGCCTTGAAGCGCGGCAATTGATCCTGCCTGCGATGGACGAAGAGGGTGTGTTCTACATTCTCGAAGAAACCCCCGTGGTCACGGGGGATGATCTGGTCGACAGTCAGCCCGGGTTTGATGCGCAAAACGGTCAACCCAATGTCAGCTTCCGTTTCAACCCGCATGGTGCGCGGCTGTTTGGGGAATACACATCCGCCAATGTCGGCGCGCCTTTTGCGATTGTTTTGGATGGTGAGGTCATATCCGCCCCCACAATCCGTCAGGCCATTACGGGCGGCTCTGGCCAGATTACGGGCAGCTTTAATGTTGAAAGCTCAACCCAATTGGCGGTTCTGTTGCGTGCAGGCGCATTGCCCGCCGAAATGACCTTTTTGGAAGAACGCACCATCGGACCCGAATTGGGGGCCGATAGCATCGCCGCAGGTCGGATTGCGGCGATTGTCGCCTTTGTTGCGGTTCTGATCTTTATGTTAGCCAGTTATGGCCTGTTTGGCGTTTTTGCCAATATCGCGCTTTTGCTGAATGTGGCTTTGATCTTTGGGGTGCTCAGTCTGGTTGGCGCAACGCTGACCTTGCCTGGCATCGCGGGGATCGTCCTGACCATCGGGATGGCGGTGGATGCCAATGTTCTGGTGTTTGAACGCATCCGTGAGGAATTGAAAACCGCACGCGGCCCTGCGCGCGCCATCGAGCTTGGCTATGACCGCGCCATGTCAGCGATTTTGGATGCCAATATAACCACATTCTTGATCGCGGTGATCCTTTTCACCTTGGGTTCAGGACCTGTGAAAGGTTTCGCAGTCACGTTGGCCATCGGGATCATGACATCGGTGTTCACCGCGCTTTATGTCACGCGGTTGATCGTGGTGACGTGGTTTGAACGCGCCCGCCCCAAGACGATAGAGGTGTGATATGAAGCGTTTGAGACTGGTCCCAGAAGTCACCCATATCGACTTTTTCCGCCATGCGCGCATCACCTTTGGCGCGTCTATTGTCGCGGTGGTTCTGTCGCTTGGTGTTTGGTTCGCGATGGGTTTGAATTTCGGGATTGATTTCTTGGGGGGCACAACCATCCGCGCCGAAAGTTCCACGCCTGTCGATGTGGGGGCCTATCGCGCGGCGCTTGACCCTTTGGGCCTTGGTGACATTGCGATTTCCGAGGTGTTTGATCCAAGCTTTGGCGAGGGGCGTCATGTCGCCATGATCCGCATTCAAGCGCAGGAGGGGGAGGAATCAGTCACCCCAGAGGTGATCGCGGCGGTCGAGGCGGCGTTGAAAACCGTTGCGCCTGAGATGACCTTCCCTTCGGTTGAGTCGGTTGGTCCGAAGGTATCGGGCGAATTGATCACAACCGCGCTGCTCGCTGTCGCGGCTTCCCTTGTGGCGATTTTGATTTACATCTGGCTGCGCTTTGAATGGCAGTTTTCGATTGGGGCGATTGCGGCTTTGATCCATGATGTGATCCTGACCATCGGCTTATTCTCGCTTTTGCAAATCCGTTTTGACTTGGCCACGATTGCGGCGATCCTGACGATCATCGGCTATTCGATCAATGACACTGTGGTGATCTTTGACCGTCTGCGTGAAAATCTGATCAAATATAAAAAACGCGATCTTCAGGACGTGATGAACCTGTCCGCCAATGAAACCCTGAGCCGAACCTTGATGACATCGGGCACCACCCTTTTGGCCCTTTTGGCCTTGTTGATCTTGGGCGGTGATGTGATCCGCGGATTTGTTTTTGCGATTTTCTGGGGCGTGATCGTGGGCACCTATTCCTCGATTTACGTGGCGAAAAACGTGGTCTTGATGATTGGCGTCAAACGCGATTGGTCAAAGCCCGATCAGAAGGCAGGCACCAGTTTCGCTGGGAAATCCTGACCAAGGGGGTGGCCCATGGAATTGAACGAAGTGCGTTACAATGGCGGATTACCGATAGATGGCTATGGCGCGGGGTTTTTCCGTATTGACGGCACGGTTTATGAGGGGGCGCAGCTGATCCTGCCCAATGGGCGGCAGGATTGGGGCGGCTATGTGGATGCCGCGCCCCTGCTTGCGGCAGCGGGGCTTATAGATGTTCTGCTGATTGGGACAGGGGCCGAAATTGCCCATATCCCCAATGATTTGCGCGGTCGCCTTGAGGGGGCAGGGATCGGGATTGAGGTCATGGGAACCCCCTCAGCCGCGCGCAGCTATAATGTGCTGCTGGGCGAGGGACGGCGCATCGGGGCGGCGTTATTGCCAGTTTAGGCATCCGTAAGATCAACCGCAAGTTCAACCTTGTCATATTTGGCAGTAGGTATCAAAGTGCGGCCGCGGCCACCTTTTTTCAGTTCCACCAACCCATAGCGCGCCATGGTGTGAAGGGTGCGCGATAGGTTAGGCTTTGCCCTGCCCGATAGCAGTTCAAGTTCGGAAAGGGATTGCGGCTGTGTGCGTGAAATGATGGATAATAATTCGCGATTCCGTTCCGATAGGACTTTTGCAAAACTCTCGATTGAGTTGAACCAAACCTTAGGATCGGTTTGACGAGGCTTTATCTCGCCACGTGCGATTGCTATGCTGCGCGCCTTCATTTGTGCAGGCGTAGCAATGCCGACTTTGAGTTTCATATATCCACTCCTTCTTCGGTTAACACAGATTCCGCTAGCGTCCAGAAGTCTTCTAATAATGCCGCTGCATCGCGATACTCATATGGCCGTATCGTCTTGAATCGATGTTTATGATCAAATTTCAAACGTTTGCCCCCTGGGCCTTTAGTGGCGGGAACAGGGTGCGCATTGTCGAATCCCGCGATTCTCTTTCCGCGTGGGTTGTGAACGGTTAACGCATATTTCAATCCGTGTGGTCGTTCGAGACTTGGTAAAACGGCGGTAATGTCGAACTGCACACGATGTCCCTTGTCGCCAATATAGAACACTTGCCCATCGAGCTCCAAAAGCGTGTCAAGTGATGGGTCACAATCTTCGGTTTTCATGGCTTTATGTTATCATAAAATGATAACATTTCAACCGCGAACTCGTTAAGCTTTCTTATAGGCCAATCCCCAGTCAATTCTGAAGCTATGTGCTATTTTGAACACGAAACGGCCTACTCACACTATCTGAGCAAAAACAGATTTTAGCGCGGCATTCAGTTTCTCAAACATTTCATCCATCTGGGAGTCACTGAGGTTGAACGGCGGGCAGAGAACCACGGATTGGCCAAGCGGGCGGCAAATCAGCCCGTGGTCGGTGCAGGTGTTGGCGATACGCTCGCTGACCGATAAATGCGCGTCAAAGGGTGTTTTCGTGCTGCGGTCCTGCACCGCCTCTAGCGCCCACATATAGCCAATACCGCGCAATTCTCCAATATTGGGGTGCTTGGCAATTTCACGCAGGCCCGCCTCCATGCGTGGGGCGCCTGCTTTGACCATATCGGCCAGACCTTCGTTCAGCACAACATCAATCGCCTTGAGCGCAACCGCACAGCCCACGGGGTGGCCCGAGGCCGTGAAGCCATGCGGGAATTCCTCGACAGGATCGATGGTGGCTTGCAGGCGCGCGGATAATTCAGGCCCCAAAATCACCGCCCCCATGGGGAAATAACCCGCCGTCAATACCTTGGAGGAGATGATCGCATCGGGTATGAAGTCGTAGGTATCGCAGCCCCATGTATGGCCTGTGCGGCCAAATCCGCAGATCACTTCATCCGAGATCAGCGGGATGTTATGTTTGCGCAAGATGGCCTGCACGGTCTGAAAATAGCCGACAGAAGGCGGGATGACGCCGCCTGCACCCATGACAGGCTCGGCAAAGAACCCTGCGATTGTGTCTGCGCCTTCGCGGGCGATGACCGCCTCCAGTTCGGCGCCAAGACGGGCGGTAAATTCCACCTCGCTTTCATCGACACGTCCTTCGCGCCAGTAATGCGGACAGGTGAGGTGGATGAACCCCTCCATCGGCAGGCCAAAGAGGCTGTTATAAGGCTTGCCCGTCATTGAGGCGGATATGGCAGTGACACCATGATAGGCATTCTTACGGGTCAATATCTTGCGCGCCTGTGGTCGCCCCTCGGCTTGGGTCATGAACCACAGCATTTTGACCATCGTGTCATTCGCCTCGGAGCCCGAATTGGTGTAAAAAACTTTGCCAGCATCAAAGGGCGAGACTTCGATCAGCCGCTCGGACAGCGCCACCGTTTGATCCGACATTCGTCCGAAGAAGGCGTGATAGCCTGGAAAGCGGTCGTATTGCGCCTTTGCGGCCTCTGCGAGACCCTTATGGTCGAACCCCGCAACCATATTCCATAGGCCCGAGTTTGCATCCAAATAGCGTTTGCCATTTGTGTCGAAGACATACGGCCCTTCGCCATGGGTCAAAACCACCGTGCCACGGTCGCGCACTGAGGGCAGATCGGTGAAGCCATAAAGACTATGTGCTTCGGCGCGGGCTTCCCATGAATTGGCGGTGCTGTGGTTCGGCGCGGGCATTGGGTTCTTCCTCTAAATGACATCACCTCTTACGCTATCGCTGCGCATCGGCCGCGGCAATTGGGCAAACGATGCGCAAATGAAAAAAGCCCGCACCAAAAGGCACGGGCTTGCCTTCTTTAGGGGTGCAGCGGACCTAAGTGCCGTAGGCCACTTCGGCCCCGCCCATCACATCCTCAGCCGCCATCACCAAGGCGTTGATGATGAAATCCAACTCCTCTTTTTTCAAGCGGGCGGGCAGGCGGACATCGCAGGCACGCATCAGCATCGCACGGGTCTGGGGCAGGTCAGGTGTATCACCGGGGATGAATTGCCAATTCCAGAAAGCACGCGCATTGTCGGTTGATAGGCCAAAGACCTGAACCTTGACGCCACGCGCCGCCGCTGCATCTTGAAACGCCACCGCATCTTCATCGCGGGCGAAATCCACCAGATTAAACTGGATCGAGTCGGGCGCGCGGGTTTCAGCCGCCAAGGCGGGGGGAACATTCAGCCAAGGCGATTTGTTCAATTCGCCCGCAACATAGTCGTGATTGGCCAGACCATCACGCACACGGCGCGCCAATTCAGGCAACTGCGGGCGGATTACGGCCGCAGACAGGTTTTGCAGGCGCAAATTATAAAGCGGCAATTTGTTCTGCCACCGCGCAAAGGCTTCGGCCAATTCGGGATCATTCTGGCCTTCGGGGCCTTTGTGCTTTTTCCAATTATGCTCGTAAGCGCCTGACATGATCACGGCGCGCGCAATCAGATCGGGGTCGTTTGAGATCATGATCCCGCCTTCGCCCGCGTTAATCATCTTGTAGGATTGGAACGAGAAACAGCCAACTGTGCCAATCGTGCCGATCTTTTCGCCGTGCCACAGCGTGCCGAGGGAATGGGCCGCATCCTCAATCACGGGGATATTGCGTTCTGCGCAAAGGGCGCAAATCACATCCATGTCGGATGTATGACCGCGCATATGGCTGATCAAAACCGCATCGATATCATCGTCAATCTTGGCTTTGAAATCGTCCAAATCAATGCGGTAATTCTCGCCCACCTCAACCAAGACGGGCTGCATCCGCGCATGGATGATGGAGGAAGGGACAGCGGCAAAGGTGAACGCGGGGATCAAGATCCGCGCACCCGCTTTTAGGCCAAGCGCCTCAAGTGACAGGAACAATGCCGCCGAACAAGATGAAACCGCCAGCGCATATTTCACGCCCATTAAATCTGCAAATTCCCGCTCAAGCAGCGCGACAGGTGCATCCGCAGGGGCCGTGTAGCGGAACAGATCGCCAGATTGCAGCAGTTTGTCGATCTCGGCACGCGCCGCTTCGGGAATGGGCTCTGCGTCATATACATTTGGCGCAATGGTCATGAGTTCACCTTTTTGAAAAAGTCCCTTTCAAAAATCTTTACACGCGATGCTGCTTTAAATCTAGCGAAGCTTTTGTGACAAAGGGGCGATGTGGGAATTCTTGATGTGCCTGTGGCAGCTGTGCCGCAGGATCAAATGCCCAATCGGTCGCGCAGCGCATACCACGTCATGGCCAGCGCAAGGATCGGTGCGCGCAATGCGCTGCCGCCCGGAAAACTTGGCGTGGGCAGGGTGGTGAATGTATCAAGACCCCGTTCTGCGCCCATAATCGCCTCGGCCATCACTTGGCCCGCCATGCCCGATAGGGCCACGCCCTGCCCAGAAAACCCTGCTGCGGCAAGGATGTTCGGCGATACCCGTTTCACCAAAGGCAAACGCGTGGGGGTAATCCCAAGCGCGCCCCCCCACACATAGTCGATCTTCACCCCTGTCAGTTGTGGAAACAGGCGATGCATCCGCGCGACAAGGGCGGTGGAGATATCACTGGGAAAGCCAAGAGAGTAGCTTTCGCGCCCCCCGAACAAGAACCGCCTATCTGCGCTGAAGCGATAGTAATTCACCACGAATTTGCTGTCGGCCACGGCGATATCTTTGGCCAGCACATCGGTCCAGCGCTTGGGTAGGGGTTCGGTCGCGGCGATGAAACTGTTGATTGGCATGACGCGCGCATTCACGTGCGGCAGGATATTGGGAAGATATCCATTGCCCGCAATAATCAGATGATCCGCGTGCAAGGTCGCTTTTGCGGTTTTCAATGCAGGCGCGGGGCCTGTGATGATCTCGCGCACCTCACTGCCTTCATGGATCACCGCCCCTGCCGCCTCAGCCGCACGGGCAAGGGCAGTCGCATAGGCCAACGGGTGCAGATGCCCACCGCTTGGGTCCAATGTGCCGCCCTGATATCGTGGGGATTTTACCAATTCGGCAAAGCGGGATTGATCCATGACTTGGATTTCATGCCCATAATGGCGCGCCATATGGTCTGCCTCACGCGCCAATTCATCCCGCTCGGCCATGCTGTAGGCGCCATGCGCGATCCCTGACCGATATTCCGCTTCGGGCGCGTGGGTCTCGCAAAAATCGCGCAGGTTTTTCTTGGCGGATTCGCTCAAGGCCCATAACGCGCGGGCGGCATCGGTGCCAAGCCGCGCTTCGAGCCAGTCTTGCCCCTTGTTAAACCCAGAGTGCACCTGCCCGCCATTGCGCCCTGATGCCCCAAACCCCACCCGATGGGCGTCAAGCACCACCACCCGCACGCCTTTGCGCGCAAGGGTTAAGGCCGCCCAAAGACCCGTAAAACCCGCACCCAAGATCGCCACATCTGCGCGCGCTTCATCCATAAGGGCGGCGCGCTGCGGGGCGGGAGCCACCGATGCCGCATAATAGGAGGGGGCGTGTTTGCCTGAAATATCGTTGCGATAGAGCGGGTTCATACGTTCAACAACAGATGTTCCCGCTCCCAAGGGCTGATGACTTGTAGAAACTCTTTGTATTCCAAATCCTTGACTGCCCTATAGACGCTACAAAATTCAGGCCCGAGAATTTCGGTCATGGCGCTGTTTTCCACAAACAGATCGAGCGCATCGCCAAGGCCGCGGGGGATGTTGTCATCGCCTTGATACGCATCCCCTTTGAATTCGGGGCTTGGCGCGCGCGCCTCCTGCAATCCGATCAAGCCGCAGGCCAACGAGGCGGCAATGCCCAGATAAGGGTTGCAGTCCATCCCTGGCAGTCGATTTTCCACACGGCGGCTGGCGGGGTCTGAGACGGGAACGCGCAGGCCCGTGGTGCGGTTATCGCGGCCCCATTCAAGGTTAATCGGTGCAGCGAAATCGGGCACGTATCTGCGATAGCTGTTCACATAGGGTGCCAGAAGTGCGATTGCGGCGGGCAGGTTGTTTTGCAGACCTGCGATGAAATGCAGAAATTCGGGTGTTTCCGCGCCCGTTTCGGTTGAGAAAATATTGCGGCCTGTTTTGCTGTCGACCACCGAGTGATGGATGTGCATCGCGGAACCAGGCTCCCCCTCAATCGGTTTTGCCATAAAGGTCGCATAACAATTATGGCGCAAAGCCGCCTCGCGGATCATGCGTTTGAAGTAGAAAATCTCATCGGCCAAACGCACAGGGTCGCCGTGGCGCAGATTCAATTCAATTTGGCCCGCGCCGCCTTCTTGCAAAATCCCATCAATCTCAAGACCCATGGCCTCTGCAAAGTCATATATATCGTCAATCACGGGGCCATATTCATCGACCGCTGACATGGAATAGGCCTGTCGCGCGGCGGCGCGGCGACCAGAGCGCCCCATGGGTGGCTCGATCTCGCGCGCGGGATCGGTGTTCGGGGCCACAAGGTAGAATTCCATCTCAGGCGCCACAATGGGGGTCAGCCCCTTTTGATTATACATCTCGACCACGCGCCGCAGCACGTTGCGCGGGGCAAACGGCACGGGCGCGCCGCTTTGGTCGTTGATGTTGTGGATCACTTGCAGGGTCCAATCCGCTGTCCATGGTGCGGGCAGGGCCGTTTCCCAATCAGGGGTCAATACCATATCGGGTTCGGTGAACCCATCGGGGGAGGCATCGGCCCAATCGCCCGTGATTGTTTGAAAGAAAATCGAGTTGGGCAGGTAGAAATGCGTTTGACTGGCAAATTTTTGACCTGGCATGGCCTTGCCGCGCGCCACCCCTGCGAGGTCCGACACAATACATTCGACCTCATCCAAACGGCGGCTTTCGAGGAAGCGCCGTGCGACCTCGGGCAGATTGTCGAGAAAGCTGTCATAAGCGCTGGTCATGCGGGCACCTTGGCAGTTTTGAAAAGGGCCGCCATTTGATCTGCCAAGATACCATTATCTGTGGATGCGCCCAAGTTTGCCCGTGCCTGCGCCAGTAAGGGGTCTGGCACGATCCCCTGTCCGCGATGGGCAATCAGCCCTGCGATGACATCCGCCCCGAATTCGGGATGGGCCTGCACGGTGAAGGTGTGCCCGCCATAAGACAGCATCGCATGGGCGCAAAATGCGTTGGATGCAAGGGTCACTGCCCCGTCACATGGCGCAATCACCTGATCCTGATGCCATGCGTTTAAATGGAGTTTGCGGCCATCCGTGAGGTGATATTCTTGCCGTCCCACGCACCAACCGCCTGCAAATTTCTCAACCCGCCCGCCAAGGGCCTGTGCGATAATCTGATGCCCAAAACACACGCCGATCAGGGGAATGCGTGCTGCATGAATGTCCCGGATCAGCGCCTCAAGCGGAGGGATAAAAGGGTGGTCCTCATAGACCCCATGGCGCGAGCCTGTGATCAGCCATCCATCGGCATCACCGATGCTGTCAGGAAAAACCATATCAACCACGTTAAAGACGCGGAATTCAAAATCATGACCCGCCAACAGCTGTGCAAACAGTCGCGCATAGTCGGAAAATTCGGGTTTCAACTCATCAGGCATATGGCCTGTTTGTAAAATGCCAATGATCATGTGTGGCCTGCAAAAAAGGAATACATCAAGGCTATGCCGCCGCGCGGCTTTCGACAAGGGGCAGTTTAAACCGTGTCGAGGTAAAGCTGCATCTGCTCCTCGCATGAAAGCTCCGCCATATACGCCATCTCCTGCCTTTTGGTGGCGAGGTAATTCGCGACCAGTTCGGGCGGAAACATCTGGGTGATCATGGGACAGGCTTCAAAGGTCTTTATCGCATCGCCCCACGTAATGGGCAGGTGATCTGTGGCGGCCGCATAGGCATTGCCATGGGTCGGGTTTGGCGGGGTTAACTGCGCCTCAATCCCATGCAGGGCCGCGCCAAGGATTGCGGCCACCAAAAGGTAAGGGTTCACATCGCCGCCCGCGACCCGATGCTCAATCCGCCGCGCGGTAGACGCGCCCGAGGGGATGCGCAGGGCTGTGGTGCGGTTCTCGTAGCCCCATGCCAAGGCGGTCGGCGCATGGGCACCTGGCACAAAACGATCATAGCTGCTGGCGTGCGGTGCGAAAACCAGCATAGCGCCTGCCATTCCCGCCAAGCATCCCGCCACTGCATGGCGCAACGCGTCGGACCCCTCAGCCCTGCCATTGTCAAAAATATTGCGGCCATTTTTGTCGAGAACAGAAAAATGCATATGCATTCCATTGCCCGCGTAATCCTCGTAGGGCTTGGCCATGAAAGACGCGGCAAATCCATATTTGCGCGCAACGCCCTTGACCAACAGCTTGAACAACCACGCGTCATCTGCGGCCTTCAGGGCATTGGCTTGATGCATCATGTTGATTTCAAACTGGCCTGGCCCTGCTTCGGAAATCAACGTATCCGCAGGGATATCCATCGCCTCGCAGGCTTCGTAAATCTCTGTGAAGAACTGGTCGAATGCATCGAGTTGACGCAGGGCAAGTATTTCTGCCTGATTGCGCCTTTTGCCTGAACGGGGCGAGGGCGGCACGCGCAGATCGGGGCCGCGGTCATCAATAATGTAGAATTCCAATTCGGTTGCGACCACAGGTGTCAGGCCAAGCGCGGTATAGCGATCCAAAACATGTGCCAGCGCATGGCGCGGATCCCCTGCAAAGGGACGCCCATCTTCGTGGAACATCCAAAGCGGCAACAGCGCGGTTGGATTTGACAGCCATGGCATCGGAACAAAGCCGCGTTCGGTGGGCAGAAGCAGCCCATCGGGATCACCGCTTTCAAAGACCAGCGGGCTGTCATCAATATCTTCGCCCCAAATATCGAGGTTCATGACGGAGAAGGGAAAGCGCGTGCCGTCTTCCCATGCCTTTTGGGCATAGCGCCGTGCGATGCGTTTGCCGCGCGGTTGACCATTGAGGTCCGCGGCAGCCACGCGAATGGTTTTTATGTCTGGCTTATCGTCAAGATAACTGCTCATGGCGCCAGTCTAGCGCGGCGATTTGGAAATGGCAGCGAAATCTATCATACCCTGCGCGGTAATTGCGCGCCTGCCTAAAGTTTCGCCACACGTTGGCGCGCAAGGGCGCTGTCGCGGTCGTTGATCCCCAGCATCGGTGCCACCATGCGCAAGAGCGCATCTTCATCTGCACTGCGCTTGCCATCGGCCAGCGCGATATGCCAAAGCGCCTCGATCACAACAATGCGTTCCTCATAGGCAACCGCTTCTTTGATCGCGCGGGTGAAGCGCACGGTGTCGGGGGCTTCGGCCTCCACGGCTTCGGCCTCGCGCATCAAGGTCTCTACCCCCGTTGGGTCCAAACCATAGCGCGCGGCAAGTGTTTCCCCGATCTGCGCGCGTTCCTCTGTGGCGTAATCCCCATCGCTGCGGGCAAGCCGCACCAAGAGCGCCGTGAGCGCAAGACGTGCGTCACTGTCGGGCAGGGGTTCGGGTTTTGGCGCGCCAAGGCGGCGGAGAAGATCAGCAATCATGCGCTCTATATAGCGTCATTTCGCGCGATGAGAACCCGCTTAGGCTGTCTTTATCTGTGCGAAGACACGGGAAATGTCCTCAAGGGCCGATTGCATCCCAAAAGGCGGGTTTAAGATGAACAGGCCAGAACCCACCATGCCATGCCCCTCACGGGCAGGGGGAAAGGTTTGTGTGTCGATGATGGCTTCGGGGAAGGTGGTGCGCAACGCCTTGACCATGCTTTGCTGCGCTTGGTTTGTCAGGATCGGATACCACAAGATCACAATCCCCACATTCCATTTGCGGGCCAACTGGCCGATGATTTTGGGAATGCGGTCGTAATCTGTTTTGATTTCATAGGAAGGATCGATCAACATCACCCCGCGCCGTGGCTCGGGGGGGCAGATGGATTGCGCCATCTCGAACCCATCTTGTTGGTATATCTGCGCGCCGCCTGCGTTCTGCATTGTGGCCTTCAGCGCGCTGTGTTCCTGCGGGTGCAGTTCAGCCAGATGGATATTGTCCATTGCGCGCAATAACTCAGCCGCCACAAGGGGGGATCCCGCGTAAGCATTCGGCCCGTATTTCTGGGCGACAGCCGTCAAAACGCGGCGATAGGGGTGGTCGGGGGCAAAGGCCTGTGCAAGTCGTCCAATCCCTGCTTTGGCCTCGCCCGTCTTGATGGCCTCAGCTGCCCTGAGATCATAAAGCCCGCGTCCCGCATGGGTTTCGATATAGCTTAAGGGCTTGTCCTTGCCCGTGAGGTAATCCAACACCCAAGCGAGGGCCGCGTGCTTATGCACATCGGCCAAATTGCCCGCATGATAGATATGTTGATAGGACAGCATGGCGCGCCTGTCAGGCAGGCTTAGACAAGCCTGCTGACATCCTTGGCCGCCCGCACAAAATCACGAAACAGCGGATGCGGCGCAAAGGGCTTCGATTTCAATTCAGGATGGAATTGCACGCCGATATACCACGGGTGATCCTTGATCTCGACAATCTCGGGCAATTTTCCATCAGGTGACAGGCCCGAGAAAATAAGGCCGCATTTTTCAAGTTTATCGCGATATTTGATATCGACCTCATAGCGGTGGCGATGGCGTTCCTCGATTGTGGTTGTGCCATAGGCCTCGGCCACGCGGCTGCCTTCGGCCAGAACCGCATCATAGGCGCCAAGGCGCATCGTGCCGCCCTTGTCGTCATCGGCTTTGCGCGTCACCTTGTAATTGCCCTGCACCCATTCTTTGAGGTGATAGACAATCGGCTCGAACCGTTTTTGACCCGCTTCATGATCGAATTCTTCTGATCCTGCCTTGGCCATGCCTGCCAGATTGCGCGCGGCTTCAATCACCGCCATTTGCATCCCCAAACAGATGCCCAAATAGGGGATTTTGCGTGTGCGTGCGAATTCAGCCGCCTTGATCTTGCCCTCGGTGCCGCGTTCGCCAAACCCACCAGGAACAAGGATGGCATGGAACCCTTCCAGATGTGGCGCAGGGTCTTCGCTATCGAAAATCTCGGCATCAATCCATTCGGCGCGCACCTTCACGCGATTGGCCATGCCGCCATGGGTCAAGGCCTCCGCGATGGATTTATAGGCGTCTTCCAATTGGGTGTATTTGCCAACAATCGCCACGCGCACTTCGCCTTCGGGATTGTGGATGCGGTCCGATACATCTTCCCAGCGGCTGAGGTCAGGTTTGGGGGCAGGGGCGATTTGGAAGGCATCCAACACCGCCTGATCCAGCCCTTCGCGGTGATAGGCCAGAGGCGCGTCATAAATCGTGCTCAGGTCTTGCGCCGCGATGACGCTATCGGGTCGCACATTGCAAAACAGCGCCAACTTCTCGCGTTCTTTCACAGGGATCGGTCCCTCCGAACGGCAGACCAGAATATCGGGCGCAAGGCCGATAGAGCGCAATTCTTTCACGCTGTGCTGTGTGGGCTTTGTTTTCAATTCGCCCGATGCTTTGATGTAGGGCAACAGGGTCAGATGCATGAAGATGCATTGACCACGGGGGCGTTCTTGGCCGAATTGGCGGATTGCTTCAAAAAATGGCAAGCCCTCAATATCGCCGACCGTGCCGCCGATTTCGCAGAGCATGAAATCCACCTCATCCTCGCCAATGGCGATGAAATCTTTGATCTCGTTGGTGACATGGGGAATCACTTGGATGGTCTTGCCAAGGTAATCGCCGCGGCGTTCCTTCTCCAAAACATTGGAATAGATACGGCCAGAGGAGACGCTGTCCGTGGCACGGGCAGATACGCCTGTGAAGCGTTCGTAATGGCCCAAATCCAGATCGGTTTCCGCACCATCATCGGTCACGAACACTTCGCCATGTTCAAAGGGGGACATCGTGCCTGGATCGACATTGAGATAGGGGTCAAGTTTGCGCAGCCGCACGGTGTAGCCGCGTGCCTGAAGCAGCGCACCAAGCGCGGCTGAGGCAAGGCCTTTTCCAAGCGAAGAGACCACACCACCCGTGATAAAAATGTATCGTGCCATTTACCTGTATTCTCCCGTGCGGGCTAATGTGTCTGTGGGAAACAGACCGCCTTTGCCACCTGTATCACGGGATTTGACGGTATCAGGATTCGCAGGCTTAGGGCAAGCGCTCAGCGCTATATCATGTGGCCATAAACAACAAAGACCCAATATTTATTGGGCCTTTGTCTGAAATTTATTTTTCCACAGGCGCGTTATTCGGCGCGTGGCGGCAGGGCAGGTGCGTCACCCACGGCGGGGGGCAGCAAGCTGTCCGCTGTGGGCGCAGTCTCGGATGTGCCATCCGTGCTGCTCGGGGCGGGTGCGGATGCGCCGATACGATCCAAGACGGATGTCGTCTCGGAATTTTGCGCCGCCAGAATCGTCAAGGTAATCGAGGTTGCCAAAAATGCCGCTGCAAAAGCCCAAGTCAGCTTGCTGAGGGCGGTTGCGGCCTGACGGCCTGTCATTAAACCACCCGATGACCCGCCGCCACCTAGGCCCATGCCGCCCCCTTCGGAGCGCTGCAAAAGCACCACGGCAATCAAGCAGATTGCCAAAATGAGATGGACGACAAGAACGATATTTTCCATGAGCGGCCTCAGGTGAGTGTCTGTAACAATCCGTCACTTTTCGCGGCTTACTTAGGGGATGCGACCTGCCGCCGCAAGCCAAGACTTGCACAACTTTAAGGCGAAAAGGTGCAGTTGCGCAAGAAATATGACGGCACCGTAACGCTTGAAGCTGCGCTGGAAGGGGCAATCCTTCGCCCGCTTCGCGCGTTTCGTGCTTTTCACCGTGGCAGCCTATCGTTATAGACGCGGGCGTTTGTAAGAGCAGGCCAAGGTGGGCTGCGGCGAAGGACGGATCTCAAAATGGCGAATGTTGTGGTTGTGGGTGCGCAATGGGGCGATGAGGGCAAGGGTAAGCTTGTCGATTGGTTGAGCGAACGCGCCGATATCATTTGCCGCTTCCAAGGCGGCCATAACGCGGGCCACACATTGGTGATCGATGGTAAGGTCTATAAGCTCAACGCACTGCCCTCGGGCGTTGTGCGCGGCGCAAAGCTGAGTGTCATCGGCAATGGCGTTGTGCTTGATCCTTGGCATCTGGTCGAAGAAATCGGCAAAATTCGTCAAGATGGCGTGACGATTACGCCCCAGACCTTGATTATCGCAGAGAACACCCCGCTTATCCTGCCCATCCACGGCGAATTGGATCGCGCCCGCGAAGATGCGGCCAGCGCGGGCACGAAAATCGGCACTACCGGGCGCGGCATTGGCCCTGCCTATGAAGACAAGGTGGGTCGCCGTTCGGTGCGGGTTGCGGATTTGGCGGATGAGGCCACCCTGATCGCCCGCGTGGATCGCGCGCTGCAGCATCACGACCCGCTGCGCCGTGGCCTCGGGATCGCACCCGTGGATCGCGATGCGCTGATTGAAAAGCTTAAGGCGATTGCACCTGAGATTTTGCCCTATGCCGCACCCGTTTGGAAGGTGTTGAACGAGCAGCGCCGCGCGGGCAAGCGGATCTTGTTCGAGGGCGCGCAAGGCGCGCTTTTGGATATTGATTTTGGCACCTATCCCTTTGTGACCTCCTCCAACGTGATTGCAGGTCAGGCTGCAACAGGTGTTGGCCTTGGGCCAGGTGCGGTTGATTACGTGCTGGGCATTGTAAAGGCCTACACCACCCGCGTGGGCGAGGGGCCATTCCCAACTGAATTGCAAGATGAAGACGGCAACCGTCTGGGCACACGTGGCCATGAGTTTGGCACGGTCACAGGGCGCAAGCGGCGCTGTGGGTGGTTTGATGCGGCCCTCGTGCGTCAGACTTGCGCGACATCGGGTGTGAACGGTATTGCGTTGACGAAACTGGATGTTCTTGACGGGTTCGACACGCTGAAAATCTGCGTGGGCTATGAATTAGACGGTGCACGAATTGATTACCTGCCGACCGCATCCGAGGCGCAAAAACGCTGCACCCCGATTTATGAGGAAATGGAAGGCTGGCATGAGACCACCGAAGGGGCGCGGTCTTGGGCGGATTTGCCCGCCAATGCAATCAAATATGTGCGCCGCGTGGAGGAGTTGATTGACTGCCCCGTAGCGCTACTTTCCACCTCACCCGAGCGCGAGGATACGATCCTTGTCACTGACCCGTTCGCGGATTGATTGAGATATCATCACGGGAGAGCTGATCGCCATGGCCCTTGGCTACAAGACACGCAAGCGTTTGTCCTTGTTCATTCTCGTCTTCGGCTTACCTGCCTATATCGCAGCGGCGTGGTGGTTGATGAGCTTGTTTGAAAGGCCTTCGATTTGGGTGGAGTTTGGCATCTATGTGGGCTTGGGTATCATATGGGCGCTGCCCTTGAAGGCGGTCTTCAAAGGGATTGGTCAAGCCGATCCTGACGCCGCCCAAGACGATGCCCGCGTGCGCTCAGACAAGTGAAAATGCCCCGTTTTCGCCACGGATAAGCCTGCCGTTTTGCAACGCCGATGCGAAGCCTTGCAAAATAGCTTCGCGATCAAAGCCTGACTTGGCATCCATTTCAAGCAATTCCAAGATTTGTGGCCGTTGGAAGCTGTTGGTTTCCGAGAAGCCGACAATATGGCGCGCGGCCAGCATCACGGCATCTTCAGCGGATTTTGGTGCGACATCCACATAGGCGGCTGCGAAATTTCCGCTCAAAGCAGGCTGTGCGCTGGATAGGGGGCCCAAAGCCTCACCAATCTTCGCCGTGCGTTCCGCTAACATGGCCAATGTGGCGGTGAACTTTCGGGTTGGCATCCGTCCTGTCGAAGATGCCATCGCATAGCCCGCAGCGGGGCCGTTGGCCACGGCGCGCTGGGGTTCATAGGCCGCGTCTGCGGTCTCTTGGGCCTGTTCCTCTGTTTCGAGGTCGATGCGTTGCTCTGAGACCAAAACCAAGGGCGCGGGGCGGCTTGATAGGCTTCGGTCGCTCGGCGCGGCCTCGCCCCGTTTTACATCGATGCTGACGCGGCGCAGGTTATTGGTTGCGGGCGCATCCGCGCTTGCGGCTTCCGCGCTTGTGGCGGCCATTGCCGCCTTGAGATGACGCAGCGTGCTGTGTCGGCGTGTGGTGTCTTGATCTTCCATACGGCTGTCTGTGGTGGCAAAAAGCCGCTCGGCAACGCGATCTGCATCCACGGGTGCAAATCCCGCGCTGCGGTCTGCGGTTTCTGTGGCTTGTCCCTCCTCATGCGCGATGGCGGTGAGCTGTGCTATCAACTCCTCGTCATGTAGTGGGTCCACCTCTGATTTTGCCTCTGGTGCCGCCTCTGCCTCCGCCTGTGCAGGATCGACTGGGTCAGCAGACGCCTCTGGCGTGGCAAAATTTCCCAACCGCGCGGTCATCTCGGCCTCAAGATCAACAGGTGCATCTTGGCCTGTAGCGGTCTCGGTCGTTTTGGGGTCTTGAGCAGGCTCGATTTGGGGCAGTGCTTCTGGAAGCTCTGGCAAGGTGGCCGTGCGGTTGCGCGCCTCGTTCAAAATATCAACCAAAGCGGCCTCGGCTGCGGCGGCCAGATCGGGATTGTCGGTTGTTTGTGAAAATGTGCCATTGCCTTGCGGCGTGGGGGATGTCGCAGGTTCAGGCGTGCTTTGCACGATGGGCGCAGCGATGACCTGCTCATCTGTGTCATGCGCATCTTCCGCCTCGTCGGGGGCCGTTTCCGATTTTGCCTCTACAGCCAATTCTGCGGCTTTGATCTCAGTAGACCATGCCTTGCCTGTTGGGCTTGGCGTATCTGCGTCCTCTGCGGCCTGATCGCGGCTGAGGGCCTCGATATGGGCCTCCATCAGATCAGCAGGAGCAGATTTCTGTGGTGCGGCGGCGGTGACGGGCGGCAATGAGGCCGCGCTGATCGGCGCAGTGAAAAATCCCGTATCGGCGTGTTCATCCTCGGTGAATTCATCTGCTGTGCTCGAGGGTATCGACTGCACGAAAGCATTTGGCGAAACTGCATCGTCACCCGCATTTTCTTCGGCCTTTGGGCTGTCGTCCGCCTGTTTCGCGGCGGTTGCCTGCGTAAGTGCTGGCTCCACATATGGTTCAGGGGTGGCCTCTGGCGCTTCCTGCGTCTGAGCATTCATCTCTGGGGTGGTATGATCTGGCCCCGTGTCAGGGCGCAAGATCATGCCATTTTCAACCATCTCTGCGCGAATTCTGCCTTGTGCCGTGTTTTCTGCGAAAAGACGCAAGGTTTCGGCATCGGGCTGTGGTGGCTCCGCGCCAAAGAAACGATCTCCCGCCGCAAGGTCGCGAAAATATTCTGCGACACCTTTCATGGCGCTGAACGGATCATCAAACCCCTCAAGCGTGCATGAAAATGTGCCATAGGATACGGTTAGAACTTTTTGCGTTTCACCCATCTGAACCACTCGCTTGCACCTTGCGGCACATGATCTCTATTTATCATTTATTCACTCACGGTAAAAAAACTATTAATCATAAACGCGACAGGATTGAGGCTATTCGGTGATGAATTCTTGGGAAAACCATGACAATAGCGGTGAATCTGGGGTGATTGTTTCCCATGATGGTTTACTCTGTCTCATCGGTGGTGGCGCTGTTGATGACAATGCTTTGGATGACCTCCATGTGTCAGGGGCGATTCTTGTTGCGGCGGATGGGGGGGCAGATCATCTTTTGGCCAAAGGTCTGGTCCCTAAAGCCGTTATCGGGGATATGGATTCGGTCAGCCCTGACGCCCAAGCCGCCTTTGCAGATTGCCTTCATCCGATTGCCGAGCAGGACAGCACAGATTTCGAGAAATGCCTGCGCCATGTTGCGGCCCGCGCTATTGTGGGTTTGGGGTTTCTGGGGCCAGGCACGGATCACGCGCTTGCCGCAATGCACGCGTTGGTGATCCATTCGGGCGGGCCTGTGATTTTGCAAAGCGACAGTGATATTGTGTTTCACCTTCCCGCAGAGCGCGCAGTCAACATCGATTTGCCCAAGGATACCCGTGTGTCCCTGTTCCCCCTTGCACCTGTGCGCTGTCGGGCGACTGGTTTGCAATGGTCGCTTGACGGGTTGACCCTTGCGCCATTAGGGCGGATCGGCACATCGAACAAAGCCTGCGGTGGTGTGATGTCGTTGGAGGCACAATCGGCGGGGCTTTTGTGCATCCTGCCTGCGGAATTTCGCAATCGCGTGTTGCAAAGCTTGATCCTTGCGCATTGACCCTCGCATCCTGAAGGAAAGCCCGTTAAACACACCTGCATAGAGGTGAATGCCACAGAATCCGTGGCAAGACAGGACAAGGAGAAGCGCGAATGGCGGCGGATCTGAACCCGATTGACAAGGCAAAATACGTTGCCGCAAAGCGTGCGGTCGATTTTGTCGAAGATGGGATGCGGCTGGGCCTTGGCACGGGATCAACAGCGGCATGGATGGTGCGTTGCTTGGGCGAGATGGTCCGCGAGGAAGGGTTGCAGGTCACAGGCGTTGCCACCTCAACCCGAACCGCAGAACTGGCGCGAGAGGTGGGCATTACCGTCAAAAGCTTAGACGAGGTGAAATGGTTGGACCTGACCATCGATGGCGCAGATGAATTTGACCCGAACCTCAACCTGATCAAGGGTGGCGGTGGGGCCTTGCTGCAAGAGAAGATCGTGGCCACCGCATCTGATCAAATGATCGTCATCGCAGACCCCGCCAAGGAAGTCACGGGGCTTGGCGCATTCCCGCTGCCCGTAGAAGTCATCCCTTTTGGTTGGCAAACCACCAAAGCGCTGATCGAGGAGGTTTTGGTCAATCTTGATGTGTTGGGGCGCAGCACATCTTTGCGTCTTTCGGGCGAAGAACCCTATCGCACCGATGAGGGGAACTACATCATTGATCTGCATCTCAAGCGGATCGCCAATCCCCAGCAAGCATCGCTTGTTCTCAATCAAATTCCAGGCGTAGTGGAAAATGGGCTTTTTCTTGATATCTGCGACATCATTGTGATTGGCCATGGCGATGGCACGGTTGAGGTGCGCAACATCAATGACGGTTCGGTTGAGCGCGAGAAAATCGACATTGTCGAGGGCGATAACCTGTTCCAAAGCCCCTAATGTGATGCAAGTGAAGGCAGTTTGATGGCATTTGACTATGATCTATTCGTAATTGGTGGCGGTTCAGGCGGCGTCCGTGCGGCCCGTGTTGCGGCGGGGCTTGGGGCCAAAGTTGCCTTGGCCGAAGACAGCCGCATGGGGGGCACCTGCGTGATCCGCGGCTGTGTGCCCAAAAAACTGATGGTTTTCGCGTCAGAATATGCCCCCATGGCCGAGGATGCCGCAGCCTATGGATGGGACATCACGCTTGGGGCCTTTCACTGGCCCAATTTTCAACGCAAGCTCGGCGCTGAACTGGATCGGTTGGAGGGTGTTTACAACGGCCTTCTGGATAAATCTGGCGTGCAGGTTTTTGCGCAGCGTGCCGCGCTTGAGGATGTGCATTCGGTGCGCCTCAGCGATGGCACGGTGAAAACGGCGAAACATATCCTGATTGCTACGGGCGGGCGCCCCGTACGGCCCGATATAGCGGGCGCAGAGCATGGGATCGTGTCGGATGATATTTTCAATTTGCCCCAGTTGCCGAAATCCATCCTGATTGTCGGGGGTGGCTATATCGCCTGCGAATTCGCCTGCATCCTCAATGGCCTTGGGGTTGGGGTCACGCAATATTACCGTGGCGCGCAAATCCTGCGCGGTTTTGATGATGAGGCGCGCGGCCTGATCTGCGACCAGATGCGCGCAAGCGGTATTGATATTCATATGGGCACGGATGTGCGCGGGATCGAGAAAACCGATGCGGGTCTGGTGGTTGCCGCCACAAACGGCGAAGAGCGAATCTTTGAGCAGGTGTTTTTTGCCACGGGCCGCCGCCCCAACACGGATGGGTTGGGGCTAGAGGCCCTCGGCGTCGAATTGGGCCGTGCGGGTGAAATTGTCGTGGATGCCTTCAGCCAAACCGCCGTGCCTTCGATCTATGCGATTGGCGATGTGACCAATCGGGTGAACCTGACACCCGTGGCGATCCGCGAGGCGATGGCCTTTGTTGCGACTGTGTTCGAGGGCAAAAAGACCCCTGTCGACCACGACTTGATCCCTTCGGCGGTGTTCACCCAGCCTGAATTTGGCACGGTCGGCCTGTCCGAGGAGGATGCCCGCGCGCAAGGTGCGGTTGAGATTTACGCGACTTCCTTTAAGCCGATGCAGTCAGGATTTGCGGGGCGCGCGGATCGTGTGATGATGAAACTGGTGGTCAATGCTGAAACACGGCAGGTTTTGGGATGTCACATTGTCGCCCCAGGCGCGGGCGAGATGATCCAATTGGCGGGCATTGCCGTCAAAATGGGCGCAACAAAGGAAGATTTTGACCGCGTCTGCGCCGTGCATCCCACGATGTCCGAAGAATTGGTTACGATGAAAACACCCGTGCGTATGGCTTGAAAATCGGTCGCAAAAGCACATCTGTCAAAAGACGGCACGCGACCCTGTGGTGCAGCTTGGCATGGCATGGCGTATAATGAGCATCGAAGTTTAAGACGAGAGATCACAAGAGGATATAGCGCAGCATGGCTGGAAATAATGGCGGCCCTTGGGGCTCTGGCGGAAATCGCGGCGGCGATGATGATGGCCGCAATGGTGGGCCGCGCCGCCCCGAACAGGGTGGCGGTCAACAAATTCCTGAATTGGACGATTTGGTCCGCAAGGGTCAGGAGCAACTCCGCGTATTGATGGGCGGTCGTGGCGGCGGCAATGGTGGCTTTGGCGGTGGATCAGGCGGCGGCGGTTTCAAACCAACCCGCGGGATGTATTTCTTGGGCGCTGGTGCCGCTTTCGTGATGTGGTTCTTGGCGTCTTTCTACACCGTGCAGCCATCTCAGCAGGGTGTGGAAACATTCTTTGGCCAGTTCCACCGCATAACAAACGAGGGCCCACACATCGCACCATGGCCGCTTGTGCGCGCCGAAGTGATCGAGGTGACCACACAGCGCACCGAGGCCATTGGATCAAACCGCGCTGGCGAGGGTCTGACGCTGACCACCGATGCCAACATTGTGGATATTGATTTCCAAGTGGTTTGGAACATCAAGGATCCCGCACAGTTCCTGTTCAATCTTCGGGATCCCGAAGGAACCGTACGTGCGGTGTCCGAGGCGGCCATGCGCGAGGTCATTGCCCAGTCCGAATTGGCACCGATCCTGAACCGAGACCGTGGTTTGATTGCGGATCAGGCACGTGAGTTGATCCAAGTCACCATGGACAGCTACGAGTCTGGCATCAACATCGTGCGTCTCAACCTAGACCGTGCCGACCCGCCCGCCGAGGTGATTGATGCCTTCCGTGACGTTCAGGCGGCCGAGCAGGAACGCGACCGTCTGGAACGTCAGGCAGATGCCTATGCGAACCAAGCCCTTGCTGGCGCGCGCGGTGAAGCGGCGCAACTTCTGGAAGAGGCAGAAGGCTATCGCGCCCAAGTGGTCAACGAGGCCGAAGGTCAGGCAAGCCGCTTCTTGGCAGTTTTGCAGGAATATCGCGGTGCGCCAGAGGTGACGCGGCGGCGTATCTATCTGGAAACGATGGAGCAGGTCTTGGGTGATGTGAACCTAGTTCTGATGGATGAAGGCGGCTCAGGCAGTGGTGTGGTCCCCTATCTGCCGCTTAACGAATTGCGCCGCAATGACACCACGGGAGGCAACAACTAATGTCACGTATCGCTTTTCTTCTTCCCATTGGCGTCTTGTTGGTTGCGCTTGGGTTTAGTTCTTTGTTCATCGTGGATGAGCGCCAGAAGGCATTGGTGCTTCAGTTTGGTCAAATTCGTCAGGTCATCGAAGAGCCTGGATTGAATGTCAAAGTGCCGTTTATCCAAGAGGTGGTCTATTACGATGACCGCATTCTGTCGCTGGATACACAACCTATCGAGGTTACCCCTTCCGATGATCGCCGTTTGGTGGTGGACGCGTTTGCGCGTTATCGGATTTCCGATATCGTGGCCTTCCGTCAGGCCATCGGCGCCGGCGGTTTGCGCGCGGCCGAGGCGCAGCTGCAAGATATTCTCAATCCGCAGATCCGCGCTGTTTTGGGTGCTGACGGTGTGACATCCAACACGATCCTGTCAGAAGAGCGTGCCGCGTTGATGGCGCGGATCACGGCGCAGTCCCGTGTTCTGGCCGAGCGTTTGGGCCTTGAAGTGCTCGATGTGCGCCTCAAGCGCACGGAACTGCCGCAGCAAAACCTTGAGGCGACCTTCGCCCGTATGGAGGCCGAACGCCAGCGGGAAGCCACGGACGAGCGTGCGCGCGGGGCCGAAGCCGCCCAACGGGTGCGCGCACAGGCCGACCGTACCGTGGTCGAGATTGTCTCGGAAGCAACCCGCGAAGCGGAAATCATACGCGGTGAAGCAGATGCCGAACGCAACCGTGTGTTTGCCGAGGCGTTTTCGCAAGACACGGAATTCTTTGAATTCTACCGTTCTATGAGCGCCTACAGCCAAGCCTTGCGCAGTGGAAACTCCACCTTCGTTCTGGCGCCTGACAGTGAATTCTTCGATTATCTGGGGTCGTCACAAAGCGCACGCTGATGCTTGGGCTGTCTTGGGATATTGTCATAGCGGGGCTTGGAATGGCCCTTGTGATCGAGGGGCTGGTCTTTGCACTGGCCCCTTCGCGTTTGGATCATCTGGTCGCGTTTTTGGCCAGTATCCCAGTCGAAACGCGCCGCCTGATCGGCTTTGGCGCGCTTGTTTTTGGGGTGCTGCTGCTGTCTTTTGGGGCGAGTTTGTAACTTGGTTTCACGGCCTTGTGACAGGGGTTTGACATACGGTGATGTTGGGCGGCTTGAATGACGCGGCGGGCGCTCAAATATAATCCTCATCAAATGGGGCGTGACGCACCCCAGATCAGGGCACGTGAACAGCGATGCTTGAGAGTTGAAAAGGAGTGTGCAGGTGAGAAACCAATATCCATCTCATGGGGGCCATCGGTCCTTACCCCCGTCACAAGTCCAAGCTGCACCGTCAGCACAGGCGCGGGTGCAACAGGGGCTGATGTGGCTCGGCGCGGCCTTGGTGGCGATGACACTGCTTATGGCGCAAGTCGCCCATGCGCAGGCAGAGCGCCCAGATACATTCGCGGATTTGGTTGACCAAGTGGGCGATGCGGTGGTGAATATCACCACCACGTCCATTGTCGCGGCCCGCCAAGATGGGCCCCAAGGCATACAGCCAATGCTGCCGCCTGGATCCCCCTTCGAAGAATTCTTTAACGATTTTATGAATCGCAACGGGCCAGGAGGGCAGGTGCCGCGGCGCTCACAAGCCTTGGGTTCAGGGTTCGTCATTTCCGAGGATGGGTTTATCGTCACGAATAACCACGTCATCGAAGGCGCGGATGAGATTTCGGTTGAATTTCGTTCTGGCGAGATGCTGCAGGCCGAGCTGATTGGCACCGATCCCAACACCGATATTGCGCTTTTGAAGGTCGATCCTGCGGCCCCATTGACCTCCGTCTCGTTTGGCGACAGCGATGCGTTGCGCGTGGGGGATTGGGTGATGGCCATGGGCAATCCGCTTGGGCAAGGCTTCTCGGTCTCTGTGGGCGTGGTCTCGGCGCGCGGGCGGGAACTCTCGGGGGCGTATGATGATTTCATTCAAACCGATGCGGCCATCAATCGTGGCAATTCAGGTGGCCCCTTGTTCAACCTTGAGGGCGAAGTCATTGGGGTGAACACGGCGATTTTGTCGCCCAATGGAGGCTCTATCGGGATTGGGTTTTCCATGGCTTCGGCGGTGGTGAGCGATGTTGTGAACCAGTTGCAACAATTCGGTGAGACCCGCCGTGGATGGCTTGGCGTGCGCATTCAAGATGTAAGCCAAGATATCGCGGATGGTCTTTCGCTTGATGAGGCGCGCGGCGCGCTTGTGACAGATGTGCCCGAAGGCCCTGCCCGCGATGCGGGGGTCGAGGTGGGCGATGTGATCCTCAGCTTTGATGGGCAGGACATAGAGGACACCCGTGAATTGGTCCGCGTGGTTGCTGCGGCCCCAGTGGGCGAGACGGTGGAAATGGATGTGCTGCGTGCAGGGGCGATGGAAACCCTGTCGGTCACCTTGGGTCGCCGTGAAACCGCAGACGCAACGGCGGGTCAGCCTGACCCCGTCAAGCCTGCATCGGTTGATCTGTTGGGGTTGCGTCTTGGTCCGCTTGGCGCAGAGGCCCGTGCGGAATTGCAGGCACGCGGCCTGAACGGCGTTGTAATTGAGGCGGTCGACCCCAATTCAGACGCCGCGTCCAAGGGCTTGCAAGCGGGGGATATTGTGACGGAATTGGCGCAGATGCCAATTTCCACACCACAGGAATTTGAGCAGATTGTCACCGAAGCACGGGATGCGGGGCAAAAGTCGATCTTGCTTTTGATCCGCCGTGGCGGCGATCCACGCTTCGTGGCCCTCAGCCTGCTTGAGTAACCGCTCGTGACACCTCGGTGACAGGCGCGGGCGATGTGACTGTGGCCCGCGCTATTTCTTTGCCTCGTGTCCTGCGCTTTGCTAGGACACAGCAGGAACGAACACCATGTCACACAACCATGCTCCAAGGAGGGGCTTTGTCGATGCGTCTGTTGCCAGTTGCTTTGATTGCGGCGGCCACCGCCGTTGCGGGGTGCCAAAGCGTCACTATGCCCCCTGTAGAAGAGTTAAGCCCGCCCCAGCAAGCTTTGGCGCAAGTGATCCCCCCACGGGGTGGTGTGGTATTGGCGGCCTTTACCGATCCGCAGGTGCAGCCCCAGTTTCTGACGGATGATCTTGTCACGCAATCGCAACGGGCCGCGACCTGCCATCAAGAGGCATATGGCGACGCCATGGGTATGCAGGATATTTTGCCGATTTTGACGGACCTTCCCAACGCCGTGTTCTATGAAAGCCAAATCGAAACCGCCCGCGCCGCGCAGATTTCAGTCCTGACAGGGAAAACCCCCGGCGCTGAACGGGTCGATGTGACCTTGCTGCGCCAAGCGGATGTCTGGAAAATCGCTGATCTCTCGCATCAGGGCAAGTTGCTGTCGGTGCAATTGGGCGGGCATTGCGATTATATTGCGCGCGAGGCGGCCGCTGTGGAACGTGCTGCGGCACGCAGCGAGGCTGAGGCGGAAGCCGATATGTCAGGCACGAGCCCCGCCGAGGCGGAAGCCGATGAAAGTGGCACGAACAGTTAAGACTGCCGTCATTTTCCTTCAAGGCGTAGCAGGGGTTGAGCGGGCTTGATCGCGTTGCATTATTAATTTCGTTGCACAGATAAACGGGTTTTGTTAATTTCGAAAGTAATCTGAAAAAGTGTTTAAATAGTATATATTTTGTATATAAAAAGGACATCCTGCGTGCTATAAGTTGAGTGACGGTATAATATGGTATACCAAGGCGGCTGGGGTATCTACGAGAGATCATGGGTCTAAGATGGGAAATCTTGATAAATTAGAGCAGCTTTGTGCGCTGGCCTCTGTGCTGGACGGGATGGAGCGGGATTTGGGTTTGAACACGCTGTCAGACCTTGAAAAGAAAGTGTTGCGCGCGGCCTATTCAGTGTCAGATCGCAACAACCATTTCGCACCAAGCGAGGTTCTGGAGCGCTTGGAAGGTGAGCGGGATGTTTCGCGCAGTTCGTTTTTTCGCGCGCTCAAAGCATTGTCAGAAGCGGGCCGTATCCAACGCATGGGGGATGAAAAGCGCGCCGGATATCAGATTGTTGGCCAATAAGTATTGATCTGAAACTATATAAGTGAAAATAATCCCAAAACTCATGTAACGAGATTTGGGCGTGATACATTTTATTATAGTAGCCGCTTACTTGGTCAGTTTGGTGTTGGTTCATTGGGTGATTGCACCTGTTCAAGCACAGGCCATGCGTGATCCAACAATCATCGCCTCCGTTATGTTTCTTCCCCATGGTGTCCGCGTATTAAGCGCGATGTTGGTCGGGTGGCGTTCGGTGCCAGCCTTGTTGGTTGCCCATGCCTTGGGGATGATCTTCATCTGGGAACCGGGCAGCACCTTGCATCTGGAGGAGATGATCTTGTTGTCCGTGGTTGGGGCAACCTCCGCCCATATTGTATGGTCCGCATTTCAGCATTCTGGACTTGGGCTGACAGCATCAACGGGCATGGATACCAAGTGGCGCTTGGTGATATTGGTCGGGGCTGCGGCCTCCTTTTTAAATTCGATTGGAACGGTTGCGGTGATCGGCTTGTTCCATCCTGGATTGGTGGCCCAAACAAGCCTCACGCAAATCAGCTATTTCGCGCTTGGAGACACAATTGGGGTATTTGCCTTGCTGTTGCTCTTGATCCTGCTGCGCAGGCTGTGGCGGATGTCGAGCACGGGCGTGCTGTGAGAGTGCCTCGCCGAGGGCAATCTAGGGTCATGGCGCGATGCGACCGCGGCTGCTCCAGATGAAGACCCTCACTGATCTATCCGCCACCGACCTTTCCACTGAGTGACCAGCCAGCGTGATCTCGCCACGGCCCTCGATGGTCGATGTGTGGCCGCGTTGCAGTTGCCAACGATTTCACGGGGGGCGGTGGATCTGGTCTGCATTGAGTTTGGGCATGAGCTGCGGCCTGAGTGATCCAGCGCATTTTGGGCCTTATCGGGAGTTTGCTGCACTCCCGCCGCCGCCGCGGCCGAATTTTTTTGGTGGGTGGCCACATTGTCGCGCGCCGGAGCGGTCCGCGTGGCCCCCTCTCTTGTTTTAAACTGCGCGGCGCCGGGCGCGCTCGCGCTTGAGTTGTGCGGGGCGTGTCGCGGGCGCCCAAGATGTGTGCAGACGCAACTTTTTTTGTGAAAAAAGAAGTTGAAAACCAGTGCACATGTGTGTTTTTGATACTTCAACTGTATTTGTGCCCCGCGGGATCAGTGTGCCCGTGCGAGAGTTGGGGCATCAACAAAACTCTTTGGGGGAGTATAAAATGAAAGACTATGGCAAGTTCGAGCAGGTCGAACAGGCAGCCACCGACACAGCCACCGCGCCGGGCGCGAATCCCGGCCGCGTGGCGATTGACGGGGCAGTCGAGACCGACGCGGCCCGCGCCTACGTGCTGCGCGCGCCGCGCGTCCGCGACCTGCCGGCTTGGCTCTCCCCCGCCGAATTCTTCGGCAGCCGCGCCGCCTCCGTGCGCGTGGCCGAGGACGAGGGTGGCCTCGAGGCCCGCGCCGCCGCGGGGGAGTTGGAGGTGATCGACCTGCCGCGCGCCCCTCACGTGCGACGGGAGTTTTTGGCTGAGTGGGCGCGCAAGGGCGGCCCGCTGCCGTTTGCGGTTTGTGGGCCTGGTAGCTCCACGATCATCAATCTGGCTCCCACATTTATGTCGGAGTGCGACTGAAAGTGACGGGTAAAAGAGCAGGGGAAGATGCGGGAAAGAATTGAAAAGAAACGGGTAAGTAGAAGCGCCGAAGTTAGTGTCACTGTCATGTTTCATGGCAAAGCAGCGTGTTTCGGATCTTTCTGCTCGGTTTGTGCGCGCGACCACGCCGCGCTGTCACTGTCCGCTGCCCTGTCGGTTGATGCGTTGATGCCTGCTGCAGCCCTGTCACTGCCATCGCTTCTGAAAGTGGCCATGCCCAGTGCTTACTCGCGTCATCGAGCCCGAGGGCGAACGTTGCCACACATCGAAAAGTTTTCCGCGGAGAAGCTCATGGCTCGCTCCGCTTTGGCCGTCTCGGCGGCCATCCCGAACAGGCGCGGCGGAAAAGCCGCCGAAAACCCAGCCACCAAAGTGACCGAGCAGCGCCGCTGCGAGGCGGCGTGAAGAAGGAGTTATCGTCATGGCAAAAGATCTCGAGATCACCTCAAAAGTGGCAACTGGCCTCTCCAACTCTGCTCGGAAAGATGAGGCGCTTAAAAAACTGATCGGCGCCTGGAACAGCAAGAGCGTCCAGGCCGGCAAGCGCGTGGGCACCTTCGGGCTCATGGCAGCAGCGCTGGCGGCCTGTGGCGGTGGTGGATCCGGTGGCAGTGGCACCGACGGTGGCGGTAACACCATCAGCTTCGGGGTAACGCCTGTGGTTGCTGGTGCGACCACTGTTAGCGGGACTTTTGCGTTTTTCGATAGTGCCGATGCGGAGATTACGTCGATCACGGCGGATACTCAGGACATTGCGGATAAGCTGCTGGAATATGCCGTAGAAGGCACGCCAGAGGATGTAACCGGGGTCACAACAATCAACTTGGCGGGTGGCGTGACCCTCGTTGCGACTGTCGAGGATCTTGCGCAGGTGCAGGTGACGGGTTCGGGGAATGTGTGGGCGCTTGTCGGGACAGCGGTGCCTGCGGTGGCGGATCACGGGACTTTCGCGCTGGACATCGATATCACCGGCGACCTGATTTTTGACATGGATGGTGACACCCGTGGCGGGCTAGACCAAGAAGTTGCGATAACTGGCACGATCGATTTGAATTTTGGCGACATCATCGTAAGCGATGGCGTGGTTGACCTGACCGGCGCCGCCCTGGCTCGTATCGGTCAAACCGTCGAGATCAATTCGACCTTGATCATGACATACGACCAGTTTGTTGCGGCCTTGGAGGCGGAGACTTCCTTTTCTGGTGCTGGGAACCTTGTCGTGAAGATGGGCCCGACCGACGGCGATTTGCTTGAGGGTTATCTGGCGGTTTCGCACCTTTTGGGTCAAGTGCAGTTGCAAGATCCTATCGCTGGCCCCAAGACTTTCATTCTTGAAGGTTCCGGGGGCGCGCAATCACTCGAGGTGTCGCCGCAAGATATCGAACTGACCGTTAGCCGCTTTGTGGATCAGGCGCTAACGCTGTTGGAGCAACGTATCCAAGGTTTTGCGGACAGCGAGGATTTCACGACGCTTGCTAGCATTGCGGGTGACTTTTCTGCGTTGAGCGCGGCGATTACGACGCTTCAGGGATCCGTTGGCACGGATGATGGCGAGGGTGACCTTTTCACGCGTCTTGACGCGCTGGAGACCGCTGTGAACACGGAGCTTGAGAACCGTGTTGCGGATCTTGAGCTTT
>JAOWLD010000005.1 GCA_025751475.1 Rhodobacteraceae bacterium XHP0102
CGACAACCTGAAGTTCGAAGTCGAGCTGATCGCCCCCATCGCGATGGAAGATGGTCTGCGCTTCGCGATCCGCGAAGGCGGCCGCACAGTCGGCGCTGGCGTCGTCTCCAAAATCCTCGCGTAAGATCACGCGATTGCCAAAATCGGAAAGCCGCGCCTTAGGGCGCGGCTTTTTCGTTACAGCTGTGCGGTGCGATGGCCGACCGCGCAATCGGCGGCTAAGGCTTCGGCATCCATGAAGGCTTGGAGTTTGCCTGCAAGGGCGATTGTCTCAGCCTCGGATAATTTGCTGGGCACGGTTTCCTCCCATATCCGCCACCGCACGTGAACCCTGCTAAAGGGCAAGGGAAAGAGCAGACGATCCCACGTTGGCCAAGTCAGGTAATGTTTGGCTGAAAAGGTGAAGCTCACCACAGGCACTTGTGCCGCGCGCGCCCATTGAATGGGGGTCAATTTAGCCTGCCGTGCAGGGCCGCGTGGCCCGTCAGGGGACACACCGATGGAAATGCCCTCGCGCAGCCCTTTTAGGATCAGCCGCATTTCGGATGCCCCCAAAATGCCGCGTGGCATGGGCACGCTTTCATAGCCGAAATGGCGATGAATATGCCCCACCAACCGTCCCGCCCGCGCGTCTGAGGTCAGACTGCGGCAGCGATATTTGGACAGGTCAAACATAAAGGGCGTCATCATCAGGCGTTGATGCCAGCACACGATAATCACCGCACCATGCGCCGCAAGTGCCGCCTCGACCTGTGACCACCCGTCTTCCTCCAGCCGTGCGGTTGCGCGCACCATCCGCGCCCATGCGCCGAACAGCGCCGCAAGCGCCCGATTGGCGCGGGTGGAATTGGCAAGGCGTTTGCGGAAGCTTGGATCGGTTTCGGTCATGGGATGGTTCATTCGCTCAATCTGGCCTGCCGCGCAAGCGCCAAGCGGTGCAAAAACTGCGCAAATCCCCTCTGCGTTCCTCTTGCAATAGGGGGAAAGCCCCGCTATCAGCATCCTCGGCCTTAGGGGTATAGCTCAGTTGGTAGAGCAACGGATTCCAAATCCGTAGGCCGCGGGTTCGAATCCTGCTGCCCCTGCCACTTCCTTGTTGATCGCTGCTTGCATCACAAGGTGAGCTTGCCTATATCTGCGCACAATCGAAAAAGGTGAGACACAATGGCCAACCCGATCCAATTTGTTCAGCAAACCCGCGCCGAGATTGCCAAGATTGTTTGGCCAACCCGCCGCGAAGTGGTGACCACCACTGCGATGGTTTTTGCGATGGCGGTTTTGGCGGCATTGTTTTTCTTCATGGTTGATTGGTTGATCCGCCAAGGTCTGGAATTGCTTTTGTCGGTGGTGGGTTGAGCCCGCTCCGCCCTTGATTTTCCCTATTTGGGAAGATAGGTGGACGAAGAATTTTCACGAAGGCGTGTATCCGATTCGAGATACACGCTGATTTTTTGTTTCGGGAAGGCACGCATGGTATGATGCCAAGCTGCCGAAAAGATAAAATTGGCGTATCAATGCGCTCTATGTCGAGGATGGAAGAAGCGGATGGCGAAACGGTGGTATTCGGTCAGTGTGCTGTCAAATTTTGAAAAGCGCATCGCCGAGCAGATCAGAAACGCCGTGGCCGAAAAAGGCCTTGAGGACGAGATCGAAGAAGTTCTCGTTCCTGAAGAGGATGTGATCGAGATCCGCCGTGGCAAGAAGGTGACTGTGCCGCGCCGCTTTATGCCTGGTTATGTCTTGGTGCGCATGGAGTTGACCGACCGCGCTTATCACGCTGTCTCCTCGATCCCGCGCGTCACGGGTTTTCTGGGTCCGCAAGGCCGCCCGATGCCCATGCGTGATGATGAGGTGAACGCGATCCTGAACCGTGTGGAGGAAGGCGAAGCCAGTCCCCGATCGACCATCACATTTGACGTGGGCGAGAAGGTTAAGGTCAACGATGGTCCGTTCGAAGATTTTGATGGCATGGTCGAAGAGGTCGATGAAGACAACCAGCGCCTCAAGGTGACGGTCTCGATCTTTGGGCGCGCAACGCCCGTGGAATTGGAATACACACAGGTCTCAAAACTGGCTTGATGTGTTGGCGGCGCGTTTGCGCCGTTCATTCGTGGGAGGCAGCATCATGCGCGCATGATGTGCCGAACCACGCTAGCGACTGGGAAAGGGACGCGTCCTGATCCCGATAGGGGGCAGTCAAGCTGCGCCGATGAGAAAAAAGGAGAGGCCACATGGCCAAGAAACTAGCTGGAACGATGAAGCTGCAGATCCCTGCAGGTCAGGCGAACCCATCCCCACCTGTTGGCCCTGCATTGGGCCAGCGCGGGATCAATATCATGGAATTCTGCAAGGCGTTCAACGCCAAGACCGCAGATATGGAGCAAGGCGCCCCTTGCCCGACCTTGATCACCTATTATCAGGACAAGTCCTTCGCGATGGAAATCAAGACGCCGCCTGCGTCTTATTACCTGAAGAAGGCAGCAGGCTTGAAGCCTGTTGGCAAGCGCAACCGCCCGCGCGGTGCAGAAGCCCCAGGCCGTGAGACGATTGCGACCGTCACCGTTGCACAGGTGCGCGAGATCGCAGAAGCCAAGATGAAAGACCTCAGCGCAAATGACGTTGATGCGGCAATGAAAATTATCCTCGGCTCTGCAAAGTCGATGGGTATCGAGGTGAAAGGGTAAGTTATGGGCAAGATTGGTAAGCGCGTAACGGCAGCCCGTGCCGCCTTCGCAGGAAAAGAAGACATCACCATCGAAGAAGCAGTTGAGCTGATCAAGGCGAACGCTTCGGCAAAATTCGATGAATCGGTTGATATCTCGATGAACTTGGGCGTTGACCCGCGTCACGCGGATCAAATGGTGCGTGGCACGGTGACCTTGCCAAACGGCACAGGTAAATCCGTGCGCGTGGCCGTTTTCGCACGTGGCCCCAAGGCAGACGAAGCCAAAGCAGCGGGTGCGGACATCGTTGGTGCCGAGGACCTTATGGAAACCGTGCAAGGCGGCAAGATCGAGTTTGATCGCTGCATTGCAACCCCAGACATGATGCCAATCGTGGGCCGTTTGGGTAAGGTGCTTGGGCCACGTAACCTGATGCCAAACCCAAAAATCGGCACTGTGACCATGGACATTAAAGAGGCCGTTGAAGCGGCTAAGGGTGGTCAGGTGCAGTTCAAGGTCGAGAAAGCGGGCATCGTGCATTGCGCGGTTGGCAAAGCCAGCTTTGACGCGGCGAAACTGGCCGAGAACATCCGTGCCTTTGTGGACGCAGTTGCAAAGTCCAAGCCAGCAGGCGCAAAAGGCACCTATTTGAAGCGCATCACGCTGAGTTCCACAATGGGGCCGGGCGTTTCGGTCAGCGTGGATAGCGCGACTGGTGCGTAAATCGGTTTTGGCCCTCTTGCATATGTGAGGGGGTCAAAAAGGCGGGGCGGCTCTCGCAAAAAACTCAGGCGGGGTGGTTTTGGATCACAAAACCGTATTCCCTCTTGGGTTTCTTTGCGTTCTGTCGTATGGCCCCGTCTCTAACCGTGGTTACGATTCGCTCGTGGCTGCGGTCACCTGTCCGAGACGGAGGGTGGGCTGTGTGCCCGTAAATCCTTCCTGAGATGGGAAACGAGTTTCGGATTTCCGCAAGGCCACCGCGCCTTCGGGCGGTCTGGCTCGGGCCCCTCACTTGGACCCGAAGAGGTGGGGAAACCTGCCAAACTTGAGCCGGGGGGTGACCCCCTAATTGGAGAAGAACTGTGGATAGAGCCCAGAAAGAGAGAGTGGTCGAGGAACTCGGCCAAATCTTTGAAAGCTCTGGCGTTGTCGTGGTGTCTCACTACGCGGGCCTCACGGTTGCTGAGATGCAGGACCTGCGCGCGAAAATGCGTGAAGCGGGTGGGTCTGTACGCGTCGCCAAGAACAGGCTCGCCAAGATCGCCCTGCAAGGAACGCCTGCCGAAGGCATCGCTGACCTGCTGACGGGTATGACCGTGCTGTCCTATTCCGAGGATCCTGTGGCTGCGGCCAAGGTTGCCGAGGATTACGCCAAGGCGAATGCAAAATTCGTCATCATTGGTGGTGCTATGGGCGGCACAGTGCTTGATCAAGCTGGCGTTAAAGCCGTTGCATCCATGCCATCCCGTGAGGAGCTTATTGCTTCGATCGTGGGCTGCATTGGGGCACCTGCTTCCAACATCGCTGGCGCAATTGGCGCACCTGCTTCGAATATTGCGAGCATCCTTTCGACCATCGAAGAGAAGGCCGAAGCCGCATAATGCAACCTTGAGACCCGTTATGTTTGGCTATGCCGCATGACGTTGGATCACAAATTTAGATACGGAAACCGAAAAATGGCTGATATCAAAAAACTTGCCGAAGAGATCGTGGGCTTGACCCTTCTCGAAGCACAAGAACTGAAGAACTACCTCAAAGACGAATATGGCATCGAGCCTGCTGCAGGCGGCGCTGTCATGATGGCAGGCCCTGCTGCTGGCGGTGACGCTGGCGCAGCTGCGGAAGAGAAAACCGAATTTGACGTTATCCTGAAATCTGCTGGCGGCAACAAAATTGCTGTCATCAAAGAAGTTCGCGGCATCACAGGTCTTGGCCTCGTTGAAGCGAAGAACCTCGTTGAAGCAGGTGGCAAGGCCGTTAAAGAAGGCGTTGCAAAAGCAGAAGCAGACGACATCAAAGCCAAGCTCGAAGCAGCTGGCGCAGAAGTCGAACTCAAGTAATCACCTAAGGGGACCGCGTGGAATTCCGCGCGGTCCTCTTTGTGATCGGGTTTTGGCTGGGCGGGATTTGTCCTGTCCAGCCATCCTCACCTAGATAAGGGCCTTGGTGGCCAAGACCTTTTTCTGGGTGTGGTGCAGGATCGGGAGCGTGCCGGTGGGACGGCAGGCATGAATGGATCCTTCATCCGCTGGTTTCAAAGCCCCCCGTGCCGTGGCCCCGACGGTGCGCGAGGAGCGAAAGAAACGAAAGGTGTATCAGAGCATGGCTCAGACCTACGCAGGCCAGAAGCGCATTCGCAAATTTTATGGCAAAATCCGCGAAGTATTGGAAATGCCGAACCTTATCGAGGTTCAGAAATCCTCTTATGATCTTTTCCTGAAATCAGGTGATCAAGAAACGCCAATGGATGGCGAAGGGATCAAGGGCGTTTTCCAATCCGTTTTTCCGATCAAGGATTTCAACGAAACCTCCGTTTTGGAATTCGTGAAATATGAACTGGAAACGCCAAAATTTGACGTTGAAGAATGCCAAAGCCGTGACCTGACCTATGCTGCGCCGCTTAAGGTGACCCTGCGTTTGATCGTATTTGATGTCGATGAGGATACAGGCGCGAAATCCGTCAAGGACATCAAAGAGCAAGATGTATTCATGGGCGATATGCCTTTGATGACGCCAAATGGCACGTTCATCGTCAACGGCACTGAGCGCGTTATCGTCAGCCAGATGCACCGTTCCCCAGGTGTGTTCTTCGACCACGACAAGGGCAAGACTCACTCCTCGGGCAAATTGCTGTTCGCCTGCCGCATCATTCCCTACCGCGGTTCTTGGTTGGATTTTGAATTTGACGCCAAGGATATTGTCTTCGCGCGTATCGACCGCCGCCGCAAATTGCCTGTCACCACGCTGCTTTACGCGTTGGGTCTGGATCAAGAGGGCATCATGGATGCCTATTACGACACCGTGATGTTCCGCTCTGTGAAGAATAAAGGCTGGGCCACCAAATTCTTTCCTGAACGTGTTCGCGGCACTCGTCCAACCTTTGACCTCGTTGATGCCGCAACAGGCGAAGTGATTGCCGAGGCAGGCAAGAAAATCACCCCGCGCGCGGTGAAGCAGTTGATTGACGAGGGCAAAGTATCCGAGCTGTTGGTGCCTTTCGATCACATCGTGGGGCGTTTCGTAGCCAAAGACATCATCAACGAAGAAACTGGCGCGATTTATGTCGAAGCTGGGGATGAGTTGACATGGGAAACCGATAAGGATGGCAATGTCACGGGCGGCACGCTCAAGGATCTGATGGATGCGGGTATCACCGACATCCCAGTTCTCGACATCGATAACATCAATGTTGGCGCCTATATCCGCAACACCATGGCGGTCGACAAGAACATGAACCGCGAAGGCGCGTTGATGGATATCTATCGGGTCATGCGCCCAGGTGAGCCACCAACCGTAGAAGCGGCAAGCGCGCTGTTTGACACGCTGTTCTTCGACAGCGAGCGCTATGACCTGTCTGCCGTTGGCCGCGTAAAGATGAATATGCGCCTCGATCTCGATGCGCCTGACACGACCCGCATTTTGCGCCGCGAAGATATCGTGGCTTGCATCAAGGCCTTGGTCGAGCTGCGCGATGGCAAGGGCGACATTGACGATATTGACCATTTGGGCAACCGCCGCGTGCGTTCGGTGGGCGAATTGATGGAAAATCAGTATCGCGTGGGCCTGCTTCGCATGGAGCGCGCGATCAAGGAACGTATGTCCTCGGTCGAGATTGACACTGTGATGCCACAGGATTTGATCAACGCGAAACCCGCTGCCGCGGCTGTTCGCGAATTCTTCGGCTCAAGCCAGTTGTCTCAGTTTATGGACCAGACCAACCCGCTGTCAGAAGTCACCCATAAGCGCCGCTTGTCGGCTCTTGGGCCTGGCGGTCTGACACGCGAGCGTGCGGGCTTTGAGGTGCGGGACGTTCACCCAACCCATTATGGCCGTATGTGCCCGATTGAAACGCCAGAAGGGCCAAATATTGGTCTGATCAACTCGCTTGCGACCTTCGCAAGGGTGAACAAATATGGCTTCATCGAAACCCCATATCGCCGCGTTGTGGACACAAAAGTGACCGATGAGGTCGTCTATATGTCCGCCACTGAGGAAATGCGCCACACGGTTGCGCAGGCCAACGCGACCTTGGACGAAGGTGGCAAGTTCATCAATGATCTTGTGAACACGCGCCAATCTGGCGAATACACGCTTGCACCGCGCGATCAGGTTGATCTGATTGACGTATCGCCCAAGCAGTTGGTTTCGGTTGCGGCCTCGCTCATTCCATTCTTGGAAAACGATGACGCGAACCGCGCTTTGATGGGCTCGAATATGCAACGCCAAGCGGTTCCGCTATTGCAAGCGGATGCGCCTTTCGTGGGCACAGGCATCGAGAGCGTTGTTGCGCGCGATTCTGGTGCGGCGATCATGGCCAAGCGTGGCGGGATCATCGACCAAGTGGATGCAGAACGTATCGTTGTGCGCGCCACCGAGGATCTGGAACTGGGCGATGCGGGCGTAGATATTTACCGTCTGCGTAAATTCCAGCGTTCAAATCAGAACACCTGCATCAACCAGCGCCCCTTGGTGAAAGTGGGTGATCGTGTTGGCAAAGGTGAAGTGATTGCCGATGGCCCTTCGACCGATATGGGCGAATTGGCCTTGGGTAAGAACGTGGTCGTGGCGTTCATGCCATGGAATGGCTACAATTACGAAGACTCGATCTTGATTTCCGAGCGCATCGTGCGGGATGACGTATTCACCTCGATCCACATCGAGGAATTCGAAGTTGCGGCCCGTGACACCAAGCTTGGGCCTGAGGAAATCACCCGCGACATTCCAAACGTAGGGGAAGAAGCGCTGCGCAACCTCGACGAGGCGGGCATCGTTTATATCGGCGCCGAAGTGGGGCCGGGTGACATTCTGGTTGGTAAGATCACACCAAAGGGCGAAAGCCCAATGACCCCAGAAGAAAAACTGCTGCGGGCGATCTTTGGCGAAAAAGCCTCTGATGTGCGTGACACATCTTTGCGCCTGCCACCCGGTGATTTCGGGACAGTCGTGGAAGTGCGCGTCTTCAACCGCCACGGTGTCGATAAGGACGAGCGCGCGCTGCAAATCGAGCGCGAAATTGTCGAGCGTTTGGCACGCGACCGTGATGACGAGTTGGCAATTCTTGAGCGCAACATCTATGCGCGTCTCAAGTCGATGCTGCTTGGCAAAACTGCGGTGAAAGGGCCAAAAGGCATCAAAGCAGGGTCGGAGATCACCGAAGAATTGCTTGAAACGCTGAGCCACGGCCAGTGGTGGCAGCTTGCCCTTGGTGATGAGAAAGACGCCGCTGAAGTCGAGGCGCTGAACCAGCAATTTGACGCACAGAAGCGCACTTTGGATCACCGTTTTGAAGATAAGGTCGAGAAAGTGCGCCGCGGCGATGACCTGCCCCCAGGCGTTATGAAAATGGTCAAAGTCTTTATCGCCGTGAAGCGCAAGCTTCAGCCAGGTGATAAGATGGCGGGCCGTCACGGCAACAAGGGTGTGATCTCGAAAGTGGTTCCGATGGAGGATATGCCTTTCCTTGCGGATGGCACCCCTGTTGATTTCGTTCTGAACCCGCTTGGCGTGCCTTCGCGTATGAACGTGGGTCAGATTTTGGAAACCCATATGGGTTGGGCCGCACGGGGCTTGGGTCTGAAGATTGACGAAGCCTTGGATGAATATCGCCGCTCTGGTGACATGACGCCTGTGCGCGATGCTCTCAAAATCGCTTATGGCGATGATGTCTATGGTGAGGCCTTCGCGGATATGGATGATGCAGCCTTGGTTGAGTCGGCTTCGACCGTCACCCGTGGTGTGCCGATTGCAACGCCCGTATTTGACGGCGCGAAAGAGGCCGATGTGAACGATGCGCTGACCCGCGCGGGCTTTGATACATCGGGCCAGTCGGTTCTTTACGATGGCCGCACGGGTGAGCAATTTGCCCGCCCCGTCACAGTTGGCGTGAAATACCTGCTGAAGCTGCATCACCTTGTGGATGACAAAATCCACGCGCGTTCGACAGGGCCATACAGCCTTGTCACCCAACAGCCGCTCGGCGGTAAGGCGCAATTTGGTGGTCAGCGCTTCGGTGAGATGGAGGTCTGGGCCTTGGAGGCTTATGGCGCTGCATACACCTTGCAGGAAATGCTCACCGTCAAATCGGATGACGTTGCAGGCCGCACCAAGGTCTATGAATCGATTGTCAAAGGCGAGGATAATTTCGAAGCAGGCGTGCCTGAATCGTTCAACGTTCTCGTCAAGGAAGTGCGTGGCCTCGGCCTCAACATGGAACTCCTGGATGCGGAGGATGAAGAGTAAGCGGTTGGCGGGGCCTGTCCCCGCCGCTGCCTGATCCCCCATCTCTCTGCCCGAATTCAAGGATTTGAAAATGAACCAGGAACTCACGAACAACCCGTTCAACCCGCTTGTCGCGCCAAAAGCGTTTGACGAGATCAAAGTCTCGCTTGCCAGCCCTGAGCGTATTCTCAGCTGGTCTTATGGCGAGATCAAAAAGCCCGAGACGATCAACTATCGCACATTCAAGCCCGAGCGTGATGGCCTGTTCTGCGCGCGTATCTTTGGGCCTGTAAAAGATTACGAATGTCTGTGCGGCAAATATAAGCGCATGAAGTATCGCGGCGTTGTCTGCGAGAAATGCGGCGTTGAGGTGACCTTGCAAAAGGTGCGCCGCGAACGCATGGGCCATATCGAATTGGCCGCACCTGTTGCGCATATTTGGTTCCTGAAATCACTGCCAAGCCGCATCGGTCTGATGTTGGATATGACGCTGCGTGATCTGGAGCGGATTCTCTATTTTGAAAATTACGTGGTGATTGAGCCAGGTCTGACTGATCTAAGCTATGGTCAGTTGTTGTCCGAAGAAGAATTCTTGGATGCGCAGGACGCTTACGGCTCGGATGCGTTCCAATCCAATATCGGTGCGGAAGCCATCCGCGAAATGCTTGCCAATATTGATCTTGAGGCTGAAGCAACGCAGTTGCGCGAAGACCTGAAGGAAGCCACGGGCGAATTGAAGCCCAAGAAGATCATCAAGCGCTTGAAGATCGTGGAAAGCTTTATTGAGTCTGGCAACCGCCCTGAATGGATGGTTTTGACCGTAATCCCCGTCATTCCGCCAGAATTACGCCCGCTTGTGCCGCTTGATGGTGGTCGTTTTGCGACCTCGGATTTGAACGATCTTTATCGCCGCGTGATCAACCGCAACAACCGTCTGAAGCGCCTGATCGAATTGCGCGCGCCCGACATCATCATCCGCAATGAAAAGCGGATGTTGCAGGAATCCGTGGATGCGCTCTTTGACAATGGCCGCCGTGGCCGTGTGATCACGGGTGCGAATAAGCGTCCGCTGAAATCCTTGTCTGATATGCTCAAAGGTAAGCAGGGTCGTTTCCGTCAGAACCTTTTGGGTAAGCGGGTCGACTTCTCGGGTCGTTCGGTGATTGTGACGGGGCCTGAACTGAAACTGCATCAGTGCGGCCTGCCCAAGAAAATGGCGTTGGAATTGTTCAAGCCGTTTATCTATTCGCGGCTTGAAGCCAAGGGTCTGTCCTCGACCGTGAAGCAAGCCAAGAAGTTGGTCGAAAAAGAGCGTCCCGAAGTTTGGGATATCTTGGACGAAGTGATCCGTGAGCATCCCGTTCTGTTGAACCGCGCGCCGACCTTGCACCGTCTGGGCATTCAGGCGTTCGAGCCTGTGCTGATTGAGGGCAAGGCGATCCAGTTGCACCCGCTGGTTTGTTCCGCGTTTAACGCGGACTTTGATGGCGACCAGATGGCGGTTCACGTGCCATTGAGCCTTGAAGCGCAGCTTGAAGCCCGCGTGTTGATGATGTCCACGAACAACGTTCTATCGCCTGCAAACGGCGCGCCGATCATTGTTCCGTCTCAGGACATGGTTTTGGGTCTCTACTATGTGACCATGGAGCGTGAAGGCATGAAGGGCGAGGGGATGTCTTTCGCCTCGATCGAGGAGATGGAGCACGCCCTGAGTGCAGGCGAGGTGCATTTGCACGCCAAGGTCACTGCACGCATCAAGCAGATTGATAACGAAGGCAACGAGGTTTACCAGCGCTTTGAAACCACGCCTGGTCGCCTGCGCATTGGCGCGCTTCTGCCGCTGAACGCCAAAGCGCCGTTTGAATTGGTCAACCGTCTGCTGCGCAAAAAAGAGGTGCAGCAGGTTATCGATACTGTCTATCGCTACTGCGGACAAAAAGAGAGCGTCATTTTCTGTGACCAGATTATGAGCCTTGGTTTCCGCGAAGCGTTCCGCGCGGGGATTTCCTTTGGCAAGGACGACATGGTCGTGCCCGACACCAAATGGACGTTGGTTGATGAAACCCGCGACCAAGTGAAGGAATTCGAACAGCAATATATGGATGGTCTCATCACCCAAGGTGAGAAATACAACAAGGTGATTGATGCGTGGTCAAAGGCCAATGACAAAGTCACCGATGCGATGATGGCGACCATCTCGGCGAAGAAATTCGATGAGAACGGCGCAGAGTCCGAACCAAACTCCGTTTACATGATGGCCCACTCGGGCGCGCGGGGTTCGGTGACGCAGATGAAGCAGCTGGGTGGCATGCGTGGTCTGATGGCCAAGCCATCGGGCGAGATCATCGAGACACCGATCATCTCAAACTTCAAGGAAGGTCTGACCGTTCTTGAATACTTCAACTCGACCCACGGGGCGCGGAAAGGTCTGTCTGACACCGCGTTGAAAACCGCGAACTCAGGGTATCTGACCCGCCGTTTGGTGGACGTGGCGCAGGATTGCATCGTGCGCATGGTCGATTGCGGCACCGAAAACACCATCACCGCCGAGGCGGCGATCAATGATGGTGAGGTTGTCTCTTCCTTGGCGGAGCGGATTTTGGGCCGTTCAGCGGGCGAAGATGTCATCGCACCTGCAACGGGTGAAGTGATCGTCTCGAAGGGGGAATTGATTGACGAGCGTAAGGCAGATGCGGTCGAAGCCGCAGGTCTGGCATCGATCAAAATCCGTTCGCCTTTGACCTGTGAGGCCGAAGAGGGCGTTTGCGCCGTCTGCTATGGTCGTGACCTTGCACGCGGCACCCGTGTAAACGTGGGTGAAGCGGTCGGCATCATCGCGGCGCAGTCGATTGGTGAACCTGGCACGCAGCTGACGATGCGCACATTCCACATTGGTGGTGTTGCACAAGGTGGTCAGCAGAGCTTCCAAGAAGCTGGTCAAGAAGGCAAAATCGAATATCGCAATGCCAACACGTTGAAGAACGCCGCAGGCGATGTGATCGTTGTTGGCCGCAATATGCAGATCGCTATCATTGATGATAATGGGGTGGAACGCGCGTCCTTTAAACTGGGCTACGGCACCAAGGTGCACGTGGCCGAGGGTGCGAAAGTGGCCCGTGGCGATCGTTTGTTCGAATGGGACCCTTACACATTGCCCATTATCGCGGAGAAGCCTGGGACCGTAAAATTCGTTGATCTTGTAAGCGGGATTGCGGTGCGGGACGAAACCGATGATGCGACAGGCATGACGCAGAAGATCGTTATGGATTGGCGCGCTGCGCCTAAAGGCAACGAGTTGAAGCCAGAAATCCTGATTGTCGGCAGCGATGGTGAGCCGATGCGCAATGACCAAGGCAACCCTGTGACCTATCCGATGTCCGTTGACGCCATTCTTTCGGTGGAAGACGGGCAGGCCATCGAGGCGGGTGACGTTGTGGCCCGTATCCCGCGCGAAGGTGCAAAGACAAAGGACATTACAGGGGGTCTGCCGCGTGTGGCGGAATTGTTCGAAGCCCGCCGTCCAAAAGATCACGCCATCATCGCAGAGGTGGATGGTTATGTGCGCTTTGGCCGTGACTTCAAAAACAAGCGCCGCATCAGTGTTGTGCCTGTTGATGAATCCATGGAGCCGGTGGAATACATGGTTCCAAAGGGCAAGCACATTCCCGTTGTCGAAGGTGATTTCGTCCAGAAGGGTGATTACATCATGGACGGAAACCCCGCGCCGCATGACATCTTGCGGATCATGGGGATCGAGGCTTTGGCGGATTACCTCATTGACGAGGTGCAAGACGTTTATCGTCTGCAAGGTGTGAAGATCAACGATAAGCATATCGAAGTGATCGTGCGCCAGATGTTGCAGAAGATCGAAATCTTGGATTCAGGTGAAACCACGCTTCTGAAAGGCGAGCACGTGGATAAGGCGGAATTCGATGAGGAAAACGCCAAGGTCGAGGCGCGCGGTGGACGTCCTGCAACGGGTGAGCCCGTCTTGTTGGGCATCACCAAGGCCAGCTTGCAGACCCGCAGCTTTATCTCCGCCGCGTCCTTCCAAGAGACAACCCGCGTCCTGACTGAGGCTTCGGTGCAGGGCAAGCGCGATAAGCTGGTTGGCCTCAAGGAAAATGTGATCGTGGGTCGCCTGATCCCCGCTGGCACCGGTGGTGCAACGCAGCGCGTGCGCCGTATCGCGGCGGAACGGGATGCCAAGGTGATCGAAGCTGCACGTGCGGAGGCAGAGGCCGCCGCAGCCCTCGCTGCACCAAGCGAAGTTGATGTGGCTGACCCTGCGCCAGAAGCCGCGGGCGAAGGCGAAGAATAACAGCCTCGCTTTTGGCGCGGCCAAAGATTGAAGCGCCCCGTTGCGATCTCGCAATGGGGCGTTTCCTTTTTTATACCGCCTCTTTCCCGATGCGCGCCCATCCCGTAAGCTTGCAGTGCTAAACGGGGAATGAAAGCGGCATATGGCCAAGGATTTATCCAATCAAATTGTGGGCGTTTGCCGTTTTTCCTATGCGGGCGAGGGTGGCTTTGCGTCTGCCACGATGGAGCAATGGCAATTGGAGGCGATGCTCTATGATCCTGCGCGGATGAAGCAACGCTTTGCCCTGTTTGAGCAAATTTGCTTGCCTTCCTTAGCTGCGCAGACGGATCAGGACTTCAAACTCATCGCCTTGATTGCGGACACAATGCCCTATCGGTGGCGCAGGCGGCTTAAGGATTTGATGCTGCCATACCCGTTTTTGCAGGTTTGCACCTTGGAGGCGGCGGGGCCGCTGAACTCCACCCGCCGTGCGTTTCGGCGGGGTTGGGATCGACAGTCGAAATTCGTCACGGGCTTTCGTATCGATGATGATGACGCTGTGGCCTGTGATTACATCGCCAAGACCCGCATGGTGGCGGATCAATTGCTGACACTCGGTTGGGCGGATGAGGACACGCCCGCCGCGATTGCGTTTCATCGCGGGATTTATTGGAATATGAACTCCCAAGAAAAACCCTATTGGGAATTTTCGGAAATTGGTCCCTTGGGTCTGGCCAGTGCCATGGTCACGCATAATGACAGTTTGGCCAATATCTATCGCTGGAATCATCGCAAGATTGCCGCGAATGTGCGCACATGGTGTGATCCCAATGACCTGATGTTTGTGCGCACGCTGCATGGGGTCAATGACAGTGACCGCTCCATCCCACCTTCCGCCGAGCCGATGGATGTGGTCCAAGCACAAACCGTGATGCGGGAGCGCTTTGCCCTGCAGCCGATCAAGACGCTTGCTGCGCTTGCGCGATTGCGCGAGAGTGACCCCAATAGTGACGATGATTAAACCCGATTTGACGGTTTAGATGTTCAAGGAACGGCAGATTTGACACCGAATATCAAAGGTGCCGCGCTGATGTCTGGCGCGATGGCGGCCTTTACGCTCAATGATACGTTCGTCAAATTGGTCACCCAAACTGTGCCGCTGTTCCAGATGATTTTTTTGCGCGGCATCGTGACTGCCGTGATGATGGTGGCGCTTTTATGGTGGATGGGGCAGCTGCGGTTTTCCATTCCCCGCGCAGATCGTGGCAAGGTCTGGGGGCGCATTCTGGCCGAGATTGCCGCGATGATCACGTTCATGATCGCGCTGATCAATATGCCTCTGGCCAATGTCGCGGCTATTCTAGCGGCATTGCCCCTAAGTGTTACTCTGGTTGCCTTCGTAGTGTACCGCGAACCCGTGGGATGGCGCAGACTGTTGGCCATTGTTGTGGGCTTCTTGGGTGTGATGTTGATCGTGCAGCCAGGCGGCACGGGCTTTAATATTTATTCTGTTTACGCGCTCATGACGGTCGGATTTGTCACCATTCGTGACCTTTTGACCCGCAGATTATCGGCCGATGCGCCTTCGATGGGCGTGGCCTTTATCACCGCGGTCGCGGTTGGGGGCGCGGGCGGGCTTTTGTCGATTGCGGAAACATGGGAACCGATTGATGCATGGGCGGCGCTTTATATTCTTGCCGCTTCGGTCTGCATCATCGGTGGCTATCTCTTTTCCATCATGACAATGCGGGTGGGAGAGATCGGCGTGGTCGCACCGTTTCGCTATACCGCGCTTGTCTGGGCGTTGATTCTTGGGTTTTTCGTCTTTGGCGATTGGCCTGATCTTTGGACCCTGATTGGGGCATCTATCGTTGTGGCCTCGGGTATTTTCACCCTTCTGCGCGAGCATCGCGTGGCGCGCCGTGCCGAACGTCTGGCCGCCTCGCTCACGGCCACGGCTGTCGCAGATGCGCCAACGGCGGGGCCACCGCAGCCGAGGTGAGCGCCGAGGTGACCCAAGTGCCGTGGCAGCGGCTGTTGACACCCCATACGATTCCCCCTATACGCCGCGCCATGAGTGGCATTTTGCGCCCCGCGCGCGCCTGCCCGAGATACAGAACTGAGTGGTCATGATCCAGGCGATTTGATGCCTCGATCCTCTGAGAATTCCACCGCGGCGGCCTCCAGGTAGGGAAAGGGCGCTTGCGGTTTTGGTGTTTTGCATACGCAAAATGCCCTTTGACATGAGCAAGACGGGGAACCGAATGCCTACGATTCAACAGCTGATCCGCAAACCACGGCAGCCCAAAGTAAAACGCTCCAAGTCGCAGCACTTGGAATCCTGCCCGCAGAAGCGCGGCGTATGCACACGCGTCTACACCACGACGCCAAAGAAGCCGAACTCGGCGATGCGTAAGGTTGCCAAGGTGCGCCTGACGAACGGGTTTGAGGTCATCAGCTACATTCCTGGTGAAAAGCACAACCTCCAAGAGCACTCGGTTGTTCTGATCCGTGGCGGCCGTGTGAAAGACCTTCCTGGTGTGCGTTACCACATTCTGCGCGGTGTGCTTGATACGCAGGGCGTTAAAGATCGCCGTCAGCGTCGTTCGAAATATGGCGCTAAGCGTCCGAAGTAAGAGGATACAGATATGTCCCGTCGTCACAGCGCTGAAAAACGCGAAGTTTTGCCCGATGCCAAATTTGGCGATCGTGTGCTGACAAAATTCATGAACAATCTGATGATCGATGGCAAGAAATCGGTCGCAGAAAAAATCGTTTACAACGCGTTTGACCGCGTTGAGCAGCGTCTCAAGCGCGCACCTGTGGAAGTGTTCCACGAAGCGCTCGACAATATCAAACCTGCTGTTGAAGTGCGTTCCCGCCGTGTGGGTGGTGCGACCTATCAGGTTCCTGTCGAAGTGCGCCCTGAGCGCCGCGAAGCCTTGGCAATTCGCTGGCTGATCAATGCGGCCCGCGCCCGCAACGAGAACACCATGGAAGAGCGTCTCGCAGGCGAATTGGTGGATGCGGTTAACGCCCGAGGCGCAGCCGTGAAGAAACGTGAAGACACCCACAAGATGGCAGACGCAAACAAAGCGTTCAGCCATTACCGTTGGTAATTTTAATTCTAGCCTGAGGACCACCAGATGGCACGCGAATATCCGCTGGAGCGCTACCGCAACTTTGGGATTATGGCCCATATTGACGCGGGCAAAACCACAACAACAGAACGTATCCTGTATTACACAGGCCGCTCTCACAAGATCGGCGAAGTCCATGATGGCGCAGCCACCATGGACTGGATGGAGCAGGAGCAGGAGCGTGGGATCACCATCACTTCCGCTGCGACCACGACGTTCTGGCAGTGGCAGGAAGACCCAAGCGCTGAGGGCACTTCGGATACGAAGTTCCGCTATAACATCATCGACACACCTGGGCACGTTGACTTCACCATCGAGGTTGAGCGTTCCTTGGCCGTTCTCGATGGCGCGGTTTGCTTGCTTGATGGTAACGCAGGCGTTGAGCCTCAGACGGAAACCGTTTGGCGTCAGGCGGATCGCTACAAGGTTCCGCGCATCGTCTTTGTCAACAAGATGGACAAAATCGGTGCTGACTTCTTCAATTGCGTGAAGATGATCAAAGATCGCACAGGCGCAACGCCTGTTCCCGTGAACTTCCCTATTGGGGCAGAAGACAAGCTTGAAGGCATTGTTGACCTTGTGACCATGGAAGAATGGGTTTGGCAGGGCGAGGATCTGGGTGCATCTTGGAAGCGTCAGCCGATCCGTGCCGACCTTCAGGACACTGCAGCTGAATGGCGCTCGATCCTAATCGAGAACGCGGTTGAGCAAGACGATGCGGCGATGGAAGCCTATCTTGAAGGCAATGAGCCTGATGTGCCAACCCTGCGCAAGCTGATCCGTAAGGGCACATTGTCCCTCAGCTTCGTGCCTGTTTTGGGCGGCTCCGCGTTCAAGAACAAAGGCGTTCAGCCTTTGCTGAATGCTGTGATCGACTTCTTGCCCGGCCCTCTCGATGTGGTTGACTATATGGGCTTTAAGCCCGGCGATGAGACGGAAACCCGCAACATCGCGCGCCGCGCAGATGACAACATGGCCTTCGCAGGGCTGGCGTTCAAAATCATGAACGACCCGTTTGTCGGCTCTTTGACCTTTACCCGCATTTATTCGGGCAAGTTGGAAAAAGGCGGTGCGATCCTGAACTCGACCAAAGGCCGTAAAGAACGTGTTGGTCGTATGATGATGATGCACTCCAATAACCGCGAAGAGATTGACGAGGCCTTTGCAGGCGACATCATTGCTTTGGCAGGTCTGAAGGAAACCACAACAGGTGACACGCTGTGTGATGCGGCGGATCCCGTGGTTCTCGAAACCATGACCTTCCCCGATCCCGTGATCGAAATCGCGATTGAGCCAAAGACGAAAAACGACCAAGAGAAAATGTCTCAAGGTTTGCAGCGTCTGGCCGCCGAAGACCCCTCCTTCCGTGTGGAAACAGACATCGAGTCTGGTCAGACCATCATGAAGGGCATGGGCGAATTGCACCTCGACATTCTGGTGGATCGTCTGAAGCGTGAATTCAAAGTGGAAGCGAATATTGGCGCGCCTCAGGTGGCCTATCGTGAAACCATCGGTCACGCGGTCGAGCACACCTACACCCACAAGAAACAGTCGGGTGGTTCGGGTCAATACGCGGAAGTGAAGCTGGAAATCACGCCGACTGAACCTGGCGAAGGTTACAGCTTCGAGTCTCGCATCGTTGGTGGTGCTGTTCCCAAGGAATACATCCCTGGTGTTGAAAAGGGCATCCAGTCCGTTATGGACTCAGGCCCGCTCGCAGGCTTCCCCGTGATCGACTTCAAAGTGGCGCTTCTGGATGGAAAATTCCACGATGTGGACTCCTCCGTTCTCGCTTTCGAAATTGCCGCTCGTATGTGTATGCGCGAAGGCATGAAGAAAGCAGGCGCGAAGCTGCTTGAGCCGATGATGAAGGTTGAGGTGGTTACGCCTGAAGAATATACAGGCTCGATCATCGGTGACTTGACCTCCCGCCGCGGGCAGGTGTCGGGCCAAGAGCCGCGTGGCAATGCGGTGGCGATCAACGCCTTTGTGCCGCTTGCCAATATGTTTGGCTATATCAACACTCTGCGTTCGATGTCTTCGGGCCGCGCGCAGTTCACCATGCTGTTCGATCACTATGATCCTGTGCCGCAGAACATCTCGGACGAGATCCAGTCGAAATACGCCTAAACCAGGGTGGCGGGGTGAACCCCGCCCTACCCATCACCCGTAGGGCGGGGATGTCCCCGCCGCTCTGAACAAGACAAGGAGGCCATCATGGCAAAGCAAAAGTTTGAACGGAACAAGCCGCACGTGAACATCGGCACGATTGGTCACGTTGACCACGGCAAGACGACCTTGACCGCAGCGATCACGAAGTATTTTGGTGATTTCAAGGCGTATG
>JAOWLD010000006.1 GCA_025751475.1 Rhodobacteraceae bacterium XHP0102
TTCACTTTATCAGTTATATTAAGAATATAGTTCGAAAGTTGGGCAAAAAAAACATATGACTTGGGAGGAGTTGAAGTTGATTAGATCCGCAGTCTTAGGATTTTTTTTCTTATTTGCACCCTCTGTTTCAGCTGCCAGCACTAACTCTCCTGAAGTGATTGTCATTTCATCTTTAGGTATGGCGATTGTCGTTCTGATCATCTTTGTGGCTTTGAAAAAAGCAGACAGAAATGCGTCTGACCCGGCAAACCTTACGACGGCGGATCAAAGCTCTTTACCTGACAAACTATCTCAATTTTTGGACGTTAACGCCCACTATGACCTAGAAATTTTTCGCCAATCAGGAAACCAGGAACGGACAATTTCTGGTATCTCTGGTGAGAAATTGCTCAGCGAGGTCCTAAGCACTATGCGACGGGCTAAAATTGATTTGGTTTCAATCAGCATTAGTAATGAGGCAATACAAGTGCAGCGGTTGGTACATAACGGCAAGGGACGTCAAGAGGGTAAGAGAATTGGCGGCTTTGTAATACGATCCACTGACCAGAAGTCTGTCCTGACAGCAGAAAGGCCGATTGAGGTTAACTTCAACACTACGGGTGAGAGACTTATAGGCTTAGCTTTCAGAGCTACCACTAAACATTTTGACTGTAAAAATGATCTTGCATTAACAGAGGATTTTGAGCGCCAATTGTTCGATTGCATAGATGAGAAGGGGAGAGGAAGTTTCACATTCAAACCAGTAGAATTGGCATCATTACTGATGTTTTCAAACTTCATATTCACAGCTGAAGTTGTAATGGATGAGGATTTAGCCAAACAATGGGAGCCACACGAGTATCCAAATATGGCGACACTTCTGTCTACAAAACACGGGCAATCAATTCAAATATACGAGCTTTTTGGAAAAGAGGGCTTACAGGAGGCTCAACAGTTCTTTGAATTTTTGAGTCGCAAGCTGCCGCTTCCTATCGGAGATGACTACTTTAAATTCATGGACTTAAAATTTTGACCAAATTCTGTGAACTACCTGAGTTGCAGGCACGTGCATAAGTTCATTGAGTGCAAGTCGTTTGCAGGTATGAGAAATCATAATGCCAAAAAAAATGTGGACCAAAGAGTTAGTTAGAAAAGAGGCGAAAAAGTATTCTACGCCAGTTGAGTTCAAACGGGGCAGCGCTGGTGCTTACAGACGGGCTTGTAGGGATGGCTATATCCAAGAGGTATGTTCACACATGACCTCCTCACGTTGGAATAGAGAAAAGCTCTTAAAAGTTGCTGCCCAATACACTTCACTTAAAGAGTTTCGTAATAGTGAGAAGGGAGCCTATCTTTTTGCTCTCAAAAAGGGACTAAAAAACGAAGCAACTGCCCATATGACAAGGTTGGCAGCGGCGAAAAACTATTGGGACTATGAAAGATGTGCTGCCGAAGCACAAAAATACTCTAACAGAACAGAGTTCATGCGAAAAAGTGGTTCCGCTTACAACAGGGCATTGTCAGAAAATTGGATAGATGAGATCTGCCAACATATGGGAACCCCAGCTGATGGCTATCATCATTGCGTTTATGTGATCCTCAATAGAAGGCTTAACAAGGCATACATTGGCATAACTAGGCAACACCTTGCAGCACGAATAAAACATCACAAAGGTGCAGGTAACACAACAAAGTCAAAACACATTAGCACACTTAATGATACGGAATTCCACGCTCTGACTGACTACGAATTTGATGTCAAAGAGGTGAAGAACGTGGAGGCTCATTGGTGCAGTGTTTACCAAGACCTTGGCTTTGAAGTTCTGAATGACATTAAACAGCTAGGACGTGTAGGTACATCCCAGCGCATCTACACGGATGACGACATTCTTGCAGAAGCGAGAAAGTATTCTCGTCGAGTTGACTTCAAGCTTGGTTCACCAAAACTTTATGATGCTGCTGTCTCCCAACGACTTCTTGAAAAGGCGTGTGAGCACATGCGTGGTATCAATAAAAAAGGTCACTGGACGAAAGAGGCTTGCATTGAATTTGCGAAGTCCTGCTCCGATAGAGAAGAATTTTGCAAGTCCACCACAGGAGCATACGATGCTTCAGTGAAAAACAACTGGCTAGATGAAGTATACAATGTTCTCCGTTCCCGACGTGATATGGGCTGGCTCAAAGCTAAAGGAGATAGAATACAGCTCTGGAAAGATGCAGGTTCTTATCACCAGATCTGGTTGAAGAATAATTGTTGTGGATATTGGAAAATGAGAACTCTCACGGGACACAACTTACAAAAAATGGTCCGAAAATTCGAAGCAGGTTGGATCCCCTCCGAAGATCAGGATTGGAGACGTTGGCGTGAAATGCTGGACGGGAAAGAAACTCGTCGTGGATGATCACATAGATTTTGAGGCAGTGCGCTGCCGTTAGCCTTAAACTGTAACCTAAAATGAAGCTTTACTTTGTTTTGGTTCCAGCTTTAACGGTCGCCCTGTCGATCAATTGGGTACAACTGCAAATTCGTAGTGTCTAATTTTTAGAACCCCAAACTGAGGGCGGTTATGAGTTGCCTTTGTAGGGCATCTTTCGCTTGGTCATGCCTCTGGCCTATCCTCTGTGGCATAAAAGTAGATGCCAGCATTACCATCGATTGCGCCCATAACTTCTGCGATCGGCGTAAGACCATCATCCTCAAAATTCTTTGCCCTCTCTAAATCCCAAAGGTAGTCGGTCATTATTTCAACGGCCATTGTTCGTGCTTTGGCTCGAGAGGCTGCAATGTCATCTGCAGGAAGCATAAGTTCGATTAGTTCTATCAGCATCGACTTTGCGTCATTAGCCTTTAAAACTTCCAGATTTCGAAACTCATAATCAAGCCGAAGCAGATTATTAATGTCCCCAATCTCAAAAGCGTTTTCTCTTTGCCGCCTGCCGTAGTTGAGCTTCAGATCAAAACCAGCGCTGAATTCAAGGTGGCCTAAAGGAAGCGCATTAAAGTGAACCTCAAATCTTCTACCAAATGCAGGGGTATCATACCCGTTAAGACGCAGCTCTGTTTCAGATAGTTCGTTGAAGCAAAGGCCAGTGTAACCTCTTGTTCTGTTGAGGTAATCTTGCATCCCTTTTGTAAGATCGTATGCGGCAATGTCGGCTTGGTTGGCTACAGGATGGTCTGGCAATTTCTTGCCCACATATCTTGACGGCATTTTCACACTGGATCCGTAAGCCAGTTTATGCAGGGCCTTTTTCTCTTTTCTTGAGGCCAATCTGTTTGAAATATAACCAAGCATCTAAGCCTCCTCAAACTGCCTTGGAGCTAGGATCAAGTGACCCTCTGGCCCAATGTCTGTATTCTTCTGAAGCAACCTGAACTACCATTAAGATTAGTTGCTTGTCAGCGTATTCTATTGCGTTCAGAAACTCTACACAGACGTATTCAGGTGACCACCATCGCTCTTAACATTAGAAACGCTGCTGTACACTCTCACACACAGCCAAGTGTGTCATGACTGAGCGTTCCGAAGCCCATGTTTCACGCAACTCCCCACTGATCCTGTTAAAGTCATAAGTAATCGCAAAGTCCCGGTTAGGTTCTGTGCAGGAAAAGGAGATGCGTTGTCCTGACCATTCTATCAAATTAATTATGGAACACTGATTGGGGACTGAAATGCGGCGTGGCTCCTCCGTAAACGAAAAAGAGTTTGTTCCAGTTGTAGGCCCAGAACGATTTGTGTCCGTATGAACAGTATAATAATAATTACATAATAAGTGTATTGGTTCAGCGCAGGTTGAAGATCCGGTCACCAATAGCAAGCCCGTAAGAAAAATCCTGAGAAGTTGCTTTTGGTTCATGGTTCATGGTTCAACTTTCATTGCGCTCGAAGATATCGTGGGCGTTGATCTAGAAATATCGTTTTTAGGGGTCTAACGAAGAGCGAGACCATTGCTCGTGAGATTTAACGGCAATCTCAATGACATTTTTCAAGGTCACCATCTCCTTGAACCCATAGCCCATCAGCGTAAGCTCAAGTCCGTTATCTTGCTCTTCAACGACACCTACAAGGTAGCGCTCAAGATCACTCCAAACCATGTAACGATACCTCTGGCCGTCGTAGTAATTTCTGCCATTGTGGATTTCAGGTTCACGTAAATTATTCCACATGGCATCTGCACACAGGGTCAGATCAATCAAAACGCCATACTCATTTTCAGCAACTATAGCCGAATGATCCTGTGCGACTTTGATCGGATGTTCCTTCCACATTGGTTTTGCCTTGTCTCGCTTCTGATAGCCCTCTTTGAGCATAGTCATGTAGTCTCTGCGTAATCCAGACATCACAATTCCATACTACGACTGAAGATACGCCATGCCTTTGCGGCACTCTCCAAGATTTCACCATTGTTGACATTGTATAAACCCAAGTGTGGCACAACAAAGCTCAGGATCAGATTAATGTTGTCCTTCTTCACGACCCCAAATGCCTGATCCTCTTCCTTGTTCCACACCAAGTATCGAAGCTTTTGAGGGTTATATGCTTCGATCGGCCCACTGATCCGAAGATCAATCAGCAGGTTGTAATCGTCCTCATCAATGATGGCCGATAGTTCACGGGCTTTGGCTAGAGGGTGGTCAGACATTAGCTGTCCTCTCTAATCCTTTGCTTGACGCATTACTGCGAGGGTGGTCTCATCATTGTATGAACGATATAGAAACACAATCACTAGAACTAAATTCGGGCGGCTTAAAAAGGCGCTCAAGCCTAACGAGTGAAGCATATCTAGATTACTATTTGAAGGCTTGGTCTCGTATCCGTTCCTTTCTCTCACCAGAAGAAGAGAAAGCTGCTCGCAAACAATCCGAAGAGTGTTTCACCCTGTTCCGGAAATTTGGTTATTTGTTGGAACTTGAATATCTGGCATTGCTGCGGGTCAACGAAGAGACATTGGAACGAGACAAGCTCTTTTTCACCATATCCTTTTTTGCAGCTCTTTTCGCTCTAGGCACACTCGCTGCTTTGGGGCTGAACAGCGTCACCCTTACGGGTATTCTATCACCGATTTTAGTTTACGCCCCGTATCGCCAGTATGTCGCAAACCGAAACGTGGTGGATGCGAAAATCGCTTATGAGGCCACTAGACGTGACATTGAGTTGCTGAAGTACGACATCGAAATGCTCAACAATTCCTATCAAGCGTCAAGTCCTATAAGCGAGAACCTAAGCATATTATTGCTTTACAACAATCGAACCAAAAACCTTCCCAGTGGCTTAGCTGATCCCACCAAAAGACCGAACAAGATTTCAAGTAATAGTCGCTCATACGACAGTTTGGTTGCAGCTTTGGGAATTGATATTAACGCCGCTTCTGACCCTCGTTGGCCGAACGTACATTTAGTTATCCTGTGTAAAACCCTAATCGCTGCTGCGAGAGGAGCTACCGCATTAGATATGTATGAGGTCGAAAAGGGATTTCTTCAAGACTTCAACTATATTCCAACACATGATTGGGACTACCCTGATTTCATACGCTCGTATGAAGCAAACGAGATCAAAGGCTTGAAATAGAAAACATCTCGAAACGATTTGACCGCAAAATGGATAACCTTCTTAACCCATCCAATCACCACAAGCAGAGATGTCCTAGATGCCAGTCACCACTGAACACCGTTGTCGTTCATGGGCATGAGCAATGTGCGGTATGTAAGTCCAACATCTTTGAGTGCTGTTCGGGCGACACGTGTGAGACTGACCACAATCTTTCCGTAGGCTACAAGCGAGGATGATGTAGTATGAAACTCCTGCTCGCCCTCGTAGCGGTCATTGCAGCCTGCCTCTTTACTATCTCGAAGCTGCATGACGATGGCACGATGATCCTTGCAAGTTTGGCCGAGGAATACAGTGTCTGCACCAATGTGAATGCGTGTTCAGATGAAGACCTAGCCGAGATGACTGACCTTCTAATGGAACAGGACGATTATAATTCAAGGATGTGGCTTAGGGTCGTGCTAGGTTGGGAGCATTGGGTCAACAGAGTGACACCAAACAGCAGTGCGAGAGATGTCAGTCCTGCTAGGTATGGGGGCTAAACGAAAATGGGATACCGAAATACACCACTTCCACCGGGTCTCAATTTTGACGAGGCTTTTGCTCGTGGTGACATGTATCGCAAATATCATTCGCTCTATATTGACGAACTATGCAGCCGTTTGTCAGACGACGAGTTTGAGGCGGTAAAAGAAAAAGCTTCTAAATGTCAGCGCTTATTTAAGAGGTTGGGTGACGCCATCCACGAAAAACATGGAGCATATCTCCAGCACGGCGTGGATAAGGACTTCTACGAAGGCAAGACCTTCAAAAAGATGGCTATCACTGGCCTTTTGATCATTGCCGCTATTTCGTTTTTCACAGACAATCAGTACGTGGCTTACTCAGGGGTCGTTATCTTAGCTTTCTGGGCTTATCGCCATCATGTTGCCGCTCAAGAATTGGGTAAATCCGAGAGAGCACTCGCTGACAGAGAACGAGAGTTTAAATCGTTAAAGCGTGATCTAGAGGATATTTGTCCTGCCTATCCAGCTGACCGAATAAAAACCGAGGATCTTATCATCTTATCTGTTGTGTCTGGAGATGAAATCATCACGCACAAAGGTATGATAGATCAAAGGCTCCTTCCTCATTGTATGCGAAAAACGGAAGACGAAGCTCAAACCATTATCAACCATTTTGGAGCTAACTTCGAAGATGATTATGATCCCCGTGTGCCTGACAAAATGTGGGAGGTCCTTTGGGATAAACTCCTAATCGCCAATGTTCCTTTAGATTTGCAGTGGGAAATCCAAGAGAAGCTTGAACAGGACTACGGCTATGGATGCTCGCCGCAATGGGATTACCAAGAATTTCTGATGTCGTTCGAGGCAGGTGAAATCAAACGTATCGAAGTTGGCGAATACGAATAGGAACATCTTATGCTCGAGTGCGATGTCATCTTAGATTACTTGTGGTCTCACGATTATAAAAACGAAGTTATTTATCGTGTCCGTCTGCAAAGACGCATGAAATTCGAAAGTGTACCTCAAATTGGATCTGTTATTGATCTACGCCTTTTAGACGACCCCGTATGGCGTGATGCATTCAGAGTGAAAGACATAGGTATAACGATGGACAGTCTTTACCGCCAAAGGGATACAACTGTATTCGCTGAGCGGGGCCCCAACATTATTCTTTCAGAGCTTGGAAGGTTTAGTGCGTCAGCTGACGACTTAGACATTTTGAAAGGTTGGGTTTCGGTGTGTAAGGAAAACGGGTGGAGTGTAAAAATCGAAGAGCCACTGGGCGGAAAAAGTGAGCTATTCGTACCTGTGATTGATTAGACATTTTTCTTATGGCGACCTTATCGCCACATGCCTTTTGGCCCGCCCAATTGACAGCCAGCAGAATCGGGATGCTACACTCGTGTGCGTGAAGAAAACGCCTCGTTTGAGCCAAGGAGTTCCCGATGTCACAGACCGAAAAACAGCTAGCAAACGCACTAATAAAAGCGTGTGAAGCAGCCCTGCAGAAGTCCCCAAGTGGGAATATCAAAGCGGTTACTGAAGCTCTTCAAGCTGCCAAAGAGTTTTATGGTGTGAAGGGTGAGGTGCGTCCCAATGTGCGGGGCAAGTGATGCCTGTGTGTAGACCTGGGCTGATACCTGTAGCGATTGTCCTTATTTCTCAGTTCGCAGAGATCCAAAGCGCTCAAGCTCAGGAATTAGGAGAATATCGGGCAGATGGGCTAACCCTGATACTAGGCAGTGAAAAGGCACGTATTATCTACATGGGGGAGCGCTGTATTGGGGACTTCACGGGTCGTGTCGTAAGGCATTCGGATCGCATCACGCTATCCGATCCGAATTCTGAACTTGCACCCGAATGCGTAGTCACATTGCGGGAAGTTGACCCAGGAACTGTAGTTATAAAACAGGGGCTTGGATGTACTGCTTATCACGGTGCTGCTTGCAGTATTTCAGGGGCAGTGCATCGCATCCAACCCAATGGAGAACTGTGATGTACTATGAATACGATCCGCATCCTATGGAGCAAGTAGTTTGGCTATTACCGCAACTTGAGAAACACCACATGATATATGGGGATTACCTTCGAGCCATATGGGACGGTTATCACTTATTGGTTGCTGTAATAGTTGCTGACGAACAAAGGCGCACTGCAACCATACATTAACCCTACCAGCCTCCGGGAAGGTTTAAGTCTCATGGATGACCCAAGAACAAGCTTCTACAAATATCTCAATGCTCGGCCATTGGATGTACACACTTGGTCAGAGCATCCTGAGGTCAACGAGTTTGTTAATGAAATCTACAAAACCCTTTCTTCAGTCACAGGTAATGAGCGGATCAATAAAAGACTTTTGAAGGTCCTCTTGCTGGATCTTTTCATTGCTTGGAAAGATGACCCCGATCTCATGATCATGTTCAGCAGAGACAATAATTCTTACAAAGCTAAATCTCGCTACAATGAGATTAAGATTGGGAAAAAGATGATTGAGGTCGTTGATCTTCTTCATGCCAATGGTGTGATTGAGGTCAAGAACGGCTTCAATGACCGCATCTCAGGTGTGGGGTTTCAAACAAGACTATGGCCTTCAGAGTGTCTGATTGAGAAGTTCCATCATGCACGGTTCAGCAAATTTGATACGAGTTCCCATGAAGGCCGTGAAACCATAATCCTGAGAGACGATGATAAAAACGATGTAGAAGAGTACGAGGACACTCCTGAGACGCATCGTATGCGAACTTTAATGACCGACTATAACGCTTTGTTGGATCAAACCCACATTGACATCTGCACCTTAGACAAGCCTGTGATCGTGACCGGAAAAAGGAAAAGAAAGCAGACTTTACAAATTGATCAGAAGGACAAGTTCGTAAGGCGTGTGTTTAATGAAAGCCGATGGGATAAAGGAGGTCGTTTTTACGGTGGGTGGTGGCAGAGATGTCCAAGTGAATACCGCAAGAGTATAACTATCGACAGTTACATGACCTCAGAAATTGATTTCTCAGGTCTGCACATCGTGATCCTGTATGCACAAGAGGGGATAAATTACTGGCAGGAGATCAATGAAGATCCCTATCAACTGATGATCAATGACTATGATCCAAACATAGATCTGCGACAGGCAGCAAAGCTGTTACTGCTGACCGCTATTAATGCAAAAGAAGAAAAAGCAGCATTCGCAGCCTTTAGGCGGCAGGCCGAAAAGGACACTCCAGAGAAGCGCCTGACCAATGAACAGTTGAAATCCTTGCTGACCGCACTGCAACGGAAACATCAACCAATTGCGCACAAAATAGCTTCAGGCGCTGGGATTGATCTGATGAATGTGGATGGCCAGATCACTGAGAAGCTTATTGAACGCTTCACGTATCACTACAAATGCCCCATTCTGACCGTACATGACAGTTACATCGTTCCCTTTGGTTATGATCGGTATTTATACCGAGAGATGCAGCAGGCCTTCGAGGAGGTAACTGGCGTCACTGATCCAGTCGCCAAGCACACTACGGAATACTACGATATTGTTGAAAATGAGCCCCATCCACCTGTGCCCGAACAAGATAGAGGGCAACCCAGCCCGAGACATCTCAATGATTGGGAGGAGTTTAAGCTAGTCAAACGCAAACCAGAATTTGAGAGTTGGTATCCTACTTGGACCTATGTTTACTAATTTATAGAAGCAGGTCCAATTTCTTTTTGATGAAGAAAAAAGCTCAATATTACCGAGCAACAGAAGCAAGGGTGTCTACAATGTTTTATAAAAATATCTTTTTTAAAAAACACATCATGGCCCTTTTTCTGTATCTGACAGTGGTTACTCCCATTCATGCCGATTCTATTTCGATAGGAGATTGGACTTACAATGATGGTTTTGTTTGTATGATCCAATATGATGGCTGGTTTGGTAAAAAGCTTACCCTAGAAGCATTTCATTTCACTGGGCTAAACGGTCACAAGAGGGTCTACCACATACATTTCACGCCGCCATTAGGATTTTGGGGTCAACCAATTAATCATGGGACCATTCCCGTTATGATACGGAGCGAGAACCTTCAGCGGGTTTTTTACTTCACAGGTGTATCCAGTGCCTCTGAAAGGGAAAGAGGCACTCATCGGGTGGTAAATTCTGAGCAACGACAAGGTTATATTTATGAACGTCCCAGTGATCTAACCCGCCAAGATATGAATGATTTTCTTGAAATAATGTCGTCTGGGGACAGGCTTGAGATTGCCACACCTCATGAAACAATTTTTGAAATGGAAGTAGATGGTACACCTGAAGCGATACTGGCTTTCGATCAATGTAGAGCGGAGCAAGAATTGTAAGTCAGTCCTCAGCACCACCCTCCCAGTAGGCCAAGAGC
>JAOWLD010000007.1 GCA_025751475.1 Rhodobacteraceae bacterium XHP0102
GTATCACGGATACTGACCTAGATACGATTGTCGAGATTGCGAGTGCGATTACGACGCTTCAGGGATCCGTTGGCACGGATGATGGCGAGGGTGACCTTTTCACGCGTCTTGACGCGCTGGAGACCGCTGTGAACACGGAGCTTGAGAACCGTGTTGCGGATCTTGAGCTTTTGACGGCTGGTATCACGGATACTGACCTAGATACGATTGTCGAGATTGCGAGTGCGATTACGACGCTTCAGGGATCCGTTGGCACGGATGATGGCGAGGGTGACCTTTTCACGCGTCTTGACGCGCTGGAGACCGCACTAGAAAATGTCTTCACAACCATCCTCGCTGGCCCGGGCGTAGAGCTGACCGTTGCTGGCGCTCCTATTGCCTTCACGTTAGACGATCGCGTGGTCGCAAACTATCGTCTTGTGGATGATGCTGTTGAGATTAGGGGCATTTCTTTGCCCTCGACCCTGGTGAGCAACGCCAAGGCCGTCATCATTAACGACAACGCTTCACTGACCTCGGCTCAGGTAACGGATCTAACCGCCCGCGGCGTTGATTGGTCCGTATCTTCCTACAGCCTGACTGGCACGGCGAATGATTTGCTTGGGCTTGGGTCTACCGTCCTAAACAATGCGACGAGTGTTGAAGCCACTGGCACGGTGAACTTTACCCAAGCCAATACCTTGCTTGGCCTGCAGAACAGCGGCACCACGACAATCGAGGACCTGTCAATTACAGTCGACCAAGCCAACCGCATGTCGTTCGACACAAACGATATTGTGGAGCAAGTCACGATAATTGATGCTTATGCACCGTTCGTGTTGAACCTGTCTTCTTTTCCGTTACGTACCGATGCGGAAAGTGCGAAAAAGGTTATATTCACAGGGCGTGCTGATGATCAAACCGCTTATCTCCCTACTGGGATAACTGGAGATGGTGCCGATACCTACTACCTTGAAGTAGACCTCAGCACAGGTGCAGGAAACGATGACTTTATTTTCTACGGTGGAGGGGATGCAGGTGATAGTGTCGTCGTCACTGGCGAGATTGCCTTCGCGGATGGTGTGAACACCTTGACCCTTGTGGGCGGCGTTGACTTGTCCGCGGTAGTTACGACATCGACCATCTTGCGGTTCAAGGACGTTCAGTCGTCGCTCACTACAGATGACACATTCCAATTTACTTACAATGACAGCCCATACACGGCGACCTTGGGATTAATTGCTGGAGCTACTGCGACTGCCGAGGAGGTACAAAATGCAGTGGATCTTGCGGTCGGCGCAGGGTTGATAGACGTGTCCTTTGTAACCGAGGCTGGCGAGGATAATGTTCTCTTTACGGTCACTGACCCCACAATTCCTTTTTTGACCAAGGGCACGTTCACCGACGATCCCGGCGGCACACCTGCTGTCACCTTCGGCTTTGGCAATGTGGTTGTTGTTGCCGAAACTGGTTCGGCGTCCGTTGTCACGATTTCCGAACAGACCGTTAACTTGATTTCCGGTCTTACAGGTGACGGGTCTACGGTTCTGCAGGTTGTCAACTCTGATCCTGAGGCGGAACCGGTAACTGTTGACCTGTCGGCTTTGACGCTGACGGATGTCGCGGCACTTGAAGTGGGTGATAACGCAATCGTCAAGCTGACGGTCGCACAGGCTGATGCGTTTAATGTGGATCCAGCCCGTATTGAGAATACCACAACTGGTCAAATTGATATTGTCGGCGATATAACGGTCGCTATCGCGCTGAGCTTTGGTGAGCTGCTTGCCCCAGGCTTTACAATTGTCGATACGGCGGCTGCGATTGAGGCCATTACGGACAGTGAAGATCTTGCTATCCTCGGAAAGGCGGGCACGATCACGACTGATCCATTGGCTGTTTTGGATCTAGACGTCGCCCAGGCGAGCGGGTTAGCTGGCTCTGGATCTCCTTCAAAGATCACCAACGGCTATGACATTGATGACAGCGCGGACAATATTTTGTCCGAGCAATCTGCAGGAGACACGAACGGCATTCTGTCTGGCGCAAGTAATATTGCGACTGACGATCCGGCTGCCGTGTCG
>JAOWLD010000008.1 GCA_025751475.1 Rhodobacteraceae bacterium XHP0102
TGGCGCACCCGAGATCTGGTTGTATTCCTGATCCAAGCGCCATTCGCCGTTCAACACTCAATGTTTATTGATATGTCGTAACGACAGTTCATTACAAGTAGGTCTCTTTTGGTCAGCAATTTGGTCAGTACGAGCAGTATCTCCCTGAGGAGTTCCCTGCTGTCGTTACAGGCTGCATATCCCTGAGTAGTTCCTTGCTGTCATTACAGGCTGTCGCTCACTGAGAGGTCGCCTTATGTAGATCCACGATGCAAGAACCCGCCGCCTTCTCCAAAAAGTGTTTCTGCTCGTTTCTGTGGGATCCTAGGGGGTACGCATGGGCCATAGGGGCCTATACCGTATGTATATACAGCCTCTGCCAGCGAGCAGGTATTCTCATTCAGTTAACCATCCAGTGATACAGCCAGATCTTCTAGGCTTATCCCTGAAGTAAAAACGTCTGAGTAATGTAATAGTGGTTACGCCTTAGGAAGATTATTCTTACTTCTCTATAGGTCTTAGTAATGGGAGGGAGTATTAGGTGGAAGGAGCAGTGGTGGTCGTTAGGTCTCCCCCCTTGTAGACTACCCTTATCTCTCTTCTTCTTTTTTTTATTCCTGATAAAGATAAAATTAGAAAGATATCCCTTAGCCTCATCCTCCACATTACTCTGGCTGTGTGACTGGCAGTGTTGCAGCCTGTAGATGCAGCAGTATCTCTCAGGGGAATACAGCCTTTATACACTCGGAGATCAGTTTGAGGGTTACCTAAGCCTTCTTCTCTCTTCTGTTATCAATCCTAATACCCATACCTTTGCTGCCTCCAATGGAGAAACTTCTGGTAGCTGGCGGTATATCTGCCTGTGATCTTAGGAGTGTGTAGGGGATACACTGACGGATCCTGAACGTAATCCACATAGGTTCCATAGTCATGCTGTCTGAATGCATTCAGAGTAAGTTGACGTTGGGACGTGGAGTAAT
>JAOWLD010000009.1 GCA_025751475.1 Rhodobacteraceae bacterium XHP0102
ATCTTACGCGAGGATTTTGGAGACGACGCCAGCGCCGACTGTGCGGCCGCCTTCGCGGATCGCGAAGCGCAGACCATCTTCCATCGCGATGGGGGCGATCAGCTCGACTTCGAACTTCAGGTTGTCGCCGGGCATCACCATTTCCGTGCCCGAAGGCAGGGTCACTGTGCCCGTCACATCCGTGGTGCGGAAGTAGAACTGAGGACGGTAATTCGCGAAGAACGGGGTATGACGACCACCTTCTTCCTTCGTGAGGATATAGGCCTCAGCTTCGAACTTCGTGTGCGGCTTCACAGAACCTGGCTTACACAGAACCTGACCACGCTCAACACCCTCGCGGTCGATGCCGCGCAGAAGCGCGCCGATGTTGTCGCCCGCTTCACCACGATCCAGAAGCTTGCGGAACATCTCAACACCCGTGCAGGTCGTCTTCGAGGTGTCGCGGATACCCACGATCTCGATCTCGTCACCCACATTGATCACGCCACGCTCAACACGACCCGTCACAACCGTGCCGCGGCCAGAGATCGAGAACACGTCTTCGATTGGCATCAAGAACGGCTGGTCAACAGCACGTGCAGGGGTCGGGATGTAGCTGTCAACAGCTTCCATCAACGCGCGGATCGAATTCTCACCGATCTCCGCGTCACGGCCTTCCATCGCCGCCAAAGCAGAGCCCTTCACAATCGGAATGTCATCGCCAGGATATTCGTAGGA